>NZ_CAWQGD010000004.1:0-3216496 GCF_963894355.1 Vibrio sp. SBT000027 | reverse complement strand
ATCGATATAAGTGAAATCACGCATCATGTCGCCATTGTTATAGATGTCGATCTGTTTACCCGCCACAATTAAGTTCGCAAACTTAAACATCGCCATATCAGGGCGGCTCCAAGGTCCGTAAACGGTAAAGAAGCGCAGGCCTGTCGTCGGTACATCATATAAATGAGAGTAGGTATGCGCCATCAATTCATTCGATTTCTTAGTCGCGGCGTATAGTGAAATCGGGTGATCAACACTGTCTGCTGTATGGAATGGCATTTTTTGATTCAAGCCATAAACAGAGCTCGATGAAGCGTAAACTAGGTGTTCAACCTTGTTATGGCGACAGCCTTCAAGAATAGCTAAATGACCAACAAGGTTGCTATCGGCATACGCCATCGGGTTATCAATTGAGTAACGAACGCCAGCTTGTGCCGCTAAATGAATAACACGGTCAAACTTTTGCCAGCAAACAGCGTTGCCATGCCTTCTCTATCAGCAAGATCCAGCTCGATAAAAGTCAGGTTTTCATGTTCAATGCGTTTTAGTCGGTCATGTTTTAAAGAGACTTGGTAGTAATCATTTAAGTTATCAATACCGATAACCTCATGTCCTGCCGCACATAGTCGCTCTGACACTGCGGAGCCGATAAAACCGGCAACGCCAGTTACTAAATATTTCATTCTACTATTCTCAATTCGTATCATTAATGTAATTGTAGCGACTAGCCCGCATATCTACTAGCAGTAAAAAGTTAACGTAAGTTCAGTTTTTTAAACTTGGCACTCTTCACAAAAGAACGTATTCCTCTGCCCTATTTTTAACTCTTGAATTAGAGCTTCACAGTTAGGGCACTTTTCACCGGCTTTCCCATACACTTGTAGCTCTTGAGCAAAATACCCCGGCTTGCCATCCGCTTTGTGCGAAATCTTTGAGTGTAGTACCGCCTTGTTTGATGGCGGTAGCGAGTACTTGTTTGATCTCTTTTGGTTAACAAGGCCCATTCTTCTTTTGTCACTTTGCTTGCTGGCCGCAAAGGATGGATTCGTGAAGAAAACAGCGCTTCATTGGCGTAGATATTTCCCACGCCGACCACCACTTTGTTGTCCATAATGAACTGTTTGACGGCAACTTTACGCTTTTCTGCTTTTTCAGCAATGTAATCTGCGTTGAAGTCGTCAGTTAGTGGCTCAGGACCAGAACCCAGTAATACTGTATGTATTCATCAGGCGCCGACCATAACCACGCACCAAAGCGACGCGGATCGTTGTAACGCAATATCTTGCCATTGGTTAACTTAAGATCCACGTGATCGTGCTTGGCCGCTGGAAAATCGGCATCTAACACGCGCAGTGAGCCAGACATCCCAAGGTGAACAATGGCTGTTCCGGTATCAGTTTCTATCAATAGGTACTTAGCTCGGCGTGGAAAATAGAGCGAATCACCTGCCCTTCTAATCGCTTAAGTTCTTGAGGGATATCCCAACGCAATTTAGGTGTACGAAAAGTCAGAGTTTTAATTTTCTCACCGACTAAATGAGGCGAGATCCCCATTCGGCTTACTTCAACTTCGGGTAATTCAGGCATAGTTAGTCGTCCGATTTAGGTGATTTTTCTGATATAGATAGCTTGTCTGACTTAAATGACTGGTCTGAGCCAAAACTTGGAAACAAGTAGCTCTCTTCAATAGACACCGCCAACCACTGATCATTCCAGTTTTTTAGCAGCCAGAACTGAGGCAGTTGATAATAGGTAATGCGTTGTGGTTCTTCTTGATCTTGATTACCACACCTCGATGGTGTGCGGGGTATTCAGTTGTGGTGAGAGGTCGGTATAGGTTTGAGAATCGACTTCGGTACCCACAAGCTCTTTCCATCGCTGCGACAACTCTTGTGCACTGGTAGTTTGAGGAAGTGTTGTATCTTTAAATTGATAAACCCAGTGATCGTCTTCTAGCACAACTGACCAATTAGCAAAGTGCAAAGCTTGAAGCTCAGCTGCTGGATTTAAAAGAGAAGGATAAGGGCTGCTGACCGTAACTTCAGGTTCGGGCTCGATCAAATAAGCTTTGATCAATGTTGGAAGGTTTAACACCCCAATAAAAGCAATCACACTGAAACATGAGTATGTTGTTCCATCGGCGTCCACGATATCTCATCTGATTCTGCTCATCTAACCTATTGAGTGTTCAGTATATCGTGAAAAAGGCGATACTTTCTATGTTGCGCTATTTTCTATCACATAAGCCCATCGGCAAGTGTAATGTCTGTGCGGTAGGTGCCAAATTGAGCCAATGAAACTTACGTCTATCAAAAAACACTTAGTCTTCTCGAAAAAGCTTAGGCTTATCAAAAAACCTTAGACCTCTCAAAATAATGGGGCTTCCTAAATTTTGGGCATAAAAAAACCCAGCTATAAGCTGGGTTTTTAATTTATTCTTCTATAAAAAGAAGAGACAAAGGGGCTATCAATTACTTGATTTTAGCTTCTTTGTACATAACGTGCTGGCGAACTACTGGATCAAACTTTTTGATCTCAAATTTGCCTGGCATGTTACGCTTGTTCTTGTCAGTTGTGTAGAAGTGACCAGTTCCAGCAGAAGATACTAGACGGATTTTCTCACGAATGCCTTTAGCCATTGCTTAATTCCTCTTAAACGTTTTCGCCACGTGCACGGATATCAACAAGAACAGCATCGATGCCTTTCTTATCAATAATACGCATGCCTTTAGCAGTTAGACGTAGTTTAACAAAACGTTTTTCGCTCTCTACCCAGAAACGGTGAGTTTGTAGGTTCGGCAGAAAACGACGCTTGGTAGCATTGCGTGCGTGTGAACGGTTATTACCCGTTACTGGACGCTTACCAGTTACTTGACATACTCGGGACATGAATGTCTCTCCAAATCGTTTCAGCTCGATATCAACCTTGGTGGCCGAACCTCTCTATCAATTCTGAAAATAGAGGTAAAAACCATAATGGAAAATCCATTCAAGGCTATCAAAGGTCGCGTATTATACTAACTTGACATGCATTGCTCAAGACCCGAACAGATCCTTTTTAAGGATTTCGTGATCTTTTTTTGAACAGGGCAGCTATTTGAGTAATCAGAGCTGATTTAAGGTTCTAAAATGTGGGCGGAATGATAGCAGATTTAACGCAACTAACAACCTAAAATGTGATTCAAATCCATCCGCGTTCTGCAAAAGAGATAACTTCGCCATCTCCAACCACAAAATGGTCGAGAATTCGGATGTCCACCAGCGCCAATGCGTCGGTTAATCTGCGTGTAATTCGCCTATCTGCTTGGCTTGGCTCCGCGACACCAGAAGGATGGTTGTGCGCTAGGATTAATGCTGCTGCATTATGATGAAGTGCCCGTTTCACTACTTCTCTAGGGTAAACTGATGCGGCATCGATGGTTCCTTCAAACATCACTTCATCCTTTATTACTCTATTTTGGTTATCTAGGAACAAGATATAGAAGGCTTCTCGCTGGCGATCGCGCAATATACTCGAAAGATACAACTTGGTATGGCTTGGGCTAGTGAGTGCATCCCCTCGAGATAAAGTCTCTGCCAAATAACGTTGCGTCATCTCTAAAACAGCCTGCAACTGGACATATTTCGCCTGCCCCATCCCTTTATGAGCACAAAACTCAGTCTCGGTTGCAGAAAAAAGTTGGCGCAGTGAACCAAAATCTTTGATCAACTTGTCAGAAAGCTCTAAAACATTCATTCCTTGTGTGCCCGTTCGAAGAAATATCGCTAACAACTCCGCATCACTTAGAGAATCTGGCCCTCGACTCAGTAACTTTTCTCTTGGCATCGACTCAACAGGCATCTTACTTATAGGCATATAAAGGCTATTTAGGGTCATGAATACGATCCGTCAGCTTAATGAGCTTGCAACCAGAGATCCTTTGATAAAGAGAAAAGGAAACGAGTCGCTAGCAAAACCGTGTAATTGATAAGTTTGATAACACCAATTTGATGAGCATCAAGTCTGTTCGAATTCTGCTTCTAGGCACTAATCCTTTGTTCTGATATCGTAAGTCCCAGAGAAATTAAGGAACAGAATCATGCAAACATTGGTTAATCAACTGGATAACGCTGACCTACAAGGCCTAGCTGGGAAAAAAATCCTACTTGGCATTAGTGGTGGTATCGCTGCGTATAAATGTGCCGAACTGACTCGACGCTTAATTGAACGTGGGGCGCAAGTACAAGTCGTGATGACGAATGCAGCCAAGGAGTTCATCACTCCTCTCACCATGCAAGCCGTCTCTGGAAGGCCAGTATCTGATAGTTTGCTTGATCCTGCTGCTGAGGCTTCCATGGGGCACATCGAGCTAGCGAAATGGGCTGACCTGGTATTATTAGCACCGGCAACCGCTGACCTGATTGCGCGCATGACCGCAGGCATGGGTAACGACCTACTGACCACTTTGCTTTTAGCAACCGATGCGCCAGTTGCGGTATCTCCGGCAATGAACCAACAGATGTACAGCCACCCTGCAACTCAAGAGAACATCGCGACGCTAAAACGTCGTGGCTGTGAAATCTGGGGCCCTGCCGCAGGCGAACAAGCGTGTGGTGATGTCGGCATGGGTCGTATGCTAGAACCAATGCAGCTCGTGCACCGTTGTGAAGACTTCTTCCAACCTAAGCCGCTTGCTGGCCGTTCGGTGTTGATTACTGCGGGTCCAACTCGTGAAGCCATCGACCCGGTGCGTTACATTACCAACCATAGCTCAGGCAAGATGGGCTATGCACTGGCTGAAGCGGCCGCTAAACAAGGCGCAACAGTGACTCTAATCAGTGGCCCTGTTTCACTTGCGACGCCAAACAAGGTCAATCGCATTGATATCGACAGCGCACAACAGATGTTTGATGCCGTTACTGCCAACGCAGCTCAACACGATATTTTCATCAGCTGCGCCGCGGTGGCCGATTACCGCCCTGAGACCATTGCAGACCAAAAGCTTAAAAAGGTCGATGGTAAAGACGACATGACCATTCAAATGGTTAAGAACCCAGACATTGTCGCTTCTGTCGCCTCAATGACGGAAGGTCGCCCATTTACTGTTGGCTTCGCTGCAGAAACTCAAGATGTTGAGAAGTACGCGCGCGGCAAACTGGAAAGAAAGAACCTCGATATGATTTGTGCTAATGATGTCTCTGTCGAAGGACAAGGATTCAACAGCAGCAGTAATGAATTGCACCTTTATTGGAAAGACGGTGATAAATCTCTGCCACTGGATAGCAAAGACACACTTGGTTTCCAGATCCTCGATCAGATCCAACAACTTATTGTCGAATAAATATACGATTTCGCTCTGACAATGTGCTGACACCTCTCGATTCTGTTGACCTAGGGCTCACAAAACTAGGAAACAGAATTGAATGGTGTTTATAATCCTGCTTCACTCAATCCTCATCTTTAGGAAAGGAAGTAAATAGATGGCTGGTACTCGAAAATCAAACCGTCGTGAAGAAATCCTACAAGCTCTCGCACAAATGTTGGAATCGACCGAAGGTGCTTCTCGTATCACAACGGTAAAGTTGGCCAAGCAAGTCGGCGTATCTGAAGCTGCGCTCTACCGCCACTTCCCAAGCAAAGCTCGCATGTTTGAAGGCCTAATTGAGTTCATTGAAGAAGCGTTGATGTCTCGAATCAACCGTATTCTCGATGAAGAAAAAGACACTCTTGAGCGTATCCGCCTCGTGATGCAACTAATCTTAGTCTTTTCTGAGCGCAACCCTGGTTTGACTCGTATTTTGTCGGGCCATGCCCTAATGTTTGAGAATGAGCGCCTGCGTGAACGCATCAATCAGCTTTTTGAGCGCATTGAGACTCAACTTCGACAAATCCTGCGTGAAAGGAAGCTTCGTGAAGGGAAATCATTCCCTGTTGATGAGAAGATCTTAGCGGCTCAACTGCTCGGTCAGGTTGAAGGCAGCTTGAATCGATTTGTACGTTCTGACTTCAAATATCAACCGACAGAAAACTTTGATGCTTATTGGGCACTGCTGAGCGCTCAGATTAAGTAGCAATCAAATTAAGTAGCAATCAAATCTTAAGTGATGGTTATGACGACGAAAACTTCTCCGACAAACAGTACGGCACAACACGTTATTACTAAGCCACCTTTTACTCTGGCACTACTCCACCCTAAATACTGGGGAGTGTGGTTCGGTTTTGGGCTATTGGCGCTTATCGTTAATGTTCTCCCTTACCGTATATTATTACTGCTAGGTCGTTCATTGGGCTCTCTTGGGGCTCGCTATGGTAAAAAGCGCGTAGCGGTCGCAACACGTAACTTGGAACTCGCCTTCCCAGATAAGCCTGCTGATGAAGTCGCGGCTATGGTCAGTGAAAACTTTAAAAATACCGGCATGGCACTGATCGAAACCGGTATTACCTGGTTTTGGCCGACGTGGCGTTTCAAAAGAATCCTAGTTGATAAAGACACCCAAACACTGCGCACTCACAAAGCCAACGGTAAAGGTGTTTTGTTGTGCTGTGTACATGCCTTGAATCTAGAGATCACTGCGCGAGCAATGGCCGTTCTTGGTATTTCTGGTTTAGGTGTTTATCGCCCGCATAACAACCCAGCTTACGAGTTCATTCAATACCGTGGTCGTACTCAGAACGGCAACCGTCTTATCCACCGTAAAGACGTGAAGCGTATGATTCGAATCCTGCGTCAGGGTGAGATCCTTTTCTATCTGCCGGATCATGACTATGGCCGTAACAAGTCTGTGTTTGTGCCTTTCTTCGCAGTAGAAGATGCGTGTACCACAACAGGCACCAGTATTCTGGCTTACACTAGCCGATGTGCACTTGTTCCGGGGTCTGGTTTTAGAAATGCCGATGGTAAGTATGAAATCATGGCGGATGAGTCCATCGAAGATGACTATCCACGCAAAGATGAAAAAGCCGCGGCCGCTTATCTAAACCGTTATCTTGAGAAGATTATTTTGCGAGCGCCAGAGCAATGGATGTGGCTGCACAAGCGTTTCAAAACCATGGAAGACCCAGAAATTGAGCGCGGTATTCGTTATAAATAGATAAGAAAGCAGCTCATCTCAATAGAAAAGTAAAAGGCCCGAAAGAGTTATCTCTCTCGGGCCTTTTTGCTTTTTCGATTCTTAACCTAGAGCGCTAAACCATCAGGTTCAACTTCTTCAGTTTACGAATTAGATGCCGTATTGAGCGCGGTACGCTTTTACTGACTCTAGGTGTGCTGCGTCTGTGCCTTTCTCTTCAAGGAAAGTCACCAAGTCTGTCAGGCTAACGATTGAGATAATCGCACAACCGAAGTCACGCTCTACTTCTTGAATCGCAGACAATTCGCCTTTGCCTTTCTCTTGACGGTCGATAGCAACAAGCACACCCGCTAAGTCAGCACCGTTTGCTTGGATGATTTCCATCGACTCACGGATCGCTGTACCAGCAGTGATCACGTCATCCACTAGCATGATGCGACCTTCAAGTTCGCTACCCACTAGGTTGCCACCTTCACCGTGGTTCTTCGCTTCTTTACGGTTGAAGCAGTAAGGCGTGTCCAAATCGTGGTGATCAGCGAGTGCAACCGCTGTTGTCGTTGCAATTGGGATACCTTTGTACGCAGGGCCAAATAGTACGTCGAACTCAATGCCTGAATCTGCCAATGCTGCTGCGTAGAAGCGACCTAAGCGTGCTAGGTCACGACCTGTATTAAACAATCCAGCATTGAAGAAGTAAGGGCTCTTACGGCCAGACTTTAAAGTAAACTCACCAAACTTAAGTACTTCTTTCTCTAGTGCAAATTCAATAAATTCACGTTGATATGCTTTCATGTTTTTCCTCTACGTTTATCCAATAAAACTTAATTAACTTAAACTCTTCTTAGTATCTTCTTAGTAGTCGTGTTTTCCGCTAGGCAACAAGCTTACGAAACCCGTGAGCTTACGAGTAGTAAGTGATTCGGGTGAGTAAGCACAGTTAACAACGCGGAGGGCGCGAATACGAAGAAGATAAAAAAATAGCCCCCAATGTGGGAGCTATCTAGAAACTAGTCGGCCAACGCAGCTTTCTGCGCTTCGACGATATCGATAATGCCCTTATTCGCCAGGGCTAAAAGCTGCATCAGCTCTTCGTGGCTGAACGGTTCGCCTTCTGCGGTGCCTTGAATCTCAATCATCTTACCGTCTTCCGTCATTACAACGTTCATGTCGGTATCAGCTGCTGAGTCTTCAACGTACTCAAGGTCACACAGTGCTTGTGCACCAACGATGCCCACTGAAACTGCCGCTACGTGGCCTTTCATTGGGTTCTTTTTCAGTTTACCGCTTGCAAGTAAGCTGTTGATAGCATCAGCCATTGCAACGCTTGCACCTGAGATAGAAGCAGTACGAGTACCGCCGTCTGCTTGGATAACATCACAATCGACAGTGATCATGATTTCACCCATTACTTTCAGGTCAACAACAGCACGTAGGCTGCGAGCGATCAGACGTTGGATTTCCATCGTACGACCACCTTGCTTGCCGCTCGCCGCTTCACGACGGTTACGAGTGTGCGTTGCACGTGGCAGCATGCCGTATTCAGCCGTTACCCAACCCTTTCCTTGGCCTTTTAACCAACGCGGTACGTTTTCTTCTACCGTCGCATTACATAGAACTTTAGTGTTACCGAACTCAACTAATACAGAACCTTCAGCATAAGCCGTGTAGTTACGAGTAATTTTAATTGGACGAATTTGATCTACAGCGCGGTCATTTGGACGCATTGGTATCTACCTTATTAACAGTCTGAAGTGATTTACTATCGAAAGAGTGCATCACCTAAGAAAGGGGTGAGACAGTTTTGATTGGGGCAAGATTATATAGCAGTTTATCTTTCAAATCTATTTACCATTCAAAGCGACTTACGACTTAAAGCGACTTGCGACTCAAAGATACTTACCGTGAAAGGCTATTTATCGCGGAAAAGCGACAGGCTTCGGGTGCACCCCGTATCGTGATACTATGCGTGCGCGTTATTTTCAGAATGATAAAAGACAGGAAAATTCGATGATTTATAGTATGACCGCGTACGCACGCAAAGAAGTAAAAGGCGATTGGGGTACAGCAGTATGGGAAATCCGTAGTGTAAACCAACGCTACCTTGAAACTTACTTCCGTATGCCTGAACAGTTCCGTGGTTTAGAGCCGATCTTGCGTGAGCGTTTCCGTAAGCGTCTAGCGCGCGGTAAGGTTGAATGTAACCTACGCTTCGAAGCAAACCCAGCAGCGAAAGGCGAGCTAAGCATTAACGAAGGTTTAGCTCAACAAGTAATCAATGCTGCGAACCAAGTAATGACGATGACAGGTGAAGACAGCCGTTTGAACCCATTCCAAGTCATGAACTGGCCTGGCGTGATGGAAACGCCAGAGCAAGACATGGATGCCATCAACAAAGACCTGCTAGAAGCATTCAACGATGCTATCGCAGAGTTCATTGATGCTCGTGCTCGTGAAGGTGAGAACATGAAGGCGCTCATCGTACAGCGCTTAGATGCAATCACTGAAGAAGTAGTGAAAGTTCGTGCACGTATGCCTGAGATCCTAGAGTGGCAACGTGAGCGTCTTCTTACCAAATTTGAAGATGCAAAAATTGAACTGGAAGGTTCTCGTGTTGAGCAAGAGCTTATCCTGCTAGCACAAAAGTCAGACGTAGCAGAAGAGCTAGACCGTTTAGACTCTCACGTGAAAGAAGCAAATGTCGTATTGAAGAAAGGTGGCGCTTGTGGCCGTAAGCTTGACTTCATGATGCAAGAGTTCAACCGTGAGTCAAACACGCTAGCGTCTAAGTCTATCAGCACAGACATCACAGCATCAGGCGTAGAGCTTAAAGTTCTTATCGAACAGATGCGCGAGCAGATCCAGAATATTGAATAACAGTTTGTCAGTAACATGCTGTGAATAGCCGTTAGCTGAATCAGTGTTGATTAGATCAAGATAAGCTCCTAGTTTTAGGGGCTTTTTTTATGGATACAATAATGACAATCAGGATGAGCAAGTTGAGCAGGTTGTTACGCAGGAGATTTGTTTGGAGCAAGAGATAGATACAGCTATAGATAAAACAGAGAAGCGGATGTAACAAAGGATTTTAGAATATTTTGAAGGGGGTATTACAGGTGGAACTAGAGGGGAAAGATTTAAGGGAGAAAGTGGCGCAAGTTGCTATTGCAACTTGCGCCGACTTAAAATCTTATAGAGCTACAACGTTTGCAGCTTGAAGACCTTTTTGGCCTTGCTCTACTTCGAAAGACACTTGTTGGCCTTCTTTAAGAGTCTTGAAACCTTCAGAAGCGATAGCACGGAAGTGAACGAATACGTCAGCGCCGCCGTTGTCTTGAGTTAGGAAACCGAAACCTTTCTCTTCGTTAAACCATTTTACTACGCCGTTTGTTTTGTTAGACATGATGTGTCCCTTATATAAAAATAAAAAATTAATCGCCAAAAGTGCGATGCGCTGAAAGCTTGAATTATTTAATGTATCTATGAAGCCAAGGGAAACACTGAGAATAACAATGAAGCAATACTAAGGGTTTTACTTTACAACTGATGTTTCATTTAATAACTCTGAAAACAGAGCGAGGCCATTCTTGGTGATCTGGGTCGGGTTGTAAAGCTTTATTTGAAAATAATTGATGTTTTTTTGTTCGGTTGGCTTAAATTACAGCCCTACTACGCCATTAAGCTCATTTATAACGCTTTGATCTTAAGAAATTTACTCATAGTACGACTCTCTAAGCACTCCCCCTCAGGTAAGTCCGTATTCCTAGTATGCATAGAAAAGCTCAACCCCATCCCAGGTTTGAACCAGTAATTAAGACGACCTTATTTTCTGGTTGTTGAGCTTTATTTGTCATAATTATGTCTTTTTGATGATTAGCACTGATGATCGGGTAAGTCTTGGGTTTTATAGAGATCGGCAATGTCGTGATTCTTATCTCTATGTTTAGCTTCATCTTCCCTTATGCAGAAAAGCACATCCAAAAACGTAGCATTCTCGGGTAAGTGATAATATTTAATCGCAATTTCAGGAGCGGGATGATTGGGCAACGTGCCATCTTGAATTTTCGAGATATATTCGGAGTAACTATTACAAGCTTCCTCTTCAAAATACCCAACGATCCTATGCGCGGTTTTAGATGAGACTAAGTAGATCACGCCATAGATGAGTAGAAAGATGAACTGTAATAGCATCACTAAAATGCGTTCTATAATGGACGGGTTGGTAACGGTGAGGAAAATCATCAAATGCATCCGTTCATTATCCGCTTCGTCCAGTAGCTCTTTGATCCAACCACCATCGTCTTTCATGCGGCGCAGAGCTTTGAGGTGGTTGAACACTCCCGCCACCATGCCCGGCACCGCCGCTATGGTTTCCAACAACATGGCTCGTTTGGCTAAGTGTTTCCCATAAAACAAGTTAAGTGTCTTTTTGAGAAGTCGAGTAACAAGAAGTGCAACCTTTTCGGAGAATATTTCAGGTTTATAATGAGTGCTTTCAAAATGCATAGCGTGTTCCTTATATGAGTCTAATACTTACTAATCAACATTCATGCCAAGACACAAAGCCTTATACAGCAAGGAAAAAATAACAATTAGAGTCATATTGACAAAGGAAATAACACAATAAAATAGACATCTTTATGTCTTTTAGACTCACAAGGGACAATAAAAAACCCAGCAACATGGCTGGGCTCTTATTAGCTTATAACCTGATTGATTTACTCATCCGGCTGCTTGGTTCTTAGATCGACATATGGCCAGTAATGATGCCCAACACGAATCAAGAGTGTTGCTGCGGCCAAGATAAATGCCGCTAAAGATAACCAAACGATCAATACCGCATCGAGTTCTTTCATGCCCAAAGTGATGTAACGAGCAATTGCCATCATCGCAATGTAGATTGGGTATCGCACAGGGATCTTACCGTTCATCACAAACTGCTGAACCATCGCCAACACTTCTAAATAGATAAACATCAGCAGAATGTCGGTCAATTGCACTCGGCGTTCAGCGAAGACATGCATGAACTCTTCGACCATCGCAAACAAGGTCGCCAGTGTGATCGCCACCAGCAATACCGCTTCCATAATGTGGAATACTTTTAAAAACGGCTTACTAAAAGATTTAGGTAAGTTAGAAGGCATAGTCACTCTTCAAAAAATAATTAATCCAGTCTCTACAATAGCATGCATCAATATAAGTCGCGTACTGTCAAAGCATCGATAACCAACAGTAAGAACAACACTAACAAACAACAGATACAAAAATGGCCCCACATTCACTGCAGAGCCATCTATTTATCTTTTACTTAACGACTGCTACTTAACAAACGTTATTTCGCCATTAGGCTTATAGCAGTATTAGGTAAGTTAAGAACACCACACACAGGCCGTAGATAAGCGGGTGTACTTCTTTGCGCTTACCTGCCACAACCATCGTGAATGCGTAGCTGATGAAGCCCATCGCCATACCGTTTGCTGGAGAGAAGCTTAGAACGGTGAACATGATGGTGAAGAAGGCTGCAATGCGTGACTCTTTCTTTTCCCAGTTTATCTGACCAAGGCGACCCACCATGTAGATGCCTACCACAACCATCGCAGGCGCGACCATTGCCGCTGAGAAGATAGAGAAGATTGGGTATAGAAATAGAGACACTAGGAATAGGCCAGCCACCATGACTGCCGCTAAACCTGTTTTCGCACCTTGAGAAGAAGCAATACCCGATTCAGAGAACGCAGTAATCGATGTGGTACCAAGAATCGAACCAATCACCGTACCGCCCGCATCTGCCACTAGCGCCGATTTTGCGTTTGGCACCTTGCCGTCTTTGTCGATGATACCTGCATCGCGGCCCACACCCACAATCGTGCTCAAGCCATCAAAGAAATCGACAATCAGGAAGATAAGTACGATGAACAACAAATCGAACATTTTCTCAGGCGTAAAAGCTGAGAAATCAAAGATAGCGCCAAAGCTGCCCGCCATACTTGGTGGCATAGAAAAAAATTGGTCTGGGATTGGTGCGTTTGATGTACCTAAAAACACATCAGCCAAAATCGTCAATGCAATCGCTGAAACAAACGAGATAAACGTTGCCAGCTTAATGTCACGAACCATACAGCCCAGAGCGATGAAGATACTCACATAAGCGATAACCACTTGTGGGTCTGAGATGTCACCTAAGCCAACCAGTACAAACGGGTTAGAAACAATGATGCCTGCATTCTTAAGGCCTAAGAAAGCAATGAATAAGCCGAGAGATACGGTAATCGCTAGCTTCAAATCTTCAGGAATTGATTCAATCATCGACTTACGGATATTGGTCAACGAGAAAGCGAGATAAAGGATACCGGATAGGAAGATACCAAATAGCGCTTCATTCCAAAGTACCGCCACAGAACCGCTTAACAGTAGACCTTTGAAGAATCCGTTCATACTCATGCCCGGAGCTAGCATGACTGGGTAGTTACCCCAAATACCCATGATAAGCGTTGCGATAGCAGCAGAAAGAGCGGTAGCCGTAAATACAGCCCCTTTGTCCATCCCCGGGATGCCCCCCAGAATTGCTGGGTTAACCGCCAAGATATAACTCATCGCTAGGAAGGTAATAAAACCTGCGTATAGCTCAGTGCTGATCGTGGTCTTTCTCTCTGAGAGTTTGAACAGGGTATCAAGCGAGCCAGACGTTTTCTGGGCTTTCAGGGTGGAGTCGGTATTCACAACAAAACCTATGTAATAAATTAAGAAATTTGAGATTCAAATGCTGTGAGAATAGAGGGGTCTCTACACTAAAAACTGTAGTCACCAAGGTAGGCTCGGTAGTAGAAACATCTAGTCCATATCACTAGATATATACAGCATTTAATCGTTTGCGCGGATTGTAAGGATTGAGATTAAAACTTCAACAAATTTTGTCCAGATCACATAAAAAAGTGAAGATGACGAGCCATTGCAGTTATACAAAGATCCTTGAAAAGATCATTCGCTGATAAATAACGATCAAGCCAGTTGTTCTCAATCATCTAAATATGCTACTCTTCGCCTCCATTTTTCTGACCTAATTTTCACCAGTTGTCTCTATTGGTTTCACTCGTTATCTCTTTATAGATGTAACCACCGGAACAATTAGTAGATGCACCACCGGAACAAAAATTAGGGTCAGTGCTATCTTTTATAGTGTCGGTTTATCGCCTTCACTCAATCCAACCAACAGTGGAAATATACAGATGGGCATAGGTACTCTTTACATCGTATCTGCACCTAGTGGCGCAGGTAAATCGAGCTTGATCTCAGCAATGCTGGAAACCAATCCAACCTACGCAATGAAGGTATCTGTTTCACACACCACTCGCGGTATGCGCCCTGGTGAAGAGAATGGTGTTCACTACCACTTCGTAGAGAAACATCACTTTGAAGACCTGATTAAGAAAGGTGAGTTCCTAGAGTACGCTGAAGTGTTCGGCAACTACTACGGCACTTCACGTGTTTGGATTGAAGAAAACCTAAACCGCGGTATCGATGTATTCCTAGATATCGACTGGCAAGGTGCTCGTCAGATCCGTGAACAAATGCCTCAAGCGAAGAGTGTCTTCATTCTTCCACCATCAAATGGTGAGCTAGAGCGTCGTTTGAATGTTCGCGGTCAAGATAGCGACGAAGTTATTGCGAAACGCATGAGCGAAGCAAAATCAGAGATTTCTCACTATGCAGAATACGATTATGTGATCGTGAATGATGACTTTGATGCAGCCTTAATGGACTTCAGAGCAATCATTCGTGCGGAACGTTTGAAAGAAGATAAGCAAGCAGCTAAATACAGCGGCATGCTTACAGCACTACTAGCGGAATAATCTCTGATACCAATCGTAGTAAACAACTGGTCATTCTAGCTTGCTAAAAAGCCTGATAACGTCGTTATAATTTTTGATTGTAGGGTCACTACTTATCGAAACTCTTTGTCGATTAGAGCTGCCTTGTTCTCAAGCCTTTTTCCGGCGCTTTTTATGATCACTTATTTACTGTGATGGGTATAACTGGATTTTCCATTGAGATAAGTATACGGTGAGCTAGAAAGTCTCTAGTTAAACTTGTATACTTTCTCGTCATATAAAATTTATTAGTTAATTACTATTTGGAGTCCTCATGGCACGCGTAACTGTTCAAGACGCTGTTGAAAAAGTTGGCAACCGTTTCGACCTAGTTCTTATTTCGGCTCGCCGCGCACGTCAAATGCAAACTGGCGGCAAAGATTCACTAGTGCCTGAAGAAAACGATAAGCCGACGGTTATCGCTCTTCGCGAAATCGAAGAAGGTCTTATCACTAAAGACGTACTAGATGCTCGTGAGCGTCAAGAGCAACAAGAGCAAGAAGCGGCTGAACTTGCAGCAGTAAGCAGCATCGCTCACACTCGCTGATAGAATCAACGTCATTCGAACTAATTAACCTTCCGGGCCTTTAATTTGTATCTATTCGATAGCCTCAAAGACGTTGCCCAAGAATACCTAACAGAGCCTCAAATTGAGGCTCTGCGTCAATCTTATGTGGTAGCGAGAAATGCCCATGAAGGGCAAACCCGTTCAACGGGTGAACCATACATAATCCACCCTGTTGCTGTTTCAAGAATCCTGGCAGAAATGCGTCTGGATATCGAAACTCTGCAAGCCGCACTACTCCACGATGTAATTGAAGATACTGAAGTTACAAAAGAGGAGCTAGAAGCTCAATTCGGCAATACCGTTGCTGAACTGGTTGATGGTGTATCTAAGCTGGATAAGCTTAAATTTCGTGATCGCAAAGAAGCGCAAGCAGAGAACTTCCGTAAGATGGTTCTCGCCATGGTGCAAGACATCCGCGTTATCTTGATCAAATTAGCTGACCGTACTCACAACATGCGTACGCTTGGGGCACTTCGTCCTGACAAAAAGCGTCGTATTGCTCGTGAAACTTTAGAGATCTATTCTCCGCTAGCTCACCGTCTTGGTATTCATAACATCAAGACCGAACTAGAAGAGTTGGGCTTCGAAGCCCTCTACCCTAACCGTTATCGCGTACTCAGAAATGTAGTGAAAGCTGCGCGTGGTAACCGTAAGGAAATGATCCAACGTATCCATAGCGAAATTGAAGGCCGTCTTGAAGAAGTCGGTTTGTCTGCTCGCGTCGTAGGTCGTGAAAAGAACTTGTTCTCAATCTATAACAAGATGAAAACCAAAGAACAGCGCTTTCACACCATTATGGACATCTACGCTTTCCGCGTAGTGGTTGATACCCCAGACACTTGTTATCGCGCACTTGGCCAGGCTCACAGCTTGTACAAGCCACGTCCGGGCCGCATGAAAGATTACATTGCGGTACCAAAAGCCAACGGCTACCAATCTCTTCATACGTCAATGATCGGCCCTCACGGGGTACCTGTAGAGGTTCAGATCCGTACCGAAGATATGGAGCAAATGGCCGATAAAGGCGTCGCGGCGCACTGGTCTTACAAAGGCAGTGGCTCACGCAGTAGCAACGGGACAACCGCACAGGTTAAAGCACAGCGTTGGATGCAGAGCTTACTTGAGCTGCAACAAAGCGCAGGTAACTCATTCGAATTCATTGAAAACGTTAAATCTGATCTGTTCCCAGATGAGATCTTCGTGTTCACGCCGAAAGGTCGCATCGTCGAACTTCCTGCGGGTGCAACAGCGGTCGATTTTGCTTACGCGGTGCATACCGATGTGGGCAACATGTGTGTAGGGGCTCGTGTCGACATGAACCCTTACCCACTCAGCAAATCGCTGAAGAACGGTCAAACCATTGAGATCATCAGTGCTCCGGGCGCACGTCCAAATGCAGCATGGCTCAACTACGTGGTGACCTCACGCGCTCGTACTAAGATCCGTCAGGTTCTGAAGACAATGCGCCGTGAAGAGTCGATTACCCTAGGTCGTCGTCTACTGAATCACGCACTTGGTGAACACTCTATTGCCGATATCGGCCAAGAGAACCTCGAGCATGTATTGTCTGACTTACGCCTAGAAAGCGTTGAAGACTTGCTAGCATCGATTGGTCTTGGCGAGCTGATGAGTATCGTCATTGCTCGTCGCCTACTGGGTGATGCTGACGAACTGACTGAAGTGAAAAACAACAGCGATGCGCCTAGGAAGAAACTAGCTATCCGCGGAGCTGAAGGTCTACTACTGACTTTTGCAAATTGTTGTCACCCGATCCCAGGCGATCACATCATTGCTCATGTATCTCCAGGTCGTGGCCTTGTGGTTCACCGCGAAACGTGTCCAAACGTTCGTGGCTACCAAAAAGAACCAGACAAATACATGGCGGTAGAATGGTCTGACGATTACGATCAAGAGTTCACAGCTGAACTTCAGATCGACATCCAGAACCACCAAGGTGCACTGGCAGAGTTAACGAACGTTATCTCGAAAACGGGCTCAAACATTCACGGTATTTCAACCGAAGAACGTGATGGACGCCTGTACACAGTGACTATCTTGCTGACGACCAAAGATCGTGTTCATCTTGCAAGTATTATGAAAAAGCTACGTGTGATGCCACACGCGCTGAAAGTAAAACGTCGTAAGAACTGATCTAAAAGCAAATAAATAAAGCAGATGAGAGATACGAGTCTCGAGATGCGAAGAGCAAAAGCTTTTCACCACCTCAACTCTTCGTATTTCGAGTCTGCTTTAATTTTTTGTACTGTCCTGTTTTCTATATACCCCGTTTACTCGTACCTCGTCTCTGCCCTTGATCCTTCGTATCTCGTTTACCCGTACCCCGCATCTGCTCTTATTACCTTCGCATATCGTTCACTCTCATCCCTCATCTGCTTCTAAGCTTTACCCTGTACAAAAATCCAGTAAAATGCTTGAATAGATTATCTCTCTTACGTTTATGAGCCTTGTTATGTCACAGCTTTTATCTGCTATCCCTCTCAACTCTTTATCTGGAGTCGGCGCTAAAGTCGCAGAGAAACTAGAGAAGGTTGGGCTTAACAATGTACAAGACCTGCTATTTCACCTGCCTTTGCGCTATGAAGATCGAACGCGTATCTATCCAATCGTAAAACTGCATGCTGGTTTATGGGCAGCAGTGCAAGGCAAGGTAATGCACGTCGATACCATTTTCGGCAAACGTAAGATGCTCGCAGTAAAGATCAGTGATGGTAATGGCACTATTACCCTACGTTTTTTCAACTTCACTGCAGGCATGAAGAATAACTTTGCCGAAGGCAAACAAGTGCATGCTTATGGTGAGATCAAGCGCGGTAATATGGGGCTTGAGATCGTCCACCCTGACTACAAATTCTTTGCGCCGAGGCAACAGCCAGACGTTGAAGCCAATCTGACTCCGGTGTACCCAACCACCGAAGGGCTAAGACAAGTCACGCTGCGTAATCTTACCGATCAAGCTTTAGAGTTAATCGACAAGGCCGCAGTTAACGAGCTTCTCCCATCCGGTTTATACGACCACCAAATAACACTCGCGCAAGCACTGCATACCATTCACAGGCCTCCTCCAGGCATTGACCTAGAGCTGTTTGATGAAGGTAAACACCCTGCGCAGCTGCGCCTGATTATGGAAGAGCTACTGGCGCAAAACCTATCGATGCTGTCTGTTCGTAGTAAAGGGCAGCAAGACAAAGCGATGCCTTTCCCTCCGGTAAACATCCTCAAAGATAAGTTGTTAGCTCAACTTCCGTTTTCACCAACCAATGCTCAAGTAAGGGTGACTAAAGAGATCGAAGCCGACCTTGAAAAGCCACACCCTATGATGCGTTTAGTACAGGGTGATGTAGGTTCAGGTAAAACCTTAGTCGCCGCACTGGCAGCCGTTCGCGCACTCGAACATGGTCAGCAAGTAGCACTTATGGCACCAACTGAACTACTCGCAGAACAGCACGCGATTAACTTTGCTAACTGGTTTGAGGCGATGGGCATTCAAGTCGGCTGGCTAGCGGGCAAACTCAAAGGCAAAGCTCGTGAAACGGAACTAACACGTATTGCCAGCGGCGAAGCGCAAATGGTGGTCGGTACTCATGCGCTATTCCAAGAGCATGTCGAGTTCAAAAACCTTGGTTTAGTGATCATTGATGAGCAACACCGATTTGGCGTTCACCAGCGATTAGAACTGCGTGAGAAAGGCGCAAAGCAAGGCTACTACCCCCATCAGTTGGTCATGACCGCCACCCCAATCCCACGAACATTAGCAATGACGGCCTATGCCGACCTCGAAACTTCTATTATTGATGAACTGCCACCGGGACGAACACCAATTCAAACCGTAGCGATTCCTGATACCAAGCGCGATGACATTGTTGAACGTGTGAAAAATGCGTGTCTCAATGAAGGCAAACAAGCCTACTGGGTGTGTACGCTGATTGATGAATCGGAAGTGCTGGAAGCTCAAGCTGCAGCTGATACGGCAGAAGAGCTGCAACGCAAACTGCCTGACGTAAAAATTGGTTTAGTCCATGGCCGTATGAAACCCGCCGAGAAACAAGCGGTGATGCGAGAGTTCAAAGAGAACAAGCTGCATCTATTGGTTGCGACAACCGTGATTGAAGTGGGTGTGGATGTTCCGAATTCGAGCTTAATGATCATCGAGAACCCAGAACGTCTTGGCCTAGCGCAACTCCACCAACTGCGTGGCCGTGTCGGCCGAGGTTCGGTCGCTAGTCATTGTGTATTGTTGTATCACTCACCGCTGTCTAAAACCGCTCAGAAACGCCTAGGAGTGCTACGTGAAAGTAACGATGGCTTTGTGATTGCACAGCGCGACTTAGAAATCCGTGGCCCCGGTGAATTGCTCGGTACCAAACAAACTGGCTTGGCTGATTTCAAGATCGCCGATCTAATTCGTGACCAACGTTTGATACCTGAAGTGCAGCGTATTGCGCGTCATATTCACGATAGCTACCCAGACAACGCCAAGGCGATCATCAACCGCTGGCTAGGCGAGCGCGATGTTTACTCTAAGGCGTAGTTAACATTAAGGCATAGTTAACACTGAGACCGCATTCAAACGTAAAAAGGCTTCCTCAAGGAAGCCTTTTTAGTGTGCGTTACTTTCATCAAACAAGAGCGAGATTCCCTATTCGCTCGTTCCTCACGATAGGGAATGACGGTCAAAGTAAACTTTCATCATCAAAGTCCATGGTTAGCAATTCGTCATCCCCGAGAGGGAAGAATGACCGAGTCGGGGATCTCTTAACACCTTTCCGAACCGACCCCGTCGCCATAATACAAACTGATGATATTTAAGGCTTCACAGGGAAACTGATCTGCGCTTTTAAGCCACCTTCACTGCGGTTATTAACCACTACCGCACCTTGGTGTTGGCTGACAATACGTTTCACAATCGCCAAGCCTAAACCGGTACCTTCACTGCCACGAGCGGTATCACCACGCGTGAACGGTTCAAACAACTTGCCGACTTGGTCTTGCGGGATCCCAGGGCCATTATCTTCAACGGTCACCCAAGCCAGTTTATTATCGGCCGTCATGCCAGTCGATACCTTAACCCAACCATTGCCATAGCGCAGCGCATTCACCACCAAGTTACTCACGGCACGCTTCATCGCGATCGGGTTACCTAGCGCAGGCTTCATCGATTCTGGAATATCGGTTTCAATTTGTACCTCGTAGCCACCTTCTGAGCTAGAAACTTCTCGGGCAATATCATCGACAAATACCTCTTGGAATGAATCTCGATCAACGGGCTTTAGGTAATCCATAAACTGGCTGATGATCTCATTACACTCTTCGGTATCACTGATGATCCCTTCCGCTAAATAGCTGTCTTCTGGCGACATCATCTCGGTCGCTAAGCGAATACGCGTTAACGGAGTACGTAAATCATGACTGATACCTGCCATCAACAAAGCGCGGTCTTCTTCGAGTTCTTGGATACCTTTCGACATCTGATTAAAGGCTCGAGTTACCGAGCGGATCTCTTGCGCACCTTGTACTGGCAATGGTGGTGGAATATCACCACGCCCCACACCTTGGGCGGCTTTCTCTAGCGCTATCAAAGGCCGGTTTTGCAAGCGAATGAACAGCCAGCCACCCGCGACAATCAACATCGCCATGATCAGGCTGTTACGGAACAGAGGCGCAAAGTCTTCTTCTTGCAGCTCAGACAGAGGAATACGAATCAAGGAGTTAGGCAGCTGCGCGATGTCCATCCACAACACGTAGCTCTCTTTGCCTAGAATCAGCCGTACTTCGGTTTCAGAGCCTAACTCTTTGGTCATCTCCTCACTCATCAGATCGATTGCTACTGCATGGTAATACTCACCCGCAGCTTCGCTGTCCTTGGCGTGAACCGTCACTCCGAGTTGCTCAAGCACACGTTGACGCAGTGGCGCATCAATCTCGATATCACTGCCTTGATCCAATACGAGGTTTAGCTCGTGAGCCAGAATCTTATTAAACTGCTGCAAACTCGGCATCAATGCATAGTTAAACACCGCGTAATAAGAAAAGATTTGGCTAGCAACCAACAAGGTTAAAAAGAGCACTATCGACTGAGTAAAGGAGCTACGTATGCGCATAGAAGACCTAAAGTGAGGGATGATAAAGGGATATAGTGGGAACTATAGCTGTAATACCAATCACAGTAAGTAAATGATCATAAATAGCACCGGAAAAAGGCTTGAGAACAAGGCAGCAATTTTTGATAAGTAGTTATTCTACAATCAAAATTTCTAACGAAGTTATCGAGCGTTTTAACAAGCTAGGATGAGCAGTTATTTACTACTATTGGTATCTCTCATTGTGCTGAATACAAAACGGGCCATCACATATTAATGAGATGACCCGTAAGATTCACAGAATCGGTAAAGCAGCTATAGAGCTTATAAAGCTGGATTACACAGCTTTGCCATCTGGAACGAATACATAACCCAAGCCCCACACCGTTTGGATGTATCGAGGTTTACTTGGATCTTCTTCAACTAGACGACGCAGACGTGAAATCTGAACATCAATAGAACGTTCCATCGCTGAATACTCACGGCCACGTGCCATGTTCATCAGCTTATCGCGAGACATTGGCTCACGAGCGTTAGTGACCAGTGACTTAAGTACCGCAAATTCACCCGAGGTCAGAGGCATTGGCTCTTCACCACGGAACATTTCACGTGTACCTAAGTTCAAGCGGAACTCACCAAAGGCAACCACAGATTCTTCTGTGCTCGGCGCTCCCGGAGCTTCAATCACTTGGCGGCGCATTACCGCTTTGATACGAGCAAGCAGTTCACGCGGGTTAAATGGTTTTGGCAGGTAATCATCAGCACCTACTTCCAAGCCCACAATGCGATCCACTTCATCACCCTTTGCCGTCAACATAAGGATAGGCAGCGAGTTGTTTGCGTTTCGTAGACGACGACAGATCGATAGACCATCTTCGCCCGGCAACATTAAATCCAATACCATCAAGTGAAAATTTTCACGGGTTAACAGGCGGTCCATCTGCTCACTGTTTGCCACGCTACGCACTTGAAAGCCTTGCTCTGACAGATAGCGTTCTAGTAATGCACGTAGACGAGCATCGTCATCGACCACTAAAATTTTGTAGTTTTCTTGCATGTAATGGTTCCACCTATTAAAGCTCAAACCTAAGGTTAAGCATTCTTGGTAAATTGTATATTGGTATAAGACATTAAAAATGTAACATTATTGGAGAAAAAGTCGCCTAAATAATTGTTAACGTATGTTGCCTTTCTATATATTCTATCTTAGAACATCATTTCATTAAGTCAGATTTATGAAAACCAAACTGATCACCCGAGAAGGTTATAACAAGCTCAAAGCAGAACATGACCACTTATGGCACGAGAAGCGTCCAGAAATCACTAAGATAGTCACTTGGGCAGCAAGCCTTGGAGATCGTTCAGAAAACGCAGACTACACGTTCAACAAGCGTTTGCTTCGTCAGATTGATCGCCGAGTGCGTTTCCTACGCAAGTTCCTACCTGATGTCACGATCGTGGACTACTCACCGCAACAAGAAGGTAAAGTATTTTTCGGTGCTTGGGTCGAGATTGAGAATGATGATGGGGAAATGAAGAAGTTTCGTATTGTCGGCCCTGAAGAGATCTACGGTGATGCGAAAGGTTATATCTCTATCGACTCGCCAATGGCTAGAGCTCTGCTGAAGAAGGAAGTGGATGATGAGTTTACGGTAACCACACCGGAGGGCGATAAAGAGTGGTTCATTAACTCGATTCGCTACGCAGACGACGCATAAAGCTTATGGCTTATGGCTTATGGCTTATGGCTTAGCGTGATTAACCGGCCATCATAGGTCGAGCAGACAAACCCAAACTCCAGATAAAAGAAAACCCCGCTAGGCTTGCGCCTGGCGGGGTTAAGTCTCTATCGCAGCAATCCGGCTACTGTTTATCTCTTCGAGATAAGGTGCTCCCTGCATCTGTCCTTGATAGTGGCTAAATCCTTTAACCAATTTCCTTTTTGTTCATCGCCATCCTAGCGGTGTCCATTCTAGCCTGTCATCCTGACTGGCGAATCTCATCCAGAGATTATTACTTCCTTGCTGACCACTCATCCTAAGTAATCAAATCTTCATCCTGAAGATACCTAGTCCATTAGGCTTTTTCCTGTTCCTGCCAACTCCCTGTCGACAAGTTAAATATTACGGTATTTAGGCGAGTTTCCTAGATAGTCCCAAAAAACATTTCGAGAGAGAAATACGCCCCAAAACATCACACCATTAAAAATCAACAACTTACAGTCAAATCAAGACATATTGACAGGTTTAAGGCGACTTAGGCTTACATCACGTGTGAGAGATCTCGCACAAAGCGGATATCACAAACGGAAATTCGACTTCTGACACGATAATTACATAGCCAAAGCTAGAAAAAGCGTACGCTCACCCCCATGTATTTGTCATGATATTAAATAAGAGATTCATCGGATGAGCCAAGCTATCTGTCGACTGATTGCTGAAGAACTGAATGTTCGTTCAGAGCAAGTCACCGCCGCAGTCAACCTAATTGACGACGGTAACACCGTTCCCTTTATTGCCCGCTACCGTAAAGAAGTCACGGGTGGCTTAGACGATACCCAACTGCGTAACCTTGATAGTCGCCTTTCATACCTTCGCGAACTTGACGATCGCCGCCAAACGATTCTTAAGTCGATTCAAGACCAAGGCAAGCTCACGCCAGAATTAGAGCGTGATATCACTCAAGCCGACAGCAAGACGCGCCTAGAAGATTTATATCTGCCATACAAACCAAAGCGCCGCACCAAAGGTCAAATCGCGATTGAAGCAGGCTTAGAGCCACTTGCCGATACACTTTGGAATGAACCACAACACGATCCTGAAACCGAAGCCGCTAACTTCATCAGCAGCGATAAAGGCATTGCTGATACCAAAGCGGCACTGGATGGTGCACGAGCGATCATCATGGAGCGCATTGCTGAAGACGCAAACCTACTTGAAAAGATTCGCCAACATCTAACACGCAACTCTGAGCTCGTTTCACGTGTCGTGGCAGGCAAAGAGCAAGCCGGCGAGAAATTCAAAGATTACTTCGAACACAACGAAACACTCAATAAAGTACCTTCACACCGTGCGCTTGCGATGTTGCGAGGCCGAAATGAAGGCTTCCTAACGCTTGCAATGAATGCTGACCCTGAGCAAGAAGAAGGTGTACGTGGTTCTTACTGCGAGAACATCATCTCTGATCACTACGGTATTACCCTGAGCAGCGCACCTGCAGATGCATGGCGTAAGCAAGTGATTAGCTGGGCGTGGCGTATCAAGGTTTCTATGCACATGGAAACTGAGCTAATGGGCGCGATGAAAGAACGCGGTGAAATCGAAGCGATTGAAGTGTTCGCAACCAACCTTAAAGACTTGTTGATGGCGGCGCCTGCTGGCCCTCGAGCAACCTTAGGCTTGGACCCAGGTTTACGTACCGGTTCAAAAATCGCCGTTGTAGATTCAACCGGTAAGGTTCTGGCAACAGAGACCATTTACCCTCACCCACCACAGAAGCAATACGACAAATCTGCACACGTGGTTGAGCAGATGGTTCGCCAATACAATGTTGATTTGATTGCGATTGGTAACGGTACGGCTTCACGCGAAACAGACAGCTTTGTTGCTGATGTGATTAAACGCGGCAACCTAACAGCACAAAAGATTATTGTCAGCGAAGCGGGCGCATCGGTTTATTCCGCGTCTGAGTTAGCGGCGAAAGAATTCCCGAACATGGATGTATCGATTCGTGGTGCGGTGTCTATTGCTCGTCGTCTGCAAGATCCACTGGCAGAGCTAGTGAAGATTGACCCTAAATCGATCGGTGTGGGCCAATACCAACACGACGTGAGCCAAACTATGCTCGCTAAGCGCCTAGATGCGATTGTCGAAGACTGTGTAAACGCGGTTGGTGTTGATGTGAATACGGCCTCTGCCGCACTGTTAACTCGTGTTGCTGGCCTTTCTAACACCATCGCCCAGAACATCGTGGACTTCCGTGATGAAAACGGTCGCTTCGAAGCGCGTACAACACTCAAAAAAGTCGCTCGTTTAGGGCCAAAAGCGTTTGAACAGTGTGCGGGTTTCCTAAGAATCATGGATGGTAAGAATCCACTAGACGCATCTTCGGTTCACCCAGAAGCTTACCCATTGGTGAAAGCCATCGCCGAGAAAAACCAGAAAGACATCAAGTCTCTGGTGGGTAATACAGACTTCTTACGTGGTTTACATGCGGTTGATTACACCAATGAGAACTTCGGTGTACCTACGGTAACCGACATCATCAAAGAGCTGGATAAACCGGGTCGAGATCCTCGTCCTGAATTCAAGACAGCAACCTTCGCCGATGGCGTAAATAGCATGTCTGACTTAGAACCCGGCATGATCTTAGAAGGTGTGGTTTCAAACGTAGCTAACTTTGGCGCCTTCGTTGACATTGGCGTTCACCAAGACGGTTTAGTGCATATATCAGCGCTAACCGATCGTTTTGTGTCTGATCCTCATGAAGTCGTGAAAACGGGGGAAATCGTCAAAGTGAAGGTGATGGAAGTGGATGTTCAACGTAAACGTATTGCACTAAGCATGCGTATGAAAGATGAACCCGGCCAAGACAACCGCACCCAACGTTCAAGTGCACCTCGCACGCAAAATCGCCCGAATCAAAATTCTCAAGGTGGACAACGCCGCCGTGAGGAGCCGCAACAAAACGCGGCGATGGGTGGTGCTTTTGCCGCTGCCTTTGCTAAAGCGAAGAAATAATAGGTCAATGAAACGACTGCGTGTCGTGAAATAAATAGCCTGTAAAAACAGAAAACCTGCATCCCTTAGGGTATGCAGGATTTTTTATTATGTGTTCAAAAAAGACATCGAAGCTTAGCTGTATTCTGCGTGTTCTAAACACAACACGATCATGCTACAAAACAACCAGCATTCCTGATGGAGCATGAGGCGCAACAGCATGACCATAATGATATTTTATGACCTTCCGTCGCTTCTCCATCTGTCCCTCTTGAATCGCCGCATCTAAAACATGCTTTGGCAGGCGGAAACGCATGGTATAGCCCTTTCCTTGATCAGCACTGTATGTTCTCAGTGCCAATAAGCTGAACAACCTATCAAAAGGATCTTGTGGCTCTTCTTGGCTAATCGAATTGGCCTCTGACTCGTTCTCCATTTCATAACCTGGATGGTCTGAAGGATCCCAAGCCGACTGCTGCCTTCGCTTATCGTCCGGTTTTACCTTGCGCTCTGCATTGGTTTTCGCCAATGCTACGGCGGGAGCGACAGGTTCTCGAACTCTATTATCACGCGCAACTTGCTCTGTTTGCACATTAACGGATGGGGCGATCAGTGGCACACTCACTGCAGTTGCAGGTGACACAATCATCGCGAACTCCTCAAGAATCGCCCATCGTTATTGCTATAACGCTGTTGCACTGTGAGTCAGCACAACAGGCATAGCCCAACTTACCGCAATCAGCTCAGGAGAGAGTTAGGTCTGAGTATCAAGCAACACGTTGGTTAGATTATATATCGACCAAGCCAGCGATAAATTTAGCGATTATTTTTGGGCGAAGCTAACCAGTTCACTGCAAAAGGCATCCGCTTCAGTCATAAATGGCGCATGTGAAGACTGCGTAAAGATGTATTGCTCGGTATGAGGTAAGGCTTTGTCCAAATCTTTTGCAACCTTGATTGGCACAAGCCCATCTAATCGACCGTATAAACGCAGCATAGGCACAGAGATCTGCGGCAGTTGTTCACGCAGATCGACATCAGACAGCATCTTTAAGCCAGCCAATAATGAGTCAGGGTTCGGCAACGGGCGAGACAGCACCGCTTGCTTGAGTTGTTTTACATCTTGCCTTGCTGAAGGGCTACCCATGGCTTGCAATGCCATAAAACGTTCGATGGTGGTTTGAAAATCTTCAACCAACTGTTCGGTGAATGCGCTTAATACGTTTGGCTGAATGCCTCGCCATAATACGGGTTCTTTTGCGGCTGCGAATTTAGGGGAGCTAGCGACAGTCACCAGTTTGCTCACGTAATCGGAATGATGGAGAGCCATGTGCGTCGCGACCAAACCACCGAGTGACCAACCCACCCAAATCGCTTGCTTGGGCGCGTCGACCAATAGTTGCTGAGCAATCTCTTCAAGATCTTGAGCGTGGCAATGCACGCTGTGTCCATACCCAGGAAGGTCAACAACATGCACTCGGAAGTCAGCTTCTAAAGCAGTAACCGTTTGCTGCCATACCGCACCATTCATACCCCAACCGTGAACCAGAACTAAATCAGGCCCTTGCCCAGAAACATGCCAATACAACGCGTCACTCATTCTCACTATTCCCTACTTTTTTCATCGGCGATTATCTGTGCTTTTCAGTATGGTGAGTAAAAGGAACACCATAACCCAAAAGCATCACGAGCTATGTTATCTGATTGGCTACAAAAACACACACCACGTCTGGTCACACCTCAATGCCATCTGTGCAAGCTAGATAAGTCGCACAGTGATGCTCACCCTCGATGGTGTGATTCTTGTCTTAATATCTTCGAACCAGTGCCGCGCTGCCAGCGGTGTGGTTTAAAAACACTGCTCACAGTAGAGCAGTGCGGACAGTGCTTATCTCAACCTCCACCTTGGCATCGTCTCTATTGCGTTGGGGATTACACCTTTCCAACAGCACGTTACATTCAACAAATGAAGTACGCCGATAAGTTTTGGTTTGCACGCGATCTGTCAAAGTTATTAGCTTCACGTATCGAGCACCCTGCTCCGCTGATCACCAGCGTACCTCTGCATTGGCGTCGATATATTCATCGTGGCTTTAATCAAAGTCAGCTGCTCGCTAATTACACAGCTCAAGAACTTGGCGTTAAAGATGAGGTGCTGTTCCGTCGAATTCGCTCAACCGCTTCTCAGCAAGGGCTAACTAAATCCGCACGCTTACACAATCTAAAGAGTGCTTTTACGCTTCGAAAACAAGACTTTCAAGGAACTGTCCCTTCTCACGTCGCGATAATTGATGATGTTGTAACCACCGGCAGTACTGTGTATCAATTATGCCAATTACTACTTGAAGTAGACGTGAAAAGGATTGATATTTACTGCATCTGCCGCACTCCTGAGCCCTCTGGATAAAAGCTGTGAATCGCTACTTGTACAGCAATCCAACAAAAAAGGGCTGAATTACAAATCTGACAGGAGTAGAATGGCGCTAATAACCTACAAATTTACTCAGGTATTCGTCGTGTCAAATATTACTATTACAGAAACAGCTCAAACTCACTTTGCCAATCTGCTGTCACAGCAGCCTGAAGGTACAAACATTCGTGTGTTCGTGGTAAACCCAGGCACACAAAACGCTGAGTGTGGTGTTTCTTACTGCCCAACAGATGCTATCGAAGCGTCTGACACTAAGCTTTCTTTCGACGCTTTCTCGGCATACGTTGATGAGCTAAGCCTACCATTCCTAGACGAAGCTGAGATTGACTTCGTAACTGACAAAATGGGCTCTCAACTCACACTAAAAGCGCCAAACGCTAAAATGCGTAAAGTATCAGATGACGCTACTCTGATAGAGCGTGTTGAGTATGCAATCCAAACACAAGTGAACCCACAGCTTGCTGGCCACGGCGGTCACGTTAGCCTAGTAGAGATCACTGAAGAAGGTGCAGCTATCGTTGCATTCGGCGGCGGTTGTAACGGTTGTTCTATGGTTGACGTAACGCTTAAAGAAGGCATCGAGAAAGAACTTCTTCAACAATTCGAAGGTGAATTGACGGCCGTTCGTGATGCAACTGAGCACGATCGCGGTGAGCACTCTTACTACTAATCATTTTACGACTCAGCACTTTACGACTAGGTACCTCATGGTTAGCTACTTCACGACCAAGTACCTTACAACTAAGTGCTCCTACGACTAAGCACTCATGCAGTCTTAGCCGGTAGAAAGTTAAAGATTCAATCGAAAGGTTGATGCGCAAGCATCAACCTTTTTTTGTGTTTAAAACAGCAAAGCACTTTCGAACCGTCTATTTCTCGTTCAATGCCCATAATGACGGGCGCGTTACCATTTGGAGTAAGGTATTCAAGTGATCGCAATCGGTTCCTGATCCAATAATTCTAGGATATGAAAGCTCGGATCTAGGAACTCAACTCTATTTCCCCTATATTAGAATGACTTTATAAGAAAGAATTCCAATGAGCTAAGGAGCGAGCGCAATGACAAAAAGGACCAAGCCAGAAATTTTGGGTCAACAAACTGTCGCTCAATCAAAACTATTCTCTATCGAGTCTCTCGATTTACGCTTTTCAAACGGTGTAGAGCGTACCTACGAACGCATGAAGCCCAGCGGCCGCAACGCAGTAATGATGGTTCCGATTACTGAACAAGGCGATATTCTGTTGGTGCGTGAATACGCAGCAGGCACAGAGCGCTATGAACTCGGCTTCCCAAAAGGGCTAATTGATCCAGGTGAGCAGCCTAATCAAGCCGCCGTTCGTGAATTAAAAGAAGAGATTGGCTTTGGTGCCAACAAGCTTACTCCCCTAAAAGAAGTGATCCTTGCACCCTCTTATTTCTCTAGCAAAATGACGCTGTTTATCGCAGAAAAACTCTATCCAGAGAAACTAGAAGGTGACGAACCAGAGCCACTCGACATTGTGCGCTGGCCACTTGCTCAAGCCGAAGAACTGTTAACGCATCTCGACTTCTGTGAGGCTCGCAGTATTACAGCCCTACTATTAGCCCTTCGTGTATTAAACAATAATTAGAACATTCAGGCTCGCTCGAAGAGTAAGAGAATATTTATGCCAATAACAAAAGATTTGTCTCACCTCCTACCCTCTATCATTGAGATTGCTCGCTCTGCAGGCCAACTCATCTTAGAGATTTACGAGAAAAAGGATTACGAAGAGTTCACTAAGAGTGATGACACTCCAGTAACCAGTGCCGATCTTGCAGCACATAAGCTGATATTAAAAAAACTCAGTGAATTGACGCCTGATATTCCCGTATTATCCGAAGAAGACGCCGACATCAGCCTAGAGCAACGATCTCAATGGGATCGCTACTGGTTAGTTGACCCGCTCGATGGCACGCAAGAGTTCATCGCACGAAGTGGCGACTTTGCAACAATCATCGCCCTAATTGAGCATAACAAGCCAGTAATGGGCGTCGTGTACGCGCCTGTTTCAGGTGTGAGCTATTACGCTTACAGTGGCAAAGGCGCTTGGAAGATCCCAGACCTAAATGACAGTGTAAAAATCAAAACGCATCGTCACGAGCTGCCAAACCAATCGATCGCGATGGCAATCAGCCGTCGCCAAGACATCAATCGCATCACTAACCGTATGAGCTCTGCTTGGAACTATGATTTGGTTCCTTTAGGCTCTGCTGCGCTGAAGGCATGCTTGGTTGCCGAAGGCGCTGTCGATTGTTATCTACGTATTGGACCAACCGGAGAGTGGGATACCGCGGCAACCCAGTGCATTGTTGAAGAAGCCGGAGGCCGAATCCTGAGTACTCAATTAGAGCCACTCTCGTACAATGAAAGAGAGACGCTTGAGAACCCGAACTTCATTGTTCTTGGTGATGCAGATTTGCCGTGGGCAGAGATCTTACAAGGCAAAGACTAGGCGAGTTCGCTCCCTTTAACCGTCAGATACCCTCTAGATTCTCAGAACAAACAAAACGGGCACCTCAGTGAGGTGCCCGTTTTTTATAGTTCGCGATTTGATCGCCTAATTTACTAACCAACAGATACTAGCTCTGAAGTAGATACCGGGCTAAAAACGACCTTGATAAGTAAACTGGTATTTACCTTGGCTATCAGGATTGCCCAACCACTTAAGCTGACTCTGCATCGCAGGCGGGAATTCAGCGCCCGGCTTAAACCATGCCGCCGAGGTGTAGCTTTGATTCGGCGTTACGCTCGCCGAGAACTCACTGTCCACTTGCTCGCTCTTCTGAGCGCCTTTGGCTGCAATTGTGTTGTCTTCACAGGTAATATCCGCAATCACAGGGCCAAGGTCTAACGAGCCAACAGGAGAGTCGACCGCTGCACCAGACCAAGCAAGCGTACCTTCGCCCGATTGGCACCAAGGCTGAGCATGAACCGCATGTTTGATCGTCAGTTCAACTTGTCCTGCAATAGACACAGGCACTGGGATAGCTGGCGCATATTTCATCACGTTGCTGGCTGGCATTGATGCCACTAAGTTTTCCGCGTAAGCACCACTCATGCTATATCCGACACGTCCTTTACCTGATAAGTTCATGTCGCTGTTGCGGCCAAAGCGAACCGCAAGTTCTGCTTTGGCTTGGAATAGTTTAGAGAACTGGAAGTCCCACTGCACTGAGCCGTAATTGACACGCTGCCACGCAATATTGTTAGCGCGACCTTGCCAAACTGTGCCCTCAACGCCTTCAATGCTTAAACCACGCACAACGGGTGCATGCTTGAGAGCAAAAGCGGCAGGCAAATGCAGCAACAAGCTGACCGAGAAGAAGACGATAAAAATGACGCTGAATAACAGGCCATATTTGAAAGATAAACCGCGTTTCACATTAACCTCGTTTAAACTGTAGTCGGTTGATCTCAATAACCCCAGGGCTATCAGAGCGATCAATATCCATAAACTCAACCTCAACACCCTGCTTTTCTTTCAGGTATGTCAGCCAGTCAACGAACTTATTAAATGGCACAGGCTTAATCCAAACTTGCAGCATCTCACCGCGTGGTTGCACGCGTATCAGCTCGATGTTAAAACGGCGCATAGAAGCAGGCACAGATTGGTTCAAAGGCTGACTGGCACTGATGCCGCCGCTGCCTCGTAGTTCAACCACTTGATTGGCTTTGTCGGTTACCCAAGCAAGAAGTTGCTTCTCACTTTGAATGCGGCTTTGTGCAAGCTCGGCTCGTTGGCTAAGTGGTTGTATTAATCCCCAATAGACAACGCCCAGTATCAATAAAATAGAACAACCAATGACTAATCGTTGTTCCCGCTGACTTATTGAAGTCCACCACGCTTGGAGTGGTTCAATCATATTTCTCATCACTGATCTCCTTACGCAGGTTATTGATGGGGTTTAAGAGTAAAACTGCCAAATACGGCATCGCCATTACGGTTCAATGGCCCTTGCTCAACGACAAACTTCTCTTCGAGCTTCACCCTTGCGGTCTCAAAGTGTTGGAAGTCAGAACTTTTCGCCTGCAGTCGAACCTCAGAGCGGTTGCCATCGTAGCGAATGCTTTCAACTTCGATCGTCTTTACTTGCCCTAAGGTTTCAGGCAGCAAAGCTAACCAACCAAGTAAGGAATCACCTTCGCCTGAACCACCGTATTTCTTGGCTTCGTCGTTCATCTGACGCTTGAGGTAGCTTATTGTCGGAATTCGTTGTTTACCTGGCAGCACAGCTCTAAAGATACGCTCACTCTCCATGCGGTAGGCTTGTGCTTGCGCTTCGTATTGCTGAACCTTCAACACTTGCTGAGTCACAATCACGGCCACCAGCAAACAAGCAGCAATCGCCACGTTCTGCCAAACACGCCAATATTTACTGAATGAAGATTTGGTTTTAAAGGTGCCAGTCAGTAAATTTACGCCGCTTGCGAGCGCTTGCTGACTCAATAAAGACATCACCAATTCCGCAGGCTTTGCTTGCCACTCGAGACCGCTTTGCTGTTGAACGTCGTCGCTCGGCATCGCGGTATAGCTGAAGATAGTCGTCGCTTGCTCTTCCTCACCAGCAGCAACCCAATCACTTTGCAAAAACATCGGTAACCATGCTTCGCTGATTGATACGGCTTGATAGTTACCTTGACGTAATAACCAATGTTGGTCGATCTGTAATGCACTGATGCCTTGATCTTCCAAAGGCACGGCTAGTGTATCTGGTAGCACCTTGCGGAAGATTATATTGGCTTCGCGAAACAGGTCTAAAGCTTGTTTTAACCATTCACGATCCACACCACACACGGTAGCGTGAGTGGCATCTTTATCTAAAATAGTCAGGTGTAAGTCTTCGATATCTTGTGCGACTTCGTCTTCTAATAAGAACGGCAGCATAGAATCAAACTGGCGAGCAGCACCTTTCGGGATCTCAACACGCTTAATTAAGCATTCACTTCCCGGCAATAAAGCGATGCAGCTGCGCTTTTCAGCGTAAGGCGTTAACTCGTCAAGCTGTTCCCAGCTAGACAGTTCACCGCTTGCTATCACTTCTTGTTGGCTTGTCGACCAAACTAACCACTGCACAGGGCTCTGTGGTTCGCTACTCAGTCGAACGGTCAGAAACTCGCTCACTGATTCCTCCAAAACGACGGCGTACTACCGTCACTGTTTCTCGATTACTACTATAGAAAAGCGTCCGTATACGTACACGTGACTGCTCAACTAATACCTCTGCATCTAGCTCAAAATAGGCGCTATCTACAGTTAAATATGCTTTCGCTTTTTTACTGACTTCGGCACTCACACCAACAATGGCAGGTTCAGCCATGAAAGCATCCACCGTATCCCAGCCATCAAATGGGCGTTTGTCTATCAGCTGTTTGGCATCCGATTCACTTAAGCCGGGCGCAAACATCGCTTCCAATAACGGCGCTTGCTTTTCCGTGAGAGTATTCACATTCAAGCGGAAATCATCGGTTGGCAGAGCGCAAACAAATGGGCGAACCTTATTCATCACTTCACCAGTGACCTGATAAACCGCTCGTAGCTCCGATTCATCGGCCATTAAGCCATTCGCCGCCAAATAAGAGGGCTTCATCGCTTCATACGTGCTGTCTTCTACGCCAGACGAAGAGGTGGTTCGTGTATCCGCATCAACAAATTCCCACGTTGAATTTGCGATAACCTCAGCCTGATAAGGCTCAACGTCTTGGTTTTCCAATAAGGTTTGCCAAACCGTGATTAAATAAGGAGTCTGGTTACTTGAAGTGGTCGCCACTCCGGCTAAGGCATTAAGATTAAAACATGCCTGAGCATCAACAATGCGGCCTTTAACTTGGCCATAATCCAATGGGTATACCTGCTCTTCTAACGCCCATGGTTGGCTTAGGTTCACGGTATCACTGTCTTTGTAACTTTGCCTAATACCGTCTTGCACCAACGCTTCTACACCAATGCTGTACCAGTAAGCCTGTTGGTAATTCAGTTGGTTACCAACACGCTTGAATTGCGTAAACAAACGCTCGGACATGCTGCCAGCAATGGTTGCCATGATCGCCAATAGCATCAAAATAATGATCAGCGCGACACCACGCTGCTTGCGCCCTAGAACAGGTATGCTCGCTGCACGCTTGTTAGTTCGATGAGTCATTATTCCCCTCATTACTACCTGAAGAGTCACTGTTTGAAGAATCATCGGCCTGATCTAGAGTGCCACCGGGAGTGAGATAAACACGCTCTATCTCACCATAGTCTTTTAGTGTCAGCTTAAGCCTCACTGCTTTCGGCAGTGATTTATCGGTTTGCCACTCTTTCCCCCAGCGGCTTCCGTCATAAAACTCGAATTCCAAGCTTTCAACATCATCAAGCAGAGGGGTAATCACACCTTCTTGGCCTGCAGGGGTATCGGGATAACGCCACCATACACGCTCAAGTGTTTCTTCTTTAATGCGGTAGCCAACCTTCGTGACTTCACCGCGAGGAAACTGCTGTTGTGGGTTGTGCCAACCTAGGCGAGTAAACATGATGCCTACACTGTCAGAATCCAATAAATACTCTTTCATTAAGATCAGCTTAGATGATGCTTCTTCACCGTTGGTACGAAATTTTCGCACCGCCATCTGGCGAAAATCATTATCTAAAATGACTAAACTGCGTTGCAGTTGGTTCAAACGAGCACTGCGCTCAATAGAGATCTCGTTGCTTCGCTGCACCTGATTAACCACCTGATAAGCCGCCATGCTTAACGTGGCAAAGATAGCGATCGAGACCAAAACTTCAATTAGGGTAAAGCCTCTCCCTTTGGAAGATAGACCTTGTTTACGCGGCGTACGCTTATTTTCCGACATGCTCTTACTTAGCGACACGCTCTTAGTTAGCGAGCTGTTCTTAATTGACCACATGCTCTTAATTGACCACATAACTGCGCACCGTAACGACTGGAGACGCTTTCTTACTGGTTGCCGCACTCACATCAAACGCCTTTAATAAATTATCGCTGGTATCGATGGGAGTCACCTTCCAGAACCATTCTCTTCCCGCTAACTCTTGCGTGCCCTGCGCTTTTTTAAGCTTCTCAGGATGCAGCATCACTAAGGCCATTTGATTATCAACGACCATCGCCGCGAAGGTTTTTTCTTCGAGATAACTGAGCGTATTGATGTGCTGGGTGACAGCACGAATCACACTGATCGCCGCCGTAGCGAAGATAGCCAGCGCAACCAATACTTCAAGCAGAGTCATTCCTCGAGAACCAAGAGGCATACCGCGAGAACGATAAGGAGAACGGTTATTCTTCTTCATCTTCTTCTCCCGGCTCGAGTAATCGAATCACACCATTATCCAATACTCGAATGCGCCAACTATCTTGTATTGTGTCACCGGTATTTGGGTAAAACGACAGTACAAATGGCGTCATTTCAGCACTCGACAAGATGTAGATCTGTGGTGGCTTGGGCTTCTTTTCCTCTTCCAGATCCGCAAACATGTCTTCATCAAATAAGCTTCCCGGATTAAAAAGACGATCATCGTCTTCCCACGCGCCACCACCTAATGTCAGCGATAGTGCCAGTTCTTCCGGTAATTCAGTTGAAGAAGGGATTTTTTCGAACTCCGTTTCTTGCCAGCCATCAGACTTCAAAGTCATCAGAACGTAAGTCGATTTTTTTTCATCAACACGAACACCAAAATCTAAGCCACTCAAAATAGCCTCTTCATTGAGTAGCTGAATTCGCTGATAAAAGCTTTGAGCGTATTTTTTGGCGACATCTTTGCTATTGGTAGGGATGGTCGAGATCACCGCGACCGCCGATACTGACAGTAATACCAACACCAAAAGAATCTCAATCAAGGTGAAACCTGGCTGTGTTTGCTTAGTTTTCACCTTGTAGACTCCATTTTTTGCGTACTACCATCAATAACGTATCAAGCGACAATGACGTATCAAGCAACAATAACGAATCAAACAACAGGAACGTATCAACCGACAACAAGCCGAAGCTTATTGGAAGTCCTGCATGTTCCAGTTGCCAATATCCGCAGCAATACCTTCACCACCTTCTTGACCATCTGCGCCAAGAGTAAAGATATCAATTGTGCCGTTATCACCAGGACTTAGGTATTGGTACTCATTGCCCCATGGGTCGTTAGGTAGACGCTTGATGTAACCGCCGTCTCGGTAGTTACGAGGCTCTGGGCTGCTTGGCTTTGTCACCAACCCGTCAAGGCCTTGATCCGTTGTTGGGTAAACGCTGTTATCCAGTTTGTACATGTCGAGCGCGTTCTCTAGCGCCACGATATCAGTGATGGCTTTTTGTTGGTCAGCCTTCTCTTTGTTGCCCAACAGGTTAGGTACAACAAAACTTGCTAGAACACCAAGGATAACGACAACAACCATGACTTCTAATAGGGTAAAGCCTGATTGTTTTTTCATTCTGTTTTTCATTATTTTCTCCAAATTACAGATAGCGAGTTAAGGGGAATGATGTCCTTCTTCTCGATAATCCAAAAACTAACGTCTGATGAGCAGCAGGTTAACCACTCATTAAATTGTTCATTTCAAGCATTGGCATCAGCGTCGCCATCACGATAAACAGCACTAAGCCAGCCATCAACGCAATAAGCGCTGGGGTAAAAATGCCTAGCGCGATATTAACCGTCGATTCAAAGCTTTGATCCTGGTTATCTGCCGCTCTTGTCAGCATCTGTTCCAATTGGCCACTCTGCTCACCACTGGCGATCATATGCAGCATCATCGGTGGGAAGAGCTTGGTTTGATCCAACGCTTTACGCAGGCTCGCACCTTCTCTAACGCTGTCTGATGCCTGTAATACTTGCTGTTTCACATGGTGATTCGACATAACATCAACCGCGACTTTCATCCCTTCAAGGATAGGAATCGCACTAGAGGTACAGATAGAGAGTGTTCGTGCAAAACGAGAGGTATTGATCCCTTTCGCTATCTTGCCGATCAGCGGGATACTCAATAGTTTGCGATCCCAACTCATACGAACGCCCGGCTTTTTCAGCGCAGTCTTAACCAACACAATCACACCAATGGTCAACACCAGTAATTGGATGCCCCAATTCTGGATAAATTCACTCGATGCTAATAAAAATTGTGTCGACTGAGGAAGCTCTTGTCCCATTTGGATAATAGGTTCAACGATCTTAGGCACTACCGTTGCCAGTAGGAACGACACAATCGTCACCGCAAACACCACCAGCACGATGGGGTAGATCATCGCTTGCAACAACTTAGAACGCATCTTCTGACGGTTTTCTGCGTAATCAGCCAATCGTTCTAATACCGCATCGAGGTGCCCTGACTTTTCCCCAGCAGCAACCATGGCTCTGAATAGCTCATCGAAGATATGGGGATAATCAGACAAGCTGTCTGCTAACGAATAACCTTCAGTCACCTTAGATCTCACCGCGAGTAGCATGGTGCGAATACGAGGTTTTTCAGACTGTTCGGCAACGGCTTTCAAGCACTCTTCCAACGGCATACCAGATTGAACGAGCGTGGATATTTGACGAGTAATAAGCGCAAGATCAGGCGTACTGATGCCGCGTTTAAAGCTGGTCGATGGCTGAGCACCTTTTGCTGTTTTTGCTTTAGCCTCGGTCATCTCAACCGGCATCAAGCCAAGCTCTTTGATTCTTTGGCGAGCCTGACGAGCATTATCTGCTTCAATTGAGCCTTTTTTACTTTTGCCTTTGGCATCCAGTGCTTTGTATTCAAATGCCGCCATACTAGACTTCCTTGGTCACGCGCATCACTTCTTCTAGGGAAGTTACCCCTTTCAGAACTTTGCTCAAGCCATCATCTCGAATACTTGGTGTTGTGCCACGAATTGCTTTATCAATCGCCTGCTCACCCGCTTCACTGTGAATCAGCTCTTGTACTGAGTCATCAATCATCAGCAGCTCATGAATACCAGTACGACCTCGATAACCCTTATGGCCACACTCTTCACAACCTTTGGCATGGTAAAGCGTCAGGCTTTCTTTCTTCTTCAACCCAAACAGTTTCTTCTGCTCTTTATCGGCTTCATAAGGTTCTTTACATTCGTTACATAAAGTACGAACCAAGCGCTGAGCCAAAACACCCAGCAGTGAAGAAGAGATCAAGAAAGGTTCAATGCCCATATCACGGAGACGTGTAATCGCACCGACGGCAGTATTGGTATGCAGAGTCGACATAACTAGGTGACCTGTCAAAGAGGCCTGGACAGCGATCTCTGCGGTTTCCAAGTCACGGATCTCACCAATCATAACCACATCAGGATCTTGACGAAGAATGGCACGTAAACCACGCGCAAAGGTCATATCAACCTTAGGGTTCACTTGTGTTTGACCAATGCCATCGATATCGAATTCGATCGGGTCTTCAACGGTTAAAATGTTTCGTTCATTGCTGTTGAGTTCTTGCAGGCCTGCGTACAAGGTCGTCGATTTACCTGAACCTGTCGGGCCGGTCACCAAGATAATGCCGTGTGGGCGCTGAATCAGCTTACGGAAGTTTTCATGGTTTTCTGCTGTCATACCTAAACTGTGCAAGTCTAGACGAGTGGCGTTTTTGTCCAACAGACGCATTACCACACGCTCACCGTGCGAAGAAGGCATGGTTGAAACACGAACATCAACCGCTCGGCCACCGATACGCAGAGAGATACGGCCATCTTGTGGCACGCGTTTTTCTGCAATATCCAGTTTAGCCATAACCTTGACACGTGAAACCAATAGCGGAGCCAGTTTACGGCTTGGCGCTAGAACATCACGCAGCACACCATCAACTCGGAAACGGATACAAAGTGACTTTTCAAAGGTTTCGATGTGTATATCCGAAGCACCCTCTTTGATCGCCTCACCCAGCATCGCATTGATTAACTTGATGATTGGTGCATCATCTTCTGATTCAAGTAAGTCTTCGTCTTGAGGCAGTTCTTCCGCTAGTGAGAAGAAGTCATCACTATCAGCACCAATGTCTTCCATGAGCTGACGAGCTTCTGACGAGTCACGCTGATAAGCATCGGTCAGTTTTTTATCAAACTCATCGAGAGTAATCGCTTGTGGCGTGAAACCATTTTTCACAACACGACTCACTTCAATGATCGCCGCCGATTTCAGTGGCTCAACATAATAAAGTATCGGTGCGCGCTCTGGATGTTGGTATTCCAACACCATCTTGTAGCGATTCGCAAAGCTAAACGGCAAGCGCTGATAAGTACGTGCCGCCCCTACCAATTCAGCCATTATTCTTGTTCCATTTGATCGATGAAGGCTTGAATTTCAGCCGGGTGATTCATGTCGGCACCAAATTTAGGCAATACCGGGATGTTATCGTCTGCCATTAACTTCAGTCCTTGCTCAGCCTTGTACAACTGCTCAGCACGGATGAAGTTGTATTTACGCTGAGTGATACCATCGGCTGTCATACCATCACGAATAATGGTTGGTTTGATGAAGACCATTAGGTTCTTTTTCTCAACCTGAGTACTGGTTGATTTGAACAAGTGTCCTAGAACAGGGATATCACCCAAGAACGGCACCTTAGATTCACTTTCCAGTGCTCGCTCGTCAATCAAACCACCCAACACCAGCATTTGACCGTCTTGAACAATCACTGACGTATTTAACTGACGCTTAGCAAAACGAACATCAACCGCGCCGTTTGCACCTAATACGTTCGATACTTCTTGTTCTATTTGCAGTTGAACCGAATCACCTTCATTGATTTGCGGCACCACTTTTAGCTTGATACCCACTTCTTTACGTTCAACTGTTTGGAATGGGTTGTCGTTACTTGAACCTGCGGTCGAGCCAGTTAAAACAGGCACCTCTTCGCCCACAATGAACGACGCTTCGCCGTTATCCATCACGGTGATACTTGGAGAAGATAGGATATTTGAATTTGAATCGGTCGCTACTGCACTGATCAAGGCAGTCCAGTCACCCATAACGACGCTCATTGCTGCGCCGTTCACGCCAGAAAGTGCAGAGGCTAACGTTGAATAGTCACCTTCTTCCGTCGTGGTTTCATTTCGAACAAATTTGCCATTTTCATCGTAAACTGCGGTCGTCGTTTCACTGTCTTTCGCTTCTTCTAGGCCAACCATCACACCACCAATGGAAGCGCCAGTGTTGCTGTACTGAATCATGGCACCCGTTTCAAGGTTACCCCACTGCACACCAAGGTTAACGCCGTCACCTTCGGCCATTTCGACAATCAGTGCTTCAATCAATACTTGAGCACGACGAATATCCAGCTGTGCGATCACATCTTGAAGCGCATTCATGATGTCCGGCTGTGCGGTAATCACTAAAGAGTTGGTGTCACTGTGAGCTGAGATCATCACTTGGTTACGCTGCGATGAACTTCCTTTGGTTGATGTCTGCTTCTCTGATTGTAGGTTGTCCGACACGCCTTTCAGCACATCAACTAGATCTTCTGCTTTTGCATATTTAAGGTAAATAACTTGGTTATTGCCCTTGGTTGCCATTTCAACATCAAGCTGTTCAATCAGCCTTCTTAAACGGCTACGTACTTTAGGGTCGCCTGAGATAAGAATCGCATTGGTACGTTCATCGGCAACTAATTTAGGTTGTAGAAATGCAGGTGTGTTTTTCGCATCAGTGGTTTTGCTTAACGCATCAACGATACGTACCATTTCTGCCGCAGAAGCATTCTTTAGCTCAACGACTTCAATCTCTTTATCACCCGCTTGGTCAACACGCTTGATGATTTCAGCTAAACGGTTTACTACCGCCGCTCGGCCTGTAATAAGGATGATGTTGGCTGGGTCGTAGTGCACAACGTTACCCGCGCCTGCATTGTCGTTTAGTTGACGAAGCAGAGGAGAAAGTTCACGCACCGAGACATTACGAACCGTCACAACACGTGTCACCACATTGTCGCCTTTGATCGTGTCACTGTCTCCAACGACTGGAATTGCCGATGTTTTCGAATCCTTGGCCTTGATGATCTTAAGAACACCTGAGTCCATTTCGACAACCGCGTAGCCATACACTTCCAATACGTTTAGGAAGAAGCTGTAATATTGCTCTTCATTGAGTACGTCGTAGCTGCGTACATCGATTTTTCCGCGCACCGAAGGGTCAACGATGATCGTCTTCTCTAGGTTACGACCAACAATATTAATAAACTCTTGAATATCAGTGCCTTTAAAGCTGGCACTAAAATCACTCGCGATGGCTGCGGGTGTGCAGATTAAGCTTCCTGCCAATAACCATGCACTTTTCTTAAACCAATGCTTCACGTACTTCTCCTACACTTTCGTCCTTCGTTAGACGCAAAGTTTTAAAATTCAATAAACACTTCATGTTGTTGACCATCTCTCTCGACGACGAGGTTTAGCTCTGTCAGCTCTGAGATAGAACGGAATATGTTGCCCATAGCAGCAGGGTCTGTCAGGTCTTGTCCATTTAACTGAGTGGCAATATCTCCGTTTTGGAGCCCAACAGAGTTAAAAAGTTCTGAATCTTTGCCAGGGCTCACACGATAACCAATCACTTTATCGTCGCGTTTCACCTGAGACAGTCGAACATATTGGAAGATTTGTTGAGGATCTTTCATTATCTTCGCTTTAATTTCATCTAGCTTCTCTTCTGCAGAAGCTGGGTTGTTGCCACGCACAGAAGAAGAGGTACGAGGTGGCGCAGGTGCTGATACAGACAAACGCTTGTACTCAATACCTTCAAGCATCAGGGTTTCGTCTCGCCCAGAGTTATCGATGATCACACGATCGACTAATACGGCCTTGAGCTTAGCTCTAGTGCCTTCAATCTCTTCGTTAATTCCGTAGGTCGCTTGTGTGCCGCGATTGGCAATCACAGCCAAGCTCAGTTTTGGATTAGAACTGGCTACTGCACCCACTAAAACGAGGTTCAGTCGCGTCTTTGGCGCATCTTGGATAACTTGCTGCTCAACCACAGCAGGCGTGGTTGGGTTATAAGCACCAAACATATTGCTCTGCTGTAAAGAAGAGATATCAAGAGTCGATTGAGGAGCAGAAGACGAGGAAGCCGTTGCTGCCCATGGCACGACGGTTTGCTCAGCAGGTTCAATAAACCATGCAAGCTGTCCTAAAATCCATGCGGAAGCTGCGATCAACACACAACAAAGAACAAGGCTCAGTTTCTGCTGGAGTAAAAATCCATTCTCTAAAAATCGGCTCAGCACCGGAGAGTTATCCATGCGAAGTTTGAGCTCTAAAAAGTTCACGTTCCCTAACCCTTTCTATAACGAATAAAGCTGTAACCTACTAAACTATCAGCTTTTTTGTTCATACATTCTGTTCCAGCTTATTAAAAGCATAAGATCCTGAACTATATCATAGCAAATCTATAAATCGGCATTACCTGAGCTATTTTGTAATCTTCCTTGAAAAAAAAGCCAATCGCCTCCACATAAGCTTCTACTAAATGTGATAAGCGTCATCAAATAAAATAAGTTGCATACTGTGAATAACAGTTAAACCGCATTCATTTCTAACTGAAAAGGCACTGTCCTATATGAAAACGACTAATGAAGCTGTCAGACTCGATAAATGGCTGTGGGCAGCACGCTTTTATAAAACTCGTTCAATTGCTCGCAACATGGTCGATGGTGGCAAAGTCCACTATAATGGTCAGCGCAGCAAACCCAGCAAAATCGTAGAACTTGGGGCAGTGGTTACCCTGCGCCAAGGGAATGAAGAAAAGACGGTCACCATAGAGAAAATATCCGCACACCGTGGCGGGGCACCAGTCGCTCAAACCCTCTATGAAGAAACTACCGAAAGCTTGGCAAAAAGAGAAGAGTTTGCACAACAACGCAAGCTAAATGCTCATAGCCCAGCACCAGAACGTCGCCCAGATAAAAAGCAACGTCGTGACATCATCAAGTTCAAGACTCAATAAGCTAGAAGGAATAGCCAAATGGCAGACCCAATGTCTACAAGTAATGTTTTAAATCGCTACCTATTTGAAGACCTATCAGTACGTGGTGAATTGGTACAGATGGACGAAGCGTACCAACAGATTATTTCTAGCAAGGAATACCCAGCGCCAGTACAAAAGCTGTTGGGTGAGCTACTGGTTTCAACGACGCTACTAACGGCGACGCTAAAGTTTGAAGGTTCTATCACGATGCAACTGCAAGGTGATGGCCCAGTATCTCTCGCTGTTATTAATGGCGATAACGATCAGAAGATTCGTGGGGTTGCGCGCTTTGACGGTGATATTGCTGACGACGCTGGCCTGCACGACCTTATAGGTAAAGGCCACCTAGTGATCACTATCGATCCTAAAAAAGGTGAGCGTTACCAAGGCATCGTTGGTCTTGAAGGCGAAACACTTGCTGACGTTCTTGAAGGTTACTTTGCTAACTCAGAACAGCTTAAGACTCGTCTGTGGCTACGTACGGGTGAACATGAAGGCAAGGCACACGCTGCGGGTATGTTGCTGCAGGTTATGCCAGACGGCACTGGTTCGCCAGATGACTTCGAGCACCTAGAGCAGTTAACTGACACGGTTAAAAACGAAGAACTATTCTCTCTAGAAGCGAATGATTTGTTGTACCGCCTATATAACCAAGAGAAGGTTCAGGTATTTACCCCTCAACCTGTCGAGTTCTTCTGTGGTTGTTCTCGTGAACGCAGTGGTGCCGCTATCATTACCGTTGCTCAAGAGGAGATCTACGACATCCTGAGTACGGAAGGTAGTGTTGCGCTTCACTGTGATTACTGTGGCACAAACTACTCGTTCGATAAGGGCGACGTTGATGCACTGTACGCAGAAGCAGCAGATAAAGGCGACAATACGGTTCATTAATTTACAGCGTACCAAAAACACGTAATTTACCCCAAAAAGGTCAGCACTAAGCTGGCCTTTTTTGTGATCAAAATAGCGCAAAGCCCGTAACATCTCGTAATAAAATCACCGCTTAATTTTAATCAATTAATAATGTTCTCGCCCCTAGCGCAAAGGTTTGCGTACAGGATAGACTAGTCGGGCCAATATGTGACGAGACGCTTAAAACCTCACGGTTAATATGGATATTTTTTGAGCTGTATCCCTGTTTCCCCCGAGCCTCGTTGCTAGCATGGTGAGCAGATAACAATAAAAAATTAATACAAAATCCCTACAAAATATCCTACAAGGAGCACCTATGACCGTTATGGAACATACTAAGGCTGCACAAATTGATCTAACTAAGCACGGACTGACTGGCGTTACTGAAGTTCTTCGTAATCCTAGCTACGAGCAGTTATTCGTTGAAGAAACACTGCCAGGTTTGGAAGGCTACGAAAAAGGCGTAGTAACGGAACTAGGCTCTGTTGCGGTTGACACTGGTATCTTTACTGGCCGCTCACCAAAAGATAAGTACATTGTTAAAGATGACACTACGCGCGATACCATGTGGTGGTCAGATCAAGGCAAAAATGACAACAAACCGATTACAACTGAAGTATGGAGTGAGCTGGAAGAGCTTGTGACAACTCAGCTATCTGGCAAGCGCCTGTTTGTCATCGACGGTTATTGTGGTGCTAACCCAGATACGCGTTTAAGTGTGCGTATTATCACTGAAGTAGCGTGGCAAGCGCACTTCGTTAAGAACATGTTCATTCGTCCAACTGACGAAGAGCTAGCAACGTTCGAACCTGATTTCGTGGTAATGAACGGTGCTAAAACAACGAACCCTAACTGGGAAAAGCAGGGTCTAAACTCTGAAAACTTCGTTGCTTTCAACCTAACAGAGCGCGTTCAAATCATCGGTGGTACTTGGTACGGCGGTGAGATGAAGAAAGGCATGTTTGCAATGATGAACTACCTGCTTCCTCTGCAAGGCATTGCTTCAATGCACTGTAGTGCAAACGTTGGCGAAGAAGGCGACGTAGCTGTATTCTTCGGCCTATCAGGTACCGGTAAAACAACCCTATCAACCGATCCTAAGCGTGAGCTAATCGGTGATGATGAGCACGGTTGGGATGATGATGGTATCTTCAACTTCGAAGGTGGTTGTTACGCGAAGACTATTCGTCTATCTAAAGAAGCAGAACCAGAAATCTACAATGCAATCCGTCGTGATGCACTGCTAGAAAACGTAACGGTTCGTGGTGATGGTTCTATCGATTTCGATGACGGTTCAAAAACAGAGAACACTCGTGTTTCTTACCCGATTCACCACATCGACAACATTGTTAAGCCAGTATCAAAAGCCGGTCACGCTCAAAAAGTTATCTTCCTAACAGCGGATGCGTTTGGTGTGCTACCACCAGTATCTAAGCTGACTCCGGAGCAAACTAAGTACCACTTCCTATCTGGCTTCACAGCTAAGCTAGCAGGTACAGAGCGCGGTATTACTGAACCAACACCAACGTTCTCTGCGGCATTTGGTGCGGCATTCTTAACTCTTCACCCAACTCAGTACGCTGAAGTGCTTGTGAAGCGTATGGAAGCGGCTGGCGCTGAAGCTTACCTAGTGAACACAGGTTGGAATGGCACAGGCAAACGTATCTCAATCCAAGATACTCGCGGCATCATCGACGCTATCCTAGATGGCTCAATCGACCAAGCTGAAACTAAGGTTATCCCTATGTTTAACCTAGAAGTACCGCTAGCGTTGCACGATGTTGACCCAGCGATTCTTGACCCACGTGATACTTACACTGACCCACTACAATGGGAAAGCAAAGCGAAAGATCTAGCAGAGCGCTTCATCAACAACTTTGATAAGTACACAGACAATGCTGAAGGTAAGTCACTGGTTGCGGCAGGTCCTCAACTAGACTAACCCAACATCTGCTCGGGCTTAGCCAAAAGCGAACGCCCAATTTAAAATGATATTTTTGTAGCAAGCCCCTCTTTTGAGGGGCTTTTTTGTTGCTGCTTGCCCCTTTTTGTTCCACTCTGTTTTGAGACTATTGAAATTTAAGGCTTTCAGGGAATGAAAAAGGTATTCATGGTGATTGGCATTGTGGTGGCCATCATCGTTGCGACTATCGCAGCGTTGTTATTAAGCCTACAAACTCAATACCGATCGGATGTTGCTAACTTTTTTATCAAGCATACGCTTGAACAACCTGTACTCATTGAAGACGTTGAGTATCAGGCGCCTTATCACATCACCTTGATGGGCATTACCCAAAGCCAACCTGATAAACAAAAACCTCTCTATATCGACAAGATCGATCTTTGGTTCAGTCCCAGCTCGATTACAGAAGCTAAACTGGTCTTGGACTCCGCCTTGATCAGTGGCCTACAGTTGGAAATAAGCGATCTAGAGGCATTCACGCCGTTATTCACCCAACCAAACATCAAGCTCCACCAGCTAGCCATCAATAATCTCGACTTTTCGACCCCAGACTTTAATGCGCGAGGCATCGACCTCCAGATCTCCGAGCCAACGTGGGATGACAACAACGCATTGCTGCCTTATGGCAAAATCCAACTCTCAGCCACGCAGCTGTATTGGCAAGGAGAAGCCTTCGATAACCTGTTGTTTGACCTAGATTTAAAACCTAGCGATAGCACGCTTTATGGCGCTTCATTTGACTGGCGCGGTGCCAAGATTTCAGGACAAGCAGAGCAGTATCAGCAAGATTGGTCGTTGGTGAATGTGACCGTCGATGGCTTACGACTCAATCAGAAACAGACCCAAAGCCTACTAAGCAAAGAGTGGGATGTAGCCGGTATTCAGATCAATCACATCAATAGCTTAGATATTCTGCGCAGCGACGTGGAATGGCAAGATGGTCACCTCGCAGCTTTTGATGCCTCACTAGAAAATATCCAACTGCCTTTTGAGCTGTGGAAGCAACAGAAAGCCATTTTCTCTCTGCAAGCAGAGGGGGTGACCATTGATGATGACATCTTCATAGAGCCAAGTATCAAGCTCAATTTAGATCCGAACCAGATTCTGATTGAAGACTTCTATACTCAATTCTTACAAGGCAGTATTCAACTTAATGGCGAAGTCACTCCTAGCAGCATTCAATTAGCGCAGCTCGACCTGCAAGGCATAAAGTGGATTACGGAAAGCCAAGATAAAGTTCTACCATCCGCTCGCCTATTGCCTTGGCTGACACAGCTTCAGCAAGCCTCTATTGACCGACTTAATATAGAACGTAGCCAACTTATCCAACTCGCAAACAAACCTTACTGGCAGGTCTCAGGGCTGCATGTAGAAGGACATCAGGTTCAACTGCTGCAACAGAGAAAGTTAGGACTGTGGCAAGGCAAGTTGATGGTTAGCGCCAACGATGCCAGCTATCAAAATATTGTCAGTGTTCAACCCGTGGTTGAAATGAATAGCGAACAAGGGAAATGGACGCTGACACGCCTGTTCATGCCGCTAAAGCACGGCTATATTGAAGCCAACGCGACACTCGACTTCAACCAAATCAGTAAGCCATGGACCTTAGATATCTCTGCCGACGGATTACCCATAGCACCCATGCTGCAGCAACTCGAATTACCACTCGATGCAACCGGGTATGGTGAGTTTGAACTTCAAGCCGCAGGCTTGTATGGCGATTCCTTGATGTTCGGTTACTCGACCACAGGGCAACTCACTGGCAGTGTTCGCCAAGGTGTGATGACCTTTAACGATAAGCTTTCTGAAACATCGACCGATAACGTCTTTGAAATTCCAGAGCTTAATGCGAATTTTGACCGTGGTCGCTTCACTCTCGAACCAATGCACATTATTGGTGCGTCCGCAGCAGAGCAAGGTACACAAAGAGTTCAAACGCTCAACGGTGAGGTTTCTGGAGAACTCGACTTGCTTAAGATCGAGCAACACACTCTATCTATTTCGTTATCGGACCCATGCCATCAAATCTCAGGAAAGCTCACCCAAGCTGAGTATTCCGAGAGCAACGACTGCCAACAAAAAAGCGCCACTCCACAGGAGTAGCGCCTTCTATCTTTAATCTTTATCTGTATCTGTATCTGTATCTGTATCTGTTAGCCAGTGTCAACTATACGCTTACGTTAGAGTCTGTTGATAATCGCTTTTTGTAGTCAGGGATCAGCATATAGGTTCCCGTAAACTCAACCGCTTCCACATCGCCACTGTTAATGGTCACATGAATGATGATGCGAGCTTTTCTGCCCGACGCGAGGCGATCTAAATCGCCACTGATCCCATCCAATGACGTAGATGCGACTGGGTTTTGCTCGACTGGGTGACGATAACGAATATTACTGTCTGCCAGTACGATATCACCGGTCAGCCCACGTTCTTTCATCAGTAACCAAGTCATTCCCCAACCCGTTAGAGTCGCCAAGGTAAAAGCTGAGCCAGCAAACATGGTGTTATGAGGGTTAAGGTTGGGATTCAACTGAGCGCTACACTCAAACTGATAACCCGTGTATTGGTTGATCTTGATGCCCATTTTGTCACTGATCGGGATCTGATTTTCCCAACGCTGCTGAAGCTCATTACACCATTCTGGTTTGCGCAGTACATCAGCCATTGGATCAAGAGGTTTCACCATCTGTTGGTGACGCACAGGGCCGCGTTGATCGTTAATTTCACCACGACGTTCAAACTCATTCTTCTCATAGAATGAGATCGCATCTTCACGTGCATTACACACCAAACGCTTCGCCCCTTCTTGACGTGCCAGTGACTCTAGCGCAACCAAGATAAGTGAGCCCATGCCTTTACTTTGGCGAGATTTCTTCACCGCCATATAGCGAATCTGCCCCTCTAGATCTGGGGTGATATAGAGACGACCAATCGCCATCGGGCGACCTCGACCATCGACAATCATGCGATGGTGACTCATGGCATCGTATTCATCGCGCTCTGAACCTACCGGCATTCGCCAAGGTTCACGGAGCATCTGCCAGCGAAAATGGTAATACTTGTTCAATTGATTTTCGGTGGTCGGTGTTATGAGTTTAAACATGCTTATTCCTTTAAGCCTAAACCTGCAGCCAGAATGTTACTGGGCCATCATTAACCAAAGACACTTTCATGTCGGCTGCGAATCGGCCACGTTCCGTTGGCAACACTGATTCACACTGGTCAGAGAAATAGTTGTAAAGACGCTCTGCATCTTCTGGGTGAGCACCACGAGAAAATCCTGCTCGTGTGCCTTTTTTGGTATCAGCTGGCAGAGTGAATTGAGAAACCACTAATACCTTACCTTCTACCTGCTTTACATTGAGATTCATTTTATCGTCTTCATCTCCAAAGACACGATAAGTGGTCACTCGTTCCATCAAACGTTTGGCTTTGGCTTCGTCATCACCTTTTTCTACGCCTAACAGAACCAATAAGCCTTGCTCAATCTCACCCACTACTTCGCCATCAACACGGACGGCAGCTTCACTTACTCTCTGGATCAGTGCTATCACTGTTGTTTCCTTGCTCTGTGATTTTTTCTTTATCCGACGAGTGTACCATTTCTTGAGAGTCACTCCACTGTTCCTGCTCGCCCAACGCGGCCGTCACCTCAGCACCCACCAACACAATCAACCAGCACAAATACACCCAGACAAAAAGAATGGGAATCGCCGCTAATGCGCCATAAATCAATTGGTAAGAAGGGAATTGAGTAATGTAAGCCGCGAAGCCTTTCTTACTGAGTTCGAACAACAGAGCCGCAACCAGAGAGCCCGCTGCCGCATGAGAAAAGTGTATCTTTTTGTTGGGAACCAACAGATACAGACCGAAAAACGCAAAGAATGAGGTAATCAAAGGGAGCTTGCGAATCACGGTATTAAAGGCACTCGACACGACTTCGTTTTGTAACAAGTTCAATGATGTCACATACGACGTTGCAGCAATGCTCGCCCCAATCAAAATAGGTCCAAGCGTTAGCACCATCCAATACATTGAAAAGGACAATACGGCCCGACGCTTTTCTGTTACTCGCCAGATGTAGTTAAGGTTCTTATCGATGTTGGAGATCAGCATCAATGCCGCAATGAATAGGAACACACTGCCCACCGCTGTCATTTTTCCGGTATTGGCAACGAACTCGAGTAGAGCACCATGCACCGCATCCCCAGATGCTGGAACAAAGTTGGTAATAACGAAGTTTTGAATCACTAGGCCAACATCAGCAAAGACTGAAAATGACGATAAGATAGAGAGCAAAACCGTCAACATCGGTACGATCGAGAGCAAAGTAATGTACGCCAAGTAACCCGCATTCACATTGACCCTATCGTGCGTCATTCGCGCCAAAAGATAGCGGGAAAACTGAATGCTCCCTGTGACTGCGTTTTTTATCTTCAACTTGTAACTCCCTGGTAACTCGTTCATAGTCCTAATTAATATTCCTTTATTTAACTATAGGAAACTAGGATGCCTTATTTAATAGTTATAGTCCTCTCTATTTTTACTCTTACTGGATGCCAATCAGCTTATTACTCCGCCATGGAGCAAGTGGGTTACCACAAGCGTGACATTATGGTCGATAGAGTGGAAGACGCTAAAGAGTCGCAGCAGGATGCTCAGGAAGAGTTTACTAGCGCACTTGAAGCCTTGAGTAGCCTGACGAACTTCAGTGGCGGCGACCTTGAAGATATGTACAACCAAATCAACGATAAATACCAAGACAGCGAGAAAGCCGCACAAAATGTCAGTGATCGCATTGCTGCGATTGAAGACGTGTCAGATGCGCTGTTTGCAGAATGGCAGAGCGAGTTAGACCTCTACACCAGTGCTTCACTGCGCCGTTCGAGTGAACAAAAACTGCGAGAAACCCAATCGTCTTACAAGACCATGCTTTCAGCAATGAAACGCGCTGAGAAGAAAATGGACCCGGTACTCAACACCCTTCGCGACAATACGCTTTATCTAAAGCATAACCTCAATGCGAGTGCTGTCGGTTCGTTGCAGGGCGAATTTATGAGCTTAGAAAAAGACATCGCCTACGCGATAGAACAGATGAATGCTGCAATAGCAGAATCGGATAAGTTCCTAGCTCAACTGAACCAGAAGTAGCGCTACAGATAAAGAACACGATGCAACCTATCATTATTACTGGCGGCCCCGGAGCTGGGAAGACAACACTGATTAATGCCTTGGGTGACATGGGTTACCCAACCTTCACTGAGTCCTCTCGCCAGTTAATAGAACAGCAGAGCCAACTTGAGAACGGTATCTTACCTTGGTTAGACCTACCGGGCTTTGCTCGCCTGTGTCTCACTGTCATGAATGAGCAAAAGGAACAGGCCAACCAGCATCCGGTTGCGTTTCTCGATCGCGCCATTCCAGATATCTGCGGTTACTTAACTCAGGCGAACCTTAAGATTGACGAAGTCTACCGAGAAGCTAGCCAAGGCTATCACTCACAAGCCTTGTTCTGTCGCCCTGAGGCATCGATTTACGTACAAGATGATGTGAGGCCTTATCCGTTTGAAGAGGCATTAGAGATTCACCACGCGTTAGTCAGAGTCTATCAAGAGCTTGGGTATGAGATTATCGAGGTGCCATTTATGTCAGTCGAAGAGCGGGCTCTATTTGTTAAAAGCCACCTTGGTATCACAAGCTAGATCCCCACTCGGTCGTCCCTCCCTCTTGAGGATGACGAATACTTAAATGCTCTTCGTATCTCGCATCTCGTTTACCCGCATCTAAACAAACTTCCGTCATTCCCTACAGTGAGGAACGAACGTGATAGGGAATCTCTTGGATGCCGTAAAAGAAAGATTCCAGATATCTCGTCCCTCAATTCTGGAATGACGATTCGATAAATAAATATGGAACACGCTCTTCGTATCTCGCATCTCGTTTACTCGTATCTACTCCAACACCACATAAAACAAAAGCCCCGAGCAGCTAGGCTACTCGGGGCTTTCTTACTTATTCTAAAACGTATTGCTTGATAGCTAGAAGCTAGTCAGCTGGCAATTAAGCCTTAGCTGGACGTGCTGCACGCTTACGGTCGTTTTCAGTAAGAAGTTTCTTACGGATACGTACGTTTAGTGGCGTTACTTCTACTAGTTCATCTTCATCGATAAACTCAAGAGCTTGCTCTAGAGTGTGCTTGATCGGTGGAGAAAGAACTTGTGCTTCATCAGTACCAGATGCACGAACGTTCGTTAGTTGCTTACCTTTCAGACAGTTTACTGTCAGGTCGTTTGAACGGTTGTGAATACCGATTACTTGACCTTCATAAACTTCATCAGCGTGCTCTGTGAATAGACGACCACGAGCTTGAAGGAAGAACAATGCGTAAGTCAGTGCTTTACCCGTTGCGTTCGAAATTAGAACACCGTTGTTACGCTGACCAATGATACCGCCTTTGTAAGGACCGTAGTGATCGAACGAGTGGTAAATAAGACCAGAACCAGACGTCATTGTAAGGAATTCAGTTTGGAAACCGATAAGACCACGAGAAGGCATCATGAAGTCCATGCGAACACGGCCTTTACCATCTGGTGCCATATCTGTTAGCTCACCCTTACGTAGACCGATGCTTTCCATGATCGCACCTTGGTGCTCTTCAACTACATCGATAGTAACCGTTTCGAACGGTTCCATTTTCTGACCATCTTCTTCTTTGATGATTACTTCTGGACGAGATACTGCTAGCTCGAAACCTTCACGACGCATGTTTTCGATCAGGATAGAAAGGTGAAGCTCACCACGGCCTGATACGCGGAAACGGTCTGGACTTTCAGTTTCTTCAACACGTAGTGCAACGTTATGAACCAATTCTTTTTCAAGACGCTCAAGGATGTTACGTGAAGTTACAAACTTACCTTCTTTACCCGCGAACGGAGAAGTGTTTACTTGGAAAGTCATTGTTACTGTTGGTTCATCAACAGACAGTGGTTCCATTGCTTCAACATTGTTTACGTCACAGATAGTGTCTGAAATTTTCAGTTCACCAAGACCTGTGATTGCAATGATGTCGCCAGCGTTAGCTTGTTCTACTTCGTGACGCTCAAGACCTAGGTAACCAAGTACAGTACCTACTTTACCGTTACGTTTTTTGCCTTCAGCATTCACGATAGTTACTTGTTGGTTTGGCTTAACAGAACCACGAGTAACACGAGCAACACCGATAACACCTACGTAAGAGCTGTAATCAAGTTGCGAAATTTGCATTTGAAGTGGACCTTCAAGGTCAACTGCAGGTGCTTCTACTGTATCAACAACAGCTTGGAACAATGGTTCCATGTCTGTGCCAACTTCGCCTTCTTCCATTGTTGCCCAACCGTTTAGAGCTGAAGCGTAAACAACAGTAAAGTCTAGTTGCTCATCAGTCGCGCCTAGGTTGTCGAACAAGTCAAATACTTGGTCCATAACCCAATCAGGACGAGCACCAGGACGGTCAATCTTGTTGATAACAACGATTGGCTTAAGGCCGTGTGCGAAAGCTTTTTGCGTTACGAAACGAGTTTGAGGCATTGGGCCATCAACTGCATCAACGATCAGAAGAACTGAATCAACCATAGACATGATACGTTCAACTTCACCACCGAAGTCCGCGTGTCCAGGGGTATCTACGATGTTGATACGGTAATCATTCCAGTCAATTGCTGTGTTCTTAGCAAGGATTGTAATGCCACGCTCTTTTTCGATGTCATTCGAATCCATGACACGCTCTTCAGCTTCACCACGAGACTCAAGAGTGCCTGACTGTTGTAGTAGTTTATCAACCAAAGTCGTTTTACCGTGGTCAACGTGCGCGATGATCGCGATATTTCTTAACTTATCAATCTGTGGAGTAGACATGGATTCTCGATTCACTCATAAAAGGTAGCCGTCAATTATCTCAAAAGTTTGGATAATAACCGCTAGCTTGATTTAAAAAACGGTCAATAATATACCAGATTTTAGACAAAAACCCAGAAATATGTGATCTCAACCAAGGCTTTTTTCTTTATTAGCGATTCATATCCGCTTAACTTTGATTCAGTACAGTATCTAACAGCCTAATTCGTAGGATTCTAAAAAAGCATCCGCCGCAAGATAGACAGCCAAATCTCCGGCAAAATAACAAAAGTGGATTGACAACTTAGGCAATTCATTGCTGAATGGTGCTCGCTTATGTTTCATATTGGTGCACAGACAAGCAGTTGCACCAACAAGGTGCATTAGAAGATCATTTTGGTGCAAAAACCAAAGTTAACGAAACAAGAAAACAAGTAAATCATTGAAATTAATGGAATAATTTTTTTGGCACGTTTTTGGCTATAGATAAATCAGCATCGATTAATGCACTTATAGACATTAATCAATGCTAGTTTCAACCGAATCGAGCTAATACCGAATTAATAACACTGGAGGTTATCCAAGATGTCAGTAGAAAATGTACTATCCCTGATCCAAGAGAACGAAGTTAAATTTATCGACTTACGTTTTACTGATACAAAAGGTAAAGAGCAGCACATCTCTATTCCTTCTCACCAAGTTGATGCAGACTTCTTCGAAGAAGGTAAAATGTTTGACGGCTCTTCAGTAGCTGGTTGGAAAGGCATTAACGAATCTGACATGGTAATGATGCCAGACGCAGCTTCAGCTGTACTGGACCCATTCACAGAAGATGCAACGCTAAACATCCGTTGTGACATCCTTGAGCCTGCAACAATGCAAGGCTACGACCGTGACCCACGCTCTATCGCTAAGCGTTCTGAAGAATACCTACGTTCTACGGGTATCGCAGACACAGTTCTAGTTGGTCCAGAGCCAGAATTTTTCCTATTCGATGACGTTAAGTTCTCAAACGACATGTCTGGTTCTTTCTTCAAGATTGATGATGTAGAAGCAGCTTGGAACACAGGTTCTGACATCGAAGGCGGTAACAAAGGTCACCGTCCTGGCGTTAAAGGCGGTTACTTCCCAGTAGCTCCTGTAGATTCATCTCAAGACATCCGTTCAGCAATGTGTCTAGTAATGGAAGAGATGGGCCTAGTAGTTGAAGCTCACCACCACGAAGTAGCAACTGCGGGTCAAAACGAAATCGCAACTCGCTTCAACACGCTAACAACAAAAGCGGATGAGACTCAAATCTACAAGTACGTTGTACACAACGTTGCTCACGCATTTGGTAAAACAGCGACATTCATGCCTAAGCCACTAGTTGGTGACAACGGTTCTGGTATGCACGTTCACCAATCTCTAGCAAAAGACGGCGTTAACCTGTTTGCTGGTGATAAGTACGGCGGCCTATCTGAAATGGCGCTTTACTACATCGGTGGTGTAATCAAGCACGCTCGTGCAATCAACGCATTTGCTAACCCGTCAACTAACTCGTACAAGCGTCTTGTACCTGGTTTTGAAGCTCCGGTAATGCTTGCTTACTCAGCACGTAACCGTTCTGCTTCTATCCGTATCCCAGTAGTACCAAGCCCGAAAGCACGTCGTATCGAGCTACGTTTTGGTGACCCAGCAGCGAACCCATACCTATGTTACTCAGCAATGCTGATGGCTGGCCTTGACGGTATCAAGAACAAGATCCACCCAGGCGAAGCTATGGATAAAGATCTATACGACCTTCCAGCAGAAGAAGCGGCTGAAATCCCAACCGTTGCTGAATCTCTAGAAGTAGCGCTTAAAGCACTAGACGACGATCGTGAGTTCCTAACAGCTGGCGGCGTATTCTCTGACGATTTCATTGATTCTTACATCACACTGAAATCTGACGACGTACAACGCGTGAACATGGCAACACACCCACTTGAGTTTGAACTGTACTACTCAGTTTAATCTCCTGTAGGGATAAGCCATTTCTTACTGCAACCTTGTAAGAATCGCTGACTAAATATTAGGCTCGCCTCGCAGGCGGGCCTTTTTTATATACTCCCTCTCCCTGCTTCCTCGTACCATACCTTAGACAAAAGCCCTCAGAGGCTGCAGCTATAAATACAATAAAATCAATAACAAAACCAACGCCAAACGTGAAATCACCTAGCGGTGAAAAGAGGCTAAAGATATGAAAAATATACTGTTCCTGATCGGGTTAACAGTCGCGATCTCGTGCTCTGCTCAAACGGTGTATACCTGGGTGGATGAGGATGGTGTTCTCCACTTTAGTGATACCCCTACCGACCAAGATGCCAAATCTCTTCGCCTACCGGATGTGCAAGCATCAGCGCCGGCTCCTAAATTTGAAGCCTCGACGCCCGTTGATGCTGCAGCTTCATCTACAACTAAAACGGCAACGCCAGCTCAGGCTCAGGGGAAAAAAGAAAGCACGAAACGTGAGGCACCAGCTCAACTAGCCCTCACCATGCTGACTCCCGTTCATGACCAAACCATCCGTAGCAACCGTGGCTTAATCCCTGTTCAAATAGAACTTAGCCGCAAACTTGGTATTGGAGAACAGTTGCAATTGATGCTCGATGGTCGTCGTTATGGCGCACCACAAACCCAACCGAATTGGGAACTGAAAGGTATCGATCGAGGTACTCACACCATTGCAATTCAAGCACATAGAAGCGGCAAGCTTATTGCATCTACTAGTCCAGTCACCGTGTATTTACATCGAGCGACGCTCAAGTAGGCCAATGTGTTAAAAGAGACTGAATTACCTCTACTTTTCACCTAATCGAAGCAGCTTTCAGCGACTCTAATGAATTATCTTTAGCTTCTGGTTGATATGCGCCATACTTGAACTTAGCTACGCACCAATTTGGTGCAGTGAGAAAAACACCAGTTCAAGGACGAAATAGTGAATCGATCAGCCAAAAGCGACAGCATAGATACACATCATCTTTCCAGCGCCATTCTCGACAATATGGTGACTTCAACATTGATGCTCGATGAGCAACTGTATGTCCGATACGCCAACCCGGCGGCTGAACAACTCTTTTCACAAAGCGCGCGACGCATCGTCGATCATCCACTGAGCCAACTTATTCAACACGCCTCACTGGATTTGGCGCTTCTGACGCAACCGCTACAAAGTGGCCAGAGCATTACCGACAGTGACGTTACCTTCGTTGTTGATAACCGCCCACTGATGCTTGAAGTCACGGTTAGCCCAATCTCTTGGCAACGAGAGACGCTGTTATTGGTTGAGATGCGCAAGATAGACCAGCAAAGACGCCTCAGCCAAGAGCTCAACCAACACGCACAACAACAAGCAGCTAAGCTGTTGGTGCGCGGGTTAGCACATGAGATTAAGAACCCACTCGGTGGCTTAAGAGGTGCGGCGCAGTTACTTGGGAAAATGCTTCCTGATCAGTCTCTTAATGAATATACACAGATCATTATTGAGCAAGCCGACCGCCTAAGAGCGTTAGTCGATCGCCTGCTTGGTCCTCAAAAACCGGGGACCAAGTCAGAAGAGAACCTACACCAGATACTTGAGAAAGTCAGGCAGCTCGTAGAACTCGAGTCGGGTTCAACGCTCGCCATCGAACGAGATTACGACCCGAGCTTACCGGACATTCTGATGGATTCAGCACAAGTTGAACAAGCGATGCTCAATATCGTGAGCAACGCGGCGCAGATTTTAAAGGCCCAAGAATCAGGGAAAATCACCATTCGCACCAGAACGGTGCATCAAGCCAATATTCATGGGCAGCGACACAAACTCGCAGCGCGCATTGAGATCAGCGATAACGGCCCCGGCATCCCCGATGATTTAAAAGACACGCTGTTTTACCCGATGGTCAGCGGACGAGAGGGTGGCACAGGGCTGGGACTATCGATTTCTCAAAACCTGATCGATCAGCACAATGGAAAAATTGATGTTGAGAGCTGGCCGGGTAACACCACATTCACGATTTACCTACCCATTTAGGTCAACAGAACCTCGCGATTGGACAGCGAGACGAAAGGCTTAACTCGGTAACACAAAGATTAAAGACATCATAAAAACAACAATGATTATCACAATAGATTTGGCTGCAAAGGAATTGAATTATGAGTAAGGGATACGTTTGGGTCGTTGATGACGACAGTTCTATACGCTGGGTCGTAGAGAAAACACTTTCATCTGCGGATATAAAGTGCGAAACATTTGCTGATGCTGAGAGCGTATTGCTTGCTCTTGAGCGCGAGACACCAGACGTTTTGGTGTCCGACATTCGCATGCCTGGCATTGACGGGATTGAGCTGTTACACCAAGTTCACCAGCGCTCTCCCGACCTGCCAGTGATCATTATGACCGCGCACTCAGACCTCGATGCAGCGGTGAACGCTTATCAAAAAGGGGCTTTTGAGTATCTGCCTAAGCCGTTTGATATTGATGAGACACTGACTCTAGTAGAGCGAGCCATCGCACACAGCCAAGAGCAAAAGCGAGAACAAGCCAGCGAAGTAGCCGAAGAGACCAACGCACCAGAAATCATCGGTGAAGCACCAGCAATGCAGGAAGTTTTCCGAGCTATTGGCCGTTTGTCTCGTTCATCCATTTCGGTTCTTATTAATGGTGAATCGGGGACTGGTAAAGAATTAGTCGCGCACGCGCTGCATCGTCACAGCCCAAGAGCTAAAAAGCCATTCATTGCGTTAAACATGGCGGCAATCCCTAAAGACTTGATCGAATCAGAGCTGTTTGGCCACGAGAAAGGCGCTTTTACTGGCGCTAACAGTGTTCGCCAAGGACGATTCGAACAAGCCAACGGCGGTACTCTGTTTCTTGATGAAATAGGCGATATGCCACTCGATATTCAGACTCGACTACTGCGCGTGCTTTCTGATGGCCAATTTTATCGCGTAGGTGGGCATTCTGCGGTTAAGGTTGATGTTCGTATCGTTGCAGCAACCCACCAAGATCTTGAGCGCTTGGTGCATGACGGTGGTTTCCGTGAAGACCTTTTCCATCGACTGAACGTTATCCGAATCCATATTCCGGCACTGCGCGAACGTAAACAGGACATTGAAAAGCTGACTCACCACTTCCTAGCATCCGCCGCTGAAGAGCTTGGTGTAGAAGTGAAGACACTGCACTCAGAGACCATCATGAAGCTCAATCAGCTAAATTGGCCGGGTAACGTACGTCAGCTTGAGAACATCTGTCGTTGGCTCACAGTCATGGCGAGCGGCAGTGAAATACTCCCTTCAGACTTGCCTCCTGAACTGTTGGAAGAAAAAGTGGTGACGACCTCAGGGACTGGAGACAACTGGCAACAACTGCTCGCTAATTGGGCAAAGTGTGCGCTTGATTCAGGAGAAAAAGAGCTACTAACTTATGCGCTGCCAGAGTTTGAACGTATACTGCTAGAGGCTGCACTCAACCATACCAATGGTCATAAACAGGATGCAGCCAAGGTTTTAGGTTGGGGAAGAAACACCCTAACTCGTAAACTAAAAGAACTGTACTAGACCTTATATGACTCTCGATGCAGCTACTTTTTTAACCAAAAAAGGGTCGCTTGGTTTGAATAGTGTCGGTACAATTAAGGTATGCCATCCACTAAAGTTGTAGCTAAAGATGTCTTTGAAAACACAAATTACCTTGAGAACTGCTGTGGTTCTGCCATTCGTGATGATTTTTCTGTTCACTATGAGCGTAATGGTTTTCACTCAAAAGCAAAGCTACAAAGAGATGGTGAGTGATGTTAGTGCACGCCAACTAACATCACTTACTGACCATGTTCATCAAAGCCTGTCCAACTTTTTAGAAAAGCCATTTCACGCGAACCTCTCGCTCAGCCATAACATCGGCTACCACCACCTTTACCAAGCGGGAAACCTTAGCAAGGTCCAAGACTACATTCTTTATACGTTTTCAGACCATTTCACTGCTATACCTCAACTCGATGTGATCGGCTTTGGTTCTGAAGATGGTAACTATGTCGGTTTTCGTAAAGAAGCTAACAACGGCTATACCTTGATGGTACAAGACGAGCGTACTAGCGATCAGCTGGTCATTTACCGTGGAAGCAAGATCAGCGAAGACATTCGATCTGTGATTTCAGGTTACGACCCGAGAGTCCGCCCTTGGTACACACCCGTTTCGACGCAAAAAAAGGCTGTATGGTCGCCAATTTATGCCAATGCAGATGAACGCCAAGAGATCACCTTATCTGCCCTCGCCCCTATCTATGATGACAACGAATTCAAAGCCGTCGTCGTTAGCGACATTAAGATCAATACCTTCAATGCATTTCTCAAAGAACTCAAAGATAAAACGGATGCCTCTGTTTATATCATTGATAAACAGCAACGCTTGGTCGCTCACTCAGGCGGAGGTAGCGTGGTCTCTTGGGGAACAGGGAAAACCAATAAGGGCCAACGCTTACTGGCATCAGAGAGTGCTAACCCGGTAATACGTGAAAGTGCTAGCTACGTAGACCAATTTCACCTAATCGATAATTTGGGCGTGCAGCGCTTTAGCTTCCGCCTAGACAACGAACGATACTTCAACCAGATCACCCCTTATGAAGATGAGCACGGCATCACTTGGTTTATTGGTATGTCGATCCCTGAAAGCAACCTACTCGGTGAGTTACCTGAAAACCAAAGAAACAGTTGGTTGCTCGGGCTAGCGCTGAGTTGCATTGGTGTCATTGCTGGGTTAATTGCCTTTAATCGCGTAACCCAACCCATCACCTCAACAGCGGATGCGGCAAAGCGTCTTGCTAAAGGCGATTGGGACACGAGCATGCCAAAGACAGGGCATATCTATGAAACCAGCATGTTGGTGGAGTCATTCAATGAAATGGCCAACAACTTAAAGGCTTCCTTTCAAGCATTGCAGTCTCAGCTTACCTATGACTCATTAACCAAGCTATACAGCCGCGAAGGCTTTATCGACGCTGCCAAGAAAAACCCTGCAAACGAAAAAGGCACACTTTATTTAGTGGGTATTGATCGCTTCCGAGACATCAATGACAGCCTTGGTCATTACAATGGTGACCAATTGCTTATCATTGCGGCCGCTCGTTTAAGAGGCACATTGCCATCCGAGTACCTATTAGCTCGCACTGGCGGTGATGAATTCGCCATTTACGCCCCGAACGTCATCCAAAGCGAGGAAGCTCAACTACTGACGAATCGCTTGCTTCAAACCTTTGCTTCCCCATTTTCAATGGAATCAGAAAGTGTCGTCATTAAGGTATCGATGGGCGTCGTCGGTGTATCTAACGTCCACGACATTGCGCTATTGCTGCGTAGTAGTAGCATTGCTTTGAGCAACGCAAAACAGGACAAAGCTAGTGTCAGCATTTACAGCCCTGAGATGGGTAAAGCATCAAGACATCGCACTAAGATGCTGGCGCGGATGAACCGAGCGATTGAACTTCAACAGTTCGAACCCTTCTATCAACCTATTATTGATCTAGAATCCGGATCGACCATTGGGGCTGAAGCTTTAGCACGCTGGATAGCCGATGAAGGCGTAATTTCACCGCTTGAATTCATTCCTCTCGCTGAAGAGAGCGGGCTGATTTACGATATCGGCAAGCAAATTCTACATAAGTCGTGTCGAGATACTGCCATCGCGATTGAGTCAGGAAAATGGAGCAAGGACTTCTCTATTCACGTCAACCTGTCGGTCGATCAACTGAGTGAAAGTGGCTTTGTTGAACAAGTAAAAGGCACGCTACGTGACACCAAGCTACCAGCAAGTAACCTGACACTTGAGATCACTGAGTCACGCATCGTCGACAATGACCCAGCCATCATCGATAACATGCTGACGCTAAAAGCATTAGGCATCTCGATTGCAATTGATGACTTTGGTACCGGCTATTCGTCACTGGCTTATTTACACAAACTGCCATTTGATTGCTTAAAGATCGATCGTAGCTTCGTCAGCAAGCTCGAAAAAGAGAACCTAGACAGCTCAATCGTCGCGGCCATCGTTAACATCACCAAAGGTTTCAAAGTGAGCTTAGTGGCAGAAGGCGTTGAAACACAGCAACAGGCAGAACTCCTCAAGCAACTAAAATGCCCACTGGCTCAAGGCTTCTTATACAGTCGTCCAGTTCCGTTTGATCAGTGGCCAACCGATCTCATCAATGTTCAAAAGAATGCCAACGCTCAACCGAATAACGAAGCCAAACAAATGACCAAAAGTAAACAAAGCACCAAAAAGGGTGTCACCTAGTCAGGTAGAAAGTCTTCTGTTAGCAAGACACAGATACAAAAATGCCAGCATGATGCTGGCATTTTTTATGTTTTTATTCTCAATCGAACGATTAAATCACACGAGAGAACTGCTGTTGGCGAGCCTTAGCACGTAGGTATTTATCGAAACACATACAGATGTTACGAATCAGCAAACGGCCACGCAAAGTCACGCGGATTTCTTTGTCGTCGACTTCAACCAACTCATCGTTGATGAAGGTTTGCAGTAGCCCTAAATCTTCTTTGAAGTAACGATTAAAGTTAACCGAGAACTCAGATTCGATCATGGTTTTATCAAGCTTAAAGTTACAGATAAGCTGTTTGATCACTTCACGACGTAGAAGGTCATCACTGTCTAGAGCAACACCTTTCCAAAGCGCGTGGCGCAGGTCATTCACTTGAGCGTAGTACTTCTTCAGCTCTTTCTGGTTTTGAGCGTAAGCATCACCGACCATTGAGATAGCAGAAACACCGAAACCAATTAGGTCAGCTTCACCTTGGGTCGTGTAGCCTTGGAAGTTACGATGCAGAATACCTTCACGCTGTGCTACTGCTAGCTCGTCTTCAGGCAGAGCAAAGTGATCCATACCAATAAACTGGTAGCCCGCGCCCGTTAAAGTCTCAATGGTATCTTGGAGGATGGCCATTTTCTCTTTTGGTTCAGGTAGGTCTTCATCTTTAATCTTACGCTGCGCGGCAAACAGTTGCGGCATGTGTGCGTAGTTAAATACCGATAAACGACCCGGTTTCATTTCTAACACTTGCTTCAATGTTTCCGCGAACAAAGCTTGAGTCTGCTTTGGTAGGCCGTAGATCAAGTCAAGGTTGGTAGAACGGAAGCCTAGCTCTTTCGCACGTTTAACCATCGCAATGATGAACTCTTCATCTTGCTCACGGTTAACCAGTTTCTGCACTTCTTTATTGAAGTCTTGCACACCAATGCTCAGGCGATTGAAGCCTTCGTTACGCAGGTGGTCAAGTACGTCTAGCTCAATCTCACGCGGGTCAACTTCAATACTGATTTCAGCGTCAGCAGTGAAATTAAATTCCTCACGCAGAATCATCATCAAGCGAGTAATTTGTGTTTTGGTCAAGAACGTTGGCGTACCACCACCGAAGTGCAATTGCGTCACTTGACGGCCATTCAACAAAGAGGCGCGCTGGCGGATTTCATGTTCAATCACATCTAAGTACTCATCCGCTTTATGCGAGTGACGAGTAATGACTTTATTACAACCACAGTAGTAACAAAGCTTATGACAGAACGGGATATGCACGTAAAGAGAGAGTGGACGCTCAGGGTACTGAGTACACGCCATGTCGTAATCAGCGACGGTAAACGCTTCATGAAACTCCAACGCTGTTGGATATGAAGTGTAACGAGGTCCCGAATAGTTGTACTTGTTTAAGATCTCTTGATCCCAAACGATTTGCTGATTCGTTGTTACTGGCTTGCTCGACATAGCGGTAATTCCAATTTAGATCCGCGAGAACCTAAGGTCTCTCAAATCATTTTACATACATTAAAATATAGACGGGTTATTTTGCCACACGACCAGTAAGGTCGTTCCAAGACAAAATCAATTTTTCAGACAAAAACTCAGAACTGCTAGCTTGATCACTAACAAAGCGTCGGGATTAACGAGACGCAAAAGGTAAGAAGGCTCATTTAACATTGTCTATTAAAAGATAAGGCGACTTAAAAACAAGATGCATTTAAGATGAAAAGTCTTAAATGCATAGGTATTAAAAGCAGCGCGTCTAAAAACGGAATGTTAAACAAGCCTCTATATTTAAAAGTCTTAGTGACTAGATCATCTGAATGTTGATTTGGTTGTTGAGAGGCTTAACCTTCTCCTGCAACCTTTTCAAATCTTCAATGACCGCATCATTCAAGCGAGTCTCCGCCTTATGGCGTGTGAGATTCTGCTGCATGCGCTCTTTCTTCGTCAGTTCCTGCCTTCCGTCTCCGCGAGCCATATCTTTTACGATATGGTACAGCTCAAAAAGAGCAGGATACTCAGAATCAAAATCGACACGCTCATCACCCTGAACGTTATCCATAATGATACACACTCGGATACTGATCTCAGGTAAGTCACACTGGCCTTGAATACCCGCTAAGCACAAAGTATTTACGTTTTCGTAAATCGTCGCGTTACGTTTTTCAATGGCAAGTGCTTGATGCTGCTTTTGCAACTCCGTCTGCTTCTTCACTTGAAGTAGAAGGTAACCTGCGTAAGAGCCCAAGCCGAGAATGATAATTCCACCAGCAATTGCTAATAAGGTTACGTTCATTGGCTATTAACCTTTAAAGCTGTCTAAGTCGAAATCTTCGAATTGAGATAGCAAGTCTTCGTCAGAGCTTGCTTTCTTCTTAGAGACAACCGGCGCTTCTTCGAAGGTCTCTTCTTCATCGTCTTCTGGCTCTAGCAGACCTAGACGGCCCATTAGGTGCTCAATACGATCAAGTTTTTCATCAACGAACTTCTGTAGACCAGCACCTAGGTTTTCACCATTTTCGATACGATCTAACAATGTGTTCAGTTGAGCATCATTCTCAAGCATCTCTAACTCTTGTTCGTTAGATAGCTTACGCTCTTGTTTCGTCGGCTTCTTAGCCGGTTCAACAATCAGCGGAATTTTTTTCTTGCTGCCTAAACGAGGGTCACGATCTTGTGCAGCTTTACGCTGTCTCGCTTCGCTACCATCTGAGTGACGGCTGCCAGATTTAAGACCTTTGCGCTTTTTAACACGCTTGCGTTCACGACCTTCAACATCAGATTCACTACGGTTTCTTGTTACCATAGGTTCAGGAGCGCCAAGTGCTCCCGGCTTTCTTGATTTCTTACTACGACCCATTACTGCACTTTCCTCAGTAAAATTACATCACTTCCAAAAAATTCTAGTTCGAGCTTATCCCGCTCGGCCAAAAACTGGAATGTTTGACGACTAAAGAAGACGACATGTGTCGGGTCATTCTTATAGTGCCAACCAGCAAACGCATCTACGTCTATTACTAGCTTAGTCATAAGACCAATCCAGCCCTTGGGTTTAACTAAATTCAACCATTGCTGCCACACTTTGTCTGGGTGATAAAGGTGCTCTATCACTTCGGTAGCAGTCATAAAGTCATACGTTTTCTCCAACACAGAAGCCTCTGGATGGTAATAAATATCGTACAACTCCATGGTGTGTCCGGCTTCTTCTAACATAATAGATAGCGTAGGGCCTGGGCCACAACCAAAATCCAACCCTTGTGAGTTAGATGAAATTTTGTCTGTTAAGGGATCCGCGATGCGAGATAAAAAGCGGCGGTAGCCCGCATCACTAGGATCGTTCTCATGGAGATCATAGTGTGCTTTTTCTTCTTTTGCTTCTAACCTTTGTTCAGGTTTAACAAATACCAGCTCACATTGCTGACATTGTAGATACGCTCTACGTTTGTCTTCAAAATAGTGATTCACGCCTTGGTGATGGCATAAGGGACAAGTATACATAGCACATCCTTAAACAGGGATGCGAAACATACCAGAAACTGAGTTTATAGTGGAGGGGTATTGGGTGTTTTTTCATCAAATCAATAAAAAAAGCGATAGGAAAACCTATCGCTCTCTAAATCTGCCTATATCGGCCAAAATTTGTATACTCAACTTGGTACACAAATCTCCATTTGTTATTGGTGCTTTCCATGCCAAATTTATTTGTTGTTCATCGTCCTGATGAGTTTTGGCTATCCTTTTCTAACACCTTGTTGCTGGGCTGTCCTAGCCTGATCCGTTTCTGTCTATACCGTTAGACTAGATGACCATCCATATCTAAGTCAGCTCCTAGCTGATGGCGGTTACTTTACCGTGTTACAAAAAGACTACAAGAGTGCGACTTCACACTTTCGTACACAAATCGATCACACATTTATAAATTAGACATGAGATGAAAACGCATAAATAAAATCAATACAAAAGAAAACGCCCCAACCATTGCTGATTGGGGCGTCTCTTCAATTTTGCTCGAACGTACATTTCTTTGTTCTGGCTAAGAACAAGAAACCGACATATTAGTGTAAACCACCAACGTACTTCGATAAGGTATCAATATCTGCGTCTGTTAACTTTTTAGCTACATCACGCATCATCGCATTCATGTCGTTATTACGGCTACCATCGCGGAATTTCTCAAGTTGAGCCTTGATGTAATCTGCGTGTTGGCCTGAAATCTTAGGGAAACCAGAAAGCTCGGTACCGTTACCACGTGGACCGTGACAAGCAATACACGCCGTTACACCACGTTCTGCGTTACCAGCGGTGTAAAGAACCTTACCTTCATCTACAACATTTTCAGGTGTAGAGTTGTTCGAGATAGGTAGAGATGCGTAGTATGCCGCTAGGTCAGCCATATCTTCTTCAGATAAAGACATCGCCATTGCACCCATTACAGGTTCATTACGACCTTGCTTACCACCACTCGTCATACCGAGCTTAAGCTCTTTTAACTGCTTCTCTAGGTACTTCTCATGTTGACCAGCCAGCTTAGGGTACTGAGTGATCAGACTGTTGCCGTCAGCACCGTGGCAGGCAACACATGTTTGTGATTTGGCTTTACCAGCTTCAATACTACCTTGAGCCCATACTGAGCAGCTGGCTAAAAGACTCAAAATTAGCGCTAATTTCTTCATGACATTCCATTATAATTATCAAGCTTCCAGTACCACTCTATGTTGCCACTCATGGTACAATAGGCGACCTTATGCCGAGCACGGTTATTTTACACAAATTCACAAAAAAGTAATCAATCGACTACACAAAGTCGAGATGGAGTTAACAGTGAGCGTAAAAATTCATTATCAAAACACGCATTTCATTACCAGTGCACCTGATATTCGTCATTTACCAGAAGACGAAGGGATCGAAATTGCGTTTGCAGGACGCTCCAATGCTGGTAAATCTAGCGCGCTAAATCGCGTTACAAACCAAAAAGGCTTGGCGAAAACCAGTAAAACACCCGGTCGAACTCAGCTAATTAACCTATTTAAGGTAACGGACGGTTGTCATATCGTCGATTTACCAGGATATGGCTTTGCTCAAGTCCCGCTTGAGATGAAGAAAAAATGGCAGAAGTCGCTAGGCGAATACCTACAACGACGTGAAAGCCTGAAAGGTTTAGTGGTATTGATGGATATCCGTCACCCAATGAAAGACCTTGACCAACAAATGATCTACTGGGCTATCGATAGCCGCATCCCAGTACAAGTTTTGTTAACAAAAGCAGACAAACTGAAAAGTGGTGCGCGTAAAGCACAGCTACTGAAAATCCGTAATGATGCGAAATCTTTCGGTGGTGATGTTGCGGTTGATGTCTTCTCTTCAATGAAGGGTATCGGCGTTGATCAACTGCGTGCCAAGATGGATGAGTGGTTTGCCCCAGTATTTGCTGATCAAATCATTGATGAGCTAGCGGACGAAGAGCACAACGACTCAGAGTAGTTCTTCTATCTATAGCTTTATCTATAATTAGAAGTTAAAGCACTTACAGCAAGTGATTTAGCCTTATTAATACCCTTCCTTATATAGGTGGGGTATTTTTTTGCCCAAAAATTAGTGAGTTAAACCTAAGTCTTGAGAATTAAAGACAAGATTAATCAGTTAGAAACGAGAGAAGTGAACCATACTAAAAGACACATCTAAATAAACAGAACAATGAGAAAGGAATACTCATGTGGAAAACACCGTTGGCCATCATTGCACTCATGCTGGTCTCATTGACAGGGTTCGCCTCTGAAGCAGAACAAGAACAAGCCCCACTGATCAATGTTGATATGACCTTGGACTTGGATGGTATGGAAAAATACGCTCAAGATGCGAGTGAGTCTCTTGAGGTGATATCGCAATCTTTGCAGGCGATCGTCAACAACCCCAACCTTAGTGAAGACCAACAACAAGCTCTGAACCAAACCGTTGAAAGCATCAACAAGCTTGCGAGCTCTACCAAGACATCACTCAATCAACTCCCACAAGCCTTAGACCAATCTCGACTCGCCTTTAAAAAGACCAGTCAAATGCTGTTGGATGATATTCAGACCAAGATCATCATTGCGTTAGCAGGCGTTATCGCTGTCATTGTTATCGCTTTGACTGCCATCTACCTACTTATCCTAAAACCCATGCAGCAAACCTTGGTGAAAGCGACCAACAATATCTCTTCTATGGCGCAATCCATCCAAATCACCGCCGAAGCGCTGAAATACAGTACTAAGAAACAACAAGAAATCATGGATTACATTGAGCATTCACCCACTCAATACACTGATAAATAAGGTGTAAGCAATCAATCCTTTATCGGCAACTTGTAAAATAAAAGTTATTTTAAATGATAAAACAATCAAATTAGAGACGGATTTAAATTACCAAATGCTGATCGAGTTCCAGCTCTAAGGCAAATCAGGTGTTTATCACTGTGCTTGAGAAAGCGTAAGAAAAGACACTAAAAAGGGCGGGTTTACGGGAGTAATAGTAGGTTAGAAATATTTTTATTTCGCACAAGAAAAAACGCCCCAGTCAAATACTGACTGGGGCGGCTGAATCAGCCTAATCCAATAACGTGAAACAAAAGGTCTGAAAGATAGAACATCTTACCTCTGTACCCTACAAGATTTAATGTACAACAATTGCTCAGAAATGAAAACAATTTTTGTAGTTTTTTTTCATGAATGTTTTATTAAAACACTTAAATTCTTCTTACGGCTCAACTTTATTCGAGACAAAAAAAAGCCAGTGTTTGTGCACTGGCTCATACTAATTCACTCAATAAGGTCAAAAACTGATTAGTGGGCTTGATCCCAGTTGTCACCGTGGCCTGCTTCCGCGACTAACGGTACTTCTAGATTAGCGGCTGACTCCATCAATTGTTGTACTTTACTTTCAATTTCGGCTAAAGCTGACTCTTGAACTTCAAATACCAATTCATCGTGTACTTGCATCAATAGCTTCACACGACCATCGCCTTCCGCTTGAATCCATTCATCCACTAACAGCATCGCTTTCTTAATGATGTCTGCTGCCGTACCTTGCATCGGTGCATTGATCGCCGCACGTTCAGCGGCTTTACGACGCATGCCATTACGAGATTGGATTTCAGGCAGGTGCAAACGACGACCGTAAATGGTTTCAACGAAGCCTTGCTCTGAAGCCGCGCTGCGTGTGTCTTCCATATACTGCATTACGCCAGGGTAGCGTTCAAAGTAAGTGTCCATGTAGTGCTGTGCTTCACCACGAGGAATACCCAGTTGCTTAGCCAAGCCAAAGGCACTCATGCCGTAGATAAGGCCGAAGTTAACGGCTTTAGCACGACGACGCTGTTCAGTGGTAACTTGATCAATAGCCACGCCGATAATCTCAGCAGCCGTTGCCGCGTGAATATCTTTGCCTTGTTGGAACGCTTCCAACAGCGCTTTATCACCCGATAGGTGCGCCATGATACGCAATTCAATTTGAGAGTAATCGACCGCTAGGATCTTCCAACCATGTTGTGCAACGAATGCTTGGCGAATACGACGACCTTCTTCATTACGAATTGGGATATTTTGTAGGTTTGGATCAGTCGAAGACAAACGACCGGTTGCCGTTACCGCTTGGTGGTAAGAAGTATGAACGCGACCCGTTTCAGCGTTGATCATCTTCGGCAGTTTATCCGTGTAAGTAGACTTCAGTTTCGCAAGGCCACGATACTCAATGATCAGCTTAGGCAACGGGTAATCAAGGGCCAGCTCTTGCAACACTTCTTCGTTAGTTGAAGGCGCACCTGATGGCGTTTTCTTGATAACCGGTAGACCCATTTTTTCAAACAGGATCGCTTGCAGCTGTTTTGGCGAGTTCATGTTGAACTCTTGCTCTGCAATCTCGTAAGCTTTCTGCTCTAACTCATCCAGACGAACCGCAATCTCTTGTGATTGAGCCCCTAGCAGCATGTCATCGATGAATACGCCAGTACGCTCAATGCGAGACATCACAGGAATCAGTGGTACTTCGATTTCTTCATAGATGGTTTTAAGCTTTTCATCTTGCTCGATGTTTTCCATCAGGCGGTTATGCAGACGTAGTGTCACGTCAGCATCTTCTGCGGCGTACGGAGACGCTTCACCCAGCTCAATCTGGTTGAAAGTAAGTTGTTTCTTACCTTTACCTGCGATTTGCTCAAATGAGATGCAGCTATGCTGTAGGAAGCGTAGCGCTAGGCTGTCCATGTCGTGCTTGCCACCTACGCTATTGAAAACGTAAGAAGCCAACATAGTGTCGTGTTTGATGCCCTTCATCTCGATACCGTAGCGCGCTAGCACACTCATATCGTACTTCAGGTTTTGACCCACTTTTGCTTGAGTATCATCTTCAAGAATCGGCTTAAGCTGTTCAAGTACCCAATCTCGGTCCAGTTGCTGCGGTGCATCTAGGTAATCATGAGCAACCGGCACGTAAGCGGCAACGCCTTCTTCGGTTGCGAATGACAAGCCAACGAGGTTCGCGACCATGTAATCTAAGCTGTCTGTTTCAGTATCGAAAGCAAACAATTCAGCTGCTTTAAGCTTTTCTAGCCAAACATTGAATGACGCTTCATCTAGAATCGTTTCGTAGTTACTGCGATCAATTGTCACGGCAGACGTATTCATCTCCACGGTAGACGTTGCTGCAGAAGCACTGCTGCGTACCGCACCAGTTCCCGTTGCTGCAGATCTTTCATCCGCCTCAACCACACCACTGCCACCTTCAAGCAGCTCGTTCAACCAAGATTTGAAAACCAGTTGGCCGTATAGTTTGATCAGCTCGTCGATATTTGGCTGTGCTTTGACGAGTGACTCTGGTGTCTCTTCAAGTTCAACATCTAACTTAATCGTCGCAAGCTGGTAAGACATATCAGCATTGTCTTTATTATCAGCTAGCTTCTTAGCCATGGTTTTCGAACCACGGAAACCAAGCGCCGCAATGTCATCAAGATTTTGATACAACTTTTCGATACTACCGATACCTTGCAGCAATGCCGTCGCAGTCTTATCGCCAACACCTGGAATGCCCGGAATGTTATCCACTTTATCGCCCATCAACGCGAGATAATCGATAATAAGCTCAGGCGGAATACCAAACTTCTCAATAACACCTTCACGATCCATCACCACGTTGGTCATGGTGTTGATTAGGGTAACGTTGTCATCGACCAACTGCGCCATATCTTTATCACCGGTACTGATAAGCACAGGCATACCCATCGCAGAAGCTTGAGAAGCCAACGTACCAATCACGTCATCTGCTTCAACGCCAGGAATAGAGATAAGTGGCAAACCCATCGCACGAATCACATTGTGCAATGGTTCTATCTGGCAACGAAGATCGTCAGGCATAGGTGGGCGGTTTGCTTTGTACTCTGGGTACATATCATCACGGAACGTTTTCCCTTTCGCATCAAAAATAACCGCAATACGATCAGAAGCAAATTGACGCATCATGCTGCGTAGCATGTTAACCACACCATAAACAGCATTCGTTGGGATATCACCATTGCTCATGGTGCCAGGGTAAGCATGGAACGCGCGATATAGGTAAGAAGAGCCATCGATCAGAATCAATGGATTATCAGGAATACGAGCCATAATGTTTGTGAATCCAGTAAGTACAGAAATTATCTGTTAAGAATGCCACGTCTGTTGGTTGGATTCTACGTTGTCGATCTGTATCCGTTCACTCGGTTGTGTTCGTAATAATCGATTTGTTGTTATTTTTTGTTCTTAGACACAAGCGTTCTGTGGATAACTCTGTTTATATTATTTACCCACCCTGTTGAGAACTAAGGTAAACCACCGAAAAAATGCAAATAAACCACTGAAAATAAACGATAAAATTACAGATCGAACATATGATCAACGATCTTTTCTCGATCTTGCATTGTGGAAAAGAATGCTGATGGCGTTTTATTCATAAAAAAACGTGCCACTAAATATGCATCTTGTTGAAATGGAGGTATAAAAAAAGCGACACCCGAAGATGTCGCCTAGCAAAAACCGGTAAAGCCATTCAAATTGAATACCACAGCTTTACCTAAAAGCTATAAATTACACTGGAAGCAATGTGAGCAATGTCGTGTCAAAAAGAACTTAGTACAAGTTCGCGAGAATTCTGTTGGGTAACCAAGTAAATACTTGAGTACTTAACATCCTTGTGAACATTTCCTCATTCCCTAAGACGAAGTTAATAATAATGATTCTCATTTAATAGTCAACACTTAAATGATAATAAATCTCATTTAATTTATAAACCGTTAGCCACAGTGCTCAAATTTGCTTCAGAAAATGAATTCTATGGGAATTAATGTCTTCTTTTTCTTCTAATTTTTCGATTAGGTAACCGTTTTTCAATAACAGACGCAGCATCGCGGGAAACAGGTTACGAGATTTCACTTTCAGCTGTTGGTAGCCCTGTTGCTTCACCCACTGTTCTTGAATATCTAATTGCGCCTGTGCAACACCTTTATTCCTTGCGATCGGTAACACGCCCCCAAACCAGCTGTAAAACGTGTTTTCATCCAATTCATAACCGATCTTAAAACCCAGTAACACACCCGCCTCTTCAGCAACGAGGATCAGGCTTGTTTTACCCGCTAGTCGCTCCGATAAAGACGCTACACTCTCTTTTCTGGCGAACTCGGTAATCTGTTCAACAACAGAAACAACCTCTTCTAATGAGCCTTCACGCACAATGACAGACATCTTGTTTCATCCTCATAAAACAAAAGGGCTGGCACAACGGCCAACCCTTTGGTGATCATATGGTTTGCTTGATCGTACTTACTTGCCTTGCAAGTGCTCAGCAGCTTGTGCGTTATCTTCAGCAAGCCACTCTGCGACATCTTTAGCGAAATACGTCAGGATGCCATCAGCGCCAGCACGCTTAAAGCACAACAGTGATTCCATTACGGTTTCGCGCTCTTTCAGCCAGCCGTTTTGAATCGCCGCTTTGTGCATCGCGTATTCACCAGACACTTGGTAAGCAAACGTAGGCGCTTGCAGTTCGTGCTTAACACGACGAACAATATCAAGGTAAGGCATGCCTGGTTTCACCATCACCATGTCCGCACCTTCATTAAGATCCATCGCGACTTCATGAATCGCTTCATCGCTGTTGGCTGGATCCATCTGGTAGTTCTTCTTGTTACCGCCTTTCAGGTTCGAAGCACTGCCAACTGCATCACGGAATGGGCCGTAGTAGCACGATGCATATTTTGCAGAGTACGCCATGATTTGAGTATGAATGTAGCCAGCTTCTTCTAGCGCTTCACGGATTTTACCAATACGGCCATCCATCATATCTGACGGTGCAACCACATCAGCACCCGCTTCAGCATGAGACAGAGCCTGCTTGATTAAGACTTCAGTCGTCTCGTCATTCATCACGTAACCATCTTCATCGATGATGCCGTCTTGACCATGAGTAGTGAACGGATCCAGTGCTACGTCAGTAATCACACCCATATTTGGCACGTGCTCTTTGAGTAAGCGTACTGCTCGTTGTACCAAACCTTCTGAGTTATGAGCTTCAGCCGCGCATAAACTTTTAGCATCTTGGTTCACTACCGGAAACAGAGCAATTGCAGGAACACCCAATTTTGATAGGTAATCCGCTTCCTCAAGCATAAGATCGATAGACAGGCGTTCAACACCTGGCATTGACTCGACAGGTTCACGACGCTCTTTACCCATAAGAATAAACATTGGGTAGATGAGGTCATCCACAGACAATTGATTTTCTGCCATTAGGCGACGGCTAAAGTCGTGCTTACGCATACGGCGCATACGACGACCTGGGAATTGACCTTGAATTGAAACAGACACTAGATTCTCCTTGCCTAGTCTAAGCACCAAAATGCTCAGATATGAAAGTGCTAAATACAGGCAAAAGCATATCACTGATGGCTCAGGACGCTAACAGTAAAATATAAAACCCACTCAAAAACAGGGATAAATGGCAAAAAATGACCTTCTCCTCACACTGCCGTATACTCATGACAACTCAGAAAAGACCGCTTTCAGGACACAACAATGATCGACACCCATGCCCATATTTACGCGAGCGAATTCGATGAAGACCGCGAACAAGTCGTGCAACGCGCGCTTGCTCAAGGTATTGATACCATTCTGCTGCCGAACATCGATTTAGAATCTATCGAGCCAATGCTCGCGACGGAAGCTCAGTTTCCTGAGGTGTGTCGTTCAATGATGGGCTTACACCCTTGTTATGTGGATGCGAATATCGAGCAAACCCTCAAAACCATTCGAGCTTGGTTTGATAAACATGACTTTATCGCGGTGGGTGAGATTGGTATCGACTTGTACTGGGATAAAACCTTTAAGGCTGAACAAGAGATGGCTTTCGTGACTCAACTACAATGGGCAAAAGAGCTCGATCTACCTGTGGTGATCCACACTCGTGATTCCATTGAAGAGACACTTGCTCTGCTTCGTAAAGAGCAAGATGGCAGCTTACGCGGCGTATTCCACTGTTTTGGCAGTAGCTTAGAGGAAGCCCAAGCGATCAACGAGCTAGGCTTTCATTTAGGTTTAGGCGGCGTATCGACCTTTAAGAACTCGGGGATGGATAAGGTGATTCCACATCTTGATATGAATTACGTCATCCTAGAGACAGATTGCCCATACTTAGCACCAACACCGAATCGCGGTAAACGCAACGAGCCCGCGTACACTGAACTGGTGGCAAAACGCATCGCTGAATTACGCGGAATTACCCTTGAAGAAGTCGAAAATATAACCACCATCAATGCTAAATCATTGTTTAATCTATGACGAATCTATTAATAAGTAATTATTACGGATTTATCCTCAATTTATTTGAGAAAACAAGGTGATATGTATACTATCAACCGCCTGCATATGGAGGTAGTTGATTATGTGTGATCATTCACAACACTTACAACGTCAACATCGAACTCTATGGCATAAAATTTGGGGCATCAAAGAGCTCTATATATGTCAGAACTGTGGTTATCAGTTAAAGATTCGATAAACAGACATAATAAAAAAGCGGCCTAGGGCCGCTTTTTTATTATGTGATTTTTACTGAAGAACTCTAACGATCATGCTCATCCGTAATGACTACGGCTTTTATAGCATCTGCGAACATGGCATCTGTGAATTAAGCATCTACGAATTAAGACTCCGCTTCTTCCTCTTCATCCGCATCTGGTTTACGCACATAGAAACGCGCGAAGAACAGACCAATCTCAAACAGAATACACATTGGAATCGCCAACAGTGTCTGCGAAATCATATCAGGCGGCGTTAGCATCATACCGACAATAAACGCGCCCACAACAATGTAAGGACGCTTCTCTGCCAGTTCTTTAGGTGTCGTTGCACCCGTCCAACATAGCAAGATAATGGCGACTGGCACTTCAAAAGCGATACCAAAGGCAAAGAACAGCGCGAGCACAAAATCAAGATAACTCGATATGTCGGTTGCGAACTCTACTCCCCCTAATGATATGGCGGTAAAAAAGCCAAATACCAACGGGAATACAATGAAGTAAGCGAACGCCACACCACAGTAAAACAACAATGAGCTTGAAGCCAATAACGGCATGATCAAGCGCTTCTCATGCTTGTATAAGCCCGGAGCGACAAAAGCCCACACCTGATACAAAATAAACGGAACCGCGAGGAATATAGACGCGATCAAGGTCAGTTTTAAGGGTGTGAAAAATGGTGACGCTACATCAGTTGCGATCATCGTCGCGCCTTCAGGTAAGCGATCTACCAAAGGTGCAGAGACGAACTCATAAATATCATTAGCGAAATAAATTAGCCCAACAAACACCACCAGAACAGCAACAATCGCGCGTAATAGGCGATTACGCAGTTCTAGAAGATGGCTAATTAAAGGCTGTGTCTGCTCAGTCGAAGACATGTCAAACCTCTTAAACAGGAAGATCGAAAAGGAGCCGCGTGTATCTATCCAGTTGAATTGGTATCCACTTGAATAGTTATTTACTTAAATAGCTGTCTACTTAAATAACTACATAAGTATCTGGCGACTCCTCCTTGCGAGACTATTCGGCTTTCTTATCTGACGGTGCTGAAGCTTCACTGTTGACCTGAATGGTTTCAGATTCCACAGTTTCCGTGACACTAGGTTCAGTCTCACTCGGCTTATCAGACTCAGGCTTAGCATACGGGCGTTGAACTTGAGCAGCGGCCTGCTTAAGTTCATCAACTGATGCTTTTAGGTCTGGAGATAAATCTTCCATACCCATTTTTTCCGCCTTGCGTAGGTTTTCTTGCAGCTCTTGCACCTTAAGCTCGTGAGAAAGTTCATCTTTCACACTGTTTGCCATGCTTTTCGCTTGTCCAACAAACTTGGAAATACTGCGAATCGCCACAGGTAAACGCTCAGGTCCTAAAACGACTAACCCAACGACAGATATTAATACCAGTTCCCAAAAACCGATATCAAACACGATTTACGCCTGCTCTTTGTCTTTCTTTGTTTCAGCAGTCGTTTCAGCGCTAGCTTCTTTCTTCTGCTGTTCAATGTTCTTTGGTTCAAAGTCTGCGTCTTTCTTATCTGCAGGCTTATCTTCATCGCTCATTGCTTTTTTGAAGCCTTTCACCGCTGAACCTAAGTCACCGCCCATACCGCGCAGTTTCTTCGTTCCGAAAAGTAAAATTACAATCACAGCAATGATTAGAAGTTGCCAAATACTGATACCACCCATTGTCATTGTCCTCGGGTCTGTCTACACATAAAAAATATTAAGGGAGTCTACTGTCTAACGACGGTAAGCTCGCCAACTTAGCAGCCAAAATGTGACACCTGCGATGCCACAGCCCATAGATAGCTGCTCATAAGGGCTTGAAACTAATATTGCGGAGCATACGACTAAAGTAGCTCCAACGCCAAACAAAAACTTTCCTGTTGCTTGCTGACGCTTACTATCTCGGTAACCTTGATAAAGCTGATCCATTCTGTGGTTCATCGCTTTACCTTGGCGCAAGCTGTCATAAAGTAGTTCTGGCAGCTCTGGCAGTTTCTCTGCCCAGAATGGCGCACGCTCTTTTACTGCGTTGATCACAGCTTGCGGCCCCACCTGATTCATCATCCAGGTTTCAAGGAAAGGCTTCGCCGTTGCCCACAAATCAAGTTGCGGATACAGCTGACGGCCTAGGCCTTCGACATACAACAAGGTCTTCTGAAGAAGCACCAACTGAGGTTGAACCTCCATGTTGAAACGTCTTGCTGTATTAAATAAGTTTAGCAACACATGGCCAAATGAGATCTCGCCAAGTGGTTTTGCAAAAATTGGCTCACACACCATGCGAATCGCGAACTCGAAATCGTTAACGTTGGTGTCGTGTGGTACCCAACCTGAATCCACGTGCAGCTCTGCGACCTTACGGTAATCTCGATTGAAGAAGGCCAGCAGGTTCTCTGCTAAATAACGCTTATCTTCGCTGTTGAGCGTACCAACAATGCCACAATCCAAACCAATCCACTGAGGGTTATCCGGATTTTCTGGATTAACGAATACGTTACCCGGGTGCATGTCGGCATGGAAAAAGCTGTCTCGGAATACTTGAGTGAAGAATACCGTCACGCCACGTTCTGCCAACAATTTCATGTTGGTGCCGTTGGCGTTTAGAGTTTCAATATCGGAAACCTGAATACCATAGATTCGCTCTGACACCATCAGGGTTTCACTGCTTAAATCAGGGATAACCTCTGGGACATACAGCTCTTCGCTGCCTTCAAAATTACGTCGCAGCTGAATGGCATTGGCTGCCTCTCGGCGCAGGTCCAGTTCATCAATTAACGTTTTTTCGTACTCGTGAACGACCTCAACCGGTTTCAAACGACGTGCTTCAGGAAGCGACTTAGCGACTATACGCGCCATTCGGTGCATCAGTTTTAGATCTGCATCAATCACCGGGCGAATATCAGGGCGAATTACCTTCAGAACAATCTCGCGGCCGCTCTCTTTAAGCTTTGCCGTATGCACCTGAGCGATAGAAGCCGAGGCCAGTGGCTCGATGTCAAAGTCGGTAAACCAGTTATCTAAACTGCCACCCAGTGCCTTTTCCATATCTTGCTTGGCCAATGCACCATCAAATGGAGCGACTTGGTCTTGCAATAAAGCCAATTGATCAGCGATATGAGGAGGGAACAGATCACGACGTGTCGACATCATTTGACCAAACTTGATCCACACTGGCCCAAGTTCTTGCAGCGCAAGGCGTAAGCGATGACCCAACTCTTTATCTTGATGCTTGTTCTTAAGCCAAAACAGTGACTTTCGCGCCAGTAAAGGAGCTTTAGTCAAATGGTGCTCAGGCATCAATTCATCAAGGCCGTACTCTAACTGTACCTTGATAATATGATAAAGACGTTTCAGTTCTGTTGGGGTCATATTTTCTCCAACAGAGCGTTCAACTTAGCTTCAAGGCGAGCTGCCGAGCTTTTTACGTCATCAACCTGATCGCAAAAATGCACCACTTCTAACGGAGCCGGTGCAATCTTCCACTCTTCTGTCAGAACCTGAGCAACATGGTTTTGATGCTTAGTTGCTTGCTTCGCCACAAAACCACCGACGTTTTTAACGCCTTGCACCACGGTATGCGCAACCACATCGCCCGTTACGCGCGATAGCCACTCTTCTAAGTCCGGCTTGCAGTCTGTCATCAGCTGAGCAAATTTTTGTGCGAGTTGAATGTCACCCTCTAAGATCAGCTTATCTTGCTTGATCAGCTTGGTGATGTTCGATTGCTCACGCAGTTCAGGCAGTACCGATAGGTTCAAAGATAGGTAGCAATCAGGCTGCCCTTCATATTCAGACAACACATCGATTTGTTGGCTAAAAACGAAAGTGAGAGTTTTATTCAGCTCTTTCAAATTAACTTGAATGATCTGCCCCTTTAAACGAGACAAACGACGAACCAAGGCTGGATCATCGTTCACGAAAGTATTTAAAGAGGTTTCAATAACCGCGGTGACCAATGGATCAAATGGCATGACTGTCCTTACCTTTGAAAACGGATAAGCCTTAACCTATCCGTTCTGTCTTTATTCTTATTTTTTAGCACGCCCGACGAGCCTGCTACCAAGTTCGACTAGAACTTGTAACCACGGTGCAGCGCAACAATGCCGCCCGTTAGGTTGAAGTATTTTGTATTTTCAAAACCCGCGTCTTGCATCATGCCTTCCAAGGTTTCTTGGTTAGGGTGCATGCGGATTGATTCTGCAAGGTAACGATAGCTGTCTGCGTCGTTGGCAATCAGCTCACCCATTTTTGGCAACAGGTGGAAAGAGTAGGCATCGTAAACCTTTGAAAGAGGCTCAAGTACTGGCTTAGAAAACTCAAGAACCAACAGACGACCGCCCGGCTTCAGCACACGGTACATTGAACGCAGCGCTTGGTCTTTGTCGGTAACATTACGCAGACAAAAGCTGATGGTAATGCAATCGAAGTAGTTATCTGGGAAAGGCAGCTCTTCAGCATTGGCTTGAACGTAATGTACGTTGCCAACAATACCGCTATCACGCAGTTTATCGCGGCCAACATTCAGCATTGAGTTGTTGATATCAGCAAGAACCACGTGGCCTTTTTCACCAACGATACGCGAGAATTTCGCAGTCAGGTCGCCAGTACCACCACCAAGATCTAGGATACGTTGACCAGGGCGAACGCCACTGCAATCAATCGTGAATCGCTTCCACAAGCGGTGAACACCACCCGACATTAAGTCATTCATGATGTCGTATTTAGCGGCTACAGAGTGAAATACCTCTGCTACTTTCGCGACTTTTTCGTCTTTTGCGACTGTTTCGAAACCAAAGTGTGTGGTTTCTGACTCTACTGCTGAATTTGTCTGCACGCTTGTGTCCATAATGCTGTTATCTACCATGGTAAGTTCTCATCGACAGCACACTCTCTATTTAGAGGCGCTGCGGCCGATTAGTTTACTTTATCCTCAGTAGGTTGTCTTTCTACTAAAGAGACATTTTCTGAAAAAGCCTCATTTTGAGCCATTTCAGCCAAGCCTACCGAAATCGGTTTCTTCACCTCAACACCCAATTGCTTGAAGCTTTCCGCCTGACGGATCACATTGCCACGCCCAGTCACCAACTTATTCATTGCTCCTTGGTAGCTTTGGTTGGCTCTATCTAATGAACTGCCGAGACCTTCCATATCATCAACGAACAGGCGTAATTTGTCGTAAAGCTTGCTCGCACGTTCCGCGATAACTTGCGCGTTCTGATTCTGTCTATCGTTGCGCCACAAGTTATCAATGGTACGCAGTGCCACCAGCAAGGTGGTTGGGCTAACCAAGATAATGTTTTGCTCCATCGCATCTTTAACTAAGCTAGGGTCGGCTTGAATCGCCACCTGAAACGCAGGTTCTACCGGAATAAACATCAACACATAATCAAGGCTCTGTATGCCTTTGAGTTGATGATAATCCTTCTGGCTCAAGCCTTTAATGTGCGCACGCAATGAAGCCAAGTGATCACGTAATGCAGCATCACGTTGTTGATCAGTTTCAGCATTGAAGTAACGCTCAAACGCCACCAAAGCCATTTTTGAATCCACCACCACTTGCTTGTCTTGTGGCAGATGCACAATCACATCTGGCTGGTAACGCTTGCCCGCATCGTTTTGCAGGTTCACTTGAGTTTGGTATTCATGACCTTCGCGCAGCCCTGATTCTGCCAGCACCCGTGCCAGTACCACTTCGCCCCAGTTACCCTGCTGTTTATTATCGCCCTTTAGTGCTTGGGTCAGATTAACCGCTTCACGAGTCATGCTCTCATTAAGACGTTGCAGGTTTTTAAGCTCATGAACTAAGGTATGACGCTCTTTGGCTTCTTGGCTAAAGCTGTCGTTCACTTGTTTCTTGAAGCCTTCTAGTTGCTCTTTCAGCGGCGACAACAAACCCTCTAAGCTTTGCTTGTTTTGTTGATCGACCTTAGCGGTTTTGCTCTCAAACAGTTGATTCGCTAACAGTTCAAACTGCTGCTTAAGTCGAGATTCTGCTTGTTCTAGCAGTTGCAGCTTTTCACTGTTGGCGAGGTTTTCTTGGTCATGCCTTGCTTCTTGCTCGCGAAGCTCAGCCTCTAACTCAGACTTATGCTCCTTAAGAACATTGATATCATCGGCATACTGTTGGCGCTCTTGCTTGACCGCCTCAAAGTAGCGCAGCTTTTCCATCGCGGCCATCACCTTGCCATGCGCTTGCTTGAGCTCGAATGCCGCTTTGTCTCGGTCATCATCCAACTCATTGAGCTCTTGTTGCGCCTCTGCGAGCGAGGATTTGAGCTGGGATTGTTGAGACTCATGCAGCAAACGGTCGGACTCTAGCTGCTGTTCAAGAAGTCGCTGTTGAAAAGAGAACTTCTGTTTGATCCACCAACCCACCACACCGCCGCTGACGAGCGCGCCAGAAATAGCAGCAATAAGCGGTGCTTGATGTTCGATAATCCATTGCATGATAATGATTTAGCCTAATTGGAAGTAACTCATTAAATGGTATTTTGATACTGGATAAATGTCCAGTTTGCCGTATTAAAATTCGACAGATAGACTAGGCGCTCCGTATTCTGTCCCATCAAATTAGAATGAGTTGCTATGAACGAACGTCGTGCCTTGGGCTTTGGCCTTTCCGCGGTATTACTGTGGTCAACAGTTGCTACTGCTTTTAAGCTGACCCTTGCTGAGTTTTCGCCGATTCAAATGCTGACCATTGCCAGCATAGTGTCATCAATGGCACTGATCGCCATCTGCGCCTTTCAAGGCAAGCTTTCTCAGCTGAGTACTACGTTTCTTTCAAACCCTTGGTATTACCTACTGCTCGGCTTGGTCAATCCACTGGCCTACTACCTGATTCTATTCAAAGCATACGACCTATTGCCAGCATCTCAAGCGCAGGCCATCAACTACAGCTGGGCAATTACGCTAACCTTGATGGCGGCGGTTTTTCTGGGACAAAAGATTCGTAAGCAAGATTGGATTGCTTGTACCTTCAGTTATGCGGGTGTGGTGGTCATTGCCACCAAAGGCGACGTGCTAGGAATGCAGTTCGATAGCCCACTCGGTGTGGCTCTGGCGCTACTTTCAACCTTGCTTTGGGCGGGATACTGGATTCTAAACACCAAAAACAAGGCTGACCCTGTGATTGGCGTATTGCTTGGTTTCTTAGTGGCATTGCCCTTCGCGATCGGTTTAACCCTTTACGAAGGCGAGAGCTTTAGCCAAATCACAGCAAAAGGTTGGATGGCCGTGACTTATGTTGGCCTGTTCGAGATGGGCATTACCTTTGTCTTGTGGCTCTCGGCATTAAAACTGACCAACAACACGGCACGTATCAGCAACCTAATTTTTGCCTCGCCGTTTATCTCGTTGATGCTACTTTCCACTATTATCGGCGAAGAGATTCACCCAGCGACCCTGTTTGGCTTGGTACTGATCATTGCCGGCTTGGTGATTCAACAGATCAAGTTTTCAAAAAACAAACCTGCGTGACTGAGTAAATGAGTAAATGAGTAAATGAGCCAAAAGACTCGATTGAGCACGAAAAGCTATCGATAAATTCGAATCGAGAGCTGGATTACCGCTTATAGATACAAAAATGGCGAGTCATATGACTCGCCATTTTTATGTAATTTAAAATCTAATGGGTAAGCTCAAAGCTTAAACCCACTGGCCTGCTGCAAAGCCAGAGCTCCAACACCATTGGAAGTTGTAGCCACCTAACCAACCTGTTACGTCCATGACTTCGCCAATGAAGTACAAGCCTTTGATGTCCTTACATTCCATGGTTTTTGAAGATAGATGATTGGTGTCCACACCGCCTAGAGTCACTTCGGCCGTTCGGTAACCTTCCGTGCCGTTTGGCGCAATTTTCCAGTTCTCTAGATGCTCTACAATGTCATTCAGCTGTTTTTCATTGAACTGCTTGAGCGGCTTGTCTTCCAGCTCTTTACGATCAATCAGTACTTCTACAAAACGCTTTGGTAATGCTTTCGCTAAGGTGTTTTTCAGGCTCTGATTTGGGTGCTTCTCACGAGAGTTTTCAAGTAGTTTAGCAACGTCCACTTCTGGTACTAGATTAATCGAAACCGATTGACCCGCTTTCCAGAACGAAGAAATTTGCAATACCGAAGGGCCAGATAAGCCGCGGTGAGTAAACAGCAACGCTTCTTTGAATAAGGTACCATCTTGCGCGGTGATCTCGGCAGGAATCGCGATTCCTGAAAGCTCAGCAAAGGCTTCTTTGTCTTCTTTATGCAGAGTAAATGGCACCAAACCCGCAGTAGTCGGCATCACAGACAAACCAAATTGCTCGGCAATCTTATAGCCAAATGGTGTTGCGCCCAGCTTAGGCATCGACAAACCACCTGTCGCTACAACCAGTGAGTCACACTCAACTTCGTCGGTATTAAGGTGCATCTTAAAGCCAGCGTCTGTTTTTTCGATTGAGTGAACATCACAGCGGTAGCGCTGTTCAACTTTCGCCTGCTTACACTCTTCAAGCAACATGCTCACGATGTCTTTTGCAGTGTGGTCATTCACACAGAACAATTGGCCGTGGTCTCGCTCTTCGAACTCAATACCGTACTTACTCACCATCGAGATAAAATCCCAGTTGGTGTATTGAGATAAAGCTGACTTCACGAAGTGAGGGTTGTTACATAGGAAGTTGTTGGCTGAAACATCATAGTTAGTGAAGTTACAACGGCCGCCACCTGAGATTAAAATTTTTCTGCCTGGTTTCTTTGCATGATCAACCACCAGCACTCGTCGGCCACGTTTACCCGCTTCCGCAGCACACATTAAGCCCGCGGCGCCCGCACCAATTACGATTACATCAAACTTTTCACTCATTGGGGTTCTGCTTTCTTCACTTTTGCACCTCGAGTACGCCCTGTTCTCGAAATGCCATCAATAAAAAAGGATGTGCATAAACAGCACATCCTTACTAATTGCTCGCTATTCTAGCGGCAATTTTAAACTTTGCAATTGATGTTCAATTGTACAATTTGCAGACAGCAGCAAAACCACTACTTGGCTTAGCGAACCAACAACCGAAGCTTTACACCAAAACCTAAACTCTACTTCACACGTACTAAATAACTTAGACGATGAAAGAAGAAAGCAACGTTACACCCAGCAGAGCGGAAGAAAGTATAAACAACTGTCTTACGCGATCACACTTCGACATAAACACTTCGTCGTGGTGATGGTGATACTCTTTGCTTTTGATGTAACTAAACAAGCGAACCTGTTTGGTCATATTGCCATGAGTTGTGAAGAATCCACCTCCGTCTACTTGTTGATAAAGTAGAGGATGTGCTTCTCGCATTATATAAATGAGTGTTCTTAACGCAGTAAAATATCGCGCCCAGTTCACGCAAGTCACAACCATTAGTGCAAATAGAATAGTGTCGCCGCTGATCATCCTTTCCTCCCTACATCTTCATAAGAAAACTCAAAAGAAAAAGATAATCAGTGTCTTTCCCGTACTACCTAAACGGCAGGAGCTTCCATAATTGAAGATGAACCATCTTTTGCCAATTGCGCTAGGTCTTTATCAATAAAGAACAGTGCTTTACCGTCTTCACCAACAAGCTCTAGCTTATCCAATACACCTTTAAACAACTTCTCTTCTTCGTGTTGCTCTGCAACGTACCATTGCAGGAAGTTAAAGGTTGAGTAATCTTGTGTGCTGAAAGCAACGTGAGCCAGTTTGTTGATCTTTTGAGTAATCATCTGCTCATGTTCATAAGTTTCACGGAACACTGCACCAAGGCTATCAAATTCATGTTTTGGCGCTTCAATCGCACCTAGAATTGGCATTGCACCTGTTTCACTTACGTAAGTGAAAAGACGCTGCATATGTTCCATTTCTTCTACTGCATGAACACGCAGAAACTCTGCTGCACCTTCAAATCCTTTGTCTTCACACCAAGCACTCATTTGTAAGTATAGATTGGATGAGAAAAATTCTAGGTTAATTTGATCATTCAGTTGCTCAACCATAGTTTTTGACAGCATTTAAGACTCCTAATTACATCCTCAATTTTCTCTACTATATCACTATTTAATGAATATCTCGCAGGCCATTAGTTAACCAATATTTCGGGCTGTCATTACGCAAGACAGTGGATATGAGATCACTTCAGCAAAAAAAGCCATCGCATAGTGCTAATCTTAAATCAGACAATGAATAAAGGAGGTAGCGATATGAGTTACAAACATATTTTGGTCGCGGTCGATTTATCAGAAGACAGCAAATTAATTGTGGATAAAGCGGTAGCATTGGCTAAGCCATTGGAAGCCAAAGTCTCTTTTATCCATATCGATATTAACTACGCAGAGCTGTATACCGGCCTGATTGATATCAACATGGCAGAAACCCAACATAACGCGATGGAAGCATCTCGAGTTCAGCTGCAAAATTTTGCTGAGCATGCTCAATACCCAATCACCCATACCTTAGTGGGCAGTGGCGATTTGAGTCATGAGCTGTGTGACACCATCAACGAGTTCAATGTTGATTTAGTGGTTTGTGGTCACCATCAAGATTTCTGGAGCAAGCTACTTTCTTCAACACGACAACTGATCAACGCCTCTCCGGTTGATATGCTGGTCGTGCCTCTAAGAGATTCAGAAGACTAATGAATTAAGGTTAGGTAACATACAGCTCATATCTTATTAACGAAGTTTTACTATGAGCTATTTAGCTGGTGTTACCCTCCTATGGGCCTTCTCCTTTAGCCTGATCGGCGTTTACCTTGCTGGTCAGGTTGATGCTTGGTTCTCTGTACTGATGCGTGTTGCCCTTGCAGGTATCGTGTTTCTTCCTTTCCTTAAGTTCCGTGGCGTCTCGCGTAAGCTGATCGCCAAATTGATGGCCATTGGTGGCATCCAGCTTGGCTTAATGTACTGCTTCTACTATCAGTCTTTCTTGCTGCTATCCGTTCCTGAAGTCCTTTTGTTTACCGTTTTCACCCCAATTTACGTCACGCTTATTTATGATTTCCTCAAAGGGCAATTCTCTCCGTGGTACTTAGTGACTGCGGCAATTGCGGTATTGGGCGCGGTATTCATTAAATTTGCGGGCATCAATGAGAACTTTTTAGTTGGCTTCCTCGTCGTGCAAGGCGCGAACCTGTGCTTTGCTATCGGTCAGGTGAGTTACAAGGTGGTGATGGAGAAGGAATCGACTGAATTACCTCAGCGAACCGTATTTGGTTACTTCTACTTGGGGGCGTTATGCGTCGCTTCCGTTGCTTTCATGCTACTGGGCAATCCAGAGAAGCTGCCAACCACCACTCTTCAATGGGGAATCCTGATCTACCTTGGCTTGATTGCTTCGGGGCTGGGTTACTTTATGTGGAATAAAGGCGCGTGCATGGTCAATGCTGGCGCACTGGCTGTGATGAACAATGTCTTAGTTCCAGCTGGCCTTGTGGTGAACATCCTGATTTGGAACAGAGATGTCGATTTGGTTCGATTGTCTATTGGTGGTGCCGTTATCTTGTTCTCTTTGTTCGTCAATGAGACGTGGGTGAAGAAGCGCGTAGCGAGAGATGCTAGCAATGCCTAGCGCGTTAAGCTAACAAGCTGTATTTAACTAATAAGCTTTGTTTGACTAGCAAGATTCTTATTTAAAATAATACCCAGAAAGCAAAAGAGCGACCGTAGGTCGCTCTTTTTAAATCATCTGTGTAGCAATAAGCTCTTCGAATTAACTTCAGTGGATGTGATTGTGGTTCACCACCTGAGTCTTGCTTTCAGTGAAGGCAACGTCATCCAGTTGTAGGTTGATGCGTTCAAGATCACTTTCCAGTTTTTGGCTTTTCTTAAACAGCTTTTGCTGCTTCTTAATCATCTTCGCGAGCTTTTTGTTGTACTTCTCTTGTTTCTTCGCCGCTTTCTTCGCTTGTTTGAGTTCAGCTTTCTCATCGCCGCTCGCCTTCGCCATCAATTTTTTCAGCTTGGCTTTTTTCAACGCGACTTTATCCGCTTTTTCTACGATAGCAGGATCAAAGATTTGTACCGTTGGCTCAACGCTGTCCATTACCTCGATAAGAGAAACTTCTGGAGTTGGCAATGTTTCAGCAAGTAGACCACACGCGACTTTTTCTTCAGCGGGTTTATTCTGACAATCAATCGGTGGGATGGCTGTTGGTTTGCATAGATTCGCTTGATCCGACGATGAGCGCGCACAAGAGCGGCACACGAACTTTGGTTCAGTCACCAAACTGTGGATTTCTCCCAAGTGTTCGGTGATATCTCGACGGTTTAACTTACAAAAGCGTTTAGCCATGCTACAACTCCAGCTAAGAATAATAATGATTCTTAGTTAGATATACATCCGTAACGCGACTATCGCAAGTGTTAAATAGTGATTTATCGTATTTATGACGGGAAACTTTCTTAGCGTGTCTCTAAGTTATTGATGTCTTAACTAGGTCATTGATGCTTTCACATACACATCAAAACGGTTCTTTTTAGTTTCGATCGCCATGCTCGGTTTTTGCTCATCTAACCATGCTGCGTAATCCGGTCTTTTGACCACAACTCGCTTGGATGCGAGCTTAAGGGCTGGTTGCAATAGAGCATCTGCATCCATATCGGCACCCACCAATGATTGGAATACACGCATCTCTTTCTTAACCAACGCCGATTTCTTCTTGTTCTCAGGATGCGGGTACATTGGGTCTAGGTACACCACATCAGGCTGTTCGAAATTTGGATCGTTGCTGAGTTTATCTAACGCATCGTGACTTGAAGCGTGAATCAACTTCATACGTTCAGTTACCCAACCACCGATGTCAGGGTCTTGTTGAGCTCGCTGCAGACCGTCATCCAATAATGCAGCCACAACTGGATGTCGCTCGACCATCTGAACTTTACAGCCCAACGAAGCCAGCACAAACGCATCACGTCCTAGACCAGCGGTGCCATCGAGGATAGTTGGCGTTGCACCTTTGTTTAAACCTGCCGCTTTAGCAATCGCCTGACCTTTACCACCACCAAACTTACGTCTGTGACCGACTGCGCCTCCCACTAAATCAACAAAAATAGCGCCAAGCTTAGGCTCATCGACTTTACGTAGCTCAAGTCGCTCGCAAGTCAGTACCAAAGCAAAATCGCTGTTTTCATCATGAGATAAATTCCAACGGGTCGCTAAGTCATTTAAATGATCGATTTGGGTAGCATCTTCGCAAATCAGTTGTAGTTGCAAGGTCGTCTCCAACAGACAGTAGTATTCAAAACAAAAGAGGCCACCAGTTTACCTGATTGCCTCAACAATACATATTAGCGGTGCAAACTATTAGTAGATCTGAAAGCTATTAGCACCACAAACGATTAGCGCTGCTAGTGATAAAGAATACTCATCGTGCAGCTTGGTTCAATTAATCCAAATACTCTAACGTTCGCTCTTTTTGTAACTCTTCAACGAGCTCAGCAAGTGGTTTAGGTCGACCGATGATGTAACCCTGCGCGTAGTTCACACCAAGTTCGATCAGCTTGTCGATTATCTGGGTATTTTCAACAAACTCAGCCACCGTGTGTTTACCCATCTGCTTAGCTAAATCATTGATCGAGCGAACCATCACATGGTCCATCTCGTTGACAGCAATATCACGCACAAACAAGCCATCGATCTTCACGATGTCGACCGGCAATTTCTTCAGGTAGCCAAACGACGATAATCCAGAGCCAAAGTCATCCAGTGCAATCATACAACCAAGCTCTTTGATTCGAGTAAAGAACTTGATCGCCTGCTTCATGTTACTCATCGCAGCCGTTTCGGTGATCTCTAAACAAATCTTATGGCAAGGCACTGACGAGTTAGCCAAGCTTTCAATCAAGAACTCTACAAACTCCCGATTACCCATCGAATGACCAGAAAGGTTGATTGAACACATCCCTAGTTCCTCAATAACCTCAGGGCGTTGCTCCAACCAACTCAAGGTTTGACTGACAACTTGGCGGTCAATCAAATGCGCTATGTTATAGCGCTCTGAGGCTGGCATGAAGATCCCCGGGGAGATGTATTCACCATGGATATTCTTGATGCGAACCAAGATTTCGAAGTGCATTTTCTCGCTGTTTTTATCTAGGCCAAGAATGCGCTGAGCAAACAATTCTAAGCGATCGTTAGCCAAAGCCTCATGCACTAGATTGACGCATTCCATCTCTAAGTGACGACGACGCAAGTCTTCATCATCTTGATGGTAAAGGTTGTAACGGTTACGCCCTTCCTCTTTAGCAGCATGGCAAGCTGCATCGGCCTGAGCATGTACCATCTGTGGTGAGGCTGCAGTATGGTCAATCAATCGGATACCAATAGAGCTAGTAAGATTAAGGCGAATATCACCCCACAAGAAGGGGTTCTCGCTCATCGTCGAGATAATACTGCGACACACATTCACCGCATCTCGCTCAGTACAGTCTTTCATTAATACTGCAAATTCGTCACCACCCATTCGCGCTAACACGGCATTGTATGGCAGTACCTCTTCCAGCAGCTTGGCACTAAACATGATTGCGGCATCACCCGCTTCATGCCCCGCCGTATCGTTCAAGACCTTGAGTTGGTCTAAATCCAAGAACAACATAGCGTGAGTTCGCATGTGGCTCTCAACCTCTTTGAGCGCCTTTTGCAGCTCTTGTTCAAAGTGGTTACGGTTAAACGTGTCCGTCAGCAAGTCATAACGAGCTTGATATTCTAGCTTTTCCGACAGCTCACGAGTTTCGGTAATGTCTTCTCCAACAATCAACAGCTGATCAGACTCAACCAGCGGGCGAATATTTTCACGAATCCAGATGGTGCTGCCATTAGCATGGCGATATTCAATATCACGACGCCATACGCCACGAATCTTATGCTGTGGTTGCAATAAGATATGACGCGGGATCATTGAGTTTCCATCGACATAGAACTCTCTAGGACGATGACCTAGTAGCTGGTCTAGCGGGTAGCCTAGTAACTGCTCAGCAAACTGGTTCACTTGTTGAATGCGATTATTGCCATCGAGCGTAATCATCATCACGGGTTGTTTGTCGTAATACAGCTTGAGATTCGCTTCACGCTGGAACAACTTATTCTCCGCGAGCTTACCCGAGGTAACATCACGAGCTTCAAATAAGAACTGAACATCATCCTCTTCACTGCCCGGCATAGGCTTTAAAGAGATATCCAACACCATCGCACCACGATCACGACACCACACCTCAGCTTCAAATCGCAAAATCTGGTGTTCATCGCTCGAGATAAAGTATTCCTTCAGTTCTTGCCTTGCTGAGTCTTCCCAGTGTTGATGGCTTTGAAGAGGTGTTCCCAATTTATAGCCTTGGTTGTAAAGCAGCTCATGCAGTTTGCTGTTACTCGACAGCAATACACCGCCCTTATCAATGATCCCCATGAACTGCAGGCTTTGGTCGAATATCGACTCCAATAACAGTTGGCTTTGTCGGCTGGTACGCTCACTTTTCTTAAGGCGATTGAGGTAATACACCAAGGTTGCGATGACACACGACATAACCAAAAACAGCAAACCTATGGTGCGAATTTCATCTCGGTAGCGAACTAAAAATGACTTAGGTTTGTTGAGAAAAGTCACCGCCGCTTCATTCTCTGCGCCCAAATCCCATCGTGATATTTGTTGGTAATCGAGTTTGATTTCTGGCGCGCCAGCAACCACTTGGGGCAGCGGTTTATCCGGATTAGCGAGCACATTCAGTAGCACTCGCCCAGTGTCTCGTCCTTGCGTTTCTCCACTGTGGATCACGCCACCAATCGCACCAAACCCAAGTCCTAAATCATGCACGATATACAATGGCATCTGAGTTTTTTTGTTGAGCTGACGCCAGTCTTCTTTGCTACTGACACGACCATTGATGTCGCGGTAGTAGGCCCAGAACAACAAGCTTTTGGTTAGATCAGCGCGTTGCGCGAACGTCATCAGTTCTTGATAAGAATCAGGCGTATATTGCTCCACCAGCCCAGAAAACTCAGGACGTTTTTGTAGGAATAGATCCACTTGGGCGCGAATAGCTTCACCCGTTACCGAGTGATCAGTAACCACATAAACTTTTTTAACCGTCGATTGAAGTCGATTGATCAGCTCAATATTGCTCGCCATATCAATATCTTCCGTGATACCGGTTGCGTGCAAGCCTTCAATCATTTGCGGAGAGAAATTGTTGATGCCACCAAAAATAACGGGCGTGCCATTGAGTTCGGGCGCTAAGCGTTTCATCAGATTGAGGGCGTTATTATCACTGACGACTACAGCGGCAAACTCTTCATGCGACAGCTTGGTGCGGTATAGCTGATAAATTCGCTCTAAGTATTCAGCGTTTTGAGTTCGCTTGGTATCGAGATAAACAACCCGGTAAGACAACCCATCTCGATCGAGTTCTTCAGCCAGCCCTTTATGGAAATCATCCGTCCAAAAAAAGCCTTGATGATAAGAGTGAATAACCAACACATCTTTTGCCTGAGCTGAAGCAAAAACACTCCAACACATCACAATAAAAAATAACGAAAATCGCACTGAATTCACCCTAACCCTATAGTTACTGCTAATATTATCACCCTTGGCTATGATGTGTACTCAAGCCGGTATGTTTTTCATTCAATCTAAGGATTATGCATGTCCACAACTACAGCTCGCCTAGATGATCTAGACCGTGCCATTCTCAAAACTTTGATGGAAGATGCACGTACTCCTTATGCTGAAATGGCAAAGAAGTTCGATGTCAGCCCTGCGACGATTCACGTTCGCATCGAAAAGATGAGATCAGCAGACATTATTGAGCGAACAGAAGTTGTGGTAAACACCAAAAAGCTAGGTTACGACGTGTGCTGCTTTATTGGTATTAACCTTAACGCAGCCCGCGACTACCACTCGGCCATTGCGAAGCTAAATGCTTTAGACGAAGTGGTCGAGGCGTACTACACCACCGGTGCTTACAATATTTTTGTAAAGCTGATGTGTAAATCGATCGAAGAATTGCAGTTCGTGCTGATTGATAAATTGCAGGCGATCGACGAGGTTCAATCGACTGAGACTCTTATCTCGCTGCAAAACCCAATCAATCGCAACGTGAATCCATAATCTATACACGCATTAGATTATGTTTAGGTGACCCAAAAAGAAAAGGCTGAACGCAATGTTCAGCCTTTAATCTATCTAGCTTATGTCGTCTCGAATCTAAGCTCTGTTACCTAATATAAGCTATGCAGCTAGCAATAAGGTAATCACAAACCTAAGCTTGAATACCCGCATGACGCAGCATCGCGTCGATTTGAGGCTCACGACCACGGAAGCGTTTAAACAGCTCCATCGGCTCTTCACTGCCACCCATCTCAAGGATATTGTTCAGGAAGCGATTACCCGTTTCAGTGTTGAAGATACCCTCTTCTTCAAATGCAGAGAACGCATCTGCCGATAGCACTTCTGCCCACAGGTAGCTGTAGTAACCTGCACTGTAGCCACCAGCAAAGATGTGACCAAAGCTGTGCGAGAAGCGGTTCCAATCAAGGCTTGGCAATACCGATACCTTAGACTTCACGTCGGCTAGTGTTTCTAGTACGCGAGCACCGACTTCTGGATCGTATTCTGTGTGCAGCGTGAAATCGAACAGGCCAAGCTCTAGCTGACGTAGGATAAACATCGCTGACTGGAAGTTCTTCGCCGCTAGCATCTTCTCTAGCATCTCTTTCGGTAACGCTTCACCCGTTTCGAAGTGACCAGAGATGAACGACAGCGCCTCCTCTTCCCAACACCAGTTTTCGAGGAACTGACTTGGTAGCTCCACTGCATCCCAAGGCACGCCATTGATACCTGACACAGCACCCGCATCAACTTGCGTTAACATATGGTGAATACCGTGGCCAAATTCGTGGAACAAAGTGACCACTTCATCGTGAGTAAACAGTGCTGGTTTGTCACCGACTGGCTTGTTGAAGTTACACGTTAGGTAAGCAACAGGCGTCTGTAGCTCACCAGATTGAGTAATGCGACGACCGCGACAGTCATCCATCCAAGCGCCGCCACGTTTGTGTTCACGTGCGTATAGGTCTAGGTAGAAGCTACCGCGCAATGTACCTGTCGCATCAAAGATGTCAAAGAAGCGCACTGAATCATGCCATGTATCCACACCTTCACGCTCAGTCACAGACATACCAAACACACGGTTTAAAACTTCGAACAAACCAGACACTGCATTTGACTCGGGGAAGTATGGACGAAGCTCTTCATCAGAGATCTCGAACAAGTTCTGTTTTTGTTTCTCGCTGTAGTAAGCGATGTCCCACAGGTTTAGCTCAGAGACACCAAACTCTTTCTCAGCAAACTGACGTAGCTCTTCTACTTCGCGCTCACCTTGTGGTTTGGCTTTTACTGCTAGGTCGTTAAGAAAACCAAGTACTTGGTCTGGCGTTTCTGCCATCTTAGTCGACAGAGATTTTTCGCTGTAAGTGCTAAAGCCAAGCATGCGTGCGATCTCGTGACGCAGCTTAAGTTGTTCAGTGATGATCTCAGTGTTGTCCCACTTACCAGCATTTGGACCGCGATCTGAAGCGCGAGTTACGTAGGCTTCGTACAGTTCTTTACGCAGTTCTTGGTTATCACAATACGTCATCACCGGTAGGTAAGATGGGATATCTAGAGTCAGTAGGTAACCTTCCTGCTCTTTAGCTTCCGCCGCGGCTTGTGCTGCTGCCAATGCCGACTCAGGCATACCGGCTAGTTCAGCCACGTCTGTTACCTGCTTGCTCCAACCCATGGTTGCATCAAGCACGTTATTTGAGAATTGAGAACCTAGCTCAGACTGACGCTTGCTGATCTCGCCGTAGCGGTGCTGCTCGTCTGCGGGTAAGCCAATGCCTGACAATTCAAAGTCACGCAGTGCGTCGGTAATGGTTTTCTGTTGAGCTTGGTCTAATGCCGAGAATGCCTCACTCGCCTTGATCGCTTTATACGCTTCGAACAAACCTTTATGTTGGCCAACCCACGTGCCGTACTCAGAAAGCACAGGCAGACAGCTCTCATAAGCTTCACGCAGCTCATCGCTGTTCATCACAGAATTCATATGGCTCACAGGTGACCAAATGCGGCCTAAACGATCATCCACTTCTTCAATCGGAGCAACGAGGTTGTCCCAGCTTGGTGAAGTATTACCTTCAAGTACTTGTTCTATCTTGTTGCGACACTCTTCAATCACTTGCTCAACCGCTGGCTTAACGTGCTCAGGTTTGATCTGTGAAAACGGAGGTAAGTCCGTGAAGGTTAATAGCGGATTAGACATATAAACATTCCTTTGGCTTTAGAGACTTTCGTCTTTTTTGTAATGAGGTCGTCTTACAGTCATCAGGCTAAGGATCGCCCTAAAAAATCACCTGCGAATAGTTATTAAATAGTGCCCAACAAGGCAAATTTCAATAGTAGAACCAATAACTAACTGCATATTGCGAACGACTGTTCCTGAATTGTTCGAGAATTTATGGTCCATTGGGGGTTATAATAGTCAAATTAACCCCACCTACACTAACCACACTCTAATTCGAGAGTGTTACGAGAGTTTAATTTGTTAAGTTATCGCCACAGCTTCCACGCGGGCAACCATGCCGACGTAGTAAAGCATATCGTACAGAGCCTTATTCTTAATTCTTTGAAACAAAAGGATAAGCCTTTTGTTTACCATGACACTCACTCTGGTGTAGGTCGTTACGACTTAACGCATGAATGGTCTGAAAAAACGGGCGAATACAAACAAGGTATTGCACGTGTCTGGGCACAAACAGGACTTCCTGAAGACATTCAAAGCTACCTTGAGTCTATCTCAGCACTCAACAATGGCGAGAAACTGCGTTTCTACCCAGGCTCACCACGTGTTGCACGTGCGCACCTGCGTGACCAAGACCGCATGGTATTAACTGAGCTTCACCCAGCCGATCACCCTCTGCTTGAGCAAGAGTTCCACCGCGATCGTCAGGTATCTATCTACAAAGAAGATGGCTTCCAACGCTTAAAAGGCAGCCTGCCACCTAAAGAACGTCGTGGTTTGGTGCTTATCGACCCACCTTACGAGCTGGCAAAAGAGTATCGTGATGTTGTGACTGCGATTGCTCAAAGCCATAAGCGCTGGGCAACCGGTATCTACGCAATTTGGTACCCAGTGGTAAATCGCTGTGATATCGAAGATATGATCGAAGGACTTGAAGGCTTAGGCATCAACAAAATTCTACAAATCGAACTTGGCGTATCACCAGACACCAACGAGCGTGGTATGACGGCATCAGGCATGATTGTTATCAACCCACCTTGGAAGCTAGAAAGCCAAATGAACGAAATTCTTCCATTCTTGAAGGAAGCAATTGCGCCGGCAACCGGTCACTTCAAAGTAGAGTGGATCGTACCCGAGTAATCTCGAACTTAACGTCATCGTCTGACGAATACTCAGCAGACTGTGACGTACACGAATAAATTTTAAACAGGGAGATTGAGTTCAACCAATCTGCCCTCAATATAATAATTAGACAATTTAAGAATCTATAGGACGTAGGTGTTCAGTGCGCTCACTGTACCCACAACCTTCAATAAATGGAGAAAGTAATGGCGACTCATTTTGATTACATCTGTATCGGCGGCGGTTCAGGCGGCATCGCATCAGCTAACCGCGCAGCAATGCACGGTGCAAAAGTTGCACTTATCGAAGCTCAAGACCTTGGTGGTACTTGTGTAAACGTTGGTTGTGTTCCTAAAAAGGTTATGTGGCACGGTGCTCAAGTTGCTGAAGCAATCAACCTATATTCAAAAGACTACGGCTTCGATGTTGACGTAAAAGGCTTCAACTGGGGCAAACTGGTTGAAAACCGTCAAGCGTACATTGGTCGTATCCACCAATCTTACGATCGTGTTCTTGGTAACAACAAAATAAACGTAATCAAAGGCTTTGCTAAGTTTGTTGACGAAAAGACCGTTGAAGTTAACGGTGAACACTACACCGCTGATCACATCCTGATCGCAGTAGGTGGTCGTCCAACCATTCCAAACATCCCTGGCGCAGAGCACGGTATCGACTCAAACGGTTTCTTCGACCTGATGGAGCAACCTAAACGTGTTGCTGTAATCGGCGCAGGCTACATCGCAGTAGAAATCGCAGGCGTACTAAGTGCACTTGGCACAGAGACACACTTGTTCTGTCGTAAAGAATCACCACTTCGCAGCTTCGACCCAATGATTGTTGAAACACTGGTTGAAGTAATGGAAGCGGAAGGTCCAACACTTCACACGCACTCGGTTCCTAAAGAAGTAGTGAAAGAAGCAGATGGCACGCTGACTCTGCACCTAGAGAACGGCAACACTCAAAACGTTGACCACCTAATCTGGGCTATCGGCCGCCACCCAGCCACTGACGCTATCAACCTAGCGTCAACGGGCGTTGCAACCAACGACCGTGGCTACATCAAAGTCGACGAGTTCCAAGCAACCAACGTTCCTGGCATCTACTGTGTTGGCGACATCATGGAAGGCGGCATCGAGCTAACACCTGTTGCTGTTAAAGCCGGTCGTCAGCTTTCTGAGCGTCTATTTAACGGTCAAACAAACGCAAAGATGGACTACACGCTCGTTCCTACTGTTGTATTCAGCCACCCACCTATCGGCACTATTGGTCTAACGACTCAAGAAGCTGAAGAGCAATACGGCAAAGACAACATCAAGGTATACACGTCTGGTTTTACTGCAATGTACACTGCAGTCACTCAGCACCGTCAACCTTGTAAGATGAAGCTAGTATGTGCTGGTGAAGAAGAGACTGTAGTTGGCCTACACGGCATCGGTTTCACTGTTGATGAAATGATTCAAGGCTTCGGCGTTGCAATGAAAATGGGCGCAACCAAAGCAGATTTCGACTCTGTTGTGGCGATTCACCCAACTGGCTCAGAAGAGTTTGTTACCATGAGATAATCAACGCCTTTTGTTGATAACCCTTAAAAAGCAGGCCTTGTGCCTGCTTTTTTTATGCCCCCTCTTGAACCTTACTTCCCAACTCCACGTAACACAGGTACTGACCTATCTAGAACAGCAATGGAGTTTGTGATGAATCTACTAATTGAATCATTTGAAGGCGGGATCTACTTGGCTTACCAAGTTATTGGCGAGCAAAAGCAATTAATCAAAGACGACCACCAGCACCCAATGAAGTTTTTGAGTGTTAACCAAGCACGCGACCACTTTAGCGACCAAGGCGTGGCGTCGGCAATGCTGGTTCACAACAGTGCCTACGACGAAATGTGTGGTGAGCATTGTGGCCACACCCAACCGTTCGAGATTGATTTGAAGTGGAGTTAAATCAACTTCAAATCAATCGCGATAAAAATTAAAAGGCTTACATCAATGTAAGCCTTTCTTATGGGAATCACTTTCCCTCTTATTCATTTAAATCAACGCAATGTCCGCTTCTGTCTGCGTTTGATGTTTTGCTCTTTCACAATAAAATCGAACAGTGGGGCGAAGAGGTTGGCGAACAAGATAGCCAGCATGATGCCCTCTGGATAAGCAGGGTTGAGCACGCGAATACCAACCGTCATCACACCGATAAGAATCCCGTAAGCCCATTTACTCTGATTGGTAAAAGCGGCAGAAACTGGGTCGGTCGCCATAAAGAAAGTACCAAAGGCAACGCCACCCAACACAAAGTGCCAGTAGAACGGCATAGAAAACATCGAGTTGGTTTCGGATCCGATCCAATTCATCAAACTAGAGGTCGCCACAAGGCCAATCATCACACCCGCCACAATGCGCCAAGAGGCTATCTTCATGGCAATCAGAATCAGACCCGTCAACATGATAAGCAGTGACGACACCTCACCCATCGAGCCCGGTATATTACCGACAAACGCATCCATCCAGGTGATCGCCTCGCCAGTCATATTATTGATAAGCGAAGTACTACCACCCTCATACCATTGACTCAGTGGTGTCGCGCCTGAATAGCCGTCAGCGGCAACCCACACAAGTCCACCCGACATGTTGGCTGGATAAGCGAAGTAGAGAAACGCGCGGCCTGCTAGTGCAGGGTTAAGGAAATTTCGTCCTGTACCACCGAACAGCTCTTTGGCGACAACGATACCAAAAGTGATACCTAATGCGGCTTGCCAGAGCGGAATGGTTGGCGGGAGGATTAGTGCAAACAGCACCGAGCTGACAAAGAAGCCTTCATTAACTTCGTGCTTGCGAACGACTGCAAACAAGACCTCCCAGAAACCACCCACAACAAACACCGTGGCATAAACGGGTAGAAAATAGAGTGCACCAAGCAACATCTGGTTTGCCCAGCCACTTGCCATCAATGACTGCGCATCACCAAATGCCCAAGACAAGCGCCAGCTGCTTTCAATAACAGAGGTAAGTTCGTTAAGTTGATAACTGGACGTTAATGCGAGGAAGCTTTGGTGTCCGACGTTATACATCCCCCAAAACATCGCGGGAAAGGTCGCTAGCCACACCAGAATCATGATTCGTTTGAGATCGATACTGTCTCTAACATGGGTCTGGCCTCGGTTTACGTTGCCGGGCGTATAAAATATGGTGGCGAACGCTTCATACACAGGGTAAAGCTTTTCGTACTTCCCTCCAGCTTCGAAGCGTGGAGCCACGTCTTCTAATCGTTTTTTTAAACTCATAATCTCAATCACCTTATTGCTTGAGTTATGGTTTTCTACGCATCAACTACTCTATTTGAACAATTTATAGCGATTTTTAGTCAAATTCGTATGAAGAAAGGGTGCCCAGAAGTCGAACCGATGTTGAAAAAAGAAGGTGTATAAACAACAAAGCCCCAGCAATGGCTGAGGCTTGTTTAGTCTTACAACGGGTCTTCGCTACTTCACGCACATCACATTAAGCAATGAAGAACCTTTCAATTGGTTTACGTTTCCGTTGGTAAACAGGCCTTTCTTATCTGCGCCCCAATAAGGGAGGTGCATTGGCCAGTTCTGTTTTTCCATAACCTTTGAGCTCAAGATGCTTTGCCATTGCTTCTCACTCATCAGCTTCATGTTGACCTGATTACACACCAATTCAGCGCTATCGTAATCTAGGCGGCTCCAAGGCTTACCTTGTTCCATATAGAACTGTTGTTGATGGTCTAGAAGGTAAGGAATCGCATATTGGCTACCCGCAACATTGGCTGTCACACGGATCTCAATTTCCAAATCGTTGTCTGAATTCGCGTTACCGCTTGGTAGCGTCTGAATAGCTGCAGCACTCGTTACCGCTGCCGCTTGCTTCGCAGCCACAGGTTTCGGAGCAGGTTTTGTTTTTACAGGGGCCTTAGGCTTTACAGCTTTTGACTCTGCCGGTTTTGCAACGATAGGCTGTGATGAGGTTTTCGACTTATCGACCATGCGAATAAAGGCTTCACCATAACCGGGAACCTTGCGCACCTGAGCTAGGTCTTTTCTCGCATCCGAGAAGGTAGAATAAGGTCCGATTAAGCAACGATAGTCTCCGCCTTCAGGCTTCATCCAAACGTTGGTCGAGATCTTCTCATATAGGGGCTTTGCTCGGTTCAGTGACAAAGGCTTATTCAGCAGACCACATTGAACCCAAAACAGCTCGTTATCTGAATGACGTTTAGGCGCCTTACTCCCCCAAACACCCTTGCCGATCGGACATGATTGCTCTAGCTGTGGTAATTGGTTAGTGCTTGCCTGAGTTGCATCACATAGAACCGACTCTGCACTCACTTGGCTCGAGACCAAAAGGGATGCAGCGATAAGCCCCATACGATAATTTCTCGTCACAGCACGACATACAGCATTCATTGTCAATTTCATAACCACCACTTAAACCCTCACGGGCTAATTATTACCGAATCTATGTCGATAAAACATGAATTCCATTTTAAGTATTATTGACACTATCAATGATACTAAGTTCCAGATCCATTAAGCAAAAAAAGAGCCGTAATTGCTTACGGCTCTTAATTTAGTGACTTTTTTATCTAAAAATCAATCAGAGCTATCACCCTTTATAAATTTTAGGGTTAAACACGTCACGTAACCAGTCGCCTAATAGGTTAATAACTAGAACCAATGTTACCAAAAGCACACCTGGGAATGCTGTGATCCACCATGCTCCTGAGAAAATGTAGTTAAAACCTGTACTGATCAGAGCACCCAGTGATGGTTGGTCTACCGGAAGACCTAAACCTAGGAAAGAAAGTGCCGCTTCTGACATGATGGCATTTGCCACCTGTACCGTAGAGATAACCAAAATTGGAGATAAACAGTTAGGCAGAATATGACGGAACATGATGCGAGGCGCTCTAAAGCCCATCACACGCGCCGCTTCTACGTATTCTTTCTTCTTCTCTGCCAATACCGATGCACGAATCGTACGAGCATACTGCGGCCATTCAGCAATACCGATGATCACCACCAGCATAACAACGGCATATTGCGCATAGAAGTCACTGCCGAAGCTAGCCTTAAAGATGGCCGAGACAATGATCGCAACCATCATGGTTGAGAACGAAAGCTGAACATCGGCAAAACGCATCAAGAAGCTATCAATACGGCCACCGAAGTAACCCGCAGACAAACCAATGATGATACCTAGAGTCAGCTGAAGGCCTACCGCTAGGAAACCGATCGTCAATGACAGACGCGAACCGTAAAGCATAGTCGATAAAATATCACGGCCTTGCTCATCCGTTCCGAGCAAGAAACGTTCTTCGCCATCTTCCATCCATGATGGTGGAAGCTCTGAATCCATGATATCAATCGATGTCACGTCGTACGGGTCTGTTGGCGCTAGAATAGGTGCTGCTAATGCCATCACTAAAAAGATTGAGAAAATGGCGAAACTCACCATTGCCACTTTGTCGCGTAAGAAGTAATACACAATGTCTGATTGCTTAAAACGTTCCCAGCGAGACGGCACTGTCGATGTCTGTTCCATGATTATGCTCCTTTCCCTGTGATGTTAACGGTTGGGTTGATAACACCGTAAAGCAAATCAACAATCGTGTTAGTCACTACGAAAATAAGACCAACAAAAATAACGTATGCGGTAATCAGTGGTGTATCTACACGGTTGATCGCTTCTAAAAATAAGAAACCTGTACCGGGCCACTGGAAAACCGTTTCAGTAAGAATGGTGTATGCCACCATAGTACCAATCTGAACACCACCAACAGTAAGAACCGGTAGCATGGTGTTTTTCAATGCGTGTTGGTAATAGATTTTGTTTAGCGCTAAGCCTTTCGCTTTACCAAACTTAATGTATTCAGAACTTAGAACCTCTAGCATTTCAGAACGAACTAGACGAATAAACAAAGGCAGCATGATAGATGCCAGTGCAATGCTCGGCAGTACTAAGTGTGCAAGGCCATCGAGCGTTAAGAAGCCAGACTCCCAACCAAACCAGTTTGCAGTATCACCACGTCCAAATGACGGTAGCCAACCTAGCTCAATAGAGAACACATACATCAGCATGATTGCAGTTAAGAAAACAGGTACCGAGATGCCGATACTACTGCCCGCCATGACCAATTTAGTGAAGAAACTTTTTGGGTGTATTGCAGAATAAACGCCTAATGGAATCGACAGACAAACAATAATCAGAGAAGCACCGAACACAAGTTCAAGCGTCGCGACCAATTTGTCTAAAATTACGTCCACAGCAGGGCGTTTAAAGAAATATGAAGTACCAAGATCACCTTGTAGGGCTGCGCCTATAAAGCGAGTATATTTTGTAACGAAGGGATCATTTAAGCCGAGTTCATCGCGTAGCGCTTGACGCTCCGCCTCTGAAACAGATTGACCGACTAACTCACGTAACGGGTCGCCCAGGTTATCCTGAATGGCAAACGCCACCAAACTGATCACAAACATCACTATCAGTGCCTGAAACAGGCGCTTGACCAGAAACGTAACCATTCCTTGCCCCTTATCTATCCATGACTGTCTAATCGAAATCCGCGACTAGACAACAAAAAATTCAGTCTTAAAAAAGGTATTTAGCCAGACTGAAGGAAGACCAAATACCGAAACTTAAATCTATATCTTAATAATATTGAGAGCCTGAAAGCTTCAGGCTCTCGATTCTAGCAAGCTAGATTATTTTACAACTAGGTCGCCGAAGTAAGGCATAACCATTGGGTTTACTACGTCTGCTGCACCTACGTTAGATTTCGCGCCCCACGCTTCACTTTGCCAGTGTAGAGGTACGAATACTGCGTCGTTGTAAAGTGTTGCTTCAACGCCTTTCAGCATCTTAGAACGCTTAACAGGGTCAGTTTCAGTGTTAGAAGCTTCTACAATCGCATCCATTTCTGGGTTTGAGTAACCAGAACAGTTGTATTGACCACGGCCAGTCTCTTCGTTACGAGTCATTGTTAGGAACTCGTTGAAGTTAGCTGAATCTTCTGTATCTGAGTGCCAGCCGATCATCATCATGTCTGCTGAACATAGGTCAAACTCAGGCCAGTACTGTGCTTTAGGCATCGTCTTAAGATCAACTTTGATACCAATCTTAGACAGCATTGCCGCAGACGCTTGCGCTACTTTTGCATCGTTCACGTAACGGTTGTTAGGCGCTGCCATAGTTAGTGTAAAGCCATCTTCGTAGCCCGCTTCTTTCATCAGCTCTTTCGCTTTTTTCAGATCGTAACGAGGAACTAGATCTTCGTTGTGACCCGCGTAGCCTGTTGGGCTTTGCTGACCAGCAGCTGTCGCGAAACCTTTCATGATTTTCTTAACAATACCTTCATTGTTAATCGCATGAACGATTGCTTGACGAACGCGCACATCTTTCAATGCTTCGTTGCTGTTTTGGTTCATTTGGAACGTAATGATACGAGTACCAGGTAGCGTTACTAGATCGATGTTCTTAGCGTTTTTAACACGCTTGTGATCGTTTGGTGCTACAGGGTGAATCATGTCCACGTCACCAGAAAGAAGTGCTGCTACACGCGTTGCATCTTCTTTGATTGGCACAAGAGTTAGCTTGTCTACGTTGCCTTCAGTTTCTGTGTCCCAGTAATCGTTGAAACGCTCGAACGTTACTTTAACGCCTTGCTCACGTTGAGTTACGATGAATGGGCCAGTACCTGAAACGTTAGTCGAAGCGAACGAGTTACCGTGCTTAACTAGCTCAGATTTATCATTACCTTCCGCTGTTTGACCAGAGTAGAACTTGCTGTCCATTGGGAAGATGTAAGTTGCTGTTTGTAGTACTAGTGGGTAAGCCGCTTTTGATATTAGCTCAACTGTGTAGTCATCCACTTTTACCATTTTTTCGTATGGCGTGAAGATAGACTTAAAGTCTGGAGAAGCTTGTAGACGTTCAAAAGTCCACACAACATCATCAGCAGTCAGTTCGTTACCAGAGTGGAATTTCACACCTTTACGTAGATTAAAACGGAAAGTCGTATCATCAACACGCTCCCAGCTAGATGCTAGGCGGCCTTCAAAATCCATCTCTTGAGTGAAACGTACTAGAGGGTCAAACACCATGTGAGACATTTGCAGTGTGCCACCAGACAGCTGCTCGTGCGGGTCAAGTGATACCGGGTCAGCTGCGTAGCCAACGGTAATATCTGCTGCTGCTGCACTAAAGCTTAGGCCAGCTGCCATTAAAGCTACTGCTAATTTGCTTTTCATGGTTTTCATTGCATAACTCCTTCATGCGGGAATCCAGATCCCTAGTTGTTGTATTTGCGTCTGTTTATTGTTTTTAGCAAGCCAAACTCCAGCCTGCTGATTTTTATATCGCGGCTTTTGCCACTGCTTTTTCTTCTCTTAAACCCGTAAATTCAGGCATTAAAGAAATTAGGTGTTTGCTGTATTCATGCTGAGGCGATTGGAACAGCTGCTCGGTTGGCGCTACTTCCAATAGTTCTCCCATTTGCATCACACCAACACGATCACACATTTGACGAATAACCGGTAAATCGTGACTGATGAACAGCATGGTTAGGTTGAGCTCGTCTTGTAAGTCTTTTAATAGATTAAGAATCTGAGCCTGTACCGACACATCCAAAGCCGACGTAGGTTCATCACAAATCAGAAGACGTGGGCGAGTTGCCAAGGCGCGAGCGATAGAAATACGCTGACGTTGGCCACCTGAGAATTCGTGTGGGTATTTAACTCCAGCCATCTTGCCTAAACCAACGTGCTCTAGCAGGTCGTGCACGATCTGACGAGTTTCATTCTCGTTGCGCGTAAGCTTATGGAATCGGATAGGTTCAGCAATGATGTCGAAGATCTTCATTCGGGGGTTCATTGATGTGTATGGGTTTTGGAACACCATCTGCATTTGGCGACGCATTGGGCGACGCTCTTTCTCAGACTTAAGCCCAGTAAGGTCAATACCTTCAAAGGTCACTTTGCCTGAGTTGGGTGCGTACAAGCCAGCAATCACACGAGCAATCGTTGATTTACCCGAACCAGATTCACCCACAAGACCAAAAGTTTCACCTTCGTGTACTTCAAAGCTCACATTGTTTGACGCCTGAACGTACTCACGACGACTCTCAAAGAAAGAATCCTTAGTGGTAAAGCGTAAGTTGACGTTTTCAACATTCAACAACGGGCCAGTGTAATCACGATGATCTTGGCTTTGACCTAACCAGTGGTTTTTCACATCAAGTGGTTCCATCTCGTGCGCTTCTTCGATGTAGCTCACAAGAGGGAAACGATCGAGTTTACGATCTGAACGCGGAACCGCTGAGATAAGACTGTGCGTGTAAGGGTGTTCAGGAGTACCAAGGACTTTCGCCGTCGGGCCAAACTCAACTAAATCACCACGGTACATAACCGCTACGCGATCGGTAACGTTAGATACCACACCCATGTCGTGGGTTACCAACATACAACCTACGTTCTTCTTAATACATAGATCGCGAATTAAACCCAAAATCTGGTCTTGGATAGACACATCCAGTGCGGTTGTTGGTTCATCTGCGATGATTAAGTCAGGTTCACCTGCCAATGCGATCGCGATAACAACACGCTGACGCATACCGCCAGAGAATTGGTGTGGGTACTGCTTTAAACGGTTTTCTGGTTGCGGAATACCAACTTGGTTCATCAAGTCTAATGAGCGTTGGTAAGCTTCTTGATCCGAAACCTTCATGTTGGCATGAATCGTTTCTTTTAACTGCTGCTCTACTGTGAATAGAGGGTTAAGAGAAGTCATTGGGTCTTGAAAGATAAAACCAATCTTTGAGCCTCGAACAGAACGCATCTGTTCAGGAGATAGGCCAGAGACTTTTTCGCCATCCAAAAATACCTCACCGCTAGCAATGCGACCAGGAGGGCTCAGTAGATCGATCACAGCATTGCCTACTGTTGATTTACCTGCACCAGACTCCCCTACAACGCCAACAATCTCACCACGTTCAATGTTGAACGAAAGCGATTTTACTGCTGCGTGAACTCCATGACGAGATGGGTATTCGATACGAAGATTTTTTACTTCTAAAAGTGACATTACCAGACCTCTACTGCTTTGGCAGCTCTCTGCCCTGTCTGCAAAATTGAATCCATTCTTACCAGAATATTGTTCTGATATTTTATACGGTTGACAATTTGGCAAATAATTCACAGAAAAGCAACAAAAATAGGATAAAAAGTCGACATTAAACGCTTAACAAGCAAAAGCACCACATAACTATTCACCCAGAGAGCATATAGTAATAAAAATCAACATTCTATTGTCGATAATAAATACTCACAAATCCCTTACTACCACTTACTTGTAGAGTTAAAACTATGGTTAAAAGCAGATCTCACTACCAGTCACTAAAAACAAATAATTATTCCAAAAAACAATTAACACTATAGAAACAAACGCTAACTTTTGTCATTTAAGCAAACAAAACAACCAGATAGAAGCATATTAACCATATATATTACCCCCAACATCATTTCAACGAATACCAACCAGTGAAACGAAAGACTTACTAAAATGGAGACGATTTTGAGCGACTTGATGTAAAGAAAACTGTCAAATACAGGCCTTAGAGAACATATTTAGCGTCAAATTTCACTTTTCATAGAAATCTTTAGACCAAACCTATTAATTTGTCGAATGATTGGCGGTGAATTTTATATAAAATTAGATATCGATCAGCTCATTTAATAAAACCGACACCTCTAGAAAGGCGCGATAATCTAGAAAAAAGGTAAGAGTTCTCCTGATACAAAGGATGGATTTTAAGAAGGCCACATCAAGCAAGACATTGAAATATTTAGGGTATCAGTATTAAAAATCAAGAATAACTTCAACGACAGATGTCAAAAATCTCAACCTTTCGACTGAAGCCTCTATTGTGGTAAATAAAGAGAGATTCGGCACGGAAGCGCTTCCTGTGGCCTGACGAACCACCGGGCTGGCGATTCAAGTCGCAGCTCTCTGAACCCAAACCACCTAAACTCCAAACGTAAAAAGCCCCAGTCCTTTCGACTGAGGCTTCGGCTTCTTAATATAGTCGGTTAAGAGAGGCGCGGCAGGGCTCCCTGCGGACTGGCGATCCAGTCCACGAGCTTCTGGCCCCAACTATCTAAAATTCCAGATGTAAAAAAGCTCCGTCATTTCTGACGCGGACGGCTAGTTGAGGCATCTTAAGTGATCGGTGAAGAGGGATTTGATGCGACTGGGCTTCCAGCCCCCGAATACACCATTATCTTTTCTCCAGATAGAAAAAAAGCTCATCATTTCTGATGAGCTTTCTTAAGGTGGTCGGTGAAGAGGGATTCGAACCCCCGACCCTCTGGTCCCAAACCAGATGCGCTACCAAGCTGCGCTATTCACCGAGACGTTTTGTTTGATTGCTCAAACTGGGAACTTCAAAGAAGCTACCAAAATTAATGGGGTGGCTAACGAGATTCGAACTCGCGACCACCGGAATCACAATCCAGGGCTCTACCAACTGAGCTATAGCCACCACTAATTTTTTATATAACCGCTTAAAAGCGATTATTGAAATAGTGGTCGGTGAAGAGGGATTCGAACCCCCGACCCTCTGGTCCCAAACCAGATGCGCTACCAAGCTGCGCTATTCACCGACTAATTTTGTATCGACTCTTGGGAATAATGAATCAACACTGGAAGCCGAAGCTACCGATATTTTGTAAAGAAAGAATGGGGTGGCTAACGAGATTCGAACTCGCGACCACCGGAATCACAATCCAGGGCTCTACCAACTGAGCTATAGCCACCATTATTTCTTTTTTGCCAATTTCTCACTTACCGAAGTAAGAGACCGGATGGCGCGCCTGAAAGGATTCGAACCTTCGGCCTTTGGCTCCGGAGGCCAACGCTCTATCCAGCTGAGCTACAGGCGCATGCCCTGTCGGCGGAGTGGAATAATACGTATATCACCCAATGCCGTCTAGTACTTTTTTAACTTTTTTTTCTGTTTGGTCTCTTTTTCGACAGTTAATATGTGATAAACCCCTTATTTGAGTACTACAACCCGCCACAGCTTATAAGTTGTTGTTTATTGCAACAACTTATCGGGATATAATCACCCATTATTTACATTGGTTTAACAGTTGCTCTTTGCTGGTGAAGCCAAAACACCCTCCAACACTATAAATTGGTAAGCACGTACTTACCTTGGGAATGTAAAGTGAGTTTAATGGATATGTCTCGTCGAATTTTAAGCGTTGTCATCGCAGTTTTAACCTTTTCAACTGGCGCAATGGCTTCAGGCCTTAGCGAAGCAGAGCAAGATGCAATTGCTGAACGCATCAAACCAGTTGGTCAAGTTTACCTAGTCGGCAGCGAACCAGTAGTCGCAGAACCAACAGGCCCTCGTGATGGCGCAACAGTTTACGGTACCTTTTGTATCGCTTGTCACGCATCTGGCGTAAGTGGCGCACCTAAAACAGGTGATGCTGGTGATTGGGGGCCTCGTATAGCTCAAGGTCGCGATATCCTAGCTAACCACGCAATCAACGGCTTTAATGCAATGCCAGCGAAAGGTTCATGTATGGACTGTTCAGACGACGAAATCAAAGATGCTATCGAGCACATGATTGCTGGTCTGTAATTTACCGATCTGTAATTAAAAATGCCAGATTCAAAAAAGGTGACCCTATGGTCACCTTTTTATTTGTCTCTATTTAATACTTTCAGAACCAGACGCTACTTTTTGTTGAACATCGCACGAATATTAGCAATGTGTGCCTGTCCTTTTTCCATTCTTTCTTCAGCGGATTGTGGTTTCTTAACGCTTTCCCACTCCACATCATCATGCGGCAACTCGTCAAGGAAGCGGCTTTGTGTTGGCTTAATCAATTCACCATACTGACGACGTTCACGACACTTAGTAAAAGTCAGCTCTTTCTGCGCTCGCGTAATCCCTACATACATAAGACGACGCTCTTCTTCTACATTACCTTCATCAACACTGGTTTGGTGTGGCAAGATGCCCTCTTCGGCCCCCATCAAGAATACATACGGAAACTCTAAGCCTTTCGAAGCGTGCAATGTCATTAGTTGAACTTGGTCTGCATCGTCATTATCTTCCCCGCGCTCCATCATGTCGCGTAAAGTTAAACGTTGAACAACCTCTCGTAGCGTCTTCTCTTCTTTATCATAGTTGTCACCTTCGAGGTCGGCCACAATCCAGCTATAGAGATCAGACACGTTTTTCATTCGCATTTCAGCGGCTTTCGGGCTTGGAGAGGTTTCGTAGAGCCAATCTTCGTAATTAATGTCACGAACCAAAGAGCGAACCGCCTCAACTGTATTACCACGCTCTGCATTATCCGAGATACGAACAATCCAATCGCTGAAACGACGCAGGTTTTCCAAACCACGGCCCGTCAGCGTTTGCTCTAAGCCCATTTCGAAGCTGGCTTCAAACAGGCTTTTACCGCGCATGTTGGCGTAGCTGCCTAATTTTTCAAGCGTAACTGGGCCGATCTCACGACGTGGTGTGTTTACAATACGCAGGAAGGCGTTGTCATCATCAGGGTTCACCAACACACGTAGGTAAGCCATGATGTCTTTAATTTCTGCTCTGGCGAAAAAGGATGTACCGCCTGAGATTTTGTAAGGCACACGGTTCTGCATCAAAGCTTTTTCAATCAAGCGAGATTGGTGGTTACCGCGGTAAAGCACTGCGTAATCTTTGTATTCTGTGCGATTCAAAAATTTGTGGGCGATGATCTCACCGGTAATACGCTCTGCTTCATGCTCTTCATTCTTAGCATTTAATACCTTGAGCTTTTCACCATCCGGGATCTCAGAGAACAGTGACTTCTCATAGACGTGCGGATTGTTGGCGATCAAGATGTTCGCTGCTCGCAAAATTCGACTGGTCGAGCGGTAGTTTTGCTCTAGTTTGATCAAACGTAGGTTCGGGTAATCCTCACCTAGCAGAACCAAGTTTTGTGGTTTTGCGCCACGCCATGAGTAAATAGATTGGTCATCATCACCTACGACCGTCAAACGACCACGTTCCCCTACCAGTAAACGAACCAACTCATATTGGCTAGTGTTGGTATCTTGATATTCATCGACCAGCAAATAACGAATACGAGACTGCCAGCGTTCACGCACTTCTTGATTGGTTTTCAGTAGCAATACTGGCATTGCAATCAGATCATCAAAATCGAGTGCGTTATAGGCCTTCATCTGTTTCTGATACATCTCAAAACAGAATGCAAACAACTGCTCTTGTTCACCTTGAGCTCTTGCTTTCGCCTGATCTGGCGTCAGCATGTCATTCTTCCAATTTGAGATGGTACTCATCAAAGAACGCAGCAGATCCTTATCACCATCGATCTGTGTTTCGGTTAGTTCTTTAAGTAGAGCTAACTGGTCTTGGTCATCAAATAACGAGAAGCCCGCTTTCAAACCCAGCGCTTTGTATTCTCGGCGAATGATAGTTAAACCCATGGTATGGAACGTTGAAACGATCAGACCTTTAGATTCACCTTTACCCAGAGTTTGTCCTACACGCTCTTTCATCTCACGTGCCGCTTTATTGGTAAAGGTTACCGCTGCAATATTACGAGCCTTGTAGCCACACTCTTGAACCAAGTAAGCAATCTTGTTGGTGATAACACGTGTTTTACCCGATCCAGCGCCCGCTAATACTAAGCAGGGACCAGAAACATACTTCACGGCTTCATCTTGTCTTGGGTTCAGTCTCATTTGGTTCTCAATTTGGTCTAGAGGGGCGAATTCAATTGCGCGCCTATAATAATGCTGCAACACCACGAATGCTACGTTCTCTTATACAAGATTTTTACGCGACTTGTGTAAAACTTTGTTGCACATGTGTATGGTTCTTGGGCTATAATGAATGAACGTTCATTCACTGGTGATGGAATAATGACAACTCATGCACCTCAGGATAAACGCCAACAAATACTTTCTGCCGCTGAAAAGCTCATTGCGGAGGTCGGCTTTCAAGGCCTTTCAATGCAAAAATTAGCCAAAGAGGCGGGAGTTGCTGCAGGCACTATCTACCGCTACTTCGATGATAAAGACCACTTGATAGATGATGTTCGAGTGCTCGTGACTCAACGAGTAGCAGATGCTGTTCAAGAAGGGGTTGATGATTCGGATCCAATTAAGCAACGCTACCGTACTATGTGGTTGAACATATGGAACTTAGCGGGAACGAACTTAGCCGCGATAAAAAATCGGGTTCAATATGACTCACTGCCCATCACAAATAGCCTAAACTTCAGGGAACTAGAACGTAAAATGTTTGCCCAAGTTGAGCTGCTATTTAATGAGGGTAAAGAGCAAGGACTGTTTAAACCACTTGATAATGAAGTATTAAGCGGCTTGAGCTTAGCGGCTAGTGTATCTCTAGCGCGAAAGCATTCTTTAGGATTTTACCAACTCGACGAGGCAGAACTAGAATCTGCAATAGAAGCCAGTTGGGATGCAATAATTAAACACTAGATCGGAGTTTTGACCATAATGAAAAAGTGGACTTTCTTCATGTTACTCATCGCTGTACTTCTTTTCGGCAGCGTTATTGGGTTCAACATGTTCAAACAACAAAAAATTGCTGAGTATATGGCCAACCGCCCTGAACCAGAGTTTCCAGTAACGGTTACTGAAGTTCAGCCGATCGACTGGGTTCCAGTAATTGAAGCTATCGGCTTCATCGAACCTAACCAAGGTGTCACGCTAGCGAATGAAACCAGCGGTGTTATTGACCAAATCTCTTTTGGTTCTGGTACTGATGTTAAAAATGACCAACTTCTTGTTCGTCTTGATTCTGGCGTAGAAAAGGCAAATCTAAAGAGTTCTGAAGCTCGCCTGCCTGCGGCAAAAGCAAAATACAAACGCTACCAAGGCCTGTATAAAAAAGGTTCTATTTCAAAAGAAGCATACGATGAAGCAGAAGCAAACTACTACTCTCTATCTGCTGATATTGAAAGCCTAAAAGCATCTATCGAACGCCGTGAAATTCGTGCTCCTTTCGATGGCAAAGTGGGTATTCGTAACGTGTACCTTGGTCAATACCTGCAATCAGGTACAGATATCGTTCGTTTAGAAGATACCAGCGTGATGCGCCTACGCTTTACGGTATCTCAAACAGATATCTCTCGTATCAATGTTGGTCAGGCTATCGACATCTTTGTTGATGCTTACCCAGAGAAACCGTTTGAAGGCTCTATCAGTGCCATTGAACCCGCAGTAAGTATCCAAAGTGGTCTTATTCAAGTTCAAGCAGACATTCCAAACAATGATGGCAAGCTTCGTAGCGGCATGTTTGCGCGTGCTAACATCATTCTGCCTAAGCTAGAGAACCAAGTAACGTTGCCTCAAACAGCGATTACTTTCACTCTATATGGTGACAATGTTTACATCCTGACGGAAGAAGACGGCGTTCAACGTGTTGCTCAACATGTTGTAAAAGTAGGTGAGCGTACCGCTGAGATTGCACACATCCTTGAAGGCGTTAAAGCCGGCGATACGGTTGTAACTTCTGGCCAAGTACGTCTAAGTAACGGTGCCAAAGTTAAGGTTGTTGAAAGTGATGCAATCACTCCACCATCTGAAACACCTAAGCTGTAACTGGAGGCACAATGCGCTTTACTGATGTTTTTATTAAACGTCCAGTTCTAGCGGTATCCATCAGCTTTTTGATTGCTCTGCTTGGCTTACAAGCAATCTTCAAAATGCAGGTGCGTGAATACCCTGAAATGACGAATACCGTAGTAACCGTGACCACGAGTTACTACGGTGCAAGTGCCGATCTTATCCAAGGCTTTATCACCCAGCCCCTCGAACAAGCTGTGGCTCAAGCGGATAATATCGACTATATGACTTCTTCTTCTGTACTTGGTAGTTCTACGATTACCGTAAACATGAAGTTGAACACCGACCCGAATGCGGCGTTGTCAGACATACTGGCCAAGACAAACTCGGTACGGTCTCAGCTCCCTAAAGAAGCCGAAGATCCAACCGTAACCATGTCGACCGGTTCAACGACCGCGGTACTTTATATTGGTTTTACCAGTGATGAACTCGTATCAAGCCAAATTACCGATTATCTAGAGCGTGTAATCAACCCGCAGCTATTTACGGTAAATGGTGTATCTAAAGTCGACCTATATGGTGGTATGAAATACGCACTGCGCGTATGGCTAGATCCGTCAAAAATGGCAGCTGTTAACCTCACCGCTACTGATGTTATGTCGGTATTGGATGCCAACAACTACCAATCAGCGACAGGTCAAGCTACTGGCGAATTCGTTCTTTATAACGGCAGTGCCGATACGCAAGTATCAAACACTGAAGAGCTAGAGAACTTAGTCGTTAAAAGTGGTGAGGGTGAAATTATTCGCCTGTCTGACATCGCTAAGGTTTCTTTAGAAAAAAGCCACGATATTTACCGAGCGAGTGCAAACGGTAAGGAAGCGGTTGTTGCAGCAATTAACGCGGCACCAAGTGCGAACCCTATCAACATTGCCGCTGATGTCCTTGAGCTTCTACCTCAATTAGAGAAGAACCTTCCAAGTAACATCTCGATGAATATCATGTATGACTCGACTATTGCGATTAATGAATCCATTCAAGAGGTTATTAAAACCATTCTTGAAGCGGCATTAATTGTACTCGTCGTAATTACTTTGTTCTTAGGTTCATTCCGTGCGGTTCTTATCCCGATCGTTACTATCCCACTGTCTCTAATTGGTGTGGCTATGGTAATGCAAGCGATGGGCTTCTCTTGGAACCTAATGACGCTACTGGCAATGGTATTGGCTATCGGCTTAGTAGTTGATGATGCCATCGTTGTATTGGAAAACGTCGACCGGCATATAAAATTAGGGGAGTCTCCTTTCCGAGCTGCCATCATCGGTACTCGTGAAATTGCAGTACCCGTTATCGCAATGACATTAACGCTAGGTGCAGTATATGCTCCTATCGCAATGATGGGTGGTATCACAGGCTCGTTGTTTAAAGAGTTTGCACTAACCCTTGCTGGTGCTGTTTTTGTATCGGGTATTGTGGCGTTAACGTTATCGCCAATGATGTGTTCAAAAATGCTCAAAGCTCACGCCGAGCCAAGCAAGTTTGAGCAGAAAGTACATAGCGTACTAGACGGCATGACCAATCGCTACGAGCGTATGCTTGGCGCGGTAATGCAGCATCGTCCAGTCTTCATTGGCTTCGCTATCATCGTATTTGCAAGTTTGCCACTGTTATTCAAGTTCATCCCTAGTGAGTTAGCGCCTTCAGAAGATAAAGGTGTAATCATGCTTATGGGTACAGCACCTTCGAATGCGAACTTGGACTACATGCAAAACACCATGAATGACGTAAACAGCCTTCTGTCTGATCAGCCAGAAGTAGCGTATGCGCAGGTGTTTACAGGTGTTCCTAATGCAAACCAAGCTTTTGGTATCGCATCAATGGTTCCATGGAGTGAGCGTGAAGCAAGCCAGTCTGAAGTAGCAAACCGTGTTGGTAACTTGGTGAAAGATGTTCCTGGTATGGCCGTAACAGCCTTCCAAATGCCAGAACTTCCAGGTGCAGGTTCAGGCCTTCCTGTTCAGTTTGTTATTACAACACCGAACAGCTTCGAGAGCCTATTCCAAATTACGACAGAGATCTTAGCCGAAGTATCGACAAACCCGCTGTTCGTTTATTCAGATCTTGATTTGAATTACGACTCAGCAACGATGAAGATCCATATCGACAAAGACAAAGCGGGTGCTTACGGCGTGACGATGCAAGATATCGGTATCACTCTAGGTACTATGATGTCTGATGGTTACGTAAACCGTATCGACTTGAATGGTCGTTCTTACGAGGTTATCCCTCAAGTTGAACGTAAGTTCCGTCTAAACCCTGAATCGATGAACAACTACTATGTTCGTGGCGCAGATGGTAAAGCAATTCCTCTAGGCAGTTTAATCACGATTGATGTTGTGGCTGAGCCTCGCTCTCTTCCTCACTTCAACCAATTGAACTCGGCTACGATTGGTGCGGTACCGGCTCCAGGCGCTGCAATGGGTGATGCAATTGCGTGGTTTGAAGACACAGCTGCCAATAAGCTTCCAAGTGGCTATAACCATGACTACATGGGTGAAGCACGCCAATACGTAACAGAAGGTAGCGCACTTTACGCGACCTTTGGTTTAGCGTTGGCTATCATCTTCTTGGTATTGGCGATTCAGTTTGAATCTCTAAAAGATCCACTGGTTATCATGGTATCTGTACCACTGGCGATTTGTGGTGCCCTAATAGCTCTGGCTTGGGGTGCGGCAACGATGAACATCTACTCGCAAGTTGGTTTGATCACCTTGGTCGGCCTGATTACCAAGCACGGTATCTTGATCTGTGAGGTAGCGAAAGAAGAACAGCTACACAATCACAAGACTCGTATTGAAGCGGTAATGGAAGCGGCGAAGGTTCGTCTTCGTCCAATCCTGATGACAACGGCTGCGATGATCGCGGGTCTAATCCCACTGATGTACGCAAGTGGTGCGGGTGCGGCTCAGCGTTTCAGTATTGGTATCGTAATCGTTGCAGGTCTAGCGATTGGTACTATCTTCACACTATTTGTACTGCCAGTGATTTACAGCTACTTGGCTGAAAAACACAAACCTCTACCTGTATTTGTTGAAGACAAAGACCTAGAAAAGCTAGCTCGCGTCGATGAAGCAAAAGCAGCGCACAGAGAATTAGCTGATAATAAGTAATCACTAAGTCGTAATAACAATAAAAAGGCTACTTCGGTGGCCTTTTTTTGTACGCCATAGGCGACATCTCAAGTGTGATTAAATAGAATAGTGATAAATATTCAGGAGTTTTAATTGATATGTTTGATCCAAAAAAACTAGAGCAGATTGCTAAGCAGATCCACGATTCTATGCCTCAACCAGTAAAAGAGCTTGGTTCAGACGTAGATCAAAAAGTTCGTCAGGTTATCCAAGGCCAACTAAACAAGCTAGACGTTGTAAGCCGTGAAGAATTTGATGTTCAAACACAAGTACTACTGCGCACTCGCCAAAAGCTGACTGAAATGGAACAAAAGCTAACGGACTTAGAAGCAAAGATTGCCGACAAGTAAGCGTAAAGCAAGAAAACTGAAAGTCGACGAAGACTGATCAAACAATGTTCATTTGATTGATTTTTAAGACTTTGTTACTAAAAGCAAAAAGGCTTGGTCAACGGCGACCAAGCCTTTTCATTAGATGTTGTGTTGCTTATTTATAACTCCAACCTGTAAGGAGTTAGTGATACTGCTTCGCTTTTTCTGCAAATTTATCAGTATCTAAGCGACTAATTAACCGCCTACAGCGATACGCTTCATGTCGCTCATGTAGCTACGTAGCTCTTCACCAATGTACTCTACAGGGTGGTTACGGATAGCTTCGTTTACTTCAATTAGCTTAGCGTTATCAACTTGGTTAGATGTTTCACCTAGACCGCGGCCGATTACGTCAGTTGCTACTGAAGGCATGAACTTCTCACGTAGTAGCGGTGTGGCTACGTTAGCGAATAGGTAGTTACCGTACTCAGCAGTATCTGAGATTACAACGTTCATTTCGTAAAGACGCTTACGAGCAACTGTGTTTGCGATTAGTGGAAGCTCATGTAGAGATTCGTAGTAAGCAGACTCATCGATGATACCAGATGCAGTCATAGCTTCGAATGCTAGCTCAACACCGGCACGAACCATAGCAACCATTAGGATACCGTTATCGAAGTACTCTTGCTCTGAGATTTCTACGTCAGAAGTTGGGTAGTTTTCGAATGCAGTTGCACCTGTCTCTTCACGCCAGCCTAGTAGGTTCACGTCATCGTTCGCCCAGTCAGCCATCATAGTGCTAGAGAAGTGACCAGAGATGATGTCATCCATGTGCTTGTTGTAAAGCGGACGCATTAGGTCTTTAAGCTCTTCAGAAAGCTCAAACGCTTTAACTTTAGCTGGGTTAGATAGACGGTCCATCATGTGAGTTACGCCACCGAACTTAAGTGCTTCAGTAATCGTTTCCCAACCGTATTGTAGAAGTTTACCTGCGTAGCCAGGTTCGATGCCATCAGCAATCATCTTCTCGTAAGATACGATAGAGCCGGCTTGTAGCATGCCACATAGAATTGTTTGCTCACCCATAAGGTCAGATTTAACTTCCGCTACGAATGAAGACTCTAGGCAACCTGCACGGTGACCACCAGTACCTGCAGCCCAAGCTTTAGCGATATCCCAGCCTTCGCCTTTAGGGTCATTTTCTGGGTGAACAGCGATCAGTGTTGGAACACCGAAGCCACGCTTGTACTCTTCGCGAACTTCAGAACCTGGACACTTAGGTGCAACCATTACTACAGTAAGGTCAGCACGTAATTGCATGCCTTCTTCAACAACGTTAAAGCCGTGAGAGTAACCAAGAGCAGCGCCTTGCTTCATTAGAGGCATTACTGTTTCAACAACGTTTGTATGTTGCTTGTCTGGAGTAAGGTTGATAACTAGATCTGCTTGAGGGATTAGCGTTTCGTAGCTACCCACAACAAAGCCGTTTTCATCAGCGTTTTTGAATGATTGACGCTTTTCATCAATTGCCGCTTGGCGTAGAGCGTAAGATACGTCTAAGCCAGAATCACGCATGTTCAGACCTTGGTTTAGGCCTTGAGCACCACAACCAACAATTACGATTTTCTTACCTTCAAGATATTCAGCTTCTGTCGTGAATTCTTCACGATCCATGAAACGGCAACGACCTAATTGGTCTAGTTGTTCACGAAGGTTTAATGTATTGAAATAGTTAGCCATTCTAGGGCACTCCTTTAAAAATAAGTCCGTAAGGTCGATATCTCTCTATCGAATGACTTCATACTAAAACAGACACTCCGTTGCTGAAAGTGATATATTCACAATTAGTTATTGCAATAAATGCAACATGGAAACGATCGCAAAACATGAACATAAAATCTCTACAATTATTTATACATTTATGTGACAGCAAGAGTTTCAGCAAAACCGCTGCTGCTATGCACGTCAGTCCTTCAGCACTTAGTCGTCAAGTACAAAAGCTTGAAGAAGAAACGGGGCAAGAATTGCTTATCAGAGATAACCGCAGTGTTGATCTCACTCCAGCAGGAAAGCACCTATTGCCAGTAGCATTAAGCATCGTTGGAGAGTGGCAGCAATACAATCTTCACCTGAAAGGTGGTGAGCAAGAACTTAAAGGTGAAATTCGCATATTTTGCTCGGTAACGGCTAGTTACAGCCACCTACCTGAGCTCATAACCGAATTCAGAGCTATTCATCCGTACATTGAATTTAAGCTCTCTACAGGCGATCCGGCTCAATCCATCGACAAGATTTTAAATGATGAAGCAGATATTGCTATCTCAGCGAAGCCAGACATTCTTCCCTCAAGATTAGAGTTCGAAACCATCAGCGATATACCACTGTCAGTCATCATCCCATCCGGTGTGAGTAGTTTTAGCCAGCAGCTGCAATCAGATAAACCAAACTGGAACGAAGTACCTTTTATCATCCCAGAAGCAGGTACTGCACGAGAACGTGCGAACGCATGGTTCAAAAAGATGAAGATAAAACCCAATATTTACGCTCAGGTATCTGGTCATGAAGCGATCGTAAGTATGGTTGCTCTTGGTTGTGGGGTTGGTATCGCGCCAGACGTTGTAATCAACAACAGTCCTGTGAGAGATAAAGTCGACCGCTTAAAAATAGAGCCAATCAAGCCGTTTGAATTGGGAGTGTGCTGTAAGCGATCGCAGTTAGAAAATCCATTAATTAGAGCATTTTGGCAGGTAGCTGAAGGTAAATACCTCCAAGACTAGTTATCTATAAGTGATAACAAGCCGGTGTGGAGTCACAGATAAAGAGCACGTTAGTGCTCTTTTTTGTTTTTCTACACAGATATGAAAAAAGCCCGCTGATTTCTCAGCGGGCTTTTCAATGGTGGTGGAGGGATAGGGATTTGAACCCTAGAACCGCTATTAACGGTTGCCGGTTTTCAAGACCGGTGCTTTCGACCACTCAGCCATCCCTCCAACAAATTGTCATCAACAGATTAGTACACTGTAGATGTTGTTACATGTATACACAGGTAACGATATTTAAAGCCTGGCGATGTCCTACTCTCACATGGGGAAACCCCACACTACCATCGGCGCTATTGTGTTTCACTTCTGAGTTCGGCATGGAATCAGGTGGGTCCACAATGCTATGGTCGCCAAGCAAATTTTAAAATTCGGAAAGCTTATCTAAAAGTTATTTCTCTTCAAACTCATTCAAGCGTTTGGTATTTCTATTGAGTCCACAAAACCCCTTGGGTGTTGTATGGTTAAGCCTCACGGGCAATTAGTACAGGTTAGCTCAATGCCTCGCAGCACTTACACACCCTGCCTATCAACGTCGTAGTCTACGACAACCCTTTAGGACACTTATAGTGCCAGGGAAAACTCATCTCAAGGCTCGCTTCCCGCTTAGATGCTTTCAGCGGTTATCGATTCCGAACTTAGCTACCGGGCAATGCCATTGGCATGACAACCCGAACACCAGAGGTTCGTCCACTCCGGTCCTCTCGTACTAGGAGCAGCCCCTTTCAATTTTCCAACGCCCACGGCAGATAGGGACCGAACTGTCTCACGACGTTCTAAACCCAGCTCGCGTACCACTTTAAATGGCGAACAGCCATACCCTTGGGACCGACTTCAGCCCCAGGATGTGATGAGCCGACATCGAGGTGCCAAACACCGCCGTCGATATGAACTCTTGGGCGGTATCAGCCTGTTATCCCCGGAGTACCTTTTATCCGTTGAGCGATGGCCCTTCCATTCAGAACCACCGGATCACTATGACCTGCTTTCGCACCTGCTCGAATTGTCATTCTCGCAGTCAAGCGGGCTTATGCCATTGCACTAACCACACGATGTCCAACCGTGTTTAGCCCACCTTCGTGCTCCTCCGTTACTCTTTGGGAGGAGACCGCCCCAGTCAAACTACCCACCAGGCACTGTCCGTAATCCCGATTCAGGGACCGACGTTAGAACATCAAAACTACAAGGGTGGTATTTCAAGGACGACTCCATCACATCTAGCGACGCGGTTTCATAGTCTCCCACCTATCCTACACATGTAGGTTCAATGTTCAGTGCCAAGCTGTAGTAAAGGTTCACGGGGTCTTTCCGTCTAGCCGCGGGTACACTGCATCTTCACAGCGATTTCAATTTCACTGAGTCTCGGGTGGAGACAGCGTGGCCATCATTACGCCATTCGTGCAGGTCGGAACTTACCCGACAAGGAATTTCGCTACCTTAGGACCGTTATAGTTACGGCCGCCGTTTACCGGGGCTTCGATCAAGAGCTTCGTCCGAAGACTAACCCCATCAATTAACCTTCCGGCACCGGGCAGGCGTCACACCGTATACGTCATCTTACGATTTTGCACAGTGCTGTGTTTTTAATAAACAGTTGCAGCCACCTGGTATCTGCGACTCTCGTCTGCTCCATCCGCAAGGGACTTCACTGATAAGAGCGTACCTTCTCCCGAAGTTACGGTACCATTTTGCCTAGTTCCTTCACCCGAGTTCTCTCAAGCGCCTTGGTATTCTCTACCCGACCACCTGTGTCGGTTTGGGGTACGATTCCTTACAATCTGAAGCTTAGAGGCTTTTCCTGGAAGCATGGCATCAATGACTTCACTACCGTAGTAGCTCGACATCGTATCTCAGCGTTAATGAAAGTCCGGATTTACCTAAACTTTCCGCCTACGTACTTGAACCTGGACAACCGTCGCCAGGCCCACCTAGCCTTCTCCGTCCCCCCATCGCAATTGTAAGAAGTACGGGAATATTAACCCGTTTCCCATCGACTACGCCTTTCGGCCTCGCCTTAGGAGTCGACTTACCCTGCCCCGATTAACGTTGGACAGGAACCCTTGGTCTTCCGGCGAGGGAGTTTTTCACTCCCTTTATCGTTACTCATGTCAGCATTCGCACTTCTGATACCTCCAGCAGCCCTTACAGACCACCTTCAACGGCTTACAGAACGCTCCCCTACCCCACATACCCTAAGGTACGTAGCCGCAGCTTCGGTGTATAGCTTAGCCCCGTTACATCTTCCGCGCAGGCCGACTCGACCAGTGAGCTATTACGCTTTCTTTAAATGATGGCTGCTTCTAAGCCAACATCCTGGCTGTCTGAGCCTTCCCACATCGTTTCCCACTTAGCTATACTTTGGGACCTTAGCTGGCGGTCTGGGTTGTTTCCCTCTCCACGACGGACGTTAGCACCCGCCGTGTGTCTCCCGGATAGTACTTACTGGTATTCGGAGTTTGCAAAGGGTTGGTAAGTCGGGATGACCCCCTAGCCTTAACAGTGCTCTACCCCCAGTAGTATTCGTCCGAGGCGCTACCTAAATAGCTTTCGGGGAGAACCAGCTATCTCCAGGTTTGATTGGCCTTTCACCCCTAGCCACAAGTCATCCGCTAATTTTTCAACATTAGTCGGTTCGGTCCTCCAGTTGATGTTACTCAACCTTCAACCTGCCCATGGCTAGATCACCTGGTTTCGGGTCTAATCCTAGCAACTGTACGCCCAGTTAAGACTCGGTTTCCCTACGGCTCCCCTAAACGGTTAACCTTGCTACTAAAATTAAGTCGCTGACCCATTATACAAAAGGTACGCAGTCACACCACGAAGGTGCTCCTACTGCTTGTACGTACACGGTTTCAGGTTCTATTTCACTCCCCTCACAGGGGTTCTTTTCGCCTTTCCCTCACGGTACTGGTTCACTATCGGTCAGTCAGTAGTATTTAGCCTTGGAGGATGGTCCCCCCATATTCAGACAGGATATCACGTGTCCCGCCCTACTCGTTTTCACTGATTATGAGATGTCGATTACGGGGCTATCACCCTTTATTGCGGCACTTTCCAGAGCCTTCATCTGTCTCATTAAAAGCTTAAGGGCTAATCCAATTTCGCTCGCCGCTACTTTCGGAATCTCGGTTGATTTCTCTTCCTCGGGGTACTTAGATGTTTCAGTTCCCCCGGTTTGCCTCCTGTTGCTATGTATTCACAACAGGATACTTGCTTATGCAAGTGGGTTTCCCCATTCAGGAATCCCAGACTCAAAAGGTTATTACTACCTAATCTGGGCTTATCGCAAGTTATTACGCCTTTCATCGCCTCTGACTGCCAAGGCATCCACCGTGTACGCTTAGTCACTTAACCATACAACCCGAAAGGGTCTTAGCGTATGGCAACTAACCAAGGTTTTTGGTTGTCATCAAGAAGGGTTAATTCTTGATGACTGTTTGCCGGACTCAATTGTGAATCAATGTAAACATTGATTCGAATACAAGACACTTGAATGTGTTTGTTGTGTTTATCTAATGAAAGATAAACATTGAGAACTTTTAAATTTGATTGAATTACTCGTAAGTAAATCAATCAGTCAGCTTTCCAAATTGTTAAAGAGCAAGAGTTTTTCAAGTTTTAAACTTTCAAAACCATTTTTAAATACTCTCTTACGAGAATGCTTAAAGATGGTGGGCGATACCGGGCTCGAACCAGTGACCCCCTGCTTGTAAGGCAGGTGCTCTCCCAACTGAGCTAATCGCCCATGATAGTTTTAATTCCTTCATGGAGAAAGAATGGTGGAGCTATGCGGGATCGAACCGCAGACCTCCTGCGTGCAAGGCAGGCGCTCTCCCAGCTGAGCTATAGCCCCATATTTTTATTTCCTTGGGAGGAAATGGTGGGTCGTGCAGGATTCGAACCTGCGACCAATTGATTAAAAGTCAACTGCTCTACCAACTGAGCTAACGACCCAATGGTATCCCGTAGGGGAGTCGAACCCCTGTTACCGCCGTGAAAGGGCGGTGTCCTAGGCCTCTAGACGAACGGGACACTGCTAATTCATCTCCACTTTAAAAAGTAGAAACAAACTTCGAAGAACGTGGGAGTTCTTCATCTCTTTGCTTTTCTAAACCTAATCAATCTGTGTGGACACTCATCGTGACTATCTTCGTATAAGGAGGTGATCCAGCCCCAGGTTCCCCTAGGGCTACCTTGTTACGACTTCACCCCAGTCATGAACCACAAAGTGGTGAGCGTCCTCCCCGAAAGGTTAAACTACCCACTTCTTTTGCAGCCCACTCCCATGGTGTGACGGGCGGTGTGTACAAGGCCCGGGAACGTATTCACCGTGACATTCTGATTCACGATTACTAGCGATTCCGACTTCATGGAGTCGAGTTGCAGACTCCAATCCGGACTACGACGCACTTTTTGGGATTCGCTCACTATCGCTAGCTTGCTGCCCTCTGTATGCGCCATTGTAGCACGTGTGTAGCCCTACTCGTAAGGGCCATGATGACTTGACGTCGTCCCCACCTTCCTCCGGTTTATCACCGGCAGTCTCCCTGGAGTTCCCGACATTACTCGCTGGCAAACAAGGATAAGGGTTGCGCTCGTTGCGGGACTTAACCCAACATTTCACAACACGAGCTGACGACAGCCATGCAGCACCTGTCTCAGAGTTCCCGAAGGCACACCTGCGTCTCCGCTGGCTTCTCTGGATGTCAAGAGTAGGTAAGGTTCTTCGCGTTGCATCGAATTAAACCACATGCTCCACCGCTTGTGCGGGCCCCCGTCAATTCATTTGAGTTTTAATCTTGCGACCGTACTCCCCAGGCGGTCTACTTAACGCGTTAGCTCCGAAAGCCACGGCTCAAGGCCACAACCTCCAAGTAGACATCGTTTACGGCGTGGACTACCAGGGTATCTAATCCTGTTTGCTCCCCACGCTTTCGCATCTGAGTGTCAGTGTCTGTCCAGGGGGCCGCCTTCGCCACTGGTATTCCTTCAGATCTCTACGCATTTCACCGCTACACCTGAAATTCTACCCCCCTCTACAGCACTCTAGTTCACCAGTTTCAAATGCAGTTCCGAGGTTGAGCCCCGGGCTTTCACATCTGACTTAATGAACCACCTGCATGCGCTTTACGCCCAGTAATTCCGATTAACGCTCGCACCCTCCGTATTACCGCGGCTGCTGGCACGGAGTTAGCCGGTGCTTCTTCTGTTGCTAACGTCAAGAGATAACGCTATTAACGTTACCCCCTTCCTCACAACTGAAAGTACTTTACAACCCGAAGGCCTTCTTCATACACGCGGCATGGCTGCATCAGGCTTTCGCCCATTGTGCAATATTCCCCACTGCTGCCTCCCGTAGGAGTCTGGACCGTGTCTCAGTTCCAGTGTGGCTGATCATCCTCTCAGACCAGCTAGGGATCGTCGCCTTGGTGAGCCATTACCTCACCAACTAGCTAATCCCACCTAGGCATATCTTGACGCGAGAGGTCCGAAGATCCCCCTCTTTGGCCCGTAGGCATTATGCGGTATTAGCCATCGTTTCCAATGGTTATCCCCCACATCAAGGCAATTTCCTAGGCATTACTCACCCGTCCGCCGCTCGACGCCCATTAACGCACCCGAAGGATTGTTAGTGTCGTTTCCGCTCGACTTGCATGTGTTAGGCCTGCCGCCAGCGTTCAATCTGAGCCATGATCAAACTCTTCAATTTAAGATTTTGTGACTCAACGAATACTGACTTCAAAACTATTCTTTATAAATAAAGAGTGTAATTTTAAAGCTATTACCATTCCAACAGAATGGTAATGAATTGACTGTGCAAAATTAAGTAAACTTAATTTTGTATTGGTCACTCAGTTCATTGAAATCAAGTTTGTTACCGAAGTAACTGCCATTCCTAAGAATGACGTTTTGATATTCATCAACGAGTGCCCACACAGATTGATAGGTTTAAATTGTTAAAGAGCTTTTCCTTTTTGATCTTCGCTCAAATCGGACGGCCATTTTAGCGATTTAAGTTTTAGTGTCAACCACTATTTTCAAAACTTTTTTCAAGCGCTTAGCTTGGCTAATTTGACCTGCTGATTCGTTTTGGTTTCTTACGAAGCCTTCCCGTTTCAACGAGGTCGCATTATAGAGATTTCGATCACACTGGCAAGCCCTTTTTGAAGTTTTTCTCGTTTTTTTATTCGTTCGATTAAAAAGAGCACAAAACGCCTCAAAAGTAGGCTTTTCTCTTACATCTCTTGCAATTTCTTAGAGAATAAAGAGACTTTTTCCCAGTTCGTATACTCAACTTCCTTGGTTGTGTCCGTTTCTCCGCCTGTCATATTCATAATGAAGCGAATCATGGTTTTATCGAACCAGTTATAACGAGGGTAATAGAGAGCACCCGCGAATACACCGATTAGAGTCGGCTGCCATGGTGACTTAAGAAGAAACTTCTTAATATAGGCACTACCTTCAGGGGTGTCTTTACCTTGGTCTTCTTTACGAGCCGTTAAGTTAACGCAGAAGAAGGCAACCTTATTGGATTGCAACTGAGTAAGGTTGGCATCAATGAACTTATATAGCTTCTTATTAAGGTGGCCGTAACGAATAGATGCACCAATCAACACTCTGTCGTATTGAGCAAAGTCGACATTACTAATAGTGTGCAGATCTTGAAGCTCACATTCGAACTCATTCATTTCTTCTTTTATATAGTTCAAGATCTTCTTGGTTTGCCCTTCACGGCTTGAATACAAAAATAGAGCTTTTGCCACAATGTTGTCCTTAGCTACGCCAAAACGTAGGGGTCAATAAAATTAATAAGGTGAATATCTCTAAACGACCAAACAGCATAGATACGATCAACACCCATTTGGCCTTATCATTCACATCGCCGAAGTGCATTGCCACTTCACCTAAGCCCGGGCCAAGGTTGTTCAATGTTGCCGCTACGGCAGAGAAAGCACTCAGCTCATCCATCCCAGTAGCAATAAGAGCCAACATACAAACCACAAAAACCAATGCGTATGCAGAGAAGAAGCCCCAAACCGCATCAACAACACGTTGTGGTAACGCAGAGCCGCCAACCTTGATGGTATAGACAGCACGCGGATGGACAAGGCGCTTCATTTCACGAGCACCTTGCAAAGTAAGCAATAAGATTCGAATGACTTTCATACCACCGCCCGTTGAACCTGCACAGCCACCTATAAAAGAAGAGAACAGAAGCAGCACAGGTAAGAATAACGGCCACTCAGAAAAACCAGTGGTAGTGAAGCCTGCGGTCGTCGATATAGATACCGTTTGGAACAAGGCTTGATCAAAGGCATCGTAATACGAGTCATAAGAGTGGTGATTAAGCAGTAATAAGAAACAAACTAAGAACAAAACCGCTTGAATAAAGATAAAGGCGCGGAATTCAGGATCTTTCCAATAATACTTAGGATGCACCCCCCCCGAAGCAAATGCAGCAAAGTGAAGCGAATAGTTACACGCAGAGATAAGAAGGAACACGACCGTAATCATGTTGATAGCCGGACTGTTGAAATAGCCCATACTCGCATCGTGAGTCGAGAAGCCACCAATCGCAATAGTAGAGAAGCTATGACTGATAGCATCAAAGAAGCTCATGCCTGCAAGCCAAAACGCCACCGCACAAGCAATCGTTAGACTCAGATAGATGTACCAAAGCGCTTTTGCCGTTTCAGCAATACGCGGAGTCATCTTACTGTCTTTTACTGGACCCGGGATTTCTGCACGATATAGCTGCATACCACCTATGCCCAGAACAGGAAGGATGGCTACCGCTAATACGATGATACCCATACCACCAAACCATTGCAGGAATTGGCGATAAAACAGAATCGCCTTAGGCAGATCATCGAGGCCGACAATAACGGTCGCGCCCGTGGTTGTTAATGCAGAGAAGGATTCGAAGAAAGCATCGGTTACCGACACATTGGGGTTATCGGCGATCAAAAACGGCAGCGCACCAGCACTACCGATTACCGTCCAGAATAAAACAACAATCAAGAAGCCATCACGCGCTTTCAATTCATGCTTATAACGTCGGTTTGGAAACCAGCAGGTCGCTCCACAGAATAAGAGAACAAAAAAGGTCGTCACAAATGGCACACCCGCACCATCTCGATAGATCAGAGCGACGAGCGCAGGTGCGAGCATTGATACACTAAAAAGTGCTAATAATAATCCGACGATTCGAATAATTGAGCGAAATTGCATGAGCTATTGAACGAAGCGAAATGCTTCACACTTCCTAGTTGTCTTTGACTTTCGTTACCAGTGCCTTAGCACCGCTTTTATTGATCATGGTTTGGGTAAACGAATCTACCTGAAGGAGCTCTATTTCAATAATAAGCTCAACTTGAACACCATAATCCGCTTGGACTTCAACAGCCTGATGCTGAGCCATGATGGATTGTGCAATCGGCACAAAGCCATAGTCTAACTCTAGCCGTAATTTTGTGGTTATTTTTTTCTCGATAGTTTGAAGCAGCTTGAGAGCTTGTTGTACTCCACCACCATAAGCCTTAACTAAACCACCAGTACCGAGCTTGATTCCGCCTGAATATCGAGTGACTACAGCCGTTAACTCGCCAACACCTGAACCAGACAGTTGCGCCAAGATAGGCTTTCCAGCAGTACCCGAGGGTTCGCCATCATCACTAAAGCCCCACTTCATCGAGTCTTCAGGTCGCCCTGCAGCAAAGCCCCAACAGTTATGTCGCGCTGAAGAATGCTCTTTTTTTACCTGTTCAACGAACTGCTTAGCAGCTTCTACACTTGGAGTATGAGCAAGATGAGTAATAAAAACGCTCTTTTTTATCTCTTCTTCAAATAAAGCCGACGCTGACGGTATTAAATAGGGCTGTTCATTCATATCGTTAACTTAATTATTAAGAGCGGCGAAGTGTATCACGCGTGAATAATAAGGGTTAGAGGATCTGTGCTGTCGCACAATGTTAAACAATTGTTTAAAAAATGTATTGAAATTAATCAAGCAGAGGTACAGACTAGAATAACTGGTCTTACCAGGTGCTCTACAATAATAGAAAGATAACAAGATTCTCTCAAACAATCGTGGATTGTATGTCATGGAGATAGACAATGATTTACCAAGCTAACACCCTACAGGTAAAGGAATTACAAGATGGTATTGCGGAATTAAACTTCTGTGCACCGGCATCTGTAAACAAACTCGACCTTGCAACTTTAGAATCACTAGATAAAGCGTTAGATGCCCTTAATGCTCACGCAGGATTACGTGGTTTAATCTTAACTTCAAACAAAGACGCGTTCATTGTGGGCGCAGACATCACTGAATTTCTTGGCCTATTTGCTAAGCCAGAAGCAGAACTTGATGAATGGTTAAGATTCGCTAATTCAATCTTCAGCAAGCTCGAAGACCTTCCTGTCCCAACTCTTTCAATGATGCGTGGCCATGCCCTTGGCGGCGGCTGTGAATGTGTACTCGCTACCGATTTCCGTATCGGTGACAAGACCACCAGCATAGGTCTACCAGAAACCAAACTTGGCATCATGCCTGGTTTTGGTGGTTGTGTGCGCCTACCTCGTGTTATCGGTGCTGACAGCGCGATGGAAATTATCACTCAAGGCAAAGCATGCCGTGCAGATGAAGCGCTTAAAGTTGGCTTGTTAGATGCGATTGTTGAAACAGACCAACTACTAGAATCAGCGATCAACACGGTTTCTTTGGCAGCCAATGAGAAACTTGATTGGCAGCTACGCCGCAAACAAAAAACGTCAGCGCTTTCACTAAGCAAACTAGAAGCGATGATGAGCTTTACCATGGCTAAGGGCTTAGTGGCTCAAAAAGCAGGGCCTCACTACCCAGCTCCGATTACTTCTGTGATTGCAATTGAAGAAGCAGCGCGCAGCGATCGCAATGCGGCGTTAGACATCGAACGCAAACACTTCGTTAAGCTAGCAAAATCTGAAGAAGCAAAAGCCCTTGTCGGTTTATTCTTGAATGACCAATACATTAAAGGCTTAGCAAAACAAGCTGGTAAGTCTGCGAATAAAGCAACTGAACGCGCAGCAGTACTTGGCGCTGGCATCATGGGTGGCGGAATTGCTTACCAGTCAGCGTTAAAGGGCGTGCCAGTGATGATGAAAGACATCGCACAAGCGTCTCTTGATCTTGGTATGAACGAGGCTTCTAAGCTGTTGAATAAACGCTTATCACGCGGTCGCCTAGATGGATTCAAGATGGCAGGAATTCTGTCTTCTATTACTCCAAGTCTACACTATGCAGGTGTTGAGCAATCAGATGTGATTGTGGAAGCAGTTGTAGAGAATCCTAAAGTAAAAGCAGCGGTACTGAGCGAAGTGGAAGGTTTGGTTGGTGAAGACACGGTTCTAACATCAAACACCTCAACGATTCCAATCAACCTGTTAGCGAAATCTTTGAAGCGCCCAGAAAACTTCTGTGGCATGCACTTCTTTAACCCAGTGCACCGCATGCCTTTGGTTGAGATCATCCGTGGCGAGCATACTTCAGAAGAAACCATTAATCGCGTGGTTGCTTACGCAGCGAAGATGGGTAAATCACCTATCGTTGTTAACGACTGCCCAGGCTTCTTCGTTAACCGTGTACTTTTCCCTTACTTTGGCGGTTTCAGCATGTTGCTACGTGACGGTGCTGACTTCACGAAGATCGATAAAGTGATGGAACGTAAATTCGGTTGGCCAATGGGCCCAGCATACTTGCTAGACGTTGTGGGCCTAGATACAGCACACCACGCACAAGCAGTAATGGCGCAAGGTTTCCCTGAGCGTATGGGTAAAGAAGAGCGTGATGCGATTGACGCGCTTTATGTCGCTGAAAAATACGGCCAGAAGAACGGCAGCGGTTTCTACACGTACAGCGTAGACAAACGCGGTCGTCCGAAGAAAACTTTCTCTGAAGACATTCTTCCTATCTTGGCTGACGTATGCCAACAGCCACAAGACTTTGATGACCAGACAATTATCCAACGTGTGATGATTCCTATGATCAACGAAGTGGTGCTTTGTTTAGAAGAAGGCATCATCGCGACACCGCAAGAAGCGGATATGGCACTGGTTTATGGTTTAGGCTTCCCTCCATTCAGAGGCGGCGTATTCCGCTACTTAGACAGTGTGGGTATTGGTAACTTCGTTGAAATGGCGAAGAGCTACCAAGACTTAGGTGCAATGTACCAAGTTCCTCAACTATTGCTTGATATGGCAGCGAAGGGCGAAAGCTTTTACGACGGTCAACAAGCCAGTTCTCTGTAACCCACATTTGGAAAAGGAATAGCAAAATGAAAAATGTAGTTGTTGTTGATTGCCTTCGTACCCCAATGGGACGTTCCAAAGGTGGAGCTTTCCGTCACACTCGTGCTGAAGATCTGTCTGCACATTTGATGAAAGGCATTTTAGAGCGCAACCCAGAAGTAAACCCTGTCGAGATTGAAGACATTTACTGGGGTTGTGTACAACAAACGCTAGAGCAAGGCTTCAACGTTGCACGTAACGCTGCTTTGCTTGCTGGTCTACCGATTGAGATTGGTGCGGTGACGGTCAACCGTTTATGTGGTTCATCTATGCAAGCTCTGCATGATGCAACCCGCTCTATCATGGTTGGCGATGCTGAAATCTGCCTGATAGGTGGTGTCGAACACATGGGCCACGTACCAATGAACCATGGTGTTGATTTTCACCCTGGCATGTCAAAACACGTAGCGAAAGCGGCCGGTATGATGGGCCTAACCGCTGAGATGCTAGGTAAAATGCACGGTATTAGCCGTGAAGACCAAGATGCATTCGCAGCACGCTCACACGCTCGAGCTCAAGCAGCAACAGTTGAAGGTCGTTTCAAAAACGAAATCCTGCCAACAGAAGCTCACGCAGCAGACGGTTCACTGTTCACTCTGGATTACGATGAAGTCATTCGCCCAGAAACTACGGTTGAAGGCTTATCTCAGCTTCGCCCGGTATTTGACCCAGCAAACGGTACGGTAACAGCAGGTACTTCATCAGCACTGTCTGATGGTGCCTCTGCAATGCTGATCATGAGCGAAGAGAAAGCCAACGCACTTGGCCTGAAGATTCGCGCTCGCGTGAAGTCGATGGCTATCGCTGGCTGCGATCCTTCAATCATGGGTTACGGCCCAGTACCAGCGACGAAAAAAGCACTTAAACGTGCAGGCCTAACCATCGAAGATATGGGTGTGATTGAGCTAAACGAAGCGTTTGCTGCTCAATCTCTTCCATGTGCGAAAGACCTAGGTCTACTGGATGTAGTTGACGAGAAAGTAAACCTTAACGGCGGTGCGATTGCTCTTGGCCACCCACTAGGCTGTTCTGGTTCTCGTATCTCGACGACGCTAATCAACCTAATGGAAGCACAAGACGTGAAATACGGCTTGGCGACCATGTGTATTGGTTTAGGCCAAGGTATTGCAACGGTATTTGAACGCCCATAGCGATCACTGGTTGTAATACTTGTAGGGTAATCTTTTGTGCAGCTATATTTATATAGCTGCACTTTTTATTACTTGGCATCCAACAATGCATCGATTGCGTTCAGCGAACTTAGCGAGAGAAAAAGCACCACTCACATCTATGCACAAAACGCATAGATTCAATGTTGATGTTTCATTATTTTTTCTTCGATGATTCAACTAAAGTTACTTCAGTTTCCTAATATTCCTCCCACGGAGCAGATCATGTTTAAAGCACTTGTACTAAACCAAGAAGACAAAAAAACTATCGCATCAGTTTCTCAAATTGATGAGTCTCAATTACCAGAAGGTAACGTGAAAGTTGATGTGAGCTACTCTTCTTTGAACTACAAAGATGGTTTGGCGATAACAGGTAAAGGGCGCATTGTTCGTAACTTCCCTATGGTTCCTGGTATCGACCTTTCAGGTGTGGTTTCACAATCTGATGACCCGCGCTACAAAGCAGGCGACGAAGTTGTTCTAACTGGTTGGGGTGTGGGTGAAGGTCACTGGGGTGGCATGGCTGAGAAAGCGAGCCTAAACGGTGATTGGTTAGTGCCAATGCCAGCGGGTCTAGACGCTAAGAAAGTCATGGCGATCGGTACAGCAGGTTTCACAGCAATGCTTTGTGTGCAAGCTATCGTAGATGCAGGCATCAAACCAGAAGACGGTGAAATCTTAGTCACTGGCGCAAGTGGCGGTGTAGGCAGCGTGTCTATTACGCTACTTAACCAACTGGGTTACAAAGTGGCTGCGGTTACTGGTCGTGCTTCTGCAAACGGTGAACTACTTAAATCACTAGGTGCGACACGCATTGTAGAGCGTGCTGAACTTGAAGAACCAGCTAAGCCACTAGAAAAACAACTGTGGGCTGGTGCTATCGATACGGTAGGCAGCAAAGTACTTGCGAAAGTATTGGCACAAATTGATTACAACGGCGCGGTTGCAATGTGTGGTCTAGCAGGCGGTTTTGACTTACCAACCACAGTAATGCCATTCATTCTGCGTAACGTTCGCCTACAAGGTGTGGACTCGGTAATGTGCCCTCGTGAAAAACGTATTAAAGCGTGGGAACAACTTGCTGAGCTGCTACCTGAGTCTTTCTACGGCCAAGCGACTAAAGAAGTGTCTTTAGATGGCGCTATTCAAGCAGCAGAAGACATCACTAACGGTCAAATCACTGGTCGCGTAGTTATAAAGCTTTAGTAATCAACTAAAGCTCAAATATCTCAGAACAACAAAGGGCTGATTACTATCAGCCCTTTTGCATTTTTGTCATTAGAATCAAGTGAACCAAAGCTAAGACCTCAGTTAACCCAAACCTACATCCGCAATCCGTTTTTGAATCAGCTCACCACACTCTTCTTTTACCACTCTTCTTAACCATTGTTGCGAGGCAGAAGAATCGCAGCGCGAGTGCCAGATCAGTGAGTAATCAAACGGCATAAACTCAAATGGTAATGGCTTAACAACCAAGTCATAGCGCTCTGCCACCAAATAAGCCAAATCAGCAGGCACAGTAATCACCAACGGCATTCTATCGACAATCGCCAATGCGGCTTCAAGGTGATAAGCACGCAACACCATTTTTCGAGGCTGTTGATTGGCTAACGCGTTGTCTAATAAAGCCTTAACACCATCACTGATCGCAATCATCGCGTGCGGGAGTGATACATAGTCTTCAAGGCTTAAAGGCTGATCCGCCAATGGGTGGTTTTTAGATAACAGACACGACACACCGACCGGCCCCAATACCTCTTGATGAAGTGGTGCAACGCTGCCGCTCGGGCGACAGATCGCCATATCAACACGTTCGGTACTGAGCTGTTTAAACAAATGCTCATGCTGCAGCGGTGCAAACTCCAAAGAGATGTTCGGCGCTTGCTCATAAATCTTAGGCAATGCATAAGGCAAGATGGTTTGCATCGCATAGTCAGTAGTCGCAATCAGAAAGCGTTCACTGCAATAGTAAGGATCGAAATCACTCGGGCTCAGCAGTTGGCGGAATGACTCTAAAGGCTGATCAATACGCTGACTGATTTCGAGTGCTTTTTTGGTGGGAATAAGGTGCTGACCTTGGCGTGTAAACAGCGGATCGTTAAGTAGTTCTCTTAAGCGCCCTAACACGCGACTGGTTGCCGATTGACTTAAGTTAAGACGAAGCGCAGCCTGGCTAACACTGCCCTCTTCAATCAATACTTTTAAGGCGACCAATAAATTTAGGTCTCTACGATAGATGTCTTCTAATTCCACGCCACTTACCTAGTTGTATAGAACTGTCATTAGTTACTAAGTTGTTTATAGCATGCTTTAGATAAAAAAAATCCCGCAATTATGCGGGGAAGCCCAAGAAAATCTGGGGATAGTGTCGGAATGTTGTCGTATCGGAATTTGCTTGTTGTATTCGGGTTAGTGCTCTTGCTCTTCGGCTATACCTTGCCAACGGCGCATCTCTACCCAAATACCAATAATCGTTGCTACTATGCCAAAGATAGGCATCAGTGAGGTCTCTGTAGATGAGCGTAAAACTAACGCACAGAAAGAAATAAAACAGAGAACTGAATAAATTGTTAATCTATCTAATCCTGTCAACATCGCCACTCCTTAGCTAGTTGCCTTTGTTTCAAGTTGTTATCAACTTGTTAACTAAGTTATAGGAAATGATTCTGTTTGCCAAGCACTTATTGCATATTTTTTCTGCAGACGTATTATTCACTCGTTAGATAGAAATAGAGATAGAGATAGAGATACAAACCATGACATTCAAACCTGAACTGGCAACCCATACTTTAGAAGCTGAAGGCCTACGTTGCCCGGAACCAGTAATGATGGTCAGGAAGACAATTAGAAACATGCAGGATGGCGATGTGTTACTGGTAAAAGCTGACGATCCTTCGACAACTCGAGATATCCCGAGCTTTTGTCGATTCATGGATCACCAGTTGGTAGGTCAAGCGACAGAAACGTTGCCTTACCAGTATTTGATCAGAAAAGGATTGGAGGCATAACGCCCCACCGAGCATCAAGCATCAAAAAAGCCGCTCGTACCTTATGTTCTTCAACAGAACTCAGAGTACGAGCGGCTTTTTGTTTATTCGTTTCTAGATTTATTTTGCAGATGCTCAAGCTGATGCTGAATTTCTCGGATATCTTTGCGCATAGGAATAATATGCGCCACTCGAATCCAGGCCTCTACCGCAAGCCCAGTCATGATCATCGAACCAGCCACCATTGGTAGCCACATGTCCGTCAACACCATGCCTAATAGTGTAAGTGCAAGACCAAAGGTAAATAGATAACTTTGGCTTTGTGGAGTAATACCCATATAACGCGTCAACATAATCATGCCCTCGTGTTCTTAACTCACAAGATTAAAATATCATGACAAGTATGACAGTTATATGTCCATTCGCTCGATAAACCCGACAATACTGTAAGAGTATGACCTACAACACATTACTCCACTGGTTGAGTATAATAAGACTCAATACCACCGCTTAATAGAAAGCCGCTGCGATAGCCAAACCCACGAATAACAAGGCGGTGATCTTGCGAATCAGATCAAGAGGCATCTTATCTGCCGATAACTTACCAATGATCACCACTGGCACATTCGCCAGCAACATACCGATGGTAGTACCCAGAATCACCCACGTTAATGCATCAGAATATTGAGCCCCTAGAATGGAGGTCGCAATCTGAGTCTTATCGCCAATCTCAGCAATAAAGAAAGCGATAAAACTGGCAACAAATGGGCCTCGATTCGAGATCTGCTCATCGTCATCCAACTTATCCGGAATCAGAATCCAGCCCGCCATCGCAATGAAACTGACCACCAGCACCCATTTTAAGATTTCAGGAGATAAGTAATCTGCGATAACGACACCGAGCCATGCAGCAAGAGCATGATTGGCAATGGTGGCAAAGAAGATAGCCGCGATGATAGGTATCGGCTTGCGATATCGACTGGCTAATAAAAGGGATAGCAACTGAGTCTTATCACCGATCTCGGCTAAGGCGACAGTTGTAATTGAAATTGCTAAAACGCTCACGACATGCTCATTTGGGACGGAGATTATTATATTTAACCAAAGACAAACCTCGCGCCCCATCCCGGTTCACGATGCTTGTCTAAGGTCTTGCTAAGCGCCACCAAGGTGGTGGTTGCCTCGAACGCCATGATGATTTTGCATCAATTATGTTGACGGACGAACTCATTCAATAGGATATGAATAAGTAAGCTACTCCCCAAAGACCGCGAGATTTTAATCACCCACGCTTTCAAACACAAGTGTCAAAGTTATCAAAATATCCACTTGTGCCGAAAAACAAACATTAAAGGCAAAAAAATCCACTAAACGACATTTTAGACCACTAATTAAACAAGATTACCCCTACTCGCTTTACCAATATCTCGGTATACTCAGAGGTTATTTTTCTCATTCATTTAAAAGAATCGCGCGAACCTGACTATGCAAAAATACGATATCAAAACCTTCCAGGGAATGATCCTCGCGCTGCAGGATTACTGGGCACAAAACGGTTGTACCATTGTTCAACCACTAGATATGGAAGTAGGTGCTGGCACCTCTCACCCAATGACATGTCTACGTGCACTTGGCCCAGAGCCAATGTCTACGGCATACGTTCAACCTTCTCGTCGTCCGACCGATGGTCGTTACGGTGAAAACCCGAACCGCCTGCAGCACTACTATCAATTCCAAGTAGCTCTAAAACCTTCTCCAGATAACATCCAGGAGTTGTACTTAGGCTCGCTTGAAGTTCTTGGTGTCGACCCGCTTGTTCACGATATTCGCTTCGTAGAAGACAACTGGGAAAACCCAACGCTAGGCGCATGGGGTCTTGGTTGGGAAGTATGGCTAAACGGTATGGAAGTGACTCAATTTACTTACTTCCAACAAGTTGGCGGCCTTGAGTGTAAGCCTGTAACGGGTGAGATCACTTACGGTATCGAGCGTCTAGCAATGTACATCCAGGAAGTAGACTCTGTTTACGACCTTGTATGGAACGTAGCACCAGACGGTTCTAACGTAACGTACGGTGACATCTTCCACCAAAACGAAGTTGAGCAATCTACATACAACTTCGAGCACGCAGACGTAGATTTCCTATTCACTTTCTTCGACCAGTGCGAAAAAGAGTGTAAAGAGCTACTTGAGCTTGAGAAGCCACTGCCGCTTCCAGCTTACGAGCGCATTCTAAAAGCAGGTCACGCATTCAACATCCTTGATGCGCGTAAAGCTATCTCTGTAACAGAGCGTCAACGTTACATCCTTCGTATCCGCAACCTGACTAAAGCTGTTGCAGAGGCGTACTACGCGTCACGTGAAGCGCTTGGCTTCCCAATGTGTAAGAAGGATAAATAATCATGGCGAAGAATTTTCTAATTGAACTGGGTACGGAAGAGCTTCCACCAACGGCACTTCGTTCTCTAGCAGAAGCCTTTGCTTCTAACTTTGAAGCGGGCCTTAAAGCGGCTGAGCTTTCTCACGAAGGCATTAAGTGGTACGCAGCACCTCGTCGTCTAGCACTTAAAGTGACGGCACTGGCTGAAGGCCAAGCAGACAAAGTCGTTGAGAAGCGTGGTCCTGCAATTTCTGTCGCATTCGATGCTGAAGGCAACGCGACTAAAGCTGCACAAGGTTGGGCTCGTGGTAACGGTATTACCGTTGAGCAAGCTGACCGTCTGAAAACAGACAAAGGTGAGTGGCTTCTTTTCAAACAAGAAGTGGCTGGCAAACCAGTTCAAGAATTGGTAATGGACATCGCTGCGAAAGCACTGGCTGGCCTACCAATTCCTAAAGCAATGCGCTGGGGTAACTCAGACATTCAATTTATCCGTCCAGTGAAAACACTGACAGTACTACTAGGTGATGAGCTTGTTGAAGGCAAAATCCTAGGCGTAGCTTCTGCTCGTACTATCCGTGGCCACCGTTTCATGGGCGAACAAGAGTTCACAATCGACTCTGCTGACCAATACCCTGCGATCTTAGAAGAGCGCGGTAAAGTAATGGCAGATTACGATGCGCGTAAAGCGATCATCCTTGCTGATGCTAAAAAAGCAGCAGACGCGGTTGGCGGTATTGCTGACCTAGAAGATGACCTTGTTGAAGAAGTTGCCTCTTTGGTTGAATGGCCAGTGGTGCTTACTGCTAAGTTTGAGCAAGAGTTCCTAAAAGTGCCTTCTGAAGCTTTGGTTTACACCATGAAAGGCGACCAGAAGTACTTCCCTGTTTATTCGCATGAGATTGGTGACGCTGAAAGAAGCCTTCTACCAAACTTCATCTTCGTATCGAACATCGAGTCTAAAGAGCCTCGTCACGTTATCGAAGGTAACGAGAAGGTTGTACGTCCACGTCTTGCTGATGCTGAGTTCTTCTTCAACACTGACCGTAAGCGTCCGCTTATCGACCGTCTTGCTGAACTAGACCAAGCTATCTTCCAGAAGCAATTAGGTACTATCAAAGACAAAACAGACCGCATCACAGAACTTGCTGGCTACATTGCTGAGCAAATCGATGCTGACGTTGAAAAGTCTAAGCGCGCAGGCCTACTGGCTAAGTGTGACCTAATGACATCTATGGTATTCGAATTTACGGATACTCAAGGTGTGATGGGCATGCACTACGCGACTCACGATGGTGAAGACGAGCAAGTAGCACTGGCACTTTACGAGCAATACATGCCTCGTTTCGCGGGTGACACACTGCCAAGCACTGGTATTTCATCAGCAGTAGCAATGGCAGACAAGCTAGACACTATCGTAGGTATCTTCGGTATTGGCCAAGCTCCAAAAGGTTCTGACCCATTCGCTCTACGTCGTGCATCACTAGGTGTGCTACGTATCATCGTTGAAAACGGCTACAACCTAGACCTAACTGACCTTATCGGTAAAGCGAAAGAGCTACTAGGCGACAAGCTAACTAACGAAAACGTAGAAGCTGACGTTATCGACTTCATGCTAGGTCGTTTCCGCGCATGGTACCAAGATGCTGGTTTCAGTGTTGATATCATCCAAGCGGTACTAGCACGTCGTCCAACCAAGCCAGCTGACTTTGACCAACGTGTTAAAGCGGTTTCTCACTTCCGTGAACTGGAAGCAGCAGAAGCACTAGCAGCAGCGAACAAGCGTGTAGGCAACATCCTTGCGAAATTCGATGGCGAGCTACCTGCTGAAATCGATCTAGCGCTTCTTCAAGAAGACGCAGAGAAAGCGCTAGCTGAAAACGTTGAAGTAATGACAGAAGCACTGGAACCAGCATTCGCGACAGGCAACTACCAAGAAGCCCTAAGCAAACTTGCTGACCTACGTGAACCAGTAGATGCATTCTTCGATAACGTGATGGTTATGGCTGATGACGAAGCGCTTAAGAAAAACCGTCTAACGCTACTGAACAACCTACGTAACCTGTTCCTACAGATTGCTGACATCTCTCTACTGCAAAAATAAGCACGAGTGAGACAGTTGCTCTAAGTCATACTCTGAGTAACTAACGGTAAACACCCAAAGGGAAGCGAAAGCTTCCCTTTTTGTTTTTGTGAACCAAGCATTTGTTTGTAGGCGTATTATTGATTAACTGAATGAAACAGCACTCAGACTGTAGAGGGCATTGTTTGCTATAAATAACCTGTTTATTCAGGGGAAGGGAACAATGAAAAAAACAGTACTCGCGCTTTCAATGCTCGCACTCAGCGCATGCAGCCAAACCAGTGACAATAACCTATTACTGACAATTGATAACGACACTGTCGTATTTGAATCATCAGGTAAAGGCACCGTAATTGCAGAACAGGAACTCGCCAAAGGTAGCTATACCTTCTCTATCAGCGACGCTCAAAAGACCTGTGGTACTAACTATGCTTTGGCTGAAGAGAGTCGCATCAAATTCAATAAACCCCTTCGTCTAGACGACTGTGCCGAGAATTCTGAAATCGCCATCAAGGTCTTTCGCGCTAACACCTACCAGTTTACGCTCAACCCACAGACCAATGAACTCACGGTTCAGGTAAAGCCAAAGCAGCAACAAGTTCAAAGCTTTGCATGCCCAGTACCTAGTGACCAGCCAACCACCATCAACGTTGCTCAAACCTTTGATGATGGCACCTTGGTAAGAGACGCCCTTTCAGGAAAACAAGTCACAGTTACCAACGGCAGCGTCACCATGCAGCCAGCAGAAAATAGCCAAGGCGTTCTGCTACTCGAGAAAGTAGAACCAGAAACCAAAGCCGATTTTAGTTGGGACAACGCCACGGTTTACTTCGTGATGACAGACCGCTTCCACAATGGCAACCCTGATAACGACAACAGTTACAATCGTAGCCAAGATGGACAAGATGAAATAGCCACCTTCCACGGTGGTGACTTAGCCGGGTTAACCGAAAAACTCGACTACATAGAATCACTCGGTGCCAATGCCATCTGGATTACCTCTCCACTAGAGCAGATCCATGGCTGGGTTGGCGGCGGTGATCGCGGTGACTTCAAACACTACGGCTACCACGGTTACTACCATCAAGATTGGACCAAGCTCGATGACAACATGGGTACCGAAGACGAGCTGAAAACCTTCATCGATACCGCGCACAGCAAAGGCATTCGTGTTGTTTGGGACGTGGTGATGAACCACACTGGCTATGCGACACTTGCCGACATGCAAGAGTTCGACTTCGGCAAACTCAACCTTACTGATGAACAAGCTAAACAAACCCTCGGCGAAAACTGGACAGATTGGCAACCAGAAGCAGGCCAGAACTGGCACTACTTCAATAACTACATATCTTACAGTGACAAAGAAGCGTGGGAAAAGTGGTGGGGTAAAGCTTGGTTACGCAGCGACATTGGTGCTTATGACTCTCCGGGTTACAACAACCTCAACATGTCTTTGGCGCATCTACCCGATTTCAAAACAGAATCGACAGAGACAACTGGGCTACCGAACTTCTATCGCAACAAGTCCACCAGCGCTACAGATGAACTCCAAACTCCTCGTGAACACCTCATAACTTGGTTGTCTGACTGGGTACGTGAATATGGCGTTGATGGTTTTAGGGTCGATACCGCCAAGCACGTTGAGTTAGATGCGTGGGCAGAGCTTAAAGAGAGCACTAACCAAGCGCTTGCAGAATGGAAGCAAAACAACCCAGACAAAGCGTTGGATGACCTACCATTCTGGATGACGGGTGAAGTATGGGCACACAGCGTGGTGAAATCAGACTATTTCGCTAACGGGTTTGATTCGATCATCAACTTTGAATTCCAGAGTGATATCGCACCCAAAGCACTTAAGTGTCTATCCGATCTCGATGCTGACTACCTTCGCTACGCAGACAAGATCAACAGTGACACCGAATTCAACGTATTGAGTTACCTATCGTCTCACGACACCTCGCTATTCTGGACACAACACGGCAGTGACTTTGCAAAACAAACCAAAGCTGCAAACGCGTTGATGCTGGCTCCCGGTGCAGTACAGATCTATTACGGTGATGAAATCGCGCGTGATTTCGGCCCAACAGGCTCCGACCCAATGCAAGGCACTCGCTCTGACATGCCTTGGGATCAAATCACAGGTGAACGAGCAGAGTTGCTGGATCACTGGCGAGCGCTTGGCCAATTCCGCCAACGCCATCCAGCGGTAGCCCAAGGTAAGCACATCATCCGTAACAGCAAGGGCTACTATGCGTTCGAACGCCAATACCAAGATGACAAGGTATTAGTCGTTTATACCGGCTCGAAGTAAACGCTGATTGAAATAACCCGCACAAATTAAAAGGAGAAGCTTAGGCTTCTCCTTTTTTGATCACGAAACACTCGTTCAATAAGAAAGCAGACACTCATTAGTTAAACTTTATAGAAGTTTTTTTCACGTTAGAGCATTTGGCGCTATGCGTCGCAAAAACATTGCGGTATGTTCAAGGAACACACTGATGGTAGACATAAGGTCTGCCTTAATGACACATAACAAGCAATCACAATGAATTAGGTAAAATAAGTAATGCAGTTCTCTAAGTTTGGTGAAAAATTTAATCGATACTCTGGAATCACTCGTTTAATGGATGATTTGAATGATGGCCTGCGCACTCCTGGTGCAATCATGCTCGGAGGTGGCAACCCAGCCGCTATCCCAGCCATGCTCGATTACTTTAACCAAGCCAGTGCCGACATGCTCGCCAGTGGAGAACTCATCGCCGCCCTCGCCAACTACGATGGTCCGCAAGGCAAAGACAGCTTCATTAAGTCGTTAGCGGCGATGCTGAAAGAAACTTATGGTTGGGACATTAGCGAGAAGAACATCAGCCTGACCAACGGCAGTCAAAGTGGCTTCTTTTACCTATTTAATCTTTTAGCAGGCCAACAGCCAGACGGATCACACAAGAAAATCTTGTTGCCGATCGCTCCGGAATACATCGGCTACGGCGATGCTGGCATTGATGACGATATTTTTATCTCTTACCACCCAGAGATCGAACTGCTAGAAAACCGCCAGTTTAAATACCACGTTGATTTTGAACAGCTCAAGGTTGATGACTCGGTTGCCGCTATCTGTGCTTCTCGCCCAACCAACCCAACAGGTAACGTACTGACCGACGAAGAAGTACGTAAGCTGGATAAACTGGCGCGTGAAAACAACATCCCGCTGCTGATCGACAATGCTTACGGCCTGCCGTTTCCAAACATCATCTTTGAAGATGTCGAGCCGTTCTGGAATGAAAATACCATTCTGTGCATGAGCTTATCTAAGCTTGGTTTACCTGGGGTACGTTGCGGTATCGTAATTGCGAGCGAAGAAGTAACACAAGCGCTAACCAACATGAATGGCATTATCAGCCTAGCACCCAATAGTGTTGGTCCTGCGATTGCTAACCACATGATTGAAAAAGGCGATTTACTGCGCTTAAGCAGCGAGGTAATCAAACCTTTCTATAAAGATAAATCTCTACGTGCAGTTGAGCTTTTACAAGAAGCGATCGATGACCCTCGCTTCCGTATCCACAAGCCTGAAGGCGCGATTTTCTTATGGCTATGGTTTGATGAACTGCCGATTACCACCATGGAGCTGTACGACCGCCTCAAAGCTCGTGGCGTATTGATTGTTCCGGGTGAATACTTCTTTATCGGCCAAGAAGACGAGTGGGATCATGCCCATCAATGTCTACGCATGAACTACGTGCAAGATGATGAGGCGATGCAGAAAGGCATTTCAATCATTGCTGAAGAAGTAAAAAAGGCTTACTCAGAACAGTAATAAAACCTTTTAGGTTACTGTAACCCAAATACAAAAAGAGCACCGACCTTCTTCAAGGTACTGGTGCTCTTTCACTTCAACTTCCCGATAATGTTTGTCACTTGAATACCCTAAATAATTGGGGGTTCAGCTAGGCGACTAGAAAATTCAGCCCTATGAGCATAGGGAACCTATGTAATTAGGGGGAATTTACGACGTCAACAACGCTGTAGCTTCAAGTATGACGGGTATTAGCCTTCTAGTAGGCTATTACCGTTGATAGCAATCTTACGCGGTTGCATCGCTTCTGGGATTTCGCGTTCTAGGTCGATGTGAAGAAGACCATTTTCCATGCTTGCGCCCACCACTTTTACGTAGTCAGCCAGTTGGAATTTACGTTCGAAATCGCGCTCTGCAATACCTTGATATACGAAGGTTTTCTCGGCTTCTGCTTTACGCTCACCTTTCACAATTAGCATGTTCTCTTTTTGAGTAAGATCTAATTGGTCATCTGCAAAACCAGCGACTGCCATAGTAATACGGTAGTTATTCTCGTCTTTTTGCTCGATGTTATACGGAGGGTAACCGCCAGAAGCATTTTTTGATGTGTTCGCTTCCATCATATTGAATAGACGATCGAAGCCGATTGCGTTGCGGTAAAGTGGAGTGAAATCTACAGTTCTCATAATGCTATCCTTTTAGTAAGCAATAGTCTTAGCTGTGATTTTTACTGAGATCGAACCTGTGAGTGATTCAGTAAACAGCTAAGGGATTCAGTTCGCATTCCTCGGGTTTCACCTCGTTTGGCGACAACGCTGGGACATGACAATGAATCAATTTTTAAATTGTGTGCTGCCAAAGTTATCCTCTATTGAGCGATACTCTAGCAACGATTATGAAGGTTCTGTTTCTTCTCTTGTAGAGCAAGACAGTCATCCTCTTCACAACTAGATATGTGGATTGAGCAAAATAGTTTCAAGGGATTATTTTCAATTATTTTTCCAATCCAATATTTTTCAATCACTTAAAAACAAAAAAGACCGTCATTTCTGACAGTCTTTTCAATAAGATATTGAGTTTTTTGAGACGAAGCTATTTCGTTTTAGTTCAAGGAAGAGGCGCGGAGCATACGAATGTATGTGAGCACCTCTGACACAGAAATTAAGCGAAAGAGCGAAGTATCAAAGATACTAAACGTCTAGGTTAGCTACTTTAAGTGCGTTCTCTTCGATGAAGTTACGACGAGGTTCAACTTGGTCACCCATTAACGTCGTAAACAACAGATCAGCACCAACAGCATCTTCAATCGTCACTTGCATCATACGACGAGTTTCAGGATCCATTGTTGTTTCCCAAAGCTGATCAGGGTTCATCTCACCTAGACCTTTGTATCGTTGTAGGCTCAGGCCACGACGAGACTCTTTCACTAACCAGTTCAGAGCTTCAACAAAGCTAGAAACCGCTTGAGTACGCTCACCACGCTTGATGTAAGCGCCTTCTTCAATCAAGCCGTCAAGCGCTTCAGAAAGGTCTGCTAGCTTACCAAACTCTTTCGAGTTGATAAGGTCAATGCTGAGTACATGTTCGTGAGTAACACCGTGTGTACGCACTACAATCTTAGGAACGCTTAAACCTAGCTCTTCGTGTTTTTCAACTTCAAGAGAATATTGGCTCGCACCCGCTTCTTTGCCGTTTAGCTGCTCTACAAGCTGCTTACCCCAAGCTTCAACTGCCGCTTCATCATGACACTGCTCAGCGGTTAGGCGAGGTACATAAATCAGTTCGTGAATCAGTGCTCGTGGGTAACGACGGCTCATACGATCAACCAGCTTAATACCCGCATTGTATTGATGAACAAGCTTCTCTAAGCCTTCACCAGTAAACGCAGGTGCTTCAGGGTTTACGTGCAATTCTGCATTATCTAAAGCCAAAGATACTTGATACTGGTTCATCGCATCTTCATCTTTGATGTACTGCTCTTGCTTACCCTTCTTCACTTTGTAAAGCGGTGGCTGAGCAATGTAGATGTAACCACGTTCAATCAGTTCAGGCATTTGACGGTAGAAGAACGTCAGTAGCAGAGTACGGATGTGAGAACCATCGACATCGGCATCGGTCATGATGATGATGTTGTGGTAGCGCAGTTTATCTGGGTTGTATTCGTCACGACCAATACCACAACCAAGTGCTGTGATGAGCGTTGCGACTTCTTGAGAAGACAGCATTTTATCGAAACGTGCTTTCTCTACGTTAAGGATTTTACCTTTAAGCGGTAGGATTGCTTGGTTCTTACGGTTACGCCCCTGCTTAGCTGATCCGCCAGCAGAGTCTCCTTCCACAATATATAGTTCAGACAGTGCAGGATCTTTTTCCTGACAGTCAGCTAGTTTACCTGGAAGACCCGCTAAATCTAATGCGCCTTTACGACGTGTCATCTCACGAGCTTTACGCGCCGCATCACGAGCACGTGCTGCATCGATAATTTTAGAACAAACGATTTTCGCTTCACCTGGGTTCTCAATTAGGAACTCAGACAGTTTCTCACCCATCGTAGACTCAACGGCAGACTTCACTTCTGAAGAAACCAGCTTGTCTTTAGTTTGGCTTGAGAATTTAGGATCTGGCACTTTCACCGAAACAATCGCTGTCAAACCTTCACGAGCATCATCACCTGATGTTGAAGTCTTCGCTTTCTTCGAGAAGCCTTCTTTGTCCATGAAGCTGTTCAATGTACGTGTTAGTGCACCACGGAAACCCGCTAAGTGAGCACCACCATCACGTTGAGGGATGTTGTTGGTGAAGCAATAAATATTTTCTTGGTAACCATCATTCCATTGCATCGCAACTTCAACGGTAATACCGTCTTCACGCTCATGATCGAAATGGAATATTTTCTGGATAATTGGTGTTTTATTGGTGTTTAAGTGCTCAACAAACGCTTGGATACCGCCTTCGTATTCGAAGTGATCCATTTTGTCTTCTTCGCGCTTATCAATTAGCTTAATTGATACACCTGAGTTCAAGAATGATAGCTCGCGTAGACGCTTAGCTAAAATATCGTAATGGAACTCGATGTTATTGAAGGTTTCTTCACTCGGCCAGAAACGAATCTCTGTACCTGTTTTGTCCGTGTCACCCACAACCGCTAGTGGCGCTTGAGGCTCACCGTGACAGTATGTTTGAGTGTGGATTTTGCCACCGCGATGGATAGTAAGAGTAACTTGCTTAGAAAGTGCGTTAACTACTGAAACACCAACACCGTGCAGACCACCAGATACTTTGTACGAGTTATCATCGAACTTACCACCAGCGTGAAGAACCGTCATGATTACTTCTGCTGCTGATACTTTTTCTTCTGGGTGCAATTCAGTTGGAATACCACGGCCGTCATCGCTTACTGACACAGAACTATCTTCATGGATAGTTACGATGATGTCATTACAGTGACCAGCGAGTGCTTCATCAATAGAGTTATCTACCACCTCAAAAACCATGTGGTGCAGACCGGTACCATCATCCGTGTCGCCAATGTACATTCCAGGACGCTTACGTACCGCATCCAGACCCTTCAGTACTTTAATACTCGATGAATCGTAATTATCTGACATAGTTACTCTCTGACTAATTATCCTTGCTCTATTTTGCCATGTTCCACATGAAACATCCTGCTATTTTCGTCATGCATATCTGCAATCTGATCAGCGGTAATAGAGCTTACAAAAACTTGAGCCTGGGTCGCCTTTAAACACTCGGCAAGACGTGCTCGGCGTTGGCTATCTAATTCGGAAGCAAAGTCATCTATCAAGTAGATGCACTGCTTACCTGTCATTTGAGTGAGATGTTGCCCTTGTGCTACTCGTAGCGCGCACACCATCAACTTCAATTGACCTCGTGACAAGACATCCTCCACTGGAGTGCCGTTCACTTTTATCTTTAGATCCGCTTTGTTTGGCCCACTAAAGGTGTAACCAAGCTGCTGATCCCTTTCAAAATTCTTTTCTAATATCTCAGCGTATGGGGTGTCTTTATCCCAGCCTCGATAGTAGTTAATCTTTATCTCAAACTCAGGTAAGAAGGTTGCGCAGATTTCTTCGGCGACTTCTTTAAGCTGTTCAACGTAAGTGGCACGCCACTGGCTGATGCTTTCAGCTAAACGGGCCAATTCTTGATCCCAATAGCTCAGTTCTCGATAGTTCGTCGCCGTTTTCAATAATGCATTACGCTGTTTATTGAGGCGCTTTACCCTGCCCCAAGCATCATAAAAACCCGACTCACTATGGAAGACTCCCCAATCAATGAATGCGCGACGATGCTTAGGTCCATCGGTTAGTAAATCAAACCCTTCGGGGTGAATCAACTGCAAAGGTAAGACTTGAGCTAACTGAGCCAATTTTTGCCCAGTTTGACCGCTTATTTTAACCTCTGTGGTGCCATCGCGCTGCTTATTAATGCCAATTGGCAGCTCAAATTGATCCGAGGTCAAAAAACGGCCATGGACAAACAGTTCGCTACACTCATTTTGAATGATACGACCGGTTAAGGAGCTTTTGAACGAGCGACCATGTCCGAGCAGATACACCGCTTCAAGGACACTGGTTTTGCCGCTTCCGTTAGCCCCTATAAGAAAGTTAAAGCCTGATGACGGTTGAATGTCACAGGCTTCAATATTTCTAAACTGCTTTACGATTAAGCGCGATAAAGGCATAACGTCTTCATATTAATCTTCAATCACGGCTCGATAGACAAACGTTGTTGATAAGCAAACATAATGTATAAATAAACACAGTTACAAACGAATCGGCATGACAACGTACATCGCGCTGTCATCTTGTGCGTTTTCAATCAAGGCACTCGCATTCGCGTCTGACATTGAGATTCGAACCTGCTCACAACGCAGTGTGTTCAATACATCCAATACGTAGCTTACGTTGAAGCCAATCTCTAGCGCGTCACCGTCGAAGGTGACGTCTAGTACTTCTTCCGCTTCTTCTTGTTCTGGGTTGTTCGCTGTAATACGCATCTCGGTATCGACAAGATTAACGCGAACACCACGGAATTTTTCATTCGACAGAATCGCAGCACGAGAAAACGCTGAACGTAACTCATCGCAGCCAGCTTCTAATGTCTTAGTGGTATTTTGTGGCATTACGCGGCGATAATCCGGGAAACGACCATCAACAAGCTTAGAAGTGAAGACATAGTTGTTCACTTCAGCACGCACGTTAGAGTTACCAATCTGCAGCGTTACTGGCTGTTCAGGAGCATCCAGTAGCTTGACCAACTCTTGCACACCTTTACGAGGAACAATGATCTGCTTCTGAGCAAAATCAGCACCCAGTTGCGCTTGAGATACCGCCATACGGTGACCATCAGTTGCAACACTACGTAAGATAGAACCTTCAATCTCAAACAACATACCGTTGAGGTAGTAACGAACGTCTTGGTTCGCCATTGAGAATTGTGTTTTCTCGATAAGACCGCGCAATTCAGCTTGTGTCACTGACACTTCAACTTCACTGCTCCAATCTTCAATATTTGGAAAATCTGCCGCAGGTAATGTTGCCAATGAGAAACGGCTACGACCAGAACGAACCTGAACACGGTCACCATCCAATACCACAGTGATCACTGAGCTATCTGGCAAACCGCGACAGATATCTAGGAACTTACGTGAAGGTACGGTAATACTGCCCGCTTCGAAATCACCTTCAAGCGTTACACGGCTGATCAATTCAACTTCTAGATCCGTCGCTGTCATCGACAACACGTTATCTTCTACTTTAATCAGTAGGTTTCCTAGAATTGGAAGCGTTGGCCTGCCACCGAGTGCGCCAGATACTTGTTGTAATGGCTTTATCAGGTGACTACGTTCAATGGTAAATTTCATATCTTGCTCTTACGGTCTAAATGGCACTGCGTAATAGTACGTGGCCAAGATTCTGCTTATTAAGGTTAAGAATACTGTGTATTAAGAAGAAAGGGTACGAATCAAGTTCGAATAATCTTCTTTAATGTCGTGGCTCTCTTCACGCAGCTGAGCAATCTTACGACAAGCGTGCAGCACGGTCGTGTGGTCACGGCCACCGAATGCATCACCAATCTCAGGCAAGCTGTGGTTAGTCAGCTCTTTAGCCAATGCCATCGCCAGTTGGCGTGGACGAGCAACAGAACGAGAACGACGTTTAGATAATAGATCAGCAACTTTGATTTTGTAGTATTCAGCGACTGTCTTTTGAATGTTATCAATGGTGACCAGTTTTTCTTGCAGGGCAAGTAGGTCACGCAGTGCTTCACGCACAAAATCGATCGTAATCGGACGGCCAGTGAAGTTTGCATTCGCAATAACACGGTTCAATGCGCCTTCAAGCTCACGAACGTTAGAGCGTAAACGCTTAGCAATAAAGAATGCCACTTCATCCGCAAGATGAATTTGGTGGTCTTCTGCTTTCTTCATCAAGATCGCCACACGAGTCTCAAGCTCAGGTGGCTCAATCGCAACCGTCAAACCCCAACCGAAGCGGGATTTAAGACGATCCTCTACCCCGTTGATCTCTTTTGGATAACGGTCAGACGTTAGGATGATCTGTTGATTGCCTTCAAGCAGTGCATTAAAGGTATGGAAGAACTCTTCTTGAGAGCGCTCTTTATTAGCAAAGAATTGGATATCATCGATAAGCAATGCATCAACACTACGGTAGTAGCGCTTAAATTCTTCAATCGCATTGTTTTGGAGCGCTTTCACCATGTCTTGAACAAAGCGCTCTGAGTGCATGTAAACCACTTTAGCATTCGGCTTATTATCAACAATGGCGTTGCCCACTGCATGCAACAAGTGCGTTTTACCTAAACCAGTACCACCATACAAAAACAACGGGTTATAAGCGGTTCCTGGGTTATCAGAAACCTGACGTGCCGCAGCCAAACCCAGTTGGTTCGACTTACCTTCAACAAAGTTATTGAACTTATGTTTTGGGTTCACGTTTGAACGGTGATTAAGATCAACCGCTACAGGTTCTTCATCACGCCAGATATTGTGTACTGGTTTACGTGCTTGTAGCTGCGCAGGTGCAGACGACTCAGCGGCTACATCAGCAGCGGTACGTGTACGAGCAGGGGCGATAGCCTCAGACCTTGGAGCAATGACTCGTTTACTTCCAATCTCAAAATGAAGATGTGGGATATCATTACCACAATATTCTTGTAGCAAACGGTTAATGCTATTTAGGTACTTATCGCGCACCCAATCGAGTACAAATCGGTTTGGTGCAAATAGAGTTAGAGTATTACCATTGAGCTCCGCTTGTAACGGACGTACCCACATACTGAATTCTGTAGCTGGTAACTCTTCTTGAAGCTGTTGCAAGCATTGCAACCAAAGCGAAGATGACACGGTGCCCCACTCTATTTAAGTTATATGAAATGACCGCTAATTTTACCTGTTGATAAGTCAGATCACCAGCAATTGATCACAGATCCAGTGAATAAGATCCAAGTTATTCACAATAAATAGTGCAAAACTGGCTGGATCCACACATCTTGCCCCTACTTTACTCACACAACGATCCACTTATGCCCGGATCCTTGCTAGTTATCCCCAAATCGAGAATACGATCTGGTTATGGTTAATAACATCTGGTTATTTATTCTATTGAGCAATTTCCCAGTAACATCCAACCCTATAAATATAAGGAGTTACCAAATGAATAACTGGATTAAGGCTGCAATTGCGGCTATCGCACTCTCTGCTGCTACTGTTCAAGCCGCGACTGAAGTTAAAGTCGGCATGTCTGGTCGCTACTTCCCATTTACGTTCGTTAAACAAGACCAACTACAAGGTTTTGAAGTGGATTTATGGGATGAGATCGGTAAACGTAACGATTACAAGGTTGAATACGTAACGGCAAACTTCTCTGGTCTGTTTGGTCTTCTTGAAACGGGTCGAATCGATACCATTTCAAACCAAATTACAATAACGGATGCACGTAAAGCGAAATACCTATTCGCAGACCCTTACGTAGTAGACGGCGCACAAATTACCGTTCGTAAAGGTAATGACAGCATTAAAGGCATCGAAGACCTAGATGGTAAGACGGTTGCAGTAAACCTTGGCTCAAACTTTGAGCAACTGCTGCGCAGCTACGACAAAGATGGCAAAATCAATGTCAAAACCTACGATACCGGTATTGAACATGATGTCGCTCTTGGTCGTGCCGACGCATTCGTAATGGATCGCCTATCAGCACTAGAGCTTATCAAGAAGACTGGTCTACCATTACAGCTAGCAGGACAACCATTCGAGACAATCGAAAATGCTTGGCCTTTCGTTAACAACGACAACGGTCAAAAACTGCAAGCAGAAGTAAACGAAGCATTAGCAGCAATGCGCGCAGATGGTACGCTAGAAAGTATCTCTCAGAAGTGGTTTGGTGCGGACATTACTCAGAAGTAACGACTCACTTTCCCATTTGAGGCCCACTGCTTTACACAGCGGTGGGCTTTTTGCTTTTGTGCACTGATTAAAAAGCCTGATATAACAGTATTTCCAAACAATACTTCCAATAAAAATATGAGATAGATTATGGGATTTGACTTTAATTACATGCTAGGTCTGTTGCCAATACTGCTGAAGTATTTAGGCACCACTATGGAGATGGCAATCTGGGGCTTATTTTTCGCCCTAATTCTATCTTTGATACTGGCGAACATTCGTGTATTCAAAATCCCAGTACTCGACCAGCTTAGCCAGCTGTATATTAGCTTCTTCCGAGGCACGCCACTGCTGGTGCAACTGTTCCTTCTATACTATGGCCTACCACAAGTGTTTCCGTGGATGGTTGGACTTGATGCGTTTGGCGCCGCGGTTATCGGCTTAACCTTACACTTTGCTGCTTACATGGCTGAAAGTATTCGTGCCGCGATTATCGGTATCGATCGTAGCCAAATGGAAGCAAGCCTGTCAGTCGGTATGACAACCAGCCAAGCCATGCGTCGAGTGATCTTGCCGCAAGCGACACGTGTAGCACTGCCTTCTTTGATGAACTATTTCATCGACATGATTAAGTCGACTTCACTTGCATTCACCCTAGGTGTAGCCGAAATCATGGCTAAAGCTCAGATGGAAGCTTCTTCAAGTTTCCGCTTCTTCGAGGCTTTCTTAGCAGTCGCGCTGATTTACTGGGGCGTGGTGGTTATCCTCACTCGTATTCAAATTTGGGCCGAAGTGAAACTGAATAAGGCGTATGTACGATGATCAAATTACAAAATATCCACAAGCAGTTTGGTGACACCGAAGTATTGAAAGGGATCGACCTCGAAATCAAGCAAGGTGAGATAATTGTCATCATAGGTTCAAGTGGTACGGGTAAGTCTACCCTGCTGCGTTGTGTGAATTTTCTAGAGCAAGCCGATCAAGGTACGATTTCGATTGATGATATCAAGGTTGATACTCAGAAACACACTAAAGCAGAGGTGCTTGCACTGCGCCGTAAGACCGGTTTTGTGTTCCAAAACTATGCACTGTTCGCTCACCAAACGGCAAGGCAGAATATTGCGGAAGGTTTGATTACCGTTCGTGGTTGGAAAAAGCAGCAAGCTCATGAAAAAGCACAACAAATACTCGATGATATTGGCCTAGGAGAGAAAACAGATAGCTATCCAGCAGCGCTCTCTGGTGGCCAGCAGCAACGTGTTGGTATTGGCCGTGCGATGGCTCTACAACCAGAGCTTTTATTGTTTGATGAGCCTACTTCAGCGCTCGATCCTGAGTGGGTTGGCGAAGTGCTTAACTTAATGAAAAAACTGGCAAATCAGCATCAAACCATGCTGGTGGTTACGCACGAAATGCAGTTCGCTAAAGAGGTCGCAGACCGAGTGATCTTCATGGCTGATGGTCACATTGTCGAACAGGGATCTCCACAGGATATTTTTGGTAATCCACAGGATCCTAAATTAAAGAAATTCTTAAATAAGGTCGGGATCGAATAAGGATCCTTGTGATTTTAGTTATTCTACGTATAATCCCCCGACCGGAATTTTAGTTAACCCAATCATTGACACTTTTTGTGACAGTGATTACAATTCCGCCTCTTTGTTGAGAGGCGTCGGTTTTCCTTTCTTATATAAAGAAGAGAAAAAATGCCCACGCCGGGTTTAACAAAAACCTAAAACTACTGATCAGTAAGGTAATTACAATGAAACGCACTTTTCAACCTACAGTTCTAAAGCGTAAGCGTACTCACGGTTTCCGTGCTCGCATGGCTACTAAGAACGGTCGCGCAACAATCAATGCACGTCGTGCAAAAGGCCGTAAGCGTCTTTCTAAGTAATCTTTGATTATTTTGAATAAGCTAGCCTTCGGTCGGGAGTTACGCTTGTTAACTCCCGAACATTATCAGAATGTCTTCAAGCAAGCTCATCGAGCAGGCTCCCCTCATTTCACCATCATTGCCCGAAATAACTCTCTTTCAAATCCTCGCCTTGGATTAGCTGTTCCGAAAAAGCAGATTAAAACCGCCGTGGGTCGTAACCGATTCAAGCGTCTTACTCGTGAAAGCTTTCGTAACACTCAACACAAACTTCCTAACAAAGATTTTGTTGTAATCGCTAAGAAGAGCGCGCAAGATTTAAGCAATGAAGAAATGTTCAAGCTACTCGACAAATTATGGCTTCGCCTGTCTCGCCCTTCGCGTGGATAGCGCTAATACCCATCTATTTTTATAGATGGTTTATTAGTCCACTCATCGGCCCACGCTGCCGATTTACTCCAACCTGCTCTTTATATGCGATAGAAGCGTTGAAAGCTCACGGTTTTGTAAAAGGGTGTTGGTTATCAGGCAAACGTCTATTAAAATGCCATCCTTTGAACGAAGGGGGCTTTGACCCCGTTCCACCAGTCCAAAAACAAGACAGAGATAAATAACGATGGATTCTCAACGTAATATCCTGTTAATCGCATTGGCTTTGGTTTCTTTCCTACTGTTCCAACAATGGAACGTAGCTCAGAACCCAGCTCCACAAGCGATTGAGCAGGCACAATCTGGCAGCACCCTACCAGCGCCATCTTATGCAGATGACTTAGACCCAGCTCCGGGCCAACAAGTCGCTTCTGCAAAAACTATCACAGTAACAACTGATGTACTGACTCTGTCAATTGATACGGTTGGTGGTGATGTCGTTCAAGCAAACCTAAATGATTACTCTGCTGAGTTTGATTCTGAAGATACATTTGTTCTTCTTAAGAACGAACCTGGTCACCAATTTATCGCACAAAGCGGTCTAGTTGGCCCTCAAGGTATCGATTTAAGCAGCACTAACCGCCCTAGCTACACGGTTTCAGCAGACAGCTTCACGCTTGCTGATGGTCAGGATGAACTACGCATCCCGATGACTTACCAAGCGAACGGCCTTGATTACACGAAAACATTCGTCCTTAAGCGTGGCAGCTACGCAATGGATGTTGAATACGATGTAGTCAACAACTCTGGTACTAACGCGACATTCGGCATGTACGCTCACCTACGTCAAAACGTTATGGATGACGGCGGTAGCTTAACAATGCCAACTTACCGTGGTGGTGCTTACTCTACGGAAGATACGCGTTACAAAAAATACAGCTTCGACGACATGCAAGATCGCAACCTGTCTCTTAACCTAGCCAATGGTCAAGGTTGGGCAGCGATGATTCAGCACTACTTTGCAAGTGCTTGGATCCCACGCGACGAAGCAGGCAGCAACCTTTACACTCGTGTCATTGGTAACCTTGGCGACATCGGTGTTCGCATGCCGAACAAAACCATCGCTACTGGCGATGAAGCAAGCTTTAAAGCAACGCTTTGGGTTGGTCCTAAACTTCAAGACCAAATGGCTGCTGTAGCACCAAACCTAGACCTAGTAGTTGACTACGGTTGGTTATGGTTCATTGCTAAACCACTTCATACTCTGCTTTCGTTCATTCAAGGCATCGTTGTGAACTGGGGTCTAGCAATCATCTGTCTAACGTTTATCGTTCGTGGTGCTATGTACCCACTAACGAAAGCTCAGTACACGTCTATGGCGAAAATGCGTATGCTTCAGCCTAAGCTGACTGCAATGCGTGAGCGTATTGGCGACGACCGTCAACGCATGAGCCAAGAAATGATGGAGCTGTACAAGAAAGAGAAAGTAAACCCACTTGGTGGCTGTTTACCTATCATCTTGCAAATGCCTATCTTCATTTCGCTATACTGGGCACTAATGGAGTCTGTTGAACTGCGTCACTCACCGTTCTTCGGTTGGATTACTGACCTTTCAGCACAAGACCCATACTACATCTTGCCACTTCTGATGGGTGCTTCAATGTTCCTAATCCAGAAGATGAGCCCGACAACTGTAACGGATCCAATGCAGCAGAAGATCATGACCTTTATGCCGGTTATGTTTACATTCTTCTTCCTGTTCTTCCCTTCAGGTCTGGTTCTTTACTGGCTAGTATCGAACATCGTAACTCTGATTCAGCAAACGCTTATCTACCGCGCGCTGGAAAAGAAAGGCTTACATTCTAAGTAAGTTCGATAATAGAAAGAGATAAAGAAAGGCGACCAAAAGGTCGCCTTTTTGTTTTTAGCTGATTACAATTCAGCTAATTGATTAATCGTGAACGCCCCTTTTTGGCTCTCACATGCTAGCAGGCACAACTATGACTACAGATACGATTGTTGCTCAAGCGACCGCGCCCGGCCGTGGTGGCGTCGGTATTATCCGCGTTTCCGGCCCATTGGCGACTCAGGTTGCCCTAGAAGTAACAGGAAAAACACTCAAGCCTCGCTACGCTGAGTACCTACCGTTTAAATCTGACGATGGCATCGAACTCGACCAAGGCATCGCGCTTTACTTCCCTAACCCGCACTCGTTTACCGGCGAAGACGTATTAGAGTTGCAAGGCCACGGCGGCCCAGTGGTTATGGACATGTTAATCAAACGCATCCTAGCCATTTCAGGCGTGCGTGCAGCGCGTCCAGGTGAGTTTTCAGAACGTGCCTTCTTGAACGATAAGATGGATTTAACTCAAGCCGAAGCGATTGCTGACCTCATTGATGCCAGCTCAGAAGAAGCGGCTAAATCGGCGCTTCAATCGCTACAAGGCGAATTCTCTAAACGCATTAATACGCTTGTAGATTCTCTGATTTACTTAAGAATATACGTTGAAGCAGCGATCGATTTCCCAGAAGAAGAAATTGATTTTCTTGCTGACGGTAAAGTCAGTACTGACTTACAGGCTATCATCGATAACCTCGAAGCTGTACGCCAAGAAGCGAATCAAGGTGCCATCATGCGTGAAGGCATGAAGGTCGTGATTGCAGGTCGCCCAAATGCCGGTAAATCGAGCCTATTGAATGCGCTGTCTGGCAAAGAATCTGCGATTGTGACCGATATTGCCGGCACCACACGTGATGTATTGCGTGAACATATCCATATTGACGGTATGCCACTGCACATTATCGATACCGCAGGCCTGCGTGATGCCTCTGATGAAGTAGAAAAAATCGGTATTGAACGCGCTTGGGAAGAAATTGCTCAGGCAGACCGAGTTTTATTTATGGTTGATGGCACGACAACAGACGCAACAGACCCGAAAGATATCTGGCCAGATTTCGTTGATCGTTTACCAGACAACATCGGAATGACGGTAATTCGTAATAAAGCGGATCAAACCAGTGAAGAGTTAGGCATTTGTCATGTTAACGATCCAACCCTGATTCGCTTATCAGCCAAAACAGGCCAAGGTGTCGACGCTCTGCGTAGCCACCTCAAGGATTGCATGGGCTTTGCTGGTGGTCATGAAGGTGGCTTTATGGCGCGCCGCCGCCACTTGGATGCACTAGAACGCGCATCGGAACACCTTGATATTGGGCAACAGCAGCTTGAAGGCTACATGGCCGGAGAGATATTAGCGGAAGAGCTTCGTATCACCCAACAGCACCTCAATGAGATCACAGGCGAGTTCAGTTCCGATGATCTTTTAGGTCGAATCTTCTCTTCATTCTGTATCGGTAAATAACCATAAAGGCTGGCTTACGCTGGCCTTTTCTTTTGTAAGGACAGCTTAATGATCCACATTATTACAGGCAGCACCTTAGGTGGCGCTGAATACGTTGGCGATCACCTTAACGATCTTCTAGAGGCTCAAGGGCACGAGATAGAACTTCATAATCAGCCTGAATACAATAATATTCCTCAGCAAGGTACTTGGTTAGTGGTGACATCAACACATGGTGCGGGTGATTTTCCCGATAATATACAACCGTTGATCAACGCATTGACCCAAGAGTCTCCAGATTTAAGTGCTCTTCGTTATGCTGTTATCGCACTTGGTGATTCAAGTTACGATACCTTCTGTTCTGCGGGAAAATCAGTCCACAGCCAACTGAAAAAACTCGGTGCACAGCCTATTTCAGACTGCTTTACCATCGATGTATTGGAAACTCCGGTACCTGAGGATGCAGCTGAAGAGTGGTTTAACGATCATAGTGACCAGTTCTAGTCCCTCAATTTCCCCAAAAAGCGGCTTATGCCGCTTTTTTTGTCTCTGAATATCGTGATTGTGAATAACTTTTTTGAAAAAAATTCGAAAATTAAAGCAAAAACCTCAATTTTCTCTGTGGATAAGATCATACATATACGGTGATTAACCTATAGTTATCCAAATAACAACTTTCTAGCCAATTCTCCCCTGTGAATAAGTAGCCATTTTGATCCCAGCTAATCCTCATCATGATCAAAGTTAGATCACATACTTTGATCCAAAAAAGATCCATGATCTTGTTGATCATTTTTGACTTATCCACAGACACCCTCGATCCTAATAATAGATATAATAAAAGATCTCTATAAAGATCTTATCTATATTAATTAAAAACAGCTTTATCGAAAAATCCCAAAAACGTTTTCTCAAGCTATGAAAACAGGTAGAATATCGCTCCTTTTTATCAATCTAGAAAACGTTTGAATACCCGAGGTCGGTTCATGCTTTATCACGAAAAATTTGACGTCATCGTTGTTGGTGGTGGCCATGCAGGAACGGAAGCCGCACTCGCATCTGCACGTACTGGTCAAAGTACGTTACTACTCACTCATAATATCGATACGTTGGGACAAATGTCTTGCAACCCTGCTATTGGCGGGATCGGTAAGGGCCACTTGGTAAAAGAGGTCGATGCAATGGGTGGATTAATGGCGCAAGCTATTGATCATGCAGGTATTCAGTTCAGAACGTTAAACGCATCAAAAGGTCCTGCGGTACGTGCAACTCGTGCACAAGCTGACCGCGCGCTTTACAAAGCCTTTGTTCGAAATGTTCTTGAAAACACGCCAAACCTAACTCTGTTTCAACAATCGGTTGATGACTTGATCGTTGAACAGGATCAAGTGGTGGGTGTTGTTACACAGATGGGCCTTAAGTTCCGCGCTAACGCTGTGGTACTGACGGTCGGTACATTTCTAGGTGGAAAGATCCATATTGGTATGGAAAGTTCTTCAGGTGGTCGTGCTGGTGATCCACCATCGATCGCACTGGCTGACCGTCTTCGTGATCTTCCATTCCGAGTTGATCGCCTGAAAACGGGTACACCTCCTCGTATCGATGCACGTAGCGTTGATTTTTCTGAGTTAGAGGTTCAGCACGGTGATAACCCAACACCTGTATTCTCGTTCATGGGTAACCGAGCTCAACAGCCTCGCCAAATTCCATGCTACATCACGCACACTAACGAAAATACGCATGACGTTATTCGTGCCAATCTCGATCGCAGCCCAATGTACGCGGGCGTGATTGAAGGTATTGGCCCGCGTTACTGTCCATCGATTGAAGACAAAGTGATGCGTTTTGCTGACAAGAACAGTCACCAGATTTTCATTGAACCTGAAGGTCTAACGACACATGAGCTATACCCTAATGGTATCTCGACAAGTCTGCCATTTGATGTTCAGGTAAAAATCGTTCACTCAATGAAAGGTTTTGAAAATGCTCATATCGTCCGCCCAGGCTATGCGATCGAGTATGATTTCTTTGATCCTCGTGACCTTAAGCTGACTTACGAAACTAAGTTTATTAAGGGTCTATTCTTTGCCGGTCAAATCAACGGTACCACTGGCTACGAAGAAGCGGCAGCACAAGGCTTGATGGCCGGTCTGAATGCAAGTTTGTTCACACAAGGCAAAGAAGGCTGGAGCCCGCGTCGTGACCAAGCTTACATGGGCGTTCTTATTGATGATCTATCGACGATGGGTACCAAAGAACCTTACCGTATGTTCACGTCTCGTGCGGAATACCGTTTGTTACTTCGTGAAGACAACGCTGATATCCGCTTGACTGAGAAGTCGCGTGAACTTGGCTTGGTGGATGATGCTCGTTGGGCTCGATTCAACGAGAAAGTCGAAAACATGGAGAAGGAACGTCAACGTCTAAAAGAAACGTGGATTAATCCAAAATCTGAAGATGTTGATCAACTGAACCAAATTCTTAAAACACCTATGTCTCGTGAAGCAAGCGGTGAAGATCTTCTTCGTCGCCCTGAAATGACTTATTCACAGCTAACGGCATTGGATCGTTTTGGCCCGGCATTAGAAGATCAACAAGCATCTGAGCAAGTTGAGATCCAAGTGAAGTACGATGGTTATATCCAGCGTCAACAAGACGAAATTGAAAAATCACTGCGTCATGAAAATACCAAACTGCCTGCTGATATCGATTACAGCAAGGTGAAAGGACTTTCTAACGAAGTGGTTCTTAAACTAACGACTGCTAAGCCTGACTCAATTGGTATTGCTTCTCGAATTTCAGGTATTACGCCTGCAGCAATCTCAATTCTGTTGGTTTATTTGAAAAAACACGGCCTGCTGAAAAAAGGTGAGGAAGCATAATGAGCGCATTACGCGAAAAACTGGATCACCTGATTGGCCAGACTGAACTTGAAGTATCTGAAAAGCAACGTGGCCAATTGGTTGGCTACGTTGAGTTACTGAACAAATGGAACAAGGCTTACAACCTAACGTCAGTTCGTGACCCGCAAGAAATGATGGTGAAACATATCTTAGATAGCATCATTGTTAGCACTCACTTACAAGGCAAGCGCTTTATTGATGTAGGAACAGGCCCTGGTCTTCCTGGGATTCCGCTCTCAATCATGAACCCTGACTGCGAGTTTTACTTGCTCGATAGCCTAGGTAAGCGTATTCGTTTTATTAAACAAGTGATTCATGAATTAGGCATCGACAACGTGGTACCAGTTCAAAGTCGTGTTGAAGAATTTCAACCCGAAGAAAAGTTTGATGCCGTGCTCAGTCGCGCATTTGCGTCAATGACAGACATGGTAGAGTGGTGTCACCATTTACCTAAAGAGCAATCCGGTGTATTTTTGGCTCTTAAGGGACAACATCCTAGAGACGAAATCGACCTGTTACCTGAATGGTGTTCAGTGACAGACATTAAAGCTTTGCAAGTGCCAGAGCTTGATGGAGAGCGTCATCTAGTTACTTTATCGCGTCAGGGATAATCAGCGAGGCCATAGTGGGTAAAATCGTAGCAATTGCCAACCAGAAGGGCGGCGTAGGAAAAACAACAACTTGCATTAATTTGGCAGCATCAATGGCGGCAACAAAACGCAAGATATTGGTTGTTGACCTCGATCCTCAAGGTAATGCCACTATGGCGAGCGGTGTCGACAAGTATCAAGTTGAAGCAACTGCTTACGATTTGCTGGTTGAAGACACCCCATTTGATGAGGTAGTTTGCCGAAGTACATCTGGCAACTATGACCTCATCGCCGCAAACGGTGATGTGACTGCGGCAGAAATCAAGTTAATGGAAGTATTTGCTCGTGAAGTTCGTTTAAAAAACGCACTCGAATCCATTCGCGACAACTATGATTTCATCTTTATTGATTGCCCACCTTCATTAAACCTTCTTACAATCAACGCGATGGCTGCGGCCGATTCCGTATTGGTTCCTATGCAATGTGAATATTTTGCTTTGGAAGGTTTGACTGCGTTGATGGATACCATCAGTAAGCTGGCTGCGGTAGTAAACGAGAACCTGAAGATCGAAGGTCTTCTTCGTACAATGTATGATCCTCGTAACCGCTTATCGAATGAAGTCTCTGATCAACTCAAAAAACACTTCGGTAGCAAAGTTTACCGAACTGTGATCCCTCGAAATGTACGTTTGGCAGAAGCGCCGAGTCATGGCAAGCCAGCAATGTACTACGACAAATATTCCGCAGGTGCTAAGGCATATCTTGCTCTTGCAGGCGAAATGTTGCGTCGTGAAGAAGTCCCAGTATAGGTCTAACCAAAGGAATTCGCTCAATGTCTAAGCGTGGTTTAGGAAAAGGGTTAGATGCATTGCTTGCAACTAGCTCATTGGCTCGTGAAAAACAACAAGTTGCTTCTCATAGTCAGGCTTTGTCTGCAGAAGGCGAGTTCACAGAGATTGCTATTGGTAGCTTGAAGCCAGGTGTATATCAACCGCGTAAGGATATGGCGCCAGAAGCGCTAGAAGAGCTGGCCGCATCTATTCAATCTCAAGGTATTATTCAACCTATTGTCGTGCGTCCTTTAGCGTATGGTCAATATGAGATTATCGCTGGTGAGCGCCGTTGGAGAGCTGCGCGTCAAGCTGGCTTAAAACAGGTGCCGTGCTTGGTCAAGAAGGTTGAAGACAAAGCTGCGATTGCGATGGCATTGATTGAAAACATTCAGCGTGAAGACTTGAATGTTATCGAAGAAGCACAAGCGCTAGAGCGCTTACAGAACGAATTCGAGCTGACACATCAACAAGTCGCTGAAGTGATCGGTAAATCGAGAGCAACGGTTAGTAACTTATTACGTCTAAATCAGCTAGAAAATGAAGTAAAAGGTTTAGTTTCCAATAAACAACTGGAAATGGGTCATGCTCGAGCATTGCTTGCGCTTGAAGGCGATACCCAGATTGAAGCAGCAAACACTGCGGCAACCAAAAAAATGACCGTGCGTCAAACTGAGCAGCTTGTCAAAAAGTGCTTAAAACCAGACGTTGAACCAGGATCGAAGCCTGAAGACACAGAAGCTATCGAACTTTCACGAAGACTCACGGAAAAATTGCAAGCAAACGTTTCAGTTACTCGTTCTGTTAGCGGTAAGTCAAAAGTGACAATTACTCTTGATGAGCCTCACAAATTAGAGCAACTTATTGCTAAACTAGAGTACTAAATGAGATAATTGATTTAGGTCAATTATGTAATAAACAAGTAATTTCGTACAAAAGTTGTCGGTTTGTATGCAAAAATGTAAATGATTGCTGCATTGTGATTGCAATCAATTTGGCTGAACGTATAATTTTCGCCAATTTCTCAGCACGCTTTGAAGCGAGTGGTAAAGTGGGCTTAAAGAGGAACGAATACATGGTAGCGGCGTTAGCAAGACCAGGACGAGTGCTTGCAAAGCAAATGTTATTGATCGAGCTTAGCGCGGTTATATTAGTGGCGATAGGGTTAGGTTTAGCTGTTAATCCTGATTGGGGTTTTGCTGCATTAATCGGTGGCGGTATTTTTGTCATCGCGAATGTAGTTTTTTGTGTGTGTGCTTTCCTATTTTGTGGAGCTCGCGCAACTAAGTTAGTTGCGGCGTCGTTCTATGCTGGTGAAGTGCTCAAAATCTTAATCACAGTTTTACTATTCTCTATTGTCTACATGTATATGCAGGTGGAATTAATTCCCCTCAAACTGACCTATTTACTGGTTCTAGGTATTAATATCTTTGCGCCAGTGCTTTTCATTAACAATAAAAAATAGGATGAGTTATGGCTGCGCCAACAGCATCCGGATACATTGAACACCATTTACAAAACCTTTCTTTAGCTAAGTTTGGTCTTGTAGAGGAGACAAGTTTCTGGAACGTACATATAGACAGTCTGTTTTTTTCTGTGCTGACAGGGGTGTTATTCCTTTGGGTTTTTCGCTCAGTCGCTAAGAAAGCAACAGTAGGTGTACCTGGTAAGCTTCAGTGTTTTGTTGAAATGGTAGTGGAATTCGTTGGCGACAACGTTAAAGAAACTTTCCATGGCCGCAATCCTCTGGTAGCTCCATTAGCACTGACTATATTCTGCTGGATTATCATTATGAACTTGATGGACTTAGTGCCTATCGATTTCTTACCATATCCTGCAGAGCATTGGCTAGGTATCCCTTACTTGAAAGTGGTTCCTACAGCTGATGTAAATATAACAATGGCAATGGCTTTAGGTGTTTTTGCTCTGATGATCTACTACAGCATCAAAGTGAAAGGCTTGGGCGGATTTGCTAAAGAATTGGCACTGCATCCATTTAATCACCCAATCATGATTCCATTTAACTTGGTGCTTGAGGTAATTTCGTTATTAGCGAAGCCACTATCTCTAGGTATGCGTTTATTTGGTAATATGTTTGCGGGTGAGGTGGTGTTTATTCTTATCGCGGCAATGCTACCGTGGTACTTACAATGGGTAGGTGCACTACCTTGGGCTATCTTCCATATCTTGGTTATTTTGATTCAAGCGTTTGTTTTCATGATGTTGACAATCGTTTACCTATCAATGGCCCATGAAGATAGTGATCACTAAAAAAATTTTTAAGCTTTATTCTAACTATTAATGTTAATCGGAGAACGTAAATGGAAACTGTACTAAGTTTTTCAGCAATCGCTGTTGCTATCATTGTTGGTCTTTGTGCCGTAGGTACTGCAATTGGTTTTGCTATTCTTGGTGGTAAATTCCTAGAAGGCGCTGCGCGTCAACCTGAAATGGCTCCAATGCTACAAGTTAAGATGTTCATCATCGCTGGTCTACTGGATGCTGTTCCAATGATCGGTATCGTAATCGCACTACTATTCACGTTTGCTAACCCATTTGTAAGTCAGCTAGCAGGCTAATTAACTCTCAATAGTTAATTAAATTTTTGTAGTTGATTCTTAACGAGGAGTAGCTGTTGTGAATATGAACGCAACTCTGTTAGGTCAAGCAATTGCTTTTTCGCTGTTTGTTTGGTTCTGCATGAAATATGTATGGCCACCAATTATGCAAGCAATTGAAGAACGTCAGAAAAAAATTGCTGACGGTCTTGTAGCCGCTGAACGCGCTGCTAAAGACTTGAACCTGGCACAAGCCAACGCTTCTGAGCAAATGAAGGAAGCGAAGCGCACTGCAACTGAGGTTATTGATCAGGCAAACAAACGTAAAGCTCAGATTATTGATCAAGCGCGCGAAGAGGCTCAGGCAGAACGCCAGAAGATCTTAACGCAAGCTGAAGCTGAAATTGAAGCTGAACGCACACGTGCCCGTGATGACCTGCGCAAACAAGTCGCAACTCTGGCTATAGCTGGTGCTGAGAAAATCCTTGAGCGTACTATCGATAAAGATGTACACAATGATCTTCTTAACAACATTACTGCAAAACTTTAAAGCAAGGGGCTGTATATGTCTGATTTGACTACAATCGCACGCCCCTATGCTAAAGCAGCGTTTGACTTTGCGGTAGATAAAGGTGAGCTAGACCAATGGGGTCAAATGCTTACTTTTGCTGCCGAAGTGGCACAAAATGATGATGTTCATAATTTATTAAGCAGTTCTATGACTGCTGAAAAGTTAGCTGAAGTATTCATTGTAATTTGTGGCGAACAATTTGATGAATTCGGTCAGAACTTAATTAAAGTGATGGCAGAGAATGGTCGTTTAATGGCCTTTCCTGATGTTTGCAAACAGTTCTTATTGCTTAAAAAAGAGCATGAGAAAGAAATCGACGTTGAAGTAACTTCAGCCGTTGAGCTTTCTGAAGAACAACGTTCAAGCATCATCAGCAAATTGGAACTGCGCCTAGCGCGCAAAGTTCAGCTGAATTGCAGTATAGATGAGACTCTACTTAGTGGAGTTATTATTCGAGCCGGAGACCTAGTCATCGATAACTCAGCGCGCAGTCGTTTAGACCGCCTGAGCGATGCATTGCAGTCTTAATGGGGATTGGAGCATGCAACTTAATTCCACTGAAATTAGCGATCTAATTAAACAACGTATTGAATCTTTCGACGTTGTTAGTGAAGCTCGCAATGAAGGTACTATCGTTTCTGTAAGCGATGGCATCCTTAGCATCCACGGCCTAGCGGACGTGATGCAAGGTGAAATGATCGAACTACCGGGTGGCCGTTACGCGCTAGCACTAAACTTGAACCGTGATTCGGTTGGTGCAGTTGTAATGGGCCCGTATGCTGACCTACAGGAAGGCATGAAAGTTACAGGTACTGGTCGTATTCTTGAAGTACCAGTAGGTCCTGAAATGCTTGGTCGTGTTGTAAACACGCTAGGTGAGCCAATTGATGGTAAAGGTCCTATCGAAGCGAAACTAACTTCGCCTGTAGAAATTATCGCACCAGGCGTAATCGACCGTAAATCGGTAGATCAACCTGTTCAAACTGGTTACAAGTCAGTTGACTCAATGATCCCTATCGGTCGTGGTCAACGTGAACTAGTAATCGGTGACCGTCAGACTGGTAAAACAGCAATGGCGATCGATGCGATTATCAACCAGAAAGACTCTGGTATTTTCTCTATCTACGTAGCTATCGGCCAAAAAGCGTCGACTATTGCTAACGTAGTTCGCAAACTAGAAGAGCACGGCGCACTGGCTAACACTGTTGTTGTTGTTGCATCGGCTTCTGAATCTGCAGCGCTGCAATACCTTGCACCGTATGCTGGTTGTGCGATGGGTGAATACTTCCGTGATCGCGGCGAAGATGCACTGATTGTTTATGATGATCTATCTAAGCAAGCGGTGGCTTACCGTCAAATTTCACTACTACTTAAGCGTCCACCTGGCCGTGAAGCGTTCCCTGGTGATGTTTTCTACCTTCACTCTCGTCTACTAGAGCGTGCTGCTCGTGTAAGCGAAGCATACGTAGAAAAGTTCACTAACGGTGAAGTGACAGGCAAGACTGGTTCTTTAACTGCTCTACCTATCATCGAAACGCAAGCTGGTGACGTATCTGCATTCGTACCAACGAACGTAATCTCGATTACTGATGGTCAGATCTTCCTACAAACTGAACTATTCAACGCGGGCGTACGTCCAGCTGTTGACCCTGGTATCTCAGTTTCTCGTGTAGGTGGTTCGGCGCAGACTAAAATCATCAAGAAGCTATCTGGCGGTATCCGTACTGCTCTAGCTCAATACCGTGAACTTGCAGCATTTGCACAGTTCTCATCGGATCTTGATGAAGCGACCAAAAAGCAACTAGACCACGGTCAAAAAGTTACAGAACTGATGAAGCAGAAACAATATGCTCCTATGTCTGTATTTGACCAAGCTCTAGTAATCTTCGCTGCAGAGCGTGGATATCTTCAAGACGTAGAGCTGTCTAAAGTTCTAGATTTTGAAGCTGCTTTACTGTCGTTTGCTCGCGGTCAATACGCTGATCTAGCAACACAGATCGACGCAACGGGTGCTTTCAACAAAGAAATCGAAGCTGAGCTGAAGAAGCTTGTTGACGATTTCAAGGCAACCCAGACCTGGTAATTGGTAGGTGGTCTTAGGGCCACCTCATACCATTAACGGAGAGTAACGATGGCCGGCGCAAAAGAGATACGTAATAAAATCGGTAGTGTTAAAAGCACACAGAAGATTACGAAAGCAATGGAAATGGTAGCAGCTTCGAAAATGCGTCGTTCTCAAGACGCAATGGAAGCTACTCGTCCATATGCAGAAACAATGCGTAAAGTGATCGGTCATTTGGCTAATGGTAGCCTCGAGTATAAGCATCCTTATCTTGAGGAACGTGAAGCCAAACGTGTTGGTTACATCATCGTTTCTACAGACCGTGGTCTTTGTGGTGGTTTGAACATTAACTTGTTCAAAAAAGCTATGAACGACATGAAAGATTGGTCTGAGAAAGGTGCTGATGTAGAGCTTGCAATTGTAGGTTCTAAAGCAACAGCATTTTTCAATAACAGCGGCGCGAAAGTAGCAGCTCAAGTTTCTGGTCTGGGTGATCGCCCAAGCCTTGAAGACTTGATTGGCTCTGTAAGCGTTATGCTGAAGAAATATGATGAAGGTGAATTGGATCGCCTGTTCGTAGTGTTTAACAGATTTGAAAACACTATGGTTCAAGAACCAACGATCGATCAATTACTTCCTTTGCCTAAATCAGACAGCGAAGAAATGAAACGCAGTCATTCTTGGGACTACATTTATGAGCCCGAGCCAAAACCACTACTAGATGCACTATTAGTTCGCTATGTCGAATCTCAAGTGTATCAAGGTGTGGTCGAGAATCTTGCTTGTGAGCAAGCAGCTCGAATGATTGCAATGAAATCAGCAACAGATAACGCTGGTGACATTATTGATGACTTAGAACTTGTGTATAACAAAGCCCGTCAATCGGCGATTACACAAGAACTTTCTGAGATCGTTTCAGGCGCAGCTGCGGTTTAAGCTTAGGTAAAACTAAATAGTTAGAGGATTAACGATGGCTACAGGTAAGATCGTACAGATCATTGGTGCGGTAGTCGACGTAGAGTTCCCACAGGGCGAAGTACCTCGTGTATACGATGCTCTGAATGTTAATGAAGTGAAAGAGCGTCTAGTTCTTGAAGTTCAGCAACAACTTGGCGGTGGCGTAGTACGCGCAATCGTAATGGGTAGCTCTGATGGTTTACGTCGTGGTTTGACAGTTGAAAATACTGGCGCTCCAATCTCGGTACCAGTAGGTACTAAGACACTTGGTCGTATCATGAACGTCCTAGGTGACGCAATTGATGAGTGTGGTGAAATCGGTGCTGAAGAGCATTACGCAATTCACCGTGAAGCTCCAAGCTACGAAGAGCAGTCTAATGAGACTTCTCTTCTAGAAACTGGTGTTAAAGTAATCGACTTGATTTGTCCATTCGCTAAGGGTGGTAAAATCGGTCTATTCGGTGGTGCTGGTGTAGGTAAGACCGTTAACATGATGGAACTTATCAACAACATCGCACTTCAACACTCAGGCCTATCTGTATTTGCAGGTGTAGGTGAGCGTACTCGTGAAGGTAACGATTTCTACTTTGAGATGCAGGAAGCAGGTGTTGTAAACATCGAAAACCCTGAAGAATCAAAAGTAGCGATGGTTTACGGTCAGATGAACGAGCCACCAGGTAACCGTCTACGTGTTGCACTGACTGGTCTAACAATGGCTGAGCGCTTCCGTGACGAAGGTCGTGACGTTCTACTGTTTGTTGATAACATCTACCGTTACACACTAGCAGGTACTGAAGTATCAGCACTTCTAGGTCGTATGCCTTCTGCGGTAGGTTACCAACCTACACTAGCTGAAGAAATGGGTGTTCTGCAAGAGCGTATCACGTCAACTAAAGCTGGTTCTATCACGTCTGTACAGGCGGTATATGTACCTGCGGATGACTTGACTGACCCGTCTCCAGCAACAACGTTCGCTCACTTAGATGCAACGGTAGTACTTAACCGTAATATCGCATCTATGGGTCTATACCCAGCGATCGACCCGCTAGATTCTACTTCACGTCAACTGGATCCATTGGTAGTTGGACAAGAGCACTACGACATCGCTCGTGGCGTTCAGTCTACTCTTCAGCGCTATAAAGAGCTGAAAGATATCATTGCTATCCTAGGTATGGACGAGCTATCTGAAGAAGATAAGCAAGTTGTATCTCGTGCTCGTAAGATTGAGAAGTTCCTAACTCAGCCTTACCACGTAGCGGAAGTATTTACAGGTGACCCAGGCGTTTACGTTCCTCTTAAAGAGACTCTACGTGGCTTCCAAGGTCTTCTATCTGGTGAATACGATGACATTCCAGAGCAAGCGTTCATGTACTGTGGTGCAATTGACGAAGCTATTGAGAATGCTAAGAAGCTATAAGGCTAACTAGGAGGCGATATGGCAGCAATAACCTTTCACCTAGACGTTGTAAGTGCAGAGAAACAAATTTTCTCAGGCCTTGTTGAGACGTTTCAGGTGACCGGTAGTGAGGGTGAGCTTGGTATTTTCCATGGTCACACTCCACTGCTGACCGCTATCAAGCCTGGTATGGTGCGTATTGTTAAGCAGCACGGCCACGAAGAAATTATTTATGTTTCTGGTGGTATGGTAGAAGTTCAACCTGGTACAGCGACTGTACTGGCTGATACGGCTATCCGTGGTGAAGAACTAGACGCAGCAAAGGCGGAAGAAGCTAAACGCAAGGCTGTGGAGAATATCCAAAATCAGCATGGCGATATAGACTTCGCACAAGCGGCCGGTGAACTGGCTAAAGCCATTGCTCAGTTACGAGTTATCGAACTGACAAAACAGCGTCGTTAATCTTTTATAAGATTACTGACTCTGAGATAAAGGCGACCTAAGGGTCGCCTTTTTGCATTTTTGGATTCTCAAAAATGCTTTTTTTACGTATAACTACTGGTTAAATGGTTATTGCGATTTAATTTTTTTGCCAAAAACGGTTACAATATCGGCTTAATAAAAATAATGTTGGATAGGTTTACAATGAAGTTTAGCGCGGTAATTCTCGCAGCGGGTAAAGGCACTCGCATGTATTCAAACACACCAAAGGTTCTGCACACGCTTGCGGGTAAGCCGATGGTTAAACATGTTATTGATACTTGTAACGGCTTAGGCGCTCAAAACATCAACTTGGTTTACGGTCACGGTGGTGATCAGATGAAGGCTACTTTAGCTGAAGAATCGGTAAACTGGGCACTGCAAGCTGAGCAGTTGGGTACTGGCCACGCTGTGGATCAGGCATCTGCACATTTCGCTGATGATGAAAAAGTACTGGTGCTATACGGTGATGTTCCATTGATTTCACCTCAAACCATTGAAAACCTATTAGACGCTCAACCAAACGGTGGCATCGCGCTACTTACGGTCGTGTTAGACAACCCAATGGGCTACGGTCGTATTATTCGTCGTAATGGCCCTGTTGTGGCTATCGTTGAGCAGAAAGATGCAACGGATGAGCAGAAGCTTATCAAAGAGATCAACACTGGCGTTATGGTTGCGACTGGTGGCGATCTGAAGCGTTGGTTGTCTGGCTTAAGCAACGATAACGCACAAGGTGAATACTACCTGACTGACGTTATTGCAGCGGCTCACGATGAAGGTCGTGCTGTAGAAGCTGTACACCCAGTAAGCCCTATTGAAGTTGAAGGCGTGAACGACCGCTCTCAACTGGCTCGTTTAGAACGCGCTTATCAAGCTGAGCAAGCCGACAAACTATTGAAGCAAGGCGTTATGCTACGTGACCCAAGCCGCTTTGATCTACGCGGTGAATTGCAGTGCGGTATGGATGTTGAGATTGATACTAACGTTATCATCGAAGGCAGCGTAAGCATTGGCGACAACGTGGTTATCGGTACCGGTTGTGTATTGAAAGACTGTGAGATCGATGACAACACCATCGTGCGTCCATACAGTGTAATTGAAGGTGCAACGGTCGGTGAAGACTGTACGGTTGGTCCTTTCACTCGTCTACGTCCTGGTGCTGACATGCGTAATAACTCGCACGTTGGTAACTTCGTTGAAGTGAAGAACACTCGCCTTGGTGAGGGCTCTAAAGCGAATCACCTAACGTACTTAGGCGATGCTGAAATTGGTCAGCGCGTAAACGTGGGTGCAGGTGCTATCACTTGTAACTATGATGGCGCAAACAAGTTTAAGACCATCATCGGCGATGACGTATTCGTTGGCTCAGATAGTCAATTAATTGCTCCAGTTACTATTGGTAATGGCGCTACCGTTGGTGCTGGCTCTACAGTAACTCGTGATGTTGCTGAAAATGAGTTAGTTATCAGTCGTGCTAAAGAACGTAAGATTGCTGATTGGAAACGTCCAACTAAGAAGTAAGTACTAACGTCCAAAAGATATTCTGATACAAGCCAGTAGCAATGCTACTCGCTGCTTTCTAAATAACTTTAGATATAAAAAAAGAGCGAGATTACTCGCTCTTTTTTTGTTTTCGTTAAACGAGAAACTAGTCTTGCTTATCGTCAGCAACCACTCGAGAGTTATCCGGTGTTGCGAAGTGTTCAGAAAGCTCTTTGTTCGAAATAATATAGCCAACCCACAATGCACCTAAACAAATCACTACCGCTATTCCTGTTGCGCTTAGTGCTTGGCTTGCCATTGCTGCAACCAATGCACTTGCTAGGCCACTAATACTGATTTGCAGGCTGTTTTGTAAGCCAGCCGCTGTCGCAGGGCTCTGTTTCGCGCTTGATAGAGCACGGTTTACTACGATTGGGTAAAGTGCGCCATTCGCTACGGCAATTAGACAGAAAGGTGCGAGTAGAGGCCAGATTGAAGTCAGTTCCCATTGTGATGCAATGAAAATCAGTAATGCGGCAACACTAAACAAACCAATAAGATTTCTTAGTACGACACCATCGCCATACTTCTTCACTGCCTGCTTACCGAAGTAACCACCCGCCATGAATGCAATTGTCTGTGGAATAAAGCTCAAGCCGATGTCTTTTGCTTCATAACCCAGTTGAGCCATGATCTCTGGCATACCGGTTAGGTAAGCGAAGAACGCTGCTGACGCTGAAGCAAACATCAACACATTACCCATGTAAGGCTTTGAATGAAGCAGTGCTTTGATATCGGTTTTGATCGACGTTTGTTTTACTTCTGGCGCTTCTTTTGGTTGAGCCATGGTCGTTGCGATCAACAATGCGCCCATTAGCGTCAGTGTGACAAAGATACTGTGCCAACCAAAGCTGTCTGCTAGCAACACACCCAGTTGCGGTGCTAATGCTGGAGATAACGCTACTAGAGGCATGATAGTAGCAAAAATTTGCTGGCTGCTGCTTTGAGAGTAACGCTTAATAACCATTGCTTGCCAGATTACCGCAGGCGCACACACACCGATCGCTTGAATGAAGCGCAGCGTTAGTAGGTGCCATACTTCGGTACTGAATGCTAAGCCGAATGAAGCTGCAGTAAAGATAACAAGACCAACCGCTAGTGTATTACGGTGACCATACTTGTCACTCGCCAGACCCCAAAGAAGCTGACCCATTGCCATACCACCAAGGAATACCGTTAGAGACAGAGCAATTTGCTCAGGGCCGGTTGCAAAATCGACTTCCATTGCCTTAAATGCAGGAAGGTACATATCGGTCGCAATAAAGCCAAGCATGGAAAGAACTGCAAGGTAGACCAATTGAAATTTAGAAATATTCATAATATGCCATTAAACTAAAGGTAGTGATGTTTTTATCATCAAAAAAATTGTTAGATACTTAGGAGTAGAAGCCCCTGTTTATTTATGCTGACATTCTATTTTTCATAGCTGATAGAATAAAACGCTAAAATATGTAGTTATCAATCAAAAAATTTGAAGGCTTATGTTCTCTAAATCCTCGTTAGAAATGCTTGATACCGTTGCTCGCTTGGGCAGCTTTACTGCGGCTGCAGAGCAATTGCACAAAGTACCATCGGCGATCAGCTATGGGGTTAGGCAGGTAGAGCAAGAGCTTGATGTTCTACTTTTCAGACGCTTACCAAGAAAAGTAGAGCTGACGCCTGCTGGGGAGTTGTTTATTGAAGAGGCTCGTCAACTGCTGAGACAGATGGAAGAACTCAGTGCGCAAACTCGCCGAGCTGCGCGTGGTTGGAAGAAAACCTTACGTCTAACCCTTGATAACGTGGTTAAGCTCGACAAGATGAAGCCGATGATTGAAGAGTTTTATCAAACCTTTGAGTTCGCTGAGCTGCAGATCAACATGGAAGTGTTTAATGGTTCTTGGGAAGCTATTGCACAGGGCAGGGCCGATGTCGTCATTGGCGCCACTTCAGCGATTCCGGTTGGCGGTGATTTTGAAGTAAAGGATATGGGGCGGTTAGATTGGGCATTCGTCATGTCACCCAGTCATCCTTGTGTGCGAGAACAAAACCTCAATGAAGCCTTTGTCAGTCAATATCCAGCGATCTGTTTGGATGATACTTCTAGCGTATTGCCTAAGCGCCATACTGGGCACTATGCGAGTCAGAGACGTCTTCTATTACCGAATTGGTACAGTGCGATAGAGTGCCTCAAGAATGGTGTTGGGGTGGGTTACATGCCAAGGCATATTGCCGCGCCTATTATCGAACAAGGCTTGCTGGTGGAAAAAATATTACCAGAGCCTAGCCCACAGAGTCACTGTTGTTTGGTTTGGAGAAAAGATGACAACCATAAATTGATCGAATGGATGGTCAAATATCTAGGATCAAGTGAACAGCTGCACCAAGATTGGTTGGATCATCGTAAAGCACTTTAATGATCTATTTAAAATAGGATCGTGTGAGGTTTTACCTGAAAGCGTTCAAATAAAAAGAGCGAGTAAATACTCGCTCTTTTGGTTCGATAGCTTAACTCTTAAGACAAGAAAAACTTGTAGGAAGGGTTATCGGTTTCATCTTTACATTGGTAGCCAAGTTCTTCTAAGTGTGTAGAGAACTGAGCTAAATCATCATCACCGAGTTCGAAGCCACACAGCACTCGACCGTAATCGGCACCATGGTTACGATAGTTGAACAGGCTGATATTCCAGTGAGTCCCTAAGGTATCAAGGAATTTAATCAATGCACCTGGGTATTCAGGAAACTCAAAGCTGTAAAGACGTTCTTTCAATGGCTTCGATGGTTTACCGCCAATCATGTAACGAATGTGCAGCTTTGCCATCTCGTCATCAGACAAGTCGACAACCGCGTAGTCACCCTCACGTAAGTCATTGATGATGTGTTCGAGTTCTTCTTGTCCACCTTGTAGACGTACACCAACGAAGATATTCGCCAGGCTTTCGTCGTTGTGGCGGTAGTTAAACTCAGTTACCGCTCGACCACCAATAATGTTACAGAACTCTAGGAACGCGCCTTGTCGCTCTGGAATAGTCACCGCAAGTAGACCTTCTCGTTTCTCACCCAATTCACAACGCTCAGAGACATAACGCAGACCGTGGAAGTTGGTGTTCGCACCAGAAAGTACCGTTGCTAGTTGCTTATTTTGCAGTTGGTTTTGTTCTGCAAACTTCTTAAGGCCAGCCAGAGCAAGCGCTCCTGAAGGCTCAGCAATCGCACGGGTGTCTTCAAAGATGTCCTTTACCGCAGAGCAGATTTCATCGCTAGAGACGGTAATATGACCATCAATGTACTGTTGGCAAAGACGGAAGGTTTCTTCACCAATGCGTTTAACCGCAACACCATCAGCAAACATGCTGACCTGATCCAGTACCACTGGTTCACCCGCATCCAGTGCTGCTTTCAAGCAAGCCGAGTCTTCAGGCTCTACCGCAATCACTTTAATCTCTGGCATCAGTTGTTTGATAAGCACTGCAACACCAGCGGCTAAGCCACCACCACCTACCGGCACAAAGATATAATCCATGTGGCCGTTTTGCTGCAGCATCTCCATACCCATAGTGCCTTGCCCAGCAATCACGAGTGGGTGATCGAAAGGAGGAACAAAGGTGAAGCCATGTTCAGCCGACAGACGTTCCGCTTCCGCTTTCGCTTCATCGAAATTACTGCCGTGCAGAACCACTTTTCCACCAAATCCGCGTACTGCATCGACCTTGATATCCGGTGTCGTTTTCGGCATCACGATTGTCGTTTGAATACCTAACTTAGAGCCAGATAACGCCATACCTTGTGCGTGATTCCCTGCGGATGCTGCGATAACACCGGCTGCTTTCTGTTGTTCAGAAAGGCTTGAAACCATGTTGTAAGCACCGCGCAGCTTAAACGAGTGTACCGGCTGACGGTCTTCTCGTTTTAGCTGAACCTGATTACCGATACGAGCGCTTAAGCGTGGCATATCTTGCAGAGGTGTCACGATTGCCGCTTCGTAAACCGGTGCTCTCAGGATCTGGCGCAGATAATCTGCGCCACTTTGTTTTTTGGGACTGGAGGTGTCATCACTCATAGTTAGCCCTCAAGCTTAGACTTATCACGCACAGCGCCTTTGTCGGCACTGGTCGCCATGCTTGCGTAAGCTTTCAGTGCGAAAGACACTTCACGTTGACGGTTTTCTGGTTTCCAGCCTAGAGCATCTTGCTTAACACGACGCGCTTCTAGTTCTGCTTCAGGAACATCAAGCGTGATTGAGCGGCTAGGGATATCGATAGTGATGATATCGCCTGTGTTCACTAGACCAATTACGCCGCCGCTTGCTGCTTCTGGAGAAGCGTGACCGATAGAAAGACCTGATGTACCACCAGAGAAACGACCATCGGTTAGAAGAGCACAAGACTTGCCTAGACCCATCGATTTTAGGTAAGTCGTTGGGTAGAGCATTTCTTGCATACCCGGGCCGCCTTTAGGACCTTCGTAACGAATGACAACCACTTCGCCTGCTTTTACTTTACCCGCTAAGATGCCTTCTACTGCCGTATCTTGGCTTTCGAATACGATTGCAGGGCCTTGGAATTTAAGGTTTTCTTCATCAACACCCGCAGTCTTAACGATACAACCATCAACGGCGATATTACCTGAAAGTACCGCTAGGCCACCTTCTTGGCTGAACGCGTTTTCTTTGGTACGAATACAACCTTCTTTGCGGTCGTCATCTAGACGATCCCAACGGCAATCTTGTGAGAAAGCTTTGGTGGTACGGATGCCCGCAGGACCTGCACGGAAGAACTTAAGCACGGCTTCGTCTTCTGTTTGCATGATGTCGTATTGAGCGAGCTGCTCTTGCATGCTTAGGCCAAGTACGGTGCGAGTTTGATTATTCAGTAGGCCAGCACGATCAAGCTCACCTAGGATAGCCATTACGCCACCAGCACGGTGAACATCTTCCATGTGGTATTTCGGTGTTGAAGGAGCAACCTTACATAGGTGTGGAACACGGCGAGACATCTCATCGATATCATCCATATCAAAATCAATGTCACCTTCTTGAGCTGCGGCTAAAAGGTGAAGTACTGTGTTACTTGAGCCACCCATTGCGATATCAAGCGCCATCGCATTATCAAAGGCTGCGCGATTTGCGATGTTGCGAGGCAGTGCTGACTCGTCATCTTGCTCGTAGTAACGCTTAGTTAGATCAACGATGCGTTTACCGGCGTTGATGAATAGCTCTTCACGGTCTGCGTGCGTCGCCAACATTGAACCGTTACCCGGCTGAGATAGGCCAAGTGCTTCTGTTAGACAGTTCATTGAGTTTGCTGTGAACATACCTGAACATGAACCACAGGTTGGACATGCAGAACGTTCTACTTGCTCACTTTGCTCGTCTGAAATCGTTGGATCGGCGCCTTGAATCATCGCATCAACAAGGTCGAGCTTGATTATTTGATCTGAAAGCTTGGTTTTACCTGCTTCCATTGGACCGCCAGATACGAAGATCACTGGGATGTTGAGGCGCATTGCTGCCATCATCATTCCCGGAGTGATTTTGTCACAGTTTGAGATACACACCATTGCATCCGCACAGTGTGCATTGACCATGTATTCTACTGAGTCTGCGATAAGCTCACGTGATGGCAGTGAGTACAGCATGCCGCCGTGACCCATTGCGATACCATCATCGACCGCGATGGTGTTGAATTCTTTTGCGATACCACCCGCTTTCTCGATTTCACCCGCAACCAGCTGACCCATATCTTTAAGGTGAACGTGGCCTGGAACAAATTGAGTGAAAGAGTTTACAACCGCGATGATCGGCTTACCGAAGTCATCATCTTTAACGCCAGTTGCACGCCATAAAGCGCGCGCACCAGCCATGTTGCGTCCGTGGGTTGTCGTTGCTGAACGATAGATTGGCATTGTTTAAATCCTTATAAAATATTTGGCTGTTGCTTACTTATTTGTTTGTGTTTGGCTTTCTGACGCATGGTTTGCTGGATAAACGTAGTCTAACCAGCCCCATTTATCTTCAGTGGTTCCATTGAATAAACCAAAGTAAGCTGCTTGAACTTTTTCAGTGATAGGACCGCGTTTGCCTTCACCTACTGTAATTTTGTCTACACTGCGAACCGGAACGATCTCTGCAGCTGTGCCTGTCATGAATACTTCATCGGCAAGGTATAGCGCTTCACGAGCAATGTTCTCTTCACGGATTTCGTAACCCATGTCTTTTGCTAGTGTCATGATTGAATCACGGGTGATGCCCGGTAGAATCGCGCTGGTTGCTGGTGGCGTTGATAACACACCATTACGAATCACAAAGATGTTCTCGCCAGCACCTTCTGAAAGGTAACCATCGACGCTCAGTGCGATACCTTCATCGTAACCATGACGACGAGCTTCACCACCAACCAGTAATGAAGATAGGTAGTTACCACCGGCTTTCGCAGCGGTAGGGATAGTATTTGGCGCGGCACGATTCCAGCTTGAAATCATCGCATCTACACCATTCTCTAGCGCTTCTTCACCTAGGTAAGAACCCCAAGGGAACGCAGCGATGATCAGATCCATCTCAGTATTTTCTGGCGGACACACACCCAAACCAACATTACCGACAAAGCCCAGTGGGCGTATGTACGCAGACTGTAGCTTATTTTGGCGTAGCGTTTCGCGAGTCGCTTCCATAATTTCTTCCTCAGTAAAAGGAATAGGGAAGCGGTAGATTTTCGCTGAGTCTTTTAGGCGTCTTGCATGCTCTGGGTGACGGAAGATTACCGGCCCTTTTGGCGTGTTGTAACAACGAACGCCTTCAAACACAGAAGTACCGTAGTGCATTGCGTGAGTCAGGACGTGAACGTTCGCCTCTGCCCAAGGAACCATTTCACCGTTAAACCAAATATAGTCTGCTGTTTTAGCTGTCATGTTTGCGGTTCCTTATGCGTTTATCTTTTGCTGTAAGTTGTTGTTTGGCAATTCATTACGACTGATAGAGATAACGTCAACGGAACGTACATCCCACAGCTTTTCGATTTGATTCACCAAAAAAGAGATCGGACGGTCACTGTCGACAATGATCTCTACACTCGCCACTTTGCTTTCGTGGTTTTGAGTGCCCGCAACTTGCTTAACAATGAAGCCACGGTGACGGATAACACGAAGAACACGCTCTAGTAGTACTGGCTTATCATCGGCTTTGATGTCTAATAGGTATCTTTTCATGTTATGTGTTCTCCAACATCTCACTGTTTGAAGCACCTGGCGGTACTAGTGGCCATACGTTTTCTTCTTCATCGATAAGGACGTGAAGTAGGTAAGCAGTTTTGCTTTCTAGCATCTCTTTCAATGCTGGCTCTACTTCTTCTTTACGCGTGATGGTTTTGCCCGGGATATCAAATGCTTTCGCGAGCATGACGAAGTCAGGATTGTCATCCAAGATGGTTTCACTGTGTCGGCCATCAAAGAACAGAGATTGCCATTGGCGAACCATGCCCAAGCGAGAGTTATTCAGAAGCACCATCTTCACTGGGATCTGACGACGCTTTAGCGTGCCAAGCTCTTGTATGTTCATCATGAATGAACCATCACCAGAGATAAGAATCGATTGGTCATCAGGACGGCCAACCGATGCACCCATAGCGGCTGGTAAACCAAAGCCCATAGTGCCTAAACCGGCTGAGGTGATGAAGTTTTGTGGATCGCGAGGCTGAATGTGCTGAGCGGCCCACATCTGATGTTGGCCAACATCCGTCGAAATGATAGAGCTTGCTGGCATCATGTCTGATAGCTGCTTTAGCAGTAGTGGAGCAAAGATCAGATCACCTGGGTGGTCATAGCGCCACTTGAATGAGCTACGAAGGCCTTCTGAGTGGTGAACCCAAGATGAGATGTCTTGGCTCAGTTCTAGTTGAGGCAGGATCTTGTTGATGTCACCGCGAATTGGCGCATCAGCAAGGCGCAGTTTACTGAACTCTGCCGCATCGATATCGATATGGATAACTTTTGCGTGAGGAGCAAAAGTATCAAGCTTGCCTGTTACTCGGTCATCAAAACGAGCACCGACAACAATCAATAGGTCACTTTCTTGAACCACTAGGTTAGCGGCTTTAGTGCCGTGCATACCAAGCATGCCAAGGTAGTGCGGGTCGTCACGTTCGATAGTGCCTAAGCCTTTCAGTGTGCTTACGGCCGGCATTGGGTTAAGGCGTAAAAACTCGCGAACTGCATCGGTTGCTTTCGCCAGTTGAACGCCACCACCTACGTATAAAACAGGACGAGTCGCTTGAGACAAGAAGTACTGAGCTTGTTCAATAGCATCCGTTGTCACAACAGGAATGGCTGGTGGTGTAAATTCAGGAAGAATTTTTACAGGGGATTCGGCTAGTTGAACATCTTTAGCGATATCGACAATAACCGGACCAGGACGCCCTGCTTTTGCAACGATAAATGCTTCAGCCAATGTTGGCGCAAGATCTTCAATATCGGTAACGAGGTAGCTGTGTTTAGTACATGACAGAGACATACCAATCACATCCATTTCTTGGAATGCATCGGTACCAATGTGGGAGCTAGCAACTTGACCTGTGATAGCGACGAGTGGGATGGAGTCCATAAAGGCATCAGCAAGACCTGTTACTAGGTTAGTCGCGCCTGGGCCCGAGGTTGCCATACAAACAGCCACGTCTTGTGTTGCACGCGCCATACCAATGGCAGCCATTGCAGCACCTTGTTCATGGCGACAAAGGATGTGTTCAACACCGCCATCATAAAGTGCATCATAGATTGGCATGATGGCACCACCTGGGTAACCAAATACGGTCTCAATGCCTTGTTGCTTGAGTGCGGATACGACTAGTTCTGCGCCTTTCATCGTAATCCCTCCGTATTACCTTTATTTTGGTCATTGTTTCCGTTGTCTTTGCACATCTTGTGCTCCCATTCTTCCTGTAAATCGGCAAGGCCGAAAATAATAAAAATTATAAAAATCGAATCGCTAAATTAGAAAAAACCCCCGGACTTTTCAGTGCGGGGGTTTTTTCTAATTCGTGGTTACTTTCTTCCCACTCGCCCCCGCGCAGTCTTAATAATGACTACGATAATCAGGTTAATCAGTGCGTAAATGCGAGCGTTAAAAATCATAATATTCGAGTTTTCTCGTTTATTGTCTTCAGTAAAAGTCTACATCTCTAGTGTTATCACACAAATCTGCAGTATGACAAGGAAAATGTCATTCTTTTTTCACATTAAAACACCATTCCACCAAGCTATATAACAACCTTATCGCTTTGGTGAGCAACGAATACCCAGAGTGAATACTTTTAAATCAAAGACAAAGGAAAGTTATGGGACTCGCGATAATTCACAGCCGGGCTAGTGTGGGAGTAGAGGCACCAGAAGTGACCGTTGAAGTGCATATAAGCAACGGTATGCCTGGGTTTACATTGGTGGGGCTACCTGAAACGACGGTCAAGGAATCTAAAGATCGAGTCAGGAGTGCCATCATCAATTCTCGCTTTGAATTTCCATCAAAAAGGATCACGGTTAACCTCGCGCCTGCTGATTTACCCAAGGAGGGAGGCCGTTTTGATCTGCCAATCGCGCTTGGAATCTTGGTGGCGTCAGATCAGCTTCCGACATCAAAAATAGCTCAACATGAATTTATCGGTGAGTTGGCATTGTCAGGAGAGTTGCGCTCGGTAAAGGGCGTTCTGCCTGCGACGTTAGCCGCCGATAGTGTCGAGCGATGCTTAGTGGTTCCACACCACAATGGTGATCAGGCAGCCTTAGTCGGCAAAGGGGCTCATAAATCAGCGCAAACCTTGCTAGAGGTTTGTGCGGATATGTGTGGCCAGGCTCAGCTTGGTTTATATCGAACCGAGCATCATCATGTCGATGTGTCTGATAATCGTGACTTACAAGATATTATTGGCCAGCAGCAAGGTAAGCGAGCATTGGAGATCGCTGCAGCGGGCAACCATAACCTGCTTTTTCTCGGCCCGCCCGGAACTGGAAAAACCATGTTGGCTTCTCGATTGCGCGATTTGTTACCTGAGATGAGTGACGACGAGGCGATGGAAACTGCTTCGGTGGCTTCTTTAACGCAACAAGAGATTAATCAATACAACTGGAAACAACGACCTTTCCGTTCCCCACACCATTCGAGTTCGATGGCAGCATTGGTCGGTGGTGGCTCGATACCTCGCCCCGGTGAGATATCTTTGGCGCATAATGGCTTATTGTTTCTTGACGAGATGCCAGAGTTTGAGCGTAAGGTGCTTGATTCATTGCGAGAGCCGCTAGAGTCGGGTGAAATCATTATCTCCCGTGTCGCGGGTAAGACTCGCTTTCCTGCTCGCTTTCAATTAGTCGGTGCACTTAACCCAAGCCCAACAGGTTATTACGAGGGCAATCAAGCTCGAGCGAACCCGCAAATTATCCTGCGTTACCTCAACCGCTTATCTGGGCCATTGTTAGATAGATTCGATATGTCATTGGAGATCCCTCTATTGCCTAAAGGGATGTTAGCCGAAGGCGGTGATCGTGGAGAAACCACTCAAGTCGTGAAGCAACGAGTTAAACAAGCGCGTCAGTTGATGTTATCTCGAAACCATAAGTCGAATGCACTGTTAGGTAGCCGAGAAATTGAAAAGTATTGCCCATTGCGACGCGAAGATGCGGAGTTTCTCGAGACCGCACTGCATCGATTAGGTCTGTCGATTCGTGCTTATCATCGAATCATTAAGGTGGCACGAACCATTGCCGACTTAGAGGGTAACGAGCAGATTGAAAAGAAGCACTTATCAGAGGCACTTGGCTACCGAGCGATGGATCGACTGTTGAAACAACTCACGGCTCAAGCGGTGTAGTCATGCCAATCGTAGTAAACAACGGGTCATTTATTTACTACGATTGGTATAAAAACAAGAAAGCCTGCTTGTTACGCAGGCTTTCGTTGTTATGAACCAATTGTTATGAACTAATGGTTATGAGCGAGTAGTGATGCCTAACTAGAACTTGTAGTTCAGACCTACTGAGACGATGTATTGAGACTCATCGTAGAAGGTAATGTTTGAATCGCTGGTGCCGTAGCCCGCCAGTGAAACAAACGACCAGTTGTCCCAGTTCATGAATTGCTCATATTCATACGCGGCAAACAGGTTGATGTTGTCATCACTGCGTTTCTTATCGTAGATGGAGTTACTTGCATCGTAAGAGCGTTGGTTGTAACCCGCTGTTAGTGCGTACTGGTGACGGCCTATGCCACCAAACAAACTCACTTCACCACCAAACTGGTCGTAAGACTCAGCGTTACCGTCGGCATCTCTGGTTTGATAAATGATCGATGGGATAAGCATCATGGTGCGGCTCAATGGAACGCGGTATTGGCCTTTCAGGTAGAGAGTATTCGCATCTCGTTTGAGTTCTTGTTCTTGAATCTCATCATTGTCGACATCTTTAGTAGCGTAAGCCATATCTAGAGAGAATGCAGAACCTGCGATGCTACTTAATTTCAAACGAAAGGCGTTGCCGGTTTCATCGGTTTTGCTTCGAGCAATACCTTCTGCGTATGGATTCGCCCAAGTCTCACCTGACATGATGGTTGGCAGCAATGACGCGTCGATGGTCATGCCTGACTCTAGTTGGTATTTATAGCCAACCTCCAGTACAACAGTACCGGTTGCCACATCATCACGAGCGGTACCTGTGTACACCTGATGATTTAGCTTTTCACCAAAGGTGTAAGCGACACTGCCTAAAGGTGCGACAAGAAATGAGCTCTCAGATGAGGCTTTCTGTGTATTGGACGAAATGGTGCTATCAGCATCGGTATTAAAGTTTGAGGTGGAAGAGGCAACCCCGGTATTGATAGATATTTCACCACTGAAACCTTGTTCGTCTGCAAGCTTGGCAAAAGCGGGAGAGGCTGCAACGCTCAATGCGAGAAGAGTTATTTTTATTTTCATTCAAGGGCTCCTTGCCCACCGGTTCTTAGGACGGGTTATTAATAGCAGTAAAGCTTTAAATTTCCAGGTTAATTATTTATCAATGATGATTTTTGAACAAGCAAAAAAAAGGAAGCCGAAGCTTCCTTTAATCATTCTCTTATTTCTTTAATAAGAAGTTAACCAGCTCGAAGTACTCATCAAGAGAGTTAATGCCTTGAGCGTCAATCAGGTAGCGGTTGTTAACCACAACCGCTGGTACACCTGACAAGCCGCTATCTTTGAATGCTTTGTCGAAACGACGAACCATAGAATCTACTGCAAAGCCGTTGTATGCCGCATCGAATTTCTTAGCATCAACGCCTTCATCTAGGAAGATTTGACGCAGTTCTGCTTCATCGCGTGGTGGCTTGTTCATGGTGTGGATGCGGTTAAACATCACTGGCACCATTTTATCTTCAACTTTCAGTGCAATCATGGTCGCGTAAGCTTTGCTCATTGGCAGACCCATGTTGCCACCCATGAATGAAACATGGTTCTTCTGTAGCTTAGCGTCTTTAGGTAGCTGTTGTTTTAGCTGCTGGATGATTGGCTCAAAGCTATTACAGTGTGGGCAGTAAAAAGAGAAGAACTCTGTCACCATTGGTTTTTTTGATGCTTCTAGATCGAGAACTTTGTAGTGTTCACCTTCGTTAAATTTCGCAGCGTGAGCTGAAAGGCTCAACATGATCAATGAGAAAAATGCGAATAGCTTTTTCATTTATCCAATCTCCATTATGTTTGAATTTTTATCTAGTTGTATGTTGCGATTGCTGTTACCACTGAGGCATTAACGAAAGTGGTGGCTCTTGCAGGGTAGCAATTTGCTCTTTACAAGCAAGTACTTGTTGCTCCCAATATTTCGGGTCATTAAACCATGGGAAGGCCAAAGGAAACGCCGGATCGTGCCATCGTTTCGCTAACCACGCCATGTAATGCACCATACGTAGACCGCGCAGAGGTTCGATTAGTTTCAGTTGCGCGGTATTAAAATCGCAAAACTCTTGATAACTCTCTAGCAGAATATCCAGTTGCATCATTTTATCTTGGCGTTCGCCGTTAAGCAGCATCCACAGATCTTGAACAGCAGGACCATTACGCGCGTCATCAAGATCGACGAACATTGGCCCGTCGCGCCACAATATATTGCCCGGGTGGCAGTCGCCATGGAGACGAATGTTGTCAATGTTACTTGGCCACTGGCTCTCTAGCTCTTTGATCAGAAGGTCGACGTCATTGAAGAACGCGTTCTCTAGGTGAGTTGGGATAAACTGAGAGTTCTCTAGAATCTTACGTGGCTGATAAAGGTATTCATCTAAGCTGATGGTCGGGCGATGCTGAAATGTTCTTCCAGCACTGGCTTTATGAATACGACCAAGGAAGCGTCCAACGCCTTCCAATTGATCTAGATTGTCGACTTCATATTGTCTGCCACCGACGCTTTCAAACAGTGCAAATAGATAGCCTTGATATTCATGCAAGGTTGCGCCGTTGATTCGCATAGGTGGAGCAACCGGTAACTCTTGTTCGATCAGCTCTAACGCGAAGTCGTGCTCTTCTTGGATCTGTGCGGTGTTCCAACGCTGCGGACGATAAAACTTAACGACGTAGCGTTTACGGTCTTCATCGGTGAATTGATACACCCGGTTTTCGTAGCTGTTGAGAGCGAGAAGCCCGGATTCAGCACGAACTCCAATGCTCTCCAGTGCGTACCACATGAAGTCAGGAGTCAGGTTATCAAAGTTAAAGGCTTGCATCGTCATAGAATAAAAAAGGCTCATTACTGAGCCTTTTTCCATTTATTGGGGTGTTATACCAAGCACTAAGGTGGCTGGTATCAGAGCTTCTTGATAAAGCGGCTTTCGACTTCCATCGTAAACTCTTCATTATCCGAGAGTATAAACTGAATTGTCGAAACTGGTGAGCTCAGTTTTTCTGGATCGACGCCTAAGCTGATAGGAAGGTTTAAAACCTCACCTGGGTCTACGGTAATCGTTTGTTTACCGTACCAGATAGAATCGGGTAGCCCGCTGACATCAAGCTTGTACTCTTGCTCTTGCTGAGTTTTGTTGATTACTTTCAAGTTGTAAGTATTTTCGACAAGCCCTTGGCTATTGATTCTAAATAGCTGGTTTCTATCTCGCAGAACACTTAAGCCTGCAGGATCAACACTCGCTATCTGTGCGAAGAACAAACCCAGCATGACGATCAATATAGCGCCATAACCGAGCAGCTTCGGACGCATCACCTTGGTTGTGTGACCATCGAGCCTGTGTTCGGTGGTGTAGTTGACTAGGCCTTTGTCATAACCCATACGTTCCATGGTGTTGTCGCAGGCATCAATACACGCGCCACAGTTAATACACTCGTATTGTAGGCCGTCACGGATATCGATACCCGTTGGGCACACTTGAACACATAAATTACAGTCAATACAGTCGCCTAGACCAAGTTCTTTTGGATCGGCTTTACGAGAGCGAGGGCCGCGGCTTTCACCTCGTTCAGTGTCGTAACCCACGATGAAGGTATCTTTATCGAACATTGCAGATTGGAAACGCGCGTAAGGACACATGTGCAGACAAACAATAGAACGCATCCATCCCGCATTCGCATAAGTACACCCAGCAAAGAACAATACCCAAAACACCGGCCAGAAAGTCGAGTTAAAGGTAAAGAAGCCAACCACCAGCTCTTTGATTGGGATGAAGTAACCGACAAAGGTTAAGCCCGTCGCAATCGCAATCGCCCACCACACGATGTGCTTGATGGTTTTTCTGAGAATTAAATTGCTTGTCAGTTTGCCCGAGTCTTGTTTTCTTCGCTTGTTGGCAGCACCTTCCAGTTTCTCTTCGAACCAGATGTACATGAAGGTCCAGACGGTTTGTGGGCATAAATAACCACACCAGACTCGCCCTAAGAAGGTGGTTATGAAGAATAAGCCAAACGCAGCAATCATAAATAGGATGGCAAGTAGGGTCAGATCTTGTGGGTATAGCGTGGTGCCAAAGAAGTTGAACTGCTGGCTACCGATATCGAGCAAGATCGCTTGTCGTTCACCAAATGGAATCCATGGGATAAGCGCAAAAAGTAAAAGTAAGAACCAACCGCCGTAACGACGAAGTTGTTGGAATTTACCTTTGCTTTCTCGAACATAGATTCGGTTACTTGGGTTAAATCGATCTCCATTACCTTTATGTGTTTTTGGGTTAAAGGTTTTAGGAGTCACATCTTTGATGTCGATTTTATCCTGACTCATGGACTATCCTTTTTGTGGCTTGTTTGCCCGGTTAAGTCGGGCATGACGACATTACTTGAAAGTATGGTTTAGAGAACCTGTAGAAATTGAGCTTGGTGCATTTGTTGGTATCGCACTCACTCTTATTATTTTAGAAGATTCTTATGGATGGCGATTATAACGACAATCTTGTTCTCATTTCTTTAACGCTATCAACCTTTAACAACAAAAGTCATAACAGTTGTGACGAAAAAATAGCGAACAGAAACAAAAAAGCGACCGAGTGGTCGCTTTTCGAAATTGATTGTTTTATCTATACGGCAATTGAGTTCTAACCAAATAGGCGATTAAAGAAGGCCACGCGCTTTTAGAATTGCCGTTTTGAAATCATCTTCTTGGTCTTTTTTAAGACCTGGGATCATTTCATCTTTTTCGCTGTTACGCATTTTTAGATGGTAGATAAGAACATCGTCAGTCAGCTCTTCTAGCTTGCCTTGGTAGCCTGCTTCGTTTGATAGCTTAATGATGAACTCTAATAGGTTAAGCTCTTGATCTTTCTGCCACTCTGGCTCCATCAGTTCAAGCAGTTCCTCAATGCGGTGACACTTCATACTTTACTTCTCCACAAATTTTATAATGATTTGTGGTTAAGGTATCAAATCGGGTAGGGAATACCAATGTGTAAAGGCATTTCAAGATGGGACCGGGCAAGAAAAAAGCGCAGTAAAAACTGCGCTTTTCGTTAAGCGGCTTTAATTACTTTTGTTGCAGTCGGTGCTAATAAAGCAGTCTTCTGAACGAGAGTCATTGTAGGAGCCAATTTCTTAGCCGTTGGAGCAGCAACAAAGCCACTACGACGACGCATCGCACTACGGTTGGTGTGCGAGAACCTGACAGCTGTTGGGCGCATTAATTTACCTAACGGTCAGGCATATCCATTGCCAATCTAATGGCCTGACTTATCATGAGCTTCGCTTCAATTACTTGAAGAGTCACTCGTCTGGCTTTCGCCAATCCGAAAAATAAATCAGGATAATGATATGCATGCATATCAAGGCTTAGATTATCACTATCTAAGTTATCGATCGACGCCTGAGTGATAATTAAACGATATTAGAGCTAAAATAGTGTGAGCAGTATATTTGAGTTTGAACCTCTTTCAGGCTTAAGATGATGCTTTAAAGGAGGTGCATATGTCGTTCTTAAAGAAAACGTTAGCTAGTTTTGGTATTGGATCTGCCAAAGTGGATTCTGTATTGCAACAGGAAGTGCTTTACCCAGGCAAGAAGGCGAGCATTATTGTGCATGTCTATGGTGGCGCTCAGCCACAAGAAATTGACAACATCGATCTCAACTTGTGCTGTCGTTACGTCAAAGAAGTCACCATGAACTCGCAAAGGCAAGAGGGCGGTCATAAACGCCGAATGCACCAGACGTACTCGTTGGCTAAATGGAGCCTGCCGTATGCCTTTGTGATTCAGCCGGGAGAAACCCGTGACTTTGAATGTGAGTTTGATGTACCGCTGAATACACCAGTCACGATTGGTGATTCAAAGGTGTGGCTGGAAACCGGGTTGGATATTGCGATGGCGATTGACCCATCGGATAAAGACACCTTAACGGTTCGTCCTGATGCACTCCTCGACGGCATCTTTAACGAGCTTGAAGCTCAAGGACTGCGGATACGCCAAGTGGAATGTGAAGCGGTGGATGGCTTTGAACTGCCGTTTGTCCAAGAGTTTGAGTTTGTGCCGACTACTGGCCCTTATCATGGTCGCTGGCGTGAGCTTGAGGTTGTTGCTCATCGTGGTGAGACCGAACTTAAGTTGTGGTTTGAGATAGACCGCAATCGCGATGGTGCCAAAGGTATGTTGGCGAGTTTGCTGGGAATTGGTCAGCTACAGCGCCAATTGAGTGTCCCGCTTGATACCTCACCAGAAGACGCCGGTAAGATGGTGGTCGAGTATTTAGAAAACGCGTCTTAGCTGAATCACACATTTTATAAGTCATTTTGTCATAAAAATTTAAGCTTACACGTGTAAGCTTAATGTGTAATACTGGGTCAATCGAACATTTACTCTAGTAGGATACCCATGTCTGCATCATCAGCCAGCGAATACAGTGACATCGAAGAGCGCGCTAATGCGATAACCCATGGTTTGGGCGTCGTACTTGGCGTAGTGGGCCTGATCCTGTTACTGATTCGTGCGTTTGATTACCAAGCCGACATGCTTACTGTTGCCAGTATGGCGGTGTATGGCAGCAGTATTATTCTGCTCTTTCTTGCGTCCACGTTGTACCACTCGATCACCACTGAGAAAACCAAGCGCTTACTCAAAACGCTCGATCACTGTGCGATTTATTTGCTGATCGCGGGCAGTTACACGCCGTTTCTTTTGGTGGGCTTAAGAACCCCATTAGCGATGGGCTTGATGGCGGTGATCTGGGGGATTGCGCTGGTGGGCATCATCATGAAGATTGCCTTTGTTTACCGATTCAAGCGCTTATCGCTGTTCATTTACTTAGCGATGGGTTGGCTATCTTTGATTGTTGTTTATCAATTAGCGATGAACATCGATATAGGTGGTTTGGTGTTACTGGCGGTTGGCGGGGTGATTTACTCGCTGGGTGTGATTTTCTATGTGGCAAAACGCATCCCTTATAACCATGCCATCTGGCACTTGTTTGTGTTGGCGGGCTGCGCTTGCCATTTCTTCGCTATCTACCTGTTCGTGACACCGGTTTAGCGGGCAACGACTTCGATAATCTCGGCTTTAATCTGATATTCAGGGTGCTCTGCTAGGTCGAGTTCTATCAACTTACCTTCTTCAGCTGTCTTTGGTCGCAGGTAAGTGTCGGCCATTCGTTTGATTGATTTCCAGACTGCGACTTCTTGTTGTGCCAGTAACTCACCTTCTGCGGTAAATACGCTGATGTTAAGTGATACCAAAATGACAGCTTGAGTGCCTTGGTTGGTGATGGCTGTCGGAATGATAAGCTCACCACCTTCATAGCGGCTCGCGCCTAATACGACATCCACTCCTGATTGAGACAGTTGCAAGCTTGGCTTTTTACTATTAACCACAATCGTAGTACCACGCGTACTCGTTGCAACTGGGACAGCGACTACGGGTACTGCTGCGACTGACGCCGTCGCTACCGCTGAAGTTATCTCTGTCGTTGTTGTTTCTTCTGTTTTCTTTTCTGCCATATACTGCCAAGTAAAATCGTCTTTTAGTAACACTTGCTTGCCATCAGGCAATGTGACCATTTGATCAGCAAAGGCAGAACTTACGAATACTGAGTTTGCGAGCAATACGCCAGCGAGAAGTACGTATGATTTCATCTGTGTTTCCTTGATTTTTTTGCTTGGTTAGCGTCGCCAAAAGGCTGGGAAAAATAGAACAATGAGCGTCAGTATCTCGAGTCGTCCCATTAGCATTCCTAAACTTAGCAACCATTTAGCGGCGTCTGGCAGTGGAGCAAAGTTCCCGGTTGGACCGATCACACTACCCATGCCTGGGCCCACGTTGGCAACGGCTGTGATAGCGCCAGATATACTGGTTACAGGATCAAGCCCCATCGCGCTCAAGCCGCCTGCAATTAAGATAATCGTGATAAAGAACATCAAACCAAATGCCACGAGTGAACGCACAATATCGTCATTCACAGGTCGCTGATTGTAACGTTGAACAAACACGCCTGATGGGTGAATTAGCTTCATCATTTGTTTGTGGAGCATGGTCATCGCAATCTGGAAACGGAAGATTTTAATACCGCCAGAGGTTGAACCCGAGCAAGCGCCCGCCATCATTAGGAATGCAAACAAGGTGGTTGGCAGTGCACCCCAGGCGGTGAAGTCTTCTAAGCCAAAACCAGTTGTGGTGACGACTGACACAATGTTGAACATCGAAACACGCATCGCATCCATAACAGTGTAGCCATCTCTAACCACCAACCATGTTGATATTACGGCGCTGGTGAACAAGAACAGGTACGTGAAACCTCTTACTTGCGCGTCTTTGTAGAGGATCGAGAGTTTTCGGCCTCGCAGTGCGCTAACAAACAGTAAGAACGGCAGTCCACCAAGGAACATGAACAGTGTTCCCACCCAGTGAGCACTGTTAGAGAAGTGGTTCATCGAGCCATCTGAGGTTGAGTAACCCCCCGTCGACAGTGTTGTGAACGCATGATTGATCGCGTCAAAGATGCCCATGCCTGCAAGCAAATAGCTAATGATGCATAAACCAGTCAGAACCAGATAAACCGCTACGATGTTCTTCGCGACGGTTTTTGCTCGTGGGCTGCTTTTATCTGACCAATCGGATGATTCGGTTTGGAACAGGCGCATACCACCAACGTTGAGCATTGGTAGAACTGCTACCGCCATAACGATAAAGCCGATGCCGCCTAACCATTGCAGTATAGAACGCCACAACAGAATGCTTGGTGCCATGCTGTCTAAGCCGCTTAATACGGTTGAGCCTGTCGTGGTGATACCTGACATGGTTTCGAAGTAGGCGTCCGTAAAGCTGATGTGGTTAATGAAGACAAAGGGCAGGGCGGCAAAGGCGCTGGCAATTGTCCAAACCAAAGAGGTGATAAGGAACATGTCCCGCACCCCAAGTCGGAACTTAGCGGAGCGGCCCAAGCTCAAGCAGATGAACGCCACAATGTGCGTGATCACTACCGATTGACCAAACTCGAGGAAGCCACCGGTGCCAGTAAAAAAGGCAACCAATGTGGGGATGTACATGAAAAGGGCGAGTTTTGATAACACTAACCCTATCACTAATAATATCGGACGAAAGTTGACCATAGCTTAATAGACCATAGCTTTAATTGATTACAGCTTTGTGCCGGAGCGCCGTTCTCACAAAAGAAAGTTGCGAGAAGAAGCTCACGAGAACAAGGCTATAAGAAGAACGGGCTCGGTTGGAATAGAGACTCAACATCCGGTACGTATTTCTTGTCCACTAGGAACATCACTACGTGGTCATCCTGTTCGATTACGGTTCTATCGTGCGCGATAAGCACCTCTTCTCCGCGAACAATCGCACCAATAGTGGTGCCCGGTGGCAGTTTGATGTCGCCAATAGCTCGGCCAACGACTTTAGATGTGGTCTCGTCACCGTGAGCAATGGCTTCAATCGCCTCAGCAGCACCGCGACGTAGAGAGGATACGTTAACAATATCAGCACGACGAACGTGAGTAAGCAGCGCAGAAATCGTCGCTTGCTGTGGAGATATCGCAATATCAATCACGCCACCCTGAACAAGGTCGACATAAGCGCCACGCTGAATCAGCACCATTACTTTCTTGGCACCCATTCGCTTCGCCAGCATCGCTGACATGATGTTGGTTTCATCTTCATTGGTTAGAGCGATGAACACATCCACCTGATCGATATTCTCTTCGGTCAGCAGTTCTTGGTCGGCTGCGTCACCACAGAATACGATGGTGTTTTCTAATTCTTCAGATAGCTTCTCGGCGCGAGTGTAGCTGCGCTCGATAAGTTTAATGCTATAGCTTTGCTCAAGGCGTTTTGCCAAGCTTGCACCAATGTTACCACCGCCAACAATCATGATGCGACGATACGGCTTCTCTAAGCGCTGAAGCTCACTCATCACTGAGCGGATATGGTTACTCGCAGCCACAAAGAAAACCTCATCATCGGCTTCAATGATGGTAGTGCCTTGTGGGCGAATAGGGCGACCTTGACGGAAGATAGCGGCAACACGAGTATCAATGTGCGGCATGTGCTCACGCAAAGCAGACAGTGCGTTACCGACCAGTGGGCCACCGTAGTAGGCTTTTACCGCGACTAGGCTAACCTTCTGTTCAGCAAAGCTCACAACCTGCAATGCACCAGGGTATTGAATCAGGCGCTCGATGTAGCTGGTGACGAGTTCTTCTGGGGCAATTAAATGATCAACCGGAATCGCCCCTGATTTGAAGAGTGCTTCTTTCTCTTCTAGGTATTGAGGAGAACGAATACGAGCAATACGGTTTGGCGTGTTAAACAGAGAGAAGGCAACCTGACATGCGGCCATGTTGGTTTCATCCATGTTGGTTACGGCAACCAACATGTCGGCATCTTGCGCGCCCGCTTCACGTAGTGTGTTCGGGTGGCTGGCATAACCGTTTACAACCCTAAGGTCGTATTTGTCCTGAAGTTCACGAAGTCGGTCGGCATTACGGTCGACGATCGTGATGTCATTGTTTTCACCTACTAGGTTTTCAGCAAGGGTACCGCCAACTTGTCCAGCACCTAGAATAATGATCTTCATAGCCTTTCTCTTATTTTTGCCGTTGTAATTCTAGTGATCTCATTTTGCTTTGATAATGCACTAGAAAGAAACAGCGGCTAAGAAATAAATTCTTAGCCGCTGTTAGTTGTTATGCCTGTTTTACTAGAACTGCGTAGTAGAAGCCATCCATATCTTCTTCACCAGGCAGTATTTGACGACCCGGTTTTTCGATATCAGACCCAACCAGCGTTGCGTTCTCGGTACGCTCTAAGAAGGCTTTCACTTGCAGCACGTTTTCTTGCGGCGTGATAGAACATGTCGCATAAACCATGGTGCCGCCTTCTTTTAGCTGGCGCCACATTGCATCCAAGATCTCACTTTGCAGCTCTGCTAGTGCATCAATATCAGATGCACGGCGTAGCCACTTAATGTCAGGGTGACGGCGGATTACACCCGTCGCTGAACATGGAGCATCAAGTAGGATGCGGTCAAACTGACTGCCCGTCCACCACTCTTCAGGGTAGCGAGCATCACCACAGATTACGTCGGCACGTAGTTGTAGGCGTTCAAGGTTATCGTAAACGCGGTCTAGGCGTTTAATATCACTGTCGATTGCAACCACTTCAGTGTCTTGAGTATGTTCAAGAATGTGTGCAGTTTTACCACCAGGTGCTGCGCAGCAATCTAGAATTAGCTCACCATCTTTTGGTGTTAGGAAATCAACGGAAAGCTGAGCTGCAGCATCTTGCACCGATACCCAGCCTCTGTCGAAGCCAGGAAGCAAAGTAACGTCACAAGGTGAGGCTAATTTTATGGCATCAGCTGCTTCAGGGTGCAGTGTGTATTCAATGTTTTCGTTTTTAAGCAGTTCAACATACTCGTCACGAGTGTGGTGTTGGCGGTTTACGCGCAGCCACATTGGTGCCTTGTTATTGTTTGCTTCAACCAATTGCTCCCACTGATCTGGGTAGCTCTCTTGAAGCATTTTTAGAATCCAGCTTGGATGGCTGTATTTGCCAGCATTGTGGCTAACGGCTTTCTCGTCTAGTTCTTCTTGATCGCGCAGATAGCTGCGAAGTACGGCATTGATCAAACCACTGAGGCTTGGGCCACGCAGTGTTTTGGTTGCTTCAACTGTTTCAGCAACGGCGGCATGCGAAGGAATTCGCATAAAGCCCAACTGATAAATGCCTACTAGGATCAGGTGATGGAAGACGCGCTTTTTACCTTTAAGCGAGTTTTCCATCAGTTCGTTAGCGATTGACTCTAAGCGAGGCAGGTAACGAAGTGCGCCGTAGCAAATCTCTTGCAGTAGAGCATGGTCTCGCGGACGGATCGTTTTTTGAGCCGCAGGGAGAGCGTGTGAAAGAGAGTGGCCTTTATCGACAACTTGGAATAGGACATTTGCAGCAGCAGCGCGAACATTCATGAGGGGTACCGAATATTTATTTGAATACATGAGGGCATCTCTGCCCTCGTAAAGGTTTTCTAAACTGTGTTTTTACAAGCTACACATTTTTAAGTGCATATTGAGTAGCTTTAAAGCGGTTAAGAAAGTTGAGTACCAACTTCAAACCAGCTTGCACGTGAGTTCAAGATGTCTTGAACTGACATGGCTTTTTTACCTGGAACTTGCAGTTGTTCCAAAACCAGTACTTTGTCGCCAGTCGCAACATAAATACCCGTTTTATCTGCTTTGATGATTGAACCAGCTGGCGCAGACGTTGATTCTTGATCAACACGTGTCTGCCAAACTTTAATGCTTTTTTCATCATTCGAGCTGCTATCAACAACCGCAAAGTGGCTCATTGGCCATGGGTTGAAAGCGCGCACACAACGTTCGATGTGTTCTGCACTGTCATTCCAGTCAATCTTCGCTTCGTCTTTGCTCAGCTTCTTCGCGTAGTTAGCAAGTTCGTCGTCTTGCTTCTCAGCAACGGCTTTACCAGAAGCGATGTCAGCTAAACACTCAACAAGCGCATCAGGACCAAGGCCTGCCAACTTCTCGTACATTGACGCGCTGGTGTCTGTTGCTTCGATTGGTAGCGTCGCGATACTTAACATATCACCGGTATCTAGGCCGATATCCATCTGCATGATCGTTACGCCAGTCTCTTTATCGCCCGCCCAGATAGAGCGTTGGATCGGAGCAGCACCACGCCAGCGTGGCAGGATTGAACCATGCACGTTGATACAACCCAAGCGAGGCGTATCTAATACAGCTTGTGGAAGAAGCAAGCCGTAAGCGACAACAACCATGATGTCAGCATTCAAATCTGCTAGCTCTTGCTTAGCTTCATCTGACTTGAAGTTTTCTGGTTGGTAAACCGGAATATTGTTTTCAAGTGCGATGTTTTTTACTGGGCTCGCAGTCAGTTTTTTACCGCGGCCTGCTGGACGATCTGGCTGTGTGTAAACAGCAATAACTTCATGCTCCGAAGACAACAACGCCGCCAAATGACGGGCGGCGAAATCCGGAGTACCTGCGAAGACAATTCTTAAAGATTGACTCAAGGTAGACTTCCTTCTTAATTTAGTAATAGCAGCGGTTATTAACCTTGTTTCTCGTTGAAACGTTTAATCTTCGCTAGCTTATCTTGAATACGTTTGCGCTTTAGTGGCGATAGGTAATCAACAAACAACTTGCCTTCTAGGTGGTCAAGTTCGTGCTGAACACAGATAGCCAGAAGGTCGTCAGCGTCGAATGTGAATTCGTTGCCTTCACGGTCTAATGCTTTAACCGTTACTTCTGCAGCGCGAGGGACTAGAGCTCGAGCGCCTGGTACAGATAGACAGCCTTCTTCGATACCATCTTCGCCACGTTTGTCGGTAATTTCAGGGTTGATCAGAACCATAGGCTCGTCACGTGTTTCTGAAATGTCGATAACAACGATGCGCTGGTGGAAATCTACTTGCGTTGCCGCAAGGCCGATACCTTCTTCGTCGTACATGGTTTCAATCATGTCATCAACGAACTTTTGAATCTCTGGGGTAACTTCTTTTACCGGTTTCGCCACGGTACGTAGACGATCATCTGGTAATGTTAATACTTGTAATACAGACATATACACTCGAAATATTGAACTGTGCCGAAACAGCTTAAACCTTGTTGGCTCAATTCTAGACATTTTAGAGGTCAAATGACAGCATCCTGAAGTTAATTCTCTAATCAGATGTCATATATTCAGACCAAGGAACCTAGGTCATGCGTCATTTTTCTCCCACTTTTTCTCTTATTTGTGCCTCGCTTTCGTTCGCCGTTATGGCTGAAAATAGTGAGCAACCTTTAACCATTAAACAAGGCGCACCCGAGGCGTATGTGGTGGTTAAGGGGGATACCTTATGGGATATTTCCGCGATGTATCTCGATAGCCCTTGGTTGTGGCCAAGGCTATGGCAGGTAAACCCTGAAATAGAAAACCCTCACCTTATTTACCCTGGAGATAAATTGTCTCTAGTTTGGATTAATGGCGAGCCTGTGTTGAGCCTCAAACCCGTAATAAAGCTAAGCCCTAAGATTCGTGTATCAGAGAAGAAAGCAGTACCTACCGTGAATGAGGGGCTTGTTCTACCGTATCTACAATCTGACCGCTTGGTTGAGCAGCAAGATATCCAGTCAGCGCAACGAGTGTTAGGGACCAGTGATGGCAAACGCTTCTTATCGGGTGAAGACCGATTGTTTATTTCGGGAAACCAGCAGCATCAAAAATGGGGTATCTACCGTGCCGTCGAGACTTATCAAAGGCAACAACCTCAAGCGAGTATTACCTCTTTGCGTTTGGTCGCCACGGCGCGCTTGAAAGAGGTGGATGCTGAGTTCAGTAGTTTACAGATAGAGACTCAACTGCAAGAGGTGTTACTTAATGACCTCGTGTTACCTGAACTTGGCGTTGATCAGGTGAAGCTCTCAACCACATTTTATCCAGCGCCTAGTGCTGCGGGGCAGTTTGCTAATATCTTGGGTTCATTAGATGGCAGCCAATACAGTGCAAAGAATCAAGTGATCGTTATTAATAAAGGCTCACAGGACAATCTTCGCCAAGGCTCTATGTTTACGCTCAGTGAAAGCGGCGCTGTGGTGTTTGGTAAGCAAGGTGAATACAGCTACAAAGAGTCTGCGGCGAGCGATAAGGTGCAGCTGCCAAGTACCTCACTTGGTAGTTTGATGGTCATTCGTCCTTATGAGTATTTTAGCTTGGCCTTGATCACTCAGAGCTCTAAGCCTGTAAGTAATGACATTTTGGCGGTATCGCCTTTGGACCTTGCTTTGACGGAAGAGCTTAAGGGCACCGAGTGAATGAGCAACAACTGAGCGCTTGGCTAACTCTAAGTTTTGTACCGCAATTGGGTGGCAAGCGACTTTCTCGACTGCTGAGCATTGATTCTCCTTTTAATATTGTTGGCTACTCAAGCCAGCAACTGCAAGCGATTGGCTTGTCAGCTAAGCAAATCTCCTATTTAAGAGAGCAAGCCCCAAGAGAAGTGGAGGCTTGCCTAGAGTGGCAAGCAAGACAACCCAACCATCACATCATTACCCCGAATTGCTCGCATTATCCCAAACTGCTGAATGAGACCGCCTCCGCGCCAAGCGTGCTTTTCGTTAAAGGTCACGTTGAAAAACTGATTGAGCCTCAAATCGCTATGGTCGGCAGTCGTAATGCCAGTCTCGAAGGGTTGCAAACCGCGAAGTCCTTCGCCAAAGAGTTCGTCCAAAACGGTTTGATTGTCACCAGTGGCTTAGCGCTCGGTATCGATGGCTATGCTCATGATGGTGCTCTAGATAAAGGAGGGGAAACTTTTGCTGTATTGGGTTCTGGATTGGATTCCATTTATCCTGCGCGACACAGAAATTTAGCCGATAGGATCTGTGAAAATGGTGCGTTGATTTCAGAGTTTCGCCCAAGTGCCAAACCACGACCTGAACATTTCCCTCGCCGTAACCGTATTATAAGTGGGTTATCGCTCGGAACCTTGGTGGTTGAAGCGGCTGAGAAGAGTGGTTCTTTGATTACAGCTCGCTATGCCATGGAGCAAGGCCGAGAGGTGTTTGCGCTTCCTGGCTCTATTCATAACCCAACCAGTCGAGGAGGTAATAGCTTAATCAAAGCTGGAGCATGCTTGGTACAGAGTGCACAAGATGTTCTGATTGAAATAAAGAGTCTGTTAGACTGGTCTATCGATCAGCAACCCAGCTTGTTCGAACCTACGCCCAGTATGGGGGAAAATGAACAATTGCCATTTCCACAGCTGTTAGCTAACGTAGGGTTAGAGGCGACACCCGTTGATATTTTGGCACAGAGAACCCATATACCTGTGCATGAGGTCATGATGCAGCTTTTAGAGCTTGAGCTCTCAGGGCATGTTGTTGCAGTTTCCGGTGGCTATATTCGAAAGGGGAGAGGCTAAGCTATGATGATGGACATACTGATGTACTTGTTTGAAACCTACATCCATAGCGATTCTGAATTGCAGGTGGATCAAGATGAGCTGGAAGATGAGCTTCTTCGAGCAGGGTTTCACCAAGATGATATTTATAAGGCCCTCCATTGGTTAGAAGATCTTGCGGCATTGCAAGATACTGAGAATCAAGCGGCGATTACTATGTGTTCCAATACCTCGATGCGTATTTATACCAGTCGAGAGATTTCACGTATTAATATGGAGTGCCGAGGTTTCTTATTGTTCCTTGAACAGATCAATGTACTCACGACAGAGATTCGTGAAATGGTGATTGATCGTGTGATGGGGCTTGAGACGAGCGAATTTGAATTGGATGATCTGAAATGGATTATCTTAATGGTGCTATTTAATGTGCCGGGTAATGAAAGTGCTTACACGCAAATGGAAGAGCTGTTGTACACCAAAGAGCAAGGTATCTTGCATTAATACAGGCTTGTCATGAGTAGTAAGATTGATAATCAGCTTTTTTCAGCACATGAACATGCATTAGAGCATGAACCATGTCCACAGTGTGGTGGAGAGCTTCAGCTTCGCCATGGTAAGCACGGCCCATTTTTAGGCTGTAAGCAGTATCCTAGCTGTGATTACATCAAGCCTCTGCATCAGAACGATGGCCACGTAGTGAAAGAGCTGGGTGTACCGTGCCCTAAATGCCAAAACGAATTGGTATTAAGGCAAGGTCGCTTTGGTATGTTCATTGGTTGTAGCAGCTACCCAACGTGTAATCACATCGAATCTTTGGACCAACCAAAAGAACAACCTGAAGAGCAGCCACTTGTTGCTTGTCCTGAGTGTGGCAGAGGCCATTTGGTTGAGCGTAAATCTCGCTATGGCAAAACCTTCTATGCGTGTGATAACTACCCTAAGTGTAAGTTCGCCGTTAATCAGCCACCTGTTATAGGTCGTTGTGAACAGTGCCAATTCCCGCTGCTACTGGAGAAGAAAACGGCCAGTGGTACTAAGAAGCAATGTGCTGATCGCAAGTGTCATCACATTCAATCTCAATAACCTGATGTTATAGACAAAAAAACGGCGCCCAATGAGCGCCGTTTCTATATCCAATAAACTTTTTATATCAATAAACCAATGTAGGCTTACTTCATCTGCTCAGCAAACTCATGCACAGCAGGGTAGGCTTGCTTATCAAGAATATCAGCCAATGAGCACAACGCTCTTTGCAGCTCTGCGTTGTAGTCAGCGCTCACGTTAATGTGACCCATCTTACGACCTGCACGCTTCTCTTTGCCATACCAATGAACATGACAGCCACCTTGAGCCAGAATAGCCTCAGGTAGGGTATCTTCACCAAGAATATTGATCATTGCGGTTGGGCGAATCAGTTTAGTACTGCCTAGTGGCATACCGCACACAGCACGTAGGTGGTTCTCAAACTGACAAGTTTCAGCGCCTTGCTGTGTCCAGTGGCCAGAGTTATGAACACGTGGTGCAATTTCGTTAACCAGCAGTGAACCTTTAACATCAAAGAACTCTAACGCTAGCACGCCAACGTAATCCAAACGTTCTGCAACAGCGGTGAACATGGTTTTCGCTTGCTCTTGCAGTTCAATGTCATCAATCGCTGTCGATAAGCTCAACACGCCGTCGGTGTGAACATTTTCAGCCAGTGGGTACACTTGAATCTCGCCATTAGCGCCACGAGCACCAACCAGTGATACTTCGCGATCAAACGGAACGAACTCTTCAGCCACAATGGCTTGGTTGTCTGTTGCGGCGATGCACTCGGCCATTTCTGCCCAAGTCGCGTCAACATTGTCTAATGTTTTTAAGCGCCATTGACCTTTGCCATCGTAGCCGCCAAGTGTGCTCTTCAATACCATTGGTAAGCCAACGTGAGCGATCGCAGCGTCAAAGTCTTCGCGAGAGTTAATCTCGTAGTACTTAGCATTTTTCACGCTTGCTTCGTCTAACAGGGCTTTTTCAAGGCGACGGTCACCGCCAGCTTTGATTGCTTCTGTTGTCGGTAAGAACTTACCGCTGCGCTCACATACCTCAAGAACATCGTGAGGGATATGTTCGAATTCAGCAGTAATGACGTCCGCACGCTCAATCGCATTGTCTAAGCCGTTGCCTAGAATCGCTTGCGTTAATGGGTGAACAATATTTTTGCTGCCAACATCAAAAGCAGAAATTTCAATATTCAGCGGCGCCCCAGCTAGGGACATCATGCGAGCAAGTTGGCCCGCGCCTAACACAAGAACATGCATGGGAATTAGTCCTCAGCAGGGTTTGGATTTGCCAGAACCGTTTCTGTTTGCTCAGAGCGGAACGCTTCTACTTTTGCCATCACTTCTTCATTGTGAGTACCAATGATTTGGGCTGCTAGGATACCAGCATTGGCAGCGCCAGCTTCACCGATAGCCAAAGTACCTACCGCAATGCCTTTTGGCATCTGTACGATAGAAAGCAGAGAATCCATGCCCTTGAGTGCTTTAGACTGAACAGGAACACCTAAAACAGGTACGCTTGTGAAAGCTGCAGCCATGCCCGGAAGATGCGCTGCACCGCCAGCACCAGCAATAATCACTTTAATACCGCGCTCTTTCGCACTGGTTGCGTAATCTGCAAGCAACTGAGGTGTGCGGTGAGCAGAAACCACTTTTGTTTCGTACGCCACGCCAAACTGATCCAACATTTCTGCAGCTAGCTTCATTGTTGGCCAATCAGATTTAGAACCCATGATAATACCGACAGTCATCTCAAACTCCTTCAGGTACGATTTAATTAGTGATTAGATATTTTGCGCGCATTATACGGGTAAAATTGCTTAAGGAAAACGTTTGCGTCAGTCTAAGTTGTTAATTGATACATTTTATAAACAAATAGCTTTAGTCACAGTGAATGATAATTTGTACACTTAGCGAGTTCGATAACAGAATTAATGAGGCAACCCTTGGATAACTTTCAACATACTTTGCAGGCATTACAACAAGGTGAAGTCATTGCTTACCCGACTGAAGGCGTTTTTGGGGTCGGTTGTGATCCCGATAATCCACAAGCCATTAAGAAATTGCTCGATTTAAAACAGCGGCCGATGGATAAAGGGTTGATCCTAATTGCCGCGAGTTACGAGCAGTTGCTGCCCTATATTGATGAAAGCCAGTTGACGGAAGCGCAGTTAGCGACCGTAAAAGCAACATGGCCAGGACCTGTGACTTGGATAATGCCAACCAGCAGTAAAGTAACGGACTGGGTCAGTGGCCAATTTGAATCCATCGCGGTGCGAGTGACTGATCACCCTTTAGTTCAAAGAATGTGTAATGAATTCGGTAAGCCGTTAACCTCGACCAGTGCTAACCTGACAGGTGAACCGCCTTGTATGACGACTGAAGAAGTTCAACAGCAACTGGGTCAACATTTGGTGGCTATTTTAGAAGGTCAAACGGGTGGCCGTGAGAAGCCAAGCGAAATTAGAGATGCAAAAACGTCGAAAATATTAAGACAGGGTTAAACCCTGCAGAGGAAGAAAGATGTCAGCAATTGATAAAGAAGCAGTAAAACAGTTTTTACTGAGCCTACAAGATTCGATTTGCCAACAGCTTGAGCAAGCTGATGGTGCAGCATTGTTTGAAGAAGATGCATGGCAGCGTGAGCCTGGCGAACGCCTCGGTGGCGGTGGCCGCACTCGCGTGATGACCAATGGTGCTCTATTTGAACAAGGTGGAGTTAACTTCTCTCATGTAGCGGGTAAAGCTATGCCTGCCTCTGCAACCGCTCATCGTCCTGAATTAGCCGGACGTAAGTTTGAAGCGATGGGCGTTTCATTAGTGATCCACCCTAAAAACCCATATATCCCAACCTCACACGCCAACGTTCGATTCTTTATTGCGGAAAAAGAGGGGGAAGATCCTATCTGGTGGTTCGGTGGTGGTTTTGATTTAACGCCATTTTATCCTTTCGATGAAGACTGCCAATCTTGGCATCAAACTGCTAAAGATCTTTGTGCGCCGTTTGGTGATGATGTTTATCAAGAACATAAAGAGTGGTGTGATAAATACTTCTACCTGCCTCACCGAGACGAAACACGCGGTGTGGGTGGTCTGTTCTTTGATGATCTTAATGAGTGGGGTTTCGATAAGAGCTTTGCTTATATGCAGGCTGTCGGTGAAGGCTTTGCAGCCGCCTATCTACCCATTGTAGAACGACGTAAAGAGACGTCTTACGGCGAGCGCGAGCGTGACTTCCAACTTTATCGTCGTGGTCGCTATGTTGAATTTAACCTAGTTTACGACCGTGGCACCTTATTTGGTCTGCAAAGCGGTGGGCGCACAGAGTCTATATTGATGTCGATGCCGCCATTGGCTCGCTGGGAATATCGCTACGAACCACAAGCGGGTTCACCAGAAGCTCTGCTTTATAGCGACTACCTAAAGCCTCGAGTTTGGTAGTTCTTCCTTCCTTATAGGGATAGTGATAGGGTCATCTATATAGATGACCCTTTTTTATTTCTGTTAGGTAAGGATATGACACAGCAAGTAGATCGTTATGCCGTTTTCGGTAACCCTATTGGGCAAAGCAAATCGCCATTCATTCATACATTATTTGCTCGCCAAACCAGCCAACAACTTACCTATACAGCACTCCAGCCAGAACAAGGTGAATTCATCACTGCTGCCAAAGCTTTTTTTAGTGAAGGTGGTAGAGGGTGTAATGTCACAGCGCCATTTAAAGAAGATGCTTATCAGTTCGCTAATCGCCTGACTGAAAGAGCTGAACTAGCAGGTGCCGTAAACACACTTAAGAAGCTCGATGATGGAGAAATCATTGGTGATAACACCGATGGCGAGGGTTTAGTTCAAGACCTGCTTCAACATCAAGTTGCGTTAAAAGGAGCTCGCGTTCTTCTTCTTGGCGCTGGTGGTGCTGCGAGAGGAGTGATTCAACCTCTTCTCGACCAAAACCCACAACAGCTGGTGGTCGCTAATCGAACCAGCTCCAAGGCTGAACTTCTGGCTGAGATGTTTTCTTCACATGGAAACATCAAAGGAATGGGGCTAAGTGATGTTAATGAAGGCTTTGATGTCATTATTAACTCTACTTCGTCTGGTCTAAGCGGGCAGCTTCCTGAAGTGTCTGATGCTATTTTCAATTCTAATAGCGCCGTTTATGACATGGTTTACGGATCTGGAACGACAGTATTTAATCAATGGGCGTTAGATAATGGTGTTCACGCTGCTTATGATGGTTTAGGCATGCTGGTGGGTCAGGCTGCAGAGAGCTTTATGCTATGGCGTGGTCTTCGTCCGGGAACTAAGCAGATCTTAAGAGAATTGCGTAGAAATCTAGAGATGTAACAAGGTATTTATAAAAAATGAATCAATCGATCCTATTTCCGGATATCCAAGATTGGGATGAAGAGAGTCAATCTATCACTTTCCCAGCACAGCAGTCGGGTGCATTGCTTGAATGTGTCATGTCTATTGAAGAATTATCCCGATTGGCAGGCAAAGAGATAGAAGAAGGCGATCAAGCTTTAGTTATCTTTTCAGAGTTACGTTTTGATATTGAAGAGCTAGCGGAAGAGTTAATAGAAGAAGAGGAGTATGACTCCTCTAATCGGATTCAGATCAAAGCGCTTTAAACTGGAAGCACAGAGTCTAGATAGTCGTTTTTATTCTGAACATAGTTGTCAGCTGACTTCTGTAAAAAGGCACGCTCCTTATCATTTAATGGGCGTGCTTGTTTTACCGGGCTTCCTACATATAGATAACCGCTCTCAAGTACCTTATTAGGCGGCACTAAGCTACCAGCACCAATCATCACATCTTCTTTAATAACCACGCCATCCAACACGATAGCTCCCATACCAACAAGTACACGATCTTCAATCGTGCAGCCATGCAGCATTACTTTATGGCCGATAGTGACATCATTACCTATTAATAGCGGGTAACCCTCAGGGTTTTCTGCATTCTTATGGGTGACGTGCAAAACGCTGCCGTCTTGGATATTCGTTCTATCTCCAATATGAATGTGGTTCACATCTCCTCGAGCTGCAACCAAAGGCCACACGCTAGAGTCGTCACCGATTTTGATATCCCCAACCAGTACCGAACTTGTATCTATATAGACACCTTGTCCAATCTGAGGGGATATTCCTTTATAACTGCGCATTGAACTCATAAATCCTCCTTTATATAGGCACCTTAAGCCCTTAATTAAGGGGAATACTAGTGAAAACGGAGTGTTTTGAACAAAAAACGCTCGAACAATCAAAAAAGTAAGAAAAACTTAAAAAAGGGCTTGCCAGTGTGATCGAAATCTCTATAATGCGACCTCGTTGAAACGGGAAGGCTTCATAAGAAACCAAAACGAATCAGCAGGTCAAATTAGCCAAGCTAAGCGCTTGAAAAAAGTTTTGAAAATAGTGGTTGACACTAAAACTTAAATCGCTAAAATGGCCGTCCGATTTGAGCGAAGCTCAAAAAGGAAAAGCTCTTTAACAATTTAAACCTATCAATCTGTGTGGGCACTCGTTGATGAATATCAAAACGTTATTACTTAGGTAGTAACAGTTACTTCGGTAACAAACTTGATTTCAATGAACTGAGTGACCAATACAAAATTAAGTTTACTTAATTTTGGCACAGTCAATTCATTACCATTCTGTTGGAATGGTAATAGCTTTAAAATTACACTCTTTATTTATAAAGAATAGTTTTGAAGTCAGTATTCGTTGAGTCACAAAATCTTAAATTGAAGAGTTTGATCATGGCTCAGATTGAACGCTGGCGGCAGGCCTAACACATGCAAGTCGAGCGGAAACGACACTAACAATCCTTCGGGTGCGTTAATGGGCGTCGAGCGGCGGACGGGTGAGTAATGCCTAGGAAATTGCCTTGATGTGGGGGATAACCATTGGAAACGATGGCTAATACCGCATAATGTCTACGGGCCAAAGAGGGGGATCTTCGGACCTCTCGCGTCAAGATATGCCTAGGTGGGATTAGCTAGTTGGTGAGGTAATGGCTCACCAAGGCGACGATCCCTAGCTGGTCTGAGAGGATGATCAGCCACACTGGAACTGAGACACGGTCCAGACTCCTACGGGAGGCAGCAGTGGGGAATATTGCACAATGGGCGAAAGCCTGATGCAGCCATGCCGCGTGTATGAAGAAGGCCTTCGGGTTGTAAAGTACTTTCAGTTGTGAGGAAGGGTGTGTAGTTAATAGCTGCACATCTTGACGTTAGCAACAGAAGAAGCACCGGCTAACTCCGTGCCAGCAGCCGCGGTAATACGGAGGGTGCGAGCGTTAATCGGAATTACTGGGCGTAAAGCGCATGCAGGTGGTTCATTAAGTCAGATGTGAAAGCCCGGGGCTCAACCTCGGAACTGCATTTGAAACTGGTGAACTAGAGTGCTGTAGAGGGGGGTAGAATTTCAGGTGTAGCGGTGAAATGCGTAGAGATCTGAAGGAATACCAGTGGCGAAGGCGGCCCCCTGGACAGACACTGACACTCAGATGCGAAAGCGTGGGGAGCAAACAGGATTAGATACCCTGGTAGTCCACGCCGTAAACGATGTCTACTTGGAGGTTGTGGCCTTGAGCCGTGGCTTTCGGAGCTAACGCGTTAAGTAGACCGCCTGGGGAGTACGGTCGCAAGATTAAAACTCAAATGAATTGACGGGGGCCCGCACAAGCGGTGGAGCATGTGGTTTAATTCGATGCAACGCGAAGAACCTTACCTACTCTTGACATCCAGAGAAGCCAGCGGAGACGCAGGTGTACCTTCGGGAACTCTGAGACAGGTGCTGCATGGCTGTCGTCAGCTCGTGTTGTGAAATGTTGGGTTAAGTCCCGCAACGAGCGCAACCCTTATCCTTGTTTGCCAGCGAGTAATGTCGGGAACTCCAGGGAGACTGCCGGTGATAAACCGGAGGAAGGTGGGGACGACGTCAAGTCATCATGGCCCTTACGAGTAGGGCTACACACGTGCTACAATGGCGCATACAGAGGGCAGCAAGCTAGCGATAGTGAGCGAATCCCAAAAAGTGCGTCGTAGTCCGGATTGGAGTCTGCAACTCGACTCCATGAAGTCGGAATCGCTAGTAATCGTGAATCAGAATGTCACGGTGAATACGTTCCCGGGCCTTGTACACACCGCCCGTCACACCATGGGAGTGGGCTGCAAAAGAAGTGGGTAGTTTAACCTTTCGAGGAGGACGCTCACCACTTTGTGGTTCATGACTGGGGTGAAGTCGTAACAAGGTAGCCCTAGGGGAACCTGGGGCTGGATCACCTCCTTATACGAAGATACCACGATGAGTGTCCACACAGATTGATTAGGTTTAGAAAAGCAAAGAGATGAAGAACTCCCAAGTTCTTCGAAGTTTGTTTCTACTTTTTAAAGTGGAGATAAATTGCAGTGTCCCGTTCGTCTAGAGGCCTAGGACACCGCCCTTTCACGGCGGTAACAGGGGTTCGACTCCCCTACGGGATACCATTGGGTCGTTAGCTCAGTTGGTAGAGCAGTTGACTTTTAATCAATTGGTCGCAGGTTCGAATCCTGCACGACCCACCATTCTTTCTCCGCGAAGGAATTAAAACTATCGTGGGCGATTAGCTCAGTTGGGAGAGCACCTGCCTTACAAGCAGGGGGTCACTGGTTCGAGCCCGGTATCGCCCACCATTCTCTAAAAATTCTTGGTTATCTTCATATCCAAACCACTTCTTTTGTCGTTGGTTGGTATGTTTGACCCTGAGAGTCTTTAGAAAATGTGAATTTTAGAACGCTGGTTCTTAAAGTCTCATGCTCTTTAACAATTTGGAAAGCTGACTGATTGATTACTTACGAGTAATTCAATCAAATTTAAAAGTTCTCAATGTTTATCTTTCATTAGATGAACACAACAAACACATTCAAGTGTCTTGTATTCGAATCAAACTTTAGTTTGATTCACAATTGAGTCCGGCAAACAGTCATCAAGAATTAACCCTTCTTGATGACAACCAAAAACCTTGGTTAGTTGCCATACGCTTATTTGTCTTCACTTTTTAAAGTGAAAGCAAATAGAAACCCTTTCGGGTTGTATGGTTAAGTGACTAAGCGTACACGGTGGATGCCTTGGCAGTCAGAGGCGATGAAAGGCGTAATAACTTGCGATAAGCCCAGATTAGGTAGTAATAACCTTTTGAGTCTGGGATTCCTGAATGGGGAAACCCACTTGCATAAGCAAGTATCCTGTTGTGAATACATAGCAACAGGAGGCAAACCGGGGGAACTGAAACATCTAAGTACCCCGAGGAAGAGAAATCAACCGAGATTCCGAAAGTAGCGGCGAGCGAAATTGGATTAGCCCTTAAGCTTTTAATGAGACAGACGAAGGCTCTGGAAAGTGCCGCAGTAAAGGGTGATAGCCCCGTAGTCGACATCTCATAATCAGTGAAAACGAGTAGGGCGGGACACGTGATATCCTGTCTGAATATGGGGGGACCATCCTCCAAGGCTAAATACTACTGACTGACCGATAGTGAACCAGTACCGTGAGGGAAAGGCGAAAAGAACCCCTGTGAGGGGAGTGAAATAGAACCTGAAACCGTGTACGTACAAGCAGTAGGAGCACCTTCGTGGTGTGACTGCGTACCTTTTGTATAATGGGTCAGCGACTTAATTTTAGTAGCAAGGTTAACCGTTTAGGGGAGCCGTAGGGAAACCGAGTCTTAACTGGGCGTACAGTTGCTAGGATTAGACCCGAAACCAGGTGATCTAGCCATGGGCAGGTTGAAGGTTGAGTAACATCAACTGGAGGACCGAACCGACTAATGTTGAAAAATTAGCGGATGACTTGTGGCTAGGGGTGAAAGGCCAATCAAACCTGGAGATAGCTGGTTCTCCCCGAAAGCTATTTAGGTAGCGCCTCGGACGAATACTACTGGGGGTAGAGCACTGTTAAGGCTAGGGGGTCATCCCGACTTACCAACCCTTTGCAAACTCCGAATACCAGTAAGTACTATCCGGGAGACACACGGCGGGTGCTAACGTCCGTCGTGGAGAGGGAAACAACCCAGACCGCCAGCTAAGGTCCCAAAGTATAGCTAAGTGGGAAACGATGTGGGAAGGCTCAGACAGCCAGGATGTTGGCTTAGAAGCAGCCATCATTTAAAGAAAGCGTAATAGCTCACTGGTCGAGTCGGCCTGCGCGGAAGATGTAACGGGGCTAAGCTATACACCGAAGCTGCGGCTACGTACCTTAGGGTATGTGGGGTAGGGGAGCGTTCTGTAAGCCGTTGAAGGTGGTCTGTAAGGGCTGCTGGAGGTATCAGAAGTGCGAATGCTGACATGAGTAACGATAAAGGGAGTGAAAAACTCCCTCGCCGGAAGACCAAGGGTTCCTGTCCAACGTTAATCGGGGCAGGGTAAGTCGACTCCTAAGGCGAGGCCGAAAGGCGTAGTCGATGGGAAACGGGTTAATATTCCCGTACTTCTTACAATTGCGATGGGGGGACGGAGAAGGCTAGGTGGGCCTGGCGACGGTTGTCCAGGTTCAAGTACGTAGGCGGAAAGTTTAGGTAAATCCGGACTTTCTTAACGCTGAGATACGATGTCGAGCTACTACGGTAGTGAAGTCATTGATGCCATGCTTCCAGGAAAAGCCTCTAAGCTTCAGATTGTAAGGAATCGTACCCCAAACCGACACAGGTGGTCGGGTAGAGAATACCAAGGCGCTTGAGAGAACTCGGGTGAAGGAACTAGGCAAAATGGTACCGTAACTTCGGGAGAAGGTACGCTCTTATCAGTGAAGTCCCTTGCGGATGGAGCAGACGAGAGTCGCAGATACCAGGTGGCTGCAACTGTTTATTAAAAACACAGCACTGTGCAAAATCGTAAGATGACGTATACGGTGTGACGCCTGCCCGGTGCCGGAAGGTTAATTGATGGGGTTAGACTTCGGTCGAAGCTCTTGATCGAAGCCCCGGTAAACGGCGGCCGTAACTATAACGGTCCTAAGGTAGCGAAATTCCTTGTCGGGTAAGTTCCGACCTGCACGAATGGCGTAATGATGGCCACGCTGTCTCCACCCGAGACTCAGTGAAATTGAAATCGCTGTGAAGATGCAGTGTACCCGCGGCTAGACGGAAAGACCCCGTGAACCTTTACTACAGCTTGGCACTGAACATTGAACCTACATGTGTAGGATAGGTGGGAGACTATGAAATTGCGTCGCTAGATGTGATGGAGTCGTCCTTGAAATACCACCCTTGTAGTTTTGATGTTCTAACGTTGGTCCCTGAATCGGGATTACGGACAGTGCCTGGTGGGTAGTTTGACTGGGGCGGTCTCCTCCCAAAGAGTAACGGAGGAGCACGAAGGTGGGCTAAACACGGTTGGACATCGTGTGGTTAGTGCAATGGCATAAGCCCGCTTGACTGCGAGAATGACAATTCGAGCAGGTGCGAAAGCAGGTCATAGTGATCCGGTGGTTCTGAATGGAAGGGCCATCGCTCAACGGATAAAAGGTACTCCGGGGATAACAGGCTGATACCGCCCAAGAGTTCATATCGACGGCGGTGTTTGGCACCTCGATGTCGGCTCATCACATCCTGGGGCTGAAGTCGGTCCCAAGGGTATGGCTGTTCGCCATTTAAAGTGGTACGCGAGCTGGGTTTAGAACGTCGTGAGACAGTTCGGTCCCTATCTGCCGTGGGCGTTGGAAAATTGAAAGGGGCTGCTCCTAGTACGAGAGGACCGGAGTGGACGAACCTCTGGTGTTCGGGTTGTCATGCCAATGGCATTGCCCGGTAGCTAAGTTCGGAATCGATAACCGCTGAAAGCATCTAAGCGGGAAGCGAGCCTTGAGATGAGTTTTCCCTGGCACTATAAGTGTCCTAAAGGGTTGTCGTAGACTACGACGTTGATAGGCAGGGTGTGTAAGTGCTGCGAGGCATTGAGCTAACCTGTACTAATTGCCCGTGAGGCTTAACCATACAACACCCAAGGGGTTTTGTGGACTCAATAGAAATACCAAACGCTTGAATGAGTTTGAAGAGAAATAACTTTTAGATAAGCTTTCCGAATTTTAAAATTTGCTTGGCGACCATAGCATTGTGGACCCACCTGATTCCATGCCGAACTCAGAAGTGAAACACAATAGCGCCGATGGTAGTGTGGGGTTTCCCCATGTGAGAGTAGGACATCGCCAGGCTTTAAATTAAATCTTTGGGTTGACCGACCTGGAGATATGGACGCTCACTTAGTGAGTTGACCACTGCGGAGTGGTAGTTCAGTTGGTTAGAATACCGGCCTGTCACGCCGGGGGTCGCGGGTTCGAGTCCCGTCCACTCCGCCACTTATTCGATAACCTCGCCTAGTGCGAGGTTTTTTCGAATCTGAAGTAATAAAAAGTTTTAGGGGTGTAGCTCCAATTGGCAGAGCAGCGGATTCCAAATCCGCGTGTTGGGAGTTCGAATCTCTCCACCCCTGCCATATTTAAGGCTCTAGCAGAAATGCTAGAGCCTTTTTGCTTTCTGAATCTAATATACGCCATTAGCAAAGCAGCGGACTCTCCGACTTACCAAAATAGCGCGTGTTGGGAGTCGAAACCTCCACCCTGCCATATCAATGCCTCAGCAGAAGTTCTGTTTTTTTACTTTATATTTGTTCGATTTTTAGTCGATAATTCCTGCTTTTAATAAAACCTAGCCTTAAAAGTGTAAGTGCTTACTTATCCCAGCCTCTTTTATAAACAATCAACAGCACAATCCACACTTCTTTATGAGAATTGTTCTCAATAATTTGTTACATTTTGGTCGTTATTACTAAAAGGCAACAAATATGGATATCTCCCGTCGTAAGTTTATTCAATCATCTCTCGCTATATCAGCACTCACTGTTCTACCCGCTTGCTCAATTAACCGGTCAGTTGATGAGCAAGGAAAGTATGTTTATGACTTAACGGCAGAACCTTCAACAGCTGAGTTGGTGGCGGGATTTAATACCAATGTTTTAGCCTTTAATGGGCAGATCCCTGCTCCGACGATTCGATGTCGGCAGGGTGAAAAGGTCACGATCCGCTTTACGAATAAGCTATCAGAGCCGACGACTATCCATTGGCATGGCTTAAGAATTCCTATCGAAATGGACGGTGTTCCCTTCTTAAGTCAGCCACCGATCATGCCAGGTGAAACATTCATTTATGAGTTTACGCCGCCAGATGCTGGCACATTTTGGTATCACCCACATATGAATAGCGTTAAACAACTTGGTATGGGTTTGGTTGGGCTAATTATCGTAGAAGAAAGCACTCCCGTGCAGTTTGATGAAGAGCATGCACTGATGCTTAAGCATTGGCACATCGATAAACAGGGTCAATGGAAAGACTTAATGATTCCACGACTAAGTGCTCGTATGGGTACTCCAGGAGAGTGGAGTAGCGTCAATGGTGTTCATGAACCTGTATACCAATTAAAGCAGCACGCAACGACTCGACTGCGTATCGCGAATGTCGATAATACGATCACTTATCCTATTGCTGTCGAAGGGGCTGAGGCATGGGTGATTGCCATTGATGGTAATCCTGTAAAGACGCCATATAAACTGACTCAACATAAAATCGGCCCAGGGATGCGCGTGGATATTGGACTGATAGCGCCCAAAGTAGGCGAGCGAGTTAATGTTCTTCAAATGAAGGGCCGCTTTCCTTTCTCTTTATGTGAGTTCGAGGTAGTCGATTCCCCCCTTACTCAAGGGCGTTTATTGCCATTGTTGCCTCTTAACCCTGTACCTAATCTAGATCTTGCTAATGCTGAAGAGATCGATTTTGTGTTCGAGTGGGAAGGTGCGGTATCACCAGTTTCTAAAGATGGGAAGTCGATGCCTAAGTTTTGGCTTACTAATAAAAGAGCATGGGAAGGAATGAGCAAAGACAATATTCCTGAACCGTTGACGACTTTAGAGTTAGGTAAGACTTACATATTCGATCTAAAGAACGTCACCCAATACCATCACCCGATCCATATTCACGGTCATACATTCACTGTATTGGAACTTGATGGGAAGAAAGTTGAAGAGCCTTTCCATACCGATACAGTGTTACTTGGAAAAAACGGCCGAGCTAAAGCTGCATTTGTTGCAGATAACCCTGGCCGCTGGATGTACCACTGTCATGTTATAGAACACATGAAAACGGGTTTAATGGGATACATTGAAGTTAAGTGACACCTGTAACGTTTAATATTTGCGCATGCATTCTTAGTTCTACCCTCGCTTTTATCGGCGTTAAAGCTAGAATATAGGGATTATTGTTTGGGAGGATTCATGGGTCAGTTATCTATTCTAGGTTTTATCGCCATCGGTGGCGCGTTTGGTGCTTGTTCACGTTACTTGATTTCAGAGTTATGCGTTGTGATGTTAGGACGTGGTTTTCCTTACGGTACGTTGACCGTTAACGTGATTGGCTCTTTGATTATGGGATTGCTCATCGCCGCGTTTGAAAACGAGATGGTCGCGACGGAACCGTGGAGACAAATTATCGGTCTTGGTTTCCTAGGAGCACTGACTACATTTTCTACGTTTTCTATGGATAACGTACTTCTTATGCAGCAGGGCGCTTTCTTTAAGATGGGACTCAATGTGCTACTCAACGTGGTACTCAGTATTTCAGCCGCATGGATCGGCTTCCAACTTTTGATAAAGTCTTAAAACTTTCTTACGATTTGTTAACAACTCGGCTTGGTTTATCCAAGCCGTTTTTATATACTCGATCGAACTTGTCGGAGTGCCATATGGCTGAGACCGTTAACTCGGGATCCGTTGAACCTGATCAGGCTAATACCTGCGAAGGGAACAAGAGTAGATATCTAACTAGAATCCTTCTAGAGATCTATCTCCAGATCACAACTGTATTTCTTACCGTGATCCCTCTTGTAGCATCTAATCCGTCAAGCATTTTTATCCCTATAAATAATGGCTAAAAGCCAAGGAAAAATGCTATGTCGACTCGTAAACAAGCAAGACTGGAAGCGAAGAATTTCATTGATTCTTTATCCGTACAACCCTATCCAAACTCAAAGAAAGCTTACATCCAAGGATCTCGAGAGGACATTCAAGTCCCTGTCCGAGAAATATCACTCGCTGATAGCCTTGTTGGTGGTAGCAAAAAAGAGCCTGTATTCGAACCTAATGTACCCATTCAAGTTTACGATACCTCAGGTGTTTACACAGACCCTACACATCAAATAGACCTGTATAGCGGTCTTCCTAAGTTGCGAGAGCAATGGATTGAAGAGCGTGGTGATACGGAACTGTTAGACGACGTAAGCTCTGTTTACACCAAAGAACGTTTAGAAGATGAAACTCTAGACGACCTTCGCTACGGCAACCTGCCTAGAATTCGTCGCGCGACAGACAACCAATGTGTTACTCAGCTGCACTATGCTCGTCAGGGTATTATCACACCTGAAATGGAGTACATTGCCATACGTGAGAACATGGGACGTCAGAAGTTCGCTGATGAGCAGCTTAACCATCAACACCCTGGGCATAACTTTGGTGCAAACCTGCCGAAAGAAATTACTCCTGAGTTCGTGCGTAAAGAGGTTGCTGAAGGTCGAGCTATTATCCCTTCAAACATTAACCACCCAGAATCAGAACCGATGATTATTGGTCGAAACTTCTTAGTGAAAGTGAACGCTAATATCGGTAACTCTTCAGTAAGCTCTTCGATTGAAGAAGAAGTTGAAAAGCTAGTATGGTCGACTCGCTGGGGTGGCGATACCGTGATGGACCTTTCTACTGGTCGTAATATTCACGAGACTCGCGAATGGATCCTACGTAATAGCCCAGTACCAATTGGTACGGTTCCTATGTATCAAGCGCTTGAAAAAGTGAATGGCGTTGCCGAAGACCTTAACTGGGAAGTGATGCGCGATACCTTGATTGAACAAGCTGAGCAGGGTGTTGATTACTTCACTATTCATGCTGGCTTGTTGCTTCGCTACGTTCCGATGACGGCTAAGCGTGTGACTGGCATTGTTTCTCGTGGTGGTTCTATTATCGCGAAATGGTGTCTTGCTCATCATCAAGAAAGCTTCCTTTATACCCACTTCCGTGAGATCTGTGAGATCTGTGCGAAGTACGATGTTGCTCTGTCATTAGGTGACGGTTTACGCCCGGGCTCAATTGCGGATGCCAATGATGAGGCTCAATTCTCGGAGTTACGTACTCTAGGTGAATTGACTAAAGTGGCTTGGGAATACGACGTTCAGGTGATCATTGAAGGCCCTGGACATGTGCCAATGCACCTGATTAAAGAGAATATGGACGAGCAGTTAGAACACTGCCATGAAGCGCCGTTCTATACTTTAGGCCCATTGACGACAGATATTGCCCCTGGTTACGACCATATTACCTCTGGTATTGGCGCGGCCATGATTGGTTGGTACGGCTGTGCGATGCTGTGTTATGTAACCCCTAAAGAGCACCTAGGCTTACCAAATAAAGAAGATGTGAAGACTGGCTTGATTACTTACAAGCTAGCAGCGCACGCAGCGGACCTCGCTAAAGGACATCCGGGCGCACAAATCCGAGATAATGCATTATCAAAGGCACGTTTTGAATTCCGTTGGGAAGACCAATTCAATCTAGCTTTAGACCCTGAAACAGCGCGTTCTTTCCATGATGAAACTCTGCCACAAGAGTCGGGCAAGGTTGCTCACTTCTGCTCAATGTGTGGACCTAAATTCTGCTCGATGAAGATTTCTCAAGAAGTTCGAGAGTATGCGAAAGACACCGAACAAGTAGCCGCGGATCAGGCTATCGAGATTAAGATGCTAGATAACCCGTTGGAAGGGATGCGTCAAAAATCACAAGAGTTCCGTGATACTGGCTCTGAACTTTACCACCCTGCAGTCGGCGCAAAAGAAGCTCAACTAGAGGAATAATGACAGTGAAGATTCTCATCCCATCTCAAAATATTGAGTTAACGGGAGAGGTGCAGAACTGTCTATTGGTTGCTAAGCGACAAGGCTTAGCTACTGATGCGGTTGAGTTGGGTGTAAGCCCAACTCAATACTTCTCTATCGTTGATTCTCAGCAGGCGTTATCTATTGGCTTCGCTCATGATGTTGATTCATTGGCAGAGTGTAAGTTAGCGGAACTGAACCATGTTGTTGATTACAGTAATTCAGTCGCGTTAACTGATGTTTGTGATGCCTTTACAGAAACTCCGAATATCATCTATATCGGTGTCTTAGATGACTCAGCTGCATTGGATATCTGGTCACAGCTAGATTCTAATCGTGCTATCAAGAGTGAAACCCCAGCTCATCAGGAGTTAGATAGTCGTGGCCACTTTGCTTGGTTACTTACTTTGTTGGCGTTGGAGTTCCCATTAGAAGATGCACTGGTTTTAGCTCGCGCAGCATCTAATGTTTCACGTGGAACATGGCCAGCAAGCTACCAAAACTTTCCTATTCCCATTCTGGAAGATGAACGACTGGATATTAGTGTTGGTTGGGCGCACCAAGGAACCTCACTTTCGTTCCCTGAACTGAGTAAGAGTAGCCTAGGACTATACCCAGTGGTTGATGATGTTGAGTGGATCGAAAGATTGCTCAAGCTTGGAATCAACACTGTCCAACTACGTATTAAGAACCCACAGCAAACGGACTTAGAACTACAAGTCGCACGATCTATCGAACTTGGTCGTGAGTATAACGCTCAAGTTTTTATCAATGATTACTGGCAGCTTGCACTCAAGCATGATGCTTTTGGTGTTCATTTGGGGCAAGAGGATATTGAAGAATCTAACCTCTCAAAGTTGAGCTTTGCGGGTATAAAGATTGGGTTATCGACTCATGGCTATTACGAGTTGCTACGCATTGTTCAAATCAACCCAAGCTATATTGCGCTCGGCCACATCTTCCCAACAACAACTAAACAGATGCCATCAAAGCCTCAGGGTCTAGTTCGTTTATCTCTGTATCAACAGCTGATTGATACTATCCCATACACAGAACAACTCATCGGTTATCCGACGGTTGCTATTGGTGGTATTGACCAATCGACAGCTGAGCAGGTGTGGGATTGTGGGGTGTCGAGTTTGGCGGTTGTTCGTGCCATTACATTAGCGGAAGATCCCAAAAAGGTGATCGAGTTTTTTGAAAAACTGATGACGCCTAAACCTTCAAATATTGGTGAAGAGGTTGCGCAGGAGCCTAGCTATGCTGAGTGATTTTGAGTTTATTCGTTACCAACGACAAATTGCATTACCTGAAGTCGGTGAGCAAGGGCAACGAAACCTATTAAACAGCCATGTGCTAGTGATTGGTTGTGGTGGCTTAGGCAATGCTGCCGCTCTTTACCTTGTGGCTTCGGGTGTCGGAAAGCTCGTGTTGGTGGATGATGACTGTGTGGATTCGTCTAACCTGCAACGACAGGTCGCGTTCAAAGAAAATCAGTTAGGTTCGCCTAAAGTCGAAGCTCTGAAGCAACAACTGAACGAGCTCAATAGTCGCAGCCAAGTTAGAACCATCAATCAGCGAATGAGTGGCAGTCAGCTTGAACTTGAAGTGATGCTCGCTGATTTGGTGTTGGATTGTACTGACAACTTTGAGTCACGCCAGCAGGTTAACCAAGCGTGTTTCGGCAGCAATACACCTTTGATTTCTGGATCTGCAATCGGTTGGAAAGGCCAGTTTATTGTATTTGATTATCAGAATCAGAAAGGGTGCTATCACTGTTTGTTCCCGTTCAGTCATCATCCACAAACGACTCGTTGTAGTGATAGCGGCATCACAGGCCCGGTTGTTGGCACCATAGGTAACCTTCAAGCTTTGGCTGCTATTCAACGCTTAACTCGTGGTGAGTTTCAGGTCGCAACACACCAGCTCAAACTGTTCGATGGCCAAACGATGAATTGGCAAAACCTTATGGTCACTCAAGATAGTGAATGTCCCGTGTGCAGTGCGTCTGCAGTTAAGCATTTAGAAGAAGAAATCCAATGAGTCATATAACGATCTCTATAAACGAGCAACCAGAACAGGTCGCGCACTTGTCGTCTCTAGCGGACATTATCCACGCTTTATCACTACCTGATCTGGGTTGTGTATTTGCTATCAATAATGCGGTTGTCCCGCGTAGCCAGTGGCAACAAACTGTCGTCAATGAAGGCGATGCTATTTCCCTTTTCCAAGCTATTGCAGGAGGCTAACCATGTTAACTATCGCTGATAAAACGTTTCAATCACGACTCTTCACTGGAACCGGGAAGTTCGCAAACAAGCATTTGATGGCGAGTGCTATTGAAGCTTCAGGTTCGCAACTGGCAACCATGGCGTTGAAGAGAGTCGATATTCGCTCTGAGCAAGACGACATTTTACAACCCATCATTGATGCTGGCGTGAACTTGCTACCGAATACCTCTGGGGCGAAGAATGCAAAAGATGCCGTCTTTGCTGCGCATTTGGCTCGTGAAGCACTAGGTACAAACTGGCTTAAACTGGAAATTCATCCAGATCCAAAGTACTTAATGCCGGACCCAATTGAGACGCTTAAAGCTGCTGAGCAACTGGTTAAAGATGGTTTTGTTGTGTTGCCTTACTGCCATGCCGATCCAGTATTGTGTAAACGCTTGGAAGAGGTGGGTTGTGCTGCAGTTATGCCGCTGGGCGCACCTATTGGTTCAAATAAGGGTATTGCGTCTGCAGACTTCTTAGAGATTATTATCGACCAAGCGAATGTCCCTGTGATTGTTGATGCGGGCATAGGCGCGCCATCACATGCTGCTCGTGCAATGGAAATGGGCGCAGACGCTGTGTTAGTGAATACGGCGATTGCGGCTTCTCAACAACCCGTTGATATGGCGATTGCCTTTAAGCTGGCAGTTGAAGCGGGTCGTATGGCTTACCTTGCTGGGCTTGCAGGAAAAGTATCTCACGCGGTTGCTTCGAGCCCGTTAACTTCATTTCTAGACGAGTAGTGTCCCTATGACGTTTGTTGATCGATTTAAACAGCTCAACTGGGATGACATTGGTATGTCTATCTTCAGTAAAACGGCAGCGGATGTTGAACGTGCTCTGAGTAAACCCAAACGTGACTTAGAAGACTTTAAGGCTCTGATCTCTCCGGCGGCAGAACCTTACTTAGAGCAGATGGCACAACAGTCGTTGGCGCTAACTCGTAAGCGATTTGGCAATACAATGTCGCTTTACATTCCTTTGTACCTCTCGAATCTATGCGCTAATGCGTGCACGTATTGTGGCTTCTCAATGGAGAACCGTATCAAACGTCGCACGCTTACTTTGGATGAAATTGATGCCGAAAGTGCGGCTATCAAAAAGATGAAGTTCGATAGCGTTTTGTTAGTCACCGGTGAACATGAAACTAAGGTCGGGATGAATTACTTTCGACAGGTGTTGCCGAATATCAAAAAGCAATTCAACTACCTTGCGATGGAAGTGCAGCCGCTTGAACAACATGATTACGCAGAGCTTAAAACTCTCGGCCTAGATGCTGTTATGGTTTACCAAGAGACTTATCAGCCAAGAACTTACGCTGAGCATCATCTACGTGGCAATAAAATGGATTTTGAATACCGTCTTGAAACCCCAGATCGCTTGGCAAAAGCGGGGATCGATAAGATAGGTATTGGTGCCTTGATTGGTTTGGAAGATTGGCGAACCGACTGCTTTTTTGTTGCTGCCCACTTAGATTACTTAGAGCGTACTTATTGGCAAACACGTTACTCGATTTCATTCCCACGTCTTCGTCCGTGTGAGGGTGGAGACTCTAGTGGAGGATTACAGCCTAAATCAGTCATGAACGATAAACAATTGGTTCAGCTTATCTGTGCATATCGACTCTTGAATTCTGAGGTCGAGTTATCCCTTTCTACTCGTGAATCGGCAACCTTCCGCGATAACGTGTTGCCTTTGGGTATCACCAGTATGTCGGCTGCGTCAAAAACGCAACCCGGTGGCTATGCTTCTGGTGAAGAAGAGCTCGAACAATTTGAGATAAGCGACGAGAGAAGTGCTGCTGATGTTGAGTCAATGATTCGTCAGCGAGGTTTCGATCCAGTGTGGCGAGACTGGCACAGTGCCTATTCTGGCTAATCAACATATTGGTTGATGTTCCACGTGAAACATCGATGTAATGATACAGGCAAATAAAAACGGCTACCTTTGGGTAGCCGTTTTTCTATTTGCTATTTAACTTATTAACCTAGCAAGCTCGTTTTGGTTCAGTTATCTGTCGAGCAAGGCATTAAGCGTGAGCAAGTGGTGTTGTTGATTGGCGTAGCCATTCCAGCGTATCACCTTCAACTAATGGGCTAACGTCGTTCCATACCTTCTGATGGTAGTCGTTCAGCCACGCCAGTTCAGGTCGTGTTAGCAAATCAACATTGATGTTGCGCTTATCGATAGGGCAACGTGTTAGCGACTCAAAGGTTAGTACTGAGAAATCACCTTGAGTTGGCAGTTCAACCACGAGCTCTAGGTTTTCGATTCGGATACCAAATTCATCAGCACGGTAGTAACCCGGCTCGTTCGATAACACCATACCTTCAACTAGAGGTACGTCGATCAGCTTCTTAGAGATGCTTTGTGGGCCTTCATGAACACTTAGGAAATGACCAACACCGTGACCAGTACCGTGGTCGTAGTCGAAGCCTTCAGCCCATAAGTGTTGGCGAGCTAGGATATCAAGTTGGAAACCACGAGTACCCTGTGGGAAACGTGCACGCGCGATACCGATATGACCTTTAAGTGCTAGCGTGAACTGCTGGATCATTTCGTCGCTTGGCTGACCAATTGCGATAGTGCGAGTGATGTCCGTTGTGCCGTCTAGATACTGGCCACCTGAATCGACTAGGTACAGAGTATTCATCTCCAACTGACCTGGTTCAGGTTGGTTCTCGTGGTTGTAGTGACACATTGCTGCGTTGCCGCCTGCTGCTGAAATCGTGTCAAAACTTAGGTCCATCAGCGTTGGGTCTTGCTCGCGGAATGATTGTACTTTGTCTGCTAGCACAGCTTCGTTGTGCAGATTACCTTGCGCGACTTCTGCATCAATCCAAGATAGGAACTTCGCCATCGCAACACCATCACGAATGTGACACGTTTTCATGCCGGCAATTTCAGTTTCATTCTTTGCTGCCTTTGGCATTAGGCATGGATCTGCTGCTTCAATGATATGAGCACCAGAGTTTTGTAGCACCAGCGTGTACCAAGCATTGCTCGTGCCTGAATCGACAGATACATTTTTGCCTTCCAAAGATTGAAGGCGTGCTTCTAGCTCTGATGGGTGAGATACACGAATACCATTGCCAACGTGTGCTTCAAAGCCAGTAGGAATACGAGCAGGGTCTAGGAAGAAATCTACGCTTTCATCTGCGTGAATGATCGCGTTGGATAACACAACAGGTAGGCGAGATACGTCCAAACCACGAATGTTAAGCAACCAACATATTGAGTCAAGCTCGGTCAGGATAGCGGCGTCTGCACCTTTTGCTTTTAGTAAGCCAGCAATCTCAGCGCGCTTACTCTCGCTTGACTGACCAACGGCGTCTGTTGCCATTAAGCGCACATCAGATACCACAGGCTCAGGGCGATCAGACCAAAGCTCATCAATTGGGTTTGCTGAGAGCGTTGTTAGCTCAACTTTCTCTGCTAGTTTTGCTTGTGCGCCTTTCAACCACGCCGCGGTGTGCATGCGTGGGTCGAATGCAACCTTACTACCTTGTGACAATGAATTGATGATCCAATCTAAAGCCGGTTCTTCAATAAGGTGGCGATACTCAAATAACTCTGCTGGTACTTGCTTACGAACCTGAACGGTGTAGCGACCATCAACAAAAATAGCAGCAGTTTCACGAGTGATAACAGCGGCACCTGCAGAGCCAGTGAAACCTGTTAACCAGTGAAGTCGCTCGTTATGAGCGGGAACGTATTCACCTAGATATTCGTCTTCGTGTGGAATGATAACGGCATCTAGGTTGTTTGTTTCAAGCCAAGCTCGAACCGCAGCAACGCGTTCAGCAGTGATATTGTGCATCTGTGTTTATCCTTATTGTTAGGGTCCTTGTTAACACTCACAGTCGATATACATGCGAGGGGACTTATTAGGTCAATAAGCTAGCGCTTTTGTTCGTTTGCTGCAAACGCTGTACGCCATTTTTATCTAAGGTGCAGAGTTTTTTCTTTGATGATATCTCGTAGCCAAGTTAACGCTGGGTCATTTTCTCTGTCACGATGCCAAAACAAAGTGTATGCCATCGGCGGGAATTCCATTGGTAAAGGAACAACCACTAAGTCGAGTTGTTTAGCGACGAGGTAAGTAAAGTGGCTTGGTGCGGTAAACACAAAGTCGGTGTAAGTACACAGGCTTGCAGCGCTATTGAAGTCTGGTACAGAAATAGCGATATCACGTTGGTGACCAAGGTCGGCAAGTTTGTAGTCGAGTAGCCATCGATCGTTCCCATCACATCTTACTTGTACATGACGCTGCGCAAGGTAGGTTCCCAAATCCCATTTACCACTTAGAGCAGGGTGGTTACGCCTTAACACACACATCTGTGCATCACGGTAGATCTCTTGTTCGCAGATATCGTCTGGCGGCAGCATAGTTAAGCGCGCGTCGTTGATGTCGATGTCTTTGCCTGTGAGTCCGATATCTAACTCACCAAGCTGTAGCTTCTTAAAGGTTTGTTCGGTCCACGCGTGGGTGTTGATATTGACCTTAGGGGCTTGTCGAAATATCGCCGGTAAGAAGTGAGGAAGAATCAGCGGGTAAACACTCTCAACGGCAGCAATGTGAAAGCTGTGGTCGCTATTGTTGGGAATGAATGTCTCAGGCTGAGTGAGAACATCAAGTTGGTTGATCAACGTTTCTAACCGAGGCTTAAGGAAAACAGCTTTCGGTGTTGGACGTAGGCCATGAGCACTTCGTGTGAAAAGGGGGTCATTAAATTGTTCACGAAGCTTGGCTAGCGACTTACTCACCGCTGACTGGCTCAAGCATAATCGATGTGCGGTGCGAGTGACACTCAGCTCTTCCATCAGCACCTGCAAGCAAACCAATAGATTGAGGTCGAGGCGTGATAGTTTCTCGATATTCATGTGAGTTTCCTATTTGGAATAATGCTAATGAGTATATGCCATTTTTGTTCATATCTTTAGTTGGTTATTATGCACCTAAATTAACTCATTCGGAGAATCTTGTGCCTTCTAACGCGCTTCCAACCCCTAGTAAACTGCAGGTTGCTTTATTGGCAATGCTGGTTCTATTTAGCCCTTTGGCTATAGATATTTATCTTCCAGCTCTGCCACAAATTTCAACAGCGTTTCACGTGGAACACGCACTAGCACAAGATACGATTACTTGGTTTTTATTCGCCATGGGTGTCGGGCAATTATTTGCAGGCCCTTTGGCTGATAAGTTAGGACGTCGAACCGTTGCATTGGGAGGTGTTAGTATCTATGCATTGAGTGCTTGCTTGGCGTGGGCAGCTCAATCGATTGATATGATGCTAATAGCTCGGCTGCTACAAGGCTTAGGAGCTTGTGCGACTTCTGTAGCAGCCTTTGCGACGGTTCGCGATCTATTTGGCCCTGAGAAGAGTGGCCGTATGATCAGTTACCTCAATGGTGCCATTTGCTTTATTCCTGCACTAGCACCGATTCTGGGTGCTTGGTTAACTCAACAGTTTGGCTGGCGCTCGAACTTTAGCTTTATGGCTGTGTTCGCTGTCGTGGTTGGCACCATTCTGTTTTTCCAAATGAAAGAGTCTAACCCAGCGACAGAAAAGGTCGCGGTGTTCAAACTTGAGCGTTACTGGTCGGTATTGAAAACACCATCATTCATCTTCCATGCGACATTGTGCTTGATGGCGATGGCGGTCATTCTTGCTTACGTTACTTCTGCGCCTGTTGTGTTGATGGAAAACCTAGGTTTGACGATGAACGAATTTACCTTCTGGTTTGGTATTAACGCGGTTATCAACATCACGGCTGCATTCACGGCACCGAAGTTCATGGACCGTTTTGGCACCTACAAAGCATTGGTTGTCGGTATTTCAACGCTTGGCTTAGCGGGTGTGGTTATGTTGGTGCTTGCTGAGCATGCTAGCGCGATCGCATTCATGCTGCCGATTTTCCTATCTTCAGTTGGCTTCGCTTGGATTCTTGGTGCCGCAGCCGGTAAGGCACTTGAACCTTTTGGTGACCGTGCGGGTACCGCAGCTGCGTTGCTTGGCTTGTTCCAAATGAGCGGTTCTGGACTGCTTGTTGGTACGATGCAACGTCTTGATTTAACGTCTCAAGTGATGATTGCGCTGCAAATGTTCCTTATTGTTCCTGCATTGTTGGTGCTTGCGAGCAAAGCGGGTAAGTCATGGCACACGACGTTTGCTAAGGCATAAGTCTCAAGGGTGACAAAATATACAAATGGCGGTTTGCGAAACGTTAAAACATGGTATATTTGTCACTCATTGAAACGTTAGTCCCCAACGGAAAATACTGTAATGTCATTAACAACCTACGAAATGGCGCGCATCTTAGAACAAATGGAAGATGCACCTGAAAAGGTCATGTTTGGTAAATTGCTTAAAGAGCTAGGAAACCAAAGTGAAGAGCGTATTCGCAGTGCGGCAAAACAAGTTCCAATTGATACTTTGCGAGATATCATTTACCAATTTCAACGCGTGGTTGAATCTCGTAAAGGTGAACAAGTTCAGCTACTAGCAAAAGAGCTAGCCGAGCAAGGTATCTCTGCTGAAGAGCTACAAGCTTTTCTAAACAAGTAGTTTATTCCAGATAAAAAGAAACCACTCAATTGAGTGGTTTTTTGCGTTTTGGACCTATGTAAATTTAGAGACCATGGAAAAGAGGTTTAGTTTTTGAACTGCGCTTTTAAGATTCTATCAAGTGAAAATGGTCCAGCTCCCCATACCACGACGATAAGAATCATTAATCCCCAAAGCTGATGATCATAGAAGCCTTGTGCCCACAATACAGGGTATGACACGACGGCCATGATATTGAAAACGAACAGCACTGCAGCCATTGGTCGGGTTAACAAGCCAAGCGCTAAGAATACCGGCAGAATCAATTCAGCTGCGGTACCCATGTAAGCGGCCAACTCCCAAGGCAAAAGAGGCACTTGGTATTCCAATTCAAACAAGTAAAGGGTGCTATCCCAAGTGGCTATTTTGGTGAGTCCTGAATTAAAGAAGACCCATGCCACCCATAGGCGACAAAACAGAAGTAGTACGGGAACAAAAAGTGCCTGTGATTTCTCAATCAAACTGTCGTATTGAGCCATCATGTTCGTGACTGTGTTGTTATCCATATTATGTCTCCAATTCGGCATTGATTGAAAAGCCTGAGATGACGTTCAGTGCCATGACAGTATTCAGATGTTGTAGTAGTAAAGGGTCTATCGCTGAGAGCGTTTGACCCGATTGAAATTCGGTTAATAGTTGGTGGCTTTCTTGCGTCAAACGATGGCTCTCAATCTGTGAATTTTCCGCCCGGATTAACACCCCAAATTCAGGTTGGTTGATGTCTAACCCATCGAGTTGTTGCTGATAGATAGCCTGCTCAAGCGCGATAATCGTATAGCTAGAATTAATTAGCGTTATTGAATCTTTGAGATGAAAGACTAAAGCGCCTTGTTGTTCTTGCGGTACATCAGCTAAACGAGAAAGAGGACGTTGGTCGACATGTGATTCTGAAACGCATCTCACCAAGCTATCTTTTTGCCATTCATACAAAGCCACTTCAGCGAGATAAGGTGCAGCCTCGATAACCGCAGGAAAGGCTTGGATAGTTTGTTCAAAGTGTTCACCGTAACCACTGACATCACCAGAGGTTGATGGATAACTTAAGACATGTTGACGAGCCATTTGTTGGAAGCACTCTTCACCAACCAGCATTTCAGTGAGTGGGTAGGTTGCTGCCAGTACTTCGCTCAAGCTAATCACAAAGTTGTTGCGGTAAATCTGGATGCGTTGCTCATCAGTAAAATGGTCGCTCACTATGTCGCAGTGCTCACCATTGTTTTGATAGCGTAGGGCGTTAGCAAACTCCGATTGCACATTAGTTAAAGAGTGGCTCATGATGCGCGACTCCTCTGGTTGAACTTGTCGTGTTGATACAAGATATCGCTGGCTTTGGTTGCTTCAGTCAATAAAATTTGTGGCTCTGGGATATCTAAATCCCACTCAATCAAGGTATGGCGCAACCCATGTTGTGCTATCCAGTCAGTGTAGAGTTTCCACACTTCGTCACAGACAGGTTTACTGTGGGTGTCTATCCAGATCTCACCTTGTTCGAGTTTCTTTTTGGTAAAACCTGCCAAGTGAATCTCTTCCACTTTGTCTGCAGGAATTCCGCTTAAGTACTTTTCACAGCTGAAACCATGATTAAAAGATGAGACAAAAATATTATTGAAATCGAGTAAGAGGCGACATTCGGTGCGCTTCTGTACCTCGGCCAAAAATTCCCACTCTGGGATGGTTGAATGCTTGAAGGCAAGGTAACTCGATGGGTTCTCAATCAGCATAGGGCGTTGCAGGCCGTCTTGAACCTCGATGACATTGCGGCAGAAGACTTCTAACGCCTCTTCGGTATAAGGCAGCGGTAACAAGTCATTGAAGTAATGACCGCCGGTCTGACTCCAGCTTAGATGATCAGAAACCAAGAAGGGCTCGATATCATCAATCAGGTCTTTTAACTGCATCAGATGATGTTGATTGATGCGCTCAACAGAACCTAGCGACAATCCAACGCCGTGACAACTTATGTTGTGTGCGTGGCGAATCTCTCTCAGTTGTTGACGTTGCGGTGATTGAGCTAAAAAGTAGTTCTCGCTGTGCACCTCTAACCAACTCACTAAAGCTGGGTTTTGGCTAAAGAAGTCCAAGTGCGGTGTTCTAAGGCCAACCCCTGCGTTGGGATGAAGAGTTTGAGTCACAACGATTCTCCTAATAGGAAGTGGAGGTGAGCTGAATGTCAGCTCACCATACTAAGCAGCTCAATTATGATGATTGAGTGTTACCACCTGATAATTTGCCACACAGTCCTTTAGGAACGACCACGAATGCATCGGATTGGTTGTCTTCTTTGGCTGTACCCGCACATGAACTTGTTTTGGTTGCACAATCATTTTGGCCAGCTTTTGCAACGCCGTAGCATTTCTCTTTTGCTGCTGCTTCCGCAGGTGCTGATGTAAGAACTGCACCGCCGAACGCTAGTACACTTGTGATTGCAGCTGTAACAGCAAGATTAGAATTTTTCATAGTCATTCCCTCTAGGACTTAATAGTATTTTTATATCGCAGGTTAATAAGTTGTTAACTTGCTTACTAAAAAGGATAGGAAGAACTCGGAAATAATTTCACTGCATTATAAAAAATATCAATATTAATGATGTATTAGCTATTAAGTTGCTGATTATATGATGTTATTTTTTGATTGTTTTTTCTTCTTATTATCCTAAACGCAGCCTAGTGTTTAGGTTATAATCAGCTTTTATGTATAAATACCCAGTAGTGAGCATATCCAATGATAGATCCTTCGCTTTTACTCGATGGCCTAAACGATAAACAACGTGAGGCGGTCGCAGCACCTTTAGAAAACCTACTTATTCTGGCAGGTGCTGGCAGTGGTAAAACGCGAGTGTTGGTGCATCGCATCGCTTGGCTGCAAAGCGTAGAGCAAGCATCGCCGTTCTCTATCATGTCGGTTACCTTCACCAACAAAGCGGCAGCAGAGATGCGTGGTCGTATTGAAGAGTTGATGATGGGTAGCTCGTCGGGTATGTGGAACGGTACCTTCCACGGTATTTGTCACCGCATCCTTCGTGCTCACTACCTAGATGCAAAACTGCCAGAAGATTTCCAGATCATTGATTCAGATGATCAGATTCGTTTGCTACGTCGTTTAATCAAGGCGCAAAACCTTGATGAAAAGCAGTGGCCTGCAAAACAAGCTTCTTGGTGGATCAATGGCAAGAAAGACGAGGGATTACGCCCAAATCACATCGACGCCTACCATGATCCAATAACTCAAACGTGGTTAAAGATCTATTCTGCTTACCAAGAAGCATGTGACCGTGCTGGCTTGGTCGACTTTGCGGAAATCTTGTTGAGATCGCATGAACTATTGCGCGATAAGAAACACATCCGAGAGCACTACCAAGCTCGCTTCAAGCATATCCTTGTCGACGAATTTCAAGATACCAACAACATCCAATACGCTTGGTTACGTATGATGGCGGGCCCGGATTGTCGCGTGATGATCGTGGGTGATGATGACCAATCTATCTATGGCTGGCGTGGTGCCAAGATTGAAAATATTCAGAAGTTCTTGGATGAATTCCCAGGAGCTTCAACGGTTCGACTCGAACAAAACTACCGTTCAACCAAAACCATTCTGCAGGCGTCGAACGAGCTTATCTCGAACAACACTGAGCGTATGGGTAAAGAGCTGTGGACCGATGGCAACGATGGCGAGCCAATCTCAGTTTACTCGGCTTATAACGAGTTAGATGAAGCGCGTTTCACGGTCAGCAAAATCAAAGAGTGGCAAGAGAAAGGCGGTGCGCTAGAAGATACCGCGATGCTTTATCGTAACAATGCCCAATCTCGTGTGCTTGAAGAAGCTTTGATTCAAGGTGGTCTACCTTACCGAATCTATGGCGGCATGCGATTCTTCGAGCGTCAAGAAATCAGAGATGCCTTGAGCTACCTGCGCTTAATGAGTAACCGCAGCAATGATGCGGCATTCGAACGTGTCGTCAATACGCCAACGCGTGGTTTGGGTGATAAAACGTTAGAAACGATTCGTCTTGCGGCGCGTGACCGTGGTGCAACCATGTGGCAAGCCAGTATTGCTCTGATAGAAGAGCAAGTGCTTCCAGGCCGTGCTGCGGGTGCATTGAGCCGCTTTATCGAGCTTATCAATGCGCTTGAAGATGACACCATAGAACTGAGGCTTCATGAGCAAACCGACCACGTGATCAAATCGTCGGGCTTGTTTGCGATGTACGAGCAAGAGAAGGGCGAGAAGTCGAAGGCACGTATTGAGAACTTGGAAGAATTAGTAACGGCAACGCGTCAGTTTGAAAAACCAGAAGAAGCGGATGAAATGAGCATGCTAACAGCATTCTTAACTCATGCGGCTTTGGAAGCGGGTGAAGGCCAAGCTGATGAGTTTGATGATGCGGTTCAGTTAATGACTTTGCACAGCGCCAAAGGCCTAGAGTTCCCAATGGTATTCATGGTTGGCGTTGAAGAAGGTATGTTCCCAAGTCAGATGTCTGCCGAAGAAGCGGGGCGTTTAGAAGAAGAGCGTCGTCTGTGTTACGTAGGCATGACTCGTGCGATGGAGAAGCTTTACATCACTTACGCTGAGATGCGTCGTTTGTACGGTCAGGACAAGTACCACAAACCGTCACGCTTTATTCGTGAACTACCAGAGACCTGTCTGGATGAGGTTCGTATGAAAGCGCAAGTGAGCCGTCCTGCAAGCAGTGGCCGCTTTAGCCAAACCGCCGTGAAAGAGAACTTTAACGAAACAGGTTTTAGTTTGGGTTCTCGCGTTAAGCACCCTAAGTTTGGTGAAGGCACTATCATCAACTTCGAGGGAAGTGGCCCGCAGAGTCGAGTTCAAGTCGCGTTTAACGGTGAAGGCATCAAGTGGTTAGTAACGGCTTATGCTCGTTTAGAACAGTTGTAATCTGCTACTTCAGCATGTAGAAAACAGTTCGATATCTGAAACTATTCAGCATTGAAAAGTAATCCGTATAAAAAACAGAAAGAGCAGCCAATGGCTGCTCTTTTTTTATTGCTCGATACCGACCTAAATTAGGTTAATACGAGCTGAAGACATTGTTGCCTCAAAGTGAGACTTACAGTGCTGCAAGTGCCGCTTCGTAGTTTGGTTCTTCAGTGATCTCTGCAACTAACTCGCTGTGTGTTACCACACCTTTTTCATCAACAACGACAACTGCACGTGTTGTTAGGCTTGCTAGTGGGCCTTCAGCAATCGCCACGCCGTAGTCTGATGCGAATGCAGGAGAACGGAAAGTTGAAGCGTGTTGAACGCCTTCAATGCCTTCTAGTTCGCAGAAACGGCCAGCGGCAAACGGTAGGTCAGCCGAAATACAAACAACAACCGTGTTCTCAAGTTCTGCTGCTTTTGCGTTGAACGTACGTACGCTCGTTGCACAAGTTGCTGTGTCGATGCTTGGGAAGATGTTTAGAACCACTTTCTTGCCTTCAAGAGAAGCAAGAGTCAGTTCAGAAAGGTCGCCTGCAGTCAGTGCAAAGCTTGGTGCTTGTTCGCCAGTTTGTGGGAATGTGCCTGTTAGTGGTACAGCAGCGCCTTTGAAGGTAACGTGTGACATGAATTTGTCCTTAGTTTAATTATGGTTATGAAACTAGTTGAGCCTAGTAAGACTTACGTTACTCGGAAGTGGTTAAGAAGTGAATGCTTTAAATGTCAGAATTGTAATTAAAGGTCTTTGATTTATTTGTTTGAGAGAAGAATAAGTGAAACGACAGATAAAGAAAAACCCCGAGAGCTTGCGCTCATCGGGGTCTATAGTCTTACTCGCAGCAATCCGGCTACTAAGTGTGCTCCATGCATCAAATCCATGATAGTGTGCTGTTATCCTTCAGCGTATTCCTTTCGTCGCCTTCCTAGCGGTGTCCTTGATCTTATCCTGATCTGCCAACAATCCTCGTTAGCGCGCGTCACTTGTTCCTTGAGCGGTGTCCTTTCATCATCCTGATGTTCAGTCCTTTCCTCGTCCAGAGGTGTCCATTGTCTTTCCTTAGTAGCAACCATCCTAGTTACTATTGCGTCCATTCAATGTCCATTTCGCTATCCATGCCGATTATTCATCCTGAGTAATCGAATCTTCATCCTGAAGATAACCAAGTCCTTGGCGTTTCCTGTTCCGTGTCAGCATCCTTCCGACTCCATTCATATTACCGATTCCTTATTTATCAGCAATGGTGCATAAGCGAATTTCTATATAATTATTTGAATGATAAATATACATATCGTTTTATTTCAATTGGTTAGGGAATCTAGGTGACCAATTTCGTCATCAAATATCGATATTTACTCACTGCCTTGTGAGAGATCTCGCACAAGGCAGCGAGTAAAAAGGGAGGATTATTCCCTACTGACCAATGGCTGCACCTTCACGACGAGGGTCTGCAGCGCCTTCTAAACCATCTTTTGTGATGCGAATCGCGTGTAAACCAGAGTTAAGATCGCGAACGTTGACCTCAAATCCCATCTTTTCTAGCTCAGGTTTGAAGTTTTCCGCTGATGTTCCTTTTTCCAAATCTAAGGTACCGAAGCGGTTTAGGAAGTGCGGTTGATTGATGGCTTGCTGAATATCCATGTCCCATTGGGTATGGGCAATAATGGCTTGTGCCACATAACCTATGATACGGCTGCCTCCCGGAGAGCCAATTGCCATGTAAGGTTTATCGTCTTGCATGATGATGGTCGGTGCCATTGAAGAGCGCGGACGCTTACCCGGTTCAAGTCGGTTGGCGATAGGCTTACCATCGTTATGGGTCTTGAATGAGAAATCCGTCAGTTCGTTGTTGAGTAGGAAGCCTCTTACCATCAAGCGTGAGCCAAAGGCATTCTCAATGGTGGCGGTCATCGACACGACATTGCCATCGCTATCGACAATATTGAAGTGGCTGGTGGACGGTAATTCAATAGAAACATCTTGGCTTCTCTGCATGGCGTGATCCCACGGCGGTGTGCCTGAAGATGCGCTTGCCAATGCCTTACCTGCGGTAATTAACTGAGCACGTTCCTGCAAATAGTCAGTATTCACTAACCCTTGGGTAGGCATTGGCACATAATCTTGATCCGCCATGTACATACCACGGTCTGCAAAGGCTAGGCGAGAAGCATCTGCTAACACTTGCCAAGATTTAGCGTCGTTTGGTCCCCATGATTTAAGATCAAACTGCTCGGTCATCGCTAAGATCTGCCCAACCGTTAATGCACCTGAACTTGGTGGACCCATTCCGCACACTTGGTAGCTTTCATAAGCAGAACAAACCGGCTCGCGCTGCTTAATCGAATAAGCGTCGAAGTCTTTCTGTGCTAATACGCCCGGGTTACCTTTCGCTGTTTGCACGGTATTGATGATGTCGGTAGAAATCTCACCTTGGTAAAAGGCCTTAGCACCGTTCTTAGAAATAGCGTTTAACGTTGCCGCGTACTCTGGGTTCTTAAGTTGCGTGCCAGCTGTTTTCGGGCTGCCATCGGCATTGAAGAAGTAGGCTTTGGTAGTGGCAAAGCGGCTTAGTCGCTGTTGGTCATTTTCAATCAAGGTGGCTAAACGTGGACTAATAGTAAAACCTTCTTCAGCCAGCTGAGCAATAGGCTTAATCAGTGATGCCCATTCGAGCTTGCCGTACTTCTGGTGAGTGTCCCACAGTAATTGCACCGTGCCTGGCGTGCCAACAGAACGACCGCCAACCACGGCATCATAGAATTTAAGCGGTTGGCCGTTTTCGTCTTGGAATAGACGTGGTGTGGCATCAAGTGGTGCAGTTTCACGGCCATCGTAGGTTTTGAGTTGCTTGTCCTTGCCATCAAAATAAACAAGGAACGCGCCGCCACCAATACCTGAAGACTGAGGTTCCACTAAGCCAAGCATAAGCTGCACAGCAACCATGGCGTCAATCGCGTTACCACCACGAGCAAGTACATCAGCACCGGCTTGTGTGGCAAGAGGGTTGGCCGCGGTGACCATCCAATCGTTGGCTTTAATGAGCTGTTTGGTTTCTAAACCACTACTTTGTTCGGGTGCGACGGAATCGGCAGCTTGATTTGCCCAACTGACGTGAGAGGCAAAAAGTAGGGTAGAAGTGGCGAGGGTTGTTAGTTTTATTTTCCACTGCATGATCTTCTCCTTTTAATATGCAGAGCTAGATTGGCAGTGGAAAGATGAGATAGCCAGAGTGTTGTTAACGAATTGTAATCTTGATTCGAATTTAAGCGATTAAACCGGACAGCGACTGCCAAAGAATACTCACGCCAATAAGGCTGAATACCACGCCACATAAGCCATCGATGTATACCGTTGCTTCGCTGAGTTTCTTTTGCAATGCTTTAGTCGAAAGCATCCAAGCCAGTAGTGAGAACCAAAACAGAGACAGACCAAATAGGATGATAAGCGCAAAGCCTTTACCTGACAGAGACATGTCGGCAGGCACTAGGCTCGACATTAAACTAATAAAGAACACCAAAGCCTTTGGGTTGAGAATATTGGTCGCAAACCCTTTCGAAAATGCCTGACGCTTATTGGTCAGAATCAGATCGTTGGAATTGACGGTATCGTCGTCATCGTCGTGGTTCTGAATGATTTGCCAGGTTGCTTTAAGTGCTCCGTAACCTAAGTACAGTAAGTAGCTACCGCCGGCTAGTTGGATAATGGCAAACAATGTGGGTTGCTGGTGGACTAGGTAACTGATTCCCGTCAGGCTCAGTAATGAGTGCAGTAAGATCCCGCAAGATAAACCAAGCGCAATGTACAAGCCTGTCTGGCGTCCGTGACGCGTCGCATTTTGCACGACTAACGCAAAATCAGGGCCGGGGCTCATCAAAGCGATGAAGTGGATAGAGGCTAGGGTGATCAGTATGGTGACTTCGTTCATCGTCAGTTCTCAATAACGTTGCCGCTATTTTTAAATAAGTAATCGTATTGAGCGTAGCTTACCGTGATTTGAAATCGAGCAATTGTAAATTATCAACACTTAGTTGATTTGTGAGGGTGGTACACCGAACGTGGTTTTGAAAGCCTTAGAGAAGTGTGCTTGGTCATAGAAGCCTACTTGGTGCGCGACCTTGGTACCACATATCCCAGACTTAATCAGACGCATGCTCTGTTCCATACGTAAACGGCTCAGCCATGCATAAGGCGTAATGCCCATTCTGTTTTTAAAATGGCGTTGGAATTGAGTCGTGGTTAAACCACACAACTCAGACAATTGTTCTAATCGCACTGGTTGATCCAAGTTCGCCATCAAGTAGTCTTTTAGCGTATCAATCGATTGATTACCCAGTTTGATGTCACTCTTCGATCCAAATTTCGCATAACGATCGACAATCGTCGAGAACCCTTCGAAAGGTAAACAATCTTGAGCGAGCTGGCTGATGTTTTGATGGATTAATAGGCCGTGTAAGTTGCGTAATTGTGAAAATGCAGCTTGATCGGAGAGGATCAACTCAGAAAAGCCTAATGTGTGACCATTCTTCTTGGGATCGGCAAGATCTTGAAACCATTGGGGAGAAACTGCAAACACACTGACTTGATAACCCGAATCGAGTTTGGAGTGCCCATCATGCAGCTCATCGGGTGGCATGATAACAACTTGGCCAGCACCAACATTATGGCTCGTCCCTTTATAGACGAATTTCTGTTGTCCTTGGGTAATTAAACCAATGTGAAAGTCCAAATGATAGTGGCGCTGGAAAGCAAACTCTTGGTATTGAGCTTGGATCAGGCTGATATCTTCTGTTGGGGTAGAGTAATAGTGGACTTTATCCATGGTACAAAAAAGCTTGGTCAAATAGTCATCAATTCAACCAAGCTTATCTTCGTATTAAGGTATTGTCTTGTAAAAAACGATCAGTGTTACTGCTTAGCGCGTTTGTTCTTTCTGTTGTTACGCAGACCGTCAAAGCTGAATATCACCAACGCTCCCCAAATAAAGGCGAAGGTAATCGCTTTGTCACTGGTAAACGCTTCGCCATAAATCAGCACCGCTAGCAAGAACATTAAGCTTGGTCCAATGTACTGGAAGAAGCCGAGGGTCGATAGCTTCAAGCGTGTTGCAGCGCCAGTAAAGCACAGCAGTGGAATGGTGGTAATAACACCAGCCGCAACCAATAATAGATTGAGTTGCATCGGGTTCATTGAGAAGTCCGAGGTTGGGCTATCAGCAATAAACAGTAGGTACGTTGCTGCGAGAGGCAACATAACCAGAGTCTCAATGAACAAACCTGTTTGCGCTTCTAAGCTCACCTTTTTACGCAGTAAGCCATAAAAACCGAAGCTAAAGGCTAGGGCAATGGCGACGATCGGCACTGAACCGAAGGCAATTAATTGGATTAATACGCCAATCGCAGCAAGAGCCACTGCAAACCATTGCAGCTTACGTAAGCGTTCGCCGAGGAAGAGCATCCCGAGCAACACGTTAATCAGTGGGTTGATGTAATACCCCAAGCTGGCATCAAGCATGTGATTGGAATTCACCGCCCAAATAAAAATAAGCCAGTTAGCGCCCACCAAAATAGACGTCGCCACCAAATAGAGCATTTTTGGTTTCGAGGTCAGGATGTCGCGGACTTTACGCCAGCTGCGGCCAATGTGCAGTAAGAAAGCGAGTAGGAAAAAGGACCATACTACACGGTGGCTAAGGATCTCTAACGGGGATACGTCACTTAAAGATTTGAAATATATAGGGGCGATCCCCCACATGGTGTAGGCGCCGACGGCAAGCAAAACTCCCTGGCGCGTACGTTGTTGTTCTTCCTGTGTCATGCATCTTTCTCTAGCACTGAGTGCTTATTAATAAGATTTATAAGAGAGTTGGTCAGTATAGGAGCGATAACCCTTTTCACCTAACAATTTGCGGTTTAATTCGCCAGCGTTCCCCTCTACAATGTGCGACTTGCTTGCCGAAGATGCTTGCTGATTTCATACCTCGATTAGGAACCATAATGACCGCCACTCTGATTGCTGAGCAAATACCAACTCCCGCGAATGATGCGCAAACCATCTTGCAAGATGTGTTCGGCTATCAAAGCTTTCGCGATGGTCAGCAAGAGGTCATTGATTTGGCCGTTGAGGGCAAAGACAGCTTGGTGATTATGCCAACCGGTGGCGGTAAATCTCTGTGTTACCAAATCCCGGCTTTGGTTCGTGAAGGGCTGACTCTGGTTATCTCACCGCTGATTTCGTTGATGAAAGACCAGGTTGATCAGTTGAAAGCCAACGGTGTCGCGGCAGAGTGCATTAACTCGTCGATGCCGCGAGAGAACCTGATTTCGGTCTTTAATCGTATGAACTCAGGTCAGTTGAAAATGGTGTATGTCTCGCCAGAGCGCGTGTTGATGCGTGACTTTATCGAGCGTCTACAAGGCTTACCGCTTTCGATGATTGCGGTCGATGAAGCGCACTGTATCTCTCAGTGGGGACACGATTTCCGCCCTGAATATGCATCATTAGGCCAGCTTAAACAGTATTTTCCGGATGTGCCTTATATGGCGCTAACGGCAACCGCTGATGATGCAACGCGCAAAGATATTATCTCGCGTTTGCAGTTGGTGGATCCGCATACGCATTTAGGTAGCTTCGATCGCCCTAATATTCGTTACAACTTGGTTGAGAAGCATAAGCCCGTGTCACAGGTGGTTCGCTACCTAGAAACACAGAAAGGCAATTGCGGCATCATCTACTGTGGTAGTCGCAAGAAAGTGGAGATGGTGACCGAGAAGCTGTGCAATAACGGTATTCGCGCTGCGGGTTACCATGCTGGCATGGATACCGACGAACGTGCTTACGTTCAAGAAGCTTTCCAACGTGATGATATTCAGATCGTGGTAGCGACTGTGGCCTTCGGTATGGGTATCAATAAACCCAACGTGCGCTTTGTGGTGCACTTTGATATTCCACGCAATATCGAATCTTACTATCAAGAGACTGGCCGTGCGGGTCGTGATGGCTTGCCTGCTGAAGCAATGATGCTGTTTGACCCGGCTGATATGGGTTGGCTGCGTCGCATGCTGGATGAGAAAGAAGAAGGCCCACAGAAACAAGTCGAGATGCACAAGCTGAACGCGATGAGTGCCTTTGCCGAAGCGCAAACCTGTCGTCGTCAGGTTCTATTGAACTATTTTGGCGAATATCGCGAGAAGCAATGTGGCAACTGCGATATCTGCCTCGATCCACCTAAGCATTTTGATGCGACTAAAGAAGCGCAGAAGGCATTGTCTTGTGTGTACCGTGTCAATCAGTCGTTTGGTATGGGCTACGTGGTCGAAGTTATGCGTGGCATGCAGAACATCCGTGTCCGTGATAATGGCCACGATAAATTGTCTACTTACGGTATTGGCCGCGACCATAGTCATGATTACTGGATCAGTATCTTCCGTCAGTTGATTCACAAAGGCTTGCTGTTCCAGAACATTACTCGTAACTCGACATTACAGTTAACAGAAGAAGCCCGCCCGTTACTGCGTGGTGAGATGTCTTTGGAGTTGGCTGTTCCTCGTTTAGATACCGCGGTGCGTAATGCGAAGTCCGACAAGCTGAGCAGTAAGAACTACGATAAGAAGCTGTTTGCGAAACTGCGTAAGCTGCGTAAGTCGATTGCTGATGAAGATGGCTTACCACCTTATGTGGTATTCAGTGATGCGACGCTGATTGATATGGCTGAAATCCTACCCACATCTTATGGTGAGATGCTGGCAGTGAATGGTGTCGGTCAACGCAAACTCGATAAGTACGCTGATCCATTCTTAGATTTGATTCAAGAACACATCACCACACACGGCTAATTGGCTGATTGCTAGTTTTCAGAAGCGTTTAGCTTATAAGAACGGTTAGTTTATAGAAAAAGAATAAGGTTAATAGGGACATGACAACACAAACAGAATTTGGCTTAAGAGAGTATTTGGCTGAGGAAGGGCGTTTATTGATTACGTCTCCGAGTTTTGATTTTGATTCTTACGAAGTGTTAGGTGAAAAGCTAGTGGCGTTACTGTCAGCGTCTATAGTTGAAAAACAATGGGACGCCGATATGCACTCTTGGTTGATTGATTTTGAAGATTGTCGAATGTTTTTAAAGTCTGAGCATTACAGCGAATCAATTTGGTTTGAGTCGCTAAACGCGGAAGAAAGCCGAGAAGAGTTTGATTATCTCGCGACGCTTTTCAAGCGCGGTTTCTAACTTTTGGCATGGTTTCTAACTTCAAGCGTGGTTTCTAACGTTTAGCATCGCTTCTAAAAACATAGCTTTAAAAAACAGAGCTTCTAGCGTCGTTCACCAATAAAAGTGAGGATAAACGTTTGCGTTTGTTCTCACCATTGCAGCCAAAATTGATTAATGTATAATCGCCCGCCGCTCAGCAGAGCAATTTATAGAAACATTTTTAATTCACATTATTGGTAAGAGCTTTCTTAGTTTATTCGAAGAAATGACTCGATTTGGGTTCCCTCACCCCCAAACCAAACTAAAAAGGTACAGCATGAGTAACTTTACCCCTGCGCAACAGCGCAAAGCCCTAGCACTATTAGTTTTGTTCCATTTGGTGATTATTGCGTCAAGCAACTATTTGGTTCAGCTACCTTTTACCGTCTTCGGTATGCACACCACTTGGGGTGCTTTCACTTTCCCGTTTATCTTCCTAGCGACCGATCTCACAGTACGCATTTTTGGCGCGCAGCTTGCTCGTAAAATTATTTTCTTAGTGATGTTGCCTGCACTGGCCGTTTCTTATTTATTGTCTGTGGTGTTCTTTGAAGGTTCATTCCAAGGCTTTAGCCAACTAGGCGAGTTCAACCTGTTTGTTGCACGCATCGCAGCGGCAAGCTTCATGGCTTATTTGCTCGGTCAGATCTTGGATGTGCATGTGTTCAACCGCTTACGCCAAATGAAGCAATGGTGGGTTGCGCCAACGTGTTCGACACTTTTTGGTAATGCCATTGATACCATCGCGTTCTTTGCGATTGCCTTCTACCAAAGCCCAGATCCATTCATGGCTGAGCACTGGACTGAGATTGCGTTGGTTGATTACGGATTCAAACTCATCATTAGCTTAGGTTTGTTCGTGCCGATGTACGGTGTGCTTCTTAATTACGTGGTTAAGAAGTTAACCGCAGTGAACCCTGATTTTAAAGCGACAGGTGTTAACGCTTAAGTTTGAGATTTGTAACACAAAGCATTAATGCAGCGATAAGAAAAAGCCCAAGTTAGGCTACTAACTTGGGCTTTTTTAATTTCTAGCGTCAGATACTAATATCAGAGGCATTCAATATTCAATGGCCAGCCAATATCGGTTTGTCTATTCGACTCGATCTCTAGCTCAGCAGCGGTCAGCGGGTTGTCTGCTAGCCATTGCTTAGAAAGCGTTAAGGTCAGGTTGTTACCATCGGTTGCAAGCTTAAACTCAGGCTCTAGCGCTGGATTGCGACGGTGGGTCAGCAAAATAGCTAAACGCAGAATTCGTAAAATACGCTTGCTGCTGGTGCCTGAGATTGCATGTTGCTCTGGCAATGAGGTTAACTGTTCACGGTAGCGACGTGTTAACTCACCCAAGTAGTGCTTTTGCGCTCGAGTAAAGCCTGGCAGGTCTAAGTTCTGCAGTAGGTAAGCGCTGTGCTCGCCGCCTTTTTTGAAATCGATGGTTAAACCAATCTCATGAAGCTTAGCTGCGGTTTGCAATAGCACGCCAGCTTGAGGTTCTGAAACCCACTCTTCGGCGCCCGCTTGCTCTAACAGAGTTTGTGCGACGACAGCAACTTGTTCACCGTAGCTTACGTCCATTTGGTAGCGTGATTGCACGCTCTTGACGGTACGCGCACGAATATCTTCTTGGCGAAGTTCATCCACCATCTCGTAGGCTAGGCCTTCACGGAGTGCACCGCCTGCGAGTGTCATTGAATCAATTTCAAGTAGCTCAAAAATAGCGATAAGAATAGAAAGGCCACTTGGGAACACTAATGCACGCTCTAGGGTCAATCCTTCTATTTCTAGCTCTTCCAAGCGCTCGGTAATCATAGCTTGTTTCTGTAGACGCTTAAGTTTGGCATGAGTAATGACTTCATCCATGCCTTGCGCCAACATGATTTCTTGCAGTGCTTGAACGGTACCACTGGCACCAACACACACATCCCATCCGATATCAGTGTAGCTATCTAGAATAGGAGCCAACGTAGACTTAGCCGCTTCAATGGCATTGTTAAAGTTGGTTGCGGTTAATTGGCGATCTTTAAAGTGACGCTCAAGCCAGGTAACACAGCCCATCTTCAGGCTAGTTAGTGCTTTCGCTGAGAAGCCTTCACCTATGATCATTTCGGTGCTTGCGCCACCAATATCAACCACTAGTCGGCGGCCACTGCCACCAGAAGTGTGTGCTACGCCTTTGTAAATAGTCGCAGCTTCTTCTTCACCAGAGATAACATTGATGTCGTAACCAAGAATCTGGTTCGCTTTCTCTAGAAATATATCCACATTGATAGCGGTACGTAGGGTCGCTGTACCCACAATGCGGATATTTTCTTTCGGAATATCTTGCAGTCGCTCTGCAAAGAGACTCAAACAGTCCCAACCGCGCTGCATAGCTTCTGTACTAAGCGCATTATTTTCATTTAAGCCTGCTGCTAAACGCACTTTACGCTTAATCTTAGCCATGGTTTGTACGCTGCCATCGATGTGACGCACAACGAGCATATGAAAACTGTTCGACCCGAGGTCGATTGCAGCATAAAGCGGGGGTGACACTGTTTGACTCATAAGCGACTAAGCTTCCTTGTTATGACGCGGTTGGCGTGGGCGACGGTTCTGGTTTGGTTTACGGTTACCGTTGCGTGGGCCATTGTTGTTTGAGCGGCGTTGTTGCGGGTTACGTGTACGTAAGCGCATCGGTGCTGGCAGATCTTCTAGTAGTGCAGAAGCATCGTAGTCAGACATTGGGATAGCATGCTCAATGTATTCTTCGATTGGTGGCAAGTTGATTGCGTAATCTTCACAAGCAAAGCTGATCGAGTGACCGCTTTCACCAGCACGACCTGTACGACCGATACGGTGAACGTAATCTTCGCAATCATCAGGTAGGTCGAAGTTGAATACGTGTGTTACTTGAGGAATGTGTAGGCCACGAGCTGCAACATCAGTTGCGACAAGAAGGTCAACATCACCTTTGGTGAACTGCTCAAGAATTTTTTCACGTTTCTTCTGAGGAACATCGCCAGTTAGCAGGCCTACACGGTGACCATCGGCAGCCAAGTGGCCCCAAACTGATTCACATTTGTGCTTCGTATTAGCGAAGATGATTGCGCGATCTGGCCATTCTTCTTCGATTAACGTTTGCAGAAGAGCCATCTTATGTTCGTTAGAAGGGTAGAACAGCTCTTCTTGAATGCGGTGACCTGTTTTACGCTCAGGCTCAACAACCACGTGCTCTGGGTTGTGCATGTGCTCGAACGCTAGCTCTTGTACGCGGTAAGAAAGCGTCGCAGAGAACAGCATGTTCAGGCGATCTTTTGGCTCAGGCATACGGCGGAACAAGAAGCGGATGTCTTTGATGAAACCAAGATCGAACATGCGATCAGCTTCGTCAAGAACAACAGCTTGAATGTGGTTAAGGTTAAATACCTTCTGCTTGTAGAAATCGATGATACGGCCAGTAGTACCAATTAAGATATCTGCGCCTTCTTCGATTTTACCTAGCTGCTTGTCGTAGCTTTCGCCACCGTAAGCGAGTGCTGCTTTGATACCCGTGCTTTCAACCAGAGAGTCAGCATCGTTGTAGATCTGAATCGCGAGTTCACGCGTTGGTGCCATAATAATTGCACGTGGCTGGTTAGGCTTACGCCCTTCATGCTCAGGTGTTTTTAGCAGGTGGTTAAAAGTAGCAGTTAGAAACGCAAGCGTTTTACCAGTACCCGTTTGGGCCTGGCCTGCAATGTCTTGGCCGGTGAGCAGTACCGGGAGCGCCAAGGCTTGGATAGGGGTACAATAATCGAACCCTTTTTTCTCCAATCCTTCAATGACTTGAGGAAGTAAATCCAAGTCGGCGAACTTTTGCTCTGTGATATGCGTCTTTTTCATTGCTATAGAATATCAGCTTAAGCTTGCAATACGAAAGTAAATACATTCCAATAGGGCATCTATTTACTGGTTATCATCCAACCAGTTCTAAAAAATACATTGGAGTGGAAGATGAGTGATAAGATTTTGCAGCTAACTGATGACGGTTTTGATAACGATGTAATCAATGCTGCAGGCCCTGTTCTTGTTGATTTTTGGGCAGAATGGTGTGGTCCATGTAAAATGATTGCGCCGATTCTTGATGAAATCGCAAACGAGTACGAAGGCAAGCTCACAATCGGTAAATTAAATATCGACCAAAATGCTGGAACTCCACCAAAATTTGGTATTCGTGGCATTCCAACGCTGCTTCTTTTCAAAGATGGCGGCGTAGCAGCAACTAAAGTTGGTGCATTGTCTAAAACTCAACTTAAAGAGTTCCTAGACGCTAACCTTTAACTAGGTGAGCCTTTGAAAAGAAACCGCGCAGTTAACAAATGCGCGGTTTTGTTTTTTCTAAGCTATGGACTAGTCTTAGTTTTAGTGCTAATTTATCGCACGTTAATTGAACGAATTTCTCTTCTTGGTCGATCCTGTGACCAACTCCTTCTTAACTTAAGAAAACAGATCCTATTTTGACTAAACAAACTTCCACCACTATGAATCTTACTGAACTGAAGAACAGACCTGTGTCTGAACTTGTTAAACTTAGCGAAAGCCTAGGTCTTGAAAATCAAGCTCGCCTAAGAAAACAAGACATTATCTTCTCCATCCTTAAAGCGCATGCAAAAAGTGGTGAAGACATCTTTGGTGATGGTGTTCTAGAAATTCTTCAAGACGGTTTTGGTTTCCTGCGTAGCGGCGACAGTTCGTACCTTGCTGGGCCAGATGATATTTACGTATCACCAAGCCAGATTCGTCGTTTTAACCTTCGCACCGGTGACTCGATTGGCGGTAAAATCCGTCCACCTAAAGATGGCGAACGTTACTTTGCACTGCTTAAAGTAAACACGGTTAACTACGACAAGCCAGACAACGCTCGTAACAAAATCCTTTTTGAAAACCTGACTCCTCTTCACGCCAACGAACGTATGGTGATGGAAGCGGGTAATGGTGCGACTGAAGATATCACAGCTCGAATTCTTGACCTTGCTTCACCTATAGGTAAAGGCCAGCGTGGTCTGATTGTTGCTCCGCCTAAAGCAGGTAAAACAATGCTTCTGCAAAATATTGCACAAAGCATTGCACGCAACCATCCTGAGTGTGAACTAATGGTTCTACTTATCGATGAGCGTCCAGAAGAAGTAACAGAAATGCAGCGCCTAGTTAAAGGCGAAGTAATCGCATCGACTTTCGATGAGCCAGCATCTCGCCACGTACAAGTAGCAGAAATGGTAATCGAGAAGGCGAAGCGTCTTGTTGAACACAAAAAAGACGTGGTTATCCTACTGGACTCAATCACTCGTCTAGCTCGTGCTTACAACACTGTGATTCCTTCATCAGGTAAAGTTCTTACTGGTGGTGTTGATGCGAATGCTCTACATCGTCCAAAGCGTTTCTTCGGTGCGGCACGTAACGTAGAAGAAGGTGGTAGCTTAACTATCATCGCAACAGCACTGGTTGATACTGGTTCTAAGATGGATGAAGTAATCTACGAAGAATTTAAAGGTACAGGTAACATGGAACTGCACCTTAACCGTAAGATTGCTGAAAAACGTGTATTCCCAGCGATTGATTTCAACCGCTCTGGTACTCGTCGTGAAGAGCTTCTTACTAAGAGCGATGAATTACAGAAGATGTGGATCCTGCGTAAGATTGTTCACCCTATGGGCGAAACTGATGCAATGGAATTCCTTATCGACAAGTTAGCAATGACTAAAACGAACGATGAGTTCTTTGACGCAATGCGTCGTCAGTAGTCTTGATTAGCTGATAGTTATTAAAAAGCGCTGCCTTCGGGTGGCGCTTTTTATTTGCATTTTATAGCGACAGCTTGCAGAATGAGCAAAAGTGTTAAAAGGAAGTTAAAATGCAACATGGACTGTTGTCATCATTACTCCTGTCTACTTCACTGTTACTTTCCCCGGTCGGTATGAGCTATGCCACCGAGATGTCTCCAATTACAGTAGAGTCTTGGCTTGAGAATGATCAAGTAAAACTGAAAACTGCTGAATTACTCGAATTTGTCGTACGTGACGAAGTCAATTCTCTGCGCTTCGCGCTTGAGCGTCTGACATTTCCCCAACAAGAAGTGGCTCGTTACCAACTCTTGAAGAAGCTCGAACAGCAAAAAATTGTCCTCACCCCCAAGATGTCTATCTTCATTGAGCAGCAACTCGCTATCACGCCAACTTACCAAGTTTTAGAGCGTGGAGATGGTTATGAGTTTACGGTACCTGCCTTTAATTACCCTTCGATTGCCAACCGGCTCATCAAACAGTGGCGCCAAGACCAGAAGACGCTGGTGTTTGTGTTAGATGCAGAGAAACAAGAACTCGACCTAAAAGAGTGGTTATCTGGATCTGAGCATCAAGTTCAAACACGAGAAGCATTGTTAATCAGAGAGCTAGACAGTTTGTCTCCTGAAGCGGTTGATTATCTGACTAAGCAACTCACGGCCTCCTCGATTGTTAGCTGGCTACCTTCTACTGAGGTGGTGGTTCGATTAGCGCAAGTGAGCGAAGACCCAGAGGTCTACAAGATTCTATGGCGAATGAAGGCCGATTATCATAGCCAAGCTGAGCTAGTCCGCCTTGCTGAAACCAAACAAGCGTTCGCACTTGAACAAGTAATGGCTGCGACTAAGAACCCTCGTTTGAAAGATGAAGCGATTACTTTGCTTACCAAGGTTAACCCGCTATCAGAAGAGGTGAAGGAGTTTCTTGTCTCTAGGATGGCGATTGCCGATGAAGCGCCATTAGTCGCCCGTGAATTAGCCAAACAAGGTCATACGCGATGGTTGCAAGATCTTGTAAATGATAACCCTCAGGTGAAGAGCTCTTTGATCGAGCAAGCATTACCGTAAAGTGGATTTTGCCTCTCAATAACCACACTAAAAAGGGGGATCTCAGCGTCACCCTTTTTGATATACTGAGCGCAGAATAATCAGCATGTAGAAGTCCTATGAGTTTTAAAGATTTACGTGATTTTATCGACCATCTTGAAAGTATTGGTCAGTTGAAACGCATTTCTCACCCAGTCGATCCAGACTATGAAATGACCGAGATTAGCGACCGTACTCTACGTGCTGGTGGCCCGGCTCTTTTGTTTGAAAATCCAATAGGTTATGACATGCCTGTTTTAACCAATCTATTTGGTACACCTAATCGTGTGGCTATTGGTATGGGTCGTCAGGAAGTGAAAGAACTGCGTGAAGTGGGTAAGTTGTTAGCTTACCTAAAGGAACCTGAGCCACCTAAAGGCTTTAAAGACGCTCTCGATAAACTGCCGGTGTTTAAGCAAGTCTTAAATATGCCAGCTAAACGTCTTCGTAAAGCGGCATGCCAACAAGTGATATGGCAGGGTGATGACGTCGACCTAGATAAAATCCCCGTGATGAGCTGTTGGGCCGACGATGTCGCGCCATTGCTAACATGGGGATTAACGGTTACTCGCGGTCCTAATAAGAAACGCCAAAACTTAGGCATCTATCGCCAGCAAAAGATCGGCAAGAATAAAGTCATTATGCGTTGGTTAGCCCACCGTGGTGGAGCGCTTGATCTGCGTGATTGGATGGAAACAAACCCAGGCAAACCATTCCCAGTCTCTGTAGCGTTTGGAGCAGATCCTGCCACCATTCTTGGTGCGGTTACGCCAGTGCCGGATACTTTATCGGAATACGCATTTGCAGGTTTACTACGCGGTAGTAAAACTGAGGTTGTTAAATCAATCAGCAATGATTTAGACGTTCCTGCAAGTGCGGAAATCGTGATGGAAGGTTACATCGACCCGAATGAGTTCGCGGACGAAGGGCCTTACGGAGATCATACTGGTTACTACAACGAGAAAGAAAAGCACCATGTGTTCACTATTACTCATGTAACCATGCGCGAAAACCCTATCTATCACAGCACCTATACTGGCCGTCCACCTGATGAGCCTGCGGTATTGGGTGTTGCGTTAAATGAAGTGTTTGTTCCTATTCTTCAAAAGCAGTTCCCAGAGATTGAAGATTTCTATCTACCGCCTGAAGGTTGTTCATACCGAATGGCAGTAGTAACCATGAAGAAGCAATACCCAGGTCACGCTAAGCGAGTGATGATGGGTGTATGGTCTTTCTTACGCCAATTCATGTACACCAAGTTTGTATTGGTGTGCGATGAAGATGTGAATGCACGAGACTGGTCTCAAGTGACCGCTGCTATGTGTGAACATATGGATCCGTCACGCGATAGCTTGATGATAGAGCACACGCCGATCGATTCATTGGATTTTGCATCACCTGTGGTTGGGTTAGGTTCTAAGATGGGCCTAGACATCACTAAGAAGTGGGATGCCGAGTTAACACTATCGCCAGATGTCGAATCAGCACCTGTAAATAGTGAACATATAGAGGGCAGCTTAGCTGAGTTAACCAAGACTCAACCTGAAATTATTGATATTCACCTGCAAAACGATAATGCCAACATGGTTGTGGTGTCTATTGATAAGCAAGCTGCAGGTAATGGTAAGAAAATCATGGAAGCGGTTTGGTCTCAATTTGATGAGAACAAGTTTGTTATCGTGTGTGACGGCGATGTCAACGTGAGTGATTGGAATGACATTATTTGGGCGGTGACCACAAGAATGGATCCGGCCAGAGATACGTTGTTCCTACAGAATGAAACAGGACACTCAAAAATGGGTCTAGATGCGACCAATAAGTGGGAAGGCGAATGCCTGCGTGAGTGGGGTGTTCCAATCACAAAAGATCCTGATGTTGTTAAAAAGATTGATAGCATCTGGGAACAGCTAGGAATTTCATGAGCTACCAAGTAGTCTTATACCCAGAAAACATCAGTTTTATTGTAGAAAAAGGGCAAACGGTCTTGGATGCTGCGCTCAACAGCGATATCTATTTCCCAAACCGTTGCCAAGTTGGTGCATGCGCGATGTGCATGTGCAAAAAATTAGAAGGGCAAGTGAGTTACCACCTTGAACCCATGCTCACAGAGAAAGAGCAGCTACAAGGTTGGATTTTTGCTTGCCAAGCATTTGCAGAAAGTAATTTAGTTCTAACCTTTGCCGATTAAGGGTTAGTAAGAGGAAGAACATGACTATTAAATGTAAAGTGAAGTCTATCGAGCCTTTGGCTTGTAATACTTACCAAATCCTACTTCACCCAGAAACACCGGTCGCTTTTAAAGCGGGCCAATATCTGATGGTTGAAATGGGCGAGAAAGATAAGCGTCCATTTTCGATTGCAAGCAGCCCTTGTCGCCATGAAGGCGAGCTTGAGTTACACATTGGTGCAGCTGAGCACAATGCTTACGCTTCAGAAGTCGTTGAGGCAATGAAGAAAGCGCAAGCTGAAGATGGCGATATAGCTATTGATGCTCCGCACGGTGATGCGTGGGTTAAAGAAGAAAGCGATCGTCCTCTGTTACTAATTGCTGGTGGTACTGGCTTTAGCTACGTGCGCTCTATTCTCGATCACTGCATCGCGCAGAACAGTAAAAAAGAGATTCATCTATACTGGGGTGCAAAAGATGAGTGTCAGCTGTATGCGAAAGAAGAGCTTGTCGACATTGCAGCAAAACACAGCAATGTGCATTTTGTACCAGTAGTAGAAGAAGCACCTGAAGTTTGGAACGGCCAAACGGGTAATGTATTAGAAGCAATCACGCAAAGTTTCGAATCATTAGCTGATTTCGATATCTACATTGCGGGTCGTTTCGAAATGGCAGGCGCTGCAAGAGACATGTTTACTCAGAATAAAGAAGCAAAGCGTGACCATATGTACGCAGATGCTTACGCATTTATCTAAGAATTCTTTTGGGTTTTGAGCGAAAAGAGAGCAGAAATGTTCTCTTTTTTCTGTTTAGGTGAACTATTAGGCAGTTAACCCCTATTTATTCATTTTTTATGAAAAAGTAGTTGCTAAGCTGAGTGGGTTCCCTATAATGCGACACCACTGAGACGGCAGACGCCACAAGGCTTCAGCAACAATCAGTTAGACGGAAAGCGACAAAAAATTAATTTTCAAAAAGTGTTTGACACTGAATGTTAATTCGCTAGAATGGCCGTCCACTTAGAGAGGCTCCTTACTTAAAAGGAACGCTCAACAAGTGAAGCTCTTTAACAATTTAAACCTATCAATCTGTGTGGGCACTCGTTGATGAATATCAAAACGTTATTGGTTCTTTTTCGAAAGAGCGTAATAACAGTTACTTCGGTAACAAATTGATTTCAATGAACTGAGTGACCAATACGAATAATTACTTTCTTTATAGAGAGGGGTTATTTGGCACAGTCAATTCATTACCATTCTGTTGGAATGGTAATAGCTTTAGAATTACATGTTTCTGTTCTTTTTCGAAAGGGCGGTAAATATTAGTTTTGAAGTCAGTATTCGTTGAGTCACAAAATCTTAAATTGAAGAGTTTGATCATGGCTCAGATTGAACGCTGGCGGCAGGCCTAACACATGCAAGTCGAGCGGAAACGACACTAACAATCCTTCGGGTGCGTTAATGGGCGTCGAGCGGCGGACGGGTGAGTAATGCCTAGGAAATTGCCTTGATGTGGGGGATAACCATTGGAAACGATGGCTAATACCGCATAATGCCTACGGGCCAAAGAGGGGGACCTTCGGGCCTCTCGCGTCAAGATATGCCTAGGTGGGATTAGCTAGTTGGTGAGGTAATGGCTCACCAAGGCGACGATCCCTAGCTGGTCTGAGAGGATGATCAGCCACACTGGAACTGAGACACGGTCCAGACTCCTACGGGAGGCAGCAGTGGGGAATATTGCACAATGGGCGAAAGCCTGATGCAGCCATGCCGCGTGTATGAAGAAGGCCTTCGGGTTGTAAAGTACTTTCAGTTGTGAGGAAGGGGGTAACGTTAATAGCGTTATCTCTTGACGTTAGCAACAGAAGAAGCACCGGCTAACTCCGTGCCAGCAGCCGCGGTAATACGGAGGGTGCGAGCGTTAATCGGAATTACTGGGCGTAAAGCGCATGCAGGTGGTTCATTAAGTCAGATGTGAAAGCCCGGGGCTCAACCTCGGAACTGCATTTGAAACTGGTGAACTAGAGTGCTGTAGAGGGGGGTAGAATTTCAGGTGTAGCGGTGAAATGCGTAGAGATCTGAAGGAATACCAGTGGCGAAGGCGGCCCCCTGGACAGACACTGACACTCAGATGCGAAAGCGTGGGGAGCAAACAGGATTAGATACCCTGGTAGTCCACGCCGTAAACGATGTCTACTTGGAGGTTGTGGCCTTGAGCCGTGGCTTTCGGAGCTAACGCGTTAAGTAGACCGCCTGGGGAGTACGGTCGCAAGATTAAAACTCAAATGAATTGACGGGGGCCCGCACAAGCGGTGGAGCATGTGGTTTAATTCGATGCAACGCGAAGAACCTTACCTACTCTTGACATCCAGAGAAGCCAGTGGAGACACAGGTGTGCCTTCGGGAACTCTGAGACAGGTGCTGCATGGCTGTCGTCAGCTCGTGTTGTGAAATGTTGGGTTAAGTCCCGCAACGAGCGCAACCCTTATCCTTGTTTGCCAGCGAGTAATGTCGGGAACTCCAGGGAGACTGCCGGTGATAAACCGGAGGAAGGTGGGGACGACGTCAAGTCATCATGGCCCTTACGAGTAGGGCTACACACGTGCTACAATGGCGCATACAGAGGGCAGCAAGCTAGCGATAGTGAGCGAATCCCAAAAAGTGCGTCGTAGTCCGGATTGGAGTCTGCAACTCGACTCCATGAAGTCGGAATCGCTAGTAATCGTGAATCAGAATGTCACGGTGAATACGTTCCCGGGCCTTGTACACACCGCCCGTCACACCATGGGAGTGGGCTGCAAAAGAAGTGGGTAGTTTAACCTTTCGGGGAGGACGCTCACCACTTTGTGGTTCATGACTGGGGTGAAGTCGTAACAAGGTAGCCCTAGGGGAACCTGGGGCTGGATCACCTCCTTATACGAAGATACTTACGATGAGTGTCCACACAGATTGATGGTTTAGATTTAGTTAAAGCCAGAGCTTTAATTAATAACGTAAGTTATTGATTAAAGCTTTTTGCTTTATGCTCTTTAACAATTTGGAAAGCTGACTGATTGATTACTTACGAGTAATTCAATCAAATTTAAAAGTTCTCAATGTTTATCTTTCATTAGATAAACACAACAAACACATTCAAGTGTCTTGTATTCGAATCAAAGTTTAGTTTGATTCACAATTGAGTCCGGCAAACAGTCATCAAGAATTAACCCTTCTTGATGACAACCAAAAACCTTGGTTAGTTGCCATACGCTAAGACCCTTTCGGGTTGTATGGTTAAGTGACTAAGCGTACACGGTGGATGCCTTGGCAGTCAGAGGCGATGAAAGGCGTAATAACTTGCGATAAGCCCAGATTAGGTAGTAATAACCTTTTGAGTCTGGGATTCCTGAATGGGGAAACCCACTTGCATAAGCAAGTATCCTGTTGTGAATACATAGCAACAGGAGGCAAACCGGGGGAACTGAAACATCTAAGTACCCCGAGGAAGAGAAATCAACCGAGATTCCGAAAGTAGCGGCGAGCGAAATTGGATTAGCCCTTAAGCTTTTAATGATGCAGGTGAAGAGTCTGGAAAGTCTCGCAATAAAGGGTGATAGCCCCGTAACCGACACATCATAATCAGTGAAAACGAGTAGGGCGGGACACGTGATATCCTGTCTGAATATGGGGGGACCATCCTCCAAGGCTAAATACTACTGACTGACCGATAGTGAACCAGTACCGTGAGGGAAAGGCGAAAAGAACCCCTGTGAGGGGAGTGAAATAGAACCTGAAACCGTGTACGTACAAGCAGTAGGAGCACCTTCGTGGTGTGACTGCGTACCTTTTGTATAATGGGTCAGCGACTTAATTTTAGTAGCAAGGTTAACCGTTTAGGGGAGCCGTAGGGAAACCGAGTCTTAACTGGGCGTACAGTTGCTAGGATTAGACCCGAAACCAGGTGATCTAGCCATGGGCAGGTTGAAGGTTGAGTAACATCAACTGGAGGACCGAACCGACTAATGTTGAAAAATTAGCGGATGACTTGTGGCTAGGGGTGAAAGGCCAATCAAACCTGGAGATAGCTGGTTCTCCCCGAAAGCTATTTAGGTAGCGCCTCGGACGAATACTACTGGGGGTAGAGCACTGTTAAGGCTAGGGGGTCATCCCGACTTACCAACCCTTTGCAAACTCCGAATACCAGTAAGTACTATCCGGGAGACACACGGCGGGTGCTAACGTCCGTCGTGGAGAGGGAAACAACCCAGACCGCCAGCTAAGGTCCCAAAGTATAGCTAAGTGGGAAACGATGTGGGAAGGCTCAGACAGCCAGGATGTTGGCTTAGAAGCAGCCATCATTTAAAGAAAGCGTAATAGCTCACTGGTCGAGTCGGCCTGCGCGGAAGATGTAACGGGGCTAAGCTATACACCGAAGCTGCGGCTACGTACCTTAGGGTATGTGGGGTAGGGGAGCGTTCTGTAAGCCGTTGAAGGTGGTCTGTAAGGGCTGCTGGAGGTATCAGAAGTGCGAATGCTGACATGAGTAACGATAAAGGGAGTGAAAAACTCCCTCGCCGGAAGACCAAGGGTTCCTGTCCAACGTTAATCGGGGCAGGGTAAGTCGACTCCTAAGGCGAGGCCGAAAGGCGTAGTCGATGGGAAACGGGTTAATATTCCCGTACTTCTTACAATTGCGATGGGGGGACGGAGAAGGCTAGGTGGGCCTGGCGACGGTTGTCCAGGTTCAAGTACGTAGGCGGAAAGTTTAGGTAAATCCGGACTTTCTTAACGCTGAGATACGATGTCGAGCTACTACGGTAGTGAAGTCATTGATGCCATGCTTCCAGGAAAAGCCTCTAAGCTTCAGATTGTAAGGAATCGTACCCCAAACCGACACAGGTGGTCGGGTAGAGAATACCAAGGCGCTTGAGAGAACTCGGGTGAAGGAACTAGGCAAAATGGTACCGTAACTTCGGGAGAAGGTACGCTCTTATCAGTGAAGTCCCTTGCGGATGGAGCAGACGAGAGTCGCAGATACCAGGTGGCTGCAACTGTTTATTAAAAACACAGCACTGTGCAAAATCGTAAGATGACGTATACGGTGTGACGCCTGCCCGGTGCCGGAAGGTTAATTGATGGGGTTAGACTTCGGTCGAAGCTCTTGATCGAAGCCCCGGTAAACGGCGGCCGTAACTATAACGGTCCTAAGGTAGCGAAATTCCTTGTCGGGTAAGTTCCGACCTGCACGAATGGCGTAATGATGGCCACGCTGTCTCCACCCGAGACTCAGTGAAATTGAAATCGCTGTGAAGATGCAGTGTACCCGCGGCTAGACGGAAAGACCCCGTGAACCTTTACTACAGCTTGGCACTGAACATTGAACCTACATGTGTAGGATAGGTGGGAGACTATGAAATTGCGTCGCTAGATGTGATGGAGTCGTCCTTGAAATACCACCCTTGTAGTTTTGATGTTCTAACGTTGGTCCCTGAATCGGGATTACGGACAGTGCCTGGTGGGTAGTTTGACTGGGGCGGTCTCCTCCCAAAGAGTAACGGAGGAGCACGAAGGTGGGCTAAACACGGTTGGACATCGTGTGGTTAGTGCAATGGCATAAGCCCGCTTGACTGCGAGAATGACAATTCGAGCAGGTGCGAAAGCAGGTCATAGTGATCCGGTGGTTCTGAATGGAAGGGCCATCGCTCAACGGATAAAAGGTACTCCGGGGATAACAGGCTGATACCGCCCAAGAGTTCATATCGACGGCGGTGTTTGGCACCTCGATGTCGGCTCATCACATCCTGGGGCTGAAGTCGGTCCCAAGGGTATGGCTGTTCGCCATTTAAAGTGGTACGCGAGCTGGGTTTAGAACGTCGTGAGACAGTTCGGTCCCTATCTGCCGTGGGCGTTGGAAAATTGAAAGGGGCTGCTCCTAGTACGAGAGGACCGGAGTGGACGAACCTCTGGTGTTCGGGTTGTCATGCCAATGGCATTGCCCGGTAGCTAAGTTCGGAATCGATAACCGCTGAAAGCATCTAAGCGGGAAGCGAGCCTTGAGATGAGTTTTCCCTGGCACTATAAGTGTCCTAAAGGGTTGTCGTAGACTACGACGTTGATAGGCAGGGTGTGTAAGTGCTGCGAGGCATTGAGCTAACCTGTACTAATTGCCCGTGAGGCTTAACCATACAACACCCAAGGGGTTTTGTGGACTCAGATGTACCAGACCTTGAATGAGTTTGAAGAGAAATAACTTTTAAATCAGTTTTCCGAATTTTAAAATTTGCTTGGCGACCATAGCATTGTGGACCCACCTGATTCCATGCCGAACTCAGAAGTGAAACACAATAGCGCCGATGGTAGTGTGGGGTTTCCCCATGTGAGAGTAGGACATCGCCAGGCTTTAATTTCGACTTTGTCTATTTAATAGACAAGTCACCATAGAGTTCTAAGTTTTCTTAGAGTTTTATGTTGACTTTCAAAGTGGAAAGCGTATTATACGCGTCCTGCTTAAGTGCTAAGGCACTGAAAGCGTTCTCTTTTTAGAGAACACGCTCTTTAACAATTTAAACCTATCAATCTGTGTGGGCACTCGTTGATGAATATCAAAACGTTTTATCGTTAGATAAAACAGATTCTTCGGAATCAAAATTGATTTCAATGAACTGAGTGACCAATACAAAATTAAGTTTACTTAATTTTGGCACAGTCAATTCATTACCATTCTGTTGGAATGGTAATAGCTTTAGAATTACATGTTCATGTTTACATGAATATTAGTTTTGAAGTCAGTATTCGTTGAGTCACAAAATCTTAAATTGAAGAGTTTGATCATGGCTCAGATTGAACGCTGGCGGCAGGCCTAACACATGCAAGTCGAGCGGAAACGACACTAACAATCCTTCGGGTACGTTAATGGGCGTCGAGCGGCGGACGGGTGAGTAATGCCTAGGAAATTGCCTTGATGTGGGGGATAACCATTGGAAACGATGGCTAATACCGCATAATGCCTACGGGCCAAAGAGGGGGATCTTCGGACCTCTCGCGTCAAGATATGCCTAGGTGGGATTAGCTAGTTGGTGAGGTAATGGCTCACCAAGGCGACGATCCCTAGCTGGTCTGAGAGGATGATCAGCCACACTGGAACTGAGACACGGTCCAGACTCCTACGGGAGGCAGCAGTGGGGAATATTGCACAATGGGCGAAAGCCTGATGCAGCCATGCCGCGTGTATGAAGAAGGCCTTCGGGTTGTAAAGTACTTTCAGTTGTGAGGAAGGGGGTAACGTTAATAGCGTTATCTCTTGACGTTAGCAACAGAAGAAGCACCGGCTAACTCCGTGCCAGCAGCCGCGGTAATACGGAGGGTGCGAGCGTTAATCGGAATTACTGGGCGTAAAGCGCATGCAGGTGGTTCATTAAGTCAGATGTGAAAGCCCGGGGCTCAACCTCGGAACTGCATTTGAAACTGGTGAACTAGAGTGCTGTAGAGGGGGGTAGAATTTCAGGTGTAGCGGTGAAATGCGTAGAGATCTGAAGGAATACCAGTGGCGAAGGCGGCCCCCTGGACAGACACTGACACTCAGATGCGAAAGCGTGGGGAGCAAACAGGATTAGATACCCTGGTAGTCCACGCCGTAAACGATGTCTACTTGGAGGTTGTGGCCTTGAGCCGTGGCTTTCGGAGCTAACGCGTTAAGTAGACCGCCTGGGGAGTACGGTCGCAAGATTAAAACTCAAATGAATTGACGGGGGCCCGCACAAGCGGTGGAGCATGTGGTTTAATTCGATGCAACGCGAAGAACCTTACCTACTCTTGACATCCAGAGAAGCCAGCGGAGACGCAGGTGTGCCTTCGGGAACTCTGAGACAGGTGCTGCATGGCTGTCGTCAGCTCGTGTTGTGAAATGTTGGGTTAAGTCCCGCAACGAGCGCAACCCTTATCCTTGTTTGCCAGCGAGTAATGTCGGGAACTCCAGGGAGACTGCCGGTGATAAACCGGAGGAAGGTGGGGACGACGTCAAGTCATCATGGCCCTTACGAGTAGGGCTACACACGTGCTACAATGGCGCATACAGAGGGCAGCAAGCTAGCGATAGTGAGCGAATCCCAAAAAGTGCGTCGTAGTCCGGATTGGAGTCTGCAACTCGACTCCATGAAGTCGGAATCGCTAGTAATCGTGAATCAGAATGTCACGGTGAATACGTTCCCGGGCCTTGTACACACCGCCCGTCACACCATGGGAGTGGGCTGCAAAAGAAGTGGGTAGTTTAACCTTTCGGGGAGGACGCTCACCACTTTGTGGTTCATGACTGGGGTGAAGTCGTAACAAGGTAGCCCTAGGGGAACCTGGGGCTGGATCACCTCCTTATACGAAGATATCACGATGAGTGTCCACACAGATTGATTAGGTTTAGAAAGTAAAAGAGACGATATTGGGTCTGTAGCTCAGCTGGTTAGAGCGCTCGCCTGATAAGCGGGAGGTCGGTGGTTCGAGTCCACTCAGACCCACCAATATCGACTAGATACAAAGATGGGGCTATAGCTCAGCTGGGAGAGCGCCTGCCTTGCACGCAGGAGGTCTGCGGTTCGATCCCGCATAGCTCCACCATCTTTAAGTGTTTTTATCTGAAAATATTTAAAAATGGTTCATTAGTTTGAATCAAGCTCTTTAACAATTTGGAAAGCTGACTGATTGATTACTTACGAGTAATTCAATCAAATTTAAAAGTTCTCAATGTTTATCTTTCATTAGATAAACACAACAAACACATTCAAGTGTCTTGTATTCGAATCAAACTTTAGTTTGATTCACAATTGAGTCCGGCAAACAGTCATCAAGAATTAACCCTTCTTGATGACAACCAAAAACCTTGGTTAGTTGCCATACGCTAAGACCCTTTCGGGTTGTATGGTTAAGTGACTAAGCGTACACGGTGGATGCCTTGGCAGTCAGAGGCGATGAAAGGCGTAATAACTTGCGATAAGCCCAGATTAGGTAGTAATAACCTTTTGAGTCTGGGATTCCTGAATGGGGAAACCCACTTGCATAAGCAAGTATCCTGTTGTGAATACATAGCAACAGGAGGCAAACCGGGGGAACTGAAACATCTAAGTACCCCGAGGAAGAGAAATCAACCGAGATTCCGAAAGTAGCGGCGAGCGAAATTGGATTAGCCCTTAAGCTTTTAATGAGACAGATGAAGGCTCTGGAAAGTGCCGCAATAAAGGGTGATAGCCCCGTAATCGACATCTCATAATCAGTGAAAACGAGTAGGGCGGGACACGTGATATCCTGTCTGAATATGGGGGGACCATCCTCCAAGGCTAAATACTACTGACTGACCGATAGTGAACCAGTACCGTGAGGGAAAGGCGAAAAGAACCCCTGTGAGGGGAGTGAAATAGAACCTGAAACCGTGTACGTACAAGCAGTAGGAGCACCTTCGTGGTGTGACTGCGTACCTTTTGTATAATGGGTCAGCGACTTAATTTTAGTAGCAAGGTTAACCGTTTAGGGGAGCCGTAGGGAAACCGAGTCTTAACTGGGCGTACAGTTGCTAGGATTAGACCCGAAACCAGGTGATCTAGCCATGGGCAGGTTGAAGGTTGAGTAACATCAACTGGAGGACCGAACCGACTAATGTTGAAAAATTAGCGGATGACTTGTGGCTAGGGGTGAAAGGCCAATCAAACCTGGAGATAGCTGGTTCTCCCCGAAAGCTATTTAGGTAGCGCCTCGGACGAATACTACTGGGGGTAGAGCACTGTTAAGGCTAGGGGGTCATCCCGACTTACCAACCCTTTGCAAACTCCGAATACCAGTAAGTACTATCCGGGAGACACACGGCGGGTGCTAACGTCCGTCGTGGAGAGGGAAACAACCCAGACCGCCAGCTAAGGTCCCAAAGTATAGCTAAGTGGGAAACGATGTGGGAAGGCTCAGACAGCCAGGATGTTGGCTTAGAAGCAGCCATCATTTAAAGAAAGCGTAATAGCTCACTGGTCGAGTCGGCCTGCGCGGAAGATGTAACGGGGCTAAGCTATACACCGAAGCTGCGGCTACGTACCTTAGGGTATGTGGGGTAGGGGAGCGTTCTGTAAGCCGTTGAAGGTGGTCTGTAAGGGCTGCTGGAGGTATCAGAAGTGCGAATGCTGACATGAGTAACGATAAAGGGAGTGAAAAACTCCCTCGCCGGAAGACCAAGGGTTCCTGTCCAACGTTAATCGGGGCAGGGTAAGTCGACTCCTAAGGCGAGGCCGAAAGGCGTAGTCGATGGGAAACGGGTTAATATTCCCGTACTTCTTACAATTGCGATGGGGGGACGGAGAAGGCTAGGTGGGCCTGGCGACGGTTGTCCAGGTTCAAGTATGTAGGCGGAAAGTTTAGGTAAATCCGGACTTTCCTAACGCTGAGATACGATGTCGAGCTACTACGGTAGTGAAGTCATTGATGCCATGCTTCCAGGAAAAGCCTCTAAGCTTCAGATTGTAAGGAATCGTACCCCAAACCGACACAGGTGGTCGGGTAGAGAATACCAAGGCGCTTGAGAGAACTCGGGTGAAGGAACTAGGCAAAATGGTACCGTAACTTCGGGAGAAGGTACGCTCTTATCAGTGAAGTCCCTTGCGGATGGAGCAGACGAGAGTCGCAGATACCAGGTGGCTGCAACTGTTTATTAAAAACACAGCACTGTGCAAAATCGTAAGATGACGTATACGGTGTGACGCCTGCCCGGTGCCGGAAGGTTAATTGATGGGGTTAGTCTTCGGACGAAGCTCTTGATCGAAGCCCCGGTAAACGGCGGCCGTAACTATAACGGTCCTAAGGTAGCGAAATTCCTTGTCGGGTAAGTTCCGACCTGCACGAATGGCGTAATGATGGCCACGCTGTCTCCACCCGAGACTCAGTGAAATTGAAATCGCTGTGAAGATGCAGTGTACCCGCGGCTAGACGGAAAGACCCCGTGAACCTTTACTACAGCTTGGCACTGAACATTGAACCTACATGTGTAGGATAGGTGGGAGACTATGAAATTGCGTCGCTAGATGTGATGGAGTCGTCCTTGAAATACCACCCTTGTAGTTTTGATGTTCTAACGTTGGTCCCTGAATCGGGATTACGGACAGTGCCTGGTGGGTAGTTTGACTGGGGCGGTCTCCTCCCAAAGAGTAACGGAGGAGCACGAAGGTGGGCTAAACACGGTTGGACATCGTGTGGTTAGTGCAATGGCATAAGCCCGCTTGACTGCGAGAATGACAATTCGAGCAGGTGCGAAAGCAGGTCATAGTGATCCGGTGGTTCTGAATGGAAGGGCCATCGCTCAACGGATAAAAGGTACTCCGGGGATAACAGGCTGATACCGCCCAAGAGTTCATATCGACGGCGGTGTTTGGCACCTCGATGTCGGCTCATCACATCCTGGGGCTGAAGTCGGTCCCAAGGGTATGGCTGTTCGCCATTTAAAGTGGTACGCGAGCTGGGTTTAGAACGTCGTGAGACAGTTCGGTCCCTATCTGCCGTGGGCGTTGGAAAATTGAAAGGGGCTGCTCCTAGTACGAGAGGACCGGAGTGGACGAACCTCTGGTGTTCGGGTTGTCATGCCAATGGCATTGCCCGGTAGCTAAGTTCGGAATCGATAACCGCTGAAAGCATCTAAGCGGGAAGCGAGCCTTGAGATGAGTTTTCCCTGGCACTATAAGTGTCCTAAAGGGTTGTCGTAGACTACGACGTTGATAGGCAGGGTGTGTAAGTGCTGCGAGGCATTGAGCTAACCTGTACTAATTGCCCGTGAGGCTTAACCATACAACACCCAAGGGGTTTTGTGGACTCAGATGTACCAGACCTTGAATGCGTTTGAAGAGAAATACTTTTAAAGTTCTATTAAATAGAGAAGCAGCTTTCCGAATTTTAAAATTTGCTTGGCGACCATAGCATTGTGGACCCACCTGATTCCATGCCGAACTCAGAAGTGAAACACAATAGCGCCGATGGTAGTGTGGGGCTTCCCCATGTGAGAGTAGGACATCGCCAGGCTTTAAATTAAATCTTTAGGTTGACCAACCTGGAGATATGGACGCTCACTTAGTGAGTTGACCACTGCGGAGTGGTAGTTCAGTTGGTTAGAATACCGGCCTGTCACGCCGGGGGTCGCGGGTTCGAGTCCCGTCCACTCCGCCATTTATTCGATAACCTCGCCTAGTGCGAGGTTTTTTCGAATCTGAAGTATTAAAAAGTTTTAGGGGTGTAGCTCCAATTGGCAGAGCAGCGGATTCCAAATCCGCGTGTTGGGAGTTCGAATCTCTCCACCCCTGCCATATTTAAGGCTCTAGCAGAAATGCTAGGGCCTTTTTACTTTCTGAATCATACGCCATTAGTAAAGCTGCGGATTCCCCCTACTTACCAAAACAGCGCGTGCTGGGATTTCGAATCTCTCCACCCCTGCAATATCAAAGCCTCAGCAGGAATGCTGGGGCTTTTTTACGTCTATTGCTCTTTCAAATCGAGTGTTGGGAGTTTTGTCAAAGCCCGGTCGAATCACAGGAGTGCCGGCGCAGTGTATCCCTACCATATTCAAGGCTCTAGACAGCGTGCGCCAGAAAAAATGCTAGAAGTATCAGGTTACTCCTATCCACTAGAACCTCTTGAATATTTACTTGCTTCAACCTTGCTGTATTTAAAAACTTAGTTGGAAACTAAAGCTTTCTGTTCAACACTTGTCTAGCTCCGGAGCTCTTTGCTAATAACTAAAGCTATGATTGTTAGACCTGAATCTCAGTATTGTTGTTTCCAGATAAAAGGCTGCGCTTTTTGATTCAATTTATACAATTGAGGAGCGATATTGTGACTAGACTCGTTAGTGTTATAGAAGAATGAGATCTTTATATGGTGCCAGTTCCGGAGAGAGTGCTGGTTTAGATCGCTGTTCATCAAATGTCGAGATACGATCGATGTGTTACATATACCTTTCAGCTAGATTTTCAGTGAGGAAATCGGCGAATCTGATTTTCATCAGGTATAAAAAAGGCCACCTAAATTAGGCAGCCTAGTTTGATATTTTGAGATGTTAATCCAATTCTTTCTCAGCTTGTTTCGCTTTCTCTATCATTGGAGTAATTGTTGAACCTTGGACTAAGATTGAGAACACAACAACAGCGTATGTCATGACAAGGATAATCTCTTTAACATCTATTGCCTTGTCTTCAATAACCCAGATACCTGAAGGAATTGAAAGTGCCATGGCTAGAGCTAGTCCACCACGCAAACCACCCCAAGTTAAGATCTTGATTGACCAAGGGTTGTAAGTTCTAAAGCGTTTGAATCCGATATAAGACAAGAAAACACTTAGGTAGCGTGCGCTTAGCACTAGAGGTACTGCGAACGCCATTAAGATCCAGTCTTCTTGGTGGAATTTGAATAACAACATCGACATACCGATCAATAAGAACAATACGCCATTTAAGAATTCATCTATCAATTCCCAGAAGTGGTCTAGGTGATCCTCACTCTCTTTCGAGAATCCAATAAAGCGCGTCCAGTTACCAATCATGATACCTGATACCACCATTGCTAACGGTCCTGATACATGTAGGACTTCAGCAAAGGCATAACCAGCTGTAGGAATACCTATGGTTAATAGCAACTCCATCGAGTGGTCATCGGTGTTGCTGATTAGGTAATGGAATATTAAACCTAGAACAAAGCCATACACGATACCACCGATAGCCTCTTGGACGAATAACATGGTCACGCTACCTACAGTCGGTGCTTCTGTACCGAACGCAATGGTAAATAGGGTAACGAAGATCACTAGGCCAAAACCATCGTTGAATAGAGACTCTCCCTCGATTTGAGTAGAGATTCGTCTGGGAGCATCGAGCTTCTTCACTATTGCTAATACAGCGATTGGATCGGTTGGAGAGATTAGAGAACCAAAAAGCAAGCAATAAATTAGGTCAAATTGAATACCGATAAACTGACAGAACCCATACAGCACAAAACCAATAAAGAATGTCGAAAACAGTGTAGCGCCAAGAGCGAGTACTGTTATTTCCCATTTCTGATCTTTTAGATTAGGTAACTTAATCCCCAAACCACCTGCAAAGAGTAAGAATCCCAGTATTCCTTTCAGGAGGAAATCTTCAAAGTTGATACTGGCAACGGTTTCTGAGGCGATGTCAGCCAATTGGAACCAATTGTTTTGTCCCGCAATGATAATTAATAGAGATAACATCATTGAGCCAGCTGTAATGGCGATGGTTGTCTGCATTTTACCAATTTTGGTATTCACGAAAGCAATAAGCATGGCAGCTGCGGACAAGAAGCATAAGGTGTAATAGACCGACATTGGTATCCCAACATGTAACAAAGTATGAATATGAATTTTCGTTGTCTCATGCTCAAATAGCAAACATTTTTTTGTCATGACTTGGTAATCAATTTCATCTTTTAGACGTCTAGACTCCTTTTTAATGTGTGGTAGGATGGAGAGATAATTAAAGGAATGAGGTTGTACCGTGGGAAGTAATGTAAGGCAAAAGATTGACGCTCTGTTGAAGCAACGAATTTTACTGATTGATGGTGGCATGGGTACCATGATTCAGGATTATAAATTGGAAGAGCAAGACTATCGTGGTGAGCGCTTTGCTGATTGGCATAGTGATTTAAAAGGTAACAACGACCTTTTGGTTCTTACACAACCTAAGCTTATCAAAGATATCCATATGGAGTATTTGGAAGCCGGTGCTGATATCCTCGAGACCAATACCTTTAACTCTACAACCATCGCTATGGCCGACTACGATATGGAAAGCCTTAGCGAAGAAATTAACTTTACAGCTGCAAAATTAGCTCGTGAAGCGGCAGACGAATGGACGGCAAAGACCCCAGACAAACCCCGTTTCGTGGCGGGTGTGTTAGGTCCAACTAACCGAACTTGTTCTATCTCTCCAGACGTTAATGATCCGGGCTATCGTAATGTTAGCTTTGATGAGCTTGTTCAAGCTTACTCCGAATCGACACGAGCACTTATCAAAGGCGGCTCAGATCTTATTCTTATCGAAACTATCTTCGATACGTTAAATGCAAAAGCATGTTCTTTTGCGGTTGAATCTGTTTTTGAAGAAGTGGGTATTACTCTTCCAGTTATGATCTCCGGTACCATTACTGATGCATCAGGTCGTACGCTTTCAGGGCAAACAACAGAAGCCTTCTACAATGCCCTTCGTCATGTTAAACCTATCTCATTTGGATTGAACTGTGCATTAGGCCCTGACGAACTGCGAGAGTACGTTGGTGAGATGTCTCGTATCTCAGAATGTAACGTTTCTGCTCACCCTAACGCGGGTTTACCTAATGCATTCGGTGAGTATGACCTTTCTCCTGAAGATATGGCTGAACACGTTAAGGAATGGGCCGAGAGTGGCTTCTTGAACCTAATTGGTGGTTGTTGTGGTACAACCCCAGAACATATACGTCACATGGCTGAGGCCGTTGAAGGCGTAACTCCACGTCAATTACCTGATTTGCCTGTGTCTTGCCGTTTATCTGGCTTAGAACCATTAACGATTGCCAAAGAGTCTCTATTTGTAAACGTCGGTGAGCGTACTAACGTTACCGGCTCTGCTCGATTTAAGCGATTGATTAAAGAAGAGCTTTACGACGAAGCCTTGAGTGTTGCTCGAGAGCAAGTTGAGAACGGCGCTCAGATCATCGATATCAACATGGATGAAGGGATGCTAGACGCTGAGGCGTGTATGGTTAAATTCCTTAATCTATGTGCGTCTGAGCCAGAGATCTCGAAAGTACCAGTCATGGTCGACTCTTCAAAATGGGAAGTTATCGAAGCGGGCCTGAAATGTATTCAGGGTAAAGGCATCGTTAACTCTATCTCATTGAAGGAAGGGAAAGAAAAGTTTGTCGAGCAAGCTAAACTGGTTCGTCGTTATGGCGCAGCTGTCATTGTGATGGCGTTCGATGAACTAGGACAGGCTGATACTCGAGAGCGTAAAGTCGAGATTTGTACTAATGCCTACAATATTCTTGTTGATGAAGTCGGTTTCCCGCCAGAAGATATTATTTTTGACCCAAACATTTTCGCAGTGGCTACTGGTATTGATGAGCATAACAACTATGCGGTCGATTTCATTGAAGCAGTAGGGGACATCAAACGCGATCTTCCGCATGCGATGATCTCGGGTGGTGTGTCGAATGTTTCATTCTCGTTCCGCGGTAATAACTACGTTCGTGAGGCTATCCACGCAGTATTCCTATATCACTGTTTTAAAAACGGTATGGATATGGGTATCGTAAATGCAGGGCAATTAGAGATTTACGATAATGTGCCTGAGGATTTACGTGAAGCCGTTGAAGATGTGGTTCTAAACCGCCGAGACGACTCAACAGAGCGATTACTCGATATCGCGACTGAGTATCTAGAGCGTGCAGTGGGGAAAGTTGAAGATAAATCGGCTTTAGAGTGGCGTACCTGGCCAGTAGAAAAGCGCTTAGAACACTCTTTAGTGAAAGGTATTACCGACTTTATTGTTGAAGATACCGAAGAAGCTCGTGTTAATGCCTCTCGCCCTATCGAGGTGATTGAAGGTCCATTAATGGATGGCATGAACGTGGTTGGTGATCTCTTCGGTGAAGGTAAGATGTTCCTTCCTCAAGTGGTGAAATCTGCCCGTGTTATGAAGCAAGCGGTAGCCCATCTAGAACCATTTATTAATGCAACCAAAGACGTTGGTGCAACTAACGGAAAAATCTTACTGGCGACCGTAAAAGGCGATGTTCACGATATTGGTAAAAACATTGTTGGCGTTGTCTTGCAGTGTAATAACTACGAAATTATCGATCTGGGCGTGATGGTTTCATGTGAAAAAATCCTTAAGGTCGCTAAAGAAGAGAACGTCGATATCATTGGTCTTTCGGGTTTGATCACTCCTTCATTGGATGAGATGGTTCATGTGGCTAAAGAGATGGAGAGACAAGGCTTTAAACTGCCTCTTCTGATTGGCGGAGCAACCACATCTAAAGCGCATACAGCCGTTAAGATTGAGCAGAACTACTCTGAACCTGTGGTCTACGTAAACAATGCCTCACGTGCTGTTGGTGTGTGTACTTCTCTACTCTCTAACGAACTGAAGCCTGCATTTGTTGAGAAGTTGGATATTGATTACGATCGCGTTCGCGATCAACACAACCGCAAAAAGCCGCGCACTAAGCCAGTCTCGCTAGAGAGAGCGCGTGCCAATAAAGTTGCTATCGATTGGAATGCGTATACTCCCCCTGCACCCGCTAAACCGGGAGTACACATCTTCAAGGACTTTGATGTGGCTACTTTACGTCAGTACATCGACTGGACTCCGTTCTTTATGACGTGGTCTTTGGTTGGTAAGTACCCGGCAATTTTTGATCATGAAGAAGTAGGCGAAGAGGCGAAGCGCTTATTTAAAGACGCCAATGATTTATTAGATCGAGTAGAAAGAGAGAAATTGCTTGAAGCTCGTGGTATGTGCGCTATGTTCCCAGCGAACAGTGTTGGTGATGATATTGAAGTGTATACCGATGAATCTCGTACCGAGGTACTAAAGGTTCTGCACAACCTTCGTCAGCAAACCGAAAAGCCAAAAGGATTTAACTACTGTTTGTCAGATTACATTGCGCCAAAAGACAGCGGTAAAGCGGATTGGATTGGTGGTTTTGCAGTAACGGGTGGTATTGGTGAGCGAGAGCTAGCTGATGATTACAAAGCGAAAGGCGACGACTATAACGCGATCATGATTCAGGCGGTTGCAGACCGATTGGCTGAAGCGTTCGCTGAATACTTGCATAAAGAAGTGAGAAAGGACATTTGGGGCTACTCACCTGATGAGAATTTGTCTAACGACGATTTGATTCGAGAGAAGTACCAAGGTATTCGTCCAGCCCCGGGTTACCCTGCTTGCCCAGAGCATACAGAGAAAGGCACGTTGTGGGAGTTGATGGACGTTGAAAAAGCAATCGACATGTCGCTAACCACGAGTTACGCAATGTGGCCAGGTGCCTCAGTGTCTGGTATGTATTTCTCACATCCTGATGCTCGATACTTTGCTATTGCACAGATTCAACAGGATCAAGTGGATAGCTATGCCGACCGTAAAGGTTGGGACATGTTGGAAGCCGAGAAGTGGTTAGGTCCAAACATTAACTAGTTTGGGTCTATGAAGAGCTTGGATTCGTAAAGTAAAAAAGAGAAAGGGTTGCTTAATAGCAACCCTTTTTGTATCTGTCGTTTGGTGATTTTAAACTAATTGAGCAACCATCGTTTATTCAAACAGCTCTTGATGCAGCTTTTGAATCGCCAACTTAGACACAGATTCATCTAGCAAGAAGCATAGGTTGTGTGGGCTTGCTCCGTAACAAATCATACGTAGGTTGAAATCTTCTAGAGTGCCGAAGACCTGCTTTGCATAGCCTTTGCTTTCACTCATGTTGTTACCAATAAGAGCAACAAGGCACAGGTCGTGTTCAATATCCACAGAACACAGCTCTTCAAGCTCAATTCGAGCGGCTTCTGGTAGCTGAGGTGCACCACCCGATGTATCTGTTTGATCGAGAGTGAGTGAGACACTGATCTCTGAGGTAGTGATAAGATCGACAGAGATCTTATGCTTAGCGAGGATCTCGAACACTTTTGCGAGGAAGCCATAAGCATGGAACATATTGGCGCTGCGTAGCGTAACCATGGTTTGATTGCAGCGTAGGGCAAGCGCTCTGAACAGAGGGGAGCTTTCAACTTGTTGACGAATCCATGTGCCACCGAGCTCTGGTGCTTTTGATGAGCCGACAAATACCGGAATTTGATGGCGTAGTGCCGGGACTAGAGTCGATGGGTGTAAGATCTTCGCGCCAAAGTTTGCCATTTCCGATGCTTCGCTGAAGCTGATCTCTGGGATAGGAGATGCTTTCGATGCGATACGTGGATCCGTGGTGTAGATGCCCGGAACATCAGTCCAGATTTCTAAACCAATCGCTTGTACAGATTCTGCAATCAGTGCCGCTGAGTAATCACTACCACCACGACCTAACGTTGTGGTGTTACCTTCGCTATCGGCGCCGATAAAGCCTTGGGTAACGACAACTTGCTGCTGGCAGAGTGGAATCAATTTCTGTTGTGCTAAAGTTGCAATATCTTTTAACTGTGGTTCTGCTTTGCCGAAGTCACCATTGGTGCGCATCACTTCTCTGATATCAAAACGGACAGCGGGTGTGCCACGCTCGCGAATGATTTGAGCGAGGATATGTGTCGACATCAGTTCGCCACATGCCACTAGGTGATCGGTGAGTTTAGTACTGGCTTGGAATGATGCCGCTTCGGCTGCACTCGCAATGTCATCGAGAATACAGTGCACATCTTTTTCAATGCTAATTGGGTCAGCTAGCTGATCAAGAATCGCGTTATGAATGTCAGTCAATTGCGTCAATAATTCCTGACGACGAGTTTTGTCTTGGACACCATTCGCTAGTTCAACCAGCAAGTTGGTGACGCCTGAGCACGCGCTGCTCACAACCAGTTTCGTATTCGAGTTATTTTCAATAATGGCAGCACAACGGCTCATTGCTTCAAAGTTGGCAACACTTGTTCCACCAAACTTAGCGACATTAAAAGAACCAGCTACATTAGATGCACTCACGATATATCTCCCACGACTTCCTAAAATAAAATTACGGTTGGGTAATCCAACGTCCGATGTTTTTCGAAGAGAGTATTTAGAGCAAAAAGAGAGGAATTATTAGAATAGTAACCTCAGAAGCTCTTCACCATATAGAAATGGCGACAGTTGCCGGGATTCAGCCCGCTCAACCGATAATAAAGGTCCTGCATCCTTTTATTATCTCGGCACTGCTCCCCCTTGATGCTTTGTATTGGAAATGCGGTTCCACAAAACATCTGCCTGGGCAGTGCTCCTCTTCTGCTAGATAGCCATTTCATTGAACGTGTTTGCGGTAACAATGTCAATCCGTAACTGGAGATATTTAAAAAATAATTTTAACAATTATGTGACACTGGTGTGACCTCAATACTTTTAGCTAATTGATGACGGTATCGATTTGCTTTAGGGTGGATTGTTCACAACATTAACGTAAGGGATGTACATGTCTAATTTAACACTCACTACTGCTATCGAGAGCTTTTATCCGCCACACCGAACGTTAATGGGGCCGGGGCCTTCAGACATTTCTCCTCAAGTTTTACAGGCCTTGAGCCGTCCAACTATTGGTCACCTCGACCCGTTATTTATCGCGATGATGGATGAACTGAAACAACTTCTTAAGTATGCATTCCAAACTGAAAATGAGTTTACGATTGCTGTTTCTGCGCCTGGCAGTGCAGGTATGGAAACCTGTTTTGTTAACTTGATTGAGCCCGGTGAGAAGGTAATTGTTTGTCGCAATGGCGTTTTTGGTGAGCGTATGCGAGAGAATGTTGTGCGCTGTGGTGGTGAAGCGATCCTTGTAGATGATGAGTGGGGCAAGCCCGTTTCCGTTGAAAAGGTCGAAAAGGCATTGGCAGAAAACCCTGATGCAGTTGCTGTCGCATTTGTGCATGCAGAGACGTCTACTGGAGCGTTGTCGGATGCTCAAGCGATTTCAGCAGTCGCTCGTCAGTTTGATGCGTTGTCGATTGTGGATGCGGTGACGTCATTAGGTGGTGTGCCATTGTTGGTTGATGAATGGCAACTCGATGCGGTGTATTCAGGTAGTCAAAAGTGTCTATCTTGCGTTCCTGGCCTGTCTCCAGTGACTTTCTCTCAACGTGCGGTTGAGAAGATGAAGGCGCGTCAAACTCCGGTACAAAGCTGGTTCCTAGATCAAAGCTTAGTACTGGGTTACTGGAGTGGAGAAGGCAAGCGTAGCTACCACCATACGGCACCCGTGAATAGCCTGTATGCTCTGCATGAGTCGTTGGTTTTATTGAAAAATGAAGGCCTGGATAATGCGTGGTCACGTCACCATGCGATGCACCAAGAGCTTAAAGAAGGCGTAGAAGCACTAGGATTAAAGTTTGTGGTTGATGAAGAGAGTCGTCTTCCGCAGCTCAATGCGCTTTATTTCCCTGAAGGAATCGATGAAGCCAAAATCAGAACACAACTTCTAGAAGAATATAACCTTGAAATTGGCGCGGGACTTGGTTCTTTGGCGGGCAAGGCTTGGCGTATTGGTTTAATGGGTTATGGCGCTCGAAAAGAGAATGTCGCTTTGTGCTTAAAAGCGTTGCAAGACGTTTTAAAATAGCGGTAATAAACTCAAGTTCAAAAGAAAAGCGCACGAGAGATCGTGCGCTTTTTTGTGTCTAGACTAAACGTCAATATGGTGAATTAACTCTAGATTCCGTGGCGTCATTTAGCAGAAGAAATGTTGTTTTCAGCTTCCGATATTTTCTTATATTGAACCTTGGAAAAGTCTCTATTTGGGAACAAGAAGCTCGCTTCACTACGAATTTGTTCGGCTTTACTGTGATCGCCTAATCCTTGATACGCTAGAATCAGGTTGCTGTAGAAAGCAGGCCTTGGCTTACGTTTTATGATCTCTAACGACCAATCTATATAAGGTTGGATCAAGCTAGGATCAGCTTTGTAGAGGCCGATATTTAGATAGGTGCTGTATACGTCCCAATCATAGCGATCTTTCCAGACTACAGGGTTCGTTACCTGCTTAAGAATATCCGGGTTTTTGGGTTTAGAAAGTTCAAATTGAGTCAGGACATAATTGGTATGCAGCGCGCTCAACATATAGAAACTCACCAAGATCGGAACCACCAAGCTAGACACTCTAAACAGGGTTTTACTAACGATACTAAACGGCTGTTGATAGTGACGAGAAGCTCGTTGATCGACCCAGTAAATCAAGATGATGAATGTTATCCAGTGAATCGCTGAGTGGTAAAAAGGGTACTCGAGCTGAGAATGTAAGAGTATCGGTATAAATAGCGCGAGTAGTGCTAGACGTGTTCCCTTCGCTGAGCTTGTTATGCGTGACATCACCAACACTGCAGCAAGCAAGATACCGATGATTGGTACTATTCCACCTTCAACCCCCCAAAACAGGAACTCATTGTGTGGGTGATCCATTGAAGGAAGGCCGGGATGATAATTTGGGTTGAGTTGATGTTGGCGAGCTGTGTATAGCGTGTACTCGGATTCGAACTTCCCGTAGCCATACCCTGTAAATGGCTTTTCGATCACCATATCGAGCGCTTGTGGAAAAGTATAAGCTCGTGGGCTTTCTAAGTTAGCCCTTTTACTTGCGAGGCTATCAGTTGTACTGAGGCTGATTACCGAAAAAGCGACCACGATACCGACGAGCACTGATGCGCACCATCCGTAGAAGCGTTTCTTGGTCGAGAACTTGTATAGATAAGGCAGAATGCAGACAAACCCAATGACGGCAGCCAACCATCCGGTACGTGATGCAATGATGATCAGCAAAGGTACGGTTAAGGTCGGGGTTAGGTATAGTAAGAATGACTCGCTAATTTTGTGATTATATTTAGCGGGCTGTCTCGCTAAAAGATACGCTGAAAGCACAAAACCAGTAGCTAAAAAGCTAGCCATTACATTAGGTTGTTGGAATATCCCATAAGGTCGATTAGCCGCAGTGTTGTAACCAAATAGATTGCCGGGTTCCAGTAAGAAATATTGCACGTAACCAAAGAGTGCTTGTATAACCACAGCAAGCACAATGAACCACAACATGCGTTGCTTGTGTTTATTGCTGAACTTAAATTGCTGAAGTACGACGAATAAAGCGAAGCCCGCCCACAATCCCAGTAGTCGACCAGATGCGGCTTGAGGAAAGGCGTTACTGTAGAGCGTGGGTAGCGTAAGTATCACGCAACTGATCAGCAAGCCAACGGTTAACTTGGAATATTTAAGTACTCGGTTAGTCGCGAGTTGGTAGAAGCCAATTGCTAACGTAAAGCTAAGAGCTAACCAGGTGGTTGGGTTAAACGATAACGCAAGGCCTGAGCCTCCAGGATTCGGCATGAAAAAATGCATGGCTAACAAGAATACAACAGCTAAAGAAGCCAGAAATGCTTTATTGAGTGGTAGCTGAGTTACCTGATTTTCTAGTTGGGTACCGCTAGTGTGTATTGTTGCCATAAATCCCTAACCTTATAAAAACAGAGCTTGTTCCTTCTGAAACAAGCTCTGTTACTTTAACATTTTTCTGTCTGCTCGCAGGGCGCTATTTTACACCTACTTCAAATTTAACATAGGCTTAAGGAAGCGAGCAGTGTGCGAACCTTCGACTAACGCCACATCTTCAGGTGTACCTTCTGCAACAATCTCACCACCCCCTTGACCACCTTCTGGACCAAGGTCTAAGATCCAGTCTGCTGTTTTGACGACATCGAGGTTGTGCTCAATCACGACAACCGTATTACCGTGATCACGCAGCCTATGTAATACCGTCAATAGCTGCTGGATATCGTGGAAATGAAGACCTGTTGTTGGTTCATCAAGAATGTATAAGGTTTTTCCCGTGTCTCGTTTAGACAATTCACGCGCTAATTTGACGCGTTGCGCTTCACCACCAGATAAGGTCGTCGCTGCTTGTCCGAGGCGAATGTAGGAAAGGCCAACATCCATCAATGTTTGCAGCTTACGAGCGATAACAGGAACAGGGTTGAAGTATTCTCGAGCATCTTCCACTGTCATCTCTAGAACTTCGTCAATGGTTTTGCCTTTGTAGCGAACTTCTAAAGTTTCACGGTTATAACGCTTACCTTTACACACATCACACGGCACATACACATCTGGCAAGAAGTGCATCTCTACTTTGATGACACCGTCTCCCTGACACGCTTCACAGCGACCACCACGAACGTTAAAACTGAATCGACCTGGCTTGTAGCCACGAGATCGTGATTCTTGGGTACCGGCAAATAACTCTCGAATTGGCGTGAAAATACCAGTGTAGGTTGCAGGGTTTGATCTTGGTGTGCGACCGATAGGGCTTTGGTCAATATCGATCACTTTGTCGAAATGCTCTAAGCCTTTTATCTTTTTGTGCTTTGCCGGAACGGCAGTTGTTGCACCGTTTAATTGAGTGTGGGCAACTTTAAAGAAGGTGTCATTGATTAGTGTAGATTTACCTGACCCCGATACCCCCGTAATACAGCTGAACAAGCCTACAGGGATCGTCGCAGTGACATTCTTTAGGTTGTTCCCCATTGCGCCAACGATCTCGACGACCTTTTTCTTGTCGATAGGCGTTCTTTGTTTTGGTATCGCAATTTCTTTGGCGCCGCTCAGGTATTGCCCGGTTAAAGAATTCGGGTTTTCGATGATGTCTTGCATGGTACCTTCTGCGACCACGTGTCCACCATGCACACCCGCACCTGGGCCGATATCGATAACATGGTCAGCACAACGGATTGCGTCTTCATCATGTTCAACAACAAGCACGGTATTTCCTAGATCTCTGAGGTGAACCAAAGTTTGCAGTAGACGTTCATTATCGCGCTGGTGGAGGCCAATTGATGGCTCATCGAGTACATACATAACACCCACTAAACCAGCACCAATTTGACTTGCTAGACGAATCCTTTGCGCTTCACCACCAGACAGCGTTTCTGCACTGCGTGATAGGTTCAGGTAATTCAAACCAACGTTCACCAAGAAATGCAGACGATCATTGATCTCTTTCATTACTTTATCAGCGATCTGACCACGCTGACCATTGAGCGATAAGTTTTGGAAAAACTCTAGTGCATCAGCAATGCTGAGCTGAACGATTTCTGGCAGTGTGGTATCGCCAATGAAGACATTTCGAGCTTCTAATCTTAAGCGCGTACCATCACAGCTAGAACATGATTTCGTTGATATGTACTTGGCAAGATCTTCACGCACCGCGCTAGACTCAGTGTCGCGGTAACGGCGTTCCAGCGTATTTAAAATACCTTCAAATGGGTGACGCTTGACTCGGATATCACCACGATCATTGATGTATTTGAATTCAACTTCAGTACGCCCTGAGCCTTTAAGAATGATCTCTTGAGTCTTTTTAGGCAGAGAGTTGAATGGCACATACAGATCAAAGCCATAATGGTCTGATAGCGACGTTAGCATCTGAAAATAGTAATAATTCTTCTGATCCCAGCCTTTTATTGCACCTTCTGCAATGCTTAGGTTCTCATCTAAAATCACTCGACTTGGATCAAAATATTGTTGAACACCAAGTCCATCACACGTACCACATGCACCTGCAGGATTGTTGAATGAGAATAGGCGCGGCTCAAGCTCTTGCATGCTGTAGCCACACTTTGGACAAGCAAAGTTAGCTGAGAACACGATCTCTTCTTGTTCTTTATCATCCATCCAACCGACAACAGCGATACCACCAGATAGCTCTAATGTGGTCTCGAACGATTCGGCTAAACGTTGTTGAAGATCAGGACGAACCTTGAATCTGTCTACCACAACTTCAATGGTGTGCTTCTTGTGCAGTTCCAATGTGGGTGGATCGGACAAATCACAAGTCTCGCCATCAATACGAGCTCGGATAAAGCCTTGTGCGGCTAGGTTTTCCAGTGTCTTTACATGCTCACCTTTACGTTCTTTGACGATCGGTGCCATCAGCATCATCTTTGAGCCTTCAGGCAGTTCTAATACCTTGTCGACCATTTGGCTGATGGTTTGCGCCGCGAGGGGGATATTGTGATCAGGGCAGCGTGGCTCGCCGACTCGCGCGTAAAGTAGTCTTAGGTAATCATAGACTTCAGTGATGGTACCGACGGTTGAACGAGGGTTATGAGAGGTCGATTTTTGTTCTATCGAGATGGCTGGAGATAAACCTTCGATGTGGTCGACATCGGGTTTTTCCATAAGAGATAGAAATTGACGGGCGTAGGCCGACAAAGACTCAACATAACGACGTTGACCTTCCGCATAGAGAGTATCAAACGCAAGTGACGACTTTCCTGAACCTGATAAACCAGTGATAACCGTCAGCTTATCACGGGGTATGGTTAGGTTAATGTCTTTGAGGTTATGCGTACGAGCGCCTCTAATTTCTATTTTATCCATCTCAATAGACCATGTAATTTTAAGTGGCTAAAGTATTACATAGAGTGAGATTTGTGCAAAGTTTTACTGGATAAAAAAACAGTAAACAAAAAAGGGCGACTCTTTTGAGTCACCCTTGGAATCATTTAATGTGCTGTTAACTAACCGCTAATTGCTGTTAACTCAATAGCTAAATAGCTAAATAGCTCAATAGTTAAGCCGATCAATAGCTAAATAGCGAGTAAGCCAAAATTAGCGATTAAGCTTCTTTTGTTGTTGAGTGCTTACCTAGCTCGATTTGTTGCTGGTCTTTTTTGTATAGGTTTTCAAAGCAGTAATTTGTTGCTTCGATGTAGCCTTCAACACTACCGCAGTCAAAACGTTGACCTTTAAATTTGTAAGCCAATACACAACCTGCTTTTGCTTGTTTTAGCAATGCATCAGTGATTTGGATTTCGCCGCCTTTGCCTGGTTCAGTCTGCTCGATAAGCTCAAAGATATCTGGAGTCAGAATGTAACGGCCAATGATTGCTAGGTTGCTTGGCGCAGTGCCTGGTTCTGGCTTTTCTACCATGTCATCAACACGGAAAAGATCATCTTTAATCATTTCGCCAGAGATAACACCGTATTTGTGAGTCTCTTCCTCTGGAACTTCTTGGACTGCCACAATTGAACAACGGAACTGTTTGTATAGTGCAACCATTTGAGCCAGTACGCCTTGCTGTTCATTAACACAAAGGTCATCAGCAAGCACAACGGCAAAAGGTTCATCACCCACAAGCTCGCGACCCGTCAAGATAGCGTGGCCAAGGCCTTTCATTTCACGTTGACGAATGTACGTGAAGTTTGCTGCTTCAATCGTCTCACGGATATTGATCAGCAAATCTTCTTTATTGGTGCCGCTGATCTGGTGCTCAAGCTCGTAGTTCTTATCAAAGTGGTCCATCAATGAGTGCTTACCACGGCCAGTCACGATGCACATGCCGTCCATACCGGCTTCGATCGCCTCTTCAACGCCGTATTCAATCAGAGGTTTGTTGACGACAGGCATCATTTCTTTCGGCATTGACTTAGTTGCAGGTAAAAAACGTGTACCGTAGCCAGCTGCCGGGAAAAGGCACTTTTTGATCATGGTAAGACCCTTTATCTATAATAATTATGGATTCAACCTGAATGGTTGATATTTCTGAGGGCAACTCTAGCATAAGTTATGTCGAAAATTCAGCAACAATCCGTATGGTTCACTAGAGTTTTCCTCAAAATTATCGTCAGTTTAAGAGGCTGATCAATTATGCAAGCAAGTTCTGGTTTGCCCATGCAATAGCTTGGACTCTATTCTTAACAGCTAACTTACGAAATATTTGATAAAGATGAGATTTGACCGTGAATTCGCTAATAAACAAGTCATCGGCTATTTGCGTGTTTGATGAGCCTGATTGAAGGCAGCGAATCACTTGCAGCTCTCTAATGGTTAAGTCGACATTAGTAGGGGTGGTATTGGTGCTCACGATATTTCGATAGTAGAACAACAATTGGCTTGCCACTTTTCTAGGTAGCCAGTTGTCTCCATTAATGACCTCTTCAAGTCCTTTCGCTATTTTGGCTTTCTCTTCTGAGTTGTAAAAGAGACCTTTTAATACGCCAAACGTAATCAACTCTGATGTGGGAAGAGCTTTTGGGACGTTGAATAGAATGATCTCATGATTTTTCCACATCACAGGTAGATTTGGATGAAGGTTGATTAATCGAGGCACCTCTTTGTAATCAACCAGTAAAATTCGGTTGCTCTGCTTTCGATCAAATAACATCAAATCGTCCGGTGTCATTTTGTAGAGAATAATAGATAAGTGCTTTTCTATCTCTTTTACATGTAGATAGGTGTCGTTTGGGTCGATGCACAGAAAATGCAAAGTGCGAGCGTATCGAGATTTTCTCATTGAAATTCCTTGTTGAACTGGGATGAGATTTCACGTTGTCATGCATGCTTTCGCTTCTCTAGCGCCTTAATGGTGACTTGCGTTGAATATCAATTATCAAAGTAAATGAGTGGTTTGTAAGTGGAGAAAAAAGCAACATCGCTCTGAATATCATGATTTGTTACGTTTTTATTCTTTGTAGTGAGGTGAGAATAGGAATGCGATTTATCACTGCAGAAAAGCATGCTATTCTTGTGCGCTAAAATTTTCTGAGACTATGAATTTAGACGGAGCAAATCATGGCTAGCCGTGGAGTTAACAAAGTTATATTAGTGGGTAACCTAGGTAATGACCCTGAAATTCGTTACATGCCCAATGGCGGTGCAGTAGCGAACATTACCATTGCAACGTCAGAGTCATGGCGTGATAAAGCAACTGGCGAACAGCGTGAAAAAACAGAATGGCACCGTGTTGCTCTGTTTGGCAAGCTGGCGGAAGTTGCTGGTGAGTACCTACGTAAAGGTTCTCAAGTTTACATTGAAGGTCAACTTCAAACGCGTAAATGGCAAGATCAAAGCGGTCAAGATCGCTACACAACAGAAGTCGTTGTTCAAGGCTTCAACGGTGTAATGCAAATGCTTGGCGGTCGTGCTCAAGGCGGTGCTCCTGCTCAAGGTGGTATGGGTAACAACCAACAGCAAGGTAGTTGGGGTCAGCCACAGCAGCCACAACAGCAGCAACAAGCACAACAACAATACAGTGCCCCAGCTCAACAGCAGCCGAAAGCACCTCAACAAGCTCCTCAGCAGGCTCAACCTCAATATAATGAGCCGCCAATGGATTTTGATGATGACATCCCATTTTAAGCCCTGTTTTTAATATATTATAAAGACAGTATTAAATTGGAAAAAGCCGCGTTTATCGCGGCTTTTTGTTACCTAGAATTCTTAACGCTTTATTTACAACGTCAATTTATAGTATAAGTAGCAATACGGTATAATGTGAGTTGAAAAGGATTTCGTTATTCATGAGATATACCCCGACACTAAAATTGAGCACTCGATTGGTCGCATTTGTCACTGTGATAGTGATCAGTGCGATGTTCATTCTTTTTATTGGTGGCACACTTTCCTTTAAGCGTATCGGACAGGAATATTTAGACCATTATTTGGTTGGTATTGTCGACGTTGTAGATAAAGAGATGGAAGATCCTGACGCCGCGTATTCGATGCAACGTTGGATGCCTAAGATGTTGCAGGCGAGCAATATTGTTGAGATGAAACTCTCAAACCAGACTGGCATCGTTTATCGTTTCAAAGATACCTCCCCACAAATTGATCCCAACCGTCTTTATGAAAGAAGCTTCATTTTAGAGCGCAATGAAGGTTATCGAATCGAGTTTAAAGCATTGCCTCCTTATATTGGTTATAGCTACTCAATGGAAGCAATGTGGTCAATTACTTTGGCAGTTGCATTGATCCTTTTCTGTCTGGCTCGTGGTGTTCGTTGGTTGAAGGAACAGTTGATGGGTTCTGAGATCTTGGAAGAGCGAGGAAGAATGATCCTCGCTGGGCAAGTTGAGGCTCATGCAAAGGGAGATGAACTTGAATGGCCATACACGGCAAGTGAAGCCTTGGATGTCTTGATCGAAGAGCTGCAAGATGCTCGTCAAGAAAGAAGCCGCTTCGATACCTTTATTCGTACCCATACCTTCCTAGACAAACTTACAGGCACGGCAAATCGAGTCTTATTCGATAACAAGCTTGAATCGGCTTTGCATGAAAGCGGTGCTCGAGGTGGTGTGTTATTGATACGTATCGACGAATGGGAGCAAGTTCGTGATGTTAATGACAAGCAAATCACTGACGGCTTTATTATCGAAGTTGGCGAAGTATTGTCGAATATTGTTCAACGCTATCCTGATGTCATTTTTTCTCGTTATTACGATGCTGATTTTGCCGTATTTATTCCGCATCAGGGGGCTAAAGATATTGCTACCTTGGCGGCTCAGTGTTTAAGGCAGTTAGACAAGCTAACCCCGCCGGAACCTTTAGATTCTGATAATTGGTGCCATATTGGCGTAACCATGTATACCGAAGGTGAGCGTCACAGTCAGATCATGGATGAAACGGAAACAGCATTAAAGAGTGCCCAGCTGGAGCGTATTAATAACTGGAGCCGTTACCCTAAGCAGAATACAAATGAGTTGGATAGAGGCAGTGTTCGTTGGAGAACATTATTGGATAAAGCGCTGCTTCCTGAAAATTTAGTAATCTTTGCTCAGCGATGTTATCTTATGCCGGAATCTGGTCAAGCTAATGAATTACATAGAGAAATATTCACTAGAATTCAGGATCCTGATAAAGGTTTATTGAAATCGTCTCGATTTATGCCTGCGGTAGAGCAAGTGGGTTATCAAGCTCAAATGGACCAATCGGTTCTAAAGGTGTTGCTGAAATCGCTGAAAGAGTCAACTCAGCCTCTCAACTATTCGGTGAATCTGAATGTTACTCCATTTGCGAATAAACAGCATTTTAAGTGGTTTAGAAGTGAGTTGTTACAGCTCTCTGCTCAGCACCGCTCTCAGCTTGCGTTTGAGTTTCCAGAAGGGCACTTGATTGCCCATCTTGATTATATGAGACCGGTGGCAAAGATGCTGCGAGGTTTAGGGTGTAAAGTGGTGGTTGGCCAAGCTGGACGAACCATTGTTAGCACTCACTATATAAAAGACTTAAAGGTCAATTACATTAAGCTTCATCGAAGCTTAATAAAGAAAATCGATCAAAGGCATGAGAACCAACTGTTTGTCCGAAGCTTAATTGGGGCATGCGGTGACTCCCCAACTCAAGTTATTGCCGTTGGAGTCGAGACAAAACAAGAAAAGAACACCTTGATAGAGTTAGGCATTAACGGCTATCAAGGGAGATATTTCGACGAAGAACAACAAATTATCCCTTTGCCTAATCAAGCTGAAAAGGTCGCGAAAGCGGAATCTGTTGTGAAAGTTGGACGAAGAAATCGATGGCGTAAGAGTAGTAGTTAACAATGAATTTTAAAGCGATTTTAGACAAGATAAAGCCAACGAATAATAAAGACAGCTCTCAAGTTGTCATGTTAGGCAACGATGCCATTTATATTTCATCGACAGAACAAGAACCTCAAGTAACCAGCATTCCCGTGGTTAATGGGGACTGGGAGAGTGCGCTAAAAAAATCGCTTAGCAGTGAGGCGTTTACCAGTAATAGCCTCCAGCTGATTGTCTGTGCTAACTACTACCAAACCTACCAAATTGATAAACCGGACATTCCAGAGAGTGAATGGTCGGTTGCCTTGCCTTTTTTACTCAAAGATCTTGTTTCTGAAAGAGTGACTGAAATTATCGCGAGTGCGGTCGCGTTACCGACGTCGAATAAGCTGCAAGTGTATGTTCTGCCTAAGAAACTGTTAGACAAGCTTTTGAATATTGCTAATTCGGTTCAGGTTGAATTAATAGGCGTTGCTCCTGAAGATGAAATCTGGGGTTACAGTGCTGGCGAACTGTCTAATTTCATCCTTTTGCAGCGCAGTGCCAATTCACACTTTAAGCTGGGTGCGTTTGTTGAAAATACCGTTTGCTTTCAAAGAACCATCCGTAGTGTTGTTCCACCTTTAACGGGTGTTGCATCAAGCGCTCTGCAGTTAGATGGTCTTGCTCTAGAACTCCAACGCTCGATTGATTACCTTTCTTCTCAAATCAAAGGTACTCAACTTCATCAGTTGAAAATCTGCTGTGATGAGGAAGATGAGTCTGAGTTACAAGGCGCGTTAAATAACACATTGAGTTCGACAGTTTCTCTACTCGTTGAAGGTGAGCGTGATAATTCAGAGGGCTTGTTGGTTAAGCTCGCGGCTGAAAAAGAGGCTTTTAATGTCAATCTTTACCCTGAACATCTCAAGCCTAAGAAAGAATATTTTACGCTGACCAATGTTATTGCGAGTTGGGGGCTCGTTTGTGTACTGCTACTTGGTGGTTACTTTGTAATGCAGTATCAAGCTTCTAATCTAGATAAAGCCCTAACAGCTTTGCAACATGACTCGAACCAGCTTAACAAACAAGTTAACCAATTGAATAGTAAGTTAACTCAGCATAAACCGTCTCCAGAGAAAGTAGCGGCAGTTGCGCGTCTCAAACGTGAGACTCAGGCTAAAAAAGAGGCTTTGAAGGCGGTAGGACAATACGACGAATCACAACAAGTCGGGTATTCTGGCGTCATGAATTCCTTAGCTAAATTAGGCCGAAATGACATCTCTCTTTCGCACATCTACATGACTCACGATACTTTAGATCTTAGTGGCTTTGCTCGTAACGCAAATGTGGTTCCTAACTGGATTGGTCAGTTTAAAAGTGAGCTTAATTTAGTTGGACGTGCTTTTGAAAAACTAAAAATTGGTCGCAATGATCAGGATGTGGTGACGTTTGAGCTAAGTACTCGCAGGGAGAGTAAATAATGCAGCAGTGGAACCAGCTCAGCGATAAGTTTCTTGCATTAAGTCAGAGAGAAAAATGGCTACTTTTCGTGTGTGGTTTTGTTGGCCTATTCATGTTGTTGTTCACTTTGTTGGTTGAGCCTGCGTATCTCGATTTACAGGCTAAAAATGCAAAGACGATGAATCTGACTCAGGCAAACCAGAGACAGCAAGGTGAGTTGCTCGTTCTTCAAGCTAAGTTAAACAAAGACCCAGACAAAGACATTAATCGAGAGTACAAAAAACTGCTGGTGGAGAGCCAAGATCTGTCACTTCAGCTTTCCCAGATTGTCGATGGACTGATCACGCCTTCTCAAATGTCTCAGCTATTGGAGAGTGTTCTTAATGCCGGAAATGGACTTAAGCTCGAATCGCTAGAGTCGTTAAAACCGGAAGCGATTTCGAATAATCAAGAGACCAGTGAATATTCAGGCTACTTTCTTCACCCTGTAAGAATGGAATTAACGGGCAGTTACTTTGATATTTCCGCTTATCTTCAAGCGCTTGAGTCTCTTCCTGTCAGTTATTACTGGCGCACATTTCAGTATTCGGTCGAAGAATATCCTAAAGCTCGACTGGTGTTTGAGGTTTACACACTAGGTACTAGACAGGAGTTTATCGGTGGTTAGAACTCTTTTGTTGTCATTACTTTTTAGTAGCCAAATGGCTTGGGCCGAACAGGATCCTACGGCGCCATTAGGTTGGTTGACGCCACAACAAAAAACAACGTCAGCTAAAAAGGCGCCAACTCGTTATCGCTTACCTTCTCTAGAAAGTATTGTGTGCAAAGGCGATACACCTTGCTATGCCATTATGAATGGTCAGATTCTCGGTCAAGGAGAAACGATCAGAGGGTACCGAGTTAAGAACATAGATCCAGAATACGTCACTCTGCAGAGAAGCTCTAAGCAGTGGAAATTAGAGATGTTCTCTTTAGATGTTAAGAATAATTAAGGTTAGAGTGAAGACATGCGTAAACTTGTAGTAGCAATCCTAGTGTCATCTTTAGTCGGCTGTTCGATGGGGCATCGAGATCCCGTTGAGATCAAAGAGTCTTTAAACGAATCGATTAATGAAGCGAATAGCAAAGCGCTTCGTGATCTTCCTTCGTCGGTACAAGATGACCTGATGCCTCAGCTTAATTCTGATGCCATGTCTCCGGGTATGGAAACCGTTAAGCGTTTTCGTATTCAAGCTAAAGGTGTTGAAGCGAGAACCTTTTTTGCTAGCTTGGTAAAAGGCACTGAATACAGCGCGGCTATTCACCCTGGAGTGTCTGGAAACCTTACTCTTAACTTAACTGACGTGACGTTAGATGAAGTGTTGGCTGTTGCTCAGGATATGTATGGCTACGATATAGAAAAACGTGGCAAAGTTATTCAGATTTACCCTGCTGGTCTGCGCACGGTGACGATCCCGGTTGATTACTTACAAGTGAAGCGTTCAGGTCGCTCATTGACGACCATCACCACAGGTACAATATCTAACTCAGATTCGAATTCATCGAGCTCTTCAAGTTCGAACTCAAACTCGTCAAATTCATCCAACTCTTCTAACTCATCGAATTCGACATCGAATGGCGGAACAGAGATTGAAACGACCTCTGAAAGTGATTTCTGGCCACAGCTTGAAGCGGCAGTTGCTCACCTCATTGGTTCTGGTGATGGGCAAAGCGTAGTGGTAACCCCGCAAGCCAGTGTGATTACGGTTCGTGCTTACCCTGACGAAATTCGTGAGGTTCGAGAGTTCTTAGGTATTTCTCAGAAGCGTTTGCAACGTCAAGTTATCTTAGAAGCCAAGATCATGGAAGTCACTTTGAGTGATGGTTACCAACAGGGAATTAGCTGGTCGAATTTGTCTAAGTCGATTGGCAGCGGTGGCGTTGTAATTGATCGTCCGGCAAGTACTTTACCGCCGTTAGATGCAATCAGCTCTTTGTTAGGCGGACAAACTAACGTAACGATTTCAGATGGCAGCTTTGAAGCAGTTTTGAGCTTTATGGACACTCAAGGTGACCTTAATGTTCTATCGAGCCCGCGAGTCACGGCGGCAAATAACCAGAAAGCGGTTATTAAAGTGGGTACCGACGAATACTACGTAACAGATTTATCAAGTTCGGTCGGTAGTGGTGATGACGCGAATGTCGCACCTGAGGTTGAATTAACTCCGTTCTTCTCTGGTATCTCTTTAGATGTGACCCCTCAGATAGACGATAAAGGTAGCGTGTTCTTACATGTTCACCCAGCCGTTATTGAAGTAGAGGAAGAAGTGAAAGAGCTCAACCTAGGTTCCACGACGGGCTTGGTGCAACTTCCTTTGGCGAAAAGCTCTATTCGTGAGTCTGATTCAGTGATTCGAGCCAAAGATGGAGATGTTGTGGTGATTGGTGGGTTAATGAAATCAAATACCAGTGATGTGACCTCTAAAGTCCCATTCCTTGGTGATATCCCTGCACTCGGTCACTTGTTCCGCAACACCAGTCAATTAACTCAAAAAACTGAGCTTGTGATTTTATTGAAACCGACCATTGTAGGCGTCAATACTTGGCAATCTGAGTTGGAGCGTTCTCGAGACCTTTTACAAGAATGGTTCCCTGATGAAGAGTAGCGACTCATCTTCTCCATGTAGATTGGCAGTATCTAACTAAGCTAGGTCACTTATGTATCAAGCTCACTTTGGTTTTGAACAACTGCCATTTACTTTAACGCCGAATACCGATTTATTTTATGGTTTAGCGCCTCATTTCGAAGCGATTCAGACGGTGATCTCGGCGTTAGAAATGGGCGAGGGCGTGATTAAGGTCACCGGAGAGGTTGGTACGGGAAAAACCATGGTTTGTCGGATGTTAGTCAATCACCTAAATGATTGTACTGCTCTTATTTACCTGCCAAACCCTGTGCTCTCTGGTGCTGATTTACGCCAAGCCGTTGCGAAAGAACTGGGTTTGACTATCGATAATGAAGCAACCTTAGTTGATAACATTCAGCATAAGCTCATTGAGTTACACAACTCAGGTTTAAGAGTGGTAGCGATTCTTGATGAGGCTCAAGCTCTATCGGATGAAGCTCTCGAAACATTAAGGTTGTTCGGTAACCTTGAAACTGAAGATAAAAAACTGCTGCAAATTGTTTTATTAGGGCAGCCTGAATTGGATGTTCGATTAGAGGCTTATCACCTTAGGCAGTTTCGTCAAAGAATCACGTTTAGTTCAACACTGAGGCCGCTGACTCTCGATGAAACGGTGGCGTATATTGATAATCGGATCGCTAAATCTGGTGGCAATTCTGAATTGTTCAGTTTGAATCAAAAAAAGGCGATTTGTCGCTCATCGTTAGGTATTCCAAGATTGATAAATCAACTATGCCATAAGGCTCTTTTGCTCTCGTTCAGTGAAGATAAGAAAAGTATCGACAACCAGCACCTGTTTTCAGCCATGCATGAAACTTACGATGTATGTAAGCCTAAATTTAAAACGCCAATACTGTGGGGTTGGAATTAATTATGAGCGTCATAAATAACGCCTTGTCTGAATTGGCAAAGAAAAAGTCAGCGACTTCGATTGAAGCAGCAGTGGTGCCTAAAGTGAAAACACGCTCCCCATTGGTTTGGTTAGTGGCAGGTTTCACTCTGAGCTTAGCGATGGGCGGTTGGGCGATATCACAAGGCCCTACCGTTGAACATTCAATCTCAACTCGAGATGCACAAGTTCAGGTCTCTGTCATAGAGAGTTCTGGAGAAATGCAGAATGTTGTTACTCAAACACTCCCATCGCCAACCCAGAAATTAGTGACGCTAGATTTAACGCCCCGTTCAACAGAAAACACAGTAGCGGCAAATAAGGTTCAAGATAAGCCAACGACAACGTCGAGTACTTCTAAAGCGAGAACCCCCGACGTTACGCCTAAACCGTTAAGCACGGCTAAAGCGAGTAACACTGACATTCCAAAGCCGATTTACGTTGCTAGCGTGGCAAAAAAAGATCCGGCTCCTATCTCTAATGAGAAAGAATCCTCTGACAGTTCAGCAAATAGCGAAATGTTGATTGAGCAGGTAGAGTTAACGCCTGAGCAGTTATCAGTGAATGCACAAGGGCGAGCTCAGAAAGCACTTGATGCGAATGATCTTACTGGTGCTTTGAAAGGTTACACCGAAGCCTTGCGTTATACGCCTCGCAATGAAGAGGTTCGTCAGAAACTCGCGATTCTCTATTTTGGCAAGGGCGATACTCGCAAAGCCTACGAGCTGTTTCAATCTGGCATCAAACTTAATATCAATAGCGAAAAGCTACGGTTGGGTTTATCTAAACTGCTGGTTAAAGCTAACCAAGCAGAAGCGGCTTTAAGCCCGTTGATCCACCTGCCACCAAGTCCTACTCAAGATTATTTGGCAATGCGTGCGGCATTGAGTCAAAAATCTCAGCAAGAAGACATCGCGCTCGAGAGTTACCAAAAGTTAGTCGAGGTTGATTCAGATAATGCTCGCTGGTGGCTTGGTCTTGCGATTCAACAAGAGCGTCAACTTGATTTTTCTGCAGCAAAAGAGTCATACCAAGGTGCCTTAACCAGAATTGGAATCTCATCTCAATCGCAAAACTTTGTGCGTGACCGCTTAAAAATAATCAAAGCTTTAGAGGAGAGTGGCGATGCAAATTAGATTAAGAAAAAGGTTAGGCGATTTGCTTGTCGAAGAGGGAATCATCACTGAGGCCCAAGTTGAACAAGCTCTTGCTGCTCAAAAAAGCACCGGTCGTAAGCTAGGTGATGCGCTGATTGAACTTGGTTTCTTATCAGAACAACAGATGTTGAGTTTCTTGTCTCAGCAACTCGCTATTCCTCTCATTGATTTAAGTCGAGCCGTTGTTGATGTTGAAGCGGTGCAGCTTTTACCTGAAGTACATGCTCGTCGCCTTCGTGCATTAGTGATTGGACGCCAAGGCGATACGTTACGTGTCGCCATGAGTGACCCTGCGGATCTGTTTGCTCAGGAATCTTTGCTTGGCCAACTAGGTGACTACGCGCTTGAATTCGTTGTCGCTCAAGAAAGACAATTAGTGGATGGCTTTGATCGCTATTACCGCCGAACCAAAGAAATAGCGTCTTTCGCTGAGCAGCTTCATGCCGAACACCAAGTCAATGACACCTTTGATTTTGATATTGCTGGTGAAGACAGTGACGAAGTTACGGTCGTTAAGCTGATCAACTCGCTATTTGAAGATGCAATCCAAGTCGGTGCATCTGATATTCATATTGAGCCAGATTCAAACGTATTGCGTCTTCGTCAGCGTATTGATGGCGTGCTGCATGAAACACTGCTGAATGAAGTCAATATTGCTTCTGCACTCGTACTGCGCTTGAAGTTAATGGCAAACCTCGATATCTCAGAGAAGCGTCTTCCTCAAGATGGTCGTTTTAACATTCGAGCCAAAGGTCAGTCTGTTGATATTCGTATGTCGACTATGCCCGTGCAACATGGTGAGTCTGTGGTTATGCGTCTTCTCAACCAATCAGCCGGCCTTCGTAAGTTAGAGGCGTCAGGTATACCAAGTGATCTGTTGGTTCGACTTCGTCAACAGTTACGCCGCCCACATGGCATGATTTTGGTCACTGGCCCGACGGGTTCAGGTAAAACAACCACCCTTTATGGTGCGCTAAGCGAATTAAACGAGCCGGGCAAAAAGATCATTACCGCGGAAGATCCGGTGGAATACCGCCTTCCTCGTGTGAACCAAGTTCAGGTAAACCCTAAGATCAATCTCGATTTCTCTACTATCCTCAGAACTTTCCTTCGTCAGGATCCCGATATCATCCTTATTGGTGAGATGCGCGACCACGAAACCGTTGAGATTGGCTTGAGAGCCGCACTGACTGGCCACTTAGTGTTAAGTACGCTGCATACCAACGATGCAGTAGACAGTGCGCTGCGTATGATGGACATGGGTGCTCCCGGTTATCTTGTGGCAAGTGCCGTGAGAGCGGTAGTGGCACAGCGATTAGTTCGTAAAGTGTGTACTGATTGTAAGGTTGAGGATGAATTGGATGAACCTCGTAAGCAGTGGTTGAGCGTACGTTTCCCTAATCAAGTGGCTGTGCTATTCATGAAAGGTCGTGGTTGCCAGAACTGTAACCTAACCGGTTATCGAGGGCGTATTGGTGTATTTGAAATGTTGGAGCTAGAGCAAGACATGATGGATGCACTCAGAGCGAATGATGCGGTTGGCTTTGCTCAAACGGCAAGGCGGTCTAAAAACTACAAACCGTTGTTGGCTTCTGCGATGGAGTTAGCTTTGCAAGGTGTCGTGAGCCTCGATGAGATCATGCACCTTGGCGAAGGCGATGCTTCCGGTGCCACTGACCCAATTTATCTGTAGGGGTAGAGTGATATGCCAACGTATCGTTATGTAGGTCGCAGTTCTGATGGCAGCCAAGTGACTGGCCAGTTAGATGCGAATAACGAAGATCTTGCCGCAGAAAGTTTGATGAGTAAGGGGATTATTCCCACCTCTATTAAACTGGGTAAAAGTGGTGGTTCAGTACTGGATATGGATGTATCGAGTCTGTTCTCGCCGAATGTTCCGCTTGAAGTCTTAGTTCTGTTTTGTCGACAGTTATACAGCCTAACCAAGGCGGGTGTACCACTATTAAGGTCGATGAAAGGCCTGACCCAAAACTGTGAAAATAAGCAGTTGAAAGCGGCCTTAGAAGACGTGGTTGCTGAGCTAACCAATGGTCGTGGATTATCAGCATCGATGCAGATGCATCCCAAGGTGTTCAGCCCGCTGTTTGTCTCTATGATAGGGGTTGGTGAAAATACCGGTCGTCTAGATCAGGCTTTGCTGCAATTGGCTGGATACTATGAGCAAGAAGTAGAGACTCGTAAGAGAATCAAGACTGCGATGCGGTATCCCACCTTTGTGATCAGCTTTATTTTGGTCGCGATGTTCATTCTCAATATTAAGGTTATTCCACAGTTCTCTAGTATGTTTGCGCGCTTTGGTGTCGACCTGCCGCTCCCAACTCGTATCTTAATTGGTATGTCGGAGTTCTTTGTAAATTATTGGGGCTTAATGCTCGCCGTTATCTTTGGTCTTATCTTTGCTTTTAAAGCATGGGTTAAGACAGACAAAGGATTGGAAAAGTGGGACAGGTTACGCTTAAAAATACCCGTGATTGGTGGGGTAGTGAATCGAGCGCTACTTTCGCGATTTTCTCGTACTTTTGCCTTGATGCTAAAAGCCGGTGTACCACTGAATCAATCACTGTCGTTGTCTGCGGAAGCGTTGGATAATCGATTTCTTGAGTTGAGAGTTCAGGCTATGAAAGCCGCAATAGAAGCCGGTAGTACGGTTTCTTCAACAGCGATCAATAGCGAAATTTTCACCCCACTGGTGATACAAATGATTTCGGTTGGTGAAGAAACCGGCCGTATTGATGAGCTGCTACTTGAGGTATCCGATTTTTATGATCGAGAAGTCGATTATGACTTAAAGACCTTAACCGCAAGGATCGAACCTATTTTATTGGTGGTTGTGGCTGGTATGGTGCTGATCTTAGCTCTGGGTATTTTCCTACCGATGTGGGGAATGCTGGATGCAATCAAAGGCTAGGGAATGCTAAATAACCTACAACGCTCACGTTTTGTTATTTGGAGTGTCGTTATTCTTTTTCTTATTGTGGGGGTGCTCTCTGCCTTTAAAACGGTAGAAGAAGAAGCAACTAACACGGCATTGATCGTCGCGAGCAAGCGGATTTTAGAGCAAGCAAATTTGTTCAAACAACAGTATTTGTTATCGAGTGCTGAGCAAAACAATAGCTCGGAACATCCTAAAAGTTATAGCCGAACAGGCTGGATAATGCCGATTCAAGGAGATGAGCGAGACTGTCATTATTGGCTTGAGGAATTATACCCTCAAGAGAGCATTTTAGGGCTCAGTTCACCGAGTATTGAAGATAAAAGTGATAACATACAGTTTCACTGTCGTTATCATTATAGTGATAAGTATCAGATAGATATATTACTCAAGAAAGAAAGGTTTAGTGTGAAAGCCAATATTTTGGCTTTGTGAAAATATTGACAGTTTTTGTATGGTTTTATACGTGCGCGAATGTATAATGCGCGTTAATAATTAGATGAGTAGGTAGAAAATGCTTAAGAATCAAAAGGGTTTCTCCCTTGTCGAATTAGTCATAGTGATCGTGGTCGTTGGTTTATTGGCGGTAGCTGCTTTACCCCGCTTCCTCGACGTGACAGATGAGGCTAAAAAATCAAGTATTGAAGGTGTCGCTGGTGGTTTTGCAACCGCCGTTTTGTCGGCAAGAGCACAATGGGAAGCTGAAGCTAGACCATCTGAGAAGATTGGTGTTGAAACATATAATACTGTAAATTATGATGGTGTTGATTTTTGGTTAACAAGATCAAAGAACAGTAACAATATCGATACCGATTTTAGAGATGGCTATCCATGGACTCTGAACAACGATTCGAGCACTGCACCACAAGATATTTCAGATAAAACCTGTTCTGAGTTGATGGAAAATTTACTGCAGAACCCACCTAAAGTTGGTGCGGTTTCAGATGTTGCTAGCGACTCAAATTACAAATATTCAGCGCAAGCGAATTCAGGTGATGCAACGTGTACTTACATTCAATTAGAAGGTAACACCGAGCACCAATTTGTTTACGAAATTAAAACTGGTCGTGTGACCGTAACTTTGCAGTAAGTCTGCGTAAAATTAAACATAGAGAGAGCTTAACTATGAAAAGACAAGGCGGTTTCACCCTAATCGAACTAGTGGTTGTAATTGTTATTCTGGGTATTCTTGCTGTAACTGCGGCACCACGTTTCCTAAACCTGCAAGATGATGCTCGTACGTCTTCTTTGGAAGGCTTAAAAGGTGCAATGGCTGGTGCGGCAGGTATTGTATATGGCAAAGCTGCAATTGATGGCTTAGAGGCTGTTTCTTCAGGCCGAGCAGTCTCTGGCGCTAACGGAAATGATATTAATGTAGTGTTTGGTTACCCTGAAGCTACATCTGCTGGTATTGGCAATGCAGTATCAGGTTTAGCTGAAGATTGGACGGTAATTTCGTCTGCAACTGGTGCTATTGCATACGGCTTTGACAACAACACTACGTGTTTTGTAACTTACGCGATCGATGCTACAGCAACAACAGCTCAAGAGCCGAGAATTACAGTTACTTCTTGTACTGAGTAATTGATAGATACGATATTTAAGGCCAGCTCCTGCTGGCCTTTTTTCTATCCAAAGCACACAAAGATCAAAGCTATTCATATACATAATATCGTAAGTTTCGTTATCTTGTATAATCAGTATTCGCTAGGCAGTTAGAGGCTCATTATGGATAACAGCCCCATCTCCAAAGGCTTTACTCTGGTAGAGCTGATCATCGTTATCATTATCCTCGGTATTGTTTCCACCTTTGCCGCAAGTCGCTTCGCTGGAACCTCTAGTTTTTCTACCTTTGCTGCGCAAGAGCAGGTCATCTCTGTTATCCGTCAAATTCAAGTGAACCGAATGCAATCAAACGTTTCTGCTGCTAATGACAGTTTTCGTCTTGCAATTAATAGTAATTGTCTAGGCTCAGTAACTGCTTGTAGTTTGAATCTATCGAATAGCGCTCAAAAAGCACAATCCGATACCCGTAGTGATTATGTGAGAGAATCCGACATCTCATTTTCTCCTGCGAATACCATTATCGACTTTGATCTATTGGGTAACCCTTCGGTGAGCGCTGGGGTTAATATTACTATTAATTCAAATACCTCCAGTAATAACGCTCAGGTGTGTATTAATTCTCAAGGCTATGTACATGAAGGTACGTGCCTATGATTCGCTCACGTGGCTTTACTCTGATTGAAAGCATTGTTGCGATTATCGTATTGGGCATTGCGATGGTCACTATTACCAGCTTTTTGGCACCACAAGTTGCAAGCTCGGCCGACCCACATTATCAAAACCGTTCAGTGGCGTTAGGGCAGAGTTTGATGAATCAAATTTTGGCGCGTGGCTTTGACGAACATAGTGATTTTGATGGTGGTCTGGTGCGCTGTGGGGATGCAGGTGCGACCGCTTGTTCTGCTCCCAATGAACTCGGAGTGGATGGTTCAGAGGCAACCCCCGCAGCTTTCAATGATGTTGATGATTATATCGGTTGTTGGTACACCGATACTACGGAGTCAGCGTGTGTCTCATCAACGAAGTACCCGCTTGCTAATATCCTAGACGAAAACATTGAAGACAGTTATGCCAATTTTCGTGTTGAGGTTTCGGTGGTGTATGATCAAAACATGGACGGAACTGACGATAATACTATTGGTACGATGAAGCGCGTTGAAGTACAGATCTTTGGTGGTAATAACCGCTACAGCGTGATTGCCTATAAGGGGAACTACTAATGAAGCAACGTGGTTTTACTCTAATAGAAATGATCGTAACCATTGTTGTGGTTGCCGTCATCGGTCTCGCTATCGCAGGTTTTGTTGAATATGGCATGAAAGGGTATGTTGAGACTATTGACCGGCAAAAGGTGCAAGTGAAAGGGCAATTTGTTGTTGAGAAAATGTCGCGAGAAATCAGTCACGCGGTTCCCAACAGTTTTGATTCGAGTATTACCCCTACTTCGGCCTTTGCTCAAAAATGTCTCACCTTTTACGCTATTAAATACTCAGGCTTTTATCACCTTGACGAATCGACGGATGAGCTTGATTTTATTATCGGGCAAGACTCGCCCACGTTAGATGCTGGCGATTACCTCATTATTAATCCCACCACTTATTCTGAATTTGGATCTGGTTCGACTAAACGGATTTCAGTCTCAGGTTTAGTTTCCACGAGTAATGTGTTTACCGCTAACTCTGTTAGCCTTAGCAGCCAGTCTATTGCTCAACGCCATTATATTTATGATGAGAGTGCTTCGGTGAGTTACTGTTTAGTGAATGATACCGTTCAGAACCAAGGCCTAATTCAGCGCAATGGAATCACCGTTGCGGATAGCATCAATTATGCTCAAAGTAACTTCCGCTACGAAGAGCCAAGCTTGCAGCGAGGAGGCGTGATTCACATCGATCTTGTGCTTGAGCAAAACAGTGAAGTAAGCGTTTACCAACAAGATGTGCAGGTACTCAATGCGCCATAGAAAATCATCTCAACAAGGCAGTGTTTTGGTCGTCGCGATATTTGTTATTGTGGTGATGGGCTTCCTTGCGACTTCTTTAGTACAAGTTCAGTGGTCAAATCACGATACATTGACACGTAAGCAGCTTGGAACTCAGGCTTGGTTGCTTGCCCACTCCGCGAATGAGTGGGCACTTACTCAAGTTTACCCTTTGACGGTATCACCTGCAGTTTCAACAAGTGTGAGCACTGTGTGTAGCAACTTAAACTCAAATCAAGTGAGTAGTGGTATGTCGACTATCTGTACCGTCGATGAGTTAACTTGCAGTCAGATCGGAGTGTTAGATGGTGTTGGCTTTTTCAAAATAGAATCTACTGCCATTTGCGGTTCAGGTATTAACCAAGTGCAACGAATTCAAGAAGTTTGGGTGAGGGAGTGAGTGAGTATGAAATTTTTGGTTGGCCTTTTCAGAACACTTAAAAATTATGTTCATTGTGATGTTAACTTTTTGAAGCTAAGTGTAATCATGATTGTTTTATGTGGAGCTTCTTTTTTTTCGATAGCTGATGAATTTTCACCTCAACAATGTGATGACCTCAAAAGACAGGATGGTTTTTCTGTTGCTTTCACTGTGCCAAACCCAAAGACAGTTACAGTAGTACTTGAGTCAAATAAACCAGATGTTGTCTTATGGTCGAGTGTAGCTAGTAGTGCTGCCAAGATAACTGATGAGAGTGTGAGCCCTGGAGAAAGAGTCCTGCTAGTTTACAAACCTATATCTAATAATGGTAAGTATGGACGCTTAATTTACAAGCTTGATACCGGTGCGGGGTATATACAAAAACAGTCATCTCTGATTTGGATTAATGGAGGGAATGGTACTTTACAAGTTTCGGGAGATACTGTTGTCGTGGAGTGTGCCGATGGAGAAGAAGAACCTGACCCGATTCCTAAGTTAGAAGACGTATCTTATGAATTTGGCTCTATTGAAGGGATGGATTGTACTCATGGTTGTAACTTGTTATTCCAGAATCAATATGAGAATCCGATCGTTTTCTTAATGTCGACCATTAATCCTGATGACATTATCAATAGCGTGCCAACAAAGGCCAGTGTTGCAACGATTTGGAACTCAAAGAAAGGAGCGACTATTGAGAGTGAGTCGATGCCGGGCACTTCAAAATCAGACCGAATGTCACCTATCTACTATTTTGTTACCGAGCCTGGAAAATTAAAGTTCTATGATTCTAGTGGCACTGCCGTTTATGGCGAAGCTGGTATCAAAACAACAGACCTAGCTCAATGTACAAGTGGATGTGATAGAGCTGATGATTGGGAGAATATTGACTATCAGCTGGGAAGCATTACCGCACCAGTTATCATGGCTCAAGTCCAAGGAAAAGACTCTAAGTGGGCAACTACCGCTATCCAAAGTGTCAATTCAACAGGCTTTGACTTGTCTCTTGAACGTGGTCGTCAAGGGCCTCTCAGTTCTGGCTCTAAAGATATCGCTTATCTAGTTGTCCCTGAGTTTCATGGCAAAGATGAAGGTTTGCAGTCAAATATCGAGTTTTACCAAGGTTCTAGGGATTATGCCCAATCAAACGAATTACCCAAAACAAAGTCTATTGGCTGGTCATGCGAAAACAATAAAGTGAATTTACATCAGAACTTCTCTAAGTTCGGTGTGATTGTGAATAAGCAAAGTCGAGTAGGCAGTCATGGTGGATGGCTTCGTTATTGTAAGCAATTTGAGGAAGGTGGGAAGCCAGCTTTTACTTTCGCGTTTGACGAAGATATAGAGTCTCTTGTTGACCGTAAGCACGGCAGAGCAGAGTCTATCGGGTATTTTGCGTTTGAAATTCCTGAGGTTGAGATCCCTGTCAACGTATGTAACCTGTTCCCTGAGCCAATTCAAAGTTGGACTGGGGTGAATAGTGAGTTAACCGTAACCAATAATTCGGTTCGTTTTTTAGGTTGGTCAGATGATTATATATCTCGATATCTAAATACTAAGTCTGATGACTACCAATTCTATGACGACTCCGCGAGTTTGCGCCATGCAATGCAGCAATATTTAATGCTAGGTTTCGATCATGCAAACTATGACACATTAGATAAAATATATAATAACCCTATTTGTGAGGGACAATATGGTTGCGATCTTGGTAACAATGATTCATTAAATAGCTTGCGTAAAGTTGATGGTGCAAATGTGGTGTCGGTTCCAACACAAACACCTAGCGATTCACTTATTTTAAACGCCGGTAATGACAATATCGCCCTTTCATGTGGTGCGGGTTCATCTCTATGCTCATATCAAGAAAGTGGACGAAATGTTGAAGTCACTATAGAGAAAGACCTTGCTAGTTTGACGCTTAATAAGTGGGGGGCTGACTATAATGTAGTTCGAGTAAAGCTTAAGGACGGCATTTATATTTCAAACTTAGATATATCAAACGGTAATGATGTTGAGTTGGTTGTTCCTAAGCTAGCTTCAGTAACATTTGGCTCGTTTAAATACAGCTCAGGATCGACTCAATTTATTTTTGAGTCAGGAAGTCAACTCAATGTCATTGATGAAATTCGTTTCTCAAATAGAGTTGAAATATCTTCGGAAGATGCCTATCCAATAATCTACGCACCAGATGCTAAAGTGATCTTTGAAGGAAGTAACTCGATATTTAAAGGATTTATTCTTGCGGATTACCTTGAATTAAACCAATCCTCAGTCGAAGGTGCAGTAACGGCACGAACGACCCAATTTAATTCTAACGTAACTATTAATAAGCCTGACTATAGTTGTCCGCTTCCTCCGCTCCCAACAGGTTCTCTTGTCGTTATCCCCAAATATTCGCATGTTCTAACCTGTGAGGTCGCTGAGGTTGAGTTTAAAGTCGTAGATGATGATGGCAACGTGATTAGTACCGTTCAAGATAATTTCACTGCATCACATACACCAAGTTCTACTGGGAAGTGGTGTGAAGATGAGAATGGAAACAGTTGCTCTACATCTTCGGGGGATTACCAAAGTCATTTTGTGAATGGGCAAAAAACTTTGTACTTATCTTCTTCTAAATTAGATAGCTATGATGTCAGTGGTACTTGGAATGGCGACTTAGAAACGGCCACATCAAAAATTAACGTTGTACCTTATAAGTTTGATGTTGATGAGCAGTTTGTTGTGGCTGGCGAGGGGTACGAAGTGACGGCAAAAGTATCGTCTTGTAATACGCAAGATTCTTCTTTGGCACAAGATTATGTAGGCACGCCCAAAGTTAGTCTAGGTATCGTCCAACCTGCGACCGGAAATGGTGCGATAACCTTATTAGATTACACGCCTGATTTTGAGTTAAGTGATCAAGGTGAAACAACCGACACACTTTCGATTCAAGAGTCAGGTCAATTCAAAGTAACGTTGACCGACAATAGCTTTGACTGTAGTGAGATATCGGGATGTCCTGAAAGCGGTGTCGATAAACTTTCAGGTAGCTTCTTGATTAACTCTCGCCCTTGGCAATTTGCAATCTGCACGAATAGCAGCTCTGACGGTAACAGTAGTGGTAAGAGTGCGTTTGTTGCTGCGGGGGAAGAGTTTGATGTGTTTGCCAAACCAATTAAGTTCACGAATGACTCTAGTCAGCTGTGCAACAATAGCTTAGTAACACACAACTATTTGCTGTCCTCTGGTGCTGTCGTTGCAACTCATACTCTGGATACACCTAGCAATAATGGTGCAGTGCTTGGTACCTTAGAGCCTGGCAGCCAATTGACTCAGTCTAGTTCTAATATTGATCTTGCTGATAATGGTTATAAGTTCAATAATTTAAAATACTCAGAAGTTGGCAGTATTAACTTTAAGGTAACTGAAAAGCCAGACAGTTTTTACGGCCAGATTCTTGGAGGCTTTTCTGGTAACAAGAATATAGGGCGTTTTTACCCTGATCACTTAACACTTATTAGTAACAGTTGGAACTATTCTAGCGGTCACGATAATTTTGCTTATATGGCACAGGATGTTTCTTTCAATTTTATCGTTGAAGCCCGGAATCAATCTGACGAACCAGTGAATAACTACAGTCTATTTACGAAGACATTAAAGGCATCGATCAAGCACGTAGCGATAGACGAAGATGGTTCAGTTTTAAATACAAGGATTTGGTTATCAGGGAAACCAGGTACGGACATTACTAGTTGGGGAGGAGACGATTGGTCTTCGGCTCGTTTGACTATTGATCATGTTGATTATGAATTCTTAAGATTAGTGAGTGAAGATGGCCCATACGATGGTACTAATAGTGAATTTGGATTGTGGGTCAGTGATAAAGTTGATGGTGTAGATTTGCAAATTCGAGATTTAGAAAATACTAATGCAGGTTATACCAATGGCACGAAGTTTAGTGCTCAACCGGATTTTAGATATGGAAGGATGTCTCTCAAAGATGTAGGAGGCAATCAAGGTAGTAGTATCCAAGTTCCATTAGAAGTTCAGTATTGGTCTGGAAGTAAATTTGAGATTAATTCTGATGACAGTGGAAGCCAGTTTAATGGTAGTGATTACTGTGTAACTAAAATTTGGGATGATTCAGAGGTTACAGATGCCAAGTTAACTAGCGATACAGATGATAATGGAAGTGATGATATAGCCTCAGTATTGAAGGGGATATCAAGTAACCTTATTGCTAAGCAAGATACTAGTCGTCGTGAGCAAGTAAGGTTGTTTTTAAGGCAGGGGAGTTCACCAAGTGGAGCTACTTGTTTTGGAAGTGAGGGAACTCAACCTTGGCTACAGTATAACTGGAGAGGCTTAGGTGACGAAGATCCCTCTACCGTCGTAACATTTGGTATCTACCGCGGTAACGATCGTGTGATCTACCGAGGTGAAAGTGGTTTAACAGGTCAGTAAAAATATAATTTTTGCCCCTTAAGTTAGGAATCTGTAAGAAATTGCGGGTTTCAGTCCATGTTTATACTTCAATGCCTTGCCGTGACAGCAAGGCATTGGTACATTTAGTGCAATTTTTGTCTTCTAATTCTTGCAGGATGAGCGAAGAATATGTTTAAAAAACTTCGTGGCATGTTTTCAAACGACCTATCGATTGATTTAGGTACAGCCAATACCCTTATATATGTAAAAGGCCAAGGCATTGTTCTTGATGAGCCTTCCGTTGTCGCTATTCGCCAAGATCGTACGGGGTCTGCAAAGAGTGTAGCTGCTGTTGGTCACGCTGCTAAGCAAATGCTTGGTCGTACGCCTGGTAACATTTCAGCGATCCGTCCAATGAAAGACGGTGTAATTGCTGACTTTTACGTAACCGAAAAAATGCTTCAGCACTTTATTAAGCAAGTGCATGACAACAGTGTGCTTAAACCAAGCCCTCGTGTTTTGGTTTGTGTACCTTGTGGTTCAACTCAGGTTGAGCGTCGTGCTATCCGTGAATCAGCGCTAGGGGCTGGTGCTCGTGAGGTTTACCTAATCGATGAGCCTATGGCTGCTGCGATTGGTGCTGGCCTACGTGTCTCTGAGCCAACGGGTTCAATGGTTGTTGATATCGGTGGTGGTACGACTGAAGTTGCGGTTATCTCACTTAACGGTGTGGTTTACTCGTCTTCTGTACGTATCGGTGGTGACCGTTTTGATGAAGCGATCATCAACTACGTTCGTCGTAACTACGGTAGCTTGATCGGTGAAGCGACAGCAGAGAAGATCAAACACGAAATCGGTTCAGCTTACCCTGGCGATGAAGTCGATGAGATCGAAGTACGTGGTCGTAACCTTGCTGAAGGTGTACCTCGTAGCTTTAGCCTGAACTCAAACGAAATTCTTGAAGCACTTCAAGAGCCGCTATCTGGCATCGTATCTGCAGTGATGGTTGCACTAGAACAGTGTCCGCCAGAGCTTGCTTCTGATATTTCAGAAAACGGTATGGTACTGACCGGTGGTGGTGCACTGCTTAAAGATATTGATCGTCTGCTAACAGAAGAAACGGGTATCCCTGTTGTTGTGGCAGAAGAGCCATTAACGTGTGTTGCTCTAGGTGGCGGTAAAGCCCTAGAGATGATCGACATGCACGGCGGCGATCTGTTCAGCGAAGAATAATATCTAGTGTTAGGCTCTTTTCTTATCTAGTTTTATGTAAAGAGCCTAGGACCTTGTCTATAGGATCAAATGTAGCTCTAGGACCAAATATAGAATGAAGCCAATTTTTGGTAGAGGTCCCTCTCTACAATTGCGCCTGTTTTTTGCTGTAATTTTATCAGCCAGCCTTATGCTGGCTGATAGTCGTTTAGATGCTTTCTCAAATGTCCGCTATCTATTGAACAGCATGGTTGCACCTATTCAATATGCAGCCAACTTACCTCGTACTATGTTCGATGGTGTCTACGATCGTTTTAGTACTCGTAAAGGCCTTATCGAATCCAACCATAATATTAAACGAGAAGTCTTGCGCCTGAAGAGCGAGCTGATTCTGCTTGAGCAATATCAAGAAGAAAACAAGCGCCTCCGTAAGTTGTTAGGATCTCCGTTTATCCGTGATGAGAAGAAAGTCGTCACAGAAGTTATGGCGGTAGACACTTCACCATATCGTCATCAAGTTGTGATCGACAAAGGTCAGATTGATGGGGTGTATGAAGGTCAACCGGTGATCAACGAAAAAGGCATTGTCGGCCAAGTGACTTTTGTTGCTGCTCATAATAGTCGTGTCCTGTTACTGACTGACGCAAACAATGCGATTCCCGTACAAGTTATTCGCAACGATATTCGAGTGATCGCTTCGGGCAATGGCATGATTGATGAGATCCAGCTAGAGCACATTCCAACCAGTACCGATATACAAGAAGAAGATCTATTGGTGACATCTGGACTCGGTGGAGTATATCCAGAAGGTTATCCAGTCGCCTACGTTACTGCCGTTGATTACGACCCAAAACGTGAATTTGCCGTTATCAAAGCGGAGCCTGTGGTTGAGTTCGATAAGCTCAGATACTTGCTGCTAGTATGGCCTGATGAAAACAAACAGATGCAAGCGGATCAATCCAGCATAGAACAAGCATTGTTAGAGGGCGAAGATGGCCAATAGCGTTTTAAGAAGCAAGGTAGTCATTGGTTGCTCATTTTTAGTAGCCCTTATTCTGCAAACGATTCCTTGGCCTGGTAGTTTGGATCTATTTAGACCATCTTGGCTGCTACTGGTTACCTGTTACTGGGTTTTGGCCCTACCTCACCGTGTTAACGTGGGTAGCGCTTTGATTCTGGGCTTATTGTGGGATCTATTGATAGGCTCGACGTTAGGTATTCGAGGCATGATGATGGCAATCGTTATGTACATTATTGCGATGAATTTCCTAGTTATTCGTAATATGGCGCTATGGCAACAAGCGATGATTATTGCTGCGTTAACGGTATTGTTTGAGGTGTTGATCTTCTTTGGTGAATATTTGATCCAAGATGTCGTTTTCAATCCATTATCGTTATGGAGCGCATTGATAAACTGTATACTTTGGCCTTGGATGTTTCTATTAATGAGACGCGTACGTCGTCATTGGCATGTAAGGTAGAGTGACAATGGAAAAGAAGCATTTAGTTTTGGCATCCGGTTCACCACGCCGCAAAGAACTGCTATCTCAACTTGGTTATGAGTTTTCTGTCCTTGTAACTGATGTTGAAGAGTGTAAACACGCCCAAGAAACCGCCGAAGAGTACGTTAAGCGACTATCTTTAGATAAAGCTTTAGCTGCGTTGTCTTTATTGAAAGATAACCCTTCTGAAAAGCAGCATGTCGTTCCTAGTTCTGATAATGTAGTTTCTAGTGTTGATAATGTAGCTGTTGGCTCTGGCATCGTAGCTCTTGACTCTGATGCTATTTCTCTTGATTCTGAAACAGTCGTTCTTGGTTCTGACACAGTCGTCGTAAGCCAAGGGCAAGTGCTCGAGAAACCCACCGATTTTGCCGACTCTAAGCGCATGCTTACTCAGTTAGCAAACGAGCGTCACCAAGTGATGACGGCGGTTTCTGTGGTTTCAGAAGAAAAACAAAGAACAGAAATCATTATTACCGACGTATGGTTTAAACCCCTCAGTGAACAAGAAATAGAACAATACTGGCAAACAGGGGAGCCATGCGATAAAGCCGGTAGCTATGGGATCCAAGGTTTGGGTGGGCGCTTTGTTACCCGAATCGAAGGTAGTTATTACGCCGTTGTCGGCTTGCCTTTATATGAAACGGACCAGCTACTGCAAGAATTCTTATAATTACTAATCTGAGGTGCACCATGAGTGCTGAATTGTTGCTGAACGTGACCCCGAGTGAAACTCGCGTGGCCATGATTGAAGGGGGGGCTCTTCAAGAGATCCATGTCGAACGAGATGCTCGACGCGGTATCGTAGGAAATATCTATAAAGGACGTGTAAGCCGTGTTCTTCCGGGAATGCAGGCGGCTTTTGTGGATATAGGCCTTGAGAAAGCAGCTTTTCTACACGCCTCTGATATTGTTCCACACACTGAATGTGTCGCTGAAAACGAAAAGAAGCAATTTCAGGTTCGTGACATCTCTGAGCTTGTTCGCCAAGGACAAGACATTGTGGTTCAAGTCGTCAAAGATCCTCTTGGTACCAAAGGTGCCCGCTTAACGACTGATATTACTTTACCGTCTCGTTATTTGGTCTTTATGCCGGGCGCAAGCCATGTCGGCGTTTCTCAACGTATCGACAGTGAGTCTGAACGTAACCGCCTTAAAAAAGTGGTGTCTCGTTACTGTGACGAACACGGTGGCTTTATTATCCGTACTGCAGCTGAAGGCGCAGACTCGAATGAGTTGGCACAAGATGCGGCATTCTTGAAGCGATTATGGCTAAAAGTGTTAGAGCGTCGTGGTAAACACAAAGCTCGTACTCGTCTATACGGTGAACTTTGCCTAAGCCAACGTATCTTACGTGACTTTGTGGGTACTGAGTTGAGCCGAATCCAGGTCGATTCGCGTTTAGAATATGAAAACCTAAAAGAATTTACTTCTGAGTACGTGCCAGAGCTGACTGAAAAGCTTGAGTTGTATGAAGGCGACAAGCCTATCTTTGATATGTACGATACCGAGAACGAAGTTCAACGCTCTTTGGATCGTAAAGTCGAATTGAAGTCTGGTGGGTATCTGATTATCGACCAAACGGAAGCGATGACGACCGTCGACATCAACACCGGTGCCTTTGTCGGTCGTCGTAATCTAGAAGAGACGATTTTCAACACCAACGTAGAAGCGACGCAAGCCATTGCTCGTCAGCTGCGTTTGCGTAACTTAGGTGGCATCATCATTATCGACTTTATCGATATGCTGTCTGAGGAACATCGTAAGCGAGTACTAACTTCTTTAGAGGCGGCGCTAGACAAAGATCGTGTGAAAACCAATATCAATGGCTTTACACAGCTTGGCTTGGTTGAGATGACGCGTAAACGTACTCGTGAAAGTATTGAGCATATTCTGTGTTCGAGTTGTCCTGCCTGTGAAGGGCGTGGCAGTGTGAAAACAGTTGAAACCGTTTGTTATGAAATCCTTCGAGAGATCACACGAGTGAATCGTGCGTATGACGCTGATAAGTTTGTGGTCTATGCGGCAGCTGCCGTTGCCGAAGCACTAGAGGGCGATGAGTCACATGCGCTTGCGGAGCTTGAAGTGTTTATTGGTAAACAAGTTAAAATCCAAGCTGAGCCTCTGTACATACAAGAGCAGTTTGATGTTGTTATGATGTAATGGATATTTTGTGAGTTCAAGCGTTACTCTGATTCTTCGTGCATGTCTATGGTTAGTGGTTACTCTCTTAGTAACGCTAGCCATTGCTGTTACTACACTGCGTGTAGCCTTACCCAATTTAAATAAGTATCAATCTGAAATTGAGCTTTGGGTAAACCAACATTCCGGTTTTGAGTTTTCTATTCAAGATGTGGGCGGTTTTTGGCGTAACACTCACCCTTCTATTGCTCTACAAGGCGTTAAAGCCAGCCTCCCAAATGCAGAAGATGTGACCTTCTCTGTTGAGCGTGTTGAAGTCGAGTTTGACTTGGTTCAATCGCTCGTTCAGATGCGTCCAGTTGTGGCCGATCTGGTCATGAATCAAATGTATCTTGATATTCGCTCAATTGATCTGTTTGCTGGAAACGGTACAGACGAACCTAAAGACCCCGGTTCTTCGAAGCGTGTGATGAAAGAGCTGGATAATTTACTATTGAAAACTTTGGTGGATGTGACCGCTAAAGATTCTTCACTTCTCTATCGCTCAGTTTCGGGCGAAGATCGTCAGCTCGATATCGACATTTTAAAATGGCAAAACACAGATAAACATCACCTTGCTGAAGGGGTTGTTAGCATTAAAGACGCCAATCTTAACTCGTTGTCAGTAAGTGCTAACTTTATCGATGGTGGCTCATTAACCGATGTAACCGGTGAGTTCTATGTGAGTGCAGATAACATCTCGGTTAAACCATGGCTAACCCGTTACATGCAGGCTGAGTCTGGTGTTGAAACCGGTACAGTGAGTTTGAATAGCTGGCTGACCTTGAGAAACAGCAAACCAGTGAGTGCGTATGTTGAGGTGTTACCTTCTGAATTGACTTGGAACGAAGATGGCCAACATGATCTGATGCTTGAGTCAGGGGTCTTTAAGTTGTCTCCAATTGATGATGGATGGCAAGTGAATGGTCACTCACTTAATCTTAGAACGGATGATAGGCCTTGGCCTGAGTTAGATGTTGCCTTCAAGTGGAATAGCGGCCCTTGGGAGCTCAATGTTTCTGAACTCGATATCGAAACACTGACGCCGTTGATTAAGTTGCTGCCTGATTCTGCGCAATCAACCAAAATGATCAATTCGTTGAAGCCTGGAGGCTCCGTTTCTGATATTCGGGTCTCAATGGATTCTGGCATCGAAAGCTTACGTTATTCAGCGAGTTTTAGTGATCTTGCCATTGAGCAATGGGAGTTGGTTCCGGGCTTCAGCCAAGTTTCAGGCAGTGTGTTTGGCTCTGCATCTGAAGCGAAAGCCAGTCTGCATGTGATTGATGATGTGTTTCCTTATGGTGATGTATTCCAAGCGCCTTTGAATATCAAACAAGGTCAGGTTGACATTGTTTGGCAGCAAGATGAAAGCGGTTGGAAGCTTTGGTCCGATAAAATCACAGCAGCCACGCCAGATTTACAAGTACTAGGCGCATTTCGCTTGGACTTCCCAAAGGATGCTAGCCCATTCTTATCCTTCTACGGCGAAGCGGACGCTTACAATGTCGGAGAAACATGGCGTTATTTACCTACATTGGCACTTGGACAAGATCTTACCGACTACCTTTCTACTGCGATTCAAGCGGGTAAAGCCGACACTGTTAAGTTACTTTGGCATGGTGAATTAGCCCAGTACCCCTACACCAATCACGATGGTATTTTCCAAGTTTGGGTTGGGTTAGAGAACGCGAAATTTAGTTTTGATACCGGTTGGCCACTGATTACTGATCTACAACTTGATCTGTTGTTTGAAAATGATGCGATGCATCTTGATTCTCGTTCCGCTCAATTGATGGATGTGACGGCAGACCGAATCACAGGACGCATTCCTTATTTAGGGGAAGGCGGCCATATTGAAATTGAAGCTAAAGCGACGGCGTCAGGTAATGCGGTTCGTGATTACATGACGGCTTCACCATTGGTTGATTCTGTGGGTGCCGCCCTAACGGCGCTGCAAGTGAGTGGTGATGTATCGTCTGAATTCCAACTTAATATTCCTTTTGATTCCGAAAAAGAGCCAAGAGCGTGGGGTTATGCTGATCTCAAAGATAACCATGTAGAGATTGAAGCGCCGCCAATGGTGCTTGAAAACACCACTGGGCGTATTGAATTTGATAATGATGTGATTACGGCCAACGGTCTCGCTGCCGATTTATTAAAGCAAGGTATTTCTGTCGATTTTAAGGGCTTAAATGATGGCCCAGGTTATGCCGTTGATATTGATGTGTTAGGCGATTGGGACGTTAAGCCTCTAGAGCCTTATGTAGGTGAACAGTGGTTGAGCCGCTTGTCAGGTCATGCGCAATGGCAAAGCCAGATTGATATTCAACTTAATGACATCGGGTTTACTTACCAATTAGATTTACAGTCAGATCTTAAATACTTGGCGAGTGATTACCCGTATCCATTGGCGAAAAAATCACTAGAAAGTGGTTCTGCAAGGCTTCAAGCCTCGGGCAACCAAGAGTCGATTACCGCGCGTCTGCAACTGCCGAATACTAAATACCAAGCTGAAATTGATATTACTGGCGATGTTCCTGAGTTAACGGCGACCAACTTAGTGCTGGGTCGTGGTGGCTATAAAATTAGCCCTGTCGTTGGGCATCATGCGTTGATTCGTACGGATAAATTTAATGCTGATGATTGGTTATCAGTGGTGATGGAGCCAGTGCAACCGTCAGATGCAATACTTAGCCAAATGAACACGCCAACCATTCCAGCGCCAAGCCGTATTACCTTTGAGAGTAAAGAGCTGATCTTAGGTGGTATTTCTTGGAATGATGTCGACTTTAGCGCCCGCAAGAACAAACAAGCGTGGCAAATGGAAGTGTCTAGCCAAGAGATCGAAGGAGATATTAATTATCTGCCTCCTTACGACTTAACCGTTTCTCTGGATCGCCTGCATCTGTTTGTTCCTGAATGGAGTGATAAGAAAAACCAAGAACAACTACTTCAACGTAAAGAACAAGAAGCACCATTGATCTCTAAGCTAGATAGAGAGATCTATGCTGCGATGCCTAACCTGAAGTTAACGCTGAACGATTTTTGGTTACAAGGCTATAAGGTCGGTACCGTCGATGTTGAGTTAACTAGACAAGACGATCGGCTTGAGTGGAACAAGATTCAAGTTCGTAGCGGGAGCAATAAAGCCGATGTGAGTGGCTGGTGGGCACTGAATGGTGACAAGAGTCATTCATCGCTAACCGTTGACATTGAAGGTGAAAACAATAGCGAGCTCATGGAGCGTTTCGGCATTACATCCGGAATTCAAAAAGCGCCATTCGAGTTAGAAGGCCAACTGAACTGGGATGGTTCGCCATGGGGGATCAAAATGGATACCCTTGATGGCAACGTTAAAACCAAGTTTGGTAAAGGTATCATCTCGGATGTCAGTGGCGCGGCTCGATTGCTGGGGTTGTTTAGCCTAGATTCGATTATCCGTAAGATGCAGCTCGATTTCTCGGATGTGTTTGATAAAGGCATGGCATTCAATAGCATCACAGGAACGGGCAAGATTCAAAATGGTATCTTCCTGACGAACGATCTGAATATGGATGCGGTCGCGGGTGAGATGAAGATCAAAGGAATCGCTAACCTCAACACGCGCTTGGTCGATGCTGAGGTGAACTTTACTCCTGATATTACCTCGGGTATTCCAGTATTAACGGCCTTTGCGGTAACGCCTCAAACGGCGCTGTATGTATTGGCCGTGACTACGGTTATATCGCCGGTGGTTGAAGTCTTTACTCAAGTGAATTACTCGGTAAAAGGCCCATTGGATTCACCTACGGTAAGTGAGCTTTCTCGTAGTTCTGGCGAGTTCCAGCTACCCGAAAAATTGAGAAAATTAGCTGAGTAGTTGATAACAAGCCAGTCGGTTAATATACGGTCAAATGCCGATTTCTGAATCATAATGAATAGAGGAGCGAGACACATGGATAGTGTTGGGTTGATTCAAATGACATCTGGCCCTAGCCCTGAATTGAACCTTGCTTACCTTGCCCAAGAAGTAGCAAAGTGCAAAGCGTTGGGGGCTAAGTGGGTTGTGTGTCCTGAAAACGCGTTAGTTTTTGGCAGTAAAGCCGACTATCACCAGTATGCAGAGCCCCTAAATGATGGCCCACTACAAAAGAAATTATTTGAGTTAGCTAAGCTTCACCGAATGTGGATCGTTGTCGGTAGTATGCCGATAAGCACAACTGAAGGTGTGACCACTACAACCCTAGTGATTGATGACTTTGGGTGCCTAGTGACTCATTACGATAAGCTACACATGTTTGATGTGGATGTCGCCGATGCGCACAAGTGCTATCGAGAGTCGGATATTTTCACGCCGGGTGAACGAGTTGTGACGACGGAAACGCCTTTTGGTCGCTTAGGTTTGAGTATTTGTTATGATGTGCGCTTTCCTCACTTGTATTCTGAGTTACGCAAGCAAGGTGCACAAATCATAGTGGTACCAGCAGCGTTTACGGCAGTAACAGGTCAAGCGCATTGGGAAGCATTATTAAGATGCCGCGCGATCGAAACACAATCGTGGATTGTCGCGGTGGGGCAAGGGGGGAAACATCCTTGTCAAAGAGAAACATGGGGACACTCAATGGTGGTTGATCCATGGGGACGAGTGGTCGCACAGTTAGACCAAGATCCTAAAAGTATGGTGGTTGAGATAGACACATCCAGTTGCGAATCAATCAGGCAAAATATGCCAATCGCGCAACACTCTCGATTTACCAATCAATTTTAATTACAAACAAGAGCCATTTATGAGCATTAATCAAATTGAAGAAGCGCTACTTAACCCAACAGGGCTGACGGAGCAAAATATCGCAGATACATTGGCGAGCATTGCTACCCGCCAAATTGATTATGCTGATATCTACTTTCAGTCAAGCTGGCACGAGTCATTAGTGCTAGAAGACAGCATTATTAAAGACGGCTCTTTCAATATCGATTGTGGTCTTGGTGTACGAGCGGTCTCTGGTGAAAAAACCGGTTTTGCTTACTCTGACCAAATTCAATTGGATGGCCTTAAACAGAGTGCAATCGCGGCTCGCGGTATCGCTAAGCAAGGCCAAAACGGCAAGGTACAAGCTTTCAAGCGCAACTCTAACCAAGCTTACTATGACGCGGTAAACCCGCTAGCAAGCTGGGAAAAACAACAGAAAACAGAATTACTAAAAGCGCTTGATGCTTACATTCGTACTAAAGAGCCGATGGTAACTGAAGTATCGGTAAGCTTAAGTGGGGTACATGAGCAGATGCTGGTTGCGGCAACTGATGGTACTTTCGCTGGTGATATTCGCCCGCTGGTTCGCTTGTCTATTAGCGTACTTGCTCAGAAAGGCGATCGTCGTGAACGTGGCAGTGCTGGTGGCGGTGGTCGTTTTGGTTACGACTTCTTCTTAAGTGATGCTAATGGTTCTCAGGTTGCTTATCAATTTGCTGATGAAGCAATCCGCCAAGCGTTAGTTAACCTTGAAGCGGTTGCTGCACCTGCTGGTGCAATGCCTGTCGTTCTTGGTTCGGGTTGGCCGGGCGTTCTTCTGCATGAAGCGGTAGGCCACGGGTTAGAAGGTGACTTCAACCGTAAAGAGTCTTCAGTATTTTCTGGCAAAGTGGGCGAGCAAGTTACATCAAGCCTATGTACGATTGTTGATGACGGTACATTAACGGATCTACGTGGTTCATTGAACGTCGATGATGAAGGCGTTAATGGTCAGTACAACACGCTAATCGAAAACGGCATCCTAAAAGGTTACATGCAAGATAAGCTTAATGCTCGTCTAATGGGTGTAGCGCCTACAGGTAATGGTCGTCGTGAATCTTATGCACACCTTCCTATGCCGCGCATGACCAACACTTACATGCTGCCAGGTGAGCATACTCCTGAAGAGATTATCTCGACGGTTGAAAGAGGCATCTACGCGCCGAACTTTGGTGGCGGTCAGGTGGATATTACTTCTGGTAAGTTTGTGTTCTCCGCTTCTGAAGCGTACATGATTGAAAACGGTAAGATCACTCACCCAGTGAAAGGTGCAACGCTAATCGGTTCGGGTATCGAAGCGATGCAGCAAGTGTCTATGGTGGGTAACGACCTAAGCCTTGACCGTGGTGTTGGTGTGTGTGGTAAAGCTGGCCAAAGCGTACCAGTCGGTGTTGGTCAACCAACATTGAAACTAGATTCGTTAACGGTTGGTGGTACTGAGTAATTCAGACCAACTTCAGCAAATTTGTTATAGCAAGCTAGTTGAAATTACAGTTTCAGTTGCAGTTAAAGCTAAAAGCGCCTCCAATGTGAGGCGCTTTTTTGTTTCTGGGCTTTCTGTCTCTGGGCTTTTCTGTTTCTGGATCGCTATTTACTAAACCGAACCGTTACATGTTCTCTTCAGCAAACTCGGCCAGTCGACTTCGTACCACACCATTGAGGTGAATATTGGCACTGCCTTCGAAGTCTTTAAAACGCTCGACCATGTAGGTTAAGCCTGAAGTTACAGGGGTTAAGTAGGATGAATCTATCTGAGCTAGGTTTCCTGAACAGACGATCTTGGTGCCTTCACCACAACGGGTGATGATGGTTTTGATTTGTGAAGCGGTAAGGTTTTGACACTCATCCAAAAGAACAAAGGCATTTTGGATTGAGCGACCACGCATGAAGTTAATCGATTTGAACTGGATATTGGCTTTGTCACAGATGTACTTCATCGATCCTTCGGTGCAGTGATCGTTCTTGTGCAGAGCTTCCAGTGTATCGGTCACTGCCGCTAACCAAGGCAGCATTTTTTCTTCCTCGGTGCCGGGAAGGAACCCAATCGACTCACCGATATCGGGCGTGTTTCGGGTTACGATGATCTTATCGAATTGTTTACGCTCTATGGTTTGTTCAAGTGCGGCAGCCATGGCTAACAGTGTTTTACCACTACCTGCAGCGCCGGTGAGAATCACCAGATCGATGTCAGGGTCGAGCAGTGCATCAATCGCCATCCCTTGATAGACATTCTTAGGTGTAATATCCCATGTCTTGCGGTTCATTAACCTTTCTCGACTGAGATCTCTGAGCGTAATGCGTTCGGCCTCAATCTCTTCTACACGACCAGCAAAGTCACTTTCTTCGTCAATCACGTATTGGTTGAGGAAGGTTGGATCGAAAGGTGCTCTCGCTAGGGTGTGCAGCGTTTTTCCGCCTAAACTTCTACTCTCGACGTTATCGACGCCATCCCAGAATGAGCCTTCGAGTTGTTGAAAGCCTTTAGTGAGGTATTGGATGTCATCAATCAATTGGTCGGTTTGATAGTCTTCAACAAAGCGGACCCCAGCGCCTTTGGCTCGTAAGCGCATGTTGATGTCTTTCGTGATAAGAACTACTTCGCGTGGCGCGCGTTTGTTTTGAAGGTAGAGGACTGCGTTGAGGATTCGGTTATCGCCTGCCTTATCATCGGCGAAGGCTTTGATGCTTTCTTGAAGTTCGTAATCAGCGAGTATGGAAATACTGCCAGATGCGTTTATGTCTTTAGAAAAAGGAATGCCTTCCGATATTTGGTCTGGTGTGGCTTCCCTGAACAAATCTTCGAGCGTTCGAATCGCAATTCTCGCATCTCGAGCAACGTCTCTTTTACTGTCTTTGATTCTGTCGAGTTCTTCTAGCACGGTCATGGGGATAACGACATCGTGCTCTTGGAAAGAAAATATAGCGAAGGGTTCGTGAAGTAGGATATTAGTGTCTAAAACAAATAGCTTCCGGTTGGTCTCGCCCATAGCATCTCCTTGCCGACGTGCGGCTTGCCTTGCATTCATTGAACGTAGATAAAGCTCATATAAAGATTAGTATCTCATTCCGGTGATAGTCAACTACTCACCTAAACTTCATCTAGAGAAATATCGCCATATCGTTGTGAATGAATATGGTGTATTCGTTTGAGAGCAGCAATCTGCTACCTATAGATTACCCATGATTTTTTGACAGTTTGATTGCACTGGCGAAAACAGAAAAAAAGTATGAAATCATCTCCTTTAGGCGTGACCTAAATCACAGCATCGAGTAAGATTAGCGACCTTTTTCTGCACCATTTTCTCGATATATTTATTATTAAGAGCGCACTTAAAAAGTGGCTGCAAACTAGGCATCTTTAGCTATATTTTTAGTTCAAGCGCGATAAGGCTCTTGTTTAAAACTGCAGTTAACATGACCAAATTCCAACTATAAGATTGAGGTAGTCGATTCATGACATTTGCTTTGGGGCAACGCTGGATAAGCGATACGGAGAGCGATTTAGGTTTAGGTACCGTTGTAGCAATGGATGCTCGAACAGTGACAGTAATGTTTGCAGCATCAGAAGAGAATCGTGTCTATGCACGCACTGATGCTCCCGTAACCCGAGTAACGTTTAATGTAGGCGATGTCATCGAATGCCAAGAAGGTTGGTCTCTATCTGTCGAAGAAGTTATCGAAGATAAAGGGCTACTGACTTATTTGGGCACTCGTGAAGACACTCAAGAGACAGAGGTGACTCTGCGTGAAATATTCTTAAGCAACCAGATCCGTTTTAACAAACCACAAGATAAGTTGTACGCAGGTCAAATCGACCGTATGGATAACTTCGTGCTGCGTTACCGCGCGCTAAGCAATCAATACCAACAACATAAGAGCCCGATGCGTGGCTTGTGTGGTATGCGCGCTGGTTTGATTCCTCATCAGTTGTACATTGCTCATGAAGTAGGTCGTCGTCACGCTCCGCGCGTTTTACTGGCTGATGAAGTGGGTCTAGGTAAAACCATTGAAGCAGGTATGATTATTCACCAACAGGTGTTGTCTGGCCGTGCTGAACGCATTCTGATTGTGGTACCTGAAACTCTGCAACACCAATGGTTAGTAGAGATGATGCGCCGTTTCAACCTGCACTTCTCTATCTTTGACGAAGAGCGTTGTATTGAAGCCTTCGCTGAGTCAGATAACCCATTTGATACTCAGCAATACGTTCTGTGTTCACTGGACTTCCTACGTAAGAGCCGTAAGCGCTACGAGCAAGCACTTGAAGGTGAGTGGGATTTGTTGGTTGTCGATGAAGCGCACCACCTTGAGTGGAGCCAAGACAAACCGAGCCGCGAATACCAAGTGGTTGAAGGATTAGCGGAAAATACTTCTGGCGTACTGCTACTGACAGCAACCCCTGAACAGCTGGGTCGTGAGAGTCACTTTGCACGTCTGCGTCTGCTTGATCCTGATCGCTTCTACGATTACGAAGCATTCGTGGAAGAAGAAGACCAATACGCCCCTGTTGCTGATGCAGTAACGGCATTGTTCTCTGGCGTGAAGCTTGAAAACAGCGCGAAGAATCAGATCACTGAGCTTCTATCTGAACAAGATGTTGAGCCTCTATTCCGCGTTATCGAGGGCGATAGCAGCGAAGAAGAGCAAGCGTTAGCTCGCCAAGAACTGATTGATAATCTTATGGATCGCCATGGTACAGGTCGTGTTCTTTTCAGAAACACACGTGCTGCAATCAAAGGCTTCCCTAAGCGCAATGTAAACTTACTGCCGATGGATATTCCAACGCAGTACACAACCTCGATGCGTGTATCAGGCATGATCGGTGGCAAAATGGCTCCCGAAGCTCGTGCGATGAAGATGCTGTACCCAGAAGAGATCTTCCAAGAGTTTGAAGGTGAAGATTCAAGCTGGTGGCAGTTCGATTCACGTGTTAACTGGTTGATTGAAAAGATCCAAGATAAGCGCAGCGAAAAGATCCTAGTGATCGCCTCTCGTGCGAGTACTGCTCTTCAATTAGAGCAAGCACTGCGTGAGCGTGAAGGTGTACGTGCAACCGTATTCCACGAAGGCATGTCGATTTTAGAGCGTGATAAAGCGGCGGCTTACTTTGCTCAAGAAGAGGGTGGCGCTCAGGTTCTTATCTGTAGCGAAATCGGCTCTGAAGGTCGTAACTTCCAGTTTGCTAACCAGTTAGTGATGTTCGATTTGCCATTCAACCCAGACTTGCTTGAGCAACGTATTGGTCGTTTGGACCGTATCGGTCAGCTGCGTGATATCGACATTCACGTTCCTTACCTAAAAGGCACATCGCAAGCGATTCTAGCGCGTTGGTTCGATGAAGGTTTGAACGCATTTGCAGAGACGTGCCCTACAGGTCGCACAGTTTACGACAAGTACTCTGATGTTCTTATTGAGATGTTGGCTTCTGGTAACACCGAACAACTTGATGAAGTGATTGAAGAGTCAGCGAAGCTAAACCAAAGCCTGAAATCGGATCTAGAAAAAGGCCGAGATCGCCTACTAGAAATGCACTCAAATGGCGGCGAAAAAGCGCATGAGATTGCAGAAAAGATCGCGTCGACTGACGGTGATACTAATCTAGTGTCTTTTGCACTGAGTCTGTTCGATACCATTGGTTTGAACCAAGACGATAAGGGTGAAAATGCGCTAGTTGTAACGCCATCTGAGCACATGATGGTTCCAAGCTACCCAGGCCTACCTTATGAAGGTGCAACCATCACGTTTGATCGTGAAACGGCGCTGTCTCGTGAAGACATGAACTTCATTAGCTGGGAACACCCAATGATTCAGGGCGGTATTGATCTGCTCTTGAGCGAAGGTGTCGGTGCATCAGCAGTTTCGCTACTGAAAAACAAAGCGCTGCCAGTCGGTACGATTCTACTTGAGTTGGTTTACCTTGTTGATGCACAAGCGCCAAAGCGCAGCGGTATCAGCCAGTTCTTACCTAAGACGCCAATTCGTTTGATGATGGATGGCCGTGGTAACGATTTATCTGCTCAGGTTGAATTCGATAGCTTTAACCGTCAACTGAGCCCGGTAAACCGCCACCTGGCAAGCAAGTTGGTGAATTCAGTACAGGGTGAAATTCACAAGCTAATTGAAGCCGGTGAGACGCATGTGCTGCCGAAGGTTGAAGAAGTTCGTCAGCAAGCCCAGAAAGATATGCAAACCAACTTGAACGGTGAGCTAGAACGTCTACAAGCGCTTAAAGCGGTGAACCCTAACATTCGTGATGAAGAGCTAGAAGTTATCGAAGCTCAAATCAATGAACTGACCGGTTACATCAGCAAGGCTCAGGTTCAGCTGGATTCGTTACGCTTGATTGTGGTTTCTCACAACTAAGCCAAGAACTCGAATATCGCTAGCTTTACGCTTTAACGAAATAAGGCCTTCATCACGAAGGCCTTATTTGTATCTGTATCTTGGTTAACAGTTTAGTTCTGAGTTCGGTTAGCAGTTTGGCTAATAATTTGGAGAGCTGATTACATCAACCATTTCCACCAAACGAACAGAGCTAAGAAGCCAAATAGGTAAACCAGACCTGCTACAGACAACCATTTTAGCTTAGTGCCAATCGCAAGCGCTTTAGGTAGCTCTGCTTTGCTCACCAAAATGAAATTCAGTAATGCGAAGAAGGGGGTTGTGATAAAGGCGAGTATCATCGCGAAATCGAGCATTGGCATCAAGGCTGCACTAAAGAACATTACGATTGCTAGCGCAGCGATAGATACGATGATTATCCACCCTTGTAGCATTCTTGGGCTGCTCTCTTTTTTAAGCAGTAGACGCTGTGATTCAGCAAGTACGCGTGAGTAGCCATCGATAACGGTAATGGTACTGCCAAAAATACAGAAGAAGGCGACGATTGCGATCAGTGGACGAGACCATTCACCAATGGTAGAGGCGTAAATACCGACCAACTGATGAGTGAAGCCAACGCCAGAGCGAGACAATTCAACTCCCGAGCCGTGAAGTACCAGAGCACCTAAAGCAACGAATACCAATGCAAGCAATGCCGTACCAATGTAGCCTACATTGAAATCGAACAGTGCTGATTGAGCGGTCACGTCTTGTTTCTCTTTTTGGCTTTTTAGCCACATAGAAGTGATGCTTGAGATCTCGATAGGCGCAGGCATCCAACCCATAGTCACCACGATAAATCCGATAGCTGCCAATGACCAAGGTGATGGTGGCACAAAAGCGGCATCAGGTTCGACTGGAGAGCCAATAGCAATCGCAACAGCAGCTAAGGTTGTGATGGTCAGGATCGCCATGATCGCTTTAGAGAGAGTGTCGAGCGCGCGGTAATGGCCCGCAAAAAGAATGATCAAACAGGTCGCTAAAACGATCATGCACAAGGTGCTGGTGGCTAAATCGAAAGGAATAAAGTAACTGAGTAGGCTCGCACTGAATAACAGCAAGGCTGCGGTATTCACGACTGCGGAAATAGCACTCAGTATCGAAAAGATCACAAGGTATGGGCGGCCTAGGTTAGAGTAACCTTCCACCAAGCTTTGACCCGTTCCTAGTGTGTATTGGATACCAGCTTTGAAGAACGGGTACTTAAATATGTTTACGAGGATAATAAGCGCGGCTAGCTGCCAACCATAAATCGCACCAGCCTTGGTTGAGGCTACTAAGTGAGAGCCACCTACAGCTGCTGCGGCCATCATAATGCCTGGTCCAAGAGACTTAATTAAACTTGATAGGGGAGCTGAGGTTGGTGTTTTTGTGCTGGTAGTTTTAACCGTACTTTCCATCATTTTTCCTTTGATGCTGACTTCTTATTATCCGTTACCCTATCAATACCATGTTTTGTAAGGTCGTCAACTTTTATGTACAAAAATGTTGAAAATTGTATTTATTAATAAACGAATCAACCGTGAATTATTTGTTCACTAGTAATTAAGAGGCTTTAATGGCGTTAGAACAGTACACACCACCACGTGAACCGTGGATTGATATTGTTTATCAAGATGACGATATTCTAGTGGTGAACAAACCTGCTGGCCTACTTTCAGTTCCGGGGAGATTGCCTGAGCACTACGACAGTATGTGGAGTCGGTTGGTTGTCGAATTTGCGGAGATTCAGGTTGTGCATCGACTGGACATGTCGACATCGGGGTTGATGCTGCTCGCTAAACACAAACAAGCTGAGCGTCATTTGAAGAAGCAATTTCAATATCGACTGACACACAAACTCTATTACGCCCGAGTATGGGGTTCAGTAGAAGAAGCAGAAGGTTTGATTGATCTGCCACTCATTTGTGATTGGCCAAATCGACCAAGACAAAAGGTGTGCTTCGAGGATGGTAAGCCATCACAGACTCGCTATGTGGTGGAGCGACAAGAGGCTCAAACGGCATTGTTGAAGTTGCTGCCGATCACTGGCCGCTCTCATCAGTTACGTGTTCACTGCATGGAACTAGGGAATCCAATCGTTGGCGACGAGTTTTATGCAACGCCAGAGGCGTTTAACTATAGTGACAGGTTAGTTCTGCACGCGTGTGAACTGAGTTTTTATCATCCGGCTAATAATCAGCTTTTCAAAGCCTTTGTTCCGTGTGAGTTTTACCCTCAAGCATCACCGCAAATTGAACAGCACTTTGAAATTGCGCCAGAGCTTCCAGACTACAGCAAGCTAAAAGCTTAGAATGGTTAAATCAATACCAATGCAAGGACGTACAATGCCGAAGTTGAAAGTGGTCTTTCTCGACCGAGCCACCATCCCATCTCAAATTCATTTAAAACCTCTCCGCTTTGAACATCAGTGGGTTGAATATGATTTCACTTCGCCGGAGCAAGTGTCTGAACGAATTGAAGGCGCTGATGTGGTTATTACCAATAAGGTGGTGCTCAACGAATCGAATTTAGCTCAAGCAGAACAACTTAAGCTAATAGCCGTTTCAGCAACGGGTGTGAATAATGTCGATGTTGGCTACTGTAAGAGTAACAATATCGCAGTGACAAACGTGCAAGGTTACGCGACTCAATCGGTACCTGAGCATGTTATCGCGATGCTATTTGCGTTAAAGCGTAATCTCGTTGGTTACCATCAAGACATCGAAACCGGCGAGTGGCAAAAGGATCAACAATTCTGCTTCTTTACTCATCCGATTCAAGATGTTGCAGGCAGTACATTAGGCTTAATCGGTAGTGGTGGCTTAGGACAAGCAACAGCAATATTGGCTAAAGCAATTGGTATGAATGTCATCTTTGCTGAGCGTAAAGGGGCTGACTCTTGTCGAGAAGGGTATCTACCTTTTGATACGGTGTTACAACAAGCAGATGCAATCAGCTTACATTGTCCATTGACCGAAGCGACTCGAGACCTGATTTCAGAGCGAGAGCTAGCAATGATGAAACCAAATGCGGTGTTAGTTAATGCTGGCCGCGGTGGACTCGTGGATGAACAAGCCTTAGTTGAAGCTTTGAAAAATCAAGAGATTGCGGGCGCGGGTATGGATGTGTTCACACAAGAACCGGCTGACAACTCAAATCCATTACTGGCTAATAGTCATTTACCAAATTTACTATTAACGCCACATGTAGCGTGGGGCAGTGATAGCTCAATTCAAAAGCTGTCTGATATCTTAATCGATAACATTGATGCCTTTGTTTCTGGTAAGCCGCAGAATCTCGTCAGTTAATTCACAGTAAGAGCGGTTATACGCTCAGCTTCAGACATAAAAAAGGTTGGCTTTGAGCCAACCTTTTTAGATGTTTTGTCTTTAGTTCGACTTAGCTTATCTGCCAGAAGCCAGAAGCCAGAAGCCAGAAGCCAGAAGCCAGAAGCCAGAAGCCAGAAGCGATTAGCCTTGAGGTTTGATGACCAATACATTGATTGGTGAATTCTGTACGACTTTACTCGCCACTGAACCCAGTACCACTTTGTCGATTTTCGAGCGCTTATGACTAGGCATCACAATCAGGTCTGCCCCAAGCTTTTCTGCGTAATCTAGAATCGTTGTGTAGGTTTTACCTTCGGCAACGTGAACCTTATAAACCACTTCATCGTCGATGTACTTGTCTGCAAACTCTTTCAGCTGATTTTTCACATCGAGCTTCATTTGGTTTGCTGCATCTTTCGGGAAGTAAGACGCCACCATCGACATGTGAATGCCCGGCAATACGTTCAAGATATGGATTTCAGCGTTACTGTGCTTTGCGTGCCATACCGCTAATTCAACAGCTTTGTCAGAAAAGCCTTTGTCGTTAAGATCAACAGGAACAAGGATTTGTTTATACATGTGTTTTTCTCTTTTTTATCAGCGCTTAGTATTGACCAAGCGCTGTGATTATCCTTTCCATGTAATAAAGCCAAATAGAGTTGAGCGCTACTTGGCTCTATCCATTACGCGCTAATCTCATCCTTACGAGCACGCCTTCTTTGGTTCATCGCTAAGCCAATCAAAATGAGTAGGGATGGTAAGAATACCCACTCTTTCATTGGTCTTTCTGCGTCTTGGATAACTGATTTAATTTCCCAATCAAAGTCAATGCCAGCCGCTTCTGCTGGGCTACCGAACTCAACCATGTCGACAATCATTTTGCCTTCAGATTTCGTCAGCATTAAGCCCATTGAAGCAATGCGGTCTTCACTTGTTGTCGCAGAATCTTCAAATGGAAGGCGAACCGTCTTCTCAGAATAGTCACCTTCTAAGTTTTCGCCACCCACTCTTAACTCAAGAGATTGTCCCACAGATAGACCTTCTGTGATTTGAGCGATCTCAACTCCAGGTGAAAGAACTTTCTCTGGATAAATCATGTCCCACCAGAAGCCAGGGCGGAAGAAAGAGAAAGTTAGAACCAATAATAGGATCGTTTCCCACCATTTGTTCTTGGTAAACCACCAACCTTGCGTTGCAGCGGCAAAGATAAGTACTGCCGTTACAGAAGAGAAAATAGTGAGGAATAGATGCCACCAAGAATCAATGCCCATCAATAGTAGTTGAGTATTGAAAATGAACATGAATGGTAATATCGCGGTTCGGATATCGTAGGTAAAGCCTTGAATACCAGTACGGATCGGGTCTGATTTTGCAATCGCGGCGGCCGCAAAGGCTGCCAAACCAACCGGAGGTGTATCATCGGCTAAGATACCGAAGTAGAACACGAACAAGTGAACTGCAATCAGAGGGATGATTAGGCCATGCGCCGCGCCTAAGGTAACAATTACCGGAGCCATCAGCGTTGATACAACGATGTAGTTTGCTGTTGTTGGTAAGCCCATACCTAAGATTAAGCTGATTACCGCAGTGAATAGCAGCATAAGAATGATGCTACCGCCTGAGATAAACTCAACGAAGTCCGTCATTACCAAGCCGATACCCGTCAGAGTCACCACGCCGACAACCGTACCTGCTGCAGCTGTTGCTACACCGATACCGATCATGTTTCTCGCGCCTGAAACCAAGCTCTCTAATAGGTCAACGAAACCTGCTTTAGTTTGTTCTGCAAGATCGTCCGATTTGTTCATCAGAGTCATCAAAGGACGCTGTGTGATCAAAATGAAGATCATGAATACCGTTGCCCAGAAGGCAGAAAGACCTGGAGAGAATCGCTCTACAGTCAGACACCAAACAAGAACCACGATAGGCAGCAGGAAGTGCAGGCCAGATTTAATGGTTGGGCCTGGATCGGGTACTTCTGTTAGCTCGGCATCGATGTCCATGCCACCTTCAGCGGCATATTTTGCTGATACTCGAACCAAGGCTACATAAGAGATCAATAGAGCAACGGTAACAATAGGTGTCGCCGCATCGCCAAAGACATCTTTCGTCCAGCCGACACCGTAGTAAACCGCAGCACTGATGACACATAGCCCAAGAATGGTACCAGTGAAAGACAGTAGGCTTTGTACGATAGTTGGTGTGTGGCGACGAGGTAGGCCAGTCATACCAGCTTTACATGCTTCTAAGTGAACAATGTAAATTAGGGCGATGTAAGAGATAAGAGCAGGCAATAGCGCCGCTTTAATCACTTCTACATACGAGATACCCACATATTCAACCATCAAGAATGCAGCAGCACCCATGATTGGTGGAGTTAATTGACCATTGGTTGAAGCGGCAACTTCTACAGCACCGGCTTTTTCACCTGAGAATCCGACTCTTTTCATTAGAGGGATCGTGAAAGTACCCGTGGTTACCACGTTAGCGATAGATGAACCAGACACAAGACCGGATAGGCCAGAAGCAACAACGGCTGCTTTCGCTGGGCCACCTTTCATGTGGCCAAGTAAAGAGAACGCTACCTTGATGAAGTAAGCACCTGCGCCTGCGCGTTCTAGCATTGCACCAAACAGTACAAACAAGAATACGAATGACGTAGAGACGCCAAGAGCAACACCGAATACACCTTCAGTTGTTAGCCACAGATGCGACATTGCCTTGTTCAGGCTTGCACCTTTATGGGCGATAACGTCCGGCATGTGAGGGCCGCCAAAGGTATAAAGTAGGAATACTGCAGCCACAACCATAAGAGGTGGACCTAAAGCGCGTCGTGTTGCTTCAAGCAGTAGAACCATACCAAATACAGCAGCAACAATATCGAATGTTGTTGGCGCGCCTGAACGTTCAGCGAGTTGAGTATAGAAAATATAGATATACGAAGCTGAAAAGCTACCAACCAGCGCTAATATCCAGTCGACCGCAGGAATTCTATCCCGAGGTGAATTTTTCATGGCTGGATAAGCGGTAAAGGCTAGGAAGATGGCAAACGTAAGATGAATTGCTCGAGCTTCAGTGTCGTTTAAAATTGCGAAGTTAAAAATGAACGGCAGCGGAGATGCATACCAAAGTTGGAACAGTGACCAACATAGAGGCACAAACCATAAAATACGGCCTTGGATACCGCGAGGGCTACGCGCACCAGTGTCTGATTGTGCCACCATTTCTTGCACATCTGGAGACGGTGATGTTGTCTGCGTCATGTACTTTATCCTTATTATTGATGGTCTGCCTTTCTTACGAACAACGAGACGTTATTTATTTCCTATCTAGTGTAGCGAATGGATAGGGAAATGCGTTTTTTGTTCGTCTTTGTCTTAGGCTTGATACGAAGGTAAGTTCGCCAAATTGGAGAAACTTAAAGGTTTGTCTCTTTTCACTTGGGTTATTTTTATAAAACGTGAAAAGCCAATAAGGAGGACATGCCTCCTTATTGGTAGAGCAGGCTTAAAGTAGAATTACTTTAGAAGGCCTACTTCTTTGTAGTATTTTACTGCGCCAGGGTGAAGAGGGATTGAGATACCCGCTTTAACCATGTCTTCTTTCTTCAGGTTCGCAAATGCTGGGTGCAGGCGTTTGAATGTAGCGAAGTTTTCAAATACCGCTTTAGCAACGTTGTATGCGACTTCATCAGAAACGTCAGACGTTGTAACCATAGTTGCAGCAACACCGAAGCTGTTTACGTCAGCATCTGTACCACGGTACATGCCAGCTGGAACTGTGCTGTATGCGTAGTATGGGTTTTCAGCTACGATCTTGTCGATTTGTGGACCAGTTGCAGAAACCAGTTTTGCATCACAAGAAGTCGTTGCTTCTTTGATTGATCCGTTCGGGTGACCAACCATGTAGATGAATGCATCAATCTTGTTGTCACAAAGAGCTTGTGAACGCTCAGAACCTTTAAGTTCAGAAGCAAGCTTGAAGCTATCGTTAGTCCAACCCATAGCGTCCATTACAACACCCATCGTTGCACGGTCACCAGAGCCTGGGTTCCCAATGTTTACACGCTTACCTGCTAGGTCAGACACATTGTTGATACCAGCATCGGTACGAGCGATGATGTTGAACGGTTCTGTATGTAGAGAGAACATAGCGCGAAGTTTTTTGTATTCGCCCTGATCTTTGAATTTACTTGTACCGTTGTAGCCGTGGTATTGCCAGTCCGATTGAACAACACCGAAATCTAGTTCACCAGCACGGATGGTGTTAACGTTGTAGATCGAACCACCAGTAGATTCTACAGAACAACGAATGTTGTGGTCTTTGCGGCCTTTGTTCACAAGCTTACAAATAGCACCACCAGTTGGGTAGTAAACACCCGTTACTGAACCTGTACCAATTGTGATGAACTCTTGAGCGTTAACTGCGCCAGCGCCCATTACAGCAGCTGCAATAGCCCCAACTTTAATAAGTTTGGTAAATGCCATGAATTTCCCTTCCTTTATTCATTATTAACCCTGAAACAAGTGTAGTCGTTTCTGGAGTTTCCTATTTGGAAACGGCACCTTTTTCAATCCATGTGATGAAAAAGTGGCTGAATAATATCAAAAATTGGCAGAAAATTACTCAAATGTTAAAAGATATAGCTAAAAAATCTAACAAATGACGGTTAGATCTTGTGTTTGATTTGCTACTGAGTTTTTTAAAATCAATGGTTTAGTGGTGTTTGAGGAGGGGGAGATAGATATTCTAGGATGTGATTTGGATCACGAAGCGAATCGGTGTTCGTGATCCATTAATCAGGTTTATGGTTATGAAACTGTGACCAATTATCCTGCGTATTCAAACAGTTCGCACACAGAATCAAACAATTGCTTCGTGGTAACGGACAGGGTTGGAGTGATGAAGATAGTATCATCGCCTGCAACGACACCTAGTATACCTTCCGACTTACCTAATGAGTCCAATAAACGAGCAATAAGCTGCGCCGCACCTGGGCCGGTGTGTATCACCACCAATGCATTGTTGTGGTCGATATCTAATACTAATTCTCTTAGAGAGCTAGAAACTGTCGGAACACCAAGTTCAGCAGGAAGACAGTAAACCATCTCCATTTTTGCATTACGAGTTCGAACTGCACCAAATTTAGTTAACATACGCGAAACTTTAGATTGGTTGATACTTTCAAAACCTTCATGTTTGAGGGCATCGACAATCTCGCCTTGCGAACCAAAACGTTCTTCTTTTAGTAATGATTTAAAAGCACGAACTAAGTTGTCTTGTTTTTCTGTATTGCGCATATGTCATTCTTATTCATTAACAAAGATGTTTGCATATTCTCGCATACATATTCAATTTTAGCTAAAATATCACGGCAATTTGTTAGTCATATCACTGTAAAAATTTAATAGAATAATGTGTTATTAGTGGCGACTTATTTTGTGATTTCAGTCGATTATCGCCATAATGCGAACTTGCTGTGTAGCACGGTTTTATTGACTTGCGCGAAGTCGCAAAGCTGGCGTTAATTGATTGTAATCACTTTGTGATTAATATATTTTTTTAACCATAATTTAGCTCAAGAACTACCCTACCAAGAATTTATAAGAGAAATCTCTCAAGGAGAATAACAATGAAAGTAGCTGTTATTGGTGCCGCTGGTGGCATCGGTCAAGCCCTAGCCTTACTACTAAAGAACCGCCTACCTGCTGGTTCAGATCTTGCACTTTACGACATCGCTCCGGTAACACCGGGTGTCGCTGCCGATCTTAGCCATATCCCAACACCTGTTTCGATCAAAGGTTACGCGGGTGAAGATCCAACACCAGCACTAGAAGGTGCAGATGTTGTGCTTATTTCTGCGGGTGTTGCTCGTAAGCCTGGTATGGATCGTGCGGATCTTTTCAATGTGAACGCTGGCATTGTTAAGTCTCTTGCAGAGAAAATCGCAGTTACTTGTCCTACTGCTTGTGTTGGTATCATCACTAACCCAGTAAACACAACAGTACCAATCGCTGCTGAAGTACTTAAGAAAGCGGGCGTTTACGACAAGCGTCGTTTATTCGGTATTACTACTCTTGATGTTATTCGTTCTGAAACGTTTGTTGCTGAGCTGAAAGATAAAGATCCAAGCGACATCCGTGTTCCTGTTATCGGCGGTCACTCAGGTGTAACGATCCTTCCTCTACTTTCTCAAGTTGAAGGCGTAGAGTTTACTGATGAAGAAATCGCAGCGCTAACAACTCGTATCCAAAATGCGGGTACTGAAGTAGTAGAAGCTAAAGCTGGCGGCGGCAGTGCAACACTATCTATGGGTCAAGCGGCTTGTCGCTTCGGTCTTGCTCTAGTGAAAGCGCTTCAAGGCGAAGAGAACGTAATTGAATGTGCGTACGTTGAAGGTGAAGGCGAGCACGCACCATTCTTCGCACAACCAGTTAAACTTGGCAAAGAGGGCGCAGAAGCGATCCTTAGCTACGGTGAACTGAGCGACTTCGAACGCAACGCATTAGACAGCATGCTAGAAACGCTAAATGGCGATATTGAGATTGGTGTTGAATTCGCTAAATAAGCGGGACACCATTTAACTCAGCTAAAAGATAGTTAATAAGAGCCGATCATTATGATCGGCTTTTTTGATCCTTGCATTCACCCCGCTCGTAAAACTTCTCTAACCACGAAGAATTAGGGTATAGAACGATGACTAGAGTACAAAAAGGAATGAATGTTAACTATCTAGGTCGCTTAGGCAAGATATTGGTTATCGATGAGCAAGAGCAGTTCGCTTTATTTGAGTCTTACAATAGTCATAAGCAATATGCGGTTCCATTGGAAGAACTTGAAGAGATCGAAGCGCAATTACCTTTATCATTAGAATCGAGTCGATATTGAAACCCGGAGTTATATCTAACAGGATAAAAAAAAGAGCCAACCGGCTCTTTTTTAATATATAGCTGTCTACTTAGCTTCTATTTACTTACTACGTTTTACTGCAAGGTGAGCTAGCGTGGTTAAAGCTTGCTTATATTCTGAATCAGGAAGTACAGAAAGCTCAGCAATGGCTTTATCTGCTTCTTCATAGGCTTTAATTGTTGTGTACTCTAACGAGCCTGTCTCTTTCATAACAGCCATAATGTCGTCGAGACGCTCCATACCATTGGCTTTTTCAATCGCTTCTCGAATCATGCTGGTTTGTTCAGGAGAACCATTGTGCATTGCGTAAAGTAGAGGCAGTGTTGGTTTGCCTTCGGCTAGATCGTCACCAACGTTCTTACCCATCTCTTTACCATCAGCAGTGTAATCCATCACATCATCAATCAATTGGAATGCAGTGCCTAGGTATTTACCGTAGTTTTGCATAGCCGTTTCGATTTCAGGTGATGATTCGCTAAGAATTGCACCTATTTGCGTTGCAGCTTCAAACAAGCGAGCGGTCTTCGAGTAGATGACCTGCATGTAACTTTCTTCTGTGGTGTCCGGGTTATTACAGTTCATTAATTGTTGAACTTCACCCTCGGCAATCACGTTAACTGCTTCACTCATTAACTCAAGGATCTTTAAGGATCCTAGCGTTGTCATCATCTGGAACGAGCGAGTGTAGATAAAGTCACCCACCAAAACGCTAGCGGCATTACCAAAAGCTGCGTTGGCTGTCGCTTTACCGCGTCTCATGTCCGACTCGTCGACGACATCATCATGGAGAAGGGTAGCTGTGTGAATAAACTCGATAAAAGCTGCAGAGGTGATATGAGCTTCACCTTGATAACCAAGTGCACGAGCAGATAAAAGAGCAAGCAAAGGACGTAGGCGTTTGCCACCACCGCTAACGATATAAAAACCAAGCTGGTTGATTAAACTTACGTCAGAATTAAGTTGGGCTTGAATTGTTTCATTCACTTTTGCCATATCATTGGCAGTAAGCGTTTGGATAGCTTTAAAATCCATTGTTCATCCGGCTGAAGTTAGACCCTGTAAGGCTTATACGTTGTATTTAATTGTTGAATAATACACTAAAAAACGTTGATTAATACATCACTTAAAGGCATCATTGCCGCACTTTTCTTTGGCGAACATGTTTTCGCCAATATTTTAAAAATATGGCTTGTCATAGCGGCATGATTCCCGTAGAATCTGCGCCCTATTGATTAGTTTAGCGCACACCCGAGTTGTAGAATTAACAACCATAGGCTGTGCGGAAAAAGCGGAGTAAAATATGTACGCTGTTTTCCAATCTGGTGGCAAACAACACCGAGTAAGCGAAGGTCAAACACTTCGTTTAGAGAAATTAGACGTTGAAACTGGTGCAACTGTAGAATTTGATAAAGTTCTTCTTGTTGCTAACGGCGAAGAAATCGCTGTTGGTGCACCTCTTGTTGAAGGTGGCAAAGTTACTGCAGAAGTAGTACAACACGGTCGTGGCGATAAAGTAAAAATCGTTAAGTTCCGTCGTCGTAAGCACTCGCGTAAGCAAGCTGGTCACCGTCAGTGGTTCACAGAAGTGAAAATCACTGGCATTAACGCTTAAGTATTAGGAGAGTTTAACAATGGCACATAAAAAAGCTGGCGGTTCTACTAATAACGGCCGCGATTCAGAAAGCAAACGTCTTGGTGTTAAGCGTTTTGGTGGTGAATCTGTTCTTGCAGGTAACATCATCGTTCGTCAACGTGGTACTAAGTTCCACGCTGGCACAAACGTTGGCATCGGTAAAGACCATACTCTTTTCGCTCTTACTGAAGGTAAAGTGAAATTTGCAGTAAAAGGTCCTAAAAACCGTAAGTTTGTAAGCATCGAAGCTGAGTAATTTAATCTTTTATTAGATTATTTATACTAGCTTTCAAGCTGAATTCAAAAGCCCTGCCGATTCGGCAGGGTTTTTTATTTATAGCGAGAATAAAAAAGTAGACGCTCTTGTTTTGGTTTTGAGAAGCCGTTTTATTTTTGAGAAACAGTTTGGTTTTATTAAGAAGCCGTTTGTTTTTTAGGATACAGAAAGCAAAGAACCTCTCCTTATTTGTTCCTTGGTTGCAGATCGATCTAGATCTTAGATGATCGATCTAAACACGGATCTGCTAGAATTTATATCACTCCTTGATGAGTGGTAACGCAACGTAAGTGCGGAGTTAAAAAATGAAATTCGTTGATGAAGCATCAGTAAAAATAGAAGCCGGTGATGGCGGTAATGGTACAGTAAGCTTTTGGCGCGAAAAATTCGTCGCTAAAGGTGGTCCTGACGGCGGTGATGGCGGTGATGGTGGTGATGTTTACATTCAAGCGGATGAAAACTTAAACACACTGATCGATTACCGTTTCCAACGTTTTTACAATGCTGAGCGTGGCGAAAATGGCCGCGGTGGTAACTGTACTGGTAAGCGTGGTAAAGATATGACAATGAAAGTACCAGTAGGTACTCGCGCTGTTGATATCCACACTAATGAAATCGTTGCTGAAGTTGCTGAGCATGGCAAGAAAGTCATGGTTGGTAAAGGTGGTTGGCACGGTCTTGGTAACACGCGTTTTAAGTCGTCTGTTAACCGTGCTCCTCGTCAAAAGACAATGGGTACTAAAGGTGAAGTTCGCGAACTACGTTTAGAGCTTCTTCTGCTTGCGGATGTTGGTATGCTTGGCTTGCCAAACGCTGGTAAATCTACGTTTATTCGCTCAGTATCTGCTGCAAAACCAAAAGTGGCTGATTACCCGTTTACGACGCTAATCCCTAGCTTAGGTGTGGTAAGTGTTGTCCCTGAGAAGAGTTTCGTCGTTGCCGATATCCCTGGCTTGATCGAAGGCGCAGCTGATGGCGCTGGCCTTGGGATTCGTTTCTTGAAGCACCTTGAGCGTTGTCGCGTTCTTCTGCATATGATCGATATTTTGCCGATCGATGGTTCTGATCCTATTCAGAATGCACTGACGATCATCGATGAGCTTGAGCAATACAGTGAGAAAGTTGCACAGAAACCTCGTTGGTTAGTGTTCAATAAAGTTGACCTAATGCCTGAAGAAGAAGCTGACGAAAAGATTCAAGAAATCGTCGAAGCTTTGGGTTGGGAAGGCGAGTACTTCAAGATCTCTGCTGTAAACAAGATCGGTACCAAAGATCTTTGCTTTAAACTGGGTGAGTTCATGGAGAACCTACCTCGTGAAGTTGAAGCAATTGAAGAAGAAGAAAAAGTTAACTTTATGTGGGATGACTACCATAAAGATGCGATGGCCGGTAAGAATGTCGTTACTGAAGATGACGACGACTGGGATGATTGGGATGACGAAGAAGATGACGGTCATGTTATCTATGTTCGTGATTAATAATCCTCGTAGTTTCTTATAAGCACTTTGGTCGCTTTTTCTAAGATACGCTGATAGTTTTATTAAACCGCAATGAAAATTGCGGTTTTTTTGTATCTAAATCATGACGTCTTGCTGTTTTTTATGCAAAATTTATCTTTAGATAATTAACGCCTATGGGAAGGAAATCATGGCATCAAAACAAAGAGCGATCTCAAGGTTAGTCGCTCAATCAGGACAAATGTTATTAGCTCATGGCGCCGAGAGCACATTGGTCGGTGACATAATGCGCCGTATCGGTATTGCTTGTGGGGTGAATGAGGTTGAAGTTGCACTGTCAGCCAATGCATTGGTTGTGACAACAGTAATGGATGATCATTGCATAACGACGACTCGAAGTTGCGCTGATCGTGGCATTAATATGCAGGTGATAACCGAGATTCAACGTGTGTGTATCATGATGGAGAAAGGGATTCTTGATTATGATTTAGCTTATAAGAAGATCCAAGGGATCAGTCCTGAACGCTACAACCGTTGGTTAGTTGTCGTAATGATAGGGCTATCGTGTGCTTCTTTTAGCCGTCTTGCTGGCGGAGATTGGCATGTCTTTATGATGACGTTTATAGCTTCGGCTTGCGGTATGATCGTGAGACAAGAGATCGGTCATCGCCATTTCAATCCGTTATTAAATTTCGCTATTACCGCTTTTGTCACCACCACCATTTCAGCTCAGGCAGTGCTCTACAATATTGGTGGTCAACCCACTATCGTGATGGCTTCGTCAGTATTGATGCTAGTGCCCGGTTTTCCTTTGATTAACTCCGTAGCAGATATGCTTAAAGGCCACATTAATATGGGTCTCGCACGCTTCACCATGGCCAGTTTATTAACGTTGGCTACAAGCTTAGGTATTGTCGCAGCTATGAGCCTATCTGACGTATGGGGGTGGGTGAACTAATGACTATTTTTGAACTTTTTGTTGGGTTACTCAACGACATGTTTTTTGCTGCGATTCCTGCGGTTGGTTTTGCATTGGTGTTTAACGTCCCGCAACGAGCATTAATTTATTGTGCTCTCGGAGGATCCATTGGCCACGGTAGCCGTTACTTAATGATGCATTTCGGCATTCCCATTGAATGGGCGACGTTCTTTGCTGCTACATTGGTAGGTATGATAGGGGTGCATTGGTCGCATAAATTGTTAGCGCACCCGAAAGTATTTACGGTTGCAGCCTTGATTCCGATGGTCCCTGGCGTGTTTGCCTTTAAGGCGATGATTGCCATGGTTGAGATTAACCGAGCAGGATACAACCCAGAACTATTGGCATTGTTGATGGAGAACTTTTTGAAATCGATGTTCATTATCGCAGGGCTTGCGGTTGGCTTAGCAGTGCCTGGGCTGTTATTCTACCGTCGTAGACCTATCGTCTAGCTTCAACTTCATTTTCAAGTAAGGACAGGACTTTCGATTTATGATCATCAGCATGATAGCGGCAATGGCGAACAACCGTGTAATTGGTAAAGACAATCAGATGCCTTGGCATTTACCTGCAGATTTCGCATGGTTTAAACGCTCAACTATGGGCAAACCTGTCGTGATGGGGCGTAAGACTTACGATTCAATTGGTCGCCCTTTGCCGGGGAGGCTGAACGTTGTAATCAGCCGCGACGAGAGTTTAGAAATCGAAGGCGTAACGACGGTAACTTCGATTGAAAAAGCACTAGAGCTGGTAAGTGATGTTGATGAAGTGATGATCATCGGTGGTGGTTCAATCTATGAAACCTGCTTACCAAAAGCGAACAAGTTATACCTGACTTATATCGATTTTGATGTGGATGGTGATACTCAATTCCCAGACTGGGGAGAAGGTTGGAAGCAGAGCTTTAATGATACTTATCAAGCGGATGAGAAAAACAAGCACGATATGGAGTTTGTGGTTCTCGAGCGTTAACGGTGGTTATTAAGAGTTAGGCTCTGAAAATGCTTGCGTTACTGTGCCCAGCTAGCGCAAGCTTCTCGTATCTCGTATCTCGTATCTCGTATCTCGTATCTCGTATCTCGTATCTCGTATCTCGTATCTCGTATCTCGTATCTCGTATCTCGTGTTTCTATAGCGCTTTTTGAGTGAAAAACTGTTTGTCTTCCCAGCGAAGTATCGTCAAGTCTCCCCCCCACACACACCCAGTATCAAGTCCAATCACCTCTTTTCCTGAGTAACCTTCTAGCGCAGCCCAGTGTCCAAAAATAACTGTTTTATCCAGCTTTATACGTTGTGGTAGGTCAAACCAAGGCACTAGCGGCTCAGTTGTAATTTCGTTTGGTGGAAGTTTACAGGCCATATCGAGACGACCATCAGTAAAACAGAATCGCATTCTAGTAAGGCTGTTGATCGCATAGCGATAGCGCTCAATCCCTTCTAAATTTTGACGCCATAAGTCAGGCGTGTTGCTGTACATATTCTCGATAAGCCATTGCCACTGATCGGATTTTAATAAATCAGCTATTTCCAGATTTTCAATCCGTGCTCGCTCTAGATCCCATTGAGGTGAGATACCAGCATGAGACATCACGAACTCTGTATGCTCCTGAATTAAAGGCTGTTGTCTTAACCATTCGAGCAACTGTTCACGGTCTTCCGCATCAAGAATAGGTTGAGTCTTATCTTTTGCTTTAGCTGGAAAGAGCCCTAAGGAAACCGCAAGTAGATGCAAGTCATGGTTACCTAATACAACCTTAGCTGCGTCACCTAGGCTACGAATAAAGCGTAGTGTTTCCAATGATTTAGGACCTCGAGCGACCAAGTCACCAGCGACCCATAAGGTATCTTGTTGTTTGTCAAAGTTGACGGTTTCAAGCAGTAATTGAAGTTCGTCGAAGCACCCTTGGATGTCTCCGACAATATAATTCGACACAATAATTTCCTGTAGATACAGATGTACGGCTAATTAAGAATATTAGGGATCGCGAGTCTAAATGGATCCACTTCAGTTATGAAGTCGATGCCTTTGTTATCAGTCATCACATAATGACCTTGCATAACACCCACAGGAGTTTCGATGACGGTACCACTGGTGTAAGTGTATTCGTCGTTGGCTTCAATCACGGGTTGTTGCCCAACCACGCCATCACCTTCTATGGTGAGTTGTTTGCCGTTGGAGTCGGTAATCAGCCAGCGGCGAGACATAAGTTGAACCGTTGTTTTGCTGAGGTTTTTGATGGTAATAATGTAGGCGAAGACGTAGCGGTTCTTCGTTGGTTCAGATTGTTCCTCTATGTATTTAGAGTGAACCTGACATTTGATACAAGGCGTAGATATATCCATATTCGCACCTTTTGTTGTTGGTATACTTTAAAGTATTACATAAAAAACAGGCTCCTCACCGAAGTGTAGGAGCCTTTTAGAATTATTTGTCGGCGCTGTGAGTGTCGTACAACCAGTTTGCCATGTCGACAAACTGCTCGAGCGTTAAATTCTCAGGACGCATGCCTGGGTTAACACCCAACTCTTCAAGTACTTCCTTGTCGATTAGGCTCTTGTAGCAGTTACGAACCGTTTTACGACGCTGGTTAAAGCCTTCACGACATACACGATCTAGCCATTTCAGATCTTTTGCCGGGTAAGGTAGCACTTCGTATGGCTGTAGGCGTACTACTGCAGAATCTACTTTCGGTGGCGGAACGAAGGCCGTTGGTGGCACTTCTAGCACAGGCGTCACTTTACAGTAGTATTGAGCCATTACCGTAAGACGACCATAAGCTTTAGTACCTGGGCCGGCCGCTAATCGGTTAACCACTTCTTTTTGAAGCATAAAGTGCATGTCTTGCACGTCTTTATGGAACTCAAAAAGGTGGAACATCAATGGTGTTGAGATGTTGTATGGCAAGTTACCGAAGATACGTAGTTTGTTGTTTGGCTTAACAAGTTGTTCGAAGTCGAACTTCATTGCATCGCCTTCATAGATCGTTAACTTTTCAGCAAGATCAGGGTGATTACGTAGACGTTCAGCAAGATCTCTATCCAGTTCAATTACTGTGAACTTGTCGACAAGCTTGCCAACAGGCTCTGTAATCGCACCAAGACCTGGGCCGATTTCTACTAAGTTCTGGCCTGGTAGCGGGTTAATACTCGATACGATTCCATCAATAATGTATGGATCGTTAAGGAAGTTTTGACCAAAACGTTTACGCGCTTTGTGCCCTAAGTGGACATCATTTCTCATTGCTTTTTCTCTACTAATTCAATGGCGTGCGTGAGCGCTGTTCTAAAGCTCCCTGTATCGGCTTGGCCTTTCCCGGCCAAGTCTAAGGCGGTACCGTGATCGACTGATGTGCGAATAAACGGTAAGCCAAGCGTGATGTTCACTGAGCGACCAAACCCTTTGTATTTCAATACTGGGAGTACTTGGTCGTGATACATACCTAAAACAGCATCTGCATCTTGCAAATATTTTTCATTAAAGATGGTGTCTGCTGGCAATGGGCCAACTAAATTAATACCATCTTTCTGGCGAATTTTTTCTAGTGTAGGAGTGATAGTTTCTATCTCTTCACGACCCAAACAACCATCTTCACCCGCATGTGGGTTCAATCCACACACGTAAATAGTTGGTTTCTCTATAGCAAACTTTTCGACCAAATCTTTATGCAGAATAGCAATGATTTGCTCTAATCTGTCTTCGGTCACTGCTTGAGATACATAAGCTAGCGGGATGTGCGTTGTTACTAGAGCAACACGCAGCCCTTCTGTTGCCAACATCATCACGACAAGTGGAGTATTGGACTTCTCTGCAAAGAACTCGGTATGGCCACTAAAAGCAACGCCAGCTCGGTTAATTACACCCTTGTGAACAGGGCCGGTGACAATAGCATCAAATTCATCATTCATACAGCCAATTGCTGCGGTTTCTAATGTATTTAATACGTAGTGGCCGTTCGCTTCATTAAGTTGACCCGCGACGGCGACTTCAGCGAGTGGAACATGTTTCACAACCAGTGTTCCAGAGCGTTGAGGTTGCTTAGGCGCTGTTGAGTCGTAGTCCAACAGCTCAACCTCAATCCCTAACATTTCAGCTCGCTCTGCTAGTAGGGTTTTATCGGCACAAACTACGAGCTGATGTGGCCAGCTTTCCTGGGATAAGGCGAGAGTCAAATCTGGCCCAATTCCCGCTGGTTCACCTGCCGTAATGACAAGGCGTTTAGTTGTCATCTTGGGCATCCTCAACCATTTCAACAAAGGCACTTGCTCTTACTTCTTGCAGCCAAGCACCAGCTTCTTCGTTGAACTTACGGTTAAATAGAATTTGGTAAGCTTTGTTTTTCAAAGCTGAATCGGTACGGTCTACTTCTCGACGGTCTAGTACTTCAACAATGTGCCAGCCATGCACGGTTTTAAATGGTGCGCTGATCTTACCTTCAGGTAGCGTTTCTACTTGGTGCTTAAATTCAGGTACATACAAATCCGGTGTTTGGTAGCCTAGTTCACCATCTTGCACTGCAGAGCCTGGATCTTGGCTGTATTGCTGCGCAAGTTCACCAAAGCTCGCTTCACCCGCGTTTACACGACGCGTGATTTCTTCAAGTTGCTCCTTGGCACCGTCGTCACTTAAGATTACGGTCGGTTTAATTAGGATATGACGAGCATTAACTTCCGTCACCGCTACCGTTTCCAAGCCTTTTACATCTTCAATTTTCAGAATATGGAAACCAACGCCGCTTCGGAAAGGACCGATGATGCTGCCTTTATTCTGCATTTTGATTTGGTCTGCAAAAATGGTAGGCATCTCTTCTTTACGCATCCAACCCCAGTCACCACCTTGTAGCGCTTTAGGGCCTTTTGAATAAGTATAAGCCATGGTGCTGAAATCTTTGCCTGAGTTAAGTTCCTCAACCACTTCTTTAGCTTGAGCTTCTAGCTCTTCTTTGGTTTGGTCATCATTAAAGCGAAGTTGGATGTGTCCGATTTTGTATTGAACGGTCGCGTTAGTCTCTTGCGCCAAGATATCCGCAAGGTTATCGACTTCAGCTGGAAGAATGTTGATACGACGACGCACTAAGGCGTTACGCGCTTCACTTGCCGCAATCTCTTTTCTTACTTGTTCGCGAAATGCATTGTAACTAAGGCCTTCTTCAGCAACCGATGCTGTCAATTGTTCTACAGTCTGGTTGTTGTCTTTCGCGATGCCTTCGATTGCTTGATCAAGTCGAGCATCATCAATACGAACGCCAATACGCTCTGCTTCTTGCGTTTGAATGGTATCGATGATCAGCTTTTCAAGCACTTGCTCATTGAGCACGTCTTGCGATGGTAGTGTTTGGCCGCTTTTCTTAGCATTTGCGCGCAGCGTCTTCATTGAAGCATCGATGTCACTTTGTAAGATCACGCCTTCGTTAACGATAACTTTTACGCTGTCTAGTTCTACCGGCGCTGCAAAGCTTACTGATACAGTACAAGCCGCTGCGATGGCAATTAATGTGCGTTTCCACAATGTCATGTGTAATCCTTTAAATTTACTGACGTTTTATCAGTAAAGAAAATTAGTTGTTTAAGAAGAATGGGCGGCCGTAGCTCAGAGAGTTATCAGAACTACTATCCCCAACAGCGCCAGAGTCAGAGCCGATATTAGTGCCAAAGCCGACAATACCGAAGTTCACACTGAAGTTATTTTCATATTCAGGCGTAGTGTTTGGGTCACTAATGTTATTTGTCAAACGGTTACTATAGGTAAAGCCGATGTACCAACAATCCGATCTGTAGTTTAAACGAGCTAGCCACTCTAGATCTTCTTGTGTAGTTAAGTCATAGAAATATTGAGCACTTGTGCTCCATTTCGGTGAAATTTGGTAGGCACCAAGTAGACCTGCTTGTGAGATACCCTCTCTTGTAATTGATGATACGTCAAAATCTACAGTTTCATTTATGTATTCTTCTGTTACATAACGGTAGTTAGTTTGTACGTAACCACCATTGAAGCGGTATTCTAACGTACTGTTTGCAAGCTGCATCGCAGTAGTATCAATGTCGTATTGCACGCCACCATGGTAGAACAGGTAGTCATCGTAGTTAAAGTCGACCTCTACTGCCCAAGATGAGTAGTTTGAGTTCTTATCAGCCTCATCGCTGTTTAAATTCTGTTTGGTGTCTTTATCAATATAGAAGATTTGACCAAAGGATATATTAAGTCGCTCTTTATATTCATCATCAAAGAAACGAGACGATGCACCATAGCTGACTTGGTTTGCCGCAGCAATTCGATCTACGCCACTATATTTACGACTTCTGAATAAGCCATAGTAATCAGTCTGCAGTAGTGTTGTATCGTAAAGACCAATTTCGCTTTGATCCTCTTCGGGTACGTAAAGATACTGCACCTGAGGCTCTAACGTCTGTGTATAGTTACCTACAATAGTGGTATCTCGCTCCAAAACGATGCCAGCGTGGCTTCTAAATTCAGGAATAACCCGACTGGTGGATTCTTCTAATCCTTCATAGTCAGAGCCACTACCTGTATCAACGCCATCAAGATCTTGCTGATAATAAGTACCAAGTAATCTTGCTTCTGTCGTCCATGTTCCCCAAGTGTTCCCTACAGGAATAGTAATGCCAGGTTCAACGTGAACACGCGTCGCAGATGGTTTGTTTGACGCATCAGTATCGAATACTGAAACATGGCTGATCATATCGAAGTCTAAGTTCTTTATCACTTCAGGAGCATAGTAGTTATACTCTAGCTGTGGCATTAGACGATAAGGTTGGTTGTTTGGAGTTAAAACCTGAAAATCTCGGACAAGCACCGATGCATCCCAGTTTTGAGAACGGTATGTAGCTTGGCCTTCTTGTAATAATTGGCCATCTTCACGGTTACCTATACTGCTTGAGCTCACATCAGTGAAGTAATCGATATCACTCACTTTTGAGTAATCAATCTCAAATAACCACGACTCTTGGAAGATACCAGAGTGTTCTAGTTGAGTCCCCCAACGGTCACCTTTCTCTTGGAACTTTTTATCGTCGGGTAGGTACTCAGATTTAATGCTACCTGAACCGAAATCGCTCAAGTATCTGAATTTGCTGTTGAGTTGTGTACCGCGTTCTTGCATGTATTTGAAGGTAGTTTCCAAGTCATAGTTTGGCGCTAAGTTCCAGTAAATAGGTACCTCAGCTTCAAAGCCATCACTTGAACCATATGAAACAGTTGGGTACAAGAAACCGGTTTTACGAGTATCACCGACAGGTACCGTTAAGTAGGGTAGGTAAAAGACGGGAATACTTTGGATTTCAAAACGTGGATTATAAAAGGTGGCTTGTTCTTCGTCTTGGTCGACACTGATGCTTGATGCTCTTAGGCGCCAAGCGTTGTCGCCAATAGGGCAAGAGGTAATTGAACCATCTTCAATCTCATAAACCGCTTTACCTGTCTTAGATACATATACAGCATTCCCTCGACCGGGCTCGCAAAGGAATTCGTAATCGGTGTTCTCAAGCGTCATTTCATCGGTAGTCAGATTGTTGGTTGCTCTGTCTGACACTGATTTTATTTGACCATCACTAAAGTTTACGTTGCCTTCAGCTACAACGATATTTTCTTGTTGGTGTAGGGTCACATTATCGGCAAGGATGGTCTTGTTCCCTTGCGTAACTCTTACGTCACCCGAATATATTGCCTTGTCACCATTGATAGCTTCTAAGCGATCTGACTCAACATGAGCGGGTAGCTGTGTCTCGTTTTCTGCAGCGGGCTCGATCAAGCATTGATCTATAGAGGGCATTTCCTGCACACTACTATCGGTGATTGTTTCAGCTTGAGTTGTCGACACGTATAATGCCGTACTTATAGACGCGGCTAACAAGGTGCGGGAAAAAGATTGCATGAAGTTGAACTATCCTGTGTCACTAGATGAAGGGTTGATCTAGTATCAATCCAATTAATAAAGCATTTTCCTTATGATAAAGGAAATATTAGCATTCAGCATCATCAGACAGCGTTACTCAGATAAAATTCATAGATAGAGAACACATAATGCAAATATTTGGCAAAATTTTGGGCGCTTTTTTTGGCTTTTTATTTGGGCACATCCCCGGTTTATTTTTTGGCCTGTTTTTGGGGCATCAATTTGATAAGGCTCGACGTTTAAACCAATCGGGGTTCAACAGTTCTGGTTTTGGCCGTGGACCAAGCCAAGCAGAAAGGCAAAACGAGTTCTTTAAAGCGGCTTTTGCGGTTATGGGACATGTTGCTAAAGCCAAAGGCCAGGTCACGCCAGAAGAGATTCAGCTCGCTTCTACAATGATGGAACGTATGAACCTGCATGGCGAACAACGTAAAGCGGCTCAAGATGCTTTCCGTGACGGCAAAGATAGTGACTTCCCGTTAAGCGATGTGCTTGAGCGTGTGAAAATCTCATCGGGTGGTCGTTTTGATCTTCTGCAGTTTTTTCTTGAGCTACAAGTGTCCGCAGCATTTGCTGATGGAAGCTTGCACCCGAGTGAACGTCAGGTTCTGCATAAGATAGCGCAAGGCCTTGGATTTTCTGCAGAACAGCTAGAGCGCCGCTTGCAGATGCAAGAAGCAGCATTTCGTTTTCAACAGCAAGGTGGAAGCTTTGGTGGACATCAAGGGCATGGGCAATCATCGGGTTGGCAACAGGCTTCGCAACAAAACCAACTGGCCGATGCGTTTAAAGTTCTCGGTGTGAGTGAAAGTGCCGACGGTAAAGAGGTGAAGAAAGCTTACCGCAAGCTGATGAATGAGCATCACCCAGATAAATTGATGGCAAAGGGCTTACCGCCTGAAATGATGAATGTTGCGAAAGAGAAATCGCAAGAAATTCAGAACGCTTATGATCTGATAAAGAAAGTAAAAGGTTTTAAGTAATTGAATATAGACCGAGTCATGATATTAAATGACTCGGTTTTTTATTAAAGGGAATTATATGACGGTAACGTATCAGGATGTTCTAGAGTTTTGGTTCGATGAACTGACGCCAAAAGACTGGTTTACTGGCGGTGAAGAGATCGATACTTTGATTGAGTCTCGTTTTGCTAAACTGCACAAAGCCGCTATCCAAGGTGAGCTATTTGAATGGCGACAAAATGCAGAAGGGCGCTTGGCTGAAATTATCGTGCTTGATCAGTTTTCTCGAAATATTGGTAGAAATAGTCCGACAGCTTTTTCGGCTGATCCGATGGCGTTGGCTCTAGCCCAAGAGGCGGTAGCGGGTGGTTTTGATCACCAGCTTAACGAGCAACAGAAAAGTTTCCTGTATATGCCTTACATGCACAGTGAATCTTTGCTGGTTCATGAACAAGCCGTGGAGCTCTTTTCTCAAACGGGATTAGAACATAATCTTGATTTTGAGTTTAAGCACAAGGTCATCATTGAGCGTTTTGGTCGCTACCCTCATCGTAATGAGGTGCTAGGGCGAGCTTCGACTCCTGAAGAGGTTGAGTTCTTGCAGCAACCGGGCTCAAGCTTTTAATCGTAGAAATACGGTCAAAGAATTGAGAAGAGGCTAGAGGTTAATAAAAACCTCTCGCCTCTTTTTTTGCTTTAGTGATCAACTTTAGCCTTAGAGCTAGTTTGCTTGGTTAAGCGACCAATCATAGTCATAACTGGTTTTTTCAGTGTTCGTCACCGGCTTTGTTCGATACTGGTCTAAGTGTTGAATGAGTTGTTTCTCTGTACCAAAATCCACAGCAAACCATTCGTAAATCGATGATAGTTGGAGTTTGTTGTTCCCAATCAACACGCCCTTATCGCTATTTACAAAATCACTAGCAGCTTGTTCCAACAAGGCTGCAGTGTTGTCAGAGGTAAAAGCTTCAGGCTGCAAGTTAGGGCATCCCAAACTCGCACAATTCACTGCATAATGCGTACGTGGATCTTGCCAAATCGGTCTTAAGATTCGATGTTCAATATCATTGAGTGTTAGTGACTTCCCGTTAACGATTACCACATCATCTCCCCATGGCCCAAAACTAAACAGTCCGCCGAGCTTGGTGATGGATTTTATTGGGTAAGCATCGAGAATTAGATCGACAGTCACGGCGTTATATAAATTAACCCAGTAGGCATATTGTTCCGCTTTTGAGTAGTCGAGTGGATTCAACTGCTCTAGCCTCTTGATGTATTGCTTGAGCTTTGTCTTATCTGCAGTGCTCACAGCTTGATAGCTAACTAGGGTGTTTTGCCCTTGTTTAACTAAGTAGCTATCGATAAATTGCTGCCAGTCTTGATGAGATACCTGTTCTTGGTTGGTTTCATTGCTTTGGTTCCAGTATGGCCAAAGATCAGATTTAGGCGCAGACCAAGCTAAGGTTGAGAAAAGTAGGCTGACAATAAAAAGTTGTTGTTTCATGGCATTCTCCTGATGACTGACTACTAAGACCTTATGCTTTACGATTTTCTTTCATAGCTCTTCAGTTAAATAGCGGAACTGCTCTAAATAAAGGGCAGAGCTTAATAAGCACATTAAGTTAAGCTAAAAGCTCAGCCAAATAAAAAAGGTTGGCACTAGGCCAACCTTTTATATGTACACAAAACTGTGTGATGCTATTTCAGGAAGCTAGGAATCTTAGCTTCAAACTCTGAAATCTTATCTGCGTGTTGAAGCGTTAGGCCGATGTTATCTAGACCATTCAGCAAACAGTGACGACGGAACTCATCAATTTCAAATGAGTACTCTTTTCCATTAGCATTGACTGTCATTGCTTCTAAATCAACGTCGATCTCAGCACCTGCATTCGCTTCAACGAATTGGAAAATCTCATCAACTTCTTGATCAGTAAGACGAACAGGAACCATTTGGTTGTTGATCGAGTTACCGTAGAAAATATCTGCAAAGCTTGGCGCGATCATCACTTGAATACCGTAATCGGCAAGCGCCCAAGGTGCATGTTCACGAGATGAACCACAACCAAAGTTTTCACGAGCCAGTAGAATTGAAGCGCCTTTATAGCGTGGTGCATTCATTACAAACTCAGGGTTTGGTTGCTGGCCTGCATCATCAAGGAAGCGCCAGTCGTGGAACAAGTGCTTACCAAAGCCAATACGGTTCACTTTCTGTAGAAACTGCTTTGGAATGATCGCATCAGTATCAATGTTGGCCGTATCTAGAGGAACGACTAATCCGGTGTGTTGTTGAAAACCTGACATGTTAAATCCTCTAATTAAAGTTCACGAATATCGACAAAGTGACCAGCGATTGCCGCTGCGGCTGCCATTGCTGGGCTAACTAGGTGCGTACGACCATCACGGCCTTGGCGACCTTCAAAGTTACGGTTTGATGTAGAAGCACAGCGCTCTTGTGGACCAAGACGGTCATTGTTCATTGCAAGACACATAGAGCAGCCTGGTAGGCGCCATTCAAAGCCTGCTTCGATGAAGATCTTATCTAGGCCTTCAGCTTCAGCTTGCGCTTTTACTTGCTCAGAGCCTGGAACGATCAGTGCTTGAACATGTTTCGCTACTTGGCGGCCTTTCGCTACTGCTGCTGCTGCGCGCATGTCTTCGATACGAGAGTTAGTACAAGAACCCACGAAAACTTTATCGACGTTGTAATCCGATAGAGATTTACCTGCTTCAAGACCCATGTAAGCTAGCGCTTTTTCAGCCGATGCTTTTTCAACAGGGTCTGCGAAGCTTTCTGGTGCTGGGATTGGTGTGTCTACTGAGATAACCTGACCTGGGTTAGTTCCCCAAGTGACTTGTGGTTTGATGTCTGCCGCTTCTAGCGTTACAACAGCATCGAACTCTGCATCAGCATCGGTTTTCAATGTGTTCCAGTATTCAATTGCCGCTTCTAAGTCTTCGCCTTGTGGAGAGAACTTACGGCCTTTGATGTATTCGTATGTTGTTGCATCTGGAGCGATTAAGCCTGCTTTAGCGCCTAGCTCGATTGCCATGTTACATACCGTCATACGACCTTCCATTGTAAGGTCAGTAATTGCCTCACCACAGAATTCAACCACATAGCCTGTACCGCCAGCCGCCGTTGTCTTACCGATGATCGCCAGTACGATATCTTTTGCTGTAATACCTTCCGCTACTTGACCTTTTACTTCAATCTTCATGGTTTTAGCGCGAGCTTGTTTTAGCGTTTGCGTTGCTAAAACGTGCTCAACTTCAGAAGTACCGATACCGAATGCAAGAGAACCAAATGCACCGTGTGTAGCCGTATGTGAGTCACCACAGACGATGGTCATGCCCGGTAGCGTGATACCTAGCTCAGGGCCCATTACGTGCACAATGCCTTGGTATTTGTGGTTTAGGTCGTAAAGCGTGACACCAAACTCTTCACAGTTCTTCGATAGCGTTTCCATTTGGATACGAGCCATCTCGCCAGAAGCGTTGATGTCTTTCGTTTGTGTCGATACGTTGTGGTCCATGGTCGCAAAAGTTTTACCTACTTGGCGAACTTTACGACCTTTTTCACGCAGGCCATCAAAGGCTTGTGGCGACGTTACTTCGTGGACTAAGTGCCGATCGATATAAAGGATTGGCGTTTCGCCTTTCACTGCAACTGCAACGTGAGCGTCATAAACTTTTTCGTATAAGGTTTTTGCTTGCTGGTTTGTCGACATAGCTTTTCTTCCTTGGGAGCATCAGTCCCAGTGTTTGTTTCTAGCCAAGTCATGCTATTTAAGCTGACTTGGCTTGATATTATTCTTATGTACTTGCTTCTAATCTAAGCATCTAGCTTATGAAGCTAAGATGTACTCAGCGATCTTGTCACCCATTTCAGAGGTAGTCAGCGCTTGGTTTTTGCCTGCAAGGTCAGCGGTTAGTTCGCCTGCAGAAAGTGCTTTAGATACCGCTGTTTCGATATCTTGAGCTGCGGCTTCTTCGCCTAGGCTGTAACGAAGCATTAGCGCTGCAGAAAGAATTTGCGCGACTGGGTTCGCGATGTTCTTGCCTGCAATATCTGGAGCGCTGCCACCTGCAGGTTCGTATAGGCCGAAGTTACTTTCGTTCAAGCTTGCAGAAGGAAGCATACCCATAGAACCCGTGATCATTGCGCACTCATCAGAGATGATGTCACCGAAGATGTTTGAACATAGCATTACGTCAAACTGAGATGGATCTTTGATTAACTGCATGGTCGCGTTGTCGATGTACATGTGGTTTAGCGTGACATCTGGGTAGTCTTTCGAGATTTCTTCAACCACTTCACGCCATAAGATAGAGCTCTGAAGAACGTTCGCTTTATCTATTGAGTACACGTTTTTGTTACGTAGACGAGCAGATTCAAAAGCAATCTTCGCAATACGTTCGATTTCGTAACGGTGGTAAACTTCAGTATCAAAGGCTTTCTCTGTTGCGCCTTCGCCTTCTCGACCTTTAGGTTGGCCGAAGTAGATGCCGCCAGTTAATTCACGAACAACAACGATGTCGAAACCATTACCTGAAATGTCAGCACGCAAAGGAGAGAATGACTCTAAACCCTTGTGGATTTGCGCAGGACGTAGGTTACAGAACAGTTGGAAGTGCTTACGCAGAGGAAGTAGGGCACCACGTTCTGGTTGATCGTTTGGTGGAAGGTGTTCCCACTTAGGACCGCCAACCGAGCCGAAAAGTACCGCGTCAGATTCTTCACAACCTGTTACTGTCGCTTCTGGAAGTGGACAGCCGTGGTTATCAATTGCGATACCACCAACATCATACTCTTCACGAGAAAAGCTAATCGCGTGCTTCTTTTCAATCGCGTCTAGCACTTTGTGTGCTTGCTGCATTACTTCTGGGCCAATGCCATCACCAGGTAGTACGGCAATCTTGTATGATTTATCAGTCATGTTAATCCTTTAATTCTTGTTACTGAGCTAGTTGGCTCGTTTTAAATTTTGTCCCTAAAGCCAACAACAGCGGCTCTAGGGCTCTGTTATTGGGTGCTTAAACTGTCGCGATTCTTTGCTGCTTCATTTCAGCGATGGTGTCTGCACGTTGAATGCTATTGATAACGTGCAATAGCGCTTGACCAGAAGCTTCAACGATATCCGTTGAAACGCCCGTACCGTGGTACTTACGGCCTTTATAGTTCGCAATAATATCGGCTTGACCTAAGCCATCTTCGCCTTCGCCTTTCGCGGTCAGGTCGAATTTATCCAATGCAATTTCGTAACCCGTTAAGCGGTAGATACATTGGTATAAAGCATCTACAGGGCCGTTACCGACAGCCGCTTCGCATTTCTCTTCATCGCCACATTGCAGCTTGATACTGGTGGTAGACATAACACTACCAGATTGTACGCTTAGGTAGTTAAGTTTATAGAAGTCATCTTCGTCACGTAGGTTTGCGAAGTGCATCAATGCTTCTAGGTCGTAATCGAACACTTGGCCTTTACGGTCAGCCAGCTTCAAGAAGTCTTCGTACAATGAATCTAGGTTGTACTCATTGTCTTTGTAGCCCATTGCGTCCATGTGGCTCTTAACAGCCGCTCGGCCACTACGGCTTGTTAGGTTCAATGCCTTGTTCTTCAAGCCGATAGACTCAGGCGTCATGATCTCGTAAGTGTTCTTATTCTTAAGCATGCCGTCTTGGTGAATACCTGAAGAGTGGCTGAATGCGTTAGCACCGACGATTGCCTTGTTGTCTTGAATTGGCATGTGGCAAAGCTGGCTAACCAACTTACTGGTACGGTGAATCTCTTTATGATCCAAGCCGGTGTGAACACCCAAAAGCTCTTGACGAGTTTTGATGATCATTGCGATTTCTTCTAAAGAACAGTTACCTGCACGTTCGCCAATACCATTGATTGTGCCTTCAATTTGACGAGCGCCCGCTTGCACAGCAGCAATTGAGTTTGCAACCGACATACCTAAGTCATCGTGACAGTGAACAGAGATGATCGCTTGGTCGATGTTGGGTACGCGATCGAATAGCGTTTTGATAATGCCACCAAACTCATTCGGTACTGTATAGCCAACGGTGTCTGGAATATTGATGGTTTTAGCGCCTGCGTTAATCGCGGCTTCAACCATACGACATAGGTTGTCGATAGGGGTACGACCGGCATCTTCACAAGAGAATTCAACATCATCGGTATAGTTACGAGCGTGTTTGACAGCTTTTACTGCCATCTCTACTACATCGTCGTAGCTGCGGCGTAATTTGTCTTGTACGTGAACCGTTGATGTAGAAATGAAGGTATGAATACGGAACTGGTCAGCAACTTTAAGCGCTTCTGCAGCGGCATCGATATCTTTCGCTACGGCACGAGAAAGTGCACAAATACGGCTGTCTTTGATGTGTTTAGCGATGGTTTGTACTGACTCAAAATCACCTGGAGAAGAGATAGGGAAGCCAGCTTCGATAACATCTACACCCAGTCTCTCAAGAGCATAAGCGATCTGTAACTTCTCTTTTACCGTAAGGCTTGCAGCCAATGCTTGCTCGCCGTCACGTAAGGTAGTATCAAAAATTATTACTTGATCGTTCATGGGTGCTTCCTTATATCGATAATGAATCGATTGCTATCCAAATTATTATTAAGAATGATGTTCTTTTAAAAGTGCCAGTTACAAAAAAACCCGCTCAGCGCGGGTTTTAATATTTGTGTAGTTCTTGACCCACAACTTACCCGCGCGATTGGTTCACGATAAGGAGAAGTTTCAGCAGTAGAGAAGAAGAAAAAATCATTACACAAATATCCGTAAATAAACTGTTAACACCATATTTACCGTAATTTATTCTGAGCGTCAAACAAGAAAATCCAATATCAGCGTACATTGGCAGTGTTTTGGTTTGGTTTGTGCTGTTTTTCATGTTGTGGATGGCTAAATCGACTGATTGGCGGTTTTGTATTGGCGGGTTAGTTTATCGTTTGGCTGATGTGTAGGTTAAAACTTTGTAGTAAATATTTTTGATGGAATGATTCACCAAAAAAATTACAAGCGTTACCCAATTAATTAATCACTTGATTAAATAGTGAGTAATTAATCTTCTACTGTTACGCCTGTTTATCTCTATAATTAATCGGATGATTAATTATAGAGATGGATTTTTGCCATGACGGCACGAAAAGCGGGGCGACCTCAACAGAACTTAGATGTTCGACAGTTATTGATTGAGCATGCTCGCGATCTGTTTGTTGTTCAGCCATACGACAAGGTCTCGACACGCCTGATTGCTGATCGTGCGGGTGTGAACATTGCGATGATCCGTTATTACTTTGGCAGTAAGGCTGGATTATTTGAGGCGATGCTACGTGAAACCCTACGACCGATGCAATTACAGATGCAAAGGTTGGTTGAAGAAAGTAGTCATGAGAACTTTCTTGATTTAATGCGGACTTACTACAAAGAGATGGTCAAGGTCCCCAAGTTTCCTCGCTTGATTGCCCAAGTGATGAATATGCCTCCCTCTGAAGTGCAAAGAGAGTTGCTCGAAAAGGTTTTCCTCGATGTGGCCAAGCCAGCCCAAGATGTCATTTTTGAAAAGTTGGTGGCACAAGGTGTCTTAAGAAAAGAGATGGATCCCAAGCTCTGTCGCGTGTCGTATATAAGTTTGATGGTATTTCCATTTATTGCGCCGCCCCCTCTATTAGCAATCCATGGTATTGAGATTAATGAAGAATTTCTTAACCGTTTAATCGAACACAACATTCAATTGATGACAGAAGGCTTTATAAACACGCCTAGCCCTTCTTCCGTGCAGGACCAAAGACAATGAAAATAAATAAAAAACTACTCTTCTTTCCGGCACTTGCGGTTGGTGTCATTGGCCTTGTGGTTGCGATTAACTTGAAGCCGGATCTTCCAACCAAGCCCGCGGGTGATAGAGCTCGCTTAGTTGATACAGTAAGCCTAGAGCAACAACTGATAGCACCGTTAGCGGTTGGCTTTGGCAAAGTGGTGCCGAAAGTCGAATGGAAAGCGATTGCCGAGGTAACAGGACAGATCGTTTATCGTCATCCGGATCTTGAGAAAGGTCAGGTGATCCCCGCCGGAACGGTCGTGCTCAAGGTTGATCCATTGGATTACGAATTGAAACTGATACAAGCAGAGGCGGATCTAAAATCAAGCCAAACCTCATTAGCAAAATTGAATCAAGAAGAAGACAACCTGAATCAGACTCTTAAGATCGAAAAGAATCGCTTAGTGATCAGCAACAAAGAGCTACAACGTAAACAAGATCTGCGTAAGAAAGGGCTGACTTCTCAATCGGATGTCGACCTGCAACAACAAAGTGCTTTATCTCAACAGAAGCTAGTGCTAGATATCGCGAACCAAATCGCTTTAATGCCAGATGAAAAACGTGTTGCGGAAGCGGTGATTAAGGTCAATGTATCTAAAGTGAAAGAGGCGCAGCGCTCTCTCGATAAGACCACCATCATTTTGCCAAGAGCGATGAGAATTGCTCAAGTTGATATCGAACAAAACCAAGTGGTTAACCTTCAGCAAGAGATGTTTGTTGCTCACGGAATTAATGTCATGGAAGTGGAAGCGCAACTTTCTATTCACGATATGCAAACTTTAGCCTCGAGCTTTAATCAATTCCCTCGCGATGCAGCAGGGATCCCTAATCCTTATGAAGTGTCAATCAAAGCGACGATTCAACTTAACAGCGGCAACCTGAAACTGAGTTGGCCTGCGAAGGTGGCAAGAATCAGTGAGACGGTTGATGAAAACCAAGCGACAGCCGGAATTATTCTTGAGATCGCTCAAGACTATTCACAACTGCAGCCAAGCAATGCGACCCCTTTGGTCAACGGCATGTTTGTAAAAGCTGAGATTGAAGGTGTCGCGAATCTAAGTTGGGTGGTTCCAGAGCGAGCATTGCACGGTGACAAGGTTTACCTGATGGATAACAATCAGCGCTTGCAAGTGGTGAATGTTGAAGTGCTTTATCGCAGAGATAACCAAGTGGTTGTGAGTGGCGAGCTACAAACGGGAGATAAATTGGTTCTTAATGACGTCCTGCCAGCTATCGAAGGCATGTTACTGAAAGAGTCGAACTCTGAAGAGGTTAAGCTTGAATCGGATACTCAGGAGAGTGCGTCATGATCAAGTTCTTTTCTAGGCACCCAACAGCTGCAAACTTGCTGATGCTTGGGTTATTGATCATGGGTATCAGCTCATTATCAACCATCAAGCGTGAAACCTTCCCTGCTTATGATCCGCCTTATATTATGGCGGCCATCGTTTATCCCGGTGCATCACCACAAGAAGTGGAAGAAAGCTTGTGTGTACGAATGGAAGATGCCGTCGATGGCCTAGCTAACATTGAAGAGACTCAGTGTGAAGCCATCGAAGGTAGCGCACGTCTAATCCTGAAGTTGAATGAGAAAGCGGATATTGGCCGAATGCTGGTGGACGTGCAAACTCAAATCAACTCGATCAATGATTTCCCAACTGAGATTGAATCGCCTGTTGTTCAAGAACTGGATTGGAATGAACCGGTTGTTGATATCGCCATCACAGCAGAAACATCGTGGCCGGAGCTTAAGGCCTACGCTGAAGACCTCAAGCGTATCATGAAGCTTGATTATGATGTTTCACTGGTCGATGTTAGCGGCTTCTCTGATCATCAATACCGCGTTGAACTGGATACTCAAGCGATTCGCCAGCTGGGTTTGAGTGTCGGTGATATCGCAGACCAGATTGGCCGTCAGAATGTAAAACTGCCAAGCGGTAACGTTGAAACACCAGACAAGAATTTTTTGATTCGTTTTGATGAAAGACGAATTACACCTGTTGAGCTTGAAAGTATCGTGGTTGGATCTGCGCCCAATGGCTCTGTGATCCGTTTGAGGGACATTGCAAAAATAACCGACCGCTTTGAGCTTGATGAACAGAAGGTGTTGTTTGATGGCAAGCCATCGGCTCTGTTGAAAATCAGTAAGAATAAAGAAGATGATGCGTTACGAATCAAAGAGAACGTAACACGATTCGTTGAAGATCAAAGCGCGATTGCTCCTGATGGCGTGACACTGCAAATGACCAACGATCTCTCGTCGGTACTTTGGGATCGCCTTACCATGATGGTTCGCAATGGCTGGCAAGGTATTTTGCTGGTATTTGCCACCATGTGGTTGTTCTTCAGTTTGCGTTATTCATTCTGGGTAGCTGCTGGCCTGCCGGTAGCCTTCCTTGGTGGTTTGTTCTTGATGGCTAACCTTGGTTTATCGATTAACATCATGTCATTGGTTGGCTTGCTAATGGCGATTGGTATCATGATGGATGACGCCATCGTGATTGCTGAATCGATAGCGTCCCATTTAGATCGGGGGCAAAACGTTGATGATGCGGTGTACAATGGCGTTAAGAAAGTGCTTCCCGGAGTCTTATCTTCTTTCTTAACTACAGTGTGTATTTTCGGTAGCTTGCTGTTTCTTGATGGGGAAATGGGCGCGGTGCTTAAGGCTGTTCCTCAAGTATTGATATTAGTGCTCTCGTTGAGCTTGATTGAAGCCTTCCTGATTCTGCCTAATCACTTGTCTCATTCATTACACAAAGAAAAGAATGACAAGCCAGCGCTGCGCTTCAAAGTTGTGTTGTTAGAGAAGTTTGAGAACTTTCGTAATACCACCTTGATGAACATGGTTGAGACAGTGGTGACATTCCGCTACGCCTTTATGGGCGGAGTGCTGACCCTGCTGTTGCTTTCGGTAGCCTTGATTGCTGGTGGCGTTGTTAAGTTCCAACCTTTCCCTGAGCTTGATGGTGATATTGCCGAGGCGCGTATCATTCTTCCGCCGGGCGCATCATTGTCTCAAACCGAGAGAGTCGTAGACAAAATTGTCGCGTCTGCTGAGCGTTTGAATGAGCAATGGAGCGAAGAGGTTGAGGATGGTAATAAATTGGTTGAGCATATCACCAGCCAATTCAATGCCAACGCAGACGCCAATGAATCAGGGCCACATTTAGCTACTGTGCGTTTAGACTTACGCGGTGCAGAGAGCCGTAACACGGTTATCGATGATTTCATCAATGCATGGCGTGAAGATATCGGCGATTTGGCTGATCCTATTTCATTAGTGTTCAAGCAGCCCACCATGGGGCCGGGTGGTCGTGCCATCGAGATCCGTGCCAAGCATGATGATCTGGCTGAATTGAAGTCCGCTTCTCTGGAGATTCAGGAGTACCTCAATCAGTTTGACGGGGTGCATGGTGTACTTGATGACATGCGTATGGGTAAAGAAGAAATCTTAGTTAAACTTCGCCCTGGAGCCGAAACCTACAATGTGAATGGGCAGATGATTGCGTCCCAATTACGAGCGGCTTTCTTTGGGCAAACTGCGGATGAGATTCAAATCGGTGTTGAGAACATCTCGATCGAAGTGCGTCTTGATAAAGAACAAGCGGGCGACATACAGCAGCTGGCTAACTTCCCGATCATTACCGCAGATGGTAGCCAGATCCCGCTGGCGACATTGGCAACGTTAGATTTTCAACGTAACTACGTACGAATCCAGCGCATCGATGGCTTAAGAACCATCAGTATCTTTGGTGATATTGATAATAAGAAAGCGAGTTCATCCGCGATTTTGGCTCAGTTCCAAAAAGATGAAGCAGCTAAGCTTATTCAAAAATACCCAGGATTACGCTTTGATTTTGAAGGGGAGGCTAAAGATGCCGCGAAGACAGGAGCCTCGATGGGTAAAGGCTTCTTGCTTGGTTTATTCGGCGTGTTTGCGATTCTTAGCTATCAGTTCAGAAGCTACTTAGAGCCTGTGGTTGTGATGCTAGCCATTCCACTGGCCTTTATTGGGGTGGTCGTTGGGCACTGGATACTTGGGCACTCTTTGAGTATGCCAAGCATGATGGGCTTTGTGTCGCTTGCCGGGATTGTGGTTAATGATTCCATCTTGTTAGTCCAGTACATTCGTCACCATGTCGATGAGGGAGATAGCGTGCACGACTCGGTAGTGAAAGCCAGTCGCGAGCGTTTCCGTGCGGTATTCTTGACCTCAATGACGACAGCGGCAGGTTTGTTACCGCTGTTGACGGAAACCAGCTTACAGGCTCAGGTTATCCAGCCTCTGGTTATTTCTATCGTGTTTGGCATATTTGCCTCGACCTTACTGGTGTTGTTTATGATCCCTGCGGCCTACGCGATACTGGCGGACTTTGGTTTAGTGAAAAAGCATGAGCCATTAGCGCTATAACTTTTAGTGCTATAACCTTTAGCGCTATTATCATTAGTGAGCACTATTATCATTAGCGAACGCTATAACCATTAACACGATAGAAGTAGCGTTTGCTTGCTTATATAAAGAAGTAAAAACGTAGAAGAATAAAGCGGCCTTGGGTCGCTTTATTTTTATCGGCAGTTTCTAGGCCCCATCAGCTTGCTTAGCGAAAGCTGTCAATTCGCCTCAAAATTCATTTTAGTTCATTCAAAACGTCACTTAACTGTCATTTCAGGAGCATAACTTGAGCCTTAACTGAATAAGGATTGTTAAGGAGATTGTATGCGTACTATCGAACCTATTGTCCGCTGGGATGTGGCATTTTCTGTTTTCTGTTTAAAGAGCCGTTATAGCGGACAACAGGCGACACTCAGTAAGGCGGTGTCTCATACTGGAGATGGACACCTTTACGTTTTGATTGCTTTGGTTGCACTACTGGCTGACAGTTACACCGGTCGAGATTTTCTATTGGTGGGCTTAACTGCCTTTGCAATCGAGTTACCTATTTACTGGTTTGCCAAAAATACCCTCAAGCGTCGCAGACCCGCTGAATTCTCTTCATTGCTTTACTCCCATATTGTGCCATCTGATAAATACAGCCTGCCTTCTGGGCATTCCGCTGCGGCTTTTGTTATGGCGACTCTAATCGGACATTTCTATCCGAGCTTATATCTTTTTAGCCTGATTTGGGCGGCAGCGATTGCTGGCTCTCGAATCCTACTTGGTGTGCACTTTTTAACGGACGTACTGATTGGCGCAGCCTTGGGCATCGCTTGTACTAGCCTTGCTATCAGCTTCATCCTGTAATCATTTTGTTGGCAACAACCACTGCCGAGCTTAAGTGGCAAACATAAAGGAACATGCATGAAAATTTTATATGGCGTACAAGGCACAGGGAATGGGCACATCGCTCGAGCGAGGGCAATGGCTGTGGCTTTTCGTCAGCAAAATATCGATGTCGACTTTCTGTTCTCTGGGCGAGACGAGAGCAAGTACTTCTCGATGGAAGCGTTTGGTAATTATCAGACCCGCAGCGGCTTAACTTTTTACAGCGAGCAGGGGCAGGTTAAATACGGCAAGACATTCATCAAGAACAACATCTGGCGATTTCTCAGTGAGATTAATCAGATCGATCTGACGCCTTATGACTTAGTGATTAATGATTTTGAGCCTGTGACGGCATGGGCAGCTAAGAGGCAAGGTGTGCCATGCATTGGGATAAGCCATCAGAATGCGTTCCGCTACGATGTACCTAAAGAAGGGGGCAACTGGATTGAACATTCGGTGATTCAACATTTCGCCCCAACTGAGCACTCGATTGGTTTGCATTGGTATCACTTTGAACAACCGATACTGCCGCCTATCGTTCATACGCTGGCTGGTGATCAACAAACCAAAACAGCACAAAACTTTACGTTGGTCTATTTGCCGTTTGAGGATCTTGAGTCGATCTCAGAGCTGCTGATGAAGTTCATTTCGCACAACTTTGTCTGTTACCACCCGGATGTTATTGAGCATAGCCGAGTCGAAAATATTGAGTTCAAACCACTCAGTCATGCCGGTTTCCAATTCGACCTCAATCAATGCTCTGGTGTAGTGGCTAATGGCGGCTTTGAATTGCCATCTGAAGCCTTAACTTTGGGGAAGAAATTGCTTCTTAAACCACTCGAAGGGCAGTTCGAACAACAGAGCAATGTGGCGACGCTAGAGGCTCTTGGATTAGCTCAAACTATGACCTTTTTAGATGCGGCTATCATGCGCAGTTGGCTCGGTGAAAAGCAGGCTGAAGTGGTCACTTATCCCGACGTGGCAAGTGCACTTGTTGAGTGGGTATTAGCGGGCAATTGGTCCAACCAAGATGACTTAAGAAAGCAACTTTGGGACAAGGTAGATTTTCCTAGTTATGCATCGCTCACTTAACTCATAAGTGTTATTTCTGAATCAACCAGTCAAACAATTCATGGGTTCAATAAATTGTAACAAATGTAACCAAACGATAGAACAGCTAAATAAGTCGAAATGAAACTCATAAGTGATGCATTTTATGTTTTTTTATAACTCTATAAATAATTGATTTTTAGATGTTATTTAATCATTAAGGTAAAATAAAATTATTCTTTATCAATCTTGTTGGTAGCTCGAGATTTATTGGTTAATAGTAATGGTAATCCGAAAAACATCGGTCTGATAAATATAAGAATTAGTGGTTATCTATTCCTATACCATTACCAATTTAACGCTGTCGAACCGACAAGAGGCAACTTGAATGTTAGAGAAAAAAGACGCAATGAGTGCTATTGCAAGCTACAGAATGGAAAGCACACTTCGTGGAGTCGACTTAAATCTTTTGACTGTATTTGATGCAGTTATGCAAGAGCAAAACATTACACGTGCAGCTCATAATCTGGGTATGTCTCAGCCTGCTGTAAGTAACGCTGTTGCTCGTCTAAAAGTGATGTTTAACGACGAACTATTCATGCGTCAAGGTCGTGGTATTCAGCCGACTCAACGTGCTCGTCAGTTGTTTGGTCCAATCCGCCAAGCACTGCAGTTAGTACGCAATGAACTGCCAAGTTCTGTGTTCTCTCCAGAGTCGTCTTCTCGTCTGTTCAAACTTGCGATTTGTAGCCCTTGTGACATGCGTTTTGCACCTAAGATCATGTCGACAATCAACGACCAAGCACCGAGCGTTAAACTGCACATGGATGCAGAATTCGATCGTCAACTTTCTGAGCGTATGCGCTACCAAGAAATCGACTTCGTTATTGATTACGCTCGTTTTGATGAGCAGGGCTTTTCAAGCACTGAGATCTTCCAAGACGAATTAGTTGTTGTTGCTTCTGCTTCTCACCCACGTATCAACGGTGAAGTTTCAGCGGCAGAGTTGCTTAACGAAAAGCACGCAAAACTGTCTCGCATCCATGGTCAACGCAGCTTCTCAGAGCAAGCTTACCGTGACCTAGATTGCACGCCTTTCTACGAAGGTACGAGCTTAAGCAACGTACTTTACGTTGTTGGTCAATCTGAGCTTGTGACGATTGCACCTCGTTGGATGGTTGAGCATGCCGCGAACAAAGATCAGCTTCAGATTCTAGATTTCCCATTCGATAATGCGGCAATTTCTGGCTTCCTAAGCTGGCACGAATCAAGTGAAAAGGATAAAGGACACATTTGGTTACGAGATCAGTTAATGATGATCTGTGGCGAAGTCGTGGCGCTTAACTAAGCACTAATCCCTATGATTTGTAAGCCCTAAGCTGGGAGTCTGGCTTGGGGCTTTTTTGTGCCTGCTATTTTTGTTGATAGAAAACTTAGCGTGAGACGTACTATTACTTATAACTTTGAGCTTCATCAGTTGCCTTTTCCATGATCAGAGGTACACTTGTGCGCTCAAAAAAGCTTACAGGTGTAAGCCAAAGGTAAAGAGATGGCCAATTTAGATTTTCATATCGTAAAAAGACTTCGTGACCAAATTGCCCAAGGCGGCAACCGTACAGCTTTGAAGCATAAAGTCGACAATGTATGGCAAGGTATTAGCTGGGAACAGTTTGGACAACAAATCGATACGCTTTCATTAGCACTGTTGGCTCACGGACTGAGAGTTCAGGATAAGATCGGTATCTTTTCGAACAATATGCCTCAGTGGACTGTGGCAGATTTTGCATCTTTACAAGCGCGTCTTGTAACGGTCCCAATCTACCCAACCAACACAGCGGCGCAGTCTTCTTACATTATCCAAAATGCAGATGTGAAGATCTTATTCGTTGGCGAGCAAGCTCAATTTGATGCGGCGGTTAGCCTTTTTGAAGAGTGTGAACAGCTAGAAGTTGTTGTGGCGATGTCTGATGATATCGATCTGCAAGGACATCGCTTTGCCGTCTCTTGGAAAGAATTCATGGCTCGTGGTGTTGAAGATCAGCAAGCTGAACTTGATGTTCGTCTTGCGGATGCCTGTATGGATGACTTACTGACGCTTATCTATACCTCTGGTACAACAGGCCAGCCAAAAGGCGTAATGCTTGATTACACGAACGTTGGCTATCAACTAAAAGGCCATGATGAGCGCCTTAGCTTAAGCAAAGACGACGTCTCATTGTGTTTCTTACCTTTATCACATGTATTTGAGCGTGCTTGGACTTTCTATGTGCTTTATAAAGGCGCAACCAACTGTTACCTGCAAGACACAATGCAAGTGCGTGATGCGCTGAGTGATGTTAAGCCAACGGTTATGTCTGCAGTTCCTCGTTTCTACGAGAAGATATTCTCAGCGATTCACGAGAAAGTATCTAAAGCACCGTTTATCCGTAAAGTCCTCTTTACTTGGGCCGTGAACATGGGAGCGAAGCTTTCTGTTTGTCACCAAGAAGGTCGCACACCATCATTCATGCTGAAGAAGAGCCATGCGCTTGCCGATAAGCTTGTGTTATCTAAACTGCGAGCTCTGTTAGGCGGTAACATCAACTTCATGCCATGTGGTGGCGCGAAGCTTGATGAAACCATTGGTCGCTTCTTCCACGCGATTGGTATCAACGTAAAACTTGGCTACGGCATGACAGAAACCACGGCAACAGTATCGTGCTGGGATGACCGTTGTTTTAACCCTGATTCAATTGGTATGTCGATGCCGGGCGCTGAAGTGAAAATTGGTGCTAAGGATGAAATTCTTGTTCGTGGTCCAATGGTGATGCGTGGCTACTACAAGATGCCAGAAGAGACCGCTAAGACGTTTGACGAGCACGGTTTCCTAAAGACTGGTGATGCGGGACATTTTGATGAAAATGGTAACCTGTTCATTACTGATCGTATTAAAGAATTGATGAAGACCTCTGGCGGTAAGTACATTGCACCGCAAGTGGTTGAAGGCGCGATTGGTAAAGATCACTTTATCGAACAGATTGCCGTTATCGCTGATACGCGCAAATTCGTTTCTGCGCTGATCGTTCCTTGCTATGACTCGCTAGAAGAGTATGCCAAAGAGCTGAATATCAAGTATCACGACCGTGTTGAGCTTGTTAAGCACCACCAGATTGTCGAGATGCTAGAGAAGCGCGTGAATGACTTACAAAAAGAGTTGGCTAAGTTTGAGCAAGTGAAGAAATTCAAGTTGCTGCCAAAAGCATTTTCTATGGATGATGGCGAACTGACACCTACTCAAAAATTGCGTCGTAAAGTTATCAACGATAAGTATCAAGACGAAATCGAAGAAATGTACAATGAAAAGCCTAAAGATAAGTAGTTTTCTGCTTAGATAAATTTTCAGTTGTTTAAAAATCCCCCTACGAATGTGATTGCATTTTTAGGGGGATTTTTTATGCCTGCTGACACAGCACAATGTGCGAAAGCGCACACCAATAAGGGCGTAATTAATCGATAAACCGTGATTCATTTGAATATTAAGCTCTTTTTTTTAGGTGTTAATTGGTTTTTAAATCTAACTATTGGGTTTGGTTTGGGTTTTATTTAATGCTTTCAGCTAATAGTTGGTTTTTTGACGTAATTATCGGATAACAGGTGTTAGACCAGATGATAATAAAGCGTTAAAGTTGTTTCGTATTACTGTTTGTTGTTATCACGACAGACAGCCATAGCCGAAAAAGTGGAAGTATTTCGAATTAGGCTACGAATAAGCCCTAGACTATGAAAAACCAGCCCAACATGTTCACCAAATATGGTTGGAAACTGGTGAGGAGAGCAATATGACAACAAAACCTGAAACAGCCATGTCATCCGACGCTGAAATGTTATCTGGCGCTGAGATGGTGGTGCAGTCTCTAATTGAAGAGGGTGTAGAACAAATCTTTGGTTACCCAGGTGGTTCTGTACTTGATATCTATGATGCGCTGCATGCTAAAACTGCTGAAATTAAACACGTATTAGTACGACACGAACAAGCCGCTACCCACATGGCAGATGGCTATACTCGTTCTACCGGTAAGCCGGGCGTAGTACTTGTGTGTTCTGGTCCGGGTGCGACCAATACCGTTACTGGTATTGCCACCGCCTACATGGACTCAATTCCAATGATAGTTATTTCTGGTAACGTACCAAATAGCTTAATTGGTAATGACGCCTTCCAAGAGTGTGACATCGTGGGTGTATCCCGCCCGATCGTTAAACACAGCTTCCTCGTTAAGAAAGCGGAAGATATCCCTGAAGTCGTTAAAAAAGCATTCTATATTTCAACGACAGGACGTCCTGGTCCTGTGGTTATTGATCTGCCAAAAGACATCTTAAACCCACAAATCAAGCTTCCTTATGAATACCCAGAAACGATCAAAATGCGTTCGTATAACCCAACGGTTACGGGTCATAAAGGTCAGATCAAAAAGGCGCTAAAAGCCCTTCTTGAAGCGAAGAAGCCGGTACTTTATGTCGGTGGTGGTGCAGTTATTTCTGAGGCAGATAAGCCGCTGTTAAAATTAGCAGAGGCACTGAATTTACCCGTGGTAAGCACCCTAATGGGGCTTGGCGCTTTCCCTGGTACCCATAAGAACTCTTTGGGTATGTTGGGCATGCATGGTTTGTATGAAGCCAATATGGCGATGCACAATGCGGACTTGATCTTTGGTATTGGCGTACGTTTCGATGATCGAACGACCAATAACCTAGATAAGTACTGCCCTGATGCGAAGATCATGCACATTGATATCGACCCATCTTCTATCTCTAAGAACGTTAAAGTGGATCTACCGATTGTAGGTTCAGCGGAAAAAGTACTAGAGAGCATGGTTAACCTGCTTATTGAGCAAGGTGGAACTAACGATGCAGACGCGATGGAAAGCTGGTGGAGTGAAATTAAACAGTGGCAAGAGCGTGACTGCTTGGCATATGACAAAACGTCTGGTCGTATTAAGCCACAACAAGTTATTGAAACACTTCATAAAGTAACCAATGGCGATGCCTATGTTGCTTCTGATGTAGGTCAACACCAAATGTTTGCTGCTTTGTACTACCCGTTTGACAAGCCACGCCGTTGGATTAACTCTGGTGGTCTAGGCACGATGGGCTTTGGCCTACCTGCTGGTATGGGCGTTAAGTTTGCGAAACCTGATGAAGAAGTTGTGATTGTTACTGGTGACGGCAGTATTCAAATGAATATCCAAGAGCTGTCGACTGCGCTGCAATACAATATTCCCGTTAAGATTATTAACCTTAACAACCGTTTCTTAGGCATGGTAAAACAGTGGCAAGACATTGTTTATCAAGGTCGTTACTCTAATTCATATATGGACTCTGTTCCTGATTTTGCTGCGATTGCTGAGGCTTATGGCCACGTTGGCATGCGTATTTCATCTCCGGATGAACTGGAATCAGGTTTGGAAAAAGCACTGGCGATGAAAGACCGTTTGGTATTTGTCGATATCAGTGTGGATGACACCGAGCACGTATACCCAATGCAGATCAAAGGCGAGGGTATGGATAACATGTGGCTAAGCAAAACGGAGAGAACATAATATGAGACACATCCTTTCACTATTAATGGAAAACCAACCAGGTGCACTTTCTCGAGTGGTTGGCTTGTTTTCTCAGCGTGGCTACAACATCGAGTCTTTGAATGTATCTCCTACGGATGATCCAACGCTTTCTCGTCTGAATGTCACCACTAACTCGAGCGAAATGCAGCTTGAGCAGATCCAAAAACAGCTACACAAGTTAATCGACGTACTTAAGGTACAAGAAGTGTCTGAGCTTGAGCATATCGAGCGTGAACTATTGATGGTAAAAGTACGCGCTAGCGGCTTTGCTCGCGCCGAAGTGAAGCGCACCGCGGATATCTTCCGTGGCCAAATCGTTGATGTAACGGCTTCGCAATATACGGTGCAAATGGCCGGCACTAGCGAGAAGCTGGATGCTTTCATTCAGGCATTGTCTGAAGTAACGGAAGTACTTGAAGTGGCTCGAAGTGGGGTTGTTGGCATCGCACGTGGTGAACGAGCGTTGAAAGCCTAAACAATAAGTATTTAAAAAATAGTTTTAAAGCCGCTTTTTTAAGCGGCTTTTATTTTGTTAATTTCCTAGAGTGCTATAATCTTGCGCTCTCTTTTTCTTCCTGAGCTAGTAATGCGAAATAAAAAATCAATAATTACATTACTAATCATCTCAATCACACTCTGTTCAGCTGTCGCTCTATATTACTTGCAGCGATATAAAGAAGTGAAGCAGCAGAGTTTTGACTACTCGGCTAAGCAAGCTGTCCATCAATTGGTGTACGCGAAGCGAGACTACGATCTTCTTAAGAGTCAATTAGTTTCCGTAATGGGCCTGTTAAGCCACAGCCAAAGCTTGGTTAACTTTGCCTCTTCTCCCTCTGACCAAACCAAAGATCTACTTGAAGAGGTTTGGCAGTCTGTCCTCGTGAACCAAAAATGGTATACACAGATCCACCTGCTAGATATCTCGGGTAAAGAGCTGGTTCGTGTCAACTACTCCGCTGATTCAGGCCACATAACGGTACCGCAACAACTTCAAGATAAATCTGACTCGAGCTACTTTCAATACGCTCAAAAACTAGAAGCTGAACAAATTGGCGGTTGGGGCATTGAGCTTGAAATGGAACATGGTGAGATCACCTTCCCTTATATGCCGGTTATTCGTGTCTTTACCCCCGTAGAAACACCTGAGAAAAGAGTGGGCTACCTTGTTATTAATCTCGACGTATGGGGTTTATCGTCGCGTCTTAGCTTTTCCCCTGATAATGATCTTAGAGCAGAAGTTCTTAATGAAGCGGGTTATTACATAGCGAGTAACCATAGCGGTAAGCTGTTTGGCGATTCTATTCCAGAAAGAAAAGGCTATAACCTGAAAAACATCGCACCAAAGGCATGGGAAGCGATCTCTAATGATCAGGTGGGGCACGTTTTTGAAGATGGCAATTTGTTTGCGTTTAACACGGTGATGCTCGCGAATAGTCAAAAGGTTCATTTACTGATTCAACTTAATCAGAAACAACTGATGGATCGAGCTGAACCGAGCTTAAGTGACCTCTCTCAAGAAGAAGTGTTTGTGTTGCTAACGGTACTGGTTTTTGCATTTCCGTTTGCTTATTTAGTGACTCATTACCGACGTCGAAGTCTAGAAAGTAAGTTGGCACGCGCCGCATTGAGCGGCATGTCGGCCGTCATGATCTCTGATAAGCAGCATCGCACTATGATGATCAACAACGAGTTTGAGAACATGACTGGGTACTGCAAAACTCAAGTTATCGGTCAAAATGCATTACAGCTGTTGCTTGAAAATACCGAGCAGGCACTCTCTAGCGATTCAATCTGGCAACACTTAGAGCAAGAAGAAGTATGGGAGGGAGAAGTTCTGTGTAAGAACAAGTTACGTATCCCTTTCACCGTCATCATGCGAGTACAAGCCGTTAAGAATCGCTCTGGAAAGATCAGTTACTATATTACGTCTTTGGTTGATATTTCTGTAAGGAAGGAGCTTGAGGTGCGTTTGAGGATCTTAAGTGAACGAGATTCTTTGAGTAACCTTTGGAACCGCCGAAAGTTCGAAGAGCAGCTCGCGTATTATTCTCGCTTGGTCGAGCGTTACCCTAATGAAGCGACCACTTGCTTAGCTTTAGTCGATATTGATAACTTCAAACGAATCAATGACGAACTTGGCCACGATGAAGGCGACCGAGTGATTGCAAGTGTTGCAAGGCTTCTGCAAGACAGCCTACGCAATACTGATTTTGTTGCTCGCGTTGGGGGGGAGGAGTTTGCATTACTGATGCCACACACCTCACTGCCGGAAGCGAAACGTGTGTTGGATCGATTACGAATAGAAATAGAGCTATCCTCAGGGACTAAAGTGACGGTGAGTGTCGGTTTCACTGATTTGACAAGCAACAGCACTCGCTCATACAAATGTGCCGATGTTGGGCTCTACGAATCTAAATCGTCTGGGCGCAATACCGTCTCTATGTGCCCTAGTCATGCTGATGTCGCTTAATTTTTCATTACTCGATTCGTCTTTAATATTTCACTTGGCCTTCAACAGACTTAGCCCTTAAAAAGATTTACGTTTTAAGTGACTAACCACTTTCCTATCAAGCCATCTTTCTCGCTTCGTATCTTTTAAAGCTAGCACTTCAGCCTTGCCTTTCTACATCTATACTAGGAATCTCACTTTTGAGGCGACCTATGTCACAAGTCTTATGTAGTTAGACTAAAGTCTAATGCTGATGAAAATTTGAGCTAAAATAAACAATAAGTAAACTATCTTGCTTCAGGTTGCGTCGTGTTAAGCGAACCAATAAACAGAGTGTTTACCCGATATAAAAGGGATGACACCGTTAACTTAATTCAGCTGGTTAGCTCGCCTTATCAATGGCTTGAGAGATAACAGTAGAATTAGGTTAGCTGTAGCAAGAGTTTGGGGATCATACTGTCTGGTTAAAAGAGGCGTGGTATGTTTGTCGATTTTTTAGTGAGGTTAACCATAGGCACATTAGTCATTCTTGGCTTTCAACTGAGTGCACTGTATTTTTTACCTATGGTTGTACTGCTCAATACTCATCACAAAGAGTTTTTTGGGTGGTAGTTCAGTCGTGATACTGGAAACAAAAAACGGAGCCGTGGGCTCCGTTTTTATTTGGTTAGAATCTATCTTGGCGTTATGCCGCTTCGATAACTTCTTCAATTCGTTTCATTGAACCTAGTAAATGTTGATCAAGTAACTCTGTTGCTTGTTCTGCATTCTTAGAGAGTACTAGCTTCATGATCATTTCGTGCTCATCAATATTGAACAGATCATCAGATGCTGTTTCAGCTGACATTGCTAAGAAGCGGTAACGTTTAACTTGGTTAATTAGTTCATCAAAGAACTTAAACATGTTTTCTGAATCAGCACCTTCAAGCAACGCGACATGGAACTGTTGGTGGCGTTCTTCCCATTCAACAGAATCAAATTCTTCTTCTACGTTCTGAAGGCGTGATAGCTTGTGGTAAGAGGTCAACACTTCTAATTCCCAGCTTTCATCGCCAGCTGAGATCGCTTTTTTAAGCAGAACGGAAGAGACCAGTCGAAGGCTTTCGTATAGGTCATTGAGTTCTTTCTTTGATACCGGAGATACCCAGCAGCCTTTTTGTGGCTCTAGCTTTACGTATTTACTCCAAGATAACTGCACTAAGGCTTCACGAATTGGAGATGCGCCTACGTTGTATCGTGCTTTTAGATCAGCAACAACGAGTTTTTGGCCAGGGGTTAACTCACCATTAAGAATATCTTGGCGAATCATCTTTGATACTTTGTCTGTGAGCGTAGGACTAGACATTACAAACCTCATGCATATTTGATTCTAGTCTGCTAATCCGTCTCTTAGAAAGAGCCCATGGAAGTTAACAGTACGTGATTCTACTGTGATTGATAATACAGCGTACTGAAAAGTTAGGCAAGATTTGTTTCATAAAAAAAGAGGGCCGAAGCCCTCTTTTATATTTTATGCGTATCGGTTCATTCTTATAGAACGTGAACAGATGCCGTGTTTGTAGTACCAGAAGCTACTAGAGCACCAGAAACCATAACTACGATGTCGCCTTTGTTACCTAGGCCAGATTGTAGAGCGATTTCTTTACCGTTGATGTAAAACGCGTCTGTGTTCTCGATAGAGTCAACAAGAACTGGCTTAACACCTTTAGTTAGAACTAGCTGTGCAGCTGTCTTTTCGTTAGTTGTTAGAGCAAGGATGTTTGCAGTTGGGAAGTACTTACGTACTGAACGTGCAGACTTACCGCCTTCAGTTGCAACAACGATTAGAGGAGCAGCTAGCTTCTCTGCTGTGTCTACAGCGCCTTTACATACTGCTTCAGTGATGCGTAGACGTGGGCTGTCTAGACGAGAACCTAGCTCAGCTTTAAGAGCTGAATCAGTACGGTTCGCGATTTGAGCCATGATAGTTACAGCTTCAACTGGGTACTTACCTTTAGCTGTTTCACCAGAAAGCATTACTGCATCAGTACCATCCATGATTGCGTTCGCAACGTCACCCGCTTCAGCACGAGTTGGACGTGGGTTGCTGATCATAGAGTCAAGCATTTGAGTTGCAGTGATAACCATCTTACGTGCGCGGTTACACTTCTCGATCATCATCTTCTGAGCGAAGATTACTTCTTCAGCTGGGATTTCAACACCTAGGTCACCACGAGCAACCATGATGCCGTCAGAAGCTTCAAGGATTGAATCGAAGTTATCTACACCTTCTTGGTTTTCAATCTTAGAAATGATGTGGATGTTCTCGCCGCCGTTAGCGTTTAGAAGCTCACGGATTTCTTTAACGTCGTCTTCTTTACGGATGAAAGAAGCAGCTACGAAATCAACGCCTTGCTCACAACCAAACTTAAGGTCAGCTTTGTCTTTCTCAGAAAGAGCTGGAAGTTGAACAGAAACGCCAGGAAGGTTAACACCTTTGTTTTCGCCTAGAGCACCGTTGTTAAGAACTTTACACTTAACTTCAGTTTCTGTTGTTGCGATAACTTCCATTTCGATTAGGCCGTCATCAACAAGGATAGTGTTACCAGCTGTTAGGTCTTTAGCGAAACCTAGGTAAGTTACTGCTACTACGTCTTTGTTACCAACAACTGTTGCGTCAGTTGTGAAAGTGAACTCTTGACCAGCTACTAGATCTACGTCGTTACCATCTTCAAGTTTGATAGTACGGATTTCTGGACCTTTAGTATCTAGAAGGATAGCAAGTTGCTCACCTTTGTTTTCCATTACTGTACGGAAGTTCGCGATACGAGTGCCGTGTTCTGCGAAGTCACCGTGAGAGAAGTTAAGACGCATAACGTTCATGCCAGCATCTACTAGTTCAGTTAGCTTCTCTACAGATTCAGTTTTAGGGCCAATCGTACATACGATTTTGGTCTTTTTCATGGAAGGTACTCTCCGGTAAGTATTGTTACAATTTGAAATTTATTTAAGGTCTGAAGATTGGTCCGCTACATCAACATTTTGTGCCTGTTGTGTAAAAGCGCGGGACTTCCAATATGTCCTTCAGAGTTGTAAGTCTTTCATCAATTTTAGTCATTTTATGACCAAAAGATTTTGATTCAATATCGGTTTTATGTGACTTACCCCACTATATAAGAGGTAAGTTGCAAAAAAATAACAGTCAGTTTTGTAATTTTTTTTCTTTTCGGGTGCGGATTCTACCACCTAATCAGTTCAATATCACTGCTTAACAATTGTCTTAGGACAAGGTTTTATCGCTATTTATTAATTTTTTGGATCAAAATAAATGGACTAAATAGTTTCGTTGTAACTATAATATGTTTCAAATCGAAACTTACTGGCCTTTTTTAAATGTCGAAACGAAACACCCAGCTCAGAAGACATGCTATTTCTAACCTCGTTAATGAAAAGGGGGAGGTTAGTGTTGATGAACTATCCGCTAAATTCGAAACCTCAGAGGTCACGATTAGAAAGGACTTAGCGTCTTTAGAGAAAAACGGTCAGCTTTTGCGCCGTTATGGTGGTGCGATTTCATTACCGAAAGAGGTTGTGAACGAAGAACTGGGTCCACAAGTTTCGACTCGAAAGATTTCATTAGCGAAAGCCGCTGCAGATTTAATTCGCGACCATAATCGCATTGTGATCGATAGCGGTAGCACGACAGGGGCGCTAATTCAGCAGCTCAATAGCAAGCGTGGTTTGGTTGTGATGACCAACTCGTTGCATGTCGCTAATGCACTTAATGAGTTGGAAAGCGAACCAACACTGCTAATGACCGGCGGCACTTGGGATACCCATTCGGATTCTTTTCAAGGCAAAGTCGCAGAATCAGTACTTCGAGCTTACGATTTTGATCAACTATTTATTGGGGCTGATGGTATCGACCTTGATAGAGGCACAACCACGTTCAATGAATTGGTTGGCCTAAGTAAAGTAATGGCTGAAGTGTCACGAGAAGTGATCGTGATGGTTGAGTCGGAAAAGGTGGGACGAAAGATCCCGAACTTAGAGCTGGCATGGGAACACATTGACATCTTAATTACCGATATAGACTTAGGCGAAGAATCCAAAGCAAGTATCGAATCACATGATGTTCGAGTGATCCTGACCGATCCAGCGTAAAAACAAATTTAAGTGTTATGCATTTACCTTCCTATAATTGATCTTAATAAAGATCTGGCCTTTGCTTGCTGCCAATAGGAATAAAACGAAATTGATGGAGTGAAACTATGTGTGGAATTGTTGGTGCAGTAGCACAGCGTGATGTAGCCGAAATTTTAGTAGAAGGCCTTCGCCGCCTAGAATACCGAGGCTACGATTCAGCGGGTGTCGCTGTAGTTGACAGCGAATCTAACCTAACTCGTGTACGCCGCCTTGGTAAAGTACAAGAGCTAGCAGACGCAGTCGATCAACAACATGTTATTGGCGGTACTGGTATCGCTCATACACGTTGGGCGACACACGGTGAGCCTTCTGAAGCAAACGCACACCCACACATGTCGGGCGATATTGCTGTTGTACACAATGGTATTATCGAAAACCACGAAACACTGCGCGCTCTGCTGCAAGAGCGTGGCTACGTGTTTACTTCACAAACAGATACAGAAGTTATCGCTCATCTTGTTGAGTGGGAACTTCGTACTTCTGATTCATTGGTTGAAGCGCTTCAAAAGACAGCGAAACAATTAGACGGTGCATACGGCACAGTGGCGGTTGATCGTAAAGATCCTAGCCGTATCGTTGTTGCTCGTTCTGGTAGCCCAATCGTTATCGGTTTTGGTGTCGGCGAGAACTTCCTTGCTTCTGACCAACTAGCGCTATTAAGCGTGACTCGTCGCTTCATGTACCTAGAAGAGGGTGATGTTGCTGAGGTAACTCGTCGTGATGTTACGGTATTTGATGTAGCGGGCGAGCGTGTTGAGCGTGAAATCGTTGAATCAAACGCAGAGCACGATGCAGGTGACAAAGGTCAATACCGTCACTTCATGCAGAAAGAGATCTTTGAGCAGCCAACAGCGCTGATCAACACAATGGAAGGTCGTATCTCTGACACTTCGGTTATCACTAACGCAATCGGTGTTAAAGCGGAAGAGATCCTAAGCAAGGTTGAACACGTGCAGATCATCGCATGTGGTACGTCTTACAACTCAGGCATGGCAGCTCGTTACTGGTTTGAATCTCTAGCAGGCGTAAGCTGTGACGTAGAGATTGCCTCTGAATTCCGTTACCGTGATTTCGTTGTTCGCCCGAACAGCCTATTGGTGACTTTGTCTCAGTCTGGTGAAACGGCGGATACGCTTGCTGCACTTCGTCTTGCAAAAGAAAAAGGTTACATGTCAGCAATGACTATCTGTAACGTTGCAGGTTCTTCACTGGTTCGTGAATCTGATTTTGCCTTCATGACTCGCGCAGGAACAGAGATCGGCGTTGCTTCTACTAAAGCTTTCACCACTCAACTAGCTGCAATGCTGATGATGGTAACGTCAATTGGTCGTCTACAAGGTCGCATCAATGAAGAGAAAGAAGCTGAGATCGTTCAAGCACTGCATCAACTGCCTGCTGATATCGAGAAAGCATTAGCGTTTGATAAAGAGATTGAAGCGCTAGCACCTGATTTTGCAGATAAGCACCACACACTGTTCTTGGGTCGTGGTGAGTTCTACCCAATCGCGATGGAAGCGTCTCTTAAACTGAAAGAGATCTCTTACATCCACGCAGAAGCATACGCGGCTGGTGAGCTTAAGCACGGTCCTTTGGCTCTTATCGATGCCGATATGCCAGTCGTCGTTATTGCACCAAGCAACGACTTGCTAGAGAAGCTGAAATCAAACGTTGAAGAAGTACGTGCTCGTGGCGGTCTACTTTACGTATTCGCAGATGAAGATGCAGGCTTTGAAAGCGATGAGAACATGAAGATCATCAAGATGCCTCACGTAAGTGAAGTAACAGCACCTATCTACTACACAGTACCGATGCAGCTGTTGTCTTACCACGTAGCGCTAATCAAGGGTACCGATGTTGACCAACCTCGTAACCTTGCGAAAGCGGTAACGGTTGAGTAATCGTTAGCCTATCTAAGAAAATTAGATAATAAGAAGCCCATCCTGTGATGGGCTTTTTTGTGTCTGTTAGCTAACGATCAGCGTTAGATCTAGCTTTAACGGCATTAAGCATTAAGCATTAAGTGCTTGCTCTAGGTCAGCCAAGATATCGTCAATGTGTTCAATACCTACTGAGAGGCGAATCATCTCTGGTGATACACCTGCTTGCTTTTGTTCCGCTTCGCTTAATTGACGGTGTGTCGTCGAAGCTGGGTGACAAGCGAGAGATTTTGCATCACCAATGTTCACCAAGCGCTTGAAGATTTGCAGCGCATCATAGAAACGAACACCGGCTTCATAACCATCTTTCAAGCCAAAAGATAAAATGGCAGACGGCTTACCTTGCATGTATTTCTCAGCCAATGGGTAGAACTCAGAGGTTGGTAACCCCGCGTAGCTTACCCAACTCACATTCTCATGTTGCTTAAGGTATTCTGCTACTTTCAATGCATTCTCGGTGTGTCGCTCCATGCGTAGCGACAACGTTTCTAGACCCTGCATCAACATGAAGGCATTCATAGGCGACAGTGCTGCCCCCGTATTTCGCAATGGAACGGTTCGAGCACGGCCAATAAATGCGGCTTCACCAAAGGCTTCGGTATACACCACACCGTGATAAGAAGGCTCTGGCTGATTAAAGACCGGGAAGCGATCTTTGTGTTCTGCCCATGGGAATTTGCCTGAATCGACAATCACGCCACCTAATGTTGTTCCGTGACCACCAACGTATTTGGTTAGCGAGTGCACCACAATATCGGCACCAAAATCGATAGGTTTACACAACACTGGTGTCGCCACCGTGTTATCGACAATCACAGGTACACCTTGCGCGTGAGCAAGCTCAGCAACACGTTCTAAGTCGATAATATTGCCTGCTGGGTTACCGATACTTTCGCAGTAAACCGCTTTGGTTTTTTCATCGATTAGTGCAGCCAAGCTTTCAGGCTTGTCGTCTTTGGCAAAGCGAACCTCTATGCCTTGGTTTGGTAGCATGTGAGCAAATAGGGTGTAAGTACCACCGTAAAGCTGAGGTGTTGAAACGATGTTGTCACCGATTTGTGCCAACGTTTGAATCGCGTAGTTGATCGCCGCGCTGCCTGCACTCACCACTAAGCCTGCAATCCCGCCTTCTAAGGCTGCCATGCGTTTTTCCAACACATCGTTGGTTGGGTTCATTATGCGAGTGTAGATATTGCCCGGCACCGCAAGGTTAAACAGGTCGGCGCCGTGTTGTGCATCATCGAATTCATAAGCAACGGTTTGGTAAATAGGAGTCGCAACCGATTTGGTTGTTGGATCAGTGTCGTAGCCGAAGTGAATCGAGAGCGTTTCGTCTTTCATGAGTCTTCCCTGAACTATTGAATGATTTGTGTACTCTCATATTGCCGATTTTTTTATAAAAGAAAAGTATGTTTAGTCACATAGAAGAAACTGGACGAATGGGGCTGAGCGTTAAGCTAGAAGATAAAGGGCTAGAAAAGCAAAAAGCCAGAGCAGCGTGAACTGTTCTGGCTTTTCTAATTTGGTGGCCCCTCCCAGATTTGAACTGGGGACCGAACGATTATGAGTCGTGCGCTCTAACCACTGAGCTAAGGGGCCGTAGGGCATAGATTATAGGGGAACCAATCAATGGTGTCTAGACACTATGAGGGGCAATTCCGCTTACATCTTAGCCACTTAAATCACGTAGGCACAAAAAAGGTGAGCCAACGCTCACCTTTTTTATTTTATGCTTAAAAGCTAACCACACTAAAGCGTGTAATTACTCGTCTAGGAAGCTACGCAGAGTTTCTGAGCGGCTTGGGTGACGAAGTTTACGCAGTGCTTTTGCTTCGATCTGACGGATACGTTCACGAGTTACGTCGAACTGTTTACCAACCTCTTCAAGAGTGTGGTCAGTGTTCATGTCGATACCGAAACGCATACGCAGTACTTTCGCTTCTCGAGGCGTTAGGCCTGCAAGAACGTCTTTAGTTGCACCGCGCAGGCTTGTTGCCGTTGCAGAGTCTAAAGGCAGTTCTAGCGTTGTATCCTCGATGAAATCACCTAGGTGCGAATCTTCGTCGTCACCGATTGGTGTCTCCATTGAGATAGGCTCTTTAGCAATTTTCAGTACTTTACGGATCTTGTCTTCAGGCATTTGCATGCGCTCAGCCAGTTCTTCCGGAAGCGGTTCACGACCCATCTCTTGTAGCATTTGACGAGAGATACGGTTTAGTTTGTTGATCGTTTCGATCATGTGAACCGGAATACGGATAGTACGAGCTTGGTCGGCAATCGAACGAGTGATTGCTTGACGGATCCACCACGTAGCGTAAGTAGAGAACTTGTAACCACGACGGTATTCAAACTTATCTACCGCTTTCATCAGACCGATGTTACCTTCTTGGATTAGATCCAGGAATTGTAGACCACGGTTTGTGTACTTCTTAGCAATCGAGATTACTAGACGTAAGTTCGCTTCAACCATCTCTTTCTTCGCACGACGAGCTTTCGCTTCACCGATAGACATACGACGGCTGATATCTTTGATGCTTTGAACAGTAAGAGACGTTTCACGTTCGATGATATCCAGCTTTTGGATAGAGCGACGGATGTCGTGTTCGTTACGTTTGATCTTTTCTGCGTATGGCTTGTCTGAAGCAAGAACTTCGTCCAACCATGCTTCGCTAGATTCATTGCCAGTAAATAGAGCAATGAAAGATTTCTTCGGCATTTTGCCGTACTCAACCGTTTGACGCATGATTAGGCGTTCTTGAGTACGTACGCGATCCATTGAAGTACGCAGTTCGTTTACTAGGTAATCAAACTGTTTTGGCGTCAGACGGAATTCTTTGAATACGTCTTGCATCATTGTTGTTGCAAGCGTTGCTTTCGGGCTTTCGTGGCCGTATTCATTGATTGCTAGTTGACGGTTTTGGTAGCTAGTGCGAAGCGCTGTGAATTTCTCAAGAGCAAGCTCAGGATCAATACCTGTATCTTCCTCTTCTTCTTCTTCGTCGTCTTCTGCTTCTTCTTTGTCTTCGTCTTCTAGATCAGTTTTAGCGAGCTCTGAACCGATGTGAGTCGCCGTTGGCGCAGCTGTGCCATCGTCGTCTGGGTCAACAAAGCCATTAATTAGATCTGTTAAGCGAATCTCTTCAGCGAGTACGCGGTCAAACTGTTCCAAGATGTATGGAATCGTGCCTGGGTACTCAGCAACAGATAATTGAACGGTATTGATACCATCTTCAATACGCTTTGCAATGTCGATTTCGCCTTCACGAGTCAGTAGTTCAACTGTACCCATTTCACGCATGTACATACGAACTGGGTCAGTTGTACGGCCAATCTCGCTTTCTACGCTTGAAAGCGCAGCAGCAGCAGCTTCAGCTGCATCTTCATCTATATTGGCATCGTCATCATTAAGAGCTAGATCATCAGCGTCAGGTGCAGTTTCTACTACCTTGATACCCATGTCATTGATCATTTGAATGATGTCTTCTACCTGTTCAGAATCCACGATTTCTGCAGGTAGGTGGTCGTTTACTTCGGCGTAGGTCAGATAGCCTTGTTCCTTGCCTTTAATAACAAGTAATTTTAGCTGTGACTGCGGATTTTGATCCATAGATGATATCCAACTTCAGGTCTGGTGAAGGACGTTGCATTCTCAAATGCAAACCAATTATGTTAACAAATTTATTAAATGCTGACTAATCAAACAGGGTTACGCTTTTAGATCTAGCATTAAAGCTAGTAGCTCCCTTTTTTCTTCGGCTGATAAACCGACACTTCTTGCTTTGGCCTGCAGGTTTTCAATTTGTTTTTCAACGCACTGGGCAAGGATATTGTCCAATGAGTCTAAAAATATGTCTTCTTGATTGTCTTCGTCGAGGGGGATTTCCCAGCTCGCGAGACGAGACAGAAGTGCCTCATGTTTGTTCTCTCGCCAATGTTCTAATAATTGGCCTGTGCTGATATGGGGGTTCACTCGGCAGATATCAAGTACTTCGACGAATAAACTTAGTCCAGGCAGCTGTAAGCCTTTGACACTTGATAAATCCGGTACCATATCAGCATAGCTCGGATTTTGGATAAGCAAAGCGATAACTTCACGCATTGGAGTGCGCTTGAGCTCTTTATGCGGTTGAGGTGTCGGGTTCTTTGTGTGAACGCGAGCACGCCTCAATTGGTTATCAAATCCAGTTCGCTCATCGAGCAATTTTTCGAGCAGTTCTTGGAAGTAACTGTCAGGAATTTTACTAATCAAGGCGCTCGCGTGTGCACGCAGTGCCGATTTTCCTTCTGTTGTTCCTAAATTCAGCTTGTGTATTTCTATCAGGTTATCGAACAAATAGGTCGAAAGCGGCGTCGCATTGTGGACGAGCTGTTCGAAAGCAGCCTGACCGTGTTCTCTAATATAGCTGTCTGGGTCTTCACCGTCTGGCAAGAACAGAAACTTGAGTGTGTTACCTGTTTTTAGGTATTCAAGCGCATTTTCTAGTGCGCGCCACGCGGCCTCTTTACCTGCTCTATCACCATCGTAACAACAAACCACAGTATTGGTCTGGCGGAACAACATCTGAACGTGATCACCGGTTGTTGAGGTACCCAGTGATGCCACTGAGTAATCGACACCGTACTGCGCTAGTGCGACAACATCCATATAACCTTCAACCACAAGTACTTGAGGCGGTTCACGGTATGCTTGTAACACTTCATAAAGGCCGTAAAGCTCTTTACCTTTATGGAAGATCGGCGTTTCTGGCGAGTTTAGATACTTTGGCGTGCCGTCTTCTAAAACACGACCACCAAACCCGATCACTCGGCCTCGACGGTCACGAATCGGGAACATCACGCGTCCACGGAATCGATCGTATCGGTTGCCTTTATCGTTTTCTATCAACATGCCGCCAGTAACGAGCATATCTTGGGCTTCTTTTTGTTGGCCAAAGTTCTTACGAACCAAGTCCCATTCATCAGCGACGTAGCCAATGCCAAATTTCTGTACGATTTCACCAGAAAGACCGCGATTTTTTAGGTAATCAATCGCAGGTTTGTTCGCTGAGATTTTCAGCTGAGAGCGGTAAAAATTACTGATGCCGCCCATCAAATCGTAGAGGTTACGTTTTTGTTCGCTGTTGGCTCTTGGCGCCGTGGATATTTCACCGCTGCGCTGTTCTCTAGGAACATCAAGTCCTAAAAATGAGGCCAGCTCTTCAATCGCTTCAACAAAATCGAGACGTTCGAACTCCATAATGAAGTCGATAGCATTGCCGTGTACGCCACAACCAAAGCAGTGATAAAACTGTTTTTCTTGGCTTACGCTGAAAGAAGGGGTCTTTTCGTTGTGAAATGGGCAACAAGCACCATAGTTTTTGCCTTTTTTCTTAAGTTTCACGCGTGCGTCCACAATATCGACAATGTCGAGACGCGCTAGGAGATCATCGATGAAACTACGCGGGATGTGTCCTGCCATAAAACCTTAGAAAAATGCACTAACTGAGAGTGTGGATAATAATAGTTTGAATAGGTTACAGATACAAACAAGCCGTGCGTTCCGAAGGATTGCACGGCTTGTTGCAATTTGATTTGGGATTAAGCGAGTTTAGAACGAACTAAACCACTAACTTTACCCATATCTGCACGCCCTTGAATTTGTGGTTTCAAGATAGCCATTACTTTACCCATGTCTTGCATGCCCGCAGGTTGAGTTTCTGCAATTGCGCTATCAAGTAGTGCAATAACTTCTTCTTCAGTTAGCGGTTGAGGCATAAAGCCTTCAAGTACCGTAATTTCTGCTTTTTCCACGTCAGCAAGATCTTGACGATTTGCCGATTCATATTGAGCAACAGAATCGCGACGTTGCTTAACCATTTTAACTAATATCGCAATAATGTCGTCGTCGTTCAGAGTGATCCGTTCGTCAACTTCACGTTGCTTAATTGCTGAAAGAGCTAAGCGGATAGTGCCAAGGCGCGGTTTGTCCTTGGCTTTCATCGCTAATTTTTGCTCTTCTTTGAGTTGTTCAATAAGAGCCATAACTCAGTCCTTATGGATTAAGTTATTAGTACAGACGAACGCGACGTGCGTTTTCGCGAGCTAGCTTTTTAGCGTGACGCTTTTGAGCTGCTGCTTTAGCGCGTTTGCGAACTGTAGTTGGCTTTTCGTAATGCTCACGACGACGCACTTCAGAAAGGATACCTGCTTTTTCACAAGAGCGCTTGAAACGACGTAGTGCAACGTCGAACGGTTCGTTTTCACGTACTTTAACTATTGGCATATGCCTTTCACCTCAGGGGTTATTCATTATCGCTGGTTACTCAGTACCAAATCAGAGAAGTTACCCATCGAGCTAACTCTCTATTCGCGTTTGGCCATTAACCAGCTTGATCAAAAATGGTGCGGAATTTTAATCCGATCACAGTGGCTTTGTAAAGCACTTTGTCGATTATAGTCTGTACAATATTTGTTTGAAGAGCTTAGGCAGGGTAATATTGCGCTAATTTCCCATTTTAGACGAAAGCGTGCCGAGAAAATTATGCGCATTATTGGTATTGAAACCTCTTGTGATGAAACAGGAATCGCAATTTATGATGATGAGCAAGGGCTGCTTTCTCATCAGTTATACAGCCAAGTAAAACTGCACGCCGATTACGGTGGTGTGGTACCTGAGCTAGCGTCGCGTGACCACGTAAAAAAAACTATTCCACTGATTAAAGCGGCATTGGCAGAAGCGAACCTAACGTCGAAAGACATTGATGGCGTGGCTTACACAGCTGGTCCCGGTTTAGTTGGTGCATTGCTTGTGGGTGCAACAATTGGTCGCAGTATTGCTTATGCGTGGGGCGTGCCTGCTGTGCCAGTACACCATATGGAAGGTCACCTTCTTGCGCCAATGCTAGAAGACAATCCTCCACCATTCCCATTTGTTGCTCTGCTGGTTTCTGGCGGTCATACCATGATGGTCGAAGTAAAAGGCATTGGTGAATACCGAATCCTTGGTGAATCGATTGATGATGCGGCGGGTGAAGCGTTTGATAAAACCGCGAAGCTGATGGGCTTAGATTACCCGGGTGGCCCGCTGTTATCTCGACTCGCAGAAAAAGGGACTCCGGGGCGTTTTAAGTTCCCACGTCCAATGACCGATCGCCCAGGGCTAGATATGAGCTTTTCTGGTTTGAAAACGTTTGCGGCAAATACCATTCGCGCTAATGACAATGATGACCAAACTCGTGCTGATATTGCTTACGCGTTCCAAGAAGCGGTTTGTGCGACCTTGGTAATCAAGTGTAAGCGTGCCTTGGTAGAGACGGGCATGAAACGTATCGTGATTGCTGGCGGTGTTAGTGCCAACAAACAGCTACGTATTGAGCTTGAAGCGCTAGCGAAGAAAATCGGTGGTGAGGTTTACTACCCACGAACTGAGTTCTGTACAGATAACGGTGCGATGATCGCTTATGCGGGCATGCAACGCCTTAAAAATGGTGAAACGGCTGATTTGTCTGTTCATGCCACGCCGCGTTGGCCAATTGACCAACTAGAGCCAATTGCTTAGCTCGTAGCAATCGCTTGGCTAGTAGCAATCGTTCAACGAGAAACCGTCGATCAACAAAAGCTAAGCGCAGAATAAACCAGTGTGTTTCGATAAACGGTCGCCTTGTGCGGCCGTTTTTATATCCTAGCTTACCGACTATGTGTCGATAAATAATTGCTAATAGAGATTAGGGAAGAAAATGAACAAGTTTACAGTAGACAACCAGTCGATGGCGTACCTAGATGAAGGTCAAGGCCCTGTTGTTGTGTTAGGCCACAGCTACCTTTGGGATAGTGCAATGTGGAAGCCGCAGATCGAAGCATTAAAAACGCAGTATCGCTGTATTGTTCCAGAGCTTTGGTCTCATGGTGAGTCTCAAGCTGCACCAGCTTCGATGCGTAACTTGAAAGATTACGCTCAGCACGTTTTGGCTCTGCTTGATCATTTAGATATCGATGAATTTTCTGTGGTTGGCTTATCGGTTGGCGGTATGTGGGGAACAGAGTTGGCGGAGTTAGCTCCTGCACGAATCAAGTCTCTGGTACTTATGGATACCTTTGTTGGTTTAGAGCCAGAAGTTGCTCATGCTAAATACTTCAGCATGTTAGACACAATTACTCAAACCAAAATGGTTCCTCAGCCGATTGTAGAAGCGGTTGTTCCACTGTTCTTCGCCAATGATGCTCAAACTAACTCACCAGCTTTAGTGGAAGGTTTTACTCAGCAGCTATCATCACTTGAGGGTGAGAAAGCAGAAGAAGTCGCACGAATCGGTCGAATGGTGTTTGGGCGTCGCGATATGATTGAAGCGGTAGAGAACTTTGCACTGCCAGTGTTGATTGCCGTTGGACAAGAAGATAAGCCGCGTCCGGCACTTGAGTCATACCTAATGCATGATTGCATTACGGGCAGTGAGTTAGTGGTGATTCCTGGCGCTGGTCATATTAGCTCGCTTGAGCAACCAGAGTTTGTGAACACAATGCTGAAGACGTTTTTAGATAAACATCTGCTGTAAGCTCTTAAAGACTGAATAGTATTGATCGATTGAGACTTGTGTCGGTTTAAATTTATCTCGGTTTAAAAATGGTTCGGCTTAGACATGACAGTTTAAGCCGATTTTTTTTGCCCGAGTTTTGGTTCACTGCCATCGAGTAGGCGACGAATATTCTGATGGTGACGTAGGACGATCAAACAACACAACATGGCTACAGGCAGTGTGTATTGAGGTTTGACTAACCAAGCGTAGAAAGGTGCGAGCAACACAGTAACCAGTGCCGCTAGAGAAGAATAACGAAACAAAAATGCCACAACCAACCAAGTCGCCATGATCATGCCCGTTAGATCGAATCCAATTGGGGCGATGGCTCCGAGTGCCGTTGCGACGCCTTTACCACCTTTAAAGTGGAAGAATATTGGATACATATGACCAAGGCATGCAGCAATCGCCACGACGCCTAAAATGATCGAGTCGATATTGAGGTAGTAGCCAAGCCAGACCGGAATGGTGCCTTTAAGCATGTCACAAAGTAGCACGGCTGCAGCGGCGCCTTTGCCGCCCACACGCAGTACATTGGTGGCCCCTGGATTGTTGGAGCCTACCGTTCTTGGATCAGGAAGTCTTAAGACTCGGCATATCAAGACCGCACTCGAAATTGAACCTAGCAAATAGGCCGCAATGATCATGATAAGTGCCAAAGGGGTCATGTTTTTCCTTAAACGGTTATAAGTCTAACGATGGGAAAATAATGCTCAATCCAAGAGTAATTGATATCATATCTGGAATTACACGAATAATACGTTTTTTTCCCCCATATGGGTATCCGACCTCTAAAAGGACAAGTCATGGCACTGGATAAAGTTTTCATTGAACAGCTAGAAGTAATTACAACGATCGGTGTTTACGATTGGGAACAAGAGATCAAACAAAAACTTGTACTTGATATTGAAATGGCTCATGACAACCGCCCTGCAGGTAAGAGTGATGATGTTGTTGATGCTTTGGATTACTCGACAGTCAGCACTGCCGTACTTGACCACATTGCGAATGGCCGATTCCTATTGGTTGAGCGTGTGGCAGAAGAAGTCGCTGAATTAATCATGACTCAGTTCTCAGTGCCTTGGATTAAAATCCGTTTAGCGAAGCCTGGCGCAGTGCCACAAGCAAAAGCCGTCGGTGTGATCATCGAACGAGGTCAAGCATGACAATAGCCTATGTTGGTGTTGGCACGAACATAGACCGCGACAAGCATGCAAGGGTGGCATGGACAGAGCTTCAATCGTTAGGGACTAACCTTAAATGCTCTAAGATCTATCATTGTGAGCCTGTAGGGTTTGAAAGCCATTCGTTTTATAACTTTGTGATAGAGCTCGACACATCACTCTCATTGACTGAATTTTCACAGCAACTTCGTAAAATTGAGTTTAAATGGGGTCGCTCTCAAGATGCTCATAAACTTCAAGATCGAAAGCTCGATCTTGATATTGTGCTGTTTGGAGACGTGGTTTCTGAAAGCGAACCAGAATTACCACGCAGTGATATCTATAAATATCCTTTTGTAACACAACCACTTTATGATCTCTGTCCTACGAGAGTAATCCCGCAAGATGGAAGAACCGTCAGTGAAATATGGCAGAAGATGCAGCAATTAGATTCGCTCTCTGTCGTAGATATAACACTATAATTTTTAAGGTAAGTAATGAGTTATTTTGAAGCGTTTATGTTGGCGTTGGTGCAAGGCTTTACTGAGTTTTTACCTATTTCCAGTTCTGCACACTTAATCCTTCCTTCGGCTGTTTTAGGTTGGGAAGATCAAGGCTTGGCTTTTGATGTTGCGGTCCACGTTGGTACTTTGGCCGCAGTAGTTATCTATTTCCGCAAAGAAGTGGTCTCTCTGTTGAGCGCATTCTTTGGTTCCGTGTTTAAAGGCGATCGCAGTAAAGAAGCGAAGCTCGCGTGGATGATCATTCTCGCGACGATTCCCGCGTGTATCTTTGGTTTGTTAATGAAAGATATTGTTGAGCTTTACTTGCGCAGTGCATGGGTGATCGCGACGACCACGATTATCTTTGGTCTGTTGCTATGGTGGGTGGATAAGAACTCAAGCCTGCGTGATGACGAATATCAAGCGGGTTGGAAAAAGGCGCTGTTTATTGGTCTTGCTCAAGCCATGGCGATTATTCCAGGTACGTCCCGTTCTGGCGCGACGATTACTGCAGCGCTTTACCTTGGTTTCACACGTGAAGCCGCGGCTCGATTCTCTTTCCTAATGTCTATCCCAATCATCACTCTGGCGGGTGGTTACTTAGGTCTGAAGTTAGTGACCAGTGGTGACCCTATCCATGTTGGCACCTTGCTTACGGGTATCGTGGTTTCTTTCATCAGTGCTTATATCTGTATTCACTTCTTCTTGAAGCTTATCTCACGTATGGGCATGACACCGTTTGTTATCTACCGCCTGATTCTAGGTTTTGGTCTGTTTGCTTTCTTGATGATGCAGTAAAAAGCGCTTATGCAGCACCCTACAAGTTGAAACGAAAAACCCGCCTAGTCGCGGGTTTTTTAATGCATTTTAATCAGCGTTATAAAGCTTATTGATCAGCGAGTTCTGATAGGGCGTTTTCAATTGCGGAAGCTCTACGCTTCTCTTGTTCTTCTCGAATGTCTTTACCTTGAAAACCATCGGCAATAATCGCTTTAACTTCGACTTGAAGCGCTGCTTGGTAAGCCATTTCAAAACGCGCTTTCTGAGGGTAAGGCTGATCTTCTAATCCTTTACGACCAGCATGATCGGCTTGGCAGCAAAGCAGTATATCGTCGAGCCTATCTGGCTTACGCCAAACATCAAACTTATTGAGAACCTTGAGAAAGGTGGTTGGCTTGAGCTCGCCTGCACGGTGGATATTAGAATGTTGCTCGCAAACTAACAGTGCGAGATCTCTGAATTCATTGGGCACTCTGACTCTTTCACACAGCTTCTTAATGATTTTTAAGCCTGTATGGCAATGCATTTTGTGGCTTGGCAACTCGCTTTTTGGCGTGACGCCTTTACCTAAATCATGTACTTGAGCGGCAAAACGCACGGGTAATGATGAGCTTAATAGCGCAGCTTGCTGAGCAACCATCAGAGTGTGAATGCCCGTGTCGATCTCAGGGTGCCATTTTTCAGGTTGAGGCACACCAAACAGCGCGTCAATTTCAGGCAACACAACAGCCAATGCGCCACACTCTTTCAGTACAGAAAGGAACACTTCAGGATGCGGAGTACTAAGGGATTTATGCCACTCTTGCCAAACTCGTTCGGCAGTGAGATGTGCCAGTTCACCGGATTGAACTATCTCACTCATCATCACCATTGTTTCTGGTGCAACCGTAAAGTTGAGGTGATGGAGTTTGGCGGCGAAGCGAGCCACACGCAGCACACGAAGAGGATCTTCAACAAAAGCGTCCGAGACGTGCCTTAGAATACGATCATAGAGATCTTTTTGGCCATGGTAAGGATCGTAAAGCTCGCCTTTGTCATCTTGAGCGATGGCGTTTATCGTGAGATCGCGGCGCATGAGATCTTCTTCCAAACTCACATCTGGTGCAAAGTAACATTCGAAACCTGTGTAACCCGAACCTGACTTTCTTTCGGTGCGAGCCAGTGCGTGCTCTTCTTTCGTCTTTGGATGTAAGAATACGGGGAAGTCTTTGCCCACAGCAGTAAAGCCAAGGTTTTCCATCTCTTGAGGAGTACTCCCTACCACGACCCAATCTCTATCATAGCTATCAATGTTGAGCAGCTTATCGCGCACCGCTCCACCGACTAGGTAGCGTTGTAGCCCATTGTCTTTTGGTAGGCTATCGTATATTTGCAACTTATCACCTCGAAATGTTTTATCACTGCTGGACTTTACTGCAAGCAATGGTACTTTCCATTAATCGTAATTATAGGGCAGCACATGTATAAGGAATATTTTGGCTTCGTTGAGATGCCATTTTCGATTGTACCAAATTCTCGCTACTTGTTTTTGAGTCAGCGTCATCAAGAAGCGATGCAGAACCTACAAGCCGGTTTAGGCGAGGGTGGGGGCTTTGCGATGCTTACTGGTGAGGTTGGTACAGGGAAAACAACGGTCGCCAAAGCGATGTTGTCATCACTCGATAATCAGACTCAAGCTGGCCTTATACTCAACCCTACGTTTTCCAATACGGATTTACTAGAAGCTATCTGTGATGAGTTTGAGGTCGAGTACCCTGAACAAGCATCGTTGAAACAGCTGAGTCAGGCCATTCATTACTTCCTGCTCGATAGTCATGCTGAAGGCATTCAAACCCTATTGGTGATCGATGAAGCCCAACATCTTGCAGCTGATGTGCTGGAGCAGCTACGCCTTCTGACCAACTTAGAAACCGACAGTCGCAAGCTGTTAAAAGTACTGTTGGTCGGCCAACCGGAATTACAACAGCACTTACAAACCACTCAATTACGTCAGCTAGCACAGCGTATTACAGGTCGCTATCATTTACTGCCTCTTAATACTGAAGAAACTGGCAAGTACATCGCGTTTCGTTTAGAAACGGCGGGTGGCGAGCAGATGCTGTTTTCGAATCGTTCAATCAAGCTGATCGCCCAATATACTCATGGTATTCCAAGGCTCATTAACTTGGTGTGTGACAAAGCCCTGCAATTGGCTTTTCATGATGGTGAGCCATTACCGAACAATGAAACGGTTAACCGAGCGTGTCAGCAAGTTATGTCGTTTCAGGCCGATGTGTATCATGTCGAAAAGCCTCGATCTTCTCTCGTCGTACCTAAGTTATTCCAATACGCAGGGATTGCTACATTAAGTGTCGGCCTCGCAATGGCGACCTTTAATTTTGCTCCAAGCTATATCAATTCATGGCAGTCGGCTGAGACTTCAAGTGAAATGAAAACAGAAGTGTCTGCACTGGCTCAGCGCTCTTTGGTGGCGAATGAACCTCAGTTGGTTGCTGAGCCAAAACCTTCAAAGTTTGCTTTGCCACAAGATATTCAACAGCACTTGATGCAGGGAACCAATCGTTCTCTCGCTATCAAGGACTTGTATACGCTCTGGGGGTATCAGTCTTCACTGCGTGATGGCTTGTGCTTAAGTGAGCCGCAAAGTGTCTTTGTGTGCGAGCAACAACAGTCAAATTTGGATACATTGTTAGAGCTTGGCGTACCCGTGGTCCTTAATCTGGATATCGATCAAGAGCCAGTGTTTGCTGTGCTTTATGGTGCGTCTGAGGAGTCTGTCGAGCTCCTCGTTAACGAAAAGCTCTTGGTGATGCCTAAGCGTACCTTAAAGAAAATCTGGCAAGGTGATTATGTCGCGATTTGGAAACAGCCACTCAGAGATACGCTCAAAGAGGGTTATCAAGGTGAGGCGATTGCACTGCTTGATCTGCTATTGTCTGAAGTTTTGGGTGAAGACGTATCGGGCAGTGATGTATTTGATTATGAGTTAAAAATGAAAATTGAAGCGTTTCAAATGTGGCAAGGGATGTCAGTCGATGGCATTGCAGGAAAACGCACGCTGGCAAGATTACAAAGATTGGCTCAACTCGATTCGCCTAAGTTGATGTCACTCGATGGAGGCGCAAGTTAATGTCACGCATTATGCATGAGCTTAATCAGTCGTCTGCTAAGCAGCCGCCTCTTAACCAAGCGTCTCTTAAACAATCATCTTTTAATAGCCCTAGCTTCAAAGGCTACCAAAATCATCATGTGCCAAGTTCTGTTAAAGGGATTAGCAATAAACGAGGCGCATCGTTAGCAATGGGGCTACTCCTTATCTTGGTGCCTTCTTTGTTGGTGGGTGGTGTTCTGGCTTATCAATCGTATAACCAACAACAAAACTCGGCTAGCCAAGCTGCCTATGTCGCTCTGCCTGAATCAAAACCTCAATCAGACCTTGAGTCTCAAATCGCTGGTGCTGATATAGCCAATGTGGAGGCTGTGTCAATGGATGCAGAAGGTGAAGTATTATTTGCCGTTCGCCCAGCGCCGGCAAGCCAACCTTTGAAAGCACTGCCACGCCAAGAGGTGTATGCGCAGGTTGGCTCTGAAAGTACGAATGTCGCTGGTGGAGCTATTGTGCCTGTGGCTAGTTCAGAGAGTGGTGTGCGAACATCAGAAGAGTCAGAATCACTAGCTCAGCAAGAGGTTCAGCCAGGTGTAAGCAATGAGAATACGGCTCTGCAATCGGACAGTGATTTACTGCAAGGGCTAGACCTCAGTGAGTTACCCCCCGATTTGGCCTTAAAGCTTGAATCAATGATGGGTGAGCAACAAAGCGCACCTGAGCCAATGGACTCGCGTCCAGCAGGACAGGTAGGGTCTCAGGTCATTGAGCTGGAAACGCACACCAATAGCTTATCAGGGGTATTACCTAAGTTAGATCTACAAACTCACATGTACTCGAGTAGCGAAACCAAGCGTTGGGTCAAAGTGAATGGTCAAGAAGTGGCGCAAGGGGATTGGATTGGAAGAGACATCCAGTTACTCGAAATTAAGCCGCAATCAGTGATTATCGAGTTCAATCAACAGAAAATAGAAATCCCCGCTCTGTACGAGTGGAAAGGCTAAAAGCTAGATAGCCCTAAAGACCTAGAGAACAGACAAATAAAAAGGAGCACCGAGGTGCTCCTTTTTGATATTCGATACTGAATTTACTCTGTTTAGCGCAAGATAAGCCAAACAGGTAAAGTGATCAGCTTACGACCAGCCGTTTGGTGACTTTCTGCGACGAGGTATAATGTGTGGCAGGACAAGGCCAAGAAGTAGACCAATACCAGCAACACCACCACCATACATAAAGTATTTCAGTAGCAGATCATCTTTTTGAGTGTCTAGCTTAGCGCGTAGCTCACGGTTCTCTGTTTGAGAGCTCGTAAGTTGTTGGCTAATCTCGCTGTAGTTTTGCTCAAGTTCAGAAATTTGCTTGTTACGAGAGTCTAAAGAGCTCGCTAGGCCAGCTTTTTCGCTGTCAGCACTTTGACGAGCATTCGCTAGCTTGCCTTTAACGTCAGTCAGCTCTTTCTCTAGCTTAGGCATACGCAGAGCCATGCTTTCTTGTGTGCTTACAAACTTGCTTTCAACCCAACCTTTACGGCCACGGTTATCTTGAACCTGGGTGTAACCCGTGCTCTTGTTAGTTTGCAGGTAAGTAATCTTTTCACCAGCATCAACACTACCGATGATACGGAATGTGTTGTTTGGGCCAGAATGCATATAAGTAAATAGTTTGTCAGCAATATAACGGTCTTGTGCAAAGGCAGCTGGAGCCGCAAGCATTGCGAGCAAAACTAAGCTAATCAGTTTTTTCACAGTAAATCCCTTAACGATTCAAATTGGGTAGGCGTATGAGTCAGCCTCAATGAGCAAATAATATTTAGTTTCTTTATGCGGTGCAACAAAGAAGGGAGGCAAAGCCTCCCTTTCTGTGCGTTTGAGTCAATAATGACATGGTATTTACATATCATTACCGAAGCTCACCGTTTTCTGACGCTAATATTTACTAACGCCAGGGCTATTACATAGTAAACATAGCCTGAATTGCGTAGAAGAACACAACAGCAAGTAGAGCACCTGCAGGTAGCGTTACAATCCACGAAGCAACGATGTTACGCACAACGCCTAGGTTGAGTGCTGCGATACCACGAGCAAAACCTACACCTAAAACCGCACCAACCAATGTTTGCGTGGTTGAAATCGGAAGGCCAGTACCAGAAGCAAGTACAACCGTACATGCCGTTGCTAGTTGAGCGGCAAAGCCACGGCTAGGTGTTAGTTCTGTAATACCAGTACCCACAGTCGCCATTACTTTATGACCCATGGTAGCAAGACCAACAACGATACCAATACCACCTAGTGGAAGAATCCACCACGCAATGCTGCTTTTCGCTGTAAGTTCACCCATATTCTCAACGGTTGATACTACAGCAGACAATGGACCAATCGCGTTTGCTACATCGTTAGAACCGTGAGCGAATGCCATCGCACAAGCGGTAATAACCATTAGAACGCTGAAGATACCTTCTACACCGGCAAAGCCATGGTCTTCTTCGCGATTAGCAAATTTCTTTTGAATGTATAAGTAACCGCCAACCATGACTACAGCAGAAACACCTGCTGCCCATAGCCATGCTTCAGTGCCGCTTAGGTGAAGGCCAACGTGCTTAAGACCTTTCTTGATTGTTACAAGTGCAATAACCATTGTCGTAATGAACATGTACACAGGCACAAAACGCTTAGCGTTAAACAACGGATTTTCTGTATCGAATATCAGTCGTTGGGCACTGACAAAAATGAGATAGGCAAAAATGCCGGAAATCAACGGTGTGACAATCCAACTACCCACAATACCTTGAACGCTGTTCCAGTCTACGGCTTCTGTACCTACAGACACACACGCGAAACCGATGATTGCACCGATGATCGAGTGAGTCGTTGATACTGGCCAGCCCATGTATGATGCTAGAAGCAACCATGTACCAGCAGCCAGTAGCGCCGACATCATGCCGTACACAAGTACGTCAGGTTGATGAGCGAATAGAGACGTTTCGATAACACCTTTACGGATCGTGTCAGTTACTTCGCCGCCCGCAAGGTAAGCACCTGCGAATTCAAAGATCATTGCGATAATGATCGCTTGTTTTACGGTTAGAGCTTTAGAGCCTACTGAAGTGCCCATTGCATTCGCAACGTCATTTGCACCAATACCAATAGCCATCAAGAAACCGAAAGCTGCTGCAACAATAATCAGGACAGTGCCGTAGTTAGCAAGGATATCCATCGTAATACCTAGTTGTTTGATAACAAGCGGAACAAATTTAGACGCAAAAAACCGCTCAGCGAGAGGGATACTCAGCGCATAAGTGGTTTGGTTAAAAAATGCTCTTCGTTATATAGTTAGCGTATGATTTAAGATCGAGAAAGCATTACTTCAAGACGAGCGCCTACACGCTGTGCTTGATCTGCAATACCACCAACCCATTCAAGAATTTTGTATAAGAACATGATGTCAACTGGATTCATATCGTCTTCAATCGCCATTAATTGTTGGCGTAATTCGATCTGCATCGCGTCCGTGTCATCTTCAATTACATCTAACTGATGAATCATTTCAGCAACGAGTGTTACTTCACGGCCCTTAAAGCCAGTCTCAAGTAATTCGTCTAGTTCATTGATTACGTTTTGTGCTTGGTTCGCTGCATCTAGACAACGTTTAACGTAAGCGATGAAGTTTTCTTGCATTGGAGCTGGAATGACGAGTTGACGACCATATACACGGCCAGCAATGTCTTTCGCTAGGTTTGCGAGTTTGTCTTGTTGAGTTAATAGCTCCAACATATCGGTGCGATCAACTGGCATAAACAAACCACGAGGAAGTTTAAGGCGAATTTCACGTTTTAGTACGTCAGCTTCTTTCTCAAGGTGAGAAATCTGAGCTCGAATTTCTGATGCTTTCTCCCAGTCACCTTTTGAAGAAACTTCAAAGAAATTAACTAGGTGAGAACAACATTCGTTCACGCATACTACGTGACGCTGCAAAGGTTTAATTGGGGACTTTGCAAATAACCCCATAATTGTATTTACTGGCATGGTCATCCAACCTAATAAATAATAACCTTAAAACAACATACACCATATTCATGGTGAAATGTTAAGCGATGGCTACAAAGTCGCGCATGTTAACCTAATCAATGTCTCATTAAAACTGTTTTAGATCATCATAAGGGCGATATTTCTGACTTGCTGAGTTTTCAAATTGGCAATATCCTGTCCCTATCTTCACAGAAAGGTATAACTATGGAAACCGAGATAGAACTGAAGTTTTTTGTTTCTCCTGATTTTTCAGAGACTTTACGCAATAAAATTGCTGAAACTAAAGTACTTCAGCACAGTTGTCGCGAGCTAGGTAACATCTACTTTGACACCCCTGACAACTGGCTACGTAAGCACGATATTGGCTTGCGTATTCGACGTTTTGATGACGTATTTGTACAAACCGTAAAGACCGCTGGTCGTGTGGTTGCTGGTCTGCATCAAAGGCCTGAATACAATGCAGAACACGATAGCAATGAACCTAAGCTAGCCCTGCATCCAGAGGATATCTGGCCAGCGGGTAAAGACATCGAAACGTTGCAAGCTGAGCTGACTCCTCTGTTCTCTACCAACTTCACGCGTGAGCAGTGGTTGATTGGTATGCCAGATGGCAGCCAGGTTGAGGTTGCGTTCGACCAAGGCTTTGTTGAGTCAGGCGATCTGCAAGAACCGATTTGCGAAGTCGAATTGGAACTTAAATCGGGTCAAACGGATGCTCTATTTACATTGTCTCGTCAATTCTGCGAACAAGGTGGCATGCGTTTAGGGAATCTCAGCAAAGCCGCTAAGGGTTACCGTCTTGCTCAAGGTTATCAAGGAGATGAAGTCACTCCTTTGACCTTAGTTGATACTGATAAAAGTGATACTGTTGAATCGTGTTTCATTCAATCTTTAGAGCATGCTCTCGCTCATTGGCACTCTCACGAGCAGATTTTTACTGAGCGTCAATCGATTGAAGCGTTACATGAAATAAGTCATTCGCTAAGTTTTATTCGTCAAACCTTCACTATCTATGGTGACATTGTTCCAAGACGCGCGAGTGCTATTTTACGCCAAGAACTTAAGTGGCTTGAGCAAGAGCTTGATTGGCTAAAAAGTTATGACCACTTCGAAGACTTGCTTGAAGATAAAGGCCACGTGCTGCGTAAGCTAGATGCACGTAAGTTCTTGGTCGCTGAGCTGAAAGAGATGCAAGAGCAACTGCCAGATCGTGAAGACCTGCTGACCTTATTGAGTTCTGCTCGATACACCGGTTTATTATTAGATCTTAGCCGTTGGATCTTGTCTCGTGGCTGGCAACCTTTCTTAGATGAAAAGGCACGTGAGCAAATGGCTCGTGGTATCGAATGGTTTTCCGTGCAGCAACTCGATCGCACATGGGCTGATTTGATGGAAGCTTTCCCGCCAGAGCGAGTGATGACCAGCCAAGCGTATATTGATCAGCAATACCGTTTGATGCGTAATCTGTATTCTGGCGTTGGTTTCGCGAGTTTGTATGATGACGATGAACGAAACAGCTTCCGCTTGCCATGGGCCGATATGGTACAAGGCATTGATGACTTGCTGGCACTTAAAACGTTAGAGCCTTTGACTGAGAAATTGGAAGGCGATGAGAAGGTTCAGCTAGAGCGTTGGTTGGCTCGCCAAGAAGTGTCTATTCTGCATGCGATGGAACAGACACGCCAAATCAGTGTTGAGGTTGAGCCATACTGGCAAGACTAAACTCAATACCGGCATCAGTATAAGTATGAATTTGAAAATAGGGTTTCGGCCCTATTTTTTTGTTTGTTGCTCGAGCTTTTCTAGTCGCTCTAGTATTTTCTGTTGTTGCTCTATGATCTTTTCAAGATGCTTCTCTTTGTTTTCTGCTCGTTGATTCTCATGGTGAGTTGGGGAGGTGATCAGAGAAGTAATCAAGCCTGAAATCATACCGAAAACACCCACACCACAAATGATCACCAGAGAGGCGACTAATTTCCCTGAGTTCGTCACGGGGTAATGATCGCCGTATCCTACGGTACTGATGGTAACGAAAGCCCACCACAAAGCATCTTGGCCAGTGGTAATGTTGGCATTGGGATCTTTGTGTTCTAACAGAAGTATTGTTCCAGCTCCTATGGTTAGGAGAATAACCAGCAGCAGAATAATCGAGGCGAGCGTGGTTTCTTTGCGATTACGAAACAGCTCTCTGAAAACACGTTTACCCGAGCGGAGCACAAGAATGACACGCAGGATCTGAAAAATGCGAGCGAAACGAAGTGGTTCGATCATTGGGATGCTTGCTAAGAAATCGATCCAGTGTACTTTTAGATATTCTTTCTTATTTTGTGATCTCAATAGATCAATCGTGAGCTGAAAAAGAAAAACACTACAGATTATAAAATCGAGGCCGATAAGAACTTGTTTTGATTCTTTATCAATCGGAACGAACAATAAGCCTGAGATCACAAATAACGCTAAGAAAGAGAGAATCAGTGACAATAAGCTCATCGGCTTGGTGGCGTCTTTGGTATTATTCAACATTCATACGAGGCTCAAAATAAATCGCGAACTTTGACTGACATAGCCACCTCGCGGATATAGAAGCCATCAATATATAAGAATTAATGGAGAACTGACAATGACTAAACTGTCATTCAAGCCGTGGGAAAGGATAATCTCTGACGTTCGTCTCGTTCCAAAAATGGTCATGCTGATGATATTCAGCACTATCTTGATCATTTCGAAGCAGTTATGGGACGCAAGTACGTTTTACGATTCATTGCTTGCTGTAACCAATAATGCGCAAGTTGCACAGCAGCATTACGAGACTTACCTAGTTCAAGTGGCTTGGCAAACAGCCTTGATGATCATTGTGTTTGTGGTTCTTCTATTAGCGGCGGCGCGCGTTATGCTTCGCCAAACTCAGTACCTTAATGACGCCATTAAAATCATGGCCGATAAGAATCTATCAGTGCCGATTGAAATGGACTGTAAAGATGAATACGGCGATGTGGCACGCGAACTTGAAAAAACTCGCGTCCAACTGAACGACATGATCAAAACTCAAGTGGCCTCTTCAGACGAGTTATTTGCTCTGACAGAAGTGATGACCATTAGCATGTCAGAAACCAAAGATTCGGCTCAAGAAGAGTTCGACGAGATCGATCAGCTAGCGACAGCTATGAGTGAAATGACTTCGACCGTACAAACTGTCGCTGAGCATGCACAAAGTGCGTCTTCATTGACTGAACAGGCATCAGGCCAAGCATTGACCGGTCAGAAGTTCGTTCAAGGCTCAGTTTCTAAGATGAGTGAGCTATCTTCAGATATCGCAGCATCTGCAGCAGCGGTAAATCAAGTAGAAGAACGCGTTGATTCGATTGGCAGCGTTGTGGGTACTATCCAAGGAATTTCAGAGCAAACGAACCTGTTAGCATTGAACGCAGCGATTGAAGCCGCACGTGCAGGTGAAGCGGGACGTGGTTTTGCGGTTGTTGCCGATGAGGTTCGTAACCTTGCGCAGCGTACTCAACAAGCGACAGTTGAAATTCAAGATATGATCAGTCACCTACAAAGCAGCGCTAATTCAGCCGTAGAGTTGATGGAGAAGAGTGTTGTAGAAGCGGCTGAAGGCGTTGAACTGGTAACCAATGCTGGCTCAGAGTTGGATGGCATAGTAAGCCAAGTCAACCAAATCAATGATATGAACTTCCAGATCGCGACCGCTGCAGGCCAACAGAGCAGTGTTGCTGAAGAGATGAGTGTCAACCTAACGAATGTTCGTGAGCTTGTCGAAGCTTCTGTCGTGGTCGTTGGTGAACTGTTAGAGACTTCTCAGCTCATGGAAACCAACGCGCAAGAACTGGACGGTAAGATTAAACAATTTAAGGTTTAATTATGGGGTCTTGGTCTTTACTCCTCAGAAGTACTTCTAGTATTCGATAGCTAGGAAAGGCCCGATTCGATAAGTTAACCGATAAAACGCCCACATTGCTAATGTGGGCGTTTTTTATTGGCGTAACTTTGGTATAACTTATCCTTAGATATTAAAACGGGTTCTCAAAGCTCGTTGTTAAACTTGCCTGTTAAAACTATTTACTAAAGAACAGAACCAATTGTTCGGCGCGCAGCTTACACAAGGAAGAAACATGCCATTGCCTTCTCAACTCACCACGCATTCCCAGTCTGCTTTTGAGCAATTATTAGAGCATCAAAGTGAAGCTATCAATGCTTGGCCAGAGCCAATGATTGAAGATCTTAAACGTGTACTCGGTTTAAGTTGTTTTGTTGCTGATTGCTTACAGCGTGATACGGTTTTATCCAACTCCCTACCTGATATGCTGGCATGTGAAGAGCGTGCTGAAGGGTATCGTCAGCGATTAGCCGAGTTACTTTCTGGTTGTGCTGATGAAATGAGTGGCCAGCGTGTGCTGCGTCAATTCCGTAATCGAGAAATGACCTACATTGCTTGGCGTGATTTTTTGGGTGCGTGGGAGCTAGAGCAGAGCTTAAGCCATCTATCGATGTTGGCAGAGGCGATGATCTTCGAGACCTATCAGTGGCAGTACGATATTTGCTGTAAAGAGTGGGGCACACCTTGTAATGATCTGGGTGAAGCGCAGCCGATGTTGATCATCGGTATGGGCAAGCTTGGTGGCGGTGAGCTTAATTTCTCTTCTGATATCGATCTGATTTTTACTTACCCTGAGAATGGTGAAACACAAGGTGCACGACGAAGTATCGCCAACGCCCAATTTTTCACGCGTTTAGGGCAACGGATTATCAAGGCGCTTGATCAGCAAACCTTTGATGGATTCTGTTATCGAGTAGACATGCGTCTGCGTCCATTCGGTGAGAGTGGTCCACTGGTCATGAGTTACGCTGCGCTAGAAGATTATTATCAAGAACAAGGCCGAGATTGGGAACGCTACGCGATGGTTAAGGCGCGAGTGATGGGTAGTGAAATGTACCCTGAATATCAAGAGCTTCGCCAGATGTTGCGCCCGTTTGTGTTTCGTCGTTATATCGATTTCAGTGCGATCCAATCTCTGCGTCGAATGAAGTCGATGATCAGCAGTGAAGTTCGCCGTCGTGGCCTTTCCAATAACATCAAGCTTGGTTCTGGTGGTATTCGTGAAGTTGAATTTATTGCGCAAGTTTTTCAATTGATTCGTGGCGGGCGCGAGCCTAGCCTGCGTGGTCGAGGGTTACTAGAAACGTTAAGTGCTATTGAGTCTCTCAATTTATTAGAGACCAAAGAAGTCGGTCATTTACGTGAGGCCTACCTGTTTTTACGTCGCCTTGAAAACCTATTGCAAGCGATGTCTGACAAGCAAACTCAAACCTTACCAGATGGTGAGTTCGAGCAACTGCAGCTCGCTGTCGCAATGCAATTTGCTGATTGGGATAGTTTGATTACGGCAACTCGTGTTCATATGGCGAATGTACATACTGTTTTCGAAGATCTGATTGGTGTCGATGAAGACGACGCCAATCCAATCGCGAGTCACTTTAGTGAACTGTGGGATATGGCCCATAAACAAGACGTGATTGAGCAGGTTCTTGAGCATGACATCGCGATTGCTAACCCGCTGGAAGCGGCGAAAACCATTATCCAATTTAAAGCGGATTTAGCGAAGAAAACCCTTGGCCCACGTGGACGGGAGGTTTTAAATCGCTTGATGCCTAAAGTGTTCCAAGCGTTGTACACCGCCAAGGATGCAGAGTTTGGTTTATCTCGAGTGTTGCACCTTCTCCATAAAATAGTCACGCGCACCACGTACCTTGAGCTATTGGATGAACACCCAGCCGCGTTAACTCAGTTAGTTCGTTTATGTACTGCGAGCCCGATGATTTCGGAGCAGCTTGGCCGTTATCCAATTCTATTAGATGAACTTATTGACCCTCAACAACTCTATAATCCAGTACCTTTAGAGTCTTACAAGACTGAGCTGAGAGATTACCTAGCTCGAATTCCTGAAGATGATATGGAGCAACAGATGGAAGGTCTGCGTCAGTTTAAGCAGACTTGTATCTTGAGGATTGCAGCCGCGGATATTGCAGGTGCTCTGCCTGTCATGAAGGTCAGTGATCACCTGACCTATTTAGCCGAAGCGATTGTTGAGGCGGGTATTAACCAAGCGTGGCTGCAAGTGTCAGCTAAGTTCGGTGAGCCCACTCATGTGAAAGACCGAGAAGGCCGTGGTTTTGCGGTTGTCGGCTATGGCAAGGTCGGCGGTTGGGAGCTGGGCTATAACTCAGACCTTGATATTGTCTTCATGCACGACTGCCCGGTACACATCTATACTGACGGTAAGAAAGAGATTGATGGACGCCAGTTCTATTTAAGATTGGCACAACGAATTATTCATATTTTCTCAACGAGAACCGCTTCCGGTATTTTGTATGAGGTCGATACTCGTCTGCGCCCTTCTGGTGCCTCTGGTCTATTGGTTAGTCCAACCGATGCCTTTGACGAGTATCAGCACAATGATGCGTGGACTTGGGAGCACCAAGCTCTAACTCGTGCTCGCATGATTTACGGCGATGACTTATTGGCTTCGGCATTCAACAAAACTCGCCATGAGGTTCTGTGCTTGGCTCGTGATGAGGCAACACTCAAAAAGTCCGTTGTGGATATGCGTGAAAAAATGCGCGGTCATTTAGGCGGTAAAAAAGCCGATCGGTTCATGCTGAAACAAGATGCGGGCGGTATTACTGATATTGAGTTCTTGGCGCAATATTTAGTGCTGAGATACAGCAACGAAAAACCTAAGCTCACCCGTTGGTGTGACAATGTACGAATCTTTGAAAGCTTGTTGTCACAGGGGATTATGGACGAGCAGCAAGGCATGGCATTAACCAATGTCTATACGACGTTAAGAGATGAAATCCATCATCGTAATCTACTCAACCTTGATGCGGATGTGGCGATTGAGAAGTTTGAGATGGAAAGAGAACATGTTGTTCAAGCATGGAAGCAATGGATGGAAGCTTAACCAAGTCATAACGTAGTGACTGATGTGTCTATCTTGATAGGCTTTTACTCATTTATCTATAGTTTAGCCACTGTAATCAGTGTGCTAGACTCTAGCCAGATTCGATTTTTGGAGATCCATAATGAAACCAATTCTACCTGACTACAGCCAATCAGGCGTTCTTGTTGTCGGTGACGTAATGCTTGACCGTTACTGGTATGGCCCAACTGGCCGTATTTCACCAGAAGCACCTGTACCCGTTGTGAAAGTAGAAAATAACGAAGAGCGTCCTGGTGGTGCTGCCAACGTAGCAATGAATATTGCCTCTCTTGGTGGGCATGCTCATATCGTTGGTTTGACTGGAAAAGATGAGCCTGCTGAGGTGTTAAAAAACACCCTAGGTGCACTAAAAGTTAAATGTGATTTCGTTGAGTTAGAAGACTATCCAACTATTACTAAATTGCGAGTGATGAGCCGAGGACAACAGCTAATCCGCCTTGATTTTGAAGACAAATTTGAGAACACGGATCCCGAGCTTGTTTTGTCTCGCATGGAGCAAGCGCTTCCTAATGTACGTTCGGTGATCCTATCTGATTACGCAAAAGGTGCCTTGGAGCATGTGCAAAGTTTTATTCAAAAAGCACGTGCGGCAAAGGTTCCGGTATTCATTGACCCGAAAGGCGCAGACTTTGAACGTTACCGTGGTGCGACTTTGCTTACGCCTAATATGGCTGAGTTCGAACTGGTTGCGGGCAAAGTAAAATCTGAAGAAGAAATGATCGAAAAAGGACTCGCGTTAATCGAAGAGTTTGATTTCGAGGCTTTGTTGGTAACGCGCAGCGAACATGGTATGACTTTGCTTCGCAAAGGTTTGGAGCCATTCCACTTGCCGACTCAAGCGAAAGAAGTGTATGACGTGACAGGTGCGGGTGATACGGTTATCTCGGTACTCGCGGCTTCTGTTGCTGCTGGTAAGCCACTAGATGAAGCGTGTGCATTAGCGAACGCTGCTGCAGGTGTGGTAGTTGGCAAACTTGGTACATCTACGTTGTCTACGATTGAGTTAGCGGAAGCGATTCATGGTAGCCAAGACACTGACTACGGCGTTATCTCTGAAGCGGCACTGGTTGAAGCGGTGAAACGTGCTCGTGCGAAAGGCGAGAAAGTAGTTATGACTAATGGTTGCTTTGATATTCTGCATGCCGGCCATGTTTCTTACATGAACCACGCGGCTGAGCTGGGTGATCGTTTGATCGTTGCAGTGAATACTGATGAATCAGTCAAACGTTTGAAAGGTCCAGGTCGCCCAGTGAACCCAACGGATCGTCGTATGGCGGTATTGGCTGGCTTAGGCGCGGTTGATTGGGTGGTTCCGTTTTCTGAAGATACACCTCAACGTTTGATCTCTGAGGTTCTACCAAGCATTCTAGTGAAAGGTGGTGATTACAAACCTGAAGAGATTGCTGGTGGTGAAGAAGTGATTGCGGCTGGTGGTGAAGTGAAAGTACTTAACTTTGAAGATGGTTGCTCTACGACTGAAATCATTAAAGCGATTAAAGGTGGTCGAGGCTAACTCTTAGCCTTCTCGTTTTCTAGCCTCAAGGCTTAACCTTTGAGTTAGGTTGAGAATTAGCTTTTAATCGATAATAAAAATGCCGCTCAATGAGCGGCATTTTTGTAACGGTAACTGAGTAATTAAGAATTACTTACTTGCTACTTTTAGACCTGCGTTTACATCAACAATGTCTTGTTCGCTTAGTGTACCAACCGCTTGACGAAGCTGAAGTACACTTAGGATGTAGTTGTAACGAGCATCTGAAAGGTTTTTGTTCGCATCGTATAGACGACGAGTCGAATCTAGTACGTCGACGATAGTACGAGTACCTACATCAAAACCTGCTTCTGTTGCTTCTAGAGCAGACTGAGCAGAAACAACAGACTGTTCGTAAGCGCGTAGAGCGCCGATCGAAGCTGTGATGTTGTTGTTGAATGCACGTACGTCTTTTACAACGCTACGGTAAGTTGCTTCTAGATCTTCACTTGCAGCAACGTAGTTGTATTCTGCCTGTTTAGTCAAAGAAGTCGTGTTACCACCTGTATATAGAGGCACAACTAAGTTCAAACCTAGGTTTAGGTTGTCTTGGTCGTAATCATTTGAGCTGTTTGATTGATCTGCAAGAGAGTAGCTACCATCTAACGTTAAGCTTGGTAGGTGACCAGAACTTGCTAGTGTGATGTTGTCTTTTGCTACATCTTGAGAAATACGAGAGGCTAAAAGGCTCAGGTTCTTTTGCTCTGCTTGCTCAACCAGTGCAGCAGCAGATTCAGAAGATTTGCTTGCTGAGAAACGATCAGTGTCTAGGATGCTTAGGTTAGAGTGTTCCTGACCTGTAATCTCACGTAGACCTTCGTAGTTATTAATCAGAGTGTTCTCTGCTAACACTTCGTCAGCCAATACGCCATCGTACTGAGCTTGTGCATCATGTACATCGGTGATTGCTGAAAGACCGACTTCAAAACGTTGCTTTGTTTGTTCTAGTTGACGAGCAACTGCGGCTTTCTCTGCACGAACAAATTCTAGGTTATCTTGAGCTCGAAGTACTTCAAAGTATGCCGTTGCTACACGTAGGATCAAAGCTTGTTGCTCTGCCGCGTACGCTGAATCAGATTGACGAGCAGTTTTCTCTGCCGTGTCTAGCGTGATCCATGAAGAGCGTTGGTAGAGCTCTTGAGAAAAGTAAATCCCAGCTCCCCATTGGTTATTGTCATTGTTTTTATCGCTTAAATCACCACGGTTGATATCGTAGTTAGCTCTTAAATCAATTTGTGGTAGCAAATCACTACGGCTTGACGTTACTGCTTCAAAAGCGGCATCGCGCTGCGCTGCGGAACGAAGAAGTTGTGGATCGTTCTGTTTTGCTTGGTCGTAAACTTCAGCTAGCGTATCAGCAAAAGCTGACGAACTCAGGCTGCCGATTGCTGCACTGATAAATAGTGGAAGCAGTTTTTTCATTTTCCTATTCCTGCCTTTAATGGAATTTTCTTCAAAAGAGTTTAACCCAGTTTGGTGGTAATTTACTCGAAACTTTGCACTTTTTTACAGTTAACTGTCCACTTGTGCAATATTTATTTTTTAAAACTTAACTTTAATTATAAATTTTATATAAAAAGTTGAACCTTATCCTTGGTAGTTAACTCGGACAATGAGTAAACTATAAAGATCACTTAGTGAGGTACCAAATGCAACAGTATGACAATCAACGACATGAGTTTACTCCGCAAGATGTGGAAATAGTCTCAAAAGAGACGCTGTTTCGTGGTTTTTTCAAAATGGTTAAGTACACATTTAAACATAGACTGTTTGAGGGCGGCTGGAGCCAACCAATAGAACGAGAGATGTTTGAGCGTGGACATGCTGCCGCTTTGCTACCTTATGATCCTGTGCGTGACGAAGTAGTGATCGTCGAGCAGATTCGTGTCGGTGCTCTAGAGCATGAGAACCCATGGCAATACGAAATTGTTGCTGGGATCATTGATACCGATGAATCACCGCAAGATGTCGCTCGTCGTGAAGCAATGGAAGAAGCTGGAGTCGAAGTCGGATCTGTATTTCCGATTACTTCGTATTACCCTTCATCTGGCGGTTGCTCAGAAAAGCTCGATGTCTTTGTTGGCTGTGTTGATGCAACGACAGCCAAAGGGGTACACGGATTGGACTACGAAGGTGAAGACATTCGTGTGCAAGTGATGAGTCGTGAAGCGGCTTATCAGTTGGTAAAAGACGGTGTGTTTGAAAATGGTGCCACGATCATTGCGCTACAGTGGCTACAATTGAACTACCAAGAATTACAGTCAGAGTGGATAGATTAACGTCATGCCAAATATAGCAGTCAAAAAACCGTATCATGTTGATCTTGCTGAATTGATGCGAGTTTACGAGACTAACTATGCCAAACTTAACGCTCTGTTACCGGTTGGGCATGAGGTTGGTGACGTTCGCTGTTACCAAGCCGTTAATATGGTGTATCAATTGACAGTGAATGAGGTCACAAAATACACCACTTTAATAGATATATGTCAGAGTGACGCGATGCCAGTGTTTCCTTTGCCAAAAATGTCTGTCAGGCTATATCACGACGCTCGAGTTGCAGAAGTGTGCGCTAGCGGGGATTTTTCGCGAGTTAAAGCGAAATATGACTACCCCAACACTAAGCTTTTGCAAAAGGACGAGAAATTTCAATTGAATAAATTTCTTGGGGAATGGTTAACGTTTTGTTTAAAAACGGGTATCAGCCGAACCCCAATTGCCTTTTAATTGAACCTACTTAAACAACACTTTTAAAGTCTAAACAGTAACGTATCTGGATTTGTTATTTTGGAATTATCACACACTTCAAAATTTGATGAGAGCACTATTAAGCTTGTGCAGCTAACGGACACGCATTTATTTGCGCCGAGCAATGGCAGCTTATTAAGCATCAACACTCAAGATAGCTTTCGTGCTGTAGTCGATGGCATTGTTAGTCAGGGCTTTGACTATCAAGCGATTCTAGCTACCGGTGATATATCTCAAGATCACAGTGCTGAGTCGTACCAGAAATTTGAGTCAGGGATAAAGCCTTTGGAAAAGCCATGTTACTGGCTACCCGGGAACCATGACTTCAAGCCTAATATGGGCAGTGTTTTACCATCACCACAAATACAGTGTGTTGAGCATGTCTTGCTAGGCGATAACTGGCAGATGGTTATGCTGGACTCTCAAGTGGTGGGTGTACCTCACGGGCGCCTTAGTGATCAGCAACTTGATCTACTAGAACAAAAGCTGACTGAATTCCCTAAGCGTAACACCTTGGTTTTGCTGCACCACCACCCTTTATTGGTCGGTAGTGCGTGGCTTGATCAACATAACCTGAAAGATGCTGAGCAGTTTTGGGATGTGGTTCAACAGCACACCAATGTAAAAGCGATACTTTGTGGTCATGTTCATCAAGATATGAATCGCAATCATCATGGTGTACAAGTCATGGCAACCCCATCGACTTGTGTTCAATTCAAACCAAACTCGAACGATTTTGCGGTTGATACTTTATCTCCTGGCTGGCGAGAGATTGAATTGCACCAAGATGGTACGGTAACTACGCAGGTTCGCCGTTTGCCTAATGGGCAGTTCTCGCCAGATTTTGATGCAGGTGGTTACTAATATGCCGGATTTTAATCAGCAAACCGCTAAGCCATCGTTGCTTCTCTATATTCACGGTTTTAACAGTTCATCACGTTCTCACAAAGCGAACGTAATGGCTGATTACTGTGCGAAGCATCGCGCGGATATTAAAGTCGTAACGCCTCAACTACCGAGCTTCCCTCAGCAAGCAGCTCTGCATTTACAGCAGCTGGTGGAGCAATATAAAGATCAATATCAGATCGCGTTAGTCGGTAGTTCGTTGGGTGGCTATCTTTCAACATGGTTAAATAGTCATTATGGTTTCAAGGCGGTGGTTGTAAATCCAGCCGTGAAGCCGTATGAGCTTCTTGCTGATTATTTAGGTGAGCAAGTAAACCCATATACAGATGAACGATATGTGCTGGAAACAAAGCATATCGATGAACTGAAGGCGTTAGAGGTTCCGGCTATCGCTAAGCCGAGTGACTTCTGGTTACTTCAGCAAACGGAAGACGAAGTTCTGGATTACCGACAAGCGGTAGAGAAGTACCAAGGTGCGACACAGACAGTAGAAGAGGGCGGGGATCATAGCTTTGTTGATTTTGAACGTTACCCACAACAAATCGTCACTTTTCTAAACCTCTAATCTGTTTCATCAACAGAGTGATTTTCTCTTGTTTGCCTGTTATTTCATCTATCAATGGTGAAATATCATAGTTTGATGTCTTAGTTTTTGAACTAGCTTGACATCATTACTCAGCTTCCAGACTATATTCCCCAATACTTCGCTCGTTCGCTCTACTATGAAGGTTCATAGTAATGATTCTGCTTTAGTGAAACTAGAGCCAGCGAACAGACGCAAACTTTTTGAGTAAACTCCGTATTATGACTGAACAATATAATGCAAAAGACCTCGAGGTACTTGAAGGTCTCGATCCCGTGCGACACCGCCCGGGAATGTATACAGAGACAGAAAGACCAAACCACCTTGCCCAAGAAGTCATTGATAACTCGGTCGATGAAGCACTAGCGGGACACGCTAAGAAAATTAAAGTTGTGCTTCATGCTGACCAATCGTTAGAAGTTACTGATGATGGCCGTGGTATGCCGGTTGATATCCACCCTGAAAAAGGCATCTCGGGTGTTGAGCTGATTTTAACTAAGCTCCACTCAGGCGGTAAATTTTCAAACAATAACTATAAGTTTTCAGGTGGTTTGCACGGGGTAGGTATCTCGGTGGTAAACGCGCTGTCAAAACGCGTTGAAGTAACGGTTCGTCGTGACGGTCAGGTACATGAAATCGCCCTTGAGGGTGGTCATGCCGTAACCGACCTTACGGTTACGGGGACTTGTGGTCATCGCAATACCGGTACTACCGTGCATTTCTGGCCAGATCCAAAATACTTCGATAGCTCTAAGTTCTCTGTTTTACGCCTTATTAATAACCTGCGAGCTAAAGCCGTACTTTGCCCTGGTTTAGAAATCACCTTTATCGACAAGGTTGGCGGTGAAGAACATAAATGGTTCTATGAAGACGGTCTAAAAGACTACCTTGCTGAAGGTGTGAAAGGTTATACCTTATTGCCTGAAGAACCTTATGTTGGCGAATTCGTTGCTGAAACGGAAATGGCGAACTGGGCGATCATTTGGCAGCCAGAAGGCGGTGATATGATCACCGAAAGTTATGTGAACTTAGTACCAACTAAGCAAGGTGGTACACACGTAAACGGTCTTCGACAGGGTCTGCTTGATGCAATGCGTGAGTTCTGTGAGTTCCGTAATCTTCTCCCTCGTGGCGTTAAGTTGACGGGTGATGACATTTTTGACCGTTGTTCTTACGTTCTATCTGTGAAGATGCAAGATCCACAATTTGCGGGTCAAACAAAAGAGCGCTTATCTTCTCGTCAAACTGCTGCGTTTGTGTCTGGTGTAGTGAAGGATGCTTTCAGCTTGTGGCTGAATGAAAAGCCTCAGCTAGCAGAATTACTTGCAGAAGCTTGTATTGCTAACGCACATCGTCGTATGCGCGCAAGCAAAAAGGTTGTACGTAAAAAGATTGCTTCTGGACCTGCACTGCCGGGTAAGCTAACCGACTGCTCGGTTCAAGATTTAAGCCGTACCGAAATCTTCTTCGTGGAAGGGGATTCGGCGGGTGGTTCTGCTAAACAAGCACGTGATCGTGAGTTCCAAGCGGTTATGCCACTTCGCGGTAAGATCCTAAATACGTGGGAAGTGTCAGCAGACCAAGTATTGGCTTCACAAGAAGTACATGATATTTCAGTTGCTCTGGGCATCGACCCAGATAACGATGATTTGTCAGGCCTGCGTTACGGTAAGATCTGTATCCTTGCCGATGCGGACTCGGATGGTCTTCATATCGCGACACTGCTATGTGCACTATTTACTCGCCATTTCCATGCATTGGTTGAAGCGGGTCATATCTATGTGGCAATGCCTCCTCTGTATCGTATCGATTGCGGTAAAGAAGTGTTCTACGCACTCGATGACTCAGAGAAAGATGGTGTGCTTGAGCGACTGTCGCAGAAGAAAGCCAAAATCAACGTGCAACGATTTAAAGGTCTGGGTGAAATGAACCCACTTCAGTTACGTGAAACCACTATGGATCCAAATACTCGTCGTCTTGTTCAATTAACGATTGATGACAACGACGCGACCAACGAGATGATGGACATGCTGCTTGGTAAAAAACGTGCAGATGATCGCCGTACATGGCTACAGACTAACGGTGATATGGCCGAGGTATAATGGATGTCTAACGAAATTACATATGATGGCGTTGAACAGCTGCCAATGCGCAAGTTCACCGAAGATGCCTACTTAAATTACTCAATGTACGTGATCATGGATCGTGCATTACCGTATATCGGTGATGGCTTGAAGCCAGTACAGCGTCGTATTATCTACGCGATGTCTGAGCTGGGCCTATCCGCTGCATCGAAATACAAAAAATCAGCACGTACCGTTGGTGACGTATTAGGTAAGTATCACCCACACGGTGACTCTGCTTGTTACGAAGCGATGGTATTGATGGCGCAGCCTTTCTCTTACCGCTACCCATTGGTGGATGGTCAAGGTAACTGGGGTGCTCCGGACGACCCGAAATCGTTCGCTGCGATGCGTTATACCGAAGCAAAACTGTCAAAGTTTGCGGAAGTTCTGCTTGGTGAATTAGGTCAGGGAACCGTTGATTGGCAACCCAACTTTGATGGCACGATGAAAGAGCCTCAGATGTTGCCAGCACGCCTTCCTCATATCTTACTTAACGGCATTACAGGTATTGCGGTTGGTATGGCGACCGACATCCCGCCTCACAATGTACGTGAAGTGGCGAACGCGGCGATTCATTTGATTGATACGCCGAAAGCTGAACTTCCAGATGTGATGGGTTTCATTCAAGGCCCTGATTACCCGACAGAAGCTGAAATTATTTCGCCGAAGTCGGACATTGAAAAGATCTACCGTACAGGCCGTGGCAGCATAAAAATGCGCGCGGTATGGCACAAGGAAGGCTCTGATATCGTTATCACGTCTTTACCTCATCAAGTGTCAGGTGCGAAGTTACTTGAGCAAATTGCGAACCAGATGCGAGCTAAGAAGCTGCCTATGGTTGACGACTTGCGTGATGAATCAGATCACGAGAATCCAACGCGTATCGTCGTGGTTCCTCGTTCAAACCGTATCGACTGTGACCAACTGATGAGTCACTTATTCGCGTCGACGGATTTAGAGAAAAACTTCCGCGTTAACTTGAACATGATTGGTTTAGATAACCGTCCTCAAGTTAAAGGCTTAGTTCAAATCCTGAAAGAGTGGATTGAGTTCCGTCGCACGACCGTTCGTCGTCGTTTGCAGTACCGTTTAGATAAAGTACTGGCACGCTTGCATATCTTAGAAGGCTTACTTGCCGCTTATCTAAATATTGATGAAGTGATTGAAATCATTAGAACAGAAGACGAACCATGTCCTGTTTTGATGAACCGTTTCAACATTTCTGAAATTCAAGCCAATGCGATACTCGATATTAAACTTCGTAACTTAGCTAAGTTAGAAGAATTTAAAATTCGAGCTGAGCAAGAAGAGCTTGAAGCTGAACGTGAAAAGCTTGAAAAGCTACTCGGTTCAGAGCGTCGCTTGAATACCCTGATCAAAAAAGAAATCCAAGCAGATGCAGATAAATACGGCGATGATCGTCGCTCACCGTTGATTGAGCGTGCTGAAGCGAAAGCGCTAACAGAACGTGACTTAGTACCAAGCGAACCAATTACGGTTGTGTTGTCTGAGAAAGGTTGGATTCGTCATGCTAAAGGGCATGAAGTTGACGCTGAAGGCTTGAACTACAAATCAGGTGATAAATTCTTAGCAAGCACTAAGGGTAAGAGTAACCAACAAGCGGTGTTCCTCGGCAGTGATGGCCGAAGCTACTCCCTTGAATCTCACTCACTGCCATCGGCACGAAGCCAAGGTGAGCCAATTACAGGCCGCTTGAACGTCAGCCCTGGTACTTCTATTCGCCAAGTGGTGATGGGAGAGAATGAACAGCTATGGTTAGTCGGTTCTGATGCGGGTTATGGTTTTGTTTGTAAAGGTAGCGATCTGCTGTCTAAGAACAAGAGCGGTAAAGCGTTGGTTAACTTGCCACAAGCTTCTGAAGTGATGTTGCCAAGCCCGATTGCTGACTTGGACTCTAACCAGATTCTGGCGATTACTAACCAAGGTCGTATGTTGTTGTTCCCGATTAAAGACCTACCTCAGTTGAGCAAAGGTAAGGGTAACAAGATCATCAACATTCCTTCTGCGAAAGCAAAAGAGCGTGAAGAGTTTGTCTCGCATCTAATGGCTATCCCAGAGAATGCGACGCTGACAATCTATGCGGGTAAACGCAAACTTGGCTTGAAACCTGCGGATCTTGAAAATTTCCGTGGTGAACGTGGTCGTCGTGGTGGTTTACTACCTAGAGGACTACAACGAGTGACGCGCATTGATATCGATGAACCTAGCGACGCTTAGCTATGACACGTAGCTATGACACTTAGCTCTTACGCTTAGTTATATAGTTAGTTTTCATTGAGTTTATAATTCGCTTGATTGATAAAAGAAAACCCAGCTTAAGAGCTGGGTTTTTTGTGTCTGGAAGTTTAACAGTGTGGGGTCGCTAACTTCATGTTAGCAATCAACATACGTATATAGGCTACAGGCGTGTATCTTCAGCGATAGTCACCTTGAGGGTCTTGTTTTCACCTTTGCGTAATACACCAACATCAATGACAGTACCTGGGCGCAGGTCAGTAACAATGTCCATTACGCTCTGTCGTCCGCTAATCTGGGTATTATTGATGCTGACAATAATATCTTGTGCTTCAAAGCCTGCATCAGCCGCAGGACCGTTCGGGTCTATCCCGAGTACCACAATACCGCCGATATTCTTATTGCCGAGTAAGCGTGACGTCACCGAGTTGATGTCTTGTCCGTCTATGCCAATATAACCACGAATCACACGACCATCAGCGATGATTTTTTGCATGATTTTATTCGCTAGTGGGTAGGGGATAGCAAATGAAATCCCGTAGGTTTCCATGTCGGTAGCTTGTTGGAAAGACGCGGTATTGATACCGACTAACTCACCTTGTGAATTGACAAGTGCACCACCGGAGTTACCTTCATTGATTGCCGCATCGGTCTGGATAAAGGCTTGATGACCATCTGCACTGATTGAAGAGCGACCTGTTGCCGAGATAATACCAAAGGTTGTGGTTTGACCTAGGTTATACGGGTTACCGATAGCGAGAACCACATCTCCGACATTTGCAGTGTAATCTTGGTTCAGTGGAATCACTGGTAAGTTGTCACCGCTGACTCTGAGTATCGCGATATCGGTGCGCTTGTCTGAACCGACAAGCTGTGCGGCGGCTACTCGTCCGTCTTGAAGTGCCACAACTATTTGGTCGGCTTGAGCAACAACGTGAAAGTTGGTAATGATGTAGCCTTTTTCGCTAACAATGACTCCTGAACCCAAACCTTGAGTCAGTAGCTTATTGCGATCGCTTTCTGCGTATTTACGACTATAAATATTGACCACAGCGGGTGCAGCACGTCGCACCGCTTGGTTAAATGAGATCTGAAGAGAGCCAATATTATCGACTTGAGGACTAGTGACATCTGAAACTATAGCTGGCCTTAAGCTCGGAAATGCGAGAAGAATAAGTGCCGCTGAAACGAGTCCAAGGGAAATAGAACGAAATAGAAAGGACAGCATGTTTCCCTCTTCAACAAGTAAGGTATGGAGCATCCGTCAATGGATGACTGACTTGATTACGAGTGAAGCATAGCATTTTGATTGATCTAAAGAAAAGGGAGACTGAGTAAGTTTAAAGCAAACTTACTGAGCCTCCCTGTAATTGCGCTGACGTATGACTATCGAATAACTAGATAGATAGTCCTGTCGCCTCTTTGGATATTAAGCGCCAACACGCCAGGTTGTTTTTCAAGAATCTTTCTAAATTCAGCAAGGTTCTTAACGGGTTGGCGGTTTACCCCGATGATGATGTCATCTTTAAGAAGTTGATAGGCTTCTGCTGGCGAACCTTGAGCGACACTTGATACCTTGACGCCTGTCGTTGAGTCGCTGTCGGTTGTGTTAGTGAGCTCTGCACCGGCAAGTCCTTCATGGAGTTTTTCAGCTTGTGTCTTACTATTGGTGGATTCACCCAGAGTCACATCAAAGGTCATATTCTTTCCGTCACGAACGACACCAAGTTCGATCTGTTTACCTGCGCCGAGGGTTGCGACTTTGGCTCTTAACTCGCTAAAAGTATCAATACGCTTACCATTAATAGAGACAATAACATCGCCCGCTTTCAGTCCGGCTTTGTCCGCAGCACTGTCGGGTACAATTTGGCTGACAAAGGCACCTTTGCTGGATTCATAACCAAGCGCTTCCGCCAATTCAGAGGTGACCTCTCCGCCTTGAACACCCAGCATACCGCGTTTTACTTCACCGAAATCGAGAATTTGTTCTGTCAGGTTTTTCATCATATTGGATGGGATTGCAAAGCCGATACCGACATTACCTCCGTTAGGGCCAAGGATAGCCGTGTTGATACCAATCAGCTCACCGTTGAGATTCACTAACGCACCTCCAGAGTTACCACTGTTGATAGCGGCATCGGTTTGAATGAAGTTTTCAAAGTTCTCTAGATTTAGGCCGCTACGACCGAGTGCAGAAACGATCCCGGATGTCACGGTTTGACCGAGTCCAAATGGGTTGCCGATAGCGACACTGAAATCACCGACTCTTAACTTGTCGGAGTCTGCAACTTTTATCTGGGTAAGGTTCTTGGCTGTTTCGAGTTTTAATAGCGCGATATCCGACATCTGGTCGCCGCCGATCAGCTCGGCATCGTACTCTCGACCATCATGAAGTTTTACTTTGATATCGTCGGCACCATTGATGACATGGTAATTGGTGACAATATGGCCTTTCTTGGCATCAATGATCACACCAGAACCTAGCCCGCGGAATGGGCGTTCTCGTGTTTGTTCTGGACCAAAAAAGAATTGAAATTGTTCAGGGATTTGCTGACGTTGTACCTGTTTGCCTTCTACGGCAATACTAACCACAGCGGGGGTCACTTGTTCAAGCATAGGTGCAAGGCTTGGTAATTGTTCATTACCCACACTCAATGGCAGTGCGGCTGTTGCTTGAATGGGGGTGATGATTGAACTTAAGCTTAAAGTCAGTACCGATAAAGCAAGCAAAGGTTTTTTCATCATAAACTCCTCTCTAGTTTAGGTCTTAACCCTCTTATACGTTTAATAAGTATGAGAAGTTTCAAATGACCTGAGTGAAAGTTATGACTCAAAAACCTTTGTAAAGTTCACAGAAGTGTTAAATGTTTACGATGCTTTTGCTGTTACAACATCGGGAGCATCCATGATTTCTTTCTTCTGCTCTGTAAATAAACCCGTTGCGCCATTAGCGTAATCTTTCGGTTGTTCTTCAAGTGTCGCCTCTTTAACTGAAGGTTTGTCTTGTGGTTTATCCGAATGGGCTGCGGCTGTTTTCACAAATGGATTATCTTGCTCTGGCAGATTAGGGATCAGCTCTGAGCTTGTTTTTTCCATGTGTTGGTACAGTTTTGTGTAGTCCTTACCTAAGGTGTCCAACATTTCTGCTGATTTCGCAAAGTGGTCAGCTAGCTCTTGTCGCTGCTGTTCAAGGGCAAACTTTGCGCTATCTAATTCTTTCTGTACGTTCTTTTGTTTTTTGTATTCAGGTGTCATGAGACGAGAAATAGCGACCCCTAAAATAACTCCGACTAGTAAACCGGCAACGGCATACATCCAAGGCATAACAGCTCCTTATTATTGTTTTTTAACATGTTTGTTACTGCTTAGTTACACGTGATACGGCTCCATGGTACTATGAGAAAGCCGCAGTATAAAGAGAAATGCGTGTGCGCTAGTTAGCAGTTTGATGCTGCATTATTCACCGCATAGCGACATGTCTCGTACTGTTTGGGCTCATTTTTATTTGCTGTCTGATATTGCTTTCATTGTGGAAATGTCGTCATGAATCCCATTAAAAAATACGAACAAGATATAAAAGAACATGGATTTCAAAGAGATCCAGCGCAAGAGCAAGCCGTTAAATCTTTAGATGAACTCTTTCATCAATTCCAAGATTACATGAATACGCCTATTCCTCAACTGACTCGATTCCAGAAATTAATGGGCAAAAAGCCAGAACTGCCAGAGCCACCAAAAGGCCTCTATTTTTGGGGTGGCGTCGGGCGCGGTAAAACGTACTTAATGGATACGTTCTACGATGCCTTACCGACCACAAAAAAAATGCGTGTTCACTTTCACCGCTTTATGTATCGAGTCCATGATGAGCTAAGGGCGCTAGGTAATGTTAGCGACCCGTTGCCTTTAGTCGCAGATAAGTTGAAAGAAGAAGCGGATATTATCTGTTTTGATGAATTCTTTGTTTCAGACATCACGGATGCCATGATCTTAGGAACTTTGTTCCAAGAGTTATTCGCTCGCAACGTTATCTTAGTCGCGACCTCTAATATTCCACCTGCGGATTTGTATCGTAACGGGTTGCAGCGAGCTCGCTTCTTACCCGCTATTAAGCTTATTCAAGGCAATTGCCATATTCTTAATGTCGATAGCGGAATCGATTATCGTCTTCGTACGTTAGAGCAGGCTGAGATCTATCATTACCCGCTGGATAGCCAAGCGAACATCAACCTCGAAACATATTACGCGCAGCTAGTTGGTGAAGATAAAGAGAAACTCAAACAGATTGAGGTCAATCACCGTCAACTGGATGTAGTCGAAGCAAGCGATGGTGTGCTACATGGTACGTTTGCTCAGCTTTGTCAGTCGGCTCGCAGCCAGAATGACTATATTGAGCTGTCTAGGGTTTATCACACGGTTCTGCTGGCTGATGTGTTGCAAATGGGTGCGACTTCAGATGACGCAGCAAGACGCTTCATTGCGTTAGTTGATGAGTTCTATGAGCGTAACGTGAAATTGATTATTTCAGCGGAAGTGGAGCTAGAAAAGCTATATACCCATGGTCAGTTAGAATTTGAGTTTAAACGTTGTCAGTCGCGTTTAATCGAAATGCAGAGCCATGAATATTTGGCAAAAGAACACTTAAGTTAGCTTTGATTATCTCGAATAAGAAAGAGAATTAAAAAAATCGTGATTTTGTTCAAAAAGAGGTGATTTTTTCTTCGCTCTTCTCTATAATCCTGCGACCTACCGTTACTGCGGGCCTCTAGCGATGAGTAAAATCACGTTATGCCAAGAGTTTTCCAACACTCGAAGGGGTGATGATGGTAACTCTTAGACAGTGGGAATACGCGAGTATTCCTTAAGTGTAAATTTTTTAAATAGGTAATTATTAGCATGAAAACTTTCGTTGCTAAACCAGAAACTGTAAAACGCGACTGGTATGTTGTAGACGCTGAAGGCAAAACTCTTGGCCGTCTAGCAAGTGAGATCGCTTCTCGCCTACGCGGCAAGCACAAAGCAGAATACACTCCTCACGTAGACACTGGTGATTACATCATCGTTGTTAACGCTGAGAAAGTAGCTGTGACTGGTAACAAAGCTAAGGGTAAGGTTTACTACCGTCACTCTGAGTTCCCAGGTGGTCTTAAGACTATCACTTTTGAAAAGCTAATTGCTAAGAAACCAGAAATGGTTCTTGAACTAGCAGTTAAAGGTATGCTTCCACGTGGTCCTCTAGGCCGCGCGATGTACCGTAAGCTTAAAGTATACGCTGGTACTGAGCACAACCATGTTGCTCAACAACCACAAGTACTAGACATCTAATTGGGGATTAAGACAATGGCAGAGAATCAATACTACGGCACTGGTCGTCGCAAAAGCTCAGCAGCTCGTGTTTTCATCAAACCAGGCTCTGGTGAGATCGTAATCAACAAGCGTAGCCTTGATGTTTACTTCGGTCGTCCAACTTCTCGTATGGTTGTTAAGCAACCTCTTGAGCTAGTTGAACTAACTGAGAAACTTGACCTTTACATCACTGTTTCTGGTGGTGGTATTTCAGGTCAAGCTGGCGCAATCCGCCACGGTATCACTCGTGCTCTTATGGAATACGATGAAACTCTACGTCCTGCTCTACGTGCAGCTGGCTATGTTACGCGTGACGCTCGTTGCGTTGAACGTAAGAAAGTTGGTCTACGTAAAGCACGTCGTAAACCTCAATTCTCTAAGCGTTAATTTTTCCTTACCGAAAAATACACGCGACCAGTTTTATTACTGGAATTGTGGTTCAAAGCTCGGCTATATGCCGGGCTTTTTGTCTTTCTGGCCCCCGCTAAACGCTTCCCCCTCCTCGTTTTATTCCTAAATTCTTATATTTTGAAAGCTTTTGTAACCCAATGTGCGCTTTGCCTCATGATTGTTACAAAAAGGTAGCTTTATCTTGTCAAAAAGTAGGGTTTTATTTATCATTTGCCGTCAATAAATAGAACTAAATACATATTTTGTTAGCCATGCTCTTTAATCGGAATTATTTCAATCCATAAGGAGCAAATGGGAGAATGTTTGGATGAGCAACGCGCCTTTAAATAACGGTCGCAGGCGTTTCTTAACCGCAACAACAGCCGTTGTTGGTGGTTTGGGAGCAGCTGCTGTAGCCGTGCCTTTTATTAAATCATGGAACCCGAGTGCCAAAGCGAAAGCTGCGGGCGCGCCGGTGGAAGTGGAAGTCAGTAAGTTAGAACCGGGACAAATGGTTCGTGTCGAGTGGCAAGGTAAACCTGTATGGGTTGTACGCCGTGCTGAGTCGGTACTAGAGAACCTAAAAGCGATCGGTGGTCAACTTCGTGACCCTCAATCTGAAACTGAACAACAACCAGACTACGCACAGAACGAGTTTCGTTCTATTAAGCCGGAGTTCTTCATTGCTGTTGGTTTCTGTACGCACTTAGGTTGTTCTCCAACTTACCTGCCAGATTCTTTTGCAGAACAAGTTCAGGGCGTTAAGTCTGGTTTCTTCTGTCCTTGTCATGGTTCAAAGTTTGATATGGCAGGTCGAGTATTCCAAGGCGTACCAGCTCCATTGAACCTTGTAGTGCCAAAGCATATGTATTTGAGTGACACTAAGATCATGATCGGTGTGGACGAGGGAGACGCATAATGCAAGGATTGCTTGATTGGGTAGAAAAACGTCTACCCGCAATGAATGCTTATAAAAAGCATTTATCTGAATACCCAATGCCTAAGAACTTTAACTTTTGGTACCTTTTCGGTTCTTTGGCAATGTTGGTACTGGTTAACCAAATCCTTACAGGTATTTGGCTAACAATGAACTACGTTCCGTCTGGTGATGGCGCATTTGCATCTGTTGAATACATCATGCGTGATGTGGAATACGGCTGGTTACTGCGTTACATGCACTCGACAGGTGCTTCGGCATTCTTCGTGGTTATCTACCTGCATATGTTCCGTGGTCTAATCTACGGTTCTTACCAAAAGCCTCGTGAGCTACTTTGGCTCTTCGGTATGCTGATCTTCTTAGTGCTTATGGCTGAGGCTTTCATGGGTTACTTACTACCATGGGGGCAAATGTCTTACTGGGGTGCTCAGGTAATCATTTCTCTGTTTGGTGCGATTCCTGTTATTGGTGATGACCTAACGCTTTGGATCCGTGGTGATTACATCATCTCTGGTGCAACGCTGAACCGTTTCTTCGCACTGCACGTTATCGCTCTACCAATCGTACTTCTGCTGCTTATCGTACTTCACGTACTAGCACTGCACGAAGTGGGTTCGAACAACCCAGACGGTATCGAGACTAAGCTTCCTAAAGGCACAATGGGCGACGACTACAAAACTCAGTTCCCATTCCACAAGGATTACACTAAGAAATACGACATCATTGACTCTGTTCCTTTCCACCCATACGGGACGGTGAAAGATATGGTCGGTGTTGCTGGTTTCCTATTCTTGTTCTGTTACGTGCTGTTCTTTAATCCAGAGATGGGTGGATACTTCCTTGAGCCGCCTAACTTCGAAGCTGCTAACCCACTGAAAACACCTGAGCATATTGCTCCAGTTTGGTACTTCACGCCGTTCTACGCTGTACTTCGTGCTGTTCCTGATAAGCTGATAGGTGTAGTTGCAATGGGTGCATCTATTGTTGTGCTATTCCTACTGCCATGGTTCGACCGTTGTAAAGTGCGCTCTTACCGTTACCGTAGCAAACTGCATTTGATTAACATCATCCAATTCACAATAAGCTTTATTGCGCTTGGTGTACTTGGTGCGCTTCCAGCAACGCCAACGTATACGCTACTGGCTCAGATCTTTAGCTTAGGTTATTTCATGTTCTTCGTTCTACTGTGGTTCTACAGTAAAAATGAAGCGACGAAACCATTACCAGAAAGGGTGACATTCAAATGAAAAAGTGGATTGTAATTTTATTTGCTATGTTGCCGTCACTGGCGATGGCAGCGGGTGCAGGCGTACCATTAGACAAAGCAAACAATGATTTAACAGATAAAGCCTCATTGCAAAATGGCGCTAAGATGTTCATGAACTACTGTTTTGCTTGTCACTCAACGCAGTACCAGCGTTATGAACGTGTTGCGAATGATTTAGAGATCCCTGTAGATCTAATGAAGGAAAACCTGATTTTCGACCCTGAAGCGAAAATCGGTAGCTTGATGGTTAATGCTATGCCCTCTGATCAAGCGGCAAGTTGGTTTGGTGCTCCGCCACCAGATCTAACTTTGGTTGCTCGTGTTCGTGGCGCAGATTGGCTATACACGTACCTTCGTACCTTCTATGAAGACCCATCTCGTCCGTTTGGCGTGAACAACATTGTTTTCCCAAGTGTTGGTATGCCGCACGTTCTTGAAGAGCTGCAAGGTATTCCAACACCAATCTACGATACTCATATGGTAGATGGCGAGGAAGTGACAACTGTTGTTGGTACTGAAACTGACGGTTCTGGCGAATTAAGTGCTGGTGAATACGACGAAGCAGTTCGTGACCTTGTTAACTTTTTGGTTTACTCGGGCGACCCAGTTCAACTTGAGCGTCATGCAATGGGTTGGTGGGTAATGGCCTTCTTAGTAATCTTCACTATCATCGTGATTTTGCTGAAGAAAGAGTATTGGCGTGATGTGCACTAATTGTGCTATAATACCGTGCTAATTCCCAAATTATGTTAATGTTCAATGGAGGCTTTAGGCCTCCATTGTTTTTATTTAAAGTGTACTGGAGGGCTCCATGGCTGTAGCTGCCAATAAACGTTCTGTAATGACTCTTTTCTCAAGTGCTTCTGATATGTATAGCCATCAGGTGCGCATTGTTCTTGCTGAAAAAGGCGTAAGTGTTGAAGTTGAGTTGGTTGATGAAAAAAATCTACCAGCAGAGCTTGTTGAACTGAACCCGTACAAATCAGTACCTACTCTTATTGATCGTGAGCTTGCTTTATATGACTCAAAGATCATTATGGAGTACTTAGATGAGCGTTTCCCTCATCCACCGTTGATGCCTGTATACCCGGTTGCTCGTGGTAATAGTCGTCTAATGATGTACCGCATTGAGCGTAACTGGTATTCAGTTGCAGAGAAGATCGTTAAAGGCAACGCTGAAGAATCTGAAGCAGCTCGCGTTAAACTGCGCAACGACCTACTGACTCTTGCTCCTATCTTCGCTGAGTATGAATACTTCATGAGCGAAGAGTTTAGCCTAATTGATTGTTACCTAGCTCCGCTACTATGGCGTTTACCTGAGCTTGGTATCGAATTAATTGGCCCTGGTTCTAAAGAGCTTAAGATTTACATGAACCGCGTATTCGAACGTGATTCATTCCTAGCTTCTCTAACTGAAGCTGAGCGTGAGATGCGACTCGTTCGCTAAGCGTTTATGGATATTTCAAATATGACTCCACGCCGACCATATATGCTTCGTGCATTTTATGAATGGCTGGTTGATAACGAATTAACTCCACACCTTGTTGTTGAAGCAACATTACCGGGTGTAAGAGTTCCAGAAGAGTTTGTTCAAGATGGTCAGATCATTCTGAACATCGCGCCTCGTGCGGTTGGACAACTTGAACTGGGTAACGAAGCTGTGACGTTTAGTGCTCGCTTTAGTGGTCGTCCACACTCTGTGATCGTGCCGCTTTACGCAGTACAAGCGATTTATGCTCGTGAGAATGGTGCTGGTACCATGTTTGAACCTGAAGAGGCTTACATGGAATCTTTTGAAGAAGGGATTGAAGAAAGCCCTTTTGAAGAACAAGAGAAAGGCCCATCTTTGAGCGTAGCAACGGCAGACGTAGATGCTGAAGAGCCTGACTCAGATCCTGAGCCTCCTCGTCCAGCAAAAGGTCGCCCAAGCCTTCGTGTTATCAAATAACGTTTAACGTTAGCTAAATAACGACTCAAATAAAAAAGCAGCGACTCGTCGCTGCTTTTTCTTTTCTGCTAAATAGCATTTAATTGGCTTGCTTAAGGCTAGTTAACGGCCGTCTCTTCTTCGCCATATTCAAACGCTCGAATCACCTGCTTTACGCCTGAAACATTACGCGCAACTTCTGTCGCGATATCAGCATGCTCTCTAGATACTAACCCAAGTAAAAACACCTCTGAATCTTCAGTGATGACTTTAACCTTGATGCCGTTGAGATCAGCGTTTGCAAGAAGGGCTGATTTCACCTTGGTAGTAATCCAGCTGTCGTTACTTATAGCACTGATGGTCAATGGCTCTTTTACTCGCACCTGATTATGGATGCTTTCTACACCTGCCACTTCTTTGGCTTGGTTTTCAAACGCGCGGCGCTCTGAGTCAGTGGTCGCTTGCCCCATCAATACAACCGAACCTCGGTAAGAGCTCGCTGTGATACGAACGTTGCCACGATATGGCTGCTTGTTGGTGATGGCTGCGACTTCAAATTCGATATTGTTATCGTTCCAGATTTGTTTGGTGGTTCGTGTGTCAGTGACTAAGTTCGCTGTGGTTGCAGCACCAGCAATGAAAATGCCAGCACAACCAGACAGGGACAGTGTAAGTAGCGAAACACTAATCAGCTTAAACAGCCTCATAGAGGTTAATGATTTCATTGTGATGCTCCGTATATCACTCTTCGTGAGCAGGGAAGAGTACTTGATCGATTAGGTCACATAGGCAATGCAGTGTCACCATGTGTACTTCATGAATGCGTGCTGTACGGTGTGAAGGGATACGAATTTCTACATCGTGTTCGCCAAGTAAGCCTGCCATTTCACCACCATCTTTACCCGTAAAGGCGATGATCGTCATGTCACGTGTTACCGCTGCTTCCATCGCTTTGATGATGTTTTTGCTGTTACCGCTAGTAGAGATAGCCAGTAAAATATCGCCAGTTTGACCAAACGCACGTACCTGCTTAGAGAAGATCTCTTCGTAGTGATAGTCGTTGGCTACTGCCGTTAGCGTGGTGTTGTCTGCTGTGAGAGCCATTGCCGGGAGGCTAGGGCGCTCGGTTTCAAAGCGATTAAGTAGGCACGATACAAATTGCTGAGCATTCGACGCCGAACCACCATTACCACAACAAAGAATTTTGTTTCCGTTAAGCAAGGTCGCAACCATTGCTTGAGCGGCATGCGTAATTGCGTCTGGCAGTGCTTCTGCAGCCGCAATTTGGATCTGAATACTTTCTGTAAAACTTTCTTTAATGCTGTCTAGCATGTTTATCCTTGGGTAATCGCGTTTTGAATCCAGTCGATATTGTCATTCGGCCCTTCTATGGCAACGATATCAAACCTGAAATCTGTAGAGTGCACCGACAAGCCTTGCTGCATAAGCCAAACATTGGCTGTTTTGAGCAGCTTCTGTGACTTTTTTGCTGTCACCATTTCGGCGGCATGTCCGTAGCGGGTTTGCTTGCGGTATTTTACCTCAGCAAACACAACCGTATTGTTATGGCGCATTATAAGATCAATCTCGCCACATTTAGCTATGAAGTTTTCTTGAATTAACGATAATCCGTGGCCAACTAAATAATTTTTAGCCACGGTCTCGTATTTATCACCCACTTGTTTGTGGGTGATTGTTGGTTTGGACAGGTACTTTCGGCTAAAAAGCCCCATGCTCTGCCCAGCTGATTTCACGTTGAACAACACAGTTGTTGTCGATGGTTAACACGCCGGTTTCACCTGGAATGCTGTAACCCTGTACGGCTTTCATCTGTGGCAATGCATCCATTAGGTAGTAGGCATCCATCCCTAGTGCTTGCAGACGTTTTTGGCCGTTTGAATGTGCAGGCCATAGGTCGTTTAGCTCTTTGTTAAGCTCGTTCTTGCTCTCAACCAATAGTGGGATGTCACTGTAGAACACACCCGTTAGATCTTCGTACTGCTTGTCACCGCTGTTGCTGCGTGAGTTTGAGAACAAGGCTGGTTGGTCAGCATCTGGGTTAATCGCGACTTCAATGAAAGGCTTAATCAACGTAAGCTCTGAGTTCTTCGCCACAATGTAAACAGAGTCGATATCACGACGGCTGCGCGGTTCAGTTTCTAGATCTAGGTTAAGTAGCCCGTCCATTTGAGCGATACGTTGTTGGCTCTCTTGTAAGCCGAATACCTGATTCACATTGCGCTGAAGTTGGCGCTTGTCAGAGAATAAGGTAATCGCGACTTCGTTGTTGCTGTATTTTTTCCACTCTTTCTCAAACGCTTGTTTAACGCGGTCACCTAAACGCCCTTTTGGCGCAAGAATAAGCGGGTACTTGTAGCCTTGAGCAAAAAGGTGTTTCGCTGCCTGAGCGACTTCTTGCTCTGGCGAAAGAGCGAGATAGCAAATATTGGTATCAGGTTCTAGCTGCGTCGGAATATTTAGAGCTAAAGCTGGAATCGAATTTTCGTGGTTTTTCTGCGCTTGCTGAAGCTTGGTAATATTGCTCTTAATCAGCGGGCCAACGATGAAATCTACTTTGTTCTCTTCCAGTGTCGCTTTAATTTCAGCAGCACTTTGTACGTTGGTGTCCATAACCGTTAGCGTTGCGTTTTCTTCGCGCTCTTTGTCATTCATCATCGCAAAGATGAAACCATCACGCACAAGCTGTGCTTGCTTGCCGTACTTACCCGTGAGCGGCAGTAATAGCGCAGTGCTAGTTGGTTTACTGATCTCTAGCGCCAATATGTCAGTGACCGCCTGAGGTGTGTATGTTGCTGCTGGGTGACGAGGGTTCTCAGCTAGCCAATCAGACAGAGTTTTCTGTAGGTCTGGAAGGTTAGAGTTCAGCGTCTTCATATAAATAGCCAGCTGTAACCAACCTGCTAGAACGTCTTCTGTCGGAGAAGTCTTAAGTTCTAGAATCTCATATTGAGAGTAGCTATTCAGGTTCTGCCAAATACGGTCGGCAGCTTGTTGTTGGAGCTCGTCGTCAGCGTCTAGATACTCTGAATAAAGAACTAACTCACGGCTTGCTTCAAAATACTCGCTTTGCATTTCAGAAATGTTCGCGCGTAGCTCGTGATAATCTTTCCACTGCTCGTTCGGAAGTTTCCACCAAGGCTGGAAGTTCAGTTGGCTATAAGCTTGTTCAGGCTGCGAGTTATTCACCAACAGTTGAGCGCGCGCTAATTGCCATTCCGCTTGTTGAACTTCACTCAGCTCTTGTTTGGCTAAGCGCTTGATAAGCAGAGTCGCTTGATCGGTTTTTCCAGCTTGCACAGAAGCCTTAAGTGCCATGATTAACCAGTCGTTTTGTAGACTTCCTTTGCTACTATCCGCCTGCATCATGTAACTTTCAGTTGATTGCGCTGGATCTAGTGTAATATCAACACGCGTTGGTGCTTGAGGACCTGAAGAACAAGCCGCCAATGTAATTGCTAATGCAATTGGAGTTAGTAAGCGTGGTACACTGAGTCTCTTATGGTTCATCGTTGCCATGAGTTCTTTAAATTCCGTATAAATTTGTATCTATATTAATCGTTGAAGTGATGGTAAACAAATGACAGATAACAAAACCTTGCTCACAGAGAGCCCAACTCTCTACATTGTGCCAACCCCAATCGGAAATTTGGGAGATATCACTCAAAGAGCAATTGAAATTTTATCAAGTGTCGATGTTATTGCAGCCGAAGACACACGCCACACGGGTAAGCTGCTTGCTCACTTCAATATATCCACCAGAACGTTCGCTTTACATGATCATAATGAACAAACTAAAGCACAAGTTCTAGTCGAAAGGTTATTAGAAGGTCAGTCTATCGCATTAGTCTCTGATGCGGGTACTCCTTTAATCAGTGATCCAGGTTACCATCTTGTCTCACAATGTCGTCAAGCGGGTGTGAGAGTTGTGCCACTTCCCGGTGCTTGTGCTGTAATTACCGCACTCAGTGCGTCAGGTCTGCCGTCGGATCGTTTCAGCTTTGAAGGCTTCTTACCGCCAAAGAGCAAGGGTCGCAAAGACAAGTTCTTAGAGATTGCAAAAGCAGAGCGCACATGTATTTTCTACGAATCACCGCACCGTATTACGGATTCTTTGCAGGACATGCTAGAGATCTTAGGACCAGACCGTGAGGTCGTTTTGGCTCGTGAGCTAACCAAGACATTCGAAACCATTCAAGGATTACCATTAGGTGAGTTGATTGAATGGATAGAAGAAGACTCGAACCGCAAACGTGGAGAGATGGTGTTGCTGATCCATGGTCACCGTGAAGAAGCGAGCACCGATCTGCCAGACGAAGCAACTCGCACACTCGGCATTCTAACCAAAGAGCTACCCCTTAAAAAAGCGGCGGCGATGACAGCAGAAATCTACAATCTGAAAAAGAACGCTTTATACAAATGGGGCTTAGAGCATCTAGACAACTAGAGAGCTCTTTATAGACTAGGTACCTATTTATAGAGTAGATAACCTTTATTGAAAAAGCTTCTGAGGAATGATGGTATTACCGTTATTCCTCTTTTTTTGTCTAGATTGTGTAAAAATCATGCATTCGATTAGAGGTTTGCAGCATATTTGTGATCTCGCTAGACACTGCTCACTAATCTCTATACAATCCGCCCTCGGAGTTGAACGGGTAATCGCTGCTTTGCTGATGTCCTTCGGGAGACTGACGTTGAGGTCCTTCGGGAAACTGACGTTGAAGTCCTTCGGGAGACTGGTAGAGGGGAGGAACGTCCGGGCTCCATAGAGCAGGGTGCCAGATAACGTCTGGGGGGCGCGAGCCCACGACAAGTGCAGCAGAGAGAAGACCGCCGATGGCCTCATTTCTTCGGAAGAGGCACAGGTAAGGCTGAAAGGGTGCGGTAAGAGCGCACCGTGCGACTGGCAACAGTTCGTAGCAAGGTAAACTCCACCCGGAGCAAGATCAAATAGGCCCTCGCATTGCGCTGCTCGCGTATGGGGGCGGGTAGATTGCTTGAGCCTGTGAGCGATTGCAGGCCTAGACGAATGGTTACCGCCGCGCAAGCGGAACAGAACCCGGCGTATGTGTCAACTCCACCTATATAAAGAACCCATCATTACTTAACGGTAGTGATGGGTTTTTTGCTTTATATTGACGTAAATGATTTAGATTTCCTTAGAATCCTTCACCCTGATATGAGCTTGGGTCAAAAATTCCCAAAGCCTATACACAATATGGTGGAGATACGGCGTGAAATCAGTACACTAAAACGTTAATAGAACAAATTATTGCCGAACTAATGGCTCAATCCACTCACTGAGAAGACTATGACAGAAGCATTCAAACATATTTCAGTATTGCTTAACGAATCTATTGACGGACTTGCGATCAAACCTGACGGTACCTACATTGATGGTACTTTTGGCCGTGGTGGTCACAGCCGTACAATCCTGTCTAAACTGGGCGAGAATGGACGACTCTTTAGTATCGACCGCGATCCACAAGCGATTGCTGAAGCTCAGAAGATTGATGATCCTCGTTTTACGATTATCCATGGTCCATTTTCGGGTATGGCTGAATATGCAGAGCGTTATGACTTAGTCGGTCAAGTGGATGGCGTATTGCTGGATTTAGGTGTTTCTTCACCACAGTTGGATGATGCTGAACGTGGCTTTAGCTTTATGAAAGATGGTCCGCTGGATATGCGCATGGACCCAACAACAGGTGTTCCTGTCTCTCAGTGGTTAGTTGAAGCGGATCTTGATGACATTACATGGGTTATTCGTGAGTTCGGTGAAGACAAACACGCTCGTCGTATCGCGAAAGGCATCATCGCTTATCAAGAGAATGAAGAGAACGAACCGCTAACGCGTACTGGTCAACTGGCTAAGCTTATCTCTGACGTCGCTCCAAAGAGCTTCAAAGAGAAAAAGCACCCAGCGACACGTGCTTTCCAAGCATTCCGTATCTACATCAACAGCGAACTTGAAGAGATTGATACCGCACTGAAAGGCGCAGCAAGCATTCTTGCTCCTCAAGGTCGTATTTCTGTTATCAGCTTCCACTCGCTTGAAGACCGCATGGTGAAGCGCTTTATCCGTAAAGAGAGCCAAGGGCCACAGGTTCCTCACGGTTTACCGCTAACAGAAGATCAAATTAAAGCTTTAGGCAGTGCCGATCTAAAACCAATTGGTAAAGCGATCAAGCCTTCTAAAGATGAAGTGGATGAGAATACTCGTTCGCGTAGCTCAGTACTACGAATCGCAGAAAAGCTATAGTCAATGAAGACCTCCAAGCCTAACTTAGCCAAGATAATATTTTTTGATTTGATCTCCGTGGGCAAGGTTCCATTGGTACTTCTTATCTGTATCTTTGCGAGTGCGATGGGGGTCGTTCTTACGACACATAATTCACGTCAGGCGATCACGAAAAAAGACATGGCATTAGTGGAACGAGAACAGCTTGATGATGAGTGGCGAAATTTAATGCTTGAAGAGACGGCTTTGGCTGAACATAGCCGCGTTCAAGCATCGGCAAAACGAGAGCTAGACATGAAACGTCCAGACTCTGACAAAGAAGTTGTGATCACACTGAAATGACCGGTAAAAAGGAAAAATCACCCGCCAAACCCGTTAAGAAATCAACGAAAGAGCGAGTGAAGAGCGAAAAGGATTCGGATCCAATTCTTATTAAATGGCGTTTCAACGTCGTTATTGCTTTCGTGTTTCTTGCCTTTGCTGCACTCGTTGGTCGTGTGGCTTACATCCAAATTATTGAACCAGATAACTTAATCCGTCAGGGCGATCTTCGCTCGGTACGTGTTAAGGCTATTCCTTCCGCCCGCGGCATTATCTCAGACCGCAATGGCGAACCGCTTGCTGTGAGTGTTCCAGTTGAGGCGGTATGGGCCGACCCGAAAACGATTTTCGATAAAAATGGCATGGCCCAGATTGATCGTTGGTATGCGTTAGCTGATGTACTTGGCTTAGAACGACAATCGATGATCGACAAGATCTCTAGCAACAAATCCCGCCGATTTGTTTACCTACAAAGACAAGTTAGCCCAGCGATGGCTAAGTATATTCGTGAACTAAAGCTGGTGGGTGTTGGCCTGAAAGCGGAATCTCGACGTTACTACCCCGCAGGCGAAGTCAGTGCACACCTTATCGGTGTTACCGGCATTGATGGGCACGGTTTGGAAGGCGTTGAACGCAGCTATGACAAATGGCTCACGGGCGAAGCGGGTAAGCGGACGATTCGTAAAGATCGCTATGGACGCGTTGTTGAAAACATTGCTTTAGAAGAGCGTGAAGAAGGCAAACCACTCGAATTAACGATCGATCAACGATTACAAGCCATTGCTTATCGAGCGATTAAGCAGGCCGTGGCCGATCACAAGGCGACTTCAGGCTCTGCGGTATTACTCGATGTGAAAACGGGTGCCGTGTTAGCCATGGTTAATGCCCCTTCTTATAATCCGAATAACCGCTCTGACTTACAAAGCTTCAAAATGCGTAACCGCGTGCTCACCGATGCAATGGAACCTGGCTCGACCGTGAAACCTTTTGTGGTTTTGGCGGCGCTAGAGAACGGCACTGCAGACCCAGATATCGTGATTGATACTGGCAATGGCATTATGCAGATCGGTGGTAGTCGTGTACGAGATTCTTCTAAAGTCGGTAAGGCTGACTTAGCGTTGATCCTCAAGAAGTCGAGTAACATCGGTGTTGCTAAATTGGCGCTTAACATGCCACTTGAAGCCTTGCTTGGGATGTACAGTTCGGTTGGTCTAGGCGAGATGTCTGGGCTGAATTTGGTTGGTGAAACGAGCGGTATTTTCCCGAATCGCCGTCGTTGGTCAAAGTTTGAAATTGCGACCTTAGCGTTCGGTTATGGCTTGTCTGTTACGCCGATGCAGTTGGCACATGCCTATGCGACGTTAGCTAACAAAGGTTTGTATGAGCCGATTCATATTATTAAGAGTAACGACCAAGATTTTTCTAAGCAAATCATCAAGCGCGAGAACGCTGAGCTGGTTTTGAATATGCTAGAAGGGGTGACTCAAAAAGGCGGTACGGCGACAAGAGCTGCCGTTCCGGGTTACCGCGTTGCAGCCAAAACGGGTACCTCTCGTAAGGCTGAAGCTGGCGGCTACAGTGATGAATACATCGCGGTTACCGCAGGCTTTGCTCCAGTTAGTGATCCAAGAGTGGCATTGGTTGTTGTGGTCAATGAGCCTCAAGGCGACCTTTACTATGGTGGTTCAGTCGCAGCCCCCGTCTTTTCTGAAATCATGAAGGGCGCACTGCAAATAATGAACGTCCCTGCTGATGAAAATAAGTTTCAAGAATAGAGTTAATCAGGATTCAATATGAGTAATAGCCTCACGCTGTCATCTTTACTTTCTCCTTGGGGAGACTTTAGTTCACCTGAACTGGAGTCGATTGCTGTTGAGCAATTGGAGCTAGATAGCCGAGCCATCAAGGAAGGTGATATTTTTGTTGCCGTAGTCGGACATGCTGTTGATGGCCGTCGTTTTATCGACAAAGCGGTCGCACTGGGAGCTCATGCTGTTATTGCACAGGCCGATGCTGAAAAGCCTCATGGTCTGATTGAATGGTTGGATACTGTCCCTGTTATTTACATTAACAACCTTAACTTGGTGCTATCTGAGTTAGCTGGTCGTGTTTACTCGTCTCAAGCGACTAAGTTGATTGGTGTTACCGGCACCAATGGCAAAACCACCATCACCCAATTGATTGCTCAATGGCTTGATCTCGTCGGTCAACGCTCAGCGGTAATGGGCACCACGGGTAATGGTTTCTTAGACAATCTAAAAACCGCAGCGAACACCACAGGCAGTGCCATCGAAATACAGCGCACACTGAGTGAGTTAGCTGCAGAAAAAGCTATCTACACGGCAATGGAAATCTCTTCTCACGGTTTGGTGCAAGGTCGAGTAAAGGCTTTGGACTTTGAGGTAGGTGTATTTACTAACTTGAGTCGTGATCATCTTGATTACCACGGCACGATGGAAGAGTACGCATTGGCTAAGAAGAGCCTGTTTACTCAACACAAATGCAAGCACGCAGTGATCAATGTGGATGACGAAGTGGGTAAAGCTTGGATGCCGGACTTATCCAATGCTATTGCAGTGTCACTGTTACCGCTAACGGGCTATCAACAGTCGGTGTGGGCATCTGATGTCGCTTATGCAGAAACCGGTATCAAGCTCTCTTTCGATGGTAGCTGGGGGCAAGGGAAGCTTTCTGTTCCACTGATTGGTCAGTTCAACGCATCAAACGTACTGGTTGCTTTTGCGACTTTGCTTGCGTTGGGTATCGACAAGCAAATCTTGGTCGACACTGCGCCTCAGCTTCAACCTGTGATTGGCCGTATGGAGCTTTTCCAAGTTCCTAGCAAAGCCAAGGTGGTTGTCGATTACGCTCATACACCCGATGCGCTAGAGAAAGCATTGGCAGCACTGCGCGTGCATTGCTCAGGAAAACTGTGGGCAATCTTTGGTTGTGGTGGAGATCGCGACACTGGTAAGCGCCCAATGATGGCTGCGACCGCAGAGCAGTTCGCCGATAAAATCATTATTTCAGATGATAACCCTCGCAGCGAAGAACCGGCACTGATTGTCAAAGACATGCTGGCTGGCTTAAGTAAACCTGAAGCTGCGTTTGTCGAACACGATCGCTATCAAGCCGTTAAGTTTGCGCTTGAGCAGGCAGGCAGCGATGACATTATTCTTCTGGCTGGTAAAGGCCATGAGGATTACCAAGTATTGAAAGACAAAACGGTACATTACTCAGACCGAGAGTCTGCGCTTCAACTTTTAGGTATTTCATAATGATTGATGTATCACTTGAGCAAATCTGCTCCGTGGTCAGTGGTGAGCTGATTGAAGCGGGCAACTCGAACAATAACGTAATCAATGCAGTTTCAACGGATACTCGTACCGTTGAAGAAGGCGCCTTGTTTGTCGCTATCGTTGGAGAGCGTTTCGACGCGCATGACTTTTGCCATCAAGCCGTTGAAGCAAACGCGAGCGCGTTGTTAGTCGAACGAAAACTTGACCTAAATATTACTCAAGTTGTTGTCGAAGACACTAAACTTGCTTTAGGTGAACTAAGTGCTTGGATTCACAAACAATGTGACGTGCCAACGATGGCGATTACAGGCAGCTGTGGCAAAACGACCGTTAAAGAGATGGTGGCGAGCATTTTACAGCAACGTGGCAAGGTGCTGTTTACGGCGGGTAACTTCAATAATGATATTGGTGTGCCTTTGACCTTGTTACGCAGTGAACCCAATGATGACTATGCTGTGATCGAATTAGGCGCTAACCATATTGGTGAAATTGCCTATACCACTCAGCTAGTGAAGCCACAAGTTGCCTTAGTTAATAATGTAGCCGCGGCTCATTTAGAAGGCTTTGGTTCTATTGATGGTGTGAAACAAGCGAAAGGTGAAATTTTTCAGGGGCTTGCTGCTGGTGATACTGCTATTGTTAATTTAGAGAGCAACGGTGGTGATTTTTGGAATGAAGTACTTGCGGATAAAACGGTTCTGACATTTTCTGAAGGTAGTCGTGAAGCCGATTATTTTGCTGAAAATATCGAAATCAACGACCAAGGCGAAGCTTGCTTTGATATGCAAACACCACAAGGTGCTACGGCTGTTGAACTTGGTATTATTGGTCAGCATAACGTGGCGAACGCGTTGGCGGCTGCAGCGTTGAGCATTCAATTTGGCGCAACGCTTGATGAAATAAAAAGTGGTTTAGCGAATCTTATCTCGGTTAAAGGACGAGTTGAGGTTCAACAATTAAGTCAGAATATCAAGCTGATAGATGACAGTTATAACGCCAGCGTACCCGCGATGAAGGCGGCAGCCAAACTGCTGTCGAGCTTCAAAGGTCAACGTTGGTTGATTTTAGGCAATATGGCTGAATTAGGCGACGAAAGTCTTGCACTTCACCGTCAAGTCGGTGAATATGCTGCCCCATTCGCTTTTGAGCATGTACTCACTTACGGTGATGATACCAAGGTGATTAGTGAGGTCTGTAACGGTACCCACTTTGCAACGCATCAAGCGATGATCGCGCACATAGAGCAGCACTTACGCTTGCCAGAAAACGCGTCACATACCTTGTTGGTAAAAGGCGCGAATAGTGCAGGAATGAGTAAAATAGCCGCTGCTTTAAAGGAGAACTTTTCATGATAATTTGGCTTGCAGAGCTACTACAGCCACACCTTTCTTTTTTCCGTTTGTTCGAATACCTATCGTTTCGTGCAATCGCGAGTATTTTGACGGCTTTATGTCTGTCGCTGTGGATGGGACCTCGTTTAATTGAGCGTCTGCAAATGCTACAAATTGGCCAAGTTGTTCGTAATGACGGCCCTGAATCTCACTTTAGCAAACGTGGTACACCAACCATGGGTGGCGTGATGATCCTAGCTGCGATCATTATTACGGTATTGATGTGGGCTGATCTTTCCAATCCTTATGTTTGGGCTGTATTAGTTGTACTTGCTGGTTATGGCGCGGTCGGTTTTGTTGATGACTACCGTAAAGTGGTTCGTAAGAACACCGATGGCTTGATTGCTCGCTGGAAGTACTTCTGGCAATCGGCTATTGCATTGGTTGTGGCATTTGCTCTGTATGCTCACGGGCACGATACTGCAGCAACTCAATTGGTGGTTCCTTTCTTTAAAGATGTGATGCCACAATTGGGTTTATTGTACATCGTACTGACTTATTTTGTTATTGTGGGTACAAGTAACGCGGTGAACCTAACAGACGGCCTAGACGGCTTGGCCATTATGCCAACGGTTATGGTTGCTGCTGGTTTTGCTGTGATTGCTTGGGCAACAGGTAACGTTAACTTTGCAGCATATCTACACATTCCATACATTCCATACACCTCTGAACTGGTTGTGGTATGTACTGCTATCGTCGGTGCCGGACTTGGCTTCCTATGGTTCAACACTTACCCAGCGCAAGTATTCATGGGCGATGTTGGCTCACTAGCGCTTGGTGGTGCACTGGGTGTGATCGCGGTGTTAGTTCGCCAAGAGTTGGTACTGGTTATCATGGGCGGTGTGTTTGTAATGGAGACCTTGTCAGTTATTCTGCAGGTGGGCTCTTACAAATTGCGTGGTCAGCGTATTTTCCGCATGGCTCCGATTCACCACCACTATGAACTGAAAGGTTGGCCAGAGCCGCGCGTAATCGTGCGCTTTTGGATCATCTCAATGGTATTAGTACTGGTTGGCCTAGCGACACTGAAAGTTCGTTAATCTTATGTGAGCCTCTGATCAGAGGCTCTTTAAAACTATTAAGAGCATCTTGTTTAAATGGAACGTTGGCAAAATATTCAAAATGTAGTGGTTGTGGGGCTCGGTATTACCGGGCTCTCTGTCGTTAAACATCTCGTAAAATATCAGCCTCATACTCATGTGAAGGTGATTGATACTCGAGAGCTACCACCAGGAAAGGAATCTTTACCTGAATCGGTAGAACTGCATTCTGGAAGTTGGAATAGCCAATGGTTAGCGGAAGCTGATTTGGTGATTGCTAACCCAGGTATCGCCTTAGCGACGCCTGAAATACAAGATGTTATTCAAGCGGGAACTCCGGTTGTTGGCGATATTGAACTGTTTGGCTGGGCGGTAGACAAACCTGTTGTGGCTATCACAGGTTCCAATGGCAAGAGCACAGTGACCGATCTAACGGGTGTACTTGCAAAGGCTGCTGGTCTTAACGTTGGTGTTGGTGGCAACATCGGTATTCCTGCCTTAGACCTTCTTGAGCTTGATGCTGATTTATATGTCCTTGAGCTTTCAAGCTTTCAGCTAGAGACAACATCCAGTCTCAACCTTGCAGCGGCGGCCTTTTTGAACTTGTCAGAAGATCATATGGATCGCTATCAAGGCATGGCCGATTACCGTGACGCCAAATTAAGAATTTTTAACAACGCTCAGTACGCGATTGTAAACCGCGAAGACAAAGAGACTTATCCTGACCATACGATGTCATTGGTGACCTTTGGACTTGATGACCAAGAGTTTGGTGTATCAATGGTCGATGGCACCGAATGGCTAGTGGATAATGGTAAGTCAGTACTTGCTACTCAAGATTTAACATTGGTTGGACGTCACAATGTGGCAAATGCGCTAGTCTCGCTAGCACTGCTTAAACAAGTCGGTATTGATTACAGCAAAAGCCTTGAAGCTCTGAAGGCCTACAATGGTTTAACGCATCGTTGCCAAGTGGTGGCTGATAAGCGTTCTATTAAGTGGGTTAACGACTCGAAAGCAACCAACGTAGCCAGTACATTAGCGGCTCTGTCGGGCTTAGAATATCAAGGCACCTTGTATCTTCTGGTTGGTGGTGTAGGTAAGGGCGCTGATTTTAGTGAGCTTGAACCTGTGTTGTCACAGCTAGAGCGTGTTCAACTGTGTTGCTTCGGTGAAGATGCCGCGCAATTTATGCCATTGCATCCATCGGCTAAGACGTTTGATACCATGCGTGACATTATCGAGAGTGTCTCGAAGCAGTTAGTTGCCGGTGATATGGTGATGTTGTCTCCAGCGTGTGCGAGCTTCGATCAATTTAATAACTTCATGGCGAGAGGTGATGCGTTCACTGACCTTGCCCATGAGTATGCCTAACGTGTTGAAGGACTAACATTCAGTGCAAAGAGTGAAAGAGATTAATCAATCCATTTGGCAATGGCTAAACCGTGCCACACCAGAGGCGCTCTACGATCGTCAGTTGGTATGGATTGCTCTTGGACTGATGCTGACCGGATTGGTGATGGTAACGTCTGCTTCGTTCCCAATCAGTGCACGTTTAACTGATCAGCCGTTTCACTTTATGTTCCGCCATGCCATTTTCCTTGTGTTGGCGTTAATCGTATCCAGCGTCATATTGCAAATTCCAATGAAACGTTGGTTTCAATACAGTATGTACTTATTGGGTTTATCCTTCTTTTTGCTGGTCGTGGTATTGGCTGTCGGTAAGTCGGTTAACGGTGCATCGCGCTGGATCCCTCTTGGATTATTTAACTTACAACCCGCTGAAGTCGCTAAGTTGTCGCTGTTTATCTTTATGGCGGGTTATTTAGTTCGTAAACAAGATGAAGTGAGAAAAACCTTCTTCGGTGGCTTTGGTAAACCGATCATGGTATTCGGTGCTTTTGCTGTGTTACTACTTGGCCAGCCCGATTTAGGTACGGTAGTTGTAATGCTGGTGACCTTGTTCGGAATGTTATTTATCGCAGGAGCCAAGCTTTCACAGTTTATTGCTTTGATGGTGGCGGGTATTGCTGCGGTCGTTGGTTTGATTGTGATAGAACCTTATCGTGTTCGACGTGTTACCTCATTTTGGGAACCGTGGAATGACCCGTTTGGCAGTGGCTACCAGTTAACTCAATCGCTAATGGCATTTGGTCGTGGTGATTGGATGGGGCAAGGCCTTGGAAACTCGGTTCAGAAGTTAGAATATTTACCAGAAGCACATACCGATTTTGTGTTTGCGGTATTGGCTGAAGAGTTGGGTTTTGTTGGCGTGACCTTAGTGCTGATCCTTATTTTTAGTTTGGTGCTTAAAGCCATTTTAATTGGCAAAAAAGCCTTCGAGAACGACCAGTTATTCAGTGGTTATCTTGCCTTTGGTATTGGTATTTGGTTTGCTTTTCAGACGCTTGTTAACGTAGGTGCTGCATCGGGTATTGTTCCGACCAAAGGTCTAACCCTGCCGCTTATCAGTTACGGTGGTTCAAGCCTTATCGTCATGTCAGTAGCGGTTTCTATGCTGCTGCGTATCGATCACGAATGCCGAATACAACAAAAAGAACAAGCCGACAATCAAAACGAATTAGTAGAATAAGAATCTAACGTGATGAAACAAAACAAAAAACTTTTAGTGATGGCTGGTGGAACTGGCGGTCACGTTTTCCCAGGGTTAGCGGTGGCGAAAAAGCTTCAGCAACAAGGTTGGGAAATTCGCTGGTTAGGAACCGCAGACAGAATGGAAGCGGATTTAGTGCCAAAGCATGGTATTGAGATCGACTTCATCAAGGTGAAAGGCCTGCGTGGTCAAGGCATTAGCAAGCTAATTAAAGCGCCATTCCAGATTATTAATGCCATACTTCAAGCAAGACAGCACATCAAAGCATGGCAACCAGATGTGGTGCTTGGAATGGGTGGTTACGTGAGTGGCCCCGGTGGCATCGCGGCATGGTTATCCGGTATTCCTGTAGTTTTGCATGAACAAAATGCAGTTGCAGGTTTAACCAACCAATGGCTATCTAAAATTGCTAAAAAAGTATTCCAAGCTTTCCCTGGTGCTTTTCCAACGGCTGACGTTGTTGGTAACCCTGTGCGTGAAGATGTTGTTGCCTTAGCAGAACCCGAGCAACGCATGGCAGAGCGTGACGGCGATATTCGAATCCTAGTTATGGGTGGCAGCCAAGGTGCTAAAATTCTTAACGATACTCTGCCTGTAACATTGGCTCAGTTAGGCGCTGGTTTTACTGTGATGCACCAAGCTGGTAAAAACAATCAACAGCAAGTGATTGAACAATACAAATCACATTCTGTTGATAATGTTCAAGTGACTGAATTTATTGATGATGTGGCGCAAGCTTATGAGTGGGCAGATCTATTAGTGTGTCGCTCAGGTGCATTAACCGTATCAGAAGTGTCTGCAGCCGGTGTGGGTTCTATCTTCGTTCCGTTTATGCATAAAGACAGACAGCAAGCGTTGAATGCCGATCACCTAGTTGAATGTGGCGCAGCGTTAATGATTGAACAGCCTCAATTGACGGCTGATAAGCTAGCGAACACGATTGCTCAGCTTGATAGAAATGAATTAAAAATGATGGCAACAAAAGCTCGTCAAGCAGCCAAGCTTGATGCTGATGTGACCGTCGCTGAAGCGATTAAAGCTTTAGCAAAATAATGAGATTGAATTGATGACGATTGAACATACCCAAGACTTAGCGCAAATCCGTGCAATGGTGCCAGAGATGCGCCGTGTTAAATCTATCCACTTCATCGGTATTGGTGGCGCAGGAATGAGCGGGATTGCTGAAGTCTTGCTTAATGAAGGCTACCAGATCACGGGTTCTGATATTGCTCAAAACCCAGTGACCGATCGTTTAGTTAGCAAGGGTGCTACCGTTTACATCGGCCACCAAGCAAGTAACGTTGCTGATGCAAGTGTGGTGGTGGTTTCAACCGCTATCAACGAAGAAAACCCAGAGATTATTGCTGCTCGTGAAGCGCGTACACCTATCGTTCGTCGTGCAGAAATGCTGGCTGAGCTGATGCGTTTTCGTCATGGCATTGCTGTGGCAGGTACGCACGGTAAAACCACTACGACCGCGCTAGTGACACAAATATATTCGGAAGCGGGTTTAGATCCAACTTTCGTAAACGGTGGTTTGGTAAAAAGTGTTGGTACCAATGCTCGCCTAGGTTCGAGTCGTATTCTTATCGCTGAAGCCGATGAAAGTGACGCGTCATTCTTACACCTGCAACCAATGGTTAGTATTGTGACTAACATTGAAGCGGATCATATGGATACCTACGGCGGCGATTTTGAAACGCTAAAGCAGACGTTTATTGATTTCTTACACAATCTGCCATTCTACGGTCAGGCTGTGATGTGTGTTGATGATCCGGTAGTACGTGAGCTTATTCCTCAGGTTAGCCGTCAAGTGATTACCTACGGCTTCTCAGAAGACGCTGATATCCGCATTGAAAACTATGTACAACAAGGTCAGCAAGGCAAGTTTACGGTTGTTCGCAAAGGTAAAGCCAATCTCGATATTACGTTGAACATTCCCGGTCGCCATAACGCACTGAACGCATCAGCGGCGATTGCGGTTGCGACGGAAGATGACATCAGCGATGAAGCGATTCTAAAAGCGATGGCTGGAACGGAAGGCACTGGTCGTCGTTTCGATCACCTTGGTGAATATGAAACGGGTAAGGGTGTTGCAATGCTGGTCGATGATTACGGCCATCACCCAACCGAAGTTGATGTCACCATTCAAGCTGCGCGAAGTGGTTGGACTGATAAACGTCTTGTGATGATCTTCCAACCGCACCGTTATAGCCGCACTCGCGATCTGTATGATGACTTCGCGAACGTTCTTGAGCAGGTTGATGTGCTTATTCTGTTAGATGTTTATTCTGCAGGTGAGAAACCTATTGCAGGGGCTGACGGACGCTCGTTAAGTCGAACTATTCGTGGGCGTGGTAAGATTGATCCCATCTTTGTTGCTGATATCAACACGCTGCCGTCGGTTTTAGCCAACGTTATTCAAGGCGGAGACCTTGTTTTAACACAGGGTGCTGGTGATGTTGGTCGTGTAGCGAAGCAACTTGAATCGCTACAATTAGACATTAATAAGATGCAAAACGCGTAACAGAATACTGTATACAGACTGTGGTTGATCGCTCACTTCTTGCGATTGACCTAAAATTGACCAAAAATCTTATTATCAACGTTTGATAGTTTGATTTTGCTCAGTATAATTCATAGGTTAAAGTAAGTGCTTTTACCTCTATTACGAAGATAGGGAATAGAATTGCGAACCAACGACAGGGAATGCGGGCTTTGGTAGAAAGTACTTTTAGCGAAAACCGCCACCTATTCAGTTTACCATCGCTAAAGAAACACGCTGTAGGCGGGTCTTTTTTTGTCATGGTACTGCTATTCATTGGATTTCTTTTCTATACCACACTGACTTGGATGTGGGACGATCAGCGATTGCCTCTCTCCAAAATAGTACTTCAAGGCGACTTAACTTACGTAACTGCTGGTGATGTTCAACATGCCTTTGGCGAGCTAGAGCATATTGGAACGTTCATGTCGCAAGACATCGGTGTGTTGCAAGACAGTTTAGAAGCGTTACCTTGGGTTTCAGTGGTGTCCATTCGTAAGCAGTGGCCAGACACAATAAAAGTATTTTTGACTGAGTATCATGCAGCAGCAATCTGGAACGGTAACATGCTGTTGAATGATAATGGTCAGGTGTTTAATGGTGATATCGGTCTTTTGAAGGGCGATAGAGTCAAGCTTTACGGCCCAGACGGCACCAGCCAAAAAGTGATAGAAAAGTGGCGACAAATAACCCCTTTGATTAACAATCTAGGGTTAACCGTTACCTCGCTCGTTCTCAATGAGCGCCGCGCTTGGCAAATAATCCTAGATAACGGTATCCGTTTAGAACTAGGTAAAGATTCTTTAGATGAGCGTGTTGAACGCTTCATTTCGCTTTACAACGAACTTGGTAGTAAAGCGAATCAAGTGAGCTACATCGACCTCAGGTATGATACGGGAGCCGCTGTAGGCTGGTTTCCAGAGCAAGAGTTAGAAGAGAGCACAGATGACTAAGACCGCAGATGACAACATAATCGTTGGTCTTGATATAGGCACTGCGACCATATCAGCTCTAGTTGGTGAAATATTGCCTGATGGTCAAATCAATATCATTGGTTCAGGGCAAAGCCCATCCAGAGGTATGGATAAAGGTGGTGTAAACGACCTAGAGTCGGTAGTGAAGTCAGTTCAGCGAGCCATTGATCAAGCAGAGTTGATGGCGGAATGCCAAATCAGCAATGTGTTTATCTCGCTATCGGGCAAACATATCGCAAGCCGAATTGAAAAAGGCATGGGCACTATTTCTGATGAAGAGGTGTCTCAAGATGATATGGATCGAGCGATCCATACCGCGAAATCAATTAAAATAGGTGATGAGCAGAGAATTCTGCACGTGATTCCACAAGAATTTACCATCGATTATCAAGAGGGGATCAAGAATCCACTTGGTTTATCTGGTGTTCGAATGGAAGTCAGTGTTCATCTAATTTCTTGCCATAGCGACATGGCGAGAAACATTATTAAAGCTGTTGAACGATGTGGTCTCACTGTAGAACAAATCGTGTTTTCAGGACTTGCCTCAAGCAATGCGGTAATTACTGACGACGAGAGAGAGCTTGGAGTATGTGTTGTTGATATTGGTGCTGGTACGATGGATATTTCCATTTGGACTGGCGGCGCATTACGACACACAGAAGTCTTTTCCTACGCAGGAAATGCAGTAACCAGTGATATTGCCTTCGCTTTCGGCACGCCAGTGAGCGATGCTGAAGAGATAAAAGTAAACCACGGTTGCGCTCTGAGTGAACTCGTAAGCAAGGATGATTCTGTTAACGTCCCTAGTGTAGGTGGCCGTCCATCGAGAAGTTTGCAAAGACAAACTTTGTCGGAAGTGATTGAACCACGTTACACTGAACTTATGGGTCTCGTTAACCAAACTATTGATACGGTTCAATTACAGCTACGAGATGAAGGTATTAAACACCACCTTGCAGCTGGCGTCGTTCTCACTGGTGGAGCGGCACAAATTGACGGATTGGTAGAGTGTGCGGAACGTGTTTTCCGCAATCAAGTTCGAGTTGGTAAGCCGTTAGAAGTTAGTGGCTTAACTGACTATGTTAAAGAGCCGTATCATTCTACGGCGGTTGGTTTACTTCATTACGCAAGAGATTGTCAGATAAGTGATGAGGGTGATTACAGCGAACCTAAGCGTTCAGCACCTTCTATGTCAGGCTTGTTTGGTAAATTGCGTAATTGGATACAAAAAGAGTTTTAACCTGAGTTGCAGGAAAAAACGGAGATAACACATGTTTGAACCGATGATGGAAATGTCTGACGATGCAGTAATTAAAGTCGTTGGAGTTGGTGGCGGTGGCGGTAATGCTGTTGAGCACATGGTACGTGAATCGATCGAAGGCGTAGAGTTCATCAGTGTTAATACTGATGCACAAGCCCTTCGTAAAACGAGCGTGAGCAGCGTGATCCAAATTGGTGGTGATATCACTAAAGGTTTGGGCGCTGGTGCAAATCCACAAGTAGGCCGTGATGCAGCTCTCGAAGATCGAGAAAGAATTAAAGAAGTTCTAACTGGCGCCGATATGGTATTTATCGCAGCTGGTATGGGCGGTGGTACAGGTACAGGTGCTGCTCCAGTTATTGCTGAAGTTGCGAAAGAGCTGGGTGTGCTAACGGTTGCTGTTGTAACTAAGCCATTTAGCTTTGAAGGCAAAAAGCGTTTAGCGTTTGCTGAGCAAGGTATCGAAGAGCTTTCTAAACATGTGGATTCTTTAATTACGATTCCAAATGAAAAGCTACTTAAAGTACTTGGCCGTGGCGTAACACTGCTAGAAGCTTTCGCAAGTGCAAATGATGTACTTAAAAACGCTGTACAAGGTATCGCTGAGCTAATTACTCGCCCTGGTATGATTAACGTCGATTTCGCGGATGTTCGCACTGTGATGTCGGAAATGGGTCATGCAATGATGGGTAGCGGTATCGCAAAAGGTGAAGACCGTGCTGAAGAAGCTGCTGAAACGGCAATTTCTAGCCCATTACTAGAAGACATCGACCTAGCTGGCGCGCGTGGCGTTCTTGTGAACATCACTGCAGGCCTAGATATGCGTTTAGATGAATTCGAAACTGTGGGTAATACAGTTAAGGCATTCGCTTCTGATAACGCAACGGTTGTTATTGGTACCTCTCTAGACCCTGATATGACGGATGAAATCCGTGTAACTGTTGTTGCAACAGGTATCGGCACAGAGAAAAAACCAGACATTACTCTAGTTGCTGGTGGTAAAGCAAAAGTAGCGCCAACGCCTCAACCTCAAGTTGCTGTTCAAACAGCAGCAAAAGTGGAAGAGAAAGTGGCACAACCATTGCAGGAAAAAACTGAGGTAAAACCTCAAGTTAAACCACAGCCAACAACGTCACCTGTTTCTTCGGGTACAGGCGCTAGCCAGAGTGCAGCACCTAAAGCTGAGAAAGAGAGCGGATATTTAGATATTCCAGCATTTTTACGACGTCAGGCTGATTAACAAATACCCAAAATTTGACTATCGTCGAATTAATGGTAAAATTCGCGGTTGGTAAATACTGACCGTGATTTGTAGCACTGATAACGAGGCAAGCAGATGATCAGACAACGTACTCTGAAAGAAATTGTGAAAACAACTGGTGTGGGTCTCCACTCTGGTCGTAAAGTCACACTTACTCTTCGCCCGGCAGCTGCAAATACAGGTATTGTTTATCGTCGTACAGATGTCAATCCACCTGTAGATTTCCCAGCTGATCCAGCATCAGTTCGTGACACTATGTTATGTACTGCTCTTGTTAATGACGAAGGCATACGTATCTCTACAGTGGAACACCTTAACGCAGCTCTAGCTGGAATGGGTATCGACAACATTATTGTTGAAGTCGATGCTCCAGAAATTCCAATTATGGATGGTAGCGCAAGCCCATTCGTATACTTGCTACAGCAAGCGGGTGTAGAAACACTGAATGCAGCGAAACGTTTTATTCGAATCAAAAAGCCTATCCGTTTTGAAGATGGCGATAAGTGGGCAGAGTTTGTTCCATTTAACGGCTTCCGTATGGACTTTGAGATCGACTTTAACCACCCTGCAATTGAATCCGATGAGCAACGTTTGTTGTTTGATTTCTCATCACAAGGTTTTGTGAAGCAGATTTCTCGCGCTCGTACTTTCGGTTTCATGCGCGATATTGAGTACCTTCAGTCTCAAAACCTAGTACTTGGCGGTAGCTTTGATAATGCTATCGTACTGGACGAATACCGAATTCTTAATGAAGAAGGTCTTCGTTTCGACAATGAGTTTGTAACTCATAAAGTATTGGATGCGATTGGTGACCTTTACATGTGTGGACACGCTATTATTGGTGAGTTCCGTGCATACAAATCAGGTCACGGCCTAAATAACCAACTTTTACGTGCAGTTCTTGCTGACGCCGAAGCTTGGGAATGGGCAACATTCGAAGAAGAAGCTGGCTCTCCAGTTGCTTTCGCAGAACCGGGTATGGTTCTAGCGTAATTGTTGTTTACAACAATATAAGATTTCAAAAACCAGGCCATTGGCCTGGTTTTTTTGTATCTATTTTCCAGATACAGTGTCGTTAACCTCCGGAAATTGCTGGCTAATGGGCTGCTGTCTGCTTAATCCATCAGCAATTAGAAAGAAAAGTTCCAAGCACATCAAACAAATGGTGTTCTAAATGGTCGTTAGTGTGAAAATTACTTACACTAAAGGGCATTAATTTTAACTCAAGCCTTGAAAACTCTACTCTCAAGTACAATATCAAAGATACTAGATTTATCTCAGTATCCTTGGTTAGTAACTGAAGACTAGTTCATAGCTAGTAGAGACTGACGGCATTTAAAATAGATCGCGGACGATCTGAGAACGAAGAGATTCCAAGCACATGATTACTAAGCTGCTGACAAAGGTAATTGGCAGTCGCAATGACAGAACACTGCGCCGCCTTAGAAAAATTGTAAAAGAAATTAATAACTACGAACCAACGTTTGAAGCACTTTCTGATGAAGAGCTAAAAGCAAAAACGGTTGAGTTTCGTGAGCGCTTAGATAAAGGTGAATCGTTAGATCAACTTCTACCTGAAGCTTTCGCTACGGTACGTGAAGCGTCTAAGCGTGTTTACGGCATGCGTCACTTTGACGTGCAAATGATTGGTGGCATGGTTCTAAATGCTGGCCAAATTGCAGAGATGCGTACTGGTGAAGGTAAGACACTTACCGCAACCCTACCAGCTTATCTAAACGCGCTACCAAGCAAAGGTGTTCACGTAATAACGGTGAACGATTACCTAGCGAAGCGTGATGCGGAAACAAACCGTCCATTATTTGAATTCCTTGGCATGACTGTTGGCGTGAATGTGGCAAACATGGCTCCGCCAGAGAAAAAAGAAGCGTACCAAGCTGACATCCTATACGGAACAAACAACGAGTTTGGTTTTGATTACCTTCGTGACAACATGGCTTTCCGTGCTGAAGACCGAGTTCAACGTGAGCGCTTCTTCGCTGTAGTCGATGAGGTTGACTCAATCTTAATTGATGAAGCTCGTACTCCGTTAATTATCTCTGGCCCAGCTGAAGATAGTTCTGACCTTTATACGCGCATTAACACTCTAATTCCTTCTCTAGAGCGTCAAGATAAAGAAGATTCAGAAGAGTACCGTGGTGAAGGTCACTACACCATGGACGAAAAATCAAAACAGGTTCACCTGACTGAAAACGGTCAAGAATTTGTAGAAGAACTAATGGTCAAAAACGGCTTGATGGAAGAGGGTGATACACTTTACTCTCCAACCAATATCAGCCTATTGCACCATGTGAATGCTGCGCTTCGTGCACACGTATTGTTTGAGAAAAACGTCGACTACATCGTTACTGAAGAAGGCGAAGTGGTTATCGTTGATGAACATACTGGTCGTACTATGCCAGGTCGTCGTTGGTCTGAAGGTTTACACCAAGCTGTTGAAGCTAAAGAAGGTGTGAATATTCAGAATGAAAACCAAACATTAGCATCGATCACATTCCAGAATTTCTTCCGTCTGTATGAAAAACTGTCAGGTATGACAGGTACTGCTGATACAGAAGCGTTCGAATTCCAGTCTATCTACGGCCTAGAAACGGTGGTTATCCCAACCAACAAGCCTATGGTTCGTAACGATATGCCAGATGTGGTTTATCGTACTGAAGAAGACAAGTTCAATGCGATCATTGAAGACATCAAAGACCGTGTAGCGGCTGGTCAGCCATCACTGGTTGGTACAGTTTCTATCGAGAAATCTGAACTGCTGTCTAACGCATTGAAAAAATCAAAAATTAAGCACAACGTTCTAAATGCTAAGTTTCATGAAATGGAAGCTGAGATCGTTGCACAAGCTGGTATGCCTGGTGCGGTAACTATCGCAACTAACATGGCCGGTCGTGGTACCGATATCGTGCTAGGTGGTAGCTGGCAGGCACAACTTGAGAAGATAGAGAACCCAACCAAAGAGCAGATCGAGAAGATCAAAGCTGATTGGAGAATCATCCACGATAAAGTACTTGAGTCAGGTGGTCTGCACATCATTGGTACTGAGCGTCATGAATCTCGCCGTATCGATAACCAGCTACGTGGTCGTTCTGGTCGTCAAGGTGATGCGGGTTCTTCTCGTTTCTACCTATCAATGGAAGATTCTCTGCTACGTATCTTTACGTCTGATCGTATGGCTGGTCTTATCCAAAGTGGTATGGACGAAGGCGAAGCGATTGAATCTAAGATGCTGTCTCGCTCAATTGAAAAAGCACAACGTAAAGTGGAAGGTCGTAACTTCGACATCCGTAAGCAACTTCTTGAGTACGATGATGTAGCCAATGACCAACGTAAGGTTGTTTATGAGCTACGTGATGAGCTGATGAGCTCAGATGACATCAGTGAGATGATCGAACACAACCGTGAAGATGTACTGGCGTCAGTCATTGATGAATACATCGCACCTCAGTCTCTTGAAGACATGTGGGATATCGCAGGTCTGCAAGATCGTCTCAAGAATGATTTCGATCTAGACTTTGATATTCAAGGTTGGTTAGACGAAGACGACAAGCTTTATGAAGAAGCATTGCGTGAGCGCATTCTTGGTATGGCAGTAGATTCGTACAAACAGAAAGAAGAAGTGGTTGGTGCTCAAGTACTGCGTAACTTCGAGAAGTCTGTGATGCTACAAACGCTAGACGGCCTTTGGAAAGAGCACTTGGCTGCGATGGATCATCTTCGTCAAGGTATCCACTTACGTGGTTATGCTCAGAAGAACCCGAAACAAGAGTACAAGCGCGAGTCGTTTGAACTGTTTGAAGGTCTACTAGATGTGCTGAAAACAGACGTTGTGACTATCCTTTCTAAAGTTCGCGTTCAGCAACAAGAAGAAGTTGAAAAGATGGAAGCTCAACGTCAAGCTCAAGCTGAACAAGCGGCGCGTCGTGCACAAGCACAACATGCAACGGCTGAAAACCAGCTAGCTGACGATGAAGCGGATGCAGCATCTCCACAAACGGTAGTGCGCGATGAGCGTAAAGTGGGTCGTAACGAACCATGTCCATGTGGAAGTGGTAAGAAGTACAAACAGTGTCACGGTAAAATAGACTAAGTCTGGTGAATCGTTGCTGTAACGGATGATTGCATTGTCGGAGGTACTCACTTACCAACGTAAGCTCCGTGTCTCCTCCTTGCACTCACCACGTCACAGCTTAGCTTCACACAAACTTATTGATAAAAAGAGTCGCTTAGGCGGCTCTTTTTGTATGTGAATAATAAGGTTTTGATAGCGTCATCTTCGAGAGTGAGGGACGAGCGAGTCGGGGATCTTTCGAACTAACAAAAGAGCAGATCCCCTATCTAATTCGTTCCTCATTGTAGGGAATGACGATAGGGACATGAAAGGAACACCATCAATGAAAAGAATCCATATTGTAGCGGGCATCATCTTTAATCAAGATAAGTCACAGGTATTTATCACTAAGCGCCCAGACGACAAGCATAAAGGCGGCTTCTGGGAGTTTCCTGGCGGTAAGGTTGAAGTGGGTGAAACCATTGAACAAGCAATGACTCGTGAACTTGATGAAGAAATTGGTATCAATGTGACTGAACAGTCTCTGTTTGAACACCTTGAGTTTGATTACAGTGATAAGTCGCTTAAGTTCGATTTCATCCTTGTGACCGATTTCGAGCAACAGCCTTATGGTAAAGAAGGGCAACAAGGTGAATGGGTCGATCTTGAATCATTGAGCCAATACGCCTTCCCCGAAGCAAACGTGCCAATTTTAGAGCGAGTAATAAAAGAGTTTTCGTAATTGCTAGCCTGAGTTTGAGATTGTTGTTAGTTTAAAGAGATTAATCGAATGAACGTTACTGCGACAGATGAGCAGTGACGGTAACCAAAACAATGGAGATATTCGCAGTGGTAAGAATTGCAATTGCAGGAGCAGCTGGCCGTATGGGTCGTAACTTGGTGAAAGCCGCTCACCATAATTCAGAAGCAAGCGTTGGTGCTGGTTCAGAGCGTCCAGAATCATCTTTGGTCGGTGTTGACGTTGGCGAGTTATGCGGTGAAGGTCGTTTTGATGTGGCTCTAGTTGATGACCTTTCGAAAGCGGTTGAAGAGTTTGACGTGATTGTCGACTTTACCGCACCTGTAAGCACATTAGCGAATATTGAACTTTGTAAACGTCACGGTAAGAAACTGATCATTGGTACTACTGGTTTCTCTGAAGAAGAGAAGCAGGTTATTGATGCGGCTTCAAAAGAGATGGCTATAGTGATGGCACCGAACTATAGCGTTGGTGTGAACTTGGTTTTTAAGCTGTTAGAGAAGGCCGCTAAAGTGATGGGCGATTACTGTGATGTTGAAATCGTAGAGGCTCACCACCGTCATAAAGTCGATGCACCTTCTGGTACTGCGATTGGTATGGGCGAAGCGATCGCTGGTGCGATGGGCAATGAGCTAAACGATGTCGCTGTATGGTCACGCGAAGGCATTACGGGTGAGCGTACAAAAGACGAGATTGGTTTTGCGACAATCCGAGCAGGTGACATCATTGGCGAGCATACCGCAATGTTTGCTGATATTGGTGAGCGCGTTGAAATTACCCATAAAGCAACGGACAGAATGACCTTTGCCAATGGTGCGATCAAGGCGGCTGTTTGGCTAAATGATAAGCCAGCAGGCTTTTATACCATGACAGACGTCCTTGGTTTAAACGATCTATAAATAGATATTTATGCGCTGGCAATTGCCGGCGCTTTCTTTATTTGCCCCTTTTTTCTACTTAAACTCCTCTTGGTCACTTTCTTCTTATTCTCCGATTTTCCTAATTAGAACTGCATTTAGTTGTTGTTTATCACTGTTTGGTTGTTGTTTTTGATTTAAAGCTTTAAATCTACGTGTTTACTCATTGTATTTATCGATTGCGTTTTGTTGGTGATATTTTTGCCACCTAATGGTGGGTGAAAATGACGGGCGAAAATTAGAAAATCGTAATATTCCTATTAATAGAGTATGAAAGTTGAACTTTTGAAGCTTTGATGGGGAAAATTGAATTAGTTCTTACAAATGTTTAATTTCTTTTGCGTTAAATGTTGACACGTATCACGCAGATCACTAAAATACCGCCAATTTGTCTAATTTCCATAAACACGCAGTTTTTGGTGTTGCAGGAAGGTAGATTTGCAAATTAAATCAATTTTAATGCATTTTTATTTCTGGAGGTTGTCTTGAAGAAGTCAGCACTACTCGTCCTAGAAGATGGGACAGTATTTCACGGTGAAGCCATTGGCGCTGTAGGTTCTGCAGTTGGTGAAGTCGTTTTTAATACCTCGATGACGGGGTACCAAGAAATCCTCACTGATCCTTCCTATTCTCAACAAATCGTTACCCTTACTTACCCTCACATTGGCAATACCGGAACCAATTCCGAAGACGAAGAATCTTCTTCAATCCACGCTCAAGGCCTTGTGATTCGCGATCTCCCTCTAATCGCTTCTAACTTCCGTAATGAACAATCCCTTTCTGATTACCTTAAGTCGCAAAACGTTGTTGGTATCGCTGATATCGATACTCGTAAGCTGACGCGTATTCTTCGTGAAAAAGGCGCACAGAACGGTTGTATCGTAGCGGGTAACAATTTAGATGAAGCTTTGGCTCTAGCTAAAGCAAAAGAATTCCCTGGCCTGAAAGGTATGGACCTTGCGAAAGAAGTTACAACAAAAGAAGCGTATCAATGGAAACAAGGTTCGTGGACGCTTACGGGTGGACTTCCTGAAGCGAAAGCAGACTCTGAATTGCCATACCACGTTGTTGCTTATGACTTCGGTGCAAAACGAAACATCCTACGAATGCTTGTTGACCGCGGCTGCCGCCTAACGGTTGTTCCTGCTGAAACTTCAGCAGAAGAAGTACTCGCTCTAAACCCTGATGGTGTTTTCCTTTCAAATGGCCCTGGTGACCCAGAACCATGTACTTACGCAATTGAAGCAACAAAAGTGTTCCTAGAAAAAGGTTTACCAATCTTTGGTATCTGTCTAGGTCACCAGATTCTTGCTCTTGCGTCAGGTGCTAAGACAGTGAAGATGAAGTTTGGTCACCACGGTGCAAATCACCCGGTTAAAGATTTAGATCGTGATGTTGTGATGATTACTTCACAAAACCACGGCTTCGCTGCTGACGAAGATACGCTTCCAGAGACATTACGAGCGACTCATAAGTCTCTATTTGATGGTTCTCTACAAGGTATCCACCGTACAGATAAACCAGCATTTAGCTTCCAAGGTCACCCAGAAGCAAGCCCAGGTCCAGAAGATGCGGCGCCGCTATTCGACCACTTCATTGAATTAATTAAACAGCACACAGCGTAATCCGGAGTAGTAGATAATGCCAAAACGTACTGACATTAAAAGTGTTCTAATTCTAGGTGCTGGTCCGATTGTTATCGGTCAAGCATGTGAGTTTGATTACTCTGGTGCTCAAGCTTGTAAAGCACTTCGCGAAGAAGGTTACCGAGTTATTCTTGTAAACTCGAACCCAGCGACAATCATGACTGACCCAGACATGGCTGATGCGACTTACATCGAACCTATCCAATGGGAAGTGGTTCGTAACATCATCGCTAAAGAGAAGCCAGATGCAGTTCTACCGACAATGGGTGGCCAGACTGCACTTAACTGTGCGTTAGATTTAGAAAAATACGGCGTACTTGAAGAGTTCGGCGTAGAGATGATTGGCGCAACTGCTGACGCTATCGACAAAGCTGAAGACCGCTCTCGTTTTGATAAAGCAATGAAATCGATTGGTCTTGAGTGTCCAACGGCTGATACAGCGAAAACGATGGAAGAAGCTTACAAAGTTCAAGAAATGGTTGGCTTCCCTTGTATCATTCGTCCATCGTTTACGATGGGTGGTACAGGCGGTGGTATCGCTTATAACAAAGAAGAATTTGAAGAAATCTGTCGTCGTGGTTTGGACTTGTCTCCAACCAACGAACTTTTAATCGATGAGTCACTTATCGGTTGGAAAGAGTACGAGATGGAAGTGGTTCGCGACAAGAACGACAACTGCATCATCGTATGTGCGATTGAAAACTTTGACCCAATGGGTATTCACACTGGTGACTCAATCACAGTGGCTCCGGCTCAAACGCTGACAGACAAAGAATACCAATTAATGCGTAACGCATCTCTAGCAGTACTGCGTGAGATTGGCGTTGAAACAGGTGGCTCAAACGTACAGTTTGGTATCAACCCGAAAGATGGCCGTATGGTTATCATCGAGATGAACCCACGTGTATCTCGCTCTTCGGCACTAGCATCTAAAGCAACAGGTTTCCCAATCGCTAAGATTGCAGCGAAACTGGCTGTTGGCTTTACGCTAGACGAGCTAATGAATGACATCACTGGCGGCGCAACGCCAGCATCATTCGAACCAACAATCGATTACGTAGTAACTAAGATTCCTCGTTTTAACTTCGAGAAGTTTGCAGGTGCTAACGACCGTCTAACGACTCAAATGAAGTCGGTTGGTGAAGTTATGGCTATCGGCCGTAACCAACAAGAATCTCTACAGAAAGCACTTCGCGGTCTAGAAGTTGGCGCAACTGGTTTTGACGAAATGGTCGACCTAGATGCACCTGACGCTCTAACGGCGATTCGCCATGAGCTTAAAGAAGCTGGTTCTGACCGTATTTGGTACATCGCAGATGCTTTCCGTGCTGGTATGTCAGTTGATGGTGTATTCAACCTAACGCAAATTGACCGTTGGTTCCTAGTTCAAATCGAAGACATCGTAAAACTAGAGCAAGAACTTAAAGCGAAAGGCTTTGCTGGTCTGAATAAAGACGAGCTAATGAAGCTTAAGCGTAAAGGTTTTGCTGATGCTCGCCTGTCTAAGATTCTAGGTGTGGCTGAAAGTGAAATTCGTCGTCTACGTGACCAATACGATATTCACCCAGTCTACAAGCGCGTAGATACTTGTGCGGCTGAGTTCTCTTCTGATACGGCTTACATGTACTCATCTTACGATGACGAATGTGAATCGAACCCAACAGACAAAGAGAAAATCATGATCTTAGGCGGCGGTCCAAACCGTATCGGCCAAGGTATTGAATTCGATTACTGTTGTGTACATGCATCTCTAGCACTACGTGAAGATGGCTACGAAACAATCATGGTTAACTGTAACCCTGAGACAGTTTCGACAGACTACGATACGTCTGACCGTCTGTACTTTGAACCAGTAACTCTGGAAGACGTACTAGCAATCGTTCGTGTTGAGAAGCCAAAAGGCGTTATCGTTCAGTACGGTGGTCAAACACCATTGAAACTGGCTCGTGAGCTTGAAGCTGCTGGCGTACCAATCATTGGTACTAGCCCAGACGCAATCGACCGTGCAGAAGACCGTGAGCGTTTCCAAGTTGCTGTTGACCGTCTTGGTCTTCTACAACCAGAAAACGCGACAGTAACAACAATGGAGCAAGCGGTAGAGAAATCTCGCGAAATCGGCTTCCCATTGGTTGTTCGTCCTTCTTATGTTCTTGGTGGTCGTGCGATGGAAATCGTATACGACGAGCAAGACTTACGTCGCTACTTCAACGAAGCAGTAAGTGTTTCAAACGAATCTCCAGTACTACTTGATAGCTTCCTAGATGATGCAATTGAAGTAGACGTTGATGCGATTTGTGACGGTGAGCGCGTTGTTATTGCGGGTATCATGGAGCATATCGAACAAGCGGGTGTTCACTCTGGTGACTCAGCATGTTCTCTTCCTGCTTACACGCTAAGCCAAGAAATCCAAGACGTAATGCGTGAGCAAGTTGAAAAGCTAGCGTTCGAGTTGGGTGTTCGTGGTCTAATGAATACGCAGTTTGCTGTTAAGAACAACGAAGTGTACCTAATCGAGGTTAACCCTCGTGCAGCACGTACAGTACCGTTCGTATCGAAAGCAACAGGCGCGGCAGTCGCTAAGATTGCAGCTCGTGTGATGGCGGGTCAATCGCTAGATTCTCAAGGCTTTACGAAAGAAATCATCCCACCATACTACTCAGTGAAAGAAGTTGTTCTTCCGTTCAACAAATTCCCTGGTGTTGACCCACTATTAGGCCCAGAAATGCGCTCTACTGGTGAAGTTATGGGTGTTGGTGCAACGTTTGCTGAAGCATACTCTAAAGCTGAATTGGGTTGTGGCAACATCTACCCAGAAGGCGGCCGTGCACTTCTTTCTGTTCGCGAAGGCGACAAAGAGCGTGTTGTTGACCTAGCATCTAAGCTATCTAAGCTTGGTTACCAGCTAGACGCAACACACGGTACTGCAGTTATCCTTGGCGAAGCGGGTATCAACCCACGTCTAGTAAACAAGGTACACGAAGGTCGTCCTCACATTCTTGACCGTATCAAGAACAACGAGTACACGTACATCGTGAACACAGCAGCTGGCCGTCAAGCGATTGAAGATTCTAAAGTTCTTCGTCGTGGCGCACTGGCTGAGAAAGTGAACTACACGACTACGCTAAACGCTGCATTCGCGACTTGTATGGCGCACACTGCAGACGCGAAAACGTCAGTAACTTCAGTTCAAGAGCTACACGCACAAGTTAAAGCTTCTCAAGCTTAATTGACTCACGTGTATCGCTGTTAAGCGGATATAAATGCTCAAAGCCCACTCTTCGGAGTGGGCTTTTTTATGTCTGTCATCTGGTGTTGGTTAAATAGTGAAAATCTGGTAATGGCTAAATGATGAAAATTTGGAATAGGTTACAATCTTGTGTTTCGTTGTTGATTGTTTGCTCACGGTGGTAAGTTGTCGCTTCACGAGAATTTAAGGCGTTGGGTATATGGAAATCACTCTAGAAATATTGGCTATCTTGTTTGTTGTTGCAACGGCAGCAGGCTTTATTGATGCAATGGCTGGCGGCGGTGGATTATTGACTCTACCAGCATTGCTAGCGGCTGGAGTACCACCAACGCAGGCACTGGCAACCAACAAACTTCAAAGTTCTTTTGGCAGCTTCTCCGCCAGTTGGTATTTCGTACGCAACGGTATCGTTAGTATTAAAGAAATGCGCCTCGCGATCTTCTGTACTTTTATTGGGTCTGCAATTGGCGCCGAGTTAGTGCAGCATATTGATGCGAGCTTATTGACGAGCATGATCCCCTTACTGCTTATCGCGATCTCTCTCTATTTCCTATTAGCACCCCAAACTAGAGCGTCTGAAGGTAAGCAAAAGATGTCTGAAGCCGTGTTTGCTTTGTGCATTGGTGGCGGTGTTGGTTTCTACGATGGCTTCTTTGGCCCAGGAACGGGTTCTATTTTCACCGTCTGTTTTGTCGCTATCGGCCATTTCTCTTTAGTGGATGCAACGGCACGTACTAAGGTTCTTAACTTCACTTCGAATATCGCAGCTTTAATCTTCTTTATTTTGGCTGGTTTACCCATTTGGGAATTAGGCTTAGTGATGGCGGTTGGTGGCTTTATGGGCGCTCAGCTTGGCGCTAAAGTAGTGGTGACAAAAGGGCAGAAATGGATTCGCCCTCTTGTGATCGTGATGTCGATGTTAATGGCGTCTAAACTGCTTTGGGAACAGCATCAACAATGGATTCTATCAGTATTTTAACTCGTGGAGATTGATAGCTGTTCGGCCTTACACAGATATGAATCGGTCGAATCAATCCCTTCAATTCGGCAAAACTAAACAGGTATTGAGGCTCAATATTGAGTGTTTTTACGATAGAGAGCGGGATCAACGCTGGCCCTGTCCCACCCAACGCTAACTGAGCTGCTGCGGTGTAGGCATCCATCTCCATCAAGGGTTTGATGCCGAACTTTTCAAGCACAGATAACTGATACGAGTTTGCCGGATTGGTCATGTCGTTAGTGATGACCATTGGAGGAAGCTCCGTTAACGGCGACTTACTCACAATATAGAACGGCTCATCAAACAGATGGAATGTCATTAACCCATGATGCGGTGGCAGTAAACCAGCACACAACCCTAAGGTCGCTTTGCCAGATTGTACTCGCTCTATGATTCTTGGGGTATGGTTCGTGGTAATAGTGATGTATTTATCTTGCTGGATAAATTGGCCCATCATCTCACCTAGATAACCCGCGATCAGCGACTTAGAGCTATCTAAGGTGATGAGAGTGGTATCTTCCAACTCTTGCTGCTCATAAATAAGACCACGAAGTTCATTGAATGCAGGGCCGATACTCTCGATTAATGCAATCGCATCGGGCGTCAGTTTGATCTGTCGGCCACTCGGTTCTATGAGTTTCTTGCCTAACTTCTTCTCTAAATTAGCAATCCGTTTGCTGACCGCTGATTGGCTGATATAAAGCAAACTGCCGGTGCGGCTCATGGTTTTTGCTTTACTTAAAACCAATAGAGTTTCGATTCCTTCGAGTAGCATTGGGTTATATTCATGAAAGTTGGGAATGATTAAACCAAGTTACCTCAAACGCCATTCATTCTCTAGTCTGAGCACATAGATATCAGACAAGCTAGGGGTTTTGACGTTAGCTCGTTAATTAGGAAATTAGCTCGTTAGGCTTTCTTAACTAGACTCGCGATGCGTTGGCCAAAATAGAAAGCGGTTTTAAGATCATTACTATTGATGTGATTATTGGTGCTCTCTGCCGTCTGATCATCACTGGCGACCAAACCAATACTTGAACCTGTGCGATTCAAACCTAAATCATCAATATGCTTTGAGATATCAAGCCCTGCCCAAATCATGCCATGCTGACAAGCCAGAGTGAAAAAGCTCAGTAGAGTTTGCTGTTGTTCACCGTTAAGGCTACCACCAGTGGTGAAACCTGCAGCGAGCTTATTTCGCCATGCCTTCTTACAGTAGCTATCACTGCTCGCATCCATGAAACTCTTAAATTGAGCTGCTGGTGAGCCCATATAAGTTGGGGAGCCAAAGATAATGGCGTCACAGCTGTCTAATGCGCTGAGCTTATCGTCATTGTCATATCTTCCTTCGACTATTTCAGAAGATAGCACCTCGATGAGCAGTGCTGAGTTAGATTGTTGAGTGTTAATGCCTTCTGCGATTGTCTCTGCGACTTGCTTAGTCGCTCCATTCTTAGAGAAGAAAACAATGCCCACTTTATTGATGCTCATCTTGAACTCCCTTTTGCCAATGTTAGTAAATAAATTAATTTATAAAGTGATTTGTTTATTAATATAGCCTGTGAATTAGATAAGTAAACAAAAAACATTACTAACCTAGTGATGAATGAGTTAATGAGCTAACTAGAGTGTCAGGAAAGAAGGGGATCTTTGAATAATGGAAATAGAGGGGATAAGTAATTTGAAAGCGAATTAAAAAAGGCTCCTTTGCGGAGCCTCTTAGTCATCGTTCTATCTATTTGATAGCAAAGGTAGGCAATGACAAGTGCCAGCGAATAGCGCCAAGCCTAATCAATAGTGTTGTGAACACACCGGCTAAAAATGCGGTTTCTGAATCGTGCCCCATGAGAATCGCCATTGTATGGAAAGCACCACCAATGATACAAGCCGTGGCGTAGACTTCACTTCTTAAGATCATCGGCACTTCACGGGCAAGCACGTCACGGATAATACCGCCACCACAGCCTGTGATAACCCCCATGATAATAGCCACTAATGCCGAGTCTTGATAATTCAGCGCTTTCTCAACACCAATGCCAACAAATACGGCTAAGCCTATCGCATCACATACCGGCAATATCCACCAAGCCAGACGTTTAGGGCGTCTTACAATAATCATGGTCAGCAAACAGGTAGTGATAATGACCCAAAGGTAGGTGGTATCGGTGATCCAAAACACGGGAGTCGCACCCAATGCCATGTCACGGATAGTGCCGCCGCCAATCGCGGTCACACTGCCTAGAACGGCTACGCCAAAGGGGTCCATCTTAAGACGGCCAGCGACAAATACGCCTGAGACAGCAAAAATGGCAGTGCCAAATAAATCGATAATATAAAGCAGCATGGAGTCCATGATACTGGTGCTCTTATAGTTAAAATTGTAGGGACAGGTCGGTGGCGAATTGTACGAAAAAATGCAGCAAATAGTTAGTGATTTTGCCTAGCTCTATCGAAGAAATCGCATACTTGTTGGATCGCTTTCAAAGTTCTCGTTGTCGGGCGATTAATCCAGTCAGAATTGAGTGACCAAATCTGATTTTGAGCGACTGCTGGGATCTCGTCCTCCCAAGTTTGCCACATGGTTCCATTCTCAATTGCATGCTGAGAAGTGAAGATCACTTGCGGTTTCCTTAATACAACTTGTTCAATACCAACTTGAGGATAAGGGGAAGCACTGTCTTCGAAAATATTCTGGCCGCCACAAAATTCAAACACCTCACTTGGCCAGTGCCCTTGAGCGACGGTGATGATCGGCTTTTCACTTAGCTGATAAAAGTAGTTTACGGGCTCGGCATCTTTATATTTTAGTCTCAATGCGTTGAGTTGTTCTTTGTATTGCTTGGCATTGTTTTCCCCAATACTCGGATCACTAGAGTATTGGCTGAGTTGTTCAATATTGGTCGCAATACTCTCTAGGCTTTTTGTTTTCGAGTAGTAAATATTAAACCCAAATTGCTCTAGTTTCGCGAGTTCTCTGGGCGGGTTTCCCGCTGGCCACGCAAGAATCAAATCAGGTTGCAGTGCGATGATCTTCTCAACCTTGATGCCTTGATAGTTTGCCACTTTTTCAAGCTGGTCTGCTTGTGGTGGGTAATCACTCCGCTCACTTACCGCAACAAGGTTATCACCTAAGCCAGCACTGTACGCGAGTTCAGTGGCGTGAGGAGCAAGACTTACTACGCGTTGAGCTGGCTGTACTTTTTCTGGAGTCAGCGATGTTTCTTCCGCAAATGATAAAGGCAGCCATAAGCTGGAAGACAAAAGAGTAAGGCTTGTAACAAGTGCTGAAGGTTTCACTCTAAATCCCTTGGTGAACAAATAGTAAGATTAGGCTTTGTAAAAATATCCAGATAGCAATACGACCAAACAGCAGCTTCTGAACCTGAAATAGATGCAGAGCTGATGGGGCGATTCTTCCACCCAATTTTGCGCGAATGGCTTTGGTGTTGTTGTAAATAGCAGGGCCACCCAATGATAATTCCAGCTTGTTGCCAACGGCCGTGATCAACCAAGCAGGCCCAGGCAGTGGCCAAGAACGGCTTTGGGCAAGCATCATCTTGAATGTGTGCATTGCTTTATCACCACATATGATCATCAAAGCAAACAAACGCATCGGTATGAATTCTAGGATAGCGACTATCTTGATAGCCGTTGAGCCGAACGGAGAAAATTGCTTGCGACTTGGCGACCAAGCTCGAGCTAACTCGACTACAAGGCGATACATTAAAGCCGCAATTCCACCACCAATGGCGTACCAGAATAAAACACATACCACATTGCGAGCATAACCCATGATGATGGTTTCAGCAGCGGCTTTGCCAAGCCCAAGTGATGAAAGTGATTCAGTTTGACGATTGACAACCGGCGCCAATAACTGACGAGCGGCAGCTTTATCTTCTTGACCAAGCGCTTTGATCAGCTGATTTGCTAGCTTTTCGTTATTGCGCCAATCAATCGCCAGTAATAACAGTGCTAATTCAAACAGTTGAGATTGCCAAACCAATGGTTGCAGTGCCAATAGAATTACCAGAGTCGGCAGTACCATTACGCCCCAGGCTAATGTGCCCGAGATTAAGCTTTGGGAATAGTTTTGGTTGTTATTAACCTTGCTTGCTAAAAGCTCAGCAAACTTATGCCATAAGGTCATAGGGTGTGCGGCATGGGGGATAGGTAAAATCAAATGAAAAAGCAGTGCTCCCCACATTACAAGGAGCACGCCATTTGCAAATACCTGATCAAACAGTGTTTGCATGTCTAGTCGCTTACTTTAGTAGGGCAACCATCTTGATAACCATTTCTGAAGAGCTTTGAGCTGCTAGTGGCAGGAACTCTTCGAAGCTCATTGGTGATTCTTTGTCTGCAACGTCAGATATTGCACGAACAACCACGAATGGTACTTGGAATTGGTGACAAGCTTGAGCGATAGCCGATGCTTCCATCTCTACAGCAACCACTGATGGGAAGTGCTTGCGGATGAACTCTTGGCGTTCTGCTGTGCAAACAAATGCGTCTCCAGTACAGATAAGACCGCGAACAGCGTGCTTATCTTCCATTTGCGCTAGTGCTTGTTCAGCAACAGCCATCAATTTGTCGTCCGCTTTGAACGCTGCAGGTTGACCTGCCATTTGGCCGATTTCGTAACCAAAAGCTGTAACATCTGCATCGTGGTGACGAACTTCAGTTGAGATAACCACATCGCCAAGGTTCAGTGTTGAATCAAAACCGCCAGCAGAGCCCGTGTTCAGTACTACGTCTGGTTGGTATTCGCTTAGTAGGATTGAAGTACCCACTGCAGCGGCTACTTTACCAATGCCTGATTGAAGCAAAACAACGTCAACACCATTTATCTGACCAGAGAAAAAGGTACAACCGCCTTTATTAACTTCAGTAATGTCTGAAATTGCTGCCTTTAGGATCGCAACTTCTTGCTCCATTGCGCCAATGATGCCGATTTTCATGTGTAGTCTCTTAATAAATAATATTTAAACAGTAGAGCGAAATTGTAGCATGGATAAGAAGTGTCGAGCGACTGCCCAGAGGCACTTCTCATCCGAATAGCAGCGATTTATCTGCGTATTCTTTTATCTATTTGATCAGGCCTTCGCTTTTTAAGCTAGCGCGAAGTTGTTCAGCACGCTTTCGGTTTACGCCAAAATCAGAGTGACCAGTACGAGACTCTGAACGCACGATCAGTTTGCCATCAGTGATCTTAAGTTCTAAGTCATCGACAAAGCGCATGATGCGAGAAGTACATTCAACACGCAGGTAATCTTCTGTTTTACTCGCGGTTTTCGATCCCGGTAAGGTTAGTGCAACCTGCTCAATCGCATCTAAGTTTGCTGAATCTGATAACTCAAACGCGGCCAATGTATGCTGTTCACGGTCATCTTGAGTTGATACGCAGTTTGGTTTGTCTCCACAAGGTGATGAAGTTCTGTCTTTCATGTCCGTGATTCCTTGGCTACAAGCGGTTAAGGTCAAAAGAGATAGAGAAAGGAGAGCGGCTTTTTTCATAGTGTTTCCTATGGCGTTGTTTTAATTGTAATTATAGGTATTGGCTTGTTTGCGATTGTTTTACGTATTTTCGATATGCTTGTGATAAACGTATCTAATTCAAAAAAGGATCCATCATTGGATCCCTTTTTTATAGTAACGAGCTGAGTAATAAAGGAAACCTTATACTAGGGCGTGTTGACCTTTCGTGGTTAAATTTTGTTCGAGATAAAAGCGTTTTAATCGCGGCGAGGGGGAAGTAGCCTAGTCACTCTAAGCAAATCTCCCTCAACAAAGAGTAAAACGCTTTTAGCCGAACCCTTCGGGCAGCGTTTGCTGGTCATTTCTACTACGTTATCGGCTTCTCATGTAGGCTAGCTACACATCGACGCCTCTGCCTTGTATAAATGCCCAGCAACTCGCTGCAAAAATCAGCTCGAAAGATCAACACGCCCTGGTCACACTTCTAGGTAATCCAATATCCCTTCCGCGGCTTTACGGCCTTCATCGATAGCGGTCACCACTAAGTCAGATCCTCGAACTGCATCACCACCTGCAAAGATCTTACTGTTGGTGGTTTGGTATTGAAATTCTTGTTTACCGGGAGCCTTGATGCGACCCCATTGGTCGAGCTCTACACCGAATGGTTCTAGCCACTCCATTGCATGAGGCTGGAAACCAAATGCCATGATAACGGCGTCTGCTTCAAGAACATGCTCACTGCCTTCTACGGGTTCCGGACGACGGCGACCTGCGTCATCGGGTTCACCTAGCGCCGTTTTCACCACTTTGACGCCAGTCACATGGCCTGATGAATCGGTTTCTAATGCTAATGGCTGAAGATTGAACATGAACTTCACGCCTTCTTCTTTTGCATTCTTCACCTCACGGCGAGAGCCTGGCATGTTGGCCTCATCACGACGATAAGCACAGACGACGTTAGCAGCATGCTGGCGAATAGACGTTCGGACACAGTCCATCGCGGTATCACCACCACCAAGCACAACCACTTTTTTGCCCTTCATGTCGATAAACGGCGTTGGGTTATCCAGTTCCATGACCTTGTAAGTATTGGAAACAAGGAAGGGTAAAGCATCATAAACGCCCGGTGCTTCTTCGTTGTCTAACCCAGCGCGCATGTTTTTATAAGTACCGACCCCTAAGAAAACAGCATCATAGTCATCGACAAGTTGTTGTAGTTGAACGTCTTTACCGACTTCGGTATTCATCTTAAATTCAACGCCCATCCCACTAAAGATACGGCGACGGTTTTCCATGATGCCTTTCTCGAGTTTGAACGATGGGATACCAAACGTTAGCAGGCCACCGATCTCCGGGTAGCGGTCAAATACCACGGCCTTCACACCGTTTCGAACTAAGATATCAGCTGCAGCAAGACCAGCGGGGCCTGCGCCTATGATTGCGACCTTTTTTTCGGTCCATTCAACGTGAGACATGTCTGGTTTCCAGCCCATCTCAAACGCTTTGTCATTGATGTATTTTTCAATGTTGCCGATGGTTACTGCACCGAAATCGTCGTTGAGCGTACAAGAGCCTTCACATAGACGATCTTGAGGACAAACACGGCCGCAAACCTCAGGCAAGCTGTTGGTTTGGTGGGACAGTTCAGCCGCTTCGATAATGCGTCCCTCATTGGCAAGTTTGAGCCATTGAGGGATGTAGTTATGGACGGGGCACTTCCATTCACAGTAGGGGTTACCACAGTCTAAACAGCGGTCGGCCTGTGCCTTAGCTTGTTGTTTCGTGAAAGGTTCGTAGATCTCTACAAACTCAATCTTACGTATCTTGATTGGTTTCTTCGCTGGGTCTACGCGATTCACATCAATAAATTGGTATACATTCTGGCTCATGATTGGCTCCTTCCAATTATTGCGCTTGAACACGAAGTTCAGCAGAGCTGCGGCTTTGGTGACCGAGCAAGGTGTTGAGATCCGCCGTCTTCGGCTTCACTAAGTAGAACTTTGGAATCCATTCATCAAAGTTCGCCAGAATAGCTTCAGCGTGTACTGAGCCAGTCTCTTCTAAGTGCTCCGCAATCAAGCCGCGCAGGTGTTCTTGGTGGATAAATAGGTCAGACAGAGAAAGTGCTTCGACCGACTCGTTGTTTACACGGCCTTGGAAGTCTTCATTCTTGTCCATCACATAAGCAAACCCACCTGTCATACCGGCGCCGAAGTTCACTCCGGTTGCGCCAAGAATGGCAACAATACCACCGGTCATGTATTCACAGGCATTGTCACCTGCACCTTCAATCACGGCAACGGTGCCTGAGTTACGCACGCCAAATCGTTCGCCTGCAGTACCTGCTGCAAATAGCTTGCCTCCGGTCGCACCATACAAACAAGTGTTACCTATGATGGTCGCTTCGTTACAAACAAATGCAGTGCCTTGGTGAGGTTTGATAACCACCTTACCGCCCGCCATGCCTTTGCCGACATAGTCATTGGCATCACCCGTCAGATACAGCTCAACGCCGCCAGCGTTCCAAACCGCAAAGGATTGGCCTGCTGTGCCATCGAGGTACAACTTAATTGGTGAGCCTGCCATGCCTTGGTTACCGTAGCGTTTCGCTATTTCACCAGAGATACGAGCGCCAATCGAGCGATCGGTGTTGATTACGTTGTAGTAAAGGCTGGTGGATTGACGTTTCTCAATCGCATCAATGGCATCATCAAGGATCTGTTGGTTGAGTTGCGCTTTATCAAATGGTGCGTTTGGCTCGGTCCAAAACAGTGGGTGACCTTCTGGAGATACCGGAGCTTCGAGTATTGAAGAGAGATCAAGCTTGCTCTGTTTCGCCGTGAGGCCTTGAACGGCTTCAAGGAGATCCGTGCGACCAATCAGGTCTGTGAGCTTTTCGACGCCAAGTTCTGCAAGGTACTGGCGAACTTCGTCGGCTAGGCCGGTAAAGTAGTTCACGACCATGTCTGGCAGGCCTTTGAAGTATTCACGGCGTAGTGTTTCATCTTGAGTCGCAACGCCCGTTGCACAGTTGTTTAGGTGACAAATTCGTAAGAACTTACACCCCATCGCGACCATTGGCGCAGTACCAAAACCAAAGCTTTCAGCACCGAGAATCGCGCCCTTGATAACATCGAGTCCGGTTTTTAAACCCCCATCGACTTGCAAGCGGATCTTATGGCGTAGGCCGTTGGCCACCAGTGCTTGTTGAGTTTCCGCTAAGCCAAGCTCCCAAGGGCAACCTGCGTATTTTACCGAGGTCAATGGACTTGCCGCGGTACCACCGTCGTAGCCAGAAATCGTAATCAGGTCGGCATAGGCTTTCGCCACACCAGTAGCAATGGTGCCCACACCCGGTTCCGATACTAACTTCACTGAAACCAAGGCTTTAGGGTTCACTTGCTTAAGGTCGAAAATAAGCTGCGCCAGATCCTCGATAGAATAAATATCGTGGTGCGGAGGAGGGGAGATCAGTGTCACGCCTTGAACTGAGTATCTCAGTTTGGCAATTTCTGCGGTGACTTTATGGCCCGGTAGTTGACCGCCTTCGCCTGGCTTCGCACCTTGTGCAACTTTGATTTGCAGAACATCCGCATTGGTTAAGTAATGTGGTGTTACACCAAAGCGACCGGAAGCTATCTGCTTGATACGAGAATTACGATCAGTACCGAAGCGTCGTGGATCTTCACCACCTTCACCAGAGTTGGAATAGCCTCCTAATCGGTTCATCGCCATGGCCAGAGCTTCATGAGCTTCAGGGCTTAAGGCACCAATCGACATCGCAGCAGAGTCGAAGCGTTTAAAGAGATCACTGCTCGGTTCGACTTTTTCTAATGCTAGAGGTTGAGCTGCTTTTTTAAGGCTCATTAAGTCACGCAACATGGCAGCAGGACGAGCATTAACTTGCTTCGCAAAAGATTGATAATCTGATGTTTCGCCTGTCTTTACGGCGGTTTGTAAGGTACTGACTACGTCTGGGTTGTAGGCGTGGTATTCACCGCCATGTACGTATTTGAGCAAACCACCATGTTCCAGTGGTTTACGTTTAGTCCATGCTTTACGAGATAGGTTATAGATATCTTGTTGGAAGTCGCTAAAGCTAGCGCCTTGGATACGAGTCGTTACGCCTCGGAAACACAAGTCAACGACATCGGTATGCAAACCGACCGCCTCAAATAATTGCGAGCAGCGATAAGAAGCAATCGTCGAGATACCCATCTTCGACATGATCTTATACAGACCTTTGTTGATGCCGTTTTGGTAATTTTGCAATGCAGTGCGATAGTCTTTATTTAATGAACCGTCGTCCAACATTTTGCCCAATGCTTCATAAGCGAGATAGGGATAAACTGCGGTTGCACCGAAGCCAAGCAGAACTGCAAATTGGTGCGGGTCACGTGCGGTTGCTGTCTCAACCACGATGTTGGCATCACAACGTAGGTTGTTGTCAGCAAGTCTGGTTTGCACCGCACCTACAGCCATCGCTGCTGGAACCGGGAGCTTGCCTTTCTCTAAGTGCTTGTCTGAAAGTACAATCAAAACAGCACCATCACGGACCTCTTGCACCGCACGATCACACAAGTCTTTAATGGCTTGTTCGAGATCTTTATCAGCAGGATCATAGTGCATGCTAAGAATCGCGTGGCCATAGTGTTTTTGATTTAACTGCAGAAGTTGCTGCATGTCAGAGTAGACCAGAACTGGCGAATTAAATGTCACACGATAGGCGTGACCGTCTGTTTCGCAGAACACGTTCATCTCTTGGCCGATACTGGTGGCTAAAGACATAACATGCTTTTCACGCAGTGGATCAATCGGTGGGTTGGTGACTTGTGCAAACATTTGACGGAAATAGTCAGTGACGAGACGTTCTTTCGAAGAGAGCACAGCCATCGGCGTATCATCGCCCATCGAGCCTACGGCCTCTTGTCCCATATCTCCAAGCACACGCAGTACTTGGTCCGACTCTTCGTTGCTCATCGCAAACTGTTTTTGGTAGGTCTTGAGCGTGTCATCGTCAAAGCTGCGCTTACCGACTTGCTCATCGGGCAGATCGGAAAACGGTGTGAGTTTGTGAACGTTCTTTTCCATCCACTCTTTATAGGGATGGCGACCTTTAAGGTCATTATCGATCTCGTTAGATTGCCACAGTTTACCGCGGCGCGTATCTATGACGAGTAGTTCACCCGGGCCGACACGCCCTTTCTCTGCCACTTCGTCTGGCGCGTAATTCCAGATGCCTACTTCAGAGGCCAGCGTGATTAGGTTGTCTTTGGTAATCACATAACGCGCAGGGCGTAAGCCGTTTCTATCTAGGTTACACGCAGCGTAACGACCATCAGAAAGGACGATACCTGCAGGGCCATCCCACGGTTCCATGTGCTTGGAGTTGAAGTCGTAGAATGCACGCAGATCGGGATCCATGTCTGGGTGGTTTTGCCAAGCGGGCGGCACGAGCATACGCATCGCTCGGAATACATCCATACCACCGGCAAGGAACAGGTCGAGCATGTTATCTAGACTTGATGAATCTGAGCCTGTCTCATTCACAAAGGGTGCGGCCGTTTGTAAATCGGGCAGCAGTGGTGAAGAGAATTTATAGGCACGAGCTTTAGCCCACTGACGGTTACCTTCGATGGTATTGATCTCACCATTGTGCGCCAAATAGCGGAATGGCTGAGCCAGTGGCCAACGCGGCTGAGTATTGGTTGAGAAGCGCTGGTGGAACAGGCATATCGCCGATTCCATACGTAAGTCAGCAAGATCGAGGTAAAATCGTGGAAGATCGGCCGGCATACACAAGCCTTTGTAAACCATGACTTGTGTCGAAAGGCTACAAATATAGAAATCTTTGTCTTCTGTGATCTGCTTTTCAATTCGACGACGAGCGATGTAAAGGCGTCGTTCAATATCGCGTTCACGCCACCCTGCAGGTGCTGAGATAAACACTTGCTGAATATTAGGAACGGAATCTTTTGCGATTGGACCTAATACGTCGGTGTTGGTCGGCACGACACGCCAACCTGCAACGGTTAACGTTTCTTGAGCTAGCTCTTTATTGACGATGTCTTGCGCGGATTGCGCTTTGATTGGGTCTTGGCTGAAGAAAATCATGCCGACAGCGTATTGCTTGCCGAGCTTGAAGTTATTCTCTTCTGCAATAATTCTGAGATAAGAGTCTGGCTTCTGTAGCAATAAGCCACAGCCATCTCCTGTTTTACCATCCGCAGCAATACCACCACGGTGTGTCATGCGATCGAGGGCTGAAATAGCAGTTCGTACCAACTTATGACTCGGTTGGCCTTCCATTTGCGCTATTAAACCAAATCCACAGTTGTCTTTTTCAAGACTAGGATCATATAGAGCCATTGCAATTCTCCCTTTTGCTTCTCTGTCATCCAGACAGTAAATGACTAACTATTCATATACTTGTTATTTTTTATAAGCTTATAGTTTGTCTTTAACTAGTTAAAACGTTATTGGTTGTGTTAACAAAACCGATTGGTTTTATTTTCACCAGCTTTACAACGTATAGCTAATTGTGTTTAAGGTCAAGTTCATGGTTAATTATCATGCGTAAACGCGATTAACCACGTAATAATCTAAAATAGTAGAATGATATCAAAGGGATATAAAAGGCAGATGTTAATGGGATTTAACATGTGCAACGAAGGGAATGTCCCAGGAGCCGTAAGGCAGATAGAAAAAAGGCTAGCATCGAGTGCTAGCCAAACATAAAAGTTAGGAAGGGTGTTGCTTTTCCTCTAGGCTAACGTTATCGACGTTAGCCCGAGAAATATTATGCGGAAAGCATGAGTGAATCAGCTTTCGCTTCTAAGTTTGAGTTACCCATTAAGAAGTCATCAATGGCAATTGCACATTCACGACCTTCATTAATACAACGTACAACCAGAGACTGACCAGTACGCATATCACCAGCAGCGAAAACGCCTTTCTGGTTCGTCGCAAAACCTTCAGAAGCGACGTTACCGCGCTCGTCCAGTTTAATGTCTAGTTGAGCAAGCACGCCTGTAGGCTCTGGGTGTAAGAAGCCCATTGCAAGGAATGCCATGTCACATGGAATAACACGTTCAGAGTTCGCTACTTCATCAAAACCTGGACGTTCGCCTGGTTTTGCGTCTTGCCAAACGATGTCAGCGATACGTAGACCCGTTACTTGACCTTGATCGTCGCTAATGAACTCTTTGGTTAAGATGTTCCAATGACGTTCACAACCTTCTTCGTGAGAAGTGGTGGTTTTCATGATCATTGGGTATTGAGGCCAAGGCATATTTGCAGGGCGTTTCTCTGGTGGGATCGGCATGATCTCAACTTGAGTAATGCTTGCTGCTTTATGACGGTTTGATGTGCCTACACAGTCAGAGCCTGTATCACCACCACCGATAACCACAATGTGCTTATCTTTAGCGTGAAGCTCTTCTGTCTTAAGATCTAAGTCGTTGGCACGGCGATTATTTTGACCAAGGAATTCCATGGCAAAATGAACGCCTTTAAGCTCACGACCTGGGATTGGTAAGTCGCGTGGAACCGTAGAACCACCCGTTAGCAATACCACATCAAACTCTTGGCGTAACTGTTGAGCATTAACATCAACACCGATGTGTTGGTTAACTTTAAATTCAACGCCAGCTTCAGCCATTAGGTTGATCTTACGATCAATTACGTCCATACCCAGTTTGAAATCTGGGATACCGAAGCGAAGTAGACCACCCACTTTCTCGTCACGTTCAAATACCGTTACCGAGTGACCGGCACTGTTTAGCTGCTCAGCTGCGGCTAAGCCTGCAGGGCCTGAACCGATAACTGCGACAGTTTTACCTGTGCGAGAGCGTGGTGTTTTAGGCTTTGCGTACCCTTCACGGTACGCAGTTTCTACAATCGTTTTCTCGATATTACAGATAGTGATTGGGTCTTGGTTGATGCCAAGAACACAGGCACTCTCACAAGGAGCAGGACAAACACGACCTGTAAACTCAGGGAAGTTATTGGTAGAGCTAAGAATGTTCCAAGCCTCTTCCCAGCTGTCGCGATAAACAGCGTCATTGAATTCTGGGATGATGTTACCAATCGGACAGCCGTTGTGACAGAAAGGTACGCCACAGTCCATACAACGAGATGCTTGAGTATTGATCTTTTCACCAAACTCTTCGTTAAGTACGAACTCTTTGTTGTCTTCAATTCGAACTGACGGGTCGAGCTTCTTTGGAAGCTCACGACCGTGTTCTAAAAATCCAGTAGGCTTACCCATTATACTGCCTCCACTTCTTCCGTTTGTGCCTGTTGTGCTTCAGCTTTACGCTTTTGAAGAACCGCTTTGTAGTCGCGTGGCATTACTTTAACTAGCGATGCAACACTTGCTTCAAAGTTGTCTAGGAAAGACTGAGCAACTTCACTTCCTGTGAATTCAACATGCTTAGTTAGCATATCTAGTAGAAGATCTTTATCTTCTTGTTCAATTGGATCTAGGTCTACAAGTTCTGCGTTGAGCTTGGTCTCGAAGTCACCCGCTTTATCCCAAACATAAGCGACACCGCCACTCATACCTGCAGCAAAGTTACGACCCGTTGAACCAAGGATAATTGCCGCACCACCAGTCATGTATTCACAACCGTGGTCACCAACACCCTCAACAACAACCTTCGCGCCAGAGTTACGAACACAGAAACGTTCGCCAGCCATACCGCGAATGAAAGACTCACCAGAGGTTGCACCGTAGAAACATACGTTACCCACTACGATGTTATCTTCAGCAACGATAGTAGATCTTGCATCTGGGTACAGTACCAACGTACCGCCAGACAGACCTTTACCCCAGTAATCGTTCGCGTCGCCTTCTACTTCGAACTTAACGCCTTTCGCAAGGAATGCACCGAAAGATTGACCTGCACTACCGTGGAACTTAACGTTCATTGGCTGTGGTAAACCTTGGTCTTTGTAAACCTTCGAGATTTCGTTCGACAGCATCGTGCCTGCTGAACGGTCCGTGTTGATGATAGGGAACTGAGCGGTAACCGCTTCACCTTTCTCAAGCGCTGGGATTGCAGCCTGAATCAACTTACGGTCTAGAACGTCTTCAAGATTATGATTCTGTGTTGTCTGGTTGTAGATACCATCTTCTGCACGAGCCTGCTCAATGTGCAGTACCGGTGTTAGATCTAGGTTCTTGTACTTCCAGTGACCGATGTCATCACGAACTTTAAGTTTGTGCGATTGACCAACCATCTCATCAATAGAGCGGAAGCCAAGTTCAGCCATTACTTCACGTAGACCTTCAGCCATGTATTGGAAGAAAGTGACTACGTCTTCTACGCGGCCGTCGAAACGTTCACGAAGAGTTTTGTTCTGTGTTGCGATACCAACAGGACATGTATTCTTGTGACACTTACGCATCATGATACAGCCTTCAACAACTAGAGCAGCTGTTGCTACGCCCCATTCTTCAGCGCCAAGTAACGTTGCGACTGCAAGGTCACGTGGTGTTTTCATCTGACCATCAGACTGAACAACGATACGGTTACGTAGGCCGTTTTTCAGTAGTGTTTGGTGCGTTTCCGCTAGACCTAATTCCCAAGGCAGACCGGTGTGACGGATAGAAGACATCGGAGATGCACCCGTACCACCATCAAAACCTGCGATAAGCACCACGTCAGCTTTCGCTTTCGCTACACCAGATGCAATCGTACCAACGCCTGCTTCCGATACTAGCTTCACGTTGACACGGCCGTTACGGTTCGCGTTTTTCAGATCGTAGATCAGCTGAGCCAAATCTTCGATTGAGTAGATATCGTGGTGCGGCGGTGGGGAGATAAGACCTACGCCCGGAGTCGAGTGACGCGTTGCGCCGATCCAGTCATCAACCTTATCACCAGGTAGTTGACCACCTTCGCCAGGTTTCGCACCTTGAGCCATCTTGATTTGCAGCTCATCAGCGTTAGATAGGTAGTAAGACGTTACACCAAAGCGACCAGAAGCCACCTGTTTGATTGCTGAACGTTCCCAGTCGCCATTTTCTTTACGCTCGAAACGTGCTGGATCTTCACCACCTTCGCCTGAGTTTGATTTCGCGCCAATGCGGTTCATCGCGACAGCCAGTGTTGAGTGAGCCTCATGCGAGATTGAACCGAAGCTCATTGCGCCTGTTGCGAAACGCTTAAGGATTTTCTCAATAGGTTCTACTTCCGCTAGAGGAATAGAGCCTGCTGGGTTCTTGATGAAATCAAGTTGGCTACGTAGTGTTGCTGCGTTGTCGCCTTGAGCATCAACGGCGTTCGCGTACTTCTTGAATTGACCGTAATCTTTGTTACGCGTCGATTCTTGAAGTAGAGAAATGGTTTCTGGGTTGAATAAGTGCTTCTCACCACGTTGTTTCCACTGGTAAACACCGCCAACATCAAGAACTTGAGCTGGGATTTCACGAGCAGGGTAACCAACACGGTGACGAACTAATACTTCTCGTGCGATATCGTCGATCGTTAGACCTTGGATACGAGAAACAGTACCAGTGAAGTATTTTTCAACCACTGATTTGCTAACACCAAGTGCTTCAAAGATTTGAGCGCCGTGGTAAGACTGCAGCGTAGATATACCCATCTTCGAGAAGATCTTCAGTAGACCGCCGTTAACACCCTTACGGTAGTTATCGAATAACTCACGTGGATGAACGTTTGGATCTAGCTTCTTAGTACGTTGCAGTTCAACAATCGTTTCGATAACTAGGTATGGGTTAACTGCGTTTGCACCGTAACCGATTAAGGTTGCAAAGTGGTGTGTCTCACGAGCATCGCCCGTTTCAACAACGATGTCACACTTAGCACGTAGCCCTTTACGGATTAGGTGGTGGTGAACCGCGCCAACCGCCAGCATTGCTGGGATAGCGGCGTGGTTTGAGTTAACCGCACGGTCAGTCAGTAGGATGATAGAGTAGCCATCAATAACCGCATCTTCTGCATATTGGCAGATACGTTTAAGTGCGCGCTCTAACTTACCTTGGTCTCCGTTTGCTTGGAATACGATATCCAGCGTCTTCGATTGAAGGTGCTCATTATCGATTGCACGCAGTTTCTCTAACTCTGAGTTAGAAAGAACAGGAGACTCAAGTTCCACTTTTTGACAGTGTTCAGGCGTTTCAGCAAGTAAGTTCTGATCTTTACCTAGGTAAGTGTTCAGAGACATAACCATACGCTCACGAATCGGGTCGATTGGCGGGTTAGTTACTTGTGCAAACAACTGCTTAAAGTAGTTTGAAAGGTGCTGCGATTGATGAGAAAGAATCGCTAGCGGCCAGTCAGCACCCATTGCAGAAAGTGGCTCGTAGCCTGTTTTTGCAAGAGGGAGAATGATTTCGTTTACTTCTTCAGAGCTCACACCAAACGATTGTTGTTTGTGTAGCAGTTTCTCTGGAGAAGGTTGGTTAAATTCGTTGCTCGCATCGGGTAGCTTTTTCAAGCTCAGAAGGTTCTCTTCAACCCATTTTTCGTAGGGTTGCGATTTAGCGATACCGTCTTTCACTTCTTCATCAGAAATGATGCGACCTTGCTCAAGGTCAGCAACGAAGATACGACCAGGCTGTAGACGACCACGATATTCAACGTTTTCAGGTGCGATCTCAACAACACCAGACTCAGACGCCATCACTAGGAAGTCGTCTTTAGTTACTGTGTAGCGAGAAGGACGCAGACCGTTACGGTCAAGAGTTGCACCAACTTGAACACCATCGGTGAAACATACTGACGCTGGGCCATCCCATGGTTCCATTACGTTCGCGTGGTACTGGTAGAACGCACGACGAGTTGGATCCATGTTTTTGTTTTCTTGCCATGCTTCCGGGATCATCATCATCAACGCATGCGGCAGAGTACGACCTGAAAGAACAAGCAGCTCAAGCGCCATATCGAAGTTTGATGAGTCTGAGCTACCTTCTTGACAGATAGGAAGCAGCATGTCGATTTCAGCTTGTGTAAACAGATCCGATTCTAGGATTGCTTCACGTGCTTTCATCCAGTTCAGGTTGCCGCGAACCGTATTGATTTCGCCATTATGCGCGATGTAACGGAAAGGCTGAGCTAGACGCCAACGAGGGAATGTATTGGTAGAAAAGCGAGAGTGTACGAGTGCTAGAGCTGTCACCATAGTTGGGTTTTGCAGATCTAGGAAGTACTGAGGAACTTGTTCAGTTGTTAGCTGACCTTTGTACACCAATGTCTTGTAAGACATAGAGTTGATGTAGAAGTCATCACCGATATTTGAAACGCTTTCTAGGCATACACGAACCGTGTAGTTACGTAGAACATACAGTTTACGCTCAAGCTCTTCTGGTGTGATACCAGGGCCGCCAGAAATAAATACGTGTTCAAATTGAGGTTCAGTGCTTAATGGGTCAGCACCAATCATTGAATTGTCAGTTGGAAGTTCACGGTAGCCGATAACTTCTAACTCAAGGCGTTGTGCATTGCGTTCTAGAATGTCACGACACTGTGCACGTTTGTATTCATCTTTAGGGAAAAGTACAACACCAACACCATATTTTTCAAAAGATGGCAGTTTAATTCCAAGCTTTACGGCTTCTTCTAGTAAGAATTCGTGCGGCTTCTGTAGCAGGATACCTGCACCATCACCAGAACACGGATCGCAGCCTTGGCCGCCACGGTGTTCCATACGTGCAAGCATATCGAGTGCTTGAGTTACTACATCATGAGATTTGCGATTCTTTAGATGCGCAACAAAACCGATACCACAAGCGTCATGCTCCAATTCAGGAGTATACAGACCCTGTGAGTTCTGCTCTTGATCTACCATAGATACATCCTTCCAGTTAAATCTAGGCGCAACTTATTTGTATTAAGTTAGCCTTGTCCTTTTATATTTATGGGTCTAAACCTGCCTATGCTGGCGGTTTGAATCCTTTCCGTATCTCGCAGGAAAAGTATTGCGAGAAAAACAATCCTTAGTGATATCCGTTTATTTTTAGCCACAAACTAGTGGTTTATATAGGTGGGATATGGGTATCACCGACTTATTGGCAAGTTTTAGATGTAAGTAAATACTCAAAAATAGCCAATATGTGTAAGTATCCTACAATTTTGTCTAGGCGAATTGCAATGAAAGTTGGTCCATGTAGACCATTTTTTTCGTTTTATTTTGAATTTAATGTCTAACAAATGTGCAACATTAGGCAAATAGAGCCGATTTTTTGCATGTTTATTGATATTTGATAGGTTGCTCGCAAAAAGCCTTGCGTAAACTAATTGGTCGAATTTTGCAGGGATGTAATTTTTTTTCAGAAAAAGACTGAGATTCATTTTTATTTACTTGAGCACTTTGAAAATATGCAATTACACGAGTTGGTTAATACTATCGGCCAAGACCTTCAACGTCGTTATGGCGAAAAGGTTCACAAGCTGACACTTCATGGTGGTTTTAGCTGCCCAAATCGAGACGGCACAATCGGTCGCGGTGGTTGCACTTTTTGCAATGTGGCGTCTTTTTCCGACGAACAAACTCAGATTCAAAGTATTGCCGATCAATTAAAAGACCGTGCGGGTGAGATTGCCCGTGCTAAGAAGTATCTTGCTTACTTTCAGGCATACACCAGCACTTATGCTGAAGTGCAGGTGCTCAAGAACATGTACGAAGAAGCCCTTAAAGCTCCGGGTGCCAATATTGTTGGCCTTTGCGTTGGTACAAGACCCGATTGCGTGCCTGATTCTGTATTGGAACTGCTGTCGGGTTACGTGAAACAAGGCTATGAGATTTGGCTAGAGCTCGGGCTACAAACGGCCAATGATAAAACCCTCAAGCGAATTAACCGTGGCCACGATTTCGCGGTGTATGAAATGATCACTCGGCGTGCTCGTGCTTTGGGGATCAAGATATGTACTCACCTTATTGTTGGCCTGCCCAAAGAAACCAAAGCGGATAACCTTGAAACTTTAGATAAGGTATTAGCCGTTGGCACCGACGGTATTAAGCTGCACGGGCTCCATATAGTAGAGGGCAGTACCATGGCTAAGGCGTGGAAGGCCGGAAAGCTAGAAGCACCAAGCCTTGAGGAGTACATTGATATCGCGACTGAGGTGATTCAACGTACTCCAGCAAACGTGGTTTATCACCGAGTATCTTCTGCGGCGAGACGCCCAACGTTACTCTCTCCTTTGTGGTGTGAGAACCGTTGGTTGGCGATGACTGAGATTGGCCGTTCGCTTGATAGAACTGGCGCACAAGGCATCAAAACTGGCTCTGCATTCGAGTACACACTGCCCGTTTTAAACGCGGTCAATTGATAGAAAATGGTGACTGTCGGTAACAGCAGATAAAACCAACAAATAGTGGTAACATTTCCCTCACAGATTTTATGGTATAGATTGAGAGTAAATGGAACTGGTAATGACTTGGTTGTGGGACAGGGCGTATGGCTACGGTATTTATATCGTTGTTGTATTGCTGATTGCTCTCATCTGCTGGCATCTTTATTCACGTTATCAGTCGCATCTTGAAAAACTTCTACTCGCTACTCCATCGCCACTCTACTTTGTTGATGTTCGAAGTGGAGAGATCTTATATGCCAATCGCCAAGCTATGCAGCTGCTTGGTATTCGCCAAATTGGCGTTAACTTTCGATTCCCTACCGTTGAAAGCGAGAATAGCTTTCGTCATTACTTAACCAATCACATCAACTCTCGATCATTTGAGCAGGTCTCCCTGTGGGCGCTGTCTGAATTTGAGTCCTTTAAGATCAATTTGGTTGGTCGCAGGATCCGTTTTAGAAGTAAGAAAGCGTGGATGATTCACGCATCACCGTATAAAAATACAGATGAAGAGGTGTCCCAAGAAGTTCGTGAGCTTAATGTCGCGCGCACCGCTTTGGATTCTTTATCTGAGCTGATCTATGTAAAAGATCAAAAGGGTGAGTTGGTGACGAGTAATCGCTCGTTTAAAAAGTTTTGGCATGGACGCTCTGAAGAGGGCACTTTGAGTGTTTCTGGTGGGGCTTTAAAAGGTCGAGTCAGTGAACGTTCGTGGACAACGGATCAAGACGGTAAGGGTTGTTTGCTTGAAACTTACCAAAGTGTCTTGCTCTCGCAAGATGGATCAACCATAGGTACGCTCTCAATTAGCCATGATGTGACCGATTGGCACGACATGCAGCAAAAGCTGCGCGGCGAAATGGAAAAGCGAAAAGATACTGAAGTCGCGCTTGCCCAACGTGACACCATCCTCCAAAACATCTTGGAAGCGAGCCCTGACTCGATTGGTATCTTCAACGAAAATATGGTTTACCAAGCATGTAATAAGCCATTTGTGGCTGCGCTGGGTATCTCTGAAGTGAGTGATTTGGTCGGTAAGCGCCTGCAAGATGTGGTGCCTAATAGTATGTATATGCGTATTTCAGACACCGATCACCAAGTGCTTCATCAAGGTAAGTCATTACGCTATATCGATAAGGTTGTCTCTAGTGATGGCGAATACACTTGGTATGATGTGGTGAAATCACCGTTTAGGGATCTGGCATCAAGCACTAATGGTGTGTTGATCATGGCGCGTGATATTACAGAACGTTACCTTGCGGAGCAGAAACTTGAAGAAGCCAACCTTGAGCTTGAGCGTCTTAGCTTTATGGACAGCCTGACTCAGGTTTCCAACCGCCGTCGTTTTGATGAACAGCTTTCGACGCTGTGGCATTATCATGTGCGTGAGAAATTACCACTGACGATTATGCTGTGTGACATCGATTTCTTTAAAGGTTACAACGATTTTTACGGACATCAACAAGGTGATGATGCTCTGATCCAAGTCTCTCAGGCATTTAAGCAGGTGCTGAACCGTTCATCGGATTGTGTGGCTCGTTACGGTGGTGAAGAGTTCGGCTTTATTCTACCGAATACCACGGCTGAGGGTGCTCAGCTGGTGGCACAGCGTATCCATGATGGGATCCTTAAATTGGAACTGGCGCATGAGAAATCGAATGTCTCTGAATTCATCACGGTGAGTATTGGTATTATCTCTTACATTCCGACACCTGATGATGAAATGGATTCGGCGGTTGCCTTGGCTGACAGTGCGTTGTATCAAGCTAAATCCGACGGTCGAAACCGTTCGATGGTGCATCCTTCCTCAATTCGATAAGCACATTTATCTCTTGCTGCCCCTCTATTTATCCCACTTATCTGTTTTAAACAATATAACTGTAGCTCTCTTGCTGCGTGTGATGTAGCTAGCTTACCTCCTCTCTTTAAACAGGGTAGAATATTGCTAGTCTTATCGCATGGAGCGTTAAATGAAACCCATGAAAAATCTCGCTCAGTATTACGTGGATCTACTCGTAAAACTGGGGATTGTCCGCTTTTCTATCTTACTCGCCTTAGCGCTTGTAGCCCTCGCAGTTGTTGTGCAAGTGGGTATTACCCTCGCACTCAAAGGTAATGTTGATGATATCGACATTGTCCGTTCGGTTTTCTTCGGTTTAGTGATCACGCCTTGGGCGGTTTATTTCCTATCAGTGGTCGTAGACCAGCTGGAAGAGTCTCGTCAAAGGTTGGCGAAATTGGTCTCTAAGCTTGGTGACATGCGAGAGCGAGATCAAGAGCTCAACAATAAACTGCAACTCAATATCGAGAAGCTTAATCAAGAAATTGAAGAGCGTGAAAAAGCGGAAGAAGCACGCGCAGAAGCAATGCACGATCTCGAAAATGAGGTGTTCCAGCGTGAGCGAACTCAGCTTGAACTCGCAGAGCGTACGGCACTGTTACGCTCGTTTATCGATGCCTCTCCTGATCTTATTTACTATCGCAATGAAGATGGTGTGTTCTCTGGTTGTAACCGTGCAGTTGAAGAGCTTACTGGCAAGACAGAAAAAGATCTCGTTGGCTTAACGCCTTGGGATGTTTATAGCAAAGAGATCGCTCAACAAGTTGTTGAAACCGATAAGAAGGTATTTGCTGACAACCAAGCACTGACTTATGACCAATGGTTGGAATACCCTGATGGCCGTAAGAGCTACTTCGAACTGCGTAAGGTGCCTTTCTACAGTAAAGAAGGTCGTCACTTGGGCTTGGTCGGTTTTGGCCGTGATATTACTGAGCGTAAAGAGCACCAAGAGTCACTGGAGAAAGCCAGTCGTGATAAGACCACCTTTATCTCAACCATTAGCCACGAGTTAAGAACGCCGCTCAATGGCATCATCGGCTTGAGTCGTATGTTGTTGGATAGCCAACTGACGACCGAGCAGCGCAAGCAGATGCAAACCATCAAGGTGAGCGCGGTGACATTGGGTAATATCTTTAACGATATTATCGATATGGACAAATTTGATCGTCGTAAACTTGAGTTATTCCCAACTCCGCTCAACTTTGAAGATTTCGTTGTCGAAATCGAGAGTATTTCTGCGTTAATGGCAGAGCAAAAAGGGTTAAGGTTTGATCTTGAAAGGTTATCGGATCTTCCTGCTGCGGTCGAAGTGGATGGTACTCGTCTTAGACAGGTGTTGTGGAACCTTGTTAGTAATGCCATGAAGTTCACCAAAGATGGTGGTGTGGTGATGACAGTCAGCGCTGAAATTGATGGCGACTTTGCCAACATCACCATGGAAGTAGAAGACACCGGGATTGGTATTCCTGAAAGTGAAATCGAGAAGATCTTCGCGATGTACTACCAGGTGAAGTCGGGAACAGATAATCTACACGCTGTCGGTACTGGTATTGGTCTTGCCGTGTCTCAACAGTTGATCAATATGATGGATGGCCACATTGAAGTCACCAGTGAAGAGGGCTTTGGTAGTACCTTTACGGTTTCGATTCGAGTGCCTGTTAATCACGATACTCAGGCTCTGATCAAAACGCCAAGAAAGCAGTCCAATCTTAAGATCTTCATGGTCGAAGATATTGAGCTTAATATCACAGTAGCTCGCTCTCTACTTGAAAGCCTTGGTCATGAAGTGACAGTCGTAATGACGGGTAAAGAGGCGCAAATCGTTTTCAACCCGAAAGATTATGACTTGGTATTACTGGATATCCAGTTACCAGATATGACGGGCTTCGATATTGCTCAATACTACCGCGAGAAATACAGCAAGCTGCCGCCTTTGGTGGCATTAACCGCGAACGTATTAAACAACAAGCAAGAGTACTTCCAGAAAGGCATGGACGAAGCGATCAGTAAACCACTGTCGGTTCGTGCAATCCAGGATGTCATCAGCGATCTTATCGAGGATGCGCCAGAGGCTATTGAGAAAGTTAAGGGTATTGATACAGCCAAGGGTATTGATACTGCAAAGGATGTTGAAAAAGTAACCGGTATTGAGAAAGTAACAGGTGCTGAAAAAGTAACAGCGAGTAAGCCTGCTCTTTCAACGATTGATACCACTTTGCTTGATATTGATATGCTAGAGTCTTATGTTGACATTGTCGGGTCGAAACCGGTTTTGGACAGCATCGTGATGTTTGAAGACATGATGCCGGAATATATGGAAATATTGAATTCCAACATGGTGGCGAAAGATCAAGACAGCATCGTTTCTGAAGCGCATAAGATTAAAGGTGCGGCAGGTTCAATTGGCCTGAAGCGCATACAGCAAGTTGCTCAGAAAGCTCAATCTCCAGATATGCCTGCGTGGTGGGAGAACATTTCAGATTGGGTTGATGAAATAAATAACGAATACCAGAATGACATTGAAGTCTTAAAGAGTTGGTTAAATCAAAGGTAGAAGAATAATGAAAAAATTAGCATTCGCCGCATGTGTCGTGGCATTAGCGGGTTGTTCTGCACCACAAGTAGAATGGCAGCAAGATAACCAAGTAGAAGTATCTGCAGCGACAGTCACAATGAAAAGCAACCTGTGGCACAACAAGATGCCTACGATTGGAGAGGCTCAAGATAAGACTCTGCACGGTTCTATCTACCTAGAGTCTGACTCACAACTACCAGCAACGCTTGCGGTTGAGAGTGTGACGGTTAAACAGGGTGCGGATACCTTGTTGGTAACAGCTGACGATCTTGATTTAAGAACACACAGTGAAACTCAGTGGGAAGTCGCGTTTGTATGGCAGTTAGAGATCGATAGTGACAAGCCTGTTGATGTTGCGATTGAACTCAAAGACGGCGAAACCGTGAAGTGGCTGGTTGAGAAAGACGTTAAGGTTGATACGGTTTACTAAAACCTTAGCGATCAATGAACAATAAAAAAGGGAGAATGCGTTGGCATTCTCCCTTTTTAATCACTATTGATTACACTTCGACTGTTAGAAGTACTATTGGTTTATAAGTACTATCAGTTTATAAGTACTAACGGTTTAGAAGTGCTATCGGTTTAGAACAGCTAACCGACGACAAGAACTAAACGGCCCGAAGCGCGAATCGAATTAGTCTTCTAGGTCACCACAAAAGCGGTAGCCTTCACCGTGAATCGTTGCGATGATTTCTGGCGTACCAGAAACAGACTCAAAGTGTTTACGAATACGACGGATTGTTACGTCTACAGTACGATCGTGTGGCTTAAGCTCACGGCCAGTCATCTTCTTAAGAAGGTCTGCACGTGTTTGGATCTTACCTGGGTTCTCACAGAAGTGAAGTAGAGCACGGAACTCTGAACGAGGTAGCTTGTAGCCTTCGCCATCTGGGCTAACCAGAGAGCGACTGTTGATGTCTAGTACCCAACCATTGAACTCGTACTTCTCAACGCTACGCTTTTCTTCTTGAACAGAGCTTGTGCTCATTGAACGGTTAAGAAGGTTGCGTGCACGGATAGTCAGTTCACGAGGGTTGAAAGGCTTAGTGATGTAGTCATCAGCGCCGATCTCTAGGCCAAGGATCTTATCAACTTCATTATCACGACCCGTTAAGAACATAAGCGCTACATTTGCTTGCTCACGTAGTTCACGCGCAAGTAGTAGGCCATTCTTACCAGGAAGGTTGATGTCCATAATTACAAGGTTAACTTGGTTGTCAGATAGCACTTGGTGCATCTCTTCACCGTCGCTAGCCTCAAAAACAGCATATCCCTCTGCTTCAAAAATACTCTTTAGAGTGTTACGAGTTACTTGCTCATCTTCAACGATAAGAATCTGCGGGGTTTGCATTTGGCGGTACCTAAATTTGTGACGAAACTGTGCTAATAGAATAAATTCTAGGCAAAAACATAACATACAGGTAATGTATTTTTGATGATAACTTAAAGTTTTCAAAAAAACACTTACTTCCAGCTATCTGCCTTCCTTGAAGTATTGCCCAATAACGTAGATCCAGTACGCCTTTCAATCATTCTGTTAGTGATTGCAGTGGATTCTATAATGTTAACAGCATGCTAACAACGCGAGAATGTTAATTCCATTCACTTTGTTGATTTACATCAATTGCCGTATCGCAACAAACTTTAATAGTATGGCTACAACTTAACCAATGTTATGGTGATTATTTAGCAGCAAAACTAGAATGATTATTCGAGATAGTTCTCACATCTCGCTTGCTAAAGACCAGATTTTGAACCAAGGAAGCTGAAAGCTGTCCTTAGAGTCTAGTAGATAAATATGCGCAATCAACTCTAATTCAATAATAAATTGAGCATAGAACAATGAAAACAAAGGATTAATTCTAACAACATATAAAAGCATAGAGGCACACCCGCATTAGACGGCAACGCCTTACTCACGGAGGATATATGCACGATATAACACCTGATTTGTGTGACGAGTTTGAAAGCAAAGTCACCCAACTGAACATGCCATTGCAGAACTTCGGTCAACGTGGCGCGTTCTGGGGAAAAATTGTAACAGTTCGTTGTTATCACGATAATTCCAAGGTTCGCGAGGTTTTAGAGACTGACGGCAGTGGCAAAGTGCTCGTCGTAGACGGTAATGGTTCGTGTCAGAAAGCACTGCTTGGTGATCAATTGGCGATTCTAGCTATAGAAAACGGTTGGGAAGGCGTCATTGTGAATGGTGCGGTTCGTGATGTAGCGATGATGGCGCAGATGGATCTTGGTATTCAAGCGCTTGGGGCATCACCATTTAAAACCGAGAAGCACGGTGTTGGGCAAGTTAATGTCACGCTCACGGTACACAATCAACTGATTCAGCCTGGTGACTATATATATGCTGATTGGAATGGTGTGTTAATTTCAACGGAATTGTTGATTGAATCTTAACGGGCTTAACAATCAAGAAGTGAGATAGATTAGAAACGAAATCCTAATCCCACTTCAACACCTTGCTGCCACTCTTCATAATCAAGGGTGGCATGCAAATCTAGATTGTCGGTCAGTTGTACTCGGCTTGAAACCTCAGCGGCGACCGACTTTTCACTGTCCTCGGTTTCATCTTTATAAGTGTGCAGAGAACTGTTGAAAGAGACTCTCTCTGAGAATTGATAGCTGACACCACTCAAGAATCCACTCTCATATTTTAGTGAATCACTATTAATACGTGTACCGACATAAAGATCTACATCGGCAAACAGACTGTAAGAATAGCCACTATCGACTTTCCAAGTGTCAAAGCTTTCACTTGATGCATTTTGTGTGGAGATAAAAAACTTATGGGCAGAACGATCGATTTGACTGGGTAGCAAAGGCAAATTGTTTAACAGAGGTAGGCTGTTCGCTGAACAAACAACAGGTATAGCAAAGGCTAAAAGAATAAGTAATCTCTTCACTTCCCACTCCTGATGTCATTATTATTGTTCTTCGAACGTTATCGTTCAATTAAAGCACAAGATCTGTACGTTCGCTGCACAATCGATATAGCATTTTGTTATGGCTATATATGCAATGGGTTAACTTTGTTGTTCTGATATCAAACCCAACCTTTGAATTGTAGGCTTATAGCCGCCGTTTTATCCCTGAAATGGCGGTTTGCTCTGAAAAATGGTGTGAATGTAAAAAAAACGCAACTTTTCATTGACGTGTAGTAGTAAAAATTGATACACGTAGAGTAAAGCACAAGCAGAGAATTTGATATGCAGCACGTAAGCCACCTAGTAATGACCACCACCATTATTATTACCGACATTCACATTGTTGGGGCAGGCTGCTAAGTAACGGATTTTAAAAAAAAAGGCCTGTATCCAACAAGATACAGGCCTTTTTTTGTACCATTTTTATGACTTATGGAGAAAGGGATGCGCGTTTTAAAGTTTGGAGGTTCATCATTAGCTGATGCAGATCGTTTTTTACGAGCAGCAGATATCATCGCTAATAATGCCCAGCAAGAAGAGCTAGCCGTTGTACTATCGGCTCCAGGAAAAACAACCAATAAGCTGGTTGCTGTTATTGAAGCAGCACTAAAAAATGGTGAAGCAGACGTACAGATCACCGAGATCGAATCATCATTCGCTGCATTGTTTGCAGAGATTCAAGCTGTATTGCCGTCAGTCGATGGCGCTGCATTTCAAGAGCAGGTCGATACCTCTCTTGCTCAACTTAAGCAGTTCGTGAATGGTATTAACCTACTGGGTATGTGCCCAAATCACGTAAATGCTCGCATCATCAGTAAAGGTGAGCGAATTTCAATCCAGTTGATGAAAGCGGTACTTGAAGCGAAAGGCCAGCCAGCAAGCCTGATTGACCCAGTTCAATACCTATACGCTAAAGGTGACCACCTTGAAGCGATGGTCGATGTGGATGTTTCAACTCAGAACTTCCGTCAATCACCGCTTCCACAAGGTCACGTGAACATCATGCCGGGCTTTACGGCTGGTAATGAAAAAGGTGAGTTAGTAACGCTTGGTCGCAATGGCTCTGATTACTCAGCAGCGGTTCTAGCGGCATGTCTACGCGCTGATTGTTGTGAGATCTGGACAGATGTCGATGGTGTTTACAACTGTGACCCGCGTTTAGTGGATGATGCTCGTCTTCTTAAATCGCTAAGCTATCAAGAAGCGATGGAGCTTTCTTACTTCGGCGCTTCGGTTCTACATCCGAAGACTATCGCTCCTATCGCGCAATTCCATATTCCTTGCCTAATCAAAAACAGCTTCAACCCACAGGGTGCAGGTACTTTGATCGGCCAAGACACTGGCGAAGATAACCTAGCAATCAAAGGCATCACTACGCTAAGTGACCTAACGATGGTTAACGTATCAGGCCCAGGTATGAAGGGCATGGTAGGCATGGCGAGTCGTGTATTCGGCGCGATGTCTTCTGCAGGCGTTTCTATCGTCCTTATTACTCAATCCTCTTCTGAGTACAGCATCAGCTTCTGTATTGAATCGGCTGATAAAGTGAAAGCGAAGCAAGTGCTATCAGATGCGTTTGAACTTGAGCTGAAAGATGGCCTGTTAGAGCCTGTTGAGTTCATGGACGATGTCGCGATTGTTACGCTGGTGGGTGACGGTATGCGCACTTCACGTGGCGTGGCGTCTCAATTCTTCTCTTCTTTAGCTGAAGTGAACGTCAACATCGTTGCTATCGCGCAAGGTTCTTCTGAACGCGCGATCTCTGCGGTTATCCCTGAAGACAAAATCTCTGAAGCGATCAAAGCGTGTCACGAGAACCTATTTAACTCTAAGCACTTCCTTGACGTATTCGTTGTTGGTGTTGGTGGTGTTGGTGGTGAGCTTGTTGACCAGATCCAACGTCAACAAGGCAAACTGGCTGAAAAAGGCATCGTGATTCGCGTATGTGGTTTAGCAAACAGCAAAGGCTTATTGCTAGATAGCGATGGTCTACCGCTAGAGCAGTGGCGTGATCGCATGTCGAGCGCGACAGAAGAGTTTAGCTTAGCGCGCTTAAATGCACTTGTTCAACGTAACCACATTATCAATCCAGTATTGGTTGACTGTACGTCTAGCGAAGGCATTGCGGCGCAATACGCTGATTTCCTAGCGGCTGGTTTCCACGTGGTAACACCAAATAAGAAAGCAAATACAGCGAGCATGGCTTACTACCATCAACTTCGTGAAGTTGCACGTAACTCACGTCGTAAGTTGATGTACGAGACAACAGTAGGCGCAGGTCTACCGGTCATCGAAAACCTACAGAACTTAATTTCTGCGGGTGATGAGCTTGAGAAGTTCAACGGCATTCTTTCTGGTTCACTGTCGTACATCTTCGGTAAGCTTGATGAAGGTATGACACTGAGCCAAGCAACCAATATTGCAAAAGATAACGGCTTTACTGAACCGGATCCTCGTGATGATCTGTCTGGTATGGACGTTGCGCGTAAGCTGCTTATTCTTGCTCGTGAAGCGGGTATGGCACTTGAGCTTGAAGATGTTGAAGTTGACCAAGCATTGCCACCGGGTTTTGATGATTCAGGCACGGTTGAAGAGTTTATGGCTCGCTTGCCAGAAGCGGATGCTTACTTCCAAGAACAGTCAGCGATCGCAGCAAAAGAAGGCAAAGTACTTCGTTATGTTGGTGAAATCGCCGATGGTAAGTGTAAAGTTCGTATCGCAGCTGTTGATGGCGACGACCCAATGTTCAAGATTAAAGATGGCGAGAACGCATTAGCATTCTACAGCCGTTACTACCAACCGATCCCTCTAGTATTGCGTGGTTACGGTGCGGGTACTGAAGTTACAGCAGCAGGCGTATTCTCTGATGTGATGCGTACTCTTGGTTGGAAATTAGGAGTTTAGGAATGAGTTCAAGTGATATGGATGTTGTTGTTTATGCGCCTGCATCAATCGGCAATGTCAGTGTAGGGTTTGATGTGCTGGGGGCAGCTGTGTCTCCAGTGGATGGCACGCTGCTCGGTGACCGAGTTATGGTTAAAGCAGGTGATGAATCATTCTCACTAAAAACAGCAGGCAGTTTTGTTTCTAAGCTGCCAACTGAAACCAAAGAAAATATTGTCTACGACTGCTGGGTTGTGTTCTCTCGAGAGCTTGATAAAAAAGGCGTTGCGGTTAAGCCTTTGGAAATGACACTAGAAAAGAACATGCCTATTGGTTCTGGTTTAGGTTCAAGTGCCTGTTCAATTGTCGCGGCACTGGATGCTTTAAACCGTTTTCATGGTCAGCCACTGAATGAAACTGAACTGCTTGCTCTGATGGGCGAAATGGAAGGTAAGATTTCAGGCGGTATCCACTACGATAACGTTGCACCCTGTTACCTTGGTGGTGTGCAATTAATGCTGGAAGAGCTAGGTGTCATTAGTCAAGAAGTACCATGTTTTGATGACTGGTACTGGGTAATGGCGTATCCGGGCATTAAGGTTTCAACGGCAGAAGCTCGCGAGATTCTACCTTCTCAATATCGTCGCCAGGATGTGATTGCTCATGGTCGCCATTTAGCGGGTTTCATCCATGCTTGCCACTCTGGTCAGCCGGAGCTAGCCGCTAAGATGATCAAAGACGTGATTGCTGAACCATATCGTGAGAAACTGCTTCCAGGGTTTGCTGATGCGCGTAAATACGCAACCTCAGCTGGAGCGCTTGCTACTGGGATCTCCGGTAGTGGCCCAACTCTATTTAGCATTTGCAAAGAACAAGATGTCGCCGAGCGTGTTGCACGCTGGTTAGAACAAAATTACGTACAAAACGAAGAAGGATTCGTCCACGTTTGTCGCTTAGATAAGCAAGGTTCGATCGTTACAGGAAGTGAGTTATGAAGCTGTACAACATCAAAGAAAATGACGAGCAAGTCTCTTTTGGCCAAGCCGTTCGTCAAGGTCTAGGCCGCAATCAAGGTCTATTTTTCCCATCTGAACTGCCAAAGTTTGATGACATCGATGCGCTGCTAGCAGAGGACTTTGTCCCTCGTAGTTCAAAGATTCTCTCGGCTTTAATAGGCGATGAGCTACCAAAAGAACAGGTTGCTCAATTGGTGGATGCGGCGTTCCAGTTCCCTGCACCTATCAAGCAAGTAAAAGACGGTGTTTACGCGCTTGAGCTTTTCCACGGCCCAACACTCGCGTTTAAAGATTTTGGTGGCCGCTTTATGGCTCAATCTTTAGCGGCTGTTTCAGATGGTGGTCAAATCACTATTTTAACGGCAACATCAGGTGATACTGGTGCGGCGGTTGCGCACGCTTTCTACGGTATGGAAGACATTAATGTTGTGATCCTTTACCCGAAAGGCAAGATCAGCCCACTGCAAGAGAAGCTGTTTTGTACGCTAGGTAAGAACATCCATACTGTGGCGATCGATGGCGACTTTGATGCGTGTCAGGCGCTAGTGAAAGATGCATTTGACGATGCTGAGCTGCGTAAAGAGATCGGTCTTAACTCGGCAAACTCTATCAACATCAGCCGTTTAATGGCTCAGATCTGTTACTACTTTGAGGCGGCTTCTCAGCTGACTAAAGAGCAACGTGAAGACCTAGTTATTTCTGTACCAAGTGGTAACTTTGGTAACCTAACGGCTGGTCTATTGGCTAAAGCGCTAGGTCTACCTGTGAAGCGTTTCATCGCAGCAACCAATGAAAATGACACGGTTCCTCGTTACCTAGAAACAGGACAATGGGATCCAAAGCCAACGGTAGCAACAACATCGAACGCGATGGACGTGAGCCAACCAAACAACTGGCCTCGTATCGAAGAGCTTTGCCAACTGAAAGGTTGGGGCTTAGATACACTAGGCAAAGGTAAGGTATCTGATGAGCAGAGTGCTGAGTCAGTACGTGACCTAAAAGCACAGGGTTACCTATGTGAACCACATGGTGCGATTGCTTACCGTCTACTGGAAGAGCAACTGCAAGAGAACGAAACTGGTCTGTTCTTGTGTACTGCACACCCAGCGAAATTCAAAGAAGTGGTTGATGATATTTTAGGTACGGATATTGAGCTGCCAGGCCCGCTAGCAAAACACGCGGCGATGGAGTTGTTATCTGAAGATCTTGATAATGATTTTGAAGCGCTAAAAGTAGTGCTTCGTCGAGTTCAACCGTAACGTACATCTGTATTGTTGAACAAATAAAAACGGCGCTCAATGAGCGCCGTTTTTGTATTCTAATTCAAGCTCTAAAAATTATAGAGACTCAGTGAACGTACGTGCGATAACGTCACGTTGCTGTTCAGTTGTTAGAGAGTTGAAACGTACAGCGTAACCCGATACACGGATAGTTAGCTGTGGGTAGTTCTCTGGGTTAGCAACTGCATCTTCTAACGTTTCACGCTTAAGAACGTTAACGTTTAGGTGTTGACCGCCTTCGATGCGTGGTGCTGCTTCGATTGCAACTTCACGGCTTTCGTAGTCGCCTAGGTCTGCAGCTGAGATAACTTGGTCAGCTTCGAAACCTGCAGTAGCAACAACACAACGAGCTTCATTCTTTTCGTTGTCTAGTAGCCAGATTGAGTTTAATAGGTCATCGTTTGCTGCTTTAGTAATTTGAATACCTTGGATCATAACTATCTCCTAGTCCACTGAATGTGGTTTGATTATGGTGTTAACTTTCGATTTTTGTTGAGCTGGGTAATATATACCTAATATCTGTAAGGTTAACATTGATTTAAGTCAAAAAACAACCAAAAACCATATTTTTACAAAGGTGATTATATTGAGGTAAATCAATAAAACCTTTGAAAACAAAGTAATTACAAAATATTTTAAAGTATAAAAAATATTTAACAGTCTTATTTGTTGTAAGTTTACTACATTTGTTGTGTTTTTATTGAACTACAAACGATACGACCCTTTATTTATTAAGCATTCTGAAAGTGTAAAGTGATTTAATGACAAACAATAATTCATCCTCAAAACCTCAAACCAATATTAAGTTTATTGGTGCTCATGTGTCTGCTGCTGGTGGTGTTGATCTGGCGCCAATGCGCGCAAGAGAGATCGGTGCCAATGCTTTTGCGCTGTTTACCAAAAACCAAAGACAGTGGGCAGCAAAGCCGCTGGAAGCGAAAACCATTAGTGCGTTTAAAGCCAACTGTAAGATGTTGGGCTTTAGTGCTGAGAATATTCTTCCTCATGACTCCTACCTTATTAACCTAGGAGCACCAGAAGAAGAGAAGCTAGAGAAATCACGTGCGGCTTTTATTGATGAAATGGAGCGTTGTAACCAACTAGGACTCACGCTTTTGAATTTTCATCCTGGGAGTCATTTGAAGAAAATCTCAGAAAGCGAATGTTTGGCCAAGATCGCTGAGTCTATCAACTTGGCTCACCAAGCGGTGCCTGATGTAATTGCAGTGATTGAGAATACCTCAGGGCAGGGGACTAATCTGGGTTGGAGATTTGAGCACCTAGCAGAGATCATCGACCAAGTAGAAGATAAGTCGCGTGTCGGTGTGTGTTTAGATACTTGCCATACGTTTACGGCCGGTTATGACTTACGAACAAAAGAAGCGTGTGAGCAGACTTTTGCTGAGTTCGAGCGCATTGTGGGTATGCACTATCTAAGAGCAATGCACATCAATGATTCAAAAGCTGAGTTTGCGAGCCGAGTCGATCGACATCATTCTTTAGGAAAAGGCGAGATTGGCTGGGATTGTTTTGAGTATATTGCCTCGGATTCTCGCTTTAATGGTATTCCTCTTATCTTGGAAACCATTGATTCGACGATCTGGAAAGAGGAAATTCAACAACTTAGAATGTTCCATCGCTCAGCAACGGCGGCGAGCGAAGAAGCGTAATAATAGAGGGGGAAATTTATTTCCGTCTATTTCTAAAAATTGGCACCTTTCTTTCATAGTACTAAAGTGAATATGTAGTTCACGATGTCTTACAGGAGGTGCCTTTATGTATTCAATCACCCAAACTTCAACTTCAACTTCAACTGTTGCTGTCGCCAGCCGTTTACCGACACCAAACCGTCACGTGCATAGCCATGGCCACCATCGTACACAGCAAAAAAGTGGTTAATCGAGATAAACACAACTTGAACTGATTATTATGATTCATCAACAAGTGAACCCTACACATCATGTTTATTGATAGCTGTATGAGGTATAACTAGAGCCTTATTTAGGACAGTTAGCCGATACAGCTATTTTTTTGTCTGGTGAAAGCCCCTAGAAACCTTGATGATTGGGAAGTAAAACGATGAGCGCACCAAAGAGTTGGGAATCCATTATTAATGATGAACGTGACAAAGAGTACTTTCAGAGTGTTCTCGCTTTTGTCGAACAGCAACGTAATAGTGGAAAAACCATCTACCCTCCTCAAGAGCAAGTGTTCAGTGCTTTCGATATGACGCCTTTTGAGTCTGTACGCGTGGTTATCCTTGGGCAAGACCCTTATCACGGCGCTAAGCAAGCTCACGGTTTAGCATTCTCTGTGCTACCTGGCGTTAAAATTCCACCGTCTCTACGTAATATGTACAAAGAACTCGCACAAGATATAGACGGCTTTGAGATCCCGAGTCATGGTTACCTCGACACTTGGGCATCTCAAGGGGTATTAATGTTGAATACGGTACTGACAGTAGAAGAGGCAAAAGCACACTCACATGCTAAGTGTGGTTGGGAAACCTTTACCGATGCCATCATTGCTGAGCTAAATCAGCGCTCTGAGCCGATCATCTTCTTACTCTGGGGCGCGCATGCCCAAAAGAAAGGCCAAGCCATTGATGCAGACAAACACCATGTGTTGACTGCACCTCATCCATCGCCATTATCCGCCCATCGTGGCTTCTTTGGTTGTCAGCATTTTTCAACAACCAATAAGCTGCTTTCTTCTATGGATCAACAACCTATAGATTGGCGATTATCAACAGAGCTGTAGCTTGGTGGTTTTCTGAGCAGGGTCAAATCATAAATGAGCATCTTCGTATACACTTATAAATAGTAGGTGTAATGGAGTGCAATACTATGATGATTGAAAGGATAAGACGAGAGCATGGCTATATGGCTCGTTTGCTCGCGATACTCAACAATAAGTTAGAGCATCTAAAACAAGAGCGAGAAATAAACTATAGCTTGATCGCAGAGGTGGTTCATTATCTCATGAACCATTCAGATAAGGTGCATCACCCTAAAGAAGACGTTATTTATCGTTACTACCTCAAGCAATATGGCAGCGATCAAATGATTGAAGACTTGGAGCTGGAACATCAATTGCTTTCTGAGAAAACAGCGGACTTTTTAGGTGTGGTCGATATGATCCTCCAAGATGCGGTTGTTCCTCAGCAAGTCTTTATTGAGCAGCTTGAAGCCTTTGTTAAAGCTCAACGAAAGCACATGGAATATGAAGAGAAGCATGTGTTACCGATGATTGTGAAGGCATTCACGGTCAAAGATTGGCAAGAAGTAGAGTCTCAATGGCTTCAACCGGAAGACGACCCTGTCTTTGGAGATACAATTGCCGATCAGTACCGCCAACTTGCGGCTCGTGTTCGACAGAATGAGCAAGAGTGCGTGTAGCCCGTTGTCGTATTGAAACGCTGCTATTATTAGGCGCTCTCTATTAAGACGCTCGCTTTCAAATTGTGCTCTAAATCGAAGAGTGGTTTCATACAATAAAAAAGGCACCTACATAGGTGCCTTTTGCTATCTGATTTCTTGTCGTGCAGATTAAAGCTTTATATCATCAAGGCTAAAATCGAGACCGAGATTCATCTCTCTGAGCTCTTTCTCAAGCTGTCTACGATCGTTGATTGCCTCGATTTCTCGCCATTTACGCTTGAGTGGTTTAGAGCGAGTTTTTTGAGTTGCACGAGGCATTTCTAGTTCTGATAGTTCATCGAATTGAAAGCTATCCATAAGCCATATCTCCTTCCGTGGGAATCGTTCTTACGAACCATTAAATATCATATTTAGGTTCACAATAACCTTGATTTGTTTCTCATTTGTTTCAAATCTATGAAGGTTTTGTTCTGTTTTCTTATGCATGCTCACACATTGTGGAGATTTTTATGTACAAAAAACAAGCAAACAAACCTAAGTAAACGATTAAATTAGGGGTTATGGAATGTTAATTCATTGTGCGAATGGAATGGTATTTTTACTACACTGCATTTAAGTGCGTATTGCGCCGTGCGGTAGCGGGTTCTCATTGCCCTAGAAAAAAATACAGATCTTCACTATACCTTGTAAAACCTAGGCTGACGTCATCTTTATAGGATGACGTTCTTGTTTTGGTGGTGCCTTGGTTGTTGTTGATATTATGTCCCGATAATGTGACTTTTATTGGGCTGTATTGTTGAAAATTGTGTTAACAAAAGGTGTGTTATTAGTGAAATGTCATTTTAATATAAATGTATTTGCATATTGATTTTTAGGCCATCTCGCTGCATTATCCGCCCGTCAAAAAATACACTGATACGTAAAATGGATGCATGAAGCGACATTTACAATCTAGATCGCAACAAATAAATATAAATCTAATGCCGACACAACTATTGACACTGGCATAGGTGATCTAGAGGAAGGCTCGGAAGCAAGATCGGTGCTTAAACTCAATTACGAGGTTCACGTGACAGACTTAATCAATTTGATGAACGATCTCCTTTGGGGATCTATCTTAGTTTACTTACTCGTTGGTGTGGGTATCTACTTCACTGTACGACTAGGCTTCATTCAATTCCGCCATTTCGGCCACATGTTCTCTGTTCTTAGAAACAGCCGTAAAGCAGACAGTGCTGGTATCTCTTCTTTCCAAGCTCTTTGTACTAGTCTTGCTGCTCGTGTAGGTACAGGTAACATGGCAGGTGTTGCTGTGGCACTAACCGCCGGTGGCCCTGGTGCTATCTTCTGGATGTGGCTAATCGCCATGCTAGGTATGGCAACATCATTTGCTGAAAGCACACTAGCACAGCTATACAAAACGCGTGATAACGACGGTAACTACCGTGGCGGCCCTGCATACTACATGGAGAAAGGCCTAGGTATGCGTTGGATGGGGGTTCTATTCTCTATCTTCCTAATCATCGCATTTGGTCTAGTATTCAACGCGGTTCAAGCGAACGCGATTGCAAGTGCAATGAACACGGCATTCGACTTTGAGCGTGGCTACGTTGGTGTTGGTATCGTAATTATCTCTGCATTCGTTATCTTCGGTGGTATCCGTAAGATTGCCCGCACTGCAGAAATCATTGTTCCAATCATGGCACTGGCTTACTTAGCTATCGCTATCTACGTAATGCTAATGAACATTGAGAAAGTGCCTGAAGTTCTGGCTCTTATCTTCAAGAGTGCATTCGGTCTGCAAGAAGCAGCAGCGGGTGGCCTAGGTTACGCGATCGCACAAGCGATGATTAACGGCATCAAACGTGGTTTGTTCTCGAACGAAGCGGGTATGGGTTCTGCGCCAAACGCAGCAGCTTCTGCTACGCCTTACCCACCACACCCAGCATCACAAGGTTATGTGCAAATGCTAGGCGTGTTCATGGACACAATTGTTATCTGTTCTGCAACAGTAGCAATCATCCTGATGTCTGGTGAGTATGTACCGCACGGTGAAGTAACGGGGATCGAACTAACGCAACGTGCACTAACGGCACAAGTAGGCGAATGGGGTGGCATCTTTGTCGCGGTAGCGATTTTCTTCTTCGCTTTCACTTCAATCATTGCAAACTACTCGTACGCTGAAACGAACCTTATCTTCCTTGAGCACAACAACAAGAAAGGCCTAGTGCTGTTCCGTATCGTTGTATTGGGTATGGTTATGTTCGGCTCTCTCGCGACACTGCCAACGGTATGGGCATTGGCTGACGTATCGATGGGTCTAATGGCGATTGTGAACTTGGTAGCGATCATCTTGCTATCGGGCATCGTGATTAAGCTAGCGAAAGACTACAACCGTCAATTAGACGCGGGTAAAGTACCCACGTTTGATGCGGATGATTTCCCTGAGCTTAAGGCTCAATTGGAAGATGGTATTTGGGTTAACAACAAGAAGAAGTAATCTTGTTGGAGTGATTCATCACTCATCCTAAAATCATTAGAAAGGCTAAGGTTTCGACCTTAGCCTTTTTCTTTGCCTGCGATTTCTATCTGTTTACAATTTCTATCTGTCTGCAGTTTTTCTTGGTGAGTGATTTTTGCTTTGTCTGCGACCTTTTCTTTGTAAACGATTTTTCTTTGCAAGCGACCTTTTCTTTGTAAGCGACTTATAGCTAGATCTGTCTATCAAAGTAATAGGAAGAGTCATAAAGACAAGTTGATGTTTTTTCTATACTCTAGCTGCATCCAGTTAGATAACCGATTAGGGTAAAGTTATGTTAGTTGTCGTTTCTCCAGCCAAGACATTAGATTACGAATCACCATTAGCGACTGAGCGCTTCAGCCAGCCAGAGTTTGTTGAACACTCTGCAGAGCTTATTGAAGTGTGTCGTAAGCTGACACCTGCTGATGTTTCAGCTCTGATGAAAGTAAGCGATAAGATTGCTGGGCTGAACGTAGCGCGCTTTGAGCAGTGGAGTGAGACCTTTACCCAAGACAATGCACGCCAAGCAATCCTAGCCTTTAAGGGCGATGTGTACACTGGCCTAGATGCTGAAACACTGTCGGACGATGATTTTGACTACGCACAGAATCACCTGCGTATGCTTTCTGGGTTATATGGCTTGCTTAAGCCGTTAGATCTGATGCAGCCTTACCGCCTAGAGATGGGCACACGCTTAGCTAATGAGCGTGGCACTAACTTGTACCAGTTCTGGGGCAATATCATCACTGATAAGCTGAATGAAGCATTGAATGCTCAAGGCGACAATGTGTTGATCAACCTAGCATCGAACGAATACTTTAAAGCGGTGAAGCCGAAGAGCCTCGATGGTCAAATCATCACGCCAGTTTTTAAAGACTGTAAGAATGGTCAGTACAAGGTGATCAGTTTTTACGCCAAGAAAGCGCGTGGCATGATGGCTCGCTACATCATTGAGAACAAAATCGATTCCGTTGAAGCGCTGACCAAATTTGATACGGCGGGTTACTACTTCGTTGAAGAAGAGTCGAACGCGAAAGAGCTCGTCTTCAAGCGTGAAGAGCAAAACTAGTAGCTCTTGGTTAATTAGTTACTATTGGTTAATTAGTTACTCTCGGTTTGAGTCGGTAATTAAAATTAGAGGCCTAGTTATTTAGCCTGATAACAAGCCAGACAATAATAAACCAGACAAAGAAAAGCCCCATGCAGATAACTGCATGGGGCTTTTTGTTGAATCATTGAAAGGCGGTTAGATTACTTGTTCTTAACGGCTTTCTTTTTCTTTGCGATTTTCTTTTTCTTAGCAATTTTTTGCTTCGCTACCGCTTTCTTGTCTTCTTTCTTCGGTTTCTTCTTCTTCGTTACCGCGGCTTTCTTATGCGTTGGGCGCATGCCTTCGATGAAGCGTTCTTTGATCGCATCTTCAGTGTAACGAGCCACACGTTCAATCATTAGCTGATCGTGCGCTTCAATGATAGAAACCGCGTTACCTTTCTTACCTGCACGAGCCGTACGGCCGATACGGTGAAGGTAGACATCTGCTGTACGCGGCATGTCGTAGTTAATAACGTGGCTCACATCAGGAAGATCGATACCACGAGCTGCGACGTCAGTTGCTAGCAGTACGTTGATAGAACCATCGCGGAAACGAGAAATCGCGTTGTTACGACGATCTTGAGGCATTTCACCTTGAATCCACACACATGGAATCTGTGCACTTTCTAGTTGAGCTCGTAGCTCACCTAGGCGATCACGCGTCTTCAAGAAGATGATGCTGCGTTCAGCTTGCTCTGTGATGATATGTTTTAGGATATTAAGCTTGTGCTTAGCTGAATCGGCGCGGTGATACCATTGAGTGATCTTCTTACGTTCACGCAGTGATGATTTAGCATCGATCTCTGCTGGGTTTTTCAGTAGATCTTCAGTGAAACCTTCAATGCCTTTACCTTCTAGTGTTGCTGAGAAAAGTAAAGTTTGTTTACGCCAGCGACACTCTGCAGACAGACGGTCAACAACAGGGCCAAAGCCCATGTCTAGCATACGGTCTGCTTCATCGAGAACCAGCCATTCAATCGCACGACAATCGAAACGCTCACCCTCAATGTATTCCATCAGACGACCGGGTGTTGCCACCACGATATCTTGGGTTGTACTTAAGATGTCAGCGTGCTCTTGGTACATCACACCGCCCGTGATCGTAAAGATGTTCAGGCTGGTGTATTTAGCAAGCTCACGTGCTTGTTCGGTGATCTGCATTGCTAGTTCACGCGTTGGCGTTAGGATAAGCATACGTGCAGGGCCAGATTTCTTACGTGGGAAATCCAGTAGGTATTGCAGTGCTGGCAATACAAATGATGCTGTTTTACCAGTACCTGTTGGCGCAGAAGCCAAAACGTCTCTTCCATCTAACGCTTGCGGGATTGCTTCAGCTTGTATCTGTGTTGGGCGTTCGTAGCCCATTTCGTCAATTGCTTTAAGCAGCTCTTGGTTTAGATCGAGTTCTGCAAAGGTTCTGATCACTGTTGTTTCTCCACAAGCAATAAATGTTTCTGCCTCAAAAAGCAGACGATAAAAAAGAGTAGTCGGACATTATAGAAGCATTAGTGATTAGGATCACATGGTATTTGCTACATCTTGAGATAAAAATCTTTAGTAAGGGCAATAAATGCCTCGCTATAACCGCCATCGTGATGGATCGTAAGCGATTCACGCTGCAAATCTTGCTCACAAACAGGATCTTTAGACAATTCAAACAGGACTCGAATTGCCGGCTTTCTGTCTGTTGTTTTCACATCAAGGCGCTTTGCTAGGTACCAACCACATTGTTGGGCAAGCTTGATGAAGCCTTCTCCCTCGGTCGTCGGCAGTATAAAACTGGCGGTGGCGACATCAGTCGTTATCTCGAAACAACGCTGAGCAAGCTCAAGGTGATCCAAGCTATTGGTGTGTCTCGCGGTGGCTCTTTGGCTTTGCTGTGCCTGCTCTCCAGAGTTGAAGTAGGGCGGATTACAAATTATTGCATCAAATCGTTGCGAGAAATCCGTGGTTAACACGCTGCCATGATGAAGGGAGATGCGATCTTGCCAAGGCGACTGCTCAATATTGACTGTGGCAGCATCAATGGCGTGCTGATCAATATCTATCGCAGAGATTGAAGCATCCTCAAAACGCTGCGCAGCCATCAAGGCTAACAGACCTGTTCCTGTTCCAATATCGAGTACACATGATCTTTGTGGCAGGCTTACCCACGCGCCAAGTAACACGCCATCGGTACTGACGGGCATGCCGCTTTGTCCTCCGTAAATCGAGAATTTTTTGAAATTGAAGCTTTTGGTTTCGGTTTTTTTGTCTTTCATGAATGTTCTGGATATCGATATATTTTAAGTGATTAGCTCTAATGTTAATTAATTGTATGGCTCAATGTTCTATTTGAGAATTCATTGTTGTTAATTATGGTTAGCTTATAATTATGGCAATATTTCCATATCCAGTGGAATCCACTGCTTTTGGTTCTAAAATGCAAATTTATATGGTGTTTTTTTGTGGTGACTTGCAGCTAGCCAAGTGTTTCGTCATTATGCGCGACTATTTTATAGATTGATTGGCAGCTTCTAGCTGTAACATTCACGTAAGCACAACATAAATTCATAAATATAATTAAGGATTATCTGTGAAACAGAGTCTAAAACTAACAGATATAATGGCATTGGGCTTTATGCTTTTTGCGTTTTTCTTAGGTGCGGGTAACATCATCTTCCCACCTCTTGCTGGCCAATTAGCTGGTGACCACTTTCTTCCAGCGATGTCTGGTTTCCTGCTGACCGCCGTTGGTCTGCCGTTAATCACTATCGTCGCAGTTGCAGTGGCTGGTGGCTCTTGGGGTCATCTAACGAAAGATCTTCCAAAGCGAGCTGCAACTATCATGGCTGTGCTGATCTTTATCATCATCGGTCCTGCATTCGCTGCGCCACGTACCGGCCTTGTTGCTTATGAGATGGCGGTGAAACCGTTCTTCATCGATGCCTCTCAAGCTCACCTCACTCTTTTTTCGATTGCATTTTTTGTGGTAGCGATGTTCTTCTCATGGTCGCAAGGTAAGCTTATCGACGTAATCGGCAAGGTACTGACACCTGCACTATTTGTTGGTTTGGTTGTACTGGCAGTTGCTGTGTTCGTTAACCCACAAGGCGACATTCTTGCGGCTCACGGTGAGTACATTACTCAGCCACTGACCAAAGGTTTCCTTGAAGGCTACAACACCATGGATACGTTTGCTTCGTTGATGTTTGGTATGCTGATCGTTGATGCGATTCGCAGCAAGGGCATTACTGATCGTGCAGCGACGACTAAGTACCTTATCAGCGCAGGTTGTATTGCCGCGGCTGGTCTAGCGTTTGTTTATATCTCTCTGTTCTTCTTGGGCGCAACAAGCGCAACAGTCGCAGCGGGTGCGGACAATGGCGGTGCTATCTTAAGCCTTTACGTTCAATCACTGTTTGGCCCATCAGGTCAGCTAGTGCTTTCAGTGATCGTATTACTGGCGTGTCTAACAACGGCGATTGGCCTTGTTTCAGCATGTTCTGATTACTTCAGCTCGCTAACGCCTTTGTCTTACAAGACTTGGGTAATCATCAACGGTGTAGCTTGTGCAACTGTAGCGAACGTTGGCCTTTCTCAACTGATTTCTCTGTCTGTCCCAGTACTGTTTGCACTGTACCCAGTCGCTATCGCTTTGGTCGCACTGACATTCTTGCGTAGCCGTTTCCCTAATCCAAAAGCCGCTTACCGTGTGGTTGTATTAGTGTCTCTACTGTTCGCTCTTATTGATGGCGCTAAAGTAGCGGGTGTAGATGTGTCTGCACTTAAGATGCTGCCACTATTTGAGATTGGTATGGGTTGGTTACTTCCAACTGCTGCTGCAATCATCTGCATGTTCTTTGTTGGTAAAGCAACAGAACAAGAGATGGCTGAAGAGACCGTTTAATCTTCCGTTGAGATTAGATTGTCCTTCGAGATGAAATAGAAAAGGCCTCATTACTTCGCAGTAATGAGGCCTTTTTGTATCTAATCGATGATGTTCTTTCTGCCTGAAGCTTTTAGTTCTTAGTTCTTAGTTCTTAGCTCTGAACTCTAAGGAAGCAGAACTTATAGCTTTTCGCTGTACTCGACGAGGACTTGTTCAACCCAAGTTGCGATACGTTCGTCGCTGAGTTCGTACTGTGAATCTTCATCCAGAGCCAAACCAACAAACTGAGACTTGTCTTCTGTTAATGCTTTAGATGCTTCGAATTCGTAGCTGTCATCGTTTGGCCAGAAGCCGACAAACTCAGCGCCTGCGGTTTTCAATTCATCATGCAATAGACCCATCGCATCTAAGAACCACTCACCGTAGCCCTCTTGGTCACCTAGACCAAACAGAGCCACCACCTTACCTTTCATTGGCGTTGTTGCGATGTCTTCCCACAACTCATTCCAGTCTTCTTGGATTTCACCGAAATCCCACGTTGAGATACCAAGCAGTAAAAGGTCGTAGTCCGCCATAAAAGAAAGAGGGGTTTCTTTCACGTTATGGATATCAACTAGGTCTTCACCAATAATGCCGCGAATTTTCTCTGCTGCCATTTCGGTATAGCAGGTGGTTGAGCCGTAAAATAATCCAATTTTCATAGCAAACGTTCGATTTTAATTTCAGATGGCGAATTCTAACCATAAATCGACTTCGATTGCAGCGATTATCCGCTCAAGTCGTAATTTTTATGGCATTCATATTTGCTCTGACATACTCTCAAAACAGTTTCCAATATTGTGAGTAACACTATGCAGTCGCCTCAAGGGCAGAGCGCAGACCACGGTCTCGTTGAGCAGTTTTTAGATGCTATGTGGATGGAGAGGGGGTTATCGGAGAATACGCTTGTCTCATATCGTACCGACTTGTCCAAGCTTCTAACGTGGATGGAAAAGAACAATTACCGCCTCGACTTTATTAGCCTTTCAGGGCTACAGGATTATCAAGGCTGGTTAGCCGACGCCGATTTTAAGCAGACTTCCCGTGCTCGCATGTTGTCGGCGATTCGTCGCTTGTTCCAATACTTGCACCGCGAGAAAGTGAGAGGCGATGATCCGAGTGCATTGTTGATCAGCCCTAAGCTGCCACAACGCTTGCCAAAAGATTTGAGTGAAGAGCAAGTTAATGCACTGCTAGAGGCTCCTGATCCCAATGACCCTATTGAACTTCGCGATAAAGCGATGCTTGAGTTATTATATGCAACTGGTCTTCGTGTTACCGAGTTAGTCAGTTTGACGATGGAAAATATCAGCCTAAGACAAGGCGTGGTGCGTGTTATTGGTAAAGGCGGTAAAGAGCGCTTGGTGCCAATGGGCGAAAATGCCGTGGACTGGATTGAGACTTTTATTGAGCAAGGTCGGCCACAACTGCTCGGCGAAAACAGTTCTGATGTGGTTTTTCCGAGTAAACGCGCCAAGCAAATGACCCGTCAGACGTTTTGGTATCGTATTAAGCATTACTCGGTTGTTGCTGGTATAGACACAGAGCTATTGTCACCACACGTGTTAAGACACGCTTTTGCGACTCATTTACTGAACTATGGCGCAGATCTCAGGGTCGTACAGATGTTGCTTGGGCATAGTGACTTATCGACAACCCAAATTTATACTCACGTGGCGACCGAAAGGCTGAAGCAAATTCACGCGCAGCATCACCCACGTGCTTAAATCCATTTATTTTTAAGGTGAACTTAATGAGCGTATTACGCCGTCTTCCTCTATTAGTGCTTCCTCTCATGATTACTGCATGTAATGCATCAGAAGCGAAAGTCGAACAAACATCAACAGCCGTAGAAGTTGCTCCAGCTCAAGTTATTGATACAGCAGCGTTAACTAAGCGTTTTGAAAAAATCGGTATCAAGGTAGAGAAGATTGTTCCTTCAGACATTGATGGCCTATTAGAGATTCAAACTAACAGTGGCATTATCTTTTCTTCTCCAGAGGGCGATCACTTTCTAGCCGGCACTCTTTACTCTCTGGATGATAACGGCAAATTCAGTGACGTTTTGGCTGAGCGTCAAGCTCCACTTAATGCTGAAAAGGTCGCGGCGATGTCGGATACGGTTATCGAATATAAAGCCGATAACGAAAAGTATGTTGTGACGGTATTTACTGACATTACCTGTGGCTACTGTGTTCGTCTGCACAGCCAAATGCAAGGCTATAACGATCTAGGTATTACCGTTCGTTACATGGCTTACCCACGCCAAGGTGCGACAGGACAAGTTGCCGATCAAATGGCGGCAATCTGGGCTTCAGATGATCCAAAAACAGCCATGCACGATGCTAAAGTAAACCGTCAAATGCCAGCGTCTGGTAAAGACCTAGCAGAGCAGAAACAGATCATCGCCAAACAATACCAATTGGGTCGTGAGCTTGGCATCAATGGCACACCTGCTATCGTACTAGCAAGCGGTGAGTTGGTGAGTGGTTACTTACCGCCAGCACAACTTCTTCAACGTTTAGAGCAATAATATCGTTTCTGTATTGCCAATTTATCCCCCATGTTTTTGATTTAAGGAGTGGCCTGATTAATATCAGGCCCATTTTTATATGATAGAGATCCAACGCCGTCCTGAGGTCGACACTTCAGTCTTACCTGCTCACTTACCTGACTTGTTAAAGCGCATTTATGTGAGTCGCGGAATCGACAGTGCTGACCAACTAGAGACAGCAGCGAAAGGCTTGCACTCTTATCAAAAACTGGGCGGCATTGATGCTGCGGTTGAATTGTTGTTCAAAGCCATTCAGCAGCAAAAGCGCATCATCATTGTTGGTGACTTTGATGCCGATGGCGCAACCAGTTCGGCGTTGTCTGTGCTTGCTCTGCGTATGTTGGGCAGCTCTAACGTTGATTATCTAGTACCAAACCGTTTTGAAGATGGTTATGGCTTGAGCCCTGAGGTTGTCGAACAGGCGATCGAACTTGGTGCTGAAGTGATCATGACCGTGGACAACGGTGTCTCTTCGATTGACGGTGTCCGTTTCGCTAAAGAGCAAGGCCTTGATGTGCTGGTTACCGATCATCACTTGCCAGGCAATGAACTGCCAATCGCCGATGCGATGGTCAATCCGAACCTTGAAAGCTGTGCATTTCCTTCAAAAGCGCTAGCGGGTGTGGGTGTCGCCTTTTATCTAATGATGGCGTTGTGTGTTCACATGCGTAAGTTGGGCTGGTTTGTTCAACACGGTATGACAGAGCCCAAGTTGATGGAACTGATTGACCTAGTGGCACTGGGTACTGTTGCGGATGTGGTTCCACTTGATGAAAATAACCGAATCTTGGTGCACCAAGGGCTACAACGCATTCGTGCGGGCAAAGCTCGTCCGGGTATTCAAGCCTTGATTGAAATTGCTAAGCGAGATGCTAAGCGATTAGTTGCCTCCGATTTTGGTTTTGCGCTTGGTCCACGTATCAATGCGGCTGGCCGATTGGATGACATGTCTTTTGGTGTTGAGCTGTTAATGAGTAACAACATCCATGCCGCGCGTCGAATGGCCAGCGAGTTAGATGGCTTGAACCAAACACGTAAAGAGATCGAAGAGGGCATGAAACAAGAAGCGATGGCTTTTTGTGAGCGCCTTGAATTTGGTAAAGACGATTTGCCTTCTGGTTTAGCTCTGTTTCAACGTGATTGGCACCAAGGCGTAATCGGTATTCTCGCTTCGCGTATCAAAGACAAATATCACCGCCCAGTGATCGCATTTGCTGATGGTGGTGAAGGCAGCATCAAGGGTTCATGTCGTTCGATTCCAGGTTTGCACATGCGCGATGCGCTAGACAGAATCGATACTCAAAACCCTGGCTTGATCTTGAAGTTTGGTGGTCACGCAATGGCTGCTGGCTTAACCATTATGGAAAAAGACTTCGAGCGATTCAGCAAGATGTTTGATGACGTTGTGCGTAAAGAACTCGGTGAGACGGCACTTAAGGGCATTATCTTGTCTGATGGTGAGCTGTTACCTGAAGAGTTCTCAATGCACACCGCTGAAACGTTGCGTTCAGGTGGTCCGTGGGGCCAAGCTTTCCCAGAACCGATCTTTGATGGTGAGTTTAAAGTGCTGCATCAAAAACTGGTAGGTGAAAAACACCTTAAATTGATGCTAGAACCTCTATACAAAGGCCACCCAACCAATGTGATGATTGATGGTATTGCTTTCAATGTTGATTTACGTCGTTGGCCTGATACGTCAGTGAAAACGGTTCATCTTGCATTTAAGCTGGATATCAACGAGTTTCGTGGCAACCAATCGTTGCAGTTGATGGTTGACCATATTGAAGCCAAATAGTTGAAGCCAAATAGCGTTATCGTTCACTGAATGATGTTCATCATTTAGCCCCAAATTCAACAAGCTCTGTTCAAAAGCAGGGCTTGTTTTCTTTCTTTCCCTTACAAATTTCACGTGTTTTTTCTGTCTGTCAATTTTATATTCCATTAAGTTGTTGAATCTTGGCTTTCCGCTCTAAAAAATTCTGTATCTCCGTCACACTTTTGAGTACAATTCTTCGGTTAAATTCTACTCATAAATGATGAGCTAAAATGTTTGAAATCAATCCTATTAAAAACCGTCTGCAGGATGTGTCTGAACGCACAAATATCCTGAGGGGGTATCTTTGACTATGACGCTAGAAAAGAGCGTCTAGAAGAAGTAAACGCAGAATTAGAACAACCGGATGTATGGAACGAACCTGAGCGTGCTCAAGCGCTAGGTAAAGAACGTTCTGCATTGGAAGCAGTAGTAGAAACGATCGACCAACTTGACCAAGGTGTTGAGGATGTTGAGGGTCTATTAGAGCTTGCGGTTGAAGAAGAAGACCAAGAAACGTTTGACGAAATCGAACCAGAATTAGCAGAGCTAGAAGCTAAGCTAGAAAAACTGGAATTCCGTCGTATGTTTGCTGGCGATCACGACGCATCAGATTGCTACATCGATTTACAGTCAGGCTCGGGCGGTACAGAAGCTCAAGATTGGACTTCAATGATGTTGCGTATGTACTTACGTTGGGCAGATTCGAAAGGCTTCAAGACCGAAGTGATCGAAGTGTCTGATGGTGATGTTGCTGGCCTTAAAGGCGCAACGGTACGTATTTCTGGTGAATACGCTTATGGTTGGTTACGCACAGAGACAGGTGTTCACCGTCTAGTTCGTAAGTCACCATTTGATTCAAGTGGCCGTCGTCATACTTCATTTGCATCTGCGTTTATCTACCCAGAGATTGATGACAACATTACGATCGATATTAATCCTTCTGACTTACGTATTGACGTATACCGTGCCTCTGGTGCTGGTGGTCAACACGTAAACACCACGGAATCGGCGGTACGTATTACTCACGTTCCAACCAACACCGTGGTTCAATGTCAGAATGACCGTTCGCAGCATAAGAACAAAGACCAAGCGATGAAGCAGCTACGTGCTAAGCTTTTTGAACTTGAGATTCAAAAACAAAATGCTGAAAAACAAGCGAGCGAAGAAACGAAATCAGACATCGGTTGGGGCAGTCAAATCCGCTCTTACGTACTGGATGATTCTCGTATCAAAGATTTGCGCACCGGCATCGAAAATCGCAATACTCAAGCGGTTCTTGACGGTGACTTAGACAAGTTTATTGAAGCTAGCCTGAAATCAGGTCTGTAAGCTTTACCAACTCTTAAGCTTTACCAATAATATTGGTAAAAATGCCTATATTTTCAAAAATATAGCTGTCCAAATTATAAAAGCAAGGTACATCTCTAATGACTGATGCTGTTCAAAACGAAAACGCACAAGAAGCTTCTTCACCTGAAGAGAACAAACTAATCGCTGAACGCCGTAGCAAGCTGGATCACATCCGCTTGAACTGCAAAGCGAACGGTCACCCAAATGATTTCCGTCGCGAGCACCTAGCTGGCGATCTTCAAGCGGAATTCGGTGAGAAGACTAAGGAAGAGCTAGAAGAGCTTAACCACATCGTTGCGATCGCTGGTCGTGTTATGGCGAAGCGTGGTCCATTCCTTGCGATTCAAGAAACTTCTGGTCGTATCCAAGCATACGCAGCGAAAGACGTACAAAAAGTACTGAAAGAGAAGTACCAAGGCCTAGATATCGGTGACATCATCGGTGTTAAAGGTGCGCTTCACAAATCTGGTAAAGGTGACCTTTACGTGAACATGGAAGAGTTTGAACTGCTAACTAAAGCACTTCGTCCTCTACCAGAGAAGTTCCACGGTCTAACTGACCAAGAGATGCGTTACCGTCAGCGTTACGTTGACCTAATCGTGAACGAAGATTCTCGTAACACATTCATCGTGCGTTCTAAGCTTGTGTCTTCAATCCGTAACTTCATGAGCTCAAAAGGCTACCTAGAAGTTGAAACGCCAATGATGCACGTGATCCCAGGCGGTGCTACAGCACGTCCATTCATCACTCATCACAACGCATTAGACATCGACATGTACCTACGTGTTGCACCTGAGCTTTACCTTAAGCGTCTAGTGGTTGGTGGTTTTGACCGTGTATTCGAGATCAACCGTAACTTCCGTAACGAAGGTCTTTCTCCACGTCACAACCCAGAATTCACAATGATGGAATTCTACCAAGCGTACTCTGACTACAAAGATCTAATGGATCTAACGGAAGAGATGCTAAGCACAGCAGCGATGGACGTTCTTGGTTCTACTTCTATGCCTTACGGTGACGAAACGGTTGAGTTCGGTGGCACTTACGCTCGCATGAGCATGTTCGATGCAATCAAACACTACACACCTGAAAATGCAAACATTCAAGCTCTGACTGAAGATGATCTTCAGAACAGAGAATTGATGGTTAAAATTGCAGAAGAAGTAGGTCTGTACGTTGAGAAATTCTGGACTTGTGGTCAGCTTCTTGAAGAGATCTTTGGTGAAACGGCTGAGCCTCAGCTAATTCAACCAACATTCATCACGGGTTACCCAGCGGACATCTCTCCACTGGCTCGTCGTAGCGACAGCAACCCATTCTTCACTGACCGCTTTGAGTTCTTCATCGGTGGCCGTGAAGTAGCGAATGGTTTCTCTGAGCTTAACGATGCACAAGACCAAGATGAGCGTTTTAAAGCGCAAGTTAACGCAAAAGACGCGGGTGATGACGAAGCGATGTACTACGATGCAGACTACATTACTGCACTAGAGCACGGCTTACCGCCAACAGCGGGTCAAGGTATTGGTATTGATCGTCTAGCGATGCTATTTACAAATACGCACACAATCCGTGACGTGATCTTGTTCCCGGCAATGCGTCCACAAGCGTAATACTCGCTTATGGGATGTAACAGCCCATCTAATTAAAAAAGCCACCTTCGGGTGGCTTTTTCTGTTTTTAGGCTGCAAAACCTAGCCTGTACCCCACTCTTGATTCGAAAAACCATTATTTCTGACATAGTCTTACTATTGAGACATAAAATCTAAGATAGTCTCACTACTATACGTCCTGCGCTGAATACGATCTCGTGGCATTTTGTCGAACGATGAAGCAGTGACTCGTATTAGCTTGATTTAAATAAAAATAGAATAAGGAAGAAGGATGGGAACTCAATTTAAGATGGATTCCTTACCAGGTTCTCTTATCGTCGTTGGTGGTGCGTACGAACCCTGGTTATCAGTGTTAGAGCAAGTGGGTTGGCAATGTACCCAGTGTGCAGATTTACGAAAAGCCGATGCCTTGATTGCTGACATTGGCCCATGCATTGGCATTGTGGATCTTAGTCATGATGAGTTTAGCCTTAACGGTATCGCTAATCTCGTGAGCAACAACAAGCAAGTAAGATGGCTCGCTTTTATTCGTGAATCGCAATTGAGCTCTGATACCATTTGCCAATTTATCGTGAACTTCTGTATCGACTTTTTCACGGCGCCAATCCCAGATGCCCAGTTATTGAGTACCATTGGTCACCAATTGGGTATGCTCAAGCTTGAGCAGAAAGTATGGCCGAATTACGGCATCAACAACAATATGGGTTTGCTTGGCGACTCTGTGGCTGTGAAGCGTTTGAGAGACCAAGTAAAGCGCATTGGGCCGACTGATGTCAGTATCCTGATTTACGGAGAGAGTGGAGCAGGAAAAGAGACGGTTGCACGCTCAATTCATCAAAACTCTTCGCGAGCGCAAAAGCCATTTTTAACGGTCAATTGTCGTGCCTTATCTGAAATGAGAATAGAGGCCGAGGTATTTGGTATCTCTGCACAGCCCGCTGCAGCACCTTGTCTGTTGGAAGAAGCCGACGGCGGAACCATCTTACTCAATGATGTATTGGCGATGCCACGCAATCAGCAGTTGAACCTGCTGCGTTTCTTACAAGAAGGTAAAATTGAAACTGCGGATGGTCCTAAACCTGTCGATGTGCGTATTCTGGCCGCGAACTCTTCTGATATCGAAAAGGCATTGATCGAGGGCGACTTCAATGAAGAGCTTTATCATTACATCAATGTTCTGCGTATTCACGTTCCGAGCTTAAAAGAGCGAGTGAGTGATATTTCAGTATTGGCTAATCATTTTCTACGTGAGTATTCAAAAGAGTTTAATGCTCAAGCGAAGAGCTTTTCAGACGATGCTATCCGCTCGATGAATCGTTATCACTGGCCGGGTAATGTGCGTGAGTTGATGAATCAAATTAAGCGTGTCGTGCTGATGTCGGATGCGGTGATCATTGACGATCAACAACTGGATTTACCAAAACAGAATGATGAGCGCCGCAGTCTCAAAAGTATCCGTGAGCGTTCAGAGCGAGATGCGTTGCTGATTGTTCTGGAATCTTATGGTGGTCAAGTATCGTTGGCCGCTAAGGAGCTTGGAGTTTCGCGTGCAACCATGTACCGATTGCTGAATAAACATAGCCTGATTTCTGAAGGTGTTGTTTAGAGCTCTCTATTCATTGATTCTATCCAGTTAGTGTAAATCTAAGAGCCACGCATGATGCGTGGTTTTTTTATATCCATTGCTACAACTTCTCGTTGATCGTTGATCGTTGATCGTTGACTGCTGATAGATTGATAGATTGAGCTATTGGAGGCTCGGTCTTTAAGATAGATGTTCTGTGATTTTATATAATCATAGTGAATATGTTATATATAAAGTGATATGCAACTGATATTTTGGGTGAATCATTTGTTTTGAAATTGTTAATCAATTATCGGTTGAATAATATACTCACTTGGTTAGACTTTAACCGTGAAAGCAATGGTTTAACAAAGACTTATTTGCTTTTATTATCTCATTTCTTTTTGGATTTTTTAGTTAGTTTGGAGGCGCAAATGAAACATTTCGATTTTATACAGCATATTTGCGCGTCGTTTGATCCGTGTACTGACATGGTGACAGTTATGTCACAAACATCAGCCATGGCCGATCTAAACACCCAAGATAAACCTAACTAATAGATCCGTACCCTTATTTGGCTGCGGAAAAATAGCAGCTAAGTGAGAAGCCCTCATACTATCTAATACGCTATTTTTCCTCAGTTTATTTTACAACTGGAGAGTTATTATGCGTCACTCAGTATACTTAAAACTAGCAACAGTCCTTATCCGTGCAGACCTTCGTCGTGAAGAACGTGAATGGCAACGAAAAGTTCGTCGTAGTTCATACGATCTACCATGGAACAATACTCATTTATTGAGAGATATTGGCCTTGAAGCCGATGGTCGACCAATTGGTTTTTCTGAACCTGAAGTCGTTACGATTGAACGTCGAGTTCGTCACCTTCGTCGAGTCTTAAGCGCGCGAATACCGACGTAATCTTGTGGGGTGATAGCGCCTTTCACCCCTTAAGATAAATATCAGCGATAGTTGTGGCGTCGGAAGTGCAAGCTTTTGAACTAGAACTGGCCAAAAAAGAGAAGCACTTGCTTCTCTTTTTTGCTTTTTTAAGCCGTTATGTGTGCTTTTTTAAGTCGTTATCTAGTAAAGAAAAAGAGTTCTACTACGCTTTATAGAGCAAGGGAGGCTGGCTATGCAAAAGCATCAATTAGACATGTGGTTACATGGAGAGCACAAAGACTCTTATCAAACACCAAAGGTATACGTTATTGGCTGTTCCGATATCTCGGAATATCTATTAGCAGTGGAATATAAACACAAGCTAGAACCGGTAAAGCAAGACGGTGAGCCGCTTCACTTTGGATCCTTGGATCAAGTGAAAGAAGAGTTGCTCCGGCTCGGTTTTGAAAAGGCGTATCTTCGCTTACACAACGCCTATGATGAGTTTGGTAATGAGCCAAGCCAAAGCTACTGTGATATTGAACTGGCGCTCAAACCTCATTAGAGAGCGTTTGTAGCTAGAGATTGATTCTAGTTACTGGCGGTTTGTAACATACTGATAGTTTGGTCCATCTATTCTAAATAAAAGCTCTATGCGTAATGGGTTGTCAGCAATTTATGGGTGAATTGAGTCCGTAGATAGAAACCACGTGGCTTAGTCTTGATAGGTTTTCCACTTGCACCGTAAGCTTCTGTTAACACGCGACTGTTGGCCGCTTTTGGTCGTAAATGCAGTGCTTCACCGTGTCTTGCTGTTATCTGCTCAACGTTACCCAACACGATCAACTCCATCAGCTCTTCCCAATCTCTTTTCAGGAGTTCGTTTTCAGCTAGGCTTGGTGTCCAGAGTAATGGGGAGCCAACATGCCTTTCTGCCAGCGGGATCTCTCTTTCTCCCTCAACAGGGATCCACAACACTTTAGATAGCTTGTTTCGAACGTGACTGGTTTCCCAAGTTATGCCTTGCACGCCCATCAATGGAGCGACACAAACAAAGGTGGTTTCGAGTGGCTTTCCAGAGTAGCCAATCGGGATGCTTTTAAGCTCGATACCGAGTTTGGCAAAATCTTGTTCTGGCTTGCTGCCAGCGGGCGCACCCAAGTGCCATTCCAATAGCTGTCCAACCCAGCCTTTATCACGCTTGAGGTCGTTTGGCATCACCATCTCAGCTTCATCGGCGAGCTCTTTAAAGGTCATTCCGGCGATAGCATACGCTCTGTCTAGCAGCTCTTGTTGTGTTTGTGGTTCTGGTTTCATAATAAAAGGCATGATCAAAAAAATGATTTTACCAGAAGTTATCACCATATGACGACTGGTTAAGAAATGATCTCCTTGTTAGGAAAGGGATCAAACTCATGGTTATCCACAGGACATAAAGGTAATTAATTGAAATATTAATTTAGTGGATAAATAAACAGGAGTTTATGGTGGATTAAATGCTTGCCAAATGGGGTTAAAAATGAATCTTTCACTTACTAGTGTGGATAAACATCGGAGTGGTTGATCTTTAACCACGTTCAGTTTTTGAAAGATCTTTTACTTTTCTAATGTTTTTGAAAATGAAAAATTAATTTTAAATTATTGATTTTTAATGGAATAAATTAAATTTGTTCGACTTGGTGTTTTTGGTGTTGATGAATCTATGGATTAAAAAAAACGATTGCGGGTAATTCTTCACATAGTTATTCACAGAAAAGGTGAATAAATGTGGTCTATGTCTCACTATTGTGTGGGTAACTAGAATTTGAGCAAAACTTATCCATATTCTTAGTTAATATTCATAAATATAGCGCTTGTCACGTCACTAAGTTTGCTCCGATTGGGGATATGTGGAAAAATCAGAGTAATTAAAAATTTAGATAGAGGTTGGCCAGTGATAGATGGCGATGGTTACCGATTAAATGTTGGTATTGTAATCTGTAACAACCATGGTCAGGTCTTCTGGGCTAAACGATACGGGCAACATTCATGGCAATTCCCTCAAGGGGGGATAGATGAAGGTGAAACTCCGGAACAGGCAATGTACCGCGAGTTGTATGAAGAGGTTGGCCTTACTAAAAAGGATGTAAAGATCGTCGCGACAAGTCGTCATTGGTTACGCTATAAGCTGCCCAAACGACTGGTTCGGTGGGATTCTAAACCTGTCTGTATTGGACAAAAACAGAAGTGGTTCCTTTTACGCTTAGATTGCGATGAATCGCAGATCAATATGCAGCGTGGAAGTACACCTGAGTTTGATGGTTGGCGTTGGGTGAGTTACTGGTACCCAGTTCGACAAGTTGTTTCTTTCAAGCGAGATGTTTACCGTCGAGCGATGAAAGAATTCGCATCTTTAGCAATGCCGTTTAAAGAGCGAAAAACAAAAGGAAAACGCAAATTGCGTAGAGGTTAAGCATGCTCAGTCAACTAAGGGAAATAGTTGAACACGTATCAAGAGTTGAAGATGTGTCGACGGCTCTTGATATTTTGGTTAAAGAGACATGCAGTGCGATGCAGACGGAATGTTGCACCGTGTATTTGGCAAATAATGATATGCAGCGTCTTGAGTTGATGGCAACTCAAGGCCTGATCTTCAAAGGCAATAGCATTCACATTGGTTTTGACGAAGGTCTGGTTGGCCTTGTTAAAAGAAGTGCTGAACCTATCAACCTTGCACAAGCGTCTGCTCACCCTGCTTATAAGTTTTTTCCAGAGCTTGGAGAAAAGGTTTATCACTCTTTTCTCGGCACTCCGATTATCCATCGCAAGCAAGTGCTTGGCGTATTGGTTATTCAACAGAAGTCTCCTCGTTTATTCAGTGAGATGGAAGAATCCTTCCTTGTCACTCTCTCAGCACAACTTGCGGTCATTGTGGCGCACGCTCAAACTCAAGGCCATTGGCTTTTAGAGCAACAGAAGCTACCTAAGATTAAAGGTATTGCAGCTTCATCGGGCGTTGCGATTGGCGATTTATGGTGGGACAACACTCAGCCTGAACTTACCGATGTTTATCCAGCATCGACGCTTAATGTTGAAAGAGAGCATGAAATGCTGGCAGTCGCCGTCGAAAATGCTCTCAATGACTTTAAGCGAATGCGAAAGCGCCTAGACAGTGAAATCAATAAAGACGCGTTGGCGATCTTTGACCTGTTTACTCACTTACTCAACGATCCAATGTTACGTAAGGATCTTAAGAGCCAAATCCAGAAAGGCGATAAGGCTGATTGGGCATTAAGGCAGGTTGTTGAGAGTTACTCGAATCGCTTTGCTCGTATGTCAGACGTGTACCTTCGTGAGAGGGCACAAGACATCCGAGAGCTTGGTCAAAGATTGCTCTATTTTCTTCACAATTCTGAACATGAACTTCGCACGCTAGATAAGCCAATTATTTTGGTGGTTCGAGAGCTAACGGCTTCGGTATTGGCCTCTATTCCCAAAGAAAAACTTTTAGCGGTTATTTCTTTGGAAGGGGCGGCGAATTCACATGCCGCGATTTTATCTCGAGCTTTGGGTATTCCTTCTGTTATGGGGGTTAACCTAAATCTTGCTCAAGCTAATGGTAAGCAAGCGATTGTTGACGGGTATAGTGGCGAGATCTTTATTGAGCCGACTCAAAACCTGCTCAAAGAATATCAAGGGCTGATTCTAGAAGAGAGTGAGCTCTCTTCGATGGTCAATCGAGAACTATACTTACCGGCAAAAACGCAAGACAACCAGCAAGTCGGGATCCTGCTTAATGCGGGCTTGAGTGCCGACACCAATATCGCTATCAACCAAGGCGTTGATGGGGTGGGGCTGTATCGAACCGAAATTTCTTTCTTGTTACAGCAGAGGTTCCCGTCAGAGGACGAACAATTCAAGCAATACCGTTCTGTACTCGCGAGCTACCCTGAGAAGCAAGTGGTGATGCGTACACTCGATATCGGTGGCGATAAGGCCTTACCTTATTTCCCTATCGAAGAGGACAACCCATTCCTTGGCTGGCGTGGTATTCGTTTTACGCTCGATCATCCTGACATCTTTATTATTCAGTTACGTGCCATGCTACGTGCGAGCTGTGAAAGCCATAACTTGAGTATTTTGCTGCCGATGATCTCTGGTGCGCAGGAACTGGATGACGCGCTACAACTTATTGAACAAGCGTATGACGAAGTGCATGAGCTTGATAACCGAGTGCGTATGCCTCGCGTTGGTATCATGATTGAAGTGCCATCAATGCTTTACATACTGCCGCTGATTGCTGATAAGGTCGACTTTGTTTCAGTCGGTACCAACGACTTAACTCAATATTTATTAGCGGTTGATCGGAACAATTCACGAGTATCCGATGTCTATGAATCAATGCACCCTGCGGTGATCATGGCATTAAAACAAATTCATGATACTTGTAAGCAACATCAATTACCTGTGTGTATTTGTGGCGAGCTAGCTGGTGATCCTATGGGCGCGTTGTTACTGATTGGGTTGGGGTATGAGACGTTAAGTATGAATACCTCGAATGTCGCGAGGACTAAATATTTGATTCGCCAATCTAACTTGAGTGAATTACAGGATTTGGCAAATAGAGCGCTTTCAAAACCATATGGTAGTGACATCTATAGTATGATGCTGAACTATTTCGAAGAGCGTGAATTTACAGGCTTCATTCGAGCAGGTAAAAAATAGGATTTAACGTGTCATATGAACTGATAGGCTTGTTAGCAGGCCTTGGTGCTATTGTTGGTGTTTTAGCGGGCTTGCTAGGCATTGGTGGTGGTTTGCTGGTCGTTCCTGCCTTGCTATTTTTGCTTCCTAAAGCGGGTATTCCTCAAGAGTTTGCGATGCAAATGGCATTGGCAACCTCGTTATCAACCATTATTGTTACCTCGGGATCGTCTGCAATTAACCATTTAAAATTGGGTAATGTGGAACTTTTTGTCGTTAAGTGGTTGATGCCTGGTGTGGTGATTGGTGGTTTCCTAGGTTCTTTTGTCGCCGACGTTATTCCTGCTCAATATCTGCCAAAAGTCTTTGGTGTGATTGTCTTGGTATTGTCGTTGCAGATGTTGTTGTCGCTCCGCTCTAAGAGTCAAAAGTCGATGCCGGGTTCAGCTAAGACCATGTTATGTGGTGGCGGTATTGGTTTGGTTTCAAGCTTGGCTGGTATTGGTGGTGGTTCTTTATCGGTGCCTTTCCTTAACCATCACGGTGTGGAAATGCGCAAAGCTGTAGGCTCATCCTCTGTATGTGGTTGTGTTATCGCGATTTCGGGAATGCTAGGCTTTATTTGGCATGGCTCTTCTGTCGATGATCTTCCGGCGTATAGCTTGGGTTATGTTTATCTACCGGCTTTGATAGCGATATCTTGTACCTCAGTACTGACCACACGAGTTGGCGCTAAACTGGCCACTCAATTGCCAACCCCCGTGCTGAAGAAATTCTTTGCGGTATTTTTAATGTTTATAGCAGCCACTATGCTGCTGTAGTGTCTTTTCTGTTAGCTGTTGAGTTAACCGTTATTCAATTTTAGATAGAGAGCCAAGTATGTCTCAGGGTTTTATCGAATTCCCAAATATCGATCCTGTTCTTATTGAACTAGGACCAATCTCAGTTCGTTGGTACGGCCTAATGTACCTTGTCGGCTTTATGTTTGCTCTTTGGTTAGCAAATCGCCGAGCTGATCAACCCGGTAGTGGTTGGACTCGAGAGCAAGTATCAGACCTACTGTTTGCTGGCTTTCTAGGTGTGGTGCTTGGTGGTCGTATTGGCTACGTACTTTTCTACAACTTTGGCCTTTTCATTGATGATCCACTCTACCTATTTAAGGTATGGACTGGCGGTATGTCTTTCCACGGTGGTTTGCTTGGTGTGATCACCGCGATGCTTTGGTATGCCAAAAAGAACGGTCGAACCTTTTTTGGTGTCGCTGACATGATTGCACCATTGGTTCCATTTGGTTTAGGTATGGGCCGCATGGGCAACTTCATGAACAGTGAGCTATGGGGTCGTGTGACTGATGTGCCATGGGCGATTGTATTCCCTAACGGTGGTCCACTCCCTCGTCACCCATCTCAGCTTTATGAAATGGCGCTTGAAGGTATTGTACTGTTCTTCATCTTGAACTGGTTCATCAAAAAGCCTCGTCCTCTTGGTTCTGTATCAGGGTTATTCCTAGCAGGATATGGTACATTCCGCTTCCTAGTTGAATACGTACGTGAACCTGATGCTCAGCTAGGTTTGTTCGGTGGATTTATCTCTATGGGACAAATTTTGTCACTGCCAATGGTTATCATCGGTGTGCTGATGATGGTTTGGGCATACAAGCGTGGTCACTACAAAGATGAATTACCACAACAAACGAAGTAAGGAATTGGTGTGAAACAGTATTTAGATCTCTGTCAGCGTATCGTTAATGACGGTACTTGGATTGAAAATGAACGCACAGGCAAGCGCTGCCTAACCGTAATCAATGCTGACCTTGAATATGATGTAGGTAATAACCAATTCCCACTGGTAACAACACGTAAAAGTTTTTGGAAAGCCGCAGTTGCTGAGCTGCTTGGCTATATCCGTGGTTACGACAATGCTGAAGATTTTCGTAAGTTAGGGACTAAAACTTGGGATGCGAATTCTAACCTGAATGAAGCATGGCTAAATAACCCTTACCGCAAGGGTGAAGACGACATGGGCCGTGTTTATGGCGTTCAAGGACGTGCATGGGCAAAACCTGACGGCGGTCATATCGACCAACTGAAGAAGATTGTTGATGATCTAACGAACGGCATTGATGATCGCGGCGAGATCTTAAACTTCTATAACCCAGGTGAGTTCCACATGGGTTGTTTACGTCCGTGTATGTACAGCCACCACTTCTCTCTACTTGGTGACACTTTGTACCTAAACAGTACTCAGCGCTCTTGTGATGTTCCATTAGGCCTGAACTTCAACATGGTTCAAGTGTATGTGTTCCTAGCAATCATGGCGCAAATCACGGGCAAGAAAGCCGGTGTGGCTTACCACAAGCTGGTTAATGCTCATATCTACGAAGATCAACTCGCACCTATGCGTGATATCCAGTTGAAGCGTGAGCCTTTAGCGGGGCCAACATTCCATATCAATCCTGAGATTAAGTCTTTAGAAGATTTGGAAACGTGGGTGACGATGGATGACTTCTGGGTTGAAGGCTACGAATGCCACGAAGCGATTAAGTACCCATTCTCGGTTTAATCTAATCTGCTTTGACTGACTGATTGACTGATTGATCGAAAGGCTGCCTCTGCGCAGCCTTTTTTATTTCTGATGCTTGGCTTGCTTACTATTCGTAAAACCAATAATCTTGAGTGGTCTTTTCTAACCACAGAACTACTATGACTCGCTCGCATTGCTTTGTATTGCAACACGACTTTCCTATTTCTTTCTACCCTGATAAAAACCAGTTGGTGATTGATAGTGAAGAGATTCATTTAGAGCCACTACAAGCAAGGCTGCTCAGCTATTTCATCGAGAAGCGCGGGCAAGTGGTTAGTACGCAGCAGATAGCCGCTGATGTCTGGCAACGAACTCAAGTGTCTGACAACTTGGTTAGACAGGTCATCAGCTTACTGCGCAGTCAGCTTCAGGATAAGTCACGCCCGTATCGCATCATTCAGACCATTCCTAAGCAAGGTTACCTGTTCGATGTTGAGGTGACTCAGCCGAGTGTCGAACCAACTTCCGTTGATGACGCCTCTCTACCTGAATCTGAGCCTAAACCTTTTGTTGTTAATTCGAAAAAGAAAACCATCGCCCTGATTACAACCGCAGTATTCTCTGTTGGCTTAATAGCAGCTTGGGCGTGGCAAATTGATGTCTCAACCAATGACACAGCTGTTATTTCTGCGCCTCAAAGTGATGTGATTCCCGTTTATATCCATGACATAACACTCGATTCTGCGGACGATTATGAGATGTCGGAAAGCGTGTACAACTACCTATTCTACGGGCTGAACTCAGCGAGAAATTTATCGGGTTACCACTTCTCTCAGCTATCGAAACAGGGCAAGCAATCACTTGCCAATAATGGTGTCGAACTCAAAGGTTGGCTCAAGCAAAAGGGCAGTGATTATATACTGAGCGTGCTGATACAAAACAACCGCCAGCCCAATCAAAGCCAGAAAGTGGAAAAGAGCTTTAGCCAAGATAACTTCTTTGATGCCATTGGGGATGTAATTCTTGAGATTAAAGCCATTATTGCCCCAATGAGTTCAGAATACGGCGTCGTCAGTCATCGAGTGACTTCTATTGATAACTACGATGATTGGAAGGTTATTTCAGAGGGAATATCGCTTTTCTACCAAGGTAAAGGTGGACAGCCATTTGCAGAGATCGCACTTCAGTTGGATACGATTCAACAGCAAGGAAGAGACAATTATTTGGTCAATGCCTTATTGTCGTATTCGGAATCTTTGGCTTATTTGCAAAGTCATGAGCAAGAAGATCGCGAACATGCACTGCAACTGGCAAAGCAAGCCTTCGAGATGAACCCACGTTGTGACATCGCTAATCTTACCTTGGGTCTTGCATTGTTAATCAACCAACATGCCAATCAAGCTTTCCCTTACCTTTTTTACGCGGCCGAAAGTACACCGAGCCCAATCAGTTTTTATCTACTTAGTGTGGCTGACAAGCTGTCGGATAATCCCGAAGGTTCGCAATACAACTATCAGCGCTATACCGAAGTGAAAAAAGAGTATAATGGTCAACTGTTTGATCTTATTGAATCTTTATAAAAAACAAACCTTTCCTAAACCACAAAATTCTCTCTGAAGTGAAGACGTTGAGTTACCGCTAATAGTAACGGCTCTTCTGCAAGGTTTTCTTGTGCCGACAGGCTTCTCAACATGTTTGATTATTGTTTGGACTCAGGCTCGATTGCCTTGCATCAAGCGTAAAAACATCGACTTCCACATACTGGTAACCAAATCATTAATTATTTGGGGTACACACATGTTGAAGAAGTTTGCTTTTCAGATCATTCCAATTCAGATCTTCTTATTCGTCTTTTGGTTCAAAAATGGCTTTGTCGATAAAGTGATGGGCGTTGTGCTTGGCTTTATTACGCCAGATACCGCTTATTCAGGTGATACTTGGGCTGGCTGGAAAGGCTATATTGTAGGAACTTGGGATAAGAGCCAAATCGGTCATGCTCTACTGAGTCCAACATTCGATTTCATGTTCCCTATTTTGATTGCTTTGCAATGTGTGCCGTTTTTACTGGTTATCCGTTCGGTATTTGCAGGTGAGTTCATGTCTGGCAAGGAGCGTCCGTGGTTACTCTATGCTGCCTTTGCTTCTCTGTTTGTGACTTCTTGTATGGCTTTCACTCAAACCATCACAGGTGCAAGCGACGGGCAGTATCTATGGCAACTTATCGGCTTTGGCATGGTTGCCATTATGTATCTGCGTAATGAGCAAGGTAAGTAAGCGTTGTTTAGATGCGGGATACGAAGGGTAGCTAGATACGAGTAAACGAGATGCGGGATACGAAGAGCGTCTTTAGATTTGAGTCAGTGAGGTACTGAGTACCAAACGCAGATAATGAGAGGAAGTCGCTTTTCGTCACTCTCTACTCGAATCTCGTATCTTCTTTTTGTTTCCCACATCTGCCTTTCAGAAAAGAAAAAGCCCGCAACCTAGGAGGTTGCGGGCTTTGTTATAAGCGATGTGTCTTGTTAGCGGTTAAGCTATCTAATTATTTAGCGATTAAGCCGTCAGTGCTAACACGGTACCAGGCAGTACAAGGAATACCGCAATAAGGTAACCAGCCACTACAGATTTATTCTTCACAGCCATGTCAGAAATAATATCAGCGGCTTTTACTGGTAGTTCACGTAGGAACGGAATACCAAAGATGAATACCGTTGCCATGATGTTGAACACCAAGTGTACTAGAGCAATCTGCAGTGCAAATACTGCGAACTCACCAGATACTGCTGTCGCTGCTAATAGAGCGGTAATACACGTACCGATGTTTGCACCCAGAGTGAATGGGTAAACGTCACGTACTTTAAGGACACCTGAACCTACTAGTGGAACCATCAAGCTTGTTGTCGTAGAAGATGACTGAACAAGGATAGTAACGATAGAGCCAGAAGCGATACCGTGGATAGGACCACGACCAATTGCATTCTTTAGAATCTCACGAGCACGACCCACCATCAGGCTCTTCATTAGCTTACCCATTACCGTGATAGCTACGAAGATAGTCGCGATACCTAGAACGATAAGCATGATACCACCAACAGTGTCGCCAAATGTCGATAGTGGCTCTTTAATCGCACTGACTACTGGTTTAGTGATTGGCTTGATGAAGTTAAGACCACCCATGCTCATATCACCTGTTGCTAGCATCGGTGATACTAACCAGTGAGAAATCTTCTCTAGAATACCAAACGCCATCTCTAGTGGTAGGAATATAGCAACGGCTAATAGGTTAAAGAAGTCGTGAATCGTCGCACTTGCGAATGCACGTTTGAACTCATCTTTACAACGAACATGACCAAGACTAACTAGCGTATTGGTTACTGTAGTACCAATGTTCGCACCCATGATCATAGGGATTGCTAGCTCAACAGGTAAACCACCTGCCACGAGGCCAACGATAATTGAAGTAACTGTACTTGATGATTGAATAAGTGCTGTTGCCACTAAACCAATCATTAAGCCTGCAACTGGGTGTGAAGCAAATTCGAAAAGAACCTTTGCTTGCTCGCCTGTTGCCCATTTGAAGCCTGTACCAACCATTGAAACTGAAAGTAATAGTAGGTAAAGCATGAATGCCAAGTTAGCCCAGCGTAGCCAACGAGTTGTGCTCGAGATAGGCGCTGCTGCAGTAGTAGCTTGGTTCATAATGTTTTCTCCATTGGACCGTTTAAGTCTGTGTTTGGTCTGTTTGTTTAATCTGAGCGTGATGTTAGAGAACAAATATTTCAGTAATATTACATTTTGGTTTAGGTGAGACTTTTTTGTGATGATTTGCCCTTTAAATATTTGGCCTTGAAATGACGGTGGCTTAACTTGTTGTTTTTATGGGGTTTTATTCGTATTTTTGATAGGTGATATAGATCTTAAAAGTTAGAGAAAAATTAAAAATAATTGCTGAAATATTACATTATGAAATCAGACACTTCGAAAAAATAAGTAGTAATAACTAGTTTGGTTAGGTTTTTCCGAGTTTGTTGAGCGAAGGTGTCATATTTGATATAAAAGGGTATCTACTCTTTTATTACGGCACATCTATGTCGCACCTCAACTATAACCACCTTTATTACTTCTGGATGGTTTGCAAGCAAGGCTCTGTTACTAAAGCTGCAGAAGCTCTATTCCTAACACCACAAACGGTAACAGGTCAGATAAAAGCGTTAGAAGAGCGTATGGATGGCAAGTTGACCAAGCGCAATGGTCGCAGTGTTGAGCCTACAGAGCTTGGACAGCTAGTCTTTAAATATTCCGACCGTATGTTTGGCCTGAGCTACGAGATGCTGGATATCGTGAATTACAGCCAGCACTCCAATATTCTGTTTGATGTTGGTGTTGCAGATGCGCTGTCTAAAAGGCTTGTCAGCAAGATACTGATGTCGACCATTCCCCCAGATAACAGTATTCATTTACGCTGCTTTGAATCGACCCATGAAATGCTACTTGAGCAACTGTCTCAACATAAGCTCGATATGATCTTGTCTGACTGTCCGGTGGACTCTAGTCAAAGTCCTGGCCTGTTTAGTAAGAAGTTAGGTGAGAGTGGAATGAGTTTTTTCAGTTCGGGTAAGGTTGAAGGTGTTAGCTTCCCGGCTGTATTAGAGCAAAGAAAGCTTTTGATCCCAGGAAGTCGCACCTCGATGGGGCGTAAAGTGCTGCAATGGTTTGATAGACAAGGACTTAAACCTGATATTTTGGGTGAGTTTGATGACGCGGCATTGATGAAGGCTTTTGCTCGTTATCACGATGACGCTATCTTCTTAGCGCCTACGCTTTATATGTCTGAAGTTGAAGAGGATTCATCACTGCAATTATTGGTTGGTATTGAAGAATTAAAAGAGGAGTACTACGTCATATTTGCTGAGAGGATGATCCAACATCCAGCAGTAAAAAATGTATGTGACGCAGATTTTAGCAAATTGTTCGAGTGAGGCGGTTTGTTAATGAATTGATATCGATTATCATAACGCCACCATATGCCGGAAATACTAATAGCCGTAGTTGGTGTAAAGGTTGTAGGGAGCCAAACTATGAACTTAAAAGAGATGGAGAAGAACTCAGCGCAAGCTGTGATTCTACTCAAAGCCATGGCCAACGAGCGTCGCTTACAGATTTTGTGCCTATTACATGGTACTGAGCTGTCAGTTGGGGAGTTGTGTGGCAAGTTGGAACTGAGTCAGTCTGCTTTATCTCAACATCTTGCTTGGTTGAGAAGAGATGGTTTGGTCGAAACTCGCAAAGAAGCTCAAACTGTGTATTACACATTGAGCAGTGAAGAAGTAAAAGCGATGATTAACCTACTGCATGGTATTTACTGCAAGTAGCTTATTGCTGGTGGGAGGGGGATTTCTTATCAGTGATAGAATGACACAAGGAAGTGTCAGTATTTCATGTCGAATGTTAGTGCCTATCTATTTACCAACCTATCTATTTATCTATTTATCTATTTTCTTGTCTGTTTATTTTCTCGTTGTCTGTTTTTTATATGCTTAGTTGTCTATCGGTAAGCGATACATCTTGTCGTCAGCGATATGCCTTTAGTCAGCGATATGCCTTTAGTCAGCGATATGCCTTTAGTCAGCGATATGCCTTTTAGTAAGAAAATACGTGTCAGTTAGCCAAATGCCTTTTAGTAAGCTGGTATCTGCCGGCAAACCACGTGCTTTTAAGTAAGCTAAGTAATGTTCAGCAAGAAAAATCGCTGTGTTACTCAAAATTTAGATATAAAAAAACCGGCCGAGGCCGGTTTTTTTCGTTTTGCGTTGTAATCAAATTTCTATTAAAGAGCTTTGATTGCAGCAGCGAAACGAGACTTATGACGTGCAGCTTTATTCTTATGAATAAGGCCTTTAGTCGCCATGCGGTCTAGAAGAGGTGTAACTTCTACAAGAGCAGCAGTTGCAGCTTCTTTATTGCCAGCTTCAATAGCTGCAATAGTTTTTTTCATGTAAGTGCGCATCATAGAACGACGGCTAGCATTGTGCTGGCGACGTTTCTCAGCTTGGATAGCGCGCTTCTTAGCAGATTTACTGTTTGCCAAGGTCTAACTCCCAAAAACTTAGTTCGGTGACAATTTAAGGGCGAGGACTATCCCTCATAGGCGCTTAATTGTCAAATGATTTGTGCAAAAACCAATCTCAGCCAAAACAAATTTTGGTATGGAAAGGTCATCGCGGTTAAGATGGCGGGGATTCTAACAGCATTTTTAGACCAATGCTAATAATTATGCTTCTAAGGACAGGATAGTATTTATCCTTGCTTGAAAGTAATCAACCAGTGTCAGAGGTTTCTGTGAGTAAACGACTATTAAAGTCAGGCCTGATTGTCAGTGCAATGACTTTTGTTTCCCGTGTGTTGGGGCTAGTACGTGATGTAGTAGTAGCAAATTTGATGGGAGCAGGAGCGAGTGCCGACGTATTTTTCTTCGCTAATAAAATTCCTAATTTCTTACGTCGACTTTTTGCAGAAGGTGCGTTTTCTCAAGCGTTTGTTCCTGTATTAACAGAATATCACGCCGCAGGTGATAAAGATAAGACACGAGATTTAATTGCTAAAGTGTCGGGTACGCTCGGGGTTTTAGTGTCTATAGTGACCGTTCTCGGAGTCTTGGGCTCGGGCGTGATCACTGCGATGTTTGGTGCAGGTTGGTTTATCGATTGGTTGAATGATGGCCCAGCAGCCCCTAAATTCGAGCTGGCGAGCTTTATGCTCAAGATTACCTTTCCTTATTTATGGTTTATTACCTTTGTTGCCTTATCTGGTGCAATCCTCAATACCATGGGTAAATTTGCGGTTTCGTCATTTACACCTGTTTTCTTGAACGTAATGATCATTGCTTGTGCTTGGTTTCTTGCTCCTAATTTAGAACAGCCTGAAATTGGCTTGGCAATTGGTGTGTTTCTTGGTGGTTTAGTCCAATTTCTTTTCCAAATGCCTTTCTTGATAAAAGCGGGTGTTCTGGTTAAGCCGAAGTGGGGCTGGAGAGATCCGGGTGTGGTTAAGATCCGCACGCTAATGATCCCAGCTCTGTTCGGTGTATCGGTCAGCCAAATTAACTTATTGTTTGATACCTTTATTGCTAGCTTCCTAGCGACCGGTTCGATCAGTTGGTTGTATTATTCAGACCGACTGCTTGAATTCCCACTAGGTCTATTCGGTATTGCGATTGCGACTGTCATTCTTCCTGCTTTGTCTCGTAAACACGTTGAAGCTCAAGGTGAAGGGTTTGCGCACACCATGGACTGGGGTGTGCGTATGGTGTTGCTGCTTGGTATTCCTGCGATGTTAGGCTTGATAGTTTTAGCTAAGCCGATGCTGATGGTGCTCTTCATGCGTGGTGAGTTTTCGCCACATGATGTACAGCAGGCATCAATGTCATTAGTTGCTTACGCATCGGGTTTGCTTAACTTCATGCTGATTAAAGTGTTAGCTCCGGGCTATTACTCTCGCCAAGATACTAAAACCCCTGTGAAGTACGGCATTATCGCCATGGTCACCAACATGGTGTTCAACGCGATTTTTGCGTATTTCTATGGTTATGTTGGTTTGGCGATAGCGACGGCATTATCTGCCTTTGTGAATATGGCCTTGTTGTATCGTGGATTGCATCTTGCAGGTGTGTATCAATTATCTAAGACAACCTTGTTGTTCAGTGCCAAATTGATTATCTCAGGCGTAGTGATGGTTGCGGCGATTTTATGGCAGTTGGATAATATGCAACATTGGCTTGAATGGAGCTTTAGCCAGAGAGCACTAACATTAACAGGCTTGATTGGACTTGGTGGCTTTGTTTATATTGTTTCGGTACTGATTTTAGGTATCCGAGTAAAACATTTAAAAGCAGCGACAGATTAATACTGATTAGTATATAATCCGTCGGTTTCACACAATAAATGATGCAAATAACAGGTTTTAGCTGATCATAATGGAACTGATCCGAGGTATACACAATATTAAAGCGCAGCATCATGGCTGTGTATTAACCATAGGTAACTTCGATGGTGTTCATTTAGGACATCAAGAGGTTCTGAGTCAGGTTTCTAAACAAGCTGCAGCATTAGGGCTCCCTTCTGTTGTCATGACGTTTGAACCACAGCCTATGGAGCTGTTTGCCCGAGGTAAAGCGCCAGCACGTTTAACTCGCTTACGAGATAAATATGTGCAACTGAGTAAGCTAGATATCAGTCGGTTGTTGTGTGTGAATTTCAATCAGTATTTTGCAAGCTTATCCGCAGAAGCATTCATTAAGGATCTTTTGGTTGATAAGCTTGGTGTGAAATTCTTGGTGGTTGGTGACGATTTTTGCTTTGGCAAAGGTCGAACAGGTAATTTCGCGATGCTTAAAGAAGCGGGCGAAAAATATGGTTTTGAGGTGGTAAGCACCCAAAGCTATTGCTTAAATCAATTACGAGTAAGCAGCACTGAGATACGGAATGCACTAGCGGTCGATGATTTGGCTGCAAGTGCTACCATGTTAGGCCGTGACTACAGTATTAGTGGTCGTGTGTCTCATGGTCGAAAACTAGGGAGAACTATCGGTTTCCCTACCGCTAACATTCCATTGAAGCGTTGTGTTTCTCCTGTATCGGGAGTGTATGTTGTTGAAGCATTGGATATCGACGGTGTTCCTGTCGGTGGCGTTGCTAATATTGGACAACGACCAACGGTTAATGGTGTAAGGCAGCAATTAGAAGTGCACTTTTTTGACTTTAAAGCCAATTTATATGGTAAACAGTTAGAAGTACGACTTTTGCACAAACTGCGCGACGAGATAAAATTTGAATCGTTCGACGCACTAAAGAATCAAATAGAATTGGATGCTGAAGCCGCAAGGGTGTGGCTGCTTCAGCTAAAGAATTAGTCGGATGATTCCACCGATTAACATAATGTCTAACTTCGCCCAATATAACGGAATTAAGAATCGATGAGTGATTATAAAGATACCCTGAACTTACCAGAAACAGGGTTCCCAATGCGCGGCAATCTGGCAAATCGTGAACCAGAAATGCTGAAGCGTTGGTACAAAGAAGATCTTTACGGCGAAATCCGTAAGGCAAAGAAAGGTAAAAAATCTTTCGTGCTGCATGATGGCCCTCCATACGCGAACGGCGACATTCACATTGGCCACGCGCTGAATAAGATTCTTAAAGACATTATTATCAAATCTAAGACCCTTTCTGGTTTTGATGCACCGTACATCCCAGGTTGGGACTGTCACGGTCTTCCAATCGAGTTAATGGTTGAGAAGAAGAAAGGTAAGCCTGGTCAGAAGATTTCGGCTGCTGAATTCCGCGAAGAGTGTCGTAAGTACGCTGCGGGCCAAGTTGAAGGTCAGAAAGAGAGCTTCAAACGTCTTGGTATCATGGGCGAGTGGGATAAACCTTACCGCACTATGGATTTCGGCACTGAAGCGAACATCATTCGTTCTCTAGGCAAAATCGCAGACAAAGGTCACCTTCTTAAAGGTTTTAAACCCGTTCACTGGTGTACTGACTGTGGTTCTGCTTTGGCTGAAGCTGAAGTTGAATATAAAGATAAAGTTTCTCCATCTATCGATGTGAAATTTACAGCAGCTGACGAAGCGGCGCTTCTAGAGAAATTTACTCTAGCGGAAGGTCACGCGGGTCAGGGCGAAATCTCTATCGTTATCTGGACGACAACACCGTGGACTCTGCCTGCTAACCGCGCAGTATGTCTACGTGATGATCTTGAATACGTACTTATCCAAGTTGAAGCGAATGGCGAACAGCCAGCTCAACGTATCGTTGTTGCTTCTGAACTAGCAAAAGACGTAATGGATCGTACAGGTATCGAGCACTTCCATAACCTTGGTTTTGCGACTGGTGCTGATCTTGAGCTTTCTCAGTTCAACCACCCGTTCTACGATTTTACTGTTCCTGCTGTTCTTGGCGACCACGTTACAACGGATTCAGGTACTGGTGTGGTTCACACTGCGCCTGGTCATGGTCAAGAGGATTTCGTGGTTGGTAAGAAGTACGACCTAGAAATCGCTAACCCAGTAGGCTCAAACGGCGTTTACCTGCCAGATACTGAGCTATTTGCTGGTCAGCATGTATTCAAAGCGAACGATTCTGTTTTAGAAGTTCTAAAACAGAAAGGTGCACTACTGCATCACCACGCTTACGAGCACAGCTACCCACACTGTTGGAGACATAAAACTCCAATCATCTTCCGTGCAACACCGCAGTGGTTCATCTCTATGGATCAAGCTGGCCTACGTGCAAAAGCACTAGAGTCAACGAAGAGTGTTGAATGGATGCCAGAATGGGGTCAAAGCCGTATCGAAGGTATGATCGAAGGTCGCCCTGAGTGGTGTATCTCTCGTCAACGTACTTGGGGTGTGCCAATTGCTCTGTTCGTTCATAAAGAAACATCAGAACTTCACCCAGATAGCCCAGCTCTTATTGAAAAAGTAGCGAAGCTTGTGGAAGAAAAAGGTATTCAAGCTTGGTGGGATGTAGATGCTGCTGAACTTATGGGTGCTGAAGACGCTGACAAGTACGAGAAAGTACTTGATACGTTAGACGTATGGTTCGACTCAGGTGTAACGCACTTCTCTGTTGTGGATTCTCGTGAAGAGTACAACTTCCCGAATGAAGAAAGAACGCACAGTGCTGATCTGTACCTTGAAGGTTCTGACCAACACCGTGGCTGGTTCCAGTCATCTTTGATTTCATCTATCGCGATGAAAGACGAAGCACCATACAAGCAAGTGCTAACGCACGGTTTCGTGGTTGATGGTAACGGCCGTAAGATGTCTAAATCTATCGGTAACGTTGTTGCTCCTAAAGATGTAACCAACAAGCTAGGCGCAGATATCCTACGTCTATGGGTTGCTTCTACGGATTACACTAACGAAGTTGCGGTTTCTGACGAGATCCTTAAGCGTTCTGCTGATGCATACCGTCGTATTCGTAACACGGCTCGTTTCTTCCTAGCGAACTTGAACGGTTTCAACCCTGAAACTGACCTAGTGCCTGCTGAAGAAATGGTAGCACTTGATCGCTGGGCTGTTGGCCGTGCTCAAGCTGCACAAGAAGAGATTGTTAAAGCATACGGTGAGTACAACACTCACGGTGTGACTCAGCGTCTAATGCAGTTCTGTTCTATCGAAATGGGTTCTTTCTACCTAGACGTAATTAAAGACCGTCAGTACACAGCGAAACAGGGCAGCCATGCTCAACGTAGCTGTCAAACGGCGCTTTACTACATCGTAGAAGCTCTAGTTCGTTGGATGGCGCCTATCATGTCGTTCACTGCAGATGAAATCTGGAACGAGATGCCTGGCGAACGCGACACGTTTGTATTCACAGGCGAGTGGTTCGAAGGCCTATTTGGTCTTGCTGACGACGAAGAGCTAAGCAACGAATTCTGGACTGAAATCCAGTCTGTTCGTGGCGCAGTGAACAAGCTTCTTGAAGATGCTCGTAAAGAGAAAACGATCGGTGGTGCATTGCAGGCTGAAGTGACTCTATACGCTGACGACGCACTGGCTGCTAAAATCAACAAGCTAGAAGATGAGCTACGTTTCGTACTTATCACCTCTGCTGCTGTTGTTAAGCCGCTTAGCGACAAGTCTGATACAGCTCAAGCGACAGACGTTGCAGGTCTATACGTTGAAGTTGCAGCAACTGAAGCTGAGAAGTGTGACCGTTGCTGGCACCACACTCCAGATGTAGGCACAATCGAAGGTCACGAGAAAATTTGTGGTCGTTGTGTGTCGAACATCGACGGTGAAGGCGAAGTGCGTAAATACGCATAACGACTCAGAGAAAGACTGAACTTTTTGTAAAAATCATAGCCCCAGTATCAACTGGGGTTATTTTTAATTATAGGAAATGTGTTTAACCGAGTTGAGCGCTCATCATCTCTTAAACAGGATGATTAAATGGGTACTGGCTTCGTAAATACTAGGAATAGAAATGAGTGAAGTTTCGTTAAAACAATCTGGTGTGCGTTGGTTATGGCTGGCTCTGTTGGTCTTCCTTGCCGATATTGGCATCAAGCTATTCGTCATGGACAATATGGGTTATGGCTGGGCAAACCGTATTGAGGTGTTGCCATTCTTTAACTTTTTGTATGTCCATAACTATGGTGCAGCATTTAGCTTTCTGAGCGATCAGAGTGGCTGGCAGCGTTGGTTATTTACGGGTATCGCTTTTGCGGTAACGGGCATGCTGACATACTGGATGAGTAAACTACCTGCGGCAGAGAAGTGGAATAACATTGCTTATGCGATCATCATTGGTGGCGCTGTTGGTAACGTATTTGACCGAGTAGTACACGGCTTTGTTGTCGATTACTTAGATTTCTATTGGGGTACTTACCATTGGCCTGCGTTTAACTTAGCGGATATGGGGATCTGTATCGGTGCTGCGATGATCATCCTAGATGGCTTCCGCAAGAAAGATGAAAGCAAATAGGCGACTCAGGTATTAATGAGTATTAACTAAATCGCTTTGAATTAGATTGCTCTAAAGTCAGTCTATGACTCACAGAATAGAATAGCCCTAAGCGCTGTCGGTTGATTCCGGCGGCGCTTTTTTTTATGCTTCAGTCAACAAGGAAGCAAAGCACAGCGCATCCTCAAATAATAAAGAAATCTAAGGAAAGTAACGTGGCAGCAATTAAAAATGATTCAGCAGTAACTCTACATTTTACGATTAAAATGAAGGATGGTTCAGTTGCCGATAGCACCGAAAATATGGGTAAGCCTGCGAAGTTCGTTATGGGTGATGGCAGCCTAAGTGAGAACTTTGAACAGTGCCTGATTGGTCTTGAAACGGGGACTGAAAAGTCTATCGAATTGAAGGCGCAAGACGCGTTTGGTATGCCAAATCCAGATCACATTCATCATATGGATCGTGCTAAGTTTGTTGGCGACTCTGAAGTCGAAGTTGGCACTATTATGGCTTTCTCTGGTCCTGATGGTATGGAAATTCCAGGTATTATCACTGAGATCGCGGGCGATTCAGTGACGGTTGATTTTAATCATCCATTAGCAGGCCAAGACGTTACGTTCGACGTTAACATCTTAGCGGTGGACTAACTATTTTAGCGGTGGATTAACTATCTTAGCGTTAGAATAGCTATCTTAACGTTAGAATCGCTATCTTGACGTTAGAATCGCTATCTTGACGGTTGAATAACATCACCTTACAGCTGTGATGTAACCCAGAGCTTCACTGTCTAGGCGCTTCACTGTAGAATGCGAGCCTCGCTGACAGCGAACTCTATAGAAGCAACCTTAGTACCGCGGTAAATGATGAGCAATGAAATGAAAATAATGTTAGCTAACCCTCGTGGCTTTTGTGCCGGTGTCGATCGTGCGATCAGTATTGTTGAGCGTGCACTCGAAATGTACCAGCCACCGATCTATGTTCGTCATGAAGTGGTACACAACCGCTTTGTTGTTGAAGGGCTAAAGCAACGTGGTGCTATTTTTGTCGAAGAGTTAAGTGAAGTGCCAGACGATAACATCGTGATCTTCTCTGCTCACGGTGTTTCTCAAGCCGTTCGTAAAGAAGCGAAAGAGCGCGAACTCACCGTATTTGATGCAACGTGTCCTTTGGTAACCAAAGTTCATATGGAAGTTGCTCGTGCGAGCCGCAAGCATATGGAAGTGGTTCTGATTGGTCACGCAGGTCACCCTGAGGTTGAAGGCACCATGGGTCAGTACGCTAGCCAAACTGGTGGTATGTACTTGGTTGAAAGACCAGAGGATGTACAGAACCTCGTGGTGAATGATCCAAGTAACTTGCATTATGTTAGCCAAACCACTTTGTCAGTTGATGAAACGGCGGATGTGATTGAAGAGCTGCGTCGAGTGTTCCCTGAGATCCAAGGCCCACGTAAAGACGACATTTGCTACGCGACTCAAAACCGTCAGGATGCTATCCGTGAGATGGCCGGTGATGTTGATGTCGTGATAGTTGTTGGTTCTAAGAACTCATCGAACTCAACACGTTTGAAAGAGCTAGCTGAAAAGCTAGGCACGCCAGGTTATCTAACAGACTGCCCTGAAGACATTCAAACTGAATGGGTTGAAGGGAAAAAGAAAATCGGTGTAACAGCCGGTGCTTCTGCTCCTGAAGAGTTGGTAAACCAAATCTTAGATCGTATTCGTGAGCTGGGTGCTACCGAGGTTGAAGAGATTCAAGGTCGTGAAGAGAACATGTTCTTCGAAGTGCCGAAAGAGCTGCAGATTAAGCAAGTCGACTAATCGCTATTGATTGGTGACAAGATCGATTCGTAACTCTATCGATTCGCAAACACTATCGATTTGTAAACACTATTGATTTGTAAACAGCAGGAAGCCAACGTTGATGCGTTGGCTTTTTTGATCGTGCTTTGGAACAAGGCGTCGAATTTCTAACAGGTTACTGGAGACCGAGTTGCTCTTTTAAAGTCTTTAAATAACGACGACTGACAGGTACTTCAAAGCCAGTCAGCGTGATGATCTCCGCTAATCCATTTTCCAACAGTTTGATCTCTTGGATCGATTTTATGTTGATCAAATACTGTCGATGACAACGGATCAAATCGGTTTTTTCTTCCAAGATCTTCAGGGTTAACTGTGAGGTCGCCGTTTGTGAGGAGCTACGAACATGCACACCACTGATATCTGAATAAGCGCACTCGACCGTTTGGCTTGCCATGATCACAATGCGGTTGTGGCCGATACACGGGATCTGCTCTAAACGGCACGGAGCAATCGCTGAGATGTCTTGTTCCGGTGCTTTGTGGTTCTGCTTGATGACCTTATTCAGACGACAAACACTCTTGTTTAACCGACAAGGTTCAACCGGTTTGAGTAGGTAGTCAAAAGCGTTATCTTCAAAGGCTTGAATCGCATATTGGTCGTAGGCGGTGACGAATACCACGTAAGGCATGGTGTCAGGGTCAAGCATGCTTAACAGTTCAATTCCGGTAACCTGCGGCATTTGGATATCCAAATACACCACATCAGGCTTGAGCAGATTGATCTGTTTAAGTCCTTCGATCGCGTTACTTGCTTGGCCGATGATTTCCACTTCTCCTGTTTCGGTCAGTAGTTCAATCAGTTCTTCGCGAGCAAAAAGCTCATCATCGACAACTAATGCCTTTAACATCCTACAATCTTCATCTTGGTTCTATCCCTGCTTGATTCACGCTTATCTTTTAAATGTCAGCTTCTAAATGTTTCAACTCGGAGCGATTCGTCTCCGAAAATACCTTTATTTTAGTATAGGTATGATAAAACTCATTCGAGTGAATTGCTGTGGTTGAGATTCTATTTTTAGTGCTGAATCTTGTCCAAAGAAATTAGTGAGTCGTTTATCAACAATTTCCATACCTAGTCCAACATGATCTTTCGATGGCTTTTGATAATTGCCCGCGTTGTCTTCAACGGTCAACTTAACCCCACCCTTGAAAGCCTCGCTATAGATCTTCACTTTGCCACCTTCCAGCATGTTAGAAATCCCATGTTTGATGGCATTTTCTACTAGCGGTTGTAGGGTAAAGCTTGGCAGCTGCGACTCATACAGTTGTGGGTCAATATCCCATTCCACTTCTAATCGATCGGTAAAGCGTGCCTTCTCTATGGTTAGATACGCATTAACGTGTGCTAGTTCGTCTTTGAGTTTTACCGTGTTGATGTTCTGCTTCAGGTTACTTCTAAAGAAGTGAGACAGATGTTGAATGAGCTCACGTGCTTTATCAGGGTCACGACGTGTAACGGCACTGATGGTGTTAAGTGCATTAAACAAAAAGTGTGGGTTCACCTGTGCATGCAGCAGTTTGATTTCCGCTTGGGTGAGCAGCGTTTGCTGTTGTTGATAATTACTAAACAGGATCTGGCTCGACAATAGCTGAGCGATACCTTCACCCATCGACATATTGATGGTCGAGAATAGTTTCAGCTTTGGCTCATACAGTTTGATGGTTCCGATGACTTCGTTTCCTGCTCTTAACGGGATAATTAGCGCGGAGCCTAACTTACAATCCTGCGACAAGGAGCATTGGTATGGATTCTCTTTGCCATCAAGGTAGATGATGTCGTTCTGTTCCATCGAAGTGAGCGTGCTCTGCGATGAAATAGGGGTGTTCGGAATATGGTGTTCATCACCAATGCCGATGAACGCGAGGATTTTTTCTCGGTCGGTGATCGCCACCGCACCAACGTTGGTCTCTTCGTAAATGATCCGCACGATTTTTTGCGCGTTATCCGAATTGAACCCTCCATGCAAAATACCCACTGAACGCTCGGCGATGGTTAATGCGCGGCGTGAGAAAGTTGCCGAATACTTCTCGAAGATGGTTTTCCGATCTTGGATGATGCTCATGAACAGCGCCGCACCGACCGAGTTAGCAATGATCATTGGTGCGGCAATATCGGACACTAAGGCATAAGATTGCTCGAATGGTTTCGCGACCGCTAACAGAATTAGCATCTGAATAATCTCTGCAAACAGGGTTACCGAGAAAACCACCAATGGATTAAACAGCTGGCTGGCTTTGTTCTTTCTCACTAGGTAAACGTGTAATAGGCCGCCAATCAAGCCTTCTGCTGTTGTTGAAATCGCGCAAGCTAGATCGGTGAATCCACCCAAAGAGTAACGATGGATTCCGCCAGTAAAACCGACCGCAAAGCCGACAACCGGACCACCAAACAGGCCACCCATAACGGCACCCATCGCACGAGTGTTGGCGATCGCGTCATTAATCTGCAGTCCAAAATAGGTGCCCATAATACAGAACAGGGAAAACAGAACGTAGCAGCTTATCTTATGACTTAAGCGTGAAGAGATGCTCAACAAAGGAAGAATCAGTGGAGTCTTGCTGAGCATGTAAGCAATCACTAAGTAGACACAGGTTTGTTGCAGCAGAGAGAGAATGAGTTCCATATTTTCACCTATTGAGACGCTGGTTAAGTGTAAAGCTCATTGCGTAGTAACGGTAGCTTTGCTTGTGTTTTCATTGGTTATATCGAGTTGCGATTGCTTGTCAGGCGGAGATACCAATATTGATGTACGAATGTTGATGTACCAATGCTGAGATACAGTAAAGCCCATCACAGAGGACGGGCTTTAGTCTTAATTTCCACGAATCACTGGGTGATTACGGGAGCAAGCGAAGTGTGTTTGGCTTGTTCTTTTGTCTCTCTATGAAGACGTGTCTCTTGTTATCAAGAGTCTGAAAGAACTAGGCGGTTTTGGTGACGCCTTTTGCTTCTTTTTCTTCTTCATCAGCAAGGTCGATATCGCCTTTGCCTTTTGAAATTTTGATAACGTAAGCTGCAATTCCGAATGCACTCACCACGCCGATGATGGTTGAAAGCTGCATTGGTAGACCAAAGCCCAGTTGGCTGTTGTTCAGGATGAATGTGATACACACAGATGTCATGAACACAGCTGGAACCGTTGTTACCCAGTGCAGTTTATTGTGACGAAGTAGGTAAGCCGAAGCTGTCCATAGCATCATGACTGCTGTTGATTGGTTAGCAAAACCGAAGTAGCGCCAGATGATGCCGAAGTCTACTTGAGTCAGGATGCCACCGATAACGAACAGTGGTAGAGCCATCAGTAGGCGGTTACGCAGTGTCTTCTGTTCCATGTTGAAGTATTCAGCAAGGATAAGACGGCTTGAACGGAACGCTGTATCACCAGAAGTGATAGGCAGGATAACCACGCCAAGGAAAGCAAGGATACCGCCAAATACACCCAGTAGGCCAAATGAAGCGCTGTATACCACGTTACCAGGGCCGCCGTTTGCAATCGCGTCAGATAAAGATTCAACTGAACCGAAGAATGACAGAGCAAGCGCACACCAGATTAGAGCGATGATGCCTTCACCAATCATTGCACCGTAGAATACGAAGCGACCGTTTTTCTCATTTTCCATGCAACGCGCCATTAGTGGAGACTGAGTTGCGTGGAAGCCAGAGATAGCACCACAAGCGATGGTGATAAATAGAGCAGGCCAAAGCGGTAGATCGTTAGGGTTCATGTTAGTGAACATGTCTTTCATCTCGAAGCCACCCATGATTTGGTGCTCATCAGACAGACCAATCGCAGTGATTAGGCCAACAGACATAAAGATAAGCAGTGCACCGAACAGTGGGTAGAAGCGACCAATGATTTTATCGACAGGGACAATCGTTGCGATGATGTAGTAAGCAAAGATGATGACAACCATGGTGCTCGTAGACATTACGAAATCAGTTTGGTCGTTCACTAGGTTAGTGATCATGCCTGCTGGAGCCGAAACGAATACCACACCAACAAGAAGCAGTAGAACAATGGCAAAGATGTTCATAAAGTGTTTTGCGCCATTGCCTAGGTAACGTCCAGTGATGGTTGGAACTGAAGCGCCACCATTGCGGATAGATAACATACCTGAGAAGTAGTCGTGTACGGCACCTGCGAAGATACAACCTAGCACGATCCAAAGCATTGCTGCTGGGCCGTAAAGGGCACCCATGATAGGGCCGAAGATTGGACCTACACCTGCAATGTTAAGCAGTTGAACTAGGTAAACCTTTGGCGTCGACATTGGAACGAAGTCCACGCCGTCTTGCTTGGTGTGAGCGGGTGTTTGACGCTTTTCATTGATACCGAAAATCTTCTCGATAAAGGCACCGTAAATAAAGTAGCCACCAATGAGTGCTGCAACACAGGTAAGAAACCACATCATAATTTGTTATCCCTGAATGTATTAATTAAGTCAGGGTGTATATTAAAGGAGTGTATGAGAAGAAACTTCCGCTATGAGAGTGAGTGGTCGAATAGCTAATTAAGTGGTGTTATAACTGATTGAGCGGTTTGTTCTCTTGCTTAAGAGGGCAACAACATACAATGAGTGGACATCAGTACGTGTTCAGCGGAGAATCGCCACAAAGGCAGCGCTTCGTCAGGAAGTGGTGAAGTAACAATATAAAGGATTGAAATGAAAAAAATAATAGCACTATTCGCCGTGGCATTTAGCCTTGCAGGATGCAGCGCCAATGTTCAAGATTTAGCGGCCGAAGGCAATTGGCAAGAGATTGGCTATCGTGACGGTATCAAAGGTAACACTCAACGTTCTTACCAAGAGATGACTAAGCTTGGAACGGTAGATCAATCAAGCTACAGCAAAGGTTACTATCTAGGTGTTACAGAATACTGCAACCCAAACCATGCTTATCAAATTGGTTTATCTGGCCAGGTTTATGAAGGCGTTTGTTCAGGTACGGAAGACGCTCAACGTTTCCGTATGGAATGGCAGCGCGGCTGGGATGAGTTTTCTAACGACTACTAAGCTCAAGCTAGCGATTAGAAATTAAAAAGACCAGTGCCGTATGTGTACTGGTCTTTTTTTTGTAGCGAGAGTAACGCTCACAGCAGAACCTAGATTACTGATTATTCTCGACTGCTTTTCTCAAGAAGCCATTTTGTTGATCAAGTTGAGCCTTGGCCAGTTCTAAATCTAGCCCTGTTAGAATCATCAAAATAGACAATTTCACATCGTAATCAGTCGTTTTTAGTGTTGATACTGCCAGTGCTTTGTCACACTCCGTTGCTTGGATAACGATACGAGCAGCGCGGGCAACCAATTTTTCATTGGTCGCTTTTACGTCGACCATCAAGTTCTGGTAGCTCTTACCAATACGAATCATGCTGGCAGTAGTCAGCATGTTGAGCACCAATTTTTGCGCGGTACCTGATTTGAGGCGTGTGGAACCGGTTAAGGCTTCTGGGCCAACCACTGGGCTTATCGCGATTTGAGCAATCTCAGCAATCGGAGAGCCAGGGTTACAAGACAGCGCAACCGTCACCGCACCAATCTGATTGGCGTAGTTGAGTGCACCAATTACGTAAGGTGTGCGGCCACTAGCCGCGATGCCTACCACGACATCATTTTCTGTAAATTGAATGGCTTTCAGGTCTTCAATTCCGAGAGTCAACGAATCTTCCGCTCCCTCTTTGGCTTTTAAAATCGCTTCTGGTCCGCCAGCGATTAAGCCGATAACCATTTTGTCTGAAACACCGAAAGTCGGAGGGCACTCTGAGGCATCTAAAACACCTAGTCGACCACTGGTGCCTGCGCCCATATAGATCAGTCGGCCACCGTTTTGAAAGGCATGAGCGATCTTATCAACCGCTTTCGCGATCTGTGGTAATTCGGCTTCGATCGCCAGTGGTACCTGTTTGTCTTGTTGGTTAATCTTTTCAACCACTTCGAGAGAGGTGAGTAGATCAATATCCATAGTGTCAGGGTTTCTCCCCTCCGAAACGAGGTGCGAGAGCGCTGATATGAGAGCGTCGTTACTCATAATGATCCTTAAATGGTGATTCTAAAATGATGGTTCTAAAATTGTTTAGACAGCACGATAGAGAACGCCTAGAGAGGCAGCTCTGCTTGCGCCAGTCACTTCTGGTAAATTGCTTGGCAGTTGATGAACATGACGTTGAGCAAGCCACGCAAAGGCCATGGCTTCCATGTAGTCGGCATCAACGCCTTTACTGGTGGTCGACTCAACCTCCCAGCCAGGAAGCAGTTCAGACAGTCTTTTCATCAACAATGGATTTCTCGTACCACCGCCACACACATACAGTGCAGGTTGGTTACCCAAGCGATAAGTTTCCACTTCATTGGCTATCGTCAATGCGGTGTATTCACAAAGTGTGCGCTGAACATCTTCTGCTGCAAGGTCTTTAAATTCTGTAAGTTGTTGTTCTAGCCACGGTAGATTAAACAGCTCTCTGCCAGTGCTTTTCGGTGGTAATTGAGATAGATAAGATTCATTCAACAGCTGTTCGAGTAAGGCTTGATTTAGTTGGCCTTTAAGTGCGAATTGCGCATCACGGTCAAACTTCTCACCCGTGTGTTTATCTACCCAAGCGTCCATTAACATATTGCCTGGGCCAGTATCATAACCAAGAGTAGGCTGATTCGGGCGCAGCACTGAAATATTCGAGATACCACCAATGTTCAACACCACAACCGAGCTGTCTCGCGGGTGAAAAATCGTATGGTGAAACGCTGGTACTAATGGCGCACCTTGTCCGCCAAGCGCCATGTCTTTGCGTCTGAAATCAGCGACTGTTTGAATCTCTGTTTTTGCGGCAATGATATTGGCGTCACCCAACTGCATGGTAAATGGCGAATCACCGGTTGGCTGGTGGAATACTGTTTGGCCATGGTTACCAATCGCAGTCACAGAAGATGCAGGCGTACCTGACTTGTCGAGAAGTTGTAGAACCGCATCAGCAAATAGATGACCAAGCTGGTGGTCGAGTTCGCCAATGGCAATCAAATCGGTTTTCTGACCAATACAAACTTCAAGCAAACGCGCTTTAATATCATCTGGCATAGGGAACTCATCATGAGCGAGCAATGTAATACCAGTGTCTTCAATCGAAACTAAGGCCGTATCAACGCCGTCCATACTCGTTCCCGACATCACACCGATATACAGTTCTTTATGATCCATTCCTAAGCACTTGCCCTGCATTCTTAAAGTCTTCCACAGATTGGTTTAAAAACATTGTAAAGCAAATTTAAAGAGAATAATCTCGGGAAGTTTATGAAATTAGGTTTAATAAGGGATAAATATGGGACCGTTGTGGGTAGATGTTGCGGGCTATGAGCTAACAGCTGAAGACAGAGAAATTTTAGAGCACCCAACTGTTGGTGGTCTCATCTTATTTGCTCGAAACTACCACGATAGCAAACAGCTTTCGGCGTTAAACAAAGAGATCCGCAAGGTAGCGAAACGTCCTATTTTGATTGGTGTTGACCAAGAAGGCGGCCGAGTTCAGCGCTTCCGCGATGGATTTTCAATTATCCCTGCCGCTCAAGAATTCGCGACTAAGAATAATGGTGAGCAGTTAGCAGAACAAGCCGGTTGGTTGATGGCGGCGGAATTGATTGCCCATGATATCGATCTGAGCTTTGCGCCTGTATTAGATAAAGGTCACGACTGTAAAGCGATTGGTAGCCGGGCGTTTGGTGAAGATATTGATACCATCGTTCGCCACAGTAGTGCTTTTATTAAGGGCATGAAATCGGTTGGAATGGCGACAACAGGCAAGCACTTCCCAGGACACGGCGGTGTGATTGCTGATTCGCACCTTGAAACGCCTTACGATCCTAGAGACGACATCTTTGAAACCGACATGGCCATCTTCAAGGCTCAAATTGAAGCTGGAATATTAGATGCGATGATGCCTGCGCACGTGGTTTTTTCGCACTATGATGATCAGCCAGCGAGTGGCTCTGAGTATTGGTTGCAGAAAGTATTGAAGCAACAGCTTGGATTTAAAGGCTTGGTGTTCTCTGATGACCTAACTATGGAAGGTGCTGCGATTATGGGTGGGCCAGCCGATAGAGCGAAGGCTGCTCTGAATGCAGGGTGTGACATGGTGCTGATGTGTAATAAGCGAGATGCACAAATTGAGGCTCTTGATCACTTAGCGATTCAAGAGGTGCCTTTAGCCAACTCATTGCTTAAAAAGCACAGCTTTGATTTATCGACGCTTCACTCGGATAGTCGATGGAAAAAGGCCTCAGAGCAAATTAAGCGAATGTTAAACGCTGGGTGATAAATAAACACTCTATAAGTTTGAAGAAGGCGATATGAGAAATATCGCCTTTTTTGTATGTGTGGGGCGCGGTTTAAACTGGTTTGTGTATCAGAGTGAATTAAAGAGGCTGTGTAAATTTTAATTTACAGTAAATGTTTTTTATTGTTTACACTTGCAATCGTTTTTGTAGCTGTTATTGTGTTTTTAAAGATTGTTAGCCCAAATGGAAATGTTGGGTGTAAAAATAAATATACAGGTTGAGTTATGCAGAAAAGTGAATTAAGCAATGTCAATATCATCGACGAACAGGTACTGATTACTCCAGAGGAGTTAAAAGCAAAACTGCCTTTGAGTGATAATGCTCGTCGTTTCATTCAAGAGTCTCGTGAAACTATAGCAAATATCATTCATAAGAAAGATCATCGCATGCTTGTAGTATGTGGCCCATGTTCTATCCATGATATTGAAGCTGCAAAAGAGTACGCGAAACGCTTAAAAGATTTATCTGAGCAGCTTAGCGACCAACTGTATATTGTAATGCGTGTTTACTTTGAGAAGCCTCGTACCACTGTTGGTTGGAAAGGCTTGATCAATGACCCACATCTAGATGGTACGTTCGATATTGAGCATGGTCTGCATGTTGGTCGTGAGCTTTTAGTTGAGTTAGCTGAGATGGAAATCCCACTAGCGACCGAAGCGCTAGACCCAATCAGCCCACAATACCTAGCAGATACATTCAGCTGGGCTGCGATTGGCGCACGTACTACTGAATCTCAAACTCACCGTGAAATGGCAAGTGGCCTTTCAATGCCAATCGGCTTTAAGAACGGTACTGACGGTAACTTAGGTACTGCAATTAATGCGATGCAGGCTGCTTCTTCTAGTCACCGTTTCATGGGTATCAGCCGTGAAGGTGAGGTTGCACTGCTAACGACTCAGGGTAACCCAAACGGTCACGTTATTTTACGTGGCGGTAAGCAAACGAATTACGATTCAGTATCAGTACATGAATGTGAACAAGAATTGGGCAAATCTGGTTTAGAAGCTGCGTTGATGGTTGATTGCAGCCATGCGAACTCTCGTAAAGATTTCCGCCGCCAACCGTTGGTTGCTGAAGACGTTATCCACCAAGTGCGTGAAGGCAATAAATCGATTATTGGCCTGATGATTGAGAGCCACATTAACGAAGGTAATCAGCCGTCAGATATTCCTCTAAATGAGATGAAATACGGCGTTTCTATTACCGACGCGTGTATCAATTGGGAGTCAACTGAGGCACTATTGAAACATGCACATACGGAGTTAGTCCCGTTTTTAGAGAACCGCCTGAAAGGTTAGTCAGAGTTTAAATTTAAGTGCCTCATCTAATGGGGCATTTTAAGATCTGTTGCTAACGAACTTGCATCAGTGCAGGCTTTTAGATTAGTACGGGCTTATAGATTAGTAAGGAATAAAATGGCCGTTGAACTGAACGAATTACGCGACCAAATCGATGCTGTCGATAAACAAATGTTGGATTTACTCGCTCAACGACTAGCTCTAGTAGAGAAAGTCGGAGAAGTAAAAAGTGAACATGGTTTACCTATTTATGTACCAGAGCGCGAAGCTGCGATGCTGGCGTCTCGTCGTCAAGAAGCCGAGAAAATAGGGGTTCCACCGCAGTTAATCGAAGATATTTTGCGTCGTACGATGCGTGAGTCTTATGCCAGTGAAAAAGATTCTGGTTTTAAGTGCCTTAACCCAGAGTTACGTTCAGTGGTTATCGTTGGTGGTAATGGTCAACTTGGTGGTCTGTTTGGCCGTATGTTCAAGCTTTCTGGTTACGAAGTGAAAATCCTTGGCAGCCAAGATTGGGATAGAGCCGACGAGATTTTAGATAATGCTGGCCTTGTAGTTGTAACGGTTCCAATTCACCTGACAGAAGGTGTGATTGCGAAGCTGGGTAACCTACCAAGCGATTGTATTCTGTGTGATCTGACGTCGATTAAATCAAAGCCTCTACAAGCAATGATGAACATGCACCAAGGCCCAGTGGTTGGGTTACACCCAATGTTTGGCCCTGATGTTCCAAGCCTTGCGAAACAAGTGATTGTTTACAGTGATGGACGTGGTTCTGAAAGCTACCAATGGTTGCTGAATCAATTTGGTATTTGGGGCGCGAGCCTTTGCCAGATGGATGCTGCTGAACACGACCATGGCATGACTCTGATTCAAGCACTACGCCACTTCACCTCTTTTGCTTACGGCTTGCACCTAAGTAAAGAGAACCCGAACATTGATCAGCTTCTGAAGCTAAGCTCGCCAATCTACCGACTTGAGATTGCGATGGTTGGTCGTCTGTTCGCTCAAGACCCGAACTTGTACGGTGATATCATTCTTTCTTCAGATGAGAACATTGAGATGATTCGACGTTTCCATAGTCGTTTCGGTGAAGCATTAGAAATTTTGGATGGGAAAGATAAAGCCAAATTCGTTGATAGCTTTAATCAAGTCAGTGATTGGTTTGGTGACTACTCACAGCAGTTCTTGCAAGAGAGCCAAAATCTTTTAAAACAAGCACATGACTCGATTCATCGTGGCTAATCACTATTTGAAATTATAAAAAAAGAGCGACCTGATGGTCGCTCTTTTTGTTTGTGCTGAACGCTATAAAAGCATTTGGCCTACAGTAGGCTAAAAGCAATTAGATCATCATAGGCCAAATCAACATCTCCTAATAACCAACAACTAGTTAGTCGTGATAGGCTTTTTGTTCTCTTCACTCGATACGGTGTCGATAGTCGAGCTAATGTAAGGCACATTCGTCAGGTTGATCTGCAAGCGAACTACATTATCAATCAGTTGAACCAATGGACCCCACTTAACCTTTTTCTCTTTCTCGAACACGTAGTTGAAGTTTTCCGGTGTCCAATCCATCAAGTATTGAGGATTCAATGAACGACCAAGGAAGCGTACTTCGTAATGCAGGTGTGGCCCGGTTGAGTTACCTGAGTTACCACAGCTTGCAATCACATCACCTTTACTCACAAACTGACCGCTGCGAACTTTGAATTTTTGTAGGTGCGCGTAAGAACTCATGAAACCAAACGAGTGACGCATAGTAATAAAGTTACCGAAGCCTTTTTTACTTGGGCGTACCGTTTCAATGACTCCATCTGCGGGCGCGACAATATCTTCACCACGCTTACACGTTAGATCGATACCAGTATGTACATGGCGTTTACCTGAAATAGGGTTAGTGCGGCTACCATAAGAAGAAGAGATACGTTGATAAGCCATAGGACTGTCGTTTGGAATCAAACGGAACATCGTCGCTCTTACTGCTGAATCTACCGCCGCAGCATCAATGCGATCTTCTAAAGAGATATCATCGGTAAGCAGTTCTTCATCAGCAAGACCCAGCACGGATTCCACATCAAATACACGCTTACCAAGCAGTTGAATGGTGCCTTCTTTTTCTGTCAGTGTTTGCGATAACGAGTGATTGGTTTCTACCTGCTCAGCGTAAAGAAACTCGGTTTGCTCTTTTTCAACAATCAGCGTTTCAATCAACTGTTGTGCATCGCCTGCTTGCATCGCGAGCTCTTGTTTACCTTCGAAGTACATGTATGCAGCTCCGCCAATTAACAGTGGCACTGAAAAAATGGCAGTGGTGCACATGAGCACGGCTTTTCGGCCGAAGTAAAACGTCTGTTCCCCTTGGTTAGAGGGAATAGTAATGGAAATTTTTTTAGACATGGTTCTGTATTAACTAAATGCTTCTAATAGAAAAAGGTAATGGAGATATTATTCCTTACCCAAATCGGTAAGGTGTTCAATCTCTCTGTAAAGCAGTTCATCGTCGCCGACATTAAGCTCAACAAGGCGCTTAAGGTGGCTAATACTATCAATATCTAAATGCTCTATGCGTAAACGCATTGAGGTATTGATGGTAGAGACTATCGTTGCTTCTAACTGAATATTGATATCACTGTTGGTGAGCTTAAAGCTGACTTGAACAGGAGCATCGTGGCTGAGTTGCTGCCATTTATCACACTGAATGAGTAAACCATGAAGAGATAAGTCTTGCACCGAGCCTGATACATTTACTTGTCCTTGTGAGATCTCAGTCGGGACTTGATAAATAACTCGTGAAAATTGACGTCTTTCAAGCATAGGTAATTTCTCTATATCAATAGGTAAATAGTAAGCCAGATATATCAAAGGCCGCTATTATCGCGGCCTTTGTTCAAAATACAAGCTAATTTACTTAGCAATACGCTTGTACTTGATACGGTGCGGTTCAGCCGCTTGTGCGCCCAGAGTCTTTTTCAGCCACTCTGTGTATTCAGTATAGTTACCTTCGTAGAAGTTAACTTGACCTTCATCACGGTAGTCTAAGATATGGGTCGCAATACGGTCAAGGAACCAACGGTCATGCGAGATAACCATTGCACAGCCAGGGAACTCAAGCAGCGCTTCTTCAAGTGCACGTAGAGTTTCGACATCAAGGTCATTGGTTGGTTCATCGAGTAGCAGTACGTTGCCGCCCGCTTTCAGCAGTTTCGCAAGGTGAACACGGTTACGTTCACCACCAGAAAGCTGACCGATGATTTTCTGTTGGTCGTTGCCTTTGAAGTTGAAACGAGAACAGTAAGCACGTGCAGGGATTTCGAAGTTGTTGATCTTAATGATATCAGCGCCTTCAGAGATCTCTTGGAATACTGTTTTGGTGTCGTCCATGCTGTCACGGAACTGATCAACAGAAGCAAGCTTAACCGTTTCGCCTAATTCAACTGAACCTGAATCTGGCTGTTCTGCGCCGCTTAGCATCTTGAATAGTGTTGATTTACCTGCACCGTTGGCACCTACGATACCCACAATAGCGCCTTTAGGCATGCTGAATGATAGGTCATCGATAAGAACGCGATCACCAAATGACTTCGTTAGGTTCTTAACTTCAAGTACCTTGTCACCTAAACGCTCACCTGGCGGGATGAACAGTTCGTTGGTTTCGTTACGCTTCTGGTATTGGCCAGTTGTGAGTTCTTCAAAACGAGCCATACGAGCTTTAGACTTAGCCTGACGGCCTTTAGGATTCTGACGAACCCACTCAAGTTCTTTCTCGATTGTCTTTTGACGTGCGCTTTCGCCTGATTTTTCTTGTTTTAGACGCTCATCTTTCTGTTCTAGCCAAGATGTGTAGTTACCTTCCCATGGAATACCTTCACCACGGTCAAGTTCTAGAATCCAGCCAGCAGCGTTGTCTAGGAAGTAACGGTCGTGGGTAATTGCCACAACAGTACCGCTGTAATCAACAAGGAAGTGCTCAAGCCAAGCAACTGATTCTGCATCCAAGTGGTTAGTTGGTTCATCAAGAAGCAGCATGTCTGGCTTCTCTAGAAGTAGACGACAGATCGCAACACGACGACGTTCACCACCGGATAGGAGTTCGATTTTCGCATCCCACTCAGGAAGACGAAGTGCGTCAGCTGCGCGCTCTAGAGCTGTCTCTAGGTTGTGGCCGTCTTTCGCTTGGATCAGTGCTTCAAGCTCGCCTTGTTCTTTAGCAAGCGCATCGAAATCTGCATCTGGTTCAGCGTAAGCTGCATATACTGCATCGATACGTTTAAGTGCGTCTGCAACATCAGAAACCGCTTCTTCTACGATTTCACGCACTGTTTTTGATTCGTCTAGTACAGGCTCTTGCGGTAGGTAACCGACTTTAAGACCTTGTTGTGCACGAGCTTCACCATCAATATCAGTATCAATACCAGCCATGATACGTAGTAGGGTAGATTTACCTGAACCATTTAGACCCAAAACACCGATTTTAGCGCCAGGAAAAAAGCTAAGAGAAATGTCTTTAAGAATTTGACGCTTAGGTGGAACAGTTTTGCTCACCCGAGACATGGTATATACGTATTCAGCCATTGCCGATCGATCCTAATTTATTGTTCAAAATTGTCGTCTATTTTATACCAATATCCCCAAAGATGTTACTCCTAGGACAGAAAAGCCATTCTTGAACTAATCCTTACCTATTATTGTCACATTGGTCATTAAAACTATATTTAATAAGCTTCTGAGGCGAAGTGTTAAATATTAATAATATTTACACTCAATCTCTTTACATTTGATGTGATGTCGGGCGTAAATAGACTTCACGTATTCATACACGCACTAAGGAAAGAGCGAATGTTTTTCCGCATTGGTAATACGAAAATTGCTGTGGCTGCATCGGCAATTTTGTCTTCATTTTCACTGGCTCCGATGGCTATGGCTAGCAATGCCTCCAAGCTTGAAATGCAGCGTGATGTTTATGACAGAGCGCAAGAGGTTTTAGACAACCGTGATCTAGAAGCTTACGCTGCGCTACGTAACAAAATTCAAACATATCCGTTAACGCCTTACACTGATTATCGCGCCTTCTTATTAGGCTTAGGTGATCGCACACCTACTGAAGTGGATGCCTTTATTGAAGAGAATAAAGCCCTACCATTTTCGAATCGTATGCGTGCGCCTTATTTAGATTTATTGGCGGCTCAAAAACAGTGGAAGACGATCCTTGAGTTTCAAACCAAAGAGCCTGTTGGTGAAAAATATCAATGTATCTACTACCGTGCGAATTATGAGCAAGGAAACAAAGAGCTCGCCTTCAAAGGTGCGAAGCAGCTTTGGTTGAGTGGCAGTGGTGTCGATGATAGCTGTGATCCGCTCTTCGAAAGTTGGGATGAAGCGGATTTAAGAACGGATGAGCTGATATTACAGCGAATGCTATTGGCGTTTGATAAACGAAACGGCAAGTTAATGACCTATCTGATCAAGCAATTGGATCATGATGAGTCAATTGCTCAAGCTAAGCAGATGAAGGCGTTGTACAACAAGCCTGAAAATGTACTCGCGTTTGCTAAGAAGCACCCAGCGAATGAATTCTACCAAGCTCAAACCGAATTTGGTTTTAAGAAGCTCGCAAGGAAATCAGCAAGCAGCGCTCAAGAGGTTTTTGATGATGTAGTGAAAGCTCAAAAGCTATCTAAAGAAAAATCTCAAGAGTTAGCGGATTACCTCACGTTCCGTTTGATCAATACCGATTCTGAAGAGCTGATGGCGTGGCGAGACAAAATGCTCGCGAGCTCATCAAAACAAGTTTTGTTGGAACGACGTGCTCGCTTAGCGATTCAACATGCCGATTGGACTGGCTTGAAAGAGTGGATTGCGCGCTTAGATGATAAACATCAAGCTTCGCTTCGTTGGCAGTATTGGCAGGGCAGAGCTGAGATAGCGCTAGGCGAGACTGCTGAAGGTAACAAACGACTGTCAGACATTTTGGGTCAGCGTAATTTCTACAGTGTGGCTGCCGCTAAGCAATTAGGTAAGCCAGTTCAGTACCCAACATCGACACTCAAATACAACGCTGAAACAGTAAAGCCATTTGAGACTTCTTTGGTTCGAATCGGCGAGCTGATTGACCGAGATAAAATAGCGGCAGCGAAGAGTGAATGGCGTTGGTTGTTAACCAATGCTGATAAAGAGCAGAAATCAATGCTTGCCGCTTATGCCGCGACACAGCGTTGGAATCACTTTACAGTGACAGCGAGTATCTCGGCGAAGATGTGGGACAACATTGCGTTACGTTTCCCTGTCGCCCATAAGTGGTGGTTTAACTTCTACGCTGAAAAGCACGATATCAACCCAATCACTTTGATGTCTTTAGCGAGACAAGAGAGTGCAATGGATTCAGAAGCTCGCTCTCCTGTTGGAGCTCGCGGTATCATGCAAATCATGCCGAAGACGGCTCAATATACAGCGAAGAAGCATCAGATTAAGTACCAGGGTAGTGATGATCTTTACGATGTGAGCAAGAACATTGAGATTGGCAGTCACTACCTAGATGGACTGCTGTCTCAATATGATAACAACCGCATTTTTGCTTTCGCTGCATACAACGCAGGTCCGAGCCGAGTAAAACAGTGGCGTTCACGCAGTGATGAAAAGTTAGATGCGTACGCCTTTATCGAAATGATCCCATTCAAGGAGACTCGTGGCTATGTTCAGAATATCTTGATGTTTGAGACCTACTATCGAGATATCTTGGGCGAGAAAGGGATGTTTTTAGCGCCCCATGAGGCCGAAACGAAATACTAGGGGTTCGGTACTTTCTCCGAAACTGAGTAATATTAAAGGCAGTGAGTGCGAACCAGTTCCACTTGCTGCCTTTTTACATTGGATCAAAGTAAGTGTTTCGGTATAAAGTGTTAAACGCTTTCAATCATTAAGCGGCTACTTCAAGCCAAAATTTAAAAGTAAGTGTAGAAATATGGCATCACAACCTGAATATGAGAATTGGCAACAACTAATGGATTTGGTAAAAACAGCGGCTGAGAAAGATCAGCATGAACTGTTGTTGACCATGATGATGACACCTGATGAGCGAGATGTTTTGGTCGCTCGAGTGAATATTCTTTGTGAACTCATGAAAGGGGACATGTCACAAAGACAGGTGAGCCAAATGTTAGGTGTGGGTGTGGCTACGATCACGCGAGGCTCTAATGAGCTAAAGGCTAAATCTGAGCAAGAGAAAGCGGCAATTGCAGAGCTGTTACTTAAGTAAGCATTTAAACAGTAAGCCTAAGAGCTTGATAAAAACGCTAACCATAGGTTAGCGTTTTTTGTTTTTATCCCGCTCAATGATATTACCTCTAGAGAGGCGAAATATCGTGTTTCTTAAACAAGACTAAGCAGGGAAGTGCTTAGGGTTAACAAATGGGATCAGCGCTAGGATTAAAGCTTGGCTATATACAGAACTGCGAGATAGTTGGTTATGTGTCAATAAGCCAATCGCACCGCCTTTTTGCTTTATGTTGTCGGTGCCGAATACTTCATCCATCACATCACCTAGCTCATTCGCATGCTGGAGTTTATCAAGCACAACGGGTGGCAGCATCAAGCTTGCTGAGCGAGATTCTCCGCGCTGACCGTTTGCTTCAACGACCATCCAAGCAAATGTAACCTTTCCTTCTATTCCAGACTCTAATCCAACATAAAAATCCGCATCAGGTTGAGCTTGAGTTGCGTTGTGAACGCGATTTACCGCACCTTGATAGGTCTCGTCGTTGCTCATCGGTTGATCAGAGACACCGCTAGGGACGCTGATGCCTTTGAAATCAAATTCAGTATCAGGAAAAGCAGATAAGAATGCACTTTTAACGGCGTTAATTTTAGCTGGGTTCAGCGATGCGATGATTACAGATTTCATGTATTGGATTCTTTTTTTTATCGATTAAATTGAGTTGATGTTGTCGGTACCAATCACTCAGTTCTTCTAATGGCATAGGTTTACCGAAGTAATAGCCTTGCAGCATATCGCACTGTGCTTCTTGCAACCACTGATGCATGCTTTCAGTTTCGATGCCCTCGGCTGTGACCTTCTTACCCTGAGCATGACATAACCCGATAACCGGTTTCACTATGTTCTGATTATCGGTCTCAATTAAGGTGTCTAAAAAGGCTTTATCGAGCTTAATTTTTTGAGTTGGATACTGCACCAGTTGAGTGATGGAGGTGTAGCCAGATCCAAAGTCATCAATGGCTAATCGATATCCCATATCAGAGAGTTCGTTAAGCAGCGGAAAACCTTCAGAGTTTGAGTAAAAGGTTTCGGTAATTTCAAAATCAATCAAACTCGGCGGAATTCGATTTAAATCGGCGTGCTCTTTGATGAAGTCAGCAAGATCAGTCGTTTCAATCCCAGCAGAAGATAAGTTAATCGACAATTGAATTGAGTGATCAAATTGAGCCTGAAGTCGGTGAAAAGAAGCAAATGCATTCTGAATGACCCACTGATCAACCTGATCGAATAATCCTGTTTGCTCGGCAATTGGAATGAATTCATCAGGTGGAACCAAGCCTAGTTGCTCCGAATTCCAACGTAATAACACCTCAACACCAATAACATGGGTTCCTGTTGAATCCATGTACGGCATATAAACGAGCCTAAATTCATCATCAAAGTTCTTGTCTCTGAGTGCGCGTTCAATGTTTGCTTGGCGTTGAATCGCTTTGTCTAAATCTCGTGAATAGTCAGCAAATTGGTTTTTACCTGCACGTTTGGCTTGGTACATCGCGGTATCAGCGTTCGACAGTAGCTTTTCGATGGAGTGGCCATCATTGGGGTAGGTCGCAATACCAATACTGACCGTGATCGGAAAGCTCCCTGATTCTGTGATAAAACCTTTTTGTAGTGGCGTCAGTAAGCTATCAGAGAATCTATGCGCGATATTCCCTTGGCGAGTAGGAGCGTTAATGTACACAACGAACTCGTCTCCAGAAAGTCGGGCTGGCATACAATGAGCGTCAAATTCTGTTTTATAGTGGCTACAAATATCGGAAATACGCTGAGCAAAACTGACCAGAATGGAGTCGCCGATTTGATGTCCATATTTGTCATTCACAAACTTGAAGTTATCTAGGTCAAAGTAGAGAACCCAGGTTTCGGTATTCGAGCTAGGCTTGGGTAATGATTGCTGAACGAAGGTTTGAAATTGATGCCTATTGGCTATTTGGGTTAATTGATCATTCTCGGCCAATAGCTTGGTCTGTTGGTAGGTGTTATCTAACTCTTGGTACATGTCATAAAAACGCTGTGATAGGCGGCCAAGCTCATCACGAGTGCCTAAACGTTCGATGTTCTTACGTTGTTTTTTCTCGACTTGCTGCAGTTGTCGGTCGAGTCGTGTTATCGGGGATATCACACTGCGAGACAAAAGCATGAGTAGCAGAGCAACCGTCACAAACGCGGATAGTGCAAAAGACAAACTCAGCTTATTCCAAATTGATTCGAGCTTGTTTTCCAATAGGAATGGCGCCGGGTCAACGGTGGCGTAAAGTTCTGGCGCAAGCTTGACTGAGTGGGTGACATTATTTTCCAGAGAAACCGCTATAGATGTGAAGAATAAGCTGGTTTGGTAGTCGAACTCTATCTGTTTTCTCAGCGCATTAAATTTATCGAGAGAGACTGACACAACAACAAAGAACACATCGTCGGGGTGATTGTTTGCAGTTGGGAAAATCGTTTTCTTGTCTACCTTCTCGTAGTGAACCAACATCCCTTCACCTTGAGAGTTTTGAATATAGTTGGTACTTGATGCTGCTAAGGTGTCTTGATAGTACTGATCCACAAAATCCAATATTTTGCTGTCAATCTGAGTGCGTGAGTCGCTGTTATTATCAGCGTAATAACTCAATTTTCGCTGACTATTGAGAAGCGCTAACCCGGTATAGCTTTCATCGTCATCTTGCAAGAAGTGTATGGCTTCTCGAAGGTTACTAACCAGTTCAAGATCGCGAGATAGGTTTTGTTCAGTGAGAAAGTAACGCTTCACCATGTCACTTTGGGTCAAGGTGTAAGAGTAGCTATTTAGGAACGAGCGAGACTGTCGAAAATATCCTGCCAACTTTTCCATGTTTAGCTGAAGTGCGTTGTCTTCGCGTTTGATAAAACTGCTTTTCTGCGTTGAATAAATAATATAGCTAGAAGCTGCGGTACTGATCAGTATCACAGGGGTTATCAGTAGTAAGATTTTAGTACTTAGCTTCATAGTTAATGACAACACTATTTATAATTTAAGCGCGTAAGTTTATGTTACTTAATACTTACTCGCTATTAATTACACGTAGTTCGATGATTTCCTGTGAAGGGGGTAAGGTTTTGTCTTTATTGATAAAAAAGCCACTAATGAGTTTTTTGTTAAGAAGGTGTTGAATGGTGTGGGTTAGAAGGCATGTACAGCCAGTGAAATAATCGAGTCATGTCTCAGGAATGCGTAGTGTGAGTATTCCTGAGTACGAGTTATTCCACTAGCCGCTGGTTTTAGCATTTGGCCTACTGTAGGCCAAATGGTTATAGCAGATTTAAACTTATGCCAGCTTTAAACGTTTGTTCGTTAAAAACTTATGTTTGCCAAAAGCTTATGTTCACCAAAGCTTATATTCGCTGAAAACTTATGTTTGTTAAGAGCTTATGTTCGTTAAAAGCTATGACAACTTAACCTGCGTGGCTTTGATGTTTTCACTTGGATAACAACCCAACACTTTAAGGTGACGAGTAATGGCAGTTAGTTCCGTTATCGCTTGCTGCATATTATCTGCATCCAAATGTGCTTCTAAATCAACGTAGAACATCTCTTCCCATGGGTTGCCCATGATAGGACGAGATTCCAGCTTAGTCATGTTGATGCCCAAGCGTTGTAGGATTAGTAGAGTTTCTACCAAAGAACCCGCCTCTTGAGAAGTCGACATGATCAGTGTCGTTTTAGCTGGGATTTGAGTTGATACTTCTACCGGTTTACGCGCCACAACGATGAAACGAGTGTGGTTCTCAGTTTGGTTTGCAATGTTGCCTTGGATTGGCTGAAGCCCATAAAGCTTGCCGCTCGATGCATTGCCAATTGCTGCTACATCATCGCCCTCCAGATCTTTAACCTTCTTCATTGCATCAGCTGTACTTGCGCAAGACTCAAGGCTTACACCTTTAAGACGACTCAAAAACTCACTGCACTGTTGGTGAGGTTGTGGGTGTGAATAGAGGGTTTTGATGTCTTCTAAACGAATATCATTTTTCGCAACCAAGCAGTGTTCGATTGGTTGAGACAGTTCACCTACGATATAAAGCGTTGTGTGTTGCAGTAGGTCGTAGACCTCGTTGATTGAACCTGAACTGGTGTTCTCAATCGGCAACACACCGTAATCTGCATGACCAGATTCCACCGTCGATGCCACTTCTTTGAAATGATTGCAGTTAAGCTCTATCAATTCCATATTCTTACGGCTGAAATATTCACGGCTAGCAAGATGAGAATATGATCCCTTAGAGCCTAAGAATGCAACGCGAGCCAGAGGTTTACGGCTTTGCGGGTTCGCTAGGTTTTGTAAGTATGACTGCTGTAGTAAAACGGAATCTTCGATGATGGTGTGAAACAGTTTAGTAATGTACTGCGCATCAAGCTCATATTTATCTTTGCCGTTGTTGATCAGCTTAACCAGAAGCTGCTGCTCACGAACGGCATCGCGTACAGGCTTTGATGTTTCTACCTTGCTTTTCGCAACTTCGATACTGAGTTTGCGACGTTCGGAAAGTAAACTCAGCAGTTCGTCATCTAAATCATTAAGACGAAGGCGGATATCATCCAGTGAAATTGAGCGGTCAGTCATAAATGTGTCCTTATAAAAAAGCCTCCCTAGTGTGGGAGGCTTCTTGTTCGTTTTTGACTTGTTTTTCTAAAACGACTCAGCCTCCGATTTACGGAAGAAAAAAGAAGTCAAAAATAAACAAAGATTGAGTGTGCATAAAAAGTGATTGTTTTATGAATGTTTAAACACAATAAGCAAGCGAGCTACGAGCGTCAAGCAAAAAAATAGCGCCCTGAGGCGCTATTTTTTAATCTGTTCTCTTTCCTTATTCTACTTCAGCTTCTAGCTCTTCGATTTCAGGCTTTTCAGCGCGGCGCGCTTCAGGTTTATGGCGTAGCTTGTTGAGTTGACGCTCTAGTTTTTGTTCTACTTCGTTGATAGCTACGTAGAGGTCGTCATGGATTGATGAAGCAACAAGTTGGCCTTTTGGTACGGTTAGAACCGCTTCAAATTTTTTCTTCTTGTTTGGTTCTTCGCTAAAGCTCGCTTGGCAGCCAATGATGTCTACTTGCCATTTATCCAGCTTTTTAAATTTGCTTTCTATGTGATCACGGATTGCAGAGGTAATGTCGATGTTTTTACCAGTGATGTTCATTTTCATAGAAGTTTTCCTCTGTTGTATCCCTCATGGGTTAACTTCAGATTACGACTTTTAGGAATAAAGAATGTGATCTAGATCTTGTTTTGGTTGGGTGGGATAAGCATTAAAATCAAATGTGATCTCACGCAAGTCTTAGTATCTTTTTGGCGAAAAATGCTTGTTATCTCTATGAAAAACGATAACTTGGAGGCAAGGCTTCGCTAAAAATTAAACCAGTTTTTAGGGGCGTCTTACAGCTTATTGAAAGTGTTTGATTGAAATTTACTCAATAGTGTTTTGTGATGTAGATCTCGTGATATATATCGCTATATAAGCTTTCTCTGAATTTGATAAGCAAAAGCCGCATAAGTTTTCTTATGCGGCTTTTGTGTTTTTAATTTGCCTTAGTGCCTTAGTGCCTTAGTGCCTTAGTGCCCCTGGCTCTTAGGGTTGAAGACAAACTAATCGTTGGTTTTGAGTAGTCTGGCTGTCCCATTTTCTCGGATAGCATTGATAGCTTGTAGCTGCTTATAGATTACAAAGTAACGGTTGATGTTGGCGACATAGGTCACCGGTTCTTTGCTCACGTATTTACGAGTGATGATTTCTACGTTTTTAAACCAGATGTTTGGGTTGTAACCTTTCTGCTTGGCAATGCGCCTCATCTTTCTGATCTTAGCAGGACCAGCGTTGTAAGAAGCCAAAGTGAAGTAGATTTGGTTATCTGGCGTAATCGCAGGGTCGTCAAAATACCTGTCCTTAATGAAACGCATGTATTTCACACCCGCATGGATGTTGTTATCCACCTTATGTATGTTTTTGATGTTGACGTTTTTGTCTTTGGCGGTACTTGGCAACACCTGCATCACACCAATAGCTCCACGATGAGAAACTCGGCTTTGATCCAGTCCAGACTCTTGGAATCCTTGTGCAGACATCATCAAAGGGTCGAATTCGTATTGACTCGAATACTTTTCAAAAACATCTGACAGCTTAGCCACTCGGTCTATTTTATTTGGGTTGAGCGCTCTACCTAACCAGCGAGTGTTGTCGATGTATTTCTGATAGATAACATTTCCAAGTAGGGTACCTGTTCGTGCCGTCTTGACGTATTTGTTGATCTCTTTTGTTAGTTGAGGGCTGTTTTTTCTTAATGCCCACGCTATTTGGCCATTTTCACGTAAGGGGAAATCGTGATGGACCTGAATGTTTTCCATTACGTCAGTCCATAACTTTGCTTTATGGCTATCTAGGATTGTGCCTTGTATATAGCCTTGGTTGACCAACTCTATCAGCTCGTAGTCTTGTAATGACTCCTCAATAAAGTGGACATGCAGCGGTGGTAAGTCTAATTCATTTAGTTCTTTATTGACTCTTTGTACACTCTCGAAGTAACTCGAACTTGCACGGATCCATACCTCTTTACCGCTCAGTTGCTTGATTTCGGTGATAGGGGCTGAATTCTTTCCTGTGATAATCAGTTCTTTTCCATCTTTAATCATTGGCTCGGAAAAATCGATGATTCGTAATCGCTTGTCGGTGATCGTCAGGTTCGCGACAGCGACGTCGCCATAACCAGATTCTAATGAGGGAAGTAGATCATCTCGCTGCACTGGGATGATTTGAACATTGAGGTAAGGGTGTTTCTTACGAAGGCTCTTCTCAAAGTGGTAGAGCATTTCAGCCACGATGCCTTTTGGTTTGCCATCCTCGATATAATAAAAACCAAGATCAGCAGACACGAGCACTCTAACTGTTCCTTTGGTTTTGAGCACATCTAAGTCACCCATGTAAGGCTCGTTGCTTAACGGGGACAGTTCTAATGCGTAGGATAATTGGCTAAATAGCGATATCCAGATAAATAATAACAACCTACTCACATCCACACTCCATGTTGATGTTTTGTTAAAAGTTATCTTTTGAAGATACCGTGTATTATGCGATTCATCAAGTTTACGAAATTAAGTTCAAAAAAAACGCGCTAATAAATTAGCGCGTTTTCGAATGAATATGACAACGTTGGTTAAGGCAGTGGGTTTAACTCAATCAATTTTTCTGTTCTTGAAGCTGCGTCTTCTAAACCTAGTTGTTTATAAGCTTCTAACTGAATATCCAAAGACTTACGTGCAGCAATTGTGTCTGGGTAAGTCTTCTGCAGCTCTTGTGTTCGGTTTACAGCTGCAATCCAAGCTTCACGGCGTAGGTAGAAATCAGCGGTTGCTAAGTCATACTCTGCGAGGCGGTTCTTAAGTGCGAACATGCGTTTTTGCGCATCTTCTGCATAAGGGCTGCTAGGGAAGCGTTCCAGTAGTCGTTTGAAGTCAGCAAACGCGAGTTTCACTGGTTCTGGATCTCGGTCACTACGGTCGATATTAAAAATGTCGTGCATGAAGTTTCGGTCTTGTGCCATGTGCGTTAGGCCGCGCATGTAAAGCACCCAGTCTTGTTTTTCATGAGTCGGGTTTAAGCGTAGGAATCGAGAAATGGTGGCAAGGCCTAACGCCAAGTCATCATTTTTGTAGTACGCGTAAATCAGATCTAGCTGTACTTGTTCCGAATAGGCGCCGAATGGGTAACGAGAGTCTAAGGCTTCGAGCTTTTCGATTGCAGAAAGCCAGCTACCGCTCTGTAGGGACTCTTGAGCGTCAGAGTAAAGAACCGATGGTGGTACATCCGGTACTATTTCTTCAGTACTTGAACAGCCAACTAAGAGTGATACGGCTAATAGACCCGATAAAGTAAGGTGTTTCATGTCAGGCGTCGATTCCTTGAATTAAATATTTCGTAAGCTTCCGTTACTTTCTAACCAGTAACAGATACAATGATGCAATTATTCTATTTTATCCATACTAATGGGTATTAGTCTCACGGTTTTTAAAAAAGTTCGATATGGCTCAGCAGATAACATTAACAGACACAGTAAAAAGCAGCCAGTTAGGTCAACGTTTAGACCAAGCTGTCGCTGAACTATTTACCGATTTTTCTCGCTCTCGTATTAAAGAGTGGCTTCTTGACGGCAAAATCCAAGTGGATGGCGAAGTTATCACTAAACCGCGCACCATAGTTTTGGGCGGTGAAGCGATCATCCTACAAGCGGAGCTTGCGGATGAAGAGCGCTGGGAAGCACAAGATATTCCGTTAGACATTGTCTATGAAGATGATGATTTATTGGTTATCAATAAACCTCGCGATCTGGTTGTACACCCAGGTGCAGGTACGCCGGATGGAACCATACTAAACGCATTGCTTTTCCATTACCCTCAAATTGCTGAAGTACCTCGTGCGGGTATTGTGCACCGTCTGGATAAAGACACAACTGGTCTTATGGTTGTGGCTAAAACGGTTCCAGCTCAAACTCGCCTTGTGCGAGCTCTTGCTAAACGTCGTATTACTCGTGAATATGAAGCAATTGCTATCGGTAAAATGACAGCAGGTGGTGTGGTTGAGAAAGGCATTAGCCGTCATGCAACTAAGCGTACGTTAATGGACGTAAATGAACTGGGTAAGCCTGCGGTAACTCACTACCGTGTTGCGGAGCACTTCCGCGAACATACTCGTATTCGTCTGCGCCTAGAAACGGGTCGTACTCACCAAATCCGTGTTCACATGTCATACCTTCAGCACCCTCTGTTAGGTGATATCGCGTACGGTGGTCGTGCACGTATTCCAAAAGGTGCATCTGAAGAGCTAACGACAATGATTCGTTCTTTTGATCGCCAAGCGCTACACGCGGTTATGCTTAAATTTGTTCACCCGATTACTGGTGAAGAAGTAGAGTTCCACGCACCTGTGCCAAATGACATGGTTGTGATGGCTGAAGCGTTGCGTGTTGATGCTCGTGAAAACATAGAAGACGACATTTAATCGTGTCAATGATCATCCCTGACTGGAACGCTCTTCAAAACGTGAAAGCATTTGCTTCGACTCGTTTCGATGGTTGTTCTACAGGTGCTTATCAAGGGTTAAACCTCGGTATGCACGTTGGGGATGATACTTCGCTTGTTGAAAGCAATCGAATATGGCTAAAGCAACAATCTAAGATGCCCACAGCTCCAGTATGGCTAAATCAAACTCACTCAACGGATGTCGTTACAGTTTTAGAACCTGTGGCGAATGTGCTTGATGCGGATGGTGCATTTACCACTGCAAAGGGTGTTGTGTGTTCTGCGATGACAGCCGATTGCTTACCAGTCATCCTTACCGATACCAAAGGCACTCAAGTTGCTGCCGTTCATGCGGGTTGGCGTGGTCTTGCTGGTGGTATTCTTGAAAATGCCGTCGCAAAGTTTTCAAACCTAGATTCAGATAATCAGATCATTGCTTGGCTTGGTCCTGCAATTGGTAAAGATGCATTTGAGGTTGGCAACGATGTGTTGGACGCTTTTGTTCGTTTTGACCCTCAAGCGAAATTAGCATTTAAAGCTAAATCTGAACCTGGCAAGTGGTTAGCAAACATGTCTCAACTTGCGACTCAACGACTAATGAAAGTTGGCGTGACTTCGGTTACAGATTCGAATCTATGTACATACGCAGATTCAGATGCTTTCTATTCTTATCGTCGTGATGGTATTACTGGACGTCAGGCGACATTTATTTGGTTAGAGTAATCTCTGACTAGCACAACCACTCATCCAGTTCATTTATATTTTCATATCAGCTCTATTCTTCATCCTTATCCCTTGAAAATCTGCGTTACCGTATCCATCTTCTAACCATAAGATAAACATATCTAAGAGTAGGAAGGTTGGCATGCGTCTCGATCGATTCACTAGTAAATTCCAAATTGCGATATCTGATGCTCAGTCGCTCGCATTAGGTCGTGATCACCAATATATAGAACCTGTACACCTAATGGTGTCTTTGCTTAATCAAGATGGCAGTGCGATTCGTCCATTGCTCACTATGCTGAATATTGACGTTGTTCAATTGCGTTCTAAATTAAGCGAAATATTAGACCGAGTGCCGAAAGTAAGCGGTATCGGTGGTGATGTTCAGCTCTCTAACGCAATGGGAACGCTATTCAACCTATGTGACAAGGTCGCGCAAAAGCGTCAAGACAGTTACATATCTTCAGAAGTATTCCTACTCGCTGCAATAGAAGACAAAGGACCTCTAGGTAACTTACTTAAAGAGTTAGGCCTTACTGAGCAAAAACTATCTCAAGCTATCGAGCAAGTTCGTGGTGGTCAAAAGGTTGATGACCCGAATGCGGAAGATAGACGCCAAGCTTTAGAGAAGTTCACCATTGATCTGACCGAAAGAGCAGAGCAAGGCAAACTAGATCCTGTGATTGGTCGAGACGATGAAATCCGTCGTACTATCCAAGTACTTCAACGCCGTACTAAGAATAACCCCGTTATTATTGGTGAACCTGGTGTCGGAAAAACGGCAATCGTTGAAGGCTTGGCGCAGCGCATTATCAATAATGAAGTACCGGAAGGCTTGAGAGGGCGACGAGTTCTTTCATTAGACATGGGCTCTTTGATTGCTGGTGCTAAATATCGTGGTGAATTTGAAGAGCGCTTGAAATCAGTTCTCAACGAATTATCGAAAGAAGAGGGCAACATTATTCTCTTCATCGATGAAATTCACACAATGGTCGGAGCCGGTAAAGGCGAAGGCTCTATGGACGCCGGTAATATGCTGAAACCAGCATTGGCTCGTGGTGAGCTGCATTGTGTAGGCGCAACGACACTCGATGAACATCGTCAATATATAGAGAAAGATCCTGCATTAGAGCGTCGATTCCAAAAAGTAATAGTCGATGAGCCAACCGTTGAAGACACAGTTGCGATTCTTCGTGGTTTGAAAGAGCGCTATGAACTTCACCATCATGTAGAAATTACTGACCCAGCGATTGTAGCGGCGGCAACGTTATCTCATCGATACGTTTCAGATCGTCAGTTACCAGATAAGGCGATTGATCTCATTGATGAAGCGGCTTCGAGCATTCGCATGCAGATCGATTCAAAACCTGAGTCGCTAGATAAGCTCGAGCGCAAAATCATTCAATTGAAGATCGAGCAGCAAGCTCTGACGAATGAAAATGATGAAGCCAGTGAAAAGAGGCTTCGCACGCTGCAAAGTGAACTTTCTGAGAAGGAGCGGGATTTTGCTGAGCTTGAAGAAGTTTGGAACGCTGAAAAAGCGGCGCTTTCCGGGACGCAACATATCAAATCAGAGTTAGAACAAGCTCGTATGGATATGGACTTTGCACGACGTGCTGGCGATCTTAACCGAATGTCTGAATTGCAATATGGTCGAATCCCAGAGTTGGAGAAGCAGTTAGACCTCGCGACTCAAGCTGAAATGCAAGAAATGACCTTATTACGTAATAAGGTAACTGACGCTGAAATTGCCGATGTTCTTTCAAAGCAAACCGGCATTCCGGTTTCTAAAATGCTAGAGGCAGAAAAAGAGAAGCTTCTGAAAATGGAAGGTGTTCTGCATAAGCGGGTTATTGGGCAAGCCGAAGCGGTAGAAGTGGTATCGAATGCGATTCGTCGTAGTCGTGCTGGTTTATCCGATCCAAATAAGCCGATTGGTTCTTTCCTATTTCTTGGTCCAACGGGCGTAGGTAAAACCGAACTGTGTAAAACATTGGCTAACTTCATGTTTGATAGTGACGATGCCATGGTTCGTATCGATATGTCTGAGTTTATGGAGAAGCACTCAGTGGCTCGTTTGGTTGGTGCTCCTCCAGGTTACGTTGGGTATGAAGAAGGTGGTTACTTAACTGAAGCTGTTCGTCGAAAACCTTATTCTGTGATTCTGCTTGATGAGGTAGAGAAAGCGCACCCTGATGTTTTCAATATTCTATTGCAGGTTTTAGATGATGGACGATTAACCGATGGACAAGGTCGCACGGTCGATTTCAGAAATACTGTAGTGATCATGACATCTAATCTTGGCTCTTCGAGAATTCAAGAAAACTTCAATACGCTCGATTACCAAGGAATAAAGAATGAGGTGATGGAAGTGGTAGGTAAGCATTTCCGCCCTGAGTTTTTGAACCGTGTTGATGAAAGTGTCGTGTTCCATCCATTAGGCCAAGCTCACATTGAGTCAATAGCCGCTATTCAGCTTGAGCATTTGAAGAAACGAATGGAAGACAATGGCTATGAGCTTGAAGTGTCGGACAAAGCACTGAAGTTGATCTCTCAAGTCGGTTTTGATCCTGTCTATGGTGCGAGGCCTCTTAAAAGAGCAATTCAGCAGAGTGTTGAGAACCCATTAGCGAAAGCGATACTTGCAGGGAAAATCAATCCGGATAAGAAAGTGCAGCTATTAGTGAATAACGACCGAATTATTGCTCACCAATAATTAAGGTAAGAACGATAGGTACGATTAGTCGAAATTAAGACGTAATCGTACCTATTTTGAACGCTTTGTGTGAATAGTGTCCGAACGATCGCCTGCTGCGGTGTTTTTTCATTTTTGGCCTTGTGCAAAGGGGGATTCTCTCTATAATGCGCCTCCGTTGCCAGGGATAACTAAGCGGTTTGAACTAAGTAACGAGACGACATTAAGCATTTAAGATGCTTTGAAAAATTAGCTGGAAAAAGTGTTTGACACTGGAACCCAATTCGCTAGAATGGCCGTCCACTTAGAGAGGCTCCTTACTAAAAGGAACGCTCAATAAGTAAAGCTCTTTAACAATTTAAACCTATCAATCTGTGTGGGCACTCGTTGATGAATATCAAAACGTTTTATCTTCCCTTTTAATTAAGAGAAGTAAAACAGATTCCTCGGAATCAACTTTGGTTTCAATGAACTGAGTGACCTGAGCTAGAAATAGTTCGAATGCTTTTTGGTTTTGCTTTTTATTAAAAAGTGAAAACAACAAGCGGCACAGTCAATTCATTACCATTCTGTTGGAATGGTAATAGCTTTAAAATTACATTCTTTATTTATAAAGAATAGTTTTGAAGTCAGTATTCATTGAGCCGACAAAATCTTAAATTGAAGAGTTTGATCATGGCTCAGATTGAACGCTGGCGGCAGGCCTAACACATGCAAGTCGAGCGGAAACGACACTAACAATCCTTCGGGTGCGTTAATGGGCGTCGAGCGGCGGACGGGTGAGTAATGCCTAGGAAATTGCCTTGATGTGGGGGATAACCATTGGAAACGATGGCTAATACCGCATAATGCCTACGGGCCAAAGAGGGGGATCTTCGGACCTCTCGCGTCAAGATATGCCTAGGTGGGATTAGCTAGTTGGTGAGGTAATGGCTCACCAAGGCGACGATCCCTAGCTGGTCTGAGAGGATGATCAGCCACACTGGAACTGAGACACGGTCCAGACTCCTACGGGAGGCAGCAGTGGGGAATATTGCACAATGGGCGAAAGCCTGATGCAGCCATGCCGCGTGTATGAAGAAGGCCTTCGGGTTGTAAAGTACTTTCAGTTGTGAGGAAGGGGGTAACGTTAATAGCGTTATCTCTTGACGTTAGCAACAGAAGAAGCACCGGCTAACTCCGTGCCAGCAGCCGCGGTAATACGGAGGGTGCGAGCGTTAATCGGAATTACTGGGCGTAAAGCGCATGCAGGTGGTTCATTAAGTCAGATGTGAAAGCCCGGGGCTCAACCTCGGAACTGCATTTGAAACTGGTGAACTAGAGTGCTGTAGAGGGGGGTAGAATTTCAGGTGTAGCGGTGAAATGCGTAGAGATCTGAAGGAATACCAGTGGCGAAGGCGGCCCCCTGGACAGACACTGACACTCAGATGCGAAAGCGTGGGGAGCAAACAGGATTAGATACCCTGGTAGTCCACGCCGTAAACGATGTCTACTTGGAGGTTGTGGCCTTGAGCCGTGGCTTTCGGAGCTAACGCGTTAAGTAGACCGCCTGGGGAGTACGGTCGCAAGATTAAAACTCAAATGAATTGACGGGGGCCCGCACAAGCGGTGGAGCATGTGGTTTAATTCGATGCAACGCGAAGAACCTTACCTACTCTTGACATCCAGAGAAGCCAGCGGAGACGCAGGTGTGCCTTCGGGAACTCTGAGACAGGTGCTGCATGGCTGTCGTCAGCTCGTGTTGTGAAATGTTGGGTTAAGTCCCGCAACGAGCGCAACCCTTATCCTTGTTTGCCAGCGAGTAATGTCGGGAACTCCAGGGAGACTGCCGGTGATAAACCGGAGGAAGGTGGGGACGACGTCAAGTCATCATGGCCCTTACGAGTAGGGCTACACACGTGCTACAATGGCGCATACAGAGGGCAGCAAGCTAGCGATAGTGAGCGAATCCCAAAAAGTGCGTCGTAGTCCGGATTGGAGTCTGCAACTCGACTCCATGAAGTCGGAATCGCTAGTAATCGTGAATCAGAATGTCACGGTGAATACGTTCCCGGGCCTTGTACACACCGCCCGTCACACCATGGGAGTGGGCTGCAAAAGAAGTGGGTAGTTTAACCTTTCGGGGAGGACGCTCACCACTTTGTGGTTCATGACTGGGGTGAAGTCGTAACAAGGTAGCCCTAGGGGAACCTGGGGCTGGATCACCTCCTTATACGAAGATATCACGATGAGTGTCCACACAGATTGATTAGGTTTAGAAAGTTTAAGAGTAGAAATACTTTTCCAGATGGGGCTATAGCTCAGCTGGGAGAGCGCCTCGCTGGCAGCGAGGAGGTCTGCGGTTCGATCCCGCATAGCTCCACCATCTTTAAGTGTTTTTCTTTGAAAATATTTAAAAATGGTTCCCTTCTTTTAATAGAAGTTGAATCAAGCTCTTTAACAATTTGGAAAGCTGACTGATTTGATTACTTACGAGTAATTCAATCAAATTTAAAAGTTCTCAATGTTTATCTGCTCTTATTTAATAAGAACGGTATAAACACAACAAACACATTCAAGTGTCTTGTATTCGAATGATCAGAAATGATTGTTCATTTTTTGATTCTACTTTTTATTAAAAAGTGGAAACAAAAAGTAAATTGAGTCCGGCAAACAGTTATCAGGAATTAACCCTTCTTGATGACAACCAAAAACCTTGGTTAGTTGCCATACGCTAAGACCCTTTCGGGTTGTATGGTTAAGTGACTAAGCGTACACGGTGGATGCCTTGGCAGTCAGAGGCGATGAAAGGCGTAATAACTTGCGATAAGCCCAGATTAGGTAGTAATAACCTTTTGAGTCTGGGATTCCTGAATGGGGAAACCCACTTGCATAAGCAAGTATCCTGTTGTGAATACATAGCAACAGGAGGCAAACCGGGGGAACTGAAACATCTAAGTACCCCGAGGAAGAGAAATCAACCGAGATTCCGAAAGTAGCGGCGAGCGAAATTGGATTAGCCCTTAAGCTTTTAATGATGCAGGTGAAGAGTCTGGAAAGTCTCGCAATAAAGGGTGATAGCCCCGTAACCGACACATCATAATCAGTGAAAACGAGTAGGGCGGGACACGTGATATCCTGTCTGAATATGGGGGGACCATCCTCCAAGGCTAAATACTACTGACTGACCGATAGTGAACCAGTACCGTGAGGGAAAGGCGAAAAGAACCCCTGTGAGGGGAGTGAAATAGAACCTGAAACCGTGTACGTACAAGCAGTAGGAGCACCTTCGTGGTGTGACTGCGTACCTTTTGTATAATGGGTCAGCGACTTAATTTTAGTAGCAAGGTTAACCGTTTAGGGGAGCCGTAGGGAAACCGAGTCTTAACTGGGCGTACAGTTGCTAGGATTAGACCCGAAACCAGGTGATCTAGCCATGGGCAGGTTGAAGGTTGAGTAACATCAACTGGAGGACCGAACCGACTAATGTTGAAAAATTAGCGGATGACTTGTGGCTAGGGGTGAAAGGCCAATCAAACCTGGAGATAGCTGGTTCTCCCCGAAAGCTATTTAGGTAGCGCCTCGGACGAATACTACTGGGGGTAGAGCACTGTTAAGGCTAGGGGGTCATCCCGACTTACCAACCCTTTGCAAACTCCGAATACCAGTAAGTACTATCCGGGAGACACACGGCGGGTGCTAACGTCCGTCGTGGAGAGGGAAACAACCCAGACCGCCAGCTAAGGTCCCAAAGTATAGCTAAGTGGGAAACGATGTGGGAAGGCTCAGACAGCCAGGATGTTGGCTTAGAAGCAGCCATCATTTAAAGAAAGCGTAATAGCTCACTGGTCGAGTCGGCCTGCGCGGAAGATGTAACGGGGCTAAGCTATACACCGAAGCTGCGGCTACGTACCTTAGGGTATGTGGGGTAGGGGAGCGTTCTGTAAGCCGTTGAAGGTGGTCTGTAAGGGCTGCTGGAGGTATCAGAAGTGCGAATGCTGACATGAGTAACGATAAAGGGAGTGAAAAACTCCCTCGCCGGAAGACCAAGGGTTCCTGTCCAACGTTAATCGGGGCAGGGTAAGTCGACTCCTAAGGCGAGGCCGAAAGGCGTAGTCGATGGGAAACAGGTTAATATTCCTGTACTTCTTACAATTGCGATGGGGGGACGGAGAAGGCTAGGTGGGCCTGGCGACGGTTGTCCAGGTTCAAGTACGTAGGCGGAAAGTTTAGGTAAATCCGGACTTTCATTAACGCTGAGATACGATGTCGAGCTACTACGGTAGTGAAGTCATTGATGCCATGCTTCCAGGAAAAGCCTCTAAGCTTCAGATTGTAAGGAATCGTACCCCAAACCGACACAGGTGGTCGGGTAGAGAATACCAAGGCGCTTGAGAGAACTCGGGTGAAGGAACTAGGCAAAATGGTACCGTAACTTCGGGAGAAGGTACGCTCTTATCAGTGAAGTCCCTTGCGGATGGAGCAGACGAGAGTCGCAGATACCAGGTGGCTGCAACTGTTTATTAAAAACACAGCACTGTGCAAAATCGTAAGATGACGTATACGGTGTGACGCCTGCCCGGTGCCGGAAGGTTAATTGATGGGGTTAGACTTCGGTCGAAGCTCTTGATCGAAGCCCCGGTAAACGGCGGCCGTAACTATAACGGTCCTAAGGTAGCGAAATTCCTTGTCGGGTAAGTTCCGACCTGCACGAATGGCGTAATGATGGCCACGCTGTCTCCACCCGAGACTCAGTGAAATTGAAATCGCTGTGAAGATGCAGTGTACCCGCGGCTAGACGGAAAGACCCCGTGAACCTTTACTACAGCTTGGCACTGAACATTGAACCTACATGTGTAGGATAGGTGGGAGACTATGAAATTGCGTCGCTAGATGTGATGGAGTCGTCCTTGAAATACCACCCTTGTAGTTTTGATGTTCTAACGTTGGTCCCTGAATCGGGATTACGGACAGTGCCTGGTGGGTAGTTTGACTGGGGCGGTCTCCTCCCAAAGAGTAACGGAGGAGCACGAAGGTGGGCTAAACACGGTTGGACATCGTGTGGTTAGTGCAATGGCATAAGCCCGCTTGACTGCGAGAATGACAATTCGAGCAGGTGCGAAAGCAGGTCATAGTGATCCGGTGGTTCTGAATGGAAGGGCCATCGCTCAACGGATAAAAGGTACTCCGGGGATAACAGGCTGATACCGCCCAAGAGTTCATATCGACGGCGGTGTTTGGCACCTCGATGTCGGCTCATCACATCCTGGGGCTGAAGTCGGTCCCAAGGGTATGGCTGTTCGCCATTTAAAGTGGTACGCGAGCTGGGTTTAGAACGTCGTGAGACAGTTCGGTCCCTATCTGCCGTGGGCGTTGGAAAATTGAAAGGGGCTGCTCCTAGTACGAGAGGACCGGAGTGGACGAACCTCTGGTGTTCGGGTTGTCATGCCAATGGCATTGCCCGGTAGCTAAGTTCGGAATCGATAACCGCTGAAAGCATCTAAGCGGGAAGCGAGCCTTGAGATGAGTTTTCCCTGGCACTATAAGTGTCCTAAAGGGTTGTCGTAGACTACGACGTTGATAGGCAGGGTGTGTAAGTGCTGCGAGGCATTGAGCTAACCTGTACTAATTGCCCGTGAGGCTTAACCATACAACACCCAAGGGGTTTTGTGGACTCAATAGAAATACCAAACGCTTGAATGAGTTTGAAGAGAAATAACTTTTAGATAAGCTTTCCGAATTTTAAAATTTGCTTGGCGACCATAGCATTGTGGACCCACCTGATTCCATGCCGAACTCAGAAGTGAAACACAATAGCGCCGATGGTAGTGTGGGGTTTCCCCATGTGAGAGTAGGACATCGCCAGGCTTTAAATTAAATCTTTAGGTTGACCAACCTGGAGATATGGACGCTCACTTAGTGAGTTGACCACTGCGGAGTGGTAGTTCAGTTGGTTAGAATACCGGCCTGTCACGCCGGGGGTCGCGGGTTCGAGTCCCGTCCACTCCGCCACTTATTCAGAGGTTCAGCTCTTTAAAACTGAAATAGGGGTGTAGCTCCAATTGGCAGAGCAGCGGATTCCAAATCCGCGTGTTGGGAGTTCGAATCTCTCCACCCCTGCCATATACGAAGCCTCAGCAGAAATGCTGGGGCTTTTTTGCGTCTGTTGCTTCTTCGAAGTAATGTTGTGAGCTAGATCGCCAGCCCGGTCTAATCTCCGGAGTGCCGGCTCAGTCCACCCCTGCCATATTTAAGGCTCTAGACTGCGCGTCCCGGCAGAAATGCTAGAGCCTTTTTGCTTTCTATTATTTGGATGTTAACCCTCTCTCCAAATGAAAATTCCTCTTTATCTTCAAAATATCATCCTCGATATGCACCTATTTCCTAATGACGACTAGTATGAAAATAGAGATCATTTATTTGGAATTGTTATGAGGTTATTTTGTACATCAGCTCTTATCTTTTGTTCGTTTTACGTATCGGCAACCCCATGGGAAAAAGAAAAGAGCCCGACAAGAAATTCAACCTCATCTATCGGTAGTTACGCTAATGGCTGTCTAGACGGTGCGCAGGCTTTGCCAATTGACGGTCAAGGTTACCAAGTGATTCGTCCTCAGAGAGAGCGCTACTATGGACATACAGAGGCCATTCAGTTTATTGAAAGGCTAGGTGTGACCGCGAGCGAACAGCTCAACACTAATTTATTGGTTGGTGATATTTCTCTACCTCGAGGAGGGCGCTTTTCGTCTGGCCATTCAAGTCACCAGACTGGCTTGGATATTGATATATGGTTAAGGCTCACTGATAAGAGGCTGTCCGAAAATGAACTCGCTGTTCCTAAGCCAATCAGCGTTGTCGATCTTACCAACTACAAATTGCGCAAATCGAATTGGACTGATGATCACTTCCAAGTCATTCGCTATGCCGCGAAAGATGAAAAAGTGGTGCGTATTTTTGTCCATCCAGTGATTAAACAAGCCCTTTGCGAACAAGAAGATCCTGATGCCAATGATAGAACCTGGTTAGGCAAAATCAGACCTTGGTGGGGGCACCATTCCCATTTTCATGTTCGTTTAAAATGCCCTAAAGGCAGTTCTAACTGTATAGCTCAAGCAAATCCGCCAAAAGGTGATGGTTGTGGCGATGAACTTGCAAGTTGGGCTCCGCAGACCATTCCAGTTCCTCCACCTAAAAAGGTGGCTAAAACTAAGAAAAAAAAGAAAGTTAAAGTGATGCCGAGTCAGTGTTTGGCCTTGATATCGAATAGGTAATGTATTTATCGAGGTGTTTTACAGTGGTAGTGCCACTGGTTTTCTCGACTCTAAAACTGGAGAAATGTCACACTTTTGTCTAGAGTTTATAAACACGTAATTAAGAACATCGTTTGATATCAAAACAAACGAATAACGACAAGAGCAAAAACAACGATCAATTTGATAATGCTTAGTCAGGGATGGCGTGTTTCTTGGGTGAAAGATGCGGCTTATGTGCAGTATATGAAAATCAGAGTCTGATACCCGTCTATAAAAATTCCAAGGATAAGACAATGACTATGATTTGTGCGAGGGAATTCTCTAAATGGTTAAGACATAGATTCAGTAGTGAAAATGTCGGTATTTCAATTTCTAGAGAAGATATAAATCACCTAACAGGTCGACAGCGATTAGACCCTAGCTTTGTGAATGATGTTCATTATGAATTGATGCAGCATGGATTGGCGTTTGTCACTGATACCAGTCGGGAGCACTTTTATTTGGTACCGGTATCTCAAGCTAAAAACTGGCGAGAACAACTCGAATATCAATTTGAGAAAGAGATGTTCTGCAACATATATCCCATTGAAAAATCGGGTTAAAAAAAAGGTTCAACTTGATGATTAAGTTGAACCTTTTTTCTTTTAGGTCAAGCCTTGAATGATGACAAACTTTTCTAATAATTCGTCGTCAGTTTCAATATGGTTTGGGTCAGTGATTATGCACTTTGTAATGGGGCACACTGACTGACATGTTGGCTTCTCATAGTGACCTTTACACTCAGTACATAAATCAGGATCGATTTCGAAGATACTGTCACCCATAGTGATTGCGCCATTTGGGCATTCTGGGTCACACATATCGCAGTTTATGCACTTGTCAGTTATTAACAGAGCCATTGCTTTCTTCTCAGTAGAGTTTCTAGGTAAAGTTATTTACCTGAAGCGTTACGTGTATCTTGGCCTGCGCTCAAGTTACGCATTAACAAACCAAATTCTAGGTCAAGATCTGCCGGTACTGGAATAAATACAAAGTGACCGTTACCTTTTGCGTCATCTACTGGCTGAGATTTACGGTTCTCCATAACTTCTAATTTGAAAACGATGTTACCTTTTGGTGTCATCATTTCTAAGCTATCGCCAACTAGGAACTTGTTCTTCACTTCGACTTCCGCTAAGTCACCACGGCGGTTGCCAGTGAATTCGCCTACGAATTGTTGAGTATCTGATATTGAGTAACCGTATTCGTAGTTTTGGTATGAATCGTGAGTGTGACGACGTAGGAAGCCTTCAGTGTAGCCTCGGTGAGCTAGGCTCTCTAGCGTACCCATTAGGCTCTCATCAAATGGCTTACCTGCAACAGCATCATCGATAGCTTTACGGTAAACCTGTGCTGTACGTGCACAGTAGTAGAAAGACTTAGTACGACCTTCGATTTTCAGGGAGTGAACGCCCATCTTAGTTAAACGCTCAACGTGTTGGATTGCGCGAAGATCTTTTGAGTTCATGATGTAAGTACCATGCTCATCTTCAAACGCTGCCATTTTCTCTTCTGGCTTGTGTGACTCAGAAAGCAACACGACTTCGTCCGTTGGCTTGCCAAGACCTAGAGTGTTATCTGGACGTTCATTTTGAACTTCAACTTCTTGCGCTTCTACTTCTTGAATAGCGACACCAGTTGGATTAACTTCAACGATTTGACCGTTTTCGTCTTCTTTCGCAGCTTCTGTTTTGTATTCCCAACGGCAAGCGTTAGTACAAGTACCTTGGTTTGGATCGCGTTTGTTCATGTAGCCAGAAAGTAGGCAACGACCAGAGTAAGCCATGCATAGAGCACCGTGAACAAAGATTTCTAGCTCTGTTTCTGGGCAGTGCTCGCGAATCTCTTCGATCTCTTCAAGTGATAGTTCACGAGACAAAATTACACGTTCAACACCTTGGGTAGACCAGAATTTTACAGTCGCCCAGTTTACAGCGTTTGCTTGAACTGAAAGGTGGATCGGCATTTCAGGGAACGATTCACGTACCATCATGATAAGACCAGGATCTGACATGATAAGAGCATCAGGGCCCATCTCAACAACTGGCTTAAGGTCGCGAATGAATGTTTTTAATTTAGAGTTGTGTGGCTGAATGTTACATACAACATATAACTTTTTGCCTTGAGCATGAGCTTCATCGATACCGATTTGTAGGTTTTCGTGATTGAACTCGTTGTTACGAACACGAAGGCTGTAACGTGGCTGGCCAGCGTAAACTGCATCTGCGCCGTAGGCGAATGCGTAACGCATGTTTTTAAGGCTTCCTGCCGGTGATAATAGTTCAGGTACAAATGGTTTCTGTGTCGTCATTGCTTCGTTCTCTAATCTGATCTCAAGTCAGGTTGATACCACCAAGTGATATCAAAGGGGCGCAAATTTTACGCTAAAATGAGTTTGGTTGATAGCCCTAAAGATAACAATGGTATTAAGAAGCGAGTCGATAGGTATTGATAAGCGGGAGTAGGAAAGAAAATAAGCTCAGGTATCGTCGATACCTGAGCATCAAATCGGAACAATTAAGCGTTAGGTTGAGTTAACCCGCCTAATGATTCAAATAGGTTTGGAAGGAAAACACTGAACTCACCACAAAGTAGAGAGAAGTCTGCATCAAAACGAGCAGCTTGATCTTCGCGAGGAATGTCGTCGTTTTCGTCTTTTAGTTCATCACTGAATTTAAGGCGTTTGATGCTGCCATCTTCTGCAAGAATGAACTCAATGCGATCTTGCCAGTTGATCAGAAGCTTAGTCACAACTTTGTTGGCTTCGATGTGGTTTTTAATCTCATCAGCTTCTAGTTCTTGCTTCTTAACTCGGACAATACCGCCGTCTTCTTGAATAGACTTTAGCTCTGCTTCATCAAGCATGGTGATACCTTGAGGCGTATCACCTGATTTCACCCACTCTGTCAGAGTCGTTTCAATCGCTTGCTCTGGAATAGCGGGTACTACTGGCAGGCTACCCATAGTTTTACGTAGTAATGCCAATACGTCTTCTGCTTTTTTGTAGCTGCTAGCATCAACCACAATAAAGCCTTCTTTCGGCATGATCAGTGCGTAAGTGAAGTTACTGCGGCTGAAAGCACGAGGAAGAAGATCGATGATGATGTCTTCTTTTAGGCTGTCTTTCTCTTTCTTTTTCAGAGGAGTACCAGACTCTGCCTCAAGCGTTTCTACTTTTGCATTCAATGAATCTTTGATCACAGAAGCAGGAAGCATTTTCTCTTCTTTCTTTGCACAGATGAGAATGCGGTTTTCTGATACGTGCGTCATCATATCGCCGTGTCTACCCATCGCATTTACCCAACCAAACTTCTGTTTGTCTTGGCTACCACAAGGGGTAAAACGGAACTCTTCAAGTTGTTTCTCTAGCTGATCTGCGTTGAAGTCTATATCACGATTAAAGCGATAGACGAGGCAATTCTTAAACCACATAAATATTTCTCATACCTTTATCTGAAGACGCTCATCATAGGAGATTTCGATCCATTTGTCTTATACCTGCAATAAAAATTAAAAGTGAAATGTTTGAGACAGTTATATGAAAATTTGTTTTCAAAGGTCACAAAAGTGTCATAATTAAACCAGATAATGCAATGCGTTGATTAAATACTAAGGCTATTCAATTATGTCGAGAAGGATTCTGGTCGTTGAAGATGAAGCACCTATTCGTGAGATGCTGTGTTTTGTACTTGAACAAAAAGGCTACCAAGCAGTAGAGGCTGAAGATTACGATACAGCGGTAAACAAGCTATGTGAACCTTTCCCAGATCTAGTATTACTAGATTGGATGCTACCTGGTGGTAGCGGGATAAACTTTATCAAGCACATGAAGCGTGAAGAGTTAACTCGCAACATCCCAGTGGTGATGCTGACGGCTCGTGGCGAAGAAGAAGATAAGGTGCGTGGTTTAGAAGTGGGCGCTGATGATTACATCACCAAGCCATTTTCACCCAAAGAGCTTGTTGCTCGCCTGAAAGCGGTTATCCGCCGTGTAACGCCTACTGCACTAGAAGATGTGATTGATGTACAAGGTCTTAAGCTAGACCCTGTATCTCATCGTGTTACCGCAAGCGAAGGTCCAGTTGATATGGGACCAACAGAGTTCAAAATGCTGCATTTCTTTATGACTCACCAAGAGCGAGTGTACAGTCGAGAGCAACTACTGAATAACGTTTGGGGTACCAACGTTTACGTTGAAGATCGTACTGTTGATGTACATATTCGACGCCTGCGTAAAGCACTTGAATCTGCAGGTCACGATAAGCTAATCCAAACGGTTCGCGGCGCGGGCTACCGTTTTTCTACAAAGGCTTAGTGTGGCTTCGCTACCCAGTTTACGGAGTCTTGAATGGTTGAAAAGTTAACCTGGAAAAAGCTGGCTTGGGAGCTGGCTTTTTTTTACGCACCTTGGGTTTTAGTCGGTTGGATATTCGGCTACTTACCTTGGTTACTGCTGGCTGCTACGGTATTGCAGCTCGGCTGGCATCTACATTATCAAATGCGTTTGTCCGCTTGGTTATGGGATGAAAAGCGTTTAACACCACCATCAGGTTCTGGAAACTGGGAATCTCTGTTCAACGGTATTTATCGTATGCAGCAGAGACAGCGTCGTAAAAGAAAAGAACTGACTAACCTGATCCGCCGTTTCAGAAATGGTGCTGAATCCTTACCCGATGCCGTTGTGGTGTTCCGTGGTGAAGGAAACATCGTTTGGTGTAACAAGCTTGCTCAATATTTGCTGGGCTTTCGCTGGCCAGACGATTCTGGGCAACCTATCTCCAACTTGATCCGCACGCCGGACTTCATCAAGTACCTTAATAAACAAGATTTCTCAGAGCCGTTAGAGATGCCGTCGCCACTTAATGTGGAGCGTATGCTCGAGCTGCGTATCGTGCCGTATACCGAGGGCGAACACCTCATGGTAGTACGTGATGTTACTCAGCTAAAACAGCTAGAAGGCATGCGTCGTAACTTTTTCGCTAACGTTTCTCACGAGCTACGCACTCCAATGACCGTACTTCAGGGCTATCTTGAAATGACGGAAGATCCAGACATGGTCGTTGGGCCTATGTGGCCTAAGGCTCATGGTGTGATGACCGAGCAGTTGAATCGCATGAACAGCCTAGTGAATCAGCTTTTAACACTTTCAAAAATCGAAGCTGCACCGATGCATGAGCTCGATGAAGTGGTGAATGTTCCGGCTATGCTTGAGGTTCTTGAAAAAGAAGCCGCAAGTTTAAGTGGTGATCGAGAACATAAGCTTGAATTTGATATCGACAAGAGCCTACGAGTTTTAGCTGATGAAGATCAGCTGAGAAGTGCGATATCGAATCTGGTGTATAACGCAGTCAAATACACACCACCGGGCGCAACGGTTAAGGTGCGTTGGTACCAAACCAGTCAAGGCGCGTGTTTGGATGTCTCAGACACCGGAGACGGTATTGAACCACAGCACTTACATCGACTCACAGAGCGTTTTTACCGTGTTGATAAAGCGCGTTCACGCGATACTGGTGGTAGTGGTCTTGGGTTAGCGATTGTGAAGCATGCGCTTAGCCATCATGACTCACATTTAGAAATTCAAAGTGAAGTTGGCGTTGGTAGCCGATTCCATTTCACGCTACCTAACCGATTGACCGTGTCATGAGTTGTTTGACTCGCAGGACGCGTTTACCCGTCAGCTTATTGTTAACATTTGCTTTGGTTAACCCAGTTCATGCCGAACAGGGTGTCGACTCACTTCCTGATTACGCTAAAGTTCCGGGTATTTCAGGGAGCCTATTGTCTGTTGGTTCGGATACCTTGGCGGGTATGACGACATTATGGATGGAAGAGTTCAAGTCTTACTACCCGAATGTGAACGCTCAAGTTCAAGCTTCTGGTTCTTCTACTGCCCCTCCTGCGCTAACGGAAGGCACTGCTCACCTTGGACCAATGAGTCGTCCAATGCGCCTACGAGAAGTCGAAGCGTTTGAAAGAGAGCATGGCTATAAGCCGACAGCACTGAGAGTCGCTATCGATGCGATTGGACTTTTTGTGCATCGTGATAACCCTATTGAAGGGCTCAACTTTCACCAGATTGACAGTATATTCTCAGAGACATTGCGTTGCGGAGCGACTAAGCCGCTAAATAATTGGCAAGATTTGGGCATTGACCAACCGTGGGCAAAACATCGATTCCAACTGTTTGGTCGTAATTCCGTTTCGGGAACCTACGGCTATTTCAAACAAAACGCATTATGCGGCGGTGACTTCAAGAACCGAGTTAATGAGCAGCCAGGTTCTGCATCGGTTGTACAGTCGGTTGCTTCATCAATCAGCGGGATAGGGTACTCAGGTATTGGTTATCGAGTGGCCGGTGTTAAGTTAATTCCTATCGCAGAGCATGGTTCTGACTATGTAGAGCCGACTCGGTCGAATATCTTGAGCGGTGATTACCCTCTATCTCGCTTTCTTTATGTGTACGTGAATAAGCACCCAGATAAACCACTTTCTCCTGTTGAAAGAGAGTTCCTCACTTTTGTGTTCTCAAAGCAAGGGCAAGAACTGGTAGAGAAAGATGGCTATTTAGCGATACCGTCAGAGTTCGCTGAGCAAGAATTGGCAAAAATCGGACTCTGATTTAGGTACTATGAACGTAGAAAGTTAACGTATAAACCTAACGTATGAACAGCTTGCTAGCCGCAGGCTGTTTTTATTTTGTCGGCGCATCATTCAAGCTTCAACGACCATCCAGCATCTTGCCAGCGTCGTTGTTCTTCTTTGAGTTCATAATCAAGCAGTTGATTTTCAGCTAACCAGTCGATGGAATCTCCTTCTAAACACCAATTATCATCTTGCTCAATGGTTAATTTTACATTCGGTATTGGCGATTGGTTTCGCTGTCGATTGAGCAGGATTGCTATCCTCAGTATTCGAATTAACAACGCCATCTGCCCTGTATTGAATAGCGTGAGATCCGGTAAGTCACTAAGCTTAATCGCTTTTCTTTGATAGCGAACTAATGTTGAGATCAGACGCTGCTGCTCAGTATTGAAACCGGGCATAGTCGTATGTTTAAGCAGATAAGCTGAATGGCGGTGATAGCCTTGGAATGCGATGCTTTGTCCCACTTCATGAAGCAATGCAGCCCATCCAATCAGGTCATAAAGTTCATTATTTACCGCAGTACTCACCTGAGGTTGCGCTTGTTTCAGTAATGAAAGGGCGAGTGCTTTGACTTTCTGGCCATGAACTACGTCAACATGGTATCGAGAGACAAGTGTTTCGGCGGTTCTTGTTCGAACATCAATATTTTTAAACCGATCTTCCATGTCATAAAGCACCCCTTCTCTTAAGGCACTATCGGAGAAATGCAATTCATTGATGTTTAGCATATCCATAGCTGCTGAAAGAATCGTGACGCCAGCGGCAAATACCGGCTTTCTTTCATCGCTTAAACCTGAAAGGTCTAATCCCTTAGAAGATGGAAATTCACATAAGTGGTTCTTCAAATAGGATAGGCGTTGCGGCGTAATGAGACCATCGGTGAACCCTAAGCCAATGAGTACCTCTTTTATTGATTTGGCGGTTCCTGATGAGCCAAAGGCAACTTCCCAAGAGATTTGTTTGTATTCTTCAATTAATGGCATCAACAGGCGAGTAGCAGAGACATAAGCATCGGAGAAGTGCTGTGATGTCAGCCCTCCATCGGCAAAGAAGCGCTGAGTAAAACTGACGCATCCCATTGGTAAGCTACGCATTATTTGGGGTGTAAAGCCTTGCCCTGCGACGAGTTCGGTACTCCCGCCACCTATATCAATAACTAATTTGGATTCGGAAGCGGCTTGAGTGTGCTCTACGCCGTTATAGATAATTCGAGCTTCTTCTTGACCTGAGATGATCTCTATTGGAAAAGGAAACAATGGTTTAGCTTGCTCTAAGAAGTCTTTGGTATTTTTGGCCTTTCTTAGGGTATGAGTCGCGACGACTCTGACATCATCAAGTTCAAAATCCGCTAGTCGTTCTGCGAATACCTTGAGGCACTCCAAACCTCGCTCGATAGCGCTTTCGGATAAGAAGTTATGCTCATCCAACCCATCGCCTAATCTCACTTTCTGTTTATGTCTGCTGACTAATTGCAGGTGTTGATCGAATACTCGGGCAACCACCATATGAAAGCTGTTCGAACCTAAATCGATAGCGGCAATACATCGAGAATGTTTGTTATCAATTAGCGGCATGATTTCTTCTCTTGTTTGTACTTCTTGCGAGCAAGTTTCTCCATACGTTTAATATAGTGGTAAGTGGAGAGTTGTGACGTCGGGTATTCGAGTTGGTTTGCTGGTGCTTCTATGTAAGGGTTGCTCATCGCTTGGTCTAGCACTCGAGCTTTGTTGCTGTCATCGAAATGAAATTCGGTGATATCGATAATGGTTTGCTTGATAGTTGGATCTAAAATTGGAGTGGCGACTTCGATCCGATGATCGAAGTTTCGCGTCATCCAGTCAGCTGAGGATATATAGACTTTCGGCTTTCCAGCGTTACCAAAGATCATCACTCTTGGGTGTTCGAGAAAACGATCGACCACACTGACAATCTCAATATGGTCACTGATGTTGGGTATGCCAGGGACAAGAGAGCACATGCCTCGAATGACCATTCTCACTTTTACATTGACTTGGCTGGCCTGATAGAGCTTCTCAATGATATCTCGGTCGACCAAATTATTGAGTTTTAGAGTGATGCTTGCAGGCTTGCTCTCCATCGCGTTTTGTATTTCATTATCTATCAACTGATACAGACGTTTTCTTGTATTCTTCGGTGACACAATCAGTTGTTTGAACTGTGATTTTTGATAAGGGTTTTCAATATACTTAAAGACTTGTCTCACCTCTTGGGTCAAATCTTCATTCGCAGTGAGCAGAGAAAAATCGGTATACACGCGCGCTGTTACTTCATGAAAGTTACCGGTGCCAATATGGGCGTAATGCGCCGTATGCTTGCCTTCTTTCCGTTTAATGAGCAGCAGTTTGGAGTGGACTTTCAAACTTGGGATGCCATGGATGACTTTTATACCGGCTTCTTGAAGTTTCTTTGTCCACTGAATATTGGCTTGTTCATCAAAGCGAGCTTGCAGCTCGACAACCACTGTGACCTTTTTTCCATTGTGTGCCGCATCGATGATTGAGCTAAGGAGTTTGGAGCCTTCTGCAACACGGTAAACGTTTATTTTTATGGAGGTTACTTTCGGGTCAAAGGAAGCCTGCCTCACGAGCTCAGTGATGTGATTAAAGGTGTGATAAGGGTAATGCAACAAGATGTCACGAGCTTTGATCGCTTCAAAATAGTTTGGATGGTGGCTAAAATGCGCGCACTTAATTGCGGGTAACGGGCGATTAACTAAATCACGTCGGTTAAGGCTTGGGAACTCAGAGAAATGTTTGAAGTTGTGGTAGCGACCTCCGGCGATAACACTGTCGTAGTCAGACAGTTTTAGTCTGACTTGTAAGAAACTGAGCATTTCAGCTGGCATTTCTGACTCATAGATAAGACGTATCGGTAGTGCCGTTAAGCGCTGTTCTAAACCTAAAGACATCGATTCTAATAGGCTACTTTCATTGTTCTCTTGAAGGTCATAATCGGCGTCACGAGTCATTTTTATAGCAAAGCAACGCACTGAGTCATACTCAAAGAACCCTTTAAGTAAGTCATCTAAACAAAATCGAACTATATTATCTAATAAGATCAAAGTAGTACGCTGAGAACCCGAGGTGTCTGGTAACTTAACAAATCGAGGGAGTGCTTCTGATGGGATTTCGAGTAATACGTATTGAGAAGATGCCTCACGCTCGATGTCGATGGCTAAGTAACTTTGCTCGTCTTTCATAATATTGAGCAACTGGCTATCTTCGTTCAAGAGAAACGGAGTTAAGTGTGGCAGCACTTTTTTCTTAAAGTACTTTTTGATCCACTCACTTTGCTCTTCGCTGATTTGCTGTTCGTTGACCAAAAAAATACGATTGCGCGCCAGTTCCAACAATAAGTCGTTATACAACTCATGGAATCGAGCATCGAGCTTACTTGCTTTGCTCTGCATTTGAGTGAGTAAGGTTTTCTGCGAGTTGGCAGGTAATTGAGGATCTTGAAGTAAGATCTTTCGTTTCACGTCAGCAAATCGGACTTTGTAAAACTCATCGAGGTTTTTTGAATAAATACCTAAAAAACGAACTCTTTCGATTAAGGGAACTGACTTGTCGGCTGCTTCTTGGAGCACTCTTTCGTTGAAGGATAACCAGCTAAGTTCTTTTGTGACATAGTCTTTTTCCATCGAGATGATAATCCTTGAGTGCTGGCTATAGAGCTGATTACTTTAATTTAGAATGACAAAATTCACAAAATCTATGATCTTACTTTAAGAAATATGGTCAACAAACTTGTTATTAGTTTCAGTTGTTTAACGTAACTTGTAATATAATTGTCATCTAACGTACATATTATGTCAGTAGCTAAAAAAAGGTAGATAAACAGATGGCTTCAGCCCAATTTTCATTGAAAGAGCGTGACAAAAAAAGATGGTTGAAAGATCGTCTCGTCCGTTTTTCAGTGACATGCGGTGCCGTCAGTGTTCTAGCCGCTCTGGTATTGATCTTTGTTTACTTGGCGATGGTCATTTTACCGGTGTTTTCTGATACTGGTTTAGAGACAGACCAAGCCGTAAAGACCGTTGCTGTAGAAAAGCCTATCGCCTTATCTGTTGATGAATACGGTCAGCATGCATTTACTATCGAAAAATCTGGCTTGGTGCAGTTTTGGGATTTAGAGTCTCAAAATACACACTCTTACTTTGAGCGAAATGTTTTAGCCAATCCTGTTGCCTTCTCTCGAAATACCCCATCAGAAAACTGGTTTGCCTTTGCCGATAGTGCAAGCAACCTTACTTTTTTCTATCCTGAGTATAGTGCGCCTGTGCTGCAAAAGGGCAGTGAAGCCGATCCTAAAATTGAGCAAATCGATCTCCCTGAACCATTTTTAAATGATGAATCGTCAAATGGGACGACAATCGAAAAATTCGCGTTCTCTAAGAATGGACGTGGTATCACGGTTGCCGCTCAGTTAAGTGACCAACGAGTCTTAGTGAAGTGGTACCAAAGTGACGTTACGGGTCAGTATGTTTTTCAGAAGAGCCAATGGCTATCGGATAAGTTGGGCTTGCAGCAACAGTTGTTAGTCACACCTGATGGCCAAACCTTATATCTCCGATCTCAATCGGATTTAGTGGTTTTGAAGCTATCAGATAGCGGCTTCAATGTTCGTGAAGTGATTGATCTTAGCTTGAATGATGCGAAGCACTCGGTGAAAAGTATTGATTTACTGTCTGGAGCTTATTCACTGTTGGTTACGCATGAGGACGGACAGGTTTCTCAATGGTTCGATGTACTCAAAGATGAAAAACGTAGCCTGACCCATATTCGAGATTTCCAACTAGCTGAACAAGTGCAATTTATTTTGCCTGATACTTATAGAAAGGGGTTTTATAGCTTCTATAAGAACGGCACATTACAAAGCCACTATACGACCAGTGAAAAGCTGTCGTTGTTTGAACGAGCCTTTGATAAATCACCACAATTAGCCGCTATGTCTGCCAATGAACTGCATCTGGCGACGCTGATTGATGGCACCATCAGTGTGGCTAAAGTCGACAATGAATACCCACAGATCTCATTCTCATCGCTTTGGCAAAAGGTCTGGTATGAAAGTTACCCTGAGCCACAATACGTTTGGCAATCAACCTCGGCGAACGATGACTTTGAAGAGAAATTCAGTTTAGTACCTATCACGTTCGGTACTATTAAGGCCGCTCTGTTTGCGATGATGTTTGCCGTGCCGGTTGCTGTGCTCGGAGCCATTTACACCGCATACTTCATGTCTCCACGCATGCGAAGAGTGGTGAAGCCTTCGATAGAACTGATGGAAGCACTTCCGACCGTGATCATCGGATTCTTGGCCGGGCTTTGGTTTGCTCCAATTGTCGAAACGCATTTAACGGCCGTCTTCTCATTAATGGTGTTATTACCGTTGAGTACATTGTTGACGGGGTTTGTTTGGTTCTGCTTACCGAAGATGGTGACGAGTCGTTTCTCTAACGGTTGGCATGCCTTAATATTGATCCCGGTATTGGTGATTACTGTGGTGGCCGTCTTTGCTGGTGGAAACAGCATTGAAGCCTTGTTGTTTGGTGGTGATATTCGTACTTTCTTGGCTAGTTATGGCATCGACTTTGACCAACGCAATGCGTTGGTAGTTGGTTTTGCTATGGGTTTTGCTGTCATCCCAACGATTTTTACTATCGCCGAAGACGCTATTTTCTCTGTGCCTAAACACTTATCCGATGGTTCATTAGCGTTGGGTGCGACGGCGTGGCAGACCCTTATTTATGTGGTGTTATTGACGGCTAGCCCAGGTATCTTTTCAGCGGTCATGATGGGACTAGGGCGAGCGGTTGGCGAAACCATGATTGTCTTGATGGCTACAGGTAACACACCAATTCTTGACTGGAATATTTTGGAAGGGATGAGGACGCTATCCGCAACGATTGCTGTCGAACTACCAGAATCAGAGGTGGGTGGTTCTCACTTCCGCTTGTTGTTCTTAGCGGCACTCTTGCTGTTTATTTTCACGTTCGCGGTGAACTCAGTCGCAGAGTGGGTTAGACAAAGATTGAGAGATAAATATCGTGCGCTGTAGTTTTAAAGGTTCACCTCAATGTGTCTCAATAGCTTTTCGTTGCGTGACTAGCGTGACTAGCGTATCTCGCGAACTTGGCTGTTTCTTGGTTTCAGCATGTCAACAGCAAGGTCGATCATGATGAAAAAATTGAAGTCATTATTATCTTGGGTTAAATCGGGATCTCCGTGGATCTGGCTTACGGGCGGGGCGGTGAGCATCAGTATGCTTTCTGTTCTTGGTCTTATGTTGTTGATTGGCTGGAAGGGCTTAACCTATTTTTGGCCTGCTCCTTTGTATCAATGGCAAGTCGACTCCAAAGACTTATCGTTAGTGGTTGATCTGGACGAAACCGTATCAAAACAAGATGTATTGATTGGCCAGTTGTATGAACGTAAATACATCCCGATAGAGCAAGTTCCACAAGTACACGACCTCTTGTCGCCTCAAAATTTGTCGACGGGACTAATTCAGCGCTTAAGTATCAAAGTCGCCAACAGAGAACTGTACCCTGCGGATTTTGTTTCCATTCTGGATGTTAACTTACGTGAACCAACAACGCCGCTTGATTGGATTGTGATTGAACGAAGTCGAGGTGGTTATTTCTTTGGTAAACCGGTGGGTTTTAAAACCGCTTCTGGCACCTTTGATTCGAACATAGACCAAAAGCTCGAACAAGGCTTGGCGTTCGCTGATACGTTACGTAAAGAAACGTCGCGTGTTGTGAACCAAGAAATCCGCAATATCAGCTGGCAATTGGAAAATCTACGCTTAGAAAAACGTAAGCTTGAACTCAATGAGTCAGTGAGCGATGAATACCTTAAAACCTATACTCAAACTAAATTGGAATTAAATAGCCAGTTAGCTGAAGCAGAAGTAAAGCTTGAGCATCTTAGAACACAGCTCAATGTCGAAAGCTTGTTGGTGGAAGATATGACAGGAGAGCAGGTTGAAATTTCGCTCAGTCATATCTTGGATTATTGGTACCCAAATAATATGTCTTATCTTGAAAAGGTTGGGCATTGGGGCAAACAAGTTTGGAAGTTCTTATCAGAGAACCCGCGAGACTCAAACTCTGAAGGTGGGGTGTTTCCTGCTATTTTCGGCACTGTGTTGCTGGTTATTCTCATGTCGATCGTAGTGATGCCACTTGGCGTAGTTGCAGCGATATATCTTCATGAATATGCAAGAAACAACGCACTAACACGTTTGATTCGTATTGCCGTGATTAACTTAGCGGGTGTACCGTCGATTGTGTATGGCGTATTTGGCTTAGGATTCTTTGTGTATACCATCGGTGGCTCAATCGATTCCTTATTTTATGCAGAGCGATTACCCGCTCCGACATTTGGTACACCGGGCCTATTATGGTCTGCTCTGACCTTAGCGGTATTAACATTACCTGTTGTTATTGTAACTACGGAAGAGGGTTTAACGCGTATTCCTAGCTCCGTGAGGCATGGTTCATTAGCGCTTGGGGCTACTCAATTTGAAACGCTTTGGCGCATTGTTTTACCGATGGCAAGCCCTGCGATTATCACCGGTTTGATATTGGCAATCGCGAGAGCTGCGGGGGAAGTTGCCCCACTTATGCTGGTGGGTGTAGTGAAATTAGCATCAAGTTTGCCAGTGGATGGTCAGTTTCCATATCTACATTTAGAAAGAAAGTTCATGCATTTAGGCTTTCATATCTATGATGTTGGTTTTCAAACTTCTAATATCGAAGCAGCACGACCTTTAGTGTATGCGACTTCATTTTTACTGGTTACGGTGATTGTTGGGTTGAACTTAACCGCTATCAATATCCGTAATAACTTGCGTGAAAAATACCGAACCTTAGGACAAGATTAGATGTTCTCGATTAATGAAACCTTGGGTTACCAAGCACCACTTGATGTACACAACCTGAAGGATGAGCAAATTGCTATCTCGATTGAAGGGCTGAACCTTTATTATAAAGAGAGCCAAGCACTCGATGATATTTCAATGCAGATCCCTAAGGGGCAGGTGACCGCGTTTATCGGCCCATCAGGGTGTGGTAAGTCGACTCTTCTGCGCTGCATTAATCGCATGAACGATCTTGTTGAAGGCTGTAAGGTTTCCGGGAAAGTGAAGCTTCATGGCAAGAACGTCTATCACCCTAAAGTGGATGTCGCGACTTTAAGACGCCGTGTCGGCATGGTATTCCAGCGACCGAACCCTTTTCCTAAATCTATCTATGAGAATGTGGTTTATGGTTTGAGGCTACAAGGCGTGAGCAACAGTCGAGACCTTGATGATGCGGTTGAGCGCTCTCTGCGTGCAGCTGCGTTATGGGATGAAGTGAAAGACCGTTTGCATGAGAACGCCTTTGGTTTATCGGGTGGTCAACAGCAGCGTTTGGTTATCGCTCGTGCGGTTGCTATCGAACCTGAAGTGCTTTTATTAGATGAGCCGACCTCGGCACTCGACCCTATTTCTACTTTGACGATTGAAGAGTTGATCAATGAATTGAAGACCCAATACACCGTGGTTATTGTTACTCATAACATGCAACAAGCGGCGCGTGTGAGTGACCATACTGCTTTTATCCATATGGGTAAGTTGATCGAGTACTCAGATACCGATTCGATATTTACTTCGCCATTGAAAAATCAAACGGAAGACTACATTACTGGTAGGTATGGCTAGCGTTTAAGTTCGTGCCATCTAGAGCTAAGTCACTCTGAAATAAACGGCTTTATTCATTTTTTTAAGGAGCTGACATGCATTTTGGTCGCCACATCTCAGGACAGTTTAATGTCGAATTAGAATCTATCCGTACACACGTATTAACTATGGGTGGATTGGTAGAGCAGCAGTTGTCCTTTGCGATGCAAGCTCTGCATAAAGATGACGCGGAACTGGCCAAGAAAGTGATTCGTGATGACCACAAAGTGAATGCGATGGAAGTTTCAATCGATGAAGCATGTACTCGTATTATTGCGAAGCGTCAGCCGACCGCAAAAGATCTGCGTTTGATTATGGCGATCATCAAAACCATTACCGACTTAGAACGTATTGGCGATGTTGCCTCTAAAATTGCTCAAGGCGCGATCGAGATCCCTTCGACCAAAGAGCAAAAATTTCATGTCTCATTAGAGCCTCTTTGTCGTCAGGCAATCACCATGCTTCACCAAGTATTAGATGCGTTTGCTCGTATGGATGTCGATGCTGCGGCAGAAGTTCACAAACTTGATGATAAGTTGGATGCGGAATACGAGGCAGTCATTCGTCAGTTAATGACGTATATGATGGAAGATCCTAAGAACATCCCAAATATTTTACAGGTGATGTGGTCAGCTCGTGCGATTGAGCGAGTGGGAGACCGTTGCCAAAATATCTGCGAATACATTATTTACTTTGTGAAGGGTAAAGATGTACGTCACCTAGGCGATCAAAGCCTTGATGACGCACTGAAGTAGGTCGAGCCTTTAAAAGCTAATAATGGCACCAAGATTGAAATTGACCGTCGTGTCGTAAGGCACAAAGGTTTTATTGTGATCAAAGATATTCATATCAACACCTGCACGTAGTCCAAGCATTGGTGTCGCTTGGTACACGTAGGCACCGCCTAGGCTTAAACCATGTGTTGTCTTCTCTTCAACTTCGCCTGAGCGCGTTTTTGTGCCGTCATAGCTTGCCACACCAATTTCAGCCTGAAAGCCGTGATTTTGGTTTCTTCCAAACATGTTCTGGATACCAACTCGATACGCATCAACCGTTTCATCATATCGATCGCTGTCATACCAAATATGAGAGTAGCTTAGGTAAACGGCACCTAAACTGGCCGCATCAGTAATACCCGCCTGTACTCCAAAGCCATGATAAGAGCCAATCTTTAGTTCTGGGGATAAATGAAGAGCACTTGCTGAAACGGAAGTGGAGAGGACAGAAAGTAAAAGCAGGGAAGTTTTTATCTTCATAAAAATACCTAAAGCAATTAGCCGTCCGTGGCTGCAATGAATTTTGATTTGAGAATTGTTCAAAAGTGAGTCAACTTTGATGAGGTGTTAAAACCCAGCAATTGACTGATCGCAAAAAAAGCCAGTTTAGACACTGGCTTTTTCAATCTATTAGAAGCGGTAACCGACAGTCCATGAGAATGTTTCGTAATCTACGTCATCGTAGCTCGCGAATTCAAAGCGCATGTCAGTGTATAGGTGTAGTCCGAATTCAGCTCGACCACCTAGGCCAACAACGAAGCTGGTATCGTTGTATGATTCAGTCCACTTTTTGTCTAGGATGCTAATTGAATTATCTTCACTTTGACGAGCTAGGCCCAGAACACCATAAGGTTTCAAAGAGAAGCCATCTAATTCAAATTTATAACCGATATCAGCATCAACTTGGAATTTGTAACCATCGATCTCGGCTTTTATACCTTCAACGTTTTCGTCGTCACTATTCGTTGCGTAAGAAACATTGATACCTACGATACGGTTAAATTCATAACCATATTCAAGTTTGATACCGTTACCCCAATCAACTGTGTCATCGGTTAGCCAGTCGTCTACCTGAGTTTGGTTGTAACCGATACCCACACGGTGTTGGCTGTCAAAGTTGTTTGCAAGAACTGGAACAGAAAGTAGTGAAGCTGAAATTAGGGTAGTAAGTGCAATTTTCATATTAGTCTCTATTTAGGGTTAACTTAACTGCACGATCCTTCGTAGTTCAGTATCCGTTTTGATAGGGCTAATATTAAGCAGTGTTTTATTTTTAGGCTAAGTAGATATTCGTATCTCTATAATAAGCATTACTTATTAACCTGAGTTGATAGTGCTTTTTGTATTAACTCAAATAGCCAATTGGTAATAGGGGAGTTTCTGTTTTTAATATGTAAATGGCAGTAAACAGGAGTTTTGGGAGGCTCGCCATCTATCACAACATTGATTCCGCGTAGGGTTGGGTAATTATCAACGAGGAAAAGATTCGAGTGTGGCATGTACATATCTGTGTGTTGAATGACATCAATGACCGCCATAATTAGCTCACTACGGAAACCAACACTATGTTCAACGGAGAGATCAGTTAGGATATCCGATGCCAAACTATGGTTGTCGTTCCAACCGGGTGTGACTAGTGAAGCGATATCGTAGCCTGCCACATCATAAGGTGTAACGATTTCTTGCTTTAAAGGGTGGTCTTTTCTTACAAAAATACGCCCTGTTAGTTCAATTAACTTTTTCGTATAAACTTCTTTACTCGTTTTGCTACCAAGGTAACTGACCCCCATCAACACCTCACCTTTCTGAATGTCAGAAACAGAAGCATTGGTCCAAGAGACTAATTCTAGATTCGCATTCGGTGCTTGCTCTCTTATCATTTTAAATAAAGAACCAGATAAACAAGATAGCACGATAGGTGATAGCGCTATTTTGAGTGTGTAATCGATCTCTTTTGGATCAAAAGTGTTTGATGCATTGATCGCGACAGATAGACCGTCCATGAACGGCTTTATTTCATTGGTGAGTTGTTCTGAGAAAGCGGTAGGCTGCAGACCTCCATGAACTTTAACGAAAAGGTCATCGTTGAAGTGGTGTCTTAGCTTTTGCAGGGCTTGGCTAACCGCTGGCTGAGAAACGAATAAACGCTCCGCAGCCTTTCTGGTGTTTTGTTCTTGATAAACAATCAGAAATGTTCGTAACAGGTTTAAGTCAAGAGAGCTGAATAAGTCTTTAGCCATGTCTATCCATGAAAATTTTCTGCGCTATTTAATCTAATATACGTCAGTCAGTTAGATTAGTCAGCGAGGTTCTCTGGATTTGTGTTAGCGACTATTGCCCTAAGCGATGAGAGCGGCTCTCACACTGGATATCTTGCTAGCATCAGTTACTGGTATCCGATAATCATCAATATCATCACTGCCCATTTGAGCGCTTGAATTGCTTTCCATTAGACTCGGTCTTGTCGATTTACCTGAAAGGTGAAGTGCAGGTACTTGGGTGGTGCTTTGAATCATCTTAGCATTCGTTGCATTGACGCCAGCTCCAGCCATGATATCGATTCTGCCATCGGCTTGTTTGACCATATCTGCGAGCACATTGATGCCTTGCTCAGCATTAACAGCAAGCCCTGATGTTAGGATTCTTTCACATCCAAGTGTGATGACCTGTTCTAATGCTGTTTGGTAATCAGAGCTTTGATCAATAGCTCTATGAAACGTCATTCCAAGCTTCAATGAGTGCGCTTTGTCAGCCAGTTGATGCATTTTTGGCATATCAATACTTCCGTTCGACGCTAACACACCAAGTACGACCCCATCCAAGCCTGCACTTGCACAAGCTTCAATATCTTCAAGCATACAGAGCATATCGTCATTATCGAAAATGAAGTCGCCTTGTCTTGGTCGTATCATCGCGTAGACAGGAACAGACGAAATTTTTGCGGCTTGCTTCATCATTCCGAAGCTTGGAGTTAACCCGCCAAGTGCCAATGAAGAGCAAAGCTCAATTCGATTCGCGCCACCAGATAGTGCGTTATGTAGAGATTCTAAGTTATCGATACAGACTTCAATTTCGGTGTTCATCATATTTATCCGTTCAAAAGATACTGATGAAATCATAGCAATCTAGATACGGATATGAATAGGTGGTCGCAGAGGAAAATAGGGGTAAAGTTTGTTTTTGTAATTACCTCTATTAAATGTTGCAGAGGGAGCTTTGGGGAAATGAAAGGCCGTCGAATAGATATGAAAAAAGCCCGAAGCGTTAACTTCGGGCTTTTAATAGGACTTTACTTCTTAACTGATTGGCGGTGCGCTTTGCGCTATTAGCTTATGCTTTATTTCTCTTTATAGAGAGTCTTCCAACCATTAACCTGAGTTGAGTTCAGGCTTAAGAGGTAATTACTTGCTTAGGTCGTCAGCGTGCTCAGATAGGAACGCAGCAACACCTGTTGGTGATGCGTCCATACCTGCTTTGCCTTCTTCCCATTGTGCAGGACAAACTTCACCGTTCTTCTCGTGGAAGTTTAGTGCGTCTACCATGCGTAGCATTTCGTCGATGTTACGACCTAGTGGAAGATCGTTAACTACTTGGTGACGTACAAGGCCGTCAGCGTCGATTAGGAAAGAACCACGGAAAGCAACGCCTGCTTCTGGGTGCTCAACATCGTATGCTTTGCAGATCTCGTGCTTAACGTCAGCAATTAGAGGGTACTTAACTTGACCGATACCGCCATCAGCGATAGCAGTGTTACGCCATGCGTTGTGAGAGAATTGAGAATCGATTGAAACACCGATTACTTCAACGCCTTTAGCTTGGAAATCTTCTAGACGGTTGTCGAAAGCGATTAGCTCTGAAGGACAAACGAAAGTGAAGTCTAGTGGGTAGAAGAAAACTACAGCTTTCTTACCTTTAGTGAATTCTGCGAAGTTGAAGTTATCAACGATCTCACCGTTACCTAGAACAGCTGCTGCAGTAAAGTCAGGGGCTTGACGACCTACTAGTACCATTTGGAATCTCCTAAAAAATTAGTTGGCCCAACACATCTTTGTTTGGGCTCCGTTTCTACGGGACAAACTATAGTACAATCGGTACTATAGAAAAAAGCGAATTAAATAGATTAAGTTAATCGAAAAAAGCGATGAGCTTAATCTTTGCCCAGTCCTTAGGTCTACTGACCTTTACGTAACTTATCCTACTCATATTACAAAGTAATTTCATGAATAAATGGCCAAGTCTAAAGCAGCTTCATTATCTTGTTACCCTTCACGAAACCCGTCACTTTAGCGACGCTGCGGATCGCTGTTTCGTCAGTCAATCTACGCTAAGTAAAGGCATTCAAAACCTCGAAGAGCTGATTGGTTGTCCTCTTTATGAGAAGAAAGATAAAAAGAGCCCATTGGTTTTCACTCAAGCGGGTGAGCTGGTGGTTAAGCACGGTCGAGAGCTATTGGCGAAAGGGCAAGATCTTGTTGAACTTGGAAATCTATGTAATGGAGACGCGATGCAAGGGCAGCTAAGAGTCGGGTGTATCCCTACCATTGCGCCATTCCTTCTGTGTGATTTGGTTCAAGAAGCCAATCATCGTTTTCCTCAGTTGAACTTACTGTTACGTGAAGACACGACGACTAACTTATTGGCTGCACTGCGTCATGGTGAGTTAGATGTGTTGATTCTGGCTCTGCCCGTCGATATCGACAACATGGAGAGTAAAGTTGTCGGGCAAGACCCGTTCAGAATGGTGATCAGTCGTAATCAAGCTGATGGCATTCGTGTTCCGATTAAATACGATGACTTGCCAGATGAGTCTGTATTTTTGCTGGAGAACGAGCACTGCTTAACCGAGCACGCGGTATCAGCTTGTAAGTTAACCGACAAAGAGAAGATAAATCCGTTCACCGCCACAAGCCTCCACACATTGGTGCAAATGGTAGCAAATGGTTTGGGAACCACCTTTATTCCACAAATGGCGATCGATCATGGTTTGCTGGAAAATCAAAACCTAGTGGTTATTGATCCTCCAGGTCAGCAAGCATACCGAGATATTGGTCTTGTCTGGCGACCGAGCTCATCACGTCGCGAAACCTTCCATCAACTTGCTGATGTGGTGTCTGAATTGCTTTAAAGTGGTTGTCTTTACTGATGGACTACTTATTATTTTTATTTGTCTTATGCAAAACACCTTGCTTTGCGGCAAGGTGTTTGTTGTTACTGTTTTACCTGTGATACTCCCATTACCTAGTATGGGAAATTATTGGTACTGACCCAGTCTCGAAATGTTATACTAAAATATTAATTAGAAGCGGTAAAAATCATTCATTACATTTATCTTTCGAGGTTGCAAACTTTTCTAAAACCCCTACGGAACTTCTCATCTTTAATATTGATCCGCAATATACGTGACTAATGCTTGTTTCTTTATACTCTTCAACCTTAAAGTAATAAAAAGTAGATAGTGACATGGCGATGATAAAATAAACACCGATATGATGATTTTTAGTTTGGTACTTATCATCCCTATTTTTTATTATCAGTGCTAACTGTGCCACGGTAAACACTAAGAGAAAAAATACAAAAAATGAGCTTAGTACAGTAACAAAGTAAACTTTATCTGAGTCATACTCCCCAGAAGGGAAGTATATAAATGGGTAACTACATACAGTAATGATTACTAAGCATATTATCGAGTGCTCATATTCTGATATTTTCATCTAAATAGCTCTTTTTGTAAATTAATTTGAATTTTTCAATATAACCCTCGCAATGAGGGCTTTTAAATTTATTGACATCGGTGTTATTTTTTATCTGAAGTAGTACTAGAAGTTCCCTTCTTTGTAGAGTCATCAGAAGTACCTGTAGTACTTTCTGTGTTTGTTTTACTGGCCTTATCTACTCCATTGCCATTACTTGAATGGTCACCATCATTTCCAGTATCAGTAGTGCTAGGTAGCTTAGAAGCCCCCCAGGCTGCAAGTTGAATTGAATTACCAATAGCTGCTTTCTTAGGGTTTGTAGACTGCGCAAGTCCATATCCAATAGTAGAAGCCATACTCAGGGTTGCTTTTGATTGATTAAGGGAGTTTGACATATAACTTGCACCTACTTCGCATACGGTGGCACCAAACGAAATTCCACCAGTCAGGGCCGCATTTGCTAACGCTAAATCTGACACTGGGTTTAGAAGGCCCCCTGCAGGAAGGGTAGCAAGCCCCAATGCGGCTGAGCCTATAGAGATATCTCCAGCAACATTAGCAACTTTACCACAGCCCATTTGTAATGCACTGGCAGCATTACTCAGTTGCTTAGACGCTTCGTGGTAAGCAACCTCTGCCGCTTGTTTTGTACTAGCTTTAGCGTTACTTATTGTTTCTGCATGAGCTTTAGCCGCAATACTTTCCATGTTTGACATCGTTTCATGGTAACTCACAGGGCCTAGATCGTATCGCCCATTCATAACGTCATCTATGAACTCTCCTGTTGGATCGCTATACCTCAGCGGATTGCCTCGCCCATAGGCGTAAGGTGACCAGCGTTGAGGATCCGTGAATCGGGCCTCTCTTGCAAACACAGGATCGGGGGTGATGAATTGCCCGTAGCTATGGTTCATATAGCGTTGCGAGAAATAACCAAGTCCAGATTCTTTGTCTTGCTCTTTATCGGTAAAACGATAAACCGTTTGATCGGATTGACCAAACTGAGCTTCCACATCACCAAATGGTTCGTAATTGAACGCATTAATGACTTGAGCAGAAGTGTCCACAGTCAATTCTGTTGAGCCAAGGTGCTGTTTAATATAATAAACTTCTGGAGTGAAGGTGTCATCACTTTTGCTTGTCTTGGCCACACGGTGGCTACCTAAACGAGCAAACTTGATCAGCTTACCTTCACGAATCTCAGCATCATCACTGATATACCAAGTTGTTGTGACCTTTCCTTTACTGTCTTTAACTACTTTGAGGCGTCGTTTGTTGTTATGGTCATAGGCGTATTTTGCTTGGTTTTTCGGGTTTTCGACTTGTTTCAAGCGGTTCGCATGATCCCACTGAAATTGTTGATCCCCTGAACGCAGCTGGTTGCCTACCACATCATAACTGATACCTACGTCAGCATGGGTGAGCGCTTGTGGTCCTGCTGTATCGGTTGTACGTAATCCTTGTCGGTTGTAGCGTTTATCTTCTCCTGTGCCTGTATTTCCGCCGTAGCGTAAGGTTAAGTTGTTGTCACCTAGAATTGGATCATTGGCGTTCTTAGCAATAAGGTTACCAATAGGATCAAAACGGTATTGAGTGAGTTTTAATTTATTTTGCTCGAGTGCAATTCGATACCAATCGTCGTAGTCATAAAAGCGCGTTTGGTCGAGCTCAGAATATTGATTCTCGATCCCTAGCTCTTTGGCAATGGTCTTTTTATCTTGCTCTGTTCGTTGGTCGGTGATGCCGAGTAAGTTCGATACCTCATCATACTGATAATTGAGTGACTGAAGGCGTGTTCTGTCCGAATGACGAGTGGTCTCTCGGCTCTTGAGTCGGTTCAATGCATCATATTCATAATCACTTTGCATGCCATTACCATATTGAACATGGCTCAATTGCGCAGAGGCACTGTAGGAAATGTTGTTGACAATGTTACCCATCGCCAATAATTCACCGCCTTGACCATATTGGTAGTCAAGATGGGTACTGTCTGGGTAAGTCAGTTGTGTTAGTTTACCGGCGCTATTAAACGCTCGCTTAGTTGTATAAATATCCGATTGTTGACCCAAGGCTTTGATTTGGCGTTTTTCAACAGTACGACGACCGTTTTGATCGTAACCAAACCAACTGCTCCCTGCTTCATCGATAACTTGTGTAAGTCGGCCTTTCAAATGATGGAGCTGTTTATCTTGGTTATTATCATATTGGTACTGCTTAGAGATACGGCCCTTGGTTGGATCGAGAATAAGCGAGTGAAAACCTGTTGCTGGGATAGCGGTTTGGTCTTGATAGAAGCGCTCTTCAAGTTGTCGGCTAAGGCCATCATAAAGGTAAGTGTGTGCCATGCCTCGTGATTCTATGGTGCCAACTAAATTATTCGCAGCATCATAGTTAAACCACGCTTGTCCACGGTTTGGGTCGTCTCGATACGTTTGACGACTTAAACCGTCATAAAGCATAGTACGGGTATTGCCAAACGCATCGGTTAAGCGGGTAAAATTATCGAGAGCATCATATTCATACTGGGTGGTCCAGTCTTGCAGAGTGCTTTGCTCACCATTGACATCAACACCAACGTATTCTTTTACCTCTCGTAATTGACCAAGACCATCAAATATTAACCATTTACCGGCTCCGCTGTGTTGGCCTCCGATAACAGTTTGTGCGGTATCTTGTACCCATGACTTAAGAGGCAAGTACTCGTTATAAGTAAATGTTTCACCTTGTGAGTCAGTGGCTGGCAGGTATTTACTGATTGTGCGGTTAGTTGCATCGTATTTGTTTCGAATGACTTGCGACCCAGTCCCTGAATGAAAAGCCATATTCGCCGAAAAGTAAGGCATACTTTCACTGGCCAGTAATCCACGGCTATCGAAATTATTCTTCAAACTGACTCGTGGGCCTTGTTCCGTTTGGCTTACGTTCATTAGATTACGCCCACCACCATCATAATACTGGCGGCGTTCAATATGGCGGCCATCTTTTTCAAGGCGCTGTAAACTGCGGATCCAGTTAACCATGACGCCATCAAAATTTTGCTGGTAATGATATTCAAACGATTGAGTCGGCGCACTAGTGCTGTCACCCGGAGCAATGATATCAGTGACTCGACCAAGGCCGTCATACTGTATGTGAGTTTGCTGTTGGTTAAAATCCTCGAATTGAGTCATCACGCCCAATGAAGAGTCGTAACTCGCACTGGCAACCAGGCTCTGGCCACCCAAATGTAGCCTCTCTTTTATTGGGTATATTCCCTCTTGATAAGACACGCTAACCTTATGCCCTGGTTGCTCGCCATAAAGAGGGCCAAAGAATTCTGTAGCGTTACCGTAAGAGTCGTAGCGTGAACGTTGACTAAAAACAGATTGGTTATTCTTACTTGGTGAAATCCACTTTTTCGTCGCGGTTAGGTTGCCCGTTGACACTTCACCTAAGTTACCGGCATTAAAGCTTTCATCGTCATAAAACCATTGAGTTTTTGCAACAAGCTTGCCCTGTGCATTGGTGATGGTCTTTTCAATTGGGCGATGTAATTGCCAGTTGGCCAATGACGTTGCATTCTCCGCACTGTAGCGCCAATGGGTTTCACGCTGATCTTGAAAGCGACCGTCTAGGCGGCCATGTTCGCGTTTAAGAATTAAGTTACCAAAATCATCATATGCGTAATCCCAAGCAAGAGTGATAGGGTTTCCACGCCCTTGTTCAATCAGCGTTTTCTCTTGGCGTGTTTTACTTGCAAATGAGACGAATTTGTCATCGTCGAAACTGTCAAATAAACGCTTTGAAGACCACTGATAAGTTTCTCGCCAGAATAGACGTCCTTCCGCATCTTTCTTTTCTATTTTCGATATCTTTCCGCGCAATGCTTCGTCTTTAAGACCCAACAAAAAAGAATACTGAGTTTGACTTTCCGGTGCTGATTTTGAAGCGAAATCGCGTTGTGTTGCTTCGCTAAATCCAACAAATTTACGCTCTTTTGCAAAGTAAAAGCCGTCACGGTATTGATAACTTTTTATCGATGCTTGGCCGGGTCGACTGGCATCTTTTGTGGTGACTGACTTGACGACTTGCATCGCCATAGGCAGGGTATGTTGCCACGGGGTGTTTTGCTCTTCATCACGTAACATCTCAGAAGCAACGGTTGCGTATTGTATGCTTGACGTTTGCCCTATGCCATTATCGACAGAAAGCAATTGGTTCGGTAAATTTCCTGGAATTACTGATAAATAGGTAAAGGATTTTTCATATTTTCCAGGACGAAACCACACTATGTCGACAACACCATTGCCATCAATATCAGCCAGTTTGGTTTTAGAAGGTGCGATTTTATCGGGGTGCGTAAACTCGATAGGGCGACCGAAAGCTAATGTTCCTTGAGGCCCCGATAGTCCTTTGCTTGGCCAAATAGTGACTTTGAAACCATTAAAGTAAACAAGGTCAGCAAGGCCATCATGGTTTAAATCGGCAAACTGAACTTTATCCGTATTGTGGATACTTTTCGCAATTTCGCGAATGTTATCAACCTGAATGGCCTCTGAATAGCCGCCCGTTCCCTTGCCTGCGAAAAAGTACATCGACTTTTGATCCATATGAACTATGTCGTTGAGTCCATCTCCATTCATATCGGCCATATGAGAGGTAGATTTTGCTAGTGGAACCCCCACACTGAGCTCGGGCATTGGCATACTGATAGGCGTATCCCAACCGTTCCCGTTATTTATCGCAACTGTATGTTCAAAAACGCCATTTCTTGAATTACTGTTGGTCACAAAGACATCGGCTAATCTGTCATGGTTAATGTCAATTAATCGAGCGTTAGGGCTATTAATCGATAATGTTTGATTGCCTAAATTGCCCTGTTGTTGCCAATTGTAGTTTTCATCTAATCCATAAACATAACTGTTGCGTCGGATCGCATTCAGCATATTGATTTTGCCGTCACCGTTTAAGTCCCCCCATTTAACATATTGGCTGGAGAGTTTATTTCTAGAGTGGCTGCTCATTTTTACCATTTTAGAGAATTGAACTTCCCCCTGTGGGTTTTTGCCTTGGTTAAGTGCATAGCGATGAGGTGAAAAGCCCGTGTTAATAACATCGGGTAAACCATCAGCATTGATATCAATAAAATCAACATCTGGGCTCTTTAAAGGAAACAACTTAGCGGAAGGAACGTAATGCGACGCCGCGAGCGTTGGGTCAAAGTTGGTATACTGGAAGCGGGTTGGAGGGGCGCTATCTTGTCCGTTAGCCGCGACTTTTGATACTTGTGATAAGCGAGATAGAGTCTGCCAATCTGAAGCTGCCTCGTAGTCAAATTGATAAGACATGACCGGATTTTGCTTGTTAAAAGTGGCTATCTTTTTTAAGCGGAGCGCTTTGGTCAATTCATACGTTGGTAAGTAAGAAACGATGGGGTCGGGTCTTGGTTCATAAGACAGCTCAACCACACTCGCGCCGTCATTGTAGTCAATTTGCGTTAAGTATACCGCTTGGCTGCTATCAAGTGAGTCATAGTGGTAATTAATTCGGTTACCATGAGTATCGGTTATGCTCTCGATAAACCACTGAAAAACCTTGTTTCCACTTTTGTCATGGTGTTGTGCGTTACTGTTTTGTCCTAATAACCAGACACTGCCATTGGCTAAAGTCATTCGCCAGCCATCAGGTAATTTTTGGTATTTTACAAATTGCCCTTCAATTTTTGCGCGGTATTCATTGTTTCCAATATGAACGAGTTCTTGCCCTTCATGATTCACAAAAACATCGGGGTTGCTAGCGTCGTAACTTGGCAGGCCATCCACGGTTTGACGTTGTATATAAGGCATGCTCAAGCGTCGCCCAATGCCGATCAAACCATTGCCATAACCACTGTCGTAAGTAATCGACAATTCAGGCGTCATCTGCTTACGGCCCGTTGGTAAGCTAAAATTCAGTTTGTCTTGGCTAGTACCCGTGTTTAATTGGGTATTAAATCCCTCTCCAAGCCCTTGTATCGTTCCGGGGCCGGTTGGCAAAGAAATAACAGTAGGTGATACTGCACTTGGTTCATTGGCGAGAGCGCAAGTCGTTAAACCAGCCAACACCATTCCTATCGAATAGGCTAAAATTTTCATTTATATCTCTGAGTTTATAAAAGTCAGGGAAATATAAATTCCATCAATTAAATATACAAGCAATTGCATATAAAGTGTGAGTTGTATACTGAATAAGTATTGTTTTCTGGCGTTTTTTAAGAATTTTAGGAACCGTCAGTAAGTTACTATGCTTGAGTGGTTCCGTTCTTTAGCGTGCATTGAGATTGATTCATCTGTTGCTAAGCCAAGCTAGAAAAATATGCGATCAAGTCAGCTGTTTTTGATGCTGATCCTTAGGGTGGTTTTATTTTTAGTTAATTTATAAAACATAATGATTGTATATTGGTTGTGGTGTAATATCCATAATTAATATAAATATGATTTTGTTATTGTGCTTTTTGTTATTTATATGGGATTTTTTGTATTGAGCTTTTTGTTATTTGATAGGGTTATTTAGTGATATTTTTATAGAGGGAGAGACAGGGTAGGGTATAAATAAGGCAACTTTAAGATATGACAGAGCTAATGGTTTTGTCTTTATTGTTTCAATCGTCAATAAATAAAAGAATAATTATGAATTATATTAAACGCAGTTTGGTAGGGCTTTTTACGCTCTTAATAATACCATCAGGGGGGGTTCAGGCCGCCAATAATACACCTTATCCATTTGGTGATGAGTTTGTCTATCACACTTGTCCTTCTGGGTTTGATAAACAAGGTATGAGTTGTTTAAAACCCGCGTCTTTAAAATGTGATTCGGGGTATAGCCTAGATCGTGGGCAAAAGGTTTGTACCAAAACTACCAGGATTACTTATAAGTGTCCCACAGGCTTCACCATGCAGGGTAATAAGTGTAATAAAACTATCACTGAAAGTAGATATCACGTTGATGGAACCCGCTCTTCTATGGCGGCGAATTTTAATAATAAATGGAGGCTTTTTTGGGGAGGGCTAATATACGATGGTCCAAATAGTTCTTACTTATCGAGAGATGGTTGGCTATATGAGGCAGGTCCTCATTACCCGAAGGCTTGGGATGCTTTTCATTATATAAAGAGAACAAAAACAATTGTTCAAAATAGGCTAGCGCAGTGCCCATCTAGTTATAAAAAGCATTCAGGAACCTGCCGTAATCAAGTTGCCGCGAAGAAATACTGCCCTTCTGGTAGTTTAAACAGCGGTCGTTGTGTGGTGTCACCGCTACGCCACTCCCCTATCGAAGAGACGATGGCGGCGTTATACCCACGTTATTCTAATGACACTGAACAACAACAGTCAGCCGCATTCCGCTACCTCGATAACATGTTTACCTTAGACCCAAAGCTAGGCGATATTGTGTCTACGATGAGCTCTGCGGGACTGAGCCAAGATTTTTCTACGTTATGGGCTAATGCGGAGAAGTCGACAGCCGATAATGCCATTGAGGTGGTGGAAGGCTTTGCAGCACTGCAGCCGGATTTACCTTACCTTAAAGAGATACTGTTTGATGTTTACTACGACCGTGCGGCTGCCGAATTTATTTTAGCTAACCGTTCGATTGACCAAGCTCGAATCGATTGGGTTAATGATGCAGACGTCTCGGTCGCTAGCCTTGAGCGAAGCCGTCAAAACGCCGTTGATATTCTACAGAGTAGCTTGAATGAGTACTGGTCGCTTATCGATAATCACCCACAGGCGTATGTGACGCAATTACCGCAGCGTGATTTACAGAGTGCGCGATACCTTAATGGTCAGGGCCAACATTCACCTATCTTTGAAGGCGAAGCCTTGGTGGTGGGGTACAAAGATGCCCTGCTGGTGTATCAAATGATGAACACCCTACTAGAGCAGCAAGTGCACCTGAGTAAGCTCAAAGCGGTCTACGCGAATACCGATACCATGCAAGCGTTAGCGGCAGAAGCGCAAACTCTGCTTAACAGTGTGACGTCGAAAGCCACACAGCTTGAGCAGCTATTGGGCAGCGATGCGCAAGTGAGCGCAATGCTGGTTGCAGAGCAGGCGAAGCTGAATAGCCTTGCGATGAAACTGGGCTCGGTGATTCAGTGGTTAAAAGGCGAGGGTAACTACCTAGGGCTTCCTGATGACTTTGTTTTGTTCTTGCAAGGGTACAAAGACAAAGACCACACCGTTTATGACTCGTTTGATGCGATTAAAATGTTACTCAAAAGCAGCGCGTATGACGTAGTGCCATCGGCAGAGAAAGCGCTGCAAGAGGCGAAAAACGCGACCACGAACTACCGCTACCAACGCGACCAGTTCAGACAGACCTTTACCAACGAGCAGCAAGCGCTCAATAACCAGCTGTTTAAAGTGCTGGGTTGTACTGTGGGGCAAGGCGACAACCTGTGCGCGAGCCAGACAGAAGCGCAGAGGAAAGGTAGCTTAATTGCCCAACAGCAACAAAGCATTAAAGCGGCGAAGCTGGGCGTCGAAAGAGCGCAGAAAGCACGCCAGACCATCACAGGCAATATCACCATTGAGATGGAGCGCCTTGAGCAAGAGAAGCAAATTCATGATGCGATTGATAAAATCATGGTGCAGTTTGGTCAGAATGAGTTGTCTTTGAGTCAGTTGCTTGAAGCGAAACGAGATGCGGAGCGCGATGGTTCATCGTCAAGCAAAGTCACTGTTGATATTAGTGAGTTATTGAAACAGGAAGATTTAGATACTCTGGATAACTTTGTTACCGAAACGGGCAACGTAGATTTGTCATTGGTGCAAGCAGCGCTGGCCAGCTTAAAAGAGGACCTAAAAGACGTGCCGCGTGATGACGCTATCAAGTACACACAAACCTTGGCGGTGTTAGAGCGTGCAACCATTCGAGGCCTTGAGCGCGGGTTACTTGACGTTAATTCTAAGGCGCGCATAAAAGCGCTCATTTTAGAGTTAAAAACGGCAGAAGTAGACATCGCGAAGTCGCTGAGCTACTTGGCTTATGAAGTCGAAAGGTTAGCAGGGTTCAGTGCGGAAGCCGAGCGACTGATTGCGCAGTTGGGCGAAAACCAGCAACAACAAGCGGACCGTTACTATGCTAACCCAGTGCATTACAGCGTACTGACAAAAGAAGCATTGAAGGCCGAGTTGGCGTTTGCAGAGCTGCAAGAGTGGATGTTTTATGCCGTTCAAGCGCTAGAGTACAAATGGCAAGAAGCCTTTATTTCCCCAGAGCATGGGTTTAATCGTGCGTCGGTATTTAAAATTCAAAATATCCCACAGCTGATTGAATACTTTAAGGAATTACAGAGTTTTGATGACATTCGTAATCTAAGAAGCAGCCAAGAGGCAACGGATACTCTGTCGGTGAAGAAACACATCTTCGGTTATGTGGATAAGCTTCGAGGTAAAACGATGTGGTACCCGGCTTTGGATGGCAGTGGTGATATGTTGACGGCGGATGAAGCGTTCAAAGCCAAGTTAACCCAACTGACTCAACGTATCGGGCAAGACCAATGGTTAACGGTAGAGTTCAGTACCGTGAAAGAGCTACCACGCTCTAACTTCTTCCAAGGGCCAGTCGTTGCAGGTAATGATGACCTCACTTGTTTAGCGGATGCGGGCACTTACTTGGATAAGTTGGATGGCATTGGTATTAACTTGCAGGTGAGTATGGACATCTCTGGTGAAGATTCTACCCCTGCTTACTTGACGTACGGGGGCAACAACTACATGCGCAGTCGTATGCCGGGGTCGTTAACCGATGATGAAACGGGCATCAAAGATGAACTGGTGTCGTACTCTACGCGCTTCTGGGATGTGTCGAATGGTAACTTCTTTGCTAAAGATAGCTATCGCCAGCAAATGAGTGCCAACATCATGACCGACGAAGAGAGTCAATCGGCGTTTTTGAATCCAACGTATGCCTTTAAAGAGCGAAGTGTCGCGGCTTCTGGTTGGAGGTTGTCAGTGAAACTGAGTGATGAATACGGTGACATTGTTGATCTTGATGGGCTGGATGATATCGAGCTTATTATTAAGCACCGATACTACTCACGCAATGCAGAGACGTGTGGCGGGGGAGACTCAGGTCCACTCATCCTATTAAGATAATCAACGTTAGAGCCTCATAGTTTTATGAGGCTCTTTTTATATCGAGAATCAATTTTTCATTCTAAGTTAGATTTGAAGAATAACCTTATTTCAACACTGAGTGTTGTATATCAATACCCAGCCCTTCCTAATAGTAAATATCTCCATAAAATATTAATACATGAGTTCAATATCGGTATTGCGTTCTAGTTTTTATTGTTTTATCTATCATTTTTATCGTAAATAAATGTAACGAAAGTCATGCTAATGATAATTATTATCAATAGTTGTTGAGGCAATATTTAGTTGTGTGGATAATTTGCAATCTATTAAATGTAACTCGATTGTTTTTAGTTATTGTTTTTTTGTGTTCACCCCATAAAAATACTCGGTTAACTATTGTTAAGTTTACTATTATGGTTTCCGACTTAGTTGGCCAAGAGAGGATGAATACCTAATTAAACCTGTTGGCATGCTTAATAAATGATGGGGCGTTTTAATGGAGCAAGCAGTAGCCGATGATTTAAAGCTACTTAACCATAATTAAATATAAAAAGAAGAATGATGAAATATACTAAACGAAGTTTGGTAGGGCTTTTTACGCTCTTAATAATGCAGTCGGGTGTGGCTCAGGCCACCAATAATAATGCGCCTTATCCATTTGGCGAGGAGTTTGTTTACCACACTTGTCCTTCTGGGTTTGATAAACAAGGCATGAGTTGTTTAAAACCAGCATCATTAAAGTGTGATGCGGGGTACAGTATGGGTTCTAATAAGCAGAATTGTACGAAGACAATGACCAAAAACGTGACACGTGTTTGTCCAAGTGGTTATTCGGAGCATCAGAAGTCGAATTCTCCTTATCCATGGAGTTCTAAGGATTGTATTAAAACCATTGAAGAGGTGGATTACAAAGCGAACAGTTCTTACTGGAGCGAGTCCCTTAAAGAGACTCCTCATTTTAAATTCATGGTTGCTACTGTTGCATGGAAAGGGCAGGTTTTATTTAGAGAGCATCAGCTTATTCTCGGATGGGGATTATACAAAGATGGTTGGAATTATAGAAAAGGCGATGCTGTAGGGAGAGGGCGCCCCTCGAAAGTAGAACGATGGAAAATAGTTGGGAAAAATAAAACCAGCGTTTGTCCTAGTGGATACACTAAATCAGGCAGTAGCTGTAAAAAAACAGTGACTAAGCCTGTCATTAAACACTGTCCTTCAGGGAGCTTAAACAGTAACAGCTGTGTGGTTTCACCGCTACGCCACTCCCCTATCGAAGAGACGATGGCGGCGTTATACCCACGTTATTCTAATGACACTGAACAACAACAGTCAGCCGCATTCCGCTACCTTGATAACATGTTTACCTTAGACCCAGAGCTAGGCGATATTGTGTCTACGATGAGCTCTGAGCAGCAAAGCCAAGATTTTTCTAAGCTATGGGCCAATACGGAGAAGTCGACAGCCGATAATGCTCTTGAGGTGGTGGAGGGCTTTGCAGCACTGCAGCCGGATTTATCTTACCTTAAAGAGATACTGTTTGATATTTACTACGACCGTGCGGCTGCCGAATTTATTTTAGCTAACCGTTCGATTGACCAAGCTCGAATCGACTGGATAAATGATGCAGATGTATCGGTGGCTAGCCTTGAGCTAAGTCGCCAAAACGCCGTTGATATTCTACAGCGTAGCTTGAATGAATACTGGTCGCTTATCGATAATCACCCACAAGCGTATGTGACACAATTACCGCAGCGTGATTTACAGAGTGCGCGATACCTTAATGGTCAAGGCCAACATTCTCCTATATTTGAAGGCGAAGCCTTGGTGGTGGGCTACAAAGACGCTCTGCTGGTGTATCAAATGATGAACACCCTACTAGAGCAGCAAGTGCACCTGAGTAAGCTCAAAGCGGTCTATGCGAATACCGATACCATGCAAGCGTTAGCGGCAGAAGCGCAAACTCTGCTTAACGGTGTGACGTCGAAAGCCACACAGCTTGAGCAGCTATTGGGCAGCGATGCGCAAGTGAACGCCATGATGGTTACAGAGCAGGCAAAACTCAACAGCCTTGCCATAAAATTGGGCTCGGTGATTCAGTGGTTAAAAGGCGAGGGTAACTATCTAGGGCTTCCGGATGATTTTGTCCTGTTCCTGCAAGGGTTCAAAGACAAAGGCAACACCGTGTATGACTCGTTTGACGCGATTAAAACGTTACTCAAAAGCAGCGCGTATGACGTAGTACCGTCGGCAGAGAAAGCGCTGCAAGAGGCGAAAAACGCAAATACAAACTACCGTTACCAACGCGACCAGTTCAGACAGACCTTTGCTAACGAGCAGCAAGCGCTGAATAACCAGCTGTTTAAGCTGTTGGGTTGTACAGTAGGACAAGGCGACAACCTGTGCGCGAGCCAGACAGAAGCGCAGAGAAAAGGCAGCTTAATTGCCCAGCAGCAACAAAGCATTAAAGCCGCGACGCTGGGCGTCGAGCGAGCACAGAAAGCACGTCAGACTATCGAAGGCAATATCACTATTGAGATGGAGCGTCTTGAGCAAGAGAAGCAAGTTCATGATGCGATTGATAAAATCATGGTGCAGTTTGGTCAGAATGAGTTGTCTTTGAGTCAGTTGCTTGAAGCGAAACGAGATGCGGAGCGCAATGGTTCATCATCAGGAAAAGTCACTGTCGATATTAGTGAGTTATTGAAACAGGAAGATTTAGATACTCTGGATAACTTTGTTACCGAAACGGGCAACGTAGATTTGTCATTGGTGCAAGCAGCGCTGGCCAGTTTAAAAGAGGACCTGAAAGACGTGCCGCGTGATGACGCCATTAAGTACACACAAACCTTGGCGGTGTTAGAGCGTGCGACTATCCGAGGTCTTGAGCGTGGTTTACTTGACGTGAATTCTAAGGCACGCATTAAAGCGCTCATGTTAGAGCTCAAAGCGGCCGAAGTGGACATCGCGAAGTCGCTGAGCTACTTGGCTTATGAAGTGGAAAGGCTGGCAGGGTTCAGTGCTGAAGCCGAGCGACTGATTGCACAGCTGGGTGAAAACCAGCAACAACAGGCAGACCGTTACTATGCTAACCCAGTGCATTACAGCGTACTGACAAAAGAAGCATTGAACGCAGAGTTGGCGTTTGCAGAGCTGCAAGAGTGGATGTTCTATGCCGTTCAAGCGCTGGAGTACAAGTGGCAAGAAGCCTTTGTTGCGCCAGGTAAAGGGTTCAATCGCGCGTCGGTCTTTAAAATTCAAACAATCCCACAGCTGGTTGAATACTTTAAAGCGTTACAGCGTTTTGATGACATTCGTAATCTGAGAACAAGCCAAGAGGCGACGGATACTCTGTCGGTGAAGAAACACGTTTTCGGTTATGTGGATAAGCTTCGAGGTAAAACGATGTGGTACCCGGCTTTGGATGGCAGTGGTGATATGTTGACGGCGGATGAAGCGTTCAAAGCCAAGTTAACCCAACTGACTCAACGTATCGGTCAAGACCAATGGTTAACGGTAGAGTTCAGTACAGTGAAAGAGTTACCACGCTCGAACTTCTTCCAAGGGCCAGTCGTTGCAGGTAATGATGACCTAACCTGTTTAGCGGATGCGGGCACTTACTTGGATAAGTTGGATGGCATTGGTATTAACTTGCAGGTGAGTATGGACATCTCTGGTGAAGATTCTACCCCTGCTTACTTGACGTACGGGGGCAACAACTACATGCGCAGCCGTACACCGGGCTCGTTAACTGATGATGAAACGGGCATCAAAGATGAGCTGGTGTCGTACTCTACGCGCTTCTGGGATGTGTCGAATGGTAACTTCTTTGCTAAAGACAGCTATCGCCAGCAAATGAGTGCCAACATCATGACCGACGAGGGGAGTCAATCGGCGTTTTTGAATCCAACGTATGCCTTTAAAGAGAGAAGTGTCGCGGCTTCTGGTTGGAGGTTGTCAGTGAAACTGAGTGATGAATACGGTGACATTGTTGATCTTGATGGGCTGGATGATATCGAGCTTATTATTAAGCACCGATACTACTCACGAAATGCAGAGACGTGTGGCGGGGGAGGCACTGGACCGCTTATCCTTTTAAGATAATCTAACGTGAGCCTCATAGTTTTATGAGGCTCTTTTTTATATCGAAAGATCAATTTTTCATTCTAAGTTAAATTTGAAGAATAACCTTATTTCAACACTGAGTGTTGTATATCAATCCCCAGTCATTCCTAATAGTAAACATCTCCATAAAACATTAATACATGAGTTCAATATCAGTATTGTGTTCTGGTTTTTATTGTTTTATCTATCATTTTTATCGTAAATAAATGCAACTCAAGTCATGCTAATGATAATCATCATTTATATGTATTGATGTATTGTTTGGTTGTGTGGATAATTTAAAATCTATTAAATGTAACTCGATTTTTTAGTTATTGTTTTGGGTTGGATGTTCACCTTATAAAAATACTCGATTAACGATTATTAAGTTTCCTATTATGGTTTTCGACTTAGTTGGCTAGGGGAGAATGAATATCTAATTAAACCCGTTATCATACTTAATAAATAATGGGGCGCTTTAATGGAGCAAGCAGTAGTCGGTAATTTAAAGCTACTTAACCATTGTAAAATATAAAAAGAAGAATCATGAAATATACTAAACGTAGTTTGGTAGGGCTTTTTACGCTCTTTATAATGCCATCAGGGGGGGCTCAGGCCGCCAATAATAATGCACCTTATCCATTTGGCGATGAGTTTGTTTATCACACTTGTCCTTCTGGGTTTGATAAGCAAGGGTTAAGTTGTACAAAAAAAATCACAAAACCAGTTTTAGCTAAATGTGATAATGGATATAACCTTAGTTCAGATAAGCAACGCTGCTCGAAAAATATTTCTCAAAGTGTTACCTATTCTTGTCCTTCCGGGTTTCGAATGCAGAATAATTCGTGTCGAGGGATCATTACAGAAAGAAGCTATTCCCGAAGCACTTCATATGTTTTTCACCGCGACAACCCGTGGAATCACAGGAATAGTGAGTCATTCAGTTATTATATTATAAGCTGGAAGGGAGGGAAGCTTACGAAGGACAGGATAAATAACCTCCCGTATCGACATTCAGATGGGTGGATTTATGATAAAGGAGCTTCAAAAGGAAGTAGTCGTTATGAAGTTGTCAGAAAAAAAGAAGGCAACAAACCCCGATTGAGTCATTGTCCTAGCGGATATAACAAAACGGGAAGCTCATGTAATAGGATTTTAACTAAGACAGTAGTCAAATATTGTCGTGAGGGCAGTTTAACTAATAACCATTGTCTAGTTACCTTATCCCAGTCTGCGTTAAGAAGATCTCCTATCGAAGAGACGATGGCGGCGTTATACCCACGTTATTCTAATGACACTGAACAACAACAGTCAGCTGCATTTCGATACCTGGATAGCATGTTTGCCTTAGATCCAGAATTAGGTGAGATTGTGTCTGCGATGAGCTCTGAGCAGCAAAGCCAAGATTTTGCGAAGTTATGGGCTAATGCAGAGAAATCGACAGCCGACAATACCCTTGAGGTGGTGGAAGGCTTTACAGCACTGCAGCCTGATTTAACTTACCTTAAAGAGATACTGTTTGATATTTACTACGACCGTGCGGCTGCCGAGTTTATTTTAGCCAATCGCTCGATTGACCAAGCCAGAATTTATTGGATAAATGATGATAAGTTTTCAGCTGTTATTCTTGAACAGTACCACCAAAACGCCGTTGATATTCTGCAGCGTAGCTTGAATGAGTACTGGGCGCTTATCGACAACCACCCACAAGCGTATGCGACACAAGTACCGCAGCGTGATTTACACAGTGCGCGATACCTTAATGCTCAAGGTCTATACGTTCCAATTTATGAAGACGAAGCCTTGGTGGTGGGGTACAAAGATGCCCTGCTGGTGTATCAAATGATGAACACCTTACTAGAGCAGCAAGTGCACCTGAGTAAGCTCAAAGCGGTGTACGCGAATACCGATACAATGCAAGCGTTAGCCGCAGAGGCGCAAACTCTGCTTAACAGTGTGACATTGAAAGCCACGCAGCTTGAGTTGTTATTGGGCAGCGATGCGCAAGTGAGCGCAATGCTGGTTGCAGAGCAGGCGAAGCTGAATAGCCTTGCGATGAAACTGGGCTCGGTGATTCAGTGGTTAAAAGGCGAGGGTAACTACCTAGGGCTTCCTGATGACTTTGTTTTGTTCTTGCAAGGGTACAAAGACAAAGACCACACCGTTTATGACTCGTTTGATGCGATTAAAATGTTACTCAAAAGCAGCGCGTATGACGTAGTACCGTCGGCAGAGAAAGCGCTGCAAGAGGCGAAAAACGCGACCACGAACTACCGCTACCAACGCGACCAGTTCAGACAGACCTTTACCAACGAGCAGCAAGCGCTGAATAACCAGCTGTTTAAAGTGCTGGGCTGTACGGTAGGACAAGGTGACAAATTGTGCGCGAGTCAAACAGAAGCGCAGAGGAAAGGTAGCTTAATTGCCCAACAGCAACAAAGCATTAAAGCGGCGAAGCTGGGCGTCGAAAGAGCGCAGAAAGCACGCCAGACCATCACAGGCAATATCACCATTGAGATGGGGCGCCTTGAGCAAGAGAAGCAAATTCATGATGCGATTGATAAAATCATGGTGCAGTTTGGTCAGAATGAGTTGTCGTTGAGTCAGTTGCTTGAAGCGAAACGAGATGCGGAGCGCGATGGTTCATCGTCAGGCAAAGCCACTGTCGATATTAGTGAGTTATTGGAACAGGAAGATTTAGATACTCTGGATAACTTTGTTACCGAAACGGGCAACGTCGATTTGTCATTGGTGCAGGCGGCGCTGGCCAGTTTAAAAGAGGACCTGAAAGACGTGCCGCGTGATGACGCTATTCAGTACACACAAACCTTGGCGGTGTTAGAGCGTGCAACTATCCGAGGCCTTGAGCGCGGGTTACTTGACGTGAATTCTAAGGCGCGCATCAAAGCGCTCATTTTAGAGTTAAAAACGGCAGAAGTAGACATTGCGAAGTCGATGAGCTACTTGGCTTATGAAGTCGAAAGGTTAGCAGGGTTCAGTGCGGAAGCCGAGCGACTGATTGCGCAGCTGGGCGAAAATCAGCAACAACAGGCAGACCGTTACTATGCTAACCCAGTGCATTACAGCGTACTGACAAAAGAAGCATTGAAGGCCGAGTTGGCGTTTGCAGAGCTGCAAGAATGGATGTTTTATGCCGTTCAAGCGCTAGAGTACAAGTGGCAAGAAGCCTTTGTCGCTCCAGAGCAAGGGTTTAATCGCGCGTCTGTATTTAAAATTCAAAATATCCCACAGCTGATTGAATACTTTAAGGAATTACAGCGTTTTGATGACATTCGTAACCTAAGAAGTAGCCAAGAGGCGACGGATATTCTGTCTGTTAAAAAGCACATCTTCGGTTATGTGGATAAGCTTCGAGGCAAAACGATGTGGTACCCGGCTTTGGATGGCAGTGGTGATATGTTGACGGCGGATGAAGCGTTCAAAGCCAAGTTAACCCAACTGACTCAACGTATCGGGCAAGACCAATGGTTAACGGTAGAGTTCAGTACCGTGAAAGAGCTACCACGCTCGAACTTCTTCCAAGGGCCAGTCGTTGCAGGCAATGATGACCTCACTTGTTTAGCTGATGCGGGCACTTACTTGGATAAGTTGGATGGCATTGGTATTAACTTGCAGGTGAGTATGGACATCTCTGGTGAAGAGATAACCCCTGCTTACTTGACGTACGGGGGCAACAACTACATGCGCAGTCGTACACCGGGCTCGTTAATCGATGGTGAGACGGGCATTAAAGATGAACTGGTGTCGTACTCAACGCGTTTCTGGGATGTGTCGAATGGTAACTTCTTCGCTAAAGATAGCTATCGTCAGCAAATGAAAGCCAACATCATGACAGACGAGGAGAGTCAATCGGCGTTTTTGAATCCAACGTATGCCTTTAAAGAGAGAAGTGTCGCGGCTTCTGGTTGGAGGTTGTCAGTGAAACTGAGTGATGAATACGGTGACATTGTTGATCTTGATGGGCTGGATGATATCGAGCTTATTATTAAGCACCGATACTACTCACGAAATGCAGAGACATGCGGCGGGGGAGGCACTGGACCGCTTATCCTTTTAAGATAACCTAACTTTGAGCCTCATAGTTTTATGAGGCTTTTTATACTTTATCTTATATGTGAAGTAAAAAACGCCACAAACTGTGGCGTTGGAAAGCTATCTATAGCGTTAGATTTTGAAAAAGCTCAGTAAGTCTTTTTGTTTCACTGCTAATGAAGAAAGCTCTTCACTCGCTTGCTTGCTTTGTTTGATTCCTGAAACATTTTGGTGAACGATATCAAAGGTCAAAGAAACATTTTGTGAAATATCCTGTGTGACTCCTGATTGCTCTTCAGATGCTGTCGCTACTTGTGTATTCATATCTGAAATCAGGCCAACGGATTCAGTTATTGATGCAAATGCAATTCTAAGCTGTTCGCTGTAATGACGCGACTCTACGGCTAGCGATAAGTTAGATTGCATGAATTGATTGGCATCTTTCGCTTGCGCTTGAAGTCGAGAGATTATCTCTTGAATATCGACAGTTGATTGTTGTGTTTTAGCCGCCAGAGAGCGAACTTCATCAGCAACGACAGCAAAACCACGCCCTTGCTCACCAGCTCGTGCCGCTTCAATTGCTGCATTTAACGCAAGCAAATTCGTCTGTTCGGAAATCGAGTTGATCACTTCAATTACAGTCCCGATCTCTACCGAGTACTCTTGCAGTTGATTGACGATGTTTGATGTTTCTTCGATTGAGTCTTCAACCTTGCGAGAGATATCATCAGATGCATCGAGTGAAACTCCTCCCTCTTTGACATTGGAAGTTGCACCAGTTGCTGCGTTCTCCGCACTAGCAGCGTTGTGGCTGACTTCATTCGCAGTGCTAGAAAGCTCATTGATGGCTGTTGCTATTTGTTCCATTTGACTCAGTTCTTGTTGAGCGTTCCCCTCGGTTTGGCTCATTACGGCGGTTAACTCGACTGAAGCCGCTGAAACATTATCTGAAATTTGGTGGAATCCATCGATGATGCGACGTAGTTCTTGGCGCATTTCTAAAATGTTGGCGTATATACCCGTCTCTTTACCTGTTACTGGAATCTGTTTTGAAAGATCGCCTGAAGCAACTTCTTCGACAATCGATTGAATCTCGCTAGGCTCACCCCCTACGACTTTCCATACGCTTCGGTAAATTGAGATTGCAATACCAAGAGCGATAGCGATAACAATGACTGAAAGTGCGCCTAAGATAAATTGAGCACTTGAAAATCGTTCAACCATATTTGGTCCTACAGAGTCTTGTTTTGACTTTGTGGATAGTTTGATTTCTTCAATTGTTTTTGCTGCGTTGCTACCAGCAACATCAAGGGTGCCAGAAACGATGTTGTTTCGTTCCTTTATCGTGTTAACAACTTCTGAAAAAGTGACTCGGTAGGTTTTAAAGGCATTATTAAAATCAGCTAAGTAACGAATTTGCTCGGCTGACATCAATTGAGATTCTATGGTTTCTACGAGAAATGTGGCGGATGCAAACTCTTTTTGAGCTCGTTGAGCATCTTCTATTTTGTTGCTAGTCAAAAATTTAGAAGCATACAATCGTGATAACAATACATGTTGTTGAAGTTGCCCTGAACTGACAGCAACCTCTAAATCCTCTTCAGCAGAAGCTTGAGTCATTAAGTTAGTCACTGCTTGTCGCATTTTTAAACCTGATGGGTCTAAGCTCTCTTTTACTAAGTTATTTCTAGTATTGACCAGTTGAACAACCTGGCTAAATCCTTGGCTATACTGTTTAAGCTGCTTCTCTATCGCTAAGAACTCATTCTTATGGAGGTCGTCAAGATGAGCCTCTAACACTTCGTCGATCAATTGAATTGATGTGGTGATGCGCTTGTCCAGTTCTGAAGCATGCGATGCAACAGGGTTCTTTATATATTTTAATGCAGATAAACGAGCTTCCAATATGTTGGCTTGGATTCGCCCTGTGGATACGCTTGTTAATGCTAGGGAACGATAGGTATTAAACCCATCACTCGATTGATAAAAGCGCAATGAAGCAACGATTGAAATAACCAAAATTAGCGCAAGAATTACGCCAAAACCCAAGGACAGCAATTTCTTTAAACTCATAAGTATCATTCCCAGAAAGGCAGTTTGTTTTTATTGTTAACAAATTTTCACACTATCCAAACGATAGATATATCAATAAATCTAATTAGAGCCTTACATTCTCATATATAAGAACAATAAGTGAGGTCGGTTTATTGAGAGGCCTGAACTTTGGAACTGGTCTTTAAGAAGAAATGAGGGCTGTAGTGAGTTTCACAGTGAATATGTGATAGTTGGACATGTAAAGAGCCTTGGGTTGAAAGGCTCTAGGGGGATAGTGGATAGCACAACGCTGGTTAACTTTCGACTTCTTCTGGCTCGACTTCTTCCTGTAGCTCTAATAAGTTAATCGCTATCGTGACAAAATCGCTGTCTGTAATAATGCCTATTAGTTCGTGGTTTTCTACGACAGGTAAACAGCCCACTTTGTGTTTCTGCATATAGATAGCCGATTCTTTTAACCCAGCACGCGGCTCTACTGACATAACACTTTTGTGCATGATGTCGTTGAGGGGAGTAGCGAGAGTAAAAGATTGAGCTTGTGGGATGTTTTGTAGGCTGGATTCTTGAGCGGCTAGAACGTCTCGCTGTGTGACGACGCCAAGTAGTTGCCTGTCGGAATCAACGACCGGAATATGGCGGATATCAAGCGCTTCCATCATGTGCTTAGCATCGGCCAGTGAGTGTGAGCGCAATAGGGTATGAGGGTTGCGAGTCATCATATCTTCAACCTTGATCATACGAACCTCCTTCTTTTTTATTTGTTGCTATTACTATAGTTTTTTATCCAAAAAATAACTGAGATCTGACGCATTCTTGGGTGAGTTTTATGCAACTAATTCTTTAGTTTGAGGTGGTGAATCAGTAGCATTATTTTACGCCTCTTTACAATAATCCAGTGCTGTAAACCTTGCTATTGCGGCTCGTGTGCCTATACTAGCCCACTGCGAAATTTTTAGTCGTGTTTGTGATGTGTTTCTGGTAACGATTGACTTACCGTAACGATTGATCTGCAACCATGATTTATTATTCGTCAACAGCACAAATCTCATCAACTAAGACAAGACTACAAACATGCAAGTTTCAGATTTTCACTTTGACCTACCAGATGAACTCATTGCTCGCTACCCTCAAGAGGAGCGCACAGCAAGCCGCCTGCTTAAATTAGATGGCAACAGCGGTAACCTAGCTGATGGTTCGTTTAAAGACGTTTTAGACTTGGTTGAGCCAGGCGATCTTGTTGTTTTTAATAACACTCGCGTGATTCCTGCTCGTGTATTCGGTCGCAAGGCCTCAGGCGGTAAGCTTGAAGTGCTAGTGGAGCGTATGCTCGATGAGAAAAGCATTCTTGCGCATGTTCGTTGTTCTAAATCACCGAAGCCGGGCACGAAGTTGTTCCTTGGTGAGAATGATGAGTATGAAGCTGAAATGGTAGCGCGTCATGATGCGTTGTTTGAAATCCATTTCACTTCCGATCAAAGCGTTCTAGAAATTCTTAACAGTGTTGGTCACATGCCACTGCCTCCTTACATCGATCGTCCTGATGAAGATGCAGATAAAGAGCGCTACCAGACTGTCTATAATGAAAAGCCGGGTGCGGTTGCAGCGCCAACAGCAGGCCTTCACTTTGATGACAAGCTAATGGCTGGCATGAAAGAAAAAGGTGTCGAGTTTGCTTACGTGACGCTTCACGTTGGTGCTGGCACGTTCCAGCCGGTAAAAGTAGATAATATTAACGATCACCACATGCACGCAGAGTACGTTGAAGTACCGCAAGAAGTGGTTGATGCCGTTGCAGCAGCAAAAGCTCGCGGCGGACGCATTATCGCTGTCGGTACAACCTCTGTGCGTTCACTAGAAAGTGCGGCTCAAGATGCATTGAAAAATGGCACTGAGTTAGTTCCTTTCTTTGGTGACACAGAAATCTTCATCTTCCCTGGTTATGAATACCAGTTGGTGGATTGCTTGATTACCAATTTCCACTTACCAGAATCAACATTGATCATGTTGGTGAGTGCATTTGCTGGTTATGACAATGTGATGGGCGCATACGATCACGCAGTGAAGAGCGAATACCGTTTCTTCAGCTACGGTGATGCGATGTTCATCAATAAGAAAACGAGCTAATTTTAGCTGGTTATAAACGATATAAGCAGAATTTACGGGTGCTAGCAGTAAGCTAGGAGTCGGGCAGGGTGTCTGTCTAATCTCTCGCAAGGAATACGCGACCGCTCCTCATAGAACTCGCTAGATTGAACTTATGTTTAGCTTAAGGTTCTGAATTATCAGTCAGATTGTTTCTCTGGCATATTGGAGGCTTCGTGAAATTAAAATACGAACTTAAAAAAACAAACAGCGGCGCACGTCGTGGTCAACTTCAGTTTGAACGTGGTAGCGTTGAAACACCAGCATTCATGCCTGTAGGTACTTACGGTACGGTTAAAGGCATGACACCTGAAGAAGTGAAAGACACAGGTGCTGAAATCTTGCTAGGTAATACGTTCCACCTATGGTTACGCCCTGGTCAAGAAATCATGAAACTGCACGGTGACTTGCACGATTTCATGAATTGGAAAGGACCTATCCTGACTGATTCAGGCGGTTTCCAAGTATTCAGTTTAGGTGCGACGCGTAAAATCACTGAAGAGGGTGTTCACTTCCGTAACCCTGTAAACGGTGACAAGATCTTCATGGACGCTGAAAAGTCGATGGAAATCCAAAAGGATCTAGGCTCAGACATCGTAATGATCTTTGACGAATGTACGCCTTACCCTGCGACGCATAAAGAAGCTAAAGACTCAATGGAGATGTCTCTTCGTTGGGCTCAGCGTTCACGCAATCACTTTGACAAGCAAGAAAACCCGAACTCACTATTCGGCATCGTTCAAGGTGGCGTATACGAAGACCTTCGTGACGTATCCGTTAAAGGCCTAACAGAAATTGGTTTTGACGGTTACGCTGTTGGCGGCCTAGCAGTAGGCGAACCAAAAGAAGACATGCACCGTATTCTTGAGCACACATGCCCTCAACTGCCGGAAGATAAGCCACGTTACCTAATGGGCGTAGGCAAACCTGAAGACTTAGTTGAAGGTGTTCGTCGCGGTATCGACATGTTTGACTGTGTAATGCCAACGCGAAATGCACGTAATGGCCACCTGTTTGTCACTGAAGGTGTGATCAAGATCCGTAATGCGAAGCATAAAACGGATACAACACCACTAGATTCAGATTGTGACTGTTACACTTGTAAGAACTACAGCAAGTCGTACTTGCATCATTTGGATCGTTGTAACGAAATCCTAGGTGCTCGACTGAACACGATTCATAACCTGCGTTTCTACCAACGAATTATGTCAGACATTCGTCAATCTATTGATGAAGACCGTTTTGAAGAGTTCGTTGCTGAGTTCTACGCAAGAATGGGGCGTGAAGTGCCACCGTTAGGTAAAGAATCTTAGTATTTCTTTTTTTGCGAGCCCCATCTCTCTTCCGAGAGTTGGGGCTTGAAAATAAAGGGATACAACCCAATTAGACAAACAATTACCAAAATATAATAGAGGATGTTTTTAATGTTTATTTCTCAAGCTCACGCAGCAGTAGAAGGTGCACCAGCAGGCGGCGGTTTCGAAATGCTTATCATGCTAGGTATGTTCGCTGTGATCTTCTACTTCATGATCTACCGCCCACAAGCTAAGCGCGTAAAAGAGCATAAGAGCCTTATGTCTTCTATGGGCAAAGGCGATGAAGTTCTAACAAGCGGCGGTCTAATCGGTAAGATTACTAAGATTGCAGAAGACAGCGACTACGTTGCTATCGAACTGAACGCAAACAACGAAGTTGTTATCAAGAAAGACTTCGTTACAGCAGTGCTACCAAAAGGTACTCTGAAATCACTATAAACAGCTAGAGGATCCTCGCTGTGCTAAACCGTTATCCGTTATGGAAGTATTTGATGGTGGTGTTTGCCATCGCTATCGCCGCGTTGTACGCACTTCCGAATATATACGGTGAAGATCCGGCAGTTCAAGTTACAGGGGCGCGTGGCGCCTCTGTAGATCTGTCTACGCTGGATGCTGTCACCAATGCTCTGGAAGCAGAGAACCTTTCTACTAAATCCGTTGCTCTAGAAAACGGTTCCATTCTTGTTCGCTTTAACGATACAGATACGCAAATTAGTGCCCGTGATATCATCACAGAAGCACTAGGTGATGATGTTATCGTTGCTTTAAACCTTGCGGCTTCAACTCCTGATTGGCTTGAATCTATTGGTGCTGCACCAATGAAACTGGGTCTTGATCTACGTGGTGGTGTTCACTTCTTAATGGAAGTGGATATGGATGCTGCGATGCAAAAGCTGGTTGGCCAACAAGAAGAAGCCTTCCGTAGTGAACTCCGTGAAGAAAAAATTCGTTACCGTGCTATTCGCCCATCGGGTAAAGATGCAGTAGAAGTGATTCTACGTAACGAAGAGCAGCTTGCTGAAGCGAAATCGCTACTGCAATCTAAGCACCAAGATATGACGTTCGTAGATTCAGAATCTAATGGTCGTTTCTCTTTGGTTGCTCGTTTTACAGATGCTCGTCTTCAAGAAATCCGTAACTACGCAGTAGAGCAAAACATTACCATTCTACGTAACCGTGTTAACGAACTTGGTGTTGCTGAGCCTTTGGTTCAACGTCAAGGTGCTAGCCGTATCGTAGTGGAATTGCCTGGTGTTCAAGACACGGCGCGCGCTAAAGAAATTCTTGGTGCAACGGCGACACTTGAGTTCCGTGAAGTTGATAGTAGTGCTGACTTAGCCGCTGCCGCTTCTGGTCGTGCCCCTGCGGGTAGCGAAATCAAGCAAGACCGTGATGGTCGCCCTGTGGTACTTAAGAAGCGCGTTATTCTAGGCGGTTCAAGTATTACTGATGCAAGCTCAAGTGTAGATGAATATGGTCGTCCACAAGTTAACATCTCGCTAGATAGCGAAGGTGGTAGCAAGATGTCTACATTCTCTCGTCAGAATATCGGTAAGCTTATGGCTACGGTATTTGCAGAGTACAAAGACAGTGGTCGTAAAACACCTGAAGGTCGAGTGATCTTAAGTAAGCACGAAGAAGTGATCAACCAAGCGACGATTCAATCTGCGCTAGGTCGTAACTTCCGTATTACGGGTATCGACTCAACGGCTGAAGCTCATAACTTGGCACTTTTACTGCGTGCTGGTGCATTGATTGCACCTATCTCGATTGTAGAAGAACGTACGATTGGTCCATCTATGGGTCAACAAAACATCGATATGGGTATCATGGCGATGGTTTGGGGTATGGCTGCAGTAATGTTGTTTACTCTGCTTTACTACCGTACTTTCGGTTTGATTGCGAACGTTGCTCTGATGGCTAACTTGGTGTTGATTATCGGTGTGATGTCGATGATCCCGGGGGCTACTATGACTCTGCCAGGTATTGCCGGTATCGTATTGACGGTTGGTATGGCGGTCGATGCCAACGTACTTATCTTTGAGCGTATACGTGAAGAACTTCGAGATGGACGCAGTCCACAACAAGCGATTCACCAAGGTTATGCAAACGCATTTAGCACCATCGCCGATGCCAATATCACCACACTACTAACAGCAATTATTCTATTTGCTGTAGGTACAGGTGCAATTAAAGGCTTCGCGGTAACGCTGTCTATCGGTATCTTAACTTCAATGTTTACAGCTATTGTCGGAACACGTTGTATCGTGAACCTGATGTATGGCGGCAAACGCGTTAAGAAACTGTCGATCTAAGGCTAGGAATTAATATGTTTCAGATTCTAAAAGCAGAAAAAATGATCGACTTTATGCGTTGGTCAAAGGTTGCCTTTTTATTCTCAATCTTGATGATTGGTACTGCCATCTTTACCTTAACAACGAAATCGTTGAATTGGGGTCTAGATTTTACCGGTGGTACTCTGATTGAAGTGGGTTTTGAGCAACCAGCAAACCTACCTGATATCCGTAGTGCACTAGAAGCGGAAGGTTTCGGTGATGCAACGGTACAGAACTTTGGTTCTGCACGTGAGGTCATGGTTCGTTTACGTCCACGTGACGGTGTTGCTGGCGAAACGCTTGGTAACCAGATCCTGTCTGCAATTAAAGATGGTACTGGTGAGCAAGTTGAGATGCGTCGTATCGAGTTCGTTGGCCCTAATGTGGGTGACGAGCTAACAGAAGCGGGTGGCCTTGCTATCCTTGTTTCTCTGATCTGTATCTTGATCTATGTGTCAGTGCGATTCGAATGGCGTTTGGCAGCAGGTGCGGTATTAGCACTGGCGCACGACGTTATCATCACACTGGGTGTGTTTTCTCTAATGCAAATTGAGGTGGATCTTACCATCGTAGCAGCCTTGCTAACGGTAGTCGGTTATTCCCTCAACGATACCATAGTCGTATTTGACCGTATTCGTGAGAACTTTCGTAAGATGCGTAAGGGTGAAGCACCTGAAGTACTGAACAGCTCAATCACACAAACATTGAGCCGTACATTGATTACTTCTGGTACAACGTTATTCGTAGTTATCGCGCTGTTCGCTCAGGGCGGTGCTATGATTCACGGCTTCGCGACTGCACTTCTATTGGGTATTACCGTTGGTACTTATTCTTCTATCTACGTTGCATCTGCACTCGCTATGAAGTTGGGTATTACGCGTGAACACCTAATGCCACCACAAGTGGATAAAGAAGGTGAAGAGTTTGACGAAATGCCTTAGGCCTTGGCTTAACAATTTTCGCTGAACCAAAAAAACCGCTAGGCAACTAGCGGTTTTTTTACGTCTGTATTCTGTCGATAAACTCAACGTAATTTATCGGCGAAGTGCATCGTGCTCGTCGCAACTAACCGCCATCTTGCTCGTATCTCGTATCTCGTATCTCGTATCTCGTATCTCAGATACAAAAAAGCCCCGCAATAGCGAGGCTTTGAAATTTCTATGCGCCCTTGAAAAAAGGAGCATTAACGTAAGGTCTGAATTACTTCAGCATACCTTCGTTAGAGTTCTCACGAACGTGCTTAAGAATAGACTTAACACCACGTGCGCTTGAAGCAACAACATTACCAGACGTCATGTAATCAGTACCGCCAGCAAAGTCAGTCATGATAGCGCCAGCTTCACGAGCGATTAGATCGCCAGCTGCTAGATCCCATGGCTTAAGGCCTAGTTCTAGGTAACCGTCAACACGGCCAGCCGCTAGGTAACATAGGTCAAGTGCTGGAGAGCCAGTACGACGGAAGTCCGCACAATCAACGAATAGACCTGAGATGATCTTCATGAAAGATTCAGAGTGTTGTTTTTGCTTGAATGGGAAACCAGTCGCTAGAACAGTACCTTGAAGGTCTTTAAGTTGAGTAACACGCATACGAGCGTTGTTAAGTTGAGCGCCAGAGCCACGTTGAGCTGTGAATAGCTCGTTTAGCATTGGGTCATAAACACAAGCAACTTCTGTACGACCGTTCATACGAACAGCAATAGATACAGAGAAGTGAGGGAAACCTTTTACAAAGTTGTTGGTGCCATCTAGTGGGTCAACGATCCATTGTACGTCAGAATCTTTACCTTCAGTCAGGCCTGACTCTTCAGAAATAATGCTGTGCTCTGGGTAAGATGATTTGATTGTCTCAATAATCATGTACTCAGCTTCTTGAGCAATGTTAGTAACGTAATCGTTGTTACCTTTTAGAGACGATTCGATCTTATCAGTTGTTTCTAGAGATTTAGCAATATGGTTGCCAGCTTTACGCGCAGCGCGTATCGCAATGTTTAGCATTGGATGCATAGGTTTTTCCCACAAGATGTTAAAGAACAGTTTAAAGCGGCGGCGAGTATACCAAATTTTTTGCAAAAGGGAAGTGGTTGTTTTTTGAACTCTTGAATTCACATTACGAGAAGGGTCTGACCATTTTACTTAGCTATGTGTTAATATCTCGCGATTATTTTTAAAGTGGTGTCATATAGCATGTTAGACAATGTAAAAGTCGTTCTGGTTGGTACGTCTCATTCAGGGAATATCGGATCAGCAGCTCGCGCAATGAAAGTGATGGGTTTGAGTCAATTAGTTCTTGTAGACCCTCAATGTGAAGTTGACGAGCAGACCTTAGCACTGGCTGCGGGTGCTGGTGACATCGCAGAAAACGCGACCATTGTGTCTACATTGGATGAAGCAGTAAAAGACTGTGGTTTGGTGGTCGGTTCAAGTGCTCGTTCAAGAACACTTGAATGGCCAATGCTAGAGCCTCGTGAGTGCGGGCAAAAGTTTGCCGTTGAAGGTCAAAAGCACCCAGTCGCATTAGTCTTCGGCCGTGAGCGCACTGGCTTGACTAACGATGAGCTTCAGAAGTGCCACTTCCATGTATGTATCCCAGCCAACCCTGAGTACAGTTCATTGAACCTAGCGATGGCTGTGCAAACGCTAAGCTATGAAGTTCGCGTGGCACACCTTGATATGGTTGCGAGCCAATATCAGCCACAGCAACAAGATGAGTACCCACGTCACGAAGAACTAGAAATGTTCTATGAACACCTTGAAAAAGTGATCATTGATACCCAATTTATCTCTAAGGATAAACCGGGTCAGGTGATGAACAAGCTACGTCGTCTGTTCAGCCGAGCTCGTCCTGAACTGCAAGAGATCAATACTCTACGTGGTATTTTGACTTCAATTGAGAAGAGCAAAAACGACAAATAAAACCCACTCTGCTTGTAGGGATGAATACCTGACTAAAATAGTCAACTAAATACTTGACCAATTTAGTCGGGTATGGGAAAATTCCAACCACATAAACAATGTGGATACGGTGTGATATGAAACTTACATCTAAAGGAAGATATGCGGTAACAGCTATGCTAGATGTAGCACTGCATTCGCAAAAGAGCCCAGTTCCTCTGGCTGACATTTCAGAGCGACAAGGCATCTCGTTATCTTACTTAGAACAACTATTTTCTAAGTTACGTAAAGCTGGCTTAGTTGCTAGTGTTCGTGGTCCTGGCGGTGGTTACCGTTTAGGTGCTGAAGCGAGCGACATCGCTGTCGGAACTGTGATTGCTGCAGTAGACGAATCAGTGGACGCAACTAAGTGTCACGGTCGAGCAGACTGCCAAGGTGGTAGTCGTTGTTTAACTCACACTTTATGGCGTGATTTAAGCTCCCGAATCAGCAGCTTCTTAAACGACATTACGCTCGGTGAGCTAATGAAAGATAACGAAGTTTTACAGATTTCTGATCGTCAAGATATCGATCTTGCGGTTAATAATGGTTTTGCACATAAAAATACGAGCACTACAACGATTAGTGCAGCACCTCACGGTGTTAATGCCCGCTCTTAGCGGTCAGTTTTTACATTGGAGTAGAAAATGAAACTGCCTATTTACTTTGACTATTCAGCTACATGCCCAGTCGATCCACGTGTTGCTGAAAAAATGGTTCAGTGCATGACGATGGACGGTAACTTCGGTAACCCTGCATCTCGTTCACACCGTTACGGCTGGCAGGCAGAAGAATCAGTAGATAATGCTCGTGAGCAAATTGCCGATCTACTAAATGCAGACCCACGTGAAATTGTTTTCACGTCAGGTGCTACAGAGTCAGACAACCTTGCTATCAAAGGTGCAGCGCACTTTTACGAGAAGAAAGGTAAGCACGTAATCACGTGTAAAACAGAACACAAAGCGGTTCTTGATCCATGTCGCCAACTAGAGCGTGAAGGTTTTGAGGTTACTTACCTTGAGCCAGAAGCAAACGGCATCATTGATCTAGACAAGCTACAGTCTGCAATGCGTGAAGATACTGTTCTAGTTTCTATCATGCACGTAAACAACGAGATTGGTGTAATCCAAGATATCGGTGCAATCGGCGAGTTATGTCGTGCACGCAAGATCATCTTCCACGTTGATGCGGCGCAGTCTGCGGGTAAAATCCCACTAGACGTAAAAGAGATGAAAGTTGATCTTATCTCTATGTCTGCACACAAAGCATACGGCCCTAAAGGCATCGGTGCTTTGTACGTTCGTCGTAAGCCACGTATTCGTCTTGAAGCGCAAATGCACGGTGGCGGTCATGAACGTGGTTTCCGTTCTGGTACGCTTGCTACTCACCAAATCGTGGGTATGGGCGAAGCGTTTGCTATCGCTAAACAAGACATGCAGAAAGATTACGATCACGCACTAGCACTTCGTGAGCGCCTATTGAAAGGTGTTCAAGATCTAGAAGCAGTAACCGTAAACGGCGACTTAGACCAACGTGTACCACACAACCTAAACGTGAGCTTTGCTTTCGTTGAAGGTGAATCTCTGCTTATGTCTCTTAAAGACCTAGCAGTATCATCAGGTTCTGCATGTACATCAGCAAGCCTAGAGCCTTCATACGTTTTACGTGCTCTTGGCCTGAACGATGAACTGGCACACAGCTCAGTACGTTTCTCATTCGGCCGTTTTACAACGGAAGAAGAAATCGACTACGCGATTGCACAAATTCGTGTAGCGGTAAATAAATTACGCGACATGTCTCCTCTATGGGATATGTATAAAGAAGGGATTGATTTGAACACTGTTGAGTGGGCTCATCACTAATCTCACGGAAATAGAGGATTCGAGGTAACTATCATGGCATATAGCGAAAAAGTAATTGATCACTACGAAAACCCACGTAACGTAGGTTCGTTTGATAAAGAAGACCCAAGTGTAGGTAGCGGCATGGTTGGCGCTCCAGCTTGTGGTGACGTAATGAAACTGCAAATCAAAGTATCTGCAGAAGGTATTATTGAAGACGCAAAATTCAAGACTTACGGTTGCGGTAGCGCAATCGCTTCTAGCTCACTAGTAACTGAGTGGGTTAAAGGTAAAAGTATTGATGAAGCAGCTGCAATCAAAAACTCTGAAATCGCAGAAGAGCTTGAGTTGCCACCAGTGAAAGTTCACTGTTCAATTCTTGCTGAAGATGCAATCAAAGCAGCGGTTGCGGATTACAAAAAGAAGCACTAATCGCTTCAATACCGTAATCACGTCGAAAAAATAAGTAATATTTGGGAGCACCCTTTGTGCTCCCACCTGAGTTCTCAATTTATATAAAACACAAGGTTGTAGTATGGCCATCACCATGACAGATACGGCAGCAAGCCGAGTTCAAGCTTTCCTAGATAACCGTGGTAAAGGTCTCGGATTACGCTTAGCAGTAAAAACTACTGGCTGTTCGGGTATGGCGTATGTACTGGAATTCGTTGACGAGCTTAACGAAGAAGACGAAGTGTTTGAGCATTCAGGTGTTAAGGTCATCATTGATCCAAAGAGCCTAGTATACCTAGATGGTACTGAGCTTGATTATGTAAAAGAAGGCCTAAACGAAGGTTTTGAATTCAACAACCCGAACGCGAAAGGCGAATGTGGTTGTGGTGAGAGCTTCAATGTTTAAACGCTTGAATCGTTAAGCGTTGTAAGCGAAGAATAAAATTAGGCTCTGAACAAAGAGCCTAAACTTAGGACCACCTTTACATGAATCATTTCGAATTATTTGGGCTACCACTTCAGTTTCAACTGGATGGTAGCCTTCTTTCTTCTCAGTTTAGAGATCTGCAACGCCAATTCCATCCTGATAAATTCGCGATAGCTTCTGAGCGTGATCGCTTATTAGCCGTGCAAAAAGCGGCACAAATCAATGATGCGTACCAGGTATTGAAGAATCCAATCAGCCGAGCAGAATACCTGCTGGTTCAACACGGTGAAGACATTCGTGGCGAACAACAGACCATGCAAGATCCGATGTTCCTGATGGAGCAGATGGAATTGCGTGAAGAGCTGGAAGACATCGCAGACAGTTCTGATCCCGAAGATGCGCTATTTGCATTTGAAGGCAAGGTTAGCAAAATGTATAAACAACAATTAAGCGCTATCCAACAAGAACTCGAAAGCGAAGCTTGGCTTGAAGCTGCAGACCGAGTAAGAAAGCTTAAGTTTATTGCAAAATTAAAGAATGAAATCGAATTAGTTGAAGATCGTTTGATCGGCTAGTTTGTATAACAAGGACACCTCCATGGCACTACTTCAGATTGCAGAACCAGGGCAAAGCGCCGCTCCTCACCAGCATAAGCTTGCTGTGGGTATTGATTTAGGTACAACAAACTCGTTGGTTGCTGCAGTACGCAGTGGCGAGGCGAGTACACTCGTTGATCAACAAGGTCGAAGCATTTTACCTTCAGTTGTTCACTACCAATCGGAATCTTATACGACTGGTAATGAAGCGCGTGCAAATGCACAAACTGATCCTAAAAATACCATTATCTCAGTTAAGCGATTAATCGGTCGTTCACTGTCAGATATTCAACAGCGATACCCGTCTCTGCCATATCAGTTTGAAGAAAGTGATAATGGTTTGCCTGTGATTCGCACAGAGCAAGGCAACAAGAACCCAATTCAAGTATCAGCAGACATTCTGCGAGCGCTAGGTCAACGTGCTGAGTCAACACTAGGTGGCGAGCTATCTGGTGCAGTGATTACCGTTCCTGCGTACTTTGATGATGCACAGCGTGCCGGTACGAAAGACGCTGCGCAACTTGCTGGTCTTCACGTGTTACGTCTTCTTAATGAACCTACTGCCGCAGCGATTGCTTACGGTCTGGATTCCGGTAAAGAAGGGGTAATCGCCGTTTATGACTTGGGTGGTGGTACGTTTGATATCTCTATCCTACGCCTATCTAAAGGTGTCTTTGAAGTTTTAGCAACCGGTGGTGACTCTGCGCTAGGTGGCGATGACTTTGACCATTTGATTGCAGAGCATTTCCAAGCGCAAATGGGCTTATCAGAGCTAACGGCAGAACAGAACCGTATTCTTCTAGACGCAGCAACAGAAGCGAAGATTGGCTTATCTGAAGCTGAAAGTGTTGATGTTGACGTACTAGGTTGGTCTGGTTCATTAACTCGTGAAGAGTTCGAAGAGCTCATCAAGCCATTAGTTAAGAAAACGCTACTTTCGTGCCGTCGCGCACTGAAAGATGCTGAAGTTGACGCGGACGAAGTTCTGGAAGTGGTTATGGTTGGTGGTTCAACTCGTACCTTACTTGTCCGTGAAATGGTGGGTGGCTTCTTTGGTCGTACGCCATTAACCAGCATTAACCCTGATGAAGTGGTTGCGATTGGTGCGTCGATTCAAGCGGATATCTTAGTTGGCAACAAGCCTGACTCTGAGATGCTACTTCTAGATGTTATCCCACTTTCCTTAGGTATCGAAACTATGGGTGGCTTGGTCGAAAAGATCATCCCTCGTAACACCACGATCCCTGTTGCTCGCGCACAAGAATTTACCACGTTCAAAGACGGTCAAACTGCAATGACAGTGCACACCGTGCAAGGCGAGCGTGAAATGGTCGACGACTGTCGTTCACTAGCTCGATTTGCTCTGAAAGGCATTCCGCCAATGACAGCAGGTGCTGCGCATATTCGTGTCACTTACCAAGTGGATGCTGATGGCCTGCTATCGGTTACCGCGATGGAGAAGAGCACTGGCGTTCAAGCTGAAATCCAAGTTAAGCCTTCTTACGGTCTAAGTGACAACGAAGTAGCTAGCATGCTGAAAGATTCGATGACGTTTGCAAAAGAAGACATGCAAGCGCGCGCTCTGGCTGAGCAACGCGTAGAAGCGGATCGTGTTATCGAAGGCCTTATTGCTGCGATGCAAGCTGATGGTGACGAGCTGCTTGATGAACAAGGAAAACAACAACTTGTTCAAGCGATTGAAGCACTGATCGAAGTGCGTAATGGCGATAATTCCGATGCCATTGAACTAGAAATTAAGAATACCGACAAAGCGAGCCAAGACTTTGCTTCTCGTCGTATGGATAAATCAATTCGAGCTGCACTGTCAGGTCAGTCAGTCGATAATATTTAATAGTTAGAGAATAGATAAACATGCCAAAGATTATTGTTTTACCTCACGAAGATCTATGTCCAGAAGGCGCTGTTTTAGAAGCAAAAACTGGTGAGACGGTTCTTGATGTTGCACTGAAGGCCGGTATTGGTATTGAACACGCATGTGAAAAGTCGTGTGCATGTACTACATGTCACGTTGTGATTCGTGAAGGTTTCGACTCATTAGAAGAAAGTGATGACCTAGAAGACGACATGCTTGATAAAGCATGGGGTCTGGAAATGGAGTCTCGTCTTGGTTGCCAAGCTAAAGTGGCGGATACTGACCTGGTTGTTGAGATTCCAAAGTACACATTGAACCTAGCTTCTGAAGAGCACTAAGAATTCAGCTCGGCTAAAACTGTTAGTAAAACTGGCATAGAATATAAATCATGAAGATGACAAATCGTCGCTGATAAATATAAGGAAGTGTTATGAGCTTGAAATGGATTGATTCGCGAGATATTGCGATTGAACTATGTGATTTATACCCAGATACCGATCCTAAAACGGTGCGTTTTACGGACTTGCATCAATGGGTGTTAGATCTCGAAGATTTTGATGATGAGCCGAATCACTCGAATGAGAAAATTCTAGAGGCCATTATTTTGTGCTGGATGGATGAGATGGACTAGCCCTCTTGTTCTATAATTTGGCCGTTGGTTGGAATTTATCCAATATAAAACACAGCCAAGTTAACAATTCTTACTAAAAAAAGCGGACCTTATGGTCCGTTTTTTTATCAAAATGACATTTTTCTCCTACATAATGCTAACATCAGTCCGCTAATAAAAAATAATCAGAACCACACACTCAAGGTGGTTCATGACAAGGAGAAATCATGTCTACACAGATGTCAGTATTTTTAAGTCAAGAAGCTGCCCAGCCTCAGTGGGGAGCAAGAGCTATTTTATCGTTTTCTGAAGCGGGAGCGACAATTCACATTGGTGAAGGCCACGATTTAGGGGCGGTTCAACGTGCTGGTCGTACGCTTGACGGACAAGGTATCGCATTGGTTTCACTTAGCGGTGAAGGGTGGGATTTAGAAAGCGTTTGGGCTTTCTACCAAGGCTACCGTGGACCAAAGAAAAAGAATGCATTGGAATGGGATACACTTTCAGAAACCGATCAAGCTGAGCTAGAAGCTCGCATTCGCTCTACTGATTGGACTCGTGACATTATCAACAAAACCGCTGAAGAAGTGGCCCCTCGTCAATTAGCGACAATGGCTGCGGAATACATCAAGTCAGTGGCTCCTGCGGGCACAGTTAAAGCGAAAATCGTTAAAGACAAAGACCTACTAACCGAAGGTTGGGAAGGCATCTACGCGGTAGGCCGCGGCTCTGAGCGTACTTCTGCAATGCTTCAACTGGACTTCAACCCTACCGGCGACGAAGACGCACCTGTATTTGCTTGTCTGGTTGGTAAAGGTATCACTTTCGACTCAGGCGGTTACAGCATCAAGCCAGGTCAATTCATGACAGCAATGAAGGCTGACATGGGCGGCGCAGCAACTATTACGGGTGGTTTAGGTCTAGCGATTGAACGCGGCCTGAACAAGCGTATTAAGCTTATTCTATGTTGTGCAGAGAACATGATCTCGGGTCGTGCATTGAAGCTTGGCGACATCATTACTTACAAAAATGGTAAGACGGTTGAGATCATGAATACCGATGCGGAAGGTCGCTTGGTTCTTGCTGATGGTTTGATGTACGCAAGTGCACAAAACCCTGAGTTGATCATCGACTGTGCAACGCTTACCGGCGCGGCTAAAAACGCACTGGGTAATGATTACCACGCGCTATTGAGCTTCGATGATGAGTTGTCTCATCAAGCACTAACGGCTGCAAATCAAGAGAAAGAAGGCCTATGGCCATTGCCTCTTGCTGATTTCCACCGTGGCATGTTGCCTTCAAATTTTGCTGATCTATCAAACATCAGCTCTGGTGATTACACTCCGGGTGCAAGTACAGCTGCTGCGTTCCTTTCTTACTTTGTCGATGACTACAAAAAAGGTTGGATTCACATGGACTGCGCGGGTACTTACCGTAAGTCATCAAGTGATAAGTGGGCTGCAGGCGCGACCGGTATGGGTGTTCGTACACTGGCTCGTCTTCTTATCGACCAAGCAAAATAATAATAAGAGTGAGCGGTATTTCGATACCGCTTATTCATCAACTCAGATCGAATGATCTCAGTAATTTCAGTATTTAATAACAAAAAAATGAAGTGAAGGAATCCCTATGGCTCTAGAAAGAACGTTCTCAATTGTTAAGCCGGATGCAGTTAAGCGTAACCTTGTTGGTGAAATCTACCACCGCATTGAAAAAGCAGGCCTACAGATTATTGCCGCTAAAATGGTTTCTCTTACTGAAGCGCAAGCAAGTGGCTTCTATGCAGAACATGAAGGTAAAGAGTTCTTTGGACCACTAAAAGAGTTCATGACTTCTGGTCCTATCATGGTTCAAGTACTTGAAGGCGAAAATGCGATCGCTCGTTACCGTGAACTAATGGGTAAAACTAACCCAGAAGAAGCGGCATGCGGCACTATCCGTGCTGACTACGCAATCAGCATGCGTTACAACTCAGTACACGGCAGTGACAGCCCTGAGTCTGCAGCTCGCGAGATCGAATTCTTCTTCCCAGAATCTGAAATTTGCCCACGTCCAGCTGAATAAGCAGACAACAGAAAATATCAATAAAGGCTTCACTTCGGTGAAGCCTTTTTCGTATGTGGACTTTGCATTCTCGATAATCTATTTAGTCGTCATTCCCGAGAGCTACGTAGGAGTGTAATCGGGAATCTCTGTTAGTTGTTGGAGATTCCAGATACCTCGTTCCTCAGTTCTGGAATGACGGGCTTTGAGGAGTTCATGACCTGATAGCGATGAATGGTGGGGCCACAATCTTGTGGTAAGTATTGGTTAGATTGTGGAGATTATTTACGTCATTCCCGAGAGCAACGGAGGAGCGTAATCGGGAATCTTTTCTTCAATTTAGGTATTCTCAGACCGAACAAAACAATTGTTCAAGTTTTAATCGCTTAACTTTGAATGTCTTAATAAACACAGGGTTTTACAGCGCTTGTTGAAGTTGCGTAAAGCCTGTACAATTCGCGCCCTTAATTATTGTTCCGTCATTGAGAGGCATCATGACCACAGCTAAAGTCAATCTACTCGATTTTGATCGTAAAGGTCTTCGTAAATTTTTCACAGAAGAACTGAATGAGAAAGCGTTTCGAGCAGAGCAAGTGATGAAGTGGATTTATCACTTCGGTGTCGATGACTTCGAACAAATGAACAACATCAACAAAAAATTACGCGAGAAACTTCTGCATCGCTGTGAGATTGTTGCACCTATCGTTTCTGAAGCTCAGCACTCTGCAGATGGCACCATTAAATGGGCGATGAGCGTTGGTGACCAAGACGTTGAGACGGTATACATCCCAGATGGTGACCGTGCGACGCTATGTGTATCTTCGCAAGTCGGTTGTGCGCTTGAATGTAAATTCTGCTCTACGGCTCAACAAGGCTTCAACCGTAACCTGAAAGTTTCAGAGATCGTTGGTCAAATCTGGCGTGCTGCACGTGAAATCGGTTTAGAGAAAGATACGGGTCGTCGTCCAATTACTAACGTCGTAATGATGGGTATGGGTGAGCCTCTGCTTAATATGAAGAACCTAATTCCATCATTAGAGCTGATGCTTGATGATCTAGGATTCTCACTGTCTAAGCGTCGTGTGACAGTATCAACATCTGGTGTTGTTTCTGGTCTTGATCAGATGACAGACAACATCGATGTGGCTCTGGCGATTTCTCTACACGCACCAAACGATGCACTACGTAGCCAAATCATGCCAATCAACGACCGTTGGGATATCCAAGATTTCCTAGCATCGGTTCGTCGTTACATTGCTTCTTCAAATGCTAACCGCGGTAAAGTAACGGTTGAGTACGTTCTATTGGATCATGTGAATGATGATATGGACCACGCTCGTGAACTTGCTGAGCTAATGAAAGAGACGCCTTGTAAGATCAATTTGATTCCATTCAACCCTTATCCGGGTTCGCCTTACAAGAAGCCAAGCAACTCTCGAATTGATCGCTTCCAAAAAACGCTGATGGAATACAACTACACAGTAACGGTTCGTAAAACACGTGGTGATGATATTGATGCCGCATGTGGTCAGCTGGTTGGTGATGTCATTGATAGAACCAAGCGTACTAAAATGCTGAAAGCCGCCTCTGAAGCTAACTTAATCGCAGGTGATGTGATTCAAGTAAAAGCGGTTTAAATACCATTTAGATCTAAACAAGCCAGAAGGATTCCTTCTGGCTTGTTGCTTTTCTGGAAGGTGAATTTCCAAAAATTGGATTTTTTCCCCACGCTTTCTTACATTTTTCGTTAAATTTTGGACAAAACCATGAGCTGACGGTAAATTTTGTCGAAAGTGTTTTTGCCTTGTAATGGCATTAGCTTATGATTAAATAATCTTAAATTAATTTAAGTGCTCGCTTGTTACCCGATAATCGTCAATGTGTCTATTTAGGTTGGCTACTTGATAAACTAGCTTCCTGAGAAAGTCGCTCACCAACAGTGTGTGGTTTTCTACTTTAAGGGTTGATGAACCGGGTGACAGGAAAAATTCCACATAGTAGGTTGTAAGATTGAGCTTAAACGAAAATAAAAAATGCTCTCATCAACCTGCAATAATACTTTAGAAGTTCACTCTCTATGAACACAGAACAAGAAACACAAACGCAAGAAACTGTCGCTCCAGCAATTGAAGCGGGAACGCTGCTCAAAAATAAACGAGAATCTCTTGGTTTAACACAAAAGCAGATCTCTGATCGCTTGAAGCTACGCGTTACGCTTATCCAGCAAATTGAAGAAAACCAATTCGAGTCAGATCAGGTTGCCACCTTTATGCGTGGTTACATTCGTTCATACGCGAAATACGTCAATCTTGATGAAAAAGTCGTGTTGAACGCGCTTCATCATTCTGGTGATGCCCAACATCAAGAACAAGAAATGTTGAGCTTCTCTCGTAAGACTAAAACCGAGAAGCACAACAGCCGTATTATGCTCCTTACTTGGAGCATCTTTGCTGTGATTGTGGGTATCTCCTCACTTTGGTGGTGGCAGAACCAACAGCAAGATACCTTATCTCAATCTTTAGCCAATACTGAAAGCTCGGAAGAGCTAGTGGTAGAAGAGTCGCTTGATCCTGAACTGACTTCACTCGAAGTGATTGAAGCAGAACAAAACACAGAGACATCTCCTGTTACTGAAAACTCTGATGAGCTTACTGAAGTGAGTTCAGCTGAAGATTCAGTAACTCTTGACCCTGTTGAAGTCATTGAAGAAGCACCAGAAGCAGCAAACGTTGCTTCGGTTACTGCGGAACCAGAGACTGTAGCGCCTGAAGCTGTGGTTAACGAGCTAGTGATGCAGTTCTCTGCTGATTGCTGGATCCAAGTGAAAGATGCTTCGGGCAAAACGTTATCTACCGGCATTAAAAAAGCAGGCCAGACATTAAATCTTTCTGGAACTGCACCATATAAAGTGATTCTGGGTGCGCCTGAAGGCGTATCGATGACATTTGCAAGTGAACCTGTCGACCTTTCTGGGTATACTTCAGGCAAAGTAGCTAGAATAACCTTACCTTAGAGTTAATATGCAACACGAATCTCCTATTATTCGTCGCAAATCAACCCGTATTTATGTGGGTGATGTGCCGATCGGTGATGGTGCACCAATTGCTGTGCAATCCATGACCAACACAAGAACAACAGATGTCGCCGCGACCGTCGCTCAAATTAGAGCTTTGGAAAAAGTGGGGGCAGATATCGTTCGCGTATCTGTACCGACTATGGAGGCCGCTGAAGCTTTTAAGCTAATCAAGCAGCAGGTCTCTGTTCCTTTGGTTGCTGACATTCACTTCGACTACCGTATCGCTCTTAAAGTGGCAGAGTATGGGGTTGACTGTCTGCGTATCAACCCAGGTAACATCGGTAACGAAAGCCGCATTCGCTCTGTTGTGGATTGTGCTCGTGATATGAATATCCCGATTCGTATTGGTGTTAACGGTGGTTCTCTTGAAAAAGAGATCCAAGAGAAATACACAGAGCCTACAGCAGAAGCGCTAGTTGAATCTGCAATGCGTCACGTCGATATCCTAGACCGTCTGAACTTTGATCAATTCAAAGTCAGCGTGAAGGCTTCTGATGTATTCCTAGCCGTCGGTTCTTACCGTTTGCTTGCTAAGCAGATTGACCAACCACTTCACCTAGGTATTACTGAAGCGGGTGGAGCTCGTGCGGGTTCTGTGAAATCGGCTGTAGGTTTGGGCATGTTATTGTCTGAAGGTATCGGCGATACGCTGCGTATCTCGCTAGCAGCAGATCCAATCGAAGAGATCAAAGTTGGCTTTGATATTCTTAAATCTTTGCGCATTCGCTCACGTGGCATCAACTTCATTGCGTGTCCGAGCTGTTCTCGCCAAGAATTCGATGTTATCAACACTGTTAACGCCCTTGAAGAGCGCTTGGAAGACATAGTGACTCCAATGGATGTCTCTATCATCGGTTGTGTCGTTAACGGCCCTGGTGAAGCTGAAGTGTCTCACTTAGGCCTTGCGGGTAGTGCTCGTAAGAGTGCCTTCTACGAAGACGGTAAGCGTCAGAAAGAGCGTTTTGACAACGATGACCTTGTCGACAAGCTTGAAGCTAAGATCCGAGCAAAAGCATCGGTGCTTGATAAAGCAAATCGCATTGATGTAGAAAACTTAGAAGATTAATACAACGCGATGGGGTGTGTTTGTCTATTCGCACTAACACCTGGTCGTGAGAAATTACGGAATAAATACTGTGGCTAAAAATATCCAAGCAATTCGAGGCATGAATGACTGCCTACCAACTCAATCACCACTGTGGCAGAAAGTAGAAAGCGCAGTTAAAAGTGTGGTGAGTGCATACGGTTACAACGAAGTACGTATGCCTATCGTTGAAGAAACGAACCTATTTAGCCGTGCGGTTGGTGAAGAGACAGACGTTGTTTCTAAAGAGATGTACACCTTTGATGACCGTAATGGCGACAGCCTAACGCTGCGTCCAGAAGGCACAGCAGGTTGTGTACGTTCATGTATTCAAAACAGCCTTATCAACCGTGATGAGCAGCGCCTATGGTACATGGGTCCAATGTTCCGTCACGAGCGTCCTCAAAAAGGTCGTTACCGTCAATTCCACCAATGTGGTGTTGAAGTGTTTGGCCTAGACGGTCCAGACGTTGACGCAGAACTTATCATGATGACAGCACGTCTATGGCGTGAACTCGGCATCGATAAGCACGTTCGCCTCGAGCTGAACTCAATCGGTTCTCAAGAAGATCGCGTAAGCTATCGTACAGCGTTAGTGGCTTTCCTTGAGCAACACATTGATGTGTTAGATGAAGACTGCAAACGTCGCATGCACACTAACCCTCTACGTGTACTTGATACTAAGAACCCAGATGTTCAAGCGATCTTAGGTGACGCACCTCGACTATCTGAATATTTAGGTGAAGAATCGAAGCAACATTTTGCTGGTTTGTGTGAACTTCTTGACGCTGTTGGTATCGAATACCAAGTTAATGAGCGTCTAGTACGTGGCCTAGATTACTACAACCGCACAGTATTTGAGTGGATCACTGACAGTCTTGGTGCTCAAGGTACAGTTTGTGGTGGCGGTCGTTACGATGGTCTTGTTGAGCAACTAGGCGGCAAAGCAACCAATGCTGTTGGCTTCGCAATGGGCCTAGAGCGTCTGGTTCTTATGATGGAAACGCTAGAGCTAACAGAAGTTCGCCGTAGCGTTGACGTATACGTGGTTGCTGCTGGCGAAGGTACTATGATCGCAGGCATGCAGTTAGCGAATCAATTACGTGACACCGTTGAAGGCGTACGTGTAATGAACCACTTCGGTGGTGGTAACTTCAAGAAGCAATTCAAGCGTGCTGACAAAGTAGGTGCTGTTGTAGCACTGGTACTTGGTGAGAACGAAGTTGCTGACAATACAGTTGTGCTAAAAGATCTGGTTGGCGGCGAGCAAGAAACCGTGTCTCAAACGGAAGTTGCAGAGAAAGTTGCTGCGCTAATCTAATTAGCCATTGAGCAAACGCTCATCATGAATATCAACGTCAGCACTATGCTGGCGTTTAAAGAATTAAAGAGGACAGGAAGTGGAACTTTACGATAGCGAAGAGCAACAAGTTGAAGCCATTAAAGATTGGTGGAAAGAGAACGGTAAAGCCGTAATCTTTGGTGCAGTTATTGGTTTAGGCGGTCTATTTGGCTGGCGCTATTACCAAGATTCAGTCGTTGAAGCGCGTGAAGTGGCTTCAGAAGGCTACACCTCTGTAATTTCAGCTCTTGATGCTAAGGGCGTTGATGCTCAATCTGATATTCAAGCTTTTATCGACGCTAACAAAGACGCTGAATACTCTGTACTTGCTGCTATGCAATTAGCAAAAGCGCAAGTTCAAGCGGGTGACCTTGCTGCTGCACTTGAACAGCTTGAGTGGGCAAAATCGGCAACTAAGGATGCGGCACTTACGCCACTACTGACTTACCGTGCTGCACGTATCAAAGCTGAGCAAGGTGAATTTGACGCAGCATTGACTGATCTTGAAGCGATGACTGACGAATCTTGGACTGGCCGTGTTGCTGAACTGCGTGGTGATATCTCACTTCGTAAAGGCGATACAGATGCGGCTTACAGTGCTTACTCTGAAGCACAACAAGCAGCTGATGCGAGCCAAACGCTTCAAATCAAACTTGACGACCTAGCTAAATAAGGCGCTTTGAATGAAGAAGATGTTTCCAAAAGCGGCGTTGTGTGCGATTGCTCTTGGCCTATTGGCTGGCTGTGCGGGTGAAGAAGACACCGTAATCATGGCGCCAGTACCAACAGTAAATAGCGAGTTCACTCCTAGTCAGGAATGGTCTACGTCGGTTGGTGATGGTGTTGGTCACTACTTTTCAAAACTAACGCCAGAATTGGCTTACGACAAAGTGTTTGTTGCGAGCCGTGAAGGTATGGTTAAAGCGCTTGACCCTGAAACCGGTAAAGAGCTGTGGAAAGTCGATCTTGAGAAAGAAGTACTGGCTCGTTTATCGGGTGGCTTAACGGCGGCTTACGGCAAAATATTTGTTGGTTCTGAAAATGGCGAAGTGATCGCGATGGATGAATCAACCGGTGAAGAGTTGTGGCGTGTATCAGTGAATGGTGAGGTGCTTGCATCCCCAGCAACTGAAAGCAACATGGTTATTGTTCATACCAGTCGCGGTATGTTGATCGCGTTAGATCAAGAAAGCGGCGAACAAAAATGGACGATTAGCACTGAAGTTCCAAGCCTAACACTTCGTGGCGATAGCTCGCCTGTTGCGGTTTCTGGCGGTGTATTCTGGGGAACGGCAAATGGTCGTTTAGCAGCCGCTATTGTTGACCGTGGTCAGCTTATTTGGCAACAGCCTGTAGGCACACCAAAAGGTGCAACGGAAATCGATCGCTTGGTTGATGTCGATGCATCACCGATTGTTCTTGGCGGAACCCTGTATACCGTAGGTATCAATGGTCAACTAATCGCTATCGATCTCCGTTCTGGTAAGCCAATTTGGAAGCGTAACTACTCGTCAGCGATTGACTTAGCGAGTGATGGTAGCCGTTTGTTCGTTGTTACCGACAAAGACCATGTGGTTGCGGTTGATGCGCGTAGTGGTACTGAACTTTGGAGCACTCCATTGTTAGAAAACCGCTTACTGACAGCACCTGCTATTATTAATGGTTATGTAGTTGTGGGTGATACAGAAGGTTATCTGCACTGGTTAGATCGTTCATCGGGTGAGTTTGTTGCTCAACAGCTCGTCGATGATAGCGGCTTTGCGGTTGCGCCAATTGAAATGCCTGAAGGCTACTTAGTGACGACTCGCAATGGCGATGTAAAGAAACTAACGATTAGCCAATAAAAGCGTGATACAATTCACAGTCGGCTCCTGGTTGGTAACAGCTAGGAGCCGTTTTGTTGTTATGAATTAATAAACCGTGTGGTTATAGGTAAGAGTTTAAACTTGCGATCAAGTGCTTACCTATAACTACATTTAGAGAAGAAATTGTAGAGGTTGTTATGGTACCTGTTGTTGCTCTAGTAGGGCGTCCGAATGTAGGTAAATCTACGTTATTTAACCGATTGACTCGAACTCGTGATGCATTGGTTGCGGATTTCCCTGGCTTAACGCGTGACCGTAAATACGGTCATGCTCATTTTAGCGAGCATGACTTTATTGTTATTGACACTGGTGGTATCGACGGTACCGAAGAAGGTGTTGAAACTAAAATGGCTGAACAGTCGCTAGCGGCGATTGATGAAGCTGATGTCGTTCTATTTATGGTAGATGGCCGTGCGGGTCTAACACCTTCAGACGTGGCTATTGCTAAGCACCTTCGTCAACTAGAAAAGCCTTCAATGCTAGTAGTAAACAAGGTTGATGGTATCGACCCTGATGCTGCAAGTGCTGATTTCTGGCAACTAGGCGTAGAAGACATGTACCAAATCGCTGCAGCGCACGGTCGTGGCGTAACAGCGTTGATTGATCTTGCTCTTAACCCGTTCGCAGAAGCGTTAAAAGCAGAGAATGGCGAAGTAAGCGATTTAACTGAGTTTGAAGACGAAGAAGAAGAGCAAGTTGATTTTACTGAAGAAGAAGCTGAAGAAGAATTCAAGCGCCTTCAAGATCAACCAATTAAGCTAGCGATCATTGGCCGTCCTAACGTTGGTAAATCAACACTAACTAACCGTATTCTTGGTGAAGAACGTGTTGTTGTTTACGATATGCCAGGCACAACTCGTGACTCTATCTACATTCCAATGCAGCGTGATGAGCGTGAATACGTTCTGATTGATACTGCAGGTGTTCGTCGTCGTAAAAATATCAACGAAACAGTAGAGAAGTTCTCAGTGGTTAAAACACTGAAAGCGATTGAAGATGCTAACGTTGTATTGCTGCTTATTGATGCTCGAGACAACATCTCTGATCAAGATTTAAGCTTGTTAGGCTTTGCGTTGAATGCTGGTCGTTCAATTGTTATTGCAGTAAACAAGTGGGATGGTCTAGACAGCGATGTTAAAGATCGCGTTAAGAAAGAACTAGACCGTCGTTTAGGTTTCGTTGATTTCGCACGTATTCACTTTATCTCTGCACTTCACGGTACAGGTGTTGGTCACTTGTTTGAATCTGTTCAAGAAGCTTACAAGTCAGCAACGACTCGTGTTGGTACTTCTGTGCTAACTCGTATCATGAAGATGGCGACTGATGATCACCAACCGCCTATGGTTCGTGGCCGTCGTGTTAAATTGAAATACGCGCACGCTGGTGGCTACAACCCACCGATTATCGTTATCCACGGTAACCAAGTACGTAACTTGCCAGATTCATACAAACGATTCTTGATGAACTACTACCGTCGTTCACTAGAGATTATGGGTACACCTATTCGCATTCAATTCCAGAACAGCGAGAACCCATTTGAAGCTAAGACAACCAAGCTGACAATTTCTCAAGAACGTAAACGTAAGCGTATGATGAGCATGGTTAAAGGTCGTAAGTAAACCTTTCCAATAGATTTGATACCCGAGCCTGTCTCGGGTATTTTTTTAAGCAAAATTCACGTTAAGCCATAACCTCATATCTCCATATCGTGATGGGTTAACGAATTAGACTCAATTTCAAAAGAAGAACGATATGACCACTAGCGATCCAATGACACCAGCGACATCCATGAAACCAATAATAGTTATCACACCAACTATTACTCAATTTTGTCATCAGGCTTGGCAGATCAATGCAAAGGCGTTGTACGTTGAAAACGATGACAGCAAAACCTACCTGATCACCGACATGACACCTTTCCACCCAGTAAGTCATATTTGGCCAGACCACCCTGCAGACCGAGGCTTTGTGAATGTTGGTGACGTGCAATATCCCGTTGAAGACTGTCTTGTTGGTGCAATAGAACAATCTACTGGCAAGCTTCATATCGCAGCAGATATCCCTGTTAAGCGTGATGCGGAAGGGTGGGCGTTTGTGGTTGTCCACCAGCTCCCCGCATCTGCTTCTATGATTAAGGTTAACGACGAAGTCATGTTGTCGGTTGATAAAGAGTATCAAGCTAGTTTGAGCCGTGGTCACAGCGCTGGCCACATAGCTTTCCTAGCCTTGAATAAAGTATTGGCTGAGAGTTATTGGCGTAAAGATGCAGACCGAAAAGATCCACTTGGCAGCTACGATTTCAATAGCTACGCGCAAGTGACTAGCTTTGTGACTCCAGAGTTGTGTACCGATAAGTATCGTTTGGGAAAAACCCTCAAGAAGCGCGGTTTGAACGTTGCAGACATGCTAACCAATCTTGATGGTATCGAAGCCGACATTAATCAAATGATTAAAGGTTGGCTTGCAGACTCAACGCCAGTAGCAATGAGACTGGAAGGTGAGGCATTAACAGACTCTCGCTATTGGGAATGGCAGTTGGATAGCGACACTTTAGTGTCTATTCCGTGTGGTGGTACTCACATCGAGAATACGTCAGAGCTTAAGTCTTTATCGGTTAAGTTAACTCAGTTAGATGACCAGCATATTGAAATGCTGACGCATGTAATGCGATGATTTAGACTACAGATCGAATTGGCTTGTGCTGTTTATTTTGTTTTTATATGTAACTTTTAATATAAATGACCATTTAAAATTGAAATGCAGCACATGTAACTTATGCTTTCGGTGTGTGGTGATATAAATATTCTTTTTTGGGTAGATCGCTGATCAAAATAGATAAAGCGAAAGATCAACCTATGATCTTCGATTGTGTGTACGGCTTATTTAGTGTGTTATTATTAACCAATAGTAAGCTTGCATAAGAACAAGCTGTACCCTATTACACAATTGAAAGCTTTAGTGAATGGAACAACAATTTTTATTAGAAGGCCACCGAGCCGTCAATAGTTTGCTGCGCAAGCTTGCTCTTGGGATGGATCGCAAAGATTTAAACCATAAGATCATTCAGCTTACCGAGCAGATTTTTGGGCAGCGTATGGCTTCAATTTTACTGCTCAACTCAGAGTCTAAAACTTTGCATCTTGAATATGCCCCAAACCTGCCTGATTTTTACAATCAGCAGATAGAAGGGGTTGGGATTGGTGCAGGGATTGGTTCTTGTGGCGAGGCGGCTGCACTCAAGAAAGCAGTGATGGTCTCCAACATAAATGCACACCCAAACTGGGCACCTTTTTTAGCCCTCACCAATCAAGCGAATCTGCATGCCTGTTGGTCGGTACCCATTATCTCGTCGCGCGGTCATGTACTGGGTACCTTTGCCATTTATAGCCAGTACATATCTGAGCCGCATGAATTTGAGCTCGAGATCTTAGAACTACTGGCTTCCCTGTATTCGGTAGCACTAGAAAAGTTCGAGTTGGAGAATCAGCTTAACTTTTTCGCCAATCGTGATTCTCTTACCCATTGCTTGAATCGTCGCGCATTGTTTAATGAAGCTGAGAAAGTGTTGGCTAAGCGATGCTTTTCAGAAAAGGTGATGGCGTGTTTGTTTGTTGATGTCGATAAGTTCAAATCGATAAATGATACCTATGGCCATAGTTTTGGTGATGATGTGCTGTTGGCGGTTGCCGAAGTTCTTGATGAGGCAACCACAGCATGTGCCAAGATAGGGCGTTATGGTGGCGATGAGTTTGTGGTGTTCTCTTGCTTTGATGATCAAGAAAGCGTTGTTAGTTTCTACCACAGCTTAGAGAAAGCACTGCAACAAGCGCTTTATATCAATGATGTGCAGTTCTCAGTGAGTGTTGGGTTGTCTTGTGAGAAAGATCCTCAAGGATTAGACCAGTTGATCGCACAAGCTGATAAGAACATGTACCAAATCAAGCAAGCGAAGTCTCAGCGGTAGTAGATTGTAAAAATAGTAGTGAATTAGGAAATGCTAATGAGTGAAAATATCTGCCCTAAGTGTCAGTCTGAGCTAGCTTGGGATGGCAAGTATCACTGTGAAAGTTGTCAGGCTCACTTTACTAAAGTTGGGTTTTGCCCTGAGTGCAGCAGCCAACTTGAGAAGCTTCAAGCCTGTGGTGCGGCGAGCTATTTTTGCAACGGTGATTGCAACGAGTTGAAATCAAAGTCGAGAGTAAAATTCGAATTCCAACCAGCGGAATAGCCTTAAACAGCATGGTTTGAACGACCATCGGTGATGTTATACCAGAGACCCAATACCAAAGTGTTGGGTCTTTTTTGTATCTGATGAACAGGAATGTGTCATCTTGGTTCATTCTCATCGTCACTGCACCAGTATGAAACATAGTGACATGATTGCTATGCACTTTATTGGTGTGGCTGGCTAATAAGTTTAATTAATACAAAAGCTTATAAATTTATTGATTGCTTTTTAAGTTTGGCACTCTTCTTGTAACTCTGTAATTGAATAACAAAAATACAATTATGGAGTAATATCATGAACAAGGTGTTCAATTTATCGCTAGCTGCACTGTGTACAACACTTTCATTTTCTTCTGCAACAGTGTTTGCTGCTGATGAGACCATCAAGGTCGGTGTTCTACACTCACTCTCTGGCACCATGGCGATCAGTGAGACAACGCTAAAAGATACCGTGCTAATGCTTATCGAAGAGCAGAACAAAAAGGGCGGTTTGCTTGGCAAAAAGCTAGAGCCTGTCGTGGTTGACCCTGCGTCAAACTGGCCGCTATTTGCAGAAAAAGCACGTGAGCTTATCGAAAAAGAGAAAGTGGATGTGGTGTTCGGTGGTTGGACATCAGTATCACGTAAATCCATGCTGCCTGTTTTTGAAGAACTCAACAGCATCCTTTTCTACCCAGTACAGTATGAAGGCGAAGAGTCTTCTAAAAACGTTTTCTACACCGGTGCCGCGCCAAACCAACAAGCGATACCTGCAGTGGATTACTTGATGGAAGAGCTTGAAGTTGAGCGCTGGGTACTTGCAGGTACCGATTACGTTTATCCACGTACCACCAATAAGATCCTTGAAGCCTACCTAAAAGATAAAGGTGTCGCAGAAGAAGACATCATGATCAACTACACGCCATTTGGTCACTCTGATTGGCAATCTATCGTTTCAGACATCAAGAAGTTCGGTGAAGCGGGCAAGAAAACCGCTGTGGTTTCTACTGTGAATGGCGATGCGAACGTACCTTTTTATAAAGAGCTTGGTGCTCAAGGCATTTCATCTGAAGACATCCCAGTTATTGCATTCTCTGTTGGTGAAGAAGAACTGTCAGGTATGGACACAGAACCGCTGGTAGGCCATCTAGCGGCGTGGAACTACTTCATGAGTGTTGATACCGAAGCCAATGAAGAGTTCGTTGAAACGTGGCAGTCGTTCATCAAGAGTGAAAAGCGTGTCACCAATGACCCAATGGAAGCACACTATGTTGGCTTCAATATGTGGGCTCAAGCGGTCACTAATGCGGGCACAACCGATCCTGAATCTGTGCAAGATGCCTTGATTGGCGTGTCTGTTCCTAACCTTTCTGGCGGCTACTCAACCATGTTGCCAAACCACCACATTACTAAACCAGTCCTGATCGGTGAAATCCAAGACGATGGTCAATTCGATATCGTTTGGGAAACCACAGGTCTAGTGGCGGGTGATGCTTGGTCGAGTTACTTACCTGAATCGGCAAAACTGTTCTCTAGCTGGTCGAAGCCATTCTCATGTGGTGCGTTTAATGTCGAAACGAAGAAGTGTTCTGGCGGTAACTAGAGCGTCAATTCAGGAATATTGAGCCTTCCTGTTTGGGAGAACGCCCCTGTTTAAGGGGCGAAGCGACCGGAAGGTTCATAGTTTCAGGTAACAACCACTATCCACACATCCTCCAAGTAAAAATAACAATATCTAACTTGGTTGGTTAAGGAAGCAGGGATGAAAAACGTATTAAACGTATTTAAGGCACTATTGCTCATGGCAGTCAGTGCTCAGTTGGCTTTTGCGGGAATAACGGATGAAGCTAGCTTTACCAAGGCGCTAGTTGGTAAGAAAACATCGGATAAAGAATTAGCTATCGATTGGGTGATTGAGACGCAAACGGAAGATGTGTCGAAACCTATTCTGGATGGTTGGTTAAACGGAAACCTTTACTATTTTGGTGATAAACAGAGCGAGCAGTACAAACAGCTCTACCTCATTCAAAGCATCAAAACAGCGACGTCAGCTCAGTCAGTATGGACTGATTCAACGCTGAATATCGAGAAAACGAGACAGTTTAAAAAGGTTCGTGTGAATAACAAACTTCGCGGGATCTTGCGCGGGGAAATTGCTTCTATCGGACTCAACAGCAGTAATCCTGATGTGCGTTATAAAGCGGTTTTGGATCTACTAGGGACCAAAGACGCTGACATCATTGAACGCATAGCTGAACTCAGAGCCAATGAATCAGATGGCAAAGTAGCCGAGCTAATGGATTTGTCGTTAGCGATTTTCACTTCTCTTAATAACAGTGCCACCACTGAAGATCGTGTGGCTTCAATTGAACGAGTTGGCGACTTCAAACACTCGGTCGTTTTGAAAACACTGAACCAACTACTGAACAGTGAGCAAGATCCAAGCATTACCGCTGCAGCAGAACGTGCGATGGATAGCTACCAACAAAGCCAAGCACTCTATTCGGGTGTCGAAACCGTATTCTTCGGTTTGAGTTTAGGTTCGGTATTGGTGCTGGCGGGCATTGGCTTGGCGATTACCTTTGGTGTAATGGGCGTTATCAACATGGCTCATGGCGAGTTGATCATGATTGGCGCTTATACCACCTATGTCATGCAATTGTTGATGCCCAATCATATTGGTTTGGCACTGATACTCTCTATCCCTGCTGCGTTTATTGTTTCTGGTTTGGTGGGCATTGTGATCGAGCGAAGTGTGATTCGTCATCTTTATGGTCGCCCATTGGAAACCTTACTCGCGACCTTTGGTATCAGCTTGATCTTGCAGCAAGCCGTTCGCTCGATTTTCTCTCCTTTGAACCGCTCAGTGAGCACACCTGAATGGATGTCTGGCGCACTTCAATTAAACCCAATGTTGTCCCTGACTTACAACCGACTTTATATCATCTTGTTCTGTGGTTTGGTGTTTATGGGCTTATTAATGGTTCTGAAAAAGACACCACTAGGCTTACAGGTTCGTGCGGTTTCTCAAAACCGTGGCATGGCTCGTGCGATGGGGATTCGTTCTGAGCGAGTTGATGCGATGACCTTCGGTTTAGGCTCTGGCGTTGCGGGTGTCGCGGGTGTTGCACTTTCTCAACTGACTAACGTGGGCCCTAATATGGGGCAGGCGTACATCATCGACTCATTTATGGTGGTGGTATTCGGCGGTGTTGGCAACCTATGGGGCACGCTAGTCGCAGGCTTAAGCCTTGGTCTTTTCAACAAGATTTTAGAACCATGGGCTGGTGCGGTTCTCGCCAAGATTCTGGTACTGGTTTTCATTATTCTATTTATTCAAAAACGCCCACGCGGACTCTTCCCGCAACGTGGTCGTGCGGCTGAAGGTTAAGGACAACATCATGCAGTCAAAATCATTTGTACTTTCGGCAATGCGTGGTGACAAAGGTGGCCAACTGACCATCCTTGTTATTCTTGCGGCCGTCATTCTTATCCCACTGGCTAACACCATGTTACCAAGTGGGCACCCGCTCCATGTCGAGACTTTCACTATCTCACTAATGGGTAAATACCTGAGCTACGCAATGTTGGCGTTGGCGCTCGATCTTGTGTGGGGCTATCTCGGAATATTGAGCCTCGGCCACGGTGCTTTCTTTGCGCTTGGTGGTTATGCGATGGGCATGTACTTAATGCGCCAGATTGGTGACCGTGGGGTTTATGGTGACCCAGTCTTACCAGATTTCATGGTGTTCCTTGATTGGTCTGCGTTGCCGTGGTTTTGGCAGGGCTTTGATCAGTTCTGGTTTGCTTGTCTGATGGTGGTGCTAGTGCCGGGCGCATTGGCTTACTTGTTCGGTTATTTAGCTTTTCGATCTCGCGTGTCCGGGGTTTATCTTTCTATCATGACTCAGGCATTAACTTATGCATTGATGTTGGCATTTTTCCGCAACGAGATGGGCTTTGGTGGTAACAACGGACTAACGGATTTCAAAGACATCATCGGCCTGAGCTTACAGAGTGATGCGGTCAAGATAGGTCTGTTTGTCGCGACTGGTATTGCGCTTATTCTCAGCTACATCGCGTGTCGCATGGTGGTGACCAGTCGATTAGGTCGTGTGGCATTAGCGATTCGTGATACAGAGTCACGTACTCGCTTTATGGGCTACGACGTCGATGGCATCAAGCTGTGGGTCTTCGTTCTTTCAGCGGTTATTGCTGGTATTGCTGGGGCTTTATATGTTCCTCAAGTTGGCATCATTAACCCGGGTGAATTTGCTCCGCTTAACTCGATTGAGATTGTGGTTTGGGTAGCCTTAGGCGGTCGTGCCACTCTGTTTGGCGCCATTGTTGGGGCATTGATCATCAACTACGCCAAGAGTTGGTTTACGGTTGAGTTCCCAGAGGTGTGGTTATTTGCTCTGGGTGGGCTATTCGTTCTCTCGACCATGTATTTCCCACAAGGTGTAATTGGCTTTGTTAGTGAAAAATGGCAGCTGCTACGCAAGGCATCAAATGGGAAAAACCAAGATGAAGATAAGGATGATCAGCACAAAGCAAAGGAGGTGATCGCATGACCACATTTAATAGCGTAAAGGAATCGGTTCAGGCGTTCACTCGTCGAGACCAAGTCTTTGATTACCTTAAACCTGATATTCACCCCGCTATCGATACTCGCCACAACGTGCTGTTGTATGTGGAAGGCGTCAACAAAAGCTTCGATGGTTTCCAAGCGATAAACGATCTGAACCTCTACATCAATGAAGGAGAGCTTCGCTGCATCATTGGCCCTAATGGCGCAGGTAAAACCACCATGATGGACATCATCACAGGTAAAACTAAGCCAGATACTGGCGAGGTGTGGTTGGGTTCGAACATCAACTTATTGAAGATGAGCGAAGCTGAAATTGCCAATGCAGGCGTTGGGCGTAAGTTCCAAAAACCGACCGTGATTGAGTGTTTAACTGTGTGGCAGAACCTTGAGTTAGCGATGGCCGGTGACCGTTCAGTGTGGGCGACGTTCACTGCTGTGATGTCTGGTGAGCAGAAAGACAAGCTGACCTCGGTACTTGAGCTGATTCATTTAAAAGACGAAGCGGCGAATTTGGCAGGTAACCTGTCTCACGGTCAGAAACAGTGGTTAGAGATAGGCATGTTATTGATGCAAAACCCTAGGCTATTGTTGGTGGATGAACCCGTTGCAGGGATGACTCACCAAGAGATGGATCGTACCTCTGAGTTACTCAATTCACTGGCAGGTAAGCACTCGGTTGTGGTAGTTGAACACGATATGGATTTCGTTCGTTCTATCGCAAGCCATGTCACTGTACTTCATCAAGGTCATGTGCTGGCTGAAGGCACCATGGACCAAGTGCAGGCTCACCCAGAAGTTAAACAAGTTTATCTCGGAGAATAGGATGTTAGAGGTTAAATCAGTTAATCAATATTACGGTGAGAGCCACACGCTGTGGGATTTGGACATGCAGATCCCGGAAGGCAAGTGCACAGTGTTAATGGGACGAAATGGTGTCGGTAAAACGACGTTGCTGCAATGCATCATGGGGTTGGTTAAGGTCGAAAGCGGTGACATTTCGTTATCGGGTGAGTCGCTTCTTAAAACCGATGCGGAAGATCGCGCTCGCCAAGGTATCGGTTATGTGCCGCAAGGCCGTCAGATCTTTCCGATGCTTACCGTTCAAGAAAACCTAGAAGTAGGTTTGCCGATTCGAGAAAAGGGCGACCGTAAGATCCCTGAGTTCATCTTCGATATATTCCCAGTGTTAAAAGAGATGCTGCATCGTCGCGGTGGTGACTTATCTGGTGGTCAACAGCAGCAACTGGCGATTGGGCGTGCGCTGGTGGTTAATCCAAAACTGTTGATCTTGGATGAACCAACAGAAGGTATTCAGCCCAATATCGTGCAAGAGATTGGCGACATCATTCGCATGCTCAACGAGAAGATGGGACTCACCGTCCTGCTTGTTGAGCAGAAGCTGCCATTTGCGAGAAAGGTCGGTGACCGATTTTGCATTATCGACCGTGGTCGTCAGGTAGCTGAAGGTGAAATTAAAGGGCTCGATGAGTCTTTGATTAAGGAGTACCTAACCGTATGAGCTCTCTATATTCTTCGAGTGAAGCAATAAACACTTCTTTAGCGGGAGTGTTGTCTCTGAATGAGACCATCGAGCAAGATATCCGAGACGGTTGGCAAGCGAGTTTAAATCTCACCTTTGTCGACCGCGGTGATAAAACCGTATTAAAGAATCGTCAGCAGTCTGGTCCGCTTGCGGTGCAACGCCCCTTGTATCCTGATGGGGAAACGTGTCACACCTACTTACTCCATCCCCCCGGCGGAGTGGTAGGTGGTGACACTCTCAATATTGAAGCGATCATCGAAAGCGGTGCGCATGCGTTGATCACCACACCCGGTGCGACCAAGTTTTACCGCTCAAACAACAAGTACGCCAAGCAGAAGCAGACCCTACGAGTGAAGAAAGATGCACGCTTAGAATGGATGCCGCAAGAGAACATCTTTTTCCCGAATGCACACGTTCGTTTAGACACTGAAATTCGCCTAGAAAAGGGTGCACAATTTTGGGGTTGGGAGATGCACTGTTTTGGACGCCCTGCACAGAATGAGGGATTCGAGCATGGTCACCTCGTTGGGAAAACAGAAATCTATCTTGATAATCAAAGGCTTCTGACTGAAGGTTTTAATTTTCACGGTGGCGATAAGTTAATGATAAATATGGGATTACTTGATTATTCAATGATGGGGACTTTTTATATCACCTCAAATGAGAAGCAAGATTTAGAGTTGGTACAGAGCTTGCTCTTATCTATTACACAGCAAGCTTCACAGCAATCAGTTACATCAAAAACGTCGAGTGAACCCACATTAATATTGGGTGCAACTCAGATAGAAGGATTGATTGTGGTGCGAGCCTTGGGTAATTGGAGTGAAGATATCCTCCAGGCCTTTGGTCAGATATGGCAAGCAACTCGCTCTCATTTATGTGGTACGACTCCTGATTTACCAAGGATTTGGGCGACTTAGCGATTAGCCCTTTTTGTACCTAGGGTGACTTCCGACCCTAGGTACATTTTTTCAAGCTTGCTGTGATTGAATCCCACTTACTGCTCATGTGTTTTTGAGCACTAAGAAAACAACACTAACAGCGGGCGGCTAAATGGAATTAACACCAAGAGAAAAAGATAAGCTACTTATCTTCTGCGCAGGAATGCTGGCACAGCAGCGCAAACAAAAAGGCTTAAAACTCAACTACCCAGAATCTATTGCACTGATCAGCAGTGCCATTCTCGAAGGTGCCCGTGAGGGTAGAACAGTTTCAGAATTAATGGATTTTGGACGCACACTGCTTACTGTCGATGACGTTATGGAGGGGATCCCTTCCATGATCCCTGATGTACAAGTCGAAGCCACTTTTCCTGATGGCACCAAGCTGGTGACCGTTCATGAACCTATCGTGTAGAGAGAAGTAATATGGCTGGTTCCACAAAACAATACTCAGGATTCGTTCCCGGAAAAGTCGAAACCGCTCCCGGTGACATCACTCTCAATGAAGGCCGCGACACAACGTCCGTTAAGGTGCAAAACATTGGCGATCGTCCTGTTCAAATTGGCTCTCATTACCACTTCTATGAAGCAAACCCTTCGCTGATCTTTGACCGAGAAGCCACTAAAGGCTTTCGACTCAATATCCCTGCGGGTACTGCAACCCGCTTTGAGCCGGGTCAGTCGCGCAGCGTCGAGTTAGTGCGTTACGCCGGTAAGTTAGAGATCTATGGCTTCCAAGGAAAGGTGATGGGCAAGCTCTAAGCGCTCCCACGGAATAATGAAAATAACAAAGGATTGAACATGGCGACGATATCCAGACAGGCTTATGCCGAAATGTTTGGGCCAACAGTCGGTGACCGAGTGCGTCTTGCTGACACTGATTTATGGCTAGAAGTTGAAAAGGATTACACGATATACGGCGACGAAGTGAAGTTCGGCGGCGGTAAAGTTATCCGTGATGGACAAGGGCAAAGCCAGCGTCCAAGTGCCGAAACTCCAGATTTGGTGATCACCAATGCGATTGTGTTGGATTACTGGGGCATCGTAAAAGCCGATATAGCAGTCAAAGATGGTCGAGTTCAGGCATTGGGTAAAGCGGGCAACCCAGATGTTCAACCGGGCGTTGATATTGTGATCGGCCCGGGCACGGAGATTTTAGCGGGCGAAGGTTCAATCTTGACTGCTGGTGGCATTGATTCACACATCCACTTTATTTGCCCACAACAGATTGAAGAAGCACTGGCGTCGGGTGTGACAACCATGATCGGCGGTGGTACTGGGCCAAACACCGGCACTAACGCAACCACATGTACTCCGGGGCCTTGGAACATGCACCGTATGCTGGAATCGCTCGATCAATTCCCAATGAACTTTGGTTTGTTAGGCAAAGGCAATGCCAGCCAGCCAGAAGCTCTACGCGAACAAGTAGCGGCAGGTGCAGTGGGTTTGAAGTTGCATGAGGACTGGGGAACCACTCCCGCTTCAATCGATACCTGCTTAAATGTGGCTGACGAGATGGACGTACAAGTTGCGATTCATACCGACACTCTGAATGAATCTGGTTTTGTTGAATCGACACTTGGCGCAATCGGTGATCGCGTGATTCATACCTATCACACCGAAGGTGCGGGCGGTGGTCATGCTCCCGATATTATTCGTGCGGCAGGCGAACCTAACGTTCTGCCTTCATCGACTAACCCAACACGACCTTACACCATCAATACCGTCGATGAGCATTTGGATATGTTGATGGTGTGTCATCACCTTTCACCATCGATTGCTGAAGATGTCGCGTTCGCCGAATCGCGTATTCGCCGTGAAACCATTGCCGCAGAAGACATTCTTCATGACTTAGGCGCGTTCTCGATGATCGCTTCGGATTCACAAGCTATGGGGCGAGTGGGTGAAGTAATAACTCGAACTTGGCAAACCGCGCACAAGATGAAAGTTCAGCGCGGCAGCCTAAAAGAAGATTCAGACTACAGCGATAACTTCCGATTAAGACGCTATGTCGCTAAGTACACCATCAACCCAGCGATCACTCATGGTATGTCTCATGAAATCGGCTCTATTGAAGCAGGAAAGCTGGCTGATTTAGTGTTGTGGAAGCCCGCTTTCTTTGGTGTGAAACCGAGTGTGATTTTGAAAGGCGGCATGATCGCCATGGCGCCGATGGGTGACCCAAACGCTTCAATCCCAACCCCTCAGCCAGTTCACTACCGATCTATGTTTGGTAGCTATGGCAAGGCATGTCAAAACACATCAATGCTGTTTGTCTCTAAGGAAGCCAAAGCGCAGAACATTGATAAACAGTTGGGTCTGCAGAGTTTGATTAGCGTAGTAAGTAACTGCCGAAACATTAGCAAAGCCGACATGAAGCTCAATGATTGGATGCCGAAGATTGAGGTGGACTCTCAGACGTATCAAGTACGCGCCGATGGTGAACTGCTAACGTGTGAGCCTGCTGAAGAACTACCAATGGCACAACGGTATTTTCTATTTTAAGAGCTCGGCTGAAGGCTTTTATTTTAGCGCTGAGCTGAAGGCTCTTGTTCTAGCTCTTAGCTAAGGGCTTTTAGGCTGAAGGCTCCTAATTTAAACGTTATAAATCTCACAAGGAGATTGAGGTAATAGCATGATTGAACTGACTCAACTGAATACTAAAATACAAAATGCACCGGACGGCTACTTAAGCCTGCCGATCGATAGCCGCATTAAAAGTCGTCTTAAGGTGATGCTCGATGACGGGCGTAATGCCGGCCTGTTTCTACCACGAGGTCATATCTTGCGTGGCGGCGAACAACTCTCAAGTGAATGCGGTTTAGTCGTAGAAGTGAAAGCGGCACCAGAAACCGTTTCGACTGTTTACTGTGAAGACTTGCTCCTGTTAACGCGAGTGGCGTATCACCTTGGTAACCGTCATGTTCCGCTGCAAGTGGAAGCGGGTTGGGTTCGTTATCAACACGACCATGTTTTAGATGAAATGGTTGAAGGCTTAGGCGCGAAAGTGACCACCGAGAAACAACCGTTTGAACCAGAAGGCGGTGCTTATGGCGGTCGCTCTGGTGGACATCATCACCATCATTAATCGAGTCATTTGAGACTCACCCATTTATTAGATACAACCACGATATTAATAACTATAAACGCAAGGAACTCGCGATGAATTTTAAAACAGCTGCAGGCTTATGCACTTTCACAATAGCTTCTCTAACAACATCAACGATGGCTTTCGCTCACCCAGGACATGGAGCGCATTCAGTTCATGAGTCTCACTCGTTTATGTCTGGCTTAACTCACCCTGTGACTGGTATGGATCATCTGATCATGCTGATCGCTTTCGGTTTATTAATTGGCGCACTGTCATTTTCCACCAAGACAAAAGCAGCTCTGATTGGCGGTGGATTGGTGTCTTTGGTGGTAGGGCTTATCGCAGGCCAAGCCCTAGGTTTCTCTGTGATTGTTGAGCCTGCCATTATCGCTTCTCTGTTCATTGTCAGCTTATGTTTATGGCACGTGTTCTCACCATCAACCAAGCGTGTGAACAGCGTATTAGTCGCTTCGATTGCTATGTTGTTTTTCCATGGTTACGCACACGGCGTTGAAGCCGCGAGCAACCTGACTCAGTTCGCAACAGGCATGAGTATCAGTGCTTTGGCTCTGATGGTTATCGGTACTTTTGTTGGTCGCGCGGTTTACTCTAAATGGTTGTCAGTCGGCGTGGCTTCAGCAAGCGCACTATTGCTGTTAGGCGCGTAGGCTCTCGAACTTATTTGATTCTAGAAGACTGAGGGCACGGTTATGACCACAACAGAAAATGTCGCCATCTATCGTCTGTTTCAATTGATCAGTCCGTCATTGCCAATTGGTGGGTTCACTTACTCGCAAGGTTTAGAGTTAGCGGTTGAAGCGGGGTGGGTGACCGATCGCAACAGCATGGAGCAGTGGCTCAATACCATCGTTAGTTCCAGTGTCGCGACTTTGGAATTACCCATCTTAGAGCGTCTTTATCACGCGCTAGAAAAGGGTGAAATCGATGAGATTGAGCATTGGTGTAACTACTTATACTCAAGCCGTGAAACCAGTGAATTGCGAGCGGAAGAAAAGCAGCGTGGGCATGCATTGAACACCTTGTTGAAGCGCTTGGATATCGATATTTCGCTGGTGGATTCTGTTGATAGTCATCCAAACCAATTGTTGGGAATGTGTATGGCAGCTCAACATTGGGGTATTGATTTAGAAAGCCTCAAACAAGGTTATTTATGGAGTTGGCTTGAAAACATCGTTACCGCAGGCGTGAAACTGGTGCCTTTAGGGCAAACCGATGGTCAGTTGGCATTGATTAATATCACCAACACGTTTCCCGAGATCATTGAGAAAGCACGCTCGATAGAAGATTGGATGATAGGCAGCTTTTCGCCTTCGATGGCATTAGCGAGTTCACTGCACGAAACACAATACACACGACTATTTCGTTCGTAGCGGTTAGCGCGAACGATGTAGCAAAAAGAATATAAGGAAGTAGACAATGGAAAGTTATAAGCAACCACTTCGAATTGGTATTGGCGGCCCGGTAGGGTCTGGTAAAACAGCATTGTTAGAGGTTCTATGTAAGGCTATTAGAGACAAGCTCAACATTGCCGTCGTAACCAATGATATCTACACCCAAGAAGACGCAAAGATACTCACGCGAGCAGAAGCGCTGGAACCAGATCGCATCATTGGTGTTGAAACGGGGGGCTGTCCGCACACGGCGATCCGTGAAGATGCGTCGATGAACTTAGCTGCCGTAGAAGAGCTTGCTAAGTTACATAAGAACCTCGATGTGGTGTTCGTCGAAAGCGGTGGCGACAACCTCAGTGCCACGTTCAGTCCTGAATTAGCCGACCTGACTATCTATGTAATCGATGTAGCAGAAGGGGAGAAGATCCCACGTAAAGGCGGGCCGGGTATTACGCGTTCTGATCTGCTAGTCATCAACAAGATCGATTTAGCACCGTATGTTGGTGCGTCACTTGAGGTGATGGAGCAAGACACACAACGCATGCGTCCAACCAAGCCATATGTGTTCACCAACCTAAAAGAGAGCCAAGGCTTAGATTTCATCATCAACTTTATTGTGACGGAAGGGATGCTGACGATGAAGGAGTCTTCTACGACTGAGTAGGATTTGAATCCGTTCGTTTTCTTTTGAAGCCAGTAGATACAAAAAAGCCCTGTCGATTATTCGATAGGGCTTTCTGGTTTTAAATGATTTTTAACGTCCTAGTTGAATCTAAAGCTCGCTCTTCGCGACTCTTGTTGTTACTTGCGATTCAATTACACCGTCTTCAATTTGGGTGGTGATCACTTCACCAACTTCGACGTCGTTAATCGATGACACGGTCTTACTCGATGCTGAATGAGTAATGCTGTAGCCACGCTTTAGGGTAGCAAGTGGACTAACGGTCTCTAACTTCTCGGCAGCCATGGCTAGCTGGTGGCGAGTGGTTAGCAGTGTTTTATCCATTGCATCCAATAGTTTTTGCTCTGAACGTTGTAGATGCAGTTTTTGTTCACCAAGGCGCTTTACTGGTGAGTTCAGCTGAAGCTGGTGCTGTTTACGTTCAACACGCTGTGCATGTTGTTTTAGGTATTGAGTCATACCACGACGCAAACGCATGTCTAGGTCATCAAGCTGCTGACTCTGCTTTTGCAGTTGGTAGCTCGGGTGTTGTTTCTCTAAGCGGTATTTCAACGTTTGAGTTGATTGTGCTTGTTTGATTAGCACATGACGAATCGCACTCACTAAACGAGCACGTTTAGACGCATAAGCTTGCTCTTTATGACTGTTGTCACGGCTAACCAATTCAGCGGCTGCTGATGGCGTTGGAGCTCGCATGTCTGCGACGAAATCGGCGATAGTGACGTCAACTTCGTGGCCAACGGCGCTGATAATCGGTATTTGGCTTGCTGCAATTGTGCGAGCGACGATCTCGTTATTGAAACACCATAAGTCTTCTAATGAACCGCCACCACGACCAACGATCAATACATCACATTCGTCGCGCTCATTCGCACGCCCAATCGCTTGAGCGATCTGAATCGAAGCTCCTTCACCTTGTACCATGGTCGGATATACGATGACTGGCAATGAAGGGTCGCGTCTCTTGAGAACATCGAGAATATCGAAGAGGGCTGCGCCTGTTTTAGAGGTGATGACACCGACGCACTTAGGATGTTCTGGCAGAATTTGTTTACTGGACTGAGCAAATAAGCCTTCCGCCGCCAAGTTCATCTTAAGTTTTTCAAACTCTTGCTGAAGCTTACCGTCACCCTCTGGCTGCATGCTTTCGATGATGAGTTGATAGTCACCGCGTGGCTCATAAAGAGAAAGACGAGCTTTGACTAGAACTTGATTACCGTTCTGAGGCTTAAACGTTACACGGCGGTTATTGCCACGAAACATAGCGCACTTAACTTGAGCGCGAGAGTCTTTAAGCGTGAGGTACCAGTGACCAGAGACAGGTGCAGAGAAATTTGAGATTTCACCAACGAGCCAGACTATTCCCATTTCGTTTTCTAATAGGAGACGAACCTCTGAGTTGAGGCGAGAAACAGTAAAGATGTTTGGATTAGTCATAGAAGCACTATCTTTCCTTGAAGGAAGGTCTTTCTTGGAATCTCACAGGGCGTGAGTATGGAAGATAGCGGCAATATAATACATAGCAAGGGGGTAAATGCAAATTAAAAACACAAAAATGTGTAGCCAAGCGATTTCGTTGGCCGTATAATCCGTCCGCAATATCTAATCCAAATGCAGTTTGATTTTCCTTAATTGGCTGCCCTCATTAGGCGAAACGATGAGATTGGATTGTTTCTTTTTACTCCTATTATTGTGAGATATTGCAAATGCTAAGAATTGCCAAAGAAGCGCTGACATTCGACGACGTACTGCTAGTGCCAGCACACTCCACCGTTCTCCCTAATACAGCTGATCTTCGCACTCAGCTGACGAAGAATATTTCCCTAAACATCCCAATGATCTCTGCATCGATGGATACTGTGACAGAAGCTCGCCTAGCGATTGCACTGGCACAAGAAGGCGGAATAGGCTTCATTCATAAGAACATGTCTATTGAACAGCAAGCAGAAATGGTTCGCCAGGTTAAAATTTACGAAGCAGGTGTGGTTTCTCACCCTGTTACTGTAAACCCTGATGCGACAATCGCTGATGTTGTAGCCCTTACTCAAAAACACGGCTTTGCCGGTTTCCCTGTTGTTACTGAAACAAACGAACTTGTTGGTATTATTACTGGCCGTGACGTTCGCTTTGTGACTGACCTTTCTAAGAAAGTTGATGTAGTAATGACGCCTAAAGCTCGCCTTGCTTCTGTTAAAGAAGGTGCAACTCGTGAAGAAGTTCAAGAGAAAATGCACGAAGCGCGCGTTGAAAAAGTTCTTGTTGTAAATGATGACTTCCAACTAACGGGAATGATCACTGCAAAAGATTTCCATAAAGCAGAACGTAAACCAAACGCTTGTAAAGATGAGCGCGGCAGCCTACGTGTAGGTGCAGCTGTTGGTGCTGGTGCTGGTAACGAAGAGCGCGTTGCTGCTCTAGTTGAAGCTGGCGTAGACGTTCTACTTATCGACTCTTCACACGGTCACTCTGAAGGCGTACTTAACCGTATCCGTGATACGCGTGCTGCATACCCTGATCTACAAATCATCGGTGGTAACGTAGCAACTGGCGCTGGCGCTCGTGCTCTTATCGAAGCGGGTGTTAGTGCGGTTAAAGTAGGTATCGGCCCGGGTTCAATCTGTACGACTCGCATCGTTACTGGTGTTGGTGTTCCTCAAGTAACAGCAATCGCAGACGCAGCTGAAGTGGCTAACGAATACGGTATTCCAGTAATCGCAGATGGCGGCATTCGCTTCTCTGGCGATATCTGTAAAGCTATCGTTGCTGGCGCATCTTGTGTGATGGTTGGTTCAATGTTCGCGGGTACTGAAGAAGCACCGGGTGAAGTTATCCTTTATAACGGTCGTTCTTACAAGTCTTACCGTGGTATGGGTTCTCTTGGCGCTATGTCTCAAGGTTCTTCTGATCGTTACTTCCAATCTGACAACGCTGCAGACAAGCTTGTTCCAGAAGGTATTGAAGGTCGTATCGCATACAAAGGTCGTCTAAAAGAGATCGTTCACCAACAGATGGGCGGCTTACGCTCAAGCATGGGCCTAACGGGTTCTGCAACTGTTGAAGACATGCGTACTAAAGCTGAGTTTGTTCGTATCTCTGGTGCGGGCATGAAAGAATCTCACGTACACGATGTTCAAATCACGAAAGAAGCACCTAACTACCGTTTAGGTTAATAATACGTCCGAACGTTTGAATAATGTGCTGATTTAGTCGGCACATTATTTTATCTACCGTCTGTTTTGTTAAAAGTCCGATTTTCTCAAAACACGTGGTTAAAGATATCTAACGAAAACGTTTGCTTTATTTCTTGAAGAGTTAATCAGAGGTGAGTAAACTCGCCTCCGTTTTATCACATAGCCAATAAGACTGCTTACAATGACTAAAAATATTCATGACCAACGTATTCTAATTCTGGACTTCGGTTCTCAATACACACAGCTAGTAGCTCGTCGTATTCGTGAGATCGGTGTTTACTGTGAACTTTGGAGCTGGGACGTAGAAGAAGCGGATATTCGTGAATTCAATCCAGACGGCATCATCCTATCTGGTGGCCCTGAAAGTGTAACGGAAGAGAATTCTCCACGTGCACCTCAGTACGTATTTGATTCAGGTGTTCCTGTCTTCGGTATCTGCTACGGCATGCAAACGATGGCTGAGCAACTTGGCGGTAAAGTAGCAACGTCTACTGAGCGCGAGTTCGGCTACGCAGCGGTACAAGTTACGGGTGAATCTGCACTTTTCGCTGACCTTGAGACGACTCAAGATGTTTGGATGAGCCACGGTGACAAAGTAGTTGAAATCCCTGCTGATTTTACAAAAATCGCAGAGACAGACACTTGCCCATACGCAGCAATGGCAAACGAAGATAAGAAATACTACGGTGTTCAATTTCACCCAGAAGTAACGCACACTAAAAACGGCCTAAAAATGCTTGAGAACTTCGTTCTTAACGCGTGTGGTTGTGAAGGTCTGTGGACTTCAGCGTCTATCATTGAAGATGCAGTTGCACGTATTAAAGAACAAGTAGGTGACGACGAAGTTATCCTTGGTCTTTCTGGTGGTGTTGATTCATCAGTAGTAGCGATGCTTGCTCACCGTGCTATCGGCGACAAACTAACATGTGTATTTGTTGATAACGGCCTTCTTCGTTTAAACGAAGGCGAGCAGGTTATGGACATGTTTGGTGACAAATTCGGCCTTAACATCATTAAAGTTGATGCTGAAGAACGTTTCCTTAACGCTCTGGAAGGTGAAGCTGAACCAGAAGCGAAACGTAAGATCATCGGTCACGTATTCGTAGATATCTTCGACGAAGAGTCTAAGAAGCTGAAGAATGCTAAATGGCTTGCTCAGGGTACTATCTACCCAGACGTCATCGAGTCTGCAGCATCTAAGACTGGCAAAGCACACGTAATCAAATCTCACCACAACGTTGGTGGCCTTCCTGATGATATGGAAATGGGCCTTGTTGAGCCTCTGCGTGAGCTGTTTAAAGATGAAGTACGTAAGATCGGCCTAGAGCTTGGTCTTCCATACAACATGCTTTACCGCCACCCATTCCCGGGTCCAGGTCTAGGTGTTCGTGTACTTGGCGAAGTGAAGAAAGAGTACTGTGATTTACTGCGTCGTGCTGATGCTATCTTCATTGAAGAGCTTCACGCTGCTGACCTTTACCACAAAGTATCTCAAGCATTCACGGTATTCCTACCAGTACGTTCAGTTGGCGTAATGGGCGATGGCCGTAAGTACGATTGGGTTGTATCTCTACGTGCTGTAGAAACTATCGACTTCATGACTGCTCACTGGGCACACCTACCATACGACTTCCTAGGTAAGGTTTCTAACCGTATTATCAACGAAGTTAACGGCATTTCACGTGTTGTTTACGATATTTCTGGTAAGCCACCAGCAACTATCGAGTGGGAATAATCTCTTAGAGATTTAACCAGTTTTGATTTAGCTGTTATTTGACTTAGCCATGATTTGACTTAGTTATTAAAAGCCTCGAACTCAGTTCGGGGCTTTTTTATTTCTGACTCAGGGTATTAAAAGCTTATAGCTGACAACTAAACACCAAATCAGTTGGAAACTAGATATCAGCTCAAGAAACCATGAGACGCTTTGTTGTGTTGAGCTATATATCAAAAAGATCACTCGCACTTTTTATAAATTCACACCGCTACAGCTAGGCCATTTCACATGTGAAGCATACTCTTTGATGGACTTATTAAGGACAGATAAGAGAATCCATCATGTTAAAAATCAAATATTTGGCGACAGTGCTCGGCTGCACATTGGCAGCGCAAAGTCATGCGTCTTTGAACATCCAACCTGATCCGCAAAACCCGAATGGTTACCTTGTTGAAAAGTCGGCCCTACAAGCTGCTGAACAAGCGAAAACATCCGATCCTATGTATGCGATCTGGTCACAAGCATTACAGACTCGTCCCAATAGTATTGTTGAAGCGATAGAACCGGGCTTAGCCTCGAATCCTGAAAACGTGAAACGAGTCGAGCGTGTATTCCCCCAATCTGAATGGGATTTCCTCACTCAGATGGCAGCGCCAGAATATACTTACACTCGCTTCTTACGTGCGATTGGCAAATTCCCAGCCTTCTGTGGAGAGTACACCGACGGCCGTGACTCCGACGCCATTTGTAAAAAGTCCATCATTACGGCCTTTGCTCATTTCTCACAAGAGACGGGCGGTCACATCGCGATAGACAACACCTCTGATAACCCATTAGCTCTAGAAGAGTGGCAGCAAGCGCTGGTGCATGTTCGTGAAATGGGTTGGTCTGAAGGCCAAGAAGGTTATACCACAGGTTGTGGTCAGAACGATTGGCAGAATGCTCGTTGGCCTTGTGCCGCGGGGCAGGGTTACTTTGGGCGTGGTGCTAAACAGCTTTCTTACCATTTTAACTACGGCGCTTTCTCGGAAGTGATGTTTGATGGCGATGCAACGGTGTTACTGAATAATCCGGGCTTAGTCGCTGATTCTTGGCTGAACTTGGCTTCTGCTATCTGGTTCTTCCTTACTCCTCAAGCACCCAAACCAGCCATGCTGCACGTGATTGACCGTACTTGGACGCCCTCTCAACGCGAATTAGATGCGGGCATTGGTTATGGATTTGGTACCACGATCAATGTGATTAATGGTGGTATCGAGTGTGGGGAGCAGAACAAAGACAAAGGCCAACCTGTTAACCGTATTCGTTACTGGGAAGGGCTAGCGGCGCACTATCAAATTCCGGTAGAAGTGGATGAAACTAATACTTGTTGGCAGCAAACGCCTTACGGAAGCTTGAATCTCAACGGCGCGACCGATGTGTTGTACACCAACTGGGATGGCAACTGGAAATACTACGCAGACCGCCCAGAAGGCTACTCATTTGAATGTGAGTTGGTTGGATTCCAAACGGCATATTCAGCGCTAGTGGCTGGCGATTACGAGAAGTGTGTGACCAACTTTTATGGTTCTCATGCGAGTTGGCCTGAAGTGAAAGTGGTCGATAAGCTTGATCCGGTAGACCCTGGTACTGATCCCGGTGGTAACGGTTGGAGTGCGACGAAGGTTTACAACGCTGGAGACCAAGTTACTCACAACGGTGCAACCTACGAAGCGAAATGGTGGACACAAGGGGATGACCCTGCGAGTGGAGGCCCTTGGAAGTTGATTGCTGGAGAGCCAACACCACCCGTAGTCACCGATCCTGCGCCAGTCGATCCTACACCTGTTGATCCTGCTCCGGTTGACCCAACACCAGTTGAACCACCTGTTACCGAGCCGCCTGTCGTCGTTGACCCATCGATGTTTATCACATGGCAAGCGGGCGTTAGCCAAGTGAGTAACGGTGATAAAGTGACGCATAACGGCAAGTGTTTCGTGGCTAAAAACGGCCCGGGTGTATGGGAAAGCCCTGTTCAGTCGAATTGGTTCTGGGATGAAATTAGCTGTAATTGATTGTTTGAATACTGAAAATCGGTCTAACCGACGAGTTCAGTAGTACGACCATAATGATATAAATAATCAAAAGCCGAAAGTTTCTACTTTCGGCTTTTTTTCGTTTCGAACTTGGCTATCTAAGGAGGGCTATTAGTCTATTTGGCTATGTTGAAGCGCATTTAAAGACTAATTATCCAGTTAGAGGATAAAGTTCTGTACAAATGGAGGTTGTGAATTTATATTCAAATTTAATTTATATTTATTCTTTCATTTTAGGGTTAAGGTGTACCTATGGAACAGACAGATATCACGTCACTCATCCCCATTGTGATTACTTTGGTGTTGTCGTTGGCGACAAGGAATGTAGTGATAGGCCTATTTGCAGGCGTGCTGAGTGGTGTGGCAATGCTCACTGGTATGTTTAGCGAACTTAACCCGCTTGATACGTTTGGCGCCATGGTTAAAGGTTACCTAGTTCCTCAATTGACTGACAGCTACAACGCAGGTGTGATCATGCTGTTGGTGTTCATCGGTGGCTTTGTTGCCTTGATGGAGAAGTCAGGTGGTGGTGTTGCGTTTGCAAAACGTGTTACTCAATGGGTAAGCAATAAATGCCAAGCCCAAATCTCAGCATGGTTTGGTGGAATCGTTATATTTTTCTCAGACTTAGGCACCCCTTTAATTGTTGGCCCTGTTTTTCGTCCTCTTTTCGATAAACTGAAACTCTCAAGACAGAAGCTAGCATTCATCATCGACTCAACCTCGTCGCCCGTCGCTATTCTTATCCCTTTCATTGGATGGGGCGTTTACATCATGAGTCTGATTCAAAAAGAGTTCACGGCGTTGAATATCAACATGTCTGATTGGGATGCTTTCATCGGTGCGATTCCTTTTCAGTTCTACGCATTCCTCGCGATTTTCATCGTCCCGTTAGTGTCCGTTAAAGGTTTAGACTTTGGGCCAATGGCAAAAGCCGAGCGTGATTGCCAAGCGGGAATCGATACTGGCGTGAATAGCGAATCACTGAATCCGTTCTCGCATAAAAATGCAAAGGCATCTTTTGTCTGGGCACCGTTGTTAGTGATGATGCTGGTGTTGTGTGCGATGCTAGTTCCTCAAGGCTTCCCGTTCCAAAAGGTCGCGGGTTCATCGTTCAGAGCAGCTTTATCATCGGCTTATTTCTTTGCGGCGATTACCTTAATCTCACTCATGGCTTACTACGGCGTAAGAAAGCTTTCAGATGGTGTTTCAGTGTATTTAAAAGGCATGGGAAACATGATGCCCGTAGCGATCATTCTAGTATTGGCTTGGGCGTTAAGCACAGTCGGTAAAGAGCTAGGTGCAGCGGCTTATATTGCTGAACAAGCGCAGAGTGGTTTTCCATACTGGTTAGTACCAGCGGTCGCTTTTTTGTTGTCGGCGATTATTTCATTCGCAACGGGATCGTCGTGGGGAACCTTCGCGATTATGATGCCATTGGTTATTCCAACCGCGATTGCGATTGATGCACCGTTACTCGTCGCAATTGGCGCTGTGTTGTCTGGTGGTTTGTTTGGTGACCATTGCTCACCGATCTCTGAAACAACGATTCTTTCTTCAACAGGGGCTGGGTGTGACCAGTTTGAACACTTTAAGACACAGCTTCCTTATGCGTTGATGAACGGCTCTATCGCTTTGGTTAGTTTTGTAGTGGCAGGCTTTACTGGAAGTGCACTGGTTGTGTTGGGCGCTCTTGTTGCTCAGCTTATCCTTGTGACTCTGTTAGCTAAACGCGATGCGAGTAAACACGCTTCTTCAGAAGTTCAATCTCAAGTGCCTGAATCTAAACCACAACAAGCGTAATTTAAGATTACAGGAGAGGGCGAGATTCCTGATATCTCGTCCCTCGATTCTGGAATGACGATTCAATGAATAGATACGGGATGCGAGTAAACGGGTAACGAAAAGCTCGCCCTATTATTACTCGTGTTTGCTATTTAGTTTCACGCTTACTCAATCTCAATACGCTCTTCGTATCTCGTTACCCGCATCTCTGGCCAAACCTCGTCATTCCCTACAGTGAGGAACGAACGCGATAGGGAATCTCTTGCGTTTATCATCGGTGTTTATGTCTCAGAGGAGATTCCAGATATCTCGTCCCTCGATTCTGGAATGACGATCTAATGAATAGATACGGGATGCGAGTAAACGGGTAACGAAAAGCTCGCCCTCTGTTGCCTACGTTTGCTATTAAGGGGGCGCTTACTCAAGTCTAAAGACTCTTTTCGCATCTCGTATCTCGTTACTCGCATCTTTTTTATAGCGTGATAGGGAATCTGCTTACTTATAGTTTCTGTGAATTAATTGGCGTTGTTATGAAACTAATTTTCCATAGGATCATTTACACAATCTTAGTTTGCGATAACTGGATTACCTAGTTGAGCGGTTTATAGATTAAAATTTTCTTACAAATTTTATCGATTTTTTTTAATCAACCACTTTAATAAGGTAAATTCGCAATGTCGACCAAACTAGCTAACCCAGCGCCACTAGGCTTAATGGGTTTCGGTATGACCACTATTCTTCTTAATATCCACAACGCAGGTTTCTTCCCAATGGATTCAATGATCCTTGCGATGGGTATTTTTTACGGTGGTTTGAGCCAAGTTATCGTGGGCACAATGTGTTTCAAACGCGGTGACACGTTCGGTACAACTGCGTTTACTTCTTACGGCCTGTTCTGGTTGTCTTTGGTTGGTTTGATTGTAATGCCTTACATGGGTCTACCAGCAAGCCCTGCAGCATTCATGGGTTGGTACCTACTATTATGGGGCATCTTCACAGGCTTCATGTTCATCGGTTCTCTATGCTACCCAGTAGCGAAGCAAGTAGTATTCGGTTCACTCACTATCTTGTTCTTCCTACTTGCAGCTCGTGATTTCACTGGCAGCGAACTAATCGGCACTATCGCTGGTTTTGAAGGTATCTTCTGTGGCGCTTCAGCTATCTACTTTGCTATGGCACAAGTAATCAACAACGAATACGGCCGTACAGTACTGCCTGTTGGTGAGAAGAAAGCACCTCAAATGGAAACACAAGAAATCGCTGCTTAATACTCTAACTTGGGAACAGTTAGTTTGTTATAAGCCGTTTATTGGTTATGAATAAAACAAAAGGGGTTAGCCGAAATGGCTAACCCCTTTTTTATGCGTTATTAATAGCGCGAGTTAAAGCGATCTATTTATTAAAGCAATCTGTTTGTTAAGGTAATCTTAAGCTGAAGGTTGCTCTACAGGTTTAGTGTCTGCAGCTTCTGCTTCAGGAGACTTACCTGTTTTACGCTTGTACTTCTCTTCCCAGTAAGTAGCACCTTTAATGCCTAGTTTTACAGGGTTGAATGTGTACTCAGTCACACCTTGTTTCTGTTGCTCTTCGTAGTCTGCTAGAGCTTTAAGTGCAGGCTTAGACATGAAGAAGATGATCAGAATACCTACGATGTTTAACCATGCCATCAAGCCAACACCAACATCACCCATTGCCCATGCAAGGTTAGCTGTTTTGACTGTGCCATAGAAAACCGCAGTGATAAGAACTAGCTTAAGTACGAACATCATGCCAGGGATCTTGATGGTACGACGTAGGTAAGCAATATTCGTTTCTGCGATGTAGTAGTAAGCAAGAATCGTTGTAAATGCGAAGAAGAACAGAGCAAATGCGATGAATGGCTTACCAATGCCTGGTAGTGCACTTTCAATAGCAAGCTGTGTAAATACAGGACCATTCGCACCAATGTTTGCTGCTAGGTTCTGAACAAGGAACACGCCTTCAGCGCCGCCGTGAACGTTGTAAGCACCAGTGATGATGATCATGAACGCTGTAGCAGAACATACTAGAAGAGTATCGATGTAGATAGAGAACGCTTGTACCAAACCTTGCTGAGCTGGGTGATCGACATTTGCCGCTGCTGCCGCGTGAGGACCAGTACCTTGACCTGCTTCGTTTGAGTAAACACCACGCTTAACACCCCAACCAATTGCAGCACCAAAGCCCGCCATAGGTGTGAATGCATCGCCAAGAATCATTCCGAAAACAGCTGGCACTTGGCCGATGTTTAGCAAGATGATAACGAACGCGATAATGATGTAAGCCAATGCCATGAATGGAACAACAATTTGTGTGAAGTTCGCAATACGTTTAACACCACCAAAGATGATGAAAGCAAGGATGATAGCAACAACAGTACCAGTGAAAATTTTAGCGAAACTGAATGTACCGATAGCTGTTTCAATCATGTCGCCTGAGCCAAATGCAGCTTCTACAGCATTACCAATACTGTTTGACTGAACACCTGGAAGCAAAATACCACATGCAAAAATAGTCGAGATAGCGAAGATCCATGCGTACCACTTTTGACCCATTGCTTTTTCAATGTAGTAAGCCGGACCGCCACGGAACTGGCCTTCGTCTTCTTCTTTGTAGATTTGCGCTAGCGTAGATTCTGCGTAAGCAGTCGCGGCGCCAAAGAAGGCTACAACCCACATCCAGAATACTGCACCCGGGCCACCGAAACCGATAGCGGCAGCAACACCAGCAATGTTACCTGTACCTACACGGCCAGATAGCGAAACGGCAAGAGCTTGGAAAGACGAGATGCCTTTTGCAGAGCTTTTACCTGATAGTAGCAAGCGCCACATTTCAAAGAAGTGACGGATTTGAACAAATCGAGTCATGATGGAGTAGAACAAACCTGCACCTAAACATAGGTAGATAAGTACTGGGCTCCAGATTATTCCATTCAAAAAATCAACGAATGACTGCATGAGTATTTTCCCTGTTAGTTTTACTTATGATTGTTTTTCGAACAACACAATACTTCACTTGTAACCCAAGTGTTAAATTATTTAACTGCGCATTAGGATTACTGTGACATAAAGCAAGTTACAGAGGGGGTTTGTTAACGCTTAGTTCTAATTCGATAATCGTTCCATTTAACTTTATATGCAACTGTGCGTATTTATTGGCGTTTTGCAGAGTGAATAAATAGTGATTAATACAAAAATGGAAATTTGAGCCATGCAGATGAGACAAAATCGAGAAAAACAGCGGTTAAAATCGCTTAGCATGAACGGCTGATATATGAGTGGTGAGATGGATTTGATTGGAATATATCACCTGCATCGAGTGATCTCGCAGGTATAAGAAACTGTGTTTTTTGAAGGTTCGATAGTTGAGGACTTCATGTTTACTGAGTGAAAGTGGCTAGTTTGATGCGTGTTTTAAACAACCACAAACCCTCGATCCTTTAGTTCTTGAGCGAACTCAGACTGAGTATTTGGCTCACCGTGAATCAAATGCACCTCTTTCGGTGGCGTCGCGATGCCCTCTATAAATCGGTAGAGATCTTCTTTATCAGCATGGGCAGAATAGCCAGACATGCCATGAATTTGAGCATTAACCTCAACGTCTTTGTTATCTATAGAAACCTGCATTTCGCCTTGTTGCAGCTCTCGCCCGAGCGTTCCGTGCGCTTGATAGCCCGCTAAAATCACGTCGGTTCGTTTATCGGGAAGCAAGGCTGATAAGTAGTTCATTATCCTGCCGCCCTGACACATTCCAGAAGCTGCGACCACAATTGCGGGTTCACCTGTCGACTTGAGGCGGTTAACGATTTTCTTGTGCATTCTATGCCCATCAACAGTAATGCATTGTTCAAAAGCGAGTGGGTGACGTTTCAGTTCAAGACGTTGCTTTGCTTCTTGTCCCCACAACTCTTTAAAGCGTCGGTATGAACGCGTCACTTTCTGAGCCATAGGTGAGTCGAGAATAATAGGAATATCGCTGCTGAGTTGATGCTCAAAGATCAGATTTTCGATATCAAACAGCAGTTCTTGTGTTCTGCCGATGCTAAAAGCCGGAATTAAAATAACGCCACCATCAAGCAGCGAACGATCAATGATCGCCTTCAAGCGCTCCGATCGCGTTGCAATATCGTCATGTGTACTGGTGCCGTAAGTTGATTCGATAAATAGGTAATCGGCTTGTTGTGGTGGCAGAGGATCGGGCAGCAGTGGTGTGTTAGTTGGGCCTAAGTCGCCAGAGAAGACTACGACCTCTTGTCTTGGTAACTTAATCTCTATATAGGCCGAACCTAAGATATGCCCTGCAGGTTGAAAACGGGCATACAGAGTATTTGGCCTATGGTGATCCTTTCCGTTGTTTTGCTGTGTGGACGTGATGGGAAACCATTCCCCGTAAGGCTTGGGAGCTATCAACGAATGAATTTTTTTGAGTATCAGCTTCGATTGTTTATTGCTGAGCCCTTGTAGTTTTAACCCATCCTCAATCATTAAAGGAGCGAGTTCAGCGGTGGCTTGCGTGCAATAAATTGGCTGGTTAAATCCACTGGCGAGTAACCAAGGTAATCGGCCAATATGATCAATGTGGGTATGGGTCAGCAGCAGAGCGTTGAGGTGGGAAGTTTCAAATTCAATATCAAGAGAACGTGCATCCGAACCTTGAAAAAGGCCACAGTCGATGAGCACCGCTTGGCCTGAATCTCTTAGTTCGTGATAAGATCCTGTGACAGTATGTTTGCCACCATGGTGAATCACTTTCATCGTTTACTCCCATTGCTCTATAAAGCCATTAACGCCTGTTTTTATTTTGCGGATAAGCGCCGGCATGTAAAACAAGAACAATGAGAGTTGCGATCGTTGAGTGTCTTTTAAAGTAATTGAGCGATGACTTAGTGTATTCGTTGCGAGTTAGCTCTTGTTCCTTCTGTGACTATCTTGTTAGCGCGTAGAAGAACGGTCTGAATCCAGCTCTGGATTTTGTTGAGCCTCTATACGAGCCACTTCGTCATCAAGCTCTGCTATTTTTTCTGCCATGATTGCGTGACAGCGATTGGCCAGTTCTCTAGCGTCGCTGATCTTGTATCCAGACACATCGATAGGTTCAAGCATCTCGGTGATCACAACGCCATTATTAACTCGGTTGAGGTCAATCTTATTGTGTGTGGTGCTGGTACACATCGGGGTGATAGGCACGCCAGCTTCAATCGCCATTCGAAAAGCGCCCGTTTTGAATGGCAGTAGTCCACGCCCTTTACTGCGCGTTCCTTCAGGGTAAACCCAAACAGACAGATTTCGCTGATGAATGGCTTCTGCCACTTGCTTGATCGTATCGCGTGCTTTGGATTTATCTTCGCGGTTAATCATGATGTTACCGGTGATCCAATACAGCAGACCAAAGAAAGGCACATACAACAAATCGCGCTTGCCTAAAGAAACGGTACGAGGCCTTAGCATCCCAGGGTCAGTCACAAAGTCTAATATGCTTTGGTGGTTAGAGATGTAGACGCTTTTTTCTGATGTCGGCGCATTGTCTAGGCCGCGCTGCACCAGTTTTACACCGACGATCTTTTGTAGCTGGTTGAACCAACGACAGAAAACGTAAACATGCTTGGGGTTCTTGGGGCTAAACAAGCAGTAAACAAAAGCACAGAGGGTGGTGAAAATAATAAACACCGTAGCCAAAATAATACGAAGAACAGCAAGCACAATTCACTCCTTACTCACCGCAAGATTGCAGTGATTAAATAGTTTTAGATGCTTGAAGTTTTCACTCTATTTAACCAAATTGCAACAATTAACTGTTATAGGTGGTAATTTTTAGATCTTTATATAAAACAAAGACTAACAATAGATGTTTGACACACTTATCGAGCTTACACGTGTTCACCAGTAATGGTTAATGATCACCAATATTGTTTATTTGGGTCCGATTTTTCTACCCATTCAGGATCTTGACGCGACTCTAAATAGAGTTGTAGGCCGTTATAAGACATGAAAGCCGCAGGGCCACCAAGATGCTCGAAATAGTCAAAATAATCATCCTCGATCGCACAAAGGTGAGCTAAATCTTTAACGTTATTCATCATTGCCCATTGAATGGCAAATACAGGCGCTATTGAGCCAGAGATACTCACTTCTTCGACATTCGGGTTGAACAGTGAATTGGCTTGTTCAAGCAGTATCTCTTCTTGTTCAGACTCTTGCTGTAACACCTCTTCGACGATCTCTGAGCGTTTGGTATTAGAGACATTCTTGTTTAGCTTGGCGATTCGTAGTGCGTAGCTAAAACGGTCTGTTGAAACTATGTCGACAAGTTGAGATAGCAGCTCTTTGTCTACGCCCGCAGCCTTAGTGAAATAATCGATACATGAATTGATTGAAGCATAGCGAGTACCGTCGAATTCAAAGCCACTGGTTTCGTCGTAGACCTCTATTAAAATGTCATCAACGGACAAAGGCCAACCTTTATAGTCGATTCGCTGTTTGGCTATTTGATACATCTTCCAAGCACTGCGCCCAAACCCACCGAGCGTCGAGCCAGAGAAATCAGAATCAATAAGCTCTTGCTCCGTCCAGTTCTCACCAATGCCTAGGTGCTTTGCGTACTTATCGATGAGTGCGTGTTTTATCTGATCGCGCACCGCCCAAATTGAGGTTAGATCCTTTGCATACCTAACACCCGCGCACTCCTTACAAGCCGGCAGTGCAATCGGTGAATAGTCTATCTTGGCAATAGCCTGTGCAGTCTTAGGGAATTCAACAACATCATTGGAAGGTTCACCACAAAACCAACAGGTGTGGCGCAGGTTAAATGGGATGTCTATATACGAATATGTGGTCATTAGTCTTTATCGGCTGGGTGTTTGAGGGCGGTTAATTATCAAAACAATTATCCCTGTTCGGGCTTGTGCTTGCACGCTGTTATTGGATGTTCTGACTATATTTAACCAACGGCACTAATAAAATCAATGCAATTCGGAGGCTGTGTATGTTGTTTATTCTCGCTTTGCTCTGCATTTTTCTGGTGGGATACCTCGCCCAAACTACCGGCCTTTGCATGGTTCGGGGCGTAAAAGAGGCGACAAGCGGATCACCAATGTTGATTGTCGCGATTGTGTTTAGTGGCTCATTGGCTTGGGTGTTTATGGCATTAGGATCGGCAGTGGAAGGACGAGCTTTATCTTCTGCGTTTTGGCCGAGTCTGTTTTCTCTGTTTGGTGGTTTTCTGTTTGGTATTGGCGCGGCAATTAATAGTGGTTGCGGCGTCTCTACGGTGAGTCGTTTAGCTCGTGGCGAAGTGGTTATGTTGGCGACCATATTAGGGTGGTTCGTTGCTTGGTTGTTGTTTGCTCCAGCTTTACCGACGGAGTTAAAAGGTTCTCGGTTGGTTTTATCTGATTTTTCCCGATATGCATTCCTTGGGGGCATTTCGTTCATTATTGTGGTGAGTTGCTACTTCATGAATGCGGTAAATCGCAAGTTATGGTTCTCAATGTTGGGGATTGGGTTAATGGCAGGCTTTGTTTTCTTGTATGAGCCACACTGGACGCCAAGTGGATTGTTGAAATCTATGGGGACTTCTCTTTGGCACGGCAAAGCCGAAGATTGGCCAAGCAGTGAGCGCTTTATATTGATGATCTCTCTGTTAGTTGGAATGGTCAGCGCCGCGTTGTTTACTGGGTCTTTTTCTTTGAGGTTGAGTCCGATACGTCGATTGGGTAAACACTTGGTTGCTGGTGTGCTTATGGGCTTTGGAGCCGTAATGGCAGGTGGCGGGAACGATACTCAGCTGTTAGTGGCGATGCCAGTGCTGTCGTTGGCGGGTGTTTTTTCTGTGTTGAGTATCATTGTGGGCATATATACCGGAGTTAAGTTGATTCAAAGCCGATAGTTAGCGACAGTACGTACATAACATGAGCACGTAATTTGAGAACACAATGAAATACATCGGAATTGATGGCTGCAAGGCGGGTTGGATCGCTTGGATTGTCTCTAACAACGAGATCCCTACGTTCAAAGTGGTCAACACGCTCGATGAGTTGGTCGATGAACTTACAGGTTCGACGACGTTAATCGATATGCCGATTGGCTTTAGTGACTCGCTCACTCCAGATAGGTTATGCGATAAAGCAGCAAGGCGCTTTCTAACCAACAAGCGTGGCTCTTCCGTTTTTCCTGTTCCGTGTCGTGAGGCGGTTTACCAAACCGATTACATCGCAGCGTGTGATGCTAATGTGGAGCAGCTCGATAAGAAGTTTTCTAAACAGACTTGGGGAATTGTGCCCAAGATCCGCGAGCTTGATGAGCTCATTGAAACTCATCCCAATCTTACTATCAGGGAGTCACATCCTGAGGTGGTGTTTGCAGCATTGAAAGGCGAACCGCTGGCGTGTTCAAAACGAACGCAAGAGGGCAAAGAGGAACGGCTTTCTATTATTCAGCAACTCGCCCCTCAATGGTGTGACCGCTTGTCGTTGGCCATTTCAAATACCAAGCGTAAAGACGTCGCGATAGACGATATTTACGATGCGTTCGTACTTATGTTGGTTGCCTATTACGCTCCGCAATTATCGACCTTACCTGAGCCTTCTGATGTTGGTGGAGAAGCGGATGTCGACCAGAACGGACGAGTTCGAGAGATTGTTTATTGGAACAAAACGCGCTAACAAAGCGTGCGCTCAACTTGGCTTAATATGCTATTTTCCAACTTCTGCTACTTTTCACTCTTACTATTTTTGAGTCTTTGATATGAAACGTTTTATTGTCGGCTGGCTGGCCACTGTGCTCAGTGCTGCGAGTTATGCTCAAGTTGCTCCTATATCTCAATGGCAATGCGACATGATGAAAAAGAACAATGTCTTGAGTAGTGGTGCGCCTGTTGGTTGTGAGCGACTATCCAAAGTGGATTTCGATTTCATTAATTTCAAAGGGGAAACGCAACAGGGCAATATGATCGTGCTTGATGTGGTTGCACCTGCGGTTGAACAAATCTTTTCAGAACTCAAACAGCGTAATTTTCCTCTTTATTCTGCTCGCCTTATGCGTGAATTCAGAGGTGACGATAACGCCTCAATGGACGCGAACAACAGCAGTGCGTTTAACGCTCGTCCTATTACAGGCGGAGGAGGTTGGTCGAAGCATGCCTATGGTGTGGCGATAGACATCAACCCAGTTCAAAACCCTTTCTTAGAGTTCGATAGCAACGGAAAAATAACGGTAAAGCCTTCACAATCTGCGACAAGCTATGTGAACCGTACTCGCTTTCGTGCGCGTGATGAAATAGAACGCCGCGGCATGGCTGAAGATGTGGTGGAGCTGTTTGCCCATCACGGATTTATGATCTGGGGAGGGGATTGGAATAGCCCCATCGATACTCAGCATTTTGAGGTCGGCTCAAGAAAATTCGTTAACCAACTGCTCTTTAAACCAAAACCTGAAGCCAAGGTGTTATTTGAGCGTTACGTCGAATCTTATCGACAGTGCTATCTCAAAAATAAAGGTGAGGACGCAGAAAAAGCTCGGGCTATCTGTGCAAAGAAAACAGTTGGGACTTTTTAGTGCTATGTTTATCTAGAACCGTTTGTGTTTTAGCAAGTTAAACTCGCTTCAGGTGTGTTTTGAATCGCTAAGGTCAGCGCTTGTCGTTGGCCTTTTTTGTATTCATTTCTCCAATAGAACACCGAGTATTGAAAAGATTATTGGGTATCCATTAGTCAATAATCGATAAGCGAATGCAGCGCAAAGTCATCGGTTTGTCATTGAAAAACTCATAGCGTTAACGTTTTGTGAGAACCATTACTGGTGGGGGAACTCTTTACCGAATCGCCAGTATTATTAGTGAACTGATCACAACGGACCAACTAATGAAAAAGATACCTTTGGCTCTAACTCTTTTAAGCACTCTACTTTTTTCACAATATACTTTGGCTACTGACACTTCACCTACCACTCAAAACCCGACTTACGAACTCGATGGTAAGGCGGTATTAGGCCGTACAGAGAATGTATACCTCTCTAGTGTTCAAGGGCTAAAAGACGTTCCTTTCATTGGTAAAATTGATACCGGTGCAGAAACCACTTCTATGCATGCTGAAGATATTCATGTGAAGAGCACGAATGCCGACTACAAAAACCTCAAAGACAAAGAGTTGATGGCGGCATTAACCGAAGACTTGTTGAATAATTCCGATGTTGATTACGATGATTGGAATGGAAGTACCTTTGCGAAATATGAAGCTGTGGTCTCTTTCAAGGTTCAAAACCCACGTACGGGAGATATGGTATTAATCGAAGCGCCTTTAGAGCGTGTCAGCATGATACGAAGCCGCACCAGCAGCACACCTTTGCTTCGTCCTACCGTAAAAATGTCGCTCACCATTGCAGACCAAGAGCTAAAAACCGATGTTAACCTGACCGACAGAAGCCATTTCTCTGCGCCTGTGCTGATTGGTAAAACCTTCCTTGCGGATAACGCTTTAGTGTTTGCGGGCTATGACTACTTGCAAGAGCAGGAAAACGCGACCGTTGTTGGCCGAAAAGAGGTGGTGTCTATCTCTGGAATGGCGATGAACGCGACCTTCTCATTAAAAAATCGCTACAGCATCCTTCATGCAAAAGACATCGATGTAGATAAGAAGAACAGTGAAGTGACGTTTGATATGTTCGACAACGATGGCAAGCAGAAAGAGATGACACTGCCATTAGTTCGTATGTTAAGCGTGAGTGGTAAGAAAAGACCTTTGGTGTATGTGCCGGTTCAACTCGATGAAAACACAACTAAAGACGTTCTGGTGTACCTACGTGAGCGCTCGAGTAGTGAGTCGCAGTTGAGATTTGGTACCAGTACCGCCAGTGAACTTTTCATGATTGATACCAATGCAGAAAATATTCTTTCTGAAGGTTCAGAAAGTTTTAGTGACGTCGCTAAAAAGAGTGAACCTTTGGTTATTTCTCCAGAAGAGGACATCACCCTTGATGACTTCCCACTCAAGGCCGTTGCCTCTTTCACTGTCAACACGCCTCTGTTGAAGGTCGACAGTTTTGAAATGACAGGTAAAGGCAAAGATGCCTCCGTTGAATTTTACCTTACAGATGTAAATGGTGAGAAGCAGAAGGTGACCAAGCCAATTATTAAGAAGCTTAAAGTCGGTGATGATACTCGTCCGGTTGTAAGTGGTGAGTTTGCGGTGTCAGGAAAAGTGCGTACGCAAGAGTTTGCCATCGATGTGCTCAATACAAATGAGAAAGAAGCGTACTTTATTTTAGGCAAGAAGATGGCAAAAGACGGTGTGTATGTGAACACTCGATCTGACTACCTTTTGAAAGCTGAGCCGCTGTTTAAAGTAGGGCACATCGAAGTTGTTGAAGTGAACGGTATGAAGTTCCCGGCCAAGCTCGACACTGGTGCGGATGTGAGCTCAATGAATGCAGTCAACATCAAACGATTTAAGAAAGACGGCCAAGACATGGTGAGTTTTACCTATCAAAACAACCAAGGCGATAAGCAAGATTTCACCAAGCCAGTGATTGATGTAATGCGCATTAAAGCCAAGAAAGGCGAGAAGGTGAACATTCGCCCTGTAGTAGAAATGAAGGTTAAGCTCGGAGACTTAGAGAAAGAGGTGAGGGTAAACCTTCAAGATCGCTCTCGCTTTGAATACAGCATGATCCTAGGTAAGAACTTCTTGAAGCACGGCGCGGTAGTGAGTAGCGATGAAGATTACTTGTTGGGTGATATGGATTAACACCTAAACTTATCTAAGTTCGTAAGAGAACAGTTCTAAACGGCCACACATTTCAGCAAAGGGATGTGTGGTTTTTTATTGAGTGTCTGGTTTTATTGTCGGCGTGCTAATAGTAACTCATTGTTATAAATGTAAATTGTCATATTGTGGCAAGTAAAATAAAGATAAAAAAAGGGCCAACTCTTTCGAGTTGGCCCTTTCCAAACGTTTGGTGGAGCTGGCGGGAGTTGAACCCGCGTCCAAAAATCATTCATCATTGGTACTACATGCTTAGTCGATCTTTAATTTCACCAGCAACCTGCGAACCGACACGCTAGTTAAAGGCTAACCTGAATTGTTATTCGCGCTTTTCCTCTCAGGTGGGAGAATCCGCGCTAGCTAGTTTGGGTTTGATCTCTTATTGGTCCCCGTCTTACGAGCGGAAGCTAGGGTAAGAGAGCTCTGAGCAGGTTATTAAGCTGCTAGTGCGTAGTTTTCGTCGTTTGCGACTATTTTTTTGCGGCTTTTAACGTGGCCAACCGCCCCACGGCATGCACCTCAGACTTCAAAATTCCTGTCGAATCCTAAATCAGCCCCAAGTGTTATTTGCATAGTACCAGAAAAGCATTGCCTGTCTAGCACTGTGCGTTTAAGTGCTTAAAATTAACGCAAATTACTCTTCATAATTCGTGCTTTATCTCTCGCCCAATCTTTTTCTTTCATATCAGTACGTTTATCGTGCAGCTTTTTACCTTTCGCTACGCCAACTTTAATCTTCGCCCAAGAGCGAGACCAGTAAAGTGCGGTTGCGACAAGTGTCATGCCTTCACGGTTAATACGACCGATAAGGTTGTCGAGCTCTTTTCTCGACATAAGTAGTTTACGGATACGTGTTGGGTTCGCCACGATATGAGTACTCGCCTGAGTGAGCGGAGTGATCGTCATACCACTGATGAATGCTTCGCCGTCTCGGATGTAGACGTAGCTTTCTGCGATATTGGTTTTGCCTTCACGTAGGGATTTTACTTCCCAGCCTTGTAGCTCAAGCCCCGCTTCTATCTCATCATCGATGAAATATTCGTGGCGAGCTTTCTTATTAAGCGCAATGGTATTACTACCGGCTTTTGATTTTGATTTATTCTTTGCCATAATGGCCTCATTATACGGATTGCACCCTAGTTGGGGAATCCTTTTTATTTGCGCTCTGGCCCAATACAATTAAAATTGCAGTTTGTGTTAATGTAACGCTGTCTTTAACAGGAGTCTATATGCCAAAGGTTACTCGTTCAGCATTAGTGTCGTTTAGTGCCGACCAGATGTTCAGCTTGGTCAATGATGTTGCTCGTTATCACGAGTTTTTGCCAGGGTGTTCTGGTTCACGTGTGATCGAATCTTCAGATTCAACTATGGTGGCTTCGGTTGATGTCTCTAAAGCTGGTATCAGCAAAACATTTACCACATCGAACCGCTTAGCGGATGGTGCTGAGATCTTGATGGAGCTGGTGGACGGCCCGTTCAAAAAATTGCAGGGCGGTTGGTATTTTACTCCGCTCGATGAGCAAGCGTGTAAGGTTGAGCTTAAGTTGGAGTTTGAATTTTCTAGCCGAATGATTGAAATGGCATTTGGTAAGGTTTTCAATGAGCTGACGAGCAATATGGTCAGTGCTTTTACTCAACGCGCGAAACAGGTTTATTAAGCCATGACTATTGAATCGGATATGATCCACGTAGAGGTTGTGTTTGCGCTTCCGCACGAACAGCGTGTGTTTACCTTGGTGGTGAACAAAAACGCGACTGTGGAAGAGATTATTGCGCAGTCTGGTGTTTTGGAACTGTATCCAGAAATCGACTTAGCGAAAAATAAGGTTGGCGTGTTCAGCCGTAACGTTAAGCTAGATGCGACGGTTCGTGATAAAGACCGTATCGAAATCTACCGTGCACTGTTAGCCGATCCAAAAGAGATTCGCCGTAAGCGTGCTGAGCAAGCGAAAGCAGCAGCTGCTAAATCGTAATGCTAAACAAATTCGACTAAGAAGAGAGCTCGCTATATTGGCGAGCTTTTTTGTGCCTGTTGGTTAGACAACGCACTTAATTTGTTAGCGGATATTAAAAAGCCTGCTCGTGTTAGCAGGCTTTTGCGATTCTTGCTTTGTCGACCGATAGCTTTGTCGACTGATAGCTTTATCGGCTAAGAGCTTTGTTGACTGGAAAGCTTTGTTGGTTGAAAGCTAGCGAAGGCTTTCGAAGAACTCATCACTGGCTTCAAAATCACCGTTGATCGTTACTAGAGTGCCTGTGGCATCAAAGTTAACGACTAGGTTTTTCTGAATAGGGTCTTCATGGCCTTTTTGGTGGTGGTAAATGTAATACCACGTATCTGGGTAGCCGTTTTCGATAAGCATTGGTGAGCCCATAACGTAACGAACTTGTGTTTTTGTCATGCCAAACTTGAGCTGATCGACAGCTTCTTGTTCAACATAGTTACCCTGATTGATGTCAATTCGATAAACCAACTTCTCTAGTAGAGAGCAACCGGTCAACATTGTTAGTGCAAGTGGAACTGCAACTAACCACTTTTTAATTCGCATAGTTTGAGATCTTTCTTCGCTAAAATACTGCCTGATAATAAACAAGCTCCAGCAAGAAGTAAAAAGCTCCTTGCGCTTTGAGCTTGTTATGACTGGCAATTTTGAATTAAGTTGCAAAATTGCCAAGAATTTTCGGTAAATTATCAGAAAGTTGCCGAATATGTAACCTAAGCTGCGATTAATAACTCTTTTGCATTGGCAAGTGTCGATTCGGTAATTTGGCTGCCACCAAGCAGTCGAGCAAGCTCTGAAACGCGTTGTTGTTCATCAAGCGTGTGCATTTGAGTCTCGGTTTTACCTGATTTCGTGTTCTTCGCAACAAACAGCTGTTGGTGACCGCAACCGGCAACTTGAGGTAAGTGAGTTACACACATCACCTGCGTAGATTCGCCCAGCTTACGTAGCATTTTTCCGACAACCGCAGCCGTTGGTCCACTGATACCCACATCTACTTCATCGAAAATAAGGCTTGGTGTATCCACTTTTTGCGCTGTTATCACCTGAATCGCCAGTGAGATTCGTGATAACTCACCACCAGAAGCTACTTTGGCAATTGGCTGCATTGGTTGGCCTGGGTTGGTCGAAACAATGAAGGTCACGTTATCCATACCCAATGGGGAAGGGTGCGTGTTGGTGTTGTTCACTTCAATGGCAAACTGCGCTTTTTCCATGCTCAGTTCGTGCATGCTTTGCGTGATCAGTTTGTTGAGCTCTTTTGCATAACGAGTTCGAGATTTATGAAGCTTCTCTGATTTGGCAACGAACGATTGGTATTGGTTTTCTACCTCGTTTGCTAGGTCTTCGAGTTTTTCATCGGAGCAATCAAGCGCTTCAACCTGTTGTAATAAGTCTTGATGGTGCTTGTAAAGCTCTTCTGGTAATACGTGGTGCTTACGAGACATCGACATCACTTTAGAGAAACGCTCTTCAACGTAAGCCATACGACCTGGATCGACATCAATGCTGTCTAGGTAGGTTCTTAATTCGTTATTGGTCTCTTCAATCTGAATAATGGCTTCAGACAGTAAGCTCGGTAATTCAGCCAATCTTTCATCAAGCTCAGCTAACTGAATCAGGGAGTTATTGGCCGATTGCAGAATACCAAGCGCATTAACTTCTTCGCCTTCATAAATAAGCTCGATAGCTTGCTGACAGGTTGTGGCCAATTCTCCGCTATTGGAGAGGCGCTTATGCTCTTGTTCGAGGTCTTCATATTCTTCCTCCCCAATAGACAGCTCATTTAACTCTTTGATTTGGTATTCAAGAAGTTGTTTTTGAGCTTGATTTTGCTGGCTATTTTCACGTAACTCTTTCAAGTGGTTATCGGCTTGTCGCCAGGCTTGGTAAGCATTACGTGTCGATTTCAACAGGTTCAAGTGGCCTGCGTATTGATCAAGCATGGCCATTTGGTAATCGCTCTTCATCAATTGATGGTGCGCGTGTTGACCGTGAATGTTGATCAACAGCTGCCCAAGCGATTTCAATTGTGAAAGAGGGACAGGACTGCCGTTAATGAATGCGCGAGAGCGACCTTCTTTTGAGATGGTTCTGCGCAAGATGCATTCACTGCCATCAAGCAATTCGTTGTCTTCTAACCAGCGGGTAGCGTGTAGATTGTTCTCAAGTAAAAAAGCAGCACTGACTTCGGTTTTTTCTTCACCTTGTCGAACCATTCCCGCATCTGATCTTCCTCCAAGACATAAGCCTAAAGCATCGATAGCGATAGATTTACCCGCACCAGTTTCACCGGTGATTGTTGTCATGCCTTTAGAAAGTTCTAGCTGTAAAGACTTAACAATAGCGAAATTATTAACACTTAGATGAGCCAGCATTTTTATTTACCTGTATAACTGAACAATACTGTATATAAGCTCAGTATATACTGTTTCTTTATACAGTAAAGTCGACAGGTGAAAATTTTTTGTGACCGAACTCAGAATTGAGTGCGTCCGTAGATCACTGATACCGCTATAGATTCCCAACTCAGTCGTTCCTCCTTCTCGGGACTGACGGTATAAGGAATTGAAGAGAAGCGTGAGCCGACGGGCTTTTTACTGGCAATAAAAAAGGCTGACGAATGTCGTCAGCCTTTCAAATTTTCGGTTACCACTGGAGCGTTTATTCTTTTAGAACAGCTTACTCGACCAGCCTAGTTTGTTACGTAGAACATGGTAGTAATTGTAGTCTTTAGGGTGGATTAGCTTGAGCACATTTGGGCTTTGGTAAATATGGATCTCGTCGCCAGGAGAAACCGGTAACGAGATTTGACCATCGCAGCTGACTTCTTGAGTGCCGCGGTTATCAGGCGATACGATCAACTTGATACGACGTTTTCCATCCACCACCAGTGGGCGGCTTGAAAGGGTGTGCGGGAACATTGGCACTAGTGAGATAGCATTTAGGCTTGATGACAGGATAGGGCCGCCGCCAGAAAGCGAATAAGCAGTAGAACCTGTCGGTGTTGAGACGATTAAGCCATCAGAGCGCTGTGAGAAGGCGAAGCTGTCATCAATATACACTTCGAACTCGATCATGTGCGCGACTTGGCCGGGGTGCAGTACAGCCTCATTAAGGGCTGCATTGTGGCTTTTTATCTGGCCGTGACGATGAATTTCAGTTTCAAGTAAGAAGCGCTCTTCTTCCATGAACTCTCCCTTAAGCACATCAGTCAGCGCGCTCTGGAAGTTTTCAGGGTTGAGATCGGTTAGGAAACCAAGATTACCTCGGTTAACACCTATCACTGAAATGTCGAAACGTGACAAGATTCTAGCGGCACCGAGCATATTTCCATCACCACCCACAACAATTGCGAGATCGGCACGTTTACCCAATTCAATCAGGCTAGAAAAATGTTCTTGTGGGATATCGTCCAAAATGCTGGAGAGCCTATCATCAACAAACACTTGATAACCCTCAGTACTTAACCACTGATAGAGCTCTCTATGAGTCTGAATTGCTTGTTGATCTCGAGGTTTACCAATAATTGCGATGACTTCAAATGGCTTTTTCATAACGTTTCCAAACGAATTAGGCTTGAATCAAAATTCTTCATCCCCATAATAAAGGCAAGTTGAACGTCTATGCGAGTGTTTTATATCAATTTGAGGCGCAAACACGCCTGTCACTGGCATTGAAAACGAATTCTGGAGATATCATGAGCAACGAAGAAAACAAAGTAACCGAAGAAGAGCTAGATCAGATCATTGCTGAAGCTGAGAAAGTTGAAGAAGCTGAACTGAATGAAGACGCGGCTGATGAGCAGGAATCAAAAATTGCTCAATTAGAAGCCGCACTGCTTTCTAGTGAGTCTAAAGTGAAAGAGCAGCAAGATTCTGTTCTTCGCGCAAAGGCTGAAGTTGAGAATATGCGTCGTCGTACTGAGCAAGAAGTGGATAAAGCACGTAAATACGCGCTAAACAAATTCGCTGAAGGCCTACTACCTGTTATCGATAACCTAGAGCGTGCAGTACAAGCTGCAGATGCTGAGAACGAAGCGGTTAAGCCGATTCTTGAAGGTGTTGAGCTAACTCACAAAACGTTCGTAGATACAGTGGCTAAATTTGGTCTTACAGAGATCAACCCTGAAGGTGAAGCATTCAACCCTGAATTCCACCAAGCCATGTCGATTCAAGAAAGCCCAGACCACGAGTCAAACACTGTGATGTTTGTTATGCAGAAAGGCTACGAGCTTAACGGCCGTGTTATTCGCCCTGCAATGGTAATGGTTGCTAAGTAATTGAGTGGCCGTTTGCCAAGCAGTTGATTATTGCAATTGTGAAGTAACAAAATAGCGGCGACAAAACAATTCACTGGTTAACGTGAAATGAAAAGAGAGGCATATGCCTCTCTTTTTTTATGCCTGTAACTTGAGAGTCCACGTGAATAGTCACCAAAATCGCATTAAGAATGTCGTTCTTTTTATTTTATCCAGAACAGTGATTTAGAGTTTTATATTATGAAACTGGTTGTTAATGAAGAAATGTTTTGATGTCACACTTGTAATGTTTTTGTAAATAAATGCTTTTAATTGTTACCTTTGTATGTAAAATCCACTGCAATATAGCGATTTGGGTCGCATATATAACTATAAAAGTACAATTTTTAAACACAACAAACTGGAGAAGAACGATGGATAAATCGCTCTCAAGTAAGATTTTTGTAGGCTTGTTTGCCGGCCTTATTATTGGTACTGCTATTCAGTACCTATTCAGCGGCATTGCTATTTTTGATACGTACCTACTCGGCGCTGCTGAAGGTGCTGGTGGTATGTTCGTATCACTTATCAAGTTGCTTGTAGTACCTCTTGTATACGTATCTATTGTTTGCGGTATCGTTGAGCTAAAAGATATTCGTTCATTCGGTCGTCTTGGTGGTAAAACCTTTGGTCTTTACATTATTAACACCATCATCGCGATTTCAGCTGCTCTAACGATTGGTCTTATTTTCCAACCGGGTGCTGGTGCGAATCTAGCGGGTACAGTTTCTGAGACAATTGCGCTTACAACAACTGAAACGCCAGATATCTTCTCTCTTGTTGTTAATATCGTTCCTAGCAACCCTGTAGAAGCATTTGCAAGTGGCGACATGCTGCAAATCATCTTTATGGCTATTCTGACTGGTCTTGCTATCCAAGCTCTTGATTCTCGTGGTGGCCCAGCTATCAAGACATTCAAGATGGCTAACGAAATCATGATGAAGCTTATCGGCCTAGTAATGAGCCTTGCGCCATACGGTGTATTTGCTCTGATGATTCAATTAGGTGCAACACTTGATGCAAACACGCTAATGTCAGTTGCTGGCTATGTCGCGCTTGTTGTAGCGATGCTTGTGTTCTGGATCTTCTTCTTCTACCCAATGATGGTTGGTTCATTCACTGGTATTTCTCCAAAGCAGTTCCTACGTGCAACTCGTGAGCAAATCCTTTTCTCACTATCGACTGCAAGTTCGAACGCGACGATTCCAGTAACAATGCGTACTCTGACGGACAAACTAAACGTATCTAAGTCAGTGGCAGGTTTCGGTGTACCACTAGGTGCAACAATGAACATGTCTGGTGTATCTATCTACATCGCACTAGCAACTATGTTCGTAGCAAACGCGTTCGGTCAGCCAATCAACACTGCTGATATCTTTACTCTAGGTCTAACTATCTTGCTACTGTCTATCGGTGCTGGTGGTGTTCCTGGTGGTGGTGTGGTTATGGTCGGTGTTCTATTGCACCAACTAGGTTTACCACCAGAAGGTCTAGCGATTGTTGCTGCTGTTGACCGTATCTGTGACATGTTCTGTACTTCTTCTAACGTTGTTGGTGATACTGCGGTTAACACTATCGTAGCGAAATCTGAAAACGAAATCGGCGTTGAAGCTAACGAAGAAGCTGAGCTAAAGAAAGCAGAAGCATAATTCTTAATTAAGATTCGATAATTAGAAGCCCCGCTCAATGAGAGCGGGGCTTTTTTGTTTCTGATGATAAGTGCTTTGGGCTATCTGATAACTTGGCTAAAAAGATCTTTGATTGGTGTTAAGTCTCATTTTTTCTTTTTACTCGTGCCGAATTGGCCATCAGTTTTCAATATTTAATATAGATCACATATAATAATACAATATTATTATATTGTTCTGGCAACCTACATTATGACGACATAAAGGAAACCCAATAATGAAGCTGTCTTACCTTGGCCTACTGACTGCCAGCCTTTTAGCCGCTCCCGCTCTTGCTTCTAATCACGATATTGGTCAACAGTTCAATCTTGACCCTGCAAAAGCACCAGCACAAAACTTCGATTTATCTAAATGGAAAATTAACTTACCGGAGCTGACGACTGAAGGGTCTAGAAAAGGTAAAACGCTGGAGATTGGTAAAAAGGAACTGTCGAATGTAGACACGCCTTACGTTCATCCTAAATGGTTCTACACGGATGCCGAGTCTGGTGCGATGGTGTTTGTGGCTCCGAATACAGCTCCAACGACGCCAAACAGTAAAAACACGCGTAGTGAGCTAAGAGCGATGCTAGCGGATAGCTACTCTGCGCCGAGCAACAACTTCGCGATTTCAAGCCATAAGAACGCGGAAGAGTTTGGCTCTATCGGTGGGCAGATGACGGCAACACTTTCTGTTGATCAGGTGAGCACCAGCGGTAACTATAAGAAAACCGGTGCATTCTCTGTGGTTATTGGTCAAATCCATGGGTCGGATAATGAACCTCTGAAAATTGTTTACCGCAAATTGCCAGAGCATGAGCATGGTTCGTTAACGTGGAACTATGAATTAAATCCGCCGACAGAGATGAAAAATGCGAAGGATGAAAATGGTAAGAAGCTTCGTAAAGACATTCGCCATGATGTATTTGGCCAATACAATCTGAAAAAAGGCAGCTCGGATCCTACTGATGGTATCAAGCTAGGTGAAGTGTTCTCATATGATGTGAATATCAAAGATAACATCATGCACTTAACCTTTACTAAAAATCCAAACTCAGCCGAACCTGTTGTGAAGACCTATGATGTTGACTTGGCAAAGGGTAAATATCAGGGACACGATATCGATCTTGGTTACGGTCAAGACTGGATGTACTTCAAAGCGGGTGCGTATAACCAGTGTAATACTAAGAAGTCGAGTTCTGCCTGTGAGTGGCGTGGTATGGAAGCGGGTGACTACACCCAAGCAAGCTTCTACCAGTTAGTTCTTAATCAATAATATTGCCGAATCAAAAATAGTGCAGAATCAATAACGGTTCGACTCGCTGTTAGTTGAAAAAAGACCTTCCATATGAAGGTCTTTTTTTATGCGAGATAGAATAGGGAGACATTTTATTTATGAAGATGAACGCGTGAATATGTCAACTTTCGAGCCTTAAGCAGTAAGGGGTAAGCCACTTTTTACCTTTAAGTAGAAAGATAGGGGAAAAAACAGATTTTTTTTACCTATTTCCCTTGAAAATTAGTTTGCAGCCCTTATCTATGGTGCATACGAAAGCAAAATACATTTGCATTTAAATTTTGTGTATTAGGGTTGAATCCCTGATTACTACCCCCCACATAGTGGGTATAGCAAAAAACTAAATAGAATTTATTCGGAGAAAGCCTGATGGGTCGAATCATTGGTATTGATTTAGGTACTACTAACTCTTGTGTTGCTGTTCTTGACGGTGACAAACCACGCGTATTAGAAAATGCTGAAGGCGAACGCACAACAGCATCGGTAATCGCATACACTGAAGGCGAGACGCTAGTTGGTCAACCTGCGAAACGTCAAGCAGTTACTAACCCTCAAAACACGCTATACGCGATTAAGCGTCTAATCGGTCGTCGTTTTGAAGATGAAGAAGTTCAACGCGATATCGAAATCATGCCTTTTAACATTGTTAAAGCTGATAACGGTGATGCATGGGTTGAAGCGCAAGGCCAAAAAATGGCTGCTCCTCAAGTATCTGCTGAAGTTCTTAAGAAAATGAAGAAAACAGCTGAAGACTTCCTAGGCGAAGAAGTAACTGGCGCAGTTGTAACTGTTCCTGCTTACTTCAACGATGCTCAACGTCAAGCAACGAAAGATGCTGGCCGTATCGCTGGTCTAGATGTTAAACGTATCATCAACGAACCTACTGCTGCTGCTCTGGCTTACGGCTTAGACAAGCAAGGTGGTGATCGCACTATCGCTGTATACGACCTTGGTGGTGGTACATTCGATATCTCTATCATCGAAATCGATGAAGTAGAAGGCGAGAAGACTTTCGAAGTTCTTTCAACTAACGGTGATACTCACCTTGGTGGTGAAGATTTCGATAACCGCATGATCAACTACCTAGTAGATGAGTTCAAGAAAGAGCAAGGTATCAACCTTAAATCTGATCCACTAGCAATGCAGCGTGTTAAAGAAGCAGCAGAAAAAGCGAAAATCGAGCTTTCTTCTACTACTCAAACTGACGTAAACCTACCTTACGTTACTGCTGATGCGACTGGTCCTAAGCACATGAACATCAAAGTGACTCGTGCGAAGCTTGAGTCTCTAGTTGAAGACCTAGTTCAACGTTCTCTTGAGCCACTAAAAGTTGCTCTAGCAGATGCTGACCTATCTGTAGGCGAAATCACTGACGTTATCCTAGTTGGTGGTCAGACTCGTATGCCTATGGTTCAAGCTAAAGTAACTGAATTCTTCGGTAAAGAGCCACGTAAAGACGTGAACCCTGACGAAGCTGTTGCAATGGGTGCTGCTGTTCAAGGTGGTGTACTAGCTGGTGAAGTTAAAGACGTTCTTCTTCTAGACGTTACTCCTCTATCTTTCGGTATCGAAACGATGGGTGGCGTAATGACTAAGCTTATCGAGAAAAACACAACTATCCCTACTAAAGCGGATCAAGTGTTCTCTACAGCTGAAGACAACCAAAGCGCAGTAACTATCCATGTTCTTCAAGGTGAGCGTAAGCAAGCGACTTACAACAAGTCTCTTGGTCAGTTCAACCTAGAAGGTATCCAACCAGCACCACGTGGCATGCCACAAGTTGAAGTAACATTCGACCTAGATGCTGATGGTATCCTGAACGTATCTGCTAAAGATAAAGCGACGGGTAAAGAGCAGAAGATCACTATCCAAGCATCAGGCGGTTTGTCTGAGGAAGAGATCGAAGCAATGGTTCAAGAAGCAGAAGCTAACAAAGAAGCTGACAAGAAGTTCGAAGAGCTAGTAACTGCACGTAACCAAGCTGACCAAATGATTCACGGCACTAAGAAGCAAGTAGAAGAAGCTGGTGAAGCTCTACCTGCAGACGAGAAAGCTAAAATCGAAGCAGCTATCGAAGCTCTAGAATCAGTTAAGTCTGGTGACGACAAAGAAGCTATCGACGCTAAAGTTCAAGAACTTATGCAAGCAGCTCAAAAGCTAATGGAAATTGCTCAACAGAAAGCTCAAGCTGAACAAGCTGGTGCTGACGCTGGTGAACAACCTAAGCAAGATGACGACGTTGTTGATGCTGAGTTTGAAGAAGTTAAAGAAGACAAAAAATAATTTCGTCGCAGAGTAGCCTGATTTCGTTATCGGAAGTGCTCACCTACTAACGTAGGCTCCGCGCTTCCACTTAGGACTCAAGCTATCTGCTTAGAAATTTGTCTCAAAGACTTATTATTGCGGGCGTCAGAGGTAACTCTCACGCCCGTAAATTTGTATTTAGACTTGTCGATCTAGATAATAGCTTTATTCGGCGTTTCAGCCGGCAGAACTTTTATCTAGATTGATACATAGACTACTGAAGTGATCATTCGGTAGTAGCAATTATTTGGTGACCTAGAACATGTCAAAACGTGATTTTTACGAAGTATTAGGCGTAAGCCGCGATGCATCAGAGCGCGATATTAAAAAAGCGTACAAACGCTTAGCGATGAAATTCCACCCGGACCGTAATCAGGGTGATGACAGCGCAGCAGACAAATTTAAAGAAGTAAAAGTAGCGTACGAGATCCTAACCGATTCTCAAAAGAAAGCAGCTTACGACCAATACGGCCACGCAGCTTTTGAACAAGGTGGCATGGGTGGCGGCGGTTACGGCGGCGGTGGCCAAGGTGACTTCGGCGATATCTTCGGTGACGTATTTGGCGATATCTTCGGCGGCGGTCGTCGTGGTGGTGGTCAAGCGCGTGCACAACGTGGTTCTGATTTGCGTTACAACATGGAGCTTTCTCTAGAAGAAGCCGTTCGTGGTGTATCTAAAGAGATTGAAGTACCAACACTTGTTGAATGTGACATTTGTGATGGTAGCGGTGCTAAAGCGGGTTCTTCTGCACAAACGTGTGGTACTTGTCATGGCCACGGCCAGGTACAAATGCGCCAAGGTTTCTTTGCGGTTCAACAGACTTGTCCTACTTGTAACGGTAAAGGCAAGATCATCAAAGACCCATGTAACTCATGTCATGGTCAAGGTCGCAAACAGAAGACGAAAACGCTTAACGTTAAGATCCCAGCAGGTGTTGATACTGGTGATCGCATTCGTCTATCTGGCGAAGGCGAAGCAGGGGAGCACGGCGCTCCAGCTGGCGACTTGTACGTACAAGTACACGTAAAAGAGCACAATATCTTTGAGCGTGACGGCAACAACCTTTACTGTGAAGTGCCAGTAAGCTTCTCTATGGCTGCTTTAGGCGGTGAAGTTGAAGTTCCAACACTAGATGGTCGTGTAAATCTTAAAGTGCCAGAAGAAACACAAACGGGCCGTATGTTCCGTATGCGTGGCAAAGGCGTGAAAGGCGTTCGTGGCGGCGGTGTGGGTGACCTAATCGTTAAACTAGTGGTTGAAACACCGGTTAAGCTAAGCTCTCGCCAGAAAGAACTACTGCGTGAATTCGAAGAAACATGTTGTGGTGAAGCGGCAAGCAAGCACAAGCCAAAGTCTGAAGGTTTCTTCAGCGGTGTTAAAAACTTCTTCGATGACCTAACTAAGTAATTGATAGTGATTTGAAATTTTTAAAGCCTGCCAGTGTGCAGGCTTTTTTGTATCTGTAGATCAGAGAAAAGAAGATCAGAGAAGAAAGAGTCGAGATTTCTCAGATAAATTATCGAGCCCTTTGGTGGTTGTTCTTGTTACTTCCAACACGCTTCTGGCTCTGAAACACCCGAGTGGTGTAATTCCAATATATCGGTATTCGAGTCTAAACATTCATCATTCACTTGCTGTGAAAGTGGTTCTGCTTGAATGGCATAGGTTGTACTACTCGCCGAAATCGCTAACGTGTATCGGCTGGTGTCGGTATCGCAAAACAAACATGTCCCTCCGGAAATAATATTCTCCGCTGCGGATGCATAGTTCCCCGTGTACAGCGTCTCTATTTCCAATTGTATCTTTGTCATATCAGCTATCGCTGTGACTCGATGCGCTTTGATTACATGGTTTGTATAACTTGGATAGGCAATGGCGCCGAGTATCCCCACGATGGCGACAGCGATCAATAATTCGATCAATGTCATCCCTCTAATGCTTAAGTTGTTGTTGTTGCATATATTTCTTCGAATCATCGCGAGTAGTTTCCTTTAATATCTCTGCCTATTTTTCTCCGGTGGTAGCATCGGCGCAAGATTAAATACGGTTACGAGCGGTATTACATAGGAAATTGGGAAATGACTCGCGGGTTTACTTTATTAGAGCTTTTAATCACGGTGTCGGTGTTATCGATACTGATAGCGACGGCTGCCCCGAGTTTTAGTTCAGTAACGCAAGCTGTGAAGATGCAGAGATTGGCTAGCGAGTTGAATGGTTTCCTTATTCAGGCCAAGTCAGAGTCAGTAAAAAGGAATCAAGATCTTTGGGTTCATTTCTCGATGGAAAAGAATGAAGTGCAATCAACTGGAGATTGGACTGTTTGGTTAAAACCAACCGAAGACTTGTCAGGAGAAACCTTACTGCAGTTGTCGGGTGAACCTTTTCGTGACCTTTCTTTTTCTCATAATTACACCGGAGACAGAATTACTTTTGAGAGCGTTCGTGGGAGGCCTGCTCGTGGGACTCTCTATTTAGCTCCTAATACAGCTTCAACCGATCGGATGTTGATCAAATTATCCAGTCCACCGGGGCGAATTAAGGTGTGCGGTGAATCGAGTGCACAGTATGGCTATGATGCCTGTTAAATCGACAGCGGTAGCTCCTAGCAAGCAGCAAGGCACATCATTAATTGAGTTAATGGTGGCGTCTGTGATTGGTGTGTTCGCGATTTCGATTATCGGTAGTGTCTTTATAACAGGGCAGAGAATTGCTAAAGATAAAGGCATTGAGTTATTACTGCTGCAAAATCTAACCAGTACGATGCAGGTGATGAAGGAGGATATCCAACGGGCGGGCTACGATGGCTCTAATGGTTACTCAATCAAGTTGTCTGGAGCGAGTAACACCATCCAAGTGAGTGGCGGTGTTGCCGTTGGGTTTGTCTATTTCAGAGAGGGCTCGAACGGAAACAAAGATAATCGAAATATCGTTTATCGGAAAGATGGAACCAAGCTACAAATTTGTGAGAAGGGCACCACTGTATCTGAGGCGATTCCTATTTTTAATCAGGTTACTGGATGTTACTCACTTTTCGATGACAGCCTGATCGAGGTAGACGCATTCAGCGTTGATGCACAGTTATTAGAGCAGAACTCTATTAAAACCACGCTTACCGATATCAGCATTACGGCTTCAATTCCAACCGCAGGTGTTACCAAATCGGTTTCGTTTTCCGTTAAACAAAGGAACTGGCAATGATGGTGTTTAGAAAGCAACGCGGCGTGGTGACCTTGTTGATCACATCGGTGCTTTTAGTTGGTGCTTTAGTGGTGACGTTAGGCACGTATCGCAGTGTGTTTCATCAAATTAAAGTGGCTCAGAATGAGGTGGAAGGAAGGCAAAATCATTGGCGTTCAGAAGGTGGTTTAGAGTGTGCATATTCAATAATGAAAACTGACTCGTCTATTCACCCTATTGAGCAAAACTATGGTTCTTGCGACCTCTCTATGATTGGCTTTTCTCCATCTACTAGTGGGCACAGTCGGTATATAGTAAGTTCAAAGAGCGATAAACATCTCCTATCTAAAAGCATATATTCGGTGTCTCGCTCTGTGGGAGCTATTCAAGCACGATCAAATCTTAAGTTGATAGGGGCTAATGAGTTTGTCCCTGATGTCGAAGGTTCCGATAGGTGTGTGTCTGTAAGATATAGTGAGCAGTTAATAATTAATGGGGCTTTTAAAACACTAAACCCAACAGGTGTGATATGTAACAGTGCCTATAAAACAGATACTGGTAGCTCAGAGTATGAGTGCGATGATTCCAAATGTAAGAAGAACAGCCAGTGGGATTATGACTTGACTGTTAATGGGAGTGATAACTCGCACAAAGGTGATGGAAAACTGATTGAAAATGACTTTGTACACGATGGAACTTTAGATCCTTTCGAGAGTTTTTTTGGTAATACTCGGGATAATCTGCCGGCGATAAAAGTAGACTATGAAGTAATAGTTGGCAGTGTGAGTGGAGACTCCGGGAATACATGCCAAGACAAAATAAAGGACGCATTCGCGATTAATAATAAAGTCTGGGTTATTGGTGATTGTGACCTTGAAGACGGAGGAAGTCTGAGTGAATCAGAAATTGGCAATGATTCAAAAATCCTTGTTATTCAGGATGGGATAGTTGCCGTAAATGGGGCGAATAATTTTCCTGGAGTAATTTATCACTTATTTACTTCATTGATAGGTACGGGAACAGATCTGTCAGGTCGCTGGACCGCAAAGGTATCTACAACAGCAAACCTTGCGGATGCTGAATTAACAGCCGCGCAAAAAGAAAAATTAACTTTCTTTTCCAGAGGTTCTTTTAAACCTAAAGGAGGCTACGTTTTTGATACTCCTGGGGGGATGACTGTGTTTGGCGTGGCACTAAGTTTGGACTTTGATTCAGGGAATATTCCGGGTGGGAATCCAGTAGTTAAATGGAAGCGAGGATCATGGAATGATTTCTAAACACTCAGGTTTTAGCCTGATAGAGGTTCTTATCTCTTTTCTATTGATCGGTGTAGCTTCTCTAGGGTTGGTTAAGCTGCAAGTTTATGCGGAGCAAAAGTCGGACTTTGCGCTTCACAGTGTAGAGGCACTTCACTTTGCTGAAAGGCAAATGGAATATTATCGAACGCGAGTCTCAGATGTGAGTGGGGCAATAGGGCTTATTCCTTTTTCGCAACTCAATCAAGCGAACTATTGTCTCAACACAGCAAGCTCAGATCCTTTATCCGGTTTGTCGGACTCTGGGTATGCGATGACTTGTGAAGTGGAGAATGCTGCTGGCGCTTTGTCGGGAGCGTTAAAAAGCATTACTGTTTCCGTTGCATGGCAAGATCGTATGAACCATTCGCAAAGCATTTACCTCGAGACTCTGCTCTCCAAATACAGTGAGTTTGATTGATCTATTAAGCAAACGTTTACTGCATGCCAAGGCCTACGCATCCCCTTTACTGATAGTTTTCACTCCTCGGACATTGTTTACGTGCCAGTTAAAACTCTGTATATGGAATGGTGTTTTTTGTGTTTTTATATTGTTGCTGTTGTACAGTATTTTTGCAAAATATGTCTCCATTTATGGAAAATGATGTGGAACCTTGTGCTTTTTAACAGCGACTTTAATAGAATATGTGCTGTACCAATAGGCCATGGTCAAAACTTTTATTAGGCCTAAACAAACAACATCACATATGGAGTTACAATGAGTAACCAAGCTGTAAAAAAAGCACCATCGACTGAGAAGATCAGTGGGATGGACCGCTTTCTAAACTTCATTGAACGCGCCGGCAACAAAATTCCAGACCCTGCAATTCTGTTCTTCTGGGCTCTAGTTATCGTATGGGTAGCATCTGCACTTTTATCGAATCTTTCATTCGACCTAATCAACCCTCAAACGGGTGCTGCTCTAGAAGTAAACAACCTATTAACTGGTGAAGCGCTTGCTAGCTTCCTAGCGAATATGGTTACCACGTTCACAGGCTTCGCACCGTTAGGCATCGTACTTGTTGCTATGTTAGGTGTTGGCGTTGCTGACTCTTCAGGCTTCATTACGACTGGCCTTAAGAAGATGTTGAACTTCACGCCAGCTAAGCTATTAACGCCAATGCTAATCCTTGTTGCTATCGTGTCTCACACAGCAGCAGATGCAGGTTACGTTCTAGTAATCCCTCTTGGCGGTATCATCTTCCACGCAGCGGGTCGTCACCCTCTAGCGGGTATTGCAGCAGCGTTTGCTGGTGTATCAGGTGGTTTCTCAGCGAACTTCATTCCTTCAGGTATTGACCCGCTACTAGCAGGCTTCACTCAAACAGCGGCAAACGTTCTTGACCCTGCATACGTGGTTAACCCTCTAGCGAACATTTTCTTTACTGGTTTGTCTTCAGTTCTCATTGTTGGTATCGGTTGGTACGTGACAGAGAAGATCATTGAACCTCGTCTTGCAAAAACTCCAGTAGATGAAGATGCTGAACAAGCACCTGATCTAGGTACGTTCACAGCGATTGAATCTAAAGCATTCAAATTCGCTGGTTGGGCTATGGTTGCAGGTATTGGTCTGCTTATCGCTGCTTTGGTTCCTGAAAACTCAGCACTTCGTTCGCCTGAAGGTGAACTAACGGCGTTCTCAGCACCAGTAATGAAGTCTATCGTTCCTCTGATCTTCATTCTGTTTATTATTCCGGGTATCGTCTACGGCCGTGTAGCGGGTACATTCAAGAATAGTAACGATGTTATCAAAGCGATGTCTGAGACAATGGCAACGATGGGCGCATACATTGTAATGTCGTTCTTCTGTGCTCAGTTCCTATCTGCATTCGCTCAATCAAACATCGGTACTATGCTGGCGCTTTACGGTGCTGAAGGCCTGAAAGCGATGGATCTTCCTGGTGAAGCAACGGTTGTTGGTATGATTCTACTAACGGCTGCAGTTAACCTTCTTGTAGGTTCTGCTTCAGCTAAGTGGGCACTGATTGGTCCTATCCTAGTTCCTATGCTGATGGTTGTGGGTATCTCTCCAGAGCTATCTCAAGCGGCTTACCGTGTAGGTGACTCAGTGTCTAACATCATTTCTCCACTGATGGTGTTCTTCCCACTGGTTGTTGTTTACTGTCAACGCTACGTTAAGTCGACAGGTATCGGTACTCTAGCTTCTCTAATGATGCCGTTCTCGATTGCGATGCTAATCGGTTGGTCTATCTTCTTGCTAGCTTACTGGGCTCTTGGTATCCCACTAGGTATCCAGGCACCTTACACTTACACAATGTAAGCTAAGTAAGAAAAGCAAAACGAACTAACATAAAAATCATCGAAGCCCGCACCGAAATGTGCGGGCTTTTTTTCGCCATCTTTTTCCGTTTTTTTTATCCAAGATTTTTATTGCCAAGACTTTTTATATCCCAAACTTTCTATATCCAAAACTTTTTATATTCAAAATAAAGGCACTCAGCTTATACTCCGGATCACGGCTAATTGTTGGCCGGTAAAATTAGGAAATCCAAACCACATGAAGATTCTGCTTTTAGTAGGGTTAATTGTTTTAAATGGTCTGTTTGCCATGTCAGAGATTGCACTGGTAGCAGCAAAGAATAGTCGGCTGAAACGCTTAGCCGAAAAACATCGCTCCGCTCAGATTGCTCTTGAGCTCAAAGAAAACCCAACCCGCTTCCTTTCAACCATTCAAATCGGTATTACGGTAATCGGCCTACTCAGCGGTATTGTGGGCGAGGCGACGCTCTCTGCGCCACTGGCCGTTCAACTTGAGCTGTGGGGATTCGACCCAACACAAGCGAATATCTTGTCTACTACGGTAGTCGTTGTCGGTATTACTTACTTCGCGATTGTTGTGGGTGAGTTGGTACCAAAGCGTTTTGCTCAGTCTCAAGCTGAAAACATCGCCGTGTTAGTCGCGCTGCCAATCTTCTGGTTATCTAAAATCGCGACGCCGTTTGTGTTTGCGTTGTCTGCGTCAACCGAAGGCATCTTAAAGCTGATGGGGCGTGGTGGTGAAGAAGACAGTGTGACTGAAGACGATATTCATGCACTCGTGAAAGAGGGCTCTGAATCAGGTGTGATAGAGCGTGGCGAGCAAGAGATGATTCGCAATATCTTACAGCTTGATGACCGCCTTGTGAGCTCGTTGATGACGCCACGCCGAGACGTCGACTTTCTAGATATTGAGCAACCTGTAGAGCTGATATTTAAGAAACTGCGCTCTTCAAAGCACAGTGTATTTCCATTATGCCAAGATCATCTCAATAAAGTGGTCGGTACGGTGTCGTCCAAAGCCTTGCTGAATCAGGCAGGCAATTTAAGTATTCAAGTTATCATGGGGCTGTCTAAGTCACCGATCTATGTTCCAGAATCGATGAAGGCACTGCGGTTACTTGGCTACTTTAAAGAGTCGGGTACCGAGATGGCATTCATTGTTGACGAGTATGGCGATGTGCAAGGCCTTGTGACTCATTACGATATTCTCGAAGCGATTGCAGGTGAGCTATCCAATAACCCCAATGACCTATGGACAGAGCCAGTGGAAGACGGATTGCTGGTGGATGGATTAATCCCTATCAGTGAGCTCAAGAACCGCTTAGAGCTGTCAGAGTTAGAAGGGGAAAGCGAAGGCTTCCAAACATTGAATGGCCTTGTGACTTGGTTAATCGGGCGTTTACCCGATACGGGAGAAGTCGTTCAGTGTCAGCAATGGCAGTTTGAAATTATCTCGGTCGAGAACAACCGTATTGTGAGTGTGAAAGCGACAAAAATAGTCAATGAGCTAGGCGATGCTATTAGTTAGATAAGTCGCTAGATATTTAACGAACAAGCCCGCGCTTGTTGTTCGTTATCTCTTTATTGTTCATAATCACTAAGATTAGGTATGCTTCTACGCATACCTTTTTTTGTTCTTATCCTTTGTTTTCTGGAGTTCCCTTTGTCAGACCATCAATTCACCCCTCAAGATGAAATCTTCATGCGACGCGCCATCGAGGTTGCTAAGCAAGCAGAGAAAGAGGGAGAGGTTCCCGTTGGTGCCGTGTTGGTAAAAGAGGGTGAGATTATTTCTGAAGGTTGGAACCGTTCTATTGGAAGCCACGATGCCACGGCACACGCAGAAATCGAAACCTTGCGTAAAGCTGGGCAAGCTTTAGAAAACTATCGCTTACTCGATACCACCTTATACGTCACGCTTGAGCCTTGCCCAATGTGTGCAGGAGCTTTGTTACACAGCCGAGTAAAGCGCATTGTGTTTGGGGCTCCTGACTTAAAAGCGGGTGCAGCAGGTACGGTATTGAACCTCTTTGAAAGCCAAGCCTCATACCACTATGCAGACGTGGAAAATGGTTTGTTAGAACAAGAGTGCCGTGAGCAACTGCAAGCGTTTTTCAAGCGTCGTAGAAAAGAGATAAAAGAAAAACGAAAGCAAGACCGTCTGTTGGAAGAGCAGTGTTTAGAATCTGACAAGGCAAGTAACAAGAATAAGGTCAGTAACAAGAACAAGGTCTGTAACAAAAACAAGGTCTGTAACAAAAAATAGCAGCAAGCTTTCGGCACTCTCGATAGCAAGAGTGCCGCAGAAAACTTACTCGGTATATTTACTCAGAAAGTATCTGCATGAAAGCACGGTTGCGCCAAATGATTTTCTTCTTATTATTTGAAAGCATACGCTTACGACGGTTTGCAGCAACGGTCTTATCAAGGCGCTTCGATTTCAGTTTACTCTTCATCATTTCAACGATTTCCTATTTGTCGTCTGGCTTTGTAATTATGACTTCAGTTTTAATTATAGTGGTTATTTGTTTATGAGCTCTGTCGCGAACTTAGCGTTAGCTTTCTGAACCACTCTTGCAATGGTTAGTATCTGAATCCAACCGAGCATGATGTCGCTTATGGTGTGACGTTATAAAGTTCGATTGTTACTGCAATATGACACCTCAAATTTAACGGTCACTTTGCTGGTTTAGTTTCTCAATGCGAAACAGCCAATACGAGCCAAAGGCCCATGTATAAAAAAAAGAGCAACGCTATATAGCATTGCTCTTTTTTATTTATTTGGAAGACTCAGCTTCATCGACAGCGGATTCAGCCGCACTGATTGTCGATTCAGCGCCCGAGATCTCTAAAGGTGGGATAACCACCAACCCTTCAAGGCTCGCTTCTTCCTCTTTATTACGCTTATTCACATGGCCGATAATGCTTTGGTAATAACGGCGAATGTTCTCAACGTAATTCCTTGCTTCATCACCACGCGCATAACCGTAACGAGTTTTGCTGTAGTACTTCTTCTGTCTTAGCAGAGGCAGCCTGTCTTTCACATCACCCCAAGCGTCAGGATCACCGCCTTGTGCTTTGGTTAAGCGACGAGCATCCATCATGTGCCCGTAACCTACGTTATATGAGGCAAGCGCAAACCAGATCTTTTCGTGTTGAGTGATTGAGTCGGGCACTCGGTTAACGATACGACGCAGGTATTCAACCCCGCCTTGTACCGACTGTTTAGGGTCAAGACGATTGGTCACACCAACGCTCTTCGCAGTTGGTAGCGTTAACATCATCATGCCTCGAACACCGGTTGGAGAGCGTGCGACAGGATTCCAGTGGGACTCTTGGTATGCCAAAGCAGCAATCAAGCGCCAATCAAATTCTTGCGAATATTTCTGAAACAGTGGAGACCATTTTGGCAGCTTGCTATCCAAGGCGCGGATAAAGGCACGAGTATCGACATAATCGAAGGTGCCGATATGGCCAATATATTTCTCTTCCAATGAAGCGAGCTCACCAGACTGCTTTAGGTTACCGAAAAACTCAATCAGCAGCGCATAAAGGCTTTCATCTTCAGACTTCTGTAAATACCAAGAGATCGGTTGGTCTTCTGTAAGTTCAAAAGCCAAGGCTACGTCTGGGTATAAACGTTGTGCGAGTGACAGCTCAATCGAATCCGCCACAGTAAACAAGCGTTCCCCTGTAGAGACTTCTTTTAGCAAGTCGTTGATATCAGCATTACCGATCGCATCGTAGATAAAGTCATCGTGTGTGTTTTGCAGCTGTTTTAGTGTTGGCTCAAAGTGTGAGTCTTTCACTACAACCAAAGATGGCGTCAATGTGTCAGTAGTCGCTATCTCTTCTGATTCAGTTCGTGCTTTTACGAAATCAGCCTGACGCTCATTCTCGAACTTGATCAGTTGCTCAAGGTTTCTTGGGCGCCACTGGCCTTTTTTGTACACGACTTGCTGGCTTACATAGTAATAAGCGGGCGCAGCGCGATAGGCACGTGTCAGGTTGCTATTTTGTGTCAACCCCGTTGCGATAAGATCGATCTCGCCTTTCTTTAACGCAGGAAATAGGCCGGATAGACGGTAAGCAGGTTTAACCTCAAGCTTGACACCGAGCTCTTCTGCAAACTCGCGAGCTAACTCGTAGTCCAAGCCAGCAGGGCCATCTGGGCCGATGTAATAAGAGAGTTGGTTATTCAGGGTGCCGACACGAAGAACGCCACGCTCTCGTATCTGCTCAAGGACACTTTTAGGTTCAGATTCAATCTGGCATCCAGCCAACCCAAATAGGGCAATAGCGAGCAGAAGGAACTTAGACGAAAAGATGAGCGTAAATTTAGGCATCAAAATGAAATCTCGAAAAGTGGAAGCCCCTTTATACCAAACCCCGCAAGGCTGGCAAAGCAGGTTTATTTAAACAGTTGTAAAAGTGCTGATAAATGCAGCAAAAGTACCATTTACACAGAAAGATAAAAAAAATAACGCAAACGGTTGCTTTTGGTGTTACGTCACAAAAAGAAATGCTTTATAATGCGCTCGCATTGAAGAGGTGGAATCGGCATAGGTTTGGCAACCTTCGGGAATAGCTTCGAAGAAAACAGTTAGGTTGTTCCTATAACCCACTGAATTTATTCCAATACTACCTTAATCAACTGCATAAGAGACGTAAGCACATGAGAATTTTGCGTGGCTCCCCAGCTCTATCTGAGTTTCGTGTTAACAAGCTTTTAGAGCTTTGTCGTGAATTAAGCTTACCTGTAACAGGTATTTACGCTGAGTTTGCCCACTTTGCTGATCTAACGGCAGACCTAGATGAGTCTGAAGTTGAGAAGCTAGAAAAGCTACTGACTTACGGTCCAACGATTGAAGAGCATGAACCTGAAGGTTTACTGCTGCTTGCAACGCCACGCCCGGGCACTATCTCGCCTTGGTCTTCAAAATCAACAGATATCGCACACAACTGCGGACTGGCTAAAGTGTCACGTCTAGAGCGCGGTACTGCTTTCTACATTGAAACCTCTTCTGAACTTTCTGAGCTTCAACTTGTTGAGCTGAAAGCCATTCTGCACGACCGTATGATGGAAGTGGTTTTCACTGACTTCGAATCAGCGGCCGCACTGTTCACTGTTGCTGAGCCTGCTCCTTATGCGGAAGTTGACCTACTAACTGGTGGACGTAAAGCGCTTGAAAAAGCAAACGTTACCCTAGGTCTAGCACTTGCAGAAGACGAAATTGATTACCTTCTTGAAAGCTTCACTGAGAAGCTAGGTCGTAACCCGACTGACATCGAGCTAATGATGTTTGCACAAGCGAACTCAGAGCACTGTCGTCACAAGATCTTTAACGCTGATTGGACTATCGATGGCGTTAAGCAAGAAAAATCATTGTTCAAGATGATTAAGAACACCTTTGAAACGACACCAGAACACGTTCTGTCTGCTTATAAAGATAACGCAGCGGTAATGACAGGTTCTGAAGTCGGTCGTTTCTTCCCAGATCCAGAAACTCGCCAATACAACTACCACCAAGAAAAAACACACATCTTGATGAAAGTTGAAACGCACAACCACCCAACGGCAATCTCTCCATGGCCGGGCGCATCGACAGGTTCAGGTGGTGAAATCCGCGATGAAGGCGCGACTGGTATTGGCGGTAAGCCAAAAGCGGGTCTGGTTGCTTTCTCTGTATCTAACCTGAAGATCCCGAACTTCGTTCAACCTTGGGAAACAGACTTTGGTAAGCCAAGCCGTATCGTTACTGCTTTGGATATCATGCTTGAAGGCCCTCTTGGTGGCGCAGCATTCAACAACGAATTTGGTCGTCCAAACCTATTAGGTTACTTCCGTACTTACGAAGAGAAAGTAAACTCTCACGCAGGTGAAGAAGTACGTGGTTACCACAAGCCAATCATGCTGGCTGGTGGTCTAGGTAACATTCGTGATGATCATGTTCAGAAGAAAGAGATCCCAGTAGGTGCAAGCCTGATCGTTCTTGGCGGTCCAGCAATGAACATCGGCCTTGGTGGCGGTGCTGCATCTTCAATGGATTCTGGTTCGTCTTCTGAAGATTTAGATTTTGCTTCTGTACAACGTGAAAACCCAGAGATGGAACGTCGTTGTCAGGAAGTTATCGACCGTTGTTGGCAGCTTGGTGATGCGAACCCAATCGCATTCATCCACGATGTAGGCGCGGGCGGTATCTCGAATGCACTTCCTGAGTTAGTAGACGATGGCGAGCGTGGCGGTATCTTTAACTTACGTGACGTGCCAAACGATGAGCCGGGCATGAGCCCACTTGAGATCTGGTGTAACGAATCTCAAGAGCGTTACGTAATGGCGGTTGCTGATAAAGACTTAGCGACATTTGAAGCGATTTGTAAGCGTGAACGCGCTCCATTCGCGATTGTTGGTAAAGCAACAGAAGAACGTGATCTTAAATTAGAAGATTCACACTTCGACAACACGCCAATCGACATGCCGATGGACATCCTATTAGGTAAAACGCCTAAGATGCACCGTGACGCGAAGACGCTAAAAGCAAACAACCCTGCGATTGACCGTTCTGGTATCGAACTAAACGAAGCAGTTGACCGTATTCTTCGCCTACCAACAGTGGCAGAGAAAACATTCCTTATTACTATCGGTGACCGCTCGGTAACAGGCCTTGTGGCTCGTGACCAAATGGTTGGCCCATGGCAGGTTCCTGTTGCTAACTGTGCAGTAACAGCAGCAAGTTACGACTCTTACCACGGTGAGGCAATGTCTCTTGGTGAGCGTACGCCAGTGGCACTACTAGACTTCGGAGCGTCAGCTCGTCTAGCGGTTGGTGAAGCAATTACTAACATCGCAGCGACTAACATCGGCGATATCAAACACATTAAACTGTCGGCTAACTGGATGTCTCCAGCAGGTCACCCTGGTGAAGACGCTGGTCTTTACGAAGCGGTTAAAGCGGTTGGTGAAGAACTATGTCCGGCACTTGGTCTTACTATCCCAGTAGGTAAAGACTCAATGTCGATGAAGACTAAGTGGGAAGAGAATGGCGAGCAGAAAGAAGTAACGTCTCCACTATCTCTTGTTATCACTGCGTTCGCACGTGTTGAAGATGTTCGTAAGACAATCACTCCTCAATTGCGCACTGACAAAGGTAATACAAGCCTAGTTCTTATCGACCTAGGTAACGGCAAAAACCGTATGGGTGCTACAGCGCTAGCGCAAGTTTACAAGCAGCTTGGTGACAAGCCAGCAGACGTAGACAATGCAGCACAACTAAAAGGTTTCTACGAAGGCGTTCAAGCGCTAGTAGCAAACGACCAAGTTGTCGCTTACCACGATAAAGGCGATGGCGGTCTATTCGTAACGCTAGCTGAAATGGCGTTCGCAGGTCACTGTGGTGTTAACGCTGATATTGCAGCGCTTTTATCTGCATCAGAGAACAGCGAAGATACGCTAGCAGCACTCTTCAACGAAGAGCTAGGTGCAGTTATCCAAGTTCGTAACGACGACCTAGACGCAGTTCTTTCTACTCTTGCAGCAAATGGCCTAGAAGCGTGTTCACACGTAATTGGTTCTGTTGAAGCATCAGATGAAGTCGTGATTAAGTCAGGCGCAGACGTTGTAATCCAGCGTAACCGTACTGAACTACGTACTATCTGGGCTGAGACGACGCACAAGATGCAAGGTCTACGTGATAACCCAATCTGTGCAGATCAAGAACATGAAGCGAAGAAAGACAACTCAGACCCTGGTCTGAACGTGAAACTAAGCTTCGACGTAAATGAAGACATTGCTGCTCCTTACATCAACACGGGCGCTAAGCCTAAGATGGCGATTCTACGTGAGCAGGGTGTTAACTCTCACGTTGAAATGGCAGCGGCATTTGACCGCGCAGGCTTCGAAGCGACTGATATTCACATGAGCGACATCCTAACGGGTCAAGCGGTACTAGAAGAGTACAACGGCCTTGTGGCATGTGGTGGCTTCTCTTACGGTGATGTACTGGGCGCTGGTGAAGGTTGGGCTAAGTCGGTTCTATTTAACGACTCTACGCGTGACCAATTTGAAAACTTCTTCAAGCGTGAAGATACTTTCTCTCTAGGTGTGTGTAACGGTTGTCAGATGCTGTCTAACTTACGTGAACTCATCCCTGGAGCTGAATACTGGCCGCGTTTCGTTCGCAACGAATCTGAGCGCTTTGAAGCACGTTTCAGCTTAGTTGAAGTTCAGAAGTCTGACTCAGTATTCTTCAACGGCATGGAAGGTTCTCGTATGCCAATCGCTGTTTCTCACGGTGAAGGCCGCGTAGAAGTACGTGATAACGACCACCTAAACGCGATTGAAAACTCAGGTACGGTTGCTCTACGTTACGTTGATAACAACGGTAACCAAACGCAGCAATACCCGAATAACCCGAACGGTTCGCCAAACGCTATCACAGGTCTAACAACGACCGATGGCCGCGTGACTATCATGATGCCGCACCCAGAGCGTGTATTCCGCACGGTTGCAAACTCTTGGTCTCCAGAAGGTTGGGGCGAGAACGGCGCTTGGATGCGTATGTTCCAAAACGCACGTAAGAATGTGGGTTAATCACTTTCTTACAGGTCGCGTTAATCTAGGCTAGGTTAAGCAAAAACGAAAAGCGCAGATCGAAAGGTCTGCGCTTTTTTATTGGCAACTCTTCAGGAACCAGAGCGAAACAAATTAGGTTTGCAGTTTGCTGTTCTAAAAATCTCCACTACGCTAAATGTTATGGAATCAATTTGTTAGGCCATCATTTCTTGTGTTCATACAAGAACAATTCAATTTGGCCGTTCAAAAACTGAATCAATCATCGTGGCATAAGAGGGATCTATGAAAACAACAATTACAAAAGCAGTTGCAGTGGCAGCGATTGTCATGTCGTTAGCTGGGTGTGTCGGTAGTAACGCCGTTACTGGGAAATTAATGAAGTTCAACGTTGAGGTTGTAGATAACCGTTACGCTCGTGCTGGGGTCAACTTCTTGCTTGCTCCAGTTTACGCTTTAACATTCGCAGCCGATTACATCGTATTTAACTCGATCGAATTCTGGGCAGGAAAAAACCCACTGACTGGCGCACCTCATATATTCGATAGTAAAGTCGATACTATGATTGATGTGAACGATAGCCTTGACGACTCACTGAAAGATGCCCCACTTGGGTTCAATAATCGCCATATTGAATGGGGTGAGATGCAACAGATCGATGAGAACACCATTCAAATGGATATCACCTATAACGATGGCCAGAAGGCTGTTCTGACGGGGGTTCGTGATGGTGACAAGGTCAGTTACTACATGGATGGAACATTGGTTTCAGAGACTTCGATTCAAGCTCTTGAACAGCTAGCAGCAGAAAAAGCATAACCTTCTCTGCTTTACCGCTATAAAAGAAAAGCCGCTGGATTTAACCCCAGCGGCTTCGTAGCATTTAGCATCTAGCGCGTAGATTAGTTGTTGCTGTGTAGCTCGCTGTTCAGTTCAACAGCTGACTTGTTCGCAAGACATTCAATTTGGCCAGTAATCGAGTTACGACGGAATAGAAGATCAGAAACACCAGCAAGGTCACGAGCTTTAATGATTTCTACTTCGTTGCCTTCTTTATCTAACATGCGAACCTTAGTACCCGCAGTCACGTAAAGACCAGACTCAACCGTACAACGGTCGCCCATTGGGAAGCCAAGACCAGCGTTTGCGCCTAGTAGGCAGTTTTCGCCGATAGAGATAACCATAGTACCGCCACCAGACAGAGTACCCATGATAGAAGCGCCGCCGCCGATGTCTGAACCGTTACCCACAACAACACCCGCAGAGATACGACCTTCAACCATGCTCACGCCAGTAGTACCCGCATTGAAGTTGATGAAACCTTCGTGCATTACCGTTGTGCCTTCGCCTACGTGTGCGCCAAGACGAACACGAGAAGTATCAGCAATACGAATACCTGTTGGTACTACGTAATCCACCATTTTAGGGAACTTGTCTACGCAATCTACAGACAGAGCGCGACCCGCAAGGCGAGCTTCGATTTGATGCTCTGGTAGCTCAGGAAGGTCGATTGGGCCTTCGTTAGTCCATGCGATGTTGTGCAGTAGACCGAAGATGCCGTCTAGTACTGTACCGTGTGGTTGTACTAGGCGGTTAGAGATAAGTTGTAGCTTTAGGAAGCCTTCAGCAACTGATGCTGGCTTCTCGTCAGTTGCAAGAACAACAAGAACAAGTGGCTGTTCAGACGCTGCCGCTTTTTCTGCGAAAGATGCGTTTGCTGCATCGTCGTTTGCTGCGAATGCTTTCGCTAGTTCTGCGCTTTGTGCAGCAGAGATTTCTATAGCTTGGTTGCCTTCAGCGTAACCTGACACTTCAGCTACAGCTGCTACAAGAGCGTCGCTTGGGTTTAGAAGTGGGTTAGGGAAGAACGCTTCAATGATTTTATTGTCGCGGTTTTTGGTTGCCGTACCGAAGGCTAGTGAAAAGTAAGCCATGTTGAATCTCCATGTGTTGAGTCTTGATTTTGCTATTCCATAACAGCGACTCGAATAACAAGCGCTGCCGTTAGCAAAGTTAATTTAATTGCGTTCATCATAAAGAGAGCGCCCTCGTTATGAAAGGGCGTATCGGGATAAAGTCTGTAAAATGATATTGCTTGTCTTTTGAGAGATAGTTTTCTGCAATGAGAAAATGATGCAGTTCAACGCAATTATGGTCGTACTCTAGATAAACAACGCCTTATAAGCCTGCTCAATCCCTTCAATCAACATCTGCATACCGATAACGGCGAGTATCAAGCCCATCATTCGAGTAATCACGTTTAGTGCACTTGGTCCGACAGCTTTAACGAAGCGTTCGCCGAATACAAATAAGACATAGGTTAGGGTGCAGAGGAGGCCAAATGCCACAATGGTAATGATGGTCTCGTAAATACCTTCGGTACTGGCGAAGTTCATCGCAGTGGCAATGGTGCCCGGTCCAGCCAGTATTGGCATAGCTAAAGGTGATACGGCGATACTTAGAGCTGCGTCTCGCTGGGCATCTGAGTTTACTTTCTCTTTTGCTTTTGAGTGTGTTGAATCACCTTGCAGCATGTGAAAGCCAATCAAAAAGACCAGAATGCCGCCAGTGATGCGCAGTGCGTATAGCGTGATACCAAAGAGGTCAAAGATCAGTTTGCCAGAGATTGCAAAAGTACTGACGATAACGAAGGCGATAAGCACCGATCGGAATGCGATAGATTTGACCGTTTCCCTGTCATTGTCACCGGTTAATCCAAGAAAGATTGGCGTATTAGCGATAGGGTTCATGATGGCAAAAAAGCCCATGAACACGGTAATGGTATGAATGATGAGCTCTTTCATATTATTCCTTTGAAAAGATGCAGTTAAATACCAATGGTTTGTGTATTTAATCTTAGATACAAATAATTATTAGAAATAGATAGTAGAGCAAGTGTGAATAAAAAACAGCCAGCATAAGGCTGGCTGTTTGGTTTTAGTGATAGGTGTAGAGTTTTGGTCATCCGTTATTGCTTGATTCTCAATTAACGGAATCAAGCAATGGATAGATTGCGGCGCTCAATTTTGTCGTTATGCGTTCAGAGATTCGCTCACTGCCACAGCCAATGCAACCGTCGCACCGACCATTGGGTTGTTACCCATACCGATGAAGCCCATCATTGCCACGTGAGCAGGGACAGAAGAGCTACCTGCGAACTGAGCATCAGCGTGCATTCTGCCCATGGTATCTGTCATGCCGTAAGACGCAGGACCTGCCGCTACGTTATCTGGGTGCAATGTTCGACCTGTACCGCCGCCTGAAGCAACTGAGAAGTATGGCAACCCTTGGCGAGTACGTTCTGCTTTGTAGATACCCGCTACTGGGTGCTGGAAGCGAGTTGGGTTGGTTGAGTTACCCGTAATACTCACATCCACTTCTTCTCTGTGCATAATCGCTACGCCTTCACGTACATCATCAGCGCCGTAACACAAGATGTCGCCACGAGGACCTTGTGAGAAACGGCGACGTTCTGCTTCAACAAGCTCACCTGTTTGGTAATCGTATTGAGTGCGCACGTAAGTGAAGCCGTTGATACGAGAGATGAGATAAGCCGCATCTTTACCTAGACCATTTAAGATCACTTTCAATGGGTTTTGACGCGATTTGTTGACGTTTAGCGCAATTTTAATCGCACCTTCAGCTGCAGCAAAAGACTCGTGACCAGCAAGAAAGGCGAAGCAGTGGCTCTCTTCATTGAGAAGACGAGCGGCTAGCGCACCATGTCCGATACCGACTTGGCGTTGTTCAGCAACACTGCCGGGTTTGGTAAATGCTTGGAGCCCTTCACCAATGATATTCGCTGCTTGTTCTGCGCTGGTGGCTTCGCGAAATATTGCTAGTGCTGAACCAAGGATATAAGCATCGGCAGCGCTTTCAAAAGCGATTGGTTGGGTATCCATCACCAAGGCTTTTGGATCAACGTTGTGGGCTTTACAGTATTGGTTCGCTTGCTCTAAAGAGTCGAAGTTCATTTCTGCCAATACGCGAGTTACTGATTCATTAAATTGAGTGTTCATCATATCTTTCCTCTAAATTGGCAAAAATTATTGTTGGCGTGGGTTAATGGTGGTTACGGCTTCATCGAAGCGACCGTAAGTTCCCATAGCAAGGTCTGCAGCTTCATTGGCTGACATACCTTGATTAATCGCCTTCATCATTTTGCCGAGGTTGAGATATTCGTAGCCAATCACTTCGCTATGGTCATCAAGTGCAAGCTTGGTCACGTAGCCCTCTGCAAGCTCTAGGTAACGAACGCCTTTCGCTGAGGTTGAATAGCTGGTACCTACTTGGCTACGTTGTGTTTGACCTAGGTCTTCCAATGCAGCGCCAATTTCTAGGCCGCCTTCAGAGAATGCAGATTGAGTTCGACCGTAAACAAATTGCAGAAAGATTTCGCGCATGGCTACGTTAATAGCGTCACACACTAAGTCAGTATTCAGAGCTTCAAGAATGGTTCTTCCGGTGAGGATTTCGGCTGCCATCGCGGCTGATTGAGTCATGCCTGAACAACCAATCGTTTCGATTAGTGCTTCTTCGATGATGCCGTTTTTTACGTTCAGCGTTAGTTTTGCTGCACCTTGTTGTGGTGCACAAGTGCCGACGCCATGGCTTAAGCCAGAAATAGCGATAACGTCTTTTGGACTAACCATAGCGCCTTCAACTGGAATTGGCGCTGAAGTGTGCAGATCACCCCTTTGAATAGGGCACATTGATTGAATTTCAGAAGAGTAGTGCATAATGTTTTCTCACAGTTAGAGTCATTGAAGACCTAGAGTGTTGAGAAAACAGGACGTGTTGGAAGAGGTGCGGCTAATTCACTACAGATCTTGAGTATCGATAATCCAAAGGTGTCATGAAGCTCGGTCTTAAGAGACTAAGCCCATTTCAAAATGGAGGAATAGCGATACATCCAACAGTATTACCTGTTTTCGATTCTGTAGGAGTCATTAGCACTGTTCGAAAGAACGGGCGGTTGAAGCAAAAGCTTAGGTGGAACCCCATCACCTGATGGCTATAGATTAGATCTTTATCACACTTTCATGCAAGCGAATGTTTAGAGCGATTTCGACTATAAACAGAGTTCATTATATTTCGATAAGTATAAAAAAACGCCAATAACGAGCTCTAATTAGAGGTGTCATTGACGTTTTCAACAGAGGTATCAGCTAGTTACGCTGCATCTTCTTCTGCGTCTTCAACAGCTTCAAGTTTCTTTTCTTTTTTCGGAGCTGGTTTGCGCTTAGCACCTAGTGCGTAAAGAACTTCTTCTTTATTCTTTGCTAGGTACATTGCAAGTTCTTCTTGCTTGCCTTCATCTTCAACTAAATCGCTTTTGCTTAACAGTTCAAAAAGCTCATCAGCCATATCTAGCATTTTGTCGTATGCGTCAGCTTCGGCTTTAGAGGTAAAAGTCATTTTCTCTTCTCCGTTGCGTTCGACCACGTACTTGACGATAACAGCCATGGTTAATCCTCTAAGTTTGATAAATTTTACTGGCTTTTTATACAGTTTCTGATGCAAAAAGTCCAGTTGATGACCTAACTATGCGGCCTCAATCTTGATGTGTAGCCCAGTCTTCACAATAACCCATGAAAGATTTCAGCAGCGGGCTCTGATATTTGTCTTTGTGCACCAGCATCCAGAATCGGCGTTTCATGTCGAGCGGGACATCGAGTGCTTTAACTCGGCCGGAATCAATTGCTCGTTGCGCCGCCAGTCGTGATAAACACGCGAATCCAAGATTGGCAGAAACTGAATTGATGATCGCCTCGGTGGTGTTGAGTTCAAAGGATTCATACCAGTGTTCGATACGCGGTGCGACTGCACGAAGGAAAAACTCGCGAGTCCCTGAGCCTGATTCACGTAGAATCCAGTGACTATCTTCTAAATCGCTTAAAGTCACTTTTTCTTTTGAAACGAGAGGATGTTGATTACTAACAATAATACACATTTCATCGCTGCTAAACTGACTCGAAATGAGTTCAGGGTGTAATGTTTTTCCTTCAATTAGCGCGATATCAAGTTCATAATCCACCAACTTTTGGCAGATCAGCGCACTGTTTGAAATGAACAAGCTTTGATCCTGATGTTGAGTTCGTTCACGAAAGCCAGACAGAATAAACGGTGCGACCTGATTACCAATTGTGTCACTCGCACCGACCTTTAGATTGCCACTTAAAGGCTGGTCGTCACGGAACAAAACATCAATACCAGCAGCACGATGTAATATCTCATCCGCCAAAGGAAGAAGCTTTTGTCCTTCTTGATTGAGAATTAATCGGTTATTAACCCGGTCAAATAGAGAGTGACCGAGTTGTTTCTCCATTTCGCCTAGCGCCATGCTGACAGCGGCCTTAGACAGAAACAGAGCCTCAGAGGCTGCGGTCAATGTCGAGTGCTGGGTAATAGTGACGAACACTTTGAGTTGTTTAATTGAAATATTAGCCATCAGATTCCTAGTTTTACTCTGCTGGTGAAAATGGATTCTGTTCAGTATTGATGAACACTTGTTATATATAATTGGATATTGTTTAACGAAGCGCAAGCGTATTATGGCTTCAACAAGCTGATGAGTTCACAAGTTTAGTGAATTAAGTTTAAGAGAGGCTGACATGATTCAACGTATTAAATATAGATTAACAGGAGCTCCAACACCCATGGCTGGGTTAGCACTCGCAATTGCAAGCTTAGGCTGGTGTTGGGATGGTGTTTTAGTCGCACAAGGTATCTTACACACACCGGGTTTGGTGCAGTGGATCAGTGCTGGCATTGCGGCGGTATTACTTCTTGTTTTAGCTGTGAAATTTTTGATTCACGGCCACTTATTACGTGAAGACCTTGCACATCCTGTTGTCGGCAGTGTTGTACCCACATTCGCGATGGGTTGTATGGTTGTTTCTGCTTCTTTGGCTCCAATTTCGACCTTCCTCAGCGAAAGTGTTTGGCTAGCATCTGTTGCATTACATGTTGTGTTCTTGGTGAGCTTTTTATACCACAGAGCAAAACAGTTTGAGATTCACCATATGGTTCCTAGCTGGTTTGTGCCACCAATCGGTATTATCGTGGCAGACGTTTCTTTTTCAGGTAACCCGATCTTAGAGCCCGTAGCTCACGCGACTTTAGTCTTTGGTTTATTGGTTTATGCGGTAATGCTACCTCTCATGATTTATCGTTTGATCTTCTCTCATGAAGTGCCAGATGCGGCGAAACCAACCATTGCGATTATGGCGGCACCAGCAAGTCTATCTCTAGCTGGCTACCTAACGGTGACGGCAAATCCTTCGCCAGTTATCATCGGTCTATTGTTTGGTATTGCAGTGCTAATGACGTTCATCATTTACGCAGCGTTCTTCAAACTACTTCGTCTGCCATTCAGCCCAGGCTATGCGGCGTTTACCTTCCCAATCGTGATTGGTGCAACGGCGTTATTCAAATTGGCGGCTTGGATGCAAACTGTTGGTGTGGAAGCTCACTATGTGGATCAAGTGTTCAACCTAGCGTATCTAGAATTGATTGTGGCAACGTTTGTAGTGGGTTATGTGGCGGTTCGTTATTACATGAATTACAAACCTCACCGTGTTCTAAGTGCGGTAGGTAGTAGATTGTAAGAAGCAATAGTTCAAAAGATAAACGGACCTTAAGTTTTCAGTATTTCATAAGCTTATATTCCTAATCCAAACACGGCACTTATGCTAATCTGGCTTTATATTGTGGCAAGATTAGCGTGAGTGCACTTTGTTTACTGTTTACCATTCCAATAAAGTTGATACTTTAAAAATCCTTCTCGTTCACTTAATCAAAAGTGATCCTTTAGCCAATCCTTTCGAAAAAGAGCAGATCTTGGTTCAGAGCCCAGGTATGTCTCAATGGCTTAAGATGGAACTCGCCAAAGAGTTTGGCGTAGCAGCAAATATCGATTTCCCACTTCCAGCAACCTTCATTTGGGATATGTTTACCCAAGTGCTTCCTGATGTACCTAAACGCAGTGCTTTTAACAAGGAAGCGATGACATGGAAGCTGATGAGTTTGCTACCCGCTAAGCTTGACCACCCTGATTTCTTGCCTCTGCAACGTTATCTTGAAAATGATGAAGATGACTCTAAGTTGTATCAATTGGCAGAGAAAATTGCCGATATCTTCGATGGTTACTTGGTGTATCGGCCTGAATGGATGGCGATGTGGGAGGCGGGAGAGCCCGTTGCTGAATTGGTCGATGATGAAGGGCAGCAAGAGCACCCTTGGCAACCGATTTTGTGGCAAGCACTCTATGAGCAAACCCTGTCTCAAGGCCAATCAAAATACCACCGTGGCAATTTGTACCACGACTTCATTGAAGCGTTAGCCAATCAACAAGGTCAACTGCAGCACCTACCTAAACGCTTGTTCGTGTTTGGTATTTCTTCGTTGCCTCCTCGTTATATGGATGCGCTGAAAGCACTCGGTGAACAGATCGATGTGCACTTGATGTTTACCAACCCTTGCCAACATTACTGGGGCGATATTCGCGACCGTAAATATTTGGCAAGAGTTGAAGCCCAGCGTCGCAAGCAGTTTGCGTTGGTTGATGGTTTACCTCAACTAGAAGGCGAAGTATCACCATTGAAAGATGGCATTGAAGCCAACGTTGAAGACGAACTGCATACCAGCCAAGCGGTCGGTAATAGCTTACTCGCATCTATGGGTAAATTAGGCAGAGATAACCTGTTCTTGCTATCTCAATCAGACAGCGAAGAGCATGAGTTCTTTATTGATGTTGAGAGGGATAACCTGCTTCATCAACTGCAAGCCGATATTCTCCAGTTAGAAGAACATCAAGACGACCACATATTAGATTCCAGCAACCATAAACAGGTGGTTGATCTTGGCGATCGCTCTCTGACCGTACATGCGTGTCACAGCCCTATGCGTGAGGTGGAAGTTCTTCATGATCAGCTGTTGGCGATGTTTGATGCCAACCCGACTCTGAAACCACGCGATATCATCGTGATGGTGTCCGACATTAATGCTTATAGCCCAGCGATTCAGGCAGTATTTGGTAATGCTCCGGGTGAGCGTTATATCCCTTACTCGATCTCTGATAGAACCGCAGATCAAGAAAGCCCCATTCTGACGGCCTTCATGCAGTTGGTCGCGCTACCGAATACGCGTTGTCTAGCCTCTGAGTTGCTAGAGCTGTTAGAAATTCCAGCGATGATGGCACGCTTTGGTATTGACGAGTTTCAATTCGAGCAAGCCAAGCAATGGGTTGAAGAGGCGGGCATTCGTTGGGGGGTTGATGCTTCAACTGCAACAGAATTTGATCTACCTGCGACCGAGCAAAATACTTGGCTATTCGGCATTCAGCGCATGCTATTGGGTTATGCGATGTCAGACTCTGCAGGTTTGTTTGAAACTGAACACTCTCCGATTGCCGCTTATAACGAAGTTCAAGGCATTAACGCCGAACTTGCAGGTAAGTTAGCGCACTTTATCGATCGTATTGCCCATTACCGCCAACGTTTAACTGAAACACAATCTATCGATATGTGGCGTGAAACCTTGCTGCAAATGATTGATGATTTCTTTGCAGTGGAGCTAGAAGGCGAGGTGGTGCTCAAATCGATTCGTGATGCACTTTCGCAACTGAACGAACAGCTTGATGATGCCTTGTACGAACAAGAACTGTCGCCAAGCATTATCTACCAGTACCTCAATAATAAGTTATCTGGCGCGCGTATTAGCCAGCGATTCTTAGCTGGCCAAGTTAACTTTTGTACCTTGATGCCGATGCGTTCTATTCCGTTCAAAACCGTCTGCTTGTTAGGTATGAATGATGGTGTTTACCCTCGCTCAATGCCGCCAGAAGGTTTTGATCTAATGAACGGACGCACACGACCGGGCGATCGTTCTCGTCGTGATGATGACCGCTATCTATTCTTAGAGGCGATGCTGTCGGCGCAAGAATGCTTGTACATCAGCTATGTCGGCCGTTCGATTCAAGATAATACTGAGCGAGTGCCATCGGTGCTCGTTTCAGAGTTGATAGAGTACTGCCAACAGAACTACTGTTTGAGTGAAGACCAAGCGCTACCAAGTGATGATTCAGGCATCAACCTGACTCAAGCGATTAGCTTTGAACACACCATGACACCGTTCAGCCCTGCTGCGTTTACTCAAGGTGATGCGAGCCATGTGCTGAGTTACGCCAAAGAGTGGCTTCCAGCGGCCAACCGTTCCGGTGAACGCAGTGGTGAATTTAATCGCGCCTTAGATGACTATTTGTTGGGTGCGACGTACCCGTTAGAACTCGATTTGGTTGAGTTACAGCGTTTTTGGCGTTTGCCAGTGCAGTACTTCTTTAATCGTCGTCTAAAAGTGGTGTTTGAGCCGCCACTTCCTGTTATGGAAGACGATGAGCCATTTGTACTTAATGGTTTAGAGAGTTTCCAACTTAAGGATGCTTTGCTGCAAGTGTTACTGGACCACCCTGAAGGCGCAGACGAAGCGGTTCGATTGTTTGTCTCTGAGCAAAAAGCACAGGGTCGTTTACCGGTCGGAGCCTTTGGTGATATCGAATTTGAAACCAACCGTGTTCAAGCGGAAGACTTAGCTAAAGAGATTCGATTTGTGAGCGGATCACCGCAACAAGATCTCGAAGTAAATATCGAATTTGATGTGTTAGGAGAAGGTAAGCCTGTTCGTTTGATGGGTTGGTTGACTCAAAACTATCAATCAGGTTTAGTGCGTTTTCGTAGCGGTAAAGTTCGTTCGCAAGATTACTTAGCCGCGTGGATCGATCACTTGTGTTGTGCCGTGATGGGCCATGGCAAAACGACCCATATTATTGGCTACGACAGAAAAGAGGGCGTTGTTCACCAAACGCTACAACCTATCGGCGATGCGCAGCAGGCGAAGAGTTTGCTGGCTGAATTAGTTCGACTGTTTTACCAAGGCATGACAGCCCCATTGCCGTATTTCCCGAAAACTGCCTTGGCTGGCGTTGAAGCGGGCTTTAGTCGTGGTAAATGGGTCGATGACGAAGAAAAGTCGCTTAAGAAAATGGCCGATACCTTTAATGACAGCTTCGCCTTCACGGGCGAGGGTAGAGATACCTACATCTCACGAATCTGGTCTAAATGGGACGATGAATTGGCTACTGAGTCGCGCATGTATTCAACGCTTGTGCTACAGGCGGCAAGGTTGGCTGCTGCCGATCTGGAAGATCAGGAGTAACTGGTTGTGATCGACAAGATCGATAACGAGTGTGCTGAATTAATGAAAAACGAAAGAGAGTTGCTGGTCAGCATTTGGGATGCTTGCTTTCAAGGTGAAGAGAAGCAAGGTACAGGAAATAAAGTGGCCGCCAGTAAATCATTATTAGTGTAGGGCGTTCGCTGTACGGCCACAGGTCAGAGGGACCATTATTCTGTGGTTCAAAGTAACGCATGAGTATAAAACTCGTAGGCGATCCTGAACTCGTGGGCGCATAGTAGCGAGGCGATCTGAATTGATCCGTGAGAGAGATCGCACTAACTATTAACAAAATGGCGTAGGACGTAAATTGAATGACATTTTCTACGCTAGGTCACATTTGTAACAAACTAATTTATCAGAAGGCAGTAAGGCATGACGACCACAAGCAGTGTTCAGGTAATCGCTCCACAGACACTCGATACGATGACGTTTCCACTTCATGGCGCGCGTTTAATTGAAGCATCAGCGGGTACGGGTAAAACATTTACTATTGCTGGCTTGTATTTGCGCTTACTGCTGGGGCACGGCACTGCTGCGCCGCTAGGCGATCTGACTGAAGCCACTCGACATCATGAGCCGCTAACCGTAGACCAAATTCTGGTGGTGACCTTTACTGAAGCGGCAACGGCTGAGCTGCGAGATCGTATCCGTGCTCGAATCCATGATGCGCGTATTGCGTTTGCACGTGGGCAAAGTGACGACCCAGTGATTGCGCCTTTGTTACAAGCAATCGATGATCATGCTGGCGCGGCAAAAACTCTTCTTAACGCTGAAAGACAAATGGATGAAGCAGCGGTCTACACCATTCACGGTTTCTGTCAGCGAATGTTGACTCAAAATGCCTTCGAGTCTGGAAGCCGCTTTGATAATGAATTTGTGACCGATGAAAGCCATCTGAAAGCGCAAGTGGTAGCCGACTATTGGCGTAAGCAGTTTTACCCGCTGCCAATTCGATTGGCTGGCGAAGTGCGAAATATTTGGGGATCTCCCGCTTCGTTATTGGCTGACGTAAATCGCTATCTGACGGGTTCTCCACTAAAGCTAACCGTGGAAGCAATGTCGGGTGACTTGCAAACTCTACACGACCAAAACCTAGATAAAGTTAAGCAACTTAAGGCGTTGTGGTGCGAATCCGAAGCGGACTTTTTGGCTTTGATCTCAGGTTCAGATGTGAACAAGCGCAGCTACACCAAGAAGTCTTTGCCTACTTGGTTAGAAGCCGTCACAGCATGGGCGCAGAGCGACACTCATGATTACCAGTTTCCAGATAAACTAGAGAAGTTCTCACAAGCAACGTTAATTGAAAAAACACCGAAAGGCACTGCACCTCAGCACGCCGTTTTCGAAGCGATTGAGGACTTCTTAAATTCTCCAGCAGATCTAAAAGCTCCATTGCTGGCGCATGCGATTACTCATTGTCGAACCATGTTAGCTAAGGCTAAACAGCAGAAGCAGTGGTTATCGTTTGATGATTTGCTGACCCAGTTATCCGCGTCCATTGATGTGGATGAGCAATCACTGCTGGTGGAGAGAATCCGCACCTTATACCCAGTGGCGATGATTGATGAATTCCAAGATACCGATCCGCTGCAATACAGTATTTTTAGCCGAATCTATCTCGATAATCCGCAGTGTGGCTTGTTTATGATCGGTGACCCGAAGCAGGCTATCTATGGTTTCCGCGGTGCAGATATCTTTACCTATATCAAGGCGAGAAACCAAGTTAGTGCTCACTACACGCTAGGGACTAACTGGCGTTCAAGCGCCGACATGGTCAGTGCGGTAAACCAAGTATTTATGAATTCGGATAGCCCGTTTATCTACGACCAAGACATTCCATTTTTGCCCGTCGCAGCGAGCCCATCGGCTGATAAACGCCAATGGGTAATGAACGGAGAAACTCAGCACGCACTGACCTTTTGGCTGCAAGATGCTGAAGATAAGCCATTACCAAAAGGCGAATATCACAAAGCCATGGCTGAGGCGACGGCGAGTCAAATTCAAACTATTCTGACTGCTTCTCAAAATCAACAAGCCTATTTTGATAACGGCAAAAAACAACATGCCGTGAATGCGGGTGATATTGCTGTCTTGGTTCGAACCGGTAGTGAAGGTCGCCTAATTAAAAATGCGTTGTCGGAACAAGGCATTGCGAGCGTGTACTTGTCTAACCGAGACAGTGTATTCACCAGCTTGGTCGCGCAAGATATTCAACGCCTATTGCAGGCGGTGTTGACACCGGAAAATGACCGTGCGTTGCGCGCCAGTTTAGCCTCCGAGTTGTTTGCTCTGGATGCGGCTTCATTGGATGAACTCAACAACGATGAAGTAGTGTGGGAAAACGTCGTTAACGAATTTCGAGAATACCGCAAGCTGTGGATACAGCGCGGTGTGTTACCAATGCTGCGCAGTGTGATCAGTAAACGACATCTCGCGGAACGCTTACTGGAAGAAGAAAATGGTGAGCGCTCACTCACTGATTTGATGCACATTGGCGAATTGCTACAACAAGCAAGGCAGGAACTCGACAGTGACTATGGCTTACTGCGTTGGTTGGCGGAAGCGATATCAGATGCACAAAATGGTTTAGGTGGCAGTGACGACGACATTCAACGCCTTGAATCAGAAAGAAACTTGGTTCAAATCGTTACAATTCATAAGTCGAAAGGTTTGGAATATGACTTAGTATTCCTGCCGTTTGTCGCAAGTTACCGAGAAGCGAGTGAAGGCAAGTTCTACGACCATGATTCCGATACCACAGTGCTTGATATTACCGGTAGCGACAGTGCTTTAGCGCAAGCCGACAAAGAGCGATTGGCGGAAGACTTACGTTTGATTTACGTGGCGCTGACTCGTGCTGTTTATGGATGTTTCATTGGCATGGCACCGCTACGTAAAGGGCGTTCAACTAAAGAGCCAACTGGCGTTCACTTAAGTGCGATGGGCTACTTGGTTCAAAACGGACAAGAACAAGGCATTGCTGAGTTGAATCAAGCTTTGTCAGCGATTGAGAGTAAGAATTCAAGCGTATTACTGTCTGAAACGCCTACCGCGCACGAGCACGTTTTTGTACAGACAGAGCAAGTGAGTGAAGACTTACATGCTAGTGAATTGAAGGCTTCAATTGACCGAGCTTGGCGAATCACCAGTTACTCGGGGCTTATAAAACAAGGCAGTCACGGCGCAAGTCATGATGCCACGATTGAGGTGTCTGGCTTTGATATTGATTCGGCGGATGAACAAGACGAGTCTGAGTTGATAGAACCTGAACGTTCTATATTCACGTTCCCTCGTGGCGCTCGTCCGGGAACCTTCTTACATACCTTGTTTGAGGATGTTGAATTTACCGAGCCAGCAACCAGCGAGCATAACACGCAAGTAATCACTCACTTATTAGAGTCAGAGCAATACGAACTAGAGTGGTTACCTGTGCTTCAACTACTGGTCGATACCGTTCTTAATACAGCATTGGACGGTAAAAACTTAAAGCTAAGCGAGAAAGATTCGACGCAACGTTTAGTTGAGATGGAGTTCTTATTGCCGATCGAAGTGTTGGCTGCATCTGAGCTCAATCAAACCATTCAGTATCATGATCCCTTGTCGGCAAAAGCGGGTGACCTAGGTTTTCAAACTGTACAAGGCATGCTGAAAGGCTTTATCGATTTGGTGTTTGAGCATCAAGGTAAATACTATGTACTCGACTGGAAATCGAACCATCTAGGTGATGACGTTGCCGTCTACCATGGTGAAGCATTGAAATCGGCGATGGCCGACCACCGCTACGATCTGCAATATCAAATCTATGCGCTGGCACTGCACCGCTTCTTACGCAGTCGCGTTGCAGATTACAGTTATGAACAACATTTCGGTGGGGTTTATTACTTGTTCCTAAGAGGAATGGATGGCCAATCACAACAAGGTGTTTTCTCGGCTAAACCCACATTGGCTTTGCTCGATGAAATGGATCAATTGATTGACGGTAAAGTGATAGACAGACGTTCAGCGCAATTGAATGACGATGAAACTGGACAGATGGGGCTTCTATAATGACAACAACGACCAATAATACCGGTATGGAAACTGCGAACTCTGTAAAGCCAGTTTCACTTATCCCTGAACAGCTCATGGATGTACTCAAGTTCCTTGCGGATAAGGGCTCAATTCGTCAACTGGATTATCAGTTTGCCCGTTTTATTGCGCAGCAAGCGACGAGTCACTCTCAAGAGATCGGTTTTCTCGCTGGGGTGGTGAGCCATGAGTTGGGCAAGGGTCATATTTGTACTCAGCTTATACAGCAGCATACGGTAGGCCCTGAACAAACGGCAGAACTTGCTCAGTTACTTGGTTTGTATGGTGAGACGGCACTGCAACTGAACCAAAAATTGCTAGGTATTGATTGGGCTACTGTTCTGCAATCATCTAACTTAGTGGGTACGACCAATGATTGTGTTAAGCCGCTAATGTTCGATGGGCAACGTGTCTACTTACAGCGTTACTGGAACTATGAGGTTGTGTTGGCTGAGACCTTAAACCGTTTAAGTAAGCCTGTAGAGTTCAACACTGAGCAGAAAAAAGCGCTAACCGAAACGTTGAATCAGTTATTCGCACGCAGTTACCATTTTCTGTTTAATGCCTTAGCCAAGGCTGAAGCAAACCAACAAACGTCTCAGGTATTACGCCAACAACTGGTGTGTGACCATCTAGATATTGTGAATGAGCAGGTTCTAGATTGGGGCGCGATAGACCAAGCGATTGTTCAAGCCAAGCAAGTGACAGATTTAGATGCGCTGGATAGCCTCGTGCCGTTATCTGTCTGTTTGAACTGGCAAAAGGTCGCGGCAGCGGTGGCGTTAAGTCGACGTTTTGCTGTTATTTCTGGCGGACCGGGCACCGGTAAAACGACCACGGTAACTAAGTTACTGTCGGCGATGGTCGAGCAATCGCTAAGCCAAGGTAAAACACCGACGATCAAGCTAGTGGCACCGACAGGTAAAGCAGCGGCGCGTTTAACCGAGTCGATTGGTAAAGCGATTGAGCAGCTGCCATTAGCACCTGAAGTAAAGGCCAACATACCGACTGAATCCAGTACTTTACATAGGTTACTCGGCGCGATTCCTAATCGAGCGGAATTTAGACATAACCGACGTAATCCACTTCACCTTGATATATTGGTAGTGGATGAAGCTTCTATGGTTGATCTGTCGATGATGTATAAGCTGGTGGATGCACTTCCTGAGCACGCAAGGCTCATCTTATTGGGTGATAAAGACCAACTCGCTTCAGTAGAGGCAGGTGCTGTGCTCGGTGATATCTGTTCGTTCAACTCTGCAGGGTACAGCACAGCGCAAGGCAATTTGATTGCAGAGATGACAGGTTTTGACGCGATAGCTAAACCAAGGCAAGACAAAGCTGGATCGGTGAATCCGCCTGCGATTGCAGATAGCTTGTGTATGCTGCAGAAGAGTTATCGTTTCGATGCGCGTTCAGGTATCGGCCAACTGGCAAAAGCGATCAATAACGGCTCGGCGAGTCAAGTAGACCAAGTCTTTGCCAAAGGGTTTGATGACATCGAAAACCATCCCTTGTCGAGTGACAGCTATAACTTGATGCTGCGAACTTTGGTCAATGAATATGGTGCGTATCTGAATCGAATGAATGTGCCGTTAGAAGAATTAGAAACCCAAGAAGCGAGAGCGAAATCTGTGCTCGATTTGTTCAGCCAATGTCGATTGCTGTGTTCTATTCGTGAAGGGGACTTTGGTGTTAAAGGCCTCAACCACAGAATCGAAAGGGCGCTTGCCGCAAGACGTTTGGTGAGCCCTCATAATGATGAGCTGTGGTATCACGGGCGACCAGTCATGGTGACGCGTAATGATCATGGTTTAGGTTTGTACAATGGTGATATTGGTATCTGTATGCTCGAAGCCGATTCAACGACTTTAGAGTCAAATAGTGCGAATTCCACACCTCGACTGAAGGTGTATTTTGAGTTGCCAGATGGCAGTGTGAAAGCCGTGCTTCCAAGCCGAGTACCCGATCATGAGACCGCTTATGCGATGACGATACACAAATCTCAAGGCAGTGAGTTTGATCTGACCTTAATGATCTTGCCGCCTGATTTCAGCCCTATTTTAACGCGGGAGCTTATCTATACCGGTATTACACGTGCGAAGAAACGACTGATGATGTTCAGCGATACCAACGTGTTGAAGCGTGGGATTAAGGTGAAAACAGAGCGAGTGAGTGGTTTAGGCAGTCGCTTAACGAATTAGTCGTTAATGGCCGCTAGAAAAGGGCTTGAACTTAGAGCTAGATAAACACAAAGCAACCATCCCTGGTTGCTTTGAACGTTATTAAGACTCTTTGCTTAAAAACGCTCGAGTAAACGATATATGGTTTATCTTGTACTTTGCTTGGCAATTCAAAATAAACTCTTTTAGATTCTCGCTAACAGGGAACACGCAGTGTACGTCTAGCCCTTCTAAGAATTGGTTATCAGCCATATCCCAAAAACTTTGCAGCGAGTTACAAACAATGGTTCTCATATCAATGTTGCTCTTTTTGCTGTTTATATTAACGAGCAGAGCTAATGGTTAGCATGCTGACCGTCAACGGGTATAGCAATCCGTGCAGTGACCATCTCAATGAGTTCGATATGACTATCGAGATGGCAATTCCAATAAAAACATTTGTTAATATTATAAAGCGCCTAAATTCTATACAATTATTCGTGTGAGTGAAAGTGCATATTTGATAAATCTCATATAGTAAACGATTACATTTGCAATTATTTTTCCATTAAATTGAGATTCCGCTCCAAAACTTTATTTATACGTTTAGCGCTAAGATTTTTGAGTTTCTCTGATAGTTGTATAGCCCTTGTTTTTCCATCGGTAACTCGTCCACGCCTATCTCGTAAAACCCCTGCTCACGGAACCAGTGAAGGCTGTGCGTAGTAAGGACAAAGATCTGGTCGATATCACGAGATTTTGATTGGTGGCGCATGTAATCCAGAAGTAACTGTCCACGGTTTCCATCGCGATAGTCTGGGTGGATAGCAACACAGGCCATCTCTGCCATGTGGTCTTCTGGATACGCGTATAGCGCAGCGCAACCAATAATTAGGCCGTCTTTTTCGATAATGGTAAAGCGATAGATCTCTTGCTCTAACTGCTCTCTTGAACGGCGAACTAAGATGCCTTGTTCTTCCAGTGGACGAATGAGGTGAAAGATGCCACCGATATCATCAATCTGAGCTTGTCTTACTTGCTCGGCACTTGCCATGACCACTTGGGTGCCAATACCATCAAAAGAGAATAGCTCTTGAATTAATGCGCCATCCACTTTGTAGCTGATTAGATGACAACGAGGCACCCCAGCACGACAAGCAGAGATAGCACCTTTTAAGAAGCGTAATGTACCAGTGCTCATATCTTCTTTAGGGTTCTGAGATTCCGTTAAGCGTTCTAGAATTTGCTTGGCGTCTTTAGGGAAGAGTTCAGCGAGCACATTACCGCTTTCATCGGTTACCCCTTGCTCTGAGCAAAAACCAATCAGCTTGTCGGCCTTTAAACGAATAGCAACTTGGGTTGCGACCTCTTCAGAAAGCAGATTAAAGCTTTCGCCAGTCACGGAGCTAGCAATAGGCCCAAGAAGGACGATAGAACCTTGGTCAAGTGTGCGATTAATCCCTTCGATGTCTATTCTACGAATACGCCCGCTGTGGCAATAATCCGTACCATCATCGACACCTAGCGGCTGAGCGGTAATGAAGTTACCACTCATTACATTGAGTTGAGTGCCTGCCATCGGGGTGTTGTTTAGACTCATTGAAAGTCGAGCTGTGATGGCAAGTTGTAGTTGGCCAGCAGCCTGCATCGCGACACCTAAAGAATATTCGTCAGTAACTCTAATATTCTTATGGTAAGGCGTGTGGCAATCTTGCCTTGCTAATAGTTGGTTGATCTGTGGTCTTGCTCCGTGAACGAGAACAATTTTTACCCCAAGGCTGTGGAGTAAGGCTATATCGCTAATTATGTTGCCAAAGTTTCTATCGGCAACGGCTTCGCCACCAAGCATAATAACCATGGTTTTGCCACGGTGAGCGTTCACGTAAGGGGTTGATTGTCTGAAACCTTTTACTAGCGCTGTACTTCTTAATTTCACAGAACAAGTCCATTTGTGTTTATTTATTCGCTAATTTAGCATTTAAATTCAAATATAAACAACACCTTTTTTGGAATAAAGCGCAAACTATTCTCATCTAGGGTTCATTATATAAACTGTCTCAGTGTAGAATGCATATAGCATCTTTATGAGTCGTAACCGAATGCAACAAGCTCCAGCAACAAAGAACAAAATCGATGAGATTACCCAAGGCCTCTACAGTGAAGTTGAGCAACGCAATCAATCTAAGTTGAAGCGTAAGATTATTGAACGCTGTTTAATGGTTTTAGCTTTGGTGGGATCGTTTGCTGTGGTTTCCTTATTCGGTGATGTGCTTTCCCGAGTACAAGATGCGGCAACGCCCGACAATCTGATATACGGTACGTGGGTAGAGCAGGACGTTGCACATTATGCGACAGACGAATTTCGACTAAATGCTAATGGCGTGTCAGTGCGTGGGTCTGTTGTTTCGACGAGTTTTGACTTTGATGGTAACTACTTCGAATATAAAGCGGGTGATAAAACCTATCGCTTCCGCATGACCAATTCTGACAACACAGAAATGGTGCTCGATTCTGATAATCACTACAATCCCGTCTTCCGCCTTAAAGGCCATATCGAGAACTCAGTCCGATAGGTTATCTTATTGTAAACTCTTACAATCTACGATTGTGTTATCTGACTGTTTTTGTCATCCTCGATGCATAGAATTTTTAGGATGACTCTTGTGATTAAAAAATGGCTTCCCCTTGTCGCTGCCTCTTTCTTATTTGGCTGTGCTCAACCGACTGATCTTGCTCAACAACACCTTGATGACGAATTTCCCCGCACCTTAAATAAGGTCGATCAGGTTGAATCCAATAAACCAAGAGACTACACCGCATTTGCAGAGCAAGCTGAAATGGTGGTTTCTAAATCCCCTTCGATGGCTAAAATCTATGAGCCGCTTTATCAGCAACTCAATGAGTGGGCGATGCAAAGTGGAGATCCAAGCGAGCTCGCTAACTTTGGCGTTCAAACTGCTCAATTGGGTGGTGGTGATAAGCAAGGCAACGTTTTGTTCACGGGGTACTTTTCTCCCGTAATGGAGCTACGCCACGAAGCGAGTGAAGAATACCGTTTCCCTGTTTATGGACTTCCAGAGTGCGATAAAGAGTGTCCAACCCGCGAAGAGATCTACAACGGTGCATTAGAAGGCCAGGGCCTTGAGTTAGGTTACTCGGCGAACCGCATCGATCCATTTATGATGGAAGTGCAGGGCAGTGGATTCGTGCATTTCGGTGATGACGATACGTTGCAGTATTTCGCATACGCGGGTAAGAACAATAAAGCTTACGTGAGCATTGGCCGTGTTTTGATCGAGCGAGGCTTAGTTCCACGCGAAAAAATGTCACTGAAAGCAATCAAAGAGTGGGTATTGGCAAACGATCCTGAAGTAGTCAAAGAGCTGCTTGAGCAAAACCCATCTTTCGTGTTTTTTGAAGCGAGAGACGACCTATCAGTAATGGGCAGCGCGGGCATCCCTCTATTACCTATGGCGGCAGTCGCGGGCGATCGCTCTATATTGCCTATGGGGACGCCAATCCTGGCTGAGGTTCCATTATTGAATGCAGACGGTACTTGGAGCGGCGCTCATCAACTAAGACTGTTACTTGTTTTGGATACCGGTGGCGCAGTTAAGCAGAACCATTTGGATCTCTACCACGGTATGGGGCCAAGAGCAGGAACTGAAGCGGGTCATTACAAGCATTTTGGTCGTGTATGGAAGCTTGGCTTAGATGGCAGTGCAACCGAAGCGCCTTGGGCTTTGCCTCCTGAAAAGGTCGAGTAAACAACAATAAAATAGGGCATTGAAAGCGAATCGCTAATCCCCTAGACTTTTAATTCAAGAGTGCGTATAAAACGCACTCTTTTCTTTTTCTCAGAAATAAATTGGCGGCAACAATGCGTGAATTGACCACTCCAGCTTCAGAAAACTATGACCAACGATTTGGTGGCACTCGTCGCTTATATGGCAATAGTGAAGTCGACATACTTAGAGCAGCACACGTGTGTGTGATCGGTATTGGCGGTGTCGGTTCATGGGCTGTTGAAGCGCTCGCTCGTACCGGTTTAGGTGAGCTGACTTTGATCGATATGGATGATGTGTGTGTGACTAACATCAACCGTCAAATCCACGCGATGTCGGGCACGGTTGGTAAAAGCAAAATCGAAGTGATGGCCGAGCGCGTTAAGCTGATTAACCCTGAGTGTAAAGTGAACCTGATTGACGACTTTATTGGCCCTGATAATCAGGCTGAATACCTATCGAAAGAGTTCGACTTTGTGTTAGATGCGATTGATAGTATGAAAGCTAAGGCTTCACTGTTGGCATATTGTCGTAGCAACAAAATCAAGGTGATCACCACCGGTGGTGCTGGTGGGCAAGTCGACCCGACTCAAATCAAAGTGGCTGATCTGACTAAGACGATTCAAGATCCGCTCGCGAAGAAGCTAAAAGATACCCTTCGTCGTCATCATAATTTCCCTATGAACCCTGCGCGTAAGTTTGGTATCGATTGTGTGTTCTCGACTGAGCAACTGAAATACCCTCAAGCCGACGGCAGTGTATGTGCTGCGAAAGCAACCGCAGAAGGTCCAAAGCGCATGGATTGTGCGACGGGTTTTGGCGCTGCGACAGTGGTCACCGCGACTTTTGGTTTTGTGGCTGTTTCACGTATTGTTGAAAAGCTGATTCAAAAGCACTCTAAGTAGTTCTCTATTATTTGCTTGAGAACACTAAACCATTGTTACCTTTACATTTAGTCATAATCTATTGGATATTAAAATGATGTCATTCCCAAGCTCTCCATTCGGCACTGAAATTACCAGTGATGATATTGTCGCGAAGATGCAGACATTCAGCGGCTGGGAAGATCGTTATCGCCAAGTGATTCAATGGGGTAAGAAATTACCTAGCATGCCTGATGAGCTGAAGAGTGAGCAGGTTGTAGTTTCTGGTTGTGAAAGCCAAGTCTGGCTAGTTTCTCAGAACATCGACGGTGTTTGGTGTTTTTTTGCTGATTCTGATGCTCGTATCGTGCGCGGTCTGATTGCATTAGTGATGGCTGCGTATGATGGAAAAACATCAGAGCAGGTTCAAGCGTTCGATATTGATGGTTACTTTGAACAAATCGGTTTAATTACCCACCTTAGCCCATCTCGCGGTAATGGATTAAAAGCGATCGTTGAGCAAATCCAAGAGCTAAGTGCTTAATATCTCTTAGATACACAGAAACAAAAAGGGTTGACGCTAAACGGCAACCCTACATAATTTCGCTACTCGCTACTCGCTACTCGCTACTCGCTACTCGCTACTCGCTACTCGCTACTCGCTATCCCCTAAAGCATATCAACCGCTTTTTCTATCGCCGCTACGAGCTTTTCAACGTCATCCATGTTGTTGTAAATACCAAATGAAATTCGAACCGTGCCTTTTACATTAAGCGCATCCATCAATGGGTGAGCACAATGATGCCCTGCACGTACCGCGATCCCTTGCTGATCCAACAGTGTCGCTATATCTTGATGGTGAACGCCATCCATCACAAAAGTAATCACGCTTGCGTTGGGCTGATACCCCAAAACCTGTATATCATCCAGTTTACTGAGTGCACGGTAGGTCTCGTGCTGTAGCTGGTGGATATGATTTTCGACATCTTGCTGTGCAAAACCACTTAACCATTCTATTGCAGTACTTAATGCTATCGCTCCGGCCACATTTGGCGTACCCGCTTCAAACTTCCCAGGCAGCTGTGAAAAAGTAGTGCCAGAAAAAGAGACGCGCTCAACCATTTTTCCACCACCGTGCCAAGGTGGCATCGCTTCGAGCAATTCAAGCTTGCCGTAAAGCACACCGATACCCGCAGGGGCATAGAGTTTGTGCCCAGAGAATACGTAGAAATCCGCACCTAAAGTAGCAACATCAATAGGCTCATGAACGATCCCTTGCGCGCCATCGACCACAACAATCGCATTCATCTTGTGTGCTTTTTCTATGACAGCTTCAATTGGCTGACGAGAACCCGTCACGTTGGTTATCTGAGCCAATGCAACAATCTTGGTTCGTTCAGTTAAAAGCGTATCAAACGCGACTAGGTCAAATTCGCAATCTGATGTCATCGGTACTTTAACGACTTTAGCGCCGGTTTGTTCTGCCACAATTTGCCAAGGCACAATGTTGGCGTGATGCTCCATTTCGCTAACCAAGATCTCATCGCCAGGCTGAAGGGTACTTCTTGCGTAGGTTTGAGCGATCAGGTTAAGTGCTTCGGTGGCACCGCGAGTCCAAATAATCTCTTTTGACGATCTAGCGCCGATAAACTGAGCGACCTTGCCTCTTGCCGCTTCAAACTGACTGGTCGCGTTCGCTGTTAAGCTATGACTACCACGGTGAACATTGGCATTTTGTTTGGAGTAATATTGGCTAATGGCATCAATAACCACCTGAGGTTTTTGTGTCGTTGCCGCGCTGTCTAAATAAATCAACGGCTGTTGATTGATGGTTTGTGATAGCGCAGGAAACTGCTCTCGGATGTGATTGATATCAAGCATCTATTCTTACCTAAAATCTTGGGAATTGGTGCTAGCGTTGTGCTTAGCGGTATTGTTATTTTATCGCGACTTGTTGACCGTTGCTGACTAATCTTGATGATTCCAGCTATTTTCTTGCTCTTTGACTTGAGCGAACAGTCTTTGGTTAACGGGAACGTCTATATGATGCTTGAGTGCAGTCTTAATAAGGTAGCCGTTAATGAAGTCGATCTCGGTCTTACGTTGGTAAAACATATCTTGCTTCATGGATGAATTGTTCTGTGCCGTGGCTTGGATAACCTGTTTGACGCTTGCTTCCAATTCATCGAATGAACAAACGATCCTTTCGGCTTGCATAACCTGCGTGATCTCTTTAACGATAGAACTAAAAATATCCTCAAACCTTTTATCTGCAAGCTTGCCATTCTTGATCTGTTCAAGGCCCGTGAGTGGATTGATCGCACAATTGATGGCGAGCTTAGTCCAAAGTGCAGTTTCTATTTGTGGGTTCCAACGCACAGCAGGGAGAGCATCATCTAAGACATCAACTAAAAACGTACACTGTTGGCCAGTTTGGTTGAAAGCACCCAATTGAGTTTGGCCCAATCCAGTATGAGACACATTGTTGCGGTCGGGTTTGAATGCAGCTTGAGTAGTCGTCGCCAATATTATTGGGTAAGCATCAATTTGAGTAGCTATCTCATCAACCGCGCCCATTCCGTTATGCATGAACATGAGAATGGTGTCGGGATCGAGATGTTGAAGCAGTGGAGTGGTTGCTTCTTCTACTTGCCAAGCTTTGACCGTGAAAATAACCAAGTCACTCGCTGATAGCTTTTCGATATTGTTGTTACTGAAGGAAAGGGAAGCTTGTCCATAAAGTGATAAGTCAATTGAGTTATCAGTGGAACGACTCCACAAAGACACATTATGACCAGCTTGAAGTAGTTTTATTGCCCATAAAGAGCCGATGGCCCCTGGCCCAACAATAGTGATGTTCACAGCAATACCGAGATAAGAAAGTGATGCTGCAAGGATAGCGAGGCATTAAATGAAAGCAATAAAAAATGGCACCCGAGGGTGCCATTTAGGAAACTTTCTTAGAAGTTCAATTAGAACTTGTAAGTTACTGCTACGTAGTGACCGAAGCCTGAAGACTTAAGCGCATCGCTATCTTTGATGCCGTATACATCTTTGTAGCCTTTAAGGCCGTAACCTACTGCGAATTGATCTGAGTGCCAGTAGATACCGTTGTACATTGCACCACCGTTGCTAGCTGAAACGTATTCGTCTTTCATGCCAAATTGGTAGTCGATGTAACCTTGGTAAGAGATGAATGAACCGTTCTCGAAGAAGTAGAATGGTTTGAACCAGTTCATAGAAACTTGGTAGCCGTTCCAGTCTTTACGGTTGCCATCGTAAGTACCGTAAAGGTTAACGCCAACTTTACCAAACCATGGAACCATTACGTCAGAACCAAGACCGATTTTCTGGTTGTTTACAGAGAATGGGTTAGTTTTGTAATCAGTACCGTCCCACTCCATTAATGAAGCAACGTATAGCTCTTGTACTGGACCGAAAGATAGGTCTTTTCCTGTTAGGCCATCAATAGACATACGTGGAGCAAACTTCATGAAGATCTTAGGATCACCAACTTTATCGCTACCTTTGTCTGATGTTAGGTTGAAAACATCAACATAACCGTAAAGGTCAAAGATTCCCGAACGGCCGCCGAATTCCATCTCTAGGTAATCATGTGATGATTCACCTGGAAGCTCATCAAATGCACCCATAAGGTTGAATTGAAGCCATTTGTAATCGTTCTTGTGAGTATCGCCGTCAGAATAATCAGCTGCCATTACTGGAGCAGATACTGCTGCAAGTAGGCCAAGAGTTAAAAGTGATTTACGCATAATGGAACTCTCTATGTTTGAAATAAGTAACCCGCTAATCCGTGCGTGTTTATGATGTCCGAATGCCGAGCATAATAGCGATTTTGTTCTCAAATAAAAGTGAGACGGAGTGAAAATTGCAATTATTAAGGTGAGATTGATCACACTAATGATCTAAATGATGGAACTTTAATGTATCAATGCATCTTGATGCACCTCTAATTCTATTGATTTTGTGAAATTAGATTATTTTGCGGATAAATAGGTGAAATACTGTGCTAAGCAAACGATTCTACTAATTAGAGTGACATGCATATCAAAATCAACAGTATTCCTTTCTAAGCGTTTTCTCTTTAAAAATGACTAATTCAAACCTCCTTTCAATCTTGTCTTTGATCTATTTTTGACCAACTGCGTAATGATGTTGGAATCAATTGATGAACAACTCATGTGATGACTGACTAGGAATTTCAACCTAGCTACTTTTTGAATCACGGAGAATTAAAGACAGTTCACTGCACTAGGTTTTGAGACAATTTTTAAAGATTAGTTATTGGACTAATCATTTGTGTGACGAACTGGTCTAACTTTTTTGGAGAGAAGACCGATGAAATATTCACCAGTACTCGCGGTAGCGATGTCAGCCCTGTTCATTGTGGGGTGTGATGATGACGATGAACCAACAACTCAACTTCAAGCTGTACATGCATCCCCAGATGCTCCGTTGGCTAATGTCTTAGTAAATAGTCAGGCTCGTTGGAGCGGTGTCGATTATGCTCAAGCATCCGGATATGCCTCATTAGATCAAGGACAGACAACCCTGCAAGTAGATGTCCAACTCCCAGGTGACGCAGTAGCGACTGTGATTCCGCCAAGCCAATTCGATTTGAGCGGTGATCTAGATTACACCGTGATAGTGGTCGGCGATGCTGATGGTTCGAATAACCCGGTTGAAGCTTTAGTTGTTACAAGGCCTGCTGAGGGAACGGCAACAAGTTCAAGTTTAGATGTGCAAGTTGTTCACGCGGCAACAGGGGTTGGAGATGTGAACTTATATGTAACGGCACCGAATGATCCATTGGGCGCTCCGCTTGGTACTCTCGGTTATAAGGACTTTACTGACGTACTCAATATCCCAGCAGGGCAATACCGTGTGAGATTAGAAACCGTGAGCGGCAGTGCTATTGCTTTTGACTCTGGAGAAATCACTCTTTCTGGCGGTAGCGAGCTAACGATTGCGGCGGTGCCAAGAGCTGATTCAAACAGTGCATCTCCGGTGAAGTTGATGGTGATGGATGGTAGCGGTTCATCTTTAATCTACGACATGGCAGAAACGGCAGAAGTAAGAGTGGGGCATTTGGTTGATGGTGCGCCGGATGTCGACCCATTTGTCAACGGTTCTGCATTTGCTCCACTTGCTGATTTAATGTTTAAAGAGATCCGTGGATTTTTAGATTTAGCAGCAGGGACTTACGATATTGACATCTTTGCCGATGGCACAACGACCAATGCATTGATTGATGCTGACGGGGTGGCTGTATTTGCCGGAATGGATTACAGCATTTATGCAGTGGGTACGTTAAGTCCACTCAATTTGGAACCACTAGTTGTCCCTGAAAACCGTCGCCCGGTTGCGACCAGTGCGGTCTTAAACATTACTCATGCGGCGGCAAACCCAGTTGCAGCATCGGTTGATATCTACTTGACTGAGAACGTGGGAATATCTGGTAGCACTCCGGCACTAAGTGATGTGAAGTTCAAAGATTACGCGAATGGTATTTATGTTGCAGCGGGATCTTACTACGTGACGATTACTGTAGCAGGAGACCCAACTACTGTTGCCATTGACTCTGCGCCTGCAACTTTGGCTGACGGTGTTGTTTATCAAGTCGTCGCGATTGATGACTCGACGGGAACTGGTTTTAACTTGATAGTAAGTGATACAACAGATTAGCGTTTAATTCTCTGCTGGCAGAAAGTAAAAGAGGGTAGCACTGGGCTACCCTCTTCTCTTTTGTTTTCTTTTACTCTTATTCGTGGTTGTTTTTGGCTTTTTCTAATAAATCAGTGAAAAAGTGGCGTAACGAGTAGAGCATGATCAAACTTGGAATCACCATTAATGACGTTAGTATAAAGAAGGTTGACCAGTCATTGAGGAAGTCGACCAGCTCACCGCTAAATGAAGCCAGAGTTGTACGACCGAAATTTCCCAATGATGCTAGCAAGGCGTATTGCGTTGCCGAGAAAGCTTGCCCAGTTAGTAGCGTTAAGAAGGAAACGAATGCCACTGTCGAAAAGGCGGTTGTGAAGTTATCGACAATAATCGTTGCAAGGAATAAGTTTTCATTGGGTCCTACTTGAGCAATCCATGCAAACATTAGGTTGCTGGCTGCCATGGCTACGCCGCCAATCATTAGCCCACGTACAATACCAAATTTCACATTGAAGACACTGCCTAGCAAGGTGAAGAATATGGTTGCTCCCCAGCCAATTAACTTGGAGTAGTGGCCGATTTGTTCATTGCTAAAGCCAATCTCTTTATAGAAGGGAATCGACATTCTGCCTAAGAAGGCTTCACCTATCTTAAACAGGAATACGAACAACAGAAGCGTAATAGCGACTTGAACACCGTTTCGCTTAAAGAAATCGTAGAAAGGTTCCAACACTGTAACGCTTAACCAGGCCAAAACTTTAGAGCCAACAACTTTATTATGGCGCTGTTGTGCTTCTTTTTGTAATGCTTCACGTTGTGTTGTTGGTTCTCCGACAAACAGTGTGAATAGCATCAGAATGATAACGACACAGGCCATACCGTAATAAACACCATTCCAACCTATTGTATCGGCATTGATAAATGCGAGATAACCAGGAAGAGAGTAGCCTGTCCACCATCCCATCACTGCCATTGCGGATGCTTGCGGTAATTTGGTGGATTCAGATTTAGGAAATGAATCAATACGGAAGGCATCAATGGCTATATCTTGGGTTGCCGACGCAATCGCAATTCCGAGAGCCAGCATTGAGGTGAACATCAAGTCATTGGCAGGGTTAACCCCAGCAATGAACAGCGTGCAGATCAATACAAAGCTTTGGCATAGAAATATCCAACTGCGTCGTTGTCCCAATATCGCATGTAGAATCGGCAGTTTGACTCGGTCTACCAGTGGTGCCCAAAGAAAGTTAATCGCATAGACGGCGAACACACTACCGAAATAACCGATAGCAGCACGAGTTAATCCTGCATCTTTTAGCCAGCCTGACATGTTAGAGCCGATAAGAACCCAAGGAAAGCCACTCGAACAACCCAACATAAACACCCAAAGTAGACGTTTATCTAGGTAGCTACGGAAGGTCTGCATCCAAGAAAGAGAGGGAGTGCCAGATGACATGGGGCGTCCTTGTATAGAAAAACGCCCTTAAGAGGTTAAGGGCGCTGTATGAGATTACTTAAGAAGTGTTACTTTGTTGATGATGATAGGGTCGGCTGGGATATCTGACATGCGGCCCATTCGCTTAGTCGGAATGGTTGCCATCTTTTGTACGACATCAAACCCTTCAGTTACCGTGCCAAAAACAGCGTAGCCCGGGTTACCACCTTTTGCATTCAAGAAGTCGTTATCCGAAAAGTTGATAAAGAACTGACGAGTCGCAGAGTCTGGCGCGTTAGTGCGAGCCATTGCGATCGTTGCTGTATCATTCTTTAGACCGTTACTGCCTTCATTTTTGATTGGGGCATAAGTCGCTTGTTGATTCATGTCTTGATCGAAGCCGCCACCTTGCGCCATAAAGCCAGGAATAACACGGTGGAAGATAGTGCCTTCGTAGCTGCCGTCTGCCACGTATTTTAGGAAGTTTTCAGTACTAACCGGAGCTTGCTCTTGGTTTAGCTCAATCGTGAAGTCACCTAATGTTGTTTCAACGTTCACTTTAGGGCCTGCCCAAACGCTCACGCTCACCAGCATTAATGCAATAGAAGTTAGAATACGGCTCATTAGAAACGTTCCTTCATGTAGTTTTGTAGTTCAGGGTCGTTCGCGATTTCAGTAAGAACCAAGTTGATCACATCGTTAAGAACCATTGAGATGTCGTCGTTTGAAGCACTTAGCGCTCCAGTACGAGTTGCGGTACCGTTGAATGTTTTAACGAGCTTACCTTCAGGTGTCTCGGCTGTTACTTCAAGCGTTACTTTACCGTCCATTTTGTTTTCCATAATGGTGTGTTCTACGGTAACAAGTGCTTCTTGAATCTCTAAAACAATAGAGTTTTCACTGTTTACGCTTGCTCGGAAACCTTGAGACTCTAACTGTTGAGCTACTGCGTTCTCTAGCGAAATACGCATGTTTTGTTTAGCGTGAATTGGCTGAATGTTTGAACGGCCACTATCAACCAAGGCTACATATTGAGCGGCACGAACATCTTTACTGGTTAGTGTGTATGTTTTGCCTTGTACAAGGTTGCTTGAGCTTAGTGAAGCTTCTGGCATAACATTGATCTGTTCTTGCTGAGGGGCAGAACATGCTGTCAATGCCATAATAGAAGCAGCCAAAATCAGTTTTTTCATTCCTTTATCCTTTCTAAATTCACACCAGAAGCTCGGTATCTTAAATTCTTGTGAAGTCGTTTCTGCTTATTTATTAAAATTCGCAGGCTCTCTTGTTGCTTGTAATATCTCAAATTTTTGGTTTAGTTCAAGCGTTTCAACGTTAGCTTCACCAAATAGTCTTGCTAGTTTGACATCGTATCCGAGGTGTCGGTTGCCAATAACAATTAATTTGCCTCCGTTGCTAAGAACATGCTTTGCATCACAGAACATTTGCCATGCAATGTGGTCTGTAATCGCTTGTTGCTGGTGGAACGGAGGATTACACATAACTAAGTAAGTGCTGTTCTTCTTGAAGCCATCTAAACAGTTGTTGGCGATGAACTGGAAGTTGCCTTCTTCACCAAGGTTATCCTTGACGTTTTGGCGCGCCGATTCCACCGCCATAAAGCTTTCATCCACACAGGTGATACGAGCTTGTGGGTTCAATTGCCCTGCTTTTACACTCAATACACCGTTGCCACAGCCTAAGTCGATGATATGACGTAGTTCAGGATCTTGAGGGATGTGCTCTAGCATATAACGAGCGCCTTGATCGAGTGCTTCCCCTGAGTAAACATTTGGTAAATTTTTCAGGCGGATATCTTCACCGTCTACGTCCCATTCAACATAAGGCTCTACTGTTTGAATCGGTTGGCAGTTTGGAGAAGAGAACACAAGGCGGTGCTTTTTCTTAGCCAGAGAGGTTTTGGTTTCACCGAGATATTTTTCAAACAGGTTCAGTGTTGAAGTGTGAATCTCTTTTACTTTATTCACACCAATCACTTGGCAGCCTTCAGACAATGCTTGGCGCAACTGGCTCAATTGCCATATTAGGTGGCGGTTGGTTTTTGGCAATTGCATGATCACAAGGTCGATACCGTGTGGGATATCATCCATCGTGTTCAAGAAGTTCACTCGATTACTTTGATTGCGCTGTAAGTTTTTTAGCGTTCCGCGATGAGAAATGAAAGAGTCACTCATCATGGTCACGTCATGATCTTTGGAGAACCAAGCGGATAGGGCACCAAAACTGTCGTTCATGATCAGGATGTGTTTACCAGGTTCAAGATTCATCTCTTCAACATGGCTAATCAGATATTCGTCGCCGGCATCCCAAGCTTGAAGGGTTTCATTTGAACGGTTGGGGAAACGATTTAGGGTTAAAGTTCTATCGTGAAGGGTAAGTTCAGTTTTCATTGCTTGAGATACTTATGTAAGAAATAACAAAGATATTGTCTCAAATGCAGCCTGAACAAGATATAAAAAACTCGACTAAACCCCTCGAGTCAGCGATGAAATACTCAGACAGTCGGTTAGTTAGGGTTTATACTGGAGCGACAGATAATGCCAATACGCTATTTAAGGAATCACAATGATCCAAGAAGTTATCGAAACAAAATTGCACAATGAGTTTTCACCAAGTCATTTAAACGTGGTGAATGAGAGCTATATGCACAATGTTCCGGCTGGTTCTGAGAGTCATTTTAAAGTGATTGTTGTCAGCGATGTGTTTGAAGGTTTGCGTCTTATTGCTCGTCATAGAGCGGTAAATAAAGCACTATCAGAAGAGTTAGCGAATAATATTCACGCACTATCCATTCACACTTATACAAAAGATGAATGGATGAAGCAGCTAAATAACGTGCCAGATAGCCCGATGTGTATGGGTGGTGGTAAGTAAGATAATTAACCCATATAGAAGAGGCGGCTAGGCTGCCTCTTTTGTCTCAAAATCTATCTGTTTTCTGTTGTTATATCACTCAAGCTGATGGTAAATTGACCGACCAAAAATACCTACAATGAGTAATGTTTTTATTAACAGTGTTTCAACATAACACGTAAAATATTAGTTTGTGACAGAGTATTAATCTCTTGTTTAAAACACGTTCTAAAAGCCATTCTATCTGTGCGGCTCGTCAAATTTATACATATTTGAGAGTCCATATGCTTCAAATCTCACCAAATAAAGGCCGTATTCAAGTTATTGGTCATGGCATCAAGTTGTCAAAAAATGCTAGAATATGGCACCTGATAAATCTCACATAATTCTTGTGATGAGTTTATTAATGTATTGTTGCGATTTTGGTATCTCAAATTTACCAAAACCGGACACTGTAATGTCGTGTCTAAGGGCGATTTTAAAACGTCCTGAATTTACGCAATTAAAAGAATCTTTTTCCCGATAAAGTAGTGCAAGTGCGTATGATTACAATAAAGAAGGGTTTGGATCTTCCTATCGCAGGAACTCCATCCCAGGTGATTAATGATGGTAAGTCCATCACTAAAGTCGCCTTGCTTGGCGAAGAGTACGTTGGTATGCGTCCTACGATGCATGCTCGCGTTGGTGATGAAGTGAAGAAAGGCCAAGTTCTTTTTGCAGATAAAAAGAACCCAGGTGTTGTATTTACTTCTCCAGCAAGCGGTAAAGTTATTGAAGTGAACCGTGGTGCTAAGCGTGTTCTTCAATCAGTAGTGATTGAAGTAGCAGGCAATGAGCAAATCACGTTCAATAGCTATGAAGCTAACCAACTAGTAGGCCTTGACCGTGAAACGGTTAAAGCTCAATTAGTTGAGTCTGGCGCATGGACCGCTTTGCGAACTCGTCCGTTCAGCAAGGTTCCAGCAGTTGATTCTGAAACTCAGGCTATTTTTGTTACTGCTATGGATACTAATCCGCTAGCAGCTGAGCCAGAATTAATCATTAACGAGCAGTCTGATGCTTTCGTTGCTGGTTTAGATCTTCTTTCAACTCTGACTAACGGTAAAGTGTACGTTTGTAAAAAAGGTACTAGCTTACCTCGTTCAGCTCAGTCTAACGTTGAAGAACATGTTTTTGATGGCCCACACCCTGCAGGTCTTGCAGGCACGCATATGCATTACCTGTATCCGGTAAATGCACAAAATGTAGCGTGGAGCATTAACTACCAAGACGTGATCGCATTCGGTAAGCTTTTCCTTACTGGTGAGATTTACTCTGAGCGCGTTGTTTCTCTGGCTGGTCCAGTAGTTAACAACCCTCGTCTAGTTCGTACTCAAATTGGTGCTAGCCTTGAAGAGTTGACGGACAGCGAGTTGATGCCAGGTGAAGTTCGCCTGATCTCAGGTTCAGTGCTATCTGGTGTTCACGCTTCAGGTCCACATGCTTACCTTGGCCGTTACCATCAACAAGTTTCGGTTCTTCGTGAAGGTCGTGATAAAGAGCTATTCGGCTGGGCTATGCCTGGTAAGAACAAGTTCTCTGTTACTCGTTCATTCCTTGGTCACGTGTTTAAAGGTCAGTTGTTCAACATGACAACGACAACGAACGGTAGTGATCGCTCTATGGTTCCAATTGGTAACTACGAGAAAGTAATGCCATTAGATATGGAGCCTACTTTGCTGCTTCGCGATCTATGCGCTGGCGACGTTGATAGTGCACAAGCACTTGGTGCGCTAGAGCTAGATGAAGAAGATTTAGCACTGTGTACCTTTGTATGTCCTGGTAAGTACGAGTACGGTCAGTTACTTCGTGAATGCCTAGATACAATTGTGAAGGAAGGGTAATTTTCATGGGCCTTAAAAAGTTTATTGAAGACATCGAGCATCATTTTGAACCAGGTGGTAAACACGAAACGTGGTTTGCGCTTTACGAAGCAGCAGCAACACTTTTCTACACACCAGGTACTGTTACAAAGAAAAGCTCGCATGTCCGTGATAGCGTTGATTTAAAACGTATCATGATCATGGTTTGGCTTGCGGTATTCCCAGCAATGTTCTGGGGTATGTACAACGCAGGTGGTCAGGCTATCGCAGCACTAAACCACATGTATTCAGGTGCAGAACTAGTTTCTATCATTGATGGTAACTGGCACTACTGGCTAACCGAAATGCTTGGAGCCTCCTTAGGGGCCGATGCAGGTTGGGGCAGTAAGATGCTCTTGGGTGCGACTTACTTCTTACCTATCTACGCAACGGTATTTATCGTTGGTGGTTTCTGGGAAGTACTGTTCTGTATGGTGCGTAAGCACGAAGTCAACGAAGGTTTCTTTGTTACTTCTATCTTATTTGCGCTTATCGTTCCGCCAACGCTTCCTCTATGGCAAGCAGCACTAGGTATTACCTTTGGTGTTGTTGTTGCGAAAGAGATCTTCGGTGGTACGGGTCGTAACTTCTTGAACCCTGCTCTTGCTGGTCGTGCGTTCCTGTTCTTTGCATACCCTGCACAGATTTCAGGTGACGTAGTTTGGACTGCTGCAGATGGCTTCTCTGGTGCAACTGCTCTTAGCCAATGGGCTCAAGGCGGCGGTAGTGCACTAATGAACGTAACATCAGGTGAAGCAATCACTTGGATGGACGCATTCATTGGTAACATTCCAGGTTCTATCGGTGAAGTTTCAACGCTTGCACTTATGATTGGTGCAGCAATGATTGTTTACATGGGCATTGCCTCATGGCGCATCATTGCGGGTGTAATGATCGGTATGGTTGCAGTATCAACACTATTTAACGTGATTGGTTCTGACACTAATGCAATGTTCAGCATGCCTTGGCATTGGCACCTAGTTCTAGGTGGTTTCGCATTCGGTATGTTCTTCATGGCGACTGACCCGGTATCAGCTTCATTTACCAATAAAGGTAAGTGGTGGTACGGCATCCTAATCGGCGCAATGTGTGTAATGATTCGTGTAGTTAACCCTGCATACCCAGAAGGCATGATGCTTGCGATTCTATTCGCAAACCTATTTGCTCCTCTGTTTGACCACGTTGTAATCGAGAAGAACATTAAGCGGAGACTAGCGCGCTATGGCAAGTAATAACGATAGCATTAAAAAGACGCTGTTTGTTGTTATCGCATTGAGCCTAGTGTGCTCAATCATCGTTTCAACAGCTGCAGTTGTTCTTAAACCTAAGCAACAAGCTAACGCAGTTCTGGATCAGCAAACTAAGATCCTTGAAGTTGCGGGCATTGAACTTGCGGGTAATATCCCAGCACTGTACGCAGAGAACATCGAACCTCGTCTAGTTGATTTCGCTACTGGCGATTTCGTTGACGGCGACGCTGCTGCATACGACCAACGTAAAGCGGCAAAAGATCCGGCTCAGTCAATCAAGCTTTCAGCTGAAGATGACATCGCTAAGATCATTCGTCGTGCTAACACGGGTACGGTATACCTAGTGAAAGATGGCGCTGAAACTTCTAAAGTTATCATCCCTGTTCACGGTAACGGTCTATGGTCAATGATGTACGCATTCGTTGCGGTAGAAACTGATGGCAACACAGTTTCTGGTATCACTTACTACGAGCAAGGTGAAACTCCTGGACTTGGTGGTGAAGTTGAGAACCCAACTTGGCGCGCTCAATTCGTTGGTAAGAAATTATTCGACGAAAACCACAAACCTGCTATCCAGGTTGTTAAAGGTGGCGCTCCTCAAGGTTCTGAGCACGGTGTAGATGGCCTTTCTGGTGCAACACTGACCAGCGTTGGTGTTCAACATACATTTGACTTCTGGTTAGGTGATATGGGCTTTGGTCCGTTCCTAGCAAAAGTTCGTGACGGAGGTCTGAACTAATGTCTAGTGCAAAAGAAATTAAAAAGAGCATCTTAGCGCCGGTGTTGGATAACAACCCAATCGCGCTACAAGTTCTTGGTGTGTGTTCTGCTCTTGCGGTAACCACTAAGCTAGAAACTGCATTTGTTATGACTATCGCGGTAATGTTCGTTACTGCTCTGTCTAACTTCTTCGTTTCTTTGATCCGTAACCACATTCCTAACAGTGTGCGTATCATCGTTCAGATGGCAATTATCGCATCATTAGTAATCGTGGTAGACCAAGTGCTTAAAGCATACTTATACGATATCTCTAAGCAGCTATCTGTATTCGTTGGCCTAATCATTACTAACTGTATTGTAATGGGTCGTGCTGAAGCATTCGCAATGAAGTCTGCGCCAATCCCATCTTTCATCGATGGTCTTGGTAACGGTCTTGGTTACGGTTTCGTTCTTATCACTGTTGGTTTCTTCCGTGAGCTTCTAGGCTCTGGCAAACTATTTGGTATGGAAGTACTACCTCTAGTGAGCAACGGTGGTTGGTATCAGCCAAACGGCTTGATGCTTCTAGCACCTTCTGCATTCTTCCTAATTGGTTTCTTGATTTGGGCAATTCGTGTGTTCAAACCAGAACAAGTAGAAGCGAAGGGGTAAGGTAGTCATGGAACATTATATTAGTCTGCTAGTTAAATCGATTTTCATCGAAAACATGGCGCTTTCTTTCTTCCTAGGTATGTGTACATTCCTAGCGGTTTCTAAGAAAGTTAAAACTTCTTTTGGTCTTGGTGTTGCGGTAGTTGTAGTACTTACAATCGCTGTTCCTGTAAACAACCTTGTTTACACACACATCCTAAAAGAAAATGCACTTGTTGCCGGTGTCGATTTAAGTTTCCTTAACTTCATCGCATTCATCGGTGTTATCGCTGCACTTGTACAAATCCTAGAGATGGTTCTAGACCGTTTCTTCCCACCTTTGTACAACGCACTAGGTATCTTCCTTCCATTGATCACAGTTAACTGTGCAATCTTTGGTGGTGTATCTTTCATGGTAACTCGTGACTACAACTTTGCTGAATCTGTTGTTTACGGCTTCGGTTCTGGTGTGGGTTGGATGTTAGCTATCGTTGCTCTTGCGGGTATCCGTGAGAAGATGAAGTACTCTGACGTACCTCCAGGTCTACGTGGCCTTGGTATCACGTTCATTACTGTTGGTCTGATGGCGTTAGGCTTTATGTCTTTCTCTGGTGTTCAACTGTAGGGTAAGCACCCAGTAATAAGGAATAACAAATGCAAAGCATTATTCTTGGCGTAGCGATGTTTACCATTATTGTATTGGCTCTAGTACTAGTGATTCTTTTCGCTAAGTCTAAGCTAGTACCATCAGGTGACATCACTATTGCTGTAAACGGCGACCCTGAAAAGGCGATCGTTACTCAACCTGGTAGCAAGCTACTTGGTGCCCTAGCTGGCGCTGGTATCTTCGTATCGTCTGCTTGTGGTGGCGGTGGCTCTTGTGGTCAGTGTCGTGTAAAAGTTAAGTCTGGTGGTGGCGACATCCTACCAACTGAACTTGATCACATCACCAAAGGCGAAGCTCGCGAAGGCGAACGTCTTGCATGTCAAGTTGCTATGAAAACTGACATGGAGATTGAGCTAGACGAAGACATCTTTGGTGTTAAGAAGTGGGAATGTACAGTTATCTCTAATGATAACGAAGCTACTTTCATCAAAGAGCTAGCACTTGCTATCCCTGAAGGTGAAGAAGTTCCATTCCGCGCGGGTGGTTATATTCAGATTGAAGCTGAACCACATCACGTGAAATACGCAGATTACGATATTCCTGACGAATACCGTGGTGACTGGGATAAGTTCAACTTGTTCCGTTACGAGTCTATTGTTAAAGAGCATTCGATTCGTGCTTACTCTATGGCTTCATACCCAGAAGAGAAAGGCATCATCAAGCTTAACGTGCGTATCGCAACTCCGCCGCCAAACAACCCTGACGTAGCTCCTGGTGTGATGTCTTCATACATCTGGTCTCTTAAAGAAGGCGACAAATGTACTATTTCTGGTCCATTTGGTGAGTTCTTTGCTAAAGACACAGACAATGAAATGGTATTCATCGGTGGTGGTGCAGGTATGGCGCCAATGCGTTCACATATCTTCGACCAACTTAAGCGTCTTAACTCTACTCGTAAGATGTCTTACTGGTACGGTGCACGTTCTAAGCGTGAGATGTTCTACATTGAAGATTTCGATGGCCTAGCGGCTGCAAACGAGAACTTCGTGTGGCACTGTGCACTGTCTGATCCTCAACCAGAGGACAACTGGGATGGTTACACAGGTTTCATCCACAACGTATTGTACGAAAACTACCTGAAGGATCATGAAGCTCCTGAAGACTGTGAGTACTACATGTGTGGTCCACCAATGATGAACGCGGCTGTTATCGGCATGCTGAAAGATCTTGGTGTAGAAGATGAAAACATTCTACTAGATGACTTCGGTGGTTAATCCATTTAAGTGATTGATATTATGGCTGACTCTTACGAGTCAGCCATTTGTTTTTCTAAGACTACTCGTGACAACAAACTGGCTTATATAAGAAAGAGTAAGGCATTCAAAATACCTATTTTTTACTCTTATTTTTCCTTATATAAATCCTTAACCTTAAACAGGAGTAAGCAAGTGAGAATTTGGCTTGTTGCATTAACTTCTTTGATTTTTCTTGCGGGCTGTGATCAGGCAAGAGAGCAAGTGCATTTAAGTGGCCCTACAATGGGTACCAGTTACAATATCAAGTACATCAATGGTGATGAATTTCCTGAGTCTAACGAAGTTCATACCGAGATCGACCGTCTGCTTGAAGAAGTGAATGATCAAATGTCGACCTACCGTGAAGACTCAGAACTGAGCCGTTTTAACCAGCATAAAGGTGCCGATGCATTCGAAGTATCTGAACAAACAGCTACTGTTGTGAAAGAAGCGATTCGTTTGAACGGTCTTACTGAAGGTGCATTGGATGTTACGGTTGGACCATTGGTTAACCTTTGGGGTTTTGGTCCTGAAGCGCGTCCTGAAGTGGTTCCATCAGATGAAGAGCTTGCGGCTCGCAAGGCTAAGGTTGGTATTCATCACTTGAGCGTTGAAGGTAATAAGTTAAGCAAAGACTTGCCTAACTTGTATGTTGACCTTTCAACTATCGCAAAAGGTTGGGGTGTGGATGTCGTTGCTGATTACCTTGATTCAATTGGTATTCATAATTACATGGTTGAAGTAGGTGGTGAAATCCGCTTGAAGGGTTTAAACCGTGAAAGTGTGGGTTGGCGTATCGCCATAGAGAAGCCAACTGTCGACGAGCGTAACATTCAAGAGATCATCGAGCCGGGTGATATGGCGATCGCAACATCTGGTGACTACCGTAACTATTTTGAGCGCGATGGTGTTCGTTACTCACACATCATTAACCCTGAAACAGGCAAGCCGCTTCATCATAAAGTGGTTTCTGTAACCGTTTTAAACCCGTCTTCAATGACTGCAGATGGCTTATCTACAGGCCTTATGGTCTTAGGTGAAGAAAAAGGACTGGAAGTCGCGAACCAACATAACATCCCTGTGTTCATGGTGGTAAAAACAGCAGATGGCTTTAAAGAAATTGCTTCTGAAGCATTTAAGCCATACTTAGGTAAATAAGGTAAGCGAGATAATTATGAATACATTTCTGATTACATTTGGTGTTTTTCTTGCAGTAATCGCAGCGATGTCTATTGGCTATATTATCCAAAAGAAAGTTGTGAAGGGTAGCTGTGGTGGCTTAGGCGCTGTTGGTATTGATAAAGTATGTAACTGCCCTGAACCTTGTGATGCGCGCAAAAAGCGTGAAGCACGTGAAGCATACCGCGAAGAGAAACTGGCTGAGCGTCAGCAAAAAGAAGCTTCTTGGAATAAAGATCGTATTGCTTAATTGCGATTAGCAGTAATAACGATTAGGAGCGAAACCTGCTCCTGAAAAAACAAAGAGCCCAAGGTTAACACCTTGGGCTCTTTTCATTTTAAATACTGACTCGGTTCGTGCTCTAGGAAAGCAGGAGTTACTCATTAACGCGTTGAAGGTTATTACGAGCGCATATCAACTGGTTTCGACCTTGCTTTTTCGCGGTATAAAGTAGCTCGTCTGCTGCTTTGATTTGCTCGTCTAAAGAGCCTTCTTGGTCGGTCACGCCAATGCTCATGCTCACTTTAATCACATGTGAATCATGCTGCACTTCATGATTTTCAATTGCGACTCGCATCGATTCCAAGGTCTCTATAAAATCTTCAAATGGTTCGCATGACTGAATGCAAAACTCTTCGCCACCGAAGCGAACCGCTAAATCATCTTTAAAGTGCTCTTTGATGATTTTACCAACCTCAATTAATACCGCGTCACCACCATCGTGGCCGTAGGTATCATTCACCTTTTTAAAAAAGTCGATATCCATCATAGCGATACTGCGATGTTCACAGCCTTTGCATGTTTGATTGAAAAGGTAGCGACGGTTCCAAAGCCCAGTCAGAGCATCCTCATTGGCATGACGAAACAGTTCATTGGTCGCTTCTTTCATGTCGAGCAATTGGTGAATACGGCAGAAAAATTCTTCTTGGTTAAATGGCTTATAAAGGAAGTCGTTGGCGCCAGCTTTAAGGAAGCGAGCGGTCATTGTGCGATCATCACTGCCAGATAGGCCGAGAATAGCGAGTTGATTACGATCGTGTTGGACTCGAATATCACGGGTCATCGAAATGCCATCTTTATTCGGCATGTCATGGTCGGTAACGACAAAAGTGATATCAGGATCGTTTTGGAGGAGCTCTAGTGCTTGCTCTCCATCTACCGCTTGAATCGTTTGAATATATTGATGCTCAAGAAGTTGGACAACATATCGACGAACCACAGCAGAATCATCAACTACTAAGGCTTTATGGTATCGGTTATTCGAGATTCGATTAACCAGAGGAAGTAAGTAACTGACTGACGACATGCTGTCTTTAAGGATGTAATCAAGCACACCTTTTGCGAGTACTTGCTCTCGAAGTGTGTTGTTGAACATACCCGTGAGCACAATGATTTTTTGTTGATAGCCGAGTACCAAATCAATGATCTCACCATCTTGGCCATCGGGTAAGCAGTAATCGAGCACCGCACACAAGAAATCCGTCTCTTGCTCTAAGATAGCTTTGGCTTCTGCTACTGATTCAGCCAGTGAAACATCATAGCCATCATTTTTAAATTGCTGGTACAGGTAGTTTCTGAATGCACGACTGTCTTCTACTACTAGTATTTTCTCACTCAAAAGCTATCCCTACTTATAGACTAAATACTCCTTAACAATACTATCAGAATAGTAGGCGGCTATTGAAGAGAAACCTGTTGAGCTGGACTCCAGATCATTTTAAATCTGAGAATAATTGATTATACTGTTCATAGATACAGTTGTGAGGTTGAGTTATTCCTAAATGTGTAGTGCGGGCGAAGAGAAAGTTAGAAAAATAATCCATGTTGATATGGATTGTTTTTACGCAGCTGTAGAAATGCGAGATAACCCATCTTATAGAAATCGACCGCTCGCAGTCGGGGGACATGAAAAACAGCGCGGGGTTTTGAGTACATGTAATTATGAAGCTCGCAAGTTTGGTATTCGTTCTGCAATGCCAACAGGAAAAGCGTTGCAGCTTTGCCCCAACCTGTTGGTTGTTCCTGGGAGAATGTCGGTCTACGTCGAGATATCGAAAAAGATCCGCGAAATTTTTTCTCGATACACATCCATCATTGAACCTCTTTCTTTGGATGAAGCTTTCCTTGATGTCACCGATTCCAAGCAATGTCATGGTTCGGCCACACTGATTGCAGAGGCGATTCGTCACGATATCTGGAATGAACTCAACTTGACCGCTTCGGCTGGCATCGCTCCAATAAAGTTTCTAGCGAAAGTAGCGTCAGATATGAACAAACCTAACGGACAGTTTGTGATTCCTCCACAAGACGTACAAGCTGTGATTGATGACCTCCCACTCGAAAAGATTCCCGGTGTTGGCAAGGTCAGTATCGAAAAACTGCATCAAGCAGGCTTCTTTACTTGTAAGGATATTAAGGAGTCTGACTATCGCGATCTATTGCTCAGGTTTGGCCGTCAAGGTGCATCACTATGGAAGCGCAGTCATGGAGTTGATGACCGAGAAGTTATCATCGAACGTGAACGAAAATCGGTAGGTGTGGAGCGCACCTTTACTCAAAACATTTCTACCTACGAGGAATGTTGGCTGGTGATCGAAGACAAGCTGTTTCCTGAACTCGAAACTCGCTTAGAAAAAGCTAGCCCAAGCAAAGCGATCATCAAGCAGGGCATTAAGCTCAAGTTCGCCGACTTTCAACAAACTACTATTGAGCACATCCACGCCTCTCTCGATCGCGAACACTTCAAAGAACTGTTAAGTGAAATACTGAAAAGACAACAAGGGCGAGAAATACGCCTGCTTGGTTTGAGCGTGATGCTACAACCCAAGGATCAAATGCGTCAGCTGAGTTTCTTTTAGGCTGTCTTGTATTAGAGAGCAATAAGAATAGAGGATAGGTGAGGATAGAGGATAAGTGGGAATAGAGAGTAATGAGATGCACACTGATAAGCACCGACTAGACTTCATAGCCTAGCCAGTTTCTATATCAATACGTGAGATGCCTTATCTAGGAAGCTGTTTAACTCGCGCTAAGGTATCACTGAATGGTTGCTGCTCTAGCTTGCCGTAACCAACCATTTTGCTGGCTTTAAGCTTGGTTGAAAGCGGGGTTGCAATTCCGCATAGAAAACGCGTAATGGCTTCGTCGGTGATCAATTGTTGGCTCTTAGATACAAATTCATGAATCCATGTCATTACGGTTTCGTCGTCAACGGGTTCAACATCGACGGTTGGTAATATTGCTACCTCACCACGGCATACCGAGCAATGACCACAGTTTGTTGGTGCCTTATCATCGGCAAAGTAGCTCGCTAGGCGTGAGCTTAGGCAAGTGTCTGCCTCAAAGAAGCTCAGCATTTGGTTAAGACGGTTTATTTCACTGTTCTCTTTTTCCTTAAACAATTCGGTTAGACGTTCCGATAACTGCATCATATCTTCAGAGGTATTGTGGATAGCATACACATCTGTGATCTGCTTACTTTCCAACTCAATCCAACCTTGTTCATTGAAATAATCGATTGCCGCAATCACACGCTGACGATCTGTCTGGAAGTGTGTCCACAGCGCATCGAAATCAACTTGGCACCAGACTCTGGCTTGAGGCGAGCACTGGAAAATCGCTTCGACAAAATGACGACGTTCGCCTTGGAACTGTTCGGTGATCTGCTGTTTCGGGCGAACGAACTTAAATTTGTAGTCAGCGAAATAGCTGTACTTCGGCTCAATCACGCCTTCAATTTCGAGATACACCAGTAGCGTTTTTAGCGGCAGCTGACGAATGTTGGATTCACGTGATAGCTGGTTAAGCATAATCTCCCATTGATTCGAGCCAGCAGCGCCAATGTTTTGATTTTCGTAGATTTCCTTCAATACTGCTTGGATCGATATGTTGTCTGGCGTATCGCCAAATACGAAGTTCTCTAGTGTACTGAGGCCGTACTTGTTGGCGAGAAGAATACATTCTGAAGGCTGGCCATCTCGGCCTGCTCGACCGATCTCTTGCGAGTAGTTCTCTATCGATTTTGGTAAATCAAAGTGAATGACTCGGCGAATGTTGGATTTATCGACGCCCATACCAAACGCAATGGTGGCCACGATACAGTTCACGTCATCATTCATGAATTGATGTTGAATTACATCTCTGTTTTCTGGCTTAAGACCTGCATGATAAGCCACAGCATTAACGCCAGCGTTACGAAGTTGCTGAGCCACCATCTCTGCTGTTTGTTGAAGGGTGACATAAACAATAGTCGGAGCAAGAGAAGCTTGATTAACGACGTTGCACAAGGTTTCTAGTTTGCTGGTTTGTTCGCAAGGTTGAATAGACAGATCGAGGTTTTGACGATAGAAACCCGTAACCACAACACGTTCCTCATCGATATCAAACTTAGACTTCATATCTTGGATAACTGATGTGGTCGCGGTGGCTGTCAGTAGCAGTACCTGAGGAATATTGAGCTGTTTTTGGTACTGGGGAAGCTTTAGGTAGTCTGGTCTAAAGTTATGTCCCCACTCTGAAATACAGTGCGCTTCATCGACCACCAGTAACGAGATAGGCACTTGGGAGATAAACTGGCGAAAGCGCTCGTTCTTCAAGCGTTCAACGGAGATCATGAGGATCTTGGTGTCTCCGTTACGTACCGACTGCATCACTTGTTGGGTGGTTTGTCTGTCTTGGCTTGATTCGATTGCAGCTGCGCTAATGCCTTTGCTGTGCAAGAAGCTGAGCTGGTCTTTCATTAAAGCTAACAGTGGCGATATTACTAAGGTTAAATGTGGCAATGCTAGCGCTGGCAATTGATAGCAAAGCGACTTACCTGAGCCTGTTGGGAATATGGCCGCCGTCGAATGACCAGATAGAACATTATCAATGACTTGCTTTTGCCCATTACGCAGTGAGTCGAATCCGAATACTTGTTTTAACTTCTGCTCAATCATTTATGTTCTACCTGAATTATTAAGTGTCGTATTGATGATAAAGCGAGCGTCCATTCATGATCGCGTCGCTTGATGAATCAAATGTCTTGCACCTGATTGTACCTAATTCTATTCTGTAGCTCCTATAGAAAAGCACCCCAATAGTATGAATAAGTCAGAGCTTCGCCAAATAATCTTAGAGCAACTCGAATCCCGACTACGTATCGCCCAATCTGCGACTCAGCGTGCGATTGATGCTGCGACCGATGAAGAGACTGTGCCTGAACATAAGTACGATACATTGGCATTAGAAGCTTCGTATCTTGCTCATGGCCAAGCCGTAAGAGTGCAAGAGTGTGAAGACGACATTCAGTGTTATCGTAACTTAGTGTTGCGCGACAGTGAGCGAATTACGGTGAGCAGCTACGTTGTGGTCATTGACGAGCATGATCAATATAAACACTTTTTTATGGGGCCGAGAGTCGGCGGACTTTCCGTCACGTGGAATGATAATGAGATTGCCATCGTGACGGCGAATGCACCTTTTGGCCAAGCTCTAATGGGTAAAGAAGTCGGTGATGAAATTGAGTTTAAGGTCGCAGATAAACAGTTTTGCTATGAAGTAATATCTATCGACTAACTAAGTAACGGATATATATAAAACGTTTCTCTGACAAAGAAGCATATACCAAGGGTATAGTAATCGGTCAGATTGATGAGAGGATGTTATGAAAAACAATGTATTTATGAAAAACAAAATATTTATTAAAAACAATGTATTAATCGCATCGTTAACAGCGGTAATCTCTTTTGTGAGCCTGCCAACTTTTGCTGCTCAGTGTCGAGTTGATTTGAAAAATGAATTGCGAATCGATGACCAAAAAGTCGAAATCCATCAAGTGGATGGTGATACTGCCGTTTTCGATGGCAACAACGACTTATATATCCATGGTGAGAAGGTTGAGCTTGATGCCGACCAACAAGCGGCGATTGAAAAATACCGCGAAAGCATGAGTGAGTACTTACCACGAGCGAAACAAATGGCGAACGATAGCCTAGCGTTAGCGAATGACGTGATTGATGATATTGCGGCTAGCCTAGATTCACCGGAATCATTTGATAATGTAAAAGAATCAATGAAAACCTACTTTGCTGAACTGGAAGCTCGTTACTACAAAGATGGCGAGTTAGTGTTACCAGCTGAAAGCTTTGATTCGATGGCCAATGGTTGGTCTGAAGATTTCGAGAAGGCGAAAGAAATCTTTAATCAAGAATTTATCTCCAGCGCTTTTAATGCGATGTCAGAAAAAATGAAACAAGATGGTGGTTTAAACCTTACCGAGTTGGCTGATAGCATGGCTGAATTAAAGCTTAAAGTTGAAGAGCGAATGAAAGAACACTCTCAACAAGTGCAAGAGGAAGCGAATGAGTTCTGTGACTCACTTGATGAGATGGCAGAACAAGAGCAAGAGCTGCATGAAATCATTCCGAACCTAAAAGACTATCAAGTATTCACGATCTAATCTGAATTGACTGATGAATCACAAGAGCACCGTTTGGTGCTCTTTTTGTATGTGCTTATGGATGTAGGTGTTTATGGATCTATGGATTCAGCTGCACGAGCATTTAACCCGATATACTTTCTTCGTTTCTTCGTTTCTTCGTTTCTTCGTTTCTTCGCTTTCCTAGGTCTACATCTTGACTGGTTGTTATTTGGTAAACGATAACACCAGTAGGTTGTTAACTTTGTGGTTATAAATAGCGCATTGATTGTAAAAATTAGAGAATTGTTCATTTATTGGTTGTGCCTATCATTGCTTTTTATTACTGTACTTACCAACTAGTTCGCTGATTTTTGATACGGGCAATATGAACCAACAATCTTCCTCTTCAAGAGAGCACTTTAGCTCTCGTTTAGGCTTTATTTTAGCAGCGGCTGGTGCAGCGGTTGGCTTGGGTAATATTTGGGGTTTCCCAACTCAAGTTGCCAGTAACGGTGGTGGCGCTTTTCTCTTAGTCTATTTGATCATGATCCTCGTGGTCGCTTTCCCAATGCTGGTGGTTGAGATGGCTATTGGTCGTCACGGTCAAGCAAACCCTGTCGATAGCATGCGTTCTTTGACGACGAACCCTTTGGGTAAGAAAGTCGGTGAGTTTGTCGGTTGGGTCGGATTGAGTGTGCCAAGCGCCGTGTTGGCATTTTATAGTATCGTTGGTGGTTGGTTGATCTGCTTCCTAATTGGTGCAGTCGCGGATCTTATCGGCCTAGAAGCGATTGCTGATTGGTTTAAAGGCTTCAGTGTTGAGCGCAACGTATTTGGTACCGTCGCATTTTATGTACTGACTATCTTGATTGTGCAGGGCGGTGTTAAGCAAGGCATCGAGAAATGGTCGACTCGTTTGATGCCTGCGCTATTTGTTTTATTTGGCTTATTGTTTGTTTACATCATGACGCAATCTGGTGCGATGGAAGGCCTAAAACACTACTTGGTTCCGGATTTTGAAAAAGTTTGGGATAGAAAATTGATTTTGGCAGCAATGGGGCAAGGCTTTTTCTCGCTAACCATTGGTGGTTGCTCGATGTTGGTTTATGGCTCTTACTTGAGTAAGAAAGAGAACCTGCCCAAAATGGCAATGAACGTTACCTTAGTTGATACCGCTGTCGCTTTTATTGCGGGTTTAGTCGTGATGCCTGCAATGTTTGTTGCGATGCAGAAAGGGGTACAAATCTATGCGGAAGATGGTTCACTATTAAGTTCTGATACGCTTGTATTTACGGTTCTGCCTTTGATGTTTGATAGCTTAGGCGTGCTTGGTCAGATCTTCGCGATTGTTTTCTTCTTATTGCTAACGATTGCCGCACTGACTTCATCGATTTCGATGCTTGAAGGCCCTGTAGCACTAGTGAGCGAGCGTTTTAACACTAGACGAACGCCTACGAGCTGGGTAATTGGTGGTGTTATCGCGTTGTTTAGTGTGGTGATTGTTTACAACTTTGCCGCGATGTTTGGCATGGTTGCGATGATAGCGACTCAGTACCTTCAACCGGTCGCAGCACTGATGTTCTGCGTGTTTGGTGGTTGGGTGTGGAGCCGAGCTTCAAAAGTGAAAGAGCTTGAGCAAGGTTGCCCTGATTTCCAATTAGGTTGGTTTGGTAAGGTTTGGCCAATGTATGTGAAGTTTGTGTGCCCAATCCTAGTCGCAACGGTTATCTGGGCATCTTTCGGCTAACGCTGAACCCTATCGGGACTCTCTGAACCTAAACCCTCAGAAGAACTTGAAACGTTAAGCACAGAGCCACTCATAATGAAGTGGCTTTGTTGTTTTTATATAAAGCTATAGTGGCATGAAATATAAAGCTTAGCGGCACGAACAGGATAGAAAAAAGGCGCTGAACATAATAGTCAGCGCCTTCGCGTTTCTAGTTAAGCAATCGTGATTACTTAATTTCCATACCTTGAGCCTGTAAGTCTGCATGGTAAGAAGAACGTACAAACGGACCACAAGCTGCGTGAGTGAAGCCTAGCTCTAGAGCAATCTCTTTCAGCTCATCGAACTCAGAAGGCGGTACGTAGCGTTCTACTGGTAAGTGGTGACGGCTTGGTGCTAGGTATTGGCCTAGTGTCAGCATCGTTACGCCATGTTCGCGAAGATCTTTCAGTACTTGAACGATCTCTTCTTTCGTCTCACCAAGGCCCATCATCACCCCTGATTTTGTTGGGATAGTTGGGTGCTGTTCTTTGAATTTCTTCAATAGATCAAGAGACCATTTGTAGTTCGCACCTGGACGCGCTTTGCGGTATAGACGCGGCGCTGTCTCTAGGTTGTGGTTGAAAACATCTGGCGGATTGTCTTTCATTAGATCAAGCGCAACGTCCATACGACCACGGAAGTCTGGTACCAGGGTTTCAATGCGAATGTTTGGATTCTGTTCGCGAATTTCACGGTTACAATCAGCAAAGTGTTGAGCACCGCCGTCACGCAAGTCATCACGGTCAACTGAAGTGATTACTACGTACTTCAGTTTCATGTCTTTAATCGTCTTAGCCAGTTTCTTCGGCTCTTCTGCTTCAGGAGCAACAGGGCGACCATGGGCAACATCACAGAACGGGCAGCGACGAGTACAGATAGCGCCAAGAATCATAAACGTTGCCGTGCCGTGGTTAAAACACTCGGCTAGGTTAGGGCAAGACGCTTCTTCACAAACTGAGTGCAGGTTGTTCTTGCGCATTGCTGATTTGATTTCTTGAATACGATGGCTGTCTGAAGGAAGTTTAATCTTCATCCATGCAGGCTTACGTAGAACTTCTTTCTGTTCAGCAGGCATATTCTTTACGGGAATTAATGCCATTTTGTCAGCGTCACGATATTTAACGCCTTTTTCCATTTGGATTGGTTTGCTCATGATTTTATGCTTCTGCTGTAATGTTACTGGTGGCTTGAATGTCTACTTGGTCATAGCCGAGTAGCTCTACGAGCTCTTGTATTAACTGTTGCTCAACGTTTTCTAGTTCACTTGGCCCGCCTAGCTGGCTTACTTGTGCCATTTCCATACCTTGATAACCACATGGGTTAATACGTAGGAATGGAGACAGGTCCATATCGACGTTGAGTGCTAACCCGTGGAACGAGCAGCCACGTCGAATACGTAATCCGAGTGAACAGATTTTCTTGCCATCGACATAAACACCAGGAGCGTCAGGTCGGGCAGTTGAATTTATATTGTAAGCTTTCAGAGTGTTGATTACGAGGTTCTCGATATGAGTCACTAAATCACGTACTCCGAATTTTTTGCGGCGGATGTTAATCAAAAAGTAAGCGACTAACTGACCTGGGCCATGGTAAGTCACTTGGCCACCGCGATCGCTTTGAATTACAGGGATGTCACCAGCATTTAATACATGCTCGGCTTTGCCTGCTTGTCCTTGAGTGAAGACAGGGTTGTGTTCAACCAACCAAACTTGGTCTACGTCTTCTTCTGTGCGTTCGTCTGTGAACTTATGCATGGCTTTCCATACAGGTTCGTAATCCTGACGGCCTAATTTTTTTACGATTAGCTTATTTTGCAAAGCTGCACTCCCTCAAGGATTAATAAAGTGAACGCATTATAAACGCGAAACAGGTTTCTAACTACAGACGGACTGCAAGGTTTTTCAACTTTCTTTGTATTTATTGAAAATTAAGTTGAATGAATTTGACCTAGATAGGGTGCTTCAAACAAAAACAGCGGCAATAAGCCGCTGTTTTTCATGTGTAATCGGAGATTACAGAACCATACGAACGATTTCGATCTCGCCCAGTTCTTTATATAGCGTTTCTACTTGCTCAATTGAAGTCGCTGTAATATTGATAGAAACAGAGTGGTAGTTACCTTTCGCACTCGGTTTTAGCGTTGGGCTGTAGTCACCAGGAGCATGACGCTGGATCACTTCTAGCACTAGCTCAGTAAGTTCTGGCTTAGCATAGCCCATTACTTTGTAAGTGAATGAACAAGGGAACTCTAAGAGATCTTTTAGTTTTGCATCAGAATTGATGTTCATGAATAGCTCCAAAAGGCTAGACTCTCGCAAATTGGCGAAATGTCGATAAAAAGCGTGTTCGGTCAACAGACACGAGTAATAGGGCGGAATATTACGTGTAAATATCGCTGAACTCAAGATCAACAAAAGCCGCACATGGCGGCTTTTAGTTCGTCAATGAGTAAATAATGAACTTACTCATTGAGTTAGCTTTGCACTGAGCTTGTGTATTGCTTAGAGCAAAGCTTTGACTGGTTTAGAATAAACCCTTAAACAGCAATACTAGGTAGTCCCATAGACGGCTAAATAAGCTGCCTTGGTCTACATCTTCAAGTGCAAGTAGTGGGTATTCAGCAACGTCTTCACCATCAACTTGGTAGAATAGTTTACCGACAACATCACCTTTGCTAATTGGTGCTTCCAGTTCTTTTTCAAGAACGAAGCTTGCCTTTAGGTTCTTCGCTTGGCCACGAGGTAGGGTAACGAAAGTATCTTCGTCGACACCTAGTGCAACTGTATCTTTGCTACCCATCCAGATCTTCTCTTCTACGAAGGTTTCACCGGCTGTGTGTGGCGCCACTGTTTCGAAGAAACGGAAGCCATAGCTAAGCAGCTTTTTGCTTTCTGTTTTACGAGCGTTAGCATTCTTGGTGCCCATCACAACAGCAACTAGGCGCATTTTGCCTTCGGTTGCTGAGCTTACTAGGCTATAACCTGCCTTGCTTGTATGGCCCGTTTTGATGCCATCAACGTTCATGCTCTTATCCCATAACAGACCGTTACGGTTGTACTGGGTGATGCCGTTGTAAGTGAATTTTTTCTCTGAGTAGATACGGTACTCATCAGGAACATCGCGAATCAGCGCCTGACCAAGTAGCGCCATATCATAAGGTGTTGAGTATAGATTTGGGTTGTCTAGACCGTGCACGTTAGCAAAGTGCGTGTCTTTCATGCCGATAGAGCTTGCCCATGCGTTCATTAGGTCAACGAATGCATCTTCAGAACCAGCAATATGCTCAGCCATTGCAACAGTAGCATCGTTGCCTGATTGAATGATGATGCCACGGTTCAGTTCTTCCACTTTAACCGTTGTGCCCACTTCAATGAACATTTTCGATGAATCTGGGAAGTTTTTAGCCCAAGCATTTTCACTGATTACAACATCGTCGTTTAGATTGATGTTGCCACGTTCTAGCTCTTGGCCGATCACGTAGCTCGTCATCATCTTGGTTAAACTTGCTGGAGAAAGTTGAGTATTCATCTCTTTCTCTGCTAGTACTTTGCCTGAATGGTAATCCATCAGAACAAAACCTTTAGCGGCGATTTGCGGTGCATCAGGGACTACAATTGGAGCGGCGAATGACGATGTAGCTATCGTTGCAGAAAGAGCAACAGAAGTAGCAAAAATCGATTTAACAAGTTTATTAGATTTAATCATTTTGAATGCAATTATTTGGTGAACTATTCATATATTAACAGAATCACTCTGTCACACCAGAGCGCTGATTACCAGAAGTAACTGTTAGATTAATTAGCGGGTTAGTGTGTGTTTTTTTATATAAGCTGACGGGTAACCCATTAGCTTAACTTGTTCTAATTTCTCTTGAGTCAGAGCATAGTCATGAAATGGCCCAATCATCAGACGGTAGTTGTCATCATTTGGCTGCAAGAACGTTGCTACTTCTAGCTTTTCGCCTAGATCTTTCGCTAACTTCTCTGTTCTATCTTCATGCGGAGATGTCGCGACTTGAATAATAAATTGCGGTAAAGCAGCCTTTTTATTTGCGTCGGTTGGCATAGCCACAGTAATGACTTCAATCTCAACATTTGCTGTGCCGGTTCTCAACACATCGAGCTTGTAAGCTGCCGCATAACTAAGGTCAATGATTCGGCCTTCATGGAATGGGCCGCGGTCATTGATACGAACAATTGTCGTTTTGTTATTGTCGGTATTCGTCACTTTTACATAGCTTGGAATTGGCAATGTTTTGTGCGCCGCAGACATCGAATACATGTCGTAGATCTCGCCGTTAGACGTTAAGTGACCATGGAATTTCTTACCGTACCAAGAGGCTTTGCCTTTCTCGGTAAACCCTTCGGTTCTTTTTATGATCTTGTAGTCTTCGCCACGCAAAGTGTAATCCGTGTTACCACCTAAACTATAAGGTTCATACTGAGGGTGAGCATCCTCGAGATGCTCTACTGAGATAGGTGCATCTGGTGCAATATCTGAATCAATATCGTAGCGGCCGGCTGGCTTTTGTGAAGAACAGCCGTTGATTAAAATCGCTAAGCCTAGGATAGAGGCTATTTTTTTGATTGGCAGCTCATCAACCAAAGATGCTTTTCTTTGAAGTATTGCAATAGACATCGATTAGGTCGCCTTTGAGAATGCTTTTCTGTGTGTATGGATCGACATTAAAATGCCAAAACCAGCCATAAGGGTAACCATTGAAGTACCGCCATAGCTTACGAGAGGTAGAGGAACACCAACCACGGGTAGAATACCGCTTACCATGCCAATGTTTACAAAGATATAAACGAAGAAGCTCAGTACAATACTGCCACCCATCATTCGACCAAATGCCGTTTGAGCTTGGCTCGCGAGCACTAAACCCCGTCCAATAATGAATAGGTAGATAGCAAGCAAGAACAAAATACCAATCATGCCCCATTCTTCGGCAATTACCGCAAAAATGAAGTCAGTGTGGCGCTCTGGAATAAATTCTAATTGAGATTGAGTACCTTGTAGCCAACCTTTTCCTGATACACCACCAGAACCTATCGCAATCTTACTTTGAATGATGTGGTAGCCCGCACCTAATGGATCTGATTCAGGATCAAAAAGGGTTCTTACTCGTACTTTTTGATATTCACGCATCAAGAAGAACCATAATATTGGGATAAATGCCCCTAACGCTATGGCGGCACTGGCAATGATTTTCCAACTTATACCAGCCAAGAATATTACGAAGATACCGGATGCGGCGATAAGAATGGATGTACCCAAGTCGGGTTGCTTAGCGATTAAAATGGTAGGTACAAACACCATCACTAGCGAGATCGCTAATGTTTGAAAGGTTGGCGGCAGTGATCGCTTACCGATAAATCGAGCCAGCATCAAAGGTACCGCAAGCTTTAATAGTTCAGAGGGTTGGAATCGAACAAAACCGAAATTTAACCAACGTTGGGCACCCTTAGATGCCTCACCAAAGAACAACACGCCCAAGAGTAAGATGACACCGCCTGCAAATAACAGCGGGGCCAAGGTTTCATAGGTACGAGGCGAAAGTTGCGCTAAGAAGATCATGACACCTAAAGACAGCATCATACGCATTGCTTGGCGATCCATCATCGCAAGGCTTTGTCCGCTGGCGCTGTACATGATCAATAAGGCAAAGCCCATCAACACCAGAATACCTAGCAGTAATGGGAGATCGATATGGAGCCTTTCAAACAAGGCTCTATTTCGTCCAGTAGAAGGATCAAGTTTCATTATTTTGTTGCCTTACTTTCATCTTCTTCAGCGAGAATAATATGGTCTAATATTTTTCTAACGACAGGGCCGCCATTTGATGAGCCACCACCTGCGTTTTCTAATACGATAGTCACAACAGCTTCTGGATCTTCAAAAGGAGCATAACCAGTAAAGAGTGCATGATCGCGTAAATGCTCTGCGATTTCGTCCGCGTTGTATTCTTCGTCTTCTTTGAGACCGAATACTTGCGCAGTTCCTGATTTACCAGCGGTTTGGTAAGACATCTTTTGGAATGAACGTCTTGCTGTACCTTTCTTTCCGTGGTTTACCAGTCTCATGCCTTCTTGCGCGATATCCCAGTATTTCTGCTTAACACCAGTGATTGGAGGATAAGTTTCGATCTCTGATACCGTTTGGTCATCGAATGGCTGACCATTATCGATCGTCGCACGTAATAGGTGAGGCGCTGTTACTTCACCTTCGTTGACCAATACAGACGTGGCTTTTGCGATTTGCATCGGTGTTGCCGTCCAATAGCCTTGTCCGATACCAACAGGGATGGTGTCACCTTGGTACCAAGGCACACGGTGTCTTGCCATTTTCCATTCGCGAGTTGGCATGTTGGCTTTACTTTCTTCGTAAATATCAATGCCTGTATAGTCACCAAAGCCGAATAGCATCATCCATTGAGATAAACGGTCGATACCTAGATCAAAGGAGATTTGGTAGAAGAAGGTATCAACTGATTCTTCAATCGCTTTCTCTATATCAACAACACCGTGTCCCCAACGTAACCAGTCGCGAAACGGCTTGGTTTTAGAGTTAGGTATTTTCCAATAGCCTGGATCATTACGCGTTGTATTCGGTGTAATCACACCTTCTTGTAGAGCAGCAACGGCAATAAACGGTTTGATCGTTGAAGCTGGTGGATAAATGCCCAATGTGGCACGGTTAACCAAAGGTCGATCTTTATTTTGTAGTAGGGCGTTATAACCTTTAGAGGAGATACCATGCACAAATGCATTCGGGTCGTAGCTTGGGCTAGACACCATCGCTAACACGCCATTGTCTTTCGGATCGAGAACGACGGCAGAGCCACGGCGTCCATCGAGCAGTTTGTGCACATATAGTTGAAGATTGATATCTAAGTTAAGTACGATATCTTTGCCCGGAACCGAAGGGACAAATTTTAGAGTGCGGATTACTCGTCCTCGGCTGTTCACTTCGACTTCTTGATAGCCAGCGGTACCGTGAAGCATGTCTTCGTAGTAGCGCTCAATACCAAGTTTACCGATGTCGCGAGTGGCTTGATAATTGGCGTCTTTCTCTTCGCGTACTAAGCGCTGTATATCGCGATCGTTGATACGTGATACATAGCCAATAACGTGAGTCAGTACATCACCATACGGATAAAAACGTTTTAATGTGCCTGTTACCTCAACACCCGGAAATTTATGCTGGTTTACAGAGAATACTGCAACTTGCTCTTCGGTGAGCTGATTCAGAATAGGCACTGACTTGAAGCGTCGTGAATTGCGTCGATCACGATTAAAACGCTCGATACGTTCAGGTGGAATCTCGATTAACGTTTGTAGACGGGCGAGCGTGTCATCCATATCTTTGATTTTTTCGGGCGTAATTTCTAGGTTGAAAACGGGGCGGTTTTCGGCAAGAAGTACACCGTTGCGATCGTAAATCAAACCACGGTTAGGCGCGATGGGAACGACCTTGATACGGTTGTCGTTAGAGCGGGTTTTATAGTCCTGATATTGGTTGACCTGAATGTTGTATAGGTTAACAACCAACATCGACATCATGACTATGATCCCCGCAAACGCAACAAAAGCACGACTAGTAAATAGTCGTGCTTCTGCTTTGTAATCACGGATTTGGCTACGTTTACGTAACATTAACGCTTATTCTCGATGATAAGGGTGGTTAGCAGTGATGCTCCAAGCTCTATACAAGCTTTCAGCCATGATAACGCGTACTAATGGGTGAGGGAGAGTAAGCGCCGATAGAGACCAGCTTTGGTCTGCAGCCGCTTTACACGCAGGTGCTAATCCTTCAGGCCCGCCAATAAGGATAGAAACGTCGCGTCCATCCAACTTCCAACTTTCCAATTGTTCTGCCAGTTGTGGGGTATCCCACTTTTTACCTGGGATATCAAGCGTGACAATGCGGTTGCCTTTTGGCACTGCTGCCAACATTGCTTCGCCTTCTTTTTGAAGAATACGTGCAATATCAGCATTTTTACCACGTTTTCCCGCAGTGATCTCAATGAGTTCTAATGGCATATCATGAGGGAAGCGGCGTTTATATTCTTTAAAGCCTTCTTCAACCCACTTTGGCATTTTTGTACCAACTGCGATTAACTGGATCTTCAACGCTTAGCCCCAAAGTTTTTCTAGTTGGTACAGCTCACGATGTTCTTCTTGCATAACATGAAGCATACTTGTTCCCATATCTAGAACAACCCACTCACCTTCTTGCTGTCCGTCCATGCCTAGTGGTTGCATACCAACTTTACGCACTTCATCGGCAACGTGTTGTGCGATAGAAGCAACATGGCGCTTAGAGGTGCCAGTACAAACAATCATGTAATCAGTAACACTTGATTTGCCTTCTACATCGATAGTAACAATCGATTCTGCTTTCATGTCGTCGGCTTTGTCTGCAAGAAAATCTTTTAGTTCTTCACGTAACACGGGGTGTTCCTTTAATCTGAATTTAGCTTTTTAGGATCTGTTGACCCTAGAATATACCACGCTTTTATGCGTGAAATGGGATTGAAGCTGAAGGGATACAAAACTCTACGCTTAACTGATGAATTAGTGGCCAAGGCGACTGTTCATATTGAGTTTTTGTCATCAACTCAGCTTGAGTCAGCAACGCAAACAACGAATGTAATTGAGAAATCGAAACTCTTGTTAGCGCAGCGTTATAAAGAGGCTTTTTAGATTGCCAGATACGGTGTTTTTCGAATACTTGGCCTTGGCCGATCGGCATCTGTTTCATTTGTTGCTGCATTTGTAATAGCAAGGCAAGTTCACGTTGTATGCTACGCAGTAAAATGACTGGCTCTACACCTTCAGCTTCCAGTTGTCTTAGAATTCGTTGTGCACGATTACCTTTTCCAGCCAGTAACGCGTCACTCCAATGGAAGGGAGTAAAGTGGTTGTGGCGGCTTAGTGATTCTTCTAAGCGTACTAGGGTAAGTTTTCCGTCAGGGTATTGGAGCGCAAGCTTTTCTAGGCTTTGAGTGAGAGCAAATAGGTTACCCTCGTGCCACTGTGCCAGCATTTGAATCGCTTCAGGGTCTGGAGATAAGCCTATTTGACGGCAGCGCGCTTGGACAAACTGAGGTAAGCGACTGACATCTGGCGTTAGGCAACTGACCCAGTGACCCTGATTAGACAGTGCTTTAAACCATTTAGCACTTTCTTGAGCCTTGGTTAGCTTCGTGCCAATCAAGACCAACAGAATATCGCTGTGGATATGCTCTGAGATTGCCAGTAACTCTTTGGCTATCGCAGCATTAACTCCGGACTCTGGCAGTTCAAGTTCGATGATTTGACGGCTAGAGAACAGGCTTAATGCTTGAGTACAGTCATAGACTTGATTCCAGTCGAGACTGTTATCAATAGCAAAGCGGTGACGTTCATCAAAGCCTTGCTTTTTTGCAACCTTTTGAATCGCTTCTCGACTCTCTTGTAACAGCAGAGGCTCGTTACCGAAAATGAGGTAAACATTACTTAGCTGTTTAGCAAGTTGCTCTGTTAAGCGGTCAGCAAAAATGCGCATCAAATAAACCTATTGTTCAGCCGATTCGACGGGCTCTGCCGTTTCCGTAGAGCTTGGATCTATTTCGACGTTCTTGATGTTGTATTGTTTCTCAAGCTCTTTCACTTGAACATGTTCTAGCGCATCCAGATCCATGCTATCAGCTGCGATGTTCGCTTTTAGTCGAGCCATCTGACGAAGGATTTGACTTGTTGCAAGCTTACGCATTTCATCTTCGATCATGTCGCGCTCAACCGATTTTGCTAATGCAGTTAACGGGTTGTCTAGGTAACTACGGGTTACGCTAGTCGAGAATGTTTTTGAGCCGAGGTCTGGTATCGTTACGCGGTATGAAGCATAGAATGTAAGCTCAATTTCAGCAGCGCGAGTATTCTGGTAAAGAGACAGGGTACGTTCACCTACGCCCTCACTAATTATGTGCAGGTTAGGTGTGTTCTCAGCGGGTGGCACAATTTCTACATCATTCATACGTAGCTGACCTTTCATCATACGTGTAAACGTGCTGTATTGGTCGTAACTGGTCACAGAAATCTTGTTGAGTTCTTCTGGTACAGAATAGTCACCACGCAGGTGGAAACCACAGGCACTCAGTAGGCTAACGGTTAAAACAACAACAGTAACTTTCAATGAAGATAGTGAAATCAGGCGCATTATTTGATGGCTCTCATGAAGGTAGAATACTTATTTAAAGGCTTTAGAGCTTTCGAATCGTAGGGCTCTCGGTCTAAAGCACTTAAATAAGTAGACAGGACAATGTTGCACCCTGTCTAAAGACTGCTTTTGATGAATTAAGTTCGTTAATTCTTTAGCAATTGTACTGTGCTAACGAAATTAGTTAGCAACGATGTTTAGAAGCTTGCCTGGTACGAAGATAACTTTACGGATAGTTAAGCCATCTAGGAATTTCTTAGCGTTCTCATCGTTTAGACCAAGCTCACGAACTTGCTCTTCTGTTGCATCAGCAGCAACGGTTAGTTTCGCACGTAGCTTACCGTTGATCATGACAACGATAGTTTTCTCGTCTTCAACTAGCGCTTTCTCGTCAAACGTTGGCCATGTTGCTGAGTCTACGTTTGATTCACCAAGAGCAATCCACATTTCGTAAGAGATGTGTGGAGTCATTGGGTAAAGCATGCGAACTACTGCTTTTAGCGCTTCATCAAGGATTGCACGATCTTGTACAGATTCTTGAGGTGCTTTCGCTAGCTTGTTCATCAGTTCCATGATTGCAGCGATGGCTGTGTTGAACGTTTGGCGACGGCCGATATCGTCCGTTACTTTCGCGATAGTCTTGTGGATATCACGACGAAGTGCTTTCTGGTCACCAGATAGCGCAGAAGCGTCAACAGCTTCAGCTGCACCCTTAGCAGAGTGAGCGTGAACCAGTTTCCAAACACGCTTAAGGAAGCGGTTTGCGCCTTCAACGCCAGACTCTTGCCACTCAAGCGTCATGTCTGCAGGCGATGCAAACATCATGAATAGACGTACTGTATCAGCGCCGTACTTGTCTACCATCTCTTGTGGGTCGATACCGTTGTTCTTCGACTTAGACATTTTGATCATGCCTGAGTGCTCAACGTCGCGGCCTTGGTTGTCGACAGCTTTTTCAATGCGACCTTTTGCGTCACGGTCGATAGTCACGTCAGTTGGAGCAATCCACTCTTTCGTGCCTTTCTCGTTCGTGTGATAGAACGCGTCAGCCAGAACCATGCCTTGACATAGAAGCTGCTTGAACGGTTCATCAGATGTCACGTAACCCGCATCGCGAAGAAGCTTGTGGAAGAAACGAGAGTAAAGCAGGTGCATACAAGCGTGCTCGATACCACCAACGTATTGGTCAACTGGCAACCAGTAGTTTGCTTTCTCTGGATCTAGAATGTCATCAGCTTGTGGTGAACAGTAACGTGCGTAGTACCATGAAGACTCCATGAACGTATCGAACGTGTCAGTCTCACGTAGAGCTGGTTCGCCGTTGAATGTTGTTTCAGCCCAAGACTTATCTGCCTTGATTGGGCTAGTTACGCCATCCATTACCACGTCTTCTGGAAGAATGACTGGCAGTTGGTCTGCTGGTACTGGGTGAACTTCACCGTCTTCAGTGGTTACCATTGGGATTGGAGCACCCCAGTAACGTTGACGAGAAACGCCCCAGTCACGTAGACGGAAGTTTACAGTCTTCTTACCTTTGCCTTCAGCTTCAAGTTTCGCAGCGATTGCATCGAATGCTTCTTGGAACGCAAGACCATCGAATTCGCCAGAATCGAACAGTACACCTTTCTCAGTGTAAGCCGCTTCAGACACATCTAGCTCAGAACCGTCTTCAGGTTTGATTACTGGGATGATATCGATGCCGTACTTAGTTGCGAATTCGTAGTCACGTTGATCGTGAGCAGGAACCGCCATTACAGCTCCTGTGCCGTAATCCATAAGAACGAAGTTAGCTACGTAAACAGGAACAACACGACCGTTAAGAGGGTGGATAGCTGTTAGGCCAGTATCCATACCTTTCTTTTCCATCGTTGCGAGTTCAGCTTCAGCCACTTTGGTGTTACGACATTCTTCAACGAATGCTGCAAGCTCAGGGTTGTTCAGTGATGCTTTCTCTGCAAGAGGGTGACCTGCAGCGATACCAACGTAAGAAACACCCATTAGTGTGTCTGGACGTGTTGTGTACACTTCTAGCGGCGCATCTTCACCGTTAACAGCGAAAGATAGTTCAACACCTTCAGAGCGACCGATCCAGTTGCGCTGCATGGTCTTAACCATTTCAGGCCAACCTTCAAGGTTGTCTAGATCGTCTAGCAGCTCTTGAGCGTACTCAGTGATCTTAATGAACCATTGTGGGATTTTCTTTTGTTCTACCGGAGTGTCACAACGCCAGCAGCAACCGTCTTCTACTTGCTCGTTCGCTAGTACAGTTTGGTCGTTTGGACACCAGTTAACAGAAGATGTCTTCTTGTAAACTAGGCCTTGTTCGTAAAGCTTAGTGAAGAACTCTTGTTCCCAACGGTAGTACTCAGGCGTACACGTTGCGAATTCACGTTTCCAGTCGTAACCAAAGCCTAAAAGTTTAAGCTGGTTTTTCATGTATTCGATGTTTTCGTAAGTCCACGGAGCAGGCGCTGTGTTGTTTTTTACAGCTGCGTTTTCTGCAGGTAGGCCGAATGCATCCCAACCGATTGGCTGCATTACGTTTTTGCCTTGTAGACGTTGGAAACGAGATACCACATCACCGATGGTGTAGTTACGCACGTGACCCATATGCAGTCGACCACTTGGGTACGGGAACATAGAAAGACAGTAGAATTTTTCTTTATTTGGGTCTTCACTTACAACGAAAGTCTCGCTGTCATCCCAGTGTTGTTGAACCTTTTGTTCAATATCTTGCGGGTTATATTGTTCTTGCATCGATGGTATCCGGTTATCTTGGAATTTGTGAGTTCGGTTAGAACAGAATCTTACAGATCGTCATAGAATACCTAAAGGAGCTTAGTACAACAATAGTTATACCCTTCATACTTGCAGTTGCAGCACGGTTGATTGCGTAAATTCAACCAAATTACTTAGGACAGCTATACTTAAGGGTATGAATTGCATTTGTTTGTTAGGAACTGGTCGCTTAACTACGGCCCCGTTCACTAAGATAAAGCTTGGTCATCTTAAGGAGGTCGTTATGCCGAAGAAAAAAGCACTCTATGAAGAAGTCGTCGAAGAGGTGATAGAAACGCTGAAGCATAGTCCTGAAGAGCTTAACAACAAAATCGAAACGTCAGGTAAGTATGCGAAAGCAGCCAATGACATGACCAAAGATGAGCTCTCATTGATCTCGGCCTATGTGAAGTCGGACTTAAAAGAGTTTTCCGAAAGTTATGAAGAGAGTAAAGGTGGTCCATTTTATTTGATGATCACAGACTCTATTTGGCAAGGATTGCTGGATATCACTGATCGCACTAAAGTGGAATGGGTTGAATTGTTCCAAGACTTAGAACATCAAGGGTTGTATCAAGCGGATGAGGTTATCGGGCTCGGGACGCTTGTCTGTGATGAGTGTGGACATCAAACCGAATACAACCACCCGACCAATATCATTCCATGTATCAAGTGTGGGGCGACAGGGTTTAGCCGTAAAGCACTTAAGCCGTAAACACTTAAGTCGTAAACACTATAGCCATAGCACCATCAACTTTACACCGCAGTAATAAAAAGGGTTGACCCAATCAGCCAACCCTCAAATCACTTTCTTCGAATCTCGAATCTCGAATCTCGAATCTAGCTCTTTGGCTTTCTAATTACCCAGCCAATCACCAAGCTGAGCATTGCCCAGATATACAGTGGCCAAGTACCAACTGCGTGAAAAGGCGTTTGCCCATCAGTTGAAATGAGCTCAGCTTTTAATACGGCCGTTTCAAACTGAGGTATTTGCTTGATGATGTTGCCTTTGTAATCGGTTACTGCCGTCACACCATTGTTGGTCGAGCGAATAACGGGCTTACCAAGCTCCAGAGCACGCATCTGTGCGATTTCCATATGTTGCAGTGGACCAATCGAACGACCAAACCACGCATCGTTAGAGAGCGTTAAAATAAAGTCCGTCTCATCAGTCACGCTTTGTCTAACTTGATCATTAAAGACGATCTCATAACACAACGCAGGCGCTAAGTGACGGCCATTTGCCACGATGTTTGGTTGAACAAAATCGCCACGGCTAAATGATGACATCGGCAAGTTGAAGAACGGTGCCAATGGGCGCAAGATATCTTCAAACGGCACAAACTCACCAAATGGCAATAGGTGATGTTTATGGTAGCGTTCGTCTGGATCGTAGCTGTATTCGCCGTATGGATTGACACCTAGAGAAAGAACGCTGTTGTAGTACTTCTTATCTTCAGACTGATTGAGTACGCCAGTGATGATTGAGCTGTTGTTCATCTTCGCTGCGCTATCTAAGTTACGTAAGAAAGATGGAATCTCAACTTCGAATGCTGGAATAGCGGCTTCAGGCCAAATGATGATATCGGCATCCCAGTTTTCTCTACTTAGATCTGTGTACTTCATCATCGTAGGCCAGCGGTGGCTTGGTAGCCATTTACTGTCTTGATCGACGTTGCCTTGAATCAATACCACTGAGGTTGTTTTTTCAGGGTTCGGTGTCACCCAATCGATATTTCGAATGCCAAAACCTGCACTGAATACGATCGCAGGGATGATGCCAACACTCCATGCTTTGTTGATAACCATATAAGCGAGTGCAGATGCAGAGACAATGACTGCCAGAGTAATTAACTCGACACCGCCAATCGGTGCAAACGAGCCTAGTGGAGAATCGATTTGGCTGTAGCCAAGCCAAAGCCAAGGAAAGCCCGTCATTACCCAGCCACGCAGCCAATCACTGATTAACCACAATGCAGGAGCCGCGAGGAAAAAGCGGCTTAGGTTATTAGCAGGGAAGTACTTGTTTAAGCTCCAGGTAAATAGGCCTGAATAAACCGCTAGGTAGCCAATGAGCAATGCCATCAAAAACAGGTTGGCTGCCAGTGGCATGCCGCCAAAATGATCGATGCTGACGTATACCCAGCTGATACCTGTTGCGAATTGGCCTAAACCCCATCCGTAACCAATCCAAAGCGCACTTTTAGGAGAACGGTTGTGGATCAGTAACAGCAACAAAGCTGGGCTGATAATAGCAAGAGGCCATATTGAATATGGAGCGAATGAAAGGGTTGTTATAGCGCCAACAAAAACGGCCGCAAGCGGCCGTAATAGGCGATGAATAAAGGTCTTAGTCATCTAATTTCTGTCATCTCTTTAGAGAGAAGTTGTTATTCTTCGATAGTCGGAAGAGGCTGCTCGTCAGGGATGGTTACCTGTAGCTGAATCACACGACGGTTATCTGCGGATGTTATTTTGAAATGGTAGTTTCCGATTTCTACAATTTCGCCACGAACAGGCAGGTGACCGAGTGCTGTCATTACCATACCACCCACAGTATCAACTTCATCATCACTGAAGGAAGTGTTAAACGTATCGTTGAACTCTTCAATGGTGGTTAAAGCTTTAACCGAATAGGTATGCTTACTCAGCTTACGAATATCTAGCTCTTCTTCATCGTCGAACTCGTCTTCAATTTCACCAACGATTTCTTCGAGGATATCTTCAATGGTTACCAGGCCAGAAACACCGCCAAACTCATCGACAACGATAGACATGTGGTAACGCTCTTCTTGGAACTCCTTGAGCAGGCGATCAACTCGCTTACTTTCAGGAACAACCACGACAGGGCGAATCACTTGTTCGATATCAAATGGGGCACTTTCTGAACCCAAATACTTAAGTAGGTCCTTCGCTAATAGAATGCCTTCAACATGGTCTTTATCTTCACTGATCACTGGGTAGCGAGAGTGTTGAGCATCAGTAATAAGCGCAATCAATGTATCTAAATCATCGGTGCGTTCAACTGTAACCATTTGAGAGCGAGGCAGCATGATATCGCGTACTCGCATCTCTGAAATTTCCATAACACCCTCGAGCATATCGCGCGTGTCGTGGTCAATTAGGTCATTAATTTCTGAGTCGCGGATTACATCTACGAGCTCTTGGCGATCTTTTACTTCACCTTGAAATAGTTGGCCTAGGCGTTCAAAGAAGGACTTTCTACTCGGACCTTCAGATTTTTTACTTCCCTCAGAAGTGGGGGGGTTACCTTCGTTCATGATTTCTCAAAAAATAACGCTATCAGAAGTGTGATAGCACACGTTACAACTCAGATTCCTGCGAAAATCACAGGTTCGATGAGTTATTGTTTCTCTGCAACCTACTTTACTAGAATCAATTTACTTTTCTAGAATATACGGGTCTTCAAACCCCATAGTTTGCATGATTTCTGTCTCGAGTGACTCCATCTCTTCAGCTTCATCATCTTCGATATGATCATAACCTAGCAGATGCAGACTGCCATGTACAACCATATGAGCCCAGTGTGCTAGCAGAGGCTTATTTTGCTCTTCTGCTTCTTTTTCGACAACTTGGCGGCAGATAATGAGGTCACCCAGTAGATCTAATTCCATTCCTGGTGGTACTTCAAATGGGAAAGACAGCACGTTAGTTGGCTTATCTTTTCCACGGTAGTCATGATTGAGCTGGTGGCTCTCTTCTGTATCAACAATACGAACGGTGAGCTCGGCATTCTCTTGAAACTGAGGAATTGTTTTGTCCAACCAAAGCTGAATATCTTGCTCAGTTGGAAGCCCTTGCTCATTTTCGACCGCTATTTGCAGGTCTAGTTCAATAGACATCTATTTATCACCTTGTTCTGTAATTACAGAGCTATTTTGTGTTGCTAATTGTGTCGTAACGGCTTGCTGAGCTTCAAGAAGTTTGGCTTCACGCTCTTCACGTTTGCGCTTTTCAAACTCTTTGCGTTCTTTCTGGTCTTTTGCTTCCCACTTCTCGTACGCATTCACGATACGAGCAACGACAGGGTGGCGAACGACGTCTTCAGACATGAAAAAGTTAAAGCTAATGTCATCCACTTCGTTGAGTACTTCAGTTGCATGACGCAGACCTGACTTAGCTCCACGAGGTAAATCAATTTGCGTAATATCACCTGTGATCACAGCGCGTGAGTTAAAACCGATACGAGTTAAGAACATCTTCATCTGTTCTACCGTGGTGTTTTGGCTCTCATCAAGAATGATAAACGCATCATTTAATGTACGACCACGCATGTAAGCCAGTGGCGCAACTTCAATCACGTTGCGCTCAATCAGTTTCTCAACACGCTCGAAGCCAAGCATCTCAAATAGTGCATCGTAAAGTGGACGCAAATATGGGTCTACTTTTTGGCTTAAATCACCCGGTAGGAAACCAAGCTTCTCACCGGCTTCAACAGCAGGGCGAGTCAGTAGGATTCGGCGAACCTCTTGGCGTTCAAGTGCATCAACCGCAGCCGCAACAGCTAAGTACGTTTTACCAGTACCAGCAGGTCCAATACCAAAGGTGATGTCATGAGTGACCATGTTCATTAGGTATTGAGCTTGATTTGGTGTGCGTGGTTTGATGACGCCTTTTTTAGTCTTAATGGTCACTTCTTTGCCGTAGTCGATTTCAGACTCGACCTGTTGCTCCAAAATACCAGACTCAGTGACCGCCAGATGCACTTGCTCTGGTTCGATATCGATTATGTTGCCTTTAACTGGAGCCGTTTCAACATAGAGGTGTTTGATGATATCTAAAGCTGCGGCAGTTGTGTGAGGCTTACCGACAATGGTGAAAAAGTTGCTACGGTAATTAATCTCTACACCAAGGCGACGCTCAAGGTGCTTGATGTTGTCGTCGAATGGTCCGCATAAACTTGCCAAGCGCTTGTTGTCTGCTGGCTCTAGATTTATCTCTAAGGTAACGATTTTATTGCTCAAATTAGCCTCTCATTTTGTGCCACTCACTCTTAAATAAAAAAAAGAGCAAGAAGCCCGATTTAGACCGGGCTTCTGGATGGTGATATCCCTATTTCTAAGATGGTCACTTAGTTAGGTAATTTCAAGCTTTGTGTTTGCGCTTTGTGCTCAAACAGTTGTATTGGCTATGGCGTAAATGTTGCTACACCTAGCTCGTCTTCACGTTTTGTTTTTTCCATCATTTCTGCTGGAGTCATTACAACGCGTAGACCCATGTCTTTTTCTGTGCGAACTAGCTCACCACGTAGTGAGTTGGTGTAAACCTCAGTGATCTTCACATCTACGAACTGTCCGATAAGATCAGCAGAACCTTCGAAGTTCACAACACGGCTGTTTTCAGTACGGCCACGCAGTTCCATTAGATTCTTTCTTGATGGACCTTCAACAAGGATACGCTGCTCTGTACCTAGCATTAGGCGAGAGAAACGCATAGCTTGTGTGTTTACTGTCTGTTGCAGCTCCCACAGGCGATCTTTCTTCTCTTGTGCTGGCACATCACATGGATAATCTGCGGCAGGTGTACCTGGACGAGGAGAGAAAACAAAGCTGAAGCTCATATCGAAATCAACTTCTTTAATTAGCTTCATTGTATCTTGGAAGTCTTGCTTAGATTCACCAGGGAAACCAACAATAAAGTCAGAGCTGATTTGAATATCAGGACGAGCTTTACGCAGTTTGCGGATAATAGACTTGTACTCGATTGCCGTATGCGGGCGTTTCATCATCGTAAGAATACGGTCACTACCACTTTGTACAGGCAAGTGTAAGAAGCTCACTAGCTCTGGCGTATCTTTGTAAACTTCAATGATGTCATCACCAAATTCAAGCGGGTGGCTTGTAGTGAAACGAATACGGTCGATACCATCGATAGACGCAACTAGGCGAAGTAGTTCTGCAAATGTGCAGATGTCGCCTTCGTAAGTAGGGCCACGGAATGCGTTTACGTTTTGGCCTAGTAGGTTTACTTCGCGTACGCCTTGCTCTGCCAGTTGTGCAACTTCGTAGAGTACATCATCCATTGGACGGCTAACTTCTTCACCACGAGTATATGGCACAACACAGTAAGTACAGTACTTAGAGCAACCTTCCATGATAGAAACGTAGGCTGTTGCGCCGTCTGCTTTAGGTTCCGGCAAGTTATCGAACTTTTCGATCTCAGGGAATGAGATATCCATTACTGGCTTTTCGTTAGACAGTGATGACTTAATCATCTCTGGCAGACGGTGTAATGTTTGTGGGCCAAAGATAACGTCTACGTACGGTGCTCGTTGACGAATGTGATCACCTTCCTGAGTTGCTACACAGCCACCCACACCGATCACCACACCTTCTTTTTTATCTTTAAGCGTTTTCCAACGACCAAGCTGGTGGAATACTTTTTCTTGCGCTTTTTCGCGGATAGAACAAGTATTCAATAGTAGTACGTCTGCTTCCTCAGGTACTTCAGTTAGCTCGTAGCCATTTGCAGCGTTAAGCAGGTCGGCCATTTTTGATGAATCGTATTCATTCATCTGACAGCCCCAAGTTTTAATTAGCAGTTTCTTACTCATTATATGTTCGCTCGATCGTTAGTTTAATTTAAGGGAGCAAATCGCCCATTATTCATCCGCCAGTATTATTTGTCATAATTCGGTATTCAATTTTATGACTGGCTCTAGCGGCAAGCGGCGTATTGTACTGGTTTCAAAACCGACTGACTAGTAGTCTGAACAAATCTCTTATGTAGTGGTTTTTATTATTGTTAACGCCATATACCATAAGGGATAACCCTTTTTTCGAATAAGGTTTTTGGTTACAAGTTAGTTATGAAAAAGTACAATCAAAAACAGTCAAAGAATCAAACTGATAAGTACAAAATATGAACAGTTACGATATTGTGGTAGTCGGTGGCGGCATGGTTGGCGCAGCAACAGCGGTCGGCTTTGCAAAGCAAGGGCTGAGTGTTGCGGTGATCGAAGGTTTTGCCCCACAAGCTTTTGATGAGTCACAAGCGATGGATACTCGTGTGTCTGCGATTTCTCAAGCATCGGTCGATTTACTTGAAGATCTTGGTGCGTGGCAAAGTATCGCAGCGATGCGCGTGTGTTCTTACAAGCGTTTAGAAACGTGGGAGCATCCTGAGTGTCGTACTCGATTTGATGCTGCATCACTGGATCTGCCTCGTCTAGGCTATATCGTTGAGAATAGGCTCATTCAACTAGGATTATGGTCTCAATTCGATGCCTACGACAATCTCGAACTGTTATGCCCAGAAAAGCTGGATGAGATTGAGTTTGGTGAAACCAATATCGTTAAGCTTCAATCAGGAGCTGAGTTATCAGCGAAGTGGGTGGTTGGTGCTGATGGCGCGAATTCAGCCGTTCGTCAGCAAGCTGGGATTGGTATTACCGCTTGGGATTACCGACAGCACTGCATGCTTATCAATGTCGAAACCGAGCAGCCTCAACAAGATATTACTTGGCAGCAATTCCTACCAAGTGGTCCTCGTTCATTTTTGCCATTATGTTCTCTAACCTCTGACGGTCAAGAAGTCGGGCAGGGATCGTTGGTCTGGTATGACTCCCCATCTCGCATTAAGCAATTATCATCGATGACCCCTGAAAAATTGCGAAATGAAGTACTTGCTAACTTTCCTAAAGAGCTAGGTGATATCAAGGTATTGAATTCTGGATCTTTTCCTCTGACACGACGTCATGCTCAATCATACTCGAAGAATAATTGCATTTTAGTCGGTGATTCAGCGCATACGATTAACCCTTTAGCAGGGCAGGGCGTCAACTTGGGCTTTAAAGATGTTTCAGTACTATTGGATGTCACCAATGAAAAAGGCGAATTGAATCAATCTGTAGCAAGACGCTATGAAGTGATGAGAAGAAGTGACAACTTAATGATGCAGAGTGGAATGGACTTCTTCTATAAAACTTTCAGTAATGACATTGGCCCTCTAAAGTTTGTACGCAATGCTGCACTAAAATTAGCGGAAAGCTCAGGGCCGATTAAAGCTCAAGTATTGAAATACGCCTTGGGCCTTTAAAACGGCTAGATCAGGTTATTTATATAGAGAAGGAGAGCTGATGCTCTCCTTTTTTGTTTTTGTTGTAATGCTTATTGTTGCTGAGTGACACAAACTGGTGCATCAAGATCTAACGAGTAACCGGTATAGGTCAGAGAGCCATCTTCAATGTTACGCTTGAATGAGGTGATGTTGTTGGAGTGCTGGTTGGCGGCGATAAGCCATTTCCCATCGTCAGTTATATGGAAGTCTCTTGGGAATTTACCTTCAGTGTCGTAGCTATCAATGAAAGTCAGTTTTTGAGCCTCAGAGTCGACACTGAAGCTGCTGATTCTTGATTGGTGTCGACATGACACATAAAGGAATTGCTCATCGGGCGATAGCTTAATGGCGGCTGTAGCCCCTCCCTTCTCCATATTAGGTAAGGCATCAACCTCATCCACTATATTCCAAATACCTAAAGACTTTTCCAAAATCAATATCGTTTCAGAGAGCTCACAGATTACATAGGCTTTGTCTTCAGCTTTGTTGAAGATTAGGTGACGAGTTCCATTTCCTGCGGGCGCTTTAATAGACTGCATTGGCTCATCAAGGAACTCTTCTTGCTCTTCGTCAAAGCAATAGAAGTTGATTCGATCGGTGCCGAGATCGACAGTCACAAACTGTGGTGAGTTTTGTAAGAACAAACATTGATGGGCGTGTGGGCTAGTTTGTCTCTCTTTGTTCGGCCCTGAGCCAACCATTTTGATTGTTTTGAGTCGTTTATCGACGTTGCCATTGATACTTAAGCTAAAGATATCAAATGTACCTGACGAGTATTGGGAAGTGATAGCAAATTTATTGTGTGGATCTATCGCAACGTGGCAGGGGTGATCTCCCGAGATTAGGCCTGTATTGGACGCGATTTGTGAATCAACATTAGGTATATGAATGAGTTTCGGCAGTTTCTTTTGCTCAACCTCAGATGCTGTATAGATTCCAGACTTTGTCGCGGTGATAAAAGAGGGGTTATGACATTTGGCAATAAGCTCTAGAGGTAATAGTTTTCCTGTTTCTAGATCTAACTGAGTTTGATAGACACCTTGGCTTTTACTTGGCGTATCCGTGTAGCAACCGATCGTTAATGGGAGGGTTTTCATAGGTAGTCATACTCAATTAGAAAGTGGAGCAGACATTGTCTTATAAAATCGTATTAAAAGTGAGGTTATAGAAGAGAATACTTGGTGACTTGGCTAGCAGAATTGCATATTCCAGATAAAACAAAACCCAGCTAAAAAGCTGGGTTCTATTCAATGATGGTGCGGTCGGAGAGACTTGAACTCTCACACCTCTCGGCGCCAGAACCTAAATCTGGTGCGTCTACCAATTCCGCCACGACCGCAGCAAATCTTTATAGTTATATCGACATTGGTGATTCGATGTAACGTTGTGCTCTTGGTTTGCTATTTAGCTTAAAAACAAGCTAAGTAAAAACAAAGAGTTTAAATAGTGGCTGGGCTACCTGGATTCGAACCAGGGAATGCTGGCATCAAAAGCCAGTGCCTTACCGCTTGGCGATAGCCCAACAGGATATCAATTAAGATATCTAAATAATGGTGCGGTCGGAGAGACTTGAACTCTCACACCTCTCGGCGCCAGAACCTAAATCTGGTGCGTCTACCAATTCCGCCACGACCGCAGCAAATCTTTATAGTTATATCGACATTGGTAATTCAATATAACGTTGTTTGTACTTTTTCTTTCATAAAGAAAGAATGGTGGCTACTGCGGGATTCGAACCTGCGACCCCATCATTATGAGTGATGTGCTCTAACCAACTGAGCTAAGTAGCCAATAATGAATTTTATGTATTCACTATTTTATCTCTAATTAAAGAGAAATAATGGTGCGGTCGGAGAGACTTGAACTCTCACACCTCTCGGCGCCAGAACCTAAATCTGGTGCGTCTACCAATTCCGCCACGACCGCAGCAAAGCTTTCCTCTCAACTAAGCAAAGAGCTTAGCGAAGAGTATATAGTTAAGAAGACTTATGGTTTGTCTAAGTAACGTTGTAATGGCTGGGCTACCTGGATTCGAACCAGGGAATGCTGGCATCAAAAGCCAGTGCCTTACCGCTTGGCGATAGCCCAACAGGATATCAATTAAGATATCTAAATAATGGTGCGGTCGGAGAGACTTGAACTCTCACACCTCTCGGCGCCAGAACCTAAATCTGGTGCGTCTACCAATTCCGCCACGACCGCAGCAAAGCTTTCCTCTCAACTAAGCAAAGAGCCTAGCGAAGAGTATATAGTTAAGAAGACTTATGGTTTGTCTAAGTAACGTTGTAATGGCTGGGCTACCTGGATTCGAACCAGGGAATGCTGGCATCAAAAGCCAGTGCCTTACCGCTTGGCGATAGCCCAACAGGATATCAATTAAGATATCTAAATAATGGTGCGGTCGGAGAGACTTGAACTCTCACACCTCTCGGCGCCAGAACCTAAATCTGGTGCGTCTACCAATTCCGCCACGACCGCAGCAAAGCTTTTACTCTAGCGAAGAGTATAGTTAAGAAGACTTATGGTTTGTCTAAGTAACGTTGTTTGTTCTTCTTTCATAAAGAAAGAATGGTGGCTACTGCGGGATTCGAACCTGCGACCCCATCATTATGAGTGATGTGCTCTAACCAACTGAGCTAAGTAGCCAATAATGAATTTTATGTATTCACTATTTTATCTCTAATTAAAGAGAAATAATGGTGCGGTCGGAGAGACTTGAACTCTCACACCTCTCGGCGCCAGAACCTAAATCTGGTGCGTCTACCAATTCCGCCACGACCGCAGCAAAGCTTTCCTCTCAACTAAGCAAAGAGCTTAGCGAAGAGTATATAGTTAAGAAGACTTATGGTTTGTCTAAGTAACGTTGTAATGGCTGGGCTACCTGGATTCGAACCAGGGAATGCTGGCATCAAAAGCCAGTGCCTTACCGCTTGGCGATAGCCCAACAGGATATCAATTAAGATATCTAAATAATGGTGCGGTCGGAGAGACTTGAACTCTCACACCTCTCGGCGCCAGAACCTAAATCTGGTGCGTCTACCAATTCCGCCACGACCGCAGCAAAGCTTTTACTCTAGCAAAGAGTATAGTTAAGAAGACTTATGGTTTGTCTAAGTAACGTTGTAATGGCTGGGCTACCTGGATTCGAACCAGGGAATGCTGGCATCAAAAGCCAGTGCCTTACCGCTTGGCGATAGCCCAACAGGATATCAGTTAAGATATCTAAATAATGGTGCGGTCGGAGAGACTTGAACTCTCACACCTCTCGGCGCCAGAACCTAAATCTGGTGCGTCTACCAATTCCGCCACGACCGCAGCAAATCTTTATAGTTATATCGACATTGGTAATTCAATATAACGTTGTTTGTACTTTTTCTTTCATAAAGAAAGAATGGTGGCTACTGCGGGATTCGAACCTGCGACCCCATCATTATGAGTGATGTGCTCTAACCAACTGAGCTAAGTAGCCATCTGAGAGCGAAGTAATATAATATAATCTCGCTTCCAATGCCATTATCTTTTTAAAGATAATTACACTTTAAATTGTGGCTGGGCTACCTGGATTCGAACCAGGGAATGCTGGCATCAAAAGCCAGTGCCTTACCGCTTGGCGATAGCCCAACAATGATATCAATTAAGATATCTCAATATGGTGCGGTCGGAGAGACTTGAACTCTCACACCTCTCGGCGCCAGAACCTAAATCTGGTGCGTCTACCAATTCCGCCACGACCGCTTTACTTTCCTAAAAACTCTTTGTTGTTAAGAGACAGATGTTTAATAACAAACAGAGTGCTTAGGAAATGGTGGCTACTGCGGGATTCGAACCTGCGACCCCATCATTATGAGTGATGTGCTCTAACCAACTGAGCTAAGTAGCCATTTCCAAATTGTTGCTCATTTCGAGACGTTGCCGCTTCGTTGTGAACGGGGCGCATTATGCGGAGTTGAGCGAAACCCGTCAACTTTTTTTTTGAATAAATCGCGAATAAACATCTGTTCGGTTTCTTTTTAGGCAAAGAGGTGTATTTGTCGACAAAAAACAGGTCTAAAAGGCGATATATATAGGAAGTTAAGTTTTGGATGTGGGGCTATTTCTAAAGGGGGAAAACAAAAAGGCCAGTGAATTCACTGGCCTTTTTTCTAGATGTTTAATCAGAATTATACGTTGAAGCGGAAGTGAACTACGTCACCATCTTTAACGATGTATTCTTTGCCTTCAAGACGCCATTTACCTGCATCTTTTGCTCCACTTTCACCGCCAAATTCGATGAAATGTTCGTAGCCAACTACTTCTGCACGGATGAAACCTTTCTCGAAGTCGGTGTGGATCTTACCAGCTGCTTGCGGTGCTGTTGCACCAATAGGAATAGTCCAAGCACGAACTTCTTTAACACCGGCAGTAAAGTAAGTTTGAAGAGTCAGTAGCTCGTAACCAGAGCGGATCACTCGGTTAAGGCCTGGTTCTTCAATACCCATGTCAGCTAGAAACTCTTCACGATCTTCATCGTCAAGCTCAGAAAGTTCAGATTCGATTGCAGCACACACAGCAACAACAACGTTGTTCTCTTTTTCTGCATATTCGCGAACGGCGTCTAGGTAAGGGTTGTTTTCAAAACCATCTTCAGCAACGTTTGCAATGTACATTGTTGGCTTAAGCGTTAGGAAGTTAAGGTAGTCGATTGCTGCTACTTCTTCTTTGCCAAGTTCAACAGTACGAGCCATACCACCTTCAGTCAGGATAGGTAGAAGCTTTTCAAGAACTGTAGTTTCAAATTTAGCGTCTTTATCTCCGCCTTTTGCTTTTTTAGCATTACGGAAGATTGCACGTTCACAGCTATCTAGATCGGCAAGAGCAAGCTCAAGGTTGATCACTTCGATATCTTCGATTGGAGATACTTTGCCTGAAACGTGAACGATGTTTTCGTTTTCAAAGCAGCGTACAACGTGACCGATAGCATCAGTTTCGCGGATGTTAGCTAGGAATTTGTTACCTAGACCTTCACCTTTAGATGCGCCAGCAACTAGGCCTGCGATATCTACGAATTCCATTGTCGTTGGAAGGATCTTCTGTGGATTAACAATTTTTGCTAATGCATCTAAGCGTAGATCTGGAACCGGAACGATACCTGTGTTTGGTTCGATTGTACAAAATGGAAAGTTTGCTGCTTCGATGCCTGCTTTAGTCAGTGCGTTAAACAGAGTTGACTTACCAACGTTTGGTAGACCAACGATGCCACATTTAAAACCCATGATATAAACCTTATTCTGCTTTGAACGTATGTAAGCGATTTTGTGCTTTTGGTAGGCCATCTTTTAATAAGATGTCTAGGCTACGAACCGATTCGTCAACGACAGCCTCGATACACTCTTGCTCTTTCGCAGGAGCTTTGCCTAATACATAACCTGCAACTTTATCTTTGTGTCCTGGATGGCCAATGCCTAATCTAAGACGATAGAATTCTTTATTGTTACCCTGCTTGCTGATGATGTCTTTCAGACCATTATGTCCACCATGACCACCACCTTTTTTAAACTTTCCAATACCAGGAGGAAGATCTAACTCATCGTGAGCGACCATGATCTCTTCTGGTTTAATTTGGTAGAACTTTGCTAAGGCAGCAACAGCTTTGCCTGACAAGTTCATAAAAGTCGTTGGGATCAGCAAGCGAAGATCTTCACCATGAACCATGATACGACCCGTTAGGCCAAAGAACTTTGGTTCGTTCTTTAGTGTCACGTTATGTACACGCGCTAATTCTTCAACTACCCAAGCACCCGCATTGTGGCGAGTTTTGGCGTATTCTGGACCTGGATTAGCCAGTCCAACGAGAAGTTTTATTTGTTGGCTCAAGGTATGGATCTCTCTTGGGATTTCAAAAAGCGCCGTATGATATCACAGTTTATGAAAAAGGTGCGAGCTAGCTGATAGCAACACGATGATTCCTGACTGTGGTGAATTGCGGCTTAATATTGGTTAGACATAAAAAAAGCACTTCATTCAATGAAGTGCTTAATATGTATCTCTCACGAGTTCTAAAACAAAGCTTTTCTACAACAAAGCTATAGAGCTTTGATTAGTTAAACATCGCTGAGATTGATTCTTCGTTGCTGATGCGGCGAATTGCTTCAGCAAGCATGCGAGAAAGGCTTAGCTCAGTAACTTTGCCTGTCGCAGCCATCTCTGGAGAAAGCTTGATTGAATCTGTAACAATAACTTGGTCTAGAACTGAGTTACGGATGTTTTCTGCAGCAGTACCAGAGAATACAGCGTGAGTAGCGTAAGCGAATACACGCTTAGCACCGCGCTCTTTAAGCGCTTCAGCTGCTTTACACAGTGTGCCACCAGTATCGATCATGTCATCAACGATAACACAGTCACGACCTTCAACATCACCGATCAGGTTCATTACTTCAGAAACGTTAGCACGTGGACGACGCTTATCAACGATAGCGATGTCAACATCACCTAGCGCTTTAGCGGTTGCACGAGCACGTACAACACCACCAAGGTCTGGAGAAACCACTACTGGGTTTTCTAGGCCACGGTTAGCCATGTCTTCTAGAAGAACTGGAGTGCCGAAGATGTTATCAACAGGTACATCGAAGAAGCCTTGGATTTGCTCTGCGTGTAGGTCGATAGTAAGAACGCGGTCAACACCAACGTTAGAAAGGAAATCTGCAACAACTTTTGCAGTAATAGGCACACGAGCAGAACGTACACGACGATCTTGACGGGCATAACCGAAGTAAGGGATTACAGCAGTAATACGGCCAGCAGAAGCACGGCGCATTGCGTCAATCATTACCACCAATTCCATAAGGTTGTCATTGGTTGGTGCACAAGTTGATTGAATCAGGAATACATCGCTACCACGAACGTTTTCATTGATTTGAACAGCGACTTCGCCATCAGAAAAACGGTCTACAGTAGCATCGCCAAGAGAGATGTATAGACGATCAGCAATACGTTGGGCTAGTTCAGGTGTTGCGTTACCAGCAAATAGCTTCATATCAGGCACGGTGGAAACCTCGGGTTGCGTCCAGTTTTAAATAGATTGTGGGTGGGCTGATTGGTATTCAGCCAAAGTTTCTTTCAAAGGCGAAATGTTTCGTCCTCTCGCGACAAACGCGGAAACTGTGTCAGGCAGTTGCTCTAGCACCGATTCGGCTTCTTTTTTGCTGCTAAATTCAGCAAAAACGCATGAACCCGTACCAGTCAATCTCGACGGCGCGTATTGTAGCAGCCATGAAAGTTGCTTATCAACCTCTGGGTACAGCATTCGCACAATTTTTTCGCAATCGTTTACGTATTCTTGCTCTAGAAGCGTTGCTAGTGCTCGCTTCGGCGTATTTCGAGTTAATTCTGAATGTGTGAATATGTCTACAGTTGCTATGCTCACTTGAGGTTTGACGACGAGATACCATTTTTCATCCGGATTAGCCGGCTGTAGCTGTTCTCCAACCCCTTCTGCAAAGGCGGCGTGGCCTCGAACGAAGACAGGAACGTCTGCGCCAAGCTGCAAACCGATTTCGGCAAGTTGATCATCAGAGAGATTGAGTTGCCATAAATAATTAAGCGCGACTAGCACGGTTGCTGCATTTGAAGAGCCTCCACCAATGCCACCTCCCATTGGCAACACTTTCTTGAGTTCAATATCCGCACCGAAAGACGTTGAGGTATATTGCTGCAGCGCAGTAGCGGCTTTCCAGATCAAGTTGTCTTCAAGTGCTACCCCAGGAATTTCTGGTGTGATTGTTATCGAGCTAGTTTCTGAGTTTGCACTAACCGTCAGTTCATCGCCAAACTCGACAAACTGAAATAAGGTCTGAAGTTCGTGATAACCATTATCGCGTCGGCCAGTGATATAGAGAAATAAATTCAGTTTAGCCGGAGAAGGCCAGTGGGTTGGCGTTGTTATCATTTTTTCAGTGTCCACTTCGAAACTACAATGTTGATTTTGTTCTCGTCTTGCTTGAATGACAATCGAGTAGGGAGTGGAATTGTCTCTACCTTAGTGTTGTCTTCACCAGATAATAGTGTACTCGGCATCTCTGTATTTCGATAGTTATCAAAATTCAGTGTCCATAGTTGGTTGCTAACTTGTTTGGTGAGAGATTCAAGCGTGTTGGTGGTGTTCAATTGGTAGTTATCGGCTTGGTCTGGAATGCCAAGGAACCATTGTGGTAGATGGTCAATGGGAATCTGTAATCCAGTAAGTTGTTCCACAAGAACGGAAGCACTTGCATGAGTAAAAACTTGGTCATCATAAGTGACTACCTTGGCACCCGATGGGTCAATGGTGAGGTTCAAGGCGGTTTGACCAAGGAAAGTGGTCAGTCTTAATTGACTCTGATTTGGGGAATGCTTCCAAATGAAATTTAGGCTTTGGCGTTGCTCTGGAGAAATGTAAGCGAGCTTGCCTGAGGCTTGATAGTTTTCTATCTGTAAAAGCCGATCTTGATGACTTTGCCACTCGACGCTGGTCGGTTGTTCTGGGATAGACGAGCAACCCACCATAATTATGGTTATAAAAATAAGAGACGTGATTTTACGAAGCTTGCTCATATTTGCTCACAACTTGTTCAAATTTATCTAAAAAACGTCTCAACTATAGCATTGAATTCACGAAGTCAGGAAAACAAATCCCGCTTGCTCTTTAAATAGAGCCATGCATCAAGTAAAATTCGCCCCTTGTTTCCATTCCCTGATCGAGAACTTCTGATACATGTCTTTGCTTGCCGTAGGTATCAATCACAATACAGCGTCGGTTGAATTGCGAGAAAAAGTCGCTTTTGGTCCAGATAAATTATCTGAGGCACTCAAGCAACTTAACGCAAATGCACACGTAAATGGAAGTGTCATACTTTCTACCTGTAATCGAACTGAAGTGTATTGTGACGTCAAAGGCGTGGCAAAAAACAAGCTCATCGATTGGTTGTCAGTTTTCCATCAAGTTAGCCCTGAAGAGCTAAAACCCAGCATTTATATCCATGAAGAGCAGGCTGCGATTAAACATTTAATGCGCGTAGCTTGTGGTTTGGACTCCTTGGTATTGGGTGAGCCGCAGATCTTAGGTCAGGTGAAGCAAGCTTATACGGACTCGCGAGAGAACAAATCTGTTGATGCTTCAATGGAAAAACTGTTCCAGAAATCATTTTCTGTCGCCAAGCGTGTTCGAACTGAAACTGAAATTGGCGGAAGCGCGGTGTCTGTTGCTTACGCAGCCTGTACGTTAGCTAAACACATCTTTGAGTCGATTGCCGATTCAACCGTGTTATTGGTTGGTGCGGGTGAGACGATTGAATTGGTGGCTAAACACCTTTCTGCGAATGGCTGCACTAAGATGATAGTGGCTAACCGAACTCGTGAGCGTGCTTTAGGGCTAGCTGAAGAGTTTGGTGCTGAAGTGATCAGCCTGAATGAGATTCCTGACCATTTGCATAGAGCGGATATCGTGATCAGCTCAACTGCAAGCCCGCTGCCTATTATTGGTAAGGGCATGGTAGAGACCGCACTTAAGACAAGAAAACATCAACCTATGTTGTTGGTTGATATTGCCGTTCCTCGTGATGTGGAATCTCAGGTCGGCGATCTGAATGATGCTTACCTATATTCCGTTGACGATTTGCAGTCGATCGTTGATGGCAATATTGAACAACGAAAAGTAGAAGCGATTCAAGCTGAAGCAATAGTTAGTGAAGAAAGCGCCGCGTTTATGAGTTGGATGCGTTCACTGCAAGCGGTAGACAGTATTCGTGATTACCGTAAATCGGCCAATGAAATCCGAGAAGATTTATTAAGTAAGAGTTTACAATCACTTGCCGCTGGCGGTGACCCTGAGAAAGTCTTACTTGAGCTAAGTAATAAGCTCACAAACAAATTGATCCATGCTCCAACGCGTGCACTTCAAAGTGCAGCTGAGCAAGGAGAACCTGCAAAATTAATGGTCATTAGACAGAGTTTGGGCTTAGAAAACCCTCAATAATATTCGACCTCCAACAGAATAAGACATTATGAAAGCCTCGATTCTAATAAAGCTTGAAACACTTGTTGAACGCTATGAAGAAGTTCAACATCTACTTGGTGATCCCGGTGTACTTGGGAATCAAGACAAATTCCGTGCCTTGTCAAAAGAGTATTCTCAATTAGAAGAGGTGACGGGGTGCTTCAAATCATACCAGCAAGCTCAAGAAGATTTAGAAGCTGCTGAAGAGATGGCAAATGAAGACGACGCAGAAATGCGCGAAATGGCTCAAGAAGAGATCAAAGATGCGAAAGCGAACATTGAACGTCTGACTGATGAGCTGCAAATTCTTCTGATTCCAAAAGATCCAAACGATGAGCGTAACTGTTTCTTAGAGATTCGTGCCGGTGCTGGTGGTGATGAAGCGGGTATTTTTGCGGGTAACCTTTTCCGTATGTACTCTAGATTTGCCGAGAAAAAAGGTTGGCGCGTTGAGGTGATGAGCAGCAATGTTTCAGAGCAGGGCGGCTTTAAAGAGATGATCGCTAAAATCAGTGGCGACGCTGTTTACGGCACAATGAAGTTCGAGTCTGGCGGTCACCGTGTACAACGTGTACCTGAGACTGAGTCTCAAGGTCGTGTTCATACATCAGCATGTACCGTTGCGGTTATGCCTGAGATCCCAGAAGCAGATCTTCCAGAGATCAAAGCTGGCGATCTTAAGATTGATACTTTCCGTGCATCTGGCGCGGGTGGTCAGCACGTTAACACCACGGATTCAGCAATCCGTATTACTCACTTACCAACAGGTACCGTAGTAGAGTGTCAAGACGAGCGTTCTCAGCATAAAAACAAAGCGAAAGCGATGGCTGTTCTTGCGGCTCGTATCGTTCAAGCTGAAGAAGAGCGTCGTGCTGCTGCGATTTCAGATACACGTCGTAACCTATTAGGCTCTGGTGACCGTAGTGACCGTATTCGTACGTACAACTACCCTCAAGGTCGTGTTTCTGATCACCGCATCAACTTAACTATCTACCGCCTGAACGAAGTTCTGGAAGGTGATATGCAAAGCCTGCTTGATCCTGTTCTACAAGAGCACCAAGCCGATCAACTAGCAGCACTTGCTGAGCACAACTAATTACTATGCAGTCAGCATATACGGTTGAAAGTGCTTTAAAGTCAGCAATCGTACAGCTTCAAGAGGGCGATAACACATCGCCCTCGATTGATGCTGCGGTACTGCTTTGTCACGCTTTAGATAAACCTAGATCTTACCTACTGACTTGGCCTGAGAAGCATCTCACTTCAGAACAAGAATCCGAATTCCATACCCTTCTAAAACGTCGCTTAACCGGTGAGCCTGTGGCTTATATTGTTGGTGAACGTGAGTTTTGGTCGCTGCCGTTAAAAGTTTCTCCTTCTACTTTAATCCCGCGCCCGGATACCGAGCGTTTGGTTGAAGTCGCTTTGGATAAAACCTATGGCAAGCAAGGTGCGATTCTCGATTTAGGAACTGGTACTGGTGCGATTGCTTTGGCATTGGCGTCTGAGATGCCGAATCGACCAGTGACGGGTATTGATCTTCGCCCTGAAGCGCAACAACTTGCTACAGAAAACGCTCAGCGATTAAATCTCACTAACGCCACTTTTTTACATGGCAGTTGGTTTGAGCCTTTGAACTCTGCGAGCTGTGAAGAAGAAGCTGTGAAGTTCTCGTTGATTGTTTCTAACCCACCTTACATTGAGAAGAACGATCCTCACTTATCTCAAGGTGACGTGCGTTTTGAACCGATTACCGCGTTAGTTGCTGAAGAGAAAGGTTTAGCTGATATTCGATACATCTCTGAAAACGCACGCGGTTTTTTAGAAAACGAAGGCTGGCTAGCATTTGAACACGGCTATGACCAAGGCTTGGCGGTACGTGAGATAATGCAACAACTGGGCTACTTGGATGTGGTTACAGAAAAAGATTACGGTGGTAATGACCGAGTGACATTGGGTCGTTACTGTTCATAGGCTGCTGTTAATCATCTTGTGAGCAATAGATGATGAACTTGCTAAATTGATACCTTTAACTCGACAATACACTTAACTCGATAATGCATTTAACGCGGAAATACAGAGAATTAACGCAGAAATACAGGGCATTAACGGGTATTGTTTGGCTCGTGTTAACGAAAGCACATATAAAAATATAAAGGAATACCATGTACGAAGGTTTAAAACATTTTCACCTACTAACGATTGCTATCAGCGCGCTACTTCTTTCGATTCGTTTCGCTCTGATGATGGTTAACTCACCAAAGCTTAAGCATCCTTTCTTGCAGCGTTTCCCTCATATCAATGACTCGTTGCTACTGCTATCGGGTATTGGTTTGATTTTTATCACTGGCTTTATTCCATTTACACCAGCAGCGCCATGGTTAACCGAAAAACTAACTTGTGTTATGGCTTACATCGCACTGGGCTTCTTTGCACTTAAGTTGGGTAAAAACAAGCTATTGAGAGTTTTCTCTTTCTTTGGTGCACTTGGCTGGTTAGCGATGGCAGGCAAAATTGCAATGACGAAGACACCAACATTTTTCGGTTAATTATCTCCTTATTTCGGTTAGTTACGTATGTACGAATTTTTTGATGAAGACTTTGACCAGCTAGAGTTAGCTGAAGGTGCATTGATCTTAAATAAAGCGATTAACCCAGAAACTCAAGACAGCTGGGCTGAGCAAGAACTGGCGAGATTGTTAAAAGACGCTGAGTTTGCTTTGGTTAATGAAACCGACGAGCAACAGAAGTTTGAATCTTTTATTCGACTATTCTTTTATGAGTGGGGCTTCGCAGGCGATAAAGACGCTTACTTCTCATCGGAAAACGCGTTTATCGATAAAGTGCTCGAGAGAAAGAAAGGCATCCCTGTCAGTCTTGGGGCAATCTTCCTTTTTCTTGGTCGCAAGCTAGGCTTCCCTGTAGAGGGTGTCTCTTTTCCGACTCAGTTTCTGCTTAAAGTGAGTTGGTACGGGCAAGCAGCCGTCTATATTAATCCTTACAACGGTGAGTATGTTGGCGTGCAAACTTTACGAGCTTGGTTAATCGGACATGATGGCCCACTCGCTAGGGTGAAAGCGGAGCACTTAGAGGTTGCCGACCACCCAACGATTATTGGTAAGTGGCTAGCGTTGCTTAAGAGTGCATTACTGCGAGAAGAGCGTTATACGCTTGCATTGAAGTGTACCGATCTTGCGTTAACGTTTGTGCCGGATGATCCGTACGAAATCCGTGACCGTGGCTTTATTTATCAGCAGCTAGACTGTCATCAAGTTGCAGCAACGGATTACCAATACTTTATCGACCAATGCCCAGATGACCCTGCATCTGAGTTACTGAAATCTCAAGTGAACGTCATGAACGAAAAGACAGTGGTTGTTCACTAATTAATAATTATTTAGAGAGAATATGATGGAACAGAAAACAGTTCACATTGGTGACATGCCAATTGCTAACGACAAGCCATTTACGCTATTTGCAGGCATGAACGTTCTTGAATCTCGCGATCTAGCTATGCAGATCTGTGAGCATTACGTGAAAGTCACAGAGAAGTTGGGCATCCCTTACGTATTTAAGGCGTCTTTCGATAAAGCAAACCGCAGCTCAGTTCACTCATACCGTGGTCCAGGTATGGAAGAAGGTCTTAAAATCTTCCAAGAACTGAAAGATACCTTTGGCGTGAAAATTATCACGGATATCCACACAGAAGCACAAGCTCAGCCTGTTGCAGATGTGGTTGATGTAATCCAGCTTCCAGCGTTTCTTGCTCGTCAAACTGACCTTGTTGAAGCGATGGCTAAGACCGGTGCTGTAATCAACGTGAAGAAGCCTCAGTTCATGAGCCCAGATCAAGTGGGTAATATCGTTGATAAGTTTGCTGAGTGTGGCAACGACAATATCATTCTTTGTGAACGTGGTTCTTGCATGGGTTATGACAACTTAGTTGTTGATATGCTTGGTTTCGGTGTAATGAAAAAATCATCAAACGGCAGCCCAATCATCTTTGATGTGACTCACGCGCTTCAAATGCGTGATCCATCAGGTGCTGCCTCTGGCGGTCGTCGTGAGCAAACGGTTGAACTAGCTAAAGCTGGCATTGCGACGGGTATTGCTGGTCTGTTTCTTGAGGCTCACCCTAACCCAGATCAAGCACGCTGTGATGGCCCATCGGCGCTACCTCTAGATAAACTAGAGCCGTTCTTGAAGCAGATGAAAGCACTTGATGACCTTATCAAAGGCTTCGACCACATCGATATCAAATAGCTTTGGCTGATGCTAAATAACGAGCATTAAATCGCTAATGTTAGTGAGTTTAAGTGGTTATTTAACAGCATAAGATAAACGCCCAACTCTTAGAGTTGGGCGTTTTTTTTAACGGGACATCCGTTCAGTTCACTGAAGCCTCGGCCTATTTTGACGATGACCAAGTTGTTTTTCGATGACTAAGTTGTTTTGACTATGACTAAGCTATTTTTCGATGACTAAGCTGTGTAGTCGTTAGCTAACCTGTTTTTCAAAGTACTAATCAACGGCAGATGATTAAATCTTTGTTAACAGAACCTTTGATTCCCTAAGAAAGTGGTATGGGTGTGTGAGGTCTGTCCTGTTTATAGTAAATTACTGATGTTCATCACACTTTATAAGTAAACGATTGCCTGTGATGCAGGGGAAGTTTGAGTGTAATCTCATAATTTTGTTACACTTAACTGCCGATCTATGCGTGACCAATTCGACATAAATATGAAATCGTCGTGTTACATCTAGAATGTTAATTTAAGATTAGTCATGTTGAAGTCTTATTGTTCGAACTCCAGGAAAGGGGTCGCAATAGATTATAAAAAGCAGTGGATTCCCCTAAAAAGTTCAAAGGTATGACAATGAAGCAACGCCTTATTCTAAAGACAGCACTAAGTGCTGCAATCCTAGCTACTCTAGCTGGATGTGCGTCTCAATCAACTCAAGATTGGAACCAAGACGAAACTTACAAGCTAACGGTTCTACACACTAACGACAACCATGGTCGCTTTTGGCAGAACAAATACGGTGAATACGGCATGTCTGCGCGTAAAACGCTTGTTGACCAACTTCGAGCTGAAGTTGAAGCAGAAGGCGGTAGCGTGTTGCTTCTATCTGGTGGTGACATCAACACCGGTGTGCCAGAGTCAGATCTTCAGGATGCAGAACCTGATTTCAAAGGTATGAATAAAATTGGTTACGATGCAATGGCATTGGGTAACCACGAGTTTGACAACTCTTTAGACGTACTACAAAAGCAGATCGACTGGGCTAACTTCCCAATGCTATCTGCAAACATCTACGACAAAGCAACAGGTGAACGCAAGTTCCAAGCTTACGAGATGTTTGAAAAGCAAGGTATCAAGATTGCTGTTATCGGTCTAACCACTGAAGATACGGCAAAAATCGGTAACCCTGAGTTCATCGCGAGCATTGACTTCCGTGACCCTAAAGAAGAAGCGAAGAAGCTAATCGCTGAACTTAAAGAAACAGAGAAGCCAGATTTAATCTTCGCTGTGACTCACATGGGTCACTACGAAAACGGCCAACGTGGTGTTAACGCACCGGGTGATGTAGCACTTGCTCGTTACCTAAACGAAGGCGACCTAGACATGATCGTTGGTGGTCACTCTCAAGAGCCTGTATGTATGGAAGGCCCTAACGTTGCGAAGAAAAACTTCAAGCCGGGTGATGAGTGTAAACCAGACGTACAGAACGGTACTTACATTGTTCAAGCTCACGAGTGGGGCAAGTACGTAGGTCGTGCTGATTACGAATTCCGTAACGGCGAGCTAGAGATGGTGAGCTACGATCTGGTTCCAGTTAACCTTAAGAAGAAAGTTAAGATTGACGGTAAGAAGCAACGTGTTCTTATTCAAGATGAGATCGCACAAGATCCAGAGTTGCTTGAATTCCTACGTCCTTTCCAAGAGCAAGGTCAAGCACAGCTAGAAGTTCAAATTGCTGAGACAAATGGCAAGCTTGAAGGCGATCGTAACGTGGTGCGTTTCCAACAAACTAACCTAGGTCGTTTGATTGCGACTTCTCATATGGAGCGTGCACAAGCAGACTTCGCTGTGATGAACTCTGGTGGCGTTCGTGACTCAATTGAAGCGGGCAATGTCACTTACAAAGATGTACTGAAGGTACAACCTTTTGCAAACATCCTGACTTACACAGACATGACAGGTAAAGAAGTTCTAGATTACCTAAACGTTGTGGCTACGAAACCAATCGATTCTGGTGCTTACGCGCAGTTCGCTGGCATTTCAATGACAGTAGCAAACGGTGAAGTATCGAATGTATTCATCGGTGGCAAACAGCTTCGTTTAGACGAAACATACCGTTTCACAGTGCCAAGCTTCAACGCGGCTGGTGGCGACGGTTACCCTAAACTGTCAGATCACCCTGGTTACGTGAACACAGGTTTTGTTGATGCTGAAGTACTGAAAGAGTACCTAGAAGCGAACAGCCCAGTTGACGTGAACAAGTACGCACCTTCTGGTCAAATGGTTTACAAGTAATTAAACCCAGTTGCTAGAGTTAATAGGTGCTAAATTAGATTGACTCTAGCACCATGATAAATTTAACTAAAGCGACGCCTCGGCGTCGCTTTTTGTTTATCTATCGTTTGGATTTGTTATGACCCCTGCAATCAATCTCGCCAAGAAAAAGAAAATCGCTCATAGCGTGCATCAATATCACCACGATACGAATAACACGAATTATGGATTAGAGGCTGTCGAAGCGCTTGGTCAAGATCCCAAACGTGTATTTAAAACGCTTTTGTTCTGTTTGAATGGCGTCGCTAAAGATTTAGCTGTTGCCGTTATTCCCGTTGATCAGAAGCTAAACCTGAAGCTTGCGGCAAAAGCGGCAAAAGGCAAAAAAGCAGAGATGGCGAATCCTGATATTGCTCAGAAAACCACGGGTTATGTGGTGGGTGGGATCAGCCCTCTTGGTCAGAAAAAAGCCTTGCCTACCTTTGTTCATTCCAGCGCGACAGATTTTGAAACGATATGCGTGAGTGCAGGGAAGCGCGGGCTAGAAATTGAGCTCGACCCGAAAGACTTAGCGCTACTGACTCGCGGTCAGTTTGCTGATCTATGTTTATAGATTGTCGTCGTCATGATGATACAACTACCGAATGACAAACAAAAACGCCCGCTAGATTAACCTAGTGGGCGCTTTTATATTGAGTGTCTATCCTGAAATGTGCTTGTACATTGAGAACGAATTATGACTACTTCTTCAGACCTAAAGTACCACCAACACGCTTCGGTGCAGGCTTACCGCTTCGACGATCGTTATTGTTGCGATCTGTGCGGGTGCGATCCGAACTGTTTCGATCAGAATTAGAACGCTCTGAACGAGAGTTCGATTTCCAGTTTTCGGTATTGCCACCGCTTTCACCATTCGATGAGTTACGGCCACGTTTCGAGTTAGGCGCATGACGGAATTCATCCGCATTATTACCGCGATAGGTGCGAGTACGGTTCTCGTTTTGATTACGGCGCGCTGTGGAAGTTTGGTTTTCTTCACGGCTATCAAAAAGTTTTGCGTCTGTCGCTTTGCGAATGCGTTGACCTTTCGCGTTCATTTTTGATGCATCTTCAGTACTTACAGAGCCTTCACACATCGCTAAAATTTCAGTGATCTCTTCGTCGCTCAGGTAGCGCCATTTCCCGTTAGGAATGCCGTCTAGTGAGATGTTCATAATACGAACACGGCGCAGCTTAAATACCTCGTAACCCAATGCTTCACACATACGGCGAATTTGGCGGTTAAGGCCTTGCGTTAGTGTGATTCGGAACGAAAATTTGGTTTCTTTCTCGACCTTACATGGCAAGGTAACAGTATCGAGAATATGAACGCCAGCCCCCATTTGCTTCAAGAACTCAGTCGTAATCGGCTTATCTACACGCACCACGTATTCTTTCTCGTGGTTGTTACCGGCACGTAGGATTTTGTTTACGATGTCGCCATCGTTGGTCAAGAAGATAAGACCATCAGAAGGCTTATCTAGACGACCAATAGGGAAAATACGTTTGTGATGGCCGATAAAGTCGACGATGTTGCCCGGAATATCACGTTCAGTAGTACAGGTGATGCCTGTTGGTTTATTAAGAGCAATGTAGATCGGCTTCTCTTTTGAGCGAACAGGTTTATTGTCGATCTCAACATCATCACCGGGCAAGACTTTAGTACCCATTTCAGGGATCTTACCGTTAATAGTAACTCGGCCTGCATCAATGAGTTTGTCGGCTTCGCGGCGTGAGCAAAAACCAGTTTCACTGATGTATTTATTAAGGCGTTTAGCTTGGGATTCTTGTGACATGATATTCTCTTAGCGTTTCACAACGGAAATATAGATAAACAAAAAGCAACCTTTGGATAGTTGCTTTGAGTTGGGATTCGTTAACTGAGGACAATTTTAGCACTTGGTGTGAGTCTAGGCACGAAATATCGATCTTGATGCAACTCGCTATCAGTGTACTTATCTGTTTCAACCAGTTAACTGGTGCGTTTTTGATGGCGCTCTCTGTTCTCTAGCTTTTTCTCATTACTCTTTCTGAGCATAACGTAGACTGCGCCAGTACCACCATGAAATTGCTGAGCAGAATGAACACATTGAACGTCGTTAATTTGCGTGAGCCAATTCGCCACGTAGCTTTTCATCATTGCTGGTGGGTTCGAGCGCTCACCTTTACCGTGAACAATGATAACGGTGCGAACATCCATTCTTAAACACTGGCGTAAAAATGAGAGTACTTCGTTACGAGCGTCTTTCAGTGTTTTCCTATGAAGGTCGAGTTTGGCCTGAATAGGGTATTTGCCTAAGCGCAGCTTTTTATATACGCCTTCTTGTACACCATCTTTCTTGTAAGCAATGACGTCGTCTGGCTTGATCATTGGTGAGTAGTCTAATGATAAGTAGTCTTTCTCGTCGTCAGACAGCCACATAGCGGCTTCACGCTTAGCAAGGTGAGATTCTGTGACTCGGTGTACTTTCTGGTGTTCGGCGGTGTCATGGTCGATACGTTTAACATCGCCCATCATTTCTTGGAATAGATCTAAGTCGTCATCATGAGACATAGTGTGTATCTCAAGTTGGAGAAGGATAGGGTAAGTATACCTAAGTTGAGGCCGGGTTTAAAAATGAAAAAACCGGAGAAGACAATAAGTCTGCTCCGGTGCAAAGCGTTTTTACATCCACCCAAAGAAAATGATACTTAAAAGTAGATGACTTAGGCTGAGCGATTCTAGTGAGGAGATTTTTCAGTCATAACTTTGTAGATGAAGAAGCCTCCATAGAACATCATGAGACCCAGAGCCCCGAATATTACTATCATTGAAGATAGCCCCACTGCATTACCAAATAGGAGTTCTAGCCAAAAGTCCATGTGTATACCTCAAAGTTATATGACATGGCTTAGTGTATTAAGTAGCGTTATCAATTCACTGATCTGGATCAATCCTGTTTCATAAGTTAAATACTTGTTGTTGAGTGTGTGTTTTTCGTCACATTAGCCGTTAGGTTGTACGTCTTTTGTTCGAACGATTCGATATTGTAAAAAAGAGTGAAAAAAGCTCTTGCGCATAAATTCAGAATCCGTATTATACGCTTCATCGACAGGCAATCAGCCAGTTAGATATCTCGGTGAATAGCGCAGCTTGGTAGCGCATCTGGTTTGGGACCAGAGGGTCGGGGGTTCGAATCCCTCTTCACCGACCACATTAAGAAAAAGGCTTCTCAGAAATGAGAAGCCTTTTTTGCATTTCAGGATAAAGATAATCACTTGGTCAACGGGTTCGCCTGATGTTCAAAATAATCTCTTCACTGACCGTATTAAAGAAAGCCTGCTCATTGAGCAGGCTTTCGTCGTTTCAGGGTATGGGAAATAGGGTTTGAACCTAAGTGGGGTTCGCCTGATGTTCAAAATAAGCTCTTTACCGCCACATAAAATAAAGCCGTAGCACTCTCTGTAATAGAGGGGACTACGGCTTTTTTGCGTTCTGGTATATGTGTCATTGCCTAGAGTGACGAATGAGCGAGTAGAGAATTTATTGTTGTTCTAAACACCTTGCTTAGAGACAAGGACTGACCCAATAAGCCAGTCCCAAAACTATTTACTTCACATCGCATGTAATGTCTTTTATTGGTGTTTCCGAGGTAACAAAGCAAACATAAGCTTCAACAGGGTTATTTGGACCAATTCGAATGTAGCCTGCCTGTACTTCATCTTCGTTAAAAGTCACCGAGTGAGAGTTACCCGTCTTGCCATCGTAAAAGCTTGCTTCAAAATTACCATTCATTTGGCTTGCGATACGGTTGCGTGTCGTAGACGTCGTGAACGTAATATTCGCGCATCGCATGGGTGGCTTTTCAGTAATCAAAAACTGTCCGCTTTCTTTATCTAGCACGCCGCCTTTTGTATCTGGCTGAATGTCGATGGCTTGAAATTGTTCGATGGTACAAGTTTCTCTGGCAGAGGCTGTCGTGGGCATCAGGATCAAGAGAGCTAAAGGTAAAGCGAAGAGAACTGGTTTCATGAGAACAACACCGTGTATAAAAAGAGCGAAAGATAATAGCACCGCAATGGTGCTATTAAATGTAAAAATTCTGTTATTAAGGAAATGCTTTTATAACGAGAATACAATAAGGTTGAGCATCGTTAGCTTTTTTGGCTAGCCTCAAATTGACACTGAGCCTGCTGGCTTTGTGATTGTTGAGTGACATTAAAACCTTTCTCTTTTAACAACTGTAAAAGGTTACCTTCGCCAACTAGGTGCAAGGCGCCAACCACGATCAAATAATTCCCATTTGAATCGAGTTTCCAATCATTGGCGGATAGCTTGTTTGCCCAGTCGATATTGCGATCAGTTAAGAATGCTTTCTCGAGTTCAGGCGACATCTCAGACAGCTCTGCGAAGGCTTCCAGCTTCGCTAAATCACCCGCTTTCCAGCTTTCAATTAGGCAGTGAACCACACGATCAGTTTGGTCAAATTCCTCAAGGCTACTGACTAACCATTCCTTACCGTCATCCTTTTGTTTTGTCATCAGGTCTATTTGGAATTGTAGTGGTTCTAAACTGATAACCGGAACATCTTGGATAGTCGCTTTGTAAGCTAGCGTCGCATCAACGCCGCCGGCGGAGCCATAACCAAGGTTTTTTAGCTGCTGCATCTGTATGGAGAGAGAAGTCGCCCAAGGCGGTGAGCTGAGCAGTTGTTGCGTCGGCATCTCCAACGATTTTGATATGTCGGTTAATAATTGCAGTTGTTCTTCATTGAGCACATCGGCTGTGGTGAGTTTGTTGTGGGGATATACAACGCCATCAGACTTTCTGATATCCGTTTCGATAACTAACCCATCACTGTTTTTTAGCGCGTCGGTGATCGCTGAAGGAAGTGGGTACATACTCTCGTCCCCAACGTGCACGGAACCTAAGATAGTGAGTGTCAGTTCATCCTTTTTTGCTTGCCAATAAAGGGGCTCGGCGACCGCTTGCCTAGCTGAAAAAGCGAGAACGAATAAAACCATGTATAAGAATGGGCGCAAAGGGAGCTCCTTTAGGAAGTCTTAAACTCGTTAAAATCGATTTTGACGGTGTTTTTTAACGGTTTTTTTTGAGAACGATGTCACGTTGTTTGTACGAAAAGTATAACAACACCAACAAACTCTTAAACCTTTCTCAGTAACAACGACACGATTTTATGAAATCCTTTCAAAAGATTGTGATTCAATTCTCAAATATTACGTCAAAATAAAACTGACGGAACTGTCGATGTCGGTAACTTTATGATTTTAATAAGGTTAATTTTATCAATATTTTTTGGATTTGAAGTCGATCACTTTATTAACTTGATTTAATTCACGGCGAAAAATAAGACCATATAGTTAATCTAACTTTTGAAGCGTTCTATTTTGCTTCTGACTCAATTTTTTAAATTTATGGGTGAATACGATGTTGAAGAGAAACTTACTATCTGTAGCGGTACTTGCTGGTTTAACGGGTTGTGCGGTAACACAAGCACCAGAACAAAAGGTGGTTAATGCACTGGCTGACAACCTTGATGTGCAATACGAAATCTTGACGAACCACGGCGCAAACGAAGGCATGGCTTGTCAGGATTTAGGCGCAGAGTGGGCATCATGTAACAAAGTGAACATGACTCTGACCAATGACGGTGAAGCGATCGATTCGAAAGATTGGACTATCTACTTCCACAGTATTCGCCTTATCTTAGATGTTGATAATGAGCAGTTTAAAATCACTCGTGTAACAGGCGACCTACACAAACTAGAACCTACAGATAAGTTCGATGGTTTTGCCGCTGGTGAAGAAGTGATTCTTCCACTAACAAGTGAATACTGGCAACTGTTTGAAACCGACTTTATGCCGGGTGCATTTGTAACGGCGCCAAATGCTGAACCTAAGATGATTGCTTCATTGAATACGGAAGATGTCGCGTCGTTCGTAACCGGTTTGGAAGGAAACAACCTTAAGCGTACACCTGATGACAACAATGTCATGGCAACAGCGGTTACTCGCTTTGAAAAGAATGCTGATCTGGCAACGCAAGATGTATCAACCACTTTACTACCAACGCCAATGTCGGTAGAAGCGGGCGAAGGTTCAGTGAGCATTGCTGGTGGTATTGCCCTACCTAAAGACGCATTCGATGCTGAGCAGTTCGCTGCAATTGAAGAACGTGCAGATGTGGTAAACGTAGATGTGAGTGGCGACCTACCTGTTAGTGTTGCTGTTGTTCCTACTCAGTTTACGGGTGATTTAGCGAAATCTGGCGCTTATGAACTAAGCATCTCGGAAGAGGAGATTGCGATTAAAGCGTTTGATAAAACAGGTGCTTTCTACGCAGTTCAGTCTATTTTTGGCCTAATAGACAGTCAGAACGCTGAATCATTACCACAACTGTCGATCCAAGATGCGCCACGCTTTGATTACCGTGGTGTGATGGTGGATGTTGCTCGAAACTTCCATTCAAAAGATGCCATCCTAGCCACGCTAGATCAAATGGCAGCCTACAAGATGAATAAACTGCACCTTCACTTAACGGATGATGAAGGCTGGCGTTTAGAAATTCCGGGTTTACCAGAGCTAACGGATGTAGGGTCTAATCGTTGTTTCGATTTGGAAGAGCAAAGCTGTTTACTGCCTCAGCTAGGTTCGGGTCCAACAACAGACAACTTTGGTTCTGGTTTCTTTAGTAAAGCGGATTACGTCGAGATCTTAAGCTACGCAAAAGCGCGCAGCATCGAAGTGATTCCAGAAATTGATATGCCGGCACACGCTCGTTCTGCTGTGGTATCAATGGAAGCGCGTTACACTCGCCTAATGGCGGAAGGCAAAGAAGCTGAAGCAAGTGAATATCGCTTGATGGATCCACAAGATACTTCAAACGTGACGACGATTCAGTTCTACGATAAGCACAGCTTCATTAACCCATGTATGGAATCATCGACTCGCTTTGTTGATAAAGTGATTACTGAAATTGCAGCAATGCACAATGAAGCGGGCATGCCGCTAACGACTTGGCACTTTGGTGGTGATGAAGCTAAAAACATCAAGCTAGGCGCAGGCTTTCAAGATGTTGATGCTCAAGATAAAGTGGCATGGAAAGGTAACATTGAGCTAGACAAGCAAGACAAACCATTCCAACAGTCTCCACAATGTCAGTCTTTGATTGCTGATGGTTCAGTGAGTGATTTCGGTCACCTACCAGGCTACTTTGCAAAAGAAGTATCAAAAATTGTTGCAGACAAAGGAATTCCTCACTTCCAAGCTTGGCAAGATGGCTTGAAGTATGTGGAAGAGGGTGAATCTGGCTTCGCTACTGAAACGACTCGCGTTAACTTCTGGGACGTTCTTTACTGGGGCGGTACTTCATCAGTGTACGACTGGTCTGCGAAAGGCTATGACGTAATTGTTTCTAATCCAGATTACGTATACATGGATATGCCATACGAAGTAGATGCAGCAGAACGCGGTTACTACTGGGCAACGCGTGCAACCGATACTCGTAAGATGTTTGGCTTTGCTCCAGAGAACATGCCACAAAATGCAGAAACGTCATTAGACCGTGACGGTAATGGCTTCAGTGGTAAAGGTGAGATTGAAGCGAAACCTTTCTACGGTTTGTCAGCGCAGCTTTGGTCTGAAACTGTACGTACTGACGAGCAGTATGAATACATGGTGTTCCCTCGTGTTCTTGCTGCAGCAGAGCGTGCATGGCACCGAGCAGATTGGGAAAACGACTACAAAGTGGGCGTTGAGTACTCTCAAGATACTGACTTAGTGGATAAGCAGGCTCTAAACAGCGACTTTAATCGCTTCGCGAATATTGTTGGTCAACGTGAGCTGGCTAAGCTCGAGAAAGCGGGTATTGATTACCGACTACCAGTTCCAGGTGCTCAGGTTGTTGATGGTAAGCTAGCGATGAACGTTCAATTCCCAGGCGTAGAGCTTCAATACTCTGCTGATGGTGAAAACTGGCTGACTTATGATGAGCAGCAACGTCCTTCGGTTTCTGGTGAAACGTATATCCGCTCTATCTCTGAAAGTGGCGAGAAAGTAAGTCGAGTAACTTTGGTAAAATAATCGACAAGCAACATTAACAGAAGAGCTCCCTAGCTTTTATCTGATTCAGATAAGAGTGGGAGCTTTTTTTTCGTCCAAATCAAGTTAGCCACTTCTCTTAAACTGAAACATATAGAAATAGCCTTTATGTATATCGTCAACAATGTACATAAGGTGAGTTACATCGCAAAAGTGACGCGCTTCTCATTATTCTCTTCAAAAAATAAGTCCCTCATCAAAAACTCTAAATCAGGTGTGATTCAACCAACTAAATCTAATTTCGCACCGTAAAATAATGTGATCCTGATCTGTACTATTTTTAATCTTGAGTTTTTTATCAATTTTTATGTTTTTAAGTAACTGATTTTAATGTGTTAAATAACTTGTTCTTTTTTGATAGTGAGAGGGATCACTCTGCTCATTCTTTTATTTTGAAACGCAAATTAATTCGAGCAACATAGATTTCATGCCAGGGAGGCAACTAACTACTCAAGCGGTGAAGGTGAATGATGTACCGAAGATGTGCCGCTGAAAAAATCAAACTAAGGCAGTTTACTATGAAAAAAATTATCGCTCTAAGTGCACTTTCTCTTGCTTTTGCTTCTAGTGCTTTTGCTGGTTCTTCTTACGTTACAGGTAACATCCAAATTCATGACGATGGCCGTATCCACGGTTCTGATATGACTTCTACGCTAGAAGCTGGTCACACGTTTGACAACTCTCTAGGCGGCTTCACGGTTTATTCTGAGTTTGATGGCATCCAACTTGGCAAACTTGAATCTGAAAATGGCGGTGCAGGTAATACTACTCCAGGCATCACTGTCGGTGGTGAGCAATCTTTCAACATTACTGACAAATTATGGGTTGCTGCTGGTTACCAACACCTATTCTCTGCAGGTGAGAGCATTCAGTTCCGCCCATTAGTTAAGATCGGTTACAACTTCGATAACGGTATCTCTATTAGCAACCGTACTCGTGCACACATCGATGATACTTCGGCTAATGCTGACACAGACTACCGCATGGATAACCGCATTGGTTACACAGTGAATGCTGACCTAGCACTTAGCTACAACAACGTATACATGATTGATGCTGAAGCGATGGACCATGAGTTACGTGCTACATGGACTCGTCAAGGTGTTCAACCTTACTTTGAGTTCCGTAGCCAAGCTAACGGCGTAGATTTCGCAAACGGCGATTCTAAGCAGAACAACGCATTCGTATTCGGTGCTTCTTACGGCTTCTAAGCCGATTCACTTGGCTGCTTAGTCGATTAGATTATTAGCCGAGTGAGCTTCTTCGCTAAATAGCTTTTTTGTTAAATAGCTTTTTGCTCAATAGCTTCTTAGCCAATTAGCGAGAAATATAGCGGCACTAACAGCCCGGTTGGTACCGCGACAAGATTTGCTTTACTGTCCAAAAGCAAAGAGCCTAGCAAGTAAACCACAGTCTTGGGTTTACTCATGCTAGGCTCTATTTTTATGACTTCTTTTAATTGCTTGGCGTTGGTCTAGTTAAGCTTTATTTTCCGTTGTAATGACGGTACTCAAACACCTGACCTTCTTCATTAAACGCATACACAGAATACTCGTCTTTCTTATCGCCATATTCCATGCCCGGAGAGCCCATTGGCATGCCTGGAACTGCCAAGCCAATCGCATTACGTGGTGGATTTTCTAAAAAGGCTTTCACGTCCTCTGCTGGAATGTGCCCTTCAAATACGTAACCGTCGATCTCTGCAGTGTGGCAAGAGGTTAGTTTTTGCGTTATCCCTAACTTCTGCTTTATTGGATTCATATCATCGTGGAGCTTCTCTATAACATCGAACCCAGCATCTCGCATATGTTCTGTCCATTCTGTGCAGCAGCCACAGTATGGAGACTTATGGTTTAGAACATCAGTCGCGAGAGCTTGTCCTGAAATTGCAGCGAGTGCTGTAAGAGTCATAATTTTACGAATCATGGTTAACCTCATGAATATGGTTTTTGTTGATATTAGAATGTGTGGGTTTGAAAAGTCTTAATCTGTTGGCATTGCTTACTACCGTAATTGACGACATCGCCATCGCAGCGCCTGCAACTACAGGACTAAGCAGAAATCCGAAAAATGGGTAGAGCACACCGGCTGCGATAGGAATACCAAGCGAGTTATAGATGAAGGCACCAAACAGGTTTTGCTTCATATTTCTTACGGTCGCTTGGGACAACTCGATCGCATTGCTTACTGATAATGGCGATGAGTTGAGTAGTGTCATTTGCGCACTTTCAATCGCGACATCACTGCCACTGCCCATTGCGATTCCTATATCTGCTTGAGCAAGAGCTGGTGCATCGTTAATACCGTCTCCGACCATAGCAACACTCTTATATTGTTGTTGAAGCTGAACAATATGCTGAGCTTTCTGCTCTGGAAGCACCTCCGAGATAACCTCGTCGATACCGACACTTTTACCAATCGCTTGAGCAACAGAATCGTTGTCGCCTGTTAATAGCACGGTGTGAATTCCGGCGGATTTTAGTTGAGCAATGGCTTGTTTGCTATCTATTTTTAATGCGTCTGAAATGCCCAATATGCCTTCGAGTTTTTGGTCAATAACAATGAAAATAGGCGTCCACGCTTGCGAGCGGCAAAGTTCGATAAAATCCGCGCCAATCTCAGTATTGATGCCTAACTGGGTTAGGTATTTAAGCGAGCCAACTTGCACGTTCTTGCCGTTAATTGTTGCCTGTACGCCAAGCCCTCGTTGGTTTTCGAACTCGCTATGAGGTAGTGCTGAAACTTGTAGGCTCTCTGCATATTGGCAAACGGCTTTGGCGAGTGGGTGCTCAGATCCCACTTCTACTGAATAAGCATAAGCCAGTAACTCTTGCTCCGTTAGATTAGAGTAAAAGGCCTGTTGAACGGTTGGTTTTCCTTGGGTCAACGTACCTGTTTTATCAAACACAACAGCATCGATCTTGCTGGCAGACTGCAATACATCCGCATCTTTAATTAGAACGCCAAACTCAGCCGCTTTACCTACGCCAACAGTAATCGAAAGCGGTGTGGCTAGGCCTAAGGCACATGGACAAGCGATGATCAGCACTGTGGTTGATACCACTAACATGTAACTGGCACTTGGTTGTGGGCCAACAAAAAACCAAACTAAGGCGGCAGCAACTGCGATTGCGACCACAACCGGAACAAAAACGGCTGAGATAGAGTCAGCAAGCTTAGCAATCGCAGGCTTGCTGCTTTGTGCTTGGCGAACCATCTGAATGATTCGAGCCAGCATGGTGCTTGAGCCAATTCCAGTCGCTTCAATGATCAGGCTGCCATCACCATTAATGGTACCTGCTGAAACGCCATCATTAATCGATTTAACGTTGGGCAGTGGTTCACCGGTCAGCATCGACTCATCGATATAAGATTCACCCGCTGCCACGATACCATCAACCGGGACTTTTTCTCCGGGTTTTACTCGTACCTGCATACCGACTTGAATCGCCTCTACGGCGATGGTTTGTTCTTTACCATCGACGATAACCACGGCTTTTTGAGGTTGTAAATTAATCAGTGCCTGCAAAGATTTGGTGGTGCGTGCTTTGGCTTTAGCTTCAATGTAGTGCCCTAAAGAGATAAGGCCGACAATCATTGCACTTGCTTCAAAATAGACATGACGCGATGGTTCTGGGAACCATGATGGAATCAGCACAACCAGCATAGAGTAGAACCACGCTGCGCCCGTACCTAAAGCAACTAACGTATCCATGGTCGCACGTTTATGCATGAGTGATTGCCAAGCGTTAGTGAAGAAGCTGCGTCCTGAAGTCGCAAGCAGTATCAAACAGACCACACCAACTAATCCCCAAGCTAATTGGTCGTTAAATGTAGCAATGGTCATGCTGCCACCGAACAGACCCCACGCCATCAGCGGAGCACCGATAAACAGCGCGCTTACTGAATTCTTTAGGAAAGCTTTTTGGGTACGAAGTTGTTGTTCTCGCTGTTTTTGTTGTTGAGTTGCTGCGTCATCAACGAACTCGGCGCCGTAACCTGCGGTTTTCACCGACTCTATTAGAGTTGTTTCGATGACGTCACGTGTTTTAGAGGTGAATACCAAGGCTGTCTGTTCAGCGAGGTTGATCTGAGCTTGGTCGACGAACTCATTCTTTTTCAGCGCTTTCTCTACCGAAGAAACACAACTTGCACACGTCATTCCCTCAAGAACAAGGTGATAAGTATATTGGCTAGCTGCAGGTTTAGCTTGTGTCGGTTCAGCCGTCGTTGGTTTTTTATTTTCTTCTGAATCTGAATCTGAACCTGAATTAGATAAAAGGTTATTGGCTTCAGAGTAGGGAGCTGCGTGATAACCCACACTTTCGACTAGCTCAATAATCTCGGATTCTTCAAGCAGAGTAACCAACGACAATTCATGTTTGGTGACGTTTAGATTTGAGGCTTGCTCAGTTTGTTGAATCGCCTGAGTCAGTTTGCTCACGCACTTACCGCAGCTAAGACCAGATAGCGAAAGGTGCAGTTTATTACCCATGCTATAACCAAGCGTCGCTAGTTGTTCGTTGAGTTCAACGTAACTAAAAGGAGTGGAAATATCGATGTATGTCGGCGATATGTCGTTGATCTTCGTATTATCGAGACCATCAAACAGTGTGCGGACTTTCTTCGCACATCCCATGCAATTTAGGCCGTTGAGCGCGGTGGTGTAATGCTTCATATCGATACTCCAATTCTCATCTACGCCTAACATAAACCTTACCGTAAGGGTAAGGTCAAACATAAATTCAAGAATTTGATCTTAGTAGCATATGAATGGTGGGTTAAGTTTGTGGGATAGGCGAGAGTTAAAGAAAAGTATGGCTATAATTTACTGGCTCAGGCTATAGATTTGCTACATCGAAGCTGGATTTGGCCTTTCTACAGTCGCTTTCGCACAAGATCCGCGCATTAATCATTCACTACTGATTGTAGATTTAAGCGGTGGTGATAAAATAGCGCCCAAAATTTAGTGATATTTTTCTGTTGCAGGCTTTGTAATGGCAATCACTAAAAGAATCACCTACATAATCAAGGTATTTAAATGACGGTTAAAACTCGTTTTGCTCCTAGCCCAACTGGCTATCTTCACGTTGGTGGTGCACGTACTGCACTTTACTCTTGGCTATTCGCTAAGAATCAAGGTGGTGAATTCGTTCTGCGTATCGAAGACACGGACCTTGAGCGTAACTCTCAAGAAGCGGTTGATGCAATTCTAGAAGGCATGCAATGGATGGGTATGGAATGGGATGAAGGTCCTTACTACCAATCTAAGCGTTTTGACCGTTACAACGAAATGGTTGATAAGCTACTTGCTGAAGACAAAGCATTCAAATGTTACGCGTCTAAAGAACTGCTTGATGAGATTCGTGCAGTACAAGAAGAAAACAAAGAAATGGCTCGTTACGATGCGAACCACCCTAAAATTGTTGCAGCAAACGAAGCAGCAAAAGAAGGTGATGCATGCGTTATCCGTTTCCGTAACCCTAAAGAAGGTAGCGTAGTATTTGATGACCAAATCCGTGGTCGCATTGAAATCGCAAACAGCCAACTTGATGACCTAATCATTCGTCGTACAGACGGTGCTCCAACTTACAACTTCGTGGTTGTAGTGGATGATTGGGATATGGGTATTACACACGTTGTTCGTGGTGAAGACCACATCAACAACACACCTCGTCAAATCAACATCTACGAAGCACTAGGCGCGCCAGTTCCAACTTTCGCTCACTGTGCAATGATTCTTGGTGATGATGGTGCGAAACTTTCTAAGCGTCACGGTGCCGTTTCTGTAATGCAATACCGCGACGAAGGTTACCTACCAAATGCACTAAACAACTACCTAGTTCGTTTAGGCTGGTCTCACGGTGACCAAGAGATCTTCTCTCAAGAAGAGATGATTGAATTCTTCAGCCTGAACGCAATCAGCAAGTCTGCATCTGCATTCAACACTGAAAAGCTACTTTGGTTGAACAACCACTACATCAAGACTTCTGAGCCTGAGTACGTTGCAGAATACCTGCAATGGCACCTAGACGCACAGAAGATCGATACAACAAACGGCCCGGCTATCACTGAAGTGATCAAGCTAGTTGGCGAGCGTTGTAACACCCTTATCGAACTTGCTGAGCAATCTCGCTACTTCTACGAAGATTTCTCTGAGTTTGAAGCTGGCGCAGCGAAGAAGCACCTACGTGGTGTTGCTAAAGGCCCACTAGAGCTTGCTCTTGCTAAGGTTGAAGCACTTGAAGAGTTCACTACTGCAAACATCAAAGATGGTGTGATTGCAGCTGTATGTGAAGAGCTAGAGATCGGCATGGGTAAAATCGGCATGCCACTTCGCGTAGCAGTAACGGGTGGCGGTCAGTCTCCTTCTGTTGATGCAGTGATGGAGCTTGTTGGTAAAGAGCGCGTAATCGCTCGTATCAAGATGGCTCTTGAGTTTATCGCTGAGCGTGAAGCTAACGCTTAATTGAGCTTTTGCTAGATTCAAAAAAGGGTCAGTAACTTGGTTACTGACCCTTTTTATTTGTCTCGAGTTTTAGCTAACAAATAAGCTTAAATCTTTTTGAAGATGATTGAGGTGTTAATTCCGCCAAAGGCAAAGTTGTTGCTCATCAGATATTCAACATCCAATTCGCGACCTGAGCCCGTGATGTAATCAAGCTTGCCGCAGCGTTCGTCGATGTTCTCAAGGTTTAAGGTTGGGCTGAACCAGCCTGAATGCATCATCTCTAGGCTTAACCAAGCTTCGATCGCACCACACGCACCAAGCGTATGACCAAAGTAGCTTTTCAATGAACTGATTGGCACTTCACCGAAAATGTTCGCGGTCGCATTACTTTCCGCAATATCGCCTTTTTCAGTCGCCGTTCCGTGCGCAGAAACATAGCCAATTTTCTCAGCAGGAAGTTGTGCGTCTTTCAGTGCTTTCTCCATACAAATTTGCATGGTTTCCATTTGAGGTTGGGTCACATGAGCGGCATCGCAGTTGCTGGCAAAGCCGATGATCTCAGCGTAGATTTTTGCGCCACGAGCAACGGCATGTTCATATTCTTCAAGAACAAGCGTGCCGGCACCTTCACCGATAACGAGGCCATCGCGCTCGCTGTCGTAAGGGCTAGGGGATTTTTCTGGCGTGTCGTTTTTTAAACTGGTAGCAAAAAGGGTATCGAAAACGGCAGACTCAGTTGGGCATAGCTCTTCACCGCCGCCGGCAACCATTACGGTTTGGTAGCCGTGTTTGATCGCTTCATAGGCGTAACCAATCGCTTGGCTTCCTGAAGTGCAGGCACTGCTGGTGGGAATTACACGACCGCGTAGGCCAAAGAACAATCCTACGTTGACCGCAGCGGTGTGTGGCATCATTTGAACATAGGTGGTTGCTGTAATTGCTCGTGTCGATTTCTCGTTAAGCATTACGCCGAATGCGCCAACTGCATCGGTACTGCCGGTTGAAGACCCGTAGGCAATGCCAGTTTCGCCGTTAGTCAGAACATCATGTCCAATCAACCCGGCTTGTGTTAAAGCATCTTCAGTCGCGACAGTGGCTAAGCGAGAAACCCGACCCATGCCTCGAACCTGTTTGCGTTTGTAGTGTTTTGGCAACTGGAATTCATCAATAGGCGCAGCTAGCTTAGTGTTGAGGCCATCATACTGCTCAAAGCTTGGCATATATTGAGTGGCGTTTTCACACGCTTTCAGTTTCGGCTCGATTTGCTGCCAGTCATTACCAAAGGCAGTAACACCAGACATGCCAGTTACAACAACGCGGCGGGTCATACTAAGCCTCCATTAACTGAAATCACTTGGCGAGTGACGTAGCCTGCAATATCAGACATTAGGTAGCTGACTAGGCCTGCGACTTCTTCTGGCTCGCCCATGCGGCGCAGTGGCACTTGAGGGAGTGCATGATCTTTTACGTGCTCATCAACCATGCCGGTATCAATTAAACCTGGAGCGACACAGTTTACTGTGATTTTACGTTTCGCGAGCTCTAAAGCCAGAGATTTAGTTGCGCCAATCACGCCCGCTTTTGCTGCGGCATAGTTGGTTTGACCGCGGTTACCCATGATGCCGGATACAGAAGCCAAAGTAACGATTCGACCGCCTTTGCGTTTTTGAACCATTGGCATCACGCACGGGTGAAGTACGTTGTAGAAGCTGTCGAGATTGGTATGGATCACGCCATCCCACTCTTCTTCCGTCATGGCTGGGAATGCTGTGTCACGAGTAATACCCGCATTGTTCACCACACCATAGTAAGCGCCATGCTCGGCAATATCTGACTCAAGCGTTTCGCGACATTCGCTGCGATTGCTGATATCAAACTGGATGAGACGTCCTGCGCCACCCAGTTCGGTGATCGACTTTAACGTGTATTCAGCACCTTGCTTGTCACCCATGTAATGAACGGCAATTTCAAATCCGTCTTTCGCGAGTTGAATAGCGATCGCTTTACCAATGCCTTTGCTGGCACCTGTGACTAAAACCTGACGGCTCATGATGGGCTCCTAGTTTTCATTTCTTGTAATTTTTGTTCGGTCGGCACGTAGACGTTGAGTTGGCATTGAGCCACTAACTGACCTTGGTCTTCGACTCTGGCGGTAAACACTGCCATCCCACTGTCTTCCATCAATTGCTCGGCGTAGATATCAAGAGTTTGACCTTGAGTAAACTCATCACACAGTGACTTGTAACGGCGAGAACCGAGTAAGAAGCCGATTGGGGGAGTGGTACCGTTTTTCAGTGCATGATATCCAGACCATGCAGCCACAGATTGCGCCATAAATTCGATACCGACATAAGCCGGTACGGTTTGATATTCAGCATTAAAGAACAGATTATGAGCTCCAATATCGACCTGACAGTGAATCGACAACGCCTCTACACTGATAGCACGATCGATTAATATCATCGGATCATCGTGTGGAAGAAGTTGGTCTACAGAAGGGATATCAGTCATTTACTACACCAAAGATCAGGCTAATGTTGTTGCCACCAAAAGCGAACGAGTTGCTTAAGATGTTCTTTACTTTAAGTTTCTGGGAACAGTTTACCAAATCAATCTCAATATCTTCAGCTTTATCCTGACATTTTTGTAAGGGAAGCGGTAAGTCATATTTTAAAATATGCCATGCTATTGCAGCCTCTATCGCACTTGCGGCTCCAAGAGTATGCCCGGTCAGAGGCTTGGTGGAACTGACGGGAACCTTGTTTGCAAAAATACGATGAATGGCTTTGCTTTCCATTGAATCATTGAGTGGGGTTGCGGTGCCATGAGCATTGATATAACCGATGTCTTCAGCTTGTAACTGTGCAGAATCTAACGCTTTTATCATCGCTTGCTCAGCGCCGTTCCCTTCAGGGTGGGGCGCTGAAATATGGTGTGCGTCAGAGCTATCGCCACAGCCTAACAAGGCAATGTTCGACGTGTCTTGCGTTGTATTAACATCGACTCGCTTTGTCTTGCTGAGCAACATAAACGCCGCCGCTTCACCGATGTTGATGCCATTTCGAGAGGCACTAAATGGCTGGCAATGTGTGGTCGAAAGTGCTTCCAGGCCATGAAAGCCATTGAGCGTCAGCTTACATAAGGTGTCTACACCTCCAACCAACACAGCATCAGCCATTCCAGAATCTAACAAGCGTTGAGCGGTAAGAAAAACACGGCCGCTTGATGAGCAGGCGGTCGAGATTGCGTAGCTTGGGCCTGTCAACGAGCAATATTGACTAACAAACTCTGAGGTATTCCCTAGCTCTTGTTTGGAGTAGTGATAATGCTCAGGAAACTCACCGTTTGCCAATTTATGTTTGAAAGCGACTTCACCATCAGAAATCCCCGAGGTGCTTGTGCCGATAACCACAGCAATTCTATCTGCGCCAAATTGTGACTTTGCTTGCTCGATAGAGTCTTGGATTTGATTTAGAGCTGATAACGCCAGTTGATTGTTACGAGTGGCGTATTGTGCGAGATTGGATGGAACATCAGGCAGTTCGCCCGCGACCTTACCCACGATAGTGTGCTTACCATCATTCAGCATATCGCTTACTTCGACCATGTTTGATTCACGCGCACCTTTGAGGCAGCCATGAATGTCAGCAACGCGTGAGCCTAATGCGGAGTGGAAACCACAGTCTTGGATATAAATAGGCATAGTATTCAGCTCTTACTTGGGTTATCGACAATCGTTGAGTTCAACGTTTGTATGGTGATGGTGTAGCCTTGAATCAAATGCTTGAAAACAATGTCTCCAGAGAGCTTCGGTTCATTAGCTTTTGCTTGATACTCGATACGAATAATGGCTTGTTGGTCGTCGTCAAACACGGTTCTTGTATTGTCAGTATCGACTAGGTGCCAACCTATGGTTTGCAAAGGCTGAGTCCAGGCTTCAGTCGGCCATAAGGTCAGCATCAAATTAAACAGCACCTGTTCAGGTTGTGGCAAAGTTGCGCCAAGCCCAGACAAAACCTGCGTATCAATCACTTGATTTTGATATTGCAGCGATAGGATGCGAGTACCCCAAGAAGAAAACCCCGCCAAAACCACTTTATCCGCTGTCACTTCGACTTGAACCGGAAGTTGCTGCGTATCGGTTTCCCACGTAGCGCTGATGAGCTGACTGGCCGTGAGGGAGTATCCCAGTTCAGCTGGCAATGGTAGTGCTAGCTCGGTGTCATTGTTGATAGACACACTTGCACCAGTTGGCTGCTGAGAAACCATCGAGCAGGCACTGAGCATTACACCCACTAGCGTGACGAAGGTGATTTTTAATGTCCTGATCATCTAAAAACCTCTCGAGAAGTTGGTCTTTCTACGTTTTTGCTATTGTTGATTGCGAGTGGCGAAAGTAGCCACGCGACAAAGATCCCTGTCAGAACAGTAACACCGAAGCTATGAATGGCATGAGTCTGACTTAGTGACAATAAGCCAAATGAAAGCAACGTTGTGAGACCCGATAGGGTAATCGCTAATAAGGTGCTTAGCGATTTTTTCTGCTCAGCAAAGAACAGGGTATAGTCGATACCAATCCCTAAAATTAGAATCAGCCCAAGCAGGTTAAACAGATTCAGTGTCGAGCCTAAAATGCCCGTGACCGCTAAACCTGCGACTCCGGCAATCAATGAAGGCAACAGCATTAATAGGCTTTGCTTCACACCGTAGCGCCAACCTAAAACCATCCCAATAGCGGCCAAAGCTATCAATAATAGCTCGGTGATCTTGACTCTGTATTCCGCAAAGAGAGCGGAGATTTCATCGGCTTTATTAAGGTATTTAACACCTTGTTGCTGAGCAAAGCTTGAATCGAGCCATTGAGAGAACAGTGCTGAGTTTGTAACGTCTTTGATCAAAATGACTGACGCCGCTTGTCCATCGATAGGTTTTAACCAAAGTGGCCGAACAGGTTCTGACACCGGTGATTCTAAAAATCCAGATACCGTGATTGCTTCGAACTTAGGTAATTCTGGAAAGCTAGGCCAACCAAGAGTGTTCTGTAAGATATGGCTTTGCTGGCGATAGAGTTGTTCAACCAATTGATAGTTATCATGCTGGTCTTGTTTACTTAACAACTGCTGATTGATGCTGCGATATCCTGAGATACCTTGGCTATCGATTAAAGAGTCTAAGCTCGCGGTGATTTTTGCCAGTTTTTTGAGTAGCTTCTGGTCGCTCTTAGCGGTCACCAGCAGCATATTTTGACCACTGCCTAACCCTGAGATTTCCGTAATGGCTTGCTCTTGCTGTTTGAGTTGCTCTGGCATCGCCTGAAGTTGGCGAATATCGTCGTCGTAGCGAATTTGACTGAGTGATATCAAGCTAACGACAGTCACTATTAATGGTAAGCCAATTCTAAACTTTTGGTTGCTCCAGAGACTTAACCAAGTATGCCAAAGCTTCGACAAGGGAAGCGGGCGTTCTTGACTTGGTTTTGCAGCTAAAACTGGGTACCAACACACCACGCTGGCGTAAGCCGCAATAAGCCCAATCGACGAAAACAGAGCCAGTTGCTGTAAACCCGGGAAAGGTGCCACCAACAGACCTAGGTAGCCAATCAAGCTGGTGATCAGACCCAAGGTGATCGCAACGATAATATGTTTCAACCCTTTGTCGCTTTGCCATTGATTACCCGCCGCCAAACGATCGGTTAGGTAATGGAAAGAGTAGTCGATGGATACGCCAATCAAGCTGGCACCGAACACCAAACTAAATAGGTGAACCTTGCCGAAGATAGCGACGGTGCTTGCCAGCGCAACCAACAACCCAGTGCTGATGGAAAGCAAGGATAAGGCAAGTGGTAGGGCACTACGAAACGTCAGCCACACCAATAAAATAACACCGGCTAATGAGCCCAAACCAATAGTACTGATTTCTGATTTCGCGCTTTCGGTGCCGTAATTTGCGTAGAACACCACACCGGTATGCTGCACTTTGACGCCAAACTGCTTTTCGACCTCGCGCTCAATTGAATCAAGATCGGGAAGTTGCTCTTGAATGGCCAAGCTATAAGGTGAACCCGCCAGAGTCGCCGTGACCAAAATATGAGTTTGGTCATTAGATTGAGCGGTGAGGTAGCCCTCTTTCAGAACAAAGTTACTTGATTGAACGCCAACTGCGCTGATGTAGTCGCGAAATAGTAGAAATGGGTCCATCGACAGTTCGGCTGCAGTGACGCCTGAGAACGGATTGTACAGAGACTGAATCACATATTGAGATCGTGAATCAGGCGAGTGTGTCAGTGTCTCTTTTTGTTGTTGGGTCAGCAGTTGAGATCGGTGACGAAAATAGAAATCGCTCCACTGGCTTTGAGTGCTGGCGTTGATTTTTCCTTGAACTTGTTTAAACAGAGTTGGCTGGCTTGAGAAGGTTCTTTGATTGAGCTTTTTTTCAAAAGCGTCAGTCGCTGTCATGGCTTTTTCGATGTCGGGAGCGCTGATGATAAATACGACTTGCTCGCTCATCGAGCTGGATATTTGCTGAAAGGCTTGCTCTACCATTGGGTCTTGCTGGTTTTCTGGCAGCAATTTTAGGATGTTGCTTTCAATCGGTACCGACGAAGAAAAAGTGAATTGTTTTATTAATAATCCGCTAAATAGCATGACGACAACAAGCCAAACAAGGGCCAGACTAGAGTTGGAATTGTTGCGCTTCAGCATCTGATAATACTTCCGGTAGATGGTTTAACTGACTAAATTCGATCACAGTGCTGTCTCCACGAATCTCTCTCAGTTCAATGCGTTCAATATCATTTTGACCTTGCAGCGTAATGGCTTCAAATACCGCGTTCATCGGAGCACTTTTCGGCTTTAGAGTGAGTGTCCATCGTGTGTCTTCTGAACTTGAGTTTGCACTTGCATTAGAGCTTTGCTCAATCGCTGGTTCAAATGACAGTGAGAATTGCTCTTGAAGTTTTTGCGTATCTCCGTGAAACACTGACAAGAATATATGGCTGAAATAAAACGCCATTGGGTTTTCTTTGTCGGTAATGATCTTAGCGGGTTGATCGGCAAACCTTTGGCTCAGTTTGTTATCGGTTAGCACCAAGCTAACAGGGAAGGGGGTAGTTTGTGTCCAAAGCAAACCATTCGACTTGTCTAACAGGAAAGTACCTTGTGATGTTAGAGGCTGGGCGAACATTTCCATGTTGCGCGTTTGGGTGAACTCACCACGCACTATGTTGTTTGCGCTTAATACTGTTTGCAGATCTGAAATAGAACCAACCGTAGTTGTACTTTCATTAGCAATAACAAAACTACTCGCCATCATTGAGGCAAGCCCTAGTAGTGCGATGCTGATGTGTTTGCGACTGCGTTTAAACAGACTCATGTTTCACCTGCTGCTGTGTGTTAGATACTTGAGGTTGATCTGATTGTTGGTCGCTTGGTTGCTGCTCAGTTGATTGGGGTAAGCAGCCAAACTGGTGCCAGTGCTCGACTTTATCGGTAAACACTTTCGGTGAAGCGAAGCACATCTCTTGTTCTTCAATGGTCACCGCAACCTGCATTGTGTGGGCGCGTGTCATGCGAGCACCTGTGTTGGCATCGTGAATTTCGTAGTCAACACGCAGGCGGTTTTCCCATTCAGTCAACTTAGCCGATACCTTGATCTGATGATTGAACGGTATCGCCTTAATGTACTTTACACGCGTGTCGATGATCGGCCACATGTAGCCTGAGTCCTTCATCTCATGGTAGTTGTACTCAATCTTATCCATCATGATGCGCCTTACTTCTTCAAAAAATCGGAAGTAATTACCGTGATAGATCACGCCCATCGGGTCGGCATCTTGGAATGAGGTAATCAGAGTCACCTCAGATTGTAATGGATGAAGGATTTCAGACATAAATCGCTCTCAACAATATTGCGTAAAAGGTTAGCTACTTCATGAGGTTCGCTACTTTATGAAGTTAGCTACTCTATGAGTAAAGTGACCAGTGCTGACTTTGAATACGAGCAATGAAGTGGCGTAGATCGCCTTCAAGTGGTCGATCTTCTACGATAAATTCAAACTCTTTAAGCACTTCGTCGCGAATGTACTTTAGGTTTTCACTCATGTGGTGCTCATCAAGTTCATTGTGGCGTTTACGAAGCTCAAGCGCTTGTGTACCCGCCAGAAGAGATGCTGCCGCAACTTGTTCAGTCAGTTCAAGAACACGTAGACAATCACGAGCCGCAATGGTGCCCATGCTGACTTTGTCTTGGTTGTGACACTCTGTTGAACGAGAGAACACGCTTGCTGGCATGGTGTGTTTCAATGCCTCTGCTGTCCAAGCTGAAACGCCAATCTGCACCGCCTTGAAGCCGTGGTTGATTGGCTTACGTTCGCCTTCTGCGCCTGTTAGGTTAAATGGCAGACCGTTATTGAACTTGTAGTCCATCAACTGCGCCATTTGACGGTCAAGTAGGTCTGCAAGGTTGGCTACCGCTGTTTTTAGTGTATCCATTGCCATTGCGATATGGCCACCGTAGAAGTGTCCACCGTGCAGTACGCGCTCATTGTCGCCATCGATAATTGGGTTATCGTTAGCGCTGTTCAGTTCGTTCTCAATCATTTGGCGTAGCCAAGGTAGAGAGTCTTGAACCACACCAATAACATGTGGAGCACAACGCAGTGAATAACGATCTTGTAGGCGATCACTGTTGCGTGGCGGGCGATCGGCTTGCAGGTCATCGCGCAGCCATGCAGCAACTTGTTGTTGACCTGGGTGAGGTTTCACTGCGAACAAGGCTTCATCGAAGTGGAAGTCGTTGCCTTGCATACCCACAGACACCATTGCCGTGATCTTAGTCGACAGCTGAGCTAGGTATTCTGCACGTTTGTAGGCGATACAAGCCAAAGCCGTCATTACTGACGTGCCATTCATCAATGCTAAGCCTTCTTTTGGCTTAAGCTTGATAGGGTTAATCCCTAGCTCTTTGTAAACGTCACTAGTAGGGCGAACTTCACCTTTGTAGATGACATCGCGCTCACCAATCAGTGCAGCTGCCAGATAAGACAGCGGCGTTAAATCGCCACTGGCACCCACCGATCCTTCTTGAGGAATACGTGGTGAGATATCTTGGTTGATCAGAGTAACGATCTGGTTGAGCAAATCGTGAGTCACCCCAGATACACCTTGTGACAATGAACAAAGGCGCGTTGCTAATACTGCACGAGATTGCTCGTGAGACAGTATTTCGCCTAAACCACAGCCGTGAAAACGTGTTAAATGCAGCGGTAGCTCGTCAACTAGGTTCGGCGGAATCGCAACGGTACATGAGTCACCGTAGCCCGTTGTCACACCATAGATCACGCCTTCTTCTTTCAATAGGCGTTCTAAAAAAGCGACACCGCGGTCGATTTTTGATGTGAACTGGTTACTTGAGTTCATCGAGGCTTTTGCGCCTTGTGAGATAGCGACAACGTCCTCGATAGTGAGGCGTTCGGCACCAAAGGTGATGCTATTTGGGTTCTTTTTCGTCATGGTGCTTGCTCAATGTCCAAAAATTAAAAAAGTTGTACCACTGAAGCGGTGCTTTCAGTGTGTAGTGCTGAAGTCGGTTCGCATATTTTTGCACGACTTGCTGTAAAGATTGTTCACGTGTCTTTCTTGGTAGCTCGATCTTGTCGCTAAAATGCTCGAAATAGACATTAAAGTGCGGCTTAACTCGTGAGTCATCACGTAGCCCAAACAATAGGAACACGGGTGCTTTGAGAACAGAGGCTAACATAAATGGCCCTTGAGGGAAGGGCGCTTCCTTACCCAAGAACTCTGCCCATACTGAACGGCTCTCTTTGCTGGTGGAGGTTCTATCGCCAACAATCACAATCCACTCACCTTGTTCCAGTTTCTGTTGCAATAAGATAGCCGTATCAGGCCCCATCGAGGTCACTTGAATCAAGTTTAAGTCAGACTGCGGGTTGACCGCTTTCATCACTGAATTGAAACGCTCAGCGTGCTCGGTGAAAACCAGCGCATTGATTTTGATGTTCGAGTGTCTGCGGCCTAAAGCGCGGCATAATTCGATATTGCCAAGATGAGAACCCAGAATCAGCACACCTTGTTGGTTTGCCACCATGCTCTCAAATTGTTCTTGACCATGAATGCTCAGGTTATCGACTGAAAAATCCCCTTTCCATGCCGCCAACTTGTCTAGCATGGTATGGCCAAACGAGAGTAGATGGTTATAACTGGTTAATTCAGCGGGTAACTCTATATTCTGTTGTTCAGCGTATGCCTTAAGCTGAAATAGGTACTGTTCTGAGGCGTTTCGTGCACGTTTGCCCGTTAGATGGTAGTAACGCATCACACCGCGTAAAATCAGATTAAATACGCCTCGGCCTAACAAGGTATAAACGGCCAATAACAGTTTGATTCCCAGCACAGTGCCGCGTTCTTGAGTACGTGACCAATGGGGTTGTTCTGAACCTATCTGTTCGGAATTTACCTGTCTTGAATCTGCCGAGGAATCTTGGCTATTTTCAGCCGATAACTTCTTCGCTGAATCCGACTTGAAATGACGCGCGATCAGTTTTGGTGCTCTTGGCAGCATGCCGAAGAACAGTCGCGTGTGCATCCAACTGATTTTTACGTTGTCCCACAGTGCATCGAAATGAGAGATACCATTCTCTGGGTAGATAACACGCGTTTCAACGAAGTCGATATCGCAGCCTTCCCAATACAGGCGAACCAGAATCTCGATATCAAAGTCCATTCTCGAACCGACATCGTATTTATTCAGTACGGTTTGCGTCTTATCGATTGGATACGCTCTAAAGCCACACATGCTGTCTTTAATTGATAAAGAAAGGGTTTCTATCCATACCCAGATATGTGTCGCGTAGCGTCCGTAGAGCCTTGCCTTAGGCACGCTCTCGTCATAGACCGGCTGACCCGAGATAAGTTGCTGGGGCTTAGTTTGTGAAGCTTGGATTAATGCGGGTAGGGCGTCTAGGTCATGTTGCCCATCAGCATCAATCTGAATGGCATGACTAAAGCCGAGCTCTTGCGCTCGCTTAATGCCCGCCTTTACTGCGCCGCCTTTGCCTTGGTTCTGATGAAGTGTTACCAAAGTCACGCTTGGGCTATCGGCAAGTGGAGTCAGAAACTGTTTGGTCTCGAGTTCACTGCCATCATCAACAATAATGATCGGAATTTCGAAATTAAGAAGTGATGAGACCACCGAGGGCATGGTTGCGCCGTGGTTAAAGCACGGAATTAGGAAGCAAGCCTTGTAGTTGCTTTCTTCAAGTGCGTGTTGAGAAACCGCCTCAGCGCTATTCACTTTTCTCTCCCAGCTTCATTTTGCCTGAAGAGTGAGTTTGTTCGCCATTGTTCGACGTGTAACTAAAGCTCAATTTATCTTTGTCAGCATCCCACTTGAGTGACAGCTGAATGGTCGAATCAGGCAGGATCGGCTCTTGGAACTTGATGACTTCCATGCCTTTAAAGTAACCAGGGACATTCAGCTCTTGAACTGCATAGTGAAGTGCCCAATCGATCTGTGTAACACCCGGAAGAATAGGGAAGCTCTTGAAGTGCCCCTTAAAATCGGTGATGTCCCCAGTAACATGGAGTGTCAAAGTCGATTCTTTCTCTACAGAGTCAACAGCAATGACGTTTGGTTTTCTCTTATCCATAGCGCGTGCTTAGAATCCTTGGGCTGAAAATGGGTGTTGTGACAAAAATATAAAAAGACAGTCTCAGTGTAAAACACGATAAGCGATTTCTATGATTTTACGAGCTGCTCTATGTGAGAGGTTAACCGCTTACCTTGGCTGTTGAGGGGAATTTCGTCAACAACACGATATTTTCTTGGGATAGCGATCGGTTCTAACCACTTTCTCAACTCTGAACGCAGCATCAACCAGAATTTACCTTTACTCATGGTTGCGAGTTTCGCTTGGCCTTGATCTGATAATACCAAAACCGATGCTAAGATTAAGCGCTCAGGTTCTTCAAATGGAATCACCACGCACTCACTGATCCAAGGAAGTTGCTCTAGTCGCTTTTCGACTTCAACCAGTGATACTCGTTTTTCTTCTATCTTGATCACTCGATCGGTTCGGCCTTTCAATATGAATTGATTGCTCGAGACCATTTCGCACTCATCAGCGGTTTGATACCAGTTGTTTTTGTCGATGTACGGCGACAATAACTTAATGCAATTCTCACTGTTGAGACTAGCCTCAATACAGTCAAAAAGCTGCCAAGGTGTTTGAGCGCTCTCTTGCTGACGAAATGCGATACCGCCGGTTTCTGTGCTACCAAAAACTTCGATGGGCAAATGTCCTAACAAGTTAAGAGCTTGGTGGGCCGATTCGGTTGGTAAAGGGCCACCAGAAGAAAACACACCAGCTAGCTGTGCAGACGCTGTCTCGTGTTTTAATCGTTTGAGTAGCGCAGGACTACTGATCAGCACGCTCTGTTTGTTAGCGTGAGATAGGATTTGTTCAGGGTACTCAAGATTGTGTCGAGCAAATGGAACACCAGAACAAAGTGGCCATAAAATTCGGAACAACAGACCATAGATATGTTGGTGTGAGACCGTACTGTGGACTCGGTTGCCCTTAAGTAAATCGCCCCAGTTTTTATCTAACTGAGCAGTTTCAATATCTAGGTGTTCTAATGTTTTATCTATCGCTTTTGGTGTGCCACTTGAACCTGAAGTAAACAGGGTCAATTGGATGGCTGCCAAATCCATGGTCGCGAGATTATCGATTAGAGGTTGTTGTGCTTTGGGGTTTGAGTCCAATAAGTTTTGGATATTGCGAACGTTACTAACCTCAACTTCACCAATCGAGTCATCAACTAACAGGCAGTCAAAATGTTCACTCAGCTCGGCAAGTGCACAAGGTTGATAGTTACCCGGTAAGATGATGTGTTTTTTGCTGACAGCACATGCCAAAAAGGCCACCGAAAATAGGCAGCTGTCTTGGGTACAAATCGCAACTCGTTGAAAATGGGATGAAGATAAAAGGTTCACGAGTTGAGATAAGTCGTCGTTAAATGTTTGCCAAGTAATCTCACTATTGTCGTCAAAGCAGACAATAGATTCAGGAGCTCGGTTTTGACTGAGGAGTTCAGACAATGAGATGTAAGAGACGGTTTGGGTCATAACAATTTAACTCTGACGAATGCGCTGTCTTACCACCCACTCTCCTGCAAAGAGTAACCCGGCGAACAAATAGCTGAGTAAGCCATTGTATAGGGTCCAGATTTCAAGAGACTGGAAGCAGGTGTAAAGGGCGATAGAGCCATTGATAACAAAGAATAAACACCAAACCTTGGTGACTTTTCGTGTGTAATCAACGCCACTTTGCGGAAGTTCAGGCTCTTGGAGTCGAGCAAGACGCTCGATAATCGTTTGCGGTTGCCATAGGCTTGAAGCGAATACAGCCAACATACAAACATTAACGATGACGGGATAATAGGTTAACCAGCCATGCTGTTTGAAGGCTAACCCTAATGCCAGTAGAACAATTCCGGCACTTCCACTGATCCAAGCTAGGTGTTTTAGCTCTTTGATCTTAGCCTGACCGCCGGTGAAAATGCGGACAGCAAAGATAGCGGCTAAGACGATACCAACGGTTTGTAGGCCAAACTTGTTGAGTCCAAAGTAAACCGCTATTGGATAAGTGAAAAGTATGATTGCCGACAATAAAGTCAGCAGAGGACGCATTAGGCGTCCTTCAATAGTTCAACCACAGACTCCACAACGTCATTAACGGTGCGTACTGCTTTGAACTCTTCAGGTTTGATCTTCTTACCCGTTACGTTCTGTAAATGAACGACCAAATCAACCGCATCAATACTGTCTAGGTCTAGGTCGAGATAAAGGTGTGCTTCAGGCGTGATATCTTCGGCATCAAGCTCAAACAGCTCAATAAGCGCATCTTTAACCTGATTGTATACTTCTTGTTGGTTCGCTTGTGTCATAAAGATCTGTCTAGTTGTTTGTTTGAGAAGAGATGTAGTTCGCTAGATTTTCAACTGACGCAAAGTGCTGTCGAGTGTTTGAATCGTCGGCATCGATAACAATGTTGTACTTTTTCTTGATAGCAAGACCAAGCTCAAGTGCATCGATAGAATCTAGTCCAAGTCCATCACCAAATAGTGGAGCTTCTGTTTCAATCTCATCAATGCTCATGTCTTCAAGGTTCAATGCGTCGATGATCAGTTGTTTCAGTTCGTTGTGTAATGTTTCCACTTTGGCCTACTTAATGCTTTATCTGAATGCTGCTTTAAGGGGGCGATTCTACATTATGCGATGTATTTTCGAAATGCCGATATCGCCGGTTGTTTTATTGATTAGCTAAATGTTTTCTTCGGAAGGGAATATAGTATGTGCAAGATGATGATTAAGGCGTCTTGCTGCCGAAGTTAAGTTATTTGCATTCTCAATAAATGGTGCGACTTCTATTTTACCTTTCACCGCGATATGAAAAAAGGGTTTCGTAGCAGGAACTTGATACCATTTTTTCTCTTTCGTTAAGAATGTCGGAGAAACCGTAATATGAATCACGCGTAAATCGGTTTGTGTTCGAGTAGCAATTTGCGCCGCACCACGTTGTAAGGATGGTTCAATTCCTGGCGTTGTGCGAGTTCCTTCGGGAAAAACCAGCAGTACATTGCCACGTGAAAAGCGTTCTTCACAACGTTCTAAAAGATCATCAGGTGCTTGATTGGGTATGTAACCCGCCGCTTTAACAATCCTCTTCATAAATGGGTTTTCCCATATAGCTGCTTTAACTAGGCAATCACATTGAGGAAGTTGAGAGGCGATCAGCACATAGTCGATTAAGCTCGGATGGTTGGCAACGATGATGCAGTTGCGATCTTCGCGTAGCAGTTCGGCACCATCAATTCTGTAATCAATTGCGCCGGTGAACTTCATGATTTGGCAAAAGGCGTTGAATGAGAAACGAATCAATCGCTGAACTTTGAGCTCTCTTTCAATGGTATTGGGTGTCGTTATCGCAATAGAAGGTAAGATTATGAAGCTTAATACTAAGCCTCCCAGCCCAAAGGTGGTAAAGCAGAATCCTGTCGCAAACACTCGCCAATATTGGTCTAACTTGCTCATTGCTGTGTTCCTGCCTTGGCGTTATTTATCCACGACCAAGCTCGGTGCTTGCCAGCAACAGTCCACTTATTTGTACCCAATAAGATATGCTGGAGCGTTTGTAGCCCTTGTGGTAACCCGGAAGATGCTTGGTTGGCTTCTACTGTTCTAGTAATAGAGTATTCACCGCCAGTCGTGAGCACTAAGCCCAGAGCATAATCAGCATAGTGTTGTGTTTCGTATTCTTGGTAAAGCTCAGGCAAAGGCTGGTCGAAATCAATGACGAGCACACGATGTGACGGATACTGATGTAGGTAAAGATAAGCTTCGATCAGAGCATTGTGGAAAGTATCTTGCCCAGCAGCGATAGAGGTCAGTGGAATCGGCGCTTTTGCGGCAATCGTTGTGAGACCAGCAGCGGTATTGTGCACCGACTGCGAGAACGCCATTGGTGAGGCGTCATCACCTTCTAAGATTGATTGAATCAATGTGGCAGTTCGGTGCAGCTCACCATGTCGGCTGGCAAAAACCAGAAAATCAACCGAGGTGTCTTTTAATAGAGTCAATGCAGTTTGGACGGCAAGCTTACTTTGCAGGCTCATTCGGCGACGCATCATCGGCGGGATGGCTTTAAATTCAGTTGAGCCATCTTGTGACCAATCTAAATTTGTGCTCCATGTTTGCCATTCGGCAACGGAATTGAGCCCCGCAGAATTTGCAGACCATTTCTCAATATTAAACGACATTAATTGGGATTGATTTGACATAGAGTATTGATTTGCTTTGGGTCTAACTAAATACTATGCGTGCTTATAAATAAACACAGGTAAGGAATTTAAATGAAATTACTAAAAATAGCCGTTTCAATGTTATTCATATTCGTTCTTGCAGGGTGTGGACGTGTCCAACCTGTAATGAATGTTGAGGATACTCCAGTTGCACTTAATCTTCAAAGTAAACAGGTGAAATCAGCTATTTATGAGTCTGCTGAAAACCGAGGCTGGTTGGTTTCAGAAATAAAGCCTAGCTTGATCCGTGCAGAACTGTATGTTCGTTCACACCATGCTGTGATTGAAATTCCTTATAGTGACAAGTTTTACTCTATTCTTTACGTTGAATCAGAGAATTTGAAGTACGACGATGGTGAAATACACCGTAATTACAACCGTTGGGTTAATAACTTAAACGTTGATATTAAACGTAAGCTTGCACAAATGGCAGCTGAGTAATCCTCTATTATTTAAAGTTAGGTTTTTCGTGTCGGAATATAAATTAGATCCATTCAACGCATTAGAAGCAAAAACAGAAGCGCAGAAATTGTCTTTCGCTCCCATTGTTTTTCATACTGCCCGTACACTTCGTGATTTAGGTATCTTGAAAGCGTTAGATGACGCGGGTAATGATGGTTTACCTGCAGAGACTCTTTCGGAAATAACGGGCGTATCTGAGTACGGCGTAAAAGTTCTGCTTGATATGGCGTTAAGTGCTCATATTGTTACTTGGGACAAACCTAACTATAAAATGGCCAACCTTGGTTTTTACCTTCTGCACGATGGTATGACCAACGCAAACATGGATTTCACAGCCGATGTTTGTTACGCAGCGATGATGCATCTAACCGAAGCGATTGAAGAAGGCACACCTGCCGGCCTGAAAGAACTGGGTGATTGGGAAACCATTTACCAAGGCTTGTCTCAATTGCCAGAAAAAGCCAAAGAGAGTTGGTTTAAGTTCGATCACTTCTATTCGGACCGTTCGTTCCCTGTTTTGCTTGAGAAAGTCTTCAGCAAGAAACCTAAATCGCTGGTGGATATCGGTGGTAACACCGGTAAGTGGGCAATGCAGTGCTGCAACCATGACTCCGACGTTGAGGTTACGATTGTTGATTTGCCACAGCAACTAGAAATGGCAATGGCAAACGCGACACAACATGGCCATCGAGACCGAGTGACTCCATTCCCAGCCAACATGCTCGACAAACAACAAGCGTTGCCGACAGGCGCGGATGTGTGGTGGATGAGCCAGTTCCTTGATTGCTTCTCGCCAATGGAAATTCTGAGCATATTAAAGCGTGTTCGCTCTCATATGTCAGAAGACGCGACTGTCTATATCCTTGAACTGTTTTGGGATGCACAGAAATACGATGCGGCTTCTTATAGCTTAAACGCGACGTCTCTCTACTTTACCTGCTTGGCAAATGGCAACAGCCGTTTTTACCGTAGTGAAGATTTCCTAGAGATCGTTGAAGAAGCGGGCTTTGAAGTGGTAACTCGTACCGACGACATCGGTCTTGGTCACACGCTTCTTGAATTGAAAGCTGGCGCGCAATAAAAATAACAAACATGGCTTAAATAATGAAAAAACTGTCAACTCAAGTAGTGATCATCGGAGCTGGGCCATCAGGGTCTATTGCCGCGTCTTTGCTTCACAAAAAAGGCATCGATGTTCGAGTGATTGAAAAGAGCCTTTTCCCGCGCTTTTCTATTGGTGAAAGCTTGTTACCGGCTTGCATGGAAGTGATTGAACAAGCTGGCATGAGCGAAGCGGTGGCTGACGCTAACTTCCAATTCAAAGATGGTGCCGCTTTTCGTAAAAATGGCGTGTACACCGCGTTTAATTTTGAAGATAAGTTCTCTGCTGGGCCGGGAACCACGTTTCAGGTTCAGCGAGGTGCCTTTGATAAGGTGTTAGCAGACACGGCTGAAGCGCAAGGTGTGACCATCGATTATCAACATGAGTTGATGGGTATTAACTTCACTGAAGACAGCACCATTTTAGACGTACAAGTGCTTGATGGAGAACGCTATCAGCTAGAAGCTCAATACGTGCTGGATGGCAGTGGTTTTGGTCGCGTGTTACCGAAGATGCTCGATTTAGAAGAGCCATCATCGCTTCCTCCACGCAAAGCTATTTTTACGCACATTAACGATCATATTGCAGAAATTGATACCAATCTAGAATATGACCGTAACAAAATCCTGATCTCGGTGCATCCAACCAACCCTGATGTTTGGTACTGGTTGATTCCATTTAGCAACGGTGTTTCTTCGTTTGGTATTGTCGGGGAGCCTAAGTTCTTTGAATCATACCCACAAGATAAGATTGCCGCGATTAAGCAACTGGCAACAGAAGAGCCGGGTTTGGCTGAGATACTGGCAAATGCAGAGTACCCGAACCCTGCGGGCGAAATTGGTGGTTATTCTGCCAACGTAAAACACCTTGCAACAGACAAGTATGCGCTCTTGGGCAATGCCGGTGAGTTCCTTGACCCTGTGTTTTCATCAGGCGTGACAATTGCGATGAAATCGGCTCAGTTTGCGGTTGAGTGCGTAGAAAAGCAGTTCAATGGTGAGAAGGTTGATTGGGATCGTGATTATGCAGATCCATTGATGACCGGAGTCAACACCTTTAGAACTTATGTTGAGGGATGGTACTCAGGTACTTTGCAGGATGTGATTTTCTATCAAGATCCCAACCCGAAGATTAAGCAAATGGTGTGTTCTATTTTGGCTGGTTACGCATGGGATCAAAGTAACCCCTATGTGAAAGAATCAAAACGCCGACTGACGACACTGTCGGAGATATGCCGAAGCTAGGTGGTCGATTAAGGTGTAGCAATCTGCTAAAGCACCATAATGATAAAGCCTATAAATCAAAACAGCCGCAATGCGGCTGTTTCTGTATCTGTTAAATATGGGAAGCTGATTCTTAGCTTACTCGCTTTACTGAAGTTGATGCTACTTCAGGTCGATGCTGTTCAATCGTCCCATAAAGATAAGTAACTCAATCACATCTTTGTGGGCTTCAAGCAGCGCTCGTTTGGTTTGGCTGTAGGCGGCGAGTCGCCCGTGCTTCCTTATAGAGCATACTTTGGTTCTGTATTTGTATTCACCACTTTCAGAGAATACGCGCCACTTAGCGATGTAGCATTCATCTCGATGTTCGGGATCTGTCTGAGTCGGGTTTGGTTTGAATACTATTTTAGGTTCTAAACTGTGCGGTAAACGCGTCATCAGATAGGGCTCTCTAAGGACTTTTGGCCAAAACTTTCCCCAGAGCTTTCTGCCAAGCTCATCTCTTAACTTGATGGTTTTCTTTAGTGCTTTGTCTTCACCCATACGAACAAAACCGACAGAACGATGTAACACCGTATCTTCGGGAGTATGGATGTGGATTTTAAAAGCGGTTTGGCCTTTCGATATAAATCGATAACCGGTCGCACCAATTAGATTATTCTGGCTCATAGTTTGCTAAATGATGATTATGTTATTAATAAGGTTACGACAAATACGTTAAAACCGAAACTAATCATCATGAAAAAAATAAAGCCTTAACAAAAGTGCTAAGGCTATATTAGAAACTATGAAGTGAGCTTGTCGCTAACTACATGATTTTCTGCATTACATCACCAATTTGAATGCTTCCAGCAAGGCTAGGTTGATCAATCGTGAGTTCAGCTTCGTTCTCATAAACGCGAGAAACCGTTAGCGTGATATCACTTTGAGATACCTTGTTACGCGGTAAACCTCGTTGGTCGATAAACGAACCGGTGTGCCACAGTTGCAGTTTGTCACCTTGTTGAACGCCATGCATTCGACCTAAATCAATGGTCACCGTGTTACCAAATACTGCAGCCACCTCTGGAAGCGTGATTTTACATGATACTTCTGATTCTAAGTCCAACATAATATTGCGGCTGACGCGAAGCATCATACTGCCGTAGGTTGATGCCCAGAAACGAGCACTGCGCGTATCAACCTCACTGGTCTTAGCAAAAGGCCATTTTGCCACTTCACGATAGCTACGGTTATAAACCTGATGACCTGTTTTGCCATCGAAGACTTGCATTTCTAAGGCAAACTGGCGGTTTATAATGTCGTCTTTAAGAAGCTTGGATTCAATGGTCGCAGTTAAATCGGTGATATCACCACCAATGATGTACTGTGCTCCCGTGTCTTGTGCGATCATTTTGATCACTTCCGGTCGACGCTTGTCGATGTCGTAATTGGTTGTGCCAACTGAAACAAAGCTGCGAGATTCTTGCGCCAGTTGTCGGTCAACGACATGGCTAAAATCATCACCAATATTATAGATTCTGCCCATTACAGCTTGCTGAGGGGAGGTCACATCAATGTTGCCGACCAAAAATGTCTTCTTATATTGGCTCTCATGGCAAGCATTTGCCGAAGGATAGATGTCGATCCTTGCGGTGATCATTATATTGCCACTGCGTTTTTTCTCTTTTTCTACCAAGATGTAGCGCACTTCATGGTTGGTAAATTGAAACTCTTTCTTGTTTGCGTCGAGGTAGGGCGTGAGGTTGGCAATGCTACCAATGTCGGCTCCTGAGAACTGGATCGCTTTATATACCGCGTCTTCCAGCGCATGGACTCTTGCGGCTTCTTCTGACGATACGATGGTTGCTGTACCGGTAACTTCATACCAAGAGGCATGAGCACTGAAGCTTATGGTTATCAGTGAACTTATTGAAAATAAGTAAGAAATTATTTTTTTCATCTATTTGTTACCAGTTGGGTATAAATATTGCTTAACAAATAACTATAAGCTTGAAGCTGACTTAAGTGCGTTTTTCTTAATCTGAACCATTAATGAAAAGCAAAGACTGTTCCAACATTGTAATCCATTGAAAAGAATAATGGTGAGAACATATTGGAATAGGTAGCACTAAACATATCTGGAGATTAGAGAATGAAAAAATGGCTCGTAGTAATGAGTGTCATGTTACTGACATCATGCGCTTATTCGCCGATCTATAACGGCAAGTCTGAATATTCAGGCAGTCAGTTTATGTTGATGGACAGCCCTCGTCATACCATGGACTTTTTCGTGGAAAGTATGACTGAAGATTTGATCATTTCGAATACGAGTATTTCAGCAAGAACCCCAATTGCGATTACTTCGTTTGTTGACCTGCAACACATGGACACAACAAACTGGCTAGGTAATTCAGTTTCAGAAGGTTTTATTCATCAGTTTCAGCGTCGTGGCTTCAAGGTGGTTGATTTTAAAACAACCGGTTCGATCCAAGTGACTCACCAAGGTGATTTTGCATTAAGCCGTGATTGGAAAGACTTAGCTCAAGAGCAAGATGTCCAGTACGTGCTGACAGGCACTATGCTTCGTCAAGAGGGCGGTGTTCTAGTTAATGCTCGTGTGGTAGGCATGCAAACTCGTATTGTGGTTGCTTCCGCGCAAGGCTTTTTGCCAGCGGATCGTATTGGTCGAGATCTAGATACTCTGAACAGCATTCGAACTCAAGATGGTGTCATTATTCGTTCTGATCCAACGATGACTCAGCCTTACACCGTTATTCTTCGCCCCTAGGAGTTCGAGATGAAGAAGTTAATATTTGTTGTTGCCGCTTTGCTGCTTGTTGGATGTCAGCCTCTGCAAAACATGAGGCCAGACGATTACTTAGTTGCCGTTGGTTACGCGAGTATCAGTGAGCAAAAGGGACGTAACGACGAGGAAAGGCGCATTCGTGCGATGAGAGCTTCCAAGATCGATGCTTATCGTGAACTTGCTGAACAAGTGTATGGCATGAGAGTGAGCGGCCGAGCAGAGCTTGAAGATCAACGCCTTGGCACTGAACGTACTTCTGGTGCAGTTGATGGCGTAATCCGTGGCGCAGAAGTAGTGCGCAGCTACCCAGTGGGTGATAGCTATGTAACAGAGCTCCAATTAGATATCCGTAAGATGGAACAGCTACGTAATTACGGTGAAGTTCAGGCAGTGCCTGAGAAGAGACAACAAACGTTGTTCTAGTTTTAGGAGCATCCAGTTATAGCTTACCTAATTATATTGGCTGCCACTCGCTTTCCAGATGGCGTATCGGCAACCAATAACGGTTATGACTAAGAAAGCGGCAAGTATGAAAATACTTGCCGCTTTTTTGTGTTTATCGTTTATTAGGAGCATTTACAGGTTTAGAGAGACTTTGACGGTGTAGCGAGAAGGGTAGGCTGAGATACAGATACAGATACAGATACAAGCAAGAAGGGTGTTGTGGCGAAGAAGATTAAGACCAATTAGGCTTTTACATTGGTTCCCAGCGTAGAAATCGTATGCGTTTGGCCACCGGCATTGTAAGTCATACCAATTTTACCATGGCTTTGCTGCATCATATTGCTGAGTTTTTTGAAACTGAGGTGTGCTCGATTCAAGGCTTCGCCATTGACTAGGTTCGCTTGGTGGCAGTCGTGCACTATGGACTTGATGGTCGCGACTAATTGAGCAAGTTCAGGGTTCTCGGTCAATTCTGAGATATTGGTATGGGTAGCAATTCGTTGATCGGTTGATCTTAGCTGTTCAACAAGGACCACTTTTTCTTTGGCGATTCGCTCAATATCGTTTGATTGTCGGCTCGTAATAGCGGTTTTCTCTGAACTTAGTAATTCAGATAAGGCTTTGGCATTTTGAAGTTGAAAATTAACTAAATCTGCTAGTGCCGCCATAACGTAAACCTATTCATAACCTCGTGTACTTTAAGACAATAACTTCAATGAAAAGTTAGTGTTTTCTTAAAGGCCTTTTAATTCATCTTCGAACTTGATCATGTTGTCAGCCAGTTTCTCTGGATCGACAGTGTATGAACCATTCGCAATTGCTTCTTTTATTGCAGCAACTTTTACAGAGTCAAAGCTTGGTTGTGCTGCCATGTCTTGATGGAGCTGACCAATCGCTTTGCCTTGTTGGCTTAGTGAAACCGCGTCTTTGCTTGCTGGTGATTTAGTTGACACATCAGAACGTGATGCCTCAGAGCTAGAATCAGAGCGTACTGTTGGTCGGTTAGTGGTCGTTAGGGTTTGCCCTGAACGAATATTATCAATGCCTGCCATAGTTAAGCCTTTTTCTTCAAAAATGGGAACCTGTACAGTCAATATCGACCAAGGGTTCGAATACTTTAGCAATTTTTAGCTCAATAGTCGAAAAGGGACAAAACACCGCAGCCGTTATATTTTGGCGTTAAAGTTGAGAGCAAAATAACTAACGATACCGTCAATTTAGAAGTAAAGAGTTAAAAGTAAACCGTGACTTCAGACATGCTGGTAACAATACCTTCAATTATACGCTGTGATTTATCATTTTTCACTCTTACTTGATCACCCATTGAGCCATCCGTAAGCGCAGTCCCTTTGGTGGTAATGGTCATGCCACCTTTTACTGCCTGTATGATAACTTTCTCGTTTCGGCATACGACACAGATATCGCCTCTTTCGACAACATCACCTGGCCTCAGGTTCTTTTTTACCTTAGCGCCGATCACTTGTTGGGGAGCGGTGAAACCTTGGCGACGAAACTTGTTAAGCGAAATCATAGCGGTGGTGACATCGTATTGACCTACGATTTCGCCTCTTGCTAATGAGCGTGTTGTTGTGACTAGTGGTACTGACATTGAAAGACGTACCGGCACGTAAACTCGCCATTCATCAGGAACACATTGCACTAAAACCGTAATACTACTGCGGGTATTGCTGGTGGTTGAGGCGCTGGTATCTAGAGGAATAGGGCAATCTGTTGCTTTGATTCTAGAGTCCACATTTGCTGAGTTAACAAAGAGTTCGCCGCCTTGTGGCTGCTCAACTGTCTCTAGGATGTGTTGTTCCGCCGCAGACTGAATCATTTCAATTTGCTCTGGAGTCGCAGCTTGTACAAAAAAACTAAACAATATTGATAAAATGCCGATAAACTTAGCGACAGTTTTAAAAGTAGCTCTACACATTGCTATGGAAAAAAGCGGCAGATTTGTTTTATGATATATCATTCCGTTTCTCTAGTGGTTCGTAGCCTGCAGTAGACTAACACTTTTTATACAAAAAAGTTTGATATGGAGATGAGCTCATGACGGGTATTCTTGATTCGGTGAATCAGCGTACGCAACTCGTCGGTCAAAACCGATTAGAATTACTAACCTTTCGCCTAATGGGGCGTCAGCGTTACGGCATTAATGTTTTTAAAGTAAAAGAAGTACTTCAGTGCCCTAAACTGACAAAAATGCCAAACTTGAACCCACTGGTTAAAGGTGTAGCACACATTCGTGGCCAAACGATCTCTGTAATCGATTTGAGCTTAGCGATTGGTGGCCGTCCTACAACGGATGTTGAAAAGTGTTTTGTGGTTATTTCTGAGTTTAACCGAACCATTCAAGGTTTCTTGGTCAGTTCAGTAGAACGCATTATTAACATGCACTGGGAATCGATTCTTCCGCCGCCAGATGGTGCAGGCAAAGCCCATTACCTGACTGCAGTCACCAACATTGATAATGAGCTGGTAGAAATTCTTGATGTGGAAAAAATTCTAGCGGAGATTTCTCCTGTTGATGAAACAATGGACAGCAAAATTGCTGAAGAAATCGCAGAAGTAGAACAAGGTAAAGAATTGGTTCGTCGTATCTTGATTGCTGATGATTCAACGGTTGCTCGTAAGCAGGTTCAGCGTGCGATTGAGTCGATTGGTTTTGAAGTGATTTCGGTGAAAGATGGTAAAGAAGCCTATGAGAAGCTGGTGGAGATGTCATCAGAAGGCAGTATTTATGATCAGATTTCATTGGTGATTTCAGATATCGAAATGCCAGAAATGGATGGCTATACGCTGACTGCTGAGATTCGTCGTCACGCCGAACTTAAAGATCTATACGTAATTTTACACTCATCATTGAGTGGTGTATTTAACCAAGCCATGGTTGAGCGTGTAGGAGCTAACTCCTTTATCGCGAAGTTCAACCCCGATGAGCTTGGTGCAGCGGTAAAAGCTGCGTTAACTAACTAAAAGAGACATTAATGACTGCTATAACAATAAGTGATCAAGAGTATCGCGATTTCAGCCGTTTCTTAGAATCTCAATGTGGCATTGTATTAGGTGACAGCAAACAGTACTTAGTGCGCAGCCGTCTAAGCCCATTAGTAACGAAGTTTAAGTTAGCTTCGTTGTCTGATTTGTTGAGAGATGTAGTAACAGGTCGAAACCGTGAGCTGCGCGTGGCTGCAGTCGATGCCATGACGACGAACGAGACACTTTGGTTCCGTGATACTTACCCGTTTGCTGTGCTTGCGGATAAACTTCTACCGGAAATAGCGGCAAATAAACGTCCTATTAAGATTTGGTCTGCGGCAAGCTCTTCAGGCCAAGAAGCATACTCAATGGCAATGACGATTCTTGAGACTCAAGCTCGTAAGCCAGGTATGTTGCCAAATGTATCGATTACCGCAACTGACATCTCAGCAAGTATGTTGGATATGTGCCGCACTGGCGCGTACGACAACCTTGCATTGGGACGTGGACTTTCTCCTGAGCGTCGTCGTACTTTCTTTGAAGATGCGGGCGATGGCCGCATGAAAGTGAAAGATAACGTTAAGCGCATGGTGAATTTCCGCCCTCAGAACCTGATGGACAGCTATGCATTGTTAGGTAAGTTCGACATCATCTTTTGTCGTAACGTGCTGATTTACTTCTCGCCTGATATGAAATCAAAGGTACTTAACCAGATGGCAAACAGCCTGAATCCTGGTGGTTACCTATTATTGGGTGCGTCTGAATCGTTAACAGGCTTAACGGATCGTTTTGAAATGGTTCGCTGTAATCCAGGCATCATCTACAAATTAAAGTAATGAGTGGCACCAGTACTAGGTGCAACGTTACTGTCTAACTTCAAAACCCAGCCAAGTGCTGGGTTTTCTTTTTCCGGCTTAACCTATATCTTTAAGTCAGAGTGACATTCCAATTTACTCTATTTTTTGGCTTGTATATTGCAAGTTTACCCACGAGTAACCTGTAAAAGTATTGATAGCCCGCTTTGTTTAAAAAGTTGGTATATATATTGCTTTGGTTATCTCATAACAGTCAGTTCTTGAGTTGAGGTTTACATGGCTATTTCTTTTGACAATGCTTTAGGCATTCACCAGCACACAGTTGGTGTACGTGAGCGTAACGCTGAGGTGCTTTCCACCAATATCGCGCAAGCAAACACGCCTGGGTATAAAGCAAAAGGATTAGACTTTAAGAAATCGCTGCAAGCGGCAAGTTCTGGGGCAAGCATTGGTCTTAGCCGTACAGATGGTCGGCACATTTCTGCCTCAACAACGGTGAACGGGGAAACGAAGTATCGAATTCCTACCCAACCTGATACAGGAGATGGCAACACGGTTGATTTGGATTTGGAAAGAAACCTTTTCATGCAAAACCAAATTAGGCATCAAGCCTCTCTCGACTTCCTAGGAAGTAAGTTCAAGAATTTAACTAAAGCGATTAAAGGGGAATAATTAGATGAGTTTATTCAATGTATTCAATGTGACTGGTTCTGCGATGAGTGCTGAATCTGTTCGTCTAAATACGACCTCGAGCAACCTTGCGAACGCGGACAGTGTAAGTAGTTCTGCTGAAGAAACTTACAAGGCTCGCCACGCAGTGTTCGGCGCTGAGTTAAATAAAGCACGCAACAGTGGTCACACTGTGCCTGTGAAAGTATTAGGTATTGTGGAAAGCGATAAGCCGTTGAGCGCGGAGTACAACCCAGATCACCCATTAGCGAATAACGAAGGCTATATCTACAAGCCTAACGTGAACGTTATGGAAGAAATGGCAAACATGATTTCGGCATCACGCGCGTACCAAACAAACGTGCAGGTTGCTGACTCGAGTAAACAAATGCTGCTGCGTACGCTGCAGATGGGTCAATAAGGATAAGGAGGTAGCACATGGCTGGAATCAACAACAATGTTGGTCAAAGCGGCTTGTCCTATGTTGACCAGCTGAAGAGTCTTCAAGATGGCGCGAAAAAGCCCGACGAAACAACAGGTAAGCAGGATCTTAAACAAGAAGACTTCTTATCTTTGTTGACTAAGCAATTAGCCCAACAAGACCCTTTTAAGCCGGTTAGCAATGACCAGATGATTGCGCAAATGGCTTCATTTGCGACCGTAGATGGCATTGGCAAAATGAATACACAGTTTGAAAGCTTGAATTCATCAATGACTTCTAACCAAGCATTACAGGCATCCTCTTTGGTTGGCCGCGATGTATTGGTTCCTGGTGCGGCAGGTGTGAAACCCGGTGATGGCGGTATGGCGTCCATGGTTAAGCTTCCTCAGGCAATGGACAATGTAATCGTCCGTGTTGAGAACGAAGTTGGACAATTGGTTCGCACTTTTGATATCGGCTCTAAACCATCAGGCGACACACGTGTTGAATGGGACGGAAAAGACGAAGACGGTAACCCATTGCCGGCTGGTAAATACAACGTGAAAGCGTCGGGTTTACTGGATGGCGAGAACACAGAGTTCCAAGTTTCCAGTTATGCGAACGTGAACAGTGTGCTTCTTGGTAAGGGCGATGGCAACGTACTACTCAATCTGGCTGGTTTCACATCGCCAGTACGACTTGCTGAAGTACTAGAAGTTGGTAAAGCGTAATGCTTTAAAAGAGTGATTATGCTAGCTAGAGAGATTAGGAGAATATTGGAATGTCATATGTAGCTTTAAGCGGTCTATCCGCTGCACAACTAGACCTGAATACAACCAGTAACAACATTGCGAACGCAAACACATTCGGCTTTAAAGAGTCACGTGCGGAGTTTGGCGATGTTTACTCAAGTTCGTTATTCACTAACGCAAAAACGACGGCAGGTGGCGGTGCGCAAGCTAGCCAAGTGGCGCAACAGTTCCATGAAGGTTCAAGTATTTATACAAACAACCCAATGGACTTACGTGTAAGTGGTACAGGTTTCTTTGCAGTATCGAAAGACCGTATGGTACCGGAGATCAATGAACTAACGCGTAATGGTGCATTTCACCTAAACAAAGACAACTACATGGTTACCGCTAACGATGAGTTTCTTTTAGGTTACGATGTTGATCCAAACTCGGGTGAAGTTCTTTCTTACGCGCCAAAGCCTCTCGACATTCCTGCTGAGTTTGGTAAGCCAAAACAGACAGAAAACATTGAAGTAGGGGTTAACCTTCCTGCAAACGGTGATCTTAAAGACCCGGCTGCATTTAACTTCAAAGATGCTGATACCTATAACCGTGCAACGTCTTCGACGGTATACGATTCTATGGGGCAGTCTTACAAGTTAACGACTTACTACCTCAAAGATCAGACTCAACCAAACACTTGGCAGACGTACTACACCATGTCAGATGAGAACGGTGAAAAGCCGGTCAACATCACGGGTGGTGATGCGACAAATGCACAAGGTCACGTTGGTCATACAATGAAGTTCAACAATGACGGTACGTTGGCGAGCCTTAACAATGGCCAGCCAATTAACTCTGAAGCACTAGGTGCAGGAGCTAACCCAATTGATTTGAACGGTGCTGATCCAACGCAGGTGCTTAAGTTTGGTCTAGATTCGTCAACTCAGTTTGCCGCTCCATTTGAACTCACTAAGTTCGATGAAGATGGCGCGACAACAGGTTTCTTAACCAAAATCGATTTCGATGAGTACGGTAGTGTTTTAGGTACTTACTCAAATGGTGAAAACGTGATGCTTGGCCGTGTAGGCTTGGTTCGTGTACCTAATGAGCAAGGCCTAGATAAGAAAGGCGGCACTCAGTGGGATTCTACTAATGACTCAGGTTCTAAAATCTGGGGTGAATCGAACAAAGGTTCATTTGGTAGCATCAACAACGGCTCGCTAGAGCAGTCGAACATCGATATGACTCAAGAACTGGTTGATTTGATTTCTGCTCAACGTAACTTCCAAGCGAACTCACGTTCTCTAGAAGTACACAACCAACTGCAACAGAATATTCTTCAGATTCGTTAATCGTTTCGAGCGTTTGAATCATCTGCGAATACCCAATTCAATATTATTGAATTGGGTATTGTTGCTGAATTTGATATGGCAGTTTGCTTTTCTATTTGCCGCCCCTATTGCCGCACGGTAATGCCACTGGCAACAATTCTTCCTCAATGATCCTTTTGTGATCCCTCTTTTTAGTTTTTTCTATTTAAATTATTGATAAGTAACGGTTAAAAATATTGGCACAGTGTTTGCTTTGTTAGCCCCAGAAGATGATTTTTTGGAGCAAAATTATGGATCGCGCACTGTTTCTTGCCATGAGTGGCGCTAAGCAAAATATGCAAGCTTTGCAGCTACGTGCTAACAACCTTGCCAACGTAAGTACAACGGGTTTCCGTGCTGATTTAGCACAAGCACGTTCAATGCAAGCGTACGGTGAAGGCATGCCTACTCGTGTTTTCAGCATGACAGAACGTCCGGGTCATAATTTCGCACAAGGTAGTGTGGTCACCACTGGGCGAGATCTTGATGTCACTATTCAAGGTGATGGTTGGATTTCAGTGATGGATAACACAGGCCGTGAAGGTTTAACGCGTAATGGTAATCTAAAGGTAGACCAAAACGGTTTGTTAACCAACGCAAGCGGTCACTTGGTGTTAGGTGAGAATGACGCGCCAATCACGCTCCCAATCCCGATCAGCAAAGTAGAAATTGGTACAGATGGTACGATTTCGGTGATTCCTCAAGGCGCTCCAGCTGAAGAATTAGCGATTGTTGACCGTATTAAACTTGTACGCCCAGACAACCAAAGTTTGTTTAAAGATACGAATGGTCTATTCCGTTCGAAAAACCCAGATCAGGCATACGAAGCGGATGCAGCGGTAACGTTGCTTAAAGGTGCTATCGAAGGCAGTAACGTAAATGCTGTAGGTGAAATGACCAGCCTAATTGACTTGCAACGTCAGTTTGAAATGCAGGTCAAGATGATGAGCACGGCAGAGGAAATGGACAAGTCGTCTGATTCACTGCTTCGTATGAGCTAATAGAATTTAAAGGAATTTACTATGCATCCAGCATTATGGGTAAGTAAAACAGGTTTAGACGCACAACAAACCAATATCTCAACAATTTCGAACAACCTTGCCAACGCCTCGACCATTGGTTTTAAAAAGAGCCGTGCGGTATTTGAAGATCTGTTCTATCAGAATATCAACCAGCCAGGTGGCCAATCGTCTCAAAATACTGAGCTGCCTAGTGGCTTGATGTTAGGTGCAGGTTCAAAAGTAGTCGCAACTCAAAAAGTGCACACTCACGGTAACGCGCAAACAACGTCGAACAGCTTAGATATGATGATTGAAGGCGACGGCTTCTTCCAAGTTGAAATGCCAGACGGTGAAACAGGTTACAGCCGAAATGGTCAGTTCACTCTGAACGGTGACGGCGCGATCGTTACATCAGGTCAAGGTTATGCTCTGCAACCAGAAATCGTGATTCCTGAAGATGCGATTTCGGTAACTGTTGGTAACGATGGTGAAGTATCAGTACGTCTACGTGGTGAGCAAAACAACGTCGTGGTTGGCCAAATCACTATCACTGACTTCGTAAACCCAGGTGGTTTAGAGCCTGTAGGTCAAAACCTTTACTTACCAACCGGTGCTAGTGGCGACCCGCAAGAGGGGGTTCCTGGCTTTGATGGCTTAGGTAATATTCGTCAGTCGATGCTCGAAACATCGAACGTCAACGTAACCGAAGAGCTGGTGAATATGATTGAAGCTCAACGTGTCTACGAAATGAATTCGAAAGTTATCTCGTCGGTAGACAAGATGATGAGCTTTGTTAACCAACAGCTGTAATTGGTTTATTAGCCATTTAATTATTGATAATTAATAGATTTTTCCAATTAACTGACGTGTTTCTACCAATTGATCTATTTACCATTGCCTGCTGAGAGTATATCGCCATGAAACGTATTTTTTGTTTAGCTCTGTTTATGTCTATGACGGGGTGTTCTGTCTTGGATCCTATTGAGACTCCGGCAGAAGAAAACGCAACCACAGTGGTTGATGCTGTGGAAGGTGATAAGTCAGCGCAAGAGAGCTCAGGCATTATTGATACACTTCGTGGTCGAACCGATCCAGTTGCTGGTGACCCAGCATGGGCGCCAATCAATCCAAAGCAAAAACCAGAACACTACGCAGCAGCAACGGGCTCACTGTTCAATGTTAACCACATTGGCAGCATGTATGATGACTCAAAACCTCGTGGTATTGGTGACATCATTACCGTGGCGTTAGACGAGAATACTCGAGCGACCAAGAAAGCCAACGCAGACATGTCTAAGTCGAATGATGCAACGATGGAGCCGCTGGCAGTCGGTGGTCAAGAGCTGACTATCGACAAGTACAACTTTTCTTATGATCTGAGCAACACCAACACCTTTGCGGGTGATGCGTCAGCCAACCAAAGTAACAGTATCAGCGGTTACATTACCGTTGAAGTTATCGAAGTATTAGCCAATGGTAACCTAGTGGTCCGTGGTGAAAAGTGGATGACACTGAACACGGGCGATGAGTACATCCGCTTAAGCGGCACCATCCGTCCTGATGATATAGACTTCGAAAATACCATCGCTTCAAACCGTGTTTCTAACGCACGAATTCAGTATTCAGGTACGGGCGTGCAGAAAGATATGCAAGAGCCTGGATTCTTGGCACGATTCTTTAATGTATCTCTGTAGAGCTTGATAGGGCGTCGAGATACTGACAGCCCTCATCAATCACAAATATTTCGCTAAGTTATTATAAACTAAAGCAATACAGACAGGTTACTCAATGAAAAAACTCACACTCGTACTATTCGGCATGCTATTTCTTGCCACCAGTGCCCATGCTGCGCGTATTAAAGACGTGGCAAAAGTGGCGGGTGTTCGTAGTAACCAACTTGTCGGTTATGGTTTGGTTACAGGTTTGCCGGGGACAGGTGAGACAACTCCCTTTACCGATCAAACGTTTAACGCAATGCTGCAAAACTTTGGCATCCAATTGCCGCCCGGCACCAAGCCAAAAACTAAAAACGTCGCCGCGGTAATTGTTACCGCTGAACTCCCGGCATTCTCTAAGCAAGGTCAGGAAGTTGACGTAACCGTTTCTTCTATCGGTTCAGCAAAAAGCCTTCGTGGTGGTACTTTGTTGCAGACTTTCCTGAAAGGTCTAGACGGTCAGGTGTATGCGGTCGCGCAAGGTAACTTGGTAGTAAGTGGCTTTAGTGCACAAGGTAACGACGGTTCTAAGATTGTCGGTAACAACCCTAACGTCGGTATCATCTCTAGCGGTGCGACGGTTGAACAAGAAATCCCAACTCCATTTGGCCGTGGTGACTACATCACTTTCAACCTAATCCAATCCGATTTTACAACGGCTCAGCGTTTGGCTGATGCGGTAAATAATTTCCTAGGCCCACAAATGGCTTCAGCGGTCGACGCGACGTCTGTAAAAGTTCGCGCACCTCGTGAAATCAGCCAACGTGTGGCTTTCTTATCGGCAATCGAAAACATCGAATTTGATCCTGCAGAGGGCTCTGCAAAAATCATTGTTAACTCTCGTACCGGTACCATTGTGGTTGGTAAGCACGTTCGCCTAAGAGCGGCGGCGGTAACCCACGGTGGTATGACGGTTGCAATCAAAGAAAATCTAAACGTAAGCCAACCGAACGCATTCTCTGGTGGCCAAACGGTAGTGGTTCCTGATTCTGATATCGAAATCACGGAAGGCGATGGCAAGATGTTCAAATTTGAACCTGGCCTAACGCTGGATGATTTGGTACGCGCAGTCAATGAAGTAGGCGCTGCACCTTCTGATTTAATGGCAATCCTTCAAGCACTGAAACAAGCCGGTGCAATTGAAGGCCAATTGATCATTATCTAAGGAATAAAGCATGATTAAGAATAACAATGACATCGGCTTTATTCACGACATCGGTAGTTTAGACCGTCTTCGTCAACAAGCCGTAAACGGTGAAGAAGGCAGCGAAAAAGAGGCGCTAACTGCGGCGGCAAAACAGTTTGAATCGATTTTTACTTCAATGCTGTTTAAGTCGATGCGTGATGCTAACTCTAGCTTTAAGTCGGATATGCTGAACAGCCAGAACGAGCAGTTTTATCGTCAGATGCAAGATGACCAAATGGCGAGTGAGTTGAGTGCTTCAGGTTCATTAGGCCTTGCGGACATGATTGTTGCTCAGCTAAGTGCAGGTCAAGCAAGTGATGCGACAGAAGACAAGGTTCGCAGTGAAGGTTTTGATACCTCACTGGAAAGACCTCAGTATTCAGGTCGTTCAGAAGAGAAAGTCTCTGAAGTTCAATCTGCTAAGTCAACAACAGACGTGTCAGCAGCAAAACAACCCGCTTCATTTGATTCGCCAGAATCTTTTGTTACCTCAATGAAGCCTTACGCTGAAAAAGCGGCGAGTGCACTTGGCGTTGATTCGTCACTGCTATTAGCACAAGCGGCACTTGAAACAGGTTGGGGCTCTAAGATGATTAAGAACTCTTTGGGCAACAGCAATAACTTATTTAACATCAAAGCAGATAGAAGTTGGAAGGGCGATAAGGTCGCGACTCAAACTCTTGAGTTCCATGGCAAAACCGCCGTTAAAGAGTCAGCTTCCTTCCGTTCTTACTCTAATTTCGAAGATAGCTTTAATGATTACGTGAAGTTCTTGAACGAAAATCCAAGATACGAAACGGCGCTACAGCATCAAGGCAATTCAGAGAATTTCATCAAAGGTATTCATCAGGCTGGTTACGCAACTGACCCTAACTATGCAGACAAGGTTTTACGAGTTAAAGCCAAGATTGATGAGATGAACTAGCGTCATAAATCAACATCGAGAGCTTGCTACTGGCAGGCTCTTTTCTTCTCCGCCCCTTCAGTTCTTACGCGTCATCCATAGTTATCTCCTTACACTTCAATAAATTATCGTCTTTTAACTCTCCATTTATTGTATTGGCACATATATTGCTTTTATCTTAGTAATATACGGTTGTAGTTAATCAGTTCATTCTGGTTTTGTTAAGTTTTTTGGGGGCATTATGGCGTCGGATCTTCTGAATGTAGGGGCACAAAGTGTTCTTACGGCTCAGAGACAGCTCAACACCACAGGTCATAACATTTCTAACGCCAACACAGAGGGCTATAGCCGCCAGTCTGTGATTCAAGGTGTGAATGACCCGCGCCAGTACGGTGGGCAATCCTACGGTATGGGTGTGCATGTGGAAAATGTTCGCCGCTCTTGGGATCAGTTTGCCGTCAAAGAACTTAACTTATCGACAACCAATGCCGCCAACAAAGGCGATACCGAAGCCAACCTCGATATGCTGTCGAGCATGTTGTCGTCGGTCGCTTCAAAGAAGATTCCAGAAAACCTCAACGAATGGTTTGATTCCGTTAAGACTCTCGCCGATACCCCGAATGATGTGGGTGCGCGTAAGGTCGTGCTAGAGAAAGCAGGGCTTGTCACTAAAACCTTGAATGAATTCCATGAAACGGTACGTCAACAGTCTGATTCTACGAATAAAAAGTTAGAAGTCGGCATTGAACGTGTTAACCAAATTGCGGTTGAGATTCGTGATGTTCAGCGTTTGATGATGCGAACACCAGGGCCTCACAATGATTTACGAGATCAGCACGAAAAGCTGATCAATGAGTTATCTGGCTACACCAAAGTGACAGTAACGCCACGCTCTAATGCGGAAGGGTTTAACGTCCATATTGGTAATGGTCATACCTTGGTTTCTGGTAGCGAAGCAAGTCAACTGAAGTTGGTTGATGGTTTACCTGATACGCATCAGCGTCGACTGGCGATTGTGGAAGGTAAGTCTTTGAAGCCGATCACCAGTAATGATATCGATGGAAAAATCGGTGCCATGCTCGATATGCGAGACGAACACATTCCCGACATCATGGATGAACTTGGACGTTTGGCAACGGCTTTCTCTGAGAAAGTAAACTCACTTCAATCACAAGGTTTGGATCTCAATGGCAATGTTGGCCAAGATATCTTCACCGATGTGAACTCTGAGCGCGTGGCGAAATCACGCGTGACGGCTGGTAGCCAATCAAAGGCTGATGTTGCCGTATATATTGATGACACCTCTGCCTTAAAAGGCGGCGAGTACGGTCTTAAATATGACGGCAGTGACTATGTCGTGACCAAGCCTGACGGTGAAACCGTAAAAGTCAGCACCAATGCAGCAGGCAATGCTTTTTACCTAGATGGTATGCGAGTCGAAGTTCGAAACCCGCCGGAATTGGGTGAGAAGCTGTTATTGCGTCCAACTCGCAACTTTGCTGCTCAGATTCAGATGGAAACCAAAGACCCTAGAGATATTGCCGCACAAAGTTATGAGGCATCGACCACGTTTGCGAAAGGCTCGGCGGGGTTCAAAATCCTAGCGGCCGGTCAATTGCGTGAGTTTGAAGTGATTGTTTCACCAAAAGGTGAGCAGTTTGCCGTGACTGACCCGAAAGGCAATATTTTAATGCAGCCGCAGCCGTACCCACCTGAAGGTCCGGTTACGATTAATGGCACGACTTTCGAGTTGACCGCTGGGGCTGTGGCAAACGATAAATTTACGGCAAACCTTGTCCCATCAGAGGGTGACAACGGTAACTTGCGTAAGCTGCAAGATCTCCAAACCGGTAAGATCTTGAATGATGGTGAGTCTACGATTTTGGACCTTTACCATAACTTGAATACCAATACGGGTCTGAAAGCGTCGACGGCAAATCGCTTAAGCGACATTGCCACCTTAGAAAAGGAATCAGCTCAGGAACGTATTGCTTCAGTGTCGGGGGTTAACCTCGATGAAGAAGCGGCAAATATGATGAAATTTCAGCAAGCGTACATGGCTTCTTCACGCATCATGCAAGCAGCCAATGATACGTTCAATACTATTTTGGCTCTGAGGTAGGAAGTATAAATGTTGAATCGTATTTCTAGCTTCCACAACTACCAATCTGTTCAGAACGACTTACGTCGTCAAGAGAACAAGATACATCACAACCAAGCACAACTTGCTTCCGGTAAGAAGTTGCAGTCGCCAAGTGATGATCCTCTTGCGACCCACTATTTACAAAATATTGGTCAGCAATCAGAGCAGCTTAAGCAATATAGTGACGCAATCGTCTTGGTTCGTAATCGATTGGAGCATCACGAAGTATTGGTCTCCAACACCGAAGGTTTTGCTGATGAGGCAAAACGAACCGTGATGGAAATGATTAACGGTGCGCTTTCTCCAGAGGACCGTTTAGCGAAGAAACGCGAGATCCAAGAGCTATCGAATAACTTTCTGCATTTAGCTAACTCTCAAGATGAGTCGGGTAACTACACGTTTGCGGGTACTAAGCCGAAGAATCAACCCTTCTTTAGAGATAACCAAGGTAACGTCAGCTATCAGGGTGATGACTATCAGCGAAAGATGCGTGTAGCGAGTAGCTTCGAGATGGCGATGAATGATCCGGGCAGCAAGTTATTTATGGAAATAGATAACCCGTTTGGTGATTACGAACCTCAGTACGAGCTTGAGCCCGCTTCTGAATTACTTTTGGAACGTGCGACGAACTCAGCTGAAGATGGGTCAACGTATAAAGTGACGTTCGTTGATATGCAGACAGGAAATTATGCTTATCAACTTGAAAAAGATGGCGCAGTGGTGGCCGCGGAAGACTTTGATCCTTCGACTGGCATTGTCTATGAAGGTCTGAATATCCAAATCAAAGGCCAAATCACTAAAGGTGATTCGATCACCTTAGAACCACGAGAGACTTTCTCTATCTTTGATACGTTCAAAGAGGCGGCTGAGCAGGCTGAAAACCCGGTATCGGATGCATCAGCAACAGCGAAATTGCACCAAGTGACCGAAGAATTTCATGCTGCGTTTATTCATCTAACGAAGGCTAGAACCGATGTCGGTGCGCGTTTAAGTACGCTGGATATTCAAGAGCAGCAACATGAAGATTTTAAGTTGTCTTTAGCGAAAGCGAAAAGCAACTTTGAAGACTTGGATTACTCGAAAGCCATCATTGAGTTCAATGAAAACTCTCGAGCATTGCAAGCTTCTCAACAAGCGTTTGGTAAAACCAAAGACCTGACCTTGTTTAACTATATTTAATGATCAATCGGTATTTAGTGGTGAACTAACACTCACCATTGAAGTTAGATTCTTTGCCATATGTGCTATGCCGTATGCGCGAATCACTTCAACCTTTGCCGTTTTTTTATACAGGATATCATCTGTTTGAGAATAGCGGCAAAAAGCGGCAATGGGCGAATAAAGGTACTTTTTGTTCCCCAAGCCAGTTAAACCAAATCGAGTTAAGTTTTAATTTAAGTGATTGATTTTATGTATATTAAAAATTAATCAAAACAGTATTAAACTTGGCATATAACTTGTATCTGTGTTGGTCATAAAATGATTTATACAGATCTTAAACCTTGCATAGGGTTTAGCGAGTAATACACGGTCAGTGCTTATCCATATGAGAGTAAAGCTGGCCGCTTCGCAGAAAGTTTGCGAACTCATAAGGAGAGCAAAATGGCTATTAATGTAAGCACTAACGTTTCTGCTATGACAGCACAGCGTTACCTAAATAAAGCGTCTAATGATTTAGCGACCTCTATGGAGCGTTTGTCATCAGGGCATAAAATCAACAGCGCGAAAGACGATGCAGCCGGTCTGCAAATCTCTAACCGTTTAACGGCGCAATCACGTGGTTTAGACGTGGCGATGCGTAATGCCAACGATGGTATTTCAATTGCACAAACCGCTGAAGGCGCGATGAACGAATCAACCAACGTACTACAACGTATGCGTGATCTGGCGATTCAATCATCAAACGGTACGAACTCGGCAGCGGAACGTACAGCGCTTAATGAAGAGTCTTCGGCACTTCAAGATGAGCTAAACCGTATCGCGGAAACGACCTCGTTTGGTGGCCGTCGTCTGTTGAATGGTTCATTTGGTGAAGCATCTTTCCAGATAGGTTCTAGCTCTGGTGAAGCAATGATTATGGGACTCACTAGTGTTCGTGCTGATGATTTCCGTATGGGCGGTACTACGTTCGATTCTGAAAATGGTAAAGATAAAAGCTGGGAAGTGCCGCCAACGGCGAGCGATCTTAAGTTTGAATTCAGAACCAAAGCAGGTGAAGACATCGTTTTAGATATCAATACCAAAGCGGGTGATGATATCGAAGAGCTTGCTACTTACATTAATGGTCAATCGGATCTTGTGAACGCATCGGTGACCGATGATGGTCGCATTCAACTATTTGTTGCTGAACCTGACCTTGAAGGTGCAATGTCGATCTCTGGTGGCCTAGCATCTGAGCTAGGTATTAAGAGTGAAGGCCGTGCAACATCGGTTCAAGATATCAGCCTGACTAGCGTTGCAGGTTCACAAAACGCAATCAGCGTAATTGATTCTGCAATGAAGTACGTAGATTCACAGCGTGCTGATTTGGGTGCTAAACAGAACCGTCTAAGCCACAGTATTAATAACTTGGCAAACGTTCAAGAGAACGTAGACGCTTCTAACAGCCGAATCAAAGATACGGACTTTGCGAAAGAGACGACGCAAATGACCAAATCACAAATTCTGCAACAAGCAGGTACTTCGATACTTGCTCAAGCAAAACAGTTGCCTAACTCTGCAATGACACTATTGCAATAGTTATTGGTTGAACTTGCTGCTCGTGTTCAGACGTGAGCCATGCAGCAAGGGAAACTGGCAAGCATACTTACTATGAGTGTTTAGCTCTCTCATCTCTCACCTGCTATTCATTTTTACGGTAAGAATGCAACGGCGAGTCAGAAATGTGTTCATTTCTCGATGATCTCCACACAGGCTCTGACCTGCCAACTAGCCCCGGTTCTCTCAAAGGAAAAGGGGCTTTTTCCTTTCTGTTATTTATTTCTCTGTTTCTTATTTTCTTATTTCTATCTTTTTGCTTTCTACCTTTTTGTTTTCTTGTCTTTTGCGTTTCCCACTGGTTTCTAACTTTAGTTTTCTGATTCTTAAGTTTCCATTCAACCCATTTTCTTCGTTACAAATGCTCTCCTTGGCTAGATAAATTGCACAATCTTTATTCCCATCAATGATCTTTGGTGATTGATCATTTCTGAGCGTTGAGCAACTTGAACGGCAGTTAGCGTGTTTTTTGAACAGATTAAGATTTATACCCGATTAAACCCTATCGCCTTTTTAGAAAAGTGTGAAAATTAACTTGATGATAAATAACGATTTAATATTTTATTTGTGGTTTTTTTAAAGTTTTTCTAAAGCTTCGGGATTTTGAGCCGTTATTAAATGTAACTTTGAGAGAACTACTTGGTTTTCCGAGACGTCGGAAACCGCTATACCGGAAAATCAATTGGAGAAATCACCATGGCAGTGAATGTAAATACAAACGTTTCAGCGATGACAGCGCAACGTTACCTAAACAACGCAAACAGCGCACAACAAACATCAATGGAGCGTCTAGCTTCAGGCTCTAAAATCAACAGCGCGAAAGATGACGCTGCGGGCCTACAAATCTCTAACCGTTTGAACGTTCAGAGCCGCGGCCTTGATGTTGCTGTTCGTAACGCGAACGACGGTATCTCTATTGCACAAACTGCTGAAGGTGCAATGAACGAGACAACGAACATCCTGCAACGTATGCGTGATTTGTCTCTACAATCTTCAAACGGCTCAAACTCAAAATCAGAGCGTGTAGCGATTCAAGAAGAAGTAACAGCACTGAACGACGAACTGAACCGTATTGCGGAAACAACGTCTTTCGGTGGCAATAAGCTGCTTAACGGTACTCACGGTACTAAATCATTCCAAATCGGTGCGGATAACGGTGAAGCGGTAATGCTTCAACTGAAAGACATGCGCTCTGATAACGCTCAGATGGGTGGTAAAAGCTACCAAACTGAGAACGCGAAAGACAAAGACTGGAACGTTCAAGCTGGCGCAAACGACCTAAAAATGTCGTTCACTGATAACTTCGGCCAAGCACAAGAAATCGATGTGTCTGCGAAAGCGGGCGACGACATCGAAGAGCTAGCAACGTACATCAACGGTCAACAAGATTCTGTTAAAGCGTCTGTAACTGAAGACGGTAAGCTGCAAATGTTTACTGGCAACAACAAAGTTGAAGGCGAAGTGGCATTCTCTGGCAGCCTTGCTGGTGAACTAGGCATGCAACCTGGCAAAGATGTAACGGTTGATACTATCGACGTAACATCAGTTGGCGGCGCACAAGAATCGGTTGCAGTTATCGATGCGGCACTTAAGTATGTAGATAGCCACCGTGCTGAACTGGGTGCTTTCCAAAACCGTTTCGACCACGCTATCAGCAACTTAGACAACATTAACGAGAACGTTAACGCATCTAAGAGCCGCATTAAAGATACCGACTTCGCGAAAGAAACGACTCAGATGACTAAGTCTCAGATCCTTTCTCAAGCTTCAAGCTCGATTCTTGCTCAAGCGAAGCAAGCTCCGAACTCGGCACTTAGCCTACTAGGTTAATCGATTAAAAAGCCACGTTGCCACGTTGGTTATAAGCGCTGTTGATCATAAGCGTTGTTGATCATAAACGTTAACGTTAGGCTTCCACAAATTAGCTCGTGGTGAGAGATGAGCGCTAAACAGACCCAGCTTCGGCTGGGTTTTTTATTGCCTGCAATTTGGCGAAGGTGTATTTGGAAAAGTGTAATGTTGGTAAGCAGGAGCAAAAGCGAGATTCCCTATCACGTTCGTTCCTTACTGTAGGGAATGACGACTATAGAGAGGTAGCCATCCATTGTTTACTTGAATCGAAGTCGTTGGTCGTCATCCCAGAATCGAGTAGAACGAGATATCAGGGATCTGCTTTGGTTTTTATGTGCAAGGCGACACTTATAAATGAGCGAAGATACGAAACTTTAGCGAATGTCGCCCTATTAATTGAAGCCCGATCACACTTTTCCTTGTTGTTGAAAATAATACGAAAAAACTCGCAATTTTTATTAAAGCTTCTAATTAAGGGGCCGTTAAAGGGATTGAGAGAAATGATATGTACCAATGTAAGGTGAGAGAGACACTGGTGCATAAACAAAATTGACATGTATTTGTGTGAGGTGAGAGTCACATAAGTACATTAAAAAATGCCTAAAGGAGATCAACTATGGCGATTAATGTAAGCACAAATGTGTCTGCAATGACGGCTCAGCGCTACCTAAATAGCGCGGCTGAAGGTACTCAAAAATCAATGGAGCGTTTGTCTTCTGGCTATAAAATCAATAGCGCAAAAGATGATGCTGCAGGCCTACAAATCTCTAACCGCTTAACGTCGCAAAGCCGTGGCCTAGATATGGCTGTGAAAAACGCGAATGATGGTATCTCTATTGCACAGACAGCTGAAGGTGCAATGAATGAGTCAACCAACATTCTGCAACGTATGCGTGACCTTTCTCTTCAATCTTCAAATGGTTCAAACAGCAAATCTGAACGTGTTGCGATCCAAGAAGAAGTCTCTGCTCTAAACACAGAACTTAACCGTATTGCTGAAACGACCTCTTTTGGTGGTAATAAGCTTCTTAACGGTACTTACGGCAGCCAATCTTTCCAAATCGGTGCAGATTCTGGTGAAGCAGTAATGCTGACTATGAATAACATGCGTACTGACACTCAAGACATGGGTGGCAAGAGCTACGGCGTTACAGAAGGCAAAGATGCTTCTTGGCGTGTAGCTGCAGGTTCTGATCTGACTATCAAATACAACGATAAGTTTGGTGAAGCACAAGAGTTGTCTATTTCTGCGAAGGAAGGCAACGATATGGAAGAACTAGCAACTTACATCAATGGTCAGAGCCAAGACGTTAAAGCGTCAGTTGGTGAAGGCGGCAAACTGCAACTTTTCGCTTCAAGCCAAAAAGTTGAAGGTGATGTTGAGTTCGGCGGCAGCCTTGCTGGTGAACTTGGTATTGGTGCTGCTAAAGACGTGACTGTTAACGATATCGATGTAACTTCGGTTGCTGGCGCGAACGAAGCGGTATCTATCATTGATGGCGCACTAAAATCTGTAGATAGTAACCGTGCTTCTCTTGGTGCTTTCCAAAACCGTTTTGACCACGCAATCAGCAACTTAGATAACATCAACGAAAACGTTAATGCATCTAAGAGCCGTATCAAAGATACCGATTACGCGAAAGAAACGACAGCAATGACGAAGTCTCAAATCCTACAACAGGCGAGTACTTCTATCCTAGCTCAAGCAAAACAATCACCATCAGCAGCTCTAAGCTTATTGGGCTAAACTTACCTCGGTAAGTAGCGGTAAACTCTACTCTGGGTAGAGTTTTACTGTATGGCTCACAAAGGAGGGAGGGAGACTGTTATGGAAATACCATCCAACGCATCGAACATCCAGCCTTATGGCTCACCTAATGGCATTAAATTTGCAAGCGATGAAGGTAGTAGTGCGTCGAGCACTTCACGACTGAAAGAAGCAACATCTTATGGCAAGGTAGAAAAATCGAAAGAGCAAGCTACCGAAGCGGCGATTCAATTAGCTCAACATCGACAAGAGTTAAACGATGAAGAGCGAGTCAAGATGGTAGAGAAGGTAAACGAGTTTATCTCCTCTCTCAACAAGGGTGTTGCCTTTAAAGTCGATGAAGAGTCGGGGAGAGATGTGGTTACCATTTATGAGACCACAACCGGTGATATTATTCGCCAGATCCCTGACGAAGAAATGCTTGAAATTCTAAGACGCCTAGCAGCCCAAAATTCAAATAGTAGAATATTTGAGGTGAAGGTTTAAGTCGTATTATTGAGGTGGTTTAATGAGTTTTGGCCCAATGGGGATTTCGTCTGGCATGGATATCAATTCCATGGTCAGCAAAATTGTTGATTCGGAGCGTGTACCTAAACAGCAACGAATTGATAATGAACGAACGCGAATCGATACCAGCATTAGTGCCTATGGAAGACTCAGAGAATCCCTTGATTCGATGAAAAACCTGATGACAAACTTTCGTCAGGAAAAAGCTTTTGCTGTGCGAACAGTTGAAAGTACCGATGAAGGTCTTGTCTCTGCAACCGCGACTACCGAAGCGATCGCTGGCAAATATGCCATCGATGTGTTGCAGCTTGCCCAGAGTCATAAAGTGGCTTCTGATGTACTGTCAGAGGACATGAAATTTGGCCCAGGTAAGCTGCAGGTTTCGCTTGGTGATGACAGCTTTGATGTGCAAGTTGGCGACAGATCGAAACTTATCGATGTCGTTCGAAGTATAAACGGCGCAGATAGCAATCCAGGCGTTCGTGCATCTATTATCAATGATGTCGAAGGCCCACGACTTATTGTCGCCTCGAACCAGTCTGGTTCAGATCAGCAGATCAGCATTAATGTAGAGTCTGATGCTGCTAATCCTCTAAAAAAACTCGAATACAAAACTCTAGAAGAGCGTGTGAAGGCGCTTGAGAAAGCGCGTCTTGCTGCACAAGATGTTCTTGCTCTAACCCCTGCAGGAAAAGCCGTTGAACTCATCGATGAAGCGATCGCTAACGATGACCCAAATGCGAGTGAAAAACTCGATGAAGACGGAAATGTTATCCCAGCAACCCAAACCGATTCTGCCTCAGATGTTGACGGAGACTCTCAAAGTCTTAGCTACGGCGAACAAGCTGCAGCCGATGGTCAAGCTGCCCTAGACGCAGCTCAGGCGTCAAAGTCTGTGATGCCCGAAGACAATATCCCAGGTTGGACTGAGACAGCCTCAGGAACTCTTTTAGATTCTTACTATACACCAGAACTTGAGCTCGATGAAAAAGCGATAGAGAAAGCGCCTGACGTGCCGGGGTGGTCAAATGCTGCCTCGGGTACTCTGACCGATTCCTACGTGACACCGAAAGAAGCTCAGCAAAAGCTGGAAGCTGAACAAGCGCGAATCGAAGATAAAATTTCACAAGAAAAAGCCGATTTGGCTGAGAAAGTTCAAAAAGGCGAATTGACCGCGGAACAAGCCAAAAAAATTGAGCGTGCGAAATTAGAACCCGAAGAGCGTGAGCTTTTAGAGAAAGTCGATAAAGTGCAAGCTGACCTCGAACAGGCACAACAGTCTTTTGATACCTATAGCGGTATGGCTGAAGTTCAGGCGGGGCAAGATTCAATGGTCGTTCTAGACGGCGTTGCACAGCTTTCGAGTAATAACAATGTGATTGAAGATGCCGTAGAAGGTATCGATATTACGGTGAAAGGCAAAACGCCAAAAGATAAGCCGCCGGCCGAAATCGGTGTTGAGTACGACCGTAATAGTGTGCGCCAAGACATTGAATCTTTCGTTAACTCTTACAATCAGTTTTATCAAGTGTCTAAGAACTTGGCGGGTGTTGATCCAACGACTGGCCAAAAAGGGCCGCTTTCTGGCGACAGTACTGTACGTAATGCCGACTCGCGATTGAAAGGGGTGTTCTCATCAAGTATTGAAGGCGCGCCTGATAATCTCAAGTCATTAACTGAATTTGGTATCACGACCACTAGGCAAGGCTCGCTAGAAATTAACTACGATATGCTTGATCGTCAACTTAATAATAACTTCGATAAGTTGGGTGAGTTCTTTGGCGGCAACAACGGTTTCGCCAAAAAAGTGGAAGATGCGATTCAAGGTATCACTGGTATCACAGGTTCGATTCGTACTAGAGAAAAGAGCTTAGTCGAGCAAAACTACCGCTTGGTTGATGACCAAAGCGCACTCGATCGCCGCATGGACAGCCTAGAAAACCGTACACATTCTAAGTTTACTGCCATGCAAGATGCGACTAGCAAGATGCAATCCCAGCTGGGCAGTATGATGAATGCGTTGGGCTAATAGATGAACAGTCAGCTGCAAGAGCTTTGTGAACTCGATCAATTAATTATCTCTAAGCTTGAATTTAGTGAAATTAATGCTGAAGAAATAACGCGGCTTGTCGATAACAGAGAACAGTTATTGCAAAACGTGCTTCAAATAATCGACTCACACCCCGACGTTAAGCAAAGTTCTGAATGGTTTGAAGCCATTACCAGAACCAGAAAATTAGTCGAATTGATGCAGTCTGAGACAAGTCGAGTAGGTAAGACCCTACACAAGTACCGTCACGGCGCTAAATCAGTTCAACAATACAAAAAGTTTTTATAAAAGAGGTTTACTATGCGCGGTTCTTTACAGGCATATAAAAAGGTATCAGTGGATAGTCAGCTAACAGCTGCCTCACCGCATAAGATTGTACAAATGCTAATGGCAGGTGCTATCGAGCGCTTGATTCAAGGTAAAGCGGCAATGCAAGCGGGCAACATCCCAGTGAAAGGCGAGCGACTTGGTAAGGCTCTGGATATCATTATTAGCCTACGTAGTTGCCTGTCTATGGACGATGGTGGCGATATTGCGAAAAACCTAGATCAACTTTATGAGTTCATGATCACGCAAATTTCTGCGGCAAATCACAAAAATGACCCACAGCCTATTGATGATGTTATCGATATTATCCGCGAAATTAAGAGCGCTTGGGACCAAATTCCGAACGAATATCACAACTTGACGTCTGCTGACGTAGGTATTTAAAGAAAAACTGCAGTTTTAACCAATCTCATATCCCTTAATTGGTTGGTTGCCTTATTTTTTTAATCAAATAAAATAGAAGCCATTAGATAGCCTAATGGCTTTTTTCGTTGCTGATTTCCTAAATTTGTCCACGTAGACCATAATCATTGATACTTTTCTCTGTTTTATCGATTACGTCGCTCACCGTTTTTCTGCATCGCACCAAAATAAAGGCAATAATTCCTACTTATGCAAGGTTTGGCAAAACTGCTTGTCGTCGACGATAGCGCTCAAGATCGTCACAATTTAAGCACAATATTAGAGTTTGTAGGAGAGAGCTGCGAAGTAATCAGCTCTGAACAAGCACGTAAAGTTGACTGGTCACTACAGTGGGCCGGCTGCATTATTGGTACCATTAAAGGTAAAGGCTTCAACGCATTACTGAATGAAAAGCTTGTTCACGCCAATCACATCCCTTTACTGGTGATTGGTAAAAACAATCACCCGGTTGACGAGCTAACTAACTATGTTGGCGAGCTTGAACTTCCCCTTAACTACCCGCAATTAAGTGATGCATTAAGGCACTGTAAAGATTTCTTAGGCCGCAAGGGTGTTCAAGTGGTGTCTTCGGCACGCAAGAACACACTGTTTCGCAGCCTCGTAGGGCAAAGTGCTGGCATTCAAGAAGTACGTCACTTAATTGAACAAGTTTCTTCTACGGAAGCGAACGTGCTGATTCTTGGTGAATCTGGTACCGGTAAAGAAGTCGTAGCGCGTAATATTCACTATCACTCTAAGCGCCGTTCTGGGCCTTTTGTGCCTGTGAATTGTGGTGCTATTCCACCAGACTTACTCGAAAGTGAGTTGTTTGGTCATGAGAAGGGCGCATTTACTGGTGCGATTACCGCACGAAAAGGTCGCTTTGAATTGGCTGAAGGTGGCACACTGTTTCTTGATGAAATTGGCGATATGCCAATGGCAATGCAAGTTAAGTTGTTGCGTGTACTGCAAGAGCGCTGTTTTGAACGCGTAGGTGGCAACAGCACCATAAAAGCTGACGTTCGTGTGATTGCAGCAACACACCGCAATCTTGAAGACATGATCGACGATGACTCGTTCCGTGAAGATCTTTATTACCGCTTGAATGTATTCCCGATTGAAATGCCGGCGCTTCAAGATCGTAAAGAAGATATTCCACTGTTGCTTCAAGAACTAATGACTCGAATGGAAGCGGAAGGCAGTATGCCTATCTGCTTCACGGCTCGTGCTATCAATTCTTTGATGGAGCACTACTGGCCAGGTAACGTTCGTGAGCTAGCGAACCTCGTTGAGCGAATGGTTATCCTGTATCCGAATAGCTTGGTTGATGTGAATCATCTACCCACTAAATATAGATACAGTGATATCCCTGAGTTCCAGCCTGAATTTAATCGCTTTGTGTCGGAAGAAGAGCAAGAACGTGATGCACTTTCTGATTTGTTCTCAGAAGATTTCAGCTTTGACCAGCAAGATGATCTTGCCGATAACGCGAATGCGCCTCAAGAGTTACCACCAGAAGGTGTTAATTTGAAAGAGCTGTTGGCGGATATGGAAGTGAACATGATTAACCAAGCCTTGGAAGCGCAGGGTGGCATTGTTGCCCGTGCTGCAGACATGCTTGGAATGCGCAGAACCACTCTGGTTGAAAAAATGCGGAAGTACAATCTACAGCGATAGAGCTCAGATTCGTGTTCAGCGATATCAAATTAAGACGGGTGTTGAGTTAAAGCATCGTTTTGGTTGAGAGAATAGAGAGGGCATAGTTGAGTTGTTGCTTGCTTAACTATGTGATAAATATAGCAAATAGCCTGACGCGTGTTTTACGTGTCAGGCTGTTTTAGTATTTGAGGCAAATTTTTGACATGCACGGATCTAACGAATCAGAAAATCAGTCACACCTAGATTCAGTTGAACAGCAGGTTGAGCGCTATAAGCAAGTGCTTGATGTGATGCCAGCAGGTGTCATCTTGTTAGATACTCATGGTGAAGTAAGGGAAGCGAACCCAGAAGCGCATCGAATTTTAGGTGTGGAACTGGTGGGCGAGAAGTGGTTTTCTGTGATTCAAAGTGCCTTTGATCCTAAAGACGATGATGGGCATGAGATCTCACTGAAGAATGGGCGTAAGGTTCGTTTGGCTATTTCAGCTTCTACCACGGGTCAACTTATCTTGATTACCGACCTGACAGAAACTCGTCTTCTACAGTCTCGCGTGAGTGATCTTCAGCGCTTGTCGTCGTTAGGCAGAATGGTAGCCTCGTTGGCACACCAGGTTCGTACGCCACTTTCTAGTGCGATGTTGTATGCATCCAACCTTGCCGCGCCGAACCTGCCGCCAGCAACAAAAACGCGCTTTCAATCTAAGCTTATGGATAGGCTCCATGACTTAGAGAAGCAAGTGAATGATATGCTGTTGTTTGCTAAAGGTGGCGACAACAAGGTTGTGAAGCCATTTACCGTTGCTGAACTGATCACTGAATTTCACCCAATGGTGGAAGCGGCATTAAAATCGAACCAGATTGATTATTGCCAGGAAGTGGAAGGCGAAGAAACTCAGATGTTTGGCAATGCTAATGCTATAGCTTCTGCTCTAAGTAACCTAGTTTTGAACGCAGTGCAAATTGCGGGTAAAGAATCGCAGATTGATGTTTTTTTTAGGCCCGTAAACGGCGAGCTTAAGATATCAGTGCAAGACAGTGGCCCCGGCGTACCGAAAGAGCTTCAAGGTAAAATTATGGAACCCTTCTTTACCACTCGTTCGCAAGGTACAGGTCTAGGTTTAGCCGTTGTACAAATGGTCTGTCGAGCACATGAAGGCCGACTGGAATTGATATCAGAAGAAGGGGACGGCGCATGCTTTACCATGTGTCTACCGCTGGAAAGAAGCGCTTCTTCTGAAGACTAATAAGTTTTAACTGAATTTACACTGGAGAATCCTATGGCTCAAAGCAAAGTGTTAATCGTCGAAGATGATGAAGGTCTACGCGAAGCCCTTGTCGACACTCTCGCGCTTGCTGGCTATGAATGGCTGGAAGCGGATTGTGCGGAAGATGCTCTGGTAAAATTGAAATCGAACTCCGTTGATATTGTTGTCTCTGATGTGCAGATGGCAGGTATGGGCGGCTTAGCACTGCTAAGAAATATCAAGCAGCATTGGCCAAATCTACCAGTATTGTTGATGACAGCGTATGCCAACATTGAAGACGCCGTTGCCGCAATGAAAGAGGGCGCTATAGACTATATGGCAAAGCCATTTGCGCCTGAAGTACTGCTCAATATGGTGAGCCGTTATGCTCCGGTAAAATCGGATGATAATGGCGATGCCATCGTTGCCGATGAGAAAAGCATCAAGCTAATGATGTTGGCTGATAAGGTGGCTAAAACCGATGCTAACGTCATGGTGTTGGGGCCAAGTGGCTCTGGTAAAGAGGTCATGTCTCGCTATATTCACAACGCTTCGAGCCGTAAAGATGGTCCATTTGTTGCGATTAACTGCGCCGCGATTCCAGATAACATGTTGGAAGCAACACTGTTTGGCTACGATAAAGGCGCATTTACTGGTGCTATTCAAGCTTGTCCTGGTAAATTTGAGCAAGCTCAAGGTGGTACTATTTTGTTGGATGAGATCAGTGAAATGGATCTTAGCCTACAAGCGAAACTACTGCGCGTGTTGCAAGAGCGCGAAGTTGAACGTCTTGGTAGCCGTAAGAGCATCAAACTGGATGTTCGTGTTCTGGCAACCAGTAACCGCGACCTAAAGCAGTATGTTTCTGAAGGGAATTTCCGTGAGGATTTATACTACCGCCTGAATGTATTTCCAATTACTTGGCCAGCACTGTGTGAACGTAAAGGCGATATTGAGCCGCTTGCGAAGCACTTGGTTGAGCGCCATTGCACCAAACTTGGTATGCCCGTTCCTGTTTTGTCCGAGCAAGCCATCAGTAAGCTCGTCAATTATCCGTGGCCGGGTAATGTGCGTGAACTGGATAATGTCGTGCAGCGCGCTCTAATTCTGAGTGAGCAAGAAAATATTTCAGGTGAGCACATCTTGCTTGAAGGTGTCGATTGGCAAGACGCAAGTGGTCTACAGCAAATTGTTGAAGGCAACAGTGTTGCAGCGCCAGACATCAAGCCGATTGCTGAAGCGAACCCTATTGGTAAAGTCGTGGCTGCCAGCGAAGGGCTTGGAAATGAGCTTCGAGATCAAGAGTATGCAATTATTCTTGAGACGCTGATCGCTTGTAATGGCCGACGTAAAGAAATGGCAGAAAAGTTGGGCATTAGCCCTCGCACATTGCGTTATAAGTTGGCGAAAATGCGCGATGCTGGAATAGATATCCCAAACTGAGGATAGATTAGTAGTGTCAGCTTTCTGACTAGTGTAATACGATATCTAGTCAATTTAATGTGTGGCACGCTAATTGCTCTGTCAATAATACAGCTAAATAGATAGTCATAATTTTGACTCCTGAGGTAGTAGATGAGAATAGATGGTTTACAAGGCGAAATGCAGGCAATGATGGTTGAAGCTGCTAGCGCGCGTCCTGCTGCAACGGGGCAAGCGGTCGGTGCAGATTTTGGCAATATGCTAACGCAGGCCATTAATAACGTGAACTCATTACAAAAGACCTCAGGTGATCTTCAAGCTCGTTTTGATAGTGGCGACCAAAGCGTGTCTCTATCGGACGTGATGATTGCTCGTAATAAATCTAGTGTGGCTTTTGAGGCGACGATCCAAATTAGAAATAGATTGGTCGAATCGTACAAAGAGCTGATGAATATGCCGGTATAAGTTGGGTAATTAAATAGTGGCAGATAATAGTCAAACAACAGATTTAACCGTAAGCGATAGCAATGACCATGCACTCATTGCAGGTTCGGAGCTTGACGGAGAAGGGCAAAATCCCGATCTAGGTGAACGCAGTTCCTCTAAGTTCGATATGGCCGTCGGTGATCTCGATTTACTTCGTCAGGTCGTCTTAGTCCTATCTATTTCTATCTGTGTAGCGCTGATTGTGATGCTGTTTTTCTGGGTGAAAGAGCCAGAAATGCGTCCATTAGGGGCTTATGAAACAGAAGAGTTGATTCCCGTTCTTGATTACTTGGATCTACAAAAGATCGAATACACTCTTGAAGGTAACACTATCTCGGTACCCGCTAGTGAGTACAACTCATTAAAGCTTAATATGGTACGAGCGGGTTTGAACCAAGAGCGAAACGCTGGTGATGACATCCTCATGCAAGACATGGGTTTTGGTGTATCACAACGTTTAGAGCAAGAGCGCCTTAAGTTAAGTCGTGAAAGACAGCTTGCGAAAGCCATTGAGCAGATGAAACAGGTACGTAAAGCTCAGGTTTTATTAGCCTTGCCAAAGCAGAGTGTCTTTGTTCGTCACAATCAAGAAGCCTCAGCTTCCGTATTTCTGACTCTGAAAACTGGCAGTAACCTCAAGCAGCAAGAAGTTGATTCTGTTGTCGACATGGTGGCAAGTGCCGTTCCGGGAATGAAAACCTCACGTATCACGGTGACCGATCAGCATGGCCGACTGTTGAACTCAGGTTCTCAAGACCCTATGTCAGCTGCGCGTCGTAAAGAACATGAGTTAGAGCGCAATCAAGAGCAAGCGCTGCGTGAAAAAATTGACTCTATCCTAATTCCTATTCTTGGGTTTGGTAACTATACCGCTCAGGTTGATATTCAGCTTGATTTTAGTGCTGTGGAACAAACGAGAAAACGTTTTGATCCGAATACGCCAGCGACTCGAAGTGAATACACCTTAGAAGATTACAACAACGGTAACACTGTGGCTGGTATTCCTGGTGCTTTGAGTAACCAGCCCCCAGCAGATGCTTCAATTCCTCAAGATGTCGCTCAGATGAAAGACGGTGCGATGACGGGGCAAGGCTCGGTTCACAAAGAAGCGACCCGAAACTTTGAGCTAGACACAACCATCAGCCATGAACGTAAACAGAGCGGCACGGTTAACCGTCAGACGGTATCGGTAGCGATCAAAGACCGTCAATCACTGAACCCTGATACGGGCGAAGTGGTTCATACGCCAATCCCTGCCAGTGAAATTAATGCGATTCGTCAGGTACTGATTGGTACTGTCGGCTTTGATGAAAATCGTGGCGATTTACTCAATGTGTTAAGCATGCAGTTCGCACCACAAGTGACGGATGTTGTCGCTGATGTACCAATTTGGGAACATCCAAACTTCAATGATTGGGTACGTTGGTTTGCGAGCGCGTTGGTTATTATCGTCGTGGTATTGGTACTTGTTCGCCCAGCAATGAAGAAACTGCTTAACCCAGCAGCTGACGATGATGATCAAATGTACGGCCCTGATGGTATGCCAATTGGCGCCGACGGCGAAACCAGCTTAATTGGTGGTGATATTGAAGGTGGTGAGCTGTTTGAATTTGGTTCAAGCATCGACTTACCTAACCTTCATAAAGACGAAGACGTGCTGAAAGCAGTACGTGCTCTTGTAGCGAATGAACCAGAGCTAGCAGCTCAAGTAGTTAAGAATTGGATGGTAGATGGCTAACGAAATAGTTCCACAACAAACGGAAGGTGGTGAAGTACTTGATGTCTCTGGCGTGGATATCGGATCTATCTCAGGCGACGAACGCGCTGCGATCTTGCTGCTAAGTCTAAATGAAGAAGACGCTGCTGGTATTATTCGTCACCTAGAGCCAAAGCAGGTTCAGCGTGTGGGTAGTGCAATGGCGCGAGCTACTGACCTATCCCAAGAAAAAGTGGGAGCGGTTCACCGTGCTTTCTTAGATGATATTCAGAAGTACACCAACATTGGTATGGGCAGTGAAGACTTCATGCGTAATGCGCTGGTCGCTGCGTTGGGTGAAGACAAGGCGAATAACCTTGTTGATCAAATTCTTCTTGGTACTGGCTCGAAAGGTTTGGACTCACTTAAGTGGATGGATCCTCGTCAGGTGGCGAGTATCATCATCAACGAGCACCCTCAGATTCAAACCATTGTGTTGTCGTACCTCGATTCTGATCAGTCGGCTGAGATTCTGTCTCAATTCCCAGAAAGAGTTCGTCTGGATCTGATGATGCGGATTGCCAACCTTGAAGAAGTTCAACCTTCGGCTCTTGCTGAATTGAACGAAATCATGGAGAAACAGTTTGCGGGTCAAGCGGGTGCTCAAGCTGCCAAAATTGGTGGCCTGAAAGCCGCGGCTGAGATCATGAACTACATGGACAATAATGTGGAAGGTGTCTTGATGGATCAAATCCGTGATCAAGACGAAGATATGGCAACGCAGATTCAAGATCTTATGTTTGTCTTTGAAAACCTTATTGAAGTTGATGACCAAGGTGTTCAACGACTGCTGCGTGATGTTCCACAAGACGTTCTACAAAAAGCGCTTAAAGGTGCTGATGACGGTCTACGTGAGAAGATCTTCAAGAACATGTCTAAACGTGCTGCCGATATGATGAGAGACGACATTGAGGCGATGCCGCCAGTAAAAGTCTCCGACGTGGAAGCGGCTCAAAAAGAGATATTGGGTATTGCGAGGAAGATGGCAGACAGTGGCGAGATTATGCTGTCTGGTGGCGCCGACGAGTTCCTTTAATACAGAAACCTCAAGAGCCCCACACTGTTGGGGCTTTTCTTTATCCAACCTCGAACCCAAGATTAACTCCGTTCAACGGCTTGAATTTACAATGCAGCTGGACGCATTCATAGATAGGTACTGATATGTCAGGTGATAGAAAACGCGGCTTCCTTCGCCCTGAAGAAGATAATACGGTTGCCCAACCTCAGAAATGGGGGTTGCCTGACTACACCTCTGATGTGAATAAACAAGCCAAAGAAACGGCCTTTAATTACGATCCTAGTTGGATGCCGACGGTTGAAGAAGCCATTGAAGACGAAGAGCTTGTTCTGACTGAAGAGCAAATCGAACTGATTAAGCAAGGTGCTTATCAAGAAGGGCTTCATCTAGGCCAAGAAGCTGGCTTTAAACAAGGTTACGAAAAAGGTAAAGAAGAAGGGTTTGCTGCAGGCCACGAAGAAGGCAACCAAGCCGGCAAGCTTGAAGGCGTGACTGCTGGCCAAGAGTATATTCAGCAGCAAGTTGCCATCTTTATGGGGCTAGCGAACCAGTTTGCTCAACCGTTAGAGCTGATGAACGCTCAGGTAGAGAAGCAATTGGTGGACATGGTACTGACCATGGTCAAAGAAGTGGTTCATGTTGAAGTGCAAACCAACCCACAAATCATATTAGATACCGTCAAAGAGTCGGTCGAGTCGTTGCCGATCTCAGGTCATGCGATCACATTGAAGCTTAATCCCGAAGACGTCGCGATTATTCGTTCTGCGTATGGCGAAACTGAATTGGATTGCCGCAATTGGACGTTAGTTGCAGAGCCCGCACTCAACCGTGGGGACGTACAAATCGAAGCGGGTGAGTCGAGCGTTAACTACCGCATGGAAGACCGTGTGAAAAACGTCATTCAAAACTTCTGCGGCGCAAACCGTCATCAGGGCCATGAGTAATGCTCGAATTAGCAAATCGTCTTAGCCAATACAAAGTCGAAGGGCTAAAATCGCGACCAATTGCCTCTGGTAAGTTAGTACGCGTTGTTGGCTTAACGCTTGAAGCGACCGGCTGCAAAGCACCCATCGGCAGCCTGTGTTTAGTAGAAACCATGTCTGGTCAGATGGAGGCCGAAGTCGTCGGCTTCTCTGGCGATAACTTGTTTTTAATGCCGAGTGAACAAATCACTGGGATACTACCTGGCGCTCGTGTGACCCCCGTGACCACTGAAAGCGGTATCCCTGTCGGAATGGAATTGCTTGGCCGAGTGATCGACGGGGTGGGTAATCCACTTGATGGGCTAGGTCCAATCTATACCGAACAACGCGCTTCATTTAACGCTGAGCCAATCAACCCTTTAGCTCGAAAACCGATTTCTGAACCGCTCGATGTTGGCTTGAAGGCCATAAACGGCTTGCTAACGGTAGGTAAAGGTCAGCGTATTGGTCTGTTTGCTGGTTCCGGTGTTGGTAAGTCGGTCACGCTCGGGATGATGACTCGAGGCACAACCGCGCAAGTGGTGGTGGTAGGTCTAATCGGTGAGCGTGGACGAGAAGTTAAAGAATTTATTGAAGAGATTCTTGGCGAAGATGGACGCAAACGATCTGTGGTGGTCGCTGCTCCTGCGGATTCATCGCCACTGATGCGATTGAAAGGTTGCCAAACTGCACTGGCTGTAGCTGAGTACTTCCGCGACCAAGGTTTAGATGTTCTTTTATTAATGGATTCATTAACCCGTTTTGCTCAGGCTCAGCGTGAAATTGCTCTGTCTGTGGGTGAGCCGCCAGCAACCAAAGGTTATCCGCCATCAGTATTCGCCAAGCTTCCTGCGCTGGTGGAACGTGCGGGTAACGGCAACGATGAACAAGGTTCTATCACGGCTTTCTTTACCGTTTTAACGGAAGGTGATGACTTACAAGACCCGATTGCCGATGCGTCACGAGCGATTCTTGATGGTCACATTGTTTTATCTCGTGAGATGGCCGATGCCGGACATTATCCTGCGATTGATGTCGAGAAATCCGTCAGTCGTGTTATGCCGCAAATCACCACCGAAGAACATGTATTGATGTCGAAAGCGGTGCGCCAAGTACTCTCTATCTGTCGTAAAAACCAAGATTTGGTATCGATTGGTGCTTACAAACCGGGGACTGACCCTGCAATTGATAGTGCCTTCACCTTGAAACCGAGGTTGGACGAGTACTTACAGCAAAAAATGAAAGAAACGGTTCCCTATGACATGTGTGTCAACATGTTGAAACATGTATTGGGTGGCTAACGAGTGAATAAGGTTAGTCATGGATAACGCATTAGAATTTTTGCTCGATCAAGCCAAGGATCAAGAGAACCAAGCCGTACTCGCGCTCAACAAAGCGAATGCGGAGCTTCAAGGTTACTATGAGCAGGTCGCTCAGATTGAAAAGTACCGACTTGATTACTGTCAGCAACTTATTGATCGCGGAAAAGCTGGACTCACAGCGAGTCAGTATGGTCACTTGAACCGTTTCTTAACTCAACTAGATGAAACATTATCTAAACAGAGAGAAGCGGAGCGCCATTTTAAAAACCAAGTCGACAACTGCCAAAACTACTGGATGGAGCTACGTAAAAAGCGTAAATCCTACGAGTGGTTGATGGAGAAAAAACAGAAAGAGAAGGCAAAGCTGCAAGATCAAAGAGAACAAAAGCAAATGGATGAGTTCTCGACGCTGATGTATGGCCGAAAGAAGATGTGATCCTAAGCCCTGAATGACGCAGGTGTTGCCGTTCAGATTGTGAGAACAGAACTAATAGGCATGTTTCTTGCTCCGTTTTATATAAAATTGCGCGTTATGCCCAGCAAAGGCATGAAAAGCACCCGACTTTCTTTTTGTTGTCCGATTTATGGCAGCAAAGCTAGTAGATAGAGCTTGTATATATGAATGTTAGCCTTTCCTCAAATTCAGCGACCAACAAAACGTCATCGTTGTTGGACACCGGTTCTGCCTCTTCAAAGGTAGAAGAGACCGGCGACTCTAAAGGTTTCTTAGAGTCTTTTAAAGAAGCGCTAGGCTTTGAAGAAAGTGACAGCAAAGCGGCAGTAAAAGACACTAATGACGCCTCAAAATCAGACGAAAAACAGACCTCTGCGGAAGACGAAGTATCGGCTGAAAAGACTAAAGGTGATTCAACTGAGTCTAAGATCGCTGATGAGGCTAGCGAAGCTCAAACCAAGCAGGCTAAAGCAGCGACGGATGCTGAAAATACGGCTACTAGCAACGCAGCTACTGAACATACGTCTGAACTAAATTCACCGTCGGGCGATAAAGCCTCGTCGAAACCGTCTGATGACGATGCCTTGGCTGCGGCTCAGCCCAATAGTGATTCTGATACACAATCCGCAGAGCTGAATGCTCAGGGGGCATCTCAAGCTAGTGCTGCGATGAGTGAAGGCAATAAATTGCTTGGTCAGTTGGACGAGGCAAACAAAACACTGAATCAACCTGACAACGGCAAAGGCTTGCCTCAGCAAGTGAAGGCTGATGAAGCTCAAGGCAAGATTGTAGGTGCGACTGCTGTGGGCGTTCTTGCGACCGACACCGTGAGTAAATCAGCACAACAAACCAATGCAACAAATCAAGAAGACGGTCTTGAGGTCGATTCTGAAATTGCCGTGCTTACCGGAGGTAAGGGTGTTTCACAGTTGACTGATGATGAAATTCGACAGTTGATGGATAAAGGCGTCACCCCAGAACAAATTGAAGCGAGTATGAGCCGAGAGTTGCGCCAAAAGAACGCGGCCAGTGCGGTTGCTGCCGATCAGAGTCAAGCACTCTCAGCAGCGGATATGGAACTTGCAAAACAGGTTGATGCCCATACCAAAGCGTTAATCCAATTGAATGGACAGATCGAATCAGAACAGTCTGTTGTCGATGGTCTGGTTCAAAAGCAACAAAGTGGCGCTAAGTTGACGGTCGATGAGCAAGCCGCGCTGGCTCAAGCAACCTCTAACTTAGAAGTATTGAATCAACAGCTAACCAATGTTCAACAGCAAGCAACGGCTTTACTAAGCCAAGCTCCGAACGTGAACAGTACACCCGGTGAACCCGCCGCTATTGATTGGGACAACACTGATTCAAATGAAGCCAAAGCCTTAGCCGCGGTGGCATCAACAACGGCAGTAGCGACGGCTGCACAACAAGTATCAGCGCAGGCCGCTTCTCAATCGGCAAATAATGCTCTTACGGATAAGGCGGCAATGCTGCACGCCAATAATGCGCATGCGGCTCAACAGGCAGCGGCTCAGCAATTGGCTTCTCAACAAGGGAATGCCGTTCCAATGCAGCAGCAAGCGGCTTTAGACCCAAGCTTAACGGCACAAAGCTTAGCGATGAATGCAACGCCAGCGGCCACAAAAGCAAGCTCGACTGACGCGCTTCTTAAAGCGGGCGCTGGTGCCGCTGCATTGTCTGGTTTGGGTAAAGCGGGTGCTAAAGAAGATTCTAAAGACTCGACCTTTGCTCAGCAGATCGCTTCTGCGGCTGGCGCACAAGGCACAGCAACGGTTGGCTCAGCACCTACACGAGCTGAAATTCAAGCTGCTCAACAAGCGCCTTTACAGCTCACCAAAGAGCTAGCCAATGAGCAGGTCGCGGAAAAAGTCCAAATGATGATGTCTAAGAACCTCAAGAACTTGGACATTCGTCTCGACCCACCAGAATTGGGTCAGATGAAAATCCGCATGACCATGAATAATGATGTGGCGAACGTGCACTTTACGGTTAGTAATCAACAGGCAAGAGATGTGATTGAACAAACCTTACCTCGCTTGAGGGAGATGCTTGCTCAACAAGGCCTACAACTAGCCGATTCGTCAGTTCAGCAACAGAGCTCTGGTCAGGGACAGGATAGATACAACAATGGTGAGCAACAATCCGGCACTAACCGCACAAATGATGGCCAAGGTGATGAAAACCTTGATAGTGGCAGCAATCTTGAATTGAATGTCGCATCAAAGCGTGATGGAATTAGTTATTATGCCTAATATCAGGCTAAGAACGCTTGGTTGATAGAAAGAACCATCAGTTAATAGAAAGTAATGTTAGTTAATAGAAAGAACCGTCAGTTAATCGAAAGAACAGGAAGTTAGAGTAAAGTATGGCAGAAGAACAAGATGCACCTAAAGGGAAGAGCAAGCTCCTTATCATCATTATAGCGGTAGTCGTTTTGCTGCTTGGCATAGGTGGTGCGCTGTTCTTTTTCTTAGGCTCCGATGATAGTGCCTCTGAATCTCAGTCTCAGCCAGCCACCGCAGTGGTCGCAGCAGAGCCTGTCATGTATGTTAATATTCCTCAGCCTTTCTTGTTTAATGTGACGGGGGATAAAAAAGATCGCCTAGTTCAGATAAAAGCACAGCTGATGGTACGTGGCAGTAAGAATGAAGACCTCGCACGTTACCACTCTCCACTCGTAGAAAGTACGCTACTGGCCACGTTCGCTTCGGCAACGGTCGATCAATTACGCTCACCCACTGGGCGAATTGAACTGCGTGACAAGGCAACTGAAGATATTAAAGCAAGTCTGGCTCAAGCTGTTGGCCAGCCTGTGATTGAAAAAGTGTTATTCACTGACTTCGTAATTCAATAGGTAATTTGTGACCGATTTATTAAGCCAAGACGAAATCGATGCGCTATTACATGGCGTTGATGATGTTGAAGAAGTTGAAGATGTCTTAGAAACCGAGAATGACAGTGCGGTCAATTTCGACTTCTCATCTCAAGATCGAATCGTCCGTGGTCGAATGCCGACCCTTGAACTCATTAACGAGCGCTTCGCACGTCATATGCGGATCAGTTTGTTCAATATGTTACGTAAAACGGCTGAAGTGTCGATCAATGGCGTACAAATGATGAAGTTTGGTGAGTACCAAAACACATTGTATGTACCCACCAGTTTAAACATGGTTCGTTTCCGCCCGTTGAAAGGCACGGCGCTGATCACTATGGAAGCACGCCTTGTATTTATTCTTGTAGAAAACTTTTTCGGTGGTGACGGCCGTTTCCACGCCAAGATTGAAGGCCGTGAATTCACGCCAACAGAAAGACGAATTATTCAGTTACTGCTGAAAATTGTTTTTGAAGATTACAAAGAAGCTTGGTCTCCAGTGATGGGGGTTGAGTTTGAATACTTGGATTCTGAAGTGAACCCAAGCATGGCGAACATTGTGAGCCCAACCGAAGTGATTGTTGTGAGTTCATTCCACATTGAAGTGGATGGCGGTGGTGGTGATTTCCACGTCGTGATGCCTTATTCCATGGTTGAGCCGATTCGAGAATTGCTTGATGCCGGTGTTCAATCAGACAAAATGGAAACCGACGTTCGTTGGAGCACCGCGCTGCGTGATGAAATCATGGATGTGCCAGTCAATTTTCGCGTGAACTTGTTAGAGCAAGATATTTCCCTGCGTGATTTGATGGAGCTGCGCCCAGGGGATGTCATTCCCATGAATATGCCTGAACACGCGACGATGTTTGTCGAAGAACTGCCGACTTATCGTGTGAAAATGGGGCGTTCTGGTGAGAAGCTCGCGGTACAGATTTCGGAAAAAATTCAAAGACCGCATGTGGTCAAAACTGATCTCGCTTTTCTAGGCAAAGACCTAATGTCTGAGCTCGAAAATAGCGATGATGACGAATAGCAAAATAGATAAAAGTATAGGAATTGGTAATGGAACCTAGTGAAGATCAAAAGCTAGCAGACGAATGGGCTGCAGCACTTGGTGAAGACCCTTTAGCACCGTCAATTGATGTTGATGATGTGCTTGCGGCACCACTTGATGAACTAACCGATTCATCGTCTCCGATTTCTGAAGATGAGCGTCGTAAACTGGATACCATCATGGATATCCCAGTGACTATCTCGATGGAAGTTGGCCGTTCACAGATCAGTATCCGTAACTTACTTCAATTGAACCAAGGTTCGGTAGTAGAGCTCGATAGAATTGCTGGTGAGTCACTAGACGTGATGGTTAACGGTACTCTGATTGCTCACGGAGAAGTGGTTGTGGTGAACGACAAATTTGGTATTCGTCTGACTGACGTAATTAGCCAAACAGAACGAATTAAGAAGCTACGTTAATGCGCTTTTCGCCAAAAAGATTGGTGGGTTCGTCTCGCGGAACATTGGGAATAGGGCTGTTGTCTACGCCTTCTATTGCCTTTGCTGCGCCTCCTTCTCTAGATTTAGCGACCACTTTTGGGTCGCTAATTTTCGTTATCGCCTTCATCTTATTTATTGCTTGGTTACTCAAGCGAATGCAAGTGCCTGCGATGTCGAATCAACAAGGTTTGGCTATTGTTAGGCAAATTCCTGTTGGTACTAAAGAACGCATTGCGATTGTGCAAGCAGGTGATGAACAGTTCTTAGTCGGCATTACCACACAGTCGATTCAGCTGATCTCTAAGCTCGATAAACCTCTTACTCAGGAGATGCTGGAAAAAAGTACATTTTCAAGTCAGCTTTCCCAGCTAATTAAAAAAGATGCAAACAAGTAACGGACTTTTTACCTCATCTTACTTTTGCCAAATCGGATCTTTTCGAGCGGTAAAAGCGTTGTTGGTTCAGCTCATTCTCCTCTGTTCTTTAGTGTTCAGTATGTCGGTATTTGCACAGGCTGAAGATGGCACCGTCATTCCAGCGAATACAGCAGGCTCAGAGTCAGTTACCATCAGCACGATGGAACAAGACCAAGCTAAATCGCAAACTATGACCACTGGTAGTTTAACGGGTAATGGTGGTGGCATTCCTGCCTTTACCATGACCACCAACGCCAATGGCGGTGAAGACTACTCGATCAATTTACAAATATTGGCCCTAATGACCATGCTTGGCTTCTTGCCGGCAATGGTAATTTTGATGACGTCGTTCACCCGTATTGTGGTGGTGATGTCGATTTTGCGTCAGGCAATGGGTCTCCAACAAACGCCTTCAAACCAAGTGATTATTGGTATCGCGATATTTTTGACCTTTTTCATCATGTCACCAGTGATCAATCAAGTGAATGAGCAAGCGGTTCAGCCTTATCTCAATGAACAAATATCGGCACGACAGGCGTTCGACGTTGCCCAAGGCCCGATCAAGTCTTTCATGCTCAAACAAACTCGAATCAAAGATCTAGAAACCTTTGTTGAGATCTCGGGTGCGGAAGTGACTAACCCTGAAGATGTTTCCATGGCGGTTCTGATTCCAGCGTTTATCACATCGGAGTTGAAAACGGCTTTCCAAATCGGCTTCATGCTGTTCTTACCTTTCTTAATCATCGACTTGGTGGTCGCCTCGGTATTGATGGCTATGGGTATGATGATGTTGTCACCGATGATTGTATCGTTACCATTTAAGTTGATGCTGTTCGTTCTTGTTGATGGTTGGAACTTGATACTCTCCACTCTCGCCGGCAGTTTTGCCTTGTAGCTGGGGGAATAATGAATCCTGAAATATTCGTAGAGTTGTTCCGAGATGCACTTTGGATGGTACTGATAATGGTATGTGCCATTATTATTCCTAGCCTATTGATTGGTTTAGTCGTAGCGGTTTTCCAAGCTGCGACGTCTATCAACGAACAAACATTGAGTTTCCTACCGCGTTTGATCGTGACGTTATTGGCGTTGATGATGTTTGCCCACTGGATGACTCAGATGATGATGGAGTTTTTTTTCGAACTCATCGAACGCTTGCCGCAAGTTCTGTATTAAACCAATATGGAATACCCAACGAGCCTTGTACTAGAGTGGTTAGCCAATTATTTTTGGCCATACACTCGCATCTCAGCCATGCTGATGGTGATGACGGTAACAGGGGCACGCTTTGTGTCGCCGCGTATCCGTCTGTATTTAGGTTTGGCTATCACCTTTGCTGTGATGCCCGCAATCCCAGCAGTTCCTAAAGAGATTGAGCTGCTGTCCTTCCAAGGATTCTTGACGGTATTTGAACAAATCGTGATTGGTGTCGCCATGGGGTTTGTTACTCAGTTTTTGATTCAAACTTTTGTTATGCTCGGTCAGATTTTAGGTATGCAATCGAGTTTGGGTTTTGCCTCTATGGTTGACCCAGCTAACGGTCAAAATACGCCAGTACTTGGCCAACTGTTCATGCTGTTGGCGACCATGTTTTTCTTGGCGACCGATGGTCACTTGAAAATGTTGCAACTGGTGGTGTTCAGTTTTAAAACCTTGCCGATTGGCAGTGGGTCTTTAACCGCTGTCGATTTCAGAGAGCTGGCATTGTGGCTTGGAATCATGTTCAAAACAGCATTAGCGATGTCGTTATCAGGTATTATTGCGCTGCTGACGATTAACCTTTCATTTGGTGTAATGACACGTGCGGCACCTCAACTAAACATATTTTCTTTGGGTTTTGCATTTGCGCTACTCGTGGGTCTGTTACTTTGTTGGTACATCCTTGGCGGCTTGTTTAGCCACTATGAGCTATTTTGGATACAAGGCGAGCAACAGATATGTCGTCTAATCCGGTTAGATTGCTAGGAGACTGAAATGGCAGAGTCAGACGGTCAAGAACGCACAGAAGACGCCACGCCCAAACGCTTGCAACAGGCCAAAGAGAAAGGGCAGGTTGCAAGGTCAAAAGAGCTAGCGTCAGCATCGGTATTGATAGTCGGTGCGATTTCTTTAATGTGGTTTGGCGAATCGATGGCGAAGGCTTTGTTCGAGGCCATGCAACGCCTGTTTTCACTCAGTCGTGACGAGATTTTTGATACTAACAAGCTACTGGAAATAGCGGGTGGCGCATTAGTAAACCTATTGTTCCCACTGTTTTTGATTCTCATCACTTTGTTCGTTGCTGCTGTGATTGGCGCTGCGGGTGTTGGTGGGGTCAATTTCTCAATGCAAGCCGCTATGCCAAAGGCATCTAAACTCAATCCTTTGAGTGGTATCAAGCGTATGTTTGGCTTACAAAGCTGGGTTGAACTGCTGAAATCTATCTTGAAGGTGGCTTTGGTATCGGGCATGGCCATTTATCTGATTCAAGCTTCTCAACATGACTTGATGCAGTTGAGTATGGATGTGTACCCACAGAATATATTCCATGCTTTAGATATTTTGCTCAACTTTATCCTATTGATCAGTTGTTCTCTACTCATCGTGGTCGCCATTGATATCCCATTCCAGATCTGGCAACACGCTGATCAGCTGAAGATGACCAAGCAAGAAGTCAAAGACGAATTCAAAGACACTGAGGGTAAGCCCGAAGTGAAAGGTCGTATTCGTATGCTGCAGAGAGAAGCGGCTCAGCGACGTATGATGGCTGATGTCCCTCAGGCAGATGTGATTGTTACCAACCCGGAGCACTTTTCGGTCGCTCTACGCTACAAACAGAATCAAGATAAAGCACCGATAGTCGTTGCCAAAGGTGTCGATCATATGGCGATGAAGATTCGTGAAATTGCACGTGCAAACGACATTTATATTATTCCAGCGCCTCCGTTAGCTAGGGCGCTTTATCACACCACAGAGCTTGAACAACAAATTCCTGACGGTCTGTTTGCAGCAGTTGCACAAGTGCTTGCATATGTTTTCCAGCTTAAGCAATACCGAAAAAAAGGTGGAGAGAGGCCAAAACTGCAAGATTCTAATATGCCGATCCCACCTGATTTACGACATTAGATCAATTGCTTGAGCTCAGCTTGATGAACCCTGATAATAGCAACTTAGCTACCCCTCTTGTTTCCGAGGTGATGGCGATAATTTGACGTGAGATGTTGGTACAGTGTTTGCTATATCAATTCCGAACATATTAGCCCATAGCAACATAGCTTAGACCTAGGCCTCAATCTGCTTAGTGAGATAGCTACAACATAGCGAAACTGCCTAGATTTATGAAATTCACCCTGCCTTTTGCGGACAAGCTACCTAAAATTCCTAACCGCGCCATGCCTGCGATTGGCGCGCCTGTTATGGTGCTTGCAACGCTTGCTATGGTGGTGTTGCCCATTCCAGCTTTCTTGTTGGATATGTTCTTCACCTTCAACATTGCACTGTCTATGGTTGTGCTATTGGTTTCGGTTTATACCCGTCGGCCTTTAGACTTCGCTGCATTCCCGACCGTACTCCTGATTGCGACTCTGCTCCGCTTGGCCTTGAACGTTGCTTCGACACGTGTGGTATTGCTCCATGGCCATGAGGGTGGTGATGCTGCCGGTAACGTTATTGAAGCCTTTGGTAACGTGGTTATCGGTGGTAACTATGCGGTTGGTTTGGTGGTGTTCTTGATCCTGATGATCATCAACTTCATGGTTGTCACCAAAGGTGCGGGTCGTATCTCGGAAGTAAGTGCACGTTTTACCCTTGATGCTTTACCGGGTAAGCAGATGGCAATCGATGCCGACTTAAATGCAGGTTTGATCGACCAAGATCAGGCTCGTACTCGACGTTTTGAAGTGACCAAAGAAGCCGATTTCTACGGTTCAATGGACGGTGCATCTAAGTTTGTTAAAGGTGATGCGATCGCCGGTATCTTGATCTTGTTCATCAACATTATTGGTGGCTTGAGTATTGGTATGGTTCAGTTTGACCTTGGTTTTGGTGAAGCAATCGAAATCTATACACTACTGACTATCGGTGATGGTCTGGTTGCTCAAATTCCGTCTCTACTCCTTTCTATCGCTGCTGCGATGATGGTAACGCGTCAAAATACTGATGAAGATATGGGGCAACAGCTCTTCTTCCAATTGTTCGATAACCCTAAATCCTTGATGATCACCGCCGCTATCCTTGGCATCATGGGTATTGTGCCAGGTATGCCTCATTTCTCGTTCTTGAGCCTTGCTGTCGTTGCAGGTGCCGGTGCCTATTACATTGATAAAAAGAACAAGAAAAAAGCTGAACAACCCAACCTTCCAGCTACGGTTGAAGCGAGTGGGGAGACGGGTTCTCAGAAAGAACTTTCGTGGGATGATGTTCAGCCTGTTGATATTATTGGCTTAGAAGTTGGCTACCGCTTGATTCCTCTAGTTGACAGAGATCAAGGTGGTGAACTGCTTGAACGCGTTAAAGGGGTGCGTAAGAAGCTGTCTCAAGATTTTGGTTTCTTGATCCCAGCAGTACACATCCGCGATAACCTAGAATTGACCCCAAACAGTTACCGACTCACCTTAATGGGGGTTGCGGTTGGTGAGGCTGAGATTAAGCCGGATATGGAATTAGCCATTAACCCAGGCCAAGTGTATGGAATGATCGATGGTGAGCCGACGATTGACCCTGCCTTTGGTCTAGAAGCCGTGTGGATTCGTGAAGAGCAGCGTGAACATGCGCAAGCCTTAGGTTACACGGTTGTTGATTCATCAACCGTGTTGGCCACTCACCTCAGTCAGCAGCTAACGAATAACGCATCACAACTGATTGGTCACGAAGAAGTACAAAACTTACTTGAGATGCTTAGCCGTTCAACGCCTAAGCTGGTGGAAGGCTTTGTACCGGACCAATTACAGCTTGGCGTCGTTGTGAAAGTGCTGCAGAACCTGTTGAATGAAGCCATTCCAATTCGTGATATTCGAACAATAGTCCAAACTTTGTCGGAGTACTCAAGTAAGAGTCAAGAACCTGACATACTTACGGCGGCTGTTCGTATCTCTTTGAAACGACTAATTGTTCAAGAAATCAATGGTATAGAGCCAGAGTTGCCCGTGATAACCTTGATTCCAGAGCTGGAACAAATCTTGCATCAAACCATGCAGGCATCCGGCGGAGAATCTGCTGGTATTGAACCTGGTTTAGCCGAACGTTTACAGACCTCACTCAGCCATGCCACACAAGAGCAAGAGCTGAAAGGTGAGCCAGCAGTGCTACTGACCTCTGGTGTATTGCGTTCAACTCTGGCTAAGTTCGTGAAGAACACGATCCCAAGCTTGAGAGTGTTATCTTACCAAGAGATACCGGACGAAAAGCAGATACGTATAGTACAAGCTGTTGGTAATTAAGCCGCCTAATTAGAACGGACGATCGAATTGAAAATTAAACGATTTTTTGCAAAAGATATGCGAACCGCACTGCTCCAAGTTAAAGAAGAACTTGGCTCAGAAGCGGTGATCATGTCTAACAAAAAGGTCGCGGGTGGCGTGGAAATTGTTGCCGCTATTGATGGCGAATCTAGCCCGTCGACAGCGAGCCAGAGATTAAATAAACCTCAGCAGCCTGCGCAAAGCCAGTATACGCAAATGGCCGCACCCGCAGCACCGGCAGGGCGTCGTCAATTAGACGATGACAAGGTTAGCCTACAGACGAATGCTGAAGGTGGACGCTCAATGACCAAACGCTTTGCGAATATGCTAAAGCAATACAGTCATGGCGCCGATGATGAGCCACAACACCGTGCTGAAAACGAAGACTCATTGTCAGCATTGCTAAATCGCCAATCCAGCACGGGTCATAAGCCGCATAGCAATCAGCAGCCACATAGTAATCGTCAATCTCTCGGCAACCAGCCGTCTCTTGGCAACCAACACTCTTCTGGCAACCAACAGTCTTCCGGTAACCAGCAATCTCACGGGAGCCTCGATTCAGCATTTGCTCGTGAAACCGGCTTATCTAAATTGATTGCCGAAGACCGCAGAGTAGAGCGTCCAGCACCTCGTTTGGATCCTACCCGTTATGATCGTGGTCGTGAAAACCCTCAGTCGAAAGGTTCAGATGCAGAAATGGAGACGATGCGTGAAGAGATGACCTCAATTCGTCGTCTATTAGAGCATCAAGTATCAGGGCTAATGTGGCAAGAAGTTGAGCGTCGTGAACCGCTCAGAGCAATGCTTATCAAACGCCTTGAGCGTATGGGTGTATCTGCCGAGCTTGCCGATCAAATGGCCTGTTACATTCCTGAAGATACCAAGCCTGCTCGTGCATGGAAGGCCTTGTTAGCACTGGTTGCTGACCAGATCTCTGTCACGCAAAAAGATATTTTAAAACGCGGTGGTATTGTGGCCTTGTTGGGCCCGACCGGCGTAGGTAAAACAACGACGGTTGCTAAGCTAGCAGCACGCGCCGCCATGGAATATGGCGCCGACAACGTCGCACTAGTGACAACGGACACATATCGTATAGGTGCACATGAGCAGTTATCGATTTATGGTCGAATTATGGGTTGCCCTGTAAGAGTTGCTAAAGATTCTAGTGAATTGGCCGATGTAATATATCAGTTACGTAATCGTCGCCTGATTCTGGTCGATACTGCAGGCATGGGACAACGAGATGTTCGCCTATCTGAGCAGTTAGACACATTGATGCAAGAGAGTGGTTCCGTTATCAATAGTTACCTTGTGTTGCCTGCTACCGCACAACGCAAAGTACTACAAGAAACCATTGAACACTTTAGAAGAATCCCGTTGTCGGGATGTATCCTGACTAAGCTGGATGAATCCCTTAGCTTGGGTGAGTTCATCAGTGTGGTAATACAAAATGCATTACCAGTTGCTTACATAGCAAATGGTCAACGAGTTCCTGAAGATATCGTCATAGCTCAGCCAAAGTATATGATTGCTAAGGCCAATGAGTTATTAGAAAAATCTACAGAGAATGAACCTCATTACTGGAATAGCGATTCTGAAGGGCTCTAGGCGGCGGATAAATATGAATGAGAATATGATACACGATCAAGCTAGCGGCCTCCGTCGCTTAACCAAGCCTTCACTCACAAAAGTTATCGCTGTAACCGGTGGTAAGGGAGGCGTCGGTAAATCGAATGTGACGTTAGGTATGGCTATTTGTATGGCTCGCCAAGGCAAGAAAGTCATGGTACTGGATGCCGACTTAGGGCTGGCTAACGTAGACATCATGCTGGGCATTCGTTCTAAACGAAACCTGGGTCATGTGTTGGCTGGCGAATGTGAACTTAAGGATGCGATTGTCGAAGGGCCGCACGGAATTAGAATTATTCCAGCGACATCTGGCACGCAAAGCATGACTGAACTTTCACACGCTCAACACGCTGGGTTGATTCGTGCATTTGGTTCGCTTGAAGACGAGATGGATATCTTGTTGGTTGATACCGCTGCGGGTATTTCAGACATGGTAATTAGCTTCTCAAGAGCGGCGCAAGACGTGGTTGTTGTGGTCTGTGATGAGCCTACCTCAATCACAGATGCATATGCACTGATCAAGCTTTTGAGCCGAGAGCACCAAGTTCAGCGATTCAAAATTGTTGCAAATATGGTCAGAAGCTACCGCGAAGGCCGAGAATTATTTGCAAAGTTGACTTTGGTCACAGAGCGCTTCTTGAATGTGAGCCTCGAACTCGTAGCATGTATTCCTTTAGATGATAAAGTACGTCAATCAGTCAAGAGACAGAAAATCGTAGTAGATGCGTACCCTCGCTCTCCAGCTGCATTGGCAATCAGCTCTTTGGCTAATAAAGCATTGACCTGGCCAATACCAAAAACGCCAAGTGGACACTTGGAGTTCTTTGTTGAAAGGCTGCTGAATCGTACTGAATTTATAGAGGAACCATTTGGTGAATAAAGCGCTTACTTACGATCAACATGCTAATCACAATAGCCAACAGGCTTTTTTTGAGAAGTATTCTGTGTTGGTTAAACGTATCGCTCATCACTTGTTGGGGCGATTACCGCCTAATGTCTTGGTTGATGACTTAATTCAAGCTGGCATGATTGGCTTGATTGAAGCGCAACAAAACTATGATGGTACCAAAGGCGCAAGCTTTGAGACGTATGCAGGTATTCGGATTCGCGGAGCTATGTTGGATGACATTCGCCGTGGTGACTGGGTGCCGAGATCGGTTCATAAAAACAATCGAGAAATCAGCAGTGCAATCGCGGAATTAGAGGGTACCCTCAATCGCGACCCAAGTGATGCCGAAGTGGCAAAGCACATGGGGCTGAGTTTAGACCAGTACCACAACGCTTTAACTGATATTAATTGCTCAAGACTTGTCGGAATCGAAGATTTAGGCGTCTCAGATGATGTAATATCTCCGAATGAAGACTCTCAAGATAACACGCCTTTTCAAGGGGTTGCTGATGAGTCATTTCGTCAAGCTTTGATCGATTCGATAAAACAACTTCCGGAAAGGGAAGGCCTCGTGCTTTCGCTTTATTACGACGAAGAACTCAATTTAAAAGAGATTGGGGAAGTACTAGGTGTCAGCGAATCTCGTGTCAGCCAAATACTGAGCCAATCTATGCAGCGTTTACGCACTAAGTTAAGTGCTTGGACACAGAACGACTAACAACACTGATTCTATTCAGTGGAGGCTAATTTGAACAAAAACATGAAAATTCTCATTGTTGATGATTTTTCAACGATGCGCCGAATTGTTAAAAACCTACTTCGCGATTTGGGTTTCAACAACACTCAAGAAGCAGACGATGGCTTAACCGCGTTACCTATGCTGAAAAAAGGCGAATTTGATTTCGTGGTAACTGACTGGAACATGCCAGGCATGCAAGGTATTGACCTGCTTAAACACATTCGCGCAGATGCAGAACTTAAGCACCTTCCAGTGCTTATGATCACTGCGGAAGCGAAGCGTGAGCAGATCATCGAAGCAGCGCAAGCGGGTGTTAATGGTTACATTGTGAAGCCTTTCACTGCTGCAACGCTGAAAGAGAAACTTGATAAGATTTTTGATCGCTTATAAGCATCAATAAGTTTTAGGCACTTCTAGGCAAACACTGACCGATAAGATCTCTGTTTATCTCGATAGCCTAAGCGCACAAAGTATGCGGAGTAAGGCCGAACTCAGGATGATTTCATTAGAACAAGCAAAAAAATTAGTAGAGCTGCTTGAGAACGATAAGCAGCAAGATGCTGATTCTCTTGTTAGAAGCATTTATGAAGACAATTTTAGTCTTCAAGACAATCCAATGCTTCAAGAAATAGGAAGTTTGACTCGCGACCTCCATGACTCTTTGACTCAATTCAATTTCGATGAGCGCATCAGCGTTATCGCAAATGATGAAATCCCTGACGCAAGGGATCGCCTTCAGTATGTCATTGATAAAACGGAAGTTGCGGCAAATAAGACGATGGACGCTGTCGATCGTTGTATGCCAATTGCAGACAACCTACACGAGTGTTTACTTCAAGTAAGGCCTCAATGGAATGAACTGATGCATGGCCGCATTGAGCTGGCACAATTTAAAGCTTTATGTCACCGCATTGATGGATTGCTTGTCCAAGTAGAAGGCGATAGTACTGAACTACGTGGACAATTGACTGAAATCTTGATGGCTCAGGATTTCCAAGATTTAACTGGGCAGATAATTAGCAAAGTTATTACCTTGGTGAATGAGGTTGAAGGACGTTTGGTCGAGATTCTCACCGTATTCGGTGCGAATCAAACAGAGCCAACTCCAGAGTCAGAGAAGAAAGCATCTATTGCGCCTGAAGGTCCAATTCTGAACCCAGAAGAGCGTGAAGATGCTGTTGCATCTCAAGATGAAGTCGACGATTTGTTATCCAGTCTTGGATTTTAAAGGTAACGTATGAGCTACGATTTAGACGAAGATATTCTTCAGGACTTTTTAGTCGAAGCAGGAGAGATCCTTGAACTCCTATCAGAACAACTGGTAGAGCTTGAGAATAACCCTGACGACAAAGACCTATTAAATGCTATTTTCCGTGGTTTCCATACAGTAAAAGGTGGTGCTGGTTTCCTAGCATTGACTGAGCTGGTGGATACTTGTCATGGTGCTGAGAATGTGTTCGACATTCTACGAAACGGCCAGCGCAGCGTAACATCAGGTTTGATGGATACGATGCTGCAGGCTCTAGATACAGTTAATGTACAGTTTCAAGCCGTGCAAGATCAGGAACCTTTAGTGCCTGCTGATCAAGCTTTATTGGATGAACTTCACCGCCTCTGTAAACCACAGTCTGCCGATGAAGCTGCTCCAGTAGAAGCCCCTGCACCAGTAATCGCTGAGCCCGTTTTTGAAGCGCCTGCTGAACCGATCGTCGAAAGCGCAAGCATTAGTGCATCTTCAGTGGATGATATCTCTGAAGATGAGTTTGAGCGTCTGCTTGATGAGCTTCATGGTAAAGGTGGTTCACCAACAGCATCTTCTGTACCAACACCGCCGCCAACTCCTGTTGCTCCTCAGCAGGTTGCTGAGAGCGGTGATATTACGGATGACGAATTCGAAAAGTTATTAGATGAACTGCATGGCGCGGGCAAGAGCCCGACGGCAGTAGGTTCACCGCCTCCTCCTCCGCCAGCACCTTCTTCCGCACCCGTTTCGGCGATGTCTGAAGGTGATGACCTGATGAGCGACGAAGAGTTTGAGAAGCTACTAGACCAGTTACATGGTTCAGGTAATGGACCAACTATTGAAGAGCTAGATGCAGCAACTAAACCTGCTGCAGCGAAGCCTGTTGCCCCAGTGCCTGCTCCACAAGCAGCACCTAAGCCTCAGCCATCTGCACCGGTTGCTGTTAAAGAAGCACCAGCGAAAGCTGAAGTTAAAGTGCCAGCGAAGAAACAACAAGCCGACGCTACAGTTCGTGTCGACACGTCAACACTGGATACCATCATGAATATGGTGGGTGAGCTGGTACTGGTTCGTAATCGACTTGTGAGCCTTGGCTTAAACAGTAACGATGAAGAGATGGCAAAAGCTGTCTCGAATTTAGATGTTGTTACCGCAGACCTCCAAGGTGCGGTAATGAAGACTCGTATGCAGCCGATCAAGAAAGTTTTTGGTCGTTTCCCACGAGTTGTCCGCGACCTTGCTCGTAGTTTGAAGAAAGACATTGTTCTTGAAATGCGCGGGGAAGAAACGGATCTTGATAAGAATTTAGTTGAAGCACTTGCCGATCCACTGATTCACTTAGTGAGAAACTCTGTGGATCACGGTATTGAAATGCCTGAAGCCCGTATTGCGGCTGGCAAATCACAAACGGGTAAAGTGATTCTATCTGCCTCGCAAGAAGGTGACCATATTGAACTGGCTATCGTTGATGACGGTGGCGGTATGGACCCTGATAAGCTTCGTGCTATTGCGGTTAAACGCGGTCTGATGGATGAAGATGCAGCATCTCGCTTATCAAACAAAGAGTGTTTCAATCTTATTTTTGCCCCTGGCTTTTCAAGCAAGGAGCAGATCTCGGATATCTCTGGTCGTGGTGTAGGTATGGACGTTGTGAAAACAGCGATCAACACACTTAATGGCTCGATTGATATTGATTCAGAGATGGGACAAGGCACCAAGATCACGATCAAGGTTCCATTGACGCTGGCGATTCTACCAACCTTGATGGTCGGTGTTGCCGGACATCCATTTGCATTGCCACTGGCTTCTGTAAACGAGATCTTCCACCTAGATTTAAGCCGCACAAACGTGGTTGATGGCCAGCTGACGATTATCGTTCGCGATAAGTCTATTCCGTTGTTCTACTTGCAAAACTGGCTGGCACCTAAAGCGGGTATTGTGGAATCGCGTAAAGGACACGGCCATGTTGTTATCGTACAACTTGGTAGCCAACGTGTTGGTTTTGTTGTTGATACGCTTATTGGCCAAGAAGAAGTTGTTATCAAACCACTTGATAAACTACTACAGGGCACGCCAGGAATGGCAGGCGCGACAATTACAAGTGATGGACACATTGCATTGATTCTAGATGTGCCGGACTTGTTGAAGCAGTACGCAGCTGCGTCAAGAATTTAATTTAAGGATAAATATGGCGATTAAAGTATTAGTCGTTGATGATTCGAGTTTTTTTCGTCGTCGCGTTAGCGAGATCATCAACTCAGAGGCTCGCCTAGAAGTCATTGATGTAGCAGTAAACGGTAAAGAAGCGGTTGAGAAAGCGAAACAGCTGAGACCTGACGTAATCACGATGGACATCGAAATGCCTGTCATGGACGGCATCACAGCCGTTCGTGAAATCATGGCTGCGTCGCCAACGCCTATTTTAATGTTTTCATCGCTAACGCATGATGGTGCGAGAGCAACGTTAGATGCGTTAGACGCTGGTGCTCTAGACTTCCTACCTAAGAAGTTTGAAGACATCGCACGTAACCGTGATGATGCTGTCGCATTGCTTCAACAACGTGTGATTCAGATTGCAGCAAAGCGTGCGTTTATGCGCCGTGCTCCGATTGCGCCACGAGCTACAGCTACAACAGCAACAACTTCAACACCATTGCGCCAACCGATTTCAGCCGCAACTTCAGCAGTGAAACCAGCGGTTGCATCAACGGCGAAATTCAGAGCTTCGGGTAAAAAGTATCAATTAACTGCAATTGGTACCTCTACAGGTGGCCCGGTTGCACTACAGAAAATTTTGACGCGCATCCCTGCACACTACCCACATCCGATTGTGTTAGTTCAGCATATGCCAGCAACGTTCACCGCCGCTTTTGCTAGCCGACTGAATACCTTATGCAAGATTGAGGTTCGCGAAGCACAAGACGGAGATGTGTTGAAACCTGGAGTGGCTTATCTTGCTCCTGGTGGTAAACAAATGATGGTTGACGGCCGTGCAGGATCTGCTCGCTTAAGAATTATCGATGGCGGCGACCGAATGAATTACAAACCTTGTGTGGATGTAACCTTCGGCTCTGCAGCGAAGATCTACGGTGACAAAGTCTTGTCTATGATACTGACCGGTATGGGCGCTGATGGTCGAGAAGGTTCGCGTATGTTAAAAACTGCGGGCTCGACAATCTGGGCGCAAGACGAAGATAGCTGTGTTGTATATGGTATGCCTCAAGCTGTAGCAAAAGCTGGCATTTCTACTGAAGACCTCCCTCTAGACCGCATTGCGGAAAGGATTTTGGTTGAAGTTGGGTTAGCTTAGGTAAATCGAAATGATTGTTTGGAGTGTTGCAAACCAAAAAGGTGGTGTTGGTAAAACGACCTCGACCGTGACCCTAGCAGGTTTACTTGCGTTGAAGGGGCACCGTGTTCTGTTGGTTGATACTGACCCGCATGCATCACTAACCACCTATCTGGGTTACGACTCAGATACGGTGGAATCGAGTCTGTTTGATCTATTTCAGTTGCGTGAGTTTAACGCGCCGACAGTAAGACCTTTGATTTTACAAACGGAAGTCGAAGGTATCGATATTATTCCCGCGCACATGTCTTTGGCAACATTAGACCGTGTGATGGGAAATCGAAGCGGTATGGGGTTGATCTTGAAGCGTGCTTTAGCCGCTTTGAAAGACGACTATGACTATGTGCTTATCGATTGTCCGCCGATCTTGGGTGTGATGATGGTCAACGCATTGGCTGCCAGTGACCGTATTTTGATTCCGGTACAGACTGAGTTTTTGGCAATGAAGGGCTTAGAGCGCATGATTCGCACTTTGGCTATCATGCAGAAGTCTCGCAAAACACCGTTTAAGGTGACGATTGTCCCAACGATGTACGACAAGCGAACTAAAGCATCACTGCAAACATTAACTCAGCTAAAAGAAGATTATCCAAATCAAGTTTGGACATCCGCTGTGCCGATAGACACTAAGTTTCGAGATGCGAGCCTAAAGCGCTTACCAGCATCTCATTTTGCATCGGGTAGTCGTGGTGTATTTGCTTACAAACAGCTGCTTATTTATCTCGAAAGGCTGGCGATAAATGAGCGCGAATAAAGAATCAACAATGGCGCGATCAAGTTTATCAAGTGAACAAGCACTGGATGATTACTTTACTGCGCTGTTAGGTGATGAAATGCTGGATTCTGACGAATTTTTTGTTGACGAGACCAGCGATGAGTCATCATCTGCAGAGCCAGAGCCAGAGCCAGAGCCAGAGCCAGAGCCAGAGCCAGAGCCAGAGCCAGAGCCAGAGCCAGAGCCAGAGCCAGAGCCAGAGCCAGAGCCAGAGCCAGAGCCAGAGCCAGAGCCCAAATATTCGAGTTACTCGACCTATGCCGAGTTGCGAGAAGCTGAATTTGAAGTGCCCAATCTGGAAGATGTTCAAAAATTACTGAACCGCTTAGAAGCGACGAACGTGGTTGATGAACTGAATCTTGATGAATTAATGGATCAGAACACGCAGAAAATTGCTCAGCAAGCAGACATGCAAATATTTGATGCTGCGGTGGAATCCGTTCAGCTTTCTGTAGAGCCTGAGATTCAAGATTGGAACCTCCCAGAGTCAGATTCATCAATGGTTGTTGATCGACCTGTTGAACGACCAATTGAGCAGCAAGCTGAGTCACCAATAGCTGAAGAGTCTCCAATAGCTGAAGAGTCGCAGGTTGAAGCTCAGCAAGACGGAACTCACACTGAAGAGTCAGAAATTGAATCTATCAGTGAACCCGAAGTTGAGCTTGAAACTCAATCTGGCGGTATTGAACGGTTTACATCTTGGGAAACTACGGCTCGAACAGAAGATTTTCAGGTACTGTATTTTGACGTCAACGGGGTAACATTTGCTGTTCCTCTTGATGAGCTTGGTGGTATTCATCGCCTTGAAGAGCTAAGCCATTTGATTGGTAAGCCTGCTTGGTATTTAGGTTTGCAAACAAATCGAGATAGTCAGTTAGATGTGGTCGACACTGCAAAGTGGGTGATGCCTGAGAAACTAACGAATGATGAATACAAAGAAAACTATCAATATATAGTGATGCTTGGCGAAAGCTTATGGGGGCTCGCGGGGACTGAACTTAAAGGTACCGAGCTTCTTAATACAGATAAAGTTCGTTGGCGAGAAATGGCAGGTAAACGCCCATGGCTCGCTGGTATGGTAAAAGAAAAAATGTGTGCTTTGATTCATGTTGAAGCATTGATCGCCATGCTAAACGCAGGGCTAGATGTAAAAGCATTAAGCTAGTAATAAGCATTAGGCTAACAATAAACGCATCAAGTTAATAATAGTGGTCGGTAACGACGGCAAGAGGATTAAATATGTCTCATATGAGTGAAATTGAAGTAAGAAAAGACCCAACCAATGATGAAGTACTTCAATGGGTGACATTCCAGCTAGAAGAAGAAACTTACGGCATTAATGTTATGCAGGTACGTGAAGTACTTCGCTACAGTGAAATTGCTCCAGTACCGGGTGCTCCAGATTACGTTCTAGGTATTATTAACCTGCGTGGTAACGTTGTTACTGTTATCGACACTCGTTCTCGCTTTGGTTTGATGCAAGGTGAAATCACAGACAACACTCGTATCATCGTTATTGAATCTGAGCGTCAAGTCATTGGCATTCTAGTAGACAGCGTTGCTGAAGTGGTTTACCTACGTTCTTCTGAAATCGACACTACTCCAAGTGTTGGTACTGATGAAAGTGCTAAGTTCATCCAAGGTGTAAGTAACCGTGATGGCAAGCTGCTTATCTTAGTAGATCTAAACAAACTACTAAGCGAAGACGAATGGGATGAGATGGCTCACCTGTAATGTTTGAAGCGCTTCCTTTAAGCCCTGTTGCTCTGATTGCCGGAGTCGGGGTTTTTACGTTATTCATCGTGATTTTGATTAGCAAAGTAAAACGTGCGATTCAAAAGCAGCTCGATCAGTCACGCCTGCAAGTTCGTAACTTGGACAAAGAGCTTCAAAAATCGAGCAAGCAATTGCTTGAGGTTCGCTCTGTCGTGGTTGGCCTTGGTCAGAAAGTGACGGAACAGCAAGATCTAATAAAGCACTTGAATGAACGCATTGTAGAGCTGGAACATGTTGATACCGATGGGCGCTTGTACACGCGTGCAACGAAGATGGTTCAGCTTGGTGCAGGGATAAACGAACTGATCGAAGAGTGTGAATTACCTAAAGCTGAAGCTGAGCTGATGATGTCTCTGCAGAATAAGCTCGCGGGTAAGGAAAAAATTCCTTCGCTAAGAAGTAACCCTTCATCGTACGATGAACAACCAGATGCATCTCATAAGCGCAGAGACCCAACTCGACGTCGTTAAATCGAGCGCTCGCTGCGTATTGAGTAATTGATGTTTATCGTGCACTCCTCTTAAAAGAAGCTTCGGCTTCTTTTTTTGTGCCTGACAGCTCTATATAGAACGATGTTTATAAGTGCTTGTATCTAAGGCAGTATCTTGTTTGTTGATGAAAATGTGTAAATTGTGATGCGGTGGTAACAGTTTCTTACGGAGTTTGTTCTATCGAAAACGCCTAGTCCTGTTTTGTCACCATATTGGTGTGCTACTATAGCCCTTTCATTACTCGACTAAATTTACCTATGCTTGAAGTCTCAAATTTAACTGCTATTCGTGACGACAGGGTTCTATTTGAATCGTTGTCTTTTCAATTGAAACCCGGTGAGCTGGTTCAGGTTGAAGGTCGTAACGGTACTGGGAAAACGACACTCCTTAGGATTATCACCGGCTTAGGTGATCGTGATGAAGGCACTATCTCTTGGGATGGTGAGTCCATTGAAACGAGTCGAGATGTGTATCACCAAAATTTGCTTTTTCTTGGTCACCAAACTGGCGTAAAACGCGAGCTTAGTGCCTATGAAAACCTGAGCTTCTATCAATCGATTCACAGCAGTGGAACGAGTAAGGAAGAACTTTACAATGCATTGGCTCAAGTCGGCCTTGCTGGACGAGAAGACGTGCCTGCAGGTCAACTTTCGGCGGGTCAACAGCGCCGTGTAGCATTGGCTCGTCTGTGGTTAAGTAAGCAAATGTTGTGGATTCTAGATGAACCGCTGACTGCCATTGATAAGCAAGGCGTTAAAGTTCTTGAGTCTCTTTTTTCTCAGCATGCAGACAACGGTGGCATTGTGTTATTAACCACACACCAAGATATGTTTGCTGATAGCCCGAAACTAAGAAAAATAAAGTTGGGTGAGTAATATGATTTCTTCAATGACAACGATCATTCGACGTGAGCTGTTGATCGCATTTCGTCGCCAAGCCGATATCTTTAACCCTCTGTGGTTTTTTATCATTGTCATCACCCTTTTCCCATTGAGTATCGGCCCTGAGCCAAACCTACTTGCGCGTATCGCAGCGGGCATTGTTTGGGTTGCTGCTTTACTTTCTGCATTACTCTCTCTCGAACGACTATTCCGAGATGATTTTCAAGATGGCGCCCTCGAGCAGATGATGCTGATGCCCATCCCGTTGCAGTTGGTAGTATTGTCCAAGGTCATAGCGCACTGGTTATTGACAGGGTTACCATTAATATTGATCAGTCCGTTGTTAGCGGTACTGCTGTCCTTGGATTTCGATACTTGGTTATCGGTGGTCTTAACGTTATTGGTTGGTACGCCTGCATTAAGCTTTATTGGTGCGATTGGTGTCGCTTTAACGGTTGGATTACAAAAAGGCGGTGTGCTGTTAAGTCTGCTTATTTTGCCGTTGTATATCCCAATTCTTATATTTGCTACATCCGCGATTGATGCGGCAGCACTAGGCGTTGCGTATAACGGACAATTAGCTGTGTTAGGGGCAATGCTAATGGGCGCAATGACGCTCACCCCATTTGCCATAAGCGCAGCGCTGAGAGTGAGTGTTAACTAGTTAATTATCTGATTAAAACTAGCTAACCAAGCGCTCACTTCCACTTTGTTTGTTCAGAGTGAACTAATTGAAGCTTTTAAACTCATAGAGTCACTGAAAGAGACAGTAAGCCAAATAAATTATAATAATTATAGCTGTGATAGCTGTAAGCAATATGAAGTAAGAGTGAGATTACAACATGTGGAAATGGCTCCATCCCTATGCCAAAGCAGAAACCTCTTATCAGCTTGCTGGTAAACTTCTGCCGTGGTTCTCTATCCTAGCGCTATTGTGTCTATCAGTAGGTACTGTGTGGGGGCTTGCATTTGCGCCTTCTGATTACCAACAAGGCGATAGCTTCCGTATCATCTATATCCATGTTCCGTCTGCAATTTGGTCGATGGGCGTATACATGTCGATGGCAATTGCGGCATTCATCGGCTTGGTATGGCAGGTGAGATTATCAGACATGGCTGCACTGGCTATGGCGCCTATTGGTGCTGTCTTTACCTTCATAGCGCTGCTAACCGGTGCTGTTTGGGGTAAACCAATGTGGGGTGCTTGGTGGGTTTGGGATGCACGTTTGACCTCAGAGCTGATTCTTCTATTCCTATACTTGGGTGTGATTGCACTACACCACGCGTTTGACGACCAAAAAACCGCAGCGAAAGCAGCAGGTATTTTGGCGATCGTTGGTGTCATCAACCTACCTATCATTCACTTTTCAGTAGAGTGGTGGAATACACTTCACCAAGGCGCGACGATTACTAAGTTCGATCAGCCTTCTATTTCAAGTGACATGCTATGGCCGCTTCTTCTCAACATCTTCGGCTTCGCCTTTTTCTTTGGTGCAGTGACTATGGTTCGTTTTAGAAACGAAATCATCAGTAAAGAAAGTCACCGTCCGTGGGTTCGTAAACTCGCGGCTGATAAAGCGTAGTAGGGTAGGTAATTATGTATTTTGAATCTCTGAGTGATTTCTTTGCCATGGGTGGCTACGCCTCATATGTATGGAGTGCATTTGGAATCACATTCCTCGCGATGATCATTTTACTGGTCTTAAGCGTTCGTCGTGGTAAGCAATTACTAAATGAAGTACAAGCTAAGATTGATCGTCAAGCTCGTATCGATGCAGCAAAAAATATGGAGAACACTCTATGAACCCAAGACGTAAAAAGAGGCTGGGCATTGTCTTAGCGATCTTTTTTGGTATCAGTGCAACTGTTGGATTAATGGTTTATGCGCTTAACCAGAACATGGATCTGTTCTACACGCCAACTGAGCTTGTTAACGGCAAAGACGGCAAGAAACCTGAAGTTGGCCAACGTCTGCGTATTGGTGGCATGGTTGTAGTCGGTTCTGTAAGCCGTGACAACGAATCACTACGTGTAAGCTTTGACTTGAAAGATGTTGGTCCTAAAGTAACGATTTTATACGATGGCATTCTTCCTGATCTTTTCCGTGAAGGGCAAGGTATTGTTGCTCAAGGCGTTCTGAAAGATGCGACAACAATTGAAGCTTTCGAAGTCTTAGCGAAACACGATGAAGAGTACATGCCTTCTGAAGTTGCTGAAGCAATGAAGAAAACCCATGAGCCAATGCAGTACTCGACAGAACAAAAAGAAGGAAGTGCTCAATGATAGCCGAGATCGGCCACTTTGCCATGATCCTGTCCTTAGGGCTGGGATTGCTATTGAGTGTGCTCCCGCTGTATGGGGCAGCTCGAAATAACACATTATTAATGAATAGTGCACGACCGCTATCATGGGGTATGTTCGGATTCCTAGCGATTTCGTTTTTTATCTTGTGCTACGCGTTCTACACCAATGATTTTACGGTTCAATACGTAGCAAGTAACTCGAATAGCCAACTTCCTTGGTACTACCGAATCACAGCGGTTTGGGGTGCTCATGAAGGTTCATTACTGCTTTGGGTTCTTATCCAAGCGGGTTGGACGGTTGCAGTAGCGACGTTTAGCCGTGGTATGCCTCAAGAGTCAGTGGCTCGCGTACTGGCTATCATGGGTTTGATTACTGTCGGCTTCTTGCTGTTCATTATCGTAACGTCTAACCCGTTCTTACGTACACTGCCTTACTTTCCTGTCGATGGCCGTGACTTGAATCCATTACTGCAAGACCCGGGTTTGATTATTCACCCGCCTATGCTTTACATGGGTTATGTAGGTTTCTCGGTTGCGTTCTCTTTCGCTATTGCTTCTCTAATGAGCGGTCGTCTAGATACGGCTTGGGCTCGTTGGTCTCGTCCTTGGACAATCGCTGCTTGGTTATTCCTAACGGTAGGTATCGCACTTGGTTCATGGTGGGCTTACTACGAACTTGGCTGGGGTGGCTGGTGGTTCTGGGATCCAGTAGAAAACGCTTCATTCATGCCTTGGTTGGCTGGTACAGCGCTGATGCACTCGCTTGCGGTAACAGAAAAGCGTGGCACATTTAAAGCCTGGACAGTATTGCTGGCTATCTCTGCATTCTCTTTAAGCTTACTAGGTACATTCTTAGTTCGTTCGGGCATCTTGGTATCGGTTCACGCATTCGCGTCAGATCCTGCTCGTGGTATGTTTATTCTAGGTTTCCTAGTGTTCGTTATCGGTGGTTCACTGCTGTTGTTTGCTGTTAAAGGCGCATCGGTTCGTGTCCGTGGTAACTTTGATTTGGTTTCTCGTGAAAATGCACTACTCGGCAACAATATCTTATTGATTGCTGCGTTAGTGGTTGTGTTAGTGGGTACATTGTTACCACTCGTTCATAAGCAGTTAGGTCTGGGCTCGGTTTCAATCGGTGCACCATTCTTTGATATGTTGTTCTTCTGGTTAATGATCCCGTTCTCGTTCTTATTGGGTATCGGTCCACTGATCCGTTGGAAACGTGACAACCTGTCTAAGCTTATTAAGCCGATGTTAGTTTCGGGTATCTTCTCGTTAGGTTTAAGTGCACTAATGGTGACCATGCTAGCTGACCGCTTCAGTGGTACTGCTTTTGCTGGTTGGGTGATGGCGTTCTGGATCTTCTTCATGCACGGCTTTGAGCTGCATGAGCGTGCAACACACCGTCATACCTTCATGAAAGGCCTAACTAAGCTACCTCGTAGCCATTGGGCAATGATCTGTGGTCACATGGGTTTAGCCGTAACAGTGATCGGTATCGCGATGGTGCAAAACTACAGCATCGAACGTGATGTGCGTTTAGCGCCAGGCGAAAGCTACCAACTTGAAGAATACAGCTTCCTGTTTACAGGGGTTCGTGACAAAGACGGCCCTAACTATGATGGTTACATTGCTGACTTTGAAATTACCAAAGAAGGCAAATACATCAACACGCTTCACGCTGAAAAACGTTTCTACACTACAGCTAAGTCTATGATGACTGAAGCGGCGATTGATCGTGGCGTAACGCGCGACCTTTATATCGCAATGGGTGAGCGTTTAGACGACAACAAATCTTGGGCTGTACGTATCTACTACAAACCATTTGTACGTTGGATCTGGGCGGGTTCTTTGATCATGTCGATTGGTGGTGTGATTGCTATCAGTGACCGTCGTTACCGTTTCCGTAAGCCAACGAAAAAGTCGGCTCAAGAGCAGGAGGCTTAATTCGAATGAACAAGAAGATTTTATTCATTCCATTGATTGCGTTCATGGTTCTAGCTGGAATCTTTGCAACTCAATTGATGCGTAACCAGTCGGGTGATGACCCGACTAAACTTGAATCCGTATTGATTGGTAAGCAGGTTCCTGAGTTTGGCCTAGAGGATTTGGAACAGCCGGGTAAGTTTCATGATCAAGCTATCTTTAAAGGTGAGCCGCTGCTTCTTAATGTGTGGGCGACTTGGTGTCCTACTTGTTATGCAGAGCACTCTTACCTGAATAAGTTAGCGGATCAAGGCGTTAAGATTATTGGTCTTAACTACAAAGATGATCGTAATAAAGCGGTTGGTTGGTTAAAAGAACTGGGCAACCCGTACTTAATCAGCTTGTTCGATGGCAACGGTATGTTAGGTCTTGACCTTGGCGTATATGGCGCACCTGAGACCTTCCTAATTGATGCTAACGGTGTGGTTCGTTACCGCCATGTTGGTGACGTGAACCCGACTAACTGGGCATCGACGCTTCAGCCGATGTACCAAGAGTTATTGGAGGAGGCGAAATGATTAAACAAACACTTGTAGCAATGTTTGCCACCTTCGCTATCTCTGCGTCGGTAACGGCTGCGCCTATCGAATTTCATGAGTTTGATACGGTCGATCAAGAGCAGCAATTTAAAGATTTGAGCAATACGCTTCGTTGCCCAAAATGTCAGAACAACACGATTGGTGATTCGAACGCGGAACTTGCGGTCGACTTGCGTCAAAAAGTGTATGAGATGACAAAAGATGGCAAGTCTGAGCAAGAAATTATTGATTACATGATTGCTCGTTACGGTAACTTTGTAACGTACAACCCACCACTGACCTTAGCGACATCGATCCTATGGGTTGGTCCGTTTGCGGTTGTTGTATTAGGTTTTGGTTTGATTGTTTTACGAAGCAGAAAGTCAAAATCAAAAGCAGTAGAGTCCAATAAAGACTGGGATGCAGACAAAGAAGCACGTTTAAAAGCGTTACTCGACGAAGAGAACGACGGAGATAAACAGTAATGACTCTATTTTGGATTTCTACAATTGTCCTTTCGCTAGCCGCAGTTTTATTGATTGTTCTGCCTTTTTTGAACAAGAAGGAAAACAACGATGACGTGCTTCGCGATGAGTTGAATAAAGCCTTCTATAAAGATCGCTTAGTTGAATTAGAGGTAGAAGCTGAAGAAGGCCTTGTTGATAACCAGCAAGAACTGATCGCTGACTTAAAACAGTCGCTACTTGATGACGTTCCAACGCAAGAAAAAATCAAGAGAACGCAAATATCTACGCTGGGTGTCGTTGTACCGTCAGTGATCCTGGTTCTGGTTGTGACTTATGGTATGTACTTTCAGTTTGGTGCATTAGATAAGGTTCAACACTGGCAAGAAGTGAGTTCAAACCTTCCTGAGTTGTCTAAAAAGTTAATGTCATCAGAAGGTGGAACGCTTACCGATGATGAACTTGAAGATTTGACTCTAGCGCTTCGTACTCGTCTTCACTATCAACCAAAAGATTCAACTGGTTGGTTATTGCTTGGTCGTATTGCATTAGCAAACCGTGACGCAGAAACAGCGAAAGATTCTATGGAAAGAGCTTACAAACTTGAGCCTAAGAATGAAGATGTTCAGCTAGGTTTTGCTCAAGCACTGATGCTTTCACCTGACGAAGCCGATCAAAACCAAGCGCGTTTGATTTTGAGCCGTTTGATTCAAAATGATTATGTTGATCTTCGTGTGTTCTCATTACTAGCGTTCGATTCGTTTGAACGTCAAGACTACCCAGGTGCTGTCAAGTACTGGAGCATCATGCAACAGATGATTGGTCCACAAGACAGTCGCTACGAGATGTTGTCACGCAGTATTGAAAGTGCTCAGAAGAAAATGGGCGACACCATGGGTGTTGACCAAGGTAAGAGCGTTGCAGTAACGCTTGAGCTGTCTGGCGACGTGAACGCTGATCCTAAGTCTGTGTTGGTTGTTTCGGTACATAGAGCTGATGGTTCGCCAATGCCGGTCGCTGCAGCCCGTTACCCATTGGGTTCTTTCCCTCGCACTGTTGTTCTCGATGATGGTAACAGCATGATGGAAGGCTCGAAGTTGTCTAGCCTTGAAACTCTGATGGTTAGAGCTAGGCTTGATACAGATGGTAACGTTTCAACTCGCGATGGTGATTGGTACGGTGAAAGTGAAGTGGTTGAACTGGGTGCTCCAGTGACCATTAATATAAATAAGCAATATTAATCATCATTTTGCATAGGTGTTAGCTATTCCGATTTTGCAACAAACGGTATAGACTTACGCAACCAATTGAGGCCAGCGATTGCTGGCCTTTTTTTATTATATGAATTCCTTATGGAAAAGGTGATATGTCTGTCAGTGTTTTAAGACTCTCGAGTTTACTTTTTATCGCAAGCTTAACGGTGGGCTGTTCTAGCGCGCCAGATGAAAGCACGAACGATAATAACCTCGAAACCTCTGAATACGTCGAAGAGTCCCACCCGAATGACCCTTTCGAAGGGTTCAACCGAGCGATGTGGGATATCAACTACGAATATCTTGATCCTTATTTAGTTCGTCCTGTTTCACTCGCTTATGTTGGCTACACCCCTGTTCCAGTTCGTTCTGGTATCTCAAATTTTTTAGCCAACTTAGACGAACCTGCGAGCATGGTGAACAACATATTCATGGGTAATGGCGAGAAAGCACTCGACCATTTCAACCGTTTTTGGATTAACTCAACCTTTGGCTTGTTAGGCCTAATCGATATTGCCAGTGAAGCGGGTATCACCAAATATGACGACAAGTCGTTTTCTGATGCGATTGGTCATTATGGGGTGGGTAACGGACCGTACTTTATGGTACCGGGTTATGGCCCTATTACGACTCGTGAAGTGACGGAGCAAGTGGATAGTTTATATGTGCCTTTAGCTCTGTTGAACTTCTGGGCGAGCCTAGGAAAGTGGGCATTTGAAGGTATGGAGACTCGAGCTCAGTTAGTTTCTCAAGAAGCTCTGTTGGATGGCTCGCCAGATCCATATGCTCTGACTCGTGAAGTTTACATTCAGCGTCGTGACTTTAAAGCCGAAATCGAACCTGAAGAAGTCGATCTGGAAGAAGAAGATTTCATTGACGGATACCTAGAAGATTACTAGATATAAGATTTTGAATAACTGATAAAAGAAAGGCTTGATGTTGAAAATAACATCGAGCCTTTTTAATGTTTGTTATTTTAGACTAAGTAAAACAGATTAGAAACGGTAGTTAGCTTGGATACCTACTAGCCAAACATTACCAGTCGTTGTGCCGATAAATTGACCGCCAACAGCTTCGGCTGCATCGTCAGATGCGTAACCACGAGATTCTGTGATTGGAGCATCTTTAGCAATGATGTAAGTAAAGCCAGCATCCAATGAAAGCTGTTCAGACCATTGGTAACCAGCACCAACACTTAACCATGTGCGATCAGTTTCTGGAATAGTGATAGTACGGTTTTTGTCGCTAACTGCAGAAGTATCGTAAGCTACACCAGTACGTAGTGCTAGTTTTGGGTCAACTTGGTAAGTTGCACCTAAAGCAAGGCGGTAGTTATCTTCCCAGTTTTCAACTTTAACTGTATGGCTGCCATATGTGTTCAGTTCTGCTTGAAGCTTCTCGAAAGAGCTCCAATCAGTCCAGTTGAAACTAGCGTGAACTGCCAATGCTTTTGTTAGTTGATGGAAACTTGCAAGTTCTGCTGTTGCAGGAAGTGCTAACATCATATGGCCGTTGTCACGTTGACCTGGTGTCATGCCAAAGCCAATGCCTTCTGCGTGACCTTCTAATTTCAGTTCAACCTCAGACTTGTAAGCAAAACCGATGCGGTGGTCTTCGTTGATCTGCCACGCTGTACCTACTTGCCAACCCCAAGCTGTATCATCGCCTTCCATATATTTCAATGTAGTACCAGCAGGAACGGAGATTGGCATTTTATTTGAGTCTAGTGCGACTGCGTTTTTTGCTGGTGCTGTTGCGCCAAAGCTACCTTCACCCATAACGTAACGAATGCCACCACCAATGCTAACTTGCTCAACAATTTGGTAAGCAAAGTTTAGGTTAGCTTCTTTAGTGATTACGCTTGCTTCGTTACCGAAATGAGAAGCATTGAAGTCATCTCCTAGATTAGTTTCCATGCCGTAGTTTGTGCCAAATGCAAAACCGACAGCGAACTTTTCATTATAACGGTGAGAAATGTAAAGATTCGGGATAATAGCGTCATCTGCGAAATCGTTTGAAGATGCTTGGCTTGTACCTATAGCAGGGTGAGCGTGGTTTACTTCACCTTTAACATCAATGTTAGGGTTAACGTAGATACCACCAACAGAAACTTGTGTGCCTTCTAGGTAAGTCAGCATTGCTGGGTTACGCCATTGTGCATCTGCACCGTCTGCCATTGCAGCTTCACCAGCATACGCGCGGCCTAAGCCTGTTGCTGAGTATTCTGCTAGTTGAAAACCAGCCGCTTGAGTGACGGTAGAAGTCGAAAGTAGTCCAACTGCCACTGCAGCAGATAGAAGAGTCTTATTCATTTTCATTATTATGTTCGCTGAATCATAAGTATTTAGTGTCGTGATTCTACGTTTAGAGTTATTACTTTAAAAATGAAATTCGAATAAAACAGTGTTTTAGGGATTAAATGAGTAAATGTGTTTAATTATTAGAGAAATAATCTAAATGTTTCGGCTGTGTTGCGAAGTTTGAGCGTACACTTGTAGGCATAATTTACCTCTGCAGGCTACAGCTGTAAGCTTAAATCGATGTCGGTCAGTGGGTTATGCAATAAAAAAGGGTCGCATAATGCGACCCTTTGGGATTGTTAACTTCGATTATATTAGAAGCTACGGCTGTACTGCAGACCTAGTAGGATTGCATCAGCATGTGTAGTTGCTGTAAGCGGAGTTCCTGAAGAGGTTTCCTTAACATCTACATCATCACCTAATAGGTAAGTGAAACCAAAGTCTACATTAGATGCTGTATCGATGTGGTAAGTAAAACCAGCAGATAACCACTGACGATCAGAATCAGGTACAGAAATTGAAGTCAGCTCGTCTTGTGCACTTGTGTCGTACATGTAACCAGTACGAAGTGTCCAAGTATCGTTTAGGTAGTAAGTACCACCAATTGCATAGTGCCAGCCATCTTGCCATTGGTACTCTTTATTGTATGTACCTTGGATAGCGCCTTGAGATAAGTTTTCGAATTCGATTTGATCGAAGTCACCCCAGCCGATCCATTGTACTGAGTAGTGGACTGCAAATTTGGTATCTTCAATTTTGTGGTAACCAGAGAATTCAGCAATGTCTGGTAGAGGAAGAGTAATCTCTTGACCTTTATCGTCTTTAGCTGTGATTTCAGGGCTGTAGCGGTAAGACAAGCCAAAGCGGTTGTTCTCATCCAATTCGTAAACAGTACCAACGTTGAAGCCTACTGCCCAACCATCAGCCTCGTCGACGTTTAATAAAGGAGTTCCTGCCGGTGGGATCCCCATTGATGGAGCTCCAGGGCCAAAACCTGCGCCAGCTGTACGTTTCATTGTACCTTGGCCGTAGATAAGATCTAAGCCAGCACCAAAGCTCCATTGAGAGTTTAGGCGGTATGAACCAGCAAGACCAAAGTTGATGCTCTTAACATCAGTCAAGCCGCCGTATTCAGCCGCAGGATAGCTGTCTTCAAACTCTGTTTTGGTACCGAAGTTTGAGTAAGCATTCACACCCCAAGCAAATTTGTCGTTTACTGGAACGATTAAGTGGATGTTCGGAGCGATTGACGTATCACCTACATCATCTGTATCACCGACAGGCACTGCACCACCCATATAGTTGACATCGTTTACTTCAATCATTGAAGTAATACTTTCAAAACCAAGAGATAGTTCAGTTTTATCAAATAGTGCCATTGCTGCAGGGTTACGTGCCATTACTGACGCGTTATCTGCGATTACTGCATCACCAGCGAAAGCACGGCCGATGCCGGTTGCTGATTGTGCGTTAAGTTGGAAACCTGCTGCCATCGCTTGCGAAGACGCCAGTGTGATTGTTACTGCTAAAAGAGACTTTTTAAACAGACGCGTGTTGTTGGTAGTCATTCATTTATTCCTTTATATATCCGCCTCTACAGGGCGATTAATTTGAGCAATTGCTCAATGGTGGCTGATCCTATTCGCAAGTATACGATATACAAATCCGACCATTGGAAATTTTGAGGGTAAAATTATGGAAATGACGCCTATCTGGCACGAAAATGGTGTGAAATGCTGTTTTTTAGAGTTTTAACTCTAGAGGTATTGGTGTGGTGAATGGTTTTTCGGTTTATTGATAAATAAAGCCCAGCAATATCAGTGATATACTTGCTGGGCCTTTTGTTACGGGGCTTTGAGAGTAAATTAGCTCATTGGTTTGATCATTTTTGTCAGCTTTTCGGCGATTTTAGAGACATCCTCGCCATCTTCGCCTACAAGGATCAAACTGCTGCCATCGATCGGTGTTACTGAGCCTGACATGCCTTCTTCATCAAAGTCGATAGACTTGTCAGTCGGAATGCCAGTTAAAAACAGAGTGACCTTGCCTTTTTCGCCTTGGAAAACCATGTGCATTGCGTTGGACTTGCCAAAGCCACAATGGTTCAGGTAATAGACGTGGTAAGGGAAGGCTTCATCAAACTGAAAAGCAAACGGATTCATCTTGGCATTGATTTGTTGTGAAGTAACATTCTCATCAAGCGCACTCACAAAGCTCTTTTCATCGACAACATGTTTCATTGCCGTATCTGCCAAACTTGCTTGCGCGGGTGAAACGAATGCATTGCCCCAGTTAACTTGGCCAACCAATAAACCAGCAACAAACGCCACCGAGGCTGCCATTGCCATCGCTCGTCTAGCAAACGTAGGTCTTACTACTTTGCTTTCTTCGCTTGAGGTCTGATTGAACAGTATACGATCAGCAAGATCGTCTGGCACATCCACATTCATTGCTGAATGGATCTGTTTATCAAGCGATAGTACATCGTCTAGAAAGTTACTATTGGCTTCGCTGCTTGCTGCTGCATCAATAATATCTTGTGTACGTTGCTTAGGTTCCGACAATACACGACGACGAAATTCCAAATCATCCATTATGTTGCCCCCTCTCTGCCTCTTCTGTATCCAGCATCTCTTTCAACTGATTTCGAGCTCTGAATAAACGTGTCATTACCGTGTTTTTGTTGAGGTCGAGAATATCCGCGATCTCATCACCACTAAAACCACCAATCACTTGTAAGAAGAGGGGTTCACGGTAATCGATTTCAAGTTTCATGATCTGAGCTTGCAACCACAGGTGTTGATGATGTGGGTCATCGCTGACACTTGCATCGTTACCATGATCGTCGATATCAACCAGATCAAACTGTTTGCGTTCAAAACGTCGAGCGTTCTCGCGTCGCAAGATGGTGATCAGCCAAGATTTAGCGGCTTTTTCATCTTGTAAGCTATCGAGTGACTTCCATGCACGAAGGCAAGTCTCTTGTACTAAATCTTCGGCAATGCTTTTGTCTTTACATAGCCAATAGGCGTAGCGAAAGAGGTCACGATGATAGGCACGAACGAGTGCTTCGTACTTTCTTTGTTTGTCCATATCAGAGTTGACCGGACGCTTGGCTGTTTTCTTTCCAAACATTTTTATTATTGACACACGAGCCTCCATAATTGCTCTGCGTATAGCTGTCCTCTATACGTTGTGCTTCGTTTTTATATTCTGTTTCGTTTTTAGGGCTAACGATCGGCAGGAAACCGTAAAATCACATTAAAATTGATCTACTTCAAAATCTAAGGCCTCGAACAAGCTATAGTACACCTTGTCGTCTAGTTAGTCATTCGTGGCTAGCATGTTGAGCAAGACGACACTTCCTTTTGAAGGCTGACTTTACTTTCTCCTAATCAGGAAACTGATTATTTCAATTGGCGTTAAGTTAATTGCTTTATATACATTCCGACCACACAGTTTTGTGTGGTTTTTTTTTGCCTCAAGAAAACCATTCCCTACACAGCGATAACAGTCTTTGCTTACAATAGTTTAGTCTCTTACGACAACCTTTCCCCCAAAAAGGTTCGCCTGAATACGCAGTTATATTTTCAAACAGTGAGATACTCGTATCACGTTTATTTAAACGCTCGTTTGATTTAATTAACAACTTCTTTACAATGCTTCAGGTCAGACCTCTTAACTTTAAGGAGAAACCATGGGCAAACAGGAAGTCAAAACGCGTTCTGGAGAACGTGTTGCCGTTGTCGCTGGACTACGAACCCCATTCGCTCGTCAGAGTACAGAATTTAGCCAAGTGCCTGCGGTTGACCTAGGCAAAATGGTTGTGAGCGAAATGCTTGCAAGAACAGATGTCGATCCTGCGCTTATCGAGCAAGTGGTGTTCGGCCAAGTCGTACAAATGCCAGAAGCACCGAATATTGCACGTGAAATCGTGTTGGGTACGGGCATGGACATCAATACCGATGCCTACAGTGTGACACGAGCATGTGCGACCAGCTTCCAAGCGGCTGTCAACGTGACCGAGAGCATTATGGCTGGCACGATTGATGTCGGTATTGCAGGCGGTGCGGATTCTTCTTCTGTATTGCCTATTGGTGTTTCGAAAAAGTTAGCGGCAAATTTATTAGCGCTGAGTAAAACGAAAACCATGGGTCAGAAGCTGAAGATTCTTAAAACACTTTCAGTCAAAGATCTGATGCCAGTGCCACCGGCAGTCGCAGAATACTCGACCGGTTTATCCATGGGACAAACGGCTGAGCAGATGGCGAAGACGCATGGTATTACTCGCGAAGCTCAAGACGCACTTGCTCACCGTTCTCACTCTTTGGCTTCTCAAGCATGGAAAGAAGGCAAGATTAAAGACGGAGTGATGACGGCGTTCCCAGCGCCTTATAAAAAGTACCTAGCGGAAGACAACAACGTTCGCCACGACTCAACGGTTGAAGGCTACGCTAAACTGCGCCCTGCATTCGATAGAAAGTACGGTAGTGTAACGGCAGCCAATGCAACGCCTCTTACCGATGGCGGCGCTGCGGTGATGTTGATGCGCGAAGGTAAAGCTAAAGAGCTAGGCTTAGAAGTACTTGGTTATATTCGTGGTTATGCATTCTCAGCGATTGGTGTTGAAACGGATATGTTGATGGGGCCAACCTATGCGACCTCTCAAGTGTTGAAGAACACAGGTCTAGAGTTGTCAGATCTAACTCTAATCGAGATGCACGAAGCATTCGCAGCCCAAGTTCTAGCGAACGTCAAAATGTTTGCAAGTGACGAGTTTGCTCAGAAAAATCTTGGCCGTGACAAAGCGATCGGTGAGATTGATATGGAGAAATTCAACGTGCTGGGTAGTTCAATTGCTTACGGACACCCGTTTGCTGCGACTGGTGCACGCATGATGACTCAAACATTACGTGAATTGAAACGTCGCGGTGGCGGCTTGGCACTGAACACAGCGTGTGCGGCTGGTGGTTTAGGTGCAGCAATGATCTTGGAGGTAGAATAATGTCTACGACTCTTGATGCAACAACAGAAAAAGAAACCGTCGCTCAACCAGATTCAACGTCGGCGACTGAATTAACCAAAAAGAAAGCGACAGCATTTACTCTTAATATCGATGAACAAGATATTGCTTGGTTAGCGGTTGATGTGCCAAACGAGAAAATGAACACGCTGCAAGCGGCTTTTGCTGAAGAAATGAAAGCCATCTTCGAGCAGTTAAAAGAAAAGCAAAGCCGAGTTAAAGGCTTAATCGTTCATTCACTAAAGCCAGATAACTTTATCGCTGGTGCTGATGTACGAATGCTTGATGCTTGTAAAACGGCTGACGAAGCACAGTCTCTTGCTCGTCAAGGGCAGGAGATGTTCCAAACACTCTCAGATCTTCCATATCCAGTAGTCGCAGCGATCCACGGTCCATGTTTAGGTGGCGGTTTAGAACTTGCGCTGGCATGTGATTACCGCGTATGTACCGACTCAGATAAGACTCGCCTTGGCTTGCCAGAAGTACAGTTAGGTCTGTTACCAGGCTCTGGTGGTACACAGCGTTTACCTCGCCTTATCGGGTTGCTGCCTTCTCTTGACCTTATTCTTACGGGTAAGCAGTTGCGTGCTAAGAAAGCAAAATCGCTCGGTGTTGTCGATGCTTGTGTGCCAGAAACTATCTTGCTTGAAGTCGCTAAGAGCTTTGTTGAAAAGAACTCAGGCGGAAAAAAAGGTAAGCGTCTTGCGTCTAAAAGCCAAGCTTCGACCAAAGAGAAGCTTATTTCACGCACGGGTCTTGGTCGTAAGGTTATTTTTGAACAGGCTTCGAAGAAAACCAACCAGAAAACACGCGGTAATTACCCTGCAGCCGATGCGATTCTTGATGTGATTCGTTACGGCCTTGAGAACGGTTTTGATAAAGGCCTTCAGTATGAAGCGAAGCGTTTCTCTGAACTGGTAATGACTTCAGAATCTAAAGCCCTGCGTTCGATTTTCTTTGCCACCACTGAAATGAAAAAAGAGCACGGCGCAGACGCAGAACCCAAAGCGGTTAAGCGTGTTGGTGTGCTGGGCGGTGGCCTTATGGGTGCTGGTATCAGCCATGTTAGCGTTGCCAAAGCGAAAGTGCCTGTTCGCATTAAAGACGTATCCAATGAAGGCGTTCTGAACGCGCTGAACTACAACTTTAAGTTGTTCGATAAGCAGCGTAAGCGTCGCATTCTGACTAAAGCTGGTCTGGAAAGTAAGATGCTTCAGCTTTCTGGTGGTATCGACTTTACGAGCTTTAATCACACTGATGTGGTGATTGAAGCGGTATTTGAAGACCTCGATCTTAAGCAATCAATGGTTGCGGACATTGAAGCCAATGCAAAGCCAGAGACTATCTTTGCGACCAACACGTCTTCACTGCCAATCCATAAGATTGCGGAGAAGGCGCAGCGACCAGAAAACGTGGTCGGTCTTCACTACTTCAGCCCGGCAGAAAAAATGCCGTTAGTTGAAGTCATTCCTCATGAAACAACCTCAGAAAAGACGATTTCGACGGTTGTAGCATTAGCGAAGAAGCAAGGCAAAACGCCGATTGTTGTTAAAGACACAGCTGGTTTCTATGTGAACCGTATTCTTGCTCCGTACATGAATGAAGCCGCGCACTTATTATTGGCAAATGAGCCGATTGAAAAGCTCGATAGCACGTTATTGGACTTCGGTTTCCCGGTTGGCCCAATTACTTTGTTAGACGAGGTGGGTGTTGATATCGGCGCGAAGATTACTCCAATTTTAGTGAATGAGCTAGGCGATCGTTTCCAAGGCCCTGATGTGTTCGATATTCTTTTGAATGACAACCGTAAAGGCCGTAAGAGTGGCAAAGGTTTCTACACTTACAAAGGTAAGAAGAAAGAAGTCGATAAGTCAGTTTACAAGCTGCTTAAGCTGCAACCCGATCCTAAGTTGAGCGACAACGATATCGCGATGCGCTGTGTGTTACCTATGCTGAACGAAGCGGTTCGTTGTTTGGATGACGGTATTATCCGCAGCCCACGTGATGGCGATATTGGTGCTATTTTCGGTATCGGTTTCCCTCCATTCTTAGGAGGTCCGTTCCGATACATGGATCAAATTGGTATTAAGTCATTGGTCGAAATGATGAACGACTTCGCTAAGAAGTACGGTGATCGTTTTGCGCCATGCGATGGCCTACTGACACGCGCTGGGTTGGGTGAATCTTTCTACAAGTAACTTTCTAACTCATTGATTAAGAAGCCCGTATCAAGCGATTGATGCGGGCTTTATTGTTTTATGAACGAGTGTGAAAGGAATGAGATTCCCGACTCAGTCGTTCCTCCTTTTCGGGAATGATGTTCGAGAGATAAAAAGTAAGTTATTGCGTTGATTAGAAAGGTGATCAAACACATCTCAATCGAAACTACCGTCATCTCCTAAAGCGACGAAGGAGCGTAATAGGAGATCTGATTTTGTGCTTCATCCAAGAAAAAAGGTTGATGCTTTCACATCAACCTTATGATTTTTATCCCAGCTTTATCAGCCAAGTTCACAGTCTTTAGGACGTAACTGAAACTCATCAATTGAGCCAATCTCCACACCTGCTGACAGCTTTTCTTCCTCATTATGAGCATTACCGTGTGCATGCATAATCAGACGATTTGCCGTACGAGGTTTAAGTTGGCTGACCACAAAACGCATCATATCTGAGCGTGTTAGACCTTTGAGGTCTCCCAAGACACGCTCTCTCTGATTGAATTCCAAGTCCTTATTGCCTATCGCAACCCATAAGCGCTGAGCGCGACCGCGCAAGGTGGTATCTGGCGTTGAAATCTGATTCCAGAGCCCGCGTTTACTGCTGTGCCATTGATAGTCGTTAAGCTCCAACAGCACCATGTAAAAGGCATTGAGGAACTCATCTATCGAGGCTAACAAGTCTGCAGGGGCAGCATTCGGTGATTGCACATATAACACAATACCTGGGTGTCGGTTCAACGGCATATTGCCAGTGCCGACCATATAGCCTAGCTGCTGCTTGGTACGAATCTCATGGAAGAAGGTGGCTGACATCAAATGGTTCGCCAATGAATACAGCGCAATATTTTTAGGTGAAATATCAGCACATTGGTAGTAAACCACGATGGCTGAATCATCTTGATTGCATACGACTTCGCGTTGGAAGCTACCATTTTCACCCAACATGATTAATGGGCGTAGTGACTCTTCGTAAGCTTGGTCTTGAACACGTAATGCATCTTTTAGCGTTTCAGCCATCTTGTGTGCATCGGCTTTTTTCCAATCACCATACACAAACATTTCGACATGCAGTTCTGCCAAAATCGCTTGAACAAAAGAAGAGAGTTCATCGACCTCAATCGTTTCCAATGCTTCAATTAATACGGAATAAGGCGGGTTATTTGGCTGAAGTACTCCGGTCATCGCATTAAACAGCTGCGAAATAGGACGATCTTGCGACGCGTTATTCCAGTTTCTGAGCAATTGATGCTTAATAGTTTCAAAGCGTGTTGGACTAAAGTCGCGTGCTTGGAAGCGCTCAAGGATCATGTTGAGCAGCTGTGGTTGCTTTTCGCTGAATCCCGAAAGCGTGAGTGTTACACCGCCCTGATGGGTATACATGTTGTAGCCCATACCCGCAATCTCAGCCTGATACGTATCTTTTTCAAGCGAGTCCAAGAACATCTCTACACACAAGCGTGTTTTAACGATGTTTCTCGGGGTGGCGACTGAATGTGGGCTGTCGATAGCGATATACACCACACCTTTAGGTACTCGAAATTGATGGTCTTGGAGGTGCCATAACTTAAAGCCGTCGAGCTCTTCTAACAGTTGTGGGTGCTTAGCGTCACCTTCGAGTTCTGCAGGGTCTAAGTCGTAGCAAATAAATGGGTTTTTACTTGGCAGCTCAAACATCCAGCCGGGGTTGATGCACGTAAAGCACTGGGTCTGCTCTGAGCTAAAAGGCGTAACGGAGTAGGGCGTAAAGTACCACTTCGCTTCTCTATCATACTCGAAGCCTTGAGCTACGATGGTGACCCGCATGTTGTCGACAGATAAGTAGGGAAGCAAAGAGCGTTGTAACTCTTCGTCAAAGTGCGACATCTTATAATCGCCATACACCACATCTTGCTCTTGATAGTGCTGCATGTTGATAACAAGATGACTGACGACATCGAGCGGTCTGGAGGGCTCTTGAAAGCGGAAAGCGGACTCTAAAACGGCGCGTTTTTCAAGATAACGCCACTCTTCGATGCCTTGTTGTTCAATGAGTTTGATGTACTGAAATATTGCTTGAACGACGTTATCGGTTTTGGTTAAGCCTTCGATGGTCATTGAGCAACTGATCGTGAAGTCACGATAGTTACTGCCACTTGCGCCGCCACCTGCCGAGAGGGAAGTAATCCAACCTTTCTCTTTCAGCTGCATCATCAAACTGCCTTCGCCTTCGTAACCGATAAGGTGTGCAAAGAATGATAATGGCTTAACCCCGTAGTGTTCATCCATGCTTGGCATAGGGAAGGTTAAGATAAGTTTGCGTACTTCTTTTATCGGTTTAACGTGTACTTGTACACCCGTGCTTAATTCGCCAACAATCGGAACTGCAACCTTTTTACCTTGTAGTTTGTGATTGGTAATCGAGCTAAAACGCTCCTCAACCCAACTTTGCATCTCATCTAATGATTGATTGCCAGACAGTGTCAGCGTCATTAGATCGGCTGAATATTGTTGCTGGTGGAAAGCCAAGATCTCTTGTCGAATCGTTTCACCGTTTCTGTCACCCAACGTCTCGATATTACCGACAGAAAACTTCGAGAATGGGTGATTGTGATTCACCAGTTCTTTGGTAACTTGGTACAAGCGTCGCGAGTCGTCGTTGAGTTTCATCTTGTATTCTGAATCAACGGCTTGGCGTTCTTTGTCTAGTGCTTCTTCGTTAAAAAGTGGTGCTGTAAAAAATTGGCTGAAGCGATCGAGTGCAGTTTCAAAGGCATTCAATTCAACATCAAAAAAGAAGCAGGTGTGTTCGGTTCCGGTCCAAGCATTGTTGCTACCGCCATGTTGGCTGATAAAACTTTGGAACTCTCCGACCTTTGGATACTTTTCAGTTCCCAAAAATAGCATATGCTCTAAGTAGTGCGCTAAACCCTCTCGGTCGGTAGGGTCATCAAAATGCCCGACATTAACGGCGAGTGCGGCTGCAGCTTTTTGAGCGTTCTGATCGTGAACTAACAGTACTCGCAATCCGTTATCCAAGGTTACGTAACGGTATTGATGTTCATCATTAGGGCTTAAATGCACAGAAGCATCTCCAGAGAAGGTGGTTTTTAAATTATGTACGCGATGATTTGAGGTGCAAACCTTGCGATCACATTTTGGGATATGAAGAGCTTTTTGGCGACTTCTAAATCATTTTTATCGATTTTTATCAGTGATTTATTTTCTTTTAATAAGATTGTTAAGAAAGTCGAACTCTTTAGCAAGTGACTTGATATAATTATTTATATAGACTGCGGCTTCTCTAGTTTGAGAGCCAAACGCTAAGTAGCGTATCGCTGATATGGGATATATCGACTTTCGAAATGTTACGTAGACAGGACTGAACATGAAAATATTCATAATGCGCCACGGTGAAGCAGAACATTTTGCGGATTCGGATGCAGAACGAGCGTTAACCAAGCGCGGGAAAATGGCATCTCTTGCAGTGGCTCAAGCTGCAAATGAGCAGGGGATTAGTCAATTCGATAAAGTGCTTGTGAGCCCATATTTAAGGGCACAAGAAACGTGGTTAGAAATCTCTCAGGCGTTTTCTGGAAAGAAAGTAGAAACCTGTGATGATATTACGCCTTATGGAATGTCCGACGACGTGTTTGATCTGACCGTAGCAATGGCAGAAGTAGAAAAACTAGAGACCATTTTATTTGTTTCTCATTTACCTCTAGTGGGCTACTTAACAGCAGAATTTGCAACGGGCATGGCGCCACCTATGTTTCCGACGTCAGGTTTGGCTTGCATTGAATTCGACCTTGAGACACAAAAAGGCGAGTTACTTTGGAACATCAATCCATAGTCGAGGTTATATCTAACCTATAGGCTGAAAGATAACAAAGAAAAGGGCACCTCAATGATTTGAGGTGCCCTTTTCTGTTTTTGACGTTGGGGGAAATAGTGAGTCGGAGTTATTTGTCTGGAATAGCAAGCAAAACCAACAACGCACCGTTACCACCGAACTCTAAAGGTGCTTGGTGAAAGGCCATCACGTCAGGGTGCTGCGCTAACCATAAAGGCACCTTCTGTTTAAGGATGTGTTTACCGATACCGTGCTGAACGCAGGCACATGCCACGCTCTCTTTCACGCAGTGCGCAATCATGGCACCTAACTCACGTTTCGCTTCTTGTTGAGTCATACCGTGCATATCAAGATACACATCAGGTACGTAGACACCACGACGTAAGCGCTTCACCTCATACTTAGAGACATCATCACTCGCATAACGTGTTGGGCCTTCTTCGCTAAGATGCGGAATGAACTCATCCGAGAAATAAAACTCGCTATCACTGGCTTGTCTTGCCGTGCGAGTAATTTCTTTTTGCTTGGCATTTCTTTTTGGCTGCTGGACTATGGTATCCTGTTGCAACTTTTTAACGCCCTTTACTGCATCGTTGAATAGGGCGAAATCGTCATCGAAGTCGGTGTCTTTTTTGCTCATCAGGTTATGAATTCTAATTAGAAACGTAATTAGCAGTATTGTAGCGCTTTTCGGAGACAATTTTGGATAAGATTTTTGTAGAAGAAGCGGTATCAGAACTACACACGCTTCAAGATGTGATTCGTTGGACTGTTAGTCGCTTTAACGCAGCGGGCCTTTTTTATGGTCACGGCACTGATAACGCGTGGGATGAGGCGGTACAACTTATTTTACCTACTCTTTATCTGCCGATTGATGTTCCTTCGCATGTTATGAACTCTCGTCTAACGAGCAGCGAACGTCTGCGTATTGTTGAGCGCGTAATCAAGCGTATCAATGATCGTACACCAACGGCTTACCTAACCAACAAAGCTTGGTTCTGTGGTCTAGAGTTCTTCGTTGATGAACGCGTTCTTGTGCCTCGTTCGCCAATTGGTGAGCTGATTGAAGCTCAATTCCAACCTTGGTTAACTGAAGAGCCAACACGCATCATGGACCTTTGTACGGGTAGTGGCTGTATTGCTATTGCTTGTGCTCATGCATTCCCTGACGCTGAAGTAGACGCGATTGATATCTCTACTGACGCATTGCAAGTTGCTGAGCAGAACGTTCAAGATCACGGCATGGAGCAGCAAGTGTTCCCAATCCGTTCAGATCTTTTCCGTGACTTACCAAAAGAGAAATACAACCTGATCGTATCGAACCCACCTTACGTGGACGAAGAAGATATGAACAGCTTGCCAGAAGAGTTTACTCATGAACCAGAACTTGGCCTAGCGGCAGGTACTGACGGGCTGAAATTGGTTCGTCGTATCTTAGCTAACGCGCCAAACTACCTAACGGATGATGGTATTCTGATCTGTGAAGTGGGCAACTCAATGGTTCACATGATGGATCAGTACCCAGAGATTCCATTCACTTGGATTGAATTCTCTAATGGTGGTCATGGCGTATTCATGATCACTCGTGAGCAGCTAGTGGCTTGCGCAGATGAGTTCTCTCTCTACAAAGACTAAGTTTTTTTATAGACTAAGTTTGCACAGACTAAGGTTTGTATAGACTAAGCTTTGTATCGAAAAAGCTTCTTTGATTAGATTCGGGTTACCTTCGTTATTAAAGAAACCCAATCTGTATTAATTTAAACGCCATGCAGCAGTGCATGGCGTTTTTTATTACCTACATTTTGGATATCGTAGTTAGCGTTGAGGATTCGTTGCATATTATTTAGTTGCTTAATCTGAATAACTATCACATATTGATGGTCAATGTTTAATCGTTTTAGTGAGTTAAGGAGAATTCGCGATGAGCTTTGATACATGGATTTATTATTTATTAGCGGTGCTGATTTTGACAGCTTCGCCCGGGCCAAGCTCTTTATTATGCATGACCAAAGGTGTGCAATCAGGCTTTAAGTTATCGATATTTACCGCCTTGGGTAGCGTGACTGCCATTACCGGAATCTTAACGTTATCGTTTACCGGTTTAGGGGTGATTATTGCTTCATCAGAAGTGGTGTTTAATATCATTAAGTGGACGGGTGCTGCTTACCTTATTTATCTCGGTTGGAAGTCGCTACGGTCGAGTCAGCAAGATTATGACAAGCTATCGAATCAACAAGCAGGCTCTCAACCAGTTAAAGAAAGCGCTACGCAGCATTATGTGAGTGGCTTTATTGTTGGCGCGAGTAATCCAAAAGCTATCCTGTTTTTTACCGCACTTTTCCCTCAGTTTATTGACCCATCGATAGCGCTATTTCCTCAATTTGTGGTGTTCGCTTTGACCTTCGTTGTCATGGAATTGTCTTGGTTATTGGTCTACGCCTACCTAGGTGAAAAATCATCAACTTGGTTGTTTGCAAAGGGTCGAGCCAAGGTGTTTAACCGTGTTACAGGGGGCGTGTTTATTGGTGCTGGAGCGCTACTTTCAACGACAAGCCGAGCATAACTTTTCGATTTATCAAAGGGCTGAATAGTTACAGAAAATTCTTAGTGCTGTCATAAAAGGTTAATATTAATATGCTTGCTGCTTTTGGCGAAAAGCCGATATATTGGTGTTACACCATCACGTTCTCGAGGAGAGACATATGCAGCATCAAGAAATGATTCAACACAGTAATTTCGGCGTTATCAGTCGCACTTGGATTTTCTCTACCCTTTCTCTAATGGGTATTCTTGCTCTAATGTAGTCAGTTTTATGGCTCAATATTTTCAGTTTTTATTATGAATACACTTGTTAAAAAGTCTTCAAAGTCAGAACTCTTACTCTCGTAAATGTGGCTCTTCTCATCAGTCTAGCCACTTAGCTTTTCCTCTTCTTAGCAGTACCTTTCTCTCAGTAACCTTTCTCTCAACAACATTTTTCTCTGAACAATCTCTTTGTCTGATTAACCCCTTTATCTCACTAGACTCACTGCATAACCTGATCTGAAGTTGTTATCAAACTGTGATAATCTTAAATCATCTTTTATCTACAGTGTGCCTCTCATGTCTGTCTGGGATTCTATTTCATTTAACAATCGATTTACCGCATTACCTCGACTGTTCTATACCCCAATTCAACCTACACCGCTCAGCAATGTCCAATGGCTCGCATGGAACCATAATCTTGCGAACGAACTTGGCTTTCCGTCATTTGAAAACGCTTCCGAGGAATTGCTTGAGACGTTATCTGGCAATATTGAACCTGAGCAATTCTTGCCTGTAGCAATGAAATACGCAGGTCATCAGTTTGGCTCTTATAACCCGGACTTAGGTGATGGAAGAGGGCTGTTATTAGCGCAAGTTGTCGCGAAAAGTGGTGAAACGTTCGACTTACACCTTAAAGGTGCAGGTAAAACCCCCTATTCACGTATGGGCGATGGTCGTGCGGTTGTTCGCTCAACGGTTCGTGAGTATCTATGTAGCGAAGCGATGGCGGGTCTTAATATCCCAACCACACGTGCGTTGGCGATGATGACCAGCGATACGCCGGTTTATCGTGAGAAGCAAGAGTGGGGCGCATTGTTGGTGCGCGCTGCTGAGTCACATATTCGTTTCGGTCACTTTGAACACCTGTTTTATACCAATCAGTTGGCAGAACATAAATTATTGGCCGACAAAGTCATCGAGTGGCACTTCCCAGAATGCCTCGATGAAGATAAACCCTACGCAGCCATGTTTAATGAGATTGTTGATCGCACCGCTGAAATGGTCGCATTGTGGCAAGCGAATGGTTTTGCTCACGGAGTGATGAACACTGATAACATGTCTATCATCGGGCAAACTTTCGATTATGGCCCATTCGCATTCCTTGATGAATATGACCCAAGATTGATCTGTAATCACTCGGATTACCAAGGTCGTTATGCTTTCAATCAACAGCCTAGAATTGGATTGTGGAACCTATCGGCACTGGCGCACTCACTTTCGCCTCTGGTGGATAAAGCCGAACTTGAGGCGGCACTCGAACAATACGAACCACAAATGAATGGTTATTTCAGTCAGATGATGCGTCGTAAGTTGGGGCTGCTTTCGAAACAAGAAGGTGACAGTCGTTTGTTTGAATCTATGTTTGAGCTTATGTCGCAAAACAAAGTCGATTACCCAAGGTTCTTTAGAACGTTGTCGAACTTGGATACCTTGCCGCCACAGGAAGTGATTGATTTGGTTATCGACCGCGAGGCAGCGAAGCTGTGGATGGATAACTACTTACAACGCTGCGAATTGGAAGAGAGTTCAGTGGCAGAGCGCTGTGAAAAGATGAGACAGGTTAACCCGAAATTCATCCTCAGAAATTACCTTGCTCAACTCGCCATAGATAAAGCCGAGCGTGGTGATAGCAGCGATATTGAAGCATTAATGGTGGTTCTGGCTGACCCTTATGCAGAACACCCAGACTATGAATACCTTGCCGCCTTGCCGCCTGAGTGGGGCAAAGCCATGGAAATCAGCTGTTCCTCTTAACCTTCTATGATTCTTTGAGTCGCTAAGTACAGGTAGAGGTCACTAAGATGTGATCTTTATCTGTTTGTTCGTCTAACTTTACAAACATGTCAATAATCAAATAATCGGCCAGCCTATACACTATGTGAATAAGTTGTAAATTTAATAGGTTTGGGCGATGCCAACAAATACTCGAATTCTCGTGGTGGATGATGATCAAGAAATCCGCGAGCTGCTGGAAGAGTACCTCACAAAATCGGGTTTCGATGTCTCTTCTGTTGGAGACGGTGTTGAATTAGAAGCCCACCTGCAAAGCCAAGGTTATCCAGACCTGATTCTGCTCGATGTTATGCTCCCCGGTGACGATGGTTTTACCTTGTGTCAGCGAGTTCGAAAGCAATCTAATGTGCCAATCATCATGCTGACAGCGGTATCGGATGAAACCGATCAAATTATTGGTTTAGAAATTGGTGCCGATGATTACATTGCCAAGCCATTTAGTCCGCGCCAATTAATGGCTCGTATCAAAGCGTTATTACGACGTGTTCAAGTAGTGGATGACAAGCCAAGTGATGCACTGCCAAAGCAGATTGTTTTTGGTGATTGGACGCTCGATACACTCGCGCATAGAATTTCTCACAATGAAAACTCAGAGGAAATGGATTTGTCGGGCAGTGACTTTTCTTTGTTAATGCTGTTCTTGACTCGTCCTAATGAAGTTCTCGACCGTGACACCATCTCTTTCGCCACTAGAGGCCGCGAAGCGCTGCCTTTTGAACGTGGTATTGATGTGCAGCTTAGTCGCCTGAGAAGTCGGCTGGGCGACAGTGGTAAATACCCTCACTACATCAAAACTATGCGCGGTAATGGCTACATTCTTGCTGTGCCGGTTCAGTATGAACACTAAGCATGACCTACTGTTAATGAAGTAATGTTAATAAAGTACTTCCAATGAAGTATTCCGGATGAAATATCTCGTATGAACTGGATGAGTTGGTTGAAACCAAATTCGTTAGTCGCAAGAACCTTATTGTTGACGCTGTTAGCCGTGGTGATAGCTCAAGGTATCGCAACGTCTATATGGTATAGCGAATCAAAACATAAAGAGCTGGAAGGGATTCGTTCTGCGTCGTCGAGCATGGCGAACATGTTTGCTTCAACGGTGACTTTTTTCCAATCTCTACCCGTTAAATATCGTCATATCGTGCTGGATCAAATCCGCAATATGGGGGGAACGCGTTTCTTCGTTTCTTTCAATAAAGAGGCTTTGATTGTCGAACCGATCCCCGATACCCGCTTAAAAACCGCCTCGATTGAAGCGATAGAAAGTGTTTTGAGTAGCAAACTCAATAAAGTGGCGTCAGTGCGGGTTGATTTCTCTCGTCCTGAACACCTTCGCTTGCTCAAAAATGACATATATTTAAGCGATCTTCCGCGATCATGGGCACATCATACTTTAACGTTAGAACCGCTGAATCCACCCATTCTAGTTGTACAAATCGAATTGACCAGTCACGAATGGGTATACATTGCGGCATTGTTGCCTGCTCCATACGTAAAGCTCGACGATACGATTCTCGGTCGTGAGCAAGTAATTTTCTTAGTTTCCTCGACACTCATTCTATTGGTTTTGACTTACTTGATGATTCGTCGCCAAGTGCGTCCTCTGAAAAAGTTAGCAAGAGCGGCCAATGAGATGAGCATGGATATTCAGCAGCCCCAACTGAAAGAAGAGGGGGCGACTGAATTGGTCACCGCGACGCGAGCCTTTAATCGCATGCAGCAACGGATTCGTCGCTATGTTGCCGACCGAGAGCACCTTTTTTCTGCGATCTCCCATGACTTAAAGACACCAATAACACGTCTAAGATTGCGTGCAGAGTTGTTGGAGAGTGAAGTAAAGAAAGACAAATTCAATAAAGATCTCGATGAGCTCGAGATGATGGTCAAAGGTGCTTTGCAAGCGGTAAGAGACACCGATCTACACGAGAATAATGCCATTATTGACCTCAATGAAATGGTGCTCTCTGTGATTGAATCTCATAACCAATACCAAACAAAGGTAGAGTTCGAGCCGGTCGTCATTGAGCCATTGGTCGCGAAACCACTGGCGATTAAGCGTGTACTGACCAACTTAATCGACAACGCAGTTAAGTATGGTTCATCTGCCGTAGTGGAAGTTAGTGGTGATGAGCTTTGGGTGGTCGTGACTATTCAAGACCGTGGCAATGGTATCCCAGAAGACAAGCTAGAGATGGTCTTTGAACCCTACTTTAGGCTTGCAACCGACGACCAAGGACACGGACTTGGCCTCGGGATCTGCCGAAATATCCTGCACGGACACGGCGGAGATCTCATTATTCGCAACTCCTCTCAAGGCGGCTTAGAAGCCAAAGTCTATATCCCCACAGGCTTAGAAGTGTAATGTAACAATTGTGTTACATAGGGCTTACCTTTTGTTTCAATCTTATCAATCAGAATAAGTAGACTCTTTATTGAACCGGACGTCGAGTCCGCTAAAACATGGAAGATAATAATGAAAATCAATAAAACCCTACTTACTCTATCTCTTCTTGCTGCCTCAACATTTTCTCAAGCTGGTGAAGTGGAAGTGCTTCACTGGTGGACTGCCGGTGGCGAAGCGAAATCCGCAGCGGTACTGAAAGAGATGATTGAAGAACAAGGCCATACTTGGAAAGATTTTGCTGTTGCTGGCGGCGGCGGTGAAAGTGCGATGACTGTTTTGAAAACTCGAGCAGTATCGGGCAATCCTCCATCTGCCGCGCAGATTAAAGGTCATGATATTCAGGAGTGGGGTGGTTTAGGTTTTCTAACGTCTCTCGATGCGACTGCTAAACAGGAACAATGGGATGAACTACTACCAGAAGTAGTGACTAAAGTGATGAAGTGGGATGGCGAATATGTGGCAGTTCCTGTCAACGTTCACCGTGTTAACTGGCTTTGGGCTAACCCTGTTGTTTTAGAAAAATCAGGCGTGACGGTTCCAACTACGTTAGATGAGTTCTTTGTTGCTGCAGACAAGATTAAAGCGGCTGGCTTCATTCCACTGGCTCACGGTGGTCAACCTTGGCAAGACGCAACCGTATTCGAAGCGGTGGCTCTCGATGTACTAGGCAGTGAAGATTACAACAAAGCGTTCGTTGATCTTGATATGGACGTATTATCGGGCGACAAGATGGTGGAAGTGTTCACCAAGTTCAAAAAGATGCGTGACTACATCGACAGCAACTCTCCAGGTCGTGATTGGAACGTCGCAACTTCAATGGTTATCAATGGCGAAGCCGCGATGCAAATCATGGGCGATTGGGCGAAAGGTGAGTTTACTGCTGCAGGCAAAGTGCCGGGTAAAGATTACATCTGTGCACCAGCTCCAGGTACTGACGGCCAATTTACCTTCAACATCGATAGCTTTGCGTTCTTTGAGTTAAGTGACAAAGAAAACCAAAAAGCGCAGCAAGATCTAGCGAAAACCATTCTTACTAAAGACTTCCAAGAAGTCTTCAACCTTAACAAAGGTTCTATCCCTGTACGTCTAGATATGGACATGTCTAAGTTTGACCAATGTGCGTTGGACTCAATGGCAACCTTCAAAGCGAGTGCTGAATCTGGCGATCTTGTTCCGAGTATGGCTCACGGCCTAGCGACAACAAGCTACGCTCAAGGCGCGATCTATGACGTAGTGACCAACTTCTTCAATGAGAAAGATGCCGATCCGAAACAAGCGGCAGCTAAGTTAGCAAAAGCAGTGAAAGCGGCTATCTAATCTAACTTGATAAGCGACACACAACGCACGTGAGTGACGGGTTGTGTTGCTTTATCGAACCCCCAGGGTGGGTAGGCTCGTAGGGAGCCTATCTGCTCTTCACTCCCAATTCTAATATGCGTGATGCTGATGTGGTGCCGAAAGGTAAGCCATTGGCTCGATTGTGCAACAAGGATAAGTTATGGAGCATGTTTTGACTGAGTCGACTCCAAAACCCACAAGGAGCCAGCCTGCACCGAAACCGAGTTTTGCTGACAGGTTGCAACATTGGTTACCTAAAATTGTGCTGGCGCCAACTGCGTTAGTGACCGTGGTGTGTATCTACGGTTATATATTTTGGACGGCCGCATTGTCGTTCACCAACTCTCGATTTCTTCCGAGCTTCAACTTCGTTGGTTTAACCCAATATGAAAAGCTGATGGATAACGATCGCTGGATCACCTCGATCACCAACCTCGGTGTGTTTGGTTTTCTATTCATGGCTATTGCTATCTTGCTAGGTGTTGGTTTAGCGGTATTGCTTGACCAAAATATCCGCCAAGAAGGCGCGATTCGTACTATCTATCTCTACCCAATGGCGTTGTCATTCATCGTGACGGGTACGGCGTGGAAATGGATTCTTAACCCGGGTCTTGGCATTGAAAAGTTGATGCAAGACTGGGGATTTACTGACTTCAAATTTGACTGGCTCGTCAATTCTGAAATGTCGGTTTACACCTTAGTGATTGCAGCACTTTGGCAGTCTTCTGGATTCGTGATGGCGATGTTCTTAGCAGGTCTGCGTGGCATCGATTCTTCAATCATCAAAGCGGCTCAAATCGATGGGGCAAGCTTACCCACTATCTATCTCAAAATCATTCTACCTTGCTTGCGCCCTGTGGTTTTCAGTGCGGTGATCATTACTTCTCATATTGCAATTAAGAGCTTTGACCTTGTGACGGCAATGACGGCAGGTGGCCCCGGTTATTCATCGGATCTTCCTGCGCTATTTATGTACGCACACTCCTTTACTCGCGGACAAATTGGCCTTGGTGCTGCCAGTGCCATGATGATGCTTGCTGGTATCTTAGCGATTCTCGTGCCTTATCTTTACTCTGAACTTAGGGAGAAAAAGTCATGATGAATAACATCAATTTTGCTCGAATCTTTATTTATTCAGCACTGCTTTTCTTCTGTTTAGTGTACCTAATGCCATTGTTCGTAATGGCGCTGACGTCATTCAAAACTCTGCCTGATATCAAGGCGGGCAACCTGATGAGCTTGCCAAAAGAGTGGGTGTTCGACGCTTGGTATAAAGCGTGGGACACCGCTTGTACAGGCGTGAAATGTGAAGGCATCAAAGGCTACTTCTGGAACTCGTTCCAAATGGTGATTCCTGCGGTTGCGATTTCAACATTGCTCGGTGCATTCAATGGCTATGTCGTGACGAAATGGCAATTCAGAGGTTCAAACCTGTTCTTTAGTTTGTTGTTATTTGGCTGCTTCATTCCATTCCAAGTGGTGCTACTACCAATGGCAACCATGCTCGGCAAGATGGGGCTAGCGAACACAACCATCGGCTTGGTGATTGTGCACGTTATCTACGGTATGGCATTTACCACACTGTTTTTCCGTAACTTCTATATCTCGATTCCTGATGAATTGATCAAGGCGGCAAAGCTCGATGGTGCTGGCTTCTTTACGATTTTCTTCAAGATCTTATTACCGATCTCGACACCAATCATTATGGTGACGGTGATCTGGCAGTTCACCGCGATTTGGAATGACTTTTTGTTCGGAGTGGTCTATTCCGGATCAGATACTCAGCCGATCACCGTGGCATTAAACAACCTAGTCAACACCAGCACTGGCGTTAAAGAATATAACGTCGACATGGCTGCCGCGATCATCGCCGCACTGCCAACGCTGTTGGTGTATGTCTTCGCAGGAAAATATTTTGTTCGTGGCCTAACGGCAGGATCAGTAAAAGGATAATTACCCATGGCAACATTAGATTTAAAACAGATCCGTAAAACCTATCGCAACGCGGACAACGAAACGTTAAAGGGCATCGACATCAGTATCGATTCGGGGGAATTTTTGATACTTGTCGGCCCTTCGGGGTGTGGGAAATCCACCTTGATGAACACCATCGCTGGGCTAGAGAATATTAGTTCGGGTGAGATTGTAATTGATGGCATAGACGTGGCGCAGGTTGAACCGAAAGATCGCGATATTGCGATGGTGTTTCAGTCTTACGCGCTTTATCCCAATATGACGGTACGCGGTAATATCGCTTTCGGTCTGAAGATCCGTAAGATGCCGCAAGACGAAATTGACGCAGAAGTGAATCGAGTGGCGGAAATGCTGCAAATCGAACAGTTGCTGGATCGTAAACCGTCGCAGCTTTCTGGTGGTCAGCGTCAACGTGTCGCGATGGGACGCGCTCTAGCTCGTCGTCCTAAGCTGTATCTATTTGATGAGCCGCTTTCAAACTTGGATGCCAAGCTGCGTGTTGAGATGCGTCATCAGATAAAGCGTCTGCACCAGAAGCTGAATACCACGATTGTTTATGTAACCCATGATCAGATTGAAGCTATGACACTCGCTGATCGCATCGCAGTAATGAAAGATGGTGAACTGCAGCAGTTAGGCACACCACAAGAGATCTACACCAAGCCAAATAACATGTTCGTGGCGGGCTTTATGGGCTCACCATCCATGAACTTCATTAAGACCATGGTGGATTTGGATGACGAGCAGAATCCGATTATTAAAGTGGTCGGTACCGCAGATCAAGAACACCATATTCGTTTGCCACAAAGTATGCGCGACCAAGACGGCAAAGAATTGGTGATAGGGCTGCGTCCTGAGCACATTACCGAGCAGCAGGGTGACGATGTTTCTGCCTCTACAAAGCTAGACTTACAACTAGAGGTATTGGAACCGACAGGGCCAGATACTATTGCGATGGTTAAAGTGAACGACCAAGAAGTCGCGTGTCGTTTATCGCCAGAATTTGAAGTGTCCGTTGGGCAAATGGCACCGCTGCATTTTGACTTATCAAAGGCCGTATTCTTCGATGCTCAAACCGAAGCGAGAATCGATTTCTAACTTCTAACTTCTAGTTATTGAGTTAGTTTAACAATCAAAGTTCATGTCTCAATCAAAGGCAGTATCACCAACTAGTCATAAGTAATGTGATGCTGTCTTTTTCGTTGTCTATACTTGCTTTTTATCCCTTATAAAAACAGAGGGATAAACGATATATATGCTTCTACTGCAATAATATCTTGATTTAGTATCCCTTAGCTCTATAAAGCTGACGTAGAAACGCGTAGGATCACACTACTTTAGACCAAAAACTAGGTTGCACCTTGGTGCATAAACAGAAGAATACATGAAACTAACAGCAAAACCAGCGGCGAATAACGCTTTACTTATTTCTATTACGACACCGGATTTTAAAGGTGACGAAGCAAAAGAGTCTCTTGCCGAACTTGCTCGCTTAGTGACAACCCTAGGGTTTAAAGTAGTAGGTACGCAATCGCAACATCACAGCTCATCACAACGACAAAACGTGTTGGGTGCCGGTAAGCTTGCTGAAATTGCACATCTAACTGGTTATCAAGGCTCTATTGAAGAAGCAGAAGATGAAGACTTTATTGATGAGTCGTTTGATTTTAATACTGAAATCGATGAGCTAGATTTTGATGATCTTCCAACGGGCAACTTCCAATACGGTGCCGCAGATGTTGTGGTATTTGACTGTGATTTAAGCCCATCTCAAATGCGTACTGTTGAGGCGAGTTTGGGTGTGGAAGTATTTGACCGTACTGGCATCATCATCGAAATCTTTAGCCGTCACGCTCGTACTCGTACTGCTCGTCTGCAAGTTGATATCGCTCGTCTAAACTACTTAGTGCCACGACTTCGTGAAACGGCTGAGGGTGATAAAGAGCGTCAAATGGGTCAGGGCGCAGGTGAAACTTCACTAGAGCTAGACCGTCGTAACGTACGTGACCAAATTGCTGCGCTTAAGCGTGAGCTAGTAAGCGTACAAGATGAAATGAAGACCCGACGCACAAGGCGCGCGGAGCTTTTCACTGTTGCTTTAGTTGGCTACACCAATGCCGGTAAGTCTTCGATGATGCGTGCAATGACCGCAACCGAAGTGGTGGGTGAAGATAAACTGTTCGCAACGCTAGATACTACGGTTCGTGCACTTCAGCCGATTACTCAGCCACGTATCTTGGTTTCAGACACCGTTGGTTTCATCAAGAAATTGCCACACGATCTGGTTGCTTCATTCCACTCAACACTAGCAGAAGCGCACGATGCTTCATTGTTGCTTTATGTGGTTGATGCTTCAGACGTTTCATTTCGAGCTCAGCTTGATGTCGTACACGACGTATTAGCACAAGTGGGCGTTGAAGGTAGCGAAAAACTATTAGTGCTGAATAAGTGCGATAGATTGACTGAAGAACAGCAATTAGAGCTGATCGAAGAATTCCCAGATGCGATGCTAACGTCGACTCGTGATCCGCTAGATATTACGAAGCTGCACAAGTACATCGTTGGTGTTGCTGAAGAAGGCATGATCGAAGAAGAGATCACTATCCCTTATTCTGGACAAGGCATCATCGGCGAGATTCGCTCAAACATGAGTGTGGTTAAAGAAGAGTACGACTACGAACACATCAAATTAACGGTTCGTTCAAGCGCCATTGATTTAGCGCGACTGAAAAAGCGTATGCAGAAGTCTTAATCTTTTAGCTAGCTTAAGAAAAATGACCAAAAGAAAAGCGACCCGTTAAGGTCGCTTTTTTTATTCGTTGAGCTTAATTAACGCTGTATTGAAATGCCTATGCCATTCTTTGCGTCGGCTTCCAACGCGCTAGTTCTGGATCAAGCTTGATGCCTTGTGAGGTCAGCAAGTTAACACGTGCTAAGTAAGCCGCACCGTGCATCAGGTGCTTAGCAAGGTCGACCGCATTACGCTGTTGGTAATCATCTAGGTAGCTGTCTTTTGCCCATGCGTTGAATGCGCCAAGTGCAGGGCCTGCCCATACTTGGTAATCCATTTCACGACCTTGTTCACCTGTGTTTGACCAGCGGCTAGAAAGCCCTAAGTACCAACGGAAGATCAACGCCATCTTACGCTTTGGGTTGCCTTCAGCACGTTCGATCTGTTTAGGATCGCGCTCGTTAAAGTGCGCCACAGTCCCCGCCCAAATGTCGTCCAGTGTTGAACGGAATACTTGCTTTTCTAGCTTTAGACGCTCTTCTACTGGAATCGCTTCAATAGAATCGTAACGTGTATAAAGCTCGTAAAGTTTGTTGGCACGCATTGGGAACAAGGTGCCACGCTTAACCACTTGCAGTTTCACGCCCATTTCGAACATGTCTGCCGCAGGAGCCATTGTCACGTCAGCCATTTCGGTTGTCGAAAGCAGCTTACGTGTGTGTTCGCTCGCGCCAGCCTCAACACACGCTTGGTTGATTGAACCAGTAACAATGTAAGCAGCGCCCATGTTAAACGTCGCTAGAGCCGCGTCAGGCGTACCTACGCCACCACCACAACCGACACGTAGCGGTGTTTTGAATTGATATTGAGCTTGGATTTGCTCTTTCAGCGCAAGAATCGTTGGCAGCAGTGTTACTAGCGGACGATTATCTGTGTGACCTCCAGAATCGGCTTCTGCGGTAATGTCATCAGCCATAGGAACTAGCTGTGCCAGTTCCATCTGTTCTGCTGTGATTCGACCTTCATCAACCAAAGCTTGCAGCATTTTCACTGGAGCTGGCTGCATGAACTTACTTGCGACTTCAGTACGGCTTACCTTAGCAATAACCTTGTTGCCAATCTGAATCTCACCTTGTGCATCGCGGCTAAGGCCAGCTGCACGGTAGTGAACGATTTGCGGTGTTAGACCTAAGAAGGCAGAAGCCTCAACCGTTTTTACTTTATGTTTCAAAAACAGCTCTACACTGCCGCGCTCTAGTGCGGGTTCGCTTGGGCTGTGAATCAGGTTAAACGCGTAAGGGCCGTTTGGCAGTGCTGCTTGAATACGGTTGATCGCTTGCTCAACGCGAGACGGGATTAAGCCCGCCGCGCCAAATGAACAAAGAATGCCAGCTTGGCCAAGCGCAATCACCAACTCTTCAGATGAAATGCCGTTTGCCATTGCGCCTGCATAGTAAGCGTATTTCACGCCGTGGCAGCGACGAAAATCTTCGTCGCCTAGGCTTTGTGTACCAAGAGCTGGAGCAAATGCGCTAACAGGTTGGTTGTTCGCTGAACTTGCTGAATCGCCTGATGCAATCTCTGCTTGTTGGCTTACGCCTAAGCCTTTTTCTGGGTGGTTCACGACGTAACAAGCAAGGCTTAAATCTTTCAAGATTGTCGACATTGCTGCGTTATCGAAACGCGTTGTGTTCTCTTCGATCTGCCAAGGCCACGGAGATAGCTTTTCGTTATTGATTGTAGTTTGAGTTGTCATACTAAATTCTTTCCTAATTCTCTGTCTCTAAATGGCGGCTTATGCTTTATCGATAACAGGGGCTTCTTCGATACAAATCGCGATGTCTTTCACTTCGTAAATACGAAGACCATCTTTGCTCAGGTTTGCGTCGCCGACGATGATGCGTTTGCCGTCTTCGTCTTTAATCGCAGTGATATGTACATCCAGAGACATCTGTTTGTTCAGAGGGTTAATCTGACCACGATATTTCCATTTCACTTCAGATTGGATTTGACCAAACTTAGGATTACGGAAGCCAGCGCCAAGGTCTTTGTTTAGCGCGTAGGTTTGCATCAGTTCGATGATCGCTTCGACACCTAGAGAACCTGGCATTACTGGGTCTTGATGGAAGTGGAACTGGAAGAACCAATCACTTGGGTCAATCGTACGCTCAGCGTATAGGTAACCAAGACCGTCTTTACCACCATCGCTGGTGATCTGCACCGTATCGATAAAGTTCAAGCGACCGCCAGCCAGTTGGTAGTGCTCTTGCACTTCACCCGAAGCAGAAATAGGTGCATTGAAGTAACGCGTCGTTTTGTCTAGCAGGTTGATGTTTACATCCGGTGTGCGGTTGTTATCAACGTGCCAAGGGTGAGTCACTTTACCGTTGTCCAAACCAAGTTGGTCTTTCAGTGCTGCGCCTTTGAAGTAACCAAATACCGCTGTACCTTGGTAGAAAGGCACGCCGTCAGTACTCAGTTCGAAGCTGAAGCTCTGTACGATGTTGGTGCCCATCATTACGGTTGAAAGCAGACGAGAATCGTTGGTGATCGTTTTGCCACGTAAGTCGACGTTACGCAGCATTTTGCCGCTGCCATCTAGGTTGCGGAAAAACAGTTCTTCACCTGGGAAGCCCAGTGTTGTACCCATGTAGCCAGAGATAAAGCCGTTTGGCTGCAGTGAAATCTCCATTAATACCGAGTAAGGCATTAGGGTCTGGTGGCTGTTTTCATCAAAGTACCATGCATTTTCTGGCACTTCGTACTCTGCGATACACGATGAAGGCTTCTTGAAGTCGCCACGCTTGCCATCAATCTCTACCACACGAGTTGTTAGCTGCAAGTCGCCACACGGAGTACGTGGTGGAATCATTCCACGGTAGATAGAGAAATCAGGGCCGAAACATTTCTCGATATCGCCAGTCGCGAATTCGAACATGTGGTAAGGCGTGAATGGAACCGTATCGGGTGTGCGGTTCGGGTAATCAGGCGTTACCGGCGCTTCAACGTGTTGAAGAGGAACCACACCTTTGTTAGGTGCAGTTTCTAGGTCTTCAATTTGTGCCATCAATGGCGCATTCGCTGAAGCCTGTTGGTTCACTGCTGGTGTATGGCCCAAGCTTTTATGGTCCAAGCTTTCGATAACAGGGGTCGCGACAGCTGTTTCTAAAGAAGGTAGGTAACGAGTACATTCGTCGTCTTCTTTGATCATCACACCTAAGTTTTGGAAATCAACAATCACTTTTCCATTCAGCAAAATATCGATGTTGGCTTTCGCGTATGGGCGAGGGCTTAGACCAATCTCGGTCACTTCCATGCGGTAAGTCAGCTCTGCCGATTGTGGGAGAACTTGACCACGACAGCGTACTTGTTGAGGCGCATTTTCAAGCGGTTGGAAACGACCATTTTGAACAAGCGTATGCATGCCAAGGTGCATCATGAAGAATTGAAGCAGTTGACCACAACCTTCTGCCATCAAAGAACCAGCCATTACCGAGTCATCTTTGAAGTGGCAAGGGAAGTACCAGTGCTCAGGCTCTAGCTGCTTATGACCTTCAATCAGACCAAGTCCCCATGTGCCGCCTTGCGGTTCAACACGGCTAACCTTTTCGATCATCATGAACTTCTCTGAGCTGAAGCACAAAGAAGGCTGGTGGCTATTGGATTGGTGAGTTGGACCAAAACACTCTGCAATGTTAGCAGTCAGTAGATGACGTAATTCTTGGTGGTTAAACTGCGTTTTAGGGCAGTGCAGCATAGGGTCGAAGCGTTGCTTAGTTGCAAGTTTACGAGCCTTGATTTCGTCTTCAGTGTGAATCACACCCTTGCCGTCTGCTAGCTCTTCATCAGTGAAGAAGCCCGCACAACCGTTATCCATTTTCAGGATCATCTTGTCGCCAACGAAACACTCGTACGAGAAGAAGAACAGTAATGTGTCGCCATTGCGAGCAAAGTTGTTGATTGAGATATCGTAACGCAGTGTATCGCCACCACGAGGCAAGTCGCCAAGGAAGGTCAGCGTACAATCAAGCAGGCGATAAACACGCTCGCCTTTGTTTTCAAAATCAATGCCTAAGTAGCTGATCAGCATTAGGTCACACTGACCAGATTCAACTGCAACAGCCCAAGGGATCTGACCATCAACAAGATACGGCGCATCAACTGGGATGTCGTATTCGGTGGTCATTGTGCTTGGCTTGTACTCGTTCATTGTTGCGTTGAGCTTAGTGACACGAGATACCAGTAGGTAGTCGGTGGTTGGCAAACGAACGCGGCGCGAGTAGCTATCGATGATCGCGTAATCAGGACCAAATACGTTAGCGATGTCGCCTTCAGCGTATTCAACCAGATCATCGTAATCCCAGATACATGGTTTACGGATAGGCTTTACTGGAGCTGGTGTCGCAAGTGCGTTAACTGGTGTTGACTGAACCTGAGCTGATTGAGCTTGAACAGGCTGAGCTAATGTTTCGGTTGAGCTATCTAAACCAGACGTAACTGCGTTTAGCTGTGCTTTCAATAGTACATCAGCCATCTGCATGCCTTGGGCACGAGTGTGCAGGAATGCTTTGTGTACTTGCTGCGCTGCTTGCTGGTTCTGAGCAAAAGCTTGGTTGTGTGGTGTTACAGACGGCTGTGATGCTGCATCCGTATTAGCGTCGATATTCGATACGCCATTTTTAGCGGATAGGACATGAGTCATATTGCTGTGGTTACCTGTTAGCTGACTGTGGCGAGTTGGCGCCAGAGTAGGGGATACTGATGTAGGAGTTTCGATTACTGGCTCTACCGCGTTCTGCGCTAGTGCTTTCTTCTCTAACTCTTTTTGCGCAAGGGCTGCTTGAATGCTTGCTGTCGTTGGAATCGACGCCACTCTTGCTGCTTGTTTGCCAGAAGCTTTCTGTTGAATCGTTGCTAAGTTGGTCATTGGGGTTTGGGCAATATGTTGATAGATATCGCGACCACCTAATGTCACTTGCTTAACCAATTGGCGCTTAGCATCACTCGCCAGCTCATTGTTTAAACGAACGGACAGTGATTGAGATTCAACACTCGATTGGCTTAGTAGCAGCTGTGAGCATTGTCCTTCGCTGATGTTGGCAACAATCGCGCTCTTAGAGCTGACATTTGGGTTCAGAGACTCAAGGTTCAGGTTGAGCAGACCGTGTAGCAGGCTTGCCATGCCAGAAGCTGCAGAGCAGTGACCCACACGTTGACTTGCTTGAGTCGTCTTTGTGTTCCCTAAACTTAGAGACGAAGACTGATGAGATGAAGACTGTGGTGCATGGTTAAGTTCAAGCAGAGAAACATCGTTCGAGCTCATACCAACTTGAGTCAGTAACTCATCAACAACGGCGTTGTTACGCTCGCTTGAACCAAACGCTAATGCGTTGATGCTGCCGTAAGCCGCATCTTGGTTGCTCGCTACTTGGTTTTCTTCAACAAGAACAATTGCACCTGCGCCTTCACCCACATTCCAACTGCCGTCTTGCGGTTGCCCGAATTTTGGAGAAAGTGACACTGGGCTCACGCTGTTCTTCAGAATCACATGTTCTGCACTGCCACTAAGGTCAACGGCTGCAATCACGACTGCGTCCATGGATTCTTGCGACATTAGGTTTTGCGCGACATCGATACAACGAGCAACTGATTGTTCAGCGGCTGAAATCGTAAAGGCAGGGCCGTTAAAGTCCCACAATGAAGAGATACGCGAAGCCATGATGTTGCCGATGAAACTGGTGTATTGGTTCAGCTTGGCTGCGTCCATCACACTGTCCATCGCGATGGTTTCTAGCGCTTGGTATTCGTCTTGAGTTAGTTCGATACCCATGTTGGCAAAGCTGTCAGCCAATTGGCTATGCAGGTTTACGCGTCCACGGAATTGGTGCATCTCAAGCTCTGTTTCCATCGCAACGAGTACTGCAACCTTTTGGCCTGCTACAAGCTTGGCATCTTTGATGGCTTCGTCTGCAACTTTCATCAGTAACAACTGCTGAGAGATCAAACGGTCATCTTCATTTGGCGGCACTTTGAAGCGTAGAAAATCGAGATCGAATTGATCGATGTACGCTCCGTTTGGAATGCCGTGTAACCCAAACTGATTCAGTAGTTCTGGATGTTGGTCTAAGCCTTTCCAGCGTTTCTTAGGCAAAGCAATGAAAGCATCGTTGTTGGTCTCAATCGCAGTGCTTAGCGCATTGATGCTTTGCAGAGAACCGAAGTGAGACGCTAGACCAGTAATGCTTAAATTAGACGGTTGTAGGCTTGGAGATACTGATTCTGGAATCTGGTTTACATGACTGGTGTCTGAATACGCTTCAAGCAGTAAGTGAGCGTTACAACCACCGAAACCAAATACAGAAACACCTGCGCAGCGCTCTGGGTTGCCCGCTTTACTTGGCCAAGGTTGCACTTGTGTTGGTAGTGTCTGTGAACCAAATAAACCTTCAGGCGACGATAGTGGCTTTTCCAAATTAATACTTGGAGGAAGCACGCCTTCTTTCATCGCAAAGATCATTTTCATGATCCCCGGCATACCCGCAGCAGTCAGTAAGTGGCCGAGGTTTGACTTCGCAGAGCCAATCAATGGCGGGTTAGAACCATTCAATTTGTCAGTAAAGAATCGCTCCATTGAGGTTAACTCAACCTTGTCACCTAATGGCGTGCCGGTTGCGTGACACTCAATCACTTCAATGCTGTCTGGTGATAGGTTTGATGCCTCGTAAGCGCGTTCAAAGGCTTGTACTTGTCCTTTGCTATTTGGGCTTAATACGAACTGGCCACGGCCATCGTTCGACAAGCCAATACCGCTGACGACTGCATAGATATTGTCGCCATCACGTTCTGCATCAGCTAAGCGTTTTAGGACTAAAACACCGGCACCTTCGCCAGCAAACAGACCTTTACTGTTGCTATCAAACGGAACCGAAACACCGTGGTCAGGGTAAGCGTGGAAGATCGAAAAACCCATGTTGATAAAGAATGGGTCAGCACCGGATACCGCGCCTGCCAACATCATGTCGGCTTTGCCTGTGTTCAAGTAATCACACGCTAACTTCAATGAATACACTGAACTTGCACATGCCGCATCCAGGCTAAGTTGCACGTTGCCTAGACCCAATGCATCAGCCACTAACTTAGAGGCGTTGTGTGCTGCAGCACCATTGATAGGATTGAGGTCTTGCGCGGTTTCATTGGTTGGTAACAGTGAAAACTGGTCATTAGCCAATTTAGCTTGCAGTGCTTTTTCGACCACCGAGTGATACATCGGCAGAAACAAGTCGTTTGAACGTGTGGTTGGGAACGAAAGGGCACCCATGATCACGCCTGTGCGCTCTAAAACATCGGCATTCAGATCAATACCTGCGTCGGTTAAAGCCTTACGACTGGTATCCAAAGCCCATAGGAAGCTTTGATCTACGCCGTTGAACGATTCTGCTGTTAAGCGGTAGCCATTGCTATCGAAATTGAAGTTTTCGATGTAGCCGCCTTTGTCACAGTAAAAGCGGTCTGATTCGCCTTGCACGCCCTGATAGCTTTCAGGTTTAGCTCCTAACTTTTCAGCGCTTAATGTGGTTCGAGAATCTTTTTTATTCAGCAAGTTTTGCCAAAAATCTTTTGGCGTATCCGCTTCTGGGTATTGGTTAGCAATACCGACAATCGCGATTTTATTGCACTTCACTTGCTGCTTATTCTTAGTTTGAGTTTGAGTTTGAGTTTGAGTTTGAGCTTGATATTGAGATGGCTTCGATTGAGAACTCATACTAGCTCTCCTTGATGATTCACTGCGCTGCCTTGAGACACACCACGTAATTGCTTAGCGGCGGTGATCTGTTGTTCTAGCCCTTGAATAAGTGGCTCGACAGACAGTGGAATTTGATGAGTAATGAGCTGACCAATGCATTTGATGAGCGTGACAACATCGTCACCGCCTTTGGCATTGGAAGCGATTGTGCAGTATTGGTCGGCTACGTTGTCGCTACGATTGATCTTGTCGATCAATGTGCTGGTTTGACGATCGGCACCTACTTCGACAAACAGACGCGCACCTTGTTGACGTGCACTTTGGATCAACGCGGTGAAATCCAGCGTCGAACAGAAAGTGTCGGCAATCGAAAGGGCGATGCTGTCGCTGTCTATATTGACTGGGGCGCCCGTCGGTAGACCTGCTGCGCTGATAAAGCGGATATGCTTTGGCAACTCGTCGAACAGTAGTTGCGTGTAAAACTCACGCACTTGGCTATGTTGGCTCAATGCTGGTGTAGTGTGCATTGCGGTAACACGGTTCGCGGCAATGCCACGTTTACCTAGTTTTTTGAGTAGTGCACGACAGGTGCTTTCACAACCTGCCAGTACGCAGGTGTCACCTTGGATAATGGCAAGATAAGCGCGTGGGAATTCTGGCAACAGAGCCTCAATCGCTTGCGCATCACTGCGAACTACAAAGCTATTCCATTGGATGCTTTCGTCTTCGTTCAGCTGCCAATCTTGACGTACTGCGGTGAGCTCACCAGAAATAGCCGTGGTGAAGATAGGACTGGTTTGAGTCATCTCAATCAGCGCATGTGGGTTTTTCCAAACATTCAAGCTAGCCCACATGGAAGCTTCACCCTTGGAGTAACCCAAAGCGAAGTCTGGCTGCACTTTGAATTCATCACACAGCAGTTGTGTTAACAGATAACTACTGCCGACACCTGCAATTGCCAATTCACTGAGCGACATTTCTTGCGAGTTTTCTGCGTAGGTTTTGTCAGCCTGCAGCATCTCTTTCAAGTTACCTTCGCGTTCTAAGCGAGCAAATAACTGTGGGAAATGGTGGTGAAATTCGCGCAACATGCCGGGATAAACCGTGCCAACACCAGGGTAAACAAATGCAACGCCACCTTTGCTTTGAGGCTTCGGTGAGAAACAACTGCCCGCAGGCGTTTTGTAGTGGCTATTGTCAGCCATTACTTTTGGCAACGCATTTTCTAGCGCTGTGATCTCTTGTAGTGCAGCCTCAATTGAAGCGGCTTGAATCACGATGTTCGCGCCAAGGTCAACATTTTGTTGAACGCTTTGAAAGTGGCTTAGGTTTGAATGCATCAAGCTGGCAATAGCAAGTTCGCTGTCAGCCGCTTCGTTAACGTATTTAAGCTCAGCTCTTAGTGAGGTCAACTGAGAAAACAATTCAGCTTGGCCATTGCCAGAAACCACAAACATCAAACGCTCGCTCGATAGCAATGGCTTTGGTTCGTGCAAACCGGTCGCCTGAGTCAATATCAGGCTGGTGGCTTTTTGGCTATCTTCATTGAAAGTTAACGCAGCAACACGTGCTTTGTTCGGCTCAGTGAACCAATAATGGTTAGGTAATGAATGGCTCGGCAATGAACGGCTCGATATTGCCTCAATCATATTCAACAACTCATTAAACTGCTGCGAAGCAGATAGGGTTGAGTATTGTTGTTGATGGCTTAAATCTGAAGCGGGGCGGCGTGACATATCCAGAGCAAGCTGAACGCTATCTCCATTATCTAGATCGAGAGCTTCAACAAAGCCCGCCAAATTCGCGTGTGGGTGAATCTTATTCTGAGCAGCATTCAGCGCACTTAACATCAACAATGATGGTGAGTGAGAGTCTAAACAAAGTTTAATAACACTACCTTGAATGACAGCCTCAATCGCTTGAGCAAGTGCTTGATTAAAATTGCCATCAACCACAACAGTAACCATCTCTGGAAGCGAAGGTGATAAGTCGGCAGAAAGCTCAGCCGCGTTTGCTGGCTGAGCTAAAAGAGCGATGCGCAATGGCATCGCTTTATTAGTAGGAACAGTCACTATGACAATTGCTCCTTTTCTGCGTTTTTAGTCGCCTCTTTCTTTGATACTGCTGAGCTAGACTTCGGCAAAAATGCATCGTTTAAACTCTTGCTGATGGTGACTTTGGCACCTTTCATTACCGCACTTAAACGACCATCTTGGTGGTAAAGTGAGATATCAGCTTGCAGCGAACGAGTCGTGCTTTTTATCACGCTCAGCTCTAGCCAACCTTGGTCACCATTGTGCATCGGTGCGTAACAAATAAACTCACCGATTGCAGACGGTAGGCTTGCCGCGCCGTACTTCAATCGAGCCCATACCAGCATTGCTTGCAACAGATAATCTTCAGCAAATGGTTGGCTATCGCCAAAGCCTTGCTTAGGAATAAATGATCCGCAGTCGCTGTTTTCAATCTGAGGCAACTGGCATTGAGCCAATAAGCCTAAGTCGTCAAAGCGTTCAACTGAGGTAATACCTTGCAATCTTGGTCCATGAAACAGAGTGCCGTCACTGTATAGAGCTTGTGCCGTTGTTACTGGTGTTGAAGAGTTAGCTTCAAAGCGCTTTGTAGACGCTTGTTGAGCATCTTCAGACACTTGCACAGAGGCAACTTGCAACTGAGCTTGATACTGTGGTCGCCCTTGGCAGCTGATTACTGCTTTTAGCTGATCTTTTGATTTAGCGTCTGAAGACAAGACAAGCGTTAGCTCTTGCACTTCATCAGTATCAAAAATCACACCCTTAAGCAGTTTATAGTTGTGAACGCTAACGTTCACCCCTAACAGTTGCTCTGCTATTTCACGCATCCATTGGATAGCACACACTGTCGGTAACACTGGGTTACCGGCAATGCAGTGATCTTGAATGAAAGGTAATGCCTTCGGATCAAGATGACGTGTCACAGTGATGCTTGTATTCAGCGGACTCTTTGCAAGATGCACAGACTCCGCATTAAGCTTTTTTACAGCAGCTTCCTTGTTGTCAGAACCTTGCATGCTCGTGCCAACCAGCAATTGAATGCCAGTTTCGTTCAGTAGCTGAGAACTAAACAGCTCTGCACCTGCTTGAAGAGGAATTACGTACACACCGCGCTCTGTAAACATACGTTTTAGTGCAGCGTTTACCATGCCACCGTCCCACGGTCCCCAGTTGAAGCTCATCACTTTCGCTTGAGGGTTACGAGCAGACAATTGCATAGCCGCTTTGTTTAGGATTTCGTTAGACATCGAGTAATCGCTTTGGCCTGTGTTTCCGTAGAAACCCGCCGCCGAAGAGAACATCGCAATCAGTTTTAGCTTGCTGCTATCAAGACCACCAAGAACCGCTTCTAGTCCGCCCACTTTCGTGCCGTAAACCATGTTCAGTTCATCAAGCGTTTTATCTTGAATGTGCTTGTCAGCAAGTACGCCTGCGCCGTGGATAAGACCTGTGATGCCTTCGAAATTCGCCAGCGTTTTCGCTACTGACTCATGGTTCGACACATCTAAGCTTAGGTATTCAGCGCTCGCGCCAATCTCGTTGAAAGCGGCAAGTGCTGCGTTGATTTCAAGGCTGCTCAATACCGGTTTTAGCAAGGCATCAACTTTCTTAGGCGTTGGTTTGTCACCTGTTGCTTGTAGGTGAGCGATAGCTGCTGGTTTTAGCTCTTTCTCTTGCTTACCTTGTGCCCACTGAGGTAGCTCAGCTGAAGTAATATGCTTACTACGACCTGCAAGAATGAAATGAGATTTACATTGCTTAGCAAGCGTTAGTGCACATTCAAACGTCACGCCTTTAGCGCCACCAGTTACGAGAACTTTGTCGCTCTTGGTGAGTTGAGCACCTGTGTTTTTAGTTTGTGCAGCGCCTGGTGTTGTCGCAATCAGTGTTGCACGACCAGATTCACCGTTTTCCGCATGGCTAAGGCCGATTTCAACCGTGTTGGTATCGATATCGAACAGTTCACCTGTGATAGCTTCAGCTAGGTGACGAGCATCAATAGAAGCGTCAGCATCCAATGCACGGCAGAATACGTTTGACCATTCATGGCTCAGTGTCTTAGTTAGACCAGATAGAGCCGCTTGGTTAAGTTCTGCATTCGCTAATTGCTTAGTATCTAGGTAACCAAAGCCACCATCGATACGGCTTAGTGTGAAGAACACGCTACGACCAGAAACGGCATTCAGTTGGCCATTTAGGTGCTTGGCGAATAAGAACGCTGTCGTCAGTGAAGCTCTTGAATCTGCATTCAAGTTAACCGCTTGCTCGTTGCTTTGTTTCGCATCAACGATAGCTTGTAAATGAATGAAGCCAGCAATCACTTTGTTCGACGTTTTAAGGTCTGCTTCGATGTCGTTAATAACTGCAGTCACACCAGCATCATCGACGCTGTTGAGTGTGTAGCTTGCGATTTCACTGTTTAAAGGTGACGCGGCAGAAAGGGCACTACGCACTACGGCAACTTGAATGCCGTTAGCGGTCAACTTTTCTGCTAGAACACCGGCGTTGTGACCATCATCTGTGATCACGACACAAGCGTCTTTTGAGAAACAATCGACGAGTTTATCTGCCGCTGGTAGCTTTTTTAGCGCTACCTCATTGTGTGGAGGAAGTTCCGCTGTCGCTGTTTCTGCGATAGGCGTTACTGACTCAGCTTTTGGAGTCGCTACGGGTGCAGTAGCTGATAGCTTGCTTTGCATGTAGGTAACGATTTCACCAAGCGTACGACACTCAGCTAAGTCTTCAGGGTTTAGCTCCGGCAGTGTTGGTAGCTGGTCTTGAACCGTACCCAAGATTTCAACGCGTTTGATTGAGTCGATACCAAGGTCTGCTTCCATGTCCATCGTTAGGTCGAGCATTTCTGCTGGGTAACCTGTTTTGTCGGCAACCACTTCCATCATAGTTGATTGAACGTGAGCAGGGTTTAGGTCGTTGCTCGTGCTTTCTGCAGCAGGAGCTACTGTCGTTGCTTCCGAACTAGGAGCTAACTTGCTATTCATGTAGTCAACGATTTCGCCAAGAGTACGACACTCAGCTAGATCTTCAGGGTTCAGCTCTGGCAATGTTGGTAGCTGGTCTTGAACCGTACCAAGGATCTCAACACGTTTGATTGAGTCGATGCCAAGGTCAGCTTCCATATCCATTGCTAGGTCTAGCATTTCTGTTGGGTAGCCCGTTTTATCAGCCACTACGCTCAGCATTGTTCTTTGAACTTGCTCGGCGTTTAAACCGTTTGAGACTGCTTGCGCAGGTGCAGATACTTGAGCTGCTGCTGGAGCAGAAGCCGGAAGCTTGCTGTTCATGTAGGCTACGATTTCGCCTAGAGTGCGACATTCAGCTAAGTCTTCAGGGTTTAGCTCTGGAAGAGTCGGTAGTTCGTCTTGAACCGTACCTAGAATTTCAACACGCTTGATTGAGTCGATACCAAGGTCTGCTTCCATATCCATTACTAGGTCTAGCATCTCAGTCGGGTAGCCCGTCTTCTCTGCCACTACTTCTAACATGGTTTTTTGAACGACAGCCGCATCTAGACCATTGCTAGCTGTTGCTGGAGCAACTACTGCTGCTTGTGAAGACACGGGAGCAGAAGCTGGAAGCTTGCTGTTCATGTAAGCAACGATTTCGCCAAGAGTACGACACTCAGCTAAGTCTTCAGGGTTTAGCTCTGGAAGAGTAGGCAGTTCATCTTGAACCGTACCCAGAATCTCAACACGCTTGATTGAATCGATACCAAGGTCTGCTTCCATATCCATTTCTAGATCAAGCATTTCCGTTGGGTAACCGGTCTTCTCAGCAACCACTTCTAGCATGGTTTGTTGAACGACTTTCGCATCAAGACCGTTAGCTGCTTGAACAGGAGCGGTTGCGCTTGGTTGTGCTGCCACAGGCGCTGATGCTGGCATCTTGCTGTTCATGCTTTTACTGTTCATGTACTCGACGATTTCACCAAGAGTACGACACTCAGCTAAATCTTCAGGGTTCAGCTCAGGTAGGTTTGGCATTTCGTCTTGAACGGTACCAAGGATCTCTACGCGCTTGATTGAGTCGATACCAAGGTCTGCTTCCATGTCCATTTCTAGATCAAGCATCTCCGTTGGGTAACCCGTTTTCTCGGCAACGACTTCTAGCATCACTTTTTCAGCGTCGGCTGTTTGTACTGCTACTGGTGCAGCCAAAGGAGCTGGTTGCGCTTTAACTGGCACAGGTTGAGCTGCAACAGACGCTGCCGCTTGAGCCGCTACTTGTGGTGCAGGAGCTGCTTTCTGTACTGGCGTAACTTGAACAGACTGAGCTTGAACTGGCGCGGCTTGTACAGCAGTCGCTTGTACTTGAGCTACAGGCTGTTGAACGATAGTAGCTGGAGATTGAATCGCTGGCTGAGCATTGACTGGCGCAACGAAGGTTGGTTGTGCCGTTTGTACTGAACCTTGCGTCAGCATATTAAGTGCTGAGTTGTTGCTGTGTGCTTGCATCTCTAGGTAATGAGCGTGAGCTTTTAGCGTTTCAGCTTGGTGCTGGTGGAACATTTCCATAGAACGTTGCAGGTTCTCTGGAATTGCTACGCCTGCTGTTGCCATTTTCGCTTGCTCAGACATTAGGGTGTTGAACGTGTCACCGTATTGCTGAGGAATCGCCAAGAATTGCTGATGTACTTCTGCTGCTTGTTGCTGAGCATTGAAGAACGATTGCAGTGAAGATTCATCAACTGTTACTTGAGCTGCTGGGGCAGTCTGAACCACTTGTGATTGTGGAGCAGCTGTTGCTACTTGTGCACTTGGTGCTGGAGCAACTGACTGTTGTACATTTGAAGCTTGAGGAGCAGCCACAGGTACTTCAACGATTTCTGTTTTAATCACTTCTTTTTCCACGATTTTCTCGACTTCAACTTTCACTTCAACAATCTCAGTCTTTTCGGTGACGTTGCCCGAAGCCAATGATTGATCCATTTTCTTACGAGTAGCAGGGCTGATGTAGTTGGTTGCATTCAGCTTGATGTTCATTGGTGATGCCTTTGCAGGTTCAGCAATGTCAGCTTGGTAAGGGTCAATGTTGTCTAATGAAACACCAGCCACGCACAGTTGAACCGCAGCTAAGCGAAGTTGTTGGTCACTGTCGCCTTTAGGGCTTGGGTTGATGCTGATTGCGTAAAGTTCTTCGTTCTTATCAGCCAGTGTTTTTTCAACCAGCTTTTGAAGAATGTTTTTAGGACCGAACTCAACGAATACGCGCGCGCCGGCTTCATACATCGCTTCAATTTGCTCACTGAAACGAACCGATTGCAGCATGTGTTGCTTGAACGCTTTCTTGATCGCTTTAGCGTCTTTGCTGTGCAGTCTGCCCGTTGCGTTTGAATAAAGCGGCAGCGTTGGAGCGCTGAATGAAGCTTTATCAATTGCCGCAGCAAATGGCTTTTGAGCGTGAGCAACAAGTGGTGTGTGGAAAGCACCAGATACTGGCAGAGCAATCGCTTTGAAGCCTTGTTCTGTTAGCGCTTGTGCTGCTTGTTGAACGGTTGCTGTTGGACCTGCAATAACCAATTGAGTCGGAGCGTTGTAGTTGGCAATGCTCACGCCTTCGAATTGGCTGATGCAGCTTTCAACGGCTGGAAGTTTGTCTGCGTCTAGGATGACCGCAAACATAGTACCGCTGTCGCCTTGTTCTGGTGTTGCAGCCATCGCATCGCCACGAGCGAAAGCTAGCTGGTAGTAATCGTCCTGCGAGATAACACCCGATGCACATAGTGCGCTTAGCTCACCAAAGCTGTGGCCTGCGACCATGTCTGCTTTGAAGCCAGCTTGAGTCATGATGTCGAACTGACCCATAGACACAGTACCAATCGCACTTTGCGCATTGGCCGTGTTGGTTAGCACTGCTTCTTGAGCTTTGGTTGCTTCTGGTGTGAAGGTTGGAATTGGGAACAGAATTTGCGACAGAGCTGTTTTCTTGTGCTGACCAAATACCTGATCCGCTTGAGCAAGCTGTTGACGCATTTCAGGGTAATGACAAGCAAGCTCGCGACCCATGTTTAGGTATTGCGAACCTTGACCTGCAAATAGCGCTGCCACTTTACCAGCGCCGTTTTCAGCAATCAGTGCCGACTCACGGTAGCTAGTACCGTTTGGCATCTGCCAATGTGTTTTGGTTTGGCTCTCAAGCATAGAAACCGCTTGAGTCAGTTGCGCTTGAAGGTCTGCTTGGTCAGTCACGACTAAACCAATACGAGCATGCTTAGCGTCAACTTCGCGTAGAGCGTGGTGCTCAGCAAGCGCTTCTAGTTTGAACGCAGCATCTGCAGTTTGAGTTGAAACCTGTTTAAGTTCATTGATCAGTGCTTGACGAGATTCTGCGCTGAATAACAGCGTTTGCGGCACTTGGCGCTGACGGTATTTGTCACCGCGAGCATGTTCTGGGGTGTACTCTTCCAATACAACGTGGAAGTTAGTGCCACCAAAACCGAATGAGCTGATACCTGCACGGCGTGGTGTGCCGTCGACACGTTTCATCCAAGGACGCGTTTGTGTGTTCAGGTAGAACGGTGAGTTCTCGATATCCAACTTAGGATTCGGAGCCGATACGTTAATCGTTGGCGGCAGTACTTTATGGTGCAGTGCTAATGCAGCTTTGATTAAACCTGCAGTACCCGCAGTTGATTTGGTGTGACCAATTTGAGATTTCACAGAGCCTAACGCAATGTGTTGCTTCTCTTCATTGTTCTCACTGAATACCGAGTTTAAGCCACCAAATTCAGCCACATCACCCGCTGCAGTACCTGTACCGTGTGCTTCTAATAGGCCAAGCGTATGCGGTGCGAAACCAGCATCATCGTAAGCACGTTTCAGTGCTTTTGCTTGTCCTTCAGGGCGAGGTGCGTAAATACTCTTGAACTTGCCATCCGAAGAAGAACCGACACCTTTAATCACTGAGTAGATTCTGTCGCCATCGCGTTCTGCATCTTCAAGACGCTTAAGAGCAACCATGCCGATGCCTTCACCAATCATCATGCCTTTTGAGTCGATGTCGAAAGGTTGAATGGTTTCATTGGTGGTAAACGCAGGTGTTTTAGAGAAGCTCATGTACATGGTTGGTGAGTTATCAGTACACACACCACCTGTGATCATCATTTCACTGCGGCCTTCAACTAGCTCACTAAGAGCCATGCGCATTGCAGCTAGAGAACCTGCACAAGCAGCGTCTACTACACAGTTGATGCCACCAAGGTCAAAGCGGTTAGCAATACGACCTGAAATTACGTTACCCAATGAACCAGGGAATGAGTTCTCTTCCCAGTGGATGTATTGGTCTTGGAATTTTTTGATCAGCATTTCGCTGTCTTCGTCGTTGATGCCACTGCTCTTGAAGACTTTTTTCAAAACAGGGTATTGCAGACGAGCATTCAGGCTTTGAGCGATCTTCTGACCACCACCAACACCGAGCGTGATACCGATCTTATCGCGATCGTAGCCTTCAGGCAGCTTGGCATCTTCAAGTACTTCTTTTGCCACGATCAGAGAAAGCAGCTGCGACGTATCAGTCAGTTCTAGGATATTTGGCGGAAGACCGAACTCCATAGGGTTGAAGTCCACTTCTGGGATGAAACCACCGCGCTTACAGTAAGACTTGTCTGGCGTAGTACGATCTGAGTCGTAGTAATCTTCTGGACGCCAGTGCGTATCGGGCACTTCAGTAATAGCATCGATCTTTTCGCTAATAAGGTCCCAAAATTTATTCAGGTAACGAGAGTTTGCAAACATGCTCGCCATACCAACGATAGCGACAGGCATATCTTTAAGGCGTTTATTCAGTCGAGTATCGTCGACTGATTCCGGTGTATTTGTCTCGGGTTGGCTCATTATGAGTCTCCACTAGAAATCACAGAAAGTGATGTCGTGTTTTGAGGCTGCGCTTTTAAAATTAAAGAAAGAAAATCTGAAACAGATTTAGGGAAGCGCAGCTGAAAATTCAGGTTGCTGAGTGGCGGCAACCAGATAGAAATTAGGCTTTCGAAGTGCGTTGACTTACGAGAGTAGGGGAGGTGTTTCATGCGCGACGGTGGCATTCAAATGTTGAGGCGATGTCCATTAAAATCCTGTTCAAAGTCTGACTAATTGAAAAGTCGGTATCCGCAAAGAAAACGTGTGAATTTGTTTAATGGTTGAGCAGGCTACCCGAGGTGACTTATTGATACAATGCTCCGAGAGGCCACTATGATCTGTTCAGACCAGATGAATTTGGCATGGTTTTGATTTTTGCATTTTCAATTTCATTAACTTGTTGATAATTAATGGTTATGAGTTGTTATTTAGTGTTTTTACTCTATATTTTGATTTGGTGAGATCTATGTCATGTTTTTGTAAGTAACATTTAATGGATGCCTCTTGTGCAAGGCTAAGTGTGATCTGTGTTTTAATTTGTTATTATTTAAAAAATTGGTTTTAAGCCCGTATATGAAGGGTGTTTCCCTCCCGTATTCTCTAGGTTTTACTTAAATCATAGATGAGTTAAATTTGTTCGATTTGGTTGTTCCAATCGTGTTTTGAAGAGTGATTTCTAGAAGTGAGTTCGAGTTAAATGAAAACTTCCGTTGTTGATTTGTGGCTATGTTCTCTGAGTAATTTAGATGACCAGCCAGACAATGTATCGCAGCTCAAAAAGAGACTGACAGCCGATGAGATAGCTAAAGTTGAGCGCTATCGAATGCCCTCATCTCAAATTCAGGCTCTGTATGTTCGAAATTACCTAAGAAAGGTGCTGTCTCGCTATTCTGATTTGATGCCTGAAGCGTGGCGCTTTGAATATGGCGAGAAAGGAAAGCCAAGTTTAGTCGCCAAACAGCAACTCAAGACGGGGTTAAATTTCAATATTAGTCATAGCAAAGAACATTTGTTGATTGCAGTTTGCCAGAGAGAAGGGAAGCAAGTTCAATTGGGTGTTGATATTGAACACGCCAGAAGTTCGACCAATATCGACTCGATCATGAAGCACTACTTTTCAGGTAAAGAATTGGCGGATTTACTTGAGCTCAGCAAAGAAGAGCAGAGAGAGCGTTTTTTCGATCTGTGGGCGTTGAAAGAGTCGTACATCAAAGCGACGGGTAAGGGGCTAGCCACATCGTTGCGAAGCTTTTCGTTCGAATTCTCCAATCTGACGGAGCAAACATTGCCAATTCACGCTTCGGATTTTCAGCCAAGCTTGCAGGATGAAATTAGATTGTATCGCGAAATCAGGCTAGATAGCGGGATTGGGTTGGATTTGGATTCTTATCAACAAGACGATATTTCTACAGATTGGCAATGTTGCTTGGGTCGATTAGATGACCAGTATCGTTTCGCCGTGACTCTTGGTGGGAATTTGCTACCCATGCAGATAGAGATGAGAACCTTTTCGTCGTCTCATCTCCTTTAAGCTAGTTTGGTGAGGTAAGATGAGGTTAGTTCGTTTCGCCAAGCATCGCTTTTAATACTTCAGCAGGCACGGGCTGCAGTTGCTTGTCTTTGTCTAAACAGACCATTTCGATATCACCAATCACCGCGGGTTTGGTTGCATCTTTGCGCCACACTTCTTGTCGCCATAGCGTTTTGTATTTGCCATCGAGTTCAAAAGAGGTTCGGATGTCGCAGATCTCAGCGAATTCAACACCATCTTGAAAAGTCATGTTGGCTTTATAGACCGCAAAACCGAGTCCGTGCTCGTTCCACAATTCCGCCAATTTATCGCTACCCAAGACATGTTCGCGCGCACGCTCAAAGTACTTTAGAAAGTTAGGGTGATAAACCACACCTGAGTGATCGGTATCTTCATAGTAAATTTGTACTGGGTGATGGTAGATCTGACTCATTGGTATCAACTCTTATTAAGTGTAAATCTGACTAAGTTGTGCAGCACTCTACAGGATAGGTCGAAATTACTTCAAGGTATCATCGGCAATGTGGCTCTTGGTCAGACCTCATTCGGCCGTATCCATTAGTGATGCGTTGGTCAACTCCCACCCATTTACAAATATTCTATGTGTCATTTCCCACCCATTGATTTTTGCAGCGAGTTGGTGATTGCAGCAGGCAGATATCATGAAGCCTTATGGTTAAAGGGTTGTTAATGATTTGTGTCAATGTGGCGCGCTAATTGCCTTAGTGAAAGCACGCAGTTCCCATTGAAGGGCTGTTTTGTTTACTAAGGAGAATAATAATGTTTAAGCCTCTTACCCTGCTGTCTGTCTCTGCTCTGGCGCTCACAAGTTTTAATGCTGCTGCAAACTGTGATCCAGGTGAAATCGTGATTAAATTCAGTCATGTAACCAATACCGATAAGCACCCGAAAGGCATTGCCGCTTCTTTACTGGAAGAGCGAGTAAACACGGAAATGAATGGCAAGGCTTGTATGCAAGTTTTCCCTAACTCAACACTTTACGATGATAATAAGGTACTGGAAGCCCTGTTAAATGGTGATGTTCAAATGGCGGCGCCATCGTTGTCAAAATTTGAGAAGTTCACTAAGAAATACCGCATTTTTGACCTTCCTTTCCTATTTGAAGACGTAGAAGCCGTTGACCGTTTCCAAAACTCAGAATCTGGCGAAAAACTGAAGAATGCGATGAAGCGTCGTGGCCTTCAAGGTCTAGCGTTTTGGCACAATGGCATGAAACAGATGTCGGCGAATAAGCCTCTTATCAACCCTGAAGACGCGGAAGGTTTGAAATTCCGTGTTCAAGCATCAGACGTATTGGTGGCTCAGTTTGAACAACTAGGCGCTAACCCACAGAAGATGTCTTTCAAAGAAGTTTATGGTGGCCTGCAAACTAAGGTTATCGATGGTCAAGAGAACACATGGTCAAACATCTACGGTAAGAAGTTCTTTGAAGTACAAGACGGCGTAACTGAAACCAATCACGGTATCTTGGATTACCTAGTGGTAACGTCAAACGACTTCTGGAAAGACCTACCTGAAGATGTACGTACACAGCTTGGCACTATCGTTCAAGAAGTCTCTGAAACACGTAATGCAGAATCTTCAAAAGTTAACCTAGCGAACAAAAATAACATCATCGAAGCCGGTGGTGAGGTTCGTACACTTACGCCTGAACAGCGTGAAGCATGGGTAGCTGCACTTCAACCAGTATGGAAGAAGTTTGAAAAAGACATCGGTTCAGACCTTATCGATGCAGCGTTAGCTTCAAACCAATAACACCGCTAAGGGAGTGGCGTGCATTTCGCCACTCCTTATTAAAATAACTATAAGCGGAGTCAATTATGGATAATCCTCAAATGGAACAACCAAATTCTAGCGAATCAGCACTGGAAACCTCTCTTTTTTCCAAAGTCGGAAGAGTTACGGATGTGATTGAAGAGTCATTAATCGCATTTTTCCTTGGCGCAATGACGCTACTTACTTTTGCTAATGTGGTATTCAGATACGCATTCAATGGCAATATCTTGTGGGCACTAGAACTGACTGTGTTCATGTTCGCTTGGATGGTGTTAGTGGGCGCATCTTATGGCGTTAAAAAACACTTCCACATTGGCGTTGATGTGATCATTAACCTTGCCCCAGAAAAGCTGCGTAAAGTGTATGCGTTAATCGCCGTCACAAGCTGCTTAGCATTCTCAATCTTACTTCTTATCGGTTCTTGGAATTACTGGTACCCGTTCGCGACTGAGCGCGCTTGGTACGAGACCGATGATATTCCAATGCCCGAGATGCTTCAGTTTCTTGCCGACTGGCTGAATGAAGGCGAGCGATACGAGAAACTGCCACGTTTTATTCCTTATATGGCGCTGCCGATTGGTATGGCAATGCTGACGTTCCGATTCATCCAAATCGCTTATCAAGTGGCGACGGGCAAGCTTGACCGCATGATTGCAGGCCATGAAGCCGAAGAAGAGCTGGATGCATTGAAAGCTGATGTGTTAGCGGGTTCTGATGAAGACGCGACAGCGGTATTGGATTCGACTAAGCAAAACAAGGCGAACGAGTCGGGTACAAAATCTAACGGTAAGGAAGACTAATCATGGCAATGTTATTTCTATTTTTAATGGTAATTGCTTTCATGTTGGTCGGTGTACCAATTGCGATTGCCCTTGGTTTATCAAGCGTCATATTCTTGTTGATGCACTCTGATGCGTCACTAGCTTCGGTTGCACAAACGTTGTTTAATGCATTTGCAGGCCACTACACACTCTTAGCGATCCCTTTCTTTATCTTGGCCTCTAGCTTCATGTCCACTGGCGGTGTGGCGAAACGTATTATCCGTTTTGCTATCGCAATGGTCGGCTGGTTCCGCGGCGGTTTAGCAATGGCATCGGTTGTGGCGTGTATGATGTTCGCAGCGTTATCTGGGTCGTCTCCTGCAACGGTAGTAGCAATCGGTAGTATTGTTATCGCAGGTATGATCAAAAACGGCTACACAAAAGAATTCGCGGCAGGGGTTATCTGTAATGCGGGTACTTTGGGTATCTTGATTCCACCATCCATCGTTATGGTTGTTTACGCTGCGGCGACGGATGTATCTGTAGGTCGTATGTTCCTCGGTGGCGTGATTCCTGGTCTGTTGGCGGGTGTGATGTTGATGATTGCTATCTACATTGCAGCACGTATTAAGAAGATTCCTGCACAGCCGTTTGTGGGCTGGGGTGAGATGTTCGCAGCAGCAAAAGACGCAAGTTGGGGTCTGCTACTGATTGTCATCATTTTGGGTGGTATCTACGGCGGTATCTTTACACCGACGGAAGCGGCGGCTGTTGCAGCGGTATACGCGTTCTTTATTGCCAACTTTATCTATAAAGATATGGGGCCTTTCGCTGATAAGAAGAATACAAAGCCTGCTTTGGTTAAAGTGTTCCAAACCTTCTTCCATAAAGATACCAAAGACACGCTCTATGATGCAGGTAAGCTGACGATCATGCTGCTGTTTATCATTGCCAATGCTCTGATTCTTAAGCATGTACTGACAGAGGAACGCATTCCTCAGATGATCACTGAGTCTATGCTTTCTGCAGGCTTAGGTCCGATCACCTTCTTGATTGTGGTGAACGTTCTACTCTTGATTGGTGGGCAGTTCATGGAGCCATCAGGCTTGCTGATCATCGTTGCGCCATTGGTATTCCCAATTGCAATTGCACTGGGCATCGACCCAATTCACCTTGGCATCATGATGGTGGTGAACATGGAGATAGGGATGATAACGCCGCCTGTTGGGCTCAATTTGTTTGTGACTGCCGGGGTTGCCAAGATGTCGATGATGAACGTGGTAAAAGCAGCGTTGCCGTGGGTTGGCGTGATGTTCTTGTTCTTGATTATCGTAACTTACGTACCTTGGGTATCAACATGGTTACCGACCACGTTGATGGGGCCAGAGATCATCACTAAGTAGATAGTGAAGTAACAACGAAGTGATGAGGAGGGTTAAACCTCCTCATCGATAATCTTGCCATATCTAGAGCCTGAATCAATCTGCTCATAGAGCGCTCTTTTTGCCTCTAATTCTGGCGTGTATAGATCGACATGATTGTCAGTATAAAAAATACCATCTATCTCGAAAGTATCGGTGATCGAGGGAACTCTTGTTTTCTCACCCATAGTTATGTCCTTATTACTTTGATTGCATAACATCCTGTTATCAAAATAAGTATAGGTGATCTTGCTCCCAAATCTAATTTAGTTTTCGTTTTGTCTGTATGACTCTTTCACTAGATGGTGTTTTTGCATCTTATCGTAGAGTGTTTTTCGGGGAAGTTGCAGCCTATCCATCGTCTCTTTTATGCTGCCATTACACTCAATAAGCGCTTGCTTTAACGTGTTTTTCTCAAAATCACAAACCAGTTCTGCTAACGACAAATGTTGGGTCGACTCCGAAGTGCTGTCTGATAAGTGAGATAGCTTGCCTAAAAGTACGAAACGCTCCGCAGTGTTACGCAATTCTCGTACATTTCCCGGCCAATCGTGGGCTAAAAGCTCGTGCAGTTCTTTCTGTGGAATTGCCGGGGCTGTTTTGCCATAACGTGCCGCAGCGACCAGTAAGAAGTGGTGGAAGAGTGCTGGGATATCCTCTTGGCGGCTTCTCAACGGCGGTAAATCTAGGGTGACGACATTCAATCGGTAGTATAGGTCTTGTCTGAAAGTCCCTTCTTCAGCTGCCTTTTTCAAGTCAACTTTGGTTGCGGCGATTACTCGAATATCAAGTGGGACTAATCCGTTTGAGCCAACTCTTTCGATGACGCGTTCTTGCAAGACACGTAACAAGCGAATTTGTGCCTGCATCGGCATGGATTCGATCTCATCTAAGAATAGGGTTCCGCCTTGAGCAAACTCGAACTTGCCAATACGTTTACTCTCAGCACCTGTGAATGCGCCTTTTTCATGGCCATACAACTCACTTTCAATCAGATTTTCTGGAACCGCCCCGCAATTGACGGCAACAAAGTTTTGTTCTCGTCGACTGCTTTGCTCATGTAGGGATCGTGCGACTAATTCTTTGCCCGTGCCTGTCTCACCAAACAACAAAATATCGGCGTTAGTGTCGGCAACGTGGGTGATGATAGAACGCAGTTCGGTCATTGATTGCGTGTCACCAATGATTCTTGGTCCAAGCGCTTTACTGGCCTTGAGAGAGCGCTTTAATTCAAGATTTTCAAGGGTAAGTTGGCGTTTTTCAATCGCTCGCTTAGTGGTTTCGATTAGACGTTCATTGGCGAACGGCTTTTCAATGAAGTCATAGGCGCCGTCTTGGATCGCTTGCACGGCCATGGAGATATCGCCGTGGCCAGTGATCATGATTACGGGGACTTCTTTATCTTTGTGCATTACGGTGTTGAGCAAGTCATGCCCGGAAATACCCGGTAAACAGATATCAGTGATGATCACGTGGGGTAAGCCGTTCTCTTGAATTGCGAGCAGAGCAGATTCGGCATCGGGAAAGAACTCCGCTTCAATATCGGCGAGCTCAAAGCTCTGTTCAATCGCCATTCTTAGATCGGATTCGTCATCAATGAAATAGACGTGACACATAGTGATTCCTTTACTTCTTTGTATTCTGATTATCGCTGAGTTTTTTGCTTGTTGGTTGGCTCGCTTGTTCAATAGTTAGCTTGCTAACGGTTTAATCTCAGTCTGTTGTTTTTGGTTTGGGTGTTGGTTTTTTTTCTTTTTGTTCTTGCTCAACAAGGGGCAACTCTATGCTGAATCGAGCGCCACCTAGAGGGCTGTGACCGGTAACGAGCTTGCCGTTGATTCCGCTGATTATTTGTTGAGAAATCGATAACCCAAGTCCAAGTCCGTTTTTCTTGGTGGTATGGAAAGGTTCAAAAAAATCTCCGCTCGAAGAGGAAGTGAAGCCGGGGCCATTATCATCGACATGAATCAGCAAGGTGCTGGCTTGTTGATGGTCGGATTCCCTAATCTCTAACAGAATAGCTAATTGCTTGTCGTCTTGTTGCTCCATCGCCTGAATCGCGTTGGTCAGCAAATTAATGATCACTTGTTCCAATTGAATGGCGTTGGCGAGCACGCAAGCATCAAAGGTTTCAGGGAGTTCGTTGACCTTAACTCGTTCACTCTTGAGTTGTGGTTTCATCAGCTCTCTTGACGAGTGCAATACGGGAAGTATCTGTAACGTATGTAATTCTTCCGCGGTGGATTTCTTTGCAAAAGAGCGAAGCTGGTGGCTGATTTTCGCCATGCGATCAGTGAGCACCGAGATTCGCGAGAGGTTGTCATCGACACGATCGGTCTTTTCTTTGGCAAGAAACAGTCGGCCGTTGTCGGCATAACTGCGAATCGCAGCGAGAGGGTTATTCAACTCATGGCTAATGCTTGCCGACATTTGCCCTAGCACCGCCAGTTTGGCGGCTTGGATGAGTTCGTCTTGTGTCTGTCTCAGTACATGTTCGGTTTCGATACGATGTTTAATCTCGACATGCAGCTCTGATGTGCGCTCAAGCACTTGAAATTCCAGCTTTTGTTTGGCTTCAGATTGCAGCCTATCAATTTGGGCACGCCTTTGTTGTCGATGGTGATTGAGCTGCATCGTTAGATAAATAATCGCAAAGATAAGGCTCAAAACCACTAGGTAAGCCACCAGATTCCACCAAACTAAGTGGGTTGGAGAAAAAACCCGTATGGTGAGTTTCGGTTCGGCTAAGAAGCGTGATGAGCTAAAGAATTGCTCTTGGACGAGCTTGTGCGGAGACTCAATATTGCTAGTAGCACTCTCGAAATCACCAGAGAAGTGAAGGCTTTCTATTTTGGTATCGAGATATTGTCTGCTTTCTTGAATTCGAGCTTGCTGTGCTTGGCTCAGCGGCTGAAGGCTCTTGAACAGCCATTCAGGATTACTCGACATGAATACTATTTGGTCTTTATCGTCAGCAACAAAAAAACTCTGTTTGCCTTTCCAACTTGCTTCAATCAGCGATAAATCCATCTTTACGACAATGACGCCAATAATCTCAGCGGCATAGGAGACGGGGTAAGAATAATAATAGCCTCGCTTCCCAGACGTTGAACCTAGCGCAAAATATTGATTTTCATTGCCCTGAATGGCTTCTTGATAGTAGGGACGGAAAGCAAAGTTTCGACGAATAAAAGAATGCGGTTGATTCCAGTTACTGGCTGCGATAGTGGTGCCAATGCTGTCTAATAAATAAGTGTCGGACGCTTGAATCACCGAATTTACGTGCTCTAGATAGCGATTGGTGAGTTCGATTTGCGCAGAGTTACTTGGAGAGTGAAGGGCATCGACCAGCTCTTTGTCTTTTGAAAGCAGCTCTGGAATGTGCGCGAACTTATCCAATTGGCTTGAAATATGAACCGAAAAGCGGTCTAGCTTAGATTGATGATCATTTAACAAACTTTTATGACTTGTACTCCACACCCAATGACCGCCAAAGACCATCAGTAGACTGTATATGGCCATTAATAGTATTGGGATTCTAAAAGCTTGAAACATGAAGGCTCTCCGCTAATTTCTTTGGTAATCAATCAAGCCCGTCTTCTCTCATTTATGGTAGCAAATAGCGGTAGTTTTTGCTGAAAGGAGAAAGTCGACAGGTGGGGGTAGGTTAAGGGTTTGTAACGGGGATTGTTGAAAAAGTTATCGACTCTGAGGGGTAAAACAAGAGCAAGATCTCTTTTTAAGGTTTTTAGCAAAAAAAGCCCTCGATTCCCTTGAAAAAGTCGCTATTGTCCCCATTTCTGTTGTGCTAAGTGATGATTTGATCGTTTTTGTATCATTTAGTTGGACGAATTTAGAGCATTCATCATCATGCAGAGGTGAACGGCTCGACAGAGATTAAACAGATCGCTAGAATGTCGCATCTAAAATTTCTGTCCTGAGGCTAATCGGAGATACCTTTCTTGTTTCCGAAAACAAGCTTCACTGCTTTTTATAAGTGCGTGAAAACGTTTTATAACTGCGTGAGAACGTTCAATAAGCATGTGAAGAACGAAGATATCGCTGATTAGTCTGGTGTTTGGTTGAATAATCAATTCAGACATCAATGCTCGATTTTAAATTAGGTGTTCGGATAGAGCACTACACAAGAATGCAGCCAACAACGTCGGCTTTTGAATTAAAGCTAAGTTACGGCTCATATGCTCAGATTACTGAGCCAGTTTTGAGGTTTATATAATGCAAGTTACTGTTGAAACGCTAGAAGGCCTAGAGCGCCGTCTTAATATTACTGTTCCTGCTGCTAACATCGAAGATGCAGTTACAGCTGAACTACGCAACATCGCGAAAAACCGTCGTTTCGATGGTTTCCGTAAAGGCAAAGTGCCTATGAAGATGGTTGCTAAAATGTACGGCAAAGCAGTACGTCAAGACGTGATGGGCGAAGTAATGCAACGTCACTTCATCGAAGCGATCGTTAAAGAGAAAATCAACCCAGCTGGCGCACCTACTTTCGCACCAGTTGAAAACAACGAAGGCGCTGACCTAGTATTCAACGCAACTTTTGAAGTTTACCCAGAAGTTGAGCTGAAAGGTCTAGAAAACATCACTGTTGAGAAACCAGCAGTAGAAGTTAAAGAAGCTGACGTTGAAGAGATGATCGAAACTCTACGTAAGCAACAAGCAACTTGGACTGAAGTTGAAGCTGCTGCTGACGCTGGTTCTCGTGCAACTATCGACTTCGTTGGTTCTATCGACGGTGAAGAGTTCGAAGGCGGTAAAGCTGAGAACTTCCCACTAGAGATGGGTGCTGGTCGCATGATCCCTGGTTTTGAAGACGGTATCGTTGGTAAAACAGCAGGTATGGAATTCGAAATCGAAGTAAACTTCCCAGAAGATTACCACGCTGAAAACCTAAAAGGTAAAGCTGCTAAGTTCTCTATCAAGCTGAACAAAGTTGAAGCTCGTGAACTTCCAGAACTAAACGAAGAATTCGTTTCTAAGTTCGGCGCAGCTGAAGGCGTTGAAGGCCTTAAAGCTGAAGTTCGTAAGAACATGGAGCGTGAGCTTAAGCAAGCTGTTAAGAACCGCATCAAAGAGCAAGCAATCGACGGTCTAGTTAACGAAAACAACATCGACGTACCTTCTGCTCTAATCGATCAAGAGATCGGTGTTCTACGTCAACAAGCTGCTCAACGTTTCGGTGGCAACACTGAAGCTGCTGACCAACTTCCACGTGAGCTGTTCGAAGAGCAAGCTAAACGTCGCGTAGTTGTAGGTCTTCTTCTTGGTGAAGTAATCAAGACTGAAGAACTAAAAGCTGACGACGAGAAAGTTAAAGCTATCATCGAAGAGATGGCTACAGCATACGAAGATCCAACAGAAGTTATTGCTTACTACGAGCAAAACGAGCAAATGATGAACAACATGCGCAATGTTGCTCTAGAAGAGCAAGCTATTGATGCAATCATCGCTAAAGCTCAAGTTTCTGATAAAGAAGTTAGCTTCAACGAGCTAATGAATCAGCAACCTGCTTAATATAGTAATATCTGACGTAGAAGGTTGACGTACGGTCAACAATTCTGCTAACAATGGTCCGTATGATTTAATCATTCGGGCCATTTATTTTAGGGACATAAGAATATGAGCTACCAAGAAAAAAATACAATGCCATCGATTATGGACGCACTAGTTCCTATGGTGGTTGAACAGACTTCCCGTGGTGAACGTTCTTACGATATTTATTCTCGTCTATTAAAAGAACGTATCATTTTCTTAACAGGTCAAGTGGAAGACCACATGGCAAATCTTGTCGTGGCTCAACTGCTTTTCTTGGAATCAGAAAACCCAGACAAAGATATCTATCTTTACATCAACTCACCTGGCGGTAGCGTAACAGCGGGCATGTCTATCTACGACACAATGCAGTTCATCAAGCCAAACGTGAGCACAGTATGTATGGGTCAAGCTTGCTCTATGGGTGCATTCTTACTAGCGGGTGGTACTCCGGGTAAGCGTCACGTGCTTCCAAACTCACGTGTAATGATTCACCAGCCACTTGGCGGCTTCCAAGGCCAAGCGTCTGATATTCAAATTCACGCGCAAGAGATCCTAACGATCAAACAAAAGCTAAACAAACTATTGGCAGAGCATACTGGTCAGCCTTTAGAAGTTGTTGAGCGTGATACAGATCGTGATAATTTTATGTCTGCTGATCAAGCAGTAGAATACGGCTTGGTAGATTCAGTTCTTAACCACCGCGGTCAATAATTGCACGGCAATTGTTTAACGCAAAGTGATTCAAATTGATATACACTCAAGCATAGAGAGTAAAGGCTAAGAGGTTAGCGAATGACAGATAAAAGCAAAGAGGGTGGTAGCGGTAAACTGCTTTACTGCTCTTTCTGTGGCAAAAGCCAACACGAAGTTCGCAAGTTAATCGCAGGTCCTTCTGTTTACATTTGTGATGAATGTGTCGATCTTTGTAACGACATTATTCGTGAAGAAATTAAAGATGTTCTTCCTAAGAAAGAATCGGAATCGCTGCCAACGCCGCGTGAGATTCGTGAGCATCTTGACGACTATGTAATCGGTCAAGAATACGCGAAGAAAGTGCTAGCAGTTGCGGTATACAACCACTACAAGCGTTTGCGTAATGGTGACACGACAGCTGAAGGCGTAGAGCTAGGTAAGAGTAACATTCTTCTTATCGGTCCTACTGGTAGTGGTAAAACGCTACTGGCTGAAACACTGGCTCGTTTCCTAGACGTTCCATTCACAATGGCAGATGCAACAACACTAACCGAAGCTGGTTATGTGGGCGAAGATGTTGAAAACATCATCCAGAAGTTGCTTCAGAAGTGTGATTATGACGTAGCGAAAGCAGAACGCGGCATTGTTTACATCGATGAAATCGACAAGATTTCTCGTAAAGCTGAAAACCCATCAATCACGCGTGACGTGTCTGGTGAAGGTGTACAGCAAGCTCTACTTAAACTTGTTGAAGGTACAGTTGCTTCAGTTCCACCTCAAGGTGGTCGTAAGCATCCACAGCAAGAGTTCTTGCAAGTGGACACGTCTAAGATCCTATTTATTTGTGGCGGAGCGTTCTCTGGCCTAGATAAAGTGATTGAGCAACGTGTAGAAAAAGGTTCGAGCATCGGTTTTGGCGCAGAAGTGCGTTCAAAAGATGAAGCAAAAACTGTGGGTGAACTGTTCACTCAAGTTGAACCTGAAGATCTCGTGAAGTACGGTCTAATTCCGGAATTCATTGGTCGTCTACCCGTGACAACGACACTGACAGAACTTGACGAAGAAGCTCTAGTTCAAATTCTTTGTGAACCGAAGAATGCGCTTACTAAGCAGTACGCAGCATTATTTGAAATCGAAGAGACTGAATTAGAATTCCGCGACGATGCTCTACGTGCAATTGCGAAGAAAGCAATGGAACGTAAAACGGGTGCTCGTGGTCTGCGTTCTATCTTGGAGGGTGTTCTACTAGAAACTATGTACGAACTGCCATCTTCGACAGACGTAAGCAAGGTTGTGATTGATGAGTCGGTAATTAATGGTGAGTCAGAACCACTGTTGATTTACAGCAACTCAGATAACCAAGCAGCGGTTGCAGAGTAGGTCTTTTTTAGACAAGTCACTCAAATTGAAAAAGGAGGTAAGCAATTACCTCCTTTTTTTTATTCTTCCATTGAATCCAGTCGTTTAAGCCCCATATACTGCTTTATAAGTTAAAGCGGAAGAGAGAAATATATGAACTTGGAACGTTCCGAGCGTATCGAAATCCCCGTGCTACCTCTACGTGATGTAGTGGTTTACCCACACATGGTTATTCCATTGTTTGTCGGTCGTGAAAAATCGATTACTTGCCTTGAATCGGCAATGGAAGCTAACAAACAAGTACTACTTGTAGCGCAGAAAGAAGCGGACACTGATGAGCCTTCAATCGACGACCTATTTAACGTAGGTACCGTCGCTACTATTCTTCAGTTGCTAAAGCTGCCTGATGGTACTGTGAAAGTACTTGTCGAAGGTCAGCAGCGTGCAAAAATTCACCAGTTCAAAGAGAGTGAGTTTTTCTTAGCGGATGCCGAATACGTTGTAACCTCAGAACTTGACGAAAAAGAACAAGAAGTGGTTGTTCGCAGCGCGATCAATCAATTCGAAGGCTTTATTAAGCTAAACAAGAAAATCCCACCAGAAGTTCTAACGTCTCTGAACGGTATTGATGAGGCTGCACGCCTAGCCGATACGATTGCAGCGCACATGCCACTTAAATTGGTTGATAAGCAGCACGTTCTAGAAATTGCAGATGTGACTGAACGTCTGGAATTCTTAATGGGCCAGATGGAGTCAGAAATTGACATCCTGCAAGTTGAAAAACGCATTCGTGGCCGCGTTAAGAAGCAGATGGAGAAATCTCAGCGCGAGTACTACCTGAATGAGCAAATGAAAGCGATTCAGAAAGAACTGGGCGAGATGGATGACGCACCTGATGAATTCGAGACTCTGAAGAAGAAGATCGAAGATTCAAAAATGCCTCAAGAAGCTCGTGAAAAAACCGAGCAAGAACTGCAAAAACTGAAAATGATGTCGCCAATGTCTGCTGAAGCAACAGTAGTACGTAGTTACATTGATTGGATGGTTGGTGTTCCTTGGGCTAAGCGTTCAAAAGTTAAAAAGAATTTAGCGAAAGCGGAAGAGGTCTTGAATGAAGACCACTACGGCTTAGAGCGTGTTAAAGAACGTATCCTTGAATACTTGGCAGTACAAAATCGAATTAACAAGCTAAAAGGTCCAATCCTTTGTCTTGTTGGTCCTCCTGGTGTCGGTAAAACCTCACTAGGCCGTTCGATTGCAGCGGCAACGGGCCGTAAGTACACTCGTATGGCTCTTGGTGGCGTACGTGACGAAGCGGAAATCCGCGGTCACCGTCGTACTTACATCGGTTCACTTCCGGGTAAACTGATCCAGAAGATGTCTAAAGTTGGTGTTAAGAACCCACTGTTCCTATTAGATGAAATCGATAAGATGTCTTCTGATATGCGTGGCGACCCGTCTTCAGCGCTTCTAGAAGTGTTAGATCCAGAGCAAAACGTTGCATTCAACGATCACTACCTAGAAGTAGATTACGATCTGTCAGACGTCATGTTTGTTGCAACGTCTAACTCAATGGACATTCCTGGCCCGTTACTGGACCGTATGGAAGTGATTCGTCTGTCGGGTTACACAGAAGATGAAAAGCTGAACATCGCTAAAAGTCACTTACTGGACAAACAAGTCCAACGTAACGGCCTTAAGCCTCACGAGATTAATATCGAAGATTCAGCTATCGTTGGCATTATTCGTTATTACACGCGTGAAGCGGGTGTGCGTAATCTAGAGCGTGAAATCTCGAAGATTTGTCGTAAAGCAGTTAAGAATATCTTGCTAGACAGCAGCCTTAAGTCTGTAACGGTTAACATTGATAACCTGAAAGAGTACTTAGGCGTTCAACGTCATGACTTTGGTAAAGCGGATGAGAGCAACCGTATCGGTCAAGTGACTGGTTTAGCGTGGACTCAAGTGGGTGGTGACCTACTGACTATCGAAACTGAATCAATGCCAGGTAAAGGTAAACTAACGCAAACCGGTTCTCTTGGCGATGTGATGAAAGAGTCGATTCAAGCAGCCATGACTGTGGTTCGTTCTCGTGCGGAAAATCTGGGTATTAACACAGATTTCTACGAGAAACGTGATATTCACGTTCACGTACCGGAAGGTGCAACACCAAAAGATGGCCCAAGTGCGGGTATCGCAATGTGTACTGCATTGGTATCCAGTCTAACGGGTAATCCTGTGAAAGCTGAGGTCGGTATGACAGGTGAAATTACCCTTCGTGGTGAAGTTTTACCTATCGGTGGCTTGAAAGAAAAACTGCTTGCAGCACACCGTGGTGGCATCAAAACTGTCTTGATTCCTAAAGACAATGAGCGTGATTTGGAAGAGATTCCAGACAATGTAATTGCTGACTTAAAGGTGATTCCGGTTCAATGGATTGATGAAGTACTTAAAGTCGCGCTAGAACGAGATCCGTCAGGGGTCGAGTTTGACGTGAAAAAATAGTGATGCATAGCAAAAATAAGTAAAGAATTACGCTGATAGACCCGAAAAGGCTTGTCAGCGTTTTTTTTGGACGCTAAGTTATTTGACTAAAGCGGCAGCCCTTTTGCAATAAGGCTTGCGGCTAAATTAAAACCAAAATGGAACGTACAGTCATCGAGAAGTAGTCACAGATGACACATAGGGGAAAAACAGTGAATAAAACACAACTAGTAGAATCAATCGCAGAAAACGCAGACATCTCTAAAGCTTCAGCTGGTCGCGCTCTAGACGCTTTCATCGAAGCAGTTGGCACAACGCTACAATCAGGTGACCAAGTTGCACTTGTTGGCTTTGGTACTTTCAGTGTTCGTACTCGTGCTGCTCGTACAGGTCGTAACCCAAAAACTGGTGAAGAGATCCAAATCGCAGAAGCTAAAGTACCTGGCTTCAAAGCAGGTAAAGCACTTAAAGACGCATGTAACTAATTTTCACTGCTGAAACCTCGCTTTTAGAGAGGGGAAGGCAGTAAAATGCGTTTACTGTTTGAAAAATGATGTTTCATTCTTAGACAGTATGTGTGCAAAGCACATTGAACTTATTTAAATTATGCGCATCCTACTGATGCGCATTTCTTTTTCTGATAATATCGCGTGAATAGATTTTTATTTTGAAGCCAATGCTTCATATCCGGAGAGCACTTAAATTATGATGGATCGATTACGCGAAGGCGTGAATAGCATCGCGGTAAAAATTATCCTTGGGTTGATTATCCTGTCATTCGTATTCGCAGGTGTAGGCAGCTACATCACCGGTGGCGGTAACAACGCAGCAGCTAAAGTTGGCAACACAGAAATTGCTCGTGGTGAGTTCGAACAAGCTTACCAAAACGAACGTAATCGTATGCAGTCTCAACTTGGCGATTACTTCGCTCAAATGCTTGCAGACCCTGCATACGTAGAGTCTTTCCGTAAATCAGTACTTGATCGCATGATCAACGATGTTCTACTTGAGCAGCAAGCTGAGTCACTAGGCCTACGAATCAGTGATTCTCAAATCCGTACAATGATTCTAGAAATGCCTCAGTTCCAAACTGCTGGTCAATTTGATCAAGAAGTTTACCAATCAGCCCTGCGTCGTGCAGGTTTCAGCGCAGAAAGCTTCGCTGAATACATGCGTCGTGACCTAATGCGTAACCAGCTTGTGACTGCGCTTCAAGGCAGTGAATTTGTTCTTCAAGGCGAAATCGATACGCAAAGCAAACTTATTGCTCAAACTCGTGACATTCGTACAGTGACCTTGTCTGTTGCTGATCTAGCGAAAGGCATCGAACTAACTGACGAGCAAATCGAACAGTACTATTCTGAGAACCCTCAAGCTTACACTCGTCCAGAGCAAGCTAAGGTGTCTTACATCGAGCTTTCAGCTGAAGCACTTAAGTCTCAGCTTGAAGTAAGTGATGAAGAAGCACAGAAATACTACCAAGAGCACCTAGACAAGTACTCGACTGAAGAGCAACGTAAAGTTAGCCACATCCTAGTTCAAGGTGATGACGAAGCGAAAGCTCAGTCAATCCTAGACGAGCTAAATGCAGGCGCTGATTTTGCTACGCTAGCGGAAGAGAAATCTGACGACTTCGGTAGTGCAGATGTTGGCGGTGACTTAGGTTGGATTGAACGCGATGTTATGGACCCAGCATTCGAAGACGCGGCTTTCGCTCTTGAGAATATTGGCGATACTACTGGCCTAGTTAAATCTGATTTTGGCTACCACATCATCAAGCTAGACGAAGTAAAAGAGTCTCAAGCTCAGCCTTATACAGAAGTAGCGGCTGAGATTAAGCAAGAACTACTAGATCAGCATGCTGTAGACCAGTTCTACGAACAGCAAACTGAACTAGAAAAAGTAGCGTTTGAATTCCCAGATTCTTTGGATGATTCTGCTGAAGCTATCAATGCGAAGATCACGACAACAGATTTCATCTCTCAAGTTGACGCTCCGGAAGTTCTGATGACGCCTGCAGTTATGCAAGCTATCTTGAGCCCTGAAGTGAAAGAAGACGGTCTGAACTCTGAAGTTATCGAAGTTGCACCTGAGCACGTGATTGTTGTTCGTGTAGAAGAGACTCGCGACGAGACAGTTCTTCCTCTAGCTGAAGTGAAAGATCAAGTTGTCGCTGCATTGTCTGCTGTACAAGCTGAGCAACAAGCAGTTGAGCTAGGTGTTTCTCTAGTGAACGAGCTTAAGCAAGGTAACGAAGCAGTACTTGCAGATAACAACCTTGAGTTCACTGAACTTGAAACGATTGACCGTAACTCGCCACTAGCGGCGTCTGTATTCGCTCTAGCGAAACCAGAAGCAGGTCAAGCTGTGTTTGGTCAATCTAAAGACCAAGACGGTAACATCGTTGTTGTTGAGCTTTCTAAAGTAACGGCTGAAATCAACCCAGCTTACAGCACTCAAATTGGTGCACAGTTGGAACGAGTTGGTAATCAGCAAGACCTTACTAATGTACTAAACGTACTGCGTAAAAATGCAGACGTTGAATACTACGTAGTGGGTCAAGGTCAGTAAGTTCAGGTTAGCTTGAGTTAGATTAGCTTGGTAGTTAAGCCTGTTTGGTGGCTGACTACCGAGAATCAACATGCGATGGTTGTTGTTTTGCAAATTAGGTTTATTCGATAAATAAGAATTGCGAGCCAACAAACAAGCTGATGAAAACAAGATGTATAACGAAGCGGGTCACTTAGGTGACCCGCTTTATTTTTGTCTGGTGATTGTGTTATCTAGTGCGGTAAATGCATAAGTTACGTTTTTTGTTCAAAGGAACGGTTTATGCGCACGATATATTCAACACTACTTCTTTCATTTCTGATGGCCCTGAGCTCCCCAGCGTTTTCTGATAGCCCAACTAAAGCTGAGCTTTACGATGGCATTGAGATTACGGTAAACATCAATACTGCGACGGCAGAAGAACTCTCAGCGCTATTAGTTGGTGTTGGGGACAAGAAAGCCCAAGAGATCGTCGATTACAGAGATCAAAACGGTGCGTTTACGACTGCTGATGATTTGGTGAGTGTGAAAGGGATAGGTGAAGCGACGGTTGAAAAGAACCGCGAAAGAATTCAACTTTGATCCGTTTTTCTACTTGTTAGAAATGAAGCGGTAGATATGAAGCCTCCGGCCAATGCACCTGCTAGGTGGGCTTCAATCGCGACACGAGCATTAATCAGTTCGCCAGTCGTGCTAGAAGGGCCAATAAGCTGCTCCCAAGCGATTTTAGCGATTAATCCCAACACTAACAGCCAACTTGATCTCCTACCGTTTAAAGCCTCACTGAGCGCGAATAAGCCAAACAACCCATGCAAAGTGCCAGATAGGCCAACATAGATCTGAATACTCGAAAACAACAGAGCGATCCCAGTCACTAAACTAATCACAAGCAGAGCAAGAACAAGCTGTTTTTTACTCGGTTGAAACAGATAGCTGATGATCCATAAGCCTGCTAGATTCATCAGAAGGTGCGAGTAGTTGGTATGTGAAAAGTTTCCTGTTAGGATCCGCCACCATTGCCCCTCGGCAATCGCATTGCTATCCCATACGACCCAAGCTTGTATTGGCTCAAATTGGAATAAGACGCATAAAAGTGAAGTGAAAATTAAAACAGGGTACACATTAAATCCATGTCTCGTTATTGCCCCCAATGCAGCAAGGCTTTGAAAGCTTGTATTTGTCAGTGGATTACACCACTCGAATCGAATGTTGAGCTTATCATTCTTCAGCACCCATCAGAAGAGCATCGCCCGATGGGAACTGCGCGTATCCTCTCGTTATCTCTAAATAACAGCGTGACGCTTGTCGGTGAAGACTTTTCAGACAACGAACAATTGAACGCATTGCTGGCCGATGAACATTACCAACATGTGATTTTATACCCAAGCGAAAACTCTGTTTCAGTTGAATCTGCGACATGCCCAAGCAAGAAGCTGCGTGTGATTTTATTGGATGGGACGTGGAAGAAGGCGTTCAAGATGTGGCAGGTGTCGAGTAACTTGCATGCGCTGAGCACGGTTCATTTACCGAAAGAGCTCAAGGGTAATTATCGAATCCGTAAAGCGCCCAGTGAAAACAGCCTTTCTACCGTCGAAGCTGGCTATCATTTGCTTAGCTTGCTAGAGAGTGATGGTGACTTTAGCCCTTTGCTAACGGCATTTGACCAAATGATTCAGTTTCAAATCAATCAAATGCCGCCGGGTGTGTTTGAGAAAAACTACTTAGATTAAGCCGATTCACTGGTACGAGTCAGGAATTAAAACTCGGTATGAGCTGAGAACAATTGCTGATGCATTTTCTGCGCAAGGTCATCGGTCATTGATGAGATGTAATCCGCAATCACGCGCATCTTTCTTGATTCATTTTGATGTTGTAGCCATTGCTTCTTGATAGGCAGTGGCAGCAAGCGTTCAGGATCTGCGCTGAATGCTTCAAACATATCCATGATGATCTGTTGGCCTTTGTATTCGATGACTTGAACCTGAGGCACTTGAATCACGAACTCGCTGACAAAGTGCTTCAGTTTATCGAGTGTGCCATCCATGCTCGGTTCAAGCACGGCATTGTAAGCCAACAGCACATTCTCAAAGCTAGCATCCACTCGTTCAATCGAAATACTGGTCAACAGAGCGTTAACTATCCCACCAATCGCATCTTTTCTACGATATTGCTCTCCCGAAAAAAGCATCTCTGTAATCGAATCTAAATGCTCACAGATCCAAGGATCGGCCATCTCTTTCAGTTGAGGATAAGCTGAATCTACCCATTGTGTTTTGGTCACAGAGCCAAGCACAATGGCATCTTCTAAATCGTGGACGCCATAGGCGATGTCATCAGCCAACTCCATGATTGAACAATCAAGTGACTTATATTTGGTCTTATTGTGCTCAAGTGGCTCGGTATGCGTTTTTCTTTTCTGTTTTAGAAGCTGTTGGTCGCTGCTTGAAAGCGGCTCCAGTACCCAGTTAAAAAGTTCTTCATCATGATCGTAGATGCCTTTTGCTGGCATCCAATCTTTGGCTCGGAGTTGTCGTTGGTGCTTAACAGGCTCAGACTGTAATTTAGCTTGAACTTCGCTAAGAAGTGAAGGGTATTTAATCAGCCCCAACAGAGTGCGTCGAGATAGATTCATCCCGTGATGTTCGGTGTAGGGTTCTAACTGAGTCACTATTCGGAACGTTTGGGCATTGCCTTCAAAGCCACCATGGTCGCGCATCATATAGTTGAGTGCGACCTCACCACCATGCCCATAAGGCGGGTGGCCGATGTCGTGAGCTAAACACAGTGAATCAATCAAGCTATCTGAGGGGAGAAGATCTCGAAACTCGGGCTGCTTTTTCTTGAGTTGAGCGACAATGCCAGTACCAAGTTGTGCGGCTTCTAGCGAATGGGTAAGGCGAGTTCGGTGGAAATCGTTTACCGTGGTGCCATGAACTTGAGTTTTTGCTTGGAGGCGACGAAAAGCCGCAGAGTGAAGCACACGCGCACGATCGCGTTGATACGGGCTACGATGGTCATCACGCCTTATTTTATGTTCATCGTCATTTCGATGTTGCCATTCTTGTTCGAGTTCAAATGGTGGTTCGAGTGGAGAAGTCAAAATAGCACCTATCAATCTGATTTATTTAGCTAATTACACTCAAGTTATACCCAGCTAGCTTATCTCGTCTAGTGATAATTCAAAGCTTGGCGCAAATGTGGTGAGAAAGTAGTCCATTTCTGGGCTTTTACGCTGTTCGAGTGTTTCTTCCAGTCGGCGTTTCGCTTGCTCGTATTCGTGGTTTCCCGCGCTGAGTTCTTCCAAGCATTTGAGGTAAGCACAGATAGTGTCGGCTTGCTTGACGATGTTTTGTTCTTCTTTGTTTGCTGTTCCGGATATTAAGAAGGGCGCGAAATCGTCTTGGAATTCTTCCGGTAGCATTGAAAGCAGTCTTTGTTCTGCTGCCGCTTCTATCTTCTTGTACTCTTGGGCGATGTCTGGGTTGTAGTATTTAACCGGAGTTGGTAAATCCCCAGTCAGTACCTCGCTGGTATCGTGGTACATGCCAAGCAGAGCAATGTGCTCGGGGTTGAGCTGACCATCAAACTTCTTATTTTTAATTAATGCCAAGGCGTGTGCGACGAAAGCCACCTGTAGGCTATGTTCTGAAATATTCTCGCTTGAGATTGAACGCATCAAAGGCCAGCGTTGGATAAGCTTCATACGTGCGAGATGGGCGAAGAAATGGCTCTGTTTCATAAATGTCCTTATAGTACCAATCGTAGTAAATAACTGGTCATCCTAGCTTGTTAAAAAACTCGATAACTTTGTTAGAATTTTTGATTGTAGAATAACTACTTATCGAAGCTGCTTGTCGAAAATAGCTGCCTTGTTCTCAAGCTTTTTTCCTGCGCTATTTCTGATCACTTACTTACTGTGATTGGTATAAATAATTCTCCACTCGTATCTTGTGTTTGCACAGGCATACGAGACAGCGGATACAAAAAAGGCTCCCAAACAGGAGCCCTTTAAGCATAGAAGTGATTGATTACAAGTTAAAGTCTTTTAAAACAGCAAATTGTAGTCATCTTTCTTTGTGTTAATTAACCTTCGATGAGGTCGTCTTGGTTGTAGGTCTGTAAGAAGCGCTCTAGACGACCAATCGCGATTTCTAGGTCTTCGATATGTGGCAGAGTCACGATGCGGAAGTGATCCGGTTTTGGCCAGTTGAAGCCAGTACCTTGAACCAATAGCACCTTCTCTTGCTTAAGGAAATCGAGCACGAATTTCTGATCGTCTTTGATGTTGTACATGTTGGTGTCGATCTTAGGGAACAGGTACATCGCGCCTTTTGGTTTTACACAAGAAACGCCAGGGATCTTGTTGATCAGTTCCCATGCACGGTCACGTTGCTCAAGCAGTCGACCACCAGGAAGAATCAGTTCGTTGATACTCTGATAACCACCCAGTGCCGTTTGGATAGCGTGCTGCATGGGTACGTTGGCACACAAACGCATCGAGGCGAGCATTTCTAGCCCTTCAACGTAGCCTTTCGCTATGTGCTTCGGACCCGTTAAGAACATCCAGCCACCACGGAAACCACACACGCGGTAAGCCTTAGATAGACCATTGAATGTGACCATTAGTACGTCTTCAGCAAGCGTTGCGACTGAAGTATGTACGGCACCGTCGTAAAGCACTTTGTCGTAGATTTCATCAGCGAAGATGATCAAACCGTGCTCACGAGCAATCTCAACAACTTGTAATAGGAAATCACGGCTGTATACCGCGCCCGTTGGGTTGTTCGGGTTGATAAGAACGATGCCGCGAGTCTTTGGTGAGATCTTCGCACGCATGTCGTCTAGATCTGGATACCAATCAGCATCTTCATCACACATGTAGTGAACCGGTGTACCACCAGAAAGCGCAACAGACGCTGTCCATAGTGGGTAGTCCGGAGCGGGAACTAAGATTTCATCACCATTATCCAGTAGCGCCTGCATAGACATAACGATAAGCTCTGATGCGCCGTTACCAATGTAAACGTCTTCTACATCAAGGTTACGTAGGCCTTTTTTCTGGTAGTGCTGAACAACCGCTTTGCGGGCTGAATAGATGCCTTTTGAGTCACAGTAACCTTGAGATGTCGGTAGGTTACGAATTACATCAACAAGGATTTCATCAGGGGCGTCAAAACCAAATGGGGCGGGGTTACCAATATTAAGCTTCAGTATTTTATGCCCTTCTTCTTCCATGCGCTTAGCATGTTTGAGTACAGGCCCCCTGATTTCGTAGCATACGCTGTTGAGTTTTGACGACATCCCGATATTTTGCATTGCCGATTTCCTGAAATTAATTTAAATACTTTATTAAAGTACCGCAAAATGGGGTTTGATAGAATAAAAATCTGATGAATGTCGCATTTCAGTGTCACGTTTGGTCTTTTTGTTGTCACTCTTTTCTAAATTTTAATTAATCGCTTTCTTTGTTGTTGTCTAAGATGAATAAAGAGGCTGGATCGCTTAAAATCACAGGAATGTTCAAAAGATATAGTAGATTCTTGATCTAAGTGGGTGCTGCCCATAAAGTATCAAACTAATATAATAATAATTTAGATGTGAACGAGGTCGATTTGTCACATTTCCAGCAAACTATCTCCGCTTTGATTGAGCGAGTACAAAATGCCCAAGCAAGTGAAGTTCGTTGTGTTGAAGTTCTAACGCAAAAACCATCGTTTGCATTTATAGAATGGCTTCATGCTCAACCGCTCTTTCCAAAGTTCTACTGGCAGTCACGCGACACTCGTGAAGAAGTGGTCGCGCTCGGTCAACTGCACACTTTTTCTGATCCTGCTCCCGCGTACGCAATTCTTGGTGAAGACCAACGAATTTGGGGTGGACGTTCATTTGATGGGCATACCGCAAAGAACCGTCGTTGCATGGAATCGTTTTTCTTCCTTCCTCAGGTTGAATTAATCCGCTTTGACGACACTTGGTCGCTAGCGGTTAACTTGTCTCCTGATCGCGTTGCCTCCATTAATGCTTTGAATAAGCTTTCTGTAGAAGCGGCGATATTGGCACCTTTGTCGGCTCACATTGAACAGATTAACCACGTTCCAGAACGAGAACAGTGGGGTAATTTGGTCGATAAAGTGCTTCAGGGCATTAGTGACGAAGAGTACAAGAAAGTGGTTTTAGCGCGTAAAACCACACTGCAGCTCGATGCGCCAATCTGCGCGGCTCAATTACTCAAGGCCAGCTACCTGCAAAACCATCACAGCTTTCACTTTATGTTGGTATTGGATTCTAAACACAGCTTTATTGGCTCAACGCCAGAGCGTTTGTACAGCCGATATGGGACAGAGCTTGATACTGAAGCTCTAGCGGGAACCATTGGTCGCGGAGAAAACGCGACAGAAGATATGGAGTTAGCGAACTGGCTTTCTCAAGACAGTAAAAACCTCAATGAGAACCAGTATGTGGTAGATGACATCATTGAGCGCCTCACTCCTCATTCTCAAACGGTCCATGTTGAAAAGGATACGCGTCTTGTGCGCTTGCGTAAGGTGCAGCATCTTAAGCGTAATATCCACGCTCAGCTTAATAATGGCGTTAACGGTGTACAGTTGCTTGCTGCATTGCAGCCGACTGCTGCGGTGGCGGGTTTACCGCGTAAAGAGGCGATGGATTTCATTCTTGAACACGAACCGTTTGCGCGAGGCTGGTATGCAGGTTCTGTTGGCTATATCAGTCATCAGAGAGCGGAGTTTTGTGTCGCGATTCGAAGTGCGCTAGTTGTAAACGATCAAGTACAGCTGTTTGCTGGTGCGGGGATCGTGCCGGGATCGGTTGCTGAGCATGAATGGCAAGAATTGAACAAGAAGATGTCGACTTTACTCAGCTTGATTTCGGATCACCCGCCGTTGGGTGTGGCGTCATGAATCATGACCAAGCCGTATTAAATAGAGTTTGGAGTCACACATTACTTGAAGAGCTAGCACGCAACGGTGTTGAACATGTTTGTGTCGCACCGGGCTCTCGCTCAACACCATTAACTCTCGAAGCGGAAGCTAATCCCAAGTTAACCTTACACACGCACTTTGATGAGCGTGGTCTTGGATTCTTAGCTTTAGGTTTAGCTAAAGCCAGTGCTAAGCCAGTTGCCGTGATTGTTACCTCTGGTACTGCTGTCGCTAACCTTCTTCCTGCGACGGCTGAATCTGGGCTGACACGAGAGAAGCTGATCTTGCTGACCTCTGATAGACCCATCGACTTGGTCAACTGTGGTGCCAATCAAGCGATTCAGCAACAGGGTATCTTTTCTTCCCATGTTGAAAGTGCTTTAAACTTACCAAGCCCTAGTACACAAGTTTCTCTGAATTGGTTACTGACATCGGTTGATCACGCCCTAGTGAAACAACGCAATGTTGGTGGTGCGATTCATATCAACTGTCCGTTCTCAGAACCTCTATATTCTGGGAATAGCGCGGAAATGTATGCGGAATACACATCCAGTGTCGCTGGGTGGAAATCGGGAGCAGGTTGTTACAGCCAAACGTTTTTACCTTATCAAGTAAACACACAACTTATTGCTCTAGGTGAGTATCTTGGACGTAAGGGTGTGGTTATTCTCGGTTCGCTAGATATTGAACAAGCGACAAAAGCTCAGCAGTTTGCCACTGCATTAGGTTGGCCAGTTTTTTGTGACCCTCAATCAGGTGTCACAAGTGATTGGAAACATTATGATCTGTGGATGCAGAGTGATGTAGCGAAAGAACAACTTAACCAATGTGATTTTATCCTTCAGTTCGGTGAACGCATTGTTTCTAAGCGCCTTAATCATTGGATAAAGTCGCAAGCATCATCATTCTGCTCATCACAATATATTGTTGTGTCACCAGATACGCACCGAATCAACCAAGATCATTTGCCTCAAACCCATATCGTTGCTGATATCGAGTCATGGGTGTCAGAGCAGCATTTACCCACCTTGTTAGGCCAGCATGCAGGTTGGGCGGCTCCTTTGGTCGAAATCGCGAATACTGTTCAGCAACTCGCCCTCGCGCAAATATCCAACAATGACCAATTGACGGAACTCAGTGTTGCCGTTGACTTGTCGTCTAGACTTAAAGGCAGAGAGCTATTTGTGGGAAATAGCTTGATGGTAAGGCTGGTGGATATGCTGTCATCAATATCTGCGAATCAAGTTTACAGTAACCGTGGTGCATCGGGCATTGATGGCTTGGTTGCGACGGCTGCGGGCGTGGTGAAAGCCAACCAGAATCCTTTGTTGATGTTGATTGGTGATACCTCTTTGTTGTACGACCTCAATTCACTGGCTCTGCTGACTCATAATTTAACGCCGATGGTTATTGTTGTGACCAACAATGACGGTGGTGCGATCTTTGACTTGTTGCCGGTACCAGAGCAGCAAAAACAGTCACTCTATCAAATGCCTCATGGTTTCAGTTTTGAACACGCTGCTGCGCAGTTCCAACTTGGTTACGCGGCGCCAGAAACTTTGAATTGCTATCAAAACATTATCGAACAACATTTCGAACAGGGTCAGGGTACCTTGCTCGTTGAAGTTAAGACGCCTCCCGAACAAGCGTCTACTTTACTGAAACAATTCAGTTCAATGCTCACCGAGGCATTAGCCTAAGGACTTTACATGCTTTACTCCAATTATTACCCAGCTGTACAAGAACCTTCCGACAAACCTTTGCTTGTTTTTTTACATGGTTTACTCGGAAGCGGGGATGATTGGAGTGCATGTCATCCATTTCTCGAGAATTTTCCTCTCCTTTGCATCGATTTACCCGGACACGGACAAAGTCGCTTTATCGATCCGGTAGGGTTTGATCATTGCTGCAAGAAAATTGTCCAGTGCATCTCAGCTCAATTGGCGCTAAACGATCTTCCTGCTGATTATCCTATCGTGGTGATTGGCTACTCTATGGGGGGAAGGCTCGCCATGTATGGAGTGACAAGCCCTTGCTTTGAGACGCTCAACCTAGAGAAAGTCATCATTGAAGGTGGCAACTTTGGCTTGGAATGTGATGAAGAAAGAGCACAGAGGTTAGTACATGATACGCAGTGGGCTGTTCGCTTTGCGCAGCAGTCGATTGAAGATGTTTTAGACGATTGGTATCAACAAAGCGTCTTTTCTTCACTAAATCATGAGCAAAGACAAACTTTGGTCATAAAGCGTAGTGGTAACCTTGGAGTATCCGTAGCAAATATGTTGTTATCTACTTCGTTAGCTAAGCAACCGGATTTACGTGCCACATTGAAATCTCATGAGCATTTATTGCATTATGTGTGTGGAGAAAAAGATCGTAAATTCATGGAGCTAGCTGAGAATAGTGGCTTTGAATATAGTCAGGTCGACTACGCTGGTCATAATGTTCATTTTGAGCAACCAGAGTTGTTTTCAAACTTGATAATCCAATGTATCGCCAGTCGTCGCTAATCTGACTGAGCGGATCTCTAGTCTCAAGCACTATCAAAAGCAGAGCAACACCGTCACGACTACTTGTTAGTCGTGGTCTCTAATAGAACAATGGGAATCACCATGGCTAAAACAGTAGGCATCACAGAAGAAGAACTTTACGCGGCAGTTAACTGGAGCGATGAAAGCAGTCAATTTGAAGATATTCAGTACCACAAGTCTGACGACGGTATTGCGAAAATCACGATTGCACGTCCTCAAGTCCACAATGCGTTCCGTCCACAAACCGTAAAAGAGATGATCAATGCACTGGCTGATGCTCGTTATGACGAGAAGGTTGGCGTAATCATTTTGACGGGTCTTGGTGAGAAGGCGTTCTGTTCTGGTGGTGACCAAAGTATTCGTGGTGACTACGGCGGCTACCAAGATGATTCAGGTACACACCACTTGAACGTACTTGATTTCCAACGTCAAATTCGTACTTGTCCAAAACCAGTAATCGCAGCGGTATCGGGTTGGGCAGTCGGTGGCGGTCATGTACTTCATATGATGGCAGACCTTACTATCGCAGCTGAAAACGCTCAGTTCGGTCAGACGGGTCCTAAAGTCGGTTCATTCGATGGCGGTTGGGGTGCTTCTTACATGGCTCGTATCGTTGGTCAGAAGAAAGCACGTGAAATCTGGTTCTTGTGTCGTTTCTACGATGCTCAAGAAGCATTGGACATGGGCCTGGTAAACACCGTGGTGCCTGTTGCCGACCTAGAAAAAGAGACCGTTCGTTGGTGTCGTGAAGTGCTTCAACATAGCCCAATGGCGCTGCGTTGCTTGAAAGCTGCACTAAACGCAGACTGTGATGGTCAAGCCGGTCTACAAGAGTTGGCGGGTAACGCAACCATGATGTTCTACATGACAGAAGAAGGCCAAGAAGGCCGAAATGCATTTAACGAGAAGCGTCGACCTGATTTCGACAAATTTCCGCGTAACCCATAGTCTTTCTCTTCTTTAAAATGAGTCGCTAATAGCGGCTCGTTTTGTTTTGATGTTCCCCGTTTTTTAGGAAACTTTATGAACTCAGTGAATTCTCAGCGTCACGCTAAACTCTACCGTTATCAATTGCCTATGGATAGTGGCGTGATTCTTCGTGACAATAAGTTGAACGAACGCGTTGGCTATATCATCCAACTAGAGTGTGATGGTAAAACTGGCTTTGGCGAAGTCGCACCTTTGCCAGGTTTTAGCCAAGAAGATGCCGAACAAGCTGGCATTCAGCTTCAACACGAATTAGAGCTTTGGAGCCACAATAACCCTCAAACGCCTTTTGATGAGCTATATCCTTCTGTTGCCTTCGGCTTTTCAATGGCGATGATGGAATTACGAGGCGAACTCAACGCTGAAGGTAACTACCAAGCTGCGCCGTTGTGTACAGGCGACCCAGATGAATTGATCCCTGTGCTGAATGAGATGAAAGGCGAGAAGGTCGCGAAAGTGAAAGTCGGTCTCTACGAAGCGATTCGTGATGGCATGCTTGTCAGCTTATTCCTTGAGTCGATCCCTGATTTAACCTTAAGACTTGATGCTAACCGTGCATGGAAGCCGGAAAAGGCTAAGCAGTTTATCAAGTACATTGCGCCGTCACTGCGTCAACGTATTAGCTTTATTGAAGAGCCTTGCCAAAAACCAGAAGACAGCTTGGCATTTGCCATTGACCATGGCGTAGCGATTGCATGGGATGAAACATTGCAAGAAGCGGTGCGAAGCCCAGAGTTTGATCTTAGCGACCTTACTGGTGTTAAAGCTGTCGTGATCAAGCCAACTCTTATTGGTTCTGTCGAGCGTTGTGTGGCAATCATTGAGCGAGCACAGCAACTTGGCATTAAGCCTGTATTAAGCTCAAGCATAGAGTCGAGCCTTGGCTTAACTCAGATTGCTCGATTAGCACAACAATACTTGCCTAATGAAGTTCCAGGACTTGATACAATTGGCTTGTATCAGCAACAGCTAGAGGTTTCTTGGCCGGGTTGTCAGCTTCCGGTTTCTACTCTTGAACAGCAACAATTGATTTGGTCTTCTTAAGCTGATCGTTCGATTGGCTTAGACCGTTTTCAATCTATAATTTGGTTATCTTATGATGCGCCCACAATCTAATCATCACCCGCTTTGGGTACAGTGGGCGCAGCAAAACCCACATCAAACAGCGTTAGTGACTACTACTCACCACACTTATACTTGGCAGCAAGTGTCTGTGCTAGTGAGTGAGTACCAACAACAGCTATCTCATCAAGGCCTATCTGAAGGTGATGTACTGACGGTTGTTGGTAAGAATCAAGCTGAAGTGACCCCTGTTTACCTTGCCGCACTCAATTTGGGTGTGGTTTGTGCGTTTACGATGCCTCAGCCTAGCTTACGCCTGAAGCAAAAGCTCGATTCCTTATATCAAGCAGGTCAACAAAGCTACCTTTGGCTTTTGGACAGTAGCGGGATAGAGCAATCAGAGACTGTCGATTTAAATACTCAGTTGGTGACCTTGTCTTGCTTAAATGAAGTGAAGGTCGATGGTGATGATAATCGGATAACGACATCTCAAGACTCCAACTTCAATCCGAAAAATCTAGCGAGCATCGTATTCACTTCTGGCTCTACCGGAAATCCCAAAGCAGTGGTTCACACGCTTGAGCAACATTTATGCTCGGCGGTCGGGTTGCTTGAGGTGTTTCGTTATCAACAAGGTGACACTTGGTTACTGAGTTTACCTATGTACCATGTGTCGGGGCTGGCGATAGTTCATCGTTGGTTAGCGGCTGGTGGCTGCATCAAGATAGGCACAGGTCAGCTTGAGACTGATATAGAAGAGTGCAGTCACGCTTCATTAGTCGCTACTCAGCTACATCGATTACTAAAGAGTAAGCAAGCACTTACTTTAACGCATGTACTTTTGGGTGGTAGCCATATACCTGAGGCTCTTGGGCTTGAAGCTCAACAAATGGGTGTCGAAACATGGCTTGGCTACGGCATGACAGAAGCGGCTTCAACAGTGACTGCGAAGCCCGTTGATTCTAGTAATACTGCAGGTTGTGTCCTTAACCATCGCCAGCTGAAAATTGAAGAACAACGTATCTTTATTGGCGGCGATACGCTCGCTTCCGGTTATTACCACCAAGGTAAATTAACGCCATTAGTTGATAAGAACGGCTGGTTCGATAGCAAAGATCTTGGTGAGTGGGTTGGTGAACAAGTGTCGATTATTGGTCGCGCCGACAATCAGTTTATTTCTGGTGGTGAGAACATTCATTGCGAAGAGATTGAGCGAGCACTCAACCAATTGTCTGAGGTTAATCAGGCGTTTATTGTTCCTATTGAAGACGATGAGTTCGGATTCCGACCTGTCGCTATTGTGGATTGTGCTGATTTGCCAACCAAAGAGTGGTTTGCTGAGCAATTGAATGGCCGTCTTGAACGGTTCAAATTTCCTGTTGAGTATTATCGAATGCCTGAGCAAGAACAGCAGGGTATTAAGGTCTCACGCGCTGGATTAGCGCAGTGGCTACAGCAGATACGTTCTAAATAGAACTGAGAACAATAAAATGAAGCGCAATACACGGTGACTAGTCGTAATTGCGCTTCAGGGGGTTGTGACGGTGGTGAAGCCGTCACAAATTCTTAATATTTTATCTGGTCATTAAGGGTTTTATCTTTCCAGTTGGTTGTTTAACTTAAGCGAGTGCCTTCTTCATTTGTTCAGCAACCTTATCTACCTTACCTAAACCGATAATGACTTGTAGGCCACCTTTCCCAATGGGAACGACGCCTGCAGCACCTAGTTTTTTCAGTTTGCCACTGTCTGCTGCTGACGAGTCTTTTACTGTTAAGCGTAGGCGAGTAATACAGTTGTCTACTTCTAGAATGTTGTCTGCACCACCAATAGCTTCGATGTAGTTGTTGGTTAGGCTAACTAACGCTTCTGGAGATTCTGTCTCGCCTTCTGCTTCCATCTCTTCACCACGACCTGGAGTGCGCAGGTTGAACTTGATGATAGCGAAGCGGAAAATACCGTAGTAAAGCGCGAAGAACACCACACCTTGAACTAATAACATGTACCAGTTAGTTGCTAGTGGGTTTTGACTTGATAGCACTAAGTCAACAAAGCCTGCAGAGAAGCCGAAGCCTGCCATCCATTCCATGCTTGCTGCAATGTAAAGCGATAAACCTGTTAACACGGCGTGCAGTAGGAACAATACAGGAGCTAGGAACATGAAGCTGAATTCTAGCGGTTCTGTAATGCCGGTGAAGAATGAAGCCATCGCTGCGGCAAGCATGATTGCGAATACTTGGTTCTTGTTTTTCGCGTCAGCGCAGTGATACATCGCCAATGCTGCTGCTGGAAGACCAAACATCATGATCGGGAAGAAGCCCGCTTGGTACATGCCTGTTTTACCCGGAATACCCGTACCGTTAGCGATAGATTGTGCTCCGCCTAGGAAGTTTGGAATGTCGTTAATACCCACAACGTCGAACCAGAACACAGGATAAAGGGCGTGGTGCATACCAACTGATAGGAACAAACGGTTGAAGAAACCAAACAGACCGGCACCCACTGCGCCCATGCTTTCTAGTTTAATACCCAGAATGATCAGAGCGTCGTAAACAGCTGGCCAGATGTAAAGTAGAGCAAAAGAGAGAGCCATACCTGCGATTGAGGTCAGGATAGGAACCAAACGCTTACCGCTGAAGAACGCTAAAGCTTGTGGAAGTTCAACGGTTGAGTAGCGGTTGTAGATCTCAGCAGAGATGATACCCACAATGATACCTACGAATTGGTTGCTGATTTTGCCAAATGCCGCTGGCACTTCACTGAGTTCAACATCCATTAACTGAGCCACAGAGCCCGGAGCAAGTAGAGTGGTGACGACAAGGAACATAACAAAACCAGACAGTGCCGCAGAACCATTCTTATCACGGCTCAAACCAAATGCGACACCCACCGCGAACAGAACCGCCATGTTGTCGATGATTGCCCCACCAGATTTGATCAAGAATGCGGCTAAGATACTTTCAGAACCCCAACCAACAGGATCCAACCAATAGCCGATCCCCATAAGGATTGCTGCAGCTGGCAGTGTGGCTACGGGAACCATCAATGCCTTACCTACTTTTTGCATATACCCGAGTATATTCATATGTGCCCCTAAGTTTGTAATTAATTTTTTTAATGTTTCTGCTCGTCAACGTATGGAGTCAAATGTTGATCGAAGCAGTGCTTTAAGTAACTGCGGCCATTAGAAACTTATTTCTTAATGCAAACAAACGAAACGGGTAGTACTATGGATTAAAATTTTTAATGCATGAGTTCGTATGGCTAACCATCAATCTTTACTTAGAAATCTTCATACTTTTAATGTTGCGGCAGAGAAAATGAGCTTTACGCTAGCGGCGAAAAAGTTGCATCTGACTCAGGGGGCGGTAAGCCATCGAATCAAAGTGTTAGAAGGTGAACTCGGATTTAACTTGTTTGTGCGAGGGACTCGTAAACTTGAACTGACTGAAGAAGGTCAGCGCTTTCAACGAACGTTATCTAAGTCATTAAGCTCTATTTTTGGTGAGATCGAAGATATTACCAACACAGATCTGTATGGACAGATCAATATCGGAACCAGTCCTGCCTTTGCCAATAGTTGGCTACTACCAAGATTGGCTGATTTTAAACAGCGATACCCTAAGTTTAACCTCAACATTTTCTCGCAAGAAGAGCAGGATTTTCATCAAAATCATCTCGATGTCGCTATTTACTATGGTGCTGAAGATCTCAAAGATATGCATCGACAGCGCTTGTTTGGTGAAAAGTATATTCCAGTGTGTACGCCGAGTTATGCGGCTGAACACAACATCTTTGATGATGGTGTAGAGTCGTTACATCGGATTAATTTCATTCATGCATTAGGGTCAGACGTGTGGCAGCGTTGGATTAAGCATAACGGCTTGGATGTGAACTTGTTTGAGCAGTTTTATTGCGTGAGCCATCGGGATATGGGCGTAAAAAGTGCCCTGAGCAATCTCGGTGTCGCGATGGGGCGCTATCATTTTGTTAAGCAGTACATTGAGACTGGTGAGCTCATAACGCCTTATCCGAGCATGGATACAGACAAAGGGTATGATTTGATCTGTCCGTTGGGCACGGAAAAGCGGCCTAAGGTTAGAACCTTTATTAAGTGGTTAGAGGGCCAATTATGCTAGGTTAGTTAATTTAGCAATTAGATAGTTCAAAACAGAATTTATTATCTTTATAACCATCCATCATAATAAGCCCTATAAATAACGGATTATAGAATAAGGTCTTATTATGAAAATTGCCCTCATCATTGCGGTTTTACTGCAGATAGGCCAAGCGGTCACTTCGTCAGGGTTGACTCGATCGTTGGCCGAACTCACCGCATTTGTGTTGGTTGTGGTACTTGTTTTAATGAAAAGAGAGAGCAAGAAGAGTGATAAGCCCCTGTTTAATTTGTGATTGTTGCAACAAAGAATATCGTTACCACAAACGATAAAGGCAAAGCCCATTGGAGCTTTGCCTTTTTGTTTTGTTGCTCGCTAATCTGAGTGTCTAGGTAACCGAACAACCAGTTAAAGCGTTTCTTTGCGAACTAAGCAAGAGTTAACCACGCCAAAGAGCCCGTCGAAATCATCGTCCACATCGTAATACCAAACATCAATGGCTTCGGCCCTGCTGCTTTTAACTTCTCTACAGAAATACCACAGCCAATTAAGAACAGACACACAACCAACGCGCGTTTGGACACATCAAAGATCCCTTGGTAGACCATCTCAAATTGTGGCAGCAAGTCACTGATAGCAATGGCGGCGCAGTAGAAGAAAATGAAGTAAGGAATCGTAATCTTCTTTTGATCGTTCTTGAAGATCATCGCGCTGACTAAAGCGATTGGGATGATCCAAAGTGCACGAGCGAGCTTCAATGTTGTCGCTGTCGTCAGTGCTTCTTCACCATAAGCCGAAGCTGCACCTACCACAGAAGATGTATCGTGAATTGCAATGGCGGCCCAAGTACCAAATGTTTGTTGGCTTAACTCAAGCGCGTGGCCAATCATCGGGAATAAGAATAGAGCTACCGAGTTCAACACAAATACCGTAGCTAACGCCAAGCCAATCTGTTCATCGTCTGCTTTAATCGCAGGTGCCACAGCTGCTATCGCGCTACCACCACAAATAGCGGTACCTGAAGAGATTAGGTAACCCGTGGTGCGATCCAACCCCATTCGTTTGGCTAAGAACCAACCAATGACTAACGTACCAATGATGGTCGTGACAATTAGACCAATACCGTCGCCTGTTACCGCCAATGCTTTTTCAAACTGAATGCCAAAGCCTAAGCCGACAATCGAGTAGGCCAGTAACTTCTTTGTGAGTTTGCCTACTTCTAGATGCTCAGGGACTAAACCTAAACTAGCAAGCAGGAAGCCAATAACGAGGGCCGTCGGAGAGCTTACCCAAGGTGTTAAGCAAAACAGTGCAGCAAGATAAAATGGAGCAGACTTTTTTAGATTCATTGTATTTAGAGTCTTGTTGTATTGTCGCGTTATTGTAATGAGACCACTATACGTTCAATAAAATGATAAGTAAGTCTAAATGAATTGAACAAACGTTAAGGAAAACTTAACGCTTGTTCAGCTGATATGAATAAAGGGCTGGTTAGCTAGCGTAGTGTTCCACGAAGGTCTGAGACTGACTGCCGAAGAGTTTTGCACGAGGCATCTTTAGCGAGAATTGGCTTGCCAGCTTCTATTTCTAACTTGGTCCAGAAGCGGGTTGGTAACCCTTTGCAGGCACTGCCTTTGTAACGACTGAAGTAGCTGCCCCATAGCCCTTTGAGAGCCATTGGAATGACTGACACAGGAGATCGTTTGATAATCAGCTCCATACCACGCATGAACTCTGCGACTTCACCATCAGAGGTTAGCTTTCCTTCTGGAAAAATACACACGATGTGGCCTTCATGCAGAGCGCGTTCTACTTCTTTAAAAGCATTTCGAATAGAGCTACGGTTGGTTGCGGAGATTGGAATAACCCCAGCTCTTTTCAAGAAACGTCGAATAGGCGGCAACTTGGTGTAATCTTCTTCCATCACAAAGCGGATCAGGCGAGGGCAAACGGCGCTCAGCAATAATGCATCCATATAACTCACATGGTTGCAGATAATCAATGCGCCGCCTTTTTCTGGCAGGTGATGTAAATTTTTATGTTTAACTCGGTACATGGTGTGAGTGACCACCCACGTAAAGAAACGGAAAGCGTAAATAGGCACCTGATAAAACAGATACAGCATAACCAAAGTGTTTCCTATCGCGAGCAGTACAAATAGCTGTGGAATTGAAAGCTCCAGAATACTAAGGCAAACAATACCTAAAACAGCGCTCCCGACCATGAATAGCGAGTTGTAGATATTGAGCCCGGCGATTACTTGAGCTCGCTCATTTGGCTTTGCCCGTAGCTGCATTAGAGAGTAAAGCGGAACAATAAAAATACCACCAGAGATCCCCAGTAGTAGAAGATAAGCAAACAGCGGCCATAGTTCTGAATACGTCACAAACTGATGGAAAGAGTTAAAGTCAGGCAAAGACTCTGGGATGGATATCGCCATCAACAGGCCGAAGATCGAAATACCCAGGCTGCCCATTGGCACGATGCCGATTTCAATGCGGTGATTAGATAACTTATCACAAGCCAACGAGCCAATCGCAATGCCGACCGAGAACAGTGCCAACAAAAACGCGACAGCGCTTTCAGTACCGTTTAGGTAAACCTTGGTGAAGTTGGGAAACTGAGTGAGGTAAGCTGCACCGAGGAACCAGAACCAGCTGATCGACATCAGTGCTTGAAAGGTTGGGCGGTCTTTTTTGGCAATAGCGAGTGTTGCGCGGGTTAGCTTTACTGGCTGCCACTTTACTTTCAGATCTGGTGCGTTACTTGGCGCTTCTGGGATAAAGCAACTTGATACATAGCCAAGCACGGCGAACGAAACAATACATATCGCAGCAATGAGCTTCGCGCTTTCTTCAGATGCAATAATACCAGCACCTAGAGTACCGATTAGGATGGCTAAGAATGTGCCTGTTTCAACCAAAGCATTTCCGGACACAAGCTCTTTGGTTTCTAACTGTTGCGGAAGTAGGGCGTACTTAACGGGGCCAAAGAAGGCACTTTGTGTCCCCATCAAAAACAAAAGCAGTAGTAATATTTCGTAGCTTTCGTAGATAAATCCGACCGCACCCAGTGACATTATCACCACTTCAAGAAGCTTAACTTTACGGATAAACCACGATTTTTCATATTTGTCAGCCAGCACACCAGCCAAAGCAGAAAATAGGAAGAAGGGCAGAATAAAAAGGCCAGCGGCCAAATTAATAAATAAATTACTGGAAATAGGTAGCGTGTCTACGCTTGCGAAAGCAACAAACAGTAACAGAACATTTTTGAATATGTTGTCATTAAAGGCTCCCAGAAATTGGGTAATAAAGTAGGGTAGGAACCTTTTTTGCGTTAACAGCGAAGATTGGCTGCTGTTGTTCATTGTCTTTCCTTGGATGATTACCAGTTGGTTAAGTAGTTTGAGACTAGGTTATTGATCAACTCTTTACCATCGATAGGCTCAGAGGCGAAAAATTTATCATCAACGCTAAGTAGAGTAATTCCATGTACTCCAGACCATAATACACGGCTGGCTTTAACGACTTCGCTTTCAGTATGTTCAGGAGCAATCGCGATTAATAGTTGCTCTAGCATACCTGTCATTCTATCGATACGGTTCGATTGCCATTCAGGAAGGTTTTCACCGTTCATGTTGTGCTCAAAGATAAGCTGCCAACGGTGAGGGTGTTTTTGTGCAAAATCGTGGTAGCAGTAGGCAAGGTTGAATAGAGCTTGCTGAGGATTGCTCGATTGTTCAACTGCTACAGCAGATTCTGACGCCAGTTCATCTAATGTTTGAGCAACAACATGCAGTAGCAATAGGTTGTAGTTGCCGAATACATTCACCAAGGTACTTGGAACATAACCAATCATATTGGCGATTTTACGCAGACTTAGCTCGTGATAAGAGTGCTCTTCTAAGAAGTCGGTCACCGTTTTTAAGGTTAATTGCACTAATTGTTCGCGAGTATGATCGTTTCGTCTTGCCATGGGTACTTTCTATTAAATGAACATCGTTCAATATTTTAATGCTGCCCCAGAGTGCCGTCAATCCCTTCGCTAGTTTAGTAATCAATTAATAGCCGCAATATTATGATACATGTGTAAACGCCGTGAATATTTCATTGTTCTTTGTTAACGAGTATGATTAAGGTGTCGAAAGATAAAAAACCTATAAAGGATAATAATGAAACGATTTTTCTCACTAGTCGCGATCCTGTTGGTAACAGTCGCGGTGACGCCAATCGCGGAAGCGAAAAAGTTTGGTGGTGGTAAGTCATTTGGCAAAAGCTTTAAAACGGCTCCAGCACCAAAACAACAAAACACGAATTCGATCCGTCAAGATCAAACGGGTAAGAACACAGCAGCTAACTCTAGCAAGAAAGGCCTTATGGGCGGTCTGCTAGGTGGTTTACTTGCTGGTGGTCTTTTAGCTGCATTTTTTGGTGGCGCATTTGAAGGTATCCAGTTCATGGATATTCTGATTATGGGTCTGATTGCTTTCCTAGCGTTTAAATTTCTACGCGGAATGTTGGGTGCGAAGCAGGGCTCAATGAATCAGCAGAATGCACGTGGTCAACAGCCAGCATTCGGCGGCATGGGTCAGAACAAGTTTGAACAACCTAAGCAACAGCCAAATGTTCATAACTTCGAGCAAGCACAACCTCAATCACAAGGCGCTGCTGGTGGTTTCGGTTTTGGTGCACAAAGCGATGTTCCACATAACTACCCACCGGGCTTTGATCAAGCGGCATTCATCAACGGTTCTCGTGAGCACTACCGTACACTGCAAGGTGCATGGAATCACAACGAGCTAAACACGATTGAAGAATATGTATCTCCAAGCCTATTTGAAGACCTAAAAGCTGAACGTAATAAGCTAGACGGTGATCAGCACACAGACGTAATGTACGTTGATGCTGAAATCGTTCGTGCAGACCACGATGGTAGCAAAGCACAGCTAAGCCTTCAGTTCAGCGGTCGTTACCGTGACACTGCGGATGGCGTTGAAGAAGATATCACAGATATCTGGCACCTAGAGCGTGACCTAACAACTGACAATGCACCTTGGTTAATTGTTGGTATTCAAGGCTAATTAGTCCAGTTTCGTGATTAAACGAAGAGCCCTCGCCAAATAGGTGAGGGCTCTTTTTTATATTCAGAAAGCAATTAGTACTGAGAGTGAGCTATGGCGCGTAGTTCAGTGTATGAGTGTGCATGCTTCCCCAATCATAGATCTCAAACTTTAGCTGGTTATCGCCAGTCTTTTTGAGGCTGATGCTCTCTTCGACACCGCTTGTTCCATCATAGTAATTACTCCAAGGACTATCAGGGCGCTGTTCACGTAAACTTTCAGACTGAACGCTAAGTTTGAGCGAAAGGGTGTTTGAAGGTTGACCGTTATTGATAAACGTATAGTCACCTGATTTTACGGATTCAGTTTTGAATACGTTCGTTCCGTTAATACTGCAGTCCCCATCTTGATAAGTCACCTTTGTTAGTGTGTAACTGTCTTGCGATAGCGCGAGTTGGTATCGTGCATTATCTGATGGTACGGGTGAGCATTGGTTAGTGGTTTCTGCCCAAGTTCCATAAAATGCCTCAATACCAAAGGCTTTATGTAGATTTTTCCAAGGGCTCTTTTCATCAATTTCAATGGCAACTGGCAGTGATGCGATTTCATCATCTTGGTCTCGATAGCGATTGAAGCTGTCGAGTGAGAGTTCAGCTGGGTAGGTAATTGAAGAGCTAGAGTCTTTGATTTTGACAATACCAATCCCCGGTGAAAACCAAAGTTCTTGCATTAGTGATACTTGATCTAGGTTGATCGTCCCATAGGCAGGCGTATCGACCGTCACATCAAACGCTAGGGTGAACTCGATGTGCACGGCCTCATAGTAACCGTGTTGAGTTACTATGGTTTCAATACCATGATTTTTCCATATCGGTAGGACATTTGTATATGCGGGGCCTATATCTGGTGTAATGGTGGTTACGGCAGAGGTATAGCTTGTGTCCAAGCGTCCTCCTAATTCAGCGTAAGCCGGTAGAAGGGTAAATGGAGTGTTTGAAATATCAAAGTGCGCTTTGTAGTGAACACCATTAACCCAAACTTGATTGAAGGTGAGACCTTTTAGATTCAGCTGATCATCTTTGTATTCGAAAGATTGGGTAAATCCACTGTGGACCCAATTCAGTGAAAATGTCTCAATACCATTAGCATCAATGGTTACTGGAGAACTGGTGACTTGATAGCTTTGCCCTGTATTGTCATCACTATATTGCCAAACAGCGTTATGCTGTGCTGGCATATATTGATTGGTAGAAATATATGATGATGCGGGAGCCGAAGGAGAACTGGACCCTCCGCCGCCACACGCTGTTAATCCAATAAGACACAGATTCATCATCCAATAGTTGTTATTCATGATTTATTTCCCTTGCTTAGCCTAAACGACATTGTGCGTTTTAATGAGTATTTGCAGGAAAACCTTATGCTTATTGTTTTATAAAATATTGATATATCTCAATAGATTAATAAGGGATGTGATTATTTGATTATGGAATCTAAGAAGTATTGAATACATCAAGTTCTGTAGGTCTACATAGTTTGAATAGAGTCTACGATTGTATTGGGCTAAGAAGGGCTTTGCAGGAAGGCTCGGAAACGAAAAAAGCCAACTCAATGAGTTGGCTTTTCGATTTTCCAATTAAGGAGAATATGGTGGAGGGAGACGGATTCGAACCATCGAAGGCAGTGCCGGCAGATTTACAGTCTGCTCCCTTTGGCCACTCGGGAACCCCTCCAGGGTGTGTCTTACTCTTCACAAAGTAAGCCTAAATTGATGTTTTCCCATAAGCCCATCAATCAGGTTGTTCTCTTAACTCTCGAAAGAGGTAAGAAGAATATGGTGGAGGGAGACGGATTCGAACCATCGAAGGCAGTGCCGGCAGATTTACAGTCTGCTCCCTTTGGCCACTCGGGAACCCCTCCAGGGTGTGTCTTACTCTTCACAAAGTAAGCCTAAATTGATGTTTTCCCATAAGCCCATCAATCAGGTTGTTCTCTTAACTCTTAAAAGAGGTAAGAAGAATATGGTGGAGGGAGACGGATTCGAACCATCGAAGGCAGTGCCGGCAGATTTACAGTCTGCTCCCTTTGGCCACTCGGGAACCCCTCCAGGGTGTGTCTTACTTTTCACAAAGTAAGCCTAAATTGATGTTTCCCATAAGCCCATCAACTAGGTTGTTCTCTTAACTCTCAAAAGAGGTAAGAAGAATATGGTGGAGGGAGACGGATTCGAACCATCGAAGGCAGTGCCGGCAGATTTACAGTCTGCTCCCTTTGGCCACTCGGGAACCCCTCCAGGGTGTGTCTTACTTTTCACAAAGTAAGCCTAAATTGATGTTTTCCCATAAGCCCATCAACTAGGTTGTTCTCTTAACTCTCAAAAGAGGTAAGAAGAATATGGTGGAGGGAGACGGATTCGAACCATCGAAGGCAGTGCCGGCAGATTTACAGTCTGCTCCCTTTGGCCACTCGGGAACCCCTCCAGGGTGTGTCTTACTCTTCACAAAGTAAGCCTAAATTGATGTTTTCCCATAAGCCCATCAACTAGGTTGTTCTCTTAACTCTCAAAAGAGGTAAGAAGAATATGGTGGAGGGAGACGGATTCGAACCATCGAAGGCAGTGCCGGCAGATTTACAGTCTGCTCCCTTTGGCCACTCGGGAACCCCTCCAGGGTGTGTCTTACTCTTCACAAAGTAAGCCTAAATTGATGTTTTCCCATAAGCCCATCAATCAGGTTGTTCTCTTAACTCTCAAAAGAGGTAAGAAGAATATGGTGGAGGGAGACGGATTCGAACCATCGAAGGCGGAGCCGGCAGATTTACAGTCTGCTCCCTTTGGCCACTCGGGAACCCCTCCAGGGTGTTTTTCCTAACTCATAATGGATAGGCTAAAGAGATGTTTTTCCCAACGCATCTCTCAAGTGCGGAGCGCATCATAGCAAACACGTTAAACCTGTAAAGAGTTTTTCTTATGGTTTTGTGTTGAATGCTGCCTTTTTGGGCAAAGATGGCGAAAAGTACGCATATTGCTCGGGAAGTGAACATCTGTACTAAGGTTTACGTAGTGATAGGTAACACCTTGAGGTAACTCGCTTTCTACATTGTGTTTGGTTTGTGCAATTCGCCAAGAAACGTAAATGGAATTTAATCTAGATTTACACTTCTTGACGTTACAGCATTCATCAGTTGATAGAATACGGTTAATTTCATTTATAGATATTAATACCAATCGTAGTAAATAACATGTCATCCTAGCTTGTTAAAATGCTCGAGAACAGCGTCAGAAATTTTGATTGTAGAATAACTACTTATCGAAACTATCTGTTGAAAAGAGCTGCTTTGTTCTCAAGCCTTTTCCCTACGCTATTTCTGACCACTTACTCACTGGATTGGTATAAACCTTACTTGCAGACCATTATTATGAAGCATAAATCTGTTTTAACCCTGCTTAGCTTGTCTATTCTTATGGCGTCTCCAGCCGTACTAGCTAAACGCATGGGCCCTAGCACTGTCACTGTTGTTACTGAGCAAGTTGATATTCACCAAGTTAGCCAATCTCTTTCTTTGGTGGGTAAGTTAGAAGCAGAACAATCTGTGATCATTACCTCTGAAGTAGCGGGCAGAGTTGACTCTATCAACATCAAAGCCAATCAAGATGTCACCAAAGGGCAGATGTTGGTTCAATTAGATGACGACAAAGCAAAAGCTGCAGTTGCAGAAGCGCAAGCGTACCTAAAAGACGAGCAACGTAAGCTAGCGGAATTCCAACGACTAGTGAAACGTAATGCGATTACGCAAACTGAAATTGACGCTCAGAAAACGAACGTAGAGATCGCCAATGCTCGCCTAGCTGCCGCAAATGCCAATCTTAAAGACTTACACATCAGCGCGCCTTTCTCTGGCACGGTCGGTTTTATCGACTTTAGCCGCGGAAAAATGGTGACAGCAGGTACTGAGCTTGTGACTTTAGATGATTTGTCTGTGATGCAGTTAGATCTTCAAATTCCTGAGCGTTACCTTTCTAAGCTGTCTAAAGGCATGACAGTGACGGCTCGCACCAGTGCGTGGGGCGAGACTCAGTTCACTGGCACAGTGGTAGGCATTGATTCTCGTATTAATGCTGAAACCTTGAACCTTCGAGTTCGAATCCACTTTGACAACAATAATGATTACCTAAAGCCGGGCATGCTAGTAGCAGCTGATATGGATTTCCCTCCTGTAGAAGCGCCGATCATCCCAGTTCAAGCGCTTGAGTATTCTGGTACTAAGCGTTTCGTCTATGTTATTGGCGAAGATAACAAAGCAACTCGTACAGAAGTTTTCCTTGGGGCACGTATTGATAACGAAGTTGTGATCGACAAAGGCATCGAAATTGGCCAGAAGATCGTGGTGCAAGGTATCGTGAACATGCGTGACGGCGTCTCGGTTCAAGAGCTTACTGTTAATCGCCCGGCTGATGCTGCAAGCGATAAAAAAGCACAAGAAGGCGCTAACTAATGTTGTTATCTGATGTTTCTGTAAAGAGACCAGTAGCGGCTGTCGTATTGAGCCTGCTTTTGGTTGTGTTTGGTATCGTCTCTTTCAATAAGCTCGCGGTTCGTGAGATGCCTGATATTGAAAGTCCGGTGGTATCGATCAGTACTCGTTATGAGGGTGCGTCTGCCACCATCATTGAAAGTCAAATAACCTCCAACCTTGAAGACCAGTTATCCGGCATCAGTGGTATCGATGAGATCGAGTCCACGACGCGTAACGGTATGTCGCGTATCACGATTACCTTTGAGCTTGGTTACGACCTCAATACTGGTGTCAGTGATGTTCGTGATGCCGTAGCGCGTGCTCAGCGTTCGTTGCCAGATGAAGCCGACGACCCAATTGTTTATAAGAACAATGGTAGTGGTGAAGCCTCGGTCTACATCAACTTAAGCTCGACGGAGATGGACCGAACGCAGTTGACCGATTACACCGAACGTGTGTTGATTGACCGCTTTAGTTTGATCTCAGGTGTGAGCTCAGTGGATATCTCGGGTGGCTTGTACAAAGTAATGTACGTGAAGCTGAAACCTGCGCAGATGGCGGGTCGTGGCGTGACTACTTCGGACATCACATCTGCGTTGAACAGTGAGAACATTGAAAGCCCGGGTGGTGAAGTACGTAACGATGCGATTGTGATGTCGGTTCGTACCGCTCGTTCTTACACTGAAGCGGAAGATTTCGAATACCTAGTGGTAAAACGTGCTTCTGATAACACACCTATCTACTTAAAAGACGTTGCGGATGTTTATATTGGCGCAGAAAACGAGAACTCGACCTTTAAGAGTGACGGCGTTGTTAACGTTAGTATGGGGATTGTGCCTCAGTCAGATGCGAACCCACTTGAGGTTGCTGACTTAGTCCATAAAGAAGTTGAGGCGATTCAGAAGTTCCTGCCTGACGGGACTCGACTGGCGGTCGACTATGACTCAACTGTCTTTATCGATCGTTCGATCTCAGAGGTTTACAGCACACTCTTTATTACGGGTGGTTTAGTTATCCTCGTGCTTTACGTCTTCATAGGTCAAGCGCGTGCAACACTGATTCCAGCGGTAACCGTTCCAGTATCTTTGATTTCGTCGTTTATTGCGGCTTACTACTTTGGTTTCTCTATTAACCTAATCACCTTGATGGCACTTATCCTGTCTATTGGTCTGGTGGTTGATGACGCTATCGTAGTGGTTGAGAACATCTTCCACCACATTGAACGTGGTGAATCGCCACTGCTTGCGGCTTATAAAGGGACGCGTGAAGTAGGATTCGCGGTAATCGCAACAACGCTTGTATTGGTGATGGTATTCCTGCCAATCTCGTTCATGGATGGCATGGTCGGTCTCTTGTTTACGGAGTTCTCGGTACTGTTGGCGATGTCAGTGATCTTCTCGTCGCTAGTCGCACTAACGTTAACGCCAGTGTTAGGCAGTAAAATCCTAAAAGCGAACGTTAAACCAAACCGTTTCAACCTGTTTGTCGAGCGCGTATTTGGCAAACTTGAGTCTGGATACCGCTCGGTATTGCGCCGTGCTTTAAACTGGCGTTGGGCAGCTCCAATCATCATTATCGCGTGTATGGGCGGTAGTTATGGCTTGATGCAACAAGTGCCGTCGCAACTGACGCCTCAAGAAGACCGTGGTGTTATCTTTGCGTTTGTTCGTGGTGCTGATGCAACCAGTTACAACCGTATGTCTGCCAATATGGACATCGTTGAAGAGCGCCTAATGCCGCTGCTTGGTCAAGGTTTCTTGAAGTCATTTAGTATTCAATCACCAGCGTTTGGTGGTAATGCTGGCGACCAAACGGGCTTCGTTATCATGATCCTGGAAGATTGGGATGAACGTGATGAAACCGCTCAGGAAGCGCTGAACGAAGTTCGTAAATCTTTAAATGGTATTCCTGATGTACGTGTATTCCCGTTCATGCCGGGCTTCAAAGGTGGTTCAAGTGAGCCTGTGCAATTCGTACTGGGTGGCTCTGATTACTCTGAGCTTCAGAAATGGGGCGAACTGTTAAAGCAAGCGGCTGAAGACTCTCCAATGATGGAAGGTGCGGATATCGATTACTCTGAGAAAACACCAGAGTTATTGGTAACCGTAGATAAACAACGTGCAGCCGAGCTAGGCGTTAGCGTTTCGGATATTTCAGACACGTTAGAGATCATGCTTGGCGGCCGTAGTGAAACCACTTTCGTTGACCGTGGTGAAGAGTATGACGTATACCTTCGTGGTGATGAGAACAGCTTTAATAATGCTAATGACTTGAGCCAAATCTACATGCGAACTCAGTCTGGTGAGCTGGTTACACTCGATACGTTGACGCACATTGAAGAAGTGGCATCATCGATTCGTTTATCGCACTACAACAAGCAGAAATCGGTGACCATCAAAGCGAACCTAATGGAAGGTTACACGCTGGGTGATGCTCTGGATTTCCTTGATGAACAAGCGATTGAGCAGTTACCAGGCGATATCTCAGTGAGCTACTCTGGCGAGTCAAAAGACTTTAAAGAGAACCAATCGAGTATCTTAGTGGTATTTGCGCTAGCGATGCTGGTCGCGTACTTGGTACTGGCCGCGCAGTTTGAAAGCTTCATTAACCCGCTGGTGGTGATGTTCACCGTACCTATGGGTATCTTTGGTGGCTTCTTAGGTTTGGTGTTGATGAATCAAGGGCTTAACGTCTACAGCCAGATTGGTATGATCATGTTGATAGGTATGGTGACCAAAAACGGTATCTTGATCGTAGAGTTTGCTAACCAACTTCGTGACCGTGGCATTGAGTTTGAAAAGGCGATCATTGATGCTTCGGCTCGACGTTTACGTCCAATCTTGATGACGGCGTTTACCACACTAGCCGGTGCAATCCCATTGATTACTTCAACGGGCGCGGGTTATGAAAGCCGAGTGGCGGTGGGTACGGTTATCTTCTTTGGTATGGGCTTTGCAACTTTGGTTACTCTGTTCGTAATTCCTGCGATGTACCGACTGATTTCTGGCTCAACACGCTCTCCGGGTCACGTGGAAGCGGTTCTAAATAAAGAGCTGAGCCACGATAACGTGGGAAGAAGCTCTCACGGCTAATAAACACGCACGGCCAATGAACATGGAATAGTGTAACAATATTGAAAAGCCTGCGTTTGCTCCTAGCGAATGGCAGGCTTTTTTTGTATAACAAGCAGAGCTCAATGAATTAATACAATAAATCGAATAAAGGAAAGTAAAGTGGCTGAATTTAAATACAAAGATCTTTCTCAAGAAGAACAAGATAAGCTAGATGCAGCAACCTTTCGTCGTCTGCTAGCACACTTAGACAATAATAAGGATGTGCAGAACATCGACCTTATGATCTTGGCTGGCTTCTGCCGTAACTGTTTCAGCAAGTGGTATAAAGCGGAAGCTGAGCAACAAGGCCTAGACTTGGATATCGATGACGCTCGTGAGCGCGTATATGGCATGACTTACGATGAGTGGAAACAAAACCATCAGCCAAAAGCGACGCCTGAACAACTCGCGGCATTTGAAGCGAAGCAGAAGCCAGAGTAATTTGTTCTCGTTGGTGGTTGATTAATAGAATGAATAAACAAAAAGAGCCCATCAAGGCTCTTTTTAGTTTGGAGTCGGTGCTTGCTCTGTATTTAAGCCAGCTCACCCGTTTGCGAGAAAGCTTCTAGCTTCGCTGCATAAGGTTGTAGGTCACCGATATTCAGATTTACCCACTCGTCATTGAAGTAAGTGTCTAGGTAACGCTCACCGCTGTCACATAGCAAAGTCACGATAGACCCTTTTTCTCCGCGCGCTTTCATCTCACTGGCTAGCTGAAGCACACCGTACATGTTAGTACCGGTTGATGCGCCAACCTTGCGGCCAAGAATGTCAGATAACCAATGCGTCGTTGCGATACTTGCTGCATCTGGAATTTTACGCATTTCGTCAACCACACCAGGAATGAAGCTTGGCTCTGCTCGTGGGCGACCAATACCTTCAATCTTGCTGAATGTACTGCCTTTCACATTCACATTGCCTGTTTGGAAGTATTCGTGGAATACAGAGTTTTCAGGGTCGACAACACAAAGCTTAGTTTCATGCTGTTGGTAGCGAATGAAGCGGCCGATAGTTGCAGAAGTACCGCCAGTACCTGGGCTCATTACAACCCAAGCTGGAACTGGGTGATCTTCCATCTGCATTTGATTGAAAATTGAGTTCGCGATGTTGTTGTTACCACGCCAGTCGGTTGCGCGCTCAGCGTAAGTAAATTGGTCCATGTAATGGCCATTCAGCTCTTCTGCTAAACGGCGAGACTCATCGTAAATTTCATCTGAGCGGTCAACAAGATGCGCTTGGCCTCCGTAGAATTCAATCTGCTCAATTTTCTTCTTCGCTGTGCACTTTGGCATCACTGCGATAAACGGAAGACCTAGTAGGCGAGCAAAGTACGCTTCAGATACCGCAGTGCTACCCGATGAAGATTCAATGATCGTTGTTTCTGGGCCAACCCAACCGTTACAGATAGCGTATAAGAACAGAGAACGCGCTAAGCGGTGCTTCAAAGAGCCCGTTGGGTGTGTGCTTTCATCTTTAAGGTAAACATCAATGCCTTCGATACTTGGTAGTTCGAGCTTGATAAGGTGCGTATCCGCTGAGCGTTGGTAGTCCGCTTCAATTTTACGAATCGCGTTGTTAATCCATTGATGGTCAGTGCACATAAGCGTTCTCCTGATCGAGTGTAGGAATTCTTTGTAATTGGTATGGTTCTAATTTAGCTACAATCAGAGAGAAAAACTTTGCCATATTTGCTTTGTTTTGCTTAAATTGTAGAAAATAATTCTCTCTAAATGCAATTTGGTGAAAATGTGATAGATGCCGTAGATAAAAAAATATTAGGATTACTGCAAGAAGATAGCACCCTGTCATTGAATGACATTTCTGAAGCGGTCAATCTCACCACAACGCCTTGCTGGAAAAGGCTTAAGCGCCTCGAAGAGAACGGCATTATTGAGAAAAGAGTCGCGCTGCTGAACCCAGAAAAGCTCGATCTTTCTTTTACCGCGTTCGTATTGATTAAAACCAGTGATCATTCTCACGAATGGTATGGTCGTTTTGTGAATACTGTGTCGGAATTTCCAGAAGTGATGGAGTTCTATCGCATGGCTGGCGAATATGACTATATGATGAAGGTTCAGGTGAAAGACATGAAGTGCTTTGATGATTTCTACAAGCGCTTGGTGAATAGCATTGATGGTATCTCTAATGTGACCTCGACATTTGCGATGGAACCATTGAAGTACACGACAGCATTGCCGCTTTAAGCTACGCCTAGTTACGCATTAACAATCGTCTGAGTTTAACTATCGTCTCAGTTTAGATATCGCCTCTGCGATAAAAGAAAAGGATTATTCATGTTTGCAAAAGTATCTACCGCTATCCAGCTGGTATTGGCGGTCGCCATTTTTTACTTGGGCTACACCATCTATTCGTTTACTAATAAAGTAGGGGAGATCGTCGATACTTATCCGCAGGTTATCGAAGATTTATCCGGTCTCACGAAAGGGCTCAAAGTGGAAGAGCTGCTAGCGTTTGCTGAACATGTCAGCGAGCTTGCTCCTCAAGTTTTGAACACAGTCGAAGAGGTCAGAAAGACGATCGATGACGTGAATCAAACCGTTTCATCGGTCGACAACAAAATCCCTGCGATATTAGATGAAGTGAAAAATGTTCGAACGGAAGTCGAGCAGGTAAGAACCGATGTTATTCCACCAACATTAACTGAGCTGAAACGATACCGTGTGGATGTCATGCCACCGATGCTCGCTGAAAGTAAATCGTACCGCGAGCAAACTATCCCCGCCGTTGTTACTGAATCTGAAATGCTAAGAGCGGAAGTGCCGAATATTTTGGTGCAAGCTAATTTGTTGGCAGATAAGAGTCAAGCTTTGGCTCAGGACGCTGCAGAAGGCGCTGTGAAAGGTGTGGTGTTATCACCATTTAACCTTCTGCGAGATGCCGGAGATGGCATCAAAACACGAGTACAGAGCGAGTTTGAGCCTACGCTAGAAGCAGAATAGATTTTAGTCACTCTTAAGTGACGGATTTTCGTTAGTGTTATAAAAAAGAGAGGCTAGGTATTAAACCTAGCCTCTCTTTTTGTTTTCTCGTACATATTTGGGGCTTTTAAAACAGCGCTTGATCGCTATTTATTTGAGCGCTATTTAGTAAAGCGCATCACACCTTCTTGTACTGCTGTCGCTACGAGCTCACCTTTCTGATTGAAAATTTCACCACGCACTAGGCCACGAGTGTTCGCCGCCGTCGGGCTTTCAATCGCATAAAGCAGCCATTCATCCATTTTGAACGGGCGGTGGAACCAGATTGAGTGGTCAATCGTCGCCACTTGGAAATTCGGCGTCATGATAGAAACCTCATGTGGGTGAAGTGCTGTCACCAAGAATCCCCAATCGGACGCGTAAGCCAGCAAATATTGGTGAATCAATTGGTTGTCTGGCATTGCGCCATTTGCTCTTACCCAAAGGTACTGTTTCGCTTCCGCCTTCTTAGGATTGAGCGGATTCACGACAGTCACAGGGCGCATCTCAATCGGCTTTTCACCACAGAAGGTTTTACGCAGTTTCTCTGGTAGGAACTCCGCAATGTGGCTCGCTAACTCGGTTTCAGATGCAAAGTTCTCTGGCCCAGGAATATCAGGCATTGAAATCTGGTGCTCAAAGCCTGGAGCATCACCGTGATAAGAAGCCGTGAGATAGAAAATAGGGCGGCCATTTTGAATCGCTTTAACACGACGTGTGCTGAAGCTTCGCCCATCTCTTAGGTTCTCAACATCGTAGATAATTGGCTTTTCAGGATCGCCAGGAAATAGAAAGTAACTATGAAACGAGTGCACACTACGGTCGTCTTGAACGGTATAACGAGCAGCAGAAAGCGCTTGCCCTAATACTTGACCACCATAAACCTGTGGTAGACCTAGGTTCTCACTTTGCCCGCGGAACAGACCTTCTTCCAGCTTCTCTAGCTGAAGTAAACTTAATAATTCTTGTAAAGGTTGACTCATCGCCAGCATGCCTCTTGGTAAAATGGATGTCAGATTATTGTGTTAATCATTTAGCTTAGTCAGATATCTGTCAATAAATCATAGGGTTTCAAGACAGAATATGAAAGCTCTCTTATAATTGGTGGGTAGATTTGCCGAGTCCGGCAAACATGTTGAGAGAAATTGAATATGAAAAAGGCTCTAATTCTTATTACGTCTTTAGTATCGTTTGGCCTACTTGTTGGTTGCCAAGCAACATCAGAAACGAACGCTTCTCAGGAAGTGGTTGCAGAGAACACTCAAGTGATTTCAGGAACAGTAAGCTACCGTGAAAGAATTGCATTGCCAGAGAATGCCGTGGTGACTGTTACGCTAGAAGACATTTCACTGGCTGACGCACCATCGACAGTTATCGCAACTCAAGAGTTCACCACTGACGGTAAGCAAGTGCCGTTCGCATTCGAACTGAGCTACGACAATAACAAGATTAAAGCTAACCACCGTTACAACATGCGCGCAACGATTCACGTTGACGGTAAACTGCGCTTCACTACTGACACTATTAAGTCAGTAATTACTGATGTAGAAAATACACAGCAAGCAGACCTACGTTTAGTTGGTGTTCGTTAACAAGAAATCGATGCCACTGTTAAGGCATCTTGATTGGCTTCACTTAGCCAGTTGAATTAGCGATTAGTGGCAGCTCTAGGGCTGCCATTTGTATATTCTGAGTTTGATCTTTCCTGCATCACTCACCTCAACCCCTTCTTTAACCAAATGCTGCTTTTGTCGGTCGAACGAATCACCCTTTAAAGATATTTCACCCTTGCTGTTGATTACCCGATACCAAGGCAGTTTGCTACCTTCTGGCAGGTTACCCAGCGCTTTACCAACATGGCGCGCATAGCCCGGAAATCCTGAAAAACGTGCGATGTCTCCATAAGTTGTTACTTTCCCATATGGAATTTGGTGAATCACAGCAAAGATTTGAGGCAAAAATTGGTCCATACTAAATGTTCCTAGTTCATTAATACCACGGATCGGTAGAAGGAGAGGGCTATGGTATTTACAACGTTTCAGTTCTTGATAACCACATTATTAGCGGTTGTCTGCGCGAGAGCAATCAGTTTAAGTGAGGGAGATATCCCAGTACTTGCAATGGTCATTCCTGCTTTATGGATTTTGCCGCAAGGAGGCATCGCAGGATTAGCTTTGCTTGTCTCCATGACCACTTATGGATTAACGCTACCGCTACAACCCATCACGCTATCAGTCAGTGTATGGGTATTATTCCCACTATTGATGGTGGTCTTTTCAAAACGCAGCAGTTTGTCGGTCGTGATTATTTCTGGCTTGATCGTCGCAACGCTACAAGTCGGGATTATGGTCACGCAATCTGCAGGTAAGCTTGAAGGCGTTCCTTGGGTTACCACACTACAAACCTTGTCAATCATCGTTATTTGGTGGGCGGCAAATCATCTTAAGCCAGCCAGCCGACACAGCTGGTGGTCATTAGGCTTGATACTTCCATTATGGATGGCCGATTTACCTTATGCCGCTTTGGTTGCTTTGTGTGTAACGGGCATCATGGCATCGATGGAAACACTGACGCGCTTGAAAACCTTCCGCTGGAATAAACTATTGTGTTGGACATTGCCGACGGTTGGTTTTGCGGCACTGGTGATTACCCCAAGCATCGAAGTGCCTAGTCCAGTCTTTGTGGTGTGGTTATGTCTATTAGGCACCGCGTGGATGACAGACTACATCATTCGTACAGAAGATAACGAAGACATCGATATCTAGTACGTAGATAACCCGAACCTTACAAATGCAGGTAAATGGTGAATTTACCTGCGATTTTCTAGTGGTTTGAATAAAGGATAAGCACTTAGACAGCAATTGTTCAAAAATAGGGTGGAAGGGCTTGCAATGGTTGCTGTGATGCTTAATAATCCAATCACTCTTTGAGGCAAGCCTCTTAGAAAACGAATCTATGGGGGCCTGGTCCTCCCGCAACAATAACTCGTGAACTCGGTCAGGCCTGGAAGGGAGCAGCCGCAGCGAGTGACTTGTGTGCCGGGATGTGGCTGGGTTCCCACCCCTTAAAAAAGCCGTTACTTATGTGACGGCTTTTTGCTATCTAAACTATAGTAAATCAATCAGTTAGTAGACTATCCATACTAGATTGAGCTGGCTTTAGTCTCAAAATAGGCTTTGTTTCCTAATTCAAATTTTGATAAATAATCCCCTGCGCCGCTAATTACTAGGTGATCGCTATCGTTTTAGGCATATCTAGCTCTGTTAGCTTGTTTAACGCTTTTCTTATCGCGTAAGTTTCTCCAGGCTCGTTGCTTCTCGTCAATACCATGCTTTTTAACTTTCTATGACCCTCACCGTAGATTTTCAACCCTGTAGTCTCAAGGATAAGTCGCCAAACAAACGAGGTCTCCCACAGTTACTTTGTTTGATCTGTTGCCACTGTTGGAGAGCTTTTTCATCGATCCAAAATGTCAGTGAACCACTGTTGATCCAAGTTTGATTAATAGTGGTTCCAGTTAGTTGTTTTATAGCGAGGCTTGGTCATTAGTATAAATCTTTGAATGAATTTAGTAGATCAGGCTATGAATTGCCCGGAATAAACATACGCATAACTAATAAGCATATGTCCAAGATGGGTATAGTCGCTTATCGTCAATTAGAGTGTTTGTTAGATAAAGCGGATGGTTAAATAAACCTATTTTAACAATAGCTTACTTCGATGCGATAAATTTAACAACACACCAGAAGTCTGTTTATTTGTTGCCGAACGCGTCATTTTCAGGCACTATCTACACGCATAAAGTATGTTTACTCTTTTTAACTTTTGAGGTGCGACCATGACGGAGCTATCTATACTCGCTACAAACATCGATCAGCGAAAAAAAGACCTAAACATCCGTACAAATATTGAAATTGCTCGTTTATCTGGTGTTAGCCGTGCCGTGATTACTAATATCATGCTACATCCAGAAAAAAGCATAATGCTGGATAGTGCAGTTTCTTTAGCTAATGCTTTGGATTGCCGTCTAGAATGGCTAGCTACTGGTAATGGACCTGTCAACTATGACGACGTTGTTCGTCACGCTCGTATCAAATTCGGTTCTCCTGTAGTAACAATGCAGGAATTATCAGCGAGCAGCATTAAGGATCTTCTTGAGGACTTGATGGAAGACGAACACCGCGAGCGTTTGCCTTGTCCAGCTCGCAGTAGTGAAACTACATTTATTATTCGTCTGAACAACAATGTGGGCCGTTATTTTGCTGGTGGCATGATCTTTTTTGATTATGATAAAACGGCAGTTTCTGGTGATTTAGTCTTGGCGCGAGTGCGCGAGGGCGTTATGCCAGAAATAATGGAGTATCAAATTGCACACGGTCGTGAGTTCTTGAAATCAATGAACCCTGATATTCCAGAAGATCTAAAATTTGTCGAAATGAGTGATTCTATTAAAATTATTGCGGCGTTCTCTGCTTTCGCAGTAATCTAGTACTGCAGTGATAAATTATTTCAAATAAAAAGCCTAGCGCCCGCTAGGTTTTTTATCTCGAACAATTCTAAAATTATACACTTGGTATGCCCCCACAAAATATACCCTCTAATCGCCTCACTACTTTGTTTCAACTTACTACAGCATATCTGTTCGTGATCCTAAACGAGAAAAACCCACCTCTTCAGGTAGGTTTTACAAGGTAACTATGACTGACAATACTCCCCAATCGGTTGACGTGTCAGTAAACAACCTAACTAGAATGTTTCAAAATCTAGAAAGCCTCTCTTCACTTCTAAATTTAGTGTAGCAAGCGTTCGAGGTAACAAACGCCTTTCGGTAGCGAGCCTAGCCACACACATCATGTAAGGTCTTTCTGTGTTTTTTATAGTTCTTCTCGAATATTTAACTTGAGATATTTGGCAATCTCTAACAAGGCGTCGCGTTCAACATGATAAATCGATTCACCAGCACGAAGTATGAAAGCTACCGGATTTAGGTCGTCAGCACCAATATGAGTAAGTTTAACGTTACAAGTTTGCTCTGCCTGTACCGTGATCCCTTCACCAATAGAAATGAATACAAGACTATCGTTGGTTCTGTTAATCGTTAACTTAGCGCCCATTGTTTCTAGTATTAACTTGTTATCTATAATCATTAGCTAACCTTTTCACTTTCAATTTTCTGACCGCATGATCAAGTTCTTTGCCCGTCATATGGTGCGTCTTTTCATACTGTTGAATCTGTTTTATAGGAACTTTACTTTCTTGAGTCAGCGATAAAGCGCCTAAACTAAACGTTACAACACTTATAATGAGAGCAATGCCGACGGTTTGTAAATGATGTTTAATGTTCATCTGCGGTCTCTTATATCTCGTTATTCAGTCCGCGATTTGTGACAGTTTTGTGCCAAATTTACATTGCTACCATTTGCGGGCTTCGATAAGACTTAATGGATTGCCGTTTATCATGTTCAGTAATTGCAGGTACTTAAAACACTGCTCAGAATCCGTCAATGGTGTCGCCGCCATTGTTGTTAGTAAGAACGTTCACCCAATATAAGTTAGACTTTGAATTGATAGGCTTATCATCTAACTTTGAATAAATGTGATTGTTGATATCGCTAATCACCCATGCCGTGTTTTTATGGTATACCACTAAATGGTTAGGAGGTCAGTGATCAAAGCCCTCACGGGCCGTTAGAGCGTCTTTATGGGGCTATACTCACGTGAATTGATGCCGTTCTGCGGTGCTTTGTACAACTCTTGATGTCTTGCTCGCGCTTCTTTATGGCTAAGGGGCGGGAAATTACCCAAACTCATGATCGTCTTTTTACCTACCCATCAATATCGGAAGAGTTTTTCAGCACTTTGATAGTTAAGATCATAAATCCTAGAGCTTAGTTAGTAATGATCAAAAGCGAACTTGTTCAGCCTAAGTTCACCTATTAATGTTCATAACATGATTAATATAAGGCACAGGCCTCATGTAGCTATAGGTTGTAGGCATTAAAAAAGGGCCATCCGATGGCCCTTTATTCACTTCGATATACACACTTATGTATGTACATCGCCTGTAACATCTTCTGACGTTAAAGCATTCAACTTTTTAACCGTTTTCAGCAGGTTCGCAGCCTCCGCTGTCGTTTCCGCAATAAAAGCCTTGGTACTGTCGTCAAGAGGCTCTTTTATTTCCATCAATGTAGAAACAACACGTAAATCACGCTGTAGTTTAGTTATCATATCGGACCTCGTAGTTAGTTGAATGTAATGTGAGCAAGGCAACAATATAGAGTATTTACTCAAAGTCCTCACTGTTTATGTGCAAATAGTGATTTCAGTATTGTTTATTATAATGATAACTATTAACATGTACTCTATGGGGTTGCTGTTGCATACGCGCCTAAAATACTTATTTATTGATTAAAAAATTGTTTTTTAATCTGAATCATATACTTAGCGTTGTAGTGTGCCCCAATTACTGCTTGTTGTTGCTTAACTTGGTGTGAACGAATAGAGCGCTTGATCACATCACCAATCATCGGATTCAAAGGGTTCTATTTGCTTTAGTTGAACTCATGATCACTTTTCTCAAGTTCGCTAGCTCATTGTGCTCATCATTTCGATACAAAACGCAATACTTAATCATGATCGTCTGACGACGTGTAACCTTCATTTCGTAGATTTTAACGGCACAATTGACCTCATATTGTGTAGGTAGATGCGACTCTTTTTGAAACCAAACAACTGACACGTGTACTTTAATGGAGCTAAGTCCGCGATTATTAGCTCACCATTCTTGTTGGCAATATTGCCACCCTCTGACAAATATGAGTCGTTTTCCGGCCGCTCTTAAGCTAAATAGGTAGACATAGTTCCGCGTTTCGCATGGTTTGGCCTTCAATGATTTTTATTATGATTCTGGCCCGGGCCACACTTCTACAATCTTAAAGCTAAATGGCGTGTTTTTTCAGTGGCCTAATACGCTTGCGATAGCCGTCTTCGTTTCAGAGTATAGAAATATATGGCCTAACCTTGTGCTGTGTACCTTGGATACGAATAAATACGATTTTGACTCGATTGTAAACAATTTTAGTTAAGATTAGCGAATTGCGGCGTCGTCCAGTTTATAACCTGAATTTCGTCAGAATGGCGTCACATCTAAAATCCTCATAGTAGAGAGTTGCTGCGTATTCCTCTCTCAAGCTGTTGATTTTTTCCAGCTGTTCTTTAAAGGTCAGATTCTTATCGTAAAGCGCATTTTCTTTGCTATACAAATCTAGGTAGCCACGTGCGTAATATTCGCCAGTTTGCTGGTTAACAATCGCAATGTTCTTATGGTTGGCGAAATAATCAAAGGACTCCGCAGCATCATAGTTTTTGCTCGCCTCAGCCAAGTAGGTGCATGCGCCTATAGATTCATCAAAGTTCAAATAAGTCGTTGGTGCGCCGATTGATATTTCAGCATTAGCAGCACCAACAACGAGCAATAGCATTAATGGGATTAGTCTCTTCACCGTTATTGACCTCTAACTTAATAGGGCCAAAAGAAATAAGTATTCTCTTGGCCCTTATATGGAATAAAAAATGGCCGACCTAAAGCGCTCTCAATGATTCTGTAAGCTTCATTGTGGTTTTTTGAGCATGGCGCTCGCTTATTTGAAAACGATATCTCCGCAGTGTCGCCACGCTCGCGTGTATAGCGACCTGATACTAAGTCGTCGCGTAAAAATTCATAGCCAGCTTCTAGTAGCTGGCTCACGATCCATTTTTTCTGTTCATCCGTTATTTTTTCATAGCTATATTCATCGTCTGATGTGGATATCCACCAGTTATCCCAAAGGGCCATAACGATGCATACCGACACGGAAATAATATTTAGCGTTGTGCTGAAGCGATAGCTATACGTTTGTTTTCAAGCTGTAGGTAGTACTCATCGACATAGTACTTAACCGACTCGCGCAAATCGCTCATGGTATCGGTTTCAAACTCTGCGATTAGTAAAACATCTACAATCTTGCAAACGTATAGATCCTGACAGCTTAACGAGTGTTCACGGCGCATAAGCATCACGCGAACGCCACGATATGCAAATGCGCAAAAATCATCGTGGTTTAGGTTTGCACTGCGCATATTTACGAATTTTGGGAGTGTTAACATGTTGACTCTTGGGTGGTGGTCGGCCATTTCTATCCATCTCGTCTTTATTGGGTGTTACGAATATAAACACGATACCTTTATTTGTAAACAATGAGGGTAAAAATGATCACTTCAGAACATTATTTTGAAGTTGACCGCGGTGCTGTCTAAATCTAAGTCTGGATCTTCTGTATTTAGTTCCCCTCCGACTTCAAAAGAAACACTAGTGTCGTCACTTAAGTGGTACTCAATGCCCCCTGCATAGTTAATGAGTTCATCATTTTGATCCCTGACAGATTCCAGCACTTCACCTTGACTCACCTCTGTTGGGCGCTGGTCATTGCCAATGAAATCTATGCTCGCGCATCCCTGTAAAATGACAACCACGATTATTACTATTCTTTTCATAAGTTCCTTAACGCAAAAAAGCGGCCCGTTAGGGCCGCAATAGTAATCACAAAGGTAGTGTGAATTTAGAAAGTAAGTTTAGCGCCTAGCATCGCGTTGTTTGCTGTGTTGCCAGTCCCGTCGTTTAGTACTTCTTGGTATGCTGCGTAGGTAACGAAGTTAGGTGTAAAGTTGTAGTTCATTTCAATAGCAGAATGTTCCACGTTTTCTGTAGCGCTATCTTTATCAAGCATGGTGTAAGTAGCTACAAATGAAATCTCGTTAGTAGCTTTGAATCGTGCCGCTGTTTCGTAACCTTTGAAGTCATCACCTTTATCTGAACCATCGTAACCAATACCTGATAAGTAAATGCTTTCTGAATCCCACTTAATACCCACAATGCCATCTGTGCTGTCCTTACCAATATCGTAGGTTTCAATAGCGTAGGCACCTGTTAGGCCAAAACCTGCGCCAATTTCGTAGCTGGCAGCTGCGCCGTAGCCAGTATCGATGGTTTGCTTCAGTGTTGATTCTGGTACGAACTTGCCAGTGCTAGAATCTACGTGTGCATCTTCGTGGAATAAAACCTTGCCGTCTTCACCACCGAAGTTAACGTGCGTACGTAGAGTAAGATCGCCCAAATGAGAAATGGCTAGAATTGAGTTCTTGGCGCGGTCTGCTGTAAGTGGTTTGATGTTACCGTCACCGCCGTAAGTGTTCATGATATCGGTGTAATCAGTAGTTAGTTCTAGTGCGCCATCAGTTTGACCATAGTAGATCTCGTTATTTTCAGTCGCGAAACCAACATACATATGTTTCGGTAGGATGTTCTCACCGCTAGCGTTGTATTCTTGCTCTAGATAACCAACTGCATCGACGTCTTTACCAATGTCTTGAGTAACTTTAATGTGCAGACGTGCTCGAGAAATGTCATTCGTTTTGTGAACATCTTCACTTTGGTATTGTCCACGAGCTTCAACTCGTCCGCCTACATTGATACCAAAACCGTCCTGTTCGTAAACTTGAGCCGCGTTAGCTCCAGTTGATGCTGCTGCAATAAAAATAGCAAGAATTGTTAATTTTTTCATCTTAAGTTCCATAAATTACTGTCTATAAAACTTGTAAACATTAATATCTGCTAAAAATGAAAAATATATGTAGATTTGCAATCATTGTTTTATTGTTTTGATCGTATACTTATTTGTTCTGATCGTGCACTCTATTTGCGAGCTTAATGATCTTAGTTCATTGTCCAGATAAAGCCTCGACGCTCTTTCTCCGTCGGGGCTTTCTCATATATGACATATGACATATGGCATACGAGGAATTGTTATGCCTGCTACCTAATCCTGATTTTACTCAACCACAAAAAAGTGATGAGCTAAACAATGGTTTGCAAGTCGTTGCTAAGTGCTCTTACCTGTATTCACGATTAGAAATAACAAAAAGCCGCCTATCTAAGCGACTTTTTTATTGTGCTTGATGTGATTCGAAGAATAGCTTTTGAGCTATGTCTTAGTAAAAATAGGATCTGTTATCACATACTCGTTGGTATCTAGCGACTGCAGTAACCAAGGCCATAATAAATACCAAACTGGCATTACTTGCATTGGTCGCCATTGTGCTATTTAGCTTCTTTGTTTAGCATATTGATATACATAAGCGTTACCATGCCTAGACCTAGTAATTGCCATAAGTATTGGCCATCGTCAGCCCCCGTGATTGTTTGGCTGAATAGCATTACGCTTGTTACACATAGAGACGCAATTGCAGCCAATCGAGTGAAAGTAAGATCGATGTGGCCAGTTAGAAACTCTTGGTTTAAAACACTGCGTAGAATGAATAGAACAGGCATTATCTGCAGACCAATAAGTACCGGGAACATAAATGGGAACATAGGGCTTAATAGCGCATGACCTATTTCTGATTTATCCCACGTTCCGACAATTTACTCGGCCCAACCTGCATACGTATCACCATGTGGTACTGAGCCTGGTGATACGAAACCCATTAGAATGCTGAAAAACTTATCTACCACACCATTCTTAAACCAGAATATGAATAGAAAGATCTGCACAGGAATGATTTGGAAATTTAACTTGCTTAGTGCGTTCATTGTTTTTGTCCTAGTTACGAGCTCTATGCTCTCTTATCCGGGTGTACCGGGTTACTTAACCTTTCCCTTGGTGTACAGCGACTAGCATCCATAACTAACCGCTTATTCGTTTCTATTGGGTTTTATCTCACCACTGCCGATATGACGGGCAATAGTCTCGAACCAGTGAATGTTGCAATTACTTTTCTCGTTCTGCATTTCGCGTAGGAGCATTGAAATACAAATTTCCAAAACGTTTCTCTTCATTGCTAACAAGTCATATTTAGCTTGTCTTGTCTTGTCTTTACTCATGCTTGTTCCTGCAAGGCAATGAAGTATTCAAGTGCACGGCGAACGTCTTCAAAACGGCACTTAGGCGCAAAATTCATCGCTTGCACGTGATTCATGGAGAAAAACAAAGTAACGCAGTCCTGCTTTGAATTCGGGAGGTATGGAACGCGGCACGCCCATTCGTTATAGAGCTCAGTGATAGCAATCATTTCATGCTCACGTGGGCGCGGTGGTTGGGGATATGTAGCATCCACCAGTTGTGGGGCGCGTTCAATCTTAGTAATAAGCGTGTTTTGATTGATCATGGTATCCACTAATCGTGTAGCCAGTAGTAAACCTGAAATTTCTTGATCGCTTGCGCTAAGGGCAGCTAAACGCAAATGGTCTTTCATTTGGGCCAAAGTTAAATACTGAGCCTCATGGAAATTATTCAATGTCATATTTAATGAGCTCTTGTTCGTATGAATTATTTACTATCTGCATTGCTTCCACTGAGCCGCCAACGTCTGGGTGGAATGCTTTGCAAAGTATCTTGTAACGCGCTTTGATTTCGTTCTTAGTCGGTTTATGGCCAAACATGAATAAAATACTTGAGTCAGATTCACTAATTACCAGCTTGTTGTACTCGCCGATCAGTTTATGTTGACGCTCAAAACCTCTTTCGATAACGCCGCTCTGTTTAACTGAAAGCTTTTCAAGTTGAATACAGCAAGTCTCAAGGCGATTCTTATAGCGATCTAAGACAGTTATCCTCAATTCGCTGGCGCGTTCTTTCTCTTTCATTAACTTGATACTGTTGTTCAGACTCTTGAGGTACCCGTTTAGAAGTAAAGAACCAGATCCCATGGCTGCTACTGTTAGCAATACTGCAATCTCTAGATCGGTTGCGCTTACCCACATTAAAATTCCTTAGAACTGATAAATAAGTTGTAAAAAAGGACCGTTATAAACATGTATGGGGAGTTCATTACATAAGTGTGCACGATCGCGTATGTTTGTGGTGTCATGCTGGATATAGCCAAAGCAAAGAAAGTTACTCTAGGTGGGTAGATAACGAATAGAGACGCCTTACAAGCGTTAGAAAATTTCTTGCGTGGTAAAGCGACCTTAGTCATCTTGGTCAGCCTTTGTGGTCAAGATTGCGCCGTTGTTGGCTTTAGTCACTTTGAAATAGTGGTTCTGGCAATAAGGGCAGAAAGCCATTGAATCCCAATCAAAAGAACCTTTGTTTAGAACGTCTTTGAGTTGCTTCTTGCAACTAGGGCAATTGAATGTCGTTAGACGCTCTGCAGGGAACTTGGATAAGTATCGCTCGTAGGTCTCTATCGCATTTTTCATTGTCATACCTTGTTAGATGGTCTTAATTTGTGTGTATGTGATCTTAAAAACAGTCATATGGTTTTGAAAATGAAAGAAAAAATGCCCCAAGGAGGAGGGGCTGTAGAAAGAAAAATTTGGGATTCTACTAAATGTATGGAAATTGGATGGGCTTTGACGCCATCCATGGCGTCTAATTCAAATTACCACTCGTATGCTGCACCAGCGTACAACGTTGCAGATTCTGAACCTGTATCGTATGCGCCACCTAGCTTAGTCGTAAATTGCTCATTCCAGCGACGGCCTACACCTACAGCGATAGCTTGAGCGTCGCCGTGGTAGCCAAGGCCAACCGTAGCGTTTGTTTTGCCTACGCCGTATGGGTCAACCAGACCAGCGAACGCACCAGCTGTAGCCGCTACGCCATCAAGCTCTTTAGCCTGACGCTCGAAGTCAGAGCGAAGATCTTTGATATCGTTTTCGTTCTTGTTCGTTTTAGCTTGCAGGTCTTGAATAGAGTGTGTGTTGCGGCCAGCCTGTTCACTAATTTTAGAAACTGCCGGTTGCAGAGTAGCTTGCTGGATTGAGGGTGTGTTAACTGGCGTTGCTTTCAGCGTAACATTGGCTGGCGGTGCTGCTGCTTCATCAGCATCCGAAGATTTACTTGTTAGATCATCTAAGCGTACTGGTGTTTGCTGCGGTACTGTTGGGATTGCATAAGGTACTGCTGTGGGAACTTCTTGTTTAACCGGGGTCGCATTCGGGATTGCATTCGGTGTAGCTTGTGGAATAGCTTGCGGCGCTGTTTGTTGAACCGGGGTCGCGTCTGGAATCGCATAAGGTACTGCTGTAGGTACTTCTTGTTTAACCGGGATCGCAGTCGGGATCGCATTTGGTATAGCTTGTGGAATAGCTTGTGGAATAGCTTGCGGTGCAATTTGTGGAATTGCTTGCGGTGTAGCTTGTGGAATACGTGATGGAGTCTGTTGCGCTACCGTTGGGATCGCGTTTGGAATAGCTTGCGGTGTCGTCTGCAGGACTGGCGTTTGCTGTGGCATCTTAGGGAAGATGTAAGGCGTCGCCGTTGGAACTTCTTGTTTTACCGGGATCGCGTTTGGATACGCATAAGGTGTCGCCGTTGGTACTTCTTGCTTAACCGGGATCGCATTTGGATACGCATGCGGCGTCGTCTGCAGAACAGGGGTTTGCTGCGGCATCTTCGGGTAGATGTAAGGCGTTGCCGTTGGAATTTCTTGCTTAACCGGGATCGCGTTTGGAATTGCATTTGGAATCGCTTGCGGCGTCGTCTGCATTACCGGGATTGCATTTGGAATCGCATATGGTGTTGCAGTCGGAACAGCTTGCTTAACCGGGATTGCATTTGGATACGCATACGGCGTTGCAGTTGGAATGCTTTGCTTAACCGGGATTTGCTGGATAGCTGTCGGGTATGCCATAGGCGTAGCTTGAGGATGCATAACCGGTGTTCTTTGACCAGTTGCGTAGTGATCAACTGGTACGCGTACTGGAGTCAATTGCGGGAATGCGTCAGGGGTTGCTTGCGGTGCTGTCTGTGCCATTGCTGGCACAGAAAACGCAGCTGCTAACGAAACCGCCAAAATTGATTTTTTCATTTCTTGATCCTTAATTCACTATCGATAGTTTTTTGTGGTATTTGCTGGTTAACGTTGCGCGAACAAGAGAACGAATTAACTTCTTGTCTCTTTTCCAGCGTGTCTCTGCTTCGTCTGATTCATTGGCGATATCAGCGACCTTGAGTTCATACTGTTTCAATTGGTTCGATAACGATTCATGTTTAGATTCGATAAGATCTTGTTGTTTACGAATGTAAACTTAATTTATTCGTATATTGCACGTAGTGCAATTTAAAATACTTCGCGTGTTTGGAATAAAAGATTTCATTGTTGATCGAGAATTTTTGTTGACGAAGTGGTTGGGGTGGTCGTGATGAGTACACGCCTTAATGTCAGAACCATTACGGTTGGCGGTGTAACCCTGCTGTTTCATCATGCCGCCAGAGTCTCTGTTGTTTGCTTTCGAAAATCTTCGGGGACGTCATTATTCGTCTCCATGGTGCAGTAAAGCGCATCGCAAAACTTGGGCGTGTTAGGGCCGTAGACATGATCGCGTGAGTTACACCATAGTTAGGTATCTCAGCATCGACTTGTAAGAGTGTTAATTTGATTAGCAGGTCAAAAAATATGAAATTCTTAGCAGTTATGGCATGTTGGTTCATAGGAACCGATAATTGGACATTGATCAGTTAAGCGGTTACGCCAACCTTTTCATCAGCTCATAGGTGTGGAGGTGGGAGGGGGCTTTGGAAAGGACTGGGTTCCAGTTCTTTTAAAAAACCGCTCTTTATGGGTGGCCTCTTGCTATCTGAAGTATGTCTAAAATTGAGATGTGTTTACGTATGTTTTCCTCCCGAATGAAACTCAATTTATTGTTTTTTCCTTTACTGGCTCGACTATAGGTTGGAGCTGTGACTTGTTACTGCGAGTGCGATGGCTGCAGTTAAAAGCGCTGAGCCACCGATTTTATTCAGGTACGTTGGGTGATCTTGCATAAACCCAAGAAGCTTCTTGGCAGAGATGGCGTAAATCATCACCCACGTAAAATCCAACACTGCCATTGTGGGGCACATCACCAACATTTGTGATAACAGGGGCTTGGTTGGGTCTATGAACTGGGGGAAGAATGCAGTGAAAAAGACAATCGCTTTGGGGTTACCCGCTGCAACGAAGAAACCACTTAAATAGAGTCTGTGGCCTGAAATCGCGGTGGGTGAATTGGTGGTTATTTGTGCATCACACTCAGGTTTATCACGCAACATCTTGATACCCATGTACAGCAATGTTGTGACCCCAAGCCACTTGATAACGGCGAACGCTAGTTCAGACGTTGACATTATGATGCCAAGTCCAACTGCAACAATGATCATCTGTATGAAGTTTGCTGAGATATCGCCTAGTGCCGTAAAAATAGCTTTATTAACGCCATATTTCATTGAATGAATGACGCCCAACAAAATGCTGGGACCTGGCGTCATGGTTAAGATAAGTGAAGCGAGGCAGAAGGTTAGCCATGTTTCTATAGTCATTTGTTTTCTCCGGGTGACTGGTATCTATTTTTCGGAAAAAGTAGTCTGCTAGCATAGAGATAGATATCAAAATAACCTGAGGTTATATAAATGGTTGAAGACTTGGAAAGCATCCCATCATTAGTTCCCAAATTACTTCTGCAGTTACTAGCGCTCGGAAGTATCACTGATGCCGCTCTGGTATTAGGAGTCAGCCAACCCGCAGCGAGCAAAGCTCTTCGACGTGCTGAAGATGTGTTAGGTTTCGCTTTAGTCCGAAGAGACAGTCGTCCCTTATTGTTAACAGAGGAAGGGAGGTTGATTGCTGAGTTCGCGAAACAGCAGGAGTTGCAGGGAGGGGTGTTATTGAGACAGCTTCGACTTATTCAAAAAGATGGCGCTGGACAGGTGAAAGTGGCTTCTTTTGGCGCATCCGCTTCCACACATATTTTACCCAGCCTAATTCATGCGATCAGCCAACACTTACCTCAAGTTAAAATTGAAATAAGCGAGTTTACTGACGAAGGAGCATTATTGGCATTGCGAGAGGGGCGCGTAGATTTTGCAATCGCGGTTGATAAAGAGTATTTGGATCTAGATATCATCCCAGTTTTTACTGACCGTATGGTGGCTTTAGTTCATGAAGATGACCCTTTATCCCAGCTGCCAGTTTTGTCGGCTGTGGATATCGAAGATCGAGATTTTATATTGAGTAAAGGGGGCAGCGAGGCGCTCATTAGAGAATGGTTTAAGCTATCAAAATCTCGCCTTAGAGAAAAACACATCATTGTTCAATTGACCTCGATACTTGCTTTGATTAGAGCGGGCTTAGGTGTTTCTATTGTTGCAGAGCTTGCCGTTCCAGAATCTCATCCCAGCGTAAATGTTATTCCTCTTGCGCCCGAGTACCCTCGTAATATTTGTGTAGCGAAAAGAAGCGGTTGTTTTTCTTCGAACGCAGCCAGGTTAACTTGGGATTTTTTGAGTAAAAATAGGTCACACAGTTACCTAAGCAAGCGAGGTCATTAAGTGCGAACAGACGTTTAGCTGTCATTGCCTCATTTAATTCGCAGGCAACACCGCGGCAGATGCTTCTTCCTCCGAATCTTCTTTGTCTTCTACTTGGTCAGCAACCCAATCAATCGTCTTTGTTAGATAAAGCTTATTGGCTTCAGTATTACACCAACTCTTTGATAATCCTCTTCGATTAAACTCACTGCCAATTGCTGCGAGTGTCTGGTCGCTTGAGCGCCCATAATACAAGGTGTCGCACAGTTGCAGGTTCGACATGGATTGAGGATACGTATTGACTGGCGAGGAGTTCATGCTCAGTGCTTTTGATTGATTATGAGTGCACCCAGTTAGGCTCAGGAAAAAGAAAAGGATTAGCGTATTTTTCATGGTGTATTAGATCTGTTGCCGATGATTTGAAGAGAGTATTGCCATGATTGCCCCACTAATTTGTCAATTTCTCGCCAACTAGTTATAGACCAAGACTTTCCTCCCAGTTAGAAAGCGTTATTAAGCCAACGATAAAAACAGTATTAACAAACAAAAGCGCAATTTTGTACAAAAGCTGAAAGAGCCTATAGAGTAGACTGATAAGTCGCTCGATAATTAACAGGCTTGGGGATTGTTATGGAGAACAAGAAACGCTCTAAAGAAAAGGCCGAATATAAGATCACAGAAGAGCTCGGTGGCCTTGAAACCCTTAATGCTGAATACGAAAAGCAGAACTTCTCGCGCCACAGCCATGAGGGCTATACGCTTGGGGTTATTGAGCAGGGCGCTCAGCGTTTCTATCGAACGGGCGGGCATCATATTGCACCACAAGATGCGATTATTCTGGTCAATGCCGACGAAGTTCATAGCGGTCACTCTGCCACTGAAGGTGGTTGGGCATATCGAGCCATGTATCCTCTCCCAGAGCAACTTGCCAAGATCACTCAAGAGCTTAACCTACCGAACTACGGCGCGCCTTATTTCCCAAGAGCGGTTGTTGAAGACCCTGAACTCGCCAATCAATTGAGATTAGTCTTTAACACGATTGATGAATCTGACAATCGCTTGTTAAGAGAAACCTTGATGTACGGGATGTTGGTTAAACTGATTAGCCGACACGGAAAATCGCCGCTTAACCCTCAACTCGACGGGAAAACTCAGCGCCAGCTTGTCTTGGTGAAAGAGTTCTTAGATGATTTTCCACAAGCCGATGTGTCCCTAGAGGAGCTATCTAAGCTAGCGGCATTGAGCCCGTTTCACTTAGTGCGTTCTTTTCAGAAAGAATTTGGTCTTCCGCCGCATGCGTATCAAATCCAATCTCGGTTAAGGCTTTCGCGTAAGTTATTGAAACAAGGACATACCATTTCTGATACCGCGCAAGAGTGTGGTTTTCATGATCAAAGCCATTTTCATCGACACTTCAAAAAGGCCAATGGCTACACGCCGGGACAATACATCAAAATGTTCTAAACTTGCGTGGCTAACTAAGGCATGGCTAACTTGTGTTAAGTGCGGTTAAGTACGGTTAAGTGCGGCAAACAGAGGGGCATGAAATCGAGCAAGTTTGTACAATCGAACCGACTCAACTCCTCTTACATTGAATAGCCAATGTGAAGAGAGAAAAGAACTATATGGATAGTGAAACAATGGATAGACGAACACAGTTATGGAAGGGCGTTTTAGCGGGAATGCCCTTGAGCATTGCGGTAATCCCTTGGGGAATTCTAGCGGGCTCATATGCGATAGATGCTGGATTGAGTCAGCTTCAAGCGCAAGCGATGTCGGCTATTCTATTTGCTGGCTCAGCACAACTTGTCGCTGCGGGTATGTTTAAAGCGGGTATTGGTCTAGGCACCATGTTGTTGACTACCTTATTCATCACGTCTAGACACTTTCTGTATAGCGTATCGATGCGTGACAAAATCAGCCATCTTCCTGCGCGTTGGCGCCTATTACTTGGATTTTGGCTCACCGATGAGCTGTTCGCGATTTGTAGTGGGCAGTCTCAGAAAGAATTTAATCGTTGGTACGCTGCGGGTGTAGGCGGCGGTTTTTATCTCGTTTGGAATATTGCGAGCTTTGTCGGCATTGTCGCGGGAAGCCAAATTCCTTCACTCAATGAAATTGGGCTCGATTTCGCGGTCGCAGCAACCTTTATCGCCTTGGTGTTCCCATTAATCCGAACTCTACCCGTCGTAGTGTGTGTGGTGGTTTCATTGGTCACTTCGGTTGCCATGTCGGTTAACAATATTGAGGGCGGGCTAATGATTGCAGCGATTGCCGGTATGTTAGCGGGCTTTATCAGCGAATCGTTCCAAGAGCGAAACAACGGCAACAAGACAATTGTGGAGGAGAAATAGAGATGATTTGGTTAACGATATTACTCATGACTGCGATTGTTTTCTTTAGTCGGTACCTGTTTCTAGAGCCAGCAATCCCGCTTCGATTAAATCAAACCACGCGTCGCCTGTTACGCTATTCAAGCCCAGCTGTGCTTACCGCAATTTGGGGGCCGATTGTATTTGCACCAGAGCAGACATTTTGGCCAAGCCTTGAAAACCCATACTTGATAGGCGCGCTGGTCACAGGTCTGTTGATTTGGAAAACAGGCAATGTGCTACTGACTATCGGCGTTAGCATGGCGGTGTTTTTGTTCTATAACCTTGTCGCGGTTGATTACCTTTTTAATTGATACGTAGCTCAATTGATACGTCGTGTCACGCCATTAGTTATCCTCGTTTCAAGTGTATGACTCATTACTTGAAACGAGTGCTTTTAGGCTCTAGTTCTCTTGTGGTTCTTTATTCAAAAGCGCTCTGTTCCTCTCTTCGCCTTCCTCATATCTGTCCAATAAACTCCTGATATTCAAATGCAATTGATTTTATATTATTTTGTACTGTTTAATTCGTTTTACTTATGGATAAAAAGTGAGTAAATTTGCAAATAATTCAATGTGTTGAGATGTTTGGAAAGATATTTCAGCTGTTTTACCAAGCTAAAGGGACCTCAAAATGTATAGATTTTTCGCAATTTTATTTCTACTCGTACCGCTGCAATTATCAGCGGCACAAGATGATAGGCAAGCTCTGATAAAAGAGCTTCTTCAGATTATGGATGTCGATTCCACGTTGGACGCGGTATACGTTCAAATGGATAGCATGATGGCTAATATGTCTAAAGACCTAGGGGTTTCAGAGTCAGAACAAGCTATTTTTGATGATTACTATCAGGGCATGAACGACTTAATGAAAGAGGAGGTTAGCTGGCAAAAGCTAGAGCCAGGAATTGTAACGATTTACAGCAATCAATTCACTGAAGAAGAGCTCAGTGCAATGATCGATTTCTACAAAACAGAACATGGAAAAAGCATTCTGAAAAAAATGCCAACCGTGACAACAGAGTCAATGATCATGACTCAGTCGTTAATGCAACAAGTTCTCCCAAAAGTTCAAAAGTTCAAAAGTTAACGACTAAACTAAAACAAGACCTTGAAGCACATAGAGGTTCTTGATCAGAAGCCGTTAGGTTTGTGATTAGAAATAACGCTCTATACTTGGTCGATAACGTAGATATTCTTGAAACACACGCTGCATTTCATGCAATGATTTATGTGTTTCAAGCGTAATCAGGCATAATTACTACCCCATAGCTGAATCATTTTAGGTGTGGGTATTGTGTATTTAGGTTTTGGTAAGGAGTTAGTTTGGCTAAGAAATATTATGTGGTTTGGAAAGGTCGCACACCGGGTATTTTTACCACTTGGAACGAGTGTAAAGCGCAAGTCGATGGCTTTGCTGGTGCGAGATATAAATCGTTTCCAACACTAGGCGAGGCTGAGTCTGCTTTCGGTGGTAAAACGTCGTCTGCGTCAGGTTCTACAGCGACAAAGCCAAGCTCTGCGGGTAAGGCGACGAAAGTGAAGGTGCCGCCTCTTTCGGAGCAGCAAATCACAGATATGCCTTTTGATATCAAGATCTTTACCGATGGTGCTTGTGAGCCAAATCCTGGTGAAGCGGGGACGGGTTTAGCGGTATACCAAAACAACCAATTAACAGAATTGTGGTATGGCTTGTATCAGCCTGTTGGTACCAACAATACCGCCGAGTTACATGGGCTTAAGCAAGCGTTTATTCTCGCGAAAGAGAAGTTAAACGCGGGTCTGTCTGTTGCGATTTATTGTGACTCTAAGTACTCAATTGATTGTATTACTAAGTGGGCAACGGGCTGGGAGAAAAAGGGCTGGACTAAGTCGGGCGGCGAGATCAAAAACCTCGATATTATTAAGCCTGCGTATGCTTTCTACCAAGAACTGGCTTCAAAAATCACCATCTACCATGTGAACGGACACGTTGGTATTGAAGGTAACGAATTGGCCGATAGAATGTCGATTGTGGCTATTTCATCGAAAGAGCAGGAACTCGCTCAATATCGTGACATCGAAGATCTTGAGTCTATTTTGGCACTTCGAGCCGGCTAGCTAGGCTTCTTAATGAAAAGCTAATAAAAGTTACTGAAAGCATAAGTTGCCATCATTAGGCTGTGCTAAGTTGAGCGTTACATTTCAAATCAATGTAGCGCTCTTTTGTTTTTGTGGTGCTCCGTTTTCTTATGGTGCTTAGTTTTTAATGGTGCTGAGTAGTTAGTGTGATGCTCAGTTGTCTGTGTTAATCCTTATTGAGCTGGGTTCTCTATCCAACGAGATAATTGCTGAGCTTGTTTGATCGAATTAAAACTGTCTTTCACTCTCTCACGTGCCTTTAAACCCATCGATGCTTTATCGTTACTGCTTAGTTGTGCAAAACGCTCAATCGCTTCTCTTAATTCTTCCACGTTCTTTTCGCTAACCACAAAACCTGTCTCTGGTGAGACGATCTCTTTGCATCCCATGATGTTGGTGGTAATGACTGGTGTGCCCACGGCCATCGCTTCTTTTAAAACCAGTGGACCTGTATCCACACATCCAGTTTCTGAAAAACAGAAGGGCGCGATTAGGCTGTCATAATTCGATAGTTTCTCTTTCACCCACTCGTGAGGTTTAGCGCCAAGAAAGGTCACGTTTCGAGTGAGCCCTTGCTCTTTGACCTGCAATTTTAATTGTTGCTCTAAATCGCCAGTACCGATGATATCGAGATGAATGTCGAGAGGTTCGGCAATCGGCGCTAATGCATCAATAAGATGGTGGATGCCTTTTTGCTCCACTAATCGGCCAAGAAAAACGAGACGAAGTTGCTTAGCTTCGGTTTTTGGGTGTAGTTGAAATTGTTTGGTATTTACCCCACAGTGCAGGAGTTTAATGTTTCCCTTAGCCATGGTGTTGAAATCCGTGAGCATGTCTTTGCACACTGCGACCACAAAATCACTCGACGAAATCTTCTGTTCAATATCATAAGCGAACTCGTAAACATCATGACCGTGAGCAACGAACGAGCAGGTGATATTCAGAAGCTTTGCCGCGACGATGGCGTGAGCTGTAGTGTGCTGACAGAAATGCGCATGAACGTGTTCGACGTCGTTCTCGGCGAGTTGCAGCGCCAGTTTGAATCCATAAGCGAACAGTGATTTTTTTGGCATACTGGTTTGCTTGGAAACAAAGGATACCGCCCGGAGAAAGCCAAACCAATTGATGCTGGCTATCTTACCCGCCCGAACATCCTTACCAATTTTTATGATGTCATAGTCAAATGACTTTTCACTCTCTTCTATCTCAAATGCCATCACGCAAACATCGTGTCCACAAGCTTTCACCGAGTCGACTTCTGTTTGGATGAAGGTCTCGCTGAGTACAGGATAAGTTGGTGCTATAAATGCTACTTTCTTCATTTTTTGCTCCTTTGACTAATGCTATTAAAGTCAAATAAGCAAAATACGAACCAAGATAAAATCGTAGCTTTGGAGGGCTTTCGATGGTTTTCCAAAGGTTATCCCCCCAGAAGTCGCTCATTTTCTCAAATTGATAATCAAATTGGAGTTTTGACGCTCATGTCTGATCACCCTATTCGTCATTTTGAGAGTGTCTGCGTAGGCGACTGATCTAAAAGTGATTTCATAGCAATACACTCTCGGCATAGAACCTGCAACGTCAGCCATATAACGTATAATTCTGGGGCGTCATTATGGCTAAAGTAAGTGTTGTTATCCCGACCTACAACTGTTTGGATTACCTGCCGAAGGCAATTGGCAGCGTACTGAAGCAGACACATCAAGCCGTGGAGTTGATCATTATTGACGACAACAGCAACGATGGAACGTCTACTTATCTCGCGTCAATCTATGATGAACGCATCATTAAATTATCCACTTTGGGTGTTGGCGCGCCTCAAGCGAGAAACCTAGGGATTGAAAAGGCGACCGGTGAATACATTGCTTTTTTAGACGCTGACGACTTTTGGTTTCCAGAAAAAATCGAACGACAACTCGAGTTCCATCAGCGCTACCCAGATCTTGCGATGAGCTTTACTAACTACGAGCACCTCACTGAAGACTACCAAGTGATAGTCGACTGTTTTAGTTACTGGTCGCAGTTTCAAGACCAAGACGAGCTGTTCATCAATATCGAGAACCCGTTGGAGTTCATCATTGAAAACAATGTAATTGGAACATCGACGGTCATGGTAAAAGCGGATGTGTTCTCTCAAACAGACAGTTTCAATGCTAACATTAAGTATGGGGAAGATTGGGAACTGTGGCTTCGAATGAGTGAAAGCCATCAGATCGGTGTGTTGAACTCCGTGCAGGTTGGTTACTTGATGAGAGCGAGTTCCGTTACCCAAACTGAAAGTCTTAAATTGAGAAATTTGCAGTCTATCGAAACCATTCTTCAACGTTACCAAGATGACAGTCTGAGATGGAACTTACGGACGTCCAGTTTCAAAATTGCAAAGGCAAGAATACTAGAAGGTTACGCCGACTATTACAGAGGCTTACAACAGAACCGACGGGCCATGTCTTATAGCATCCGCTCGTTAGCGTTGGCTCCTCAAAAAAGAACCTTACGACATCTTCTTGGGGACTGTAAAAGTTTCCTAATGCCTGCATTGTAAGGAATAGGTGACATCTATGGGTTCATTAAAACAGTCGGCCTATTACGCCATCGGCATCGTGATGATGAAAGGGATCTCGCTCGTGATGATCCCCTATATCACCCATAAGATGACGTTGGTTGAATACGGTTCTTTAGAAGCCATCGTCTTGTTGGCTGACATCGGGACGATCCTATTTAGCTTTGGGATTGTTGAGGCAATGTACCGGTATGTGGGCGTCGCTGAGGGTGAAGAAAAGAGAAAGCTTGTCTCGAACTGTTTCACGTTGAGTGTCTTGGTCTGTGTGCTAGGTGGGGCTTTAATTGCTCTTAGTATGCCGTTGTTGTTACTGATGTTGCCCGTCGAGTTTCGGCCCTATCAAATATTACTTCTATTGATACCGACCATGTTAGATGGTGCGATTTCTATCCCGTTAACACTGATGCGAATGAATACGTTAGCTAAACGCTTTTGCATGCTCAATGTGTTGAAGGCGAGTGTGCAAGCTGCAATGACGTTTGCATTGCTTGAAGCCGGTTATGGCATTGATGGTGTACTAATATCTGCCGCTGTTTCTAGCGTGCTGTTGATGCTGTGTTTACTGCGTTATCAATGGCAAGAGATGGGCACGTTTGGCAGCCTCAAGTACTCCGCTAAGATCCTAAAGTTTGGATTGCCCACGTTAGTCGGTGGAGCTTCGATGTATATGATCACAGGGCTAGACCGCTGGGTGATGGCGAGCTTTGTGGGCGTTGAAGAACTGGCGATTTACGCGGTCAGTGGTAAGTTTGCGTTGCTTCTTGGCTTACTACTACAGCCTTATGCTTTGTGGTGGTTTCCAAATCGGGTGGCCATGCTGCAACAACCTGATGGTAAGAAAGAGTGTGCGGACAGAGCGCTAGTTGGCGTTAATCTGGCCATTGTGTTGGGTTGTTTGATGATCCTCACTGTACCCGGTTTTATTACTTTGATTTTGCCCAGCAGTTATCAATATGCGGGTACCATCGTCGTGGCACTCTTGGCCATCGGCGTGATTAAGAATGCAGGGGATTACCTTAACCTCGGTTGTTTTAGCGGTGACTCAAGTCAGTCGCAAATGTGGATACAGGGTGGTTGTGCGATCTTAGCAACCATTGGCTATCTTGTTGTGACACCGATTTATGGCGTGTGGGCCGTGGTAGTGGTGCTTTGTGGTACTTATGCCGTGAGGCTGTCACTGCTCTATATCGTGAGCCAAAAAATGGAATATTTACCTTATGATCACCGTAAATGGATAGCAGCGCTGAGTATCGCAATACTAGCCATCATTGGTGATCGAGTTCTTGGCTTGGTGCTGGTTGATGTTCATGACTTTGTTTTAGGCAGTTTTGTGGCAATAGTGACGTTAGTCGTCTTTGTTCGATACTCTGTTATTCCTGTTCCGCAAGCGCTGCTTGATAAGTTTACGCTAGGTAAGCAATCACATGTAAGTTGAACTCACTTCATCCAGATCGCGGGATATCCTGATAAGCGTCTAGAAATATATGAATTATTAATAATAAAACACTGTTCATAATTATTTTAATTAGATAGTATTTATAAATATAACGAATACTAACGATGGAAAGATATATGAATAAGTGGATGTTGCTCCTTTCTCTGTTTTCAGCTGCCTCATACAGCGCCTCTAATTTTTCAACCGAGGGTATTGCTGCTCCCGACTTCAATTCACCGGATTTCAAGCCGCCTGAAGTTTCTCGACAGGAACAAAACAATATCGTTTGTGAAAGCGTGGTCTGCAAATCAACGTCTGCACGTCAGTCGGTTCCTGTTGTTGGTGAAGTACCTGATAGAGAGCTTAATCAAACCATCGAAACCCTTGCGAGTGCTATCTATATTGTCGGTGAAATTGGCGTCGCGGAAAATTTGTCTACGCCAGAATATGAGAAATTTTTTGAGAACTAATTAGCACGGTGCGCCAGAGAATGGTTACTGCTTTCAAATGTTGCTACCAAAGATATTAAATGCTGTTATAAAAGGTAAAGTCTCGTTCAACGATTCAATCACCGCGGCATCTGGCAATTAGGAAGCACCAATGGAAATCTGGAAGTTACTGCTGTTCATCCCCGCTTGTTTTGCGCTCAACATGACACCGGGCCCAAACAATTTGTTATCAATGAACAACGCCCGTTGTTATGGGTTTCAGGTCGCCTTTGTAGCGGGCCTGGGACGAATCCTCGCTTTTTCTGGCATGATTGCTTTGGCTGCATCCGGCTTGGCTGTCGTGCTTTATACCTCTGAAACTTTGTTTTTCCTTATTAAGCTATTTGGCGCGATGTACCTGTTATGGATCGCGTTCAACCTATGGCGCTCACAAGCCAGCCCGGTCGCGGATATCGAACGAAATAAGAATTGGTTTGGTCTGGTTAAACAAGAGTTCGCGCTCGCGGCGGGCAATCCAAAAGCGATACTCATTTTTACTGCATTCCTCCCTCAATTTGTCGATGTTTCAGCGAACGTAAATACTCAATTCTTTGTTTTAGGAAGCACGTTTCTTGTATTAGAAATGCTCGCGATTTCTATCTATGCGGCCTTTGGTTTATATCTACGAAATTGGTTTTCAAAACCTCAAATGGCCAAGCGCTTCAATAAAGCATGTTCTGTGTTTCTTGCCTTATCTGGTGCGAATTTGTTAGTGAGCCGTCAGTAGGGTTCGTTTTACTTGTTTAGTTTATGGTTAATCTATTTAAGGTCGATGTATGAATGTTGTTTGTGCGGAAAAACAAGAACTGGCTGATATCTACCAGCTTGAACATGCTTTATTTGGCGATCACGCCTATCCGTTGTTTTTCTTTCGTCAGGCATTTGATTGCTGGGGGAAGGGCTTGTTGGTGGCGAAACAGGATTCGCAGGTTGCAGGCTACGTGTTAATGACGCCAACCGACAAACAACAAGAGTATTGGGTTTTGTCACTGGCTGTTGATACTGCTTACCGAGGCATGGGGATTGGCCGTTCATTGATGCAGCAGGCGATAGAAACCTTGCCACAAGATTCCAAGCTGTTGCTTACTGTTGATCCAAATAACAACTCGGCTTGTGAGCTGTACTTGTCGATGGGGTTCGTGACCATCAAGGAAGAGGGCAATTATTTCGGTGACGATGAGCCTCGTCTGGTCATGCAGCTCATCGTCTAGTTCCCGTTTCATTGTGTCTATTTAGATGCAGGCATCACGCGCTTAGGTCAACATCACGATACCATGCATCAACACCACGCTAGAGGTCAGTCGGGTTCGCATATCAAAATAGCCATCGGGGCCTTCACTTTGGTTCTCTTCTCTCATGGACCTTTCCGCTCGCCAAACCGCAATGTAGCCTAAGATCAGAATCAGTGTGGTGAGGAACTCTTGCTGCTCACCGAGTTGCACCGCTAGCCACGCTGCCAACACAATAACATTGCTTAGAATCAGAGCCTTGTTGCTGGATTGGCTTTCGAAGTTCTCTATCCCATTGCCCCACAAGATGCCCGACAAAAAGCTCAAAATAACCACGCTGTAGGTGATGAAGAGTGTTTCGCCGCTCAAGCTAAGGAATTGGCTGTCGGTGAGTGACAACAGTAGACCGAACAAAAATGGGATTAAACCCATATAACCCAGCTTGGCCATGGTGTTGCGTGTTTGAGTTGTCTCCGAGTAACCTGACCTCATAGCTGCTGCTCTATTGCATTTTTGAGGGTACTACTGGTTGGCGATGTAGAACTCGGGAAGGTTGCTATCACTTTGCCTTCTTTGCTGACCAAGAACTTGTAGAAATTCCATTTTGGTTTGATAGCGGCTTGTTGTTGGATTTCGGCAAAGACTGGGTTTGCGTCTGGCCCAGATAGTGAAGCGCGCGCCATCATCGGAAAAGTCACACCATAATCTAGGTAGCAGATTTTAGCGGATTGCTCCTCGCTTCCTCTGTCTTGGCGAAAATCATTACTTGGGAAACCAACAACCGTGAACCCTTCATCTTTATACGTTTGGTGAAGCTGCTCAAGTTGTTCGAACTGAGGCGTGAAACCGCATTGGCTTGCCGTATTCACGATTAATAAAGTCTTGCCTTGAAACTCTTCACACAGCTCAATTTCTTCGTTTGAATTTAACAGCCTTTGTTTGCCGTTGAGTATATCTGGGCAGCTTGCTGAAAAAGCGAATGAACTTGTTAGGCTCGCGATTAGGGCGGTGGAGCACAGCAGTGAATGTTTCATAAGTCTGACTCATTTTAGTTGGCGTAACTGTTATTACTGTTCAGCGACTAGAAATGATCACTTTAAAGACCAGAATCGCTCCAGTATCACCTGTCGCTTAAGTGTCAATTGTCGCTTAGCAAATAGGGCTCCACCAAGCGCCTGATATTCACCTTTGCTCCAAGGCGAGATGCCAGCAGGTACATGCCTCCAATCTTTCGGTGGAGGAATAGGGCATCGGCTGGTGGTGTGTGCCAATACTCTTGCTCCATGCTGAGTATGGTTCCTGCTTCACGAAGCCTTTGTGCTAAACCGCTGGCTTTGAAGTCGTAATCTTCATCGACAAGCATGGGTTCACACGCCATTTTCACTAAGTTGAGAATCGCTTGGCGTTGGTCTGGGAGGATTGTCTCGCTAAAAAATCCAATTTGCTCTAGGGCTTTGTTTAACCCCTGCTCATCATGAGTAACTACAGAAGTGAAAGCCATGCGATAACCATCACTGAAACGGTCGCTGTATTCTCGGGTTGCTCCAAAGTCTAAAAGCCCAATCTGTCGCGTGTTTTCAACGTAAAGATAGTTGGCGAAGTTGGGATCGGTTTGCACCATTTTGAAGTCGAATAACTCTCTGAACAGAAGCTCGAGCAAGCTGTGCATCACAAAATCTCGAGTACTTTGATCATAACCTTCAATTTGCTCTATCGAGATGCCCTCAATGAAGTCCATGGCGATCACCGATTCTGATGAGATTTGCGTATGAATTTTAGGCACGACGAAGTGAGAGTGCTCTTTAAGCGCATGATAGTAACGAGTCGCGTAGTCAGCCTCGCGAGCATAGTCGGCTTCATCATGTAGTTGTTTTTTCGCCTCTTCTAACAAGCCTTTGTAATCGACTGACTTTGGTATCAACCCAACAATATTGAGCAATGTACCAACGTTGTCCACATCACTGTCGATGCTTTTTCGAATGCCTGGGTATTGGACTTTTATGGCAAGTTTGTCTCCAGAGTCGCTATACGCTTGGTGAACCTGACCGATGGACGCACTGGCGATGGGATTAAAGTTGAAGGAGATAAACTCCGCCTTCCAGTTCAGTCCGAGTGAATTTTCTAACACTTGGCTGAGCTGTTTTGCTGGCAGAGGATCTGCGTTTGAGCGCAGGCGAGAAAGAATATCGGCTAATTCAGGTTCTAAGACATCGCCTGCATCCATTGATAGCATCTGCCCCAGTTTCATTGCTGCACCGCGCAGGTGTGCGAGTTGATCGGTGAGCCGAGCAATGTTTTGTGGCGTTAGCAGTAAGTCTTTTGCTTTGGGCCTGTTGCCTTGTGCTATTTGCTTGGTGCCTTCCGTCAGCACATTACCCGCGACCCTTGTTGCCAGCGAGGCGAACTTACTGAATCTTGAAATACGATGGGTAGGTAGATTTCTTTCTTTTGCCGACATAAAGGTTCTCACTTAGTTATCAAGACTCACTACAAAGTTCTATAAATCATTACCCAACCGAATGTTTTGTTGTGGTAACTTGTCTCGCGAAACAGTAAACAGAATTTAAAGGACAAAACATGAAGTTTATTTGGTTAAAAGTCGCGGTTACCGTTTTAGTTTTTGCTGCGCTGTTTGGTGTGGTGTATTACAAAGTCGCAAGTGGTATGTCTTAACCAAGTACTATTTTGTGCAGCTGTTACCATCGCAGCGTGACTTTCCAGTTAGCCAGAAAGAGGCTTTGTATCGGTTCTTGGCAAACCGAAGATAACACCAGTCGGCCACTGGCTTGAATATCGCCCAACGTAAAGGGGCGTATAGCCAACCTTTTCCTACTAAGCGCCACGCTTGGTAGGTCACGTCTAAACCTAGCAGCAGTTTTCCATTCTCATCCAGTGCATGCAAAACGGTGTTGGCTGCGTCGGCATCAATCTGAGGGTAGTCTGAAAAGGCTTCACTGTAGATATCGATGGTTTGAATCTTATTCTCGACATCATGCTTGGCAAGTGCCGCCATCTCCTTTGCGCACAACGGGCATGTCCCATCGTAAAATATCGTAAGTTGTGTCATCGTCTGTTCGCCTATCATTTCACGACCTGAACCTTCAGTAACCCGTTAAGTCGGCACCCGTCAATTCAATCGCTTGTTATTCAATAATCTAGCAATGGCTACGTGATTGTACCTTTTAAAGATCACTCTCCTCGTATCAAAGCTAAAAAAATGTCTGACGTAGACACTTTGTTCATCTTTTCAAGTCCTTGATTGTTTGGTCAAATCTCGGGTTTATGGACAAAGGATAACAAAGCGTTCAATAAAGGTTTGCCTTCAATATATAAACATCAATCAATTCAACAAGTTGAACTTGGCTTGGAATATGCTCTATCGAACCTACGAATTGCTAAAGGATTTTCTCTAATTTGGGCATGGCAGAAAACCCTAAAAGCATAAGTATGGATAAATGGAGAGAGAACATGAAGGTTATAAATTATTTACTTAGTGTGCTTTTGTTGTTTAGTAGCCCTCAGTTGGCGTGGGCTACTGTTGATGTGATGGAACTTGATGGTAACGCGACCAGTGATAATAATGGTATTGATTGGGATGACGTAAATGATCCTAACAGCATGGTTGGGATTGCAGAATTTTTCGAAAAAGACCGTAATGGTATCGACCAAATCTTTTGGAAGGGTGGATCAAAAGATGATTCCGACATTACAGATTGGGCGTTCCGTACCGCGTCACCACAACCAAAAGATGACTTTACCAATGCGTATGCCGCTGCCTTTGAAAGCGAAGGTGACTTGCTGATTTACTTTGGTGCTGACCGATATGCGAACAATGGTGATATGTACATTGGGTTTTGGTTTTTACAAGACCAAGTAGGGTTACCGGATGGGAAAACTAAGGGCGACTTTGTTGGACAGCATATCAATGGAGACATCCTTGTGCTGATTTCATTCCCACAAGCAAGTGGCGGTAATCCGTATATAGAAGTGTTGCAGTGGGATTTGAATAATGGCGATGTCACCGACAACATGACGAGAATCTTCCAAACTGATGGTGACCCTAAGTCGAATGACTTCGTTGGTGCAAGATGTGGCAGTGGTGCTGTCGGTGTCGAGAAGATCTGTGCGATTTCAAATGATGATTCTATCGGGGCAATTGATCTACCCAATGTACAAGGTTGGGAGTATCTCGCGAAAACGGGTGAAACAACCTCTATTCCGACAGAAAGCTTTGTGGAAGGTCGATTAAACTTGTCAGCTCTGTTGAATGATGAGTTTGGTATTGAGGATATTCCTTGTTTCAGTAGCTTCTTAGTGGAGTCACGAGCTTCTCGTTCGATTGATGCATCTTTGGCTGACTTCGTTGTCGGTTCATTCAGTTTATGTAGCATCAATATAGCGGCGACTTGTAACACAACCAGCTTTACGGTTGATGGTATGTTCAACATAGATTACACCGTGACGGTTACCAACACTGGCCCTGGTTCGTTAGGCACCAATGGTGACTACGAAGTGGCCTTTTTATCTGAGTCACCAATCTTAGGTGCGCTTCCAGTGGTTGGTAACGGCGATGAAGTGTGGAGTGTCGGTGAGTCATTCTCATTCATGGGTAATTACTTGTCGGTAAATAATGGTGCTGTCGGTGTCATAGATGGTTCGGTGGATCTTGATGGGCTTATCGTGAATGCTCAAGCGCCAGTGGCCTACAATTGTCCACCAATAGACTTGAGCCCGATGGTTGAGATTTCTAAGGTGTGTAATAGCTTCTTAGAGGTTGATGGCGGTCAAGTTGTGCTTAAGAAAACCTATGATGTTGAAATATGTAATACCGGTGATATCCCATTGGCCATTGAATCGCTGGTGGATTCTAAGGATGACTCTCTGAGCCGTTCTGATTTACCTACTGAAGTAGTCAACAGCAGTTATTACCTCGACTTTGCTTTGCCTTGTGATGATCTTGAGGATGTGACCACATGTGGTGCTGGTAATATGTGTAGTGCATTAAGTGCCGACCCTGAGTTGTTTGCTTGTAAAACAGGTGAAGGAGAGTGGATACCGAACTTTGGTGATGCGATTGGTCAAGTGTGTACACAAGTAAGTAAAACTTATGCACCAAATGTGTTACCAACCGGGACTGCAGGGATGCTATCTAATCAAGTGACAGCAACGTTTGACTCGCTGTTCTTGCAAGAAGCATTTATGGAAACATCGAACATTGCAACCTGTGATGTTTGTCCGTTTACTGTTCCTGAGCCATAAGCACTTTCATTAATTGAGTACAACTAAACTCCAAAGCAGCCTAGTTCGTTAGGCTGCTTTATTCGTTATTTATTTAGTTAGCTAGCTAGCTAGTTAGGCGACTTAAATTACTATCTGATGTTTTTTGATCAGCTTGTATAAGGTTGTCCGAGAGATAGATAACGCTTTAGCGGATTGGGAAATATTGTAGTGGTGTAGCTGAATCACTCGACGAACATTTTTTGAAGAAAGTCGTGCGTCACTCTCAGTATCGGGCGACGCGTCTTTTAATTGAATTCCCATATGACGAGTAGAGAGGGCGCTTGAGTTAGAAAGAACAATCGCTCTTTTTATGCAGTTGAATAATTCTCTGACATTGCCTGGCCAATGGTACTGTTTCATTTGCTCAAGGGTGTCACTAGGCAGTTTTGTTTTGGATGCGTAATTGTGCTTCAGTTCAAATCGAACCAAATCTTCAATGTCTTCTTTGTGGTCATTGAGTGGTACTAGGTCCAATGGAAGTACATTGATGCGATGAAAGAGATCCTTTCGAAATTTACCCGCAGCAACGGCTTGTTCGATATTGACGTTGGTGGCGAAAATCACACGGCAATCTACGGGCAATTGGTTGTTACTGCCGAGTCGCTCTATCAAGTTATTTTCTAGAAAGTGGAGTAAGTAGGTTTGCAGCGACAGTTCAAGGTCGCCGATCTCATCCAAAAACAGTGTGCCACCATTCGCTCTTTCCACGTGTCCGACGTAGCGTTTGTTTGCACCCGTGAACGAGCCTTTTTCAAAGCCAAATAACTCTGAGTGAATCAGGGATTGTGGAATTGCGCCACAATTTACAGCGATGAAAGGTTTTTGACTGCGGGCTGAGGCCTCATGTATTAAACGCGCACATAGGCTTTTTCCTGTTCCGGTTTCCCCTTGAATTAGCACTGGAAAATCGTTGTTAGCGATCTTGGCTATCTTCTTTTTAAGTTGCTGGATGGTTCTGGATTGTCCCACCAATTGACATTCATGGCACGAGGCAGACTTAGGTTTAGTTTGCTTGATGTCTACCATGCCATACGCATGCCCTAAATTTCGACAAAGCCATTCTGTATCAATAGGGAGGTGGTAATAATCCCAAAAGGTTTGTTTAATGAGCGATAAGTTGCGGCTTGGTGGTTGGTTGCAGATAGCGATTGCTTTTAAATTTGGAGAGTGAACCTTTAACGCTGATATTTGCTCACATTGTTTGTCGATTGAGGATGATGTTAGACAAGAAACCACAATTGGTGCGTAGCTTTCGCTGCGTGTATCGAGTAAGTGAATGGCCTGTTCGGTTGTTTCTGCAACTTGAGCTTCCCAGTTATGGAGACGCAGTTCTCCAACCCACTGACTATGGTGCAGGCATGCGGTGTTGCATAACAAAATCACAGAACGAGTTATTGGCTCAGGTGATACTCTTTTTGATGGCATTGTGCTCACTCTTCATGTTTCGATATCCATGATGAAACCTTCAGTAAGCCCCCTAAATATCCCATAAGCTTAGAAGCAAAATTCAATTAATTCGAGTACACAAACCTAAGAACGTTGAGCAAGTAAGTGGCAGTATTTTAAGCGGGAAAGCCAATCTGGTGCTTTACTTACTGATAGTTATACTTATTAATACACGTATTCACGGATATTGTGTTTTTGCTGTTTTGTGTATTGATGATCACAAGGTAAACTCCGCGGTAATCACTAACAATAAAGAGCTGATATTGATGATAATTAACGTAGCAAAAAAGTTCATTTTGGCAGCGTCTGCACTGATATTAGGTGGTTGTGTTAGCTACAGCGTGACTGAGCAAGAAATGACGAACTACCTTCAAGATTCGGTGATGTTAGAGCAAGAAGTGGGTGTACAAAACGTTATGTATGCGCAAGTCGCTGTCGATGACTTAGCGGTGAAAATTGGCCGAGCTGATGCCGAGCGCGTGTCTGTTCTGGCGAATACCAATGCACAAGTTCAGGTGTTTAACGTGCCGAATATGAGGTTGGATCTTGATATCGAGTTCAGTGCGATTCCTGAATATGACAAAGAGAGTGGCGAGATTTATTTGAAATCACTGCGTTTAGAGCGCTTTGAAGAAAAAGATAAACAGCTTTCGCCTGAGGTCGTCAAACTACTTAAGCCTGCCGTTTCTATGATTGGCTTTGCTTTGTCCCAGTCGCCAGTTTACAAACTGGACAGCAACAAGGTTCAAGAGTCATTGATCAAGTCATCGGAACCTAATCTAGTGATTAAAGACAACAAGCTGGTCATCGAGTTATTCGATTAACCTTTCACGTTTAGCTTAGACTCAGATTTAAAACACAATGGCTGCCGATTTGGTGGCCATTTTTGTTTGTGTTGAATCAGCAAGATTTCTGTTTTTAGGCTGTCTATCCAGCTTGTTTTCTCTGGCTCATTTATTGAATTAGCCGCGTATCTCACCTTTACTTTACTCTTGTGAGCAAGTCATCGCTTCAGTCATCAAATCATAAGAAAGAAAAGGTGAGCGAACTATGAAGAATCCAGTAATAGCGGATAACAAACCCGTTAAGGTCGAGCTAACAGAAGGGGAGGAGTATTACTTCTGTACCTGTGGGAAATCAAAAAACCAACCGTTTTGTGATGGTTCTCATGCAGGAACGGGCTTCAAACCGAAGAGTTTCGTGGCCCAGGAAACCGGCGACGCTTACCTGTGCCGCTGTAAGTATTCGAACAACCTCCCTTTCTGTGATGGCACCCATAAACAGTTTACGGCTGAGCAAGTGGGCCAAGAAGGCCCTGATGTTCATATCCAAGCGGCAACGCCCGATCTCTCACCTGCGGCTTCTGCAACCAAAGAAGAGCCCACGGTCGAATTCATTCATCAATTAGCACGAGATGGCTTATCCAAAGTGGGTCACCATGGGCCAATGACTTCAATGGGTGTTCCAAGATATCTATTACCTCACTGGGATGATATTCAAGTGATGGTTGCACAAATGGCGACCAAACCGTTATTGGAAAATGTGCCCGTCGGTACTGAGCTTATTATTGGGCCAAAAGCGAAAAAGCCGCTTAAATTGAACATCTCCTTGTTTGTTTCTGATATGAGTTTTGGGTCGTTATCTGAAGAAGCGAAAATCTCTTTAGCGACAGGCGCGGAGCTGGCGGGAACGGGAATTTGCTCGGGGGAGGGCGGCATGTTGCCCGAAGAGCAAGCGGCGAACTCACGTTACTTTTATGAATTAGCCAGCGCACAATTTGGTTACGATGAATCTAAGCTCAAAAATGTCCAAGCCTTCCATTTTAAAGGCGGGCAGGGTGCTAAAACCGGAACAGGCGGTCACCTACCTGGGGCGAAGAACATTGGCAAGATAGCTGAGGTGCGTGGTATTGAAGCAGGTACAGCCGCGATTTCTCCACCCACCTTTGTTGATCTAAAAACCGTCGAGGATTTCAAAAAGTTCGCCGACCGAGTTCGAGAAGTGACGGGCGGGATCCCAATTGGCTTCAAGTTGAGTGCCAATCATATTGAAGAGGATATTCAGTTCGCATTGGATGCCAGTGCCGATTACATCATCTTGGATGGTCGAGGCGGTGGTACTGGGGCGGCGCCAGAAATGTTCCGTGACCATATTAGCGTGCCAACTATTCCAGCGCTTGCTCGTGCCAGAGCCTATCTAGACAAGCAAGGCGTCAGTGACAGAGTCACCTTAATCATTACTGGTGGGCTTCGTGTTCCGATGGACTTCGTAAAAGCGATGGCGCTTGGTGCAGATGGTGTCGCTATCTCGAACAGTGCCATGCAGTCGATAGGTTGTGTTGCTGCCCGAATGTGCAACACCAATAATTGCCCGGCGGGTATCGCGACTCAAAAAGCCGATTTACGCCAACGGTTAAATGTAGAAAAGGCATCGAACCAATTGAAGAACTTTTTCGAAGCCTCGACTGAATTGATGCAAGTGATGGCGAGAGCGTGTGGTCATGATCATTTGAATCAGTTTAACCCTCACGATTTAGCGACGTGGAATCGCGAAATGGCCGAACTATCTGGAGTCGCTTACTCTGGTGTCAGTTCACTAAATCAACTTAAGTAAATAGTATTTCGATAAAGCACACTCACTGTATTTTGGGTGTGCTTATTTTTGTCTGTGTAATGCCAACCTATGTTTAACCTTTCGTAATTAACTGCTTTATAAGTTTTTTTAAGTTATTTCCTATTTTTTGAAAATATCGCTTTACCTCAAGTTAACTTGAGGTTTTATCATCATCCCCAATCTAAAAACACAATCTATCACCTAGTGCAGGTTTTGATGTTATCAAACAGACGTTACGAATCTTCAGTTATGAACTTTGAGCTCCGTAATTGAAGTCATGAGTGCATAAAGGTGAGAAAACTGAACAAGGATCAACAATGAAAGTATTAGCGATTGGCGCGACCAACAGTAAAGCATCGATTAACCAACAATTGGCAGCGTACACCGCAAGCTTAGTTGAGGGCGCGCAAGTAGAGGTGCTCGATCTTAATGATTTCGAGATGCCCATTTACAGTGAAGACAGAGAAAAAGAGTCCGGTGTTCATCAACACGCGCAGCGCTTTTTCAGCAAGATTGGCGAAGCTGATGCTGTGGTCATCTCTTTTGCAGAGTACAACGGCTCATACACCGCAGCCTTTAAGAATGTGTTTGATTGGACATCACGAATCGACATGAAAGTGTATCAAGGCAAACCTGTTGTGATGCTCTCCACATCACCAGGCCCAGGTGGCGCAAGCTCTGTGTTGTCGTCTGCGGTAAATTCTGCACCTTACTTTGATGCTGATGTGAAGGGCTCGATGTCGGTGCCGAGTTTCTACGACAACTTTAATGTAGAAACGGGTGAGATCATTAATGCTGAAATAGCAGAGAGCCTGAAATCTATCATGAGTCAGATTTAGAGAGCGAGAACACCACAATAAAACAAAGCAGCTATTTGCGTGGTTTCTTTTCATTGCGCCCGTTGTCAAAGTTTAAGGAAATTAACTGGTTAAGGTAACAATAGGTCGCTATTCTAAAGTTAAAGTAAGCTTTAAATATTTATGATCTCAGGGATAGTGTAACAATGAGAAACATCGTATACCTCAGCATCGGCCAGTTGGCAGAGCGCAGTGGCGTGGCTCCTTCGGCGTTACGTTTTTACGAAACCAAGGGGTTGATTGCTTCAATTCGTACTAACGGAAATCAGCGTCGATATCAGTCGGCGATGTTGAGACGAATTGCTTTGATACAAGTCGCGCAGTCGATAGGCTTCACGCTGGAAGAGATAACCGAAGAGTTATCGACACTGCCGATGAACCATACCGCGACTAAGCGAGATTGGGAGCGCGTTGCTAAGAAGTGGCAGGGGCAACTCGACAGTAAAATGGCGCAGATTAAATCGCTACAAGAGAACTTAACCGGCTGTATCGGTTGCGGGTGTTTGAGTATGCAGAAATGCCACTTGTTGAACCCTGAAGATATTCTGCATGACCAAGGGCAGGGCGCACAACGGATCGTTGAGTAGCCCTGAATTAATGTATCTTATCTGAGATCGTCGAATCCAATGCACTCAATCTGATGGTCAGCCAACCACTGTTTTAGCGCAGGGCTAGTGAGAAGTTGATGCTCTTCGACGCGTTTATCACTATAGCTTGATAGGGACTTAAGCTGTTCACTTGCCACTGATGAAGGGTGGCACATTAACTCAAGTACACCGTCAGGCATCATAGCTTGGTAGCTCAGCAATAAATCTTGCAGGCCATTAAGCGATACGCCTTCGTCAAAGAAACGCATATCGAAAGCGTCTGGCGTTGGCACTCGCAGTGCATCTTGGCCACTTAGGATGTTATCGATTCGTCTAACTGGAAGACCAATGCGATTCACTGTGCGGGTAAACGCTGCTTTTAGAGATTTAAATACACCACCAAAGTGATGGCTGTCGATATGGTTAATCTTTAAACCGGCATCGAGGGCGGCTTGATATTGCGCGTTGAGTTCGAGCATCACCTCATCTTCATTCACGTCTGATTTATCGAACAGGGTGACGTTGCTAAAGAAGTGGCCGTGCTCGTCGACTAAGCTCGGAACTAACTCTGGTGAAGTCAGTGGTTTGCCTGCGGTGACCGTAAAGTGCAAGCCAACTTCAGGGACTAAACCTTGATGATAGAGCTCAATCGCGTGCTGTGTACCCGGTTGATTCATCATGATGGTGGTCGACTTAACCAAACCCGTCTTGAAGCAGTCAACGATGCCATGGTTCACGCTTTCAGTGAGGCCGAAATCATCGGCGTTGAGTATCAATTTCATCATGACCTCTTATTAATACATTTGGATTCAATATCTTGAATGAGTTCTGCTGTCACTGAGCTTATTAGCTTGTTATCACCGAGCTTATTAGCTGCTAACAAAATGCCACATTAAGCGAGTCGATGAGCGAACGCAGGCATGAAGTCTAAGTTCTCCCGAATGGTTTCTTGCAAAGCCTCGTCGATATGCGAACCACTATCGACGATAGGGTTTAAGATCAGGGCACGTTTTGCTGTTGCGATGTCACCCGTCATCGCCGCTTTAACGGTCAAGGTTTCAAACTCTTTCATCTGCTGAATCAAGCGCAGCGTGTCGCTATCAAAAGGTTCAACGTTCAGTGGCAGGATTGCACTGCTGGTGATTACCGAACTTACTTCTACCGCACAGTCATCGGGTAATCCTTGAATCGCACCATTGTTGCGAGTGTTGACGTGCATGATAGAACGTTTGTTATTGTGAATACTGCTCATCAGCTCACAGGCCGCTTCAGAGTAGTAAGCACCGCCTCGTTCTTCTAACAATTTAGGCTTGGTATCGAGCATGGGATCTTTGTAGATTTCTAACAACTGCTGTTCAACCTTGGCAACTAAATCTGCGCGATTGGTGCTGTTTTCAGACGCAGCAAACTCTTTGTCTAAGATGTCTCTGGATTGGTAGTAGTAACGTAGGTAAGCACAAGGAACGATGTTCAGAGAACGAATCAATTCAGCGTCCCACTCAAAGGGAGGGATGTTCTTTGGCATCATTTGATCGTTACCACCAAGGAGTTGTTCGATGAGTTCTCCCAACTTGTCTTCACCTTTATGAAGCACCTTACGAGCCCACACTAGGTGATTTAATCCGGCAATTTGCATCGTGATATCTTTACGTTCTGCGTCGAGCATTTTCGCTGCGCCTAGCTCCATGTTGACGGGAACGTTACATAGACCAACGGTTTTAATGGTTGAGTGCTTAATCAGTGCTTCCGTTACCATGCCTGATGGGTTGGTGAAGTTGAGTAACCACGCATTCGGACACAGTTCTTCCATCTCTTTCGCTATATCGAGTGCAATCGGAATGGTTCGGCACGCATTAGAGAAGCCACCCAAGCCATTGGTCTCTTGGCCGATCATGCGATACTTCAGAGCAATCCTCTCGTCACGTAATCTTGCTTCCATTCTTCCTGCGCGAAATTGTGAGCAGACAAAATTAGCGTCTTTCAGGGCTGATTTTCGATCTGTGGTGAGGTGAACATTAATCTCACAGCCTGCTTTGTTTATCATTCGCTTGGTGAGCGCTGCGATTATCTCTGCTTTTTCCATGCCTTGTTCGATATCGACCAACCACAGATCAGAGATAGGTAATTCGTGATGTCGCTTGAGTAGCCCTTCAACGAGCTCTGGGGTGTAACTTGAGCCACCACCAATCACGGTTACTTTGAGTTTTTGATTCTGTTGCATGCTGTTCACCATTTAATGTTGTAGATTACTTGGTTTAATTTATATGATGGTCACATACACCGACAAACCAGTTATGACGACTTATGAATTAGTGGAGTTAATGCATGGGGTTGTTCGAAAATCGCCAACAAACGTTGTCACTGCTACACACCTTTAGTGTTGCGGCTAAACATTTAAGTTTTACACTTGCCGCCGATGAGCTCTTCTTAACTCAGGGAGGGGTCAGCCATCGCATCAAAAAACTCGAACAACAATTGAAGTTCAACCTGTTTGTGCGCAAGACAAGAAAGCTCGAACTGACGCCAGAAGGTCAGCGCGTGTTATCCATGTTGAACGTCTCGTTTGAGTCTATCTTTTCCGAACTCATGGATATTCAAACGGGTGAGCTAAGCGGGGAGTTATATATCGCGACATCGCCTTATTTCGCTTCCTCGTGGTTAATGCCGCGTTTGCCGGAATTCAGACGCTTGTATCCGAATCTAAGCATCAAACTGCAAACCAAACAGAGCCAGGCAGACTTCCAGTTTGAACCTTATGACGTGGCAATTTTCTATAGCGAAGGCCATTACCCAAACCATTACAGCGAGCGATTATTCAGTGGAGTAAGAACTCCTGTGTGTAGCCCTGAATACGCGAAACGCTTCAAATTAGAACAAGGCATACAACACTTAGATGACGTTCGTTTCATCCACAGTGGCGATATCACAGCGTGGCAGCGTTGGTTGTATGAAGCTCAAAGTGATACCAACTGCGCGCTTCAGTGTGACTATTACAGCGATAACCGCTTGGCGATGGATGCGGCGATATTATCGATGGGGCTGGCATTAGGGCGGTTAGAGTTTATGACTCCGCAGATTGAACAAGGCTTGTTGGTCGCGCCTCTTATGAGCATTGAATCGGGCAAAGGGTATGATTTAGTGTGTCCGAAAGGCATGGAGCAGCGAACTAAGTTTCAGGTGTTTGCTCAATGGGTTAAGCAACAGTTGTGACCGAATAGCGTGCCTAGACAAACACGAATTATAGGTCTAGTTTAGGTGGCTCTTTCAATAAAAGAAGAGGTTAGTTATGTTCAGCCATGTTTTTCTCGGTACCGAAGATATTGAACGCGCGAAGGCTTTTTATGACCCAATCATGAAAGTGCTTGGTTATAGCGAAGGTTCTGTTGACCCTAAAGGGCGCTGTGTTTACGTTAGCCAAACGGGTGTGTTGGGCTTAACGAAGCCGATTGATGGTCAGCCTGCGACTCACGGCAACGGCATGACGGTGGGTTTTCTTGCGTCTTCTCCTGAAGTTGTAGATGACTGGCATCGAGTTGGCGTCGAAAATGGCGGTACCAGCATTGAAAATGGCCCCGGAGCGAGAGGTTCTGATGAGCGCCGCTTGTACATGGCTTATTTGCGAGATCCTGATGGAAACAAGATCTGTGCAACTCACTTTATGCCATAGTTCGCTTTATGTCATAGTTTACGTTATGCCACAGTTCGTCTTATGTCATCGTTCAAAATATGCCACAGTGGCGTATAATTAGAGTGTGTTGATAGTTCGGAGTTAGTTTATCGCTGCTCTGAACTAACCTGTTATTTTAAAAACCTGCTGACTATTGCAAAGGACTTGCTAGATGAAACCGAACGAACTGTTTTATGAAAGCTTTGAGCGCTGCCGGATTGACCAAGAATTTTTGGAGAGCTTTCTGGCGGATTTTTGCGAGCATAATCCAAGGTTTTCAGAACGTTTTGAAAAGATAGGGTTAGAGCAGCAAACCAAGATGCTTAAAGCCTCGATCATTCTTATCTATAACTCTGCTGGTCTACCGAGCGTGCGTAACTCAGTAAAGAAATTGGGTAAAAGGCATAAAGACTTAGGACTGGATATTTCCGAGATTGAGCTCAACGAGTGGTTTAATTCGTTACTCAATACGGTTAAAAAATACGATCCTCACTATGATGAAAGCGTTGAACAAGCTTGGACAGAAACTCTCGAAGCTGGCTTAACTATCATGAAGAAAGAATGTATTGTGCCACACCCTGTGAATCCATAGGTAAGTCACCAGCAGCTTTTCGTGAAAGGTAGACTTCGTTTGAAAGGTAAGCCATGAATCTGGCTTACCTAAATTTCTAATATCCTGACTCTCTAATTAAAAGTGAGCAGCCCAACCAACCAGGAACCCTTGCGATGCGGTATCGTATTCAAAGGTACCTTTGTTTTCGTAATCAACCCAAGTGGATTTGTATGCGATATTTAAGTCAGACCAACTGTTTATCTGGTATCGAGCGCCAGTTAACAGGGATGAGGTAAAGTCGGTATCGCTTCCTAAGCCCATATCTAAGCTCGTGTGCACAGTCCAATTTTTGTTGAGTTCCTTGGTCCAACGAACGCCTATCAGATAATCAATCCAATCTTCTTCTAAAGATCTTGAATTCAGGGTTGTCCCGCTGTTTGTGTAGAGTTTGGAATCAATATCGTTATCCCACCAACGTAATCCAACCATATAATCAATGGTACCAATGTCGTATTGGTAGCGTTTAAAGCCTTTTGCTTCTAAAACGCCTTGTCTGATCTCAAGCTTGCCATTAAGAATACCTGTGTTGCCGATGATTGAATCTGACTTTCCGCTCAGTTTCATGTAGCTGTAGTCAACGTAATAACCCCACTGATTGTTATAGACCCCCTCTAGTCGAAGCATCGCTCCCATATCCAAATGATCCACGATGAACGCTGGGTCAACATCAACATCACTGGACAAATTACCAATGGTGGTATCGCCACGAATATTCAGCGCCAGTGCGTAAATTTCAATGCTGTGTTGCCATTTTTTGGTGTCTGTTTGTGAGTCGGCCTGTTGCGCATTTACGGTTGAGCTAGCGACCAATGCTGATGCGAGTAGGTAATGCCATTTAGCCATATTGATATCCTTATCCAGTTTGAAGAACACATACTATAAATGTATGTATTCATTATCCATTTTTCATATATGCAACTTGTATATTGCTGATTGTAGACTATGTTTTTTAAAAAGAGCCAAATTTAAAGAGTGAGGATATGAAGTTACAAAGTATTTTTTTGTTCGTCGCGGTTTTGGGATTAACGCCTATTGCATTGTCTTACGGGTATGCACCAGCTATTTCTCTGGATTACCTTTTCGGAATCGATGCTAGCCCTATCAATGTCACACATATCTTTCGTGCAGTGATGGGGTTGTACTTAGCATTGGCTTTGTTTTGGATAGCAGGAGCGTTATTAAAGAAATATCGATTGCCAGCACTTTACAGTTTGGTGGTCTTCATGTTGGGTTTGGCTGCCGGCCGAGTCATTAGCTTGGTGATAGATGGCATGCCTCACTGGCTACTTGTCGTCTATCTACTATTGGAGCTTGGCTTTGGTTTGGTAGGAATAAAAATGATTCATAAAGAACAATCTGAAACAGTATAAGGACATTCTATGAAAAGGATTTTTCACCTTGTTACTCTGAGTGTGTTGAGTAGCTTTTCGCTATCAGCATGGTCAGCACAAGAGCAACCGAATATTTTTGTTATCTTCACGGATGATATTGGGATCTCAAACCTGAGTGCTTATCACAATGGTGTGATGAGCAGCGAAACACCGAACATCGATAGTATTGCTGAAAAGGGTATGTTGCTGACCGATTATTACGCTCAACCGTCTTGTACGGCGGGTCGTTCCGCATTCTTAACGGGTCAACTTCCTGTTCGAACAGGCATGCACTCTGTTGGGTTACCGGGTGGCCCAGTTGGTTTAAGTGCCGACACGCCAACGCTTCCTGAGGTTCTTAAAACCATGGGTTATGTCACGGGGCAGTTTGGTAAAAACCACCTTGGTGATCGAGATGAATTCCTACCGACAATGCACGGTTTTGATGAGTATTGGGGTTGGTTGTATCACTTGAATGCAATGGAATACACGGAAGATCCAGATTGGCCAAAAGATGGATCTTTGGATGCATTTGCACCTCGTAATGTCATTTACGCAAGATCAGATGGCAAAGGCGGTCAAACGATCGAAGATGATGGTGCATTGTCGATTGAGCGTATGCGTACACTCGACGATGAAGTTAATAAACACGCGATCAACTTCATCGAAAGGGCGGTTGAAGCGGATAAGCCATTCTTCACTTGGTACTGTCCATCACGTGGTCACGTTTGGACGCACCTGTCACCTGAATACGAAGCTATGCTTGGCCAAAACGGTTGGGGACTTCAAGAAGTGGTCATGAAAGATCTTGATGACCATGTTGGTGAAATGATGGCCAAAATGGAAGAACTCGGTATTGCCGATAACACCATCATCATTTTCACTGCGGATAATGGTCCTGAGATCATGACGTGGCCAGATGGTGGTATGACACCATTCCATGGCGAAAAAGGCACAACTTGGGAAGGCGGCGTTCGCGCTCCTGCACTTGTGAGCTGGCCGGGTAAAATACCTGCAGGTACTGTAGGCAATGGCATCTTTGATGGTATGGACTGGTTACCCACTCTGGTTGCTGCGGCTGGTGGTCCAGCGGATCTTAAAGAAAAAATGCTGAAAGGTCACGATGGCTTTAAAGCGCACCTTGATGGTTACAACCAAGTGGACATGCTGACAGAGAAAGGCGAGTCTAATCGTAAAGAGATCTACTACTACGAACGAGACAAGCTACAAGCGGTTCGTATTGGTGATTGGAAGGCGCACTTTGTGGTCCAAAACCATGGCTGGAGTGGTCCGAAAGAGGAGCTAAACGCACCGTTACTCTTTAACTTACGTCGTGACCCATACGAGCGAGCGGCAGAAGAGTCGGGCATGTACTTGAAATGGATGGGGCAGAAAATGTGGGCATTTGGTCCTGCTCAAGCTGCTGTACAACAACATCTAGCGACCTTCCAAGAGTGGCCCCCAGTGACACCAGATTTACCAGCTGAGAAAACAGGTGGTGTGGGTAACTAATACGCACTTGTCTCAAGTAGTTGGGGCAGAAAAGGCTGAGTAGAAATACAAAATCCCGTTGGAGACTCTAATCGTCGCCAACGGGATTTTTGTATTTTGGTTGTTTAAAAGCTTGTTTTAATCATGCAAAAAAGCTGAAGAAAACGCTATTTTGCTTTCAACGTAGTGTTACGTTCTACAAATTGAACCGGCACCATTAATTTCACTAAGCTGGTGTCTTGCTCTTGAATCTGGCTAACGACAATTTTCACGGACTCACGTGCAAGGCGTCGGAAATCCTGCTTGAAAGTGGTCAATTGGTAGTTCAGCCACTGAGTTTGTGGGATGTCATCAAACCCAATCACTTGTAGATCTTCTGGGATACGGAGCCCGAACTCTAAACGAGCCACGTCCATCACTGCCATAGCGAGATTGTCCGTCGCACAAAATATGGCTTCAGGGTGAGAAGCTTCTTTGAACATGGCTCTGATGATCTCGAGTGAATCAAGGTAATCGTAGTCAGCTTCAATCACGCGAGCCTGTTTGCCAGTTAAGTCTTCAAATTCTGTGCAGAAACCCACTTGGCGCTCGCCATTGGTAAATGTCGGGACGTTACCTGTGAGGTAAGTAGCTGACTTGATACCAAGTTTATGAAAGTGCTGAGCAGCAAATTGACCTGCAGCGTAGTTGTCGCTCACCACATGGCTACTCTTAGTCCCTTCAACAACACGCGCGAACTGAACGATAGGGATGTCGAACTCTTCACACTCTTCATAAAGCGACTTATTAAAGGTCGCAGAAGCGGCAATCACGCCATCAACTCGGTATTGGAAGATATTAGGAATAGAGTGGTTATCGTTTCCATCAACTTGCCAAGGAATCAATACCGCAGAGTACCCCTGTTTTTGTAGCTCAGTAGAGATAAGCTGCAGTGTTTTCATGTGAATAGGGTAGTCGGCATCTGGGAAAACTAAGCCAATCAATTTGGATTCATTTGTCGTCAGACTGCGGGCAAAGGCATTGGGACGATAATTCAACGATTTTGCTGCATCGAACACTTTCTGCTTGGTCTTTTCAGACACTGAACTGCCTGGTACAAATACGCGAGATACAGTTGATTGAGAAACGCCAGCAAGCTTAGCGACATCTTTAGAGGTGACGGTTGGCTTTGACGCCGTGGAGTGTTTTGGAGAGTTCATAGACCATACTTTTGAACCAAATTGACTGCGCACAGAGTAACATGATTAGGTACGTACTCATAAAGTAATGCCAAGGAATGATATGAAAAATAAGGAATAATGGTTATTTTGAATTCTATGTTGGGTACAACCCATTAACTGTGTCGCTACAAATGTCGTTACAAAAATGTAGCTTTAAATAAATAGTGACTAAAAAGCTCTGCTTAGAAGCAGAGCTTTAGGTTACGAATTTACTCAAAAATGAATTACATACCGCTACATCGTTAGAAGTAGTAACGAATACCGGCAGCGAACTGATCATCGTTGTTTTCGTATTTCACACCATTGTATGAATCTTTACCGTTGTCGAATTGGTACTCCGTCCATACTAAGAACTTGTTCTTCTTAAAGTGGTACTCAAGGCCAGGGATAATCAGCTGACGCTCATAGCCATTTGCGTTGTCGTCTGTGTCCGTTAAGTAGTTAACGTTAAAGGTTGGACGTAGACCATTTTCAAAGTGGTAGTAGGTGAAGAATTCAGCACCACGGTGGTCGTAGAATTCAGATTGGCTGGTGGTCTCCCAGTTTGAACCTTGGCTATAGGTGAAACCAACAAATAGTCCATCATTAGTGTAGTTCACACCTAATAAACCTATGCGTTGTGTGTCGCCATCTTTGATGTTTTGAACTGTGCTATCCACATCATCAAACTCATTCTGATGGTACGCTAAACCAATCGTTAGGCCATCCATAACGGTGTACAGCGTTGAAGCACCGATACCGTTTTTCAGCGTAACAGTATCTGAATTCGTTTGGTTGAATCTTGTTGATACAGCGACATCTTCACGAGTTGTTTGGTAAGTGAAGCCGTATTTCCAGTTGTCGTTAATGTTGTTGCGGTAAGTTATCGAGTTTTCAGCACGGCCTGTGCCTGATGAAATACCCCAGTCAGATAGGTTGTAGTAACCAGAACCACGTGAACCAAACACACGACCCATATCGGTAAACCAAGCCACATCGTAGAAGGTAGACCACTGCTTAGTGCCTGCTGCGATCTTGCCGTATTTCTCGTGCTCTACGCCTGCGTATAAAAGTCGGTCGTAAATGTTATCGCCGTTAGCGCCCGAGTTATAACCCCATTCGGCATGGCCAAAGCCAGTCCAATCGTTGTCTAGTCCCATTTGACCTTTAAGGCCGAAACGAGAACTACCGCTGTTCCATTCGCCATTATGATCGCCACCTTTGTCCTGGTAACGAACGTCGAAACGACCGTCTAAAGTAAGGCTATCGCCCGCGTCATTGGTAAAAGTGTGTGCAGCAAAAGCTGAACCTGATGTAAGTGCCGTCAGGATCACTGCAGAAAGTATCGACTTGTTCATTGTTGTTCTCTTTATTCAGGCCGCAGAAAGCCACCGTGCTTTCAAGCCCGTTATATCGGTAATGGTTTGGCAGGGTGTGCCCATCCGTGAGGCACAAGTTGGTTATCTTGGGTGGAGCAAGTTGCCGAGGGCGAGAAGGAGCCCTCGGCAGTCATGCCTGCCTAGCGTAGGTAAGGACTAGGTAGACAATAGAACATGGTTACAGCGTAGGGTTCATGATAGATGAAGTACGTTCGAACACGTCCAGACCTTGCTGTTGTAGCCAGTAAGGAAGGTCGATAAGAACCCAGTTCTCAGACAGTTTGTCGCCGTCACGGTAGTACACGTCAACCACTTGCATGTTTGCACGCACTTCGCCGCCAGTCATACCTAGGAAGCCACCTGTTGGTGTGTTTGATAGGTTTGGCCAACCGAAGAAACAAGAGAAGTTACCTTCAGCGAAACGACAAACGTGACCGTTGAACTTCTTGTCTTTCAGGTTGTTACGGAAAGGAAGTTGGTGTTGCTGTTGGTAGCGAGGAATAGTGTAAGACGCGCCGATACCACATGGGCCGTACCAAATCATGTCTTTTGACCAGCTCTTCGCTAGTACTTCTGGTGGGCAACCCATCGCGCCGCTGTCGTTAAGAGCAGACAGGTCATCAACCATTTTGTTTACTAGAGCAAGCGTTGCAACGCCTTCTTCTGGAGCCGCATCCTCAAACAACAGACCATCGTGGTTACGTGGGCCAGGGTATACGAAGTGCTTACCAGTTGATGGTGGAAGTGGGTAGCAACCCGCTTGATCCATCATGCCTAGAAGGTCTAGGAACAGGCCTGTCTTAGTGATTTTGCCGTCAACCACACAGTTAAACTCTGCGTAGCGAACGTTCATGATCTTGCCAGTAGGGCGCATGCCTAGGTATTCAGCGTCGAATAGACCCATGAAGTGACCCATGCTCATTACCCAAATCTCATCTGGGTTAACTTCGTTGTTACCACCGATGAAGATATCTTGACGACGCTGCATGCGAGTCATTGACTTCATCATTGGCGCCCAGAATACGTCAGCCGCTGCTTGTGCGCCTTCTTGCTCGCGGAATGGGTAAACACCGCGCCATAAGTAATCTTCAGACGTGTGCGCTTTTAAAACTTCAGCAACGTTCTCGTGTGTTGCGTTTTCGATAGCGTCAAAGTAATCGCGAACAATGCGTTTAGCTTCTTGATATTTAGACATAGTAAATTCTCTTTTTTGTTGTCGAGCCAACATTCGGAACAGGACTCGATTTGGATTTTGTTACCGGCTGACTTTCTCAGCCGGATTGATGTTTATTTCGTGTCTTTAGAGGTTTTCAACTTTTAGAGGTCTTCAACTTTTAGAAGTCTTCAACTAAAGGGGATTAAGCTTTTGCTGTTTCCGCTTTTTTGCTCTTGTCGAAAATGCCGCCTTTCAATGTTTCGGGTAGAGATAGCCACAGTAGACCAGCTAGAATCCATACGATTGGTGAGCCCCACATTGCTGTCGCAAGGTCGCTGCGCTCTTGGATGAATACCAACACCATTGGTGCCCACATGCCGATGATACGACCACCGTGGAACAGAGCTGCACCGAAGCTACGTAGGTGAGCTGGGAACAACTCAGAGAAGTAGCCACCCCATACCGCAGAAGCAGACAGACCGAAGTTGTAGATAAGACCTAGGATAGCCAGCATGTTTAGGCTGCCGATCATCACGTCGCTTGGTGCTACGAAGAATACTGAAGCCATGACACCCGCAAGGATGAAACCAAACGCGTTCACTTTACGGCCGTATTTGTCGGCGATTGCACCCCATACCCAAGCACCGAATAGAGAACCGAATGCTGAGATAGAGAAGATGATGCCGATAGTTGAACCGTCAAATTGGCGAACTTCTTTCAGGTACGTTGTCACGAAGCCAGAGAAGAATTGGTAGCCATAGAAGTTAAGGCCAGCCAGTAGTAGACAAGTAATGGTTAACTTGCGGTAAGGCGCGCTTAGCATTTCACCCCAAGAACCTTTCTTCGCTGGTTTATTCGATGCTTCAGCTGCGGCTTGATCTTCTTCACCGTAAGCGATCACTTTCTTGTCGCTAGGTAGGATGAAGATCATCAGTGCTGCAGCAACTAGAGGAGGAATACCACCCACCCACATTAGGCTCTGCCAAGGTGCATCAACGCTAGAAATGAACGCCGCGTACGCACCCATTGCCATTAGAGCAACCGAGAACATAGACGAAGCGAATGCGGTTAACTTACCGCGAACGCTTGGTGTGAAGAGGCCGATCATTAGGCTTACTGCTACGGTGAAGTAGCCACCTAAAGAAATACCGATGATGAAACGCATTGCTGCCCACATCGCGTAGTCAGTAAACATCATGTTGATGATGGTTGCGCCACCGTTCAGTGCAGTGATGACAATAAGAGTCGATTTCTTACCAAAGTTTGATGCCACCCATGCACAGCTCAGAGCACCAATAAGTGCACCAACCGACTGCCATGTATAGAACTGAGCGGTATCCGCCAAGTTAATACCATCATACGCATCAACGATGTATGGGCGTACGTAGTCAATAATTACAAAGTTATAACAATAGAAAAAGTAGCCAACTAGAATTGCAAGATAAGCAGCTACCCTTTGAATCATAGGAACTTCGCTCATGTGTTTTTTAGTAGTCATGACCGATAAACCTTTATTTTTTATAGGGTGTTTTTAGTTTCGATTATTGTGTGGCGTTTATTGAATATCACCACACCATCTTCATTTCGGGAGAGATAATAGAATTTTTGTGGTTATTAGATCCGTGATCAAAGTCAATTTTAAAATGAGTGCGTACCCATTTTATGCATTTTAGTGATCTTGATCTCATTAGATCGTTGTTTTGGGACTTTTTGGCCATTTAGAGTGTTTAATCATCTATCTTAGTGACAATACTCACACTTATTGTGGGTTTTTGAGGGAAAATATCCATTTTTGAGTACTATTGGCGGCGAATGAATTGCGAAATATAATAAACGGAATCTAAAAATGGTTACGTACTCAAGTTTTGTGGTTATTGCTCTTTATGTACTAACTACTCTATTTATCAGTTACTTAGTGAACAAGCGTTATAGCGTTGGTGGCGATTTCTCAACGGGCGGAAAACAATTTGGTTGGTTTACGGCAGGTGTGTCGATTCTTGCCACCTACATCAGCGCAATGACGTTCGTGGGCATGCCAGGCTGGGTTTATAGCTCAGGCATGGAAGCGATGAGCGTCCATTTGAATTACCCAATAGTGATCTTTTTCGCTGTGGTTTTCTTTGTCCCGGTGTTTTACAAACTCGGCCTGACTTCGATTTATGAATACCTAGAGCACCGCTTTGGCGTTGTTGCTCGCACGATCAACTCTATCGTGTTTATTGTGGTTCAGTGTATTTCGGCAGGTGTGATTTTGTATGCGGTTGCACTGATCTTGGTGCAAGTGTTGCCGGTGAGTATCTCCGAGGCGATCATCTACATCAGTTTGTTTACCGCTCTGTATACCTATGCGGGGGGGATCTCGACCGTTATATGGACAGATATGTTGCAGTCGGCGGTGCTGATCATCGGCAGTATTGCTATTTTTGCCTTATTGCTAATGAAGATTGATGCAGGTGAGGTGTTGTCTCCTGAACACCTGAATATCATCAACCTCGATTTCGACTTGGGTGTTGATACCACCTTGTGGGCGGGTGTGGTGGCTGTGAGCTTCTTACATCTAAGTGTGTATGGCACTAACCAACTGATCATTCAAAGAACGTTGGCAACAAAGAACGTGAAGACAGCACAAAAATCCATGCTGCTTTGTGGTTACGGCGCGTTCTTTATTTACCTGTTTTTCTCTGTAATGGGCGTTCTATTGAGTGTTTTTTATCAAGAGCAAAGCTTTGAAAACAGCAATGAAGTGATTCTCGATTTCGTGTTTAACCATACCAACCCAATCATTATTGGTTTGGTGATTTCCGCACTCTCAGCAGCAGCGATGTCGACCTTGGATTCGACTTATAACTCAATGGCGACAGTGGCAACGTTCGATTTCTATAAGCGCTTTTTCCGTAAGAAAGCTTCCGATGCACATTACGAATCGGTAGCCCGAAAGATGAGCTTGGTTGCTGCGGCTTCAGTTGTTGTACCTGCTTTGTTGGCGGTTTCTAATGAATCGGTACTTAAAACGATTGCGAGCCTAACCTCCATTTTTGTCGGTATTCGCCTTGGCTCTTTCATCCTGGGTTTGTTCTTTAAAAAGGCAAATGAGAAAGGGGTGATTGCAGGCAGTATTGGCAGTGTGGCTGTGGTGTTTATTGCTAAATACAGTGGCATCGCTTGGCCTTGGTTTGCCTTGATTGGCACCGTGGTTTTCCTAGTGTTAGGCGTTGTTGTCAGTCGTTTCTGGGGAGAAGTAACCGAGCAACAAAATGAATTTATAGCCAAGCAGAAGCACTTGTTCGCCAAGCCTACCGCGAGTCATTACGGTTTGTTGGTGTTCGCTGTTGTGACGATTGCTGCTTGTACTGTTATCCCTGATTGGCTTTATGCCGCTCTTTCTTAATTGACCGATTTATTACTGGTATATCTATGTTATCGATCTTTGATATCTACAAAATTGGTGTTGGGCCATCGAGCTCTCACACCAACGGCCCAATGATTGCGGGTTTTCATTTCACACAATTAATCGCAGATAGAATCGCAGAAGTGACGCGTGTTCAGGTGGATTTATACGGTTCTTTGTCATTGACTGGCATAGGTCACCACACCGACAGAGCAACCATCTTGGGTTTGCTTGGAAATAAGCCAGACACGATTAAGATCACCAGCGCTAATGAAGCGATGCGTCTTGCTATCGACAGTGGTGAAATGCAGCTGAGTGGCAGTCACACCATTGGCTTTAGCTACCAAACCGACATGCTGTTCCACGAAGACAATCTGCCTTTGCATGAAAACGGCATGATGATTACCGCGTTTGACCAAAGCGGAAGCGTAATTGTTGATGAAACCTATTATTCGATTGGTGGTGGCTTTATTGCAACCGCGGATGAACTGCAGAATGGAACTAAAATCCAAACAGTAGAAGTCCCGTTTCCATTCAAAAATGCCGATGAAATGCTGAGAAAAGCAGAAGACAGCGGCATGAGCTTGGGTGGCATGATTCTGAAAAATGAAGCGGCTTTCCAAGGCGATGATGTTATCTCAGAAAAGGCCGATCAAATCTGGCGAGTAATGACTCGCTGCATGGAACGCGGATTTGAAACCGAAGGCATTCTTGATGGTGGTTTGAACGTGACTCGTCGTGCGCCAAACTTGTTGAAGAAGCTTGAAGCGAATGCGGCCGTTGAAAACGATCCAATGGAAATCATGGATTGGATTAACTTGTTTGCTTTTGCGGTGAGTGAAGAAAATGCGGCTGGTGGCCAAGTGGTGACATCACCAACTAATGGTGCCGCGGGCGTTATTCCAGCCGTATTGATGTATTACCATCGCTTCATTAAAGAGTTGGATACTAAGCAGTTAAAAGACTTCTTAGCCGTATCGGGTGCGATTGGTATTTTGTACAAAACCAACGCTTCTATTTCTGGTGCGGAAGTAGGGTGCCAAGGTGAAGTGGGCGTGTCGTCTTCTATGGCGGCAGCGGGTTTAACGGCATTACGCGGTGGCAGCAATGAGCAGATTTGTATTGCGGCCGAAATTGCGATGGAGCATTCACTCGGTATGACGTGTGACCCGATTGGTGGCTTGGTACAAGTACCATGTATTGAACGAAATGCGATGGGCTCGATGAAAGCGATTAATGCTTCGCGAATGGCACTCAAACGTAACAGCAAAAGCCTGATTTCATTGGACAAAGTGATCGCCACTATGTATCAAACGGGTAAGGACATGAATAAGAAGTATCGTGAAACGTCTCTAGGTGGTTTGGCGCTGATTCATTTAGCTCACCCTTGTGAATAGCAAGCGTCAATAAACGATATCTGTTTCAAAATAACAAAGCCCAGCCCCTAAGTTTTAGAAATCTAGGGAGCTGGGCTTTTATTTTGCTTAAAGAAAAGGGCTGTCAGGAGAAGTGAACTAGTCCCCAAGAGGCAACTTATAGCTGTTTTTCAACTCTTTAACCGAGATATTCGACTGAATCGCACTTACGCCTTTTACTCGCCTGATCGAGCTAATACGCTCAAAGTACTCTTCCAAATCTTTCGCTAGCACTTGAATCATATAGTCGGCACCACCTGCAATGCAGTGACACATAGGAATCCAATCGGTTACTTCGACAAACTCTTCAAACGGTTCTGTGTTTTCTACTTCATGGTTACCCAAGGTCACAAGAGTAAAACCAGCTACATGAAAACCAAGCTTTTTGCGGTTTAGCTTCGCGGCGTAACCATCGATATAACCCGTCTCTTCCATGCGTTTCCAACGGCGCCAGCACGGGGTCTCGCTGAGGTTCACTTTCTCTGCGAGCTTACTGTTGCTCATGCGTCCGTCTTGTTGGATATGTTCTAAGATGGCGATATCTGTGTCATCTAACACTTCTTTGGTGGATTCTTTCTGTTTCATGGTGTTTTTAGAAAAGTCTTGCTCAAATTTGGATTAATATTAGCCTATATAGCAATTTAATTCCTAGTCGAATCTGTAAACTCTCTCCGTATAAATACTTTACTTATTAGGAGTGAGAGGAAATGAGCTCTCAATTAATGCTGGCGTTCTTGCTATTTTCAACATCAATTGCAATTACACCTGGGGCAGGCAATATCGCATTACTTGGGATTTCAAGTCGTTATGGGTTTGCTGCGACTTTACCTTTTATCTCTGGAAACGCTGTTGGCATCATCATCGTACTGGCCGGTTCCAGTGTCGGTTTGGTGAGCCTATTTACCCTTTACCCAGAGCTATACAACATTTTGAAATACGCGGGTGCGGCTTATTTGCTGTTCATGGCATGGTCGATTGCGAACATGCAAATCGAAGAAAGCACCACAGATAAACGTTCAGGTTTTATGTCAGGTGTGTTGGTGCAGGTGTTAAACCCTAAAGGTTGGATAGCGTCATTGACCGTGTTTTCACAGTTCATTACTCCGAATGCAGATTACTTGATTCAAGTAGTGACCATTATCGCGGGTATGGTGATTACCGGTGTACCGTGCATGTTGGTGTGGGCGTATTGCGGCACCATGCTGAAAAAATTACTGCAATCACCAAAACAGATGATGTTTGTGAACCGTTGTTTGGGTGGAAGCTTAGCGATGGTGGTTGCCTTTATGCTTTATCAACCAGCATAAAGCGTCTCTACAAATAAAAAAAAACCACTCCTAAATCCATAGGAGTGGTGTCTAAAAGTCGACTAAGTCGTTAACAGTAAAGAATTAAGTTAACAAATATTTAAGGAACTTGAGTTAAAAGCTTTTATGCCTAGAAGCTTTTAAGTTTTAAGTTTTAAGTTTTAGGTTTAAAGCTTAAGCCGTTTCAGCCTCTTTAACTGGAGCTGAGTTACGGATTAGGTGGTCAAATGCACCTAAGCTTGCTTTTGCACCTTCACCCATCGCAATGATGATCTGTTTGTAAGGTACGGTTGTTACGTCACCCGCTGCGAACACACCTTTCATTGATGTAGCGCCATGAGCGTTGATTTCAATTTCACCGCGTGGTGAAAGCTCAACTTTCGAACCCTTCAACCATTCGCTGTTTGGCATTAGGCCGATTTGAACAAAGATACCCGCGAGTTCGATCTGTTTAAGTTCATCCGTATTGCGGTCTTTGTATTCCAGACCGGTTACACGGTTGCCATCACCAATCACTTGCGTTGTTTGCGCCATCTTGATGATTTTGATGTTTGGTGTTGCGTTCGCTTTGTCGATAAGCACTTGGTCTGCACGTAGTGTGTCTGCAAATTCAAGTACGGTTACGTGTTCAACGATCCCCGCTAAATCAATTGCCGCTTCAATGCCTGAGTTACCACCACCAATAACCGCTGTTTTCTTACCTTTGAATAAAGGGCCGTCACAGTGTGGGCAGTAAGCGACGCCTTTGTTGCGGTAGTCTTGCTCACCCGGAACGTTCATTTCACGCCAGCGAGCACCAGTACTTGTGATAACCGTGCGAGATCGTAATGTTGCGCCGCTCTCTAGCTCAACGTGGATGTAACCGTCTTCTGTGTCTTCGGCTGCGATGATGTTCGCAGCGCGCTGCTCAGTCATTATCTCAACACCGTACTCTTTTACGTGCTCTTCAAGGCTAGCTACTAGCTTAGGACCTGTCGTCGCTTTCACGGAGATAAAGTTCTCAATCGCCATCGTGTCCATGACTTGGCCACCGAATCGGTCAGCAACCACACCAGTGCGAATGCCTTTACGTGCAGCATAGATAGCGGCTGAAGAACCTGCTGGGCCACCGCCGACAACCAATACATCAAACGGTGCTTGTTCGTTTAGGTTAGCTGCTTTCTTTTCTGCAGCGCCTGAATCAACTTTGTTAAGGATCTCTGCCAGTGACATACGGCCTTGACCAAATAGCTCACCATTAACGAACACACTTGGCACTGCCATGATGTCGCGAGACTTCACTTCGTCTTGGAATGCTGCGCCGTCGATCATGGTTGTCTTAACCAGAGGGTTAATCGCCGACATCATGTTGAATGCCTGAACCACTTCTGGGCAGTTTTGGCATGAGAGCGAGATGAAAATCTCTACATTGAGCTCTTGATCGAGTTCTTTAATTTGCTCAATTACGTCAGCTTCAAGCTTGATAGGATGACCACCACTATGAAGCAGTGCTAGAACCAGTGATGTGAACTCGTGGCCCATTGGCAAACCGGCAAAACCGATCGCAGTGCCTTTCTCTTGGTTCACTACCTGCATGATAGGGCGGCGAGCACTTGCGTTATCATCTCGAATTACTTCAATTTTGTCGGTTAAAGACGCGATGTCATTCGCCAGATCTTGAAGTTTGTTCGCGGTGTCGCTGTCATCTAGACTAAGGACTAACTGAACATTGGTTTTTAGGTTTTCTAGGTATGCTTTTAGCTGCTGCTTCATTGCTTGATCTAACATAATCGTGCCTGCTCTTAAATTCTGTGTCTTGGTATTGACCAATACCTTCTTGCTGAAAAAGGAAAATAAAAAGGGGGCGCAAGTCGGCAAATATTGTGGTGTTGATGTTTTGAAAGGGTGGCGCGCAACTGCCCTTTAGGAGGGGGGCCGAAGCGCGCCTGTAGAACTGTTTAACTGTTCTGCTTTACTTGTTCTTTCTTAGCAGTTCTTGTTTAGCTGGGCTTAGATTAAATCTTGCCTACTAGGTCTAGAGATGGCGCTAGAGTCTCTTCGCCTTCTTTCCATTTAGCTGGGCAAACTTCACCTGGGTGAGCGGCTACGTATTGTGCAGCTTTAACCTTGCGTAGTAGGTCTTCAGCGTCACGACCGATACCTTCAGCAGTGATTTCCATTGCTTGGATAACGCCTTCAGGGTCGATTAGGAAAGTTGCACGGTCTGCAAGGCCTTGACCTTCACGCATAACGTTGAAGTTATTTGTGATGTTGCCTGTTTGGTCGCCTACCATGAAGTATTCGATAGTGCCGATTTTGTCAGAAGTATCGTGCCATGCTTTGTGAGAGAAGTGCGTGTCAGTTGATACTGAGTAAACTTCTACGCCGCGAGATTGAAGCTCTGCGTATTTGTCTTGTAGGTCAACTAGCTCAGTTGGACATACAAATGTGAAGTCTGCTGGGTAGAAGAAGAATACAGCCCACTTGCCTTTAACGTCTTGCTCAGTGATTTCTACGAATTCGCCGTTTTTGAATGCTGTTGCGTTGAATGGTTTGATTTCTGTGTTGATCATGATTCGACTCTCTTTCTAATTTGTAGTGTTTAACGCTATCCCGCGTCGATGGAGCTATATTGCATTCGCACCGAAAATTAGTGAAATCGGACATTTCTATAGATTCAATAGGCAAATCCTATCTTCGTAAGAAGAGAGCTATCGACAAAAGCTATCGATAAAAGTTATCAAACTAGGGCTACGTTCTATTTGGGTAGCTATGCTCTTTAGGCTGTTCTCTATTTCGGCTTATCTCTATTCACGTAAGCCTCTATGTATCTATGTATCTATGTATCTAAGTAGGTAAGTAGGTAAGTAGGCAAGGCTTCTTTCAGCGAGCTGGGATTTGATGCTAAATCTGTAAATAACGAAATATTATCATTAATATAATTTATGATAATTTCAGTTAATCGTCACATCTCCATATACTCTCTCCATCGAAACGAAACATCGAAGCCAGTCTTCGAAACGCACAGAATTAAAAACGAATTTGGAGCAAGTTATGAAAATGAATCACGTAGGCATCATGGTTGGCGATATGGACAAAGCCGTTGAGTTTTATACGAAAGCTCTGGGTCTAAGAATCGTAATGAACAACACCAAAGTAATGGAAGAGCGCGAATCAGCAATCGGCCGTATGTGTATCGCAGTATTTGGTGAAGGCTTCAAAGGCTTCAACATTGCTCACTTAGTCACATCTGATGGCATCGGTGTTGAGCTGTTCGAAATGAAAGATCGTCAAGAGCGTCACGAAGTTGATTTCTCTCGCCTAGGCATCTTCCACTTCTGTCTACAGCTTCCAAAAGAGCAGTTCCATTCAGCAATCAAGCGTGTTGAAGAGTATGGCGGTAAGGTTCGTATGGACATCATGCGTTACCACCCAGAAGACGAACTAAAACAAGCACAAATGGTTTACCTAGAAGACCCGTTTGGCAACCTATTCGAATTCTACTCGCACACATACGAAGATACGTACGCGACTGATTACGAGTAATAGCGTTACTGCCTTTCATAGGTAGAAAAACCGAAACACCCCCTAAAGAGGATTGGTAGAGATACCAGTCCTTTTTTTGTGTCTGCGGTATTGGGTTGGAGGTTACGGATAAACCAGAATAAGTGAGTGCTTTGTGTTCTTCGGTTGCACTAAAACAAGCCGACATTGTTGATCTATAGTGCAACGTTGGACTGATTGAGAACTTAACTGATTGATAAATATAATGTTAAACCATTGGCATATATGTTGCTCTATTGCCTTTATGTAAATTGTATACAATAAAAAATACATAAAGGAAGTCACATGGAACAGAACAGTGAATTGATCTACGGATTAGACGATCGACCATCAGTCAAAGCAGCCAGTTACGCGGCGCTGCAGCATGTATTAGCCAGCTTTGTTGGCATTATCACACCCACGCTCATTATTGGCGGTGTTCTAGGGTTGGGTGAACACATCCCTTATTTGATCAGCATGGCACTGATGGTGTCTGGGGTTGGAACTTTTATACAAGCTAGAAAAATAGGGCCAGTTGGCGCAGGGATGATCTGTGTCCAAGGGACCAGCTTTGCGTTCTTAGGTTCTGTGTTAGGTGCGGGTTTTCTTGTTAAATCAAATGGAGGTGGGCCGGATGAAATGCTCGCCACCATTTTTGGTGTCTGCTTCTTTGGTGCATTTGTCGAAATCGTCCTATCGCGCTTTATCGAAAAACTCAAAGTAGTGATCACGCCCGTTGTTACTGGCATCGTTATCACGACGATTGGTGTCTCTTTGATTAAAGTCGGCGTCACTGATATCGCTGGTGGTGTTGGCGCAGAAGATTTTGGTTCTGGAAGCAATTTGATGTTGGGTGCGATTGTGCTCGGAACCATAGTGGCACTTAACCTAAGCAACAACACCATGGTAAGGCTATCGTCGATTTTAGTCGGATTGGTTGTAGGGTGGGGCGTTGCTATTCTGATGGGCAAAGCGCCAATGGTTTCTTTTGCATCTCAACCGCTATTGAGTATCCCAGTCCCATTTAAATATGGCTTCGCTTTTGATTGGCAAGCCTTCCTCCCTATTGCTTTTATCTACTTGATTACTGTTATTGAAACGACGGGTGACCTTACCGCCAATAGCATGTTCTCAGGCCAACCAGTTAAGGGTCCAAAATACATCAATCGACTCAAGGCGGGCGTGCTAGGTGACGGTGTGAACTCGCTCATCGCAGCGGTATTCAATACTTTTCCGAACACGACTTTCAGCCAGAACAATGGCGTGATCCATTTTACTGGAATCGCGAGCCGCTACATTGGCTACTTCATTGCGGCAATTCTGTTTCTATTAGGTCTATTTCCCATCTTAGGCGCGGTATTAATGACGATTCCAAAGCCAGTATTAGGCGGAGCGACATTGGTGATGTTTGGTACGGTTGCTGCGGCGGGCATCAAGATTATCGCTAGTGAGAAGCTGGATCGTCGCAGAATCATGACGATTGCCATCTCATTAGGTTTAGGGCTGGGGGTAATGCTGGTACCGGATTTATTGAAAGAAGCACCCAAGCTAGTGCAAAGCATATTTGGCTCGCCAGTCACGATGTCGGGTGTTGCTGCTCTTGTTATTACCGGGTTGATGTCTTTGGTGCCTGAAACTAAAGCCAAATCGATGACGAATTCGGTACAAACCAGTAAAGCGTAACTTATACAGCCGAGAAGAAGCGTACGTGACTGATTACGGACAATTGCGCTTAAGGCAGAAAAGTCGAAACACCTCTTAAAGAGGATTGGTATAGATACCAATCTTCTTTTTTGGGTTGGTTATGATAGACATGGTTCGACTTATACATCGTCATCAGCTAAATACCTTCTGCTGACGTACGAGATACAAAAACTAAAGAGTAGTTCCGAAATGATCCGCAAGGAAATCGAGAAACACTCGAACCTTGCTCGGAACTAGCTGGCGGTTTTGATAGATTGCGTATGTGCTGGTTTCATAGTTACATGGGCTAAACGTAAACTCAGGAAGCAATTGCACCAATTTACCTATTTTAAGCTCTTCTTCAATCGCCCATTCTGGGAGCAGGGCAATACCACCACCGTTTAATATCAATTGCTTTTGCCCGTTCACAGAGTCGATTTCCATGTAATAAGAGATGTCGATTTTTTGTGGTTTTTTATCCAATACAAACCAATCATGCCACCCCTTGTAGCCATAAACTAAGCAGTCATGTTTTGCTAGATCTTCAACATGTTGAGGGGCTTTGTTTCTTCTTACATAGTCAGTACTGGCGCATAGAATAAAGTTGTTTTGGACGAGCTTCTTAGCGATCAAATTAGAATCAGGCAGTCGGCCACTGCGAATCGCGATATCCACATTTTCCTCGATCAAATCGACCACTCTTTCTGTGATTTCAATTTCAATATCGACCTCGGGAAAGGCATCCCTAAAGATAGGAACAAGGGGCAAGATTTTGCTTTCTCCAAACGCAACGGTCGTGCTTATTTTGAGGCTCCCTCTCGGCGAGTGATGCAATGCGCTGACGACTCGTTTCGCTTCATCAAACTCGCCCGTAATTCGCTTGGAATATTGATAGAACAATTGACCGGCTTCAGTGACCCCTACGTTGCGTGTCGAGCGCTCTAACAGTCGCACATTGAGTTCTTCTTCCAACGCAGAGAGCTGTCGTGAGATAGAAGAGGGCTGAATATCAAAAATCCGACTGGCTTTGGAGATACTTCCTTGTTCAACCACGCAGTTGAAATAGGCAAGACGATTGAAAAGGCTCATGTGTATTCCTCGTTAAATGACGGTTTCAGTTCTTTCAAAATGCAGCCTTCTAAACAAGATGGTTGGCGCCGCAGTATGGTGACATTGATGCTTTAACTGTCACTAAATGTTAGCTTAATTGCTTTTAAAGCAAAACTGAATTGCTTCTCGGCAGATTCAAACCTTAGGTTGTTGTCTTTATGATTCTCCACATCATTACCAACAACGAGCAATAATCATGAATGCAATTAAAACAGCCACTATCGCAGCCTGCTTTTCGGTAACAGCCCAACATTTGATAGAGAAGCTCATTACGAGCGGAACCCGTGTCGTCGCTTTTGGGCGTATCGGAGATGAAGCAAGAGCAAAAAGCATAGAAGATAAGTATTCAGGTCATCTGACCGTGTTACTTGGAGACCTTACGGATGAAGTGCAAAGCCAAGCGCTTGCTGCTAAGGCTTCAAAAATCTTAGGTCATATCGATGCTCACTTTCATTGCTCTGGCATTTATATCTGGAGTCATTGGACTGATGTGGAAGTGAGTAAAATGTCTGACTTATGGAACGCGAACTTTATGACGGCGTTTGTCTTCGGAAGAGAAATTTTTAAATTAATGAAGTCGCAAGGGAAAGGTTCAATGATGTTCGTTTCCGCTCGTGATACAGCACGTAACATATCCGCAGGATTCGGACCTTACATGGCATCTAAAATAGCATTGAATGCTTTGGTCGAAAGTTTGGCTGCAGAGGCGGCTTCATCTAATGTTCAAGTGAATGCGGTGTTGCCGACCATTGTTGATACTGAAGTAAATCGACAAGCACTTCCTGAGGCTGACCACTCTACTTGGGTAGATCCTGTAGATTTGGCAGATTTGATGATGGAGTTGACCCAACCGAATAAAACTTATCTAAGTGGTTCTCTAATAACCGTTAACAACAAGATGCATTAATCATAGGTTAGTAAGTTTGGATAGCATTGCTCTATCTGCAACAAACTAACAACCGAATCACCCCTAAAGAGGATTGGTCGAGATACCAATCCCTTTTTTGTTTGGATTTTTTGGAACAGTAGCTTATCTATATGCGGGTGATTGAGAAATGTACAAATTTAAGACGTTGTTAAAGTTGACGTTTTGACGATAAAACCTTTCATGAATATGACGGAAGAAAGTGTCGTTCATGAAAACATTCCGTCATCATACCGAATGGTAGCCTTGGCTGAGCAGTGACTATACTCAGCATTATATTGCTAACCAACAACAACGAAAATAGAGAAACATGCAGAGATTAGCGCATACAAATTACATGAAAAAATTACATATTATCTTTACCGCTCTTATCCTTATGATATTAGCCGGATGCACCTCAACGTCGGCTGTCGGCAGTTCTAAAACAAAGGAATATGCCAAGTCACATGCTCTTGTTGGTAAAGCTTCTTGGTATGGCGATAAATTCCATGGAAGGCTCACAGCAAGTGGTGAGACGTATAATATGAATGCGAATACTGCGGCTCATAAAACCTTGCCATTCGGGACTATCGTGAGAGTGACCAATACAGACAATAACAAGTCTGTTGATGTGAAAATTAACGACCGAGGCCCATACGTAAAAGGCCGAGTTATTGACCTCTCGCACAAGGCATTTGCAAAAATCGGCAATGTTAAGCAAGGTACTGTACCTGTCAAAATCGAGATTGTTGATGACAGCAATACCTTTAGGTACAAGCACTAATACTCCACTTGTTTATGAATCTAAAGGATTGGTAGAGATACCGATCCTTTTTTGTCTGAGTAAGTCGAGAACTGTTAATCAGACACTTCTGAGCCACGATTCAAAATCCCTATATGCCCGTCAAAAAACGATTTGAGCGATTTTCTTCCTGAGCAATTCCCGAAAAGCGATAACCGCGGGGCTAACTTGTTCTCGGCTTGGACAGATTAGATTCAACTCAACGGATGGCGATTCAAATTCTGACAAAATGCGTATAAGTTGCCCACTTTCAAGGTCTGAATGGATATCTATCTGAGAGCGATACGCTATACCTTTGCCACTGACTGCCCACCTGCGAACTATGTCGGTATCATTACTAACTCGATTGCTATCCACTTTGACTTTGTATGAACCCGTATGATCCGCGTATTCCCAACTATTAAATAAACGACCAACTCGGCGGTGCAATAAGCAGTTATGCGCTTTTAAGTCACTAGGGTGCGATGGCTTGCCGTGTTTAGAAATATATTCAGGTGATGCGCAGGTGATCCTGTTCATGGTCGCGATATGAAATGAAACCATCGATGAGTCTTCAGGCTTCCCGTAACGAAGGACCATATCAACCTGATCGAGGAAAAAATCTGAAATAGAATCACCAACCGTCAGGTCAATCGACAATAAGGGGTGTTCGTCCAGTAGCTCTTCTATCCAGTGGATTATGGTATTGCGACCCAAATCAGATGAAACGGATAACCTGAGATTACCACTGACCTTTCCTAACGTCTGATGTGCGGCTATGCGCCCTTGCTCCAAACTCGCCAACGCTTGGCGGCAATGAAAAAGAAACTGCTCGCCTTGAGGTGTGATTCTCAATTGTCTGGTCGTTCTGATGAGCAGCTGAACATCCAACTGTTTTTCAAGTCTTTTAAGTGCAGAGCTAACCGCCGGAGGGGTGAGACTCAGTTGGTTTGCGGTTTCCGTTATGCTCCCGGTTTCTACTATTCGAATGAATAGATTGAGATCTGATGTGTTCATTGTTAAATAATATTTAAAAGTATTTGAATGATTACCATCTTTTTAGTTTAGTAAAAAACGGCAACAATGTCTGTACCGTTATTACTTAACATCGTACATAGATATTGGTACGCAGAGAGAACGATATGACTCAGCTATTACGCCCTACAAACTTACTTAACCGCTCCCTAGAACTTCCTTGTGGTGCCGTCATAAAAAACCGTCTAATGAAGTCAGCTATGTCTGACTCACTCGCTGACGGTGAAGGAAACCCGACTCATACTCAGTCTCGACTCTATGAACGATGGGCTGAGGGCGGAATTGGGTTATCTATCGTTGGTGAAGTGCAAGTCGATTCGAGATTTCCAGAAAAACCAGGAAATTTGGTGTTAACGGAGCACTCCAATCTGAAAGACTTACAAATGTTAACCTCTCGCGCATCAATTAATAACGCCCACATTTGGCCTCAGCTAGGCCATGCGGGAGGGCTGGCTTACAAACCACTTAGCGACCCTAAAGGGCCATCACCTATTAAAATCAGTGAATTTGAATGTGCGGGTATGTCAGAGCAAGAAATATCTTTGCTGCCAGATATATATGCTAAAGCTGCGAAGATAGCTAAAAAAGCAGGGTTCACAGGTGTTCAGATACACGCTGGACACGGTTTTCTGCTTAGCCAGTTTCTGTCTCCGTTATTCAATCATCGCCAAGACCAATATGGTGGTTCAATAGAAGCACGCAGCAAAATTGTTATGGAGATAATTGAAAAAGTCCGATGTGCGGTCGGGCCTACTTTTCCAATCGGCATCAAGATGAACTCTTCTGATCAACTAGAAGGTGGATTAACTCAGGATGAGGCTTTAGAAGTGATTGGTATCCTGAACCAAACTTCAATCGATTTGATTGAGATAAGTGGCGGTTCCTATTTCCCAGGGGCGAAATCAAGTTCTGATAGCGCTTCAAGCGGGCCGTACTTCGTTGACTTTGCAGTAAAAGCCAGAAAATTAACCAGTATTCCTTTGGTTGTGACAGGTGGCTTTAAAACCTATGACCAAGTAATTGGTGCTTTATCCTTGAACGCAGTGGATTCAATTGGTCTGGGACGAGCATTAATACTTAACCCAGAATTACCAAATGAATGGATAGATGGATCAAGTGTTGTTCCTCGTTTTCCAAAGTTTAAGTTACCACCTGTCGGAGGAGTGACAGCTTGGTACACGATGCTTCTCACGGCAATAGGGAGTGATAACGAAAAAGAGTTCAACTTAGAGCTATTGCCCGCGATTCAAGCCTATGAAAGTCGTGATAAAGCTCGTGTTTCGAAATGGCTAGCTAAGTACCCGTTGTAATCTAGAGGTCAAACCTTAAACCAATATTCGGTATTCACCTTGAGCTATACCTTCAATCGCTTTTTGATAGAAGAGAGGGGAGGCATCGAATATCACTCATCTTTTGTGTTTGGAATAACTTGGGGAGTGAAATTACATTTCGTTACTCATTGAAGTAAATCTGAAATATTAGTGACACGGTTCTGAAATTTTTGGTGTTTAGCTTATGGGATTCTATATCGAATTCAAATAAGGAAATACCCGTGAAGCTATCCCCTGTCGTTGCAGCCGTAATTATGTCTTTCAGTTCAGCAAGTTTTGCTTTTAGCTTGCAACAATCTGCCAATGAAAACAGTGAAGATCTCGTATGGACAGGGCACCTAAGCCCAGACAGCGACACGGTAATGTCTGCGATGCTCGCGGCTCATATCTATGGCGGTACAGCGACAGTGCCAGAGCCGATTAATCCAGAATCCACCTTCATCTTGAACTACTGTAATGCTGAATCTCCACGCGTAGAGACAGATTACTCTTCATACCGAGTGGGGCTGGTGGATTTCAACCAGGTCACTCAGCTAGCGCCAACTATCGACCAAGCATCGATTGTTGCTGTGGTTGATCATCACGCGATTGGTGGCTCACCGATTAACACCCCACAGATTGTCGAGATGGATATTCGAGGTTGGGGATCGGCTGCAACTATTCTGGCTGACAACGCTGAAAAGCTGGATGTGACACTACCTAAGCACCTTGCTTGTGTAGGCTTAGGCGCAATCCTTTCTGATACCGTGGTATTCCAATCATCAACCACTACTGAGCATGATCGTGAGTACGCAGAGAAGCTGGCGAAGGTTGCAGGTATTTCAGATATTGAAGATTTCGGCCAACAGATGCTGATTGCTAAGTCGGATCTCAGTCACCTTTCTTCTGAAACCATTCTGACTCTGGATTACAAAAACTTTAAATACGGTGGCAAACAGGTGGGCATCGGTGTCGCTGAAACGCTAACGGCTCAGCAATTGATTGACCGCAAAGACGATCTTCTAGCAGCAATGAAGACTTACAAAGAAGAGAACGGCTTGGACCATCTGTTCTTCTCTATTACAGACACTAAGAACAAAGAAGCTAATTTATTGTGGGTGGATGAAAGCGACTATCAAGTGATTAAATCGGCTTTCAACGCTGAACCAACAAGCGACATGTTGACGCTAGAAGGTGTAACTTCTCGCAAGCGTCAGATTGGCCCTGCGGTACAGAAAGCCATTGAGAGTTTGTAGAGAATAAGAGCCGTTACTTTATAAATAAGTAGTGAAAGGATTGGTAGAGATACCAATCCCTTTTTGTTTTTGGGTCGTGTTGAACTGGATTTGGATAAAATTGAGTTGCGCTTTTTCTAAATTAACAAAGCTTATGGATAAGCCAGATCTAACATAGCTCTTTATGGCACGAACCCCCAAGGACATTCACGACCAACCACGTGAAAAGTTAGACTTAGAGCAGTCTTAAACAAGTAACCAATCCTAGTCGCGGCTTTCCATTATCGGTAAGTTAGTATTCATAGTTTGAACTAATAATACAGTGTTTTATTGTTTATAGTAAATCCCAGACAGAATGACTAACAGGACAATGAAATGACCTCAATCAAAACCATTGGTTTAACAGCTATCGCACTTGCACTTATGACAATTACTGGCTGTACCAGCTTAAAGGTAAAGGCTGCGAACGCCTTCGTGTCTGACCCAATTATCACACACGCAGACCACGACCAACTTACCGAAGCCAGTTCGAAAATCGATGGTATCCGTTATACATCAATGACGACGACGATCATCACGACCAAAGCAGCCAAGCGCACAAATGGAGTTGCTCGCGTAGACATCGAGGCTGATGGAATCGAAGAGGTGCAATCAAAATGGCATGGTGAAGAACACGTTTGTCAGATGTACCACGATCGCATGAACAATCCAGAAACTGAGGGCCTGTCAGACATCGTCGGCAATGGATTGGCGCTGAACTACCAGATCGCTATTCGTGGTGTTGATGGTCAGTCCTATACTTGTTCTGGGCATGTAGATCCACAATAACAAAAAATAACACTGCGCTTTACTGGGTCTATTTCAAAATTTGGAAACGAATTTTTTTTATCGCTGTTTGGTGAGCAATGTGCCTGTTTTTCACATTAGCTAGCTGTATTACTCGTGCCATACCTAATGAAACGTTTGGGACACTTTCGAGAAAGGAAGTGCCAAAGGTAAAAATTCATCCTACGAAGCTTCTGGACATAAATGAGTTTCGAAGAACCAAGTATTAGCAAATCACGAATTAGCATAAGTATGGAAAGTCACTAAGCTCACTGTCCAGTATTGTTTTTACACAAATCTGACATTGATGAATGCCATAAGCTATCGATATAAACATCAATATATTGTATTATTATATCCGTATTTATACTTATTAGGATTTTCTATGTTGATTCACGAATTTTCGAATAAGGACGTTACCGCTGAGCATGTAATTTTGGCTCAAGCAATACTAGCAGGGACTGCTCAAGGTGATAAAAGTAAAGCACAGCGCTTTATGATTTTTGTAAATGAGATTCCAGATGCGCCGACTGTGCAAAACCTGATTCCACGCTTTAGTCAATTTATGAAGCGCTTTAAAGCCAGCTGACATTCAGAATACGTTACACAGGGATGTGTAATTAAGATCACCAAATCCCCCCCCCTAACCACTACCTACTTTTAAACTCTATCTGACCCTATGCTCGCTCTATATCTAGCCATTGTTGTCGGAGGACAATAGAGTTTGATCAATTTTAAAAACGTTTCTGGACATTTCTGTTTCAATGATTTTGCTAAATTAGCAATTCATGAATAAGTTTTTATAAGGCAAATTCGCCAATTAATACGTCTTCGTACAGTGCGTACTTTGCCTGATTATATTTAATAGTGTACATCTTATAAATGCAGTGCAACCTCTTGTATTTAGGGGTTTTATCATTGAAGTATTGCAAAATGAGTAAGAATTACATTTTTCGAGAGTTAGAGTGCCAAATGACAAAGGAAGAGATCGCTGAACTGTGTTTTAAATCTGTGAGAACCGTCGCAGGTTGGGGTGAGGAAACCCCAATACCTCCCGAATGCAAAAGACTGATGCGGATGGCCAAAGGTAGAGAACTTAGCATTTGTGAAGAATGGAAACAGTTTAAAATGTTGAATGACCGACTGGAGTTACCTACTGGCCAAGTCGTCAGGCCACAACAAATTCTAGCGGGTATTGCACTGTTAGGCATTCAATCCGAGCTAGAGATAAAAACATCAACACACCTCCTTAAGCTAGCGAGAATAATTACTAGAATAAAGTCTTAACTAAAAAATGGCTCACACTAATGGTGTGAGCCGAATGTAACTTTTGCCTCAAAATACGCTGATACCGAATATCGATGTTTTCGAATCGCCACAAAACAATATTCAATCAGGTATTACTTAAGTATTGATAAGGTAGTCAACTATTTGACCTGCATGGACTTTCTTTCTTTTATCTGAAGATATTTTTATGCGATGAGCAAAAGTAGCTGTAATATCGGGCTGAGTGAAAACTCATTATTATTAGCTAGCGTAAAGAGATTTATTATGGGATTTAAACCACCACCACCACCGAGCTCATTTGGTCAAAAACCTACGAATCCATTTGGGCAGGAACCGTCAAATCCATTTGGGCAGGAACAAACGAGTCCATTCGGGCAAAAACCAGAGAATCCATTCGGTCAGACAACGCCACCGAGCCCGTTCGAAAGCCTTCAGCAACCAAATGGACTTCAATCTCTAGCCGAAGCAGCGTTAGGGCTTGGTCCCAAGCTTATTGAAAGCAGAGATTTATGGTTCAACAAAAAGGTAGTTACATTAACAGGGTATAAGTTTACGAATTGCAGATTTGATGGCTGTGAACTTTATGTTCAGTCTGACAATTTTGAAATGGAAAGTTGCTTTATTAGTCCAGACACGGTTATCAAATTCAGTGACTCATCATTGCGAGTTTTGAAGATCTTCAATAAAGATAGTGAAGTCATTAGGAAGTCGATGCCAAATTTTGCAGCGATTAAAAATGATGACGGAACCATAACTATTAGGTAAGGAGTCGAATATGGAAATTCAGCCTAATGTTAATGTTCAAGCTTCCCTAAACCCCCAAAAGAGTCAAATTGTATTAATTTGTTTTCTCTTTTCAGGCTTACTAGTCCTGTGCATCGGTCTCTTTTTTCTATATGACAAAATAGAATTGTGGGGAGTGCCTTTTACTATCGGCGTGTTGATGATTGTTTTTTCTGGCGTTGCATGGATTAAGTCTCAAAAAGACACTGACTTAGCTGGAAGTACAACTTCTATATCAAGAGCTGATGATAAAATTGAAATAACCACTGATGCTCGATTTGCTAACAGTAAAGATGGCGTGCTGTTATTGAATAAGGTAATAGATATAGAGCTCAATCGTCAACTTCTTCCTCAAGCTGACGGGATGATAAACCAATATGGAGAGGTTGTTCCAGGTACTGAAGCCATGGCTAATGTTCAGGTTTCTGAGATTAATGCTCAAACTCAGATGAGAGCAGATAAAGTTTGCGAACTAACTGGGATGCAACAACAGGATTTGAATACTTTAACTGAAGGTACGATGCCTGATGCTGAGTCAATTCCTGAAGCTGTTCTGAATGCTAACCAAGCTATTTAAAAAATATTTAAGTCACTAGGCGTTGATTGCCTGTCGAATTTACCCCCGTGATACAACACGGGGATTCGCGACGAACAGCACGGGAGAATGGATAACTTCTAGTCGGGCAAAACCCCATGAGCAGGATATGAATGAGTAAAAGGTCTACCTTATAATGGGGCAAATCCGTGTTAGCCCAACCTCAAATCCCCTCCTAACCTCCCCTTAATCTGTATCTTCGATTCATTATGATTCGTGGAAAGGGGAGGAACTGAATACCGATGGCGGCATGTGCATTTACACGTTCAGCGATAAAGAAGGTTCTCCCCCTCGGTCGTCAATCTAGAGGGGGTGATGAACTCAACTTGAGGGGGAGTTAGAGGGGGAGGCTGTTTAAAAATCGACGAAAACACGGCAGCCTATCAACTATTGAAAGCACTGCGATTGCGCCTGATATGAATGGAACGCACATGCATTCCAATTGAAAGATTTAGTGCTCTAAAACTCACAACGTATAAGCGTTATTCGAATCCAACCACTCTTTTACCGCTCGGTTAAAAGTGACCAACTTCTGCGGTGTTACCCTTCTTTGAGCATAGATAAGGCTTAGCTTTTGGGCTTTTATCGACCATTCTGGGAACACGTGAATAAGCTTACCTTGTTTGATCTGCTCTTCAACTTGATAGAACGGCAAGCTGGCGACACCTATCCCTTGCATCGCTAACTCTAAAATTGAACTGTAGGTATTAGAGCTAACACTTCCGGTTACTTCAACATGGTAGGTTTGTTCGCCATTGATCAACTCCAGCTGATTCCAACGTTCATTTTGACTGTTAAGAATGAAGCTGCATTTATGGATGTCTTTGGTGGTGGCGAGTGGGTTAGTCGATGCGTAATCCGCACTGCAAACGAGAACATTGCGGATATGCCCAAGATCGTTGGCAATCACATCATTAGGCAGTTCATCGTAAGCTCGAAAAGCAATGTCAAAGTCGCCAGACTCTATCTTCTTTTTCATCGGTCCAAAGTCGAGAATCAAATCCACTTTTGGGTACTCTTGCTTGAAAGTAGGGATGATATGACGACAAAGCGCACGCCCAAACTCTATCGGGGCGGTAATTTTCAAATCGCCTGCCACTTCCTGCGTCATGTCTAAGACACGCATTTCCGCTTCGATTGCTAATAGTTGAATTTGCTTCGCTTTCGCATACAACTCTTCACCCACTTCCGTGAGGCTGATAGAGCGAGTCGTTCTGTGAAACAACTTAGAATTCAATGTTTCTTCGAGTCGTTGTACATGCCGAGACACCAAACCTTTTGACACATCCAATACTTCAGCGGCCTTGGTGAAGCTTTGCTCTTCGGCGACAGTCAAGAAGGTCTGCATATAAATCAAATTCATCATTAACACCATTTAGTAAACAGTGAAGTCATTTTGTACTGTTTTTCTCACTCCTTCAAGAAACTAAGATTCAAAACGTAAACAGAAAGGAGAAGAACAATGAACAAATTACTACTTATTACCGCTGCAATGGCTGCCTCTATGAATGTTTCAGCTGCCTCTGTTGTAGAAAGCAACCCAACATTGGTTGGAGACTCATTCGGCTTTGTTGAAGGCCCTACATGGGATGTGGAACATCAACGTTTCTTGTTTAGCGACATTCCAAATAACACAACCTATTCTTACGACCTTAACGGCAAGTTGAGCGTTTTTGATGACAATTCTGGCTATGCCAATGGTCTCGATATCGATGCGAAAGGCAACCTTTGGGCTGCCCGCCATGATAGAAAGCTGTCGTACCGTCAGGGCAACGGAGAGAAAGTGATTGTCGCTGCAACGTATAATGGCAAGCTGCTTAATAGCCCGAACGATTTAACCGTTAATAGCGATGGAAGCGTGTGGTTTACCGATCCTCCATTTGGTATTCAAGGTTACGGCCCAGCAAAGGCAGAACCAGAGCAACCGGTTAATGGCGTTTATCGTTATTTAGATGGTGATCTAAAGTTGATCACTGGAGAGTTCAAGCTACCAAACGGCATCGCATTTTCTTCTGATGAATCTTCGTTATACGTTGCCGACACATCTGATGGCTGGGTATACCGATTTGATGTTGATGGACAGTCACTCAGCAATAAGACTCAGTTTGCCCAGGTGAAGGCGGAGTCTGGTTCTGAACCTATGGTTGATGGCGTTGCTGTTGATGCCGATGACAACCTATTTGTTGCAGCGCACGGTGGCGTGGGTGTGTTCGATAAAGACGGTAAGCAAATAGACTTCATTGCTATCGATGCGGGCCATATCAGCAATCTAGAAATTGGCGGGAAACAGCAAGATTTACTGATGGTAACGGCATACAACAAAGTGTTGGTGTTCAAGCTTAAGTAACGCTTAACACAAGCGAAAACAAAAAGGGACGGGTAGAAATACCGGTCCCTTTTCTAGTTTGAATAAGTCGAAAGTGGGTTAGCTCAATGCGCTTTAATGATGCTGCCGACGATTAAGGCTTAGGCTGATTGGCTTCTACATCAAGAGCCGTTTGATTTGACCTGCTGAAGTACTTTTTCCATTTTATTGGCATCATAGGAATGACGATCAGGCTGATGCCGACAAGGGTCAACATGTCTGGAATCTCGTCAAACCACATCACGCCAAATAGGGTCACAAACACCAACCCCGAATATTCTGCGAGAGCAATTTGGTTTGCTGGCGCTTTTTTATAAGCGACCACCACAAGGGCATGGTATCCCAGAACGAATAGGTTGATTGCCATAATCCACCCAACATGACGCCATTCAATCGCCGCCCATGCAGGCAGAGCAAGAGCCAACGCCAGCGGCAGAGTCATCACACTGGTCCAAAATAGTGTCGAGATAATGTGTTGTTCTGCGTGAAGACGTTTAATCAAAATATTGCCGACGCCCATCGCGAGCGCACTGCCTAAGCCTGCAATAGCGGCCCAGTGAAATTGCTCTGGACGTAACACGATTAACACACCTACGAAACCAATCAATGTCGCGACCACTTTTGATGATGTCGGCTTCTCTTTCAGTAAAACAATAGAAAGCGGGAGCATAAGAATAGGTCCAACATAGAACATCGCATTTGCGGTCGCCAAGGTGAGGTGTGTGATGGCAATCATTGCGCAGCCGCTGCCCACCAGGATGAATTGAGCCCGCAAGAAGTTGATGCGACAACCACCTTGCATCCGCGTCTCTCTGGGTAGCTTTAGCCAAAAAGGAAGCAGCAACATCACGCTCAATAGCTGGCGGATAAACACATATTGGAACGTGGGCACTTCGCCATTCAGTACTTTTAGTGAAACGTCTGAAAAGGAGGCGAGCAGGTTGGCGAATACTAAGAGCAAAATCGCGTGGTTGGTGGCTTTGGTCATACAGAAACGGCGCTACATATTTGTCATACAATTGTGGGCGCACATAATACATGAGAATCGAAAATATGTAAGAACAAAAAACCAAGTAAGAACAATGTCGTTCGATGCTTAGTGATACGGGGTGCGAGATCTGCTATTACGACCTGAGTTCAGTAGGAGGGTGCCCAGTCCAATTCTTGAATGCTCGACTGAATGCGCTCGAGTCTGAGAAGCCAAGTTCGTGAGCCACATAGGTAATATTGCCGTCGTTTTGATTCAGTAGCGTCATGCTCAGCTCAAGTCGGTATTTATCGAATAAACGACGAAAGCTCACACCTTGTTGTTTAAGCTTACGATTCAGGGTTCGAGGGCTGATATGAAGATTGTTCGCCACGCTATCTAGGTTGGTGTCTTTCACCTCGAGCACCTTGAACGTTTCATTCACTTTGTAGATCAGGTTAGTTTTTAACGTTTTTTCCATCTGTTGATCGGCGATTCGTACTAACTCTGCATGAAAGTCAGCTTGGAATTGGCGAGGTTTCGCTTGGACAAGATCGTTAGGAAATAGGAGGTAGCGGGCGGGGAAGCCCTCCTTCATTTCAACATTAAAGACACGCTCATAGATGCTCAAGAACTCATCACCGATGGTGTTCTTATGGATGTGAATGGCGAGCTTTTGATTCGGCGCATTAAGGTATCTGCGAACGAGCTTGATCATAATACTGAAATAGAGCCCCAAGCTGATGTGTGTCATCAATGTGGTTTCGTCAATGTACTCGGGTGTGACGCCCCAAAGCTCGACTTCACCATTTTCTGTTTCACGGCTGAATATTTTCAGTAGCGGATGTATATGAATGGAATATCGACTCAGCAGTTGGCAAAAGCTGGCGAGATCTGGCGCGGTGAGCATTGCCATTACTGGCGCGCCCATTTCAAGCTCATCGAAGTAGCGAGCGGACTCATCAAATAGGTCGATCAGTTCATGATCAAAGCGTTGGTAGATGTTGGTGATGGCGGTTTGAAGCTGATAAGCCGAGATCGATTCGGCGGAGCAAAGTTGTTTATAGACCTCTGCTCCCGACCAGATATCGCTGCTGTCTCCAATTCTAGCCTGAATAGCAGAATCTAAAGTTTTAAACCAAAATATGGGCAATTGAGTACTAAAACTTTCCACCATAACTCCCTGTTATTGCTGGCGATTGAAGAGTGTTCTTCTCGGTAATATGTCCAAATTAAAGGATTTGTTTACGGGTTACAAGTAATGAAAACCTCAGTTCAATCTTAGAATTTGTAATCAACACCGACTGAAACCACATATTGTGATGATTGGTAATACTCAATATTCGAATTCGTTGTCTTCGCGCCGAGTAGTGACACCAAAGACCAGTTTTTTGCATCAAAGATATTGGCGTATTCATAAGCAACGAAGGCGCCAAAGTCTTTGTCTTCACGTGTCTTATTAAAGATTGGATTCTCTTTATCATAGCTGCGTTTTGCTGCATTGAGTGTTAAAGCAAGACCATGATTTCCGTATCTTTTCGCTAGGTTGATTTCCGCGCCAAGGCTCAAGAACGATAGTGCATCACCTTCAGAATCTGAAGAGAAAACATTCATTGAAGGTGTGAGAATGCCTGACCCATCTTTCAAGAAGTACTGATAACCAGACTTGAGATAAAAGTACTTTCGTTCTCGAATCATCAATGCGCGTTCTTCTTCGGTTAATCCAAGCCCCTTTAGGCCGGTGTTTTCTTTTTTAACGTCTGACTCACCAGAAGCGACATCGAGATTAAAGTTCGAGCCCATTATTCTTGAAAGCTGCATTCGAACCACAGTGCCAGTGAGGTCGGTTTCTTTCCTATTTGAGTCAACAGCATAAGGGTCATCCCATACTTCGCCTGATATCAGAGTCGGCAAGATAGAAAAATCGACCACCATGCCACTTTCGACTTGCTGCCTATATCCAACTTCAAATGCCAACGTACCTGTGATGATGTCGTCTCTTGAGGTACCTAAGAAAAACTGTTTGTGATTCAAAGCGCCAAAGGTGTATTGCACCGAACCCAAAACCGCGACCATTCCCTCGGCTTCCGTGTTACCCGACGACATTAAATCGGCTTGAGATTGATGGTTGCTTTGACCAACATCGAGGTTACTTGAGTTTGCGGTGAAGCCAGTTAGGAAGGTCATGTTGCCACTGAAGCCTTCGCTTGGTGCTAGAGCTGCGAATGAGTGTGGCGCAAGCGTCAGGCTTGCCAAGAATAGGAAAATAATATGTTTCATCAAAAGACTCGTACTTAAATGGTTTTCTAAATTGAACTGTTTTGAAAGTGAATTGCTTTTTAAAGCGCAATCGGGGCTTTTTTGTTTGCCCAAGGCTTGGCGTGTTCTAGTTGATAGGCCAATTCAAATAGCAGGCGGTCGTTGCCTCTTGCTGCGGAAAAGTGGCTACCAACTGGAAGGTTCTGCTTGTTCCAATACAAGGGAACCGACATCGCCGGATTGCCTGCCACGTTTTCGATTGGCGTGTAGGACATTAATTTCTCTGAACGTGCCCATATCTCTTTGCCGGAATGCGTTTTCTGGTCGAAATATTCGATGTCCAAAGGAACATGGTTTGCACAAGGGGTGAGCCAAATGTCGATGTTTTTAAAGAACTCTCGGTTGTGATTGGTCGCGAAGTTTCGGCATCGTTCTTGAGAATCGATATACAAGCTAGGAGTGGCTTTTAAGCGAGCTTGCATCGTGCGAGCTAAATAGACGACGTTATCGCTGACTTTGTCTGGCATCGATTCTAGCGGCATACCTAAGTGGTCGAATTGCTCAGCAAAGCTTGCCATCTTGTTGCCAAATACGCCCATATAGTTACGCATGAACACATCGCCATCTTGGATTGGTTGTTCAACTTCGATAACGATATGCCCAAGGCTTTCGAGCAAAGAGACCGTAGAACGAATGGCTGCAAGCGTATCTTCATCAGGAAGCCTACCGTGGATATCTTTAAGGGTGACGCCAATCTTTATCTGACGGTTAAGAGATGCATTAACCATTCCTATTGGGGTTCGAGGAAAAGGCGTCTCAAAATCATTCTTTGTATGTTGCTCTGTGACTGAAACAGCCAAAGCTGCGTCACGAACGGTTCTCGACATAAACGATTGATGGGTAAAACCTTCGTTTGTTGAACCGTCAGTTAGCCCTGAGATCAAAGATTCTCGACTTGGCTTAAAACCAAAGATTCCAGTCGCCGAAGCGGGCATACGAGAAGAACCGCCACCATCAGTAGAGTGCACTAAGGGTACATAGCCAGCTGCAATCGCTGCTGCGCCACCGCCAGTCGATGAGTGAACACCTCGGCTTAGATCCCATGGGTTGCGTGTAGCGCCGTAAAGGGAGTTCTGTGTGCAGCCTAGTGTCATCATCTCGGGGATGTTCGTCATGCCAATGGTGTTCAGCCCTGCATTTTGAGTCGCTCGAATAAACCAAGAGGTCGCGTTGGGTTTTCTGCCTTGGTTTAGCTTCGAACCCAGGGTGCATTCAAGCCCAACAACATCAACGCAGTCTTTCACCAAGAAAGGCACGCCAGCAAAAGGTGAGTTCGGGTTAAACGAGTTTGCACGCTCTAGCGCTAAGTCAAAGCACTCAGAAACAACTGCATTAACTTGATCGTTGGTCTGGCGAATTTTGTAGATGGCTTCTTGTACGAATTCTTTTGGCGAGGCTTTTTTGTCTCTTATCAGGTTCGCCATCTCGGCCGCGTCCAGTGGCGAGTCAGCGGTTTGGTGATCTGAAGGCACCTTGGTTGGCGAAGTTGGCGTTGCATTCGCTAAGGTAGGCAGAGAGATAGCCGCAGCGGAAACTGCACCTTTCCCCATAACTTTGAAAAAATCTCTGCGTTTTAATTCATTGATAGTCATCGTTTCTATCCCAAGTTAGAAAGTCACTATCCTTGTCTCGAAACCTAGCTCGCTAGGCTTAGCGTCACTCCGTGTGCTGATTTATGGGACTAGAATAAAGATTGGCGTGTTGGCTTGCAGTGCAAATACCGCCAATGTTCATACCATTCACGCCAACTGGTTTGTCGGGTTATGTATAGGGAGGGGTTATTGCTCTGCTGCTAGCCAAAAGCTCGACAGGTCTTCAAACAGATCATCATTATCTAAAATACTGAGATGGTTTTCGTTGTAACCACGAATTTGGTCGGCGTTCAATTGAGCGGGGCGTGATAACTGGCTTGATAAATTGATGACGCCATCGTTACTGTTGGTATTAAATAGATCGCCCGAGTTATAGCCAAAGGCTAAAAAGTGGGGAATGTGAATCTTACTGTTATCAATAAATAAGTCAGCGATAAATTGGCCGTCTGGGTTTAAATCAACCCAAGCAGGCATTACCACGGGAGAGTATTCCACCCCTTGTTTAGCTGACTCGACACCACCAAACGGCGAAGAGATGGTGGTTACGCTGCTAATAAAATCACATAACTGCCCAATGCGACACTGACGAATACTGTTAGTCACGATCAAGCCGCCCATACTGTGGGCAACAACATGCAACTGTTGGATCTTATATTCAGTCACAACTGTATGGAATAGGTTATTTAAGCCTTTCGAATTCAAAGAAAGAGATAGACCTGAAGGGTAGTTAAACACCCATATTTGGTATTTAGATTGGTCCACTTTTTCAATTAGAGGGGCGAAATCTAAAGCCGTTGAATTGATTCCATGTACGAATAGGATTGGGATTTTATTTGGGTCATATTCAGATAGAAAATAGAGCCCAGCATTATCTTCAAGTAAGAATGTTAGTGGCTGCCACATACCGAGTTTTGCATTCCCTTTTTCAAAAGGGGGATCTGATAAATCCACCACTGTGCCTATATCGACGAGGTCTAACTCTATTTTTAATAGTGAGGACAATGAACGATCAACAAACGCTCTTGGGGCATCACTCTCATTAACGGCGAGTGATACTTCGATTGTCGATTTGTCTTTGTGACCGCGCAGGTTAACCACGCTGAATGCTTCATCAGCTTGTAGGGTTAGGTCTTGATTCTTATCTTCAAAGACGAGGAGGTAATGGATGTTATTTGAGAGTTGTAAGTGAATACTGTCGCTGTCTATGATGCCATCGTAGCCATCCACTTCGCTTTTATTGATGTCTTTGATTTGTTCAATCACCACGGCAGAGCCGGAGGCAGGTTGACTCAAGGTCACCATGTATTGATTGGTTATGGAGTCTATAGCTTCTATCTCATTAGACAGGTTTCTAAAGTTACTGCACCCTGATAGCACAGTACTGAGTAACAGCACTGTACTGAGTAAGCGTGCAGTCAGTAATCGTCTCATTCCAATCTCATCCCCATATCAACAAGCTTCGTCATTCAATCAACAAATTTTATACATAAACAAACAGCATGAATTTAATACTAGCAAGAAAACAGAGAGTTAGGTCATATGTTGTTCTTGATCATGTCCTGTTTTGATTCGAGTTTATTTATTCCATGCAGCTCGACAGCGCTATGGCTGATACCGATGTGCTATAGAGATTGTCTTTTCGATACTGATTGTTGGTATACGATTTTTACGATTCTCAATCGCTTTGATTCATGAAAATTATCGGCCATACGAAAAAAATTGAACTTTATTATTTTAGTTAAGTCGTATTGCTACGTTTACCATCACAAGACATCTGCAGTTTAGATATGATCTCAAGTCGAAACACACATCAGCTAACTCGTAGCGCACTATTATTAGTGGGTTGGGTTATCTGTTTCTGTCTTGCCAGTAATATGAGTTTTATCCAAGGTTGCAAAGTAAATTATGACAATAGTGATTCTGCTATTTCTACTGCCGTGCAGGCAAACAAGATTAGCGATGGTGGCGGTTTTACTGATGGGGCATCTCAATCCCAAGACGGCCAATCCGTCCAAAAATGTGAGTTATCAGAACACCTGATAAATTTTGATCACCACCAAGTCAATGATCAAGCTATATTCACGTACTTCATACTCGTTGTCGTCGTATTGTGGCTGCTAAGTACTGTCCCGTATTTCCCTCCCTTCACTGAGCCAATCCTTCACAAAGGTAGGCGCATCCATCTCAAGGTCTGTGTCTTTAAAGAATGAGAATAAGAGCGTTTAACTAACACTCATATTATTCATTTTTTAAGGAAAAATTAGACATGCCTAAAAGCAAAATGTCATTGCACTTTGTTGTGCTTTGGCTATTCGTTGCGTTGTGTTCAACATTCACTGTGAACGCAAGTGCGAGCGAATCGATGACTCCTGTTACAACGGGTTGGATGCAAGACAAGTTACATCCGTATGTAGAAACGCGCTTTGTCATGACAGGACAAATTAATAAAGAAGATAAAACCGCGGCGGGTTATCTGGAAGTGAACCTTTCTGATGAATGGAAAACTTACTGGAGAAGTCCTGGCGAAGGAGGCATTGCGCCCAAAATTAAATGGGCCGACTCTAAGAACGTTTCGCAACTGCAATGGTTTTGGAAGTTTCCTCAACGCTTCAACTTGCTCGGCATAGATACGCTAGGCTACAAGCACAACATCATCTTTCCGATGAATCTTCATATTGATGATATGAACAAACCTGTTGAGCTCCATGCAGTGCTGACGATGTCTTCATGCACCACCATATGTATTCTCACGGATTTTGATATCAATTTGGTGTTTAACCCAAGTGAGATGACTGTAGATAACGACGCGATGCTTGTCTACGCAAAAGCAATGAGCGAAGTGCCGAAAGACTCACCGCTTGTAGAGGGCACATCTACGATTTGGGATGCTCACAAGTCGCAACTTCAAGTGATTGCTACACATCAAATTGGTTGGACTGCACCCGATATAATCGTGGATGGTGATTCAGATGAAATGCAAGATGCTGAATTTGGTATTCCTCACATTGAAATTGAAGGTAACCAAGCCATTGCGACTTATGACGTAAGCAGCTGGATGGGCACACCCGATCTCAACAACCAACACATCCGTGTAAGCATCAAAGACAAAGACTTCATTACAGAATACCCAGCCACTGTTACCAACGGCATTGTGGGTAATAGCTCTATGATAAGTATGGTGCTTTTGGCGCTATTAGGAGGGTTGATTCTCAATATCATGCCCTGTGTATTCCCTGTGCTTGGAATGAAACTGAGTGGGGTTATTTCTGCTCAAGGCATGGCAAGGAAACAGGTTAGGTTCCAATTCCTTGCATCTGCGAGTGGCATCCTCGCATCCTTCTGGTTAATCGCCACTTTCTTGGCTGTGTTAAAAATATCAGGCAGCGTTATCGGTTGGGGAATTCAGTTCCAAAATGGTTGGTTTATCGGTGGGATGTTTATCGTCACAGCCCTTTTCAGCGCCAACATGTTAGGGCTTTTCGAGATCCGTCTTTCATCGAATACAAATACGTGGATGGCAACCAAGGGAGACAGTAGTTACGTCGGACACTTTACTCAAGGCATGTTCGCAACGCTATTGGCTACGCCATGTTCTGCTCCATTTCTTGGTACAGCCGTTGCATTTGCTCTTGCCACGACTATCCCGACGATGTTTGGTATTTTCACCGCACTTGCCGTTGGTATGGCACTTCCATGGATCATCGTTGCTGCATTCCCATCGATAGCTTTGGCGCTGCCTAAACCTGGGGCATGGATGAACCGTGTTAAATACCTGTTCGGCGGAATGATGCTAATCACTAGCGTCTGGCTCTTTAGCTTGCTTCGACCTCATGTCCCTCAATTGTGGCTATACGCAATACTGGCGGTCAGTGTTTGCCTATTGCTTGTCAGGTTGGTTCAAGTGCATGGAATCAAGACTGCGGGTGCTGTTGGCTTGCTGCTGTTGAGTGTTATCTCTGCCTCGTTATTTGTCGAGAAAGCAACATCCAAAATACTGCCACCAGAACCTGAGTGGGAAGCTTTGTCGACCGTAGCCATTGATGATCATGTTGCTAATGACAAAGTAGTTTTCGTTGATGTTACCGCTGATTGGTGTGTGACTTGTAAAGCAAACAAGATCGGGGTTCTCTTACAAGATCCTGTTTACAGCGCATTGACTGAAGGTGATGTAGTGCCGATGGAGGGGGATTGGACAGTCCCAAGTGATAGTGTCACGTCATACCTACAAGATCACAACCGGTTCGGTGTTCCGTTCAATATGGTTTATGGCCCTAACGCTCCGGAAGGTATTGAGCTTCCTGTCATCTTAACCAGTGATGCGGTTATGGAAGCCATTGAGAAAGCAAAAGGTGGTGACGAATGATGAGAAAAAAAGCTAAGGCAAAACCTCAGACCAAAAAGCAGAAGTTGAGATCGGCATTACTGTATACCTTGTTTGCATTGGTCGTGGTCTTTGGTGTTGATTATTGGCGTACAAAAGACGTTCCAATGCAGAACGTTCCGCCAATGGTTGGGATGTCGTTATCCGGTAAACCGATAGATGTAATAGAGATGAGTAAGAAAGAGCCGGTATTAGTTTATTTTTGGACGACATGGTGCGTCGCCTGCAAATTTGTGACGCCAGTGGTTGATTGGTTTTCATCAAGCTATCCCGTCGTTGGTGTATCACTGACTTCGGGTAAAGATGAAAGAGTTCAACGCTATATGAATGCTAAAGGGTATAGCTACGACAACATTAATGACACTCAAGGTAAAATTGCACGCGATTGGGGAATCTCCTTAACGCCAACACTCATTGTTATTAATGATGGAAAAGTAACAAGTGTTACTTCAGGAATTACTACGCCAATAGGTATCGCAGCCCGACTTTGGTTAGCTAAGTATTAATGGGAAAAATATGAAATTCATTACAAAAAGCATCATCACACTATTGGTTACACTGGCTTTCTCTCCCGTCACTTTCGCAATGACAAAACAAGAAAAGATTGCCGAGATAACGCAAATGTTAGAAACGAACGAAGGTATTATCGATTCGGTTCACGACAGTCTGGCTGCTTACATAGATCAACAAAGTAGCTTTGATAAAACGTTAGCTGAGAGTCATGACTTTATTTATAACAACCCACATCACCCTTGGTATGGTTCCGAACATCCAAAACTGACGATCGTAAATATGACTGATTTTAGTTGCCCGTGGTGCAAAAAATTAGACCCTGTTCTTCGAAAAATAGCGGATGAGTTCCCTAATGACATCAAGGTGATAAATATTTATATCCCTCTAAAGGAGAGAGATTCGCCACTGAACTCAGCAACTTTTGGACTCAATGTCTGGAACAATGACAAAGATAAATACAAAGCAGTTGAAGAGATGTTGATCAGTAAGCCTGGCATTCACAACGTTCGTTCGATAATGAAAGTAGCGAAGAAGAACAAAGCCACCGATTACGTTTCTTCAGACAGTAAAATAACGACTGAAGTTGCTGAAAACTATGACTTGTTCACAAAGCTGGGTGTTCGAGGTACACCAGCGATGCTCATTGATGGAACATTGCTCCCCGGTTATCTGCCATACGAAAAACTATATCAAATAGTAAAGGCTAAGCTAGAAGAGAAAAGTAAATAGAATAATTTACAATATTTGCACTGTTTTTATTGATGGATAAAAGGAAGCCCTATTTATTAGGGCTTTTTATTATTTGTTTATTAACTTATAAAAGTAGTTTAAAAATTAGTAAACAATGTATAACGCAGCTAGGCCAAATATTCCTAGAAAACTAAGAACACCACATGTTGAGTACAACAACAGTCTCATTGTTAATTCCTGATTACAAAAAATTATTAATGATATTTACTTATCCAAATTACTTAATGTGCAACTTAAGGGGGAAGGGTTACCAAAGTTGCATTAGAATAGTACCTCCAGATAAATGATTATTTAACATTTAGTTAGAGCTGTCTATGCTGAAATAATTCCCTTTATTCTGTATTTTTTCACGAAATAATTATAGATTGTTTATGTTGAATTTTTACAGGTTTATATTCCATTTGTGTTTTTTAGGCGGATGTTATTTGGGTGGCTAATACGTAAATGTAAATTAATTCATAGAGTGGAAATTAATTCATAGAGTGAGAATTAACTCGAAAAACGGAAACTAACTCGTAGTATGGAAGTTAATGTCTATATTTTACTGCGCGAATTGGATATATAACATTTTCAATTGAGGGCGAGATAAGCTTTAGGCGATCCAAAAAAAAGCAAACAACCAAGTTAGCCATCTCGGTTATTTGCTTTAGATGTGTTGTTTTGTTGTTTTGTTGTTTTGTAGCGTAGGGACGAGAGCTTTTAGAGGTTAAAGTGTGTTTTTGTACACCTTGCCGTCTTTCATGATCAGTTTTTGTGTCTCTGTGTTCGCCACACAAGCAACACTTTCCAGTGGGTTGCCATCGATGATCAATAGGTCGGCATACGCGCCTTCAACGATCTGACCTAGCTTGCCTTCTTGGTATGGGTGTTGATAGGTCGACATCTCGAACAAGCGTCCACAGTTTGATGTCGCCATGCGAAGTGCGGTGATGGTATCGAATACTTGCTCAATCGCACCAAGTTCATTCAATTGTGTCGCGTGAACGTTGGTTTCACCTACACAGTCAGTGCCAAAAGCAATGTTCTGAATGTCGTATTTCTTAATCAGTTCTGCTGACTTGAACATCGCTTTGCCTACGCGTTCTGTCTTGCGGTATGTCTCTTCATTTGGCAGCGGGATCTTACGCTCTGCAATCAATGAAGAGGTAAAGTAAGAAGGAATCACCCAAATGCCTTTCTCTTTAATGATCTCGGCAATGTCGTCGTCCATGATGGTGGCGTGTTCGAAAGACATCACGCCCGCTTCTGCCGCTCGGCGCATCGCATCAGAAGTGTGGATGTGCGCGGCAACATAAGTACCGTAATCGGAAGCGGCATCAACCGCGGCTTTCATTTCTTCTGATGTGAATTGCAACGTGTCTAGCGGGTCGAACGTTGAAGATGCACCACCACCCGCCATGATCTTGATTTGAGAAGCGCCCATAAACAGTTGTTCGCGAACCGCTTTTAAGACTTCTGAACGACCATCTGCCACTTTCATTGCACCAAGCTTCATCATTGGTGAATCTTCATGCCCGTTAGCTAAACGCTCTTGTGCTTGGTTTTGACGGTAATCTGAGTGACCACAGGTTTGTGAGATAGCCGCCATTGAAGGAAGAATGCGTGGGCCAGTCGCATAGCCCTTGTCGATACTGTTTTTAAGGCCAAGCGTATTGCCCGCCACGTCGCGAATGGTAGTAAAGCCGCGCATTAACATCTCTTCAGAAATCTTTGTTGAGCGAATCGCCACTTCTTCACGAGTCATCGTATCAATGACATTAAAAGAGGCAGAGAGCGTGATATGAACGTGCGCATCAATCAGGCCTGGCATGACCGTACCGCCTTGAGCATCAATCGTTTCATCGGCAATCGTTGGGTCAATCTCTCCAATCTGAGTGATCAAGTTATCTTCGATGAGGATTGATACGTTCTCGATTAAGTTGTTATCAACACCGTTAAATACGTTCGCGTTAGTGATTAGCTTTTTCATAGTCTGCACCTTTTGGAAATGAGTGTGTGTCGCTGATGGGGTCATCATATGGGGCGTAGCATTTGAAGAATGGCCATTTGGTGACAAGCAATGACGAGACTTATCTTTTGGTGCTTTTCTATATTTCTAAGTTTTTCCTATTCGAACGTTAAGGTGTATTTCAAATCGTCGTCACCTTGTGTTGAGAATCAATTTACCGAACTGTAACTGGCTCTTAAACGGAAGGCCTAAGGAAAATACTGAATGAGTTCATCTACTTATAGGTCGAACGTTAAATTGACAATATCTTATAAAATGTTAAATCGGTGTCAGTATTTAGGGGCTCTGACATTGGTCTGAAATTTAAGTTCGTTCTATGAGGCAGCATCCTTACATCAAGAAAAATATATGGTTAAGGATTAACTCATGAAAAAACAAAATATCTCGGCAGTCGCCCTTCTAGCACTGATTATTACGGGTTGTGGAGGAGAAAGTTCATCAGGAGGTGACAACACAACGTCTAACAACGCTAATGTTCCAAGTAATCCGAGTAATACTGGCTCATCATCTACCTCTCAGCAGCCTGACATTAAAGCTCTTAGCAACAATATGATTTTTGCTATCGAAGGTTTTATCGAAGAAACGGATCCAATCAGAAATTTCTCATCTATTATCGTCAAAAATGAGCTGCCTGCGTTCAAGAGTGGAGATACTCAGAAGGTTGATGTGACTATCGCTGTACCAACAATCGTTATCGATAATGGCAGCAACTTTGTTAACGATTGGCACTGTTACGAAACCACAGGATTAAGCGCGCAAAGGAAGAATCATCAGTTACTTGTGGACGGTACAATTTCTGAATATAGATACGATATGCAAAGTAACTCTTGTTCTAGTGAGCACTTGGGATCGTATGTGTTTAACGATACGGTGTTCGACAGTTCGTTGGAATTTAAAACCGTTGGCAGCGTAGTTTCCAAAGATGGGAGCGGGATAGAGTCTAATTTACCTACTTACGATTTTATCGCTCAAGCTTATGGAGAGCAGTCAAAAGAGCGGTTTGGTGATTCTTGGGAATTATTACAGCGCGACAAAATTAATGCAGCAGCTAAGGAGGTTGGGGCCTCGATCTTTGAGTTGAACACTTCATCTGGAAAGATCGATTTGGATCTAGGTCAGCTTAATAGCGACACTCTCATCGATTTCGCTTCACTAGATACAAATCAATTATTGAATGGTGCGATTTGGGGGATGCCCGGTCAAGGCGTTGCCGATGAAAAATGGTGCCGAATTGTGAACATTCCAGAAGATCTAAGTCAGAACAGTATTAAGTATCAATCTGTTATCTCGACAAATTGTGCGAGGTCGACACAACGTTATTGTGATGCATTTGGTTCATCGTTTTCGAGTGGTAACTACCCACCAGCAGCTCCTATCGCTTGGGACAATAACACGGCGAGTAATGCCCAGTTGAACTCAGATGAGCAGTACCGAAGAGATGCTCAAGGTCACTTTGTTGTGAACAGTTCTGGTCAGAATGCGTTTGTCCTCTCATCCAATTCTGTTGTGATTCCTATTTTTGGTTACACCAGCCCGCGAAGTGATGGGCAAGTTAACAATGCTGGTCTTAATAGTTGGGCTGGTCACGAAGGTCACTGCCAAAACGTGATGAATAGCCGACACACAAAGATGGGGATTGGATACAAAGCCAGTAAGTCAGATGCATCGAAGATGTCTTATTGGACGCAAGATTTCAATTAACACACTCATTGCTTAAATAAGGGTCATCCATTTAGCGTTTCTATTCTTTCCTTAGTTGGTAGTGGCAGGTTACTTGGTAGTAGCAGATCACTCGAGAGTGCCATTTTACTTTACAGTGATACGTGGGCGATCAGGATTATTAAAGGTGGAGGCGCGAGGACACTATGACGATTCATTAATTTCGTGAATGATTTTGAGTGGTGTCATGAAATGGTAAGTTTTGCTTCGATTCGAACGCTAAGATGTATTTCAAATCAAGGCTACTTATCAAATTAGAGAGAGACAGAATGACTAAATCAGACAAAGTTTACGGGTTCAACACACCACAACGTCTATTCGTAGGTTACACGTTAGCCGTGCTGGTGGACTTAGTCGTACTTAACTTTTTCGATGAGTACTGGGACTTCGTCAACATTGAATCTTTCACTATTTCTTTGATAGCGGCGTTGTTACTGCAGTTGTTGTTGAAGCTCTCTATTGGTTTAGAGCACAAGGTAGCGGATTACTTTAAACAGAAACCTGGAACGGTACCTAAGGTGTATCGAGCACTGTCGACATACATTATTCTTGTTGGCTCAAAATTCGTCATGCTAGAAGCGATAAACCTCATGTTCGGTGACAAGGTGAGCTTCACAGGCCCTTGGGGTGGCGTGGTAGCTTTCTTCGCTGTGGTATTTACGATTCTGGTTGCTGAAGTGATTGTGTCGAAGATCTACTTTGTTCTGGATGAAAAGCAAGAATCAAATGAGAAAGCACTAAAAGAGACCAACGCGTAACACAACATAAAATACATATGTGAATAACAGACGAGCCAGCTGATTAAGCTGGCTCGTTTTCGTTTGAGTTGCGATAACCAATTCGATGCGCTTGTGGGCTCTATTTTTCGTAAACCACATCCCCGCGTAACACCGTCATCAACACCTGAGTCTTGGCTATTTGTCTTGCCGATACTGTGGTGATGTCTCGGTCGAGAATCGCGAAGTCTGCTGATTTTCCAACCTCAATAGAACCTGTTACGTCTTCTATTCCAAGACTTTTGGCTGCATTGAGCGTGTAAGCGTCGATAGCCGTGTAGATATCAGTTAGGCCTGTTTTACCCATGATTAAACTGTTGGCGATGCCGACTAAAGGGTTGATGTCGTGTACGTTCCAGTCACTGCTTAAGGTGATATTGGCGTCAGTCTTAAGTATCGCGTCTAAGTTCATCATGGCTTTGGCACGGCGAGCACCAAGGAAAGCTTCGGCCCATTGGTGTTGATGCCTTGCAACGTAATCAGAGCCGACTTGGAAATCTGCGGTCACGTCTAATTGGCGAAAACGTGGCACATCTTCATCATTGATTAATTCGACATGGGTTAGGGTGTAGGGCTTGGTTGAACCTTGTTTGCGAATGCTTTCTATCGCATCAAGCGATTCACGAACGGCACCATCACCAATGGCATGAATGTGCGCACTAAATCCGATTTCTTCGAGCGCAGTTAGCCACTCTTTCATTTGTTCTGGTGGAATATAGTTCAAGCCATTAGGAGACAGGGGCAGATAAGTATCTAAGTAGGGTGCGAGCGTTTTGGCGGTGCCATTGATGAAGATGCCATCACTGTACATTTTCACCTGATCGACGAGCAGTAGGCGACTTTTATCGTCGGAATACATCTTTTCAAAGACTTCTAATTGAGAAGGCATTGCCATCGATGGGTACACCCAAGGGCGTAGCGAAACACGCGCCGTTAAGTCTTGATTTTGCTCGGCCTCTAGCCAAACGTCATACCAACCTCGTTTCCAATACATGCGACCGTCGCCAATGGTAGTGATGCCGTGGGCTGCCGCTTCCTCAAGTCCGAACATTAACCCTTGGTAGCTTTGCTCAAACAGCTCGCTTTGGCTGTTCCAAGCCATCTCCATCACTTGATCGCCAGCATTGTCTAATAAGATGCCGTTAAGTTTTCCGCTATCAGAATCTTTTAAATAGGCGCCGCCTTGTGGGTCTGGAGATTGTTGGCTGATTCGGGCGATTTTCAGAGCCTTTGAGTTGACCCACATTGAGTGTGAAGTCTGCTCCATGATCACCACAGGGCGATCCGGGAAGATACTGTCGATGATCTCTAGTGGGGTGTAGTCAGAGTCACTATCGAGCGTCGCTTCCAAAGAAAAACCATAACCCATTAGCCAACCTCTGCCATCGGTATCAGCATTGATCTTACACGCTTCTAGGTAGGGAATTTGTTCTTCTAATGTTGCTTCTGAGTCGAGTTCACAATTGCCACCCAGCTCTGAGGCGGCTTCAAACACATGATTGTGATTATCAATGAACCCCGGCAGCACAAAGGCATTATCTAGATCAATGACATCAGTACTTTGCCCTTGAAAAGTTTGCGCCTGTGATTGGTTACCAATGAAGATGATCTTGCCTTTGTGGGTAACGATCGAGTCCGACTCGCGATGCCCGTATATATCTGCATTGGTAAATATCTGGTCTGCACTTTGGCTTTTAACGGCTGTTTGCGCTTGGACAACGGTGTTGACTTGTGAAAGAACTGGCGCTACGGCCGTTAAGCTTGCGAGTAATACTATCCATGCAGTGCGTGACAGAGTGAGCTTGTTGTTCATTATTATGTCTTCCATGTTCCACTGTTTAGTAAGTATAGAAAGCGAGTGGCAAGTGTGAAACTCTACATGAATGACAAATAAAAACCGCGATTAATCAATAAATTGTGGTTTGAATAAGCCTTTCATCACGACTCTTGTCTTAGGCTCTTACGCAGATCTTTCTTATATTCGTCATAAGAGTTATAGCCATAGAATTTCCAGGTGTGGTCACCTTTAATATTGTGACTGTAGGTGATCTCGCCGATCCACTGTTGACGTGTGGCAAGAATCATATCGCGAATTTTTAATAATAAAGTGTCCATAGTTGCTCTCCTGATTAAGTTCACTTGCAGTATATTTATCGGAGACGAAGAGAAGAGTACCGTCAGCGCAATGTTCAATACTTTTCAGTCAATGTGCTGATTTGGGTGGTTTGTTACGTATAATTTCAATATTAAAAAGTCATTGAGTATCGTAATGAAAGGTTACTTGGAAAAAGTGCCACAGCGAGTTGGCATGTCTTGGCGCTATAAGAAAATTGTCGAGAACAGTAAAAGCTATGGTTGGCATCGGCACGAAGAGTATGAGATAGCGATCCATCGTCACTTTACTGGTCATGGTTTTATTGGGCATCACCAAAGCGATGTGTTCCATAATCATATGATTTTGGTTGGGCCGGACTTGCCTCATGCTATTTATTCGGACGACAGTACGGATGACCAACGAGTATGTGAAACGCATGTGGTTTGGTTTCGTAAAGACTGGATAGAGCCGTTGATAGACAGTTGTCGAGAGCTCGAACCGTTGCGTGCATTGCTGGAAGATTCAAAGAAAGGCCTGCAGTTTTCGTCCGCTACCGCAGAGAAGGCAACGGAATTGTTAGATAGGGTGATGGAGAAACCACCACACCAGCAGTTACTCACCTTATTCTCATTGTTTTCGGTGTTACTTGATGACGAAGAGGTGGTGCAGTTGATTAACCCGATCTTTAAGGCCGGTGAAGGTGATGAGATCAGCGATAAGTTAGATAAGGTCGAAGCCTTCTTAATGAATCACTTCATTCAAGATATCTCGGTTAACGATTTAGCCAGTCACTTATATATCAGTGAAAGTAGCGTTAGGCGCTTGTTTCAAAAACATTATAAAGAGAGCTTCAGTCAACGGCTTAAAAAGATCAGGTTGAATGTCGCGTGCGACTTGCTGATTAATACGTCCTTGCCTGTCAGTTTGATCTTGGAGAAAGTGGGATACGATAACCAAGCTAACTTCAATCGTCAGTTTAAATCCTATAAACAGGTGACACCGACTCAATATCGAATAGCAATGAAACGCCATTGATTCATTCGCAGACTAAACGATTCACATAAGATTCTGAATAAATTACAGTTAAGTGAACTATAAAAATGGATTTAACGTATTACCAAGGATGTAAGTTTATGTTTTCAAGAGACTTACTCGCATTACTAATAAAAACAAGTCGAGGTTAGGATGAAAAAAATATTATTGCTGCTTAGCGTGATCTTATTGGGTGGTTGTGTCGGCATGCCCGAAACGGTTAAGCCCGTTCAACAGTTCGAGTTGGATAGATACTTAGGGAAATGGTACGAAGTGGCTCGTTTGGATCACTCGTTTGAGCGTGGTTTAGACAACATCAGCGCGGAGTACAGCCTTCGTGATGATGGCGGCGTGAAGGTGATTAACCGTGGCTATTCGGCTGAAGAAGGTGAATGGAACGAAGCGGAAGGCAAAGCGTATTTTGTTGAAGGTTCTGAACAAGGCTATTTGAAAGTGTCTTTCTTTGGCCCTTTCTATGGCGCTTATGTGGTATTCGAGTTGGACAAAGAGAATTACCAATACGCGTTTGTTTCTGGCCCAGACACCGATTACTTATGGCTGCTTTCAAGAACACCAGAGGTTGCGCCAGAAGTGATGGAGAAGTTCAAAGCGATGTCGAAAGAGCGTGGCTTCAATACCGATGAGCTGATTTTTGTGGAGCATGACAATAAGCCTAGTTCTTGAGAAGAGTTCTAACGCTTGGCTCTTGAGAGCTGTGACATGTAATTAAAGAAAGGCACCGATGAGCAATTCACCGGTGCCTTTTTTGGTTTGGCTTTGTTCTTTGTGTTTGCTAGCTCGTTAAGTAAGTAAGTAACGTTGTCGACGAGCCTGCAAAACACTGAGTACCGATAGTGAAATGAAGAATGCTGGGTCGCTCCAGCCAAAGCCAACAAAGATTCCTGTAAACGCTGCATACAGTGTGATGATGGCGCCAAGCATATTCGTAACCACCAAACCTTGGATGAGCTTTTTAGCTGATACGCCGGGTTCAATGTCTCTAAGCAACCAGCTTATCGCTGCGATACCACCCAAAAAGATACTGGTGTGTTGAGAGAGAAAGTAAGCGTACTTATCATTAATTTCCACGCCGTACATGGGCCACATTACCGTTGGGATAAAAAACAGTGCGATGGCAAACCCTGCGTAAATAATGCCGTGTAGGCTAAGAAAAGTTTTGTTGTTCATTACGTATCTCTCTATTTATTACTTAGCGACTTAGCGACTTAGCGACTTAGCTATTCAGTATCTTTGTTGTCATTCAGCGAATGAACAAGTTTGATTAACCGTTGATTGGGCCTTTATTAATGGTAGTTAATGGCTGATTGACGTCAAAAATCACACCACGTACTTCGTCGACACCCATCTGTTTAAGGCGAGCAGCGTGCATCGCCAGATAGGTTTCAGCACTCAGCTGATCTTCAAATAAGTAGACGCCGCCCCCCAGTTTTTCTGCTTCGCTCTCTGTCCAAATTTTCCAGATCATGCCCGGTTCGTTGTTAATAGACTTTGCTAGGTCAACGAGTGCGTTTGACATCTCTTCACCAAATGGGCCGCTAAATTCAAAATCGACTTGTAATAATTTCATGGTTATTTCTCCAAACAGTTACTTGGTATTGCGCTGAGACTCATGGTCATTTCGCAAAACATAGGAGGCTTGATTGCCTGTTGAAATAGATATTACCTGTAAAAAACAGACAGAAAAGTTCATAATATAGTTACTAACTGTCAGGATTTTAGACCGATGAGATTGAAAACCACCCTCGACCAATGGCAAACCCTTTACGAGATTGACCGCGCAGGCAGCATTCAGGCGGCGGCAGTGCAATTGAATAAGAGCCATACCACGCTGATTTATGCTTTGAGAAAATTGGAAGACCAATTAGGCGTGACTTTAGTGCAGGTTGAAGGTCGCAGGGCGGTATTGTCGGAGGATGGGAAATCACTGTTGCGCCGTGCGAGCAGTATGTTGGAACAAGCTCGCGAGCTAGAGTTGATCAGTGAACAGCTAGCGAAAGGTGTTGAGTCTGAAATTGTGGTTGCGGTTGATCACTTGTGCTGCCTTGAACGTCTTTATCAACCGATGGCTGCATTTTTGGCGGAGAACAACACCACATCGATACAAGTGATTGAAACGTCTCTGTCTAAAACAACCGAAATGGTGACTCAAGAACTGGCTGATGTGGCTATCATCAACTTGCCTATTACTAATTACTCAGCCGAAGCCTTTGGTTTTACGATGATGGAGCCAGTAGTTGCTAGCTCACATCCGTTAGCAAGTGCCGTTTCAGTGTCGTTGAATCAACTGTCGTCTTTGCCACAAATTGTGGTGCGAGATTTAGGTGCTCAAGCTATTCAAGGCAGTAAAAAGCAAGGGAACAAAAAGGATGTGGGCTGGTTGAAGTCGAGTCAGCGTATTACGGTGGATAATTTCGACCATGCGTTTGGCGCGGTAGAGCAGGGAGTTGGGTATTGTCGACTACCAAAGCACATTGTTGAAAGTCGAGGAAGTGACAAGCTCACTGTGTTGAATGTCGAAAATGGCAGTGGGTATCACGTTCCGCTGCACCTGACTTTACCAAAAGGAGCCAAGACAGGCCCTGCTGCTAAACGTTTCTATGAGTTACTTCTTGAGTCAGCTTCAAATGCGAGCTAACGGTTAAATATTCTAAGATTAACGAGGCTGATTGCCGTTTAAGAATAGCGCGACACATTCGCGAGTGTAGTGAAGTCTTTCTTCTTCAGATTCTCCGCTATCGTGTCCGAAGAATCCCCAATACGCTGATTTGCCGTGAAACATCAACAACAGTTGGCGTGCTGCAATGACTGGTGAGCTTGATGTCGACAGTGTGAGATCACCAGAGTCTATTTTCGACTGCAAATAATCAGCAAGTAACTTGGTGGTTTTCTGAGGCCCAGTTTCTAAATAGATAGAGGCGATCTCTGGATGCGTATTCGCTTGGCTAATGGCATTTTGAAAGGTTTGTCTAGATTGCTCATCAAGTAATAAATCCTGAAACTTCACACCAAACTTCACCAACTCATCACCCACCGCAGCATCCATATCAAAGGCAGCAGGACTGAGTTCTCGCTCCGCACACTTGGTTTGCATGCAGGTTTCGAAAAGTTCGTCTTTGTTTTTAAAGTGAGAGTAGACCGTTTGCTTGGAAACGTTCGCTGCTTTGGCTATCTGATCCATATTGATCTTGAAGCCATGTTCAGAGAAAAGTTGGCTGGCTGCGGTTAAGATCTGCGATCTCTTCTGTTCACTCTTGATGATTTTAGTCACGTGCTTGCTTCTCGTTACTTAGTATTGTCTCGTTACCTAGTTTGTCTCGTTGCTTGGTGCCTGTTGGTGCTCAGTTCTATGTGTCTCGTTTTACGCTAAGCATTATGCTTTTTGTGATGGTTTTATCAATCATTAACGATGAAACTTATTTTTAACACAATCAAACTAGACAGTCTAGTTTGATTTGGTTAGTCTAAAAAAAGAACATAATTGAGTACCGCATAGGAACAGTACGTATGTATAAATTGATGAAGGGAAGCGCAGTGGCAGTGGCATTGTCGGCTTTTCTTGTTGGATGTGGCGAAAAGGAACAAGCCCAAGAGTCGGTTGATTCAACCGCTGAAACGGCATCGAGCGTCCAAACCATTTTAACGGTGGAAACGATGGCCTTGGCGCTGTCTTCCTCTTATGCAGTACAACGCGAATATGTCGGTGTGGTTAAGGCGGGTCAACAGGCCAATTTAGGTTTCGAGTTGGCCGGAAAAGTAAACGAGATTCTGGTGGATGTCGGTGACACAGTCACAACGGGTCAGCCGTTGATCAGACTGGATACCCAACTTTTGGAAACCGAGTCTAGCCAACTGAAAGCGCAGGCTGAAGAAGTCAAAGCTCAATTGAGTTTGGTGGCTGCGAACCTTAAACGTCAACGTTCATTGAAAGCGAAAGGCTTCAGTGCCGAAGCTGAGATTGATTCGTTAACCAGTGAGCAACGCGTGTTACAGGCGAACTTACTGCGTATTGATGCCTCGGTAAAAGGCAATCAATTGAAGCTGGTGAAATCGACAGTTCGTGCGCCATATTCAGGGACCATCGCAACACGCTTTGTCTCGTTGGGTGATGTGGTGAATGTGGGTAATCCAACACTGACACTGCTGGCCTCTGAAGGGAAGGAAGCCTTTATCGGTATTCCTGCCCATCAAATGCAAAAAGTGACTTCGCTTTCTTCGCCAAGTATTCGCGTCGGGCGAGATGAATTCGCTGTGAGTCTGTTGAATCCGGGGGCGATGGTGGATACTCAATCTCGCAGTGTCGGTTTACGTTACCTGTTTCCGGAGCAAGCGTCTGTTTTAGAAGGGCAACTTGCGTACCTTAAGTTTGACGAGCAAATCGATGATCAAGGTTACTGGGTTCCGCTCACGGGTTTGATCGATGGTTTACGTGGTGTGTGGAATATCTTCGTTATTGGTGAAGACAATAAGGTTGAACGTCGAAGCGTGCAGGTGTTGTTTGCCAACAACCAACAAGCCTACGTGAGTGGTGCAATCAGCGAAGGCGAACAGGTGATATCCAGTGGATTACATCGTTTGGTTCCCGGCCAAACCGTGAAGCCAGCCAGCGTTACTGCTGAATAGGAAATAGTATGAAAATCATAGAGACTATTTCCAACACTCGACTGCTTATCTTAATGACCGCACTGCTGATGGTGAGTGGTATTTCTGCGTTCATGACGTTGCCGCGTGCAGAAGATCCAGTAATCATCAATCGTTACGCGAACATTACTACCAGTTTCCCCGGCGCCAGTGCCGAGCGTGTTGAAACCTTGGTAACAGAAGTTATCGAGAACAAGCTGCGTGAGCTGAGTGAAGTTAAACTCGTGAGCTCAACCTCAAGGCCGGGCGTGTCTATTGTCACCTTAGAATTGAATGACACCATCACCGAGCCTGAGCCAGTTTGGTCTCAAGCTCGCGACAAGCTATCTGACATCGAATCCATTTTGCCTGCGGGCTCTCATTCTCCCGATCTCGATAGCGACCATACCTATGCTTTCACAACCATCGCATCTCTAACCTGGTCTGGTGCAGGCGAGCCTGACCGATTAACGCTGGGTCGTTATGCCAAAGAACTCGCTAAGCGATTAAGAACTTTGTCGGGTACTGAATTCGTTGATGAATACGGGATGCCACAAGAAGAGATTCAAATCAGTTTACGTACCGCAGATGCAGCCGCGCTTGGTCGTTCAAGTGCCAATATCGCAGAATCTTTGGAAGGAGCAGATGCGAAAAACTCTGCCGGTGAATTGGTCAGTGCTTATTCTCGCTTTGGCTTAGAAATTAAATCTGAACTCGATTCTATTGAACGTATTAAGCAAGTGCCAATAGCCACTGACAGCAAAGGTCACATCATCCGTATGGAAGACATTGCTTCTGTGAGGCGTGGTGAGAAAACCCCGCAAGACCAGATTGCCATTATTGATGGTGAGCCGGGTGTGATTGTCGCGGCAAGAATGCATCCTGATCTGCGAGTTGATAATTGGACGTCGCGAGCTAATGCTCTGATTGGTAAATTTGAGCAAGAGTTACCAAGTAACGTTAAGGTGACAGTGCTGTTTAATCAGCAAGGTTATACCGAGACTCGCTTAGACGATTTAGGCAAAAGCTTGATGATCGGTTTCGGTCTGATTTTGATTGTGCTGTTTGTCACTTTAGGCGTACGTGCCGCGATCTTAGTCGCCATTTCTCTGCCGTTAACCTCATTATTGACCTTGTCGATCATGAAAATAACCGGTGTACCGATTAACCAAATGTCGGTGACGGGCCTAATTGTGGCGCTCGGGATCATGGTTGATAACGCGGTGGTGATGGTCGATACCATTCAAGCGTATCGCTTGAAAGGGCAACAGCGCGCTGAAGCGACCATGAATGCATTGAAGCATTTATGGGTGCCGTTATTAGGCTCAACCTTAACTACCGTGTTGGCGTTTGCCCCGATTATCTTGATGCCGGGTGCATCGGGTGAGTTCGTCGGTGGTATTGCGATTACCGTTTCTTTCTCATTGATCGGCTCTTACATCATCTCGCACACCTTAATCGCAGGCTTAGCGACTAAGCTACTGCCGAAACAACTCAGTGATGTCGACAAGAAAGGGCAGCACCATTGGTACATGACTGGTTTGAGAATCCCGGCTTTGACGCGTTGGTTCTCGTCTTCTGTCCGTTTTGGTGTGACGCATCCAATCATCACGATTGCTTTGGTGTTATTGGTACCGTTTACCGGTTACTGGAGTATGTCTCAGCTGACTGAGCAATTCTTCCCGCCATCAGACCGAGACATGTTTGAGATTCAGGTTTACATGCCGCCGCAAGCGAGCATTTACGCCACCAAAAACACATCTGAAAAAATTGACGATATTATTCATCGTTACCCTGAAGTGGAGCGTATCGATTGGCTAGTGGGCGCAAACTTCCCATCCTTCTATTACAACCTGCAAGCAAGGCAAAATAACGCGCCGTACTTCTCGCAAGCCATGGTGAAAACAGAGAACTTTGACCAAGCCAATGCGCTAATTCCACAGTTGCAAAAGGTGTTGGATGAAGAGGTTCCGGAAGCACAAATCTTGGTACGTAAGCTTAACCAAGGGCCTCCATTTACCGCGCCCGTTGAACTGCGAGTGTATGGTGAAAACCTCGATACGTTGAAAGCGATTGGTGAGGATGTGCGATTGATTTTGGCGGGTGTTCCTCATGTGACGCACACAAGGGAAACGCTGCAACCAGGTACGCCGAAGGTGTGGTTGAAGGTCGATGAAGACACCGCAAAGCTGAATGGTATTTCATTGAACCAGTTCGCAGGTATGCTGCAAACTACGCTGACAGGTCGTGAAAGTGGCTCTGTGATTGAAGGCAGTGAGTCGGTACCAATCCGTGTTCGTGTGGCAGATGAGGCGCGTGAAAACTTAGCGCATCTGAGTAATATTCGCTTGCCGATAAGCTCTGATGTTTATTCTACGGGTATCAATGTGTCTACTCTGGCTGAACTTGAACTGACCACAAGTCGTGGAGCGATTACCCGTAGAAATGGGCAACGTGTGAATACCATTGAGGGCTACATTGAAGCGGGAGTCTTGCCTCAAACCGTGCTCAATGAATTCCAAAAACGCCTAGAAAGTTATCAGATGCCATCGGGTTACACGATTGGTTTTGGTGGTGAATCCGCTGAACGAGACAATTCAGTCAACAGCCTGATCTCGAATGTCGCCGTTGTGGTGGTATTGATGGTGTTGGTGGTGGTGATGTCGTTCAACTCGTTCCGAATGAGTAGCATCATCTTCATGGTAGCAGGATTGGCTGGTGGACTAGGGCTGTTGTCGGTATGGATCTTCGGTTATCCGTTTGGCTTTACGGTGATCATCGCCATGCTCGGGATTGCGGGCTTAGCGATTAACGCTGCCATTGTCATTCTGACCGAATTGAAGCTAGACAAGGAGGCTTCCTCTGGGAATGTTGATGCAGTCGTCGAGGCCGTTATGTCGTGTACTCGACATATCAGTTCAACCACGATTACGACGGTGGGGGGCTTTATGCCATTGATCATCGCTGGCGGTGGTTTCTGGCCTCCGTTTGCGGTCGCGATTGTGGGCGGTACCGTGTTAACCACGCTTATCTCGTTCTACTTCGTGCCGGTGGTTTATCATTTGATGACTCGAAATCAGCGAAAAACCATCGCAACTCAAGCGGCATAACTGTTTTTCAATTTAACGCATCTTTAATTTAACTGCTCTTCAATTTAGCTACTCTTTAATTGCCCATAATCGAGCCGTATCTGGCTCGATTATGGTGTTGTTATTCTCGATAAATTCATCCCAATTCCTGCCATTTTGTTGGTCTTTTCACCGCTATTACACTCTCAATTAGTCAAATTATCCTTTCTGTGAGCCAAAATATTCTTTCTGTTAGCCATTATATTCTTTCAATTCGTCACATTAGTGCATCGATGAATGCTTGATTATCTTGTTGGTGAATGAGTGGGTGTTTTGAAGAATCTAACCAGTGAATACCTTGTAAATGGTATGTGAATTCACAATTTTGACGGGCGTCACACTTCTATTTATTCGCTCTTTCTAATGTACCTTGAACTTGCCCCGAGCTTTGGTGGTGAGCGAGTGTTTATCTACTTTTTCTAAATCCCTTGTCAGTACTGGCTCCACCCGTGTAGCACGCTATTGATGTGTGTCTTAATCGCTTACTGCTTCTTAGTTTTCGTCTTCATAAATGGAAGGTTAGTTTCCAAGTTTGTTTGGTGAGCTTTCAATTTCAACTCTTCATAATGCGCCAAATGTAACAATGCATTTCAAAGTGTAACAATTAAGTCATGTTTTCTGTGTGGTTTTAACCCGGCAGTAACGAACCTTATTGCATTGCTTTTTGAGATGCGGCGTTTCACATGCTCAACACATAAATATTCTAATGACCATGACAACCAGTACTCGGGCGTTCGTTCTGAGGCTGGATAACCATCGAGAAAGTTAATGGAAGCTTCAAGATATAAACGCATTTTATCGAGAGCAAATCTGTCGAGGATTGGTTTGGTGGGAACCGTCCTGATGCTCGAAGGATGTAACTCCGCATTGCTCGACCCAAAAGGTAGCGTTGGCGTTCAGGAAAAGGAGCTGATTATTACTGCTCTGTTGCTGATGCTGATTGTCGTCATCCCCGTGATCCTGATGACCATCTACTTTGCTTATAGATACCGTGAAAGCAACACCACAGAAGAGTATGCACCTGACTGGGCGCACTCAACCAAAATTGAAATAGTGGTATGGACGATTCCAATCATCATCATCGCGATTCTAGCCACCATCACTTGGCGAACAACACACGAACTGGAGCCTTCCAAGCCTCTGGAGAGTGACGTTAAGCCTATGGTGATCGAAGTGGTCTCTCTGGACTGGAAGTGGCTGTTCATCTATCCGGAGCAAAACATTGCGACGGTTAACTATGTTGCGTTCCCGAAAGATGTACCGGTGACGTTTAAGCTAACTTCAGACAACATCATGAACGCATTCTTTATCCCGCGTCTTGGTTCGCAGATCTACGCGATGCCAGGAATGGTGACCAAGCTGAATTTGATCGCGAACCACGAAGGTGACTTCAAAGGTTTTGCATCGAACTACAGTGGTAAAGGGTTCTCTCAAATGAAATTCACCGCATCAGCCATGCCTGATCAAGTGGCGTTTTTAAACTGGGTGGAGAAAGTGAAAGCAAGTCCTGATCGTATTGAAGATTGGGAGCAGTTCCGTTCATTGGCCGCGCCAAGTGTGGCTGAACCTGTGACTCTGTTTTCTAGTATCCCACCATTTTTATTCACTGATGTCGTGACCCAGCACCCTGGTTCAATGAACTGTTTGCCGGAAACCCAAGGATAATCGTCATGTTTGGAAGATTAACTCTAGACTCAATTCCCTACCACGAACCCATTATTTTGATCACCTTAACCATGATCGCTTTAGTGGGTAGTTTAGTGGTGTATGCGGTAACAAAAGCCGGTAAGTGGCAATACCTATGGAATGAATGGTTTACGTCTGTAGACCACAAAAAACTAGGCTTCATGTACATTGCGGTCGCGATGGTGATGTTAGTTCGTGGCTTTGCCGATGCGGTCATGATGCGCAGTCAGCAATTGCTTTCTGCAGCTGGTGAGACTGGCTATTTACCGCCACATCACTATGACCAGATCTTCACGGCTCACGGCGTGATCATGATTTTCTTCGTCGCGATGCCACTGGTTATCGGCCTGATGAACATCATCGTGCCGCTGCAAATTGGTGCTCGTGATGTTGCATTCCCTTATCTGAATAACTTGAGCTTCTGGCTGTTTGTTGTGGGTATTATCCTAACCAACATGTCACTGGGCTTAGGTGAGTTTGGCCGAACGGGTTGGTTGGCGTATCCGCCGCTGTCTGGTATTGAGGCGAGCCCGGGAGTCGGGGTCGATTATTGGATATGGGCGCTGCAAATATCCGGTGTGGGTACCACGTTAACGGGTGTGAACTTCTTCGCGACTATTTTGCGCATGCGTACTCCATCTATGCCAATGATGAAGATGCCCGTGTTCACTTGGGCATCTCTGTGTGCCAACATCCTGATCATCATCTCTTTCCCAATCCTAACGGTCACCATCGCGTTGCTGACTTTGGATAGATACATCGGCACGCACTTCTTCACCAATGACCTTGGTGGCAACGTGATGATGTATGTGAACTTGATTTGGGCATGGGGACACCCTGAGGTGTACATCCTAATCTTGCCTATCTTCGGTGTGTTCTCTGAAGTGACTGCAACCTTCTCTCGCAAAAAACTGTTTGGTTATACCTCGCTGGTATGGGCGACGGTGGCTATCACTATTTTAGCGTTTGTGGTTTGGCTGCATCACTTCTTCACCATGGGTTCTGGCGCCAATGTGAATGCCTTCTTCGGCATCGCGACCATGATTATCTCTATCCCAACCGGGGTTAAGATCTTCAACTGGCTATTCACCATGTACAAAGGTCGTATCCGCTTTACCACACCAATGATGTGGACGGTCGGTTTCCTAATCACCTTTACTGTAGGTGGTATGACGGGCGTATTGATGGCGGTTCCGGGTGCGGATTTCATCCTGCATAACTCTGTATTCCTGATTGCTCACTTCCACAACGTGATCATCGGCGGCGTTGTCTTCGGTTGTTTTGCAGCGATTGGTTACTGGTTCCCGAAAGCGACCGGTTTCACTTTGAACGAGCTTTGGGGCAAACGCGCGTTCTACTGTTGGATCATCGGCTTCTTGATGGCGTTCTTGCCGCTTTACGCTCTTGGTTTTATGGGCATGACGCGTCGTTTGAGCCAAGACATTAACCCTGAGTTCTTCCCACTACTGGCGGTTGCGGCTGCAGGTACGGGCGTGATTGCGATGGGTGTGGTGTGTCAGTTCGTTCAGATTTACGTGAGTGTTCGTGACCGAGACCAAAACCGAGATCTAACCGGTGACCCGTGGGGCGGACGTACCTTTGAATGGGCAACGTCTTCACCACCGCCGTTCTATAACTTTGCAAAATTGCCTAAGGGCGATGAGATCGATTCGTTCTGGTATCAAAAGCAAAGTGGCGAGTTTGATCCAACTCAGGAAGAAGAATACGAACGTATTCATATGCCGAAGAACACACCGACAGGCATTTATGTGTCTGCATGGGCGTTGGCATTTGGCTTCGCAATGATCTGGTACATCTGGTGGCTAGCGGCTGCAAGCTTAGTGGGCATCGTGGTGACGTGTATTCAACACAGCTACAACGACGATGTGGACTACTACGTGGAAGTTGAAGAGATCAAAGCGATTGAAGCGGCTCGACGTGCGCAGCTTGCAGAAGCGAAAAAACAGTCAGTGAAAGGCGATCATTCTGGTCGTGGTAACAGCGCTGACAGTGATGCTGATAGTGGTAATAACGACAATAAAGATGACTTGGAGACGACGTATGCAAGCTAATACTCCGTCACACACTTATGATCTTGCACATTCGCATGATCATCACCACGAAGCTGCGGGCAACAAGTTGTTTGGCTTCTGGGTTTACTTGATGAGTGACTGTGTCCTGTTTGCCACGCTTTTCGCGACGTATGCCGTGCTTGAGAGTGGATCAATTGCAGGGCCGACAGGTAAAGACATCTTTGAACTGCCGTTCGTGTTTGTCGAAACCATGATGCTGCTGTTCAGTAGTATCACCTTCGGTTTTGGCATGATTGCGATGAAGCGCAAAGACGTGACCGGACTGAAGCGCTGGATAAAAGTCACTTTCGTATTGGGCTTAGCCTTCATCTGTATGGAAGTGTATGAATTTCATCACTTGATTGCAGAAGGCTATGGCCCTCAAGAAAGCGCATTCCTTTCTGCGTTCTTTACCTTGGTTGGCACACACGGTTTGCACGTAACGTTCGGTCTGATTTGGATGGCGGTGGCGTATCACCAGCTTTCAACCAAAGGCTTGAACGACAACATGTCGATGCGTTTCCAGTGCTTAAGCCTGTTCTGGCATTTCCTTGATATCGTTTGGATTTGTGTATTTACCATCGTGTACTTAATGGGGGTGATGTAATGGAGCAGCATCTAGACAGTGGTGCAACGGATTATGTGAAAGGCTTTATTGCGTCACTGATTCTCACCATTATTCCGTTCTACATCGTGTGGGCTCATGTGTTACCAAGCACAGAAACGTACGTGATCTTGTTCGGCTGCGCGTTGGTGCAAATTTTTGTGCACTTTAAGTACTTCTTACATATGGAAGCGAAATCTTCCGATGGGCGTTGGAACTTGGTGTCACTGATGTTTACCGCCATTGTTGTATTGATTCTTATCGCTGGCTCGGTATGGATTATCTACAACATGAACGTCAACATGAAGTTGTAGGCAAGGGTATGCTGAAAAGATATCTGTCTATCACCAAACCGGGCATCATTTTCGGCAACCTGATTTCTGTTGCGGCGGGGTTCTTCCTCGCCGCAAAAACAGAACCAGCCAGTGCGATGTTGTTACTGACAACATTAGCGGGTGTGGGACTTGTGATTGCATCAGGTTGTGTTGTGAACAACATCTTTGATCGAGACATCGACCAAAAGATGAAGCGCACACAAAATCGAGAATTGGTTCAAGGAAACATCAATACAGACGTCGCGTTCGTCTATGCCTTGGTTTTACTGCTAGCAGGCACAGCGCTACTGTTTCAGTTCGCTAATCCGATCTCTGCGGTCATGGTGTTGCTTGGCTATGTGTTTTACGTCTTTTTCTACACCATGTGGTACAAGCGTACATCGGTTTACGGCACTTTAGTCGGCAGTATTTCGGGCGCCGTTCCACCATTGGTTGGTTACTTGGCGGTGACTAATTACATTAGTTTGGAAGCGGTTTTGTTGTTCGCGATGTTCTGCTTATGGCAAATGCCACACTCGTACGCGATCGCGATGTTTCGCCTTCAAGATTATCGAGATGCAGGCATTCCCGTGTTACCGGTGAAAGAGGGCGTCGACAAAGCGCATCAGCACATGAAAGCCTATGTGGTGGCGTTTGGCGCAGTCTCGTTGGCGCTGTTCCTACTCGGAGAAGCGGGCTACGAATACCTCGCGGTGTCGGCGGCAGTCTGTTTTATGTGGACTAAAGTGACGTTTCGTAAGGTTGATTGCCTAAACTACATCCAGTGGTCAAAGACGGTGTTTAAGGTGTCCCTGCTGGTGGTCATGAGCATCAGTGGTGTACTGGGGCTGGAGTTGATTCCGTTGCCTACGCTTTTTTGATTTAAGTTTGTCGTTGAACCCTCAATGTTCTGAAGTCCGAGGGTTTGACGACTTTTTATCTGTCCCGCTTTAAGCTATTACCCTTCAAAAATATCACTCAGCCAATCTTCAAGCTGCTCTCGTTTATCTTGTGGGCCGTTGATGATCACTAAGCCGTTTAGTGTCGCGTGATCCCAAGAGATGGTGCCAGTTGCTAACGCATCGAACACATCGAGTTCCGTAATCAGTAATAGATCTTCCTCGGTAGGCAAAGTATCTCTGCCTGAGACATCGACCCCCTTCTCAAATTTCACTTGGCTGTAATGACCTTTGATTGCTTCGAACAAGTTGAACTCAATTTTGCTTGGGTGGGGTTTCGCAAGCGCAGCCTTGATGGCAAAGAGTCGAAAGTGATCTGGCTTATTGAGGTTGTTGAATTCATCGTCTTGTCTGGCTGTAATGACGTTGCCAAATACCTCGAGTGAACCGGGCTCTGTCACTAAACTAAACCCTGTCTCTTGGTGAAGACCGCAGGCAAACGTAAGTGAAGAGGTGAGTGAAAGAATCAGAGCAAATCGTTTTAACATAATGGTTATCGAGACCTATAACAGGGTTAAGAATCTGACGGCAGAAGCCGAACCTGACGATAAAAAAAGGGACCACAAAGGGTCCCTGTATTTGTTTGTCGTCCATGTGAAGCGGTCAGCTTATTGGTTGATAGTGTGTTAGTGATTGTTTACTAACACGCTATCGTCGAAGAGTTATCATCGAAGAGCTATCGCTGAAGAGCGACCGTTCAAACTCGCTATTAGCGAACGATGAGCATGATCTCTTCTGGAGTCATTGGCTTATCGAAGTAGCTCATGAATTGACCGAAGCCTTTGATGTCGCCATTCGAGAACTTGAATGCACCAGACTGTAGGTTGGTACCAATCACTTGTTGAGCGTTTGGACCCGCAATCAAGATTTGGTTCAATACTGCACGAGTGGTGTTGATTTGAACATCTGCGCCTTTCACTGCCTCTTCGTGTAACTGAGCAATGCCGTTACGAATTTCGATAGTGAATGCTTCGTTAGTATCAGAGAAGTTGTACGTTAGCATCATGTTTACGTCTAACGAGTTTTCTGCGATTAGCGTCGACGTCATCATATCGAAGATTTGCTTACTTGGTAGCGCAGTTAGTACGTCTACAGAAGCGAAGCTGATCATGTTAGAGAAATCACGAGTACCTTCTAGTTCAGCTGCAGCATTCAATGCCCAGTTTCGCCAGTTGATGTTCACTTGATCTGCAGACCATGCTTTGTAAGCTTGTGCTTTCAGCAAGCGTGCTTCCATGTCATCTTTGTTTACCGTGATTGGGTAAGAAAGAATCTCTGCTGCAAAGGTGTAGTTCTCTGCTTTCATCGCCGCTTTTGCTGTGTCGATGATGTTGTCACGACCGCCCATGATCTCTACGAATGCTTTAGCGCGTTGCTCGTAAGCCATTGGCTCTAGCTGCCATGGATCCGCTTCGAAGAAACCGTTGTAACCTACGTAAATCTGGCGAACGGCGTGTGCAACAGTGCCGTAGTGCTCACCTAACCAAGGGTGCTCAGCAAGGTGCTTAGGAAGTTTAACCACTTCAACTAGCTCGTCTGGCGTCATACCTTTGTTCATGTAACGGATTGTTTGGTCATGCGTGTATTGAATCGCATCACGATAAGCCGTTAATACGTCAGATACCGCTTCTTTACCTTCAACAGGGCGACCGTGAGAGTTAATCATGATCTCAGTGTCGAACTTACGCATTACGTCGATGCCCTTGAACCACATTGATGGGTCACGGAATTTAGTACCACGAATGGTGTGAAGGTTAGGGAAGTTCTCACCTTGAAGTACTTCAGCCGCGTGCAGGATTTTCTGCTCTGGGAAGTAAACCACTAACTCATCTTTAGTTTCAGATGGCACGTTCTCGATGTGCATCTTAACGCCAGCAATTTCGATTTCGATGTGGCTTTGGCTTGGTACAAGCAGGTTTGGTTCAATGAATGAGATAGCACCTTGCATGAAACGTGGACCAAGGCCGTCGTTTACTGTGCCGTGCTCACCTTCTTCTACGTGCTTAGCACCTGTGTAAGAAGTACGGTGACCAAATAGAGTTCCTAGGTTTGAAGACCAGTTAGCCACTGCTGCGGTTAGGCCTTCTTCTGCGATGATTTTTACTTCGCCTGATGCTACTTCTTCATCAGTCACCCATGCACGCACACCAGAGATGTGGTCGATGTGGTTGTGAGAATAGATGATGGCTTTAACCGGCTTGTCTGTGATTTGACGGAACTGTTCTTTAACCGATTGAGCCATTTCTACCGACTCGCCTGGATCAACAATGATGATGCCGTCCGTACCTTCGATCATTACTGGTGTATCTAGACCGAAACCGTAACCAAGGTAAACGTTGTCATCCACTTTAATGATTGCTTGGTCCATTTTACGACCATGCTTGGTTAGGATTGGATGAACGTGATCAGATTCTTCAGTGTAAGCCAGTGAGTCGCCCGTTTTCGAAACAACTTGGATGCGCTCGCCTTTGCCCCAGAACATGTTTGACTTGTGTTCGAATAGAACTTCGCTCTTGTAGCGAGCATCAAGGTCAATGTTTTGGTATTGCGCAGCATTTGCTGTCTGAAGTTCTTGGCCTACTTTCGATGTCGCTTCTACAGTTGGCGTTGCAGATGCAAAACCAGAAGCAAATAGAGCGCTCGCGATAGCAACAGGGAGCGCCATTTTTTTGAATGTATTAGTCATGGTAGTGACCTTATATTTGGATACAGGAATTGGATTTCTTGAGCCAAATGATAGAGGTGGGAGAGGTCGCTATCTACGCGCAAACAGAATTTCAATCTATCGGTTTTACGATTGATTGGATAACTAATGATTATTTTTGCGATTTATTTTGATCTAAGTCAATTAGTAAGTGGGGGCTTGTGACAGATACAAAAATGCCCTGAAATTCAGGGCATTTAATTTGGAACTAATGGCTGTTATATAAGTGTTTACCGAGAATCTTAATACTTACCGAGAACCTCAGTACTTACCAAGCACCTAAGTAAGACTTGTAAGATTGTAGGCGAACCGTTGCTGCGCCGATTACATCGATGAAGCCCCAGAACGGATGCGGCTTCTCAGCCGAGATCCAAGCCGCGCCAGTTGAACCAATAGGGATGTTGTAACCTTCTGGTTCGATGATCTCAAGTACGATAGTACGACCTAAAGCATTCCCGTTTCTTACTACGTGTTGACCGACGCTTTGTGGCCCCTGAAGTGGAGAAATACTCGACTCACCGGTACCTGCGTTAAAGCTGTGTACTTTTGCTCGGAACACGTGCCCTGGGTAGGCATCAACGAAGAACTCAGCGAAGTCTCCTACTTGAACATAGCCATAAGTTTGGTCTGAAATGCGCATCTCAAGGAACTTTTTGCTGGTGTTGTAGAGGTGCATGTTACCCATGACAGAACCTTCAGCAATATTCACTATCGATACCTGACCATCAAATTCAGCCCTAATGGTTTTCTTCTCTTGCGCCCAATTTACTTTTTGTAGGTCGGCTTTTAACGACACAAGTTCAGCGTGCAGCACTCGAAGATCTGAGTCGTACTTTTCTACGTCACGCATATTGAAGATTTCAGGTGACGTTTCAGCACGCTCTAAGTCGCGAGTCATTTGCTTGATTTCTTCTTCTTTCTGAACAATTGAAGATTCGATCTTTGCTTTGTCTGCGGCAGAATCGATGTCGACGAGCGTGTAGATTATGTCGCCTTCTTTAACCATTTGGTTGTGATCAACAAGCACTTGGTCGATCTGTTGGCCGAAGATAGGTGACATCACCGCGTGTGGTGCTTTCACTGTGGTTGAGTTCGTTAAATCAACGGGTGCCCACAAGCGAGAGATAACCGCTAATACCGCAAGAATCGTTACACCGCCAATGGCAGCCCAAGTATAGTTCTTGAAGTTCTTCTTAAGTGCGCCTGTCGCAAACAGTGACCATACAATTAGGATGTATGGAATCATCATCTCTTTCATTATGCGACCTCTTTTTCTGTAGGGGATGGTTTTGTTGGAGCCTTTTCTTCTGAAGCCTGTTCTTTTGAAGATTGCTCTACTGGAGACTGTTGTGTTTGAGATTGATTTGTTTGAGACGGCTCTGTTACCGATTGTTCAGGTGATACGTGTACTGCGGCTGTCTCTGTATTGGTCGCGTCTTGTTTAGGCTGTACACCACGGCGAATCACATCACTCAGTGATTGACCAATATGCTTCCAGTTCGCCAATGCGATAACCAACGCGATAACCCAGAATGTTTTGCTGATGAAGAGCCCGCAAAGTGACAGTGCAAACACGATCTGTACGTGAGCGCTTTTGTGCTCTTTTGCTTTATGCACTCCCAGTTCATGCAATTGCCACATGCCGTAAACACCGGCTAATACCACAGCAATGGTCACAGAGAACAAGTAACCAGAGAAGTATTCCATCTGGAAGAAGTTCATCATCATTTCATTGGGATGGTTGTTGAATTGAGACATGTCGATGTCTTTAGAATGGATAGTGCCTAACGGTGCAAGAGCCCATGCACCAGCAAACATCACCGCCATAAACAGGCAGAATTTAATCAAGACCATAGCAACGGCCCAGATCTTCTGGAAAACGATTTTTATAAAGTTCATATCTCAACCTACATCAATAAGAAGAGAGAATTTGCAGCCTAGAAGTCATCTTTAATGACATCTTAAAAAGTAGATGTCTATTATGTGGAGAGATTGGTGCTCATAATAAACAAAAGTAATAGATGATATTTAAAGTGATATTGCTCAGTCCAGACAACCGATTCTCGGTATCAAGAAGCGAATATGCTCCTCTACAAATCAATTCTTATTGTTAGCCTGAAACGCAGGTTGAATGACGATGCACTGTTGAACGAAATATTAGGCTCGTTCTTTTAGCTATTGTCTTCTTTACGTGTAATACCTCGTCTGTCGAGGGGATCTTCCATGGCAATTGACATAGTGTTGTAAAACATTTGTCAGCATTCTGTTTGGGCTAAGAATTGATTTGTTAGCAGGATAATAGGAAGAGTTTTGAGCAGTATCTACCCAGAATTACGATTTGATAATATCGTAATTACGATTAGTAGTTATAACTCTAAATCGGTAGGTCGATTTATTTGAAAAGGCTCATATACAGATAGAAAACATTGTTCATTAACTTGGTTTGGATCAATGAAATGACTAATAAAAGCATCAATAAGCAATTTGGCGGAATTAATCTTTTTACACGCTTCTTACAATAAAAGGAGTAATAGAAACGAATGATGGATGACATATAACTGATAATAGGTTTTTGAACACTGGAAAAATACGTTTCTGTTTACGGTAGAGCGCTGGATTCGAAATATTGTAGCTTTAATTCTTCAAATGTATATCTCAATGTCGCTGAACACAGTGTCATGATAAACGAGACAATATCGTATTGTTTATGTTCTATTGAATGTGTAATCTAACCCAATCAAATGCGATGTTGATTGGGGATAAAACATTGCAGTTGAAGAACAGATAGAGAAAGACCTAGCGGATAGCTAGGCCTTGATGTTGTGCACGAGTGAGGCCATGAATCAGGCACTGTGCGTGACTCATAGATAATTGACGAAAGGTCGAGACTGCCGCTTTACAGGAAGCGGTAGTTCGCTTGCATACCGAAGAAGTGTGCGCTGTTATCATAAGCGCCTTGAACATTGATAACTTGCCCCTTTGAGTAATTAAGCTCAGGCTCGTCGAGATCGATGTAATCGTAGTAAGCGCGCAGTTCCCAGTTCTTATTGAGCGCATAGGTGGCACCGGCGCCAATACGTTTGGTTTCGCCTACAGGAAGATCCATATATTGATGAGTTGCGTCATCTTGAGGCGAAGTCTCGTAGCTGATGCCTGTTTCTAGTCGCAAGGTTGGGGTGATTTGGTAATGAGTACCTATGGCTAGGTTCCACACATCGTCAAAGTTACGGTCGACAACTTTTACTGAGTTATCATTGATGTCTAGTGTGAGGTCAGTCCAAGTTGATAGGTCATACCAAGTCACACTCCACAGCATGTCCCATTGGTTATTAACGGCGTGCACGCCGCTAATTTGGATGTGTTGAGGCATGATAAAGTCGAGCCCAACATCATGCTTGGTGTCGCTAGCCGAATGTTGAAGATCCCCTTCACCGTAATGAGCAAGTTCAGAGCGGTAGATAAAGCCAAAACGGTGTTGTTCGTTCGGTTGGTAAAAGGCACTAAGAGAGTAGCCAACCGTGAAATCATCCGCGTCTGCTTCGAATAAGTGTTCAGAACCAATGTCGCCAGTGCCGATAAAAGGATTCAACTCGCCGTTTGCAGTGAGGTATTCCGCATTGACTGAGGCACCCAACGAAAGCTGCTCATTCACTTTGTAAGATATCGAAGGCATCAGTTGAACAGTCATGAATTCAACATTCTTTAATAAACGCTGCCCAGAAAAGTTATCGCCATAATCGATTCCCGAACCACCTTGAGAAGCCAAAGCAAAACCAGCGTGAAATTTGTCGTTGATAGGGGCAACAAAGTAGAAGCTTCCTACCGGAGCCCAACCACCAGCATCAATGTTGCTGTCAAAACGCTCTGTTGGGTTTGTGTCTGAATAGTTGATGTCTGTGTAGAGGCCTGCCAGATTGACGGTGAGTTCAGGGTTTTTTAGCTGAGACATAGCGGCAGGGTTAGTCCATGCGGTTAACGCACTTTCAGCTAACGCTGCCGATCCTGCGCCTGCGGTACTTGCGTTGAGAGAACCAAGTTCAGGAAGAAGGTGAGCCGCAGCCAGTACTGGGTTTGAAAGCATCGCGTTACTCGTCATCATCGCAATAGTGATGGCAAGGTAGTGTTTTTTCATGGGGAAACCTATTAAGAAACTAATTACGCGGGATGTTAGTGTCTCAATTTGGGACTTTAAACGAGGGATTCTTATTTCATTCTATCGCTTTTACGATAGCATAGTACTCATGGTCGCCTAACGAGTAATGATATATGAGTAATGACATCCCCAACTTCAACCTACTTGCTGTTTTTTCTGCGGTGATGGAGCAGGGCAGTTTAAGTAAGGCTGCGGATCAACTCAGTACCAACCAATCGACCATCAGTACCGCGTTAGCCCGCCTAAAGAAAGAGATTGGCCAAGAGCTTTTTGTTCGTAAAGGAAGAGGTGTTGCGCCTACGTCTTATGCGCAAAGCTTGTATGAACAAATTAAAGCGCCGATCAATGAACTCAATGGCGTCTTTCAGTCGATGGCGAATTTTGATGAGCAATCCTCTGAACGTAAATTTGTGATTTCTGCACCTGAGCACTTACAGTGGGTGCTGCTCAATAGTTTCGCGGCGCTTCCTAATCAAAATTTGTCGTTAGAAGTGTTTGATCAACCAGACAGTGATGAGCGCATTTACGAAGATCTTTTGACTCAAGAGTTCGATGCGATGATCGATATTGTGGTGCCTGAACACCCAAGTATCGTCAGTGAAACACTTTATGAGGGCGAGTTTGTGATCGTGTGTCGAGCTGATCACCCGAGAATCCAAGGTGAAATCAGCGAAGCTCAGTTCCTAAGTGAAAAGCATGCCGTATTAGACAGAACACGACGCAAAGTTCGCAGTTTGAATCACTACACATCTTTGGATCTGTCCCAACGTAAAATCGTATTTCATGGGCGTTCACTATTCAGTAATATCTTGCTGTGTAGCCAATCTGATTACATTACAGTGGTGCCTTTATCAATGGCCGTGCAGTTTCAAGAAAAGTTAAGTTTGCAGCTGTTCAAGCCGCCTTTTGAGTATCAGCCGATGTCTCACTACCTGATTTGGTTGAAGAAGCAGAACAGCGACCCCGCTCATAAATGGTTCAGAGAACAAGTCATCAGTACATCAGATGCAATGTCGAAGGCGCTTAAAGATAGGCGTTTGCGGTTTTAATTGAGAGTTTAATTCTAGGGAAGCATTGGCTTCCCTTTTTTGTGTCATTGAGTTCGTGTTAGTCATAAAGTTCATAACAAAAAATTATCATATTGAGAATTTTTGATAATTTCCTTAATTCCTCGCTGAATCGTATTATTTCACTCAGAGATTAGTGGATAACCTCCACTCAAAATAATAACGGCGCCATGCTTGTGGTGCTAATAAGGGTGAAATATGAAATTCCTACACACAATGATCCGAGTTACTGATTTAGACAAGTCTATCGAGTTCTACACCAAGGTATTGGGAATGAAGGAACTTGAACGCCATGAAAACAAAGACTACCGCTACACATTGGTTTTTGTTGGCTACGAACAAGGCGGCACGACTATCGAGCTAACGTACAACTGGGATACGAATGAGTACGAGATGGGCAGCGCGTTTGGTCATCTGGCATTGGGTGTAGACGATATTTACGCAGCATGCGACAAGATCAAATCGCTAGGTGGCAATGTGACTCGTGAAGCGGGGCCAGTAAAAGGTGGCTCAACGCACATTGCTTTTCTTACTGACCCAGACGGCTACCAAATCGAACTGATTCAACTAGGTTAATCGAGGATATAACAATGACAAACGCACTATTTCAACCAATTCAACTTGGTAATATCGAGCTTAAAAACCGTATTGTTATGCCACCGATGACGCGTTCTCGCGCAACGCAACCTGGTAATTCAGCAAACGACATGATGGCGGCTTACTACGCTCAACGCGCTTCTGCAGGTTTGATTATTGCGGAAGGCACACAAATTTCACCTATGGGCCAAGGTTACGCTTGGACTCCGGGTATCTATTCTGATGAGCAGATTGCGGGTTGGAAAAAAGTGACTGATGCCGTACATGAAAAAGAGGGCGTTATCTTCGCTCAACTTTGGCATGTAGGCCGTGTCACACACCCAGACAACATTGGTGGTGAACAACCAATTTCGTCTTCTGCACTTAAAGCAGAAAACGTAAAAGTATTCATCGATAACGGCACTGATGAGCCGGGTTTTGTGGATGTGGTTGAACCTCGTGAGATGACGAAAGAAGACATCAAAGCAGTGGTTGAACAATATCGCCAAGCGGCTTTGAACGCGATTGAAGCAGGCTTTGATGGTATCGAACTTCACGCCGCGAATGGTTACTTAATCAACCAATTCATCGATTCTGAAGCAAACAATCGCACTGACGAATACGGTGGTTCAATCGAAAACCGTTTACGTTTCCTAGGTGAAGTGGTTGAGGCTATGGTTGAAGCGATTGGTGCTGACCGTGTTGGTGTGCGCCTTGCTCCGTTCACATCGTTGAATGGTACGGTTGACGCTACGCCAGTGGAGACTTACACAGCGGCGGCAGCATTACTTAACCTATACAAAATTGTTTACCTGCACATTGCAGAAGTCGATTGGGACGATGCACCTGAAACACCAAAAACCTTTAAATCAGCAGTACGTAATGCTTATCAAGGTGTCCTGATTTATGCGGGTAAATACGATAGCGAGCGTGGCGAAAAAGCGGTTGCTGAAGGCATAACTGACATGGTTGGTTTTGGTCGTCCATTCGTTGCTAACCCAGATTTACCAGCTCGTATTCAAAATGGTTACCCACTTGCGGCGCACGATCCAAACACATTGTTTGGTGGTGCGGAAAAGGGTTTAATTGATTACCCAGAATACGCAAGTTAAAAACAGCTGCCTGAAGCAGAGTATTGAGATAGTATCTTGATCCTGTTGAATGTTTATAAAAAGCAACCTTGCAGAGTCGGGTTGCTTTTTTTGTTATTGGACCAAGTAAAATGATGAAAGCGATGCGCGGAGAGCTTTACCTCCTATTTGCTACCCTGTTAGCTGGGATTGGATGGATTGCATCTAAGCTGGTGGTATTAGAAATGCCGGGGCCAGTGTTCATTGGTGTGCGATTCCTCGTCGCGAGTTTGATTCTTCTGCCGTTTTGTATTCATCACATTCGTAAGCTTTCGCTTAAGCAGGTTCTTTCTCTTTGCGGAGTGGGTTTGCTGCTGTCTGCCTCATTGCAGGTATGGGTATTTGCAGTTTCGGTGACTGAAAGCTTGTCGGAAGGGGCATTCATCATGAGCTTAGCCATGATCATTGCACCGTTTGTGTCTTGGATTTTTTTTCGAGTTAAGCCTAATCGTGCGTTTTGGATGTCTTTCCCTATCGCGATTATCGGCATGCTACTGCTGACTTTGGGCAACGGCTGGCATGTTGAGCAGAGTCAGGTTTACTTCTTGTTAGCATCGATGTTGTTGTCTGTTCACTTTGTGATGAACAAGCGTGTGATTACCAATATCAAGCCTATCGCATCAATTTGTGTGCAGCTGTTTGTAGTGGGTGTGAGTGGTTTAGCCTTTGCTTCTATGACAGCTCAGCCGGAGTTCGAAATCACCAAAACCTTAGTCTTCTGGTTTATTGTCTCTGCGGTGATCGCAACATCTATTCGTTACTTGCTGCAAACGGTCGGTCAGCACTCCGTGAATATGGAAGTGGCGGCATTGATCATGATTCTTGAGCCTGTGTGGACGCTGCTGTTAAGTGTGAGTGTGCTTGGCGAAAGTGTAGAGATGCAGAAGCTGCTCGGTGGAGCGGTGATCATTGCTTCACTGTTTTGCTATATCAAATGGTCGAGACGAAAATAAAACACTCGGCGCAAGGCCGAGTGTTGGTTGTTTTTTAATACACGTTCAGAGTGTAACAAGCTTTGCTAAGCAGTGAGATTGGTAAGCAGCGAGCGCGGTAAGATCAGATTGCCGCGACTACTTTCTGAAGTAGCTTGAGCATTTGCTGCTGTTCTTCAGCATCTAACTCGTTCATCAACGCTTTGTTTAAACGAACTGGGATAGGAACGAGTTGTTCTTCAAGTGCTTTGCCTTTTTCCGTTAAGTAAATTCGGAAAGAACGGCGACTGTTTGGATCGGCTCTGCGTTCCACCAGTTCAAGTTTTTCTAACTTGTCTAATGTACGTGTCGTTGTTGAATTCTCGACTTTGGATTTCGCAGCAATATCACGCTGAGTCACACCTTCTTCTTCCCAAAGACACATCATGGTTGGCCATAGTGCAATGCTTAAGCCATGTTCCTTCAATTCCGTGTCGAAATCTTTGGTCGCTTTATTGGCGATCACATTGATCATCCAACCAAAGCTTTTTTGTCTATCAAACTCTTCTGGCATCTTTCGCTACCTAATTTTACTGTGATATTACAACTATTGTCATCGTAACTAATACCGATGCAATTAGCACCAACAACGCTTTCCTATTTGATGAAAAAGCCAATTGACTACCATTTCTGAAATAATCCGTTGACGCTGAATGGCTTTGTTTGCCTGTGATCATGGCAAGAACCAGCGGTTTTGAACGCAGTTTGTAGATGAAAATGGCCACCAAGTGCAGTACCACAAAGACCACTAACATGCGTGCTGCAATGCCATGCACCGTACATAACACATCGAATACTGCACCAGTAATCACGCGTTCCGAACCTGGAATCGCATCAAAGAAACCAGCAATAACAAGCCCTGTCATACATTGGACAAACAGAGTCGTGATCATTCCTATCACCATCCACGCACCTAACGGATTATGGCCCGGTTTTGGTCGTGCTTTTCCTCGTAAGTAAATCCAAGCCGATTTTGGAGAGCTAATAAATTGAGAAAAGCGACTGGTATCGCTGCCGACGATTCCCCAAACCAAGCGCCATAAAATCAGACTGAACAGTGCGAGGCCTAAGTAAACATGAGGGCCTTGTCCGTTAAACCCTGACGCAGCAAGTCCAATAAAGAGTGCGGCTTGAAGCCAGTGATAAAGTCGAGTTGGTAGATCCCAGATTTTCATAATGCTTTTCCTGTTTGCGAATTTGCTTGGTGGGAATAATTTACACAACAATAGTTGCACGCGCAACTATTGTTGTGTAAATTAAGTGCATCTCATCGATTACGGCTGAACTATCAAGCCGTAATTTATTAAGAAACCAATCAGTAATTAACGAACAAATCACTCAGTCAATTAGCCACTCAGTCAATTAAGCACTCAATCAATTAATCACTAGGAATGACACTATGAAAAAATTCACCATCGCTTTAATCATCGCACTGCCTACGATTGCTCTACCTATGATCTCTATCGCTGCAGCGGATGTTGTAAATAATCGTCAGCAAGCTTTTAGCTCTATTGAAGAGGTCAGCAAACAAGTCGATTCAGAATTGAATAACAGTGACGTGGATTGGCTGAAAGTGGGTGAGCTAAGTGACATGTTGGTGGAACATGGAACCGTATTGAATGCGAGTTTTGCTGAAGGTGATACTGGAGGTAAGGCAAAAAAGGAGATTTGGAGCAAGCCTGAGAAATTTAACCAACTGATGTTACAGATGAACCAAGGCTTTGCAGAGCTTTATCAAGCGAGTGTTGAGCAAGACTTGTCGAGCGCAGAACAAGGGTTAGATTCTGTGAACAAGACTTGTAAAGGATGTCACCGTACTTACCGCTCTCGTTGGTAACGATTCTAACAACGAGCTTTGAATACAGGTGGTAAAGTCGAATCCTTACCACCATAGTTCTAGCGCGCTGCCTTCTTTTCTTTGTGCAATCAATTCGAATGCACTAGGGGCAGGAAAGCACGTGAGTGAATTAGTCGCGAACAGTGACTTTAGTAATCACGATGTCTTCACACGGCACATCTTCATGTCCCCAGCGAGTGGTGGTTGGTGCAAGCGCAATCTTGTTTACCACATCCATACCTGCTGATACCTTGCCAAACACAGCGTAGCCCCAACCTGAGTTGCTGGTTGCTGTATGATCAAGGAAATCATTGTCGTCAAGGTTGATAAAGAACTGCGCCGTTGCTGAATGGGGTGCGTCAGTGCGAGCCATTGCGAGAGATCCAATCACGTTCTTTAAGCCGCGGTTAGCTTCATTCACAATAGGTGCACGAGTTGGCTTTTCTGTCATGTCGATAGTGTGTCCACCACCTTGAATCATGAAACCTTCAATAACACGGTGAAATGTTGTGCCTTCGTAGAAGCCATCTTGGCAGTATTTAAGGAAGTTTTTCGACGTTACCGGCGCTTTTTCAAGGTTCAGTTCAATTTCAATGTCGCCAAAGTTTGTGGTCAGAATGATCATAAAGGTCCCAATATTTGAGTGCTAATATTTTGAATGCTACAGCACAGTGGATAGCTTAATTGAGTGCAGTATATGAAAAATTGTGGAGGATGCCAGTTAACAATACTTCCCAAGCGGATTTACGGGAATGGTGAGCGGCTAGGGAGACTTCATATATAAGAAAGCCAGCGATGAAATCACTGGCTTTGAGATGAAAAACGGACTTAGAGCGTTAGCAGGTAGTTAACTAGTTGGTTGTACTCTTCGTAGCTCTTGATTTGATCCGGTTTCACGATGTATTTGTTGTTAACCAGAACTCCAGGAACACCTGTTAGTGTGCTTTGATCAAACTCTTTATCGAAACGTTTTTGCATCGAGTTCACTGCAAAGCTGTTGTATGCCGCATCAAACTTCTTCGCATCGATACCGTTATCAATGAAAACTTCACGCAGTTCTGCTTCATTTTTTGGTGTTTGTTGCTTCTCATGGATCTGAGCAAACATGGCAGGAACCATGCTTTCTTCAGCGTCTAGAGCAATCATGGTCGCGTAAGCCTTCGCCATTGGTACTGCCATGTTGTTACCCATAAAAGCGACGTGCACTTTTTGGAAGCTTGCTGACTTTGGCAAGTCTGCTTTTAGGTACTTAATGACCCCTTCAAACTTGTAACAATGTGGGCAGTAGAAAGAGAAAAATTCGGTAACGACAGGCTTGTCGGCCTTTGCTACATCAAGGATTTTGTAGTGCGTGCCTTCTTCAAATTGTGCGGCGTTTACTGAAGCGCTCAAGAGTAGAGCGGCAAAGAGGCTAAATAGTTTTTTCATGTGTTCATTTCCTAAATTCGGATGTCATTTGATACAGCAAAAATGCTGTTATAACTTGGTGGCAGATATTGCCAAACAGGGACAAACGATTAGGAAATAGGGGGGCGGTATGGCGCTTGTGGTGCAACAATCGCTTTGTGCGAAGGCTCTTTTTCTATCAGTGCCAGTGATTCAATCTGCGGTTCGAAAGATTCAGAAACGATCAGTGGTGGCATTTTCAGTAGACAGACCGATCCACAACAGTGGTGCTCAACGGTGGGTTGTGCGCTGGAAAAAGGTGTTGGGGTGCTCTCTACAGAACTGATGTTAGAAGCAGAGAAAGAGAAGCTATTGGCAGAAGTTGATTGAGCTTGGGGGGCTTGCAGAGCATTGCTGCTCGCGATGCTGTCCACACTAATGGTGGCCATTAGCATAGCGAAGAGCATGAAAGCGTGTACCCAAATTTTGTTAATCAACTTTGGCATGAATTCTTAGTCTTGGTAAACGAGTGAAGCAGGCGAATCATACCTCACTCGTTTGTGCATCTCTAATCAAACCCAATAAAACTTAGCCGAGCTCAACTTTTATTACGCTTGATACTGTTTCAGGAACATCTCGACACTGGATTGGATGATCACTTGTTTGTGTTCAGCATCCGGTGACGGCGTATGACCAATGATTTGTGGCCAAAATGCAAAAGACTTTAACAGTGCAATAAACTGGGTAGATGCAAATAGAGGGTCTAGTTCAATTAAGCGGTCATCTGCCAGTGCTGCTTTAATCCAGGTTGTGAGTCCACTTTCTGCTTGGGAATACTTTTCCATCGCTTGATGCGCCAGTTCGGCATTGTGGAAATACTCTGAGAATAAGACACGTGACAGATCGATGAAGCCTTCAGACTCAAGTAACTCAAGTTCTTGATTGGCTATCGACGAAAGCTGTTCTTCAAGTGGCAGTTCTGCTTGATAAGGGAAATGCGTCGCGGCGAGAGTTTTGCTCCAAATGCTGTCTAGAATCTCTTCTAAAAGCAGTTCTTTGCTGGCAAAGTGATTGTATACGGTGCGCTTTGATACTTCCGCGCGGCTCGATATTTTATCCATGCTGGTGGCCTTGTAACCGTGCTCAGTAAACTCTGCGATAGCAGCGGCAACGATCGATTCACGTTTTCTTTGGCTCAGCGTTTTTTTTACAGTCATCGGGATACTACTCAATAGGTCGCAGTTAGCATTGCATTCGATAATTTTACACCAGTAAGTTTACTTTTAGAACACCAATCCGCGTATTGGTAATTAGGTCGATAGCCACTGAATCGCTTTGCAATGCACTGTGGGTATCATAGAATCGAAAGCGTATTCGAATTTTATTGATATCAACGGAAGAGAATAAACAATCAATGAGTAGTATTTTAGAGTGTATTCGTACAGTTGGACGAGGAGAAAGAGGGCGTAAGCCTTTATCGTTCGAACAAGCCTACCGCATCATGGATGAGTATTTAAGCGGAGAGGTCGGCGACGACCAAATGGCTATGCTACTGATGTTGATTCGTGTGCAGAATGAAACTAATGAAGAGATCGCTGGCTTTGTAAAAGCGTTTCAATCTCGAGTGCCAGACTTAGGCGCCGATATTGACTGGCCGTGCTACGCAGGTAAGCGTAACGATACCGCCAGTGGTAAGCCTTGGAATTTGTTGGCGGCAAAAATCTTAGCTGATAATGGCTATAAAGTCTTAATGCATGGCTACATGGACAAACCAAGTGGCCGTACGCACGTTGAGACTCACCTAGAGTGTGTTGGTGTTCGCCGAGCTCAAGACACACAAGACGCCAAGCAGATCCTTGAAGCGGATGGTATCGCCTATTTGCCTTTGGCGAACTTCGCACCTGAAGCTCAAACTATGATTGGTTGGAAACACCGTTACGGGCTGAGAACGCCGATTAATACTGTAGTTCGAGCATTGAACCCCGGTGGTGGTCGTTTGGGCTTGCGTGGTAGTTTTCACCCGGGCTTTCCTCAATTACACGCTGAAGTTGAGCATGTCATTGGTAATAAATCCCACTCGGTGATTTCATTTAAAGGCATGAATGGCGAATCAGAATACAACCCTAAAGTGAGTCAAACGGTCTGGATGAGTTCTCCTGAGAAGGTGGAATCTTTCTACTGGGAAGGCACGATGAATGTTGAACTGCCTCTGCCTTCTGAATGTGTACTGGGTACACCGGAAGATGAGATGGAGTTGATGGCGAACAGTGTTGTGGACAGTATGACTGCGATTTTATTCGCAGAAACGCACGATAAAACTGAGGCATACCAGAAAGCGGTGCGTCTGTGGCATGAGTATTGTGCGCGTTAGATGATGGTTTTTAACCAATGAGAGAAGGTCAGCGAGCGCTGGCCTTTTTTATGCTTAATTTCTAGCAAGGGCCTTTCGTGAATGCCCAAACAATAGAGCTACTTCACTCGCATCAATCGATGCATCTTGTCTTCGAATTGAATCTCAATCACTTGTGAAATTTTCATCTTCTCAACTCGTTCAAGCATTGCTGTTTGATAGGCTCGTTTCTTCATCCACTCTAACGGTTCTTTAAAGCCATCTTCATTTATAACAAAGGACTGATCGGTGATGGAGTCTTCAAAAATATGAACCACCCAAATGCGCGATTGGAAATCCAATAATTCGCTAAAGTAGCTTTTTAGCTTAGGGATAAAGTGAGATAGAACAGTTTGAGGAGAACGAAGCGAAGTCATAGTGAACCGTTTGGACAATGAAAAGCGGTGCGACGGATGTCTCCAATTCGAGCGCTTATCGGTTAAAGCAGGTAATCATCGTCAATGTGATTACCTACTCAAGAACTTGCCACAAAATACGGTATTCATGTGTCGTTGACAATGCTTGTTGAGCTTGTCGGTCAAGACATGTGTGATGAGTCTGCTATTTAACGAACAAGCCGAAGTCGATCTCTTGCTCTCTTTGGTATTTGACCAGCTTTACTTTCAAATTGTGTTTTGCCGCCAGATCAATCGCTAAGCTAGACATGTGTTTTATCTCATCGACGCAGCTAGAGATAAGGGGCTTTTCTTGGTTATCGACAGTAGCGATGAGGGTGTTTTCTGTACCATCGACACCGGAATAAATGTACGCGTACATACTGTTGTTGTGTTGCATAAACGGCCTAATTGTAACGATATAATTATTTATGGCGTGAAGAGTACAAGGTTTATTCATTCAAGCCAGTGTCATAAAGTAAGGCTTTGTAAGGACTCTATTTTTTATTTTTTTGCTTGCGTAAAAATGCTCACAAGCCTTTTGTGACCTTGTTTTCTCGCCTTGGTAGGTTTTACCTATCAATAAAATTGTTGAAATCCATTTAGTAAAATCAAGATTTTAGACAACAATTAGGTTAACAAGATAGAAAAAGACATGACGAAAAGTATTTAGGGAGAACGCAATGCATTCAATAAAAGTGAAAGATTACATGACGCCGCAGGTTGTGACATTCACTCCTGACATGCCGTTAAGTCTCGCGTTAGATAGAGTAATGAGCAGCCATCACATGGGCGGTCCAGTAATTGATGATAATGAGCAAGTTATTGGTTTCCTTTCTGAGCAAGATTTATTAGAAAAATTGGTGAAGGTAAGCTATTTCTGCCAAGACACACACATTGTGGGTGATTGTATGTACCAAGAGGTGCTATCGGTATCACCAGACTTATCCATCATTGAATTGGCAGATATGATGCAAGTGGGTAAACCAAAAGCTTATCCAGTGCTCGATAATAAAAAGCTAGTGGGTATTATCACCAGAACCGATGTTTTGAGAGCAATCGGCAAGAACTTGGAAGAATGCTTCAAACATCAGGTATAGTAGCGTGTTAAGAACGATTATTTTTCTCAATACCCTCAATTGAAAAAAGGCGCACTAGCGCCTTTTTTCTGTATAGAGCCTTTCTTGGTCGATCCTTTCTTTGTCGCTCCCTAGCTTGTGGAACGCTCGCTTTGGATCACTAGTTTAGGGAGCTTGCTTGTGGGTGTCCCAGCTTTTGGAGGTTTCATGTCAAATCAAACGGCAAAGTTTGTAGAAGGTTCAACGATGCGCCACATCTTGGTGATGTCGGGGGCTGGCTCAGTCGGTTTGATGGCGTTATTCGTGGTCGATTTACTCGATATGTTGTTCATCAGTATGTTGGGACAAGTCGAATTGGCCGCTGCGGTGGGTTTTGCAGGCACGCTGACTTTTTTCTCTACCTCCGTTTCGATCGGTACTTCCATTGCTATGGGCGCGTTAGTTTCCAAAGCGATCGGTTCAAAGAATCAGGAACACGCTCGAAACCTCGCCACCAGTATTATGCTGACTGCTTTTGTCATCAGTTTGACGATTACCGCGGTTATGTTTGCTTATATCCCAGAACTGTTAGCCGCTATAGGGGCAAAAGGGGTTGCCGCAGAGCGTGCCCAAGCTTACCTACAGATTTTATTGCCAAGTGGTCCATTTTTGGCGTTGGCGATGGCGGCTGGTGCGGGTTTGAGGGCGGCAGGCGATGCCAAACGTTCGATGTGGGCGACTTTGTCGGGCGGTATCGTTAATGCGATTTTGGATCCTCTGTTTATTTTTGGTTTTGGTTGGAATATAGAAGGGGCGGCTATTGCTTCTGTTTTTGCCCGTTTTTCGGTGCTTCTTTTCTCGCTGTATCCTCTGATTCGTAGTCATCACTTGGTTGCACCTCCTTCACTGGTACAGTGGCGCATTAATATTCGCCCTATATTGGCCATTGCGCTTCCCGCAATTATCACTAATACCGCAACACCTATCGGTAATGCGATTGTGACAACGGGTATCGCACAATACGGTGAGGATTTTGTCGCGGGTTTTGCCGTGATTGGTCGTCTAACGCCGGTTTGCTTTGCGGTTATTTTTGCCTTGTCTGGCGCTGTAGGACCAATCATTGGGCAAAACTTTGGTGCAGAACGAATGGACAGAGTAAAAGAAACACTCAACAACTCATTGTTGGTTACTACGGCATACACCATCGCTGTCTGTATTCTGTTGTACTTTGTCCAAGACTATGTGATCCAAGGCTTTAGCCTGCAAGGTGATGCAGCAATTATTGTTGCGGCATTTTGTACTTATGTCGCCTTAACCTTTACTTTTAATGGCGCGCTGTTTGTTGCCAATACGTCTTTCAATAACCTGGGTAAACCGCTTTACTCGACAGCACTGAATCTGGGTAAAGCCACTCTCGGTACATTGCCGTTCGTCTACTTAGGCTCACAATGGTATGGCGCATTGGGTGTGTTGTATGGGCAAGCCTTGGGTAATGTTTTGTTCGGAATACTCGGTACCTTGGTGCTTCGCTATCATATTGCCGAGCTTATGCAAGGTTCCCAAGTTGATCCTGTAGAAGACGATGTATCGATAGTGAGCTTGAATACACAACCGTTTTGTTCACACGATGCGGTTCTTATTGATGATGTATCTGCGAACAGAGAAGAGTGTAAAGAGTTCAAGTCGCAATAACACCGGCATTCCAATACGAGATTGGTCGGTTTGCAAATTTCTTCTTGGCCTTGGACAATTTCTTCTTGACCTTGGAGTAGCCTCCAAGGTTTATACTTTTGATGAACTTAAGGTTTGGTTGCTGTGATTAGCCAGCAACAACCTCAAGGCTTTTGAGTATTAAGGAGATACATTATGTGCGCAAAACATGCAGCATGCCGCTCAACAAAAGTGGACGTTCAACCTCAAACGGCAGGAGCAAGCTGTTCCAGTCCTAAAATTTCCAGCATCACGGCAGCGGGTACTTCATCATGCTGTAGTTCTACGACGGCTTCTGCAGCAGCAGATGATTGTTGTGGTTCAGACAGTGGAGAAGAAGACCGGCTGCCCTTAACTGAGTCTCTTAACGCCCAATTTTCCAAAAGTTGGCTGGTTGCCGGAATGGACTGCCCAGCTTGTGCAAGAAAAATAGAAAACGCGATCAGTAATATTGACGGTGTTATTCAAGCGAAGGTTCTCTTTGCTACCGAAAAACTGGTTGTTAAATTCGATAATGAAAGTCTTGCCGACACCATTGAACAGGTCTCTATCAAAACGGGCTTCCCTCTTTCGGAAGTCGGTTCTAAGAAAGAAAAACAACAACCTGAGACTTTTTGGCAAGCGTACATCCAACCTAATTTTCAGATTATCGCGATTGCAGCGGCAATGCTGTTCGCTGCGCTTCTGAAAAGTACATATCCTCAATTAAGTGAAGGCTTATTCACCGCAACCTGTCTACTCGGATTATATCCGGTGGCTAAGAAAGCGGTTCAGTTGGCACGCTCAGGTACACCTTTCGCAATAGAAACTCTAATGAGTGTTGCCGCGCTGGGTGCCTTGTATCTGGGCGAAACCGCGGAAGCGGCGATGGTTTTACTGTTGTTTTTGATTGGTGAGCGCTTAGAAGCGTTTGCTTCATCAAGAGCAAGAAGTGGCGTTCAAGCGCTAATGGCGTTGGTACCAGAAAACGCAACCAAGATCATCAACGGCGAGCGTGTCGAAGTAGCAGTCAGTGAACTGGTTCCCGGTGATGTGATTGAAGTGGCGGCGGGCTCTCGTTTACCTGCTGATGGCAAACTGATTACCGACGCTGCAAGCTTCGATGAAAGTGCGTTAACCGGTGAATCTGTTCCTGTTGAACATATCGAAGGCAACAGCATCATGGCTGGCGCTGTGGTGGTGGATAAAGTGGTGCGTATCACCATCACTTCAAAACAGGGTGAGAACGCGATCGACCGAATTCTTCACCTGATTGAAGAAGCCGAATCTCGTAAAGCGCCGCTCGAGCGATTCCTCGATAAGTTCAGTCGCTGGTATACACCGTTAATGATGTTGGTGGCTCTTTTAGTCATCATCACACCACCATTGTTGTTCGCACAGCCTTGGGAAACGTGGGTCTATCGTGGTTTAGCGCTATTGTTGATTGCTTGTCCGTGTGCGTTGGTTATCTCAACTCCAGCCGCGATTACGTCTGGTTTAGCAGCAGCCGCGAAACGTGGTGCGCTAATTAAAGGCGGCGCAGCACTGGAGCAGCTTGGTAAAATTCAAACTATTGCCTTCGATAAGACGGGCACACTGACTGAAGGTAAACCTCAGGTTACGGACATTCAGCCTCTATCGGGTTGGCAACAAGATGCGATGCTGCGTGTGGTTGGAGCAATTGAAGTGGGTTCTACTCACCCATTGGCGCAGTCGCTAGTTGCTAAAGTGAAAGAACTGAATGTCGAAATTCCAGAGTCACACAACAAGACCGCGCTGATCGGTAGTGGTGTTGAAGGCGATGTCGACGGAATTAAGTATCAGGTTCTATCGCCTTCTAAGGTGACGTTCGATCTTAGTGCCGATGTTGTTTCTCAGGTTGAGGCATTAGAAGGCGAGGGCAAGACGGTTGTGGTTGCCCTTGAGCTTAAAGATCAAGAAGAATCAATAGAGCAAGCTGCGACTGTGATTGGTCTGATTGCTTGGCAAGATACGTTACGTAGTGACGCTAAGCTTGCGATTGAACGACTCAATGACTTGGGAATTCAATCTATCATGCTTACTGGGGATAACCCGCGAAGCGCGGCAGCGATCAGCAGCAAGATTGGTATGCAGTATAAAGCAAGCCTATTGCCAAGCGACAAGGTGTCTTACGTTGAACAGTTATCTCAGCAGTCACATGTGGCCATGGTGGGCGATGGCATCAACGATGCGCCGGCTATGAAAACGGCAAATGTAGGTATCGCAATGGGCGGTGGTACGGATGTTGCTCTTGAAACTGCGGATTCAGCACTGACTCATAACCGTTTAACTGAGTTACCAGCGATGATCGAACTGTCGCAAGCGACCATGAATAACATTCGCCAAAACGTCGCACTTGCACTTGGTTTGAAAGGTGTGTTCTTAGTGACCAGTTTGCTAGGTATTACCGGTTTATGGGTGGCAGTTTTAGCGGATAGTGGTGCAACAGCTTTGGTGACACTCAACGCTCTTCGTTTACTTCGATTCAAATCAAAAGCGGATTAGTTTCAGGTTCCTGATGTATGACGCTCTCAATTTAAAAGCACCTAATATCAAAAACGCCTAATATAAAAAGCGCCTTTAGCGGTAATACGTTAAAGGCGTTTTTTGTCTCATTCGTATGCAACACATGCGTGTAGATTGCTTATTTTTGTGATGCCAATCGGTTTTTCGTGAAACTTGAAATCTTGTTGCGATCATTGGTGTGACGCTCGTCACTTCATTTTGTAATGAGCTTGGTTAGAGTGTGTTCGTACCCCACGAATTTACTATGAGCTTAAATAAGGGTAAAAAGCCCAATAAGCCAAAAGGAGCGAACTATGTCTCAAGCTGTTTTCCATTTAGGTGTTACTGAAGCAGATCTTAACGGTGCTACTCTTGCGATCATTCCTGGTGATCCTGCTCGTGTGCAAAAAATTGCCGAAGAGATGGAGAATCCTGTATTTCTTGCTAGTCACCGTGAATACACGCTTTACCGCGCAGAGCTAGACGGCAAGCCAGTTGTTGTATGTTCAACAGGTATCGGTGGTCCATCTACTTCTATCGCAGTTGAAGAGCTTGCTCAACTTGGTGTTCGCACTTTCCTACGTGTTGGTACTACTGGTGCTATCCAACCACACGTAAACGTGGGTGACATGATTGTTTCTACAGGTTCTGTTCGTCTAGACGGTGCTAGCCTGCACTTTGCTCCTATGGAGTTCCCAGCAGTGGCTGACTTTGAAGTTGCAACAGCAATGAAAGCGGCAGTTGATGAATCAGGTGCAACAGTCCACATGGGCGTAACGGCATCAAGCGATACGTTCTACCCAGGTCAAGAGCGTTACGACACGTTCTCTGGTCGCGTTGTTAAGCGTTTCCAAGGCTCTATGCAAGAATGGCAAGACATGGGCGTTCTAAACTTCGAAATGGAATCTGCAACGCTTCTAACTATGTGTGCGAGTTCTGGTCTTAAAGCGGGTTGTGTTGCTGGTGTAATCATCAACCGTACTCAAAAAGAGACGCCTGATCACGAAACGCTAAAAGTAACAGAAGCTCGTTCAATCAAAGTGGTTGTAGAAGCTGCTCGTAAAATGCTTTAAGTCTGTTTCCAAGATTTAAAAATGGCCGCATCAAATGATGCGGCCATTTTTTATGGGGCAAAGAAATTAGAGACATAGATAGTTGAAAGATGAAAATAGAGCTAAACAGATAAATGGCTAGAGAACAAAAAAGGCGAGTGACCTAATCGTCATTCGCCTTTTTAGATTTACTTAAGAGCGTTGAGCTCTCAAGAGTCTATTGGCTTTTAGCATTCTAAATCTTCATCACCACCGGCGGCGGTAAACCATGCCGCTAGGTGTGTTTTAAGATCTTTTAATTCGTCAGGGCCAATCAATGCAAGGCCAAGATCTTCTGCTCGTGTGATGTCGTTATGACGAAGAGGGCGGAAACTCACTAACATTGCACGTGCTTGTAGGCCACCCAGAAGGTCTCTAAGCGATTCCAGCTTGTACAAGGTATCATCGCCATCATCACGCATACCTTTGGTCTTACACTCGATGATGTGCAGCTTATTGTTCACTACAGAGGCAACATCAAGCTCGTTACGAACCTCGCGCTCACCGAGTTGACGATAAACTTGAACATTCAAAGAGCGGTCTTGAATGGTCGGCATGTCATCTTGGATCTGCTTAACTGTGCTATGAACCAATGTTTCAAGCCATTCGCCGTTTGAGAAGCGTCGTGCGTCTTCATTGGCAAACGTCAAAATACCATTGTCGTAAGTGGCGATCTTAGCTTCAACCAAATCGCTCAACAGCATGTTTAGCTCACGATAACCTTGTTGTTTCTCTGACAACCCTACATCAAGTCTCTGTTCTTTGCGGCAGGTCGTTGCAAGATAGTTCAATGTAGCAAGGCCTGGGCCGAGTTCTAGTGCATTACTTGCCCAGCGTTCACCCAGCTCATAAAGCTTTTGATCAAGTTGCGGAGACAGCTGTACATCGCTGAACTCACCACGAGCGCCGAACACAGTCAGGTAGTCGTCGATAGTGATGCGGTCTTGAACTTGTGCGTCTTCTTTGCCATTCGGGTAAAGCCAGCACAGCTTGTCACTGTTTGGTTCAACAACAAAGATTGGCCAGTGGTAAGTACGAAATACTTCGTAGACAGAAAGTAGGCGGTGACGAAGGCCACAACTTGCGTTGAGTTTCACTTCTTCACCACGAGCTTTGAGGTCTTCGGCAAGGTTTTGGATAGACTCTTTAATCGCGGATGTATTTACGAGGGTTGGAATCTCGAAAAATTCACTCGTAATGTCGCGCTTCTGCAAAACGCTGTCTAAGCGTTGGTAAATACTGACTTGATTCTTGTCACCGATGAACACGATGTGAGTGCTGATCGTTCGGTTATCGAGTAGTGGGGTGATCAAGCGAATGGGATCTTGATCGATAATGCCAACATGAACAGCCATATAAATTCCTTAATAGCGGCTCGCTCATAAAGGTGAAAGAAAAAACGGGAAGCAGCAAGCCTTAATAATCATATAATGACAAAGATCATAAAAAACAAGGGCAACCCTTGATAAAAGTTGCCCTTGTTCAAATAGTTATCACTATTGGGTAAGAAGTCCCAATATTCTCACTAAATATCTATCAATTTCTCAGCTACCTATAGCTTGAACTGATGAACCAAATCACCTTGCTGGTTTGCGAGAATTGTTAGGTTTTGGCTTGCCTCAGCAATTGAAGACATCGCTTGGTAACTCTTATCTGCGATATGGTTGATGTCTTCTATATTCCGCGCAATATCACCAGAAGTTTCACTCTGCTCAGCGGCTGCTTGAGAGATGTGTGTACTCATGTGGCTGATCTCTAGAATCAAGGCTTGGATCTCTTCCATCGCACTGTTGGCACTTGAAGCTTGTTGAACCGACATGTCCATATCGCTCATACAACTTTCAATCACGTTGCTTGCTGTTTTCGAGCTTGATTGCAGGTTGCTGATCATGGTCTCGATTTCAGACGTTGATTGAGTGGTCTTCTGTGCTAGCACGCGTACTTCATCGGCAACCACTGCAAAACCACGGCCTTGCTCACCGGCACGCGCTGCTTCGATTGCCGCGTTGAGTGCAAGTAGGTTGGTTTGTTCAGCAATACCACGGATAACATCGAGGATTGAGCCAATCTGGCTACTCATCTGTTGCAACTCACCTACAGCACCAACAGATTCAGTAAGGCGAACCTCGAGCTGGTTAATGGTACTGATGTTGGTGTTCATTATCTGACGACCAGACTCAGAAGCCGATTCTACTTGTTGAACCATGGTTAGTGAGCTTTGCGCGCTGTTCGCCACTTCTTGTACAGAATGAGACATTTCTGTCATTGCGGTCGCGACAGTTGCCGTTTGCTCACGTTGGCTGTTCAGTTGAGCTTGCGTCTCTGTAGAGGTTTTCTGGTTTACGCTTGCGGTCTTCGTTAAGTCATCTGAAGCGTCATTCAGTTTCACCAGAATATTGCGTAGGTTGTCGGCTAAGGTGTTGATGTGACGACTCACACGGCTGAATTCGTTGTCATAACGAATATCGATACGCTGAGTCATATCGCCTTCAGTTAGGCCTTCTAATGTACCTAGAATGCGAGTTAATGGCTCTCTTACGCTATGTGCAATATGGTAACCAATTGCTGCAGCGAATACGGTGACAACAATACCAATTGCAATCGCATTGAACAGGCCTTTGTCGTAGATGCTGCTTGCGTCTTCAAGTGAAGCGTTCAGTTGCTCTTCCGCAGTCACGTTGAATGAGTCTAAAACAGCCATGGCTTGGTCTATTTCTACGGCTAAGTTAGCAATGTTGATGTACAGAGCTTGTTTCGCTTTCAAGTAGTTGTTGTGCTTGTCCAACACACCGCCTTTTTGACCAACGTCTTTGGTGAATTTCTGAACCGATTCATCAAAGACATTTTTAAGTGCTGGCAGTTGTGTGGATAGGCCGCGATAAGCGTAGTTAAGGTGAGTAACGGCCTTTTTGTTTTGGTTAACGGCTTTCTGAACGAAGGCAACATCAGAACTCGCTAGCGCATCAGAGGTAATCACTTCAGCATCTTGAAGTTTAATGAAGTAGCTTTTTGCCATCACTTTTACAGAGATGCTTTTTTGGTCGGCAACGTACTCTTTCATGCCAACAGTTAACTCTGAATGTAAGCGTTGGAAATCGCGAGATGCTTTCTGTACTTGCTCTTGAGCTTCAAACATCGCGACGTAGTTGTTCATCGCTTCGTCTGCTTCGGCGAAGTAGCGTTCTTCCATTGCTCTTAATTGGGCAATGCGTTCAGTGAGCGAAACATTGTTTTGGCTTGCCGCTTCTAAACTTCCGAGAACTTCTGAAAACGAGTTTTGTGACGCAGCAAACTCAGTACGCATTGCAGACATGCGTTCAGCGTTTTGTGTGGTTAAGTAATCTTTGAATGATTTATCAGCAGAAAGCAATTGAACACTTGTTTGATTTGAAAGCGCGACAAGTGGTAGTGAGGTTTCTGAGACACTCTCAAAATTGCTGTGTATCTGATTCATGCTGTTCATCATGATGGTTATCGTGACTGCGAACATGATGATGATCAGTGCGAAACCAGCGTACATACGCTTGATCACAGATCCCTTCATGGCTTTCTCCCTAAATAAAAATGCAGACCTAATGTCAGGTCAAAGTAAAACTAACAAAATTATCAGCATTCTATTGAGCTCCGTTTACGCATTTTATGACGCACACGTCAAAAATAGCCCTCAGTTATAATCAACATGCCATTCTTGAGAGCTAAGGCTCGTTTTCTTTGATTTGAACGGTGTTTTTTATTATGCTTTAAAGCAGATTTATTGTGGTTTGATGCGGCATAGCGCATACTCAAAGCATTAAAAAATAAATGTTTTATCGGAGAGAAACATGGCTGAAGAAACCATTTTTACTAAGATCATCAACAAAGAAATCCCAGCAGATCTACTATACCAAGACGATTTAGTAACCGCATTTCGCGATATCAACCCTCGCGCGCCAAGCCATATCTTAATCATCCCAAACAAGCTGATTCCAACAACGAATGATGTTGAAATAGAAGATGAAGCCATGATGGGGCGCATGTTTACCGTGGCTCGCAAGTTAGCAAAAGAAGAGGGCATCGCAGAAGATGGCTACCGTCTTATTGTGAACTGTAACTCTCACGGTGGCCAAGAGGTTTACCATATTCACATGCACTTGGTTGGGGGCCGTCCACTTGGTCCCCTCTTAATGAGCTAATAAAAAGTGAATGAGCTAATGCAAAGCTACCAAGTTAATGAAAGCTAATGAGCTAGTTTAAACGAACTCATTAGTGGGTTAACACAAGTAGTTAGTTGGAAAATTTGTAGTTTGTATGCCAACTTTAAGTTCTATCTGTTGTCTGAATGTCGGCATCGCCTAGGCAGAGGCTAAATCAGTAGGGCATCAACTTGCTTGAGATCCTTTTTACAACACGTTTCGTTTTGATAATGAGACTAGGGTCTATTGATCTTTCGAGCTGATTTTTGCAGCACTTTGTGGGAAATTTCTACAAGGCAGAGGCTTTGAAGTGTAGCTAGCCTACATGAGAAGCTGATAACGCAGTAGAAATGAACCACAAAGACTGCCCGAAGGGTTCGGCTAGAATCGTTTTATGCTTTGTTAAGAAGTATTAACTTAGAATGACTAGGCTACATACTCCTTGCCGTGCCTAAAATGATTCTATCTCGAACAAAATTTAACCACGAAAGGTCAACAGACCCTAACAAAGTTGGCATTTTAAACATGCACGGAGACGATAAGTGAAGCAACAGTTTAGATTCGCTTCCATTGCCCTGTTATCGGCGTTGACTGTGGGCTGTGCAAGTATGTCTGCAGGAAACCTATTCAGTCATTACAGCGCGCAAAACAAAGAGATCTACCAAGCCGTTAAATCTGGAGATTATTCAGAGGCTCAACAAGAGCTACCAGATTACGCTGCGGGTGACATCCTTGATAACTTTGAAAGAGGTAGAATTAACCTTCTGGATCAGCAATACCCAGAGAGTAAGTCTTCGTTTGAAGTGGCGGATCAGGCGGTAACTGAGCAGCAAAGAAAAGCCGTTATCTCGATTTCAGACAGTGCAACCAGCGTGGGTGCATTGGCGGTGAATGATAATATTACCGAGTATGTGCCAGCCGATTATGAGCTGGGGTTTCTTCATCTGTATCTCGGTTTAAATTATCTCAAGAAAAACGATTTAGAAGGTGCGGTGATCGAAATGCGTCGCGCCAACCAAGTTCAAGAACAAGCAAAGAAGCAACGCGAGGCTGAGTTAGACAAAGCAGCCAGCGATGCGAAGAAGCAAGGCCTGTCTGCCAATGTGGGTAGCATCCTTGCCAATTACCCTGATGCGGGTAAAAAGCTGCAGTCGGTACAGAATGCGTATTTGATGTTTTTGTCTGGACTGCTTTATGAAGCATCGAATGACTTAAACAGCGCATACGTTGACTATCGTCGTGCTTTGGCTGTGATGCCAGACAACCAAGAAATTATCGACAGAACGATGGCAACCGCCGCCCGTTTAGGGATGCGACAAGATTTAGCGACATTGGAAAAGCGTTACAAGCAATCATCTAAGCTTGGTGCAGGTGAAGGGCGAGTGATTGTGCTTCAAGAACAAAGCGCTGTACAAGCAATGGACAGTTGGCGATTAGATTTACCTGTTTATGACAGTCGCGATCAGGGGGCAATATACTCTCTTGCGCTGCCCTATTACCCGAGTCAAAACGTAGAGCGTTTTTCTGCCTTGCGAATCAGTGGGCAACCGTTACAAGAACATTTGATCACGGATGTAAACGCGATGGCTCAGAATGATTTGTCTGAACGTATGACGAGCATTGTTATCCGTCAGGCTTTACGTGTGGTAGCTAAAGACCGTATCCGTAAAGAAGCGACCAAAGGCAACGATGTCGGCAATATCTTGTTCAATGTGTGGAATACATTCACCGAACAACCAGACACTCGCAGTTGGCAATCTCTACCTGCTGAAATTAAGAGCAGCACGTTCGTAGCAAACAGCGGTCAATATACGCTAGAAGCGGGCGCTAAAACGTACGACTTTGATATCCGAGAAGGGCAGACCACTTTGGTGTGGATTTCTCGACAAGGTAACAATGCAACAATGTGGCATAAACAGCTAGGGAGGCTGTAATGAAAAAGTGGTTAGTGAGTTTAGCAGCGGTTATGGCTCTGGCTGGTTGTGCTGATAATACAGCTGGCGTAAGGGTTGATAGTCTGACCCAGAACGTTTTCTTTGGTGACAAGGTATTGGGCAGCCGTTTGTTGGTTGAAGATATCCGTACCGACCAAGTTGACGGTCACACTCGAGGAATTGTTCGTTTAAACAGTAACTATAAAGGCGATCAACATATCCTTTATCGTTTTTACTGGTACGACGATGCCGGGCTTGAGGTCAACCTAAAGCAAGGCCCTTGGAAGCAAGCGATTGTTCGTGGTTTTGAAAGTATTTCGTTGTCGGAAGTGTCGGTAAACCCGAAAGCAACTCAGTTCAGAGTCCAGTTCCGAGAGCAGTAAGTCTGATAAAACGGGTCTAATGATTCGTAAATACAAGAATTTAAGAGTGTGGGTAACCCCGCTCAGTGATAAGTTGAGGAAACAAAATGAAAAAGAGTGTCGTTGCGCTACTAGGTTTAGCGGTTATTTTAGGCGGTTGTTCAAACAAGGTAAGCTACGGTGATGCACAAGCAGTAGAAACCACGACAATCGATTTCGGTTCAACTGACCTTCAAACGATTGCGGGTGAAATGGTCGATAGCATGATGGCGTCTGGTTCAGTGTCTTACATTACTCGTGAGCAACGTCCAATCGTGTTCGTAGAGCGAATCAAGAACAAGACAAGTGAGCACATCGATACTGAGTCAATCACTGACACTATCAGTACTAAAATGCTGAATTCTGGTAAGTTCCGTTTCGTTGATATGGACCGTGTAGAGTCTGTTCGTGACCAATTGAACTTCCAAAACAATGATGAGCTTGTAAATCAAAGCTCAGCAATTCAATTCGGTAAAATGGTCGGTGCTCAATACATGCTGTACGGCAACCTATCAAGCATCGTTAAGAAAGACGGTAGCGACGAAGACGTTTACTACAAAATGACGATGCGTCTAATGGATCTTGAGTCTGGCTTGATTGAATGGGCTGACGAGACTGAAATCCGTAAGCAACAATCTAAGAGCCTACTAGGCCTTTAATTTCGCTTACTTGCCAACTAAACGCAGCCAGTTTTGACAGCGTCTAGTCTTGGCAGCGCATAGCTTGGCCACACAGAGCTTGGTCACACGCCAATGCAGTGCATGATGTGCTGTTTATGAAGAGACACTGGCTTTTGGTCAGTGTCTTTTTTGTGGGGAAATGAAGACGTTTATAGGGCAGTTAAGACGTTTATAGGGAGTAAATATGGCAATTTTTTCTTGGTCTGAGGCTAAGCTTCTTGATACCAGTTTGAGTTCGCTTGATGGTTACTTTTCTGAGCCACCTGTTAGAGCTCAAACGCTGACCGGCGGGTTGACTAATCGATGTTGGAAGTTGGTGTTAGCCGATGGCACTGCGTATGTTTGGCGTCCAATCACTCCCATCACCAAAGCCTTCTTTATCTCTCGTCATGAAGAGTATCAAGTGCTTTCCGCAATTGAGCGTCTAGGTATTGGACCAAGTCCAATAGTGGTCAATGAGCAAGGCTTATTGGTTGAATGGATTGCGGGTGAGACGCTTTACGAAGGCTTAGAGCTTGATGATTTGTTGAAGACTCTGATCTCGGTGCATTTGGTTAATACCGCGCGATTACCACTCCAACCGTTCAGTTTCACAGCGCGAGTCGATCATTACTGGCTCCAACTTGATGCGATTCATAAGACTGAAACCTGCACCAAGATTTATCAAGAGTGGCGCGTGGCTCCAAGTATCCCAAATGTTGACCTGTCTTTGTGCCATTTTGATTTAGGTGGTTATAACTTAGTGAGAAATAGCGATGGGATTAAGGTTATTGATTGGGAATATGCAGCACTAGCAGACCCTAGACTTGATCTTACGTTGACCATTGCTGTTGCAGGATTACCAGTTGCTGAAGCCGTTAACAAGTACTGTCAGCTGCGAGGCATCCATGATGTCCAACCTTGGCTTGATGGGGTAGAAGCATGGTTACCAAGAAGCCAAATGATGGCGATGCTGTGGTATTTACTTGCTCATCAGCTCTGGGGAGATGAAAGTTATCTGCGTGAAGCAGAGGCGCTGAGTCACACTTTATGTAGCTAGGATCACGTTTAGGAAGTGAAAAATATAATTTCGTTCGTGTTCCCTTTAAAACCTTATTTTTCATGTTAGATTAATTAAAACGTACCAATATTCAACAAGGAGGTACTAATGATTATTTATCTACATGGCTTCGACTCAACTAGCCCGGGCAATCACGAAAAAATACTGCAGTTGCAATTCATTGATGATGACGTTCGTTTCATCAACTACAGTACTTTGCATCCAAAACACGATATGCAACATTTGCTAAAAGAAGTGCATAAAGTGATAGAGCAATCCGATGACCCGCATCCGATCATTTGTGGTGTAGGCTTAGGTGGTTTTTGGTCTGAACGTATTGGTTTCTTATGTGGTATTAAGCAGGTGGTGTTCAACCCGAATCTGCACCCTGAGAACAACATGGTAGGTCGAATTGACCGTCCAGAAGAGTACGAAGACATCGCGACTAAGTGTGTTGCTCAATATCGTATGAAGAACAAAGGTCGCTGTTTAGTGGTGCTTTCTCGTGAAGATGAGATTCACGACAATACCAAAACAGCTGCCGCGTTAGAAGATTATTATGATGTCATCTGGGACGAAAAAGAGAGTCATAAGTTCAAAAAAATCTCTCAGCACTTGAAGACAATGAAAGCGTTTAAAAACGCTTAATTATTCCAGTTATTTTATAAAAGCAGCACTCAATTGAGTGCTGCTTTTTTTACATCTGAACCCAAGAGCCGAACATTAATCAAATGGTTGTAGTTATTTTTTGAAGAGTTTGAGCATTTAAAGATAAGTTTGCGCAAACGTTAACTAATTCGCCGCGAATCCTCATTGTGGGTAAGGATTTTTGTTGCGGTCATCTTTTTGCTATATATAATGTTCCCAAGAAAAATATTTTGATAAATATCAAGAAAAATTGAGAGCGAGTGATAAAACTTGCCCATTATTTGTGCTCTACCTCTCAGGTAGTCACCTTTTTATCCAAGTGAGCAAAGCGGCAAGCCAATGTTTGTTGCTTGTAACCCCTCTAACTACTCGGTGAGCTGTCGTTATTCTTTTTCGCGGTAATCCAATTTGTAACAGCCTTCGCATTCAAGGCCGAGTAGATACATAGAATTTATCGGTTGGAGTAATCGAGCCGAACCCCATTTATTCATTTTGTAGAGGATTGTCATTGTGACAAAAATTATCGTAGTAGGCGGTGGAGCTGGTGGTTTAGAACTAGCAACTAAGCTAGGCCGCACTTTAGGTCGTAAAAAGCGTGCCCAGATTACTCTGGTAGATCGTAAAGCAAGCCACCTATGGAAACCATTACTTCATGAAGTAGCAACGGGTTCATTGGACGAGGGTGTTGATGCGTTAAGCTACCGCGCACACGCAAAAAACCATTACTTCGATTTCCAAATGGGCAGCCTGAACGATATCGATCGTGAACGTAAAGTGATCGCTCTGAGCGAATTGAAAGATGACCACGGTGAACTGCTTATGCCAAGCCGTGAACTTGAATACGATATTCTTGTGATGGCGCTAGGTTCAACGTCAAACGACTTCAACACACCAGGTGTTCGCGACAACTGTATTTTCCTTGATAGTCCAGAGCAAGCGCACCGTTTCCGTACAGAAATGAACAACCAGTTCTTAAAGCTTCACGCTAAGAACGGCCAAGGCACAGTAGATATTGCTATTGTTGGTGCTGGCGCGACAGGTGTTGAGCTTTCTGCAGAACTGCACAACGCGGTTAAAGAGCTTCGTACTTATGGCTTTGGCGATCTAGATTCAAGCAAGCTGAACGTTAACCTTGTTGAAGCGGGTGAGCGTATTCTTCCAGCCTTACCTCCTCGTATTTCGAGTGCAGCACACTCTGAGCTTACGAAGCTTGGTGTAACTGTGCGTACGACTACAATGGTTACACAAGCTGATGCTGACGGCCTAACGACTAAAGATGGTGAGAAGATCCCAGCACAAATCATGGTTTGGGCTGCAGGCATTAAAGCGCCAGATTTCATGAAAGATATCGGTGGTCTTGAGACGAACCGTATCAACCAGTTGGTTGTGAAAAATACGCTACAAACTACGCTTGATGACAATATCTTTGCTATTGGTGACTTAGCGCAATGTACGCAAGCAGATGGTTCATTCGTTCCACCACGTGCACAAGCGGCTCACCAGATGGCAAGTTGTGCATTTAGCAATATCATTGCTAAGTTAAACGGCCGTGACCTGAAAGATTACATCTACAAAGATAAAGGCTCACTTGTTTCGCTAAGCCGATTTTCTACGGTAGGTAGTTTAATGGGTAACCTAACTAAAGGTTCGATGATGGTTGAGGGTCGTATTGCTCGTATCGTTTACATCTCTTTGTACCGTATGCATCAGATGGCGCTTCACGGACTAATTAAAACATCGCTGATGATGTTAGTTGGTCGTATTAACCGTGTACTTCGTCCAAACCTAAAGCTTCACTAATCAGGCATGCCTTCTAAGGTCATTACGCTGATAATAAAAAAGAGCTCTTCGGAGCTCTTTTTTGATTGTGTCGACTACGTGTTGTTACGGATTGTTACCCTATTAAGCTATTAAGCTATTAAGCTATTAAGCTATTAAGCTATTAAGCTATTAAGCTGTTAAGAGGTTGGAGGTAGCACGGAATAAACCACGCCGTCTTTCGGCTTACCGTTAAAGGTAAAGCGATTCTTAGCAATGGTTTCACGTTCAGCGCCACATTTCTCGATCAGCTTTTGGCTAGGTAGGTTCTCTGTATCGCAGACAATCTCCAAACGCGTTAACTTGAGCAGTGCGAAGCAAAATTCAAATAAGGCAATCATCGCTTCCTTGGCTATCCCTTTTCTTTGAAATTCATCACCTATCCAATAACCTAAACTTGCCATGTTAAAGGTGTGGTAAAGCTCATTAATGGCCACCATACCGACTAACTTATCGCTTTTTCGCTCGAAGATACCAAAGCCAAACGCTTCGGCTTTAACCCAGTTTAAGCGAGTCGCCAGAATGAATTTCTCGGCCTCGATGATAGAAAACTCGCTATGACACCAGTCGAGCCATGGCAATAAACTCGGGGAGGACTTAACCAGCTGCGAAAATTCTTGAGCGCCTGAGGCTTCAATAATTTTGAGGCTGAGATTTTGTGTATTGATCTGAAAGTCAGGGCTCATAGGACGTACCAAGTAACGTGTAGATAAGGATAGTAAGTACCGCGTAATAAAACGCCCTCACAATGGAGGGCGTATTGAATTATTTATATAATTATAGCCGAATCGGCAAGTAACTTACTGCGCCACGCGTCGAACTTGAATCACCATGCCAAGAAGCGGGTGATCAAGGTAGTGAGTCTCAGTACTGCGCATACGACGTTTTTGGTCCATGCGGTAGCTCTTAAGGAACTCTTCCACTTCAACCGTGGGAGAAATCTCAGTGAGGTTGCCCACTTGAACATTGCTTTCGGCGCCACTTACTGGTGAATCTAGCTCGATTTGTTGCTCTTGAAGAGTCACTTCACGAACGCTCGGCGCTTTTAAATCCAATGTTGTTTCAGCATAGAGGTAATGCTGAACGTAGATTTGTAGCTTGCCGTCTAATTCGTACAGTGGCTTATCAATGGTCTCTTCTTTGAAGCCATCAGTATTTGCTGCAGTTACTGCACCTTTCTCTGAACCGTCAGCGTTGAAGTCTTTAGAGAAATCTTTACCTGCTTGAATGTGGAATACAGGTGCCGAGCTCTTACCTTGGTCGCCCTGACGCCAAGCGGTATGCATTAGCACTTCAAAACCAGCGTGTTTACGTAGCTTGTCTTTCTGAGGCGTTAACTTGTATTCCGAGTAAGGCAGCATTTGTACGCCTTTCTTTGCTCGGTATTGGGTGTCTTGAAATGAACCAACGCGCTCAAGTGAAATCTTAGGCTGTGTGTTAGGCCAAGATTCATTCACTTTTTCTGCATCAACAGCACGCTTAAAAATGATCACTTCTATATCAAATTGTCTCTGTGCCAAACTTGGCAGTGAGACGAACAATAGTAGCAGTGGGATCAGTCTTTTCATTTTTACTCCGTCTTCCAACCGATCTATCGGCTGGATAATTTATATGTGCAAGTGGATTGGATCTTATGCTGAAGGCAGCAAGTTCTGTCTGAATTCGCCCAATAAATCACTAACAAATTGAATTCGTTTCCGTCTGTCGACCAATGGTATCGTAAACTTGAACTTTGTTGGTCCTTCCATTGAAAACTTTTGCGGTTGAGATTGCAACAGTTTAACAAGGTAGGCCGGGTTTATGTCAGCATCTGGGTAGAATTCTAAGAATCCACCTTTATCGTGAGCTTCAATTTTCTTTGCTTTGATTGACGCCGCGGCTAATTTTAGCTCAGAAACTGACAACAAGTTTTTGGTAGCATCAGGTAGAAGGCCGAAGCGATCAATTAGCTCGACTTTCAACTCGGCCAATTCGTCGGTGTCACTCACACTCGCAATACGCTTATAGGTAGACAAACGTGTATTGATGTCTGGGATGTAGTCATCAGGCAACAGTGCAGGCAGGCGCATCTCAATTTCAGTTTGTTCACGCAGTAGGTCATCAAGCGATGGCTCTCGTCCCTCTTTTAATGCCTCAACCGCTTGTTCAAGCATCTCCATGTAAAGCGTAAAGCCAACCGACTGGATTTGACCACTCTGTTCATCACCGAGTAGTTCACCTGCACCACGAATCTCTAAGTCATGGGTTGCTAGCGTAAAGCCTGCACCTAAGTCTTCAAGTGAAGCAATGGCGTCTAATCGCTTGACGGCATCTTTGGTCATTGCTTTCGGGGGAGGTGTTAGCAAGTAGGCATAAGCTTGGTGGTGAGATCGACCCACACGCCCACGCAATTGGTGCAGTTGCGCTAAACCAAGGTTATCGGCTCTGTCCATTAAGATGGTATTTGCCGTTGGTACGTCGATACCCGTTTCGATGATGGTTGTACACACTAGCAAGTTAAAACGCTGGTGATAGAAGTCATTCATGATGCGTTCTAGCTCTCGCTCTCGCATCTGACCATGGGCAACGGTGACACGCGCTTCTGGAATCAGTTTTTGCAGTGACTCAGCCGTCTTTTCAATCGTGTCGACTTGGTTGTGCAGGAAGTAAACTTGACCACCACGCATGATTTCACGCAGTACCGCTTCTCTGACTATCGCGTCATCACTCTCACGGACAAAAGTCTTTATTGCTAAGCGTCGTGCGGGTGGTGTGGCGATGATCGACAAGTCACGCATACCGCTCATTGCCATATTCAACGTTCTCGGAATCGGTGTCGCGGTTAGCGTGAGGATATCGACATCCGCGCGCATCGCCTTCACTTTCTCTTTTTGGCGTACACCGAAACGGTGTTCTTCATCGACAACCAACAGACCAAGGTCTTTAAACTGAAGGTCACTTGAAAGTAACTTGTGAGTACCCACTAAGATGTCGACCTTACCGTCGGCAACATCTTGCATGATCAATTTTTGTTCTTTAGCTGACTTAAATCGCGACAGTACTTCGACACGTATCGGTTGGTTCGCGAAACGGTCTCGGAAGTTTTCAAAGTGTTGCTGAGCAAGTAGGGTGGTTGGAACTAACACGGCTACTTGTTTGCTGTTGTCGGTACAAACGAATGCTGCGCGCATCGCGACTTCAGTTTTACCAAAGCCAACATCACCACACACCAAACGGTCCATGGCTTTGGCTTGGCACATATCTGACATAACGGCATTGATGGCCATTGCTTGATCATCCGTTTCTTCAAACGGGAAGCCAGATTTGAAGGTCGCGTATTGGCCACGATCGAGTACAAACTTGTAACCCGGCTTAAGCTCACGCTTGGCGTAAACATCAAGCAGTTCGGCTGCAACGTCACGGACTTTTTCTGCGGCGCGCTTACGAGCTTTCTGCCATGCTTCGCCACCTAACTTATGCAGTGGTGCAGAATCTTCAGCGCCGCCAGAGTAGCGCCCGATTAAGTTCAGAGAAGCAACAGGTACGTATAACTTGGCATCATTTTGATACTCAAGCGTTACGTATTCTGTTTTCATGCCACCCGCTTCAAGTGTTTGCAGGCCGATGTAACGACCAATACCGTGGTCAATGTGAACCACAGGTTGACCTGGTTTAAGTTCGGCTAAGTGACGAATTACAGTGTCGCTGTTAACGCTTTTCTTGTCTTTCTTACGGCGTTGTACAACGCGATCACCTAACAGGTCGCTCTCACAGACAAGGGCGATGTTTTGCTCTTCGTGGATAAAGCCATGCTCAGCAGAACCTAGGATCAGGGTGAACTTATCTTTACCTTTAATCGCCGCGTCGAGGTTTTCAACTTCACTTGGTCGTACTTTGATGCCTCGAAGCAATTCACTCAGTGCTTCACGGCGGCCTTCAGACTCAACCGAAAAGACCACTTTGCCGTCGAAGGCTTCAGTGAACTTTCTTAGGTTAGACAAAGGTTCTTTATTCTGATGTTGAACGCTGAGATCAGGCAGAGACACAACCGGAAGGTTGGTACGTCCGGCTTTTTCTTCAATTGAATCTAAGCTCAGATTGACCTGTGGTTTTTGTTTGAAATGTGCGAACAGTTCATCTTTTTGTAGCCAAAGTTGTTCAGGTTTCAGCAGTGGTCGTAACGGGTCAACACCGCGTTGTTCGTATCGATGAGAAACGTCTGTTAGGAATGAATCTACCGCAGTCTCGACATCACCTAGAACGAGGATTTGCGCTTCGTCGGCAACATAATCAAACAAGGTTTCAGTATGGTCGAAGAACAGCGGCTGCCAGTATTCAATACCTGCGGGCCAAGTGCCTTTTGAAACCTGCATATAAACCGATTCTGGTTCACGGCGCGCATCAAACTGTTGGCGCCAGCGAATGCGGAAATCTTCAATAGCACTTTCAGAAGTTGGGAACTCGTGAGCTGGCAGCAAACGGATCTCAGAGATGTCTTCGATAGAGCGCTGATTTTCAGGATCGAAAGTACGTATGGTGTCGATCTCGTCATCGAAGAAGTCGATACGATACGGGTCTTTGCTGCCCATTGGGAACAAGTCGAGAATTGAACCTCGGCTCGCATACTCACCCGGGCCAAACACTTGGTCTACGTAACGATAGCCAGACTTTTCAAGTTGAAGACGCAGCTTCTCTAACGAGTACAGATCGCCCGTTTTCACCATTAAGGTGTGCTGCAACAAGAAGTCACGCGGCGACTGACGCTGTAGTAGCGTGCTGATCGGAACGATCGTGATGCCATCTTTTAACGTTGGCAATGCATATAGTCGGGCTATACGGTCAGAAATAATCTCTTGATGTGGTGAGAAGCTGTCGTATGGCAGTGTCTCCCAATCAGGGAATAGTGCCACTTCATGTGACGTAAACTGCTCAATTTCTGATTGAAGCTTGAGTGCGATTTGAGGGTCGGGCACTGCAAGTAAAGTATGGCTGTTATGCTGCTCCGCAAGTCTAGCGATAGCAAGCGCGAGAGATGAACCAACTAGGTTACCGATGTGTTTTTTATCACCGGCACCTTTGAGCTTAGGTAGTGTAAAAATGGATTGTTTTGTCATGTCTATTTACTTGTTATCTCGTTCTAGAGAGCGTTGACGTAAGAGCTTTTGTTGTTGATGAAGCGCAGCTTTGATCAGCAAGTCTTGGTCAGTATCACGAAGATGAGCATATTTGAATTTGATTTCGAAACCTGAATCTTTAGGTTCACTAGCGAAGACTTCCGCGTAGCAATAAATAGCGGCGGCAGGGTGCTCGATAAAGAGCTTGGCTTTAACTAAGCGACCCGCTTCGATATCTGTTTTGGAAAAACAAGAGAACTGACTCGCGCCAAATGAATATGTGTGGGTACGAAATTGTTCATCATCTTGTTGCGATAACATAAAGCTCAACAAGAGGTTTAATTTAGAGTTCTGTGCATCCAATAAACTGATGACATTCTTCAAGTCGCTGTTTTTCAGTTCGTTGCGAGCACTGTCGGCTAATAGATCCAATTGGCTAAATTCACTTGCCACGACAAACGGGGCAGGGATCTCAGATTCGAATTGAATTTGAGAAGGTAAAGCGAAGTTACTGTCCATTGGCTCAATATTAGCGGTAAGGCTGTGGTGAACGGTGAAAAACTCTTGTTCTGTCATGCGTTAGTTCCTTGAAGTGATCTATTGATTATCGCTATGTGGCCGCAGTAATCAAGGTCAGTTAATTGAAAGTCTCAAATAGTTGTTTGAAAGTTGGCTATTTGACAAGGTTCTGTTTTTCAAGCCTAACTAATTGAGTTAATTCACTCTATATTTTCAATTAACCCCTACACAGTAACAGCAATACCCGTTACATTAACCCGCATCCCCTTTAGATGGTTCAAAGTATGTTTCATCCTATTTCGTTGTTTGTTGGCCTGCGCTATTTGAAAGGTCGTTCAGGTGATCGCTTTAGCCGTTTTGTTTCTTATATGTCGACGGCAGGTATCACCATTGGTGTGCTGTCTTTAGTTACTGTTTTATCGGTAATGAATGGATTCGAAGCGCAGTTAAAAGACCGAATTCTCGGTGTCCTTCCTCAAGCCGTCGTTTACGAGCAAGGGGGCACTACGTCACTTTCTGCTCAAGCGCCTAATTTTGCAGAGCAAATGTCGCTCAATGGTCACGTTGAACCTATTGTTCGCAGCGAAGCGGTAATTCAAAGTCCTGCCCAGTTATCAGCAGGTCTGTTGATCGGCATTGAACCTAATTCAGATGACCCTCTTCAGAACCACTTGATTGCGGGTAGATTGTCTTCACTTAAAGCGGGCCAGTATCAGCTATTTCTTGGCCATACCTTGGCGAGAAATTTGAAGGTATCTATGGGTGACAAAGTTCGCCTGATGGTGACCAGTGCCAGTCAATACACACCGCTCGGACGTATTCCTAGCCAACGAAATTTCACGGTAGCCGGTATCTTCAATACAGGTTCTGATATTGATGCTCAACTGATGGTGACAGATATTAAAGATGCTGGGCGTTTGATGCGCTATAAATCCGATACCATTTCAGGCTGGCGCTTGTTCTTTGAAGACCCGTTTGAAGTGGCGAAACTGTCTAATCAACCGTTACCTGAAGGTTGGTTGTGGAGTGATTGGCGAGACCAACGTGGTGAGTTATTCCAGGCCGTTCGAATGGAAAAAAATATGATGGGCTTAATGCTTGGGCTGATCATCGGTGTTGCTGCTTTCAATATTATTTCGGCACTTATCATGGTGGTGATGGAGAAGCAGTCTGAAGTGGCTATTCTTAAAACCCAAGGCATGACCGATGGTCAAGTTATGGGGATATTCATGGTTCAAGGTGCAAGTAGCGGCGTGATTGGAGCCCTATCAGGTGGCGTGTTAGGCGTTGCTCTAGCGATGAACCTCAATACTGTTTTAGAGGCGATGGGTGTTGCTCTGTTTTCATTTGGTGGACAGTTGCCAATTTTAATTAACCCAATTCAAATCGCCGTTGTTGTGGTTCTGGCTATTGCACTTAGCTTGATTGCCACTGTATTCCCATCTTATCGTGCATCGTCTGTGAAACCTGCTGAGGCCCTTCGTTATGAGTAATTTTCTTCAATGTAATGATATCCGTAAAACGTACCGTGAAGGCTCGTTAGATACTGAGGTTCTCAAGGGAGTCAGCTTTGAAATCGAAAAGGGTGAGCTAGTCGCTATTATTGGTACCTCTGGTTCCGGTAAAAGTACGTTATTGCATATTTTAGGGGCATTGGATGATGCGTCTGATGGCAGCGTGAGCTTTCTCGGACAAGACTTAGCATCTTTGAGCTCAAATAAGCAGGCGAAGCTTCGCAACCAGCATCTTGGCTTTGTTTATCAATTCCATCATCTTCTTTCGGACTTTTCAGCGTTAGAAAATGTGGCAATGCCGCTGCTGATTGGTGGTGAAAAGCCAGCTAAAGCAAAAGAAGAGGCGCAACGTCTGTTGGATAAAGTTGGATTGAGTCATCGTGTTGACCACCGACCTTCAGAGCTTTCTGGTGGTGAGAGGCAGCGTGTGGCGATTGCTCGAGCTTTAGTGAATAAACCTGCTTTGGTGTTAGCGGATGAGCCTACCGGCAACCTTGATCACAACACCGCACTTTCTATTTACGACTTAATGCGTGAACTAAACCGCGAGTACGACACGGCCTTTTTGGTTGTAACTCATGATGGTGAACTTGCAAGTAAGATGGATCGCCAGCTTCACATGCAAGATGGTTTATTGGTCAACGTAGAAAAAGAGGAGAGCTAAGTGTTTTCTTCTTTATCTCTATTGATAGGTGGCCGATTTAGCCGAGCGAAACAGCGAGACAAAATGGTGTCGTTCATCTCTTTGTCTTCGACGATTGGTATCGCTGTTGGTGTGGCGGTGATCATTATCGGTTTGTCTGCAATGAATGGCTTTGAGCGAGAGCTAGAGTCGCGTGTACTTTCCGTTATTCCACATGGTGAATTCGAGGGTGTAAATGAACCAGTGACTCGCTGGGAGCACGTGATTGAGCAGTCGGTGAAAAATGATAAAGTTGTAGCTGCAGCACCCTATGTAAAAATTACCGCGCTTGCTGAAAAGGGCAAAGAACTCAAAGCAATTGAAGTTCGCGGTGTTGATCCACAACTTGAACAACAGGTATCAAGCCTATCGAAATTTATCGATAAACAAGCTTGGAGTGAGTTTAAAGCAGGGCAACAACAAATCATCTTAGGTTCTGGTGTGGCTAACGTGTTGGGGGCGAAAGTGGGTGACTATCTGACTTTGATGATTCCAACGGTTAACGGTTCTGTGAAAGTTCAGGCGCCAAAACGAGTTCGAGTGAAAGTGGTTGGCTTACTGACGCTTAATGGCCAGATAGACCACAGCTTGGCGCTAATCCCGATTGGTGATGCTCAAGCTTATGCAAACCTAGGCGAGGCAGTAACCGGAGTTTCTTTAAAAGTGACCGATGTGCTGAACGCGAACTCTATTGTGCGTGAAGTGGGTAATCAGCTTGATGTGTATGTGTATCTACGAAGCTGGCAACAGAAGTTTGGCTTCTTGTATCGAGATATTCAGTTGGTTCGCACCATTATGTATCTGGTGATGGTACTGGTTATTGGTGTTGCTTGTTTCAATATTGTCTCGACCTTAATGATGGCAGTCAAAGACAGAGCATCGGAGATCGCGATCTTAAGAACCATGGGCGCATCAGACGGCCTTGTAAAACGTATCTTTGTTTGGCAGGGCGTATTCTCGGGTGTGCTAGGCAGCTTAGTCGGGAGTGCGATAGGTGTCTTGGTGGCGCTTAATCTCACTACGCTTATCAAAGGGCTCGAAAAGTTGGTCGATCATCAATTCTTGTCCGGTGATATTTACTTTGTCGACTTCTTGCCATCACAACTTGATATGACGGATGTTGTTGTGGTTTCCGGTACCGCGATTGTGTTGAGCTTACTGGCGACATGGTATCCAGCCTCACGAGCGGCTAAGCTAAACCCGGCCTCGGTGCTTAGCTCGAAGTAATTTTCGAAGTAATGCTCTAAGTAATACGTCACGTTGCGCGATAGACTAACGGCATAAACAAAAAAAGGATCCCTGATGGGATCCTTTTTTATTGAATTCAATTCGTGTTCTTTACAACTTTCGTTACATGTCAATCTTGCAGAGTTCAGTGGCTTATCTGATTTTAACTTGTGTACGTTTTAAGTGAAGCGCATACAAGGATAGATTGAATAACAAGGAACGGTCGTTCAGTACCTTGCTTGTCGCTTCTTCCAGCTTCTTACTACTGAGTAACGCCATAACCCGCGAATACCAAAGTAGCCAACCATTGCAGAAACCACACCACAAATCAGACAACCCAGCAGGAACGGAGGTCCTATGGTGCTCATTTGCGCCAAGATGAAATCCCAAGACAGTTCGAAATGGAAGGCTTGAGGTGGCACATGCATCACAAACGCGCCTACTTTATAAGCAAAGTAGAACAGCACCGGCATAGTCACAGGATTACTGATCCAAACCAATGCGACAGACAGTGGTAGGTTAACACCACATGCGACCGCAAGACCTGCAGACATAATCATTTGACTTGGTAAAGGGACAAACGCCATGAATAACCCAACAGCGAACGCACCAGCCGCAGAGCGACGATTAAGGCACCATAAGTTGGGGTTGTACAAAACATTGCCAAAAACTTTCAATGCTTTCTGACGCTTGATTAGCTCATGGTCAGGCATAAATCGTTTGATAAACTTTCTTGGCATAGGAGGAAGCTACTCTCTTGTTTAACACTTGGTTCTTGATTTCATTTGCTGCGACAGTTGTGTCTGCCAGCTTCTGGCCTGTGATGCCACATTGGGTTTGGGCACCATTGATGCTGTTGTTACTGCTAGCATCAACAAAGTATAGCGTTTTCCGGAGTGCAAGAGGTCTAGCAACAGCATTGATACTAGTTATCTGCCTAGGGAATGTGATTGAAATACAAACGAGTCGCTTATTCCAATCAGGGCAGAATACTACCATAAATGCTTCGGTTGTTAGCCTTTTTAGTGAAAATAGCCACGGTTTTGAAAGCGTAATAGTAGCCAGATCAATTGGCGGCGAAAAATTAATCTTTCCCCAATTGATAAAATTGCGTTTGTTCACTCCTTTTAAGTTGACGCTCGGGGATGATGTCTATTTATCAGTCTCAATAAAACCAGTGTGGGGTAAACTCAATGAAGCAGGCTTTGATCTAGAAAAGTATTTGTTTAGCACCGGTGTGGTTGCCAATGCAACTTACAGAGCCGATACCCAATATCGAATTCACACCAATACCAACATGCGGTCTCATTGGTTTGAAAACCGTCTTGAAAGGTTAAGTGAGTTAGCAAATCAAGACCTCATTATGGCTTTGAGTTTTGGTTATCGAGACCTTATTCATCCTCAGCGTTGGGATTTGCTTAAAAGCAGTGGTTTGATTCACTTGATGGCTATCTCGGGGCTGCATATTGGGATTGCCTTTGGTATCGGCTATCAGGTAGGAAAGGTATTCAGGTTACTCTCACCTTCATTTCTTTGGTTTCCCACAATATTCGGGCTCGGCTTAGCCTATTTCTATAGTTGGTTTGCTGGATTCACGCTGCCAACCTTGAGAGCTTTAGTGATGTGTATTATCGCGAGCTATTTCTTGTGGCGTGGGCAAAATATCAGTGTGCTTCGGTATGTCGTCTTAAGCCTGTGCGTGGTTCTGCTGATTTGGCCGTTTTCAGCATTATCGAGCAGCTTTTGGCTATCCTTTGGTGCGTTGGGTGCCGTTATTTATATTGCCTTGAATAGTCGGCCATCATCTTCAAACGCCACTCTTATCGATCGATTGCTGCAGCTCATCAAGATTCAGCTGATGCTGACATTTCTTATTGCTCCCTTTTCGATACTGTTTTTCAAAGGGGTGAGTCTAGTCTCTGTTCTCTACAACTTGCTCCTTTTGCCTTGGGTATCAGTAGTGACGATCCCGCTGCTGTTTCTTGCGATGTTACTTAGCTTAATATTGGAGTCAGTGTCTGAGGTGATGAGTTTGACAGCGTTAAGCAATGGTTTTTCTGAACAGCTATGGATGTTGGTCGACTTGTCGCTTGATCCTCTCGTATATAGCCTTCCTTTCTCTGAACGATTTTGGATTCAAGTTGATAATCACAGTATGGCGTTGTCTGTATTCCTCATCTTATTTTTCGGGTTCGTCAGCCGATATCTCAAACGAACACTATCAATATTGGTCATTGCAGTGTTTGTACTGTGGTGGGAGTTCGGTAAGCAGCAAAACAAATTAACAATCGATATCTTGGATGTTGGGCATGGGTTGTCTTTAGTTTTGGAAAAGAACAATCGGGTCGTTGTTTACGATCTCGGCAACGCGTGGCAGGGAGGTTCGATTGTTGAATCCTTGCTGATTCCCACCTTGAATCAGAGAGGAGTTCATGAGGTGGAAGGTGTGATAGTGAGTCATTTCGATTCTGACCATGCTGGTGGCTATCCGGCGTTACTTGAAAACTACAATCCTAAGTGGATAAGAGCCAGTCAGAATATCAATCAACAAACACAATCGACTGTTCAAGTTCAGTCGAATATCCAAACATGTACTTTTGGAGAGGTGTGGAACTGGCAGGGTCTAGAGTTTGAGGTTTTATGGCCACCTCAAAGAGTAAAGAGGGCGTACAACCCACATTCGTGTGTGGTCAGGATTTTTGAGCCCAATTCTGAGTTCTCGATGTTGCTCACTGGTGATATTGAACGGGTAAGTGAGTGGCTACTTGCTCGTGAAGGTCGGCGGCTCAAGAGTGACGTGATGCTTGTCCCGCATCATGGTAGTAATTCGTCGTCGATTAAGCCGTTTATTGAGGCAGTTTCACCTCAGTTAGCAATCGCTTCTTTGGCTAAAGGTAATCAGTGGGGAATGCCCAGCAAATCTGTGATTGAACGTTATCATAAAACGGGTGGTGCTTGGCTTGATACCGGAGAAAGCGGACAAATAACCATCACTATCAGCAAGGAAGGTTGGAAATATCATACGATTAGAGAACAACAAGGCAGGCAGTGGTATAGGCAGATGCTTCGTAAGGGAGTAGAATAGATAGATTATTGTGAGAAAATTAAGCGATTCTATGTCAACACAAACAGATGAAACTACCTGGGTCACATTTAAAAGACTTTGGACTTATATTCGACTGTATAAGGCCGGCCTTGGTGTTGCGGTTATTGCGCTTATTATAAATGCCGTCTCTGATACCTATATGATTTCTCTACTGAAGCCTCTGCTTGATGAAGGTTTTGGTAACGCTGAGTCTGACTTCCTACGTACACTTCCAATTATTATATTTGTTATGATGTTTGTTCGTGGCGTCAGTGGTTTTGTTTCAACCTATTGCCTCAGTTGGGTTTCTGGCAATGTGGTCATGGAAATTCGTCGTAAGATCTTTAGCCACTTTATGCACATGCCTGTTTCTTTCTTTGATAAAGAGCAGACGGGCGCACTGCTATCTCGAATTACTTACGATTCAGAACAAGTATCTGCTGCGACCAGTAAAGCTTTGGTGAGTATTGTGCGTGAAGGTGCCAGCATCATTGGCTTGCTGACGCTGATGTTCTGGAATAGCTGGCAGTTGTCTTTAGTTCTATTTGCTGTCGCTCCTTTTGTTGCTTGGGCAATTAGTATTGTATCAAAGCGATTCAGAAAAATTTCTAAGAACATGCAAACCAGCATGGGACATGTTGCTTCTTCAGCAGAACAAATGCTGAAAGGTCATAAAGTGGTTCTAACTTACGGTGGTCAAGAGCTAGAAAGAGGCCGTTTTGATACCGTTAGCAACCAGATGCGCCAACAAAGCATGAAGCTGGTAACGGCTCAAGCTGCCGCTAACCCAATTATTCAGATGATTGCCTCAATTGCGATTGTTGTTGTTCTTTATCTAGCGAGTGTTGATTCAATTAAAGCTGAGCTAACAGCAGGTACGTTTACAGTTGTTTTCTCCGCGATGTTTGGCTTACTGCGCCCCCTTAAAGCTTTAACCAATGTGACGTCTGAATTCCAACGCGGTATGGCAGCGAGTACGACCCTATTTGGTTTGATGGATCTAGATACGGAACAAAATAAAGGTACGTTGAAGCCTGAAACCGTAGCGGGTGAAGTCGAAGTAAAAGATGTGACATTTACTTACCAAGGTGCTGAGAAACCAGCGCTTGATAAGGTCAGTTTTAATATACCGAAAGGTAAGACCGTTGCACTTGTCGGCCGATCAGGTTCGGGCAAGAGTACCATTGCGAACCTGTTTACTCGTTTTTATGATGTAGACTCAGGCTCTATCGAACTTGATGGCCACGACATTCGTGATTACGAATTGAGAAACCTACGTGAGCACTTTGCGCTTGTTTCTCAAAATGTACACTTGTTTAACGATACGGTAGCCAACAACATTGCTTACGCAGCAGAAGCTAAATATTCTCGCGAACAAATCGAACACGCGGCTAAGCTTGCTCATGCTACTGAATTTATCGAAGGCATGGAAAACGGCATTGATACGATTGTTGGTGAGAATGGGGCAAGCCTATCTGGCGGCCAAAGACAACGTATTGCTATTGCAAGAGCGTTGTTAAGAGAGGCTCCAGTATTGATTCTTGATGAAGCTACATCGGCTTTGGATACTGAATCAGAGAGAGCGATCCAATCTGCGTTAGAAGAGCTGCAAAAGGACAAGACAGTATTGGTTATCGCTCACAGACTCTCTACTATCGAACAAGCCGATGAGATCTTAGTGGTTGATGATGGTCGTATTGTAGAAAGAGGTGCACACGCGGAGCTAATCGCGCATGATGGCGCTTATGCACAACTCCACCGAATTCAGTTCAGCGGATAAGATTAGGCCTTGTTGTGATCGAAAAGATTTGGTTTAACAATCATCCGTTAAAATACCTTCTTTGGCCGCTACTGTGGCCATTGAGTCTGCTTTTCAAAATGATCAGCGGTCAAAGACGTGACGCCTATCTATCCGGTAAAAAAGAGACCTACCGTCCGCCCTTACCAGTAATTGTTGTTGGTAATATTACCGCTGGTGGCAATGGTAAAACTCCGGTTGTGATTTGGTTAGTTGAGGTGCTTCAAGCTAACGGCTTTAAGCCTGGGGTGGTTTCTCGAGGTTATGGGGCAAAAGCGCCAAGCTACCCGTTAGTATTGGATGAAAACACGCCTGCTGAACACTCTGGCGATGAACCTCGTTTAATTCGAAAGCGAACCGGTGCGCCTGTCGCTGTCGATCCTGTGCGTGCAAACGCGGTAAAGGCTTTGTTGAACGAAGGGGTTGATGTCATCATCACGGATGATGGCCTTCAGCATTATGCACTTGAACGTGATATTGAATTTGCGGTTATCGACGGTGCTAGACGTTTTGGTAGCGAATGCCTAATTCCTTTAGGCCCGTTAAGAGAGCCTATATCTCGTTTAGATGACGTAGACTTTTTGGTTAACAATGGCGGTAAAGTGCAAGGACGAGAGTTCTCTATGTCTTTGCTACCAAGCCAAGCCGTTAACCTAAAGACTGGTCAGAAAATATCGGTAGCAGAACTACAGAAGTTGGTGGCTTTTGCTGGTATTGGTCACCCACCACGCTTTTTTAAAACATTGGAAGATCTTGATGGTGATGTGGTTTTCACACAGGGCTTCGCCGACCATCAAGATTTTGATAAAGATGAACTTCATGCCTTAGCTAAGAAAGGTATGAATCTGATTATGACAGAAAAAGACGCTGTAAAATGCGAAGAATATGCTCAAGATAACTGGTGGTATCTTCCAGTTTCTGCGCAGTTTGATGAAGATTCGCAACAGCAAATTTTAAAAAGAATAAAAGAGGTTATGGAATACTATGGATCACCGTCTACTTGAGATCGTTGCTTGCCCTGTATGTAAAGGTAAACTAACTTTTGACAAGGATAAGCAAGAGCTTGTTTGTAAAATTGATCGCCTTGCTTACCCAATTAAAGAGGGTATTCCTGTTCTTTTAGAACCTGAAGCTCGCACCGTTTCAATGGATGAGGGTAAGTAATGTCTTATACGGTTGTTATACCTGCGAGATACCAATCGAGCCGTTTACCTGGGAAGCCGCTTGCTGACATTGGTGGAAAGCCGATGATTCAATGGGTATACGAACAGTCAATGAAAGCGGGTGCCGATAACGTTATTATCGCTACCGACGACGCTCGAGTTGAAAAAGCGGCTAAAGCATTTGGCGCGACCGTTTGTATGACATCTCCGAATCATGAATCGGGCACTGAACGCCTAGCTGAAGTGATTGAAGTTATGAAGATTCCTGATGATCATATTATCGTGAATGTTCAAGGTGATGAGCCACTTATCCCACCAGCGATCATTAATCAGGTTGCTAACAATCTTGCGAACAGTACAGCTCCGATGGCAACACTCGGTGTGGAAATCACTCATGCTGATGAAGTGTTTAACCCTAATGCCGTTAAAGTTGTAACCGATAAAGACGGTTACGCCTTGTATTTCAGTCGAGCAACCATTCCTTGGGATCGCGATGCTTACGCGAACAACGGTACTGCAGCGGAATTGCCACTGCTTCGTCACATTGGCATCTACGCTTACCGTGCGGGTTTTATCAATACCTATATCAATTGGGAACCAAGTACTCTTGAGCGTATTGAGTGCCTAGAGCAGTTACGTGTACTTTGGTATGGTGAAAAAATCCATGTGGCAGTTGCAGAAGAGGCGCCTGCTGCTGGTGTTGATACGCCTGAAGACCTAGAAGCGGTTCGAGCTATTATTGGCTAAGCTTCTTTGAGCTGTTTACAGAACACCGCTGAGCCTTGCTTGTTGCGAGGCTTTTTTCTATCTATCGAAAAGTGCGCTATCGAAAAGCGCGTGCGTGTCTTATTGACCTAAGCAAACGGATATTGGGCTGGTTGCATTGGTTTATGCATCATCAACTCCGAATTATCTGAGATTTACCTCGCTCGACTTCCAATTTTTCTCTATAATATGCCGCCTATAAAGTAGTGGCGAATCGCTAGTACAGAATAAAACTTACGACAAAACGTGGAGTAAAAGATGCCTTCTCAAAGCCCAGTGATTACGGTTGATGGACCAAGTGGTGCAGGTAAAGGTACCCTGTGTATGTTGCTAGCAGATAAGCTAGGCTTTCATCTTCTAGACTCAGGCGCGATCTATCGCGTATTGGCTTTAGCGGCAATTCACCATGGTGTGGATACTGAATCAGAAGATGCTTTAGTACCGCTTGCGACACACTTAGACGTGCAGTTTATTGCTGAAGGCGACTTAGTTAAGGTTATCCTAGAAGGTGAAGATGTGTCTGGTGAACTTCGCAAAGAAGAAACCGGCATGGCAGCTTCAAAAGTGGCCGCTTTACCTCGCGTTCGTGAAGCTCTGCTTCGTCGTCAACGCGCATTCAGCGCGGCACCTGGTTTGGTAGCTGATGGCCGTGACATGGGAACGGTTGTGTTCCCTGAAGCTGAAGCGAAAATATTTTTAGATGCAAGTGCTGAAGAGCGTGCGAGTCGCCGCCTTAAACAGTTGCAACAGAAGGGGTTAGATGTTAAATTTGACGACCTTTTGAGCGAGATCCAAGAGCGAGACGACCGAGATCGTAATCGCCCAGTGGCGCCACTTCGCCCTGCAGAGGATGCTCTAGTGCTTGATTCCACCTCAATGAATATTGAGCAGGTAGTAGAAAAAGCACTACACTATATTGAATCGAAACTGGCTGGGTAATTTCGCCGAGCTAGTACGAACGTTGGTCGCAAGGATGATGACCGGCGAATTTATCAACCCCATGCGGTAGGATACCCATGGACGTTTAATTATTGAAGATTAAATAATGACTGAATCTTTTGCTCAACTCTTTGAAGAGTTTCTATCTGAAACTGAATTCCAACAAGGCAGCATCGTTAAAGGTACTGTAGTAGCTATCGAGAACGGTTTCGTTCTTGTAGATGCTGGTCTTAAGTCTGAATCTGCTATCCCTGCTGAACAATTCAAGAACGCTGCTGGCGAACTTGAAGTTGAAGTTGGTGCTGAAGTAGACGTAGCTCTAGACGCTGTTGAAGATGGTTTCGGTGAAACTCAACTTTCTCGTGAGAAAGCTAAGCGTCACGAAGCTTGGATCGTACTTGAGAAAGCTTGCGAAGAAGCTGAAACTGTTGTTGGTATCATCAACGGTAAAGTTAAAGGCGGTTTCACTGTTGAACTTAACGGTATCCGTGCTTTCCTTCCAGGTTCTCTAGTAGACGTACGTCCTATCCGTGACACTGCTCACCTAGAAAACAAAGAGCTAGAGTTCAAAGTAATCAAGCTAGACCAGAAGCGTAACAACGTTGTTGTTTCTCGTCGTGCTGTTATCGAATCTGAAAACAGTGTTGAGCGTGACGAACTTCTTGAAACTCTACAAGAAGGTACTGAAGTTAAAGGTATCGTTAAGAACCTTACTGACTACGGTGCATTCGTTGACCTTGGCGGTGTTGACGGTCTTCTACATATCACAGATATGGCTTGGAAGCGCGTTAAGCACCCATCAGAGATCGTTAACGTTGGTGACGAAATCCTAGTTAAAGTTCTTAAGTTCGATCGTGAGCGCACTCGTGTTTCACTAGGTCTTAAGCAACTAGGCGAAGATCCATGGGTAGCAATCGCTAAGCGTTACCCTGAAGGTCACAAGCTTTCTGGTCGTGTTACAAACCTAACTGACTACGGCTGCTTCGTTGAAATCGAAGAAGGCGTTGAAGGTCTAGTACACGTTTCTGAAATGGATTGGACTAACAAGAACATCCACCCTTCTAAAGTTGTTAATGTTGGCGACGAAGTTGAGGTTATGGTTCTTGATATCGACGAAGAACGTCGTCGTATCTCTCTAGGTCTGAAACAGTGTAAAGCTAACCCATGGCAGTCATTTGCAGAAATGCAAGCTAAGGGCGACAAAGTTACTGGTAAGATCAAATCTATCACTGACTTTGGTATCTTCATCGGTCTAGAAGGCGGTATCGACGGTCTTGTACACCTATCTGACATTTCTTGGAACGCTGCCGGCGAAGAAGCTGTACGTGAATACAAGAAAGGCGACGAAATCTCTGCTGTTGTTCTAGCAGTAGATGCAGAGCGTGAGCGTATTTCTCTTGGCGTTAAGCAAATGGAAAACGACCCGTTCAACGCATACGTTGCTGACAACAAGAAAGGTGTTCTTGTAAACGGTACTGTAACTGCAGTTGACGCGAAAGGCGCTACTATCGAGCTAATCGAAGGCGTTGAGGGTTACCTACGCGCTTCTGAAGTTTCTCGTGACCGTATCGAAGATGCATCTCTAATCCTAAGCGTTGGCGACAGCGTTGAAGCGAAGTTCACTGGTGTAGACCGTAAGAACCGCGTAATCAACCTATCTATCAAAGCTAAAGATGAAGCTGATGAGCAAGAAGCAATGGCTTCACTGAACAAGTCTGATGAAGGCGCGTTCGGTAACGCAATGGCAGACGCATTCAAAGCTGCTAAAGGCGAATAATAGCTTCTCGTTAAGAGAATTATAGCTATATAGCCAAGAAAGGAGCCGTAAGGCTCCTTTTTTTTTGCTTATTTTTCCGATAGGTCTATAATTTCTAAAAAGAAAACCAACGAGGGTAACTATGACTAAGTCTGAATTGATTGAAAGACTGTGCGCTGAGCAAACGCACCTTTCTGCAAAAGAAATTGAAGACGCTGTAAAAGACATTTTAGAGCACATGGCTTCAACACTAGAAAGTGGTGATCGAATCGAAATTCGCGGATTTGGCAGTTTTTCTCTGCATTACCGTGAACCTCGTGTTGGACGTAATCCTAAAACTGGTGACAAGGTTGAGTTGGAAGGCAAATACGTTCCTCACTTTAAACCAGGTAAAGAGCTACGCGAACGAGTAAACTCAGGACTGTAGACTACTTATCGGAATTAAGAAAAGCGGCATACTATAATGTATGCCGCTTTTTTATGACCATAATATGGTGGTCTGATTAGTAATTTTCCTGCATAATCGTACAGCTAACTAACCAATGAGTGATGAACTATGAAAATTATAAAAATAGTCGCCGTTATCGCACTTTTCCTAATTGCACTGGCTTTAGGCTCTCAAAACCAAACAAGTGTGAATTTCAACTATCTGCTAGCGCAAGGTGACTTCCACCTATCAAGCTTATTAGGTGTTGTCTTCGTTTCAGGTTTTGGTCTTGCTTGGTTAGTCTTCGGCAATATGCACATGCGATCTCAACTGAGAATTCATCGTTTGAAGAAACAACTCAATAAGCAATCAAAGCAGGTAGCTGCTGATACCAAAGCTTAAAGGTCTTATTTGATGTTAGAGTTACTGTTCTTGCTCTTACCTATTGCCGCCGCTTACGGTTGGTATATGGGTAATCGTAATGCTCAGCAAGAAAAACAGAAACAATCACACCAGATTTCCCGTCAATACGTGACGGGTTTGAACCTATTACTGTCAGATCAGTCTGACAAAGCGGTTGATCACTTCATTGAACTCCTTCAAGTAGACAATGAAACCATCGATACTCACTTAGCTTTGGGCAACTTGTTCCGCTCAAGAGGTGAAGTAGACCGTGCTATTCGTATTCACCAAAATCTTATCTCTCGTTCGGGGCTTACTCTCGATCAGAAAAACCTCGCACTACAACAATTAGCTAAAGATTATATGGTCTCTGGCTTTCTTGATCGCGCCGAAAAAATCTTTGAACAGCTTGTAGAAGAACCCGATCACAAAGAGGGTGCTCTACAACAGTTGGTTGCTATTTATCAGCAAACTCGAGAGTGGAACAAGGCTATTCATTACGGAAATATCCTAGTTAAGCTCGGTAAGAAGAAAATGAAGATGCGTGCGACAGTTGCACATTTCTGGTGTGAACTTGCGATGCAAGAGCAAGCCGATGGTAATCGTTCTAAAGCGCTTCAGCATTTCAAAAAGGCACTTTCTGAAGACCCTAAATGTGTCCGTGCTAGCATTGCTCTAGGCAAGTTCCACTTAGCGAACGAAGACTACCAAAAGACAATCGATTGTTTGGAATCGGTACTCGAGCAAGATATCGACTTTATTAGTGAGGTGTTGCCAACCCTTGCTGAGTGTTACCACAAGCTTGGGCAAGAGGCTCAATTGGTCGAGTTCCTTAAAGCTTGTATTCAGAATAAAGCTGGTGTGTCCGCTGAACTGATGCTCGCTCAATTGGTTGCTCATCATGAAGATGTTGGTTCTGCTCAAGAGCTACTAACAAAGCAGCTTGTCAAAAATCCAACCATGAAGGGTTTTTATCGATTAATCGATTATCACCTAGCGGAAGCAGAAGAAGGTCGTGCGAAAGACAGCTTAACCACACTTCAATCTATGGTTGGTGAACAACTTAAGGTTAAGCCTCATTATCGTTGTCGTCAGTGTGGTTTCTCAACACACTCAATGTATTGGCACTGCCCTTCATGTAAGGGGTGGGGAACGATCAAGCCTATTCGTGGGCTTGATGGTGAATAGATTCGTGGTCATTTTAAGACCAAATTATTAATTGCAGCTTTCGGGCTGCATTTTTATGACTGTTATTTATGGCCTGATTGGTATAAATATTTTGTAGAAAGTTAACTGCGTTAGGAGATGAAATGAACGACCAAAAAATCATTGTAGCATTGGATTATGATAACCAAGCGGATGCGTTAGCCTTTGTTGATCGTATTGACCCAGCATCTTGCCGTCTAAAAGTGGGCAAAGAGATGTTTACCTTGTTTGGTCCTGAATTTGTTCGTGAATTGCATAAACGTGGTTTCTCAGTATTTTTGGATCTCAAATTCCACGACATCCCGAACACATGTTCAAAAGCTGTGCGAGCTGCCGCGGAACTAGGCGTTTGGATGGTGAACGTACATGCTAGTGGCGGTGAGCGCATGATGACGGCGTCTCGCGAAATTTTGGAACCGTATGGTAAAGATCGTCCGTTGCTAATTGGCGTGACAGTGCTGACTAGTATGGAGCAATCTGACTTGGCGGGTATTGGTTTGGATCTTGAGCCACAGCAGCAGGTGATGCGCTTGGCATCTCTGACTAAAAACTCAGGCTTAGACGGCGTTGTATGTTCGGCACAAGAGGCTTCTTTACTGAAAGGTGCACTTGGCCAAGAATTCAAGCTAGTAACTCCTGGTATTCGTCCTGTAGGTGCTGATGTTGGTGATCAGAAGAGAATCATGACGCCTTCTAAAGCGATTGAGTCAGGTTCTGACTACCTTGTTATCGGTCGCCCTATCACTCAAGCGATAGACCCTGCCGCTGTACTTGCAGAGATCAACGGTACGCTAGCTTAAGTTTGCATCAGAAAGCTATTCGAATAAGAAGGCCAGCAAATTGCTGGCCTTCTTATTTGTGTACGAGGCCTTCTTATTTGTGTACGAGGCCTTCTTATTTGTGTACGAGGCCTTTTCATTTATGTACGAGGCATTGAATTGGTCTGGATTTGAGTTATCTTGCCTAGTCTAAACCGGAGCGCCGCTATGGAACTTAAAATCGCTGTCTTCTGAAGTGATAAGATCCGCTTCTACTTGCGCGAAATGAGCAATACGCTCTGAGATATCTTTCCCTGCGATCTGCTCTGCTAACTCAAGGTAATCTTGGTAATGTCGAGCCTCTGAGCGAAGCAGAGACACGTAAAACTTCTCCATATCTTCTTCCAAGAATGGAGCTAATTTAGCGAAACGCTCACAAGAGCGAGCTTCGATAAACGCACCGATGATGAGCTTATCAACTAGAGCATCGGGTTCGTAAGTTTTGACTTGCTTGATTAAACCCTTAGCGTAGCGACCCGCTTCAATCGGTTGGTAAGTGACGCCTTTCTTTACCATCAATTCCATGACTTGGTAGAAATGATGCAGCTCTTCTTTGATCAGCAATACCATTTTATCGATCAGGTCAGCGCCGTAATTGCAGCCTTCTTTCGCTGTAATTTGCTTTGATACGTTGCTTTTACCACGCAGAGACTCTAAGTCTCCGATACGACGGTAAGCAAATTGCTCGTAGGGCAAAATCCATTCATTCAGTTGCTTTGCGCTTTCTTTATCAACTGCGTACTTGCGGATAAGGAACAAAGCACTCTGTGCCGCCTTAAGCTCACAAAGCATGTGATCGCGTAGAATGATGTGAAGGTTTTCAGGCTTTTTGGCTTCATCGATCCATGAATCTGGCGTTTCAGCTTTAAGAAAAGAGTGGATTGGAGCTAATAATTCTTGATACATGGTCAGGGCAAGTTTGTTGATAATGCGGGATTTTATCACAGCTCAAGAGATCTCCCTATACAGAGAAAGGAAATTCAACAGCTACAAAAAAGGCCGCTAATTTAATGTAAATAAGCGGCCTTTATGTATTGCGTTAGACAGTTACCATTTCTTCTTCTGACCGAAGAGGGCGTCCATGTCTTCGTCACGCTCTTTAGATTCGATCTGTTGTAAATCTTGCGCGTTTTTATCTTGGCGCTTCTGATCAAGATCGTTAAGCATCTGCTGAAGCTTTTCTTTCGCTTGAGTAGAGTATGAATCGTTCTTAGTTGCTAATGCGTCGATACCTTTACGCAGTAACTGAATTGCTGTGCCTGGCTGTCCGCGAGAAATCGAGTCGTTTGCACGCTTGATAACATTTTCGATGTTGATGCGAATTTGAATCGTCTCTAAACGAGCGTTTTCAACCACATAAGCTTGAGTCTCGAAGCGGCCTTTATTGTGCTCGTTACGGACCGTATCACGTAGGCGCTTAACTAACTTCAGCATCATGATCGCTTGTTTGTCACTGCTTGGAACACGGAAGGTAGTACTTTCACCACCTTGGTAGTTCTCTTTAAGCTGAGTGATTTGTTGTTTTACGCTTTCAATGCGTTGGGCAAGCTGCTTGTTTTTGGGATCGAGCTGATACATGTTTTCTAACGCATCAAGAATTCGATTGTTTAAGCATATAAGAAGATCTTGGCTAAACGGCATGTGATGAGCATTGCCAATCAACTCTTCTGTTCCGTCAATAATGGTTAGATAACGAGAAGCTTCCTGTTTCTTCGCTGTTTCTACCTTAACTTTGTATTGAAGCATGATGTTGTAGCCTAAAACCAACACCAAAAGAACGGCGACTAAGGCGATTATTAAACCAATATTCATATATTTGTGTCTGCTTGTTGTTTTCTATAGCTAACTTGAGAGGATACACGATTCCATTGTGTATCGGCACTCGTAAATTGCAATTTCTGATTATCTCTTGTTGAGCACAATCGGCAATCAAAACTTACCAACTAATGTATGAGAATGAGGTGTGGGTTGCAAAGCGTTAGTGATGTTTTTGTTTGTTAAGCTAGAAAAACTCATTATTTCTGTCATTTTGGTTCTCGAAGCGTTATAACTATTAATTATATTACACGAGACTATAAAGCTCTATTTGCAAATAAGTTAGCGCAGAAATGAGTAAAGGATTACGAGGTTAGATATGAAGTTACAGCAACTGAAGTACATTGTTGAGGTTCTAAACCATAACCTAAATGTTTCAGCGACAGCAGAGAGTTTGTATACATCTCAGCCCGGCATTAGTAAGCAAGTTAGGTTACTTGAAGACGAGCTAGGCATTCAGATTTTTGAACGTAGCGGTAAGCATTTAACTCAGGTTACACAAGCCGGTGAGGATATCATTCGTATCTCTCAAGAGATTTTGGCACGTGTAGAGAGTATTAAAGCAGTAGCGGGTGAGCACACTCATCCTGAGATGGGCACATTGAATATTTCAACCACTCATACTCAAGCTCGTTATGCGCTCCCTGATGTGATTAAAGGTTTCACGGCACGTTATCCAAAAGTGTCGCTTCACATGCACCAAGGTACACCAAGCCAGATGTCAGAAGCGGTTGCTAAAGGGACTGCGAACTTTGCGATTGCAACGGAAGCGCTGCACCTTTATCAAGATGCAATTATGCTGCCTTGTTATCACTGGAACCGTTCAATCGTCGTAACTAAAGATCATCCACTTGCGCAAAAACGAACTATCTCGATTGAAGATCTTGCTGCTTATTCTCTCGTGACTTATGTATTTGGTTTTACTGGCCGTTCTGAGCTTGATACTGCATTCAACAAAGTAGGATTAACACCGCGAGTTGTGTTTACCGCGACGGATGCGGACGTAATTAAAACTTATGTTCGTATGGGGATCGGAGTTGGTGTAATCGCGAGTATGGCGATTGACCACGAGCAAGATACAGATTTGGTTGCTATTGATGCGAGCCACCTATTTGGTGCTAGCACCACAAGTATTGGCTTTAGAAAAGGCACTTTCCTGCGTTCTTACATGTTTGATTTTATGGAGCGTTTTGCACCACACTTAACTCGTCCTGTGGTTGAACAAGCTATTTCTTTGAAATCGAACGAAGAAATCGAAGAGATGTTTAAAGACATCGACCTGCCTGTTCGCTAAGGGGCTCAGTCTTTAACTCGATTCCTATTCGGCCTGTTTACAGGCCGTTTTCATTTGAACTCGGTTTTGGTTTCTACCAATCGTAGTAAATAACGGGTCACCCTAGCTTGTTAAAATGCTCGATAACGTTGTTAGAACTTTTGATTGCAGAATAAGTACTTATCGAAACGACTTGCCGAACAGAGCTGCCTTGTTCTCAAGCCTTTTACTGCGCTACTTCTGTTCACTGACTTTCCGTGATTGGTATGATTTACTGATAGCCTGCCCCTATAGCCTCGATTTGTATCCTTCCTTTCCATTTTGGCCTCTTACCCCTACAATCCTCGCATCATAGGGGGAAGCATGCATTCACGATTTACAATACTCGACTCATTCTTGTTAGAGCACCAAGTCTATTGGCGTTCGGAACCTTTTCATCTATGCCAAACTCACCATCAACCATGGAAAGATGTGAATCGTCCACTTGTCGATTGGCTAGAAGGTTTGAGTATTGAGCGCATTCAAACGTTAAAAGAGCAGCCTCAGCTTTTGGTCGAGGAACTGACTCGCTTCCTCCCTCGATTAGATGCTGCTAACCAAAATATCCAGTTTGATAACACGGCTTTGGTTGGACTAGACCTCCCACGTGGTACTGCTGATGGTATTCCCGGCAGAAAGCTGCAACAAATCGTGGCGATGGGAGAGGCTGCACTTGAACACCATCATGGTAAAGAGTGGCTGGAGTGGTGTTCTGGCAAAGGTTTTCTGGGCCGAATTTTATCTCAACAATCAGGTCAAAAGGTCACTAGCTTTGAATGGCAACAATTGTTATGTGAAAGCGGACAAAAGGTAGCAGACGACCAGAAATTAGAAATGCACTTTGTCCAAGGTGACGCGTTTTCAGAGGAAGCAGATGGCGTATTTAACTCTGATCAACACGCTGTTGCGCTCCATGCTTGTGGTGATCTGCATGTTGAACTGGTGAAAAAGTCTGTTTCACATGGGCTATCGGCGGTAACAATTTCACCTTGTTGCTATCACCTTATTCGAGGCGATGTGTATCAAGCTATGTCTACCGTGGCCAAAGGTTCAGCGCTAACGTTGAGCAAAAGCGACTTAAGAATCCCGCTTCAAGAAACCGTCACTGGTGGTGAAAGAGTAAAGAGACATCGCCAACTAGAGATGAGTTATCGTTTGGGCTTGAGCAAACTGCTCAAAGCTGAACGTCATATCGACGAATACATTCCAGTGCCAAGCATTAAAAAGTCAGAGTTATCTAAGGGTTTTGAATCATTCTGCCGCTGGGCATCTGAAGTTAAAAAAGTATCGCTTGGTTCAGACGTCGATTTTGATTTCTACTTAGCCCAAGGCGAGGCGCTTTTTTGGGAAATGGAGAAGTTGAGCTTAGTACAACAAGTCTTTAGACGCCCATTGGAGATATGGTTGGCTTTAGATCGTGCTATCTATCTGCAAGAACAAGGCTATGAAGCTTCGATTGAAGAGTTCTGTGAACGCAGTATTACGCCAAGAAACCTATTGATTCATGGGGTTAAAGTTGAGCGTTATCAGTAAACAGAACTGTTGCGTGTTTTACGATCTAAACTCATAAACGCAAAACAAAGTCATAAATGAAAAATGAAGCTATAAATACAAGACAAAGCTATAAATGCAAAAAAAGCCAGCGCGACATAATGTCGTACTGGCTTTTTGTTTAATGTGTATGAGTTAACTGAACGCTTCAACGAGAAGGTTATTGCGCTCAGTTAGCTATTACAGCATTAGTTAAACATTGCGATTGCTTCAGCTGGGTCTACATATTCTAGGTCAAAGCTCTCTGCAACTTCTTTACAAGTCACTTTACCGTGGATTACGTTTAGACCTTCTAGGAAACCTTCATCAGATAGAAGTGCTTCGCGGTAGCCTTTGTTCGCTAGCTTAACAATGTAAGGAAGTGTTGCATTGTTTAGTGCGTAAGTAGAAGTACGAGCAACGGCACCCGGCATGTTAGCAACACAGTAGTGAACTACGTCATCAACGATGTAAGTTGGATCGGCGTGAGTCGTTGCATGTGAAGTTTCAAAACAACCACCTTGGTCGATTGCAACATCAACAACCGCTGAACCTGGCTTCATCTTAGCGATGTGATCTTTTGTAACAAGTTTAGGAGCGGCTGCACCTGGGATTAGTACTGCACCAATCACTAGGTCTGCTTCTAGAACATGCTTCTCAATAGCGTCTTCAGTAGAATAAACCACTTTTGCGCGACCTTGGAATTCTTCATCAAGACGACGAAGCGTATCTACGTTGCGATCAAGAATGGTTACGTCTGCGCGAAGGCCAACAGCCATACGTGCTGCGTTAGCACCCACAACACCGCCGCCAACAACAACAACTTTCGCTGGTTCAACACCAGGAACGCCGCCAAGAAGAAGACCACAACCACCGTTAGATTTTTCTAGTGTTTGTGCACCTGCTTGAATAGACATGCGACCAGCGACTTCAGACATTGGTGCTAATAGTGGCAAGCGACCCATATTATCTGTTACAGTCTCATAGGCTACGCAGACAGCTTTGCTCTTGATTAGCTCTTCCGTTTGTGGAAAATCTGGTGCAAGGTGTAAATAGGTAAATAATATTTGCCCTTCACGAAGCATAGCTCGCTCGACAGCTTGAGGTTCTTTAACCTTTACAATCATCTCTGCTTTCGCGAAAACGTCAGCAGCAGTAGGAAGAATGGATGCGCCTACAGCGATGTAATCATCGTCTGAAAAACCGATACCAGTACCGGCATTGGTTTCAACAAAAACTTGGTGGCTATGTGAGATTAGTTCTCTCACGCTAGCTGGGGTCATACCAACGCGGTATTCGTGGTTCTTGATTTCCTTCGGTACGCCAATGATCATCCTGACTCCTCATTATATTATGGTTGTTTTATCTATGTGTAGGGTAATTCTGTCGAATTAATATCTAGTATAGATAGGTTCAGATAGAATTTGATACCGAATATTAAAAAGTTGTAGTATATTTTTTTGCAAGGAAGTAATAAGGTGGAATAAAAAATGGCAGACAATTATAAGAAGCCGTCCAAGGAACTAGATCGTATTGACCGCAACATTCTTAATGAGTTGCAAAAAGACGGTCGTATCTCAAACGTTGAACTCTCAAAACGAGTAGGACTTTCTCCAACTCCATGTCTTGAGCGTGTTCGTCGTTTAGAACGTCAAGGTTACATTACTGGGTACACAGCGTTGCTGAACCCACAGTATCTTGATGCTTCACTTTTAGTGTTTGTTGAAATTACGTTGAACCGTGGTGCTCCAGATGTGTTCGAACAATTCAACACCGCTGTGCAGAAACTGGATGACATCCAAGAGTGTCATTTAGTGTCGGGTGATTTTGACTATCTTCTAAAAACACGTGTATCGGATATGGGTGCTTACCGTAAGCTACTGGGTGATACGTTACTTCGTCTACCGGGCGTAAACGACACTCGAACTTACGTTGTAATGGAAGAAGTGAAACAAACCAATCAACTTGTGATTAAAACTCGTTAGTCACAATTGGTGAAATGAAAGAAAGCGGACATTTGTTCCGCTTTCTTGCTTTCTGGAATTGGGTTTTTCTGTTTGATATGGTTAAATCAACAGTAGTTTCATTGAAACGGGCGGCTTTGGTCGCTCGAGATGTTTTATTCCGTTTAATTATTAAGTTGGTTTATGTTCAAGCAGAGCAGTAATAAAGTAGAAACAATCATTAAAACGAGTGAAGAGCCTCAGTCTCCTCGTTTGAATGGTTCTCAACGTCTAAAAGAGTGCAGCCTGATTATGGGTGTTCTCTTCTCTATTCTACTTGCCGTTGCGTTATTAACTTTTAGTCCTGCAGACCCATCATGGTCGCAAACGGCGTGGGGTGGTGACATTCAAAATGCGGGTGGCTACCTAGGTGCATGGTTAGCGGATACGCTTTTCTTTGTGTTTGGTTCTCTGGCTTACCCTTTACCAATCTTGGTAACGGTTGCTGCGTGGGTATTATTCCGTAAACGCAATGAAGACGAGCAGATCGATTTCATGCTGTGGGGTACTCGCTTACTTGGCCTTACTGTCCTTATTCTTACTAGTTGCGGTCTAGCCGATATCAACTTTGACGACATTTGGTACTTTTCGTCAGGTGGCGTCGTGGGGGATGTACTAACAAGCCTTGCGCTTCCCACGTTAAATGTTCTCGGTAGTACGCTGGTTCTTCTTTTCTTATGGGGAGCTGGCTTGACGCTATTAACCGGAATTTCTTGGTTAAGTATTGTGGAATGGCTAGGCGAATGTGCCATTAAATTTTTTACATCTGCTGTTAATAAGGCGCGTGGCCAAGATCAAGAGCTACTTGAGCCTGAATTGAAAGAATCGACAGACAGAGATTCTCTAACAGAACGTCATCAAAAGCCGACTTTCCGTGATGTCCCTGCGTTAGAAGACAATCTTATCGAAGGTAAGGCTATAGAAGGGTATAAAGAAGCAGAACAAGATCAGCTCGACCCTGCGATGAGCTTCTCTGCGACCAACGACTCTTCAGACACTGGCGAAAATGCGTTGGACAACAGTGCAACGTCGAAGCGTCATTACAATATTCATATGCCAGTAGAGGCTCCTGCTAAGCCAGAGGTTTCTACTTATGAGGCACCGCAAGTTCAACCTGAAATTCAACCAGAGCAACCTATCTCTGTCGCTCCTGTTTACCACGCGCCAGAAGAACCTTTCGAAGAAGGTATTGAGCGCTCGAAGCAGTTGAATGCGACGATAGAGCAGCTAGAAAATGCCGCTATGTATGAAGATGATCTCGCTGAGCAAGATCAGACGGATGCTCACGAATCTCAGGCTGCGTACCAACAATACATGCAGAACGACCAACCAGAAGTTGTCCCTACTGACATTGGCCTTGAAAGTGCTGAGTCAGCAGTCGATAGCACTTCAGAAGTTGATCGCACTCCAGAAGTTGAGAGTGAATTCGATACGGAAGATGTTCAACCTGAATCGTTATACGCTTCGCCAATGAGTGAACCAGAAGAACCAAGCGAAGACGATTTCTCAGTACAAGCATCACCGTTTGATGTGGCTGAAGAACAAAGTTATGAACAGTCTACAGAGTTCGAGTCTGTATCGACTGAAGAAGATAATGCAGAGCAATCTGAGTCTTTAGTTAACCAACAAAATAATTCAGAATTTGAGCAATCAAACGAACAAACTCAAGAGCCAACGGTTGATCTTCCTTGGGAACAGGTAACAGAAGAAGAGCCTCTTCACCAAGATCAAGATGTTGCAGCCTTCCAAAGCCTTGTCTCTGAGGCACAAGCGAACATGGCGGCGACACAAAACCCGTTCCTGGTACAGCAAGATGTTAACTTACCGAAACCGGCCGAACCATTGCCAACGCTTGAGTTGTTGTTCCACCCTGAAAAACGTGAAACCTTTATTGACCGCGATGCACTAGAGGCGATCGCTCGTCTTGTTGAATCGAAGCTAGCGGACTACAAGATTAAAGCTGATGTGGTTGATATTTTCCCAGGTCCTGTCATCACTCGATTCGAACTCGATCTGGCTCCTGGCGTCAAAGTAAGCCGTATTTCTGGCCTTTCTATGGACTTAGCTCGTTCGCTTTCTGCATTGGCAGTACGTGTCGTCGAGGTAATACCGGGTAAACCTTATGTTGGTTTGGAATTGCCGAACATGAGCCGTCAAACCGTATTCTTCTCCGATGTGGTGGGCAGCCCTCAGTTCCAAGAAGCGAAGTCACCAACGACCGTTGTTCTAGGGCAAGATATTGCTGGTGAAGCAGTTATTGCTGACCTATCGAAGATGCCACATGTTCTGGTTGCAGGTACAACCGGTTCTGGTAAATCTGTGGGTGTGAACGTGATGATCTTGAGTATGCTTTACAAGGCATCACCAGAAGAAGTTCGTTTCATCATGATCGACCCGAAAATGTTGGAATTATCTATCTATGAAGGTATTCCACATCTATTGTCTGAAGTTGTGACTGACATGAAAGATGCGTCTAACGCCCTTCGTTGGTGTGTAGGTGAAATGGAACGTCGTTACAAACTGATGTCGGCTCTAGGTGTTCGTAACATCAAAGGCTACAACGACAAATTGAAGATGGCCGCGGAAGCGGGTCACCCAATTCATGACCCACTGTGGAAGCCGGGCGACAGCATGGACCCTGAAGCACCATTGTTGGAAAAACTGCCTTATATTGTGGTTGTCGTCGATGAATTCGCTGATTTAATCATGGTAGTCGGTAAGAAAGTGGAAGAACTGATTGCACGTTTGGCGCAGAAAGCGCGTGCGGCTGGTGTTCACTTGATCTTAGCCACTCAACGTCCTTCGGTGGATGTTATTACTGGTCTTATTAAAGCAAACATCCCAACTCGTGTTGCCTTTACGGTATCAACCAAAACGGATTCAAGAACTATTCTTGACCAAGGTGGTGCAGAATCATTATTGGGTATGGGTGATATGTTGTACTTACCACCGGGTTCAAGCCACACAACCCGTGTGCACGGTGCGTTTGCATCTGATGATGATGTACACGCGGTAGTGAACAACTGGAAAGCACGCGGTAAGCCAAACTATATTGAAGAGATTACGAACGGCGACCAAACCCCAGAAACACTGTTACCGGGTGAGAAGATGGAAGGCGATGAAGAAGTCGATCCTCTGTTTGATCAAGTGGTAGAACACGTTGTCCATTCACGTCGTGGTTCAGTTTCTGGCGTACAACGTCGATTCAAAATTGGCTACAACCGCGCGGCACGAATTGTTGAGCAGCTTGAAGCTCAAGGCATTGTGAGTGCTCCGGGCCATAACGGTAACCGTGAAGTCTTAGCGCCAGCGCCACCAAAAGATTAGTTCTACTAGGGCGTGTAGATCTTTCGAGCTGATTTTTGCAGCGAGTTGATGGGTATTTATACAAGGCAGAGGCTTTGATGTGTAGCTAGCCTGCATGAGAAGCCGATAACGTAGTAGAAATGACCAGCAAACGCTGCCTGAAGGGTTCGGCTAACAGCGTTTTACTCTTTGTTGAGGGAGATTTGCTTAGAATGACTAGGCTACTTCCCCCTCGCCGCGATTAAAACGCTTTTATCTCGAACAAAATTCAACCACGAAAGGTCAACACGCCCTATGAACTTATACCCATTAAGTCGGTCAAATCGAAAATATGACCGACGTATGTTCTAACAGGATTATTGATGAAAAAAGTATTCGCACTTTTATTTATGAGCTTTTCAGTATTGGCTTCTCCGAAAGAAGAACTGAGTAGCCGCTTGTCATTGAATGCAGGTTTTAGCGCCGACTTTAAACAAGTCGTGACTAGCCCTGATGGTGATGTTGTTATGGAAGGCGAGGGCACGGTTGAGATTGCACGCCCAAGCTTATTCCGTTGGGAAACGACTTTCCCTGATGAAAACGTGTTGGTATCTGATGGTCAAAGCTTGTGGTACTACAGCCCGTTCATTGAGCAGGTTAGTATTTACTGGCAAGAGCAAGCAACATCACAAACACCTTTTGTCTTGCTGACTCGTAATCAAGAAAGCGATTGGGACAACTACAATGTCGCGCAAACGGGTAACCAATTTACGCTAACGCCGACAGCTGTGGATTCTAATCAGGGCGACTTCCAGATTAAGATCACTGAAAATGGCATTGTTCAGGGCTTTAACGTGATTGAACAAGACGGTCAGAAAGGTGAGTTTACCTTTAGCAATGTTGACTTAGGTAAACCTGCAGCAGACCGCTTTACTTTTGTGGCACCGGAAGGTGTCGAGGTCGACGACCAAAGAAATTGATCTAATGAAGCAGATCATTTGGTAGTACGTCGATAGGCACAGATGCCATCAACGAATCAAGAGATTGCAATTGAGTAATTACAGCTTAGATTTTGCAGGGGACGAAGATTTTCGTCCCCTTGCTGCTCGTATGAGACCTGAAACTGTCGAACAGTACATCGGTCAGCAGCATATATTAGGCCCAGGTAAACCACTTCGTAGAGCGTTGGAAGCGGGCCATATTCACTCGATGATTTTATGGGGGCCTCCTGGCACCGGTAAAACCACGCTGGCGGAAGTGGCAGCAAACTATGCGAATGCTGAAGTTGAGCGCGTATCAGCGGTAACCTCGGGTGTTAAAGACATTCGTATCGCGATTGAAAAAGCGCGTGAAAACAAACAAGCAGGGCGCAGAACGATCCTGTTTGTGGACGAAGTCCATCGTTTTAACAAAAGTCAGCAAGATGCCTTTTTGCCACATATTGAAGATGGCACCGTGACCTTTATTGGCGCGACCACAGAAAACCCATCCTTTGAACTGAACAACGCTTTGTTGTCACGTGCGCGTGTTTACAAGCTGACTTCGCTTCATACCGATGATATTTCTCTCGTTATTCGCCAAGCTATTGAAGATAAACAGCGCGGTCTGGGTGATGTAACGGCTGATTTTGCTGGTAACGTCTTAGATCGCCTCGCTGAACTGGTCAACGGTGACGCACGTATGTCGCTCAACTATCTTGAGCTGCTGTATGACATGGCAGAAGACAACGACAAAGGCGAGAAAGCGATAACGTTACAGTTGCTGGCTGAGGTAGCTGGGGAGAAAGTCGCTCGCTTTGATAATAAGGGCGATATTTGGTACGACTTGATCTCCGCTGTTCACAAATCGATTCGCGGTTCAAACCCTGATGCGGCGTTGTATTGGTCAGCAAGAATGATTGCTGCGGGTTGTGACCCTTTGTATATCGTAAGACGCTTGCTGGCGATAGCTTCTGAAGATATCGGTAATGCTGACCCAAGAGCAATGCAGGTCGCAATGTCCGCTTGGGACTGCTTCACTCGAATTGGTCCTGCCGAAGGTGAGCGTGCTATTGCACAGGCGGTTGTTTATCTCGCGTGTGCACCAAAGAGTAACGCCGTTTACACCGCTTGGAAGCAAGCGTTAACGGATGCACACAATCTGCCTGAGTATGAAGTTCCTCATCATTTACGAAATGCACCTACAACTTTGATGAAGGACATGGGCTACGGGCAAGAATACCGTTATGCTCATGACGAACCTGGTGCCTACGCAGCTGGCGAAAAGTATTTGCCCCCTGAAATGGGAGAGAAGCAATACTATTTCCCAACAAAACGAGGCTTAGAGACTAAAATTGGCGAGAAGCTAGATTATCTGGCGGATTTGGACGCAAAAAGCCCACAAAAACGCTATGAAAAGTAGTCTTTTTTGGATATCGTTACCTAGTCATAAAAATTCAATTAAATCGTTTGAAATTGGTCGAAATAGCACCAGTTTTAGGGGTTTAGCAGTGATTCAGTAGTAATCTACTGAATATTCAAATAACTAAAGCATAGGATTAGCAATGCTGGATTCTAAATTACTTCGAGCTGAGCTGGATGAAACAGCGGCAAAATTAGCACGTCGAGGCTTCACCCTTGATGTAGAGACAATTCGTGAACTTGAAGAAAAACGTAAGTCCCTTCAGATGAAAACTGAAGAGCTGCAAGCGTTACGTAACTCTCGATCGAAGTCCATTGGTCAAGCGAAAGCAAAAGGCGACCATGAAGAAGCTGAGCGTATCCTTGCTGAAGTAGGCAACTTAGGCGCAGAACTAGACCAAGCTAAAGTAACATTGGCTGAGCTTCAATCTGAGCTAGAAACGATCACCATGTCAATTCCTAACCTACCTGATGCAGAAGTGCCAGACGGTAAAGATGAAGACGACAACGTAGAAGTTTCTCGTTGGGGTCAACCTAAGACTTATGACTTCGAAGTGAAAGATCACGTAGATCTAGGCGAAATGTCTGGCGGTCTTGATTTTGCTAGCGCAGTTAAAATCTCGGGTTCTCGTTTCATCGTGATGAAAGGCAAATTTGCACGTCTACACCGTGCTATTGCTCAGTTCATGCTGGATCTTCACACTGATGAGCACGGCTACACAGAAATGTACGTGCCGTACCTAGTGAACCACGATAGCCTATACGGTACTGGTCAACTTCCTAAGTTCGGCGAAGACTTGTTCCACACAAGCCCGCTAACTGAACAAGTAAGTGACGTACCTCTTAAGACTCTATCGCTTATCCCTACGGCAGAAGTACCGGTAACGAACATGGTTCGTGACACGATTACTGATGAAGCTGAACTGCCACTTAAGATGACAGCTCACACTCCATGTTTCCGTTCTGAAGCGGGTTCTTACGGTCGTGACACTCGTGGTCTTATCCGTATGCACCAATTCGACAAAGTTGAGCTAGTACAAATCACTAAGCCAGAAGACTCAATGGCAGCGCTTGAAGAGCTAACAGGTCATGCTGAGAAAGTACTTCAACTTCTAGAGCTTCCTTACCGTAAAGTGATTCTATGTACAGGTGACATGGGCTTCGGTTCTGCGAAAACTTACGACTTAGAAGTATGGGTTCCAGCACAAGAGACTTACCGTGAAATCTCTTCTTGTTCAAACATGTGGGATTTCCAAGCGCGTCGTATGCAAGCTCGTTTCCGTCGTAAAGGCGAGAAGAAACCTGAACTTGTACACACACTAAACGGTTCTGGTCTTGCTGTTGGTCGTACTATGGTTGCTATTCTTGAGAACAACCAAGAAGCAGATGGCCGTATTGCTATCCCAACAGTACTTCAACCATACATGGGCGGCGTAACGCACATTGGTTAATTGGTTAATTGGTTAATTGGTTAATTGGTTAATCAGTAAAACTGTTATACGAAAACCCAGTCAATCGGCTGGGTTTTTTATTATCTGTTACACCGGAAAGCAGTAAGTCGAGGGCCAGTTTCATTACTCATTTGTAATAGTGTTTCTCTAATTTTGGTTATTATTACATCACTCAAAAATGGTTATAATGCGCTCTTACCGCGGTAGGTACAAATTTCTCATACAAATACAGAGGAGGACTTATGGCCGTAGGATGGGCAGGTGACGATAGCGTCAGTCAGCAAATTCAAAATACCATTGATGATGAGATCTCTCGTGTAAGAGGGAACATTCAAAGTGGGGAAAGCTTGCATTATTGTGACGAGTGCGGTGATGAGATATCAGAAAAGAGACGGCTAGCGATTAAAGGCGTGCGTTTCTGTATTGGATGCCAGTCCATGTTTGAACACGTTGCGCATCGTCACTCATTGTTCAATCGCAGAGCAAGTAAAGACAGCCAACTTCGTTAGAAGGCGGTCGTTCTCTATTGTCGATAATAACTAACCGACCTCTCCTTAACCTCAATATTGCAGATAGCAAATGAACCAGCAAGGAGAGGTCATAGTTTTGTCTTCTATTTAAAGCAGCGGCTATCTTTTAATGCGCAATCAATGGCGGAAACAAGCTGTTCGATATGTTCCGGTTTGCTAATGAAGGGAGGCATCATATAAATCAACTTACCAAACGGACGTATCCAAACGCCTTGTTCAACAAAGTGAGCTTGGATGGTTTCCATATCGACAGGCGTGTGAGTCTCAACGACGCCAATAGCGCCTAGCCAACGAACGTCTTTGACAAGATCATGCTCTCGCAACGGTGGTAGCAACTCAGAAAAGAGTTGTTCAATCTGTTGAGTCTGATTTTTCCAATGGCCTTGCTCGATGATGGATAAACTTGCTGCACCCACAGCACAAGCTAAAGGGTTGCCCATAAAGGTTGGCCCGTGCATAAAGCAACCGGCTTCACCGCCACATACGGTGTCTGCGACTTCTTTGCTCGCAAGTGTCGCTGACAGTGTCATATAGCCGCCAGTTAAAGCCTTGCCTACGCATAAAATATCGGGTTGAACATCGGCATGCTCACAGGCGAACAGTTTGCCTGTTCGGCCAAATCCGGTCGCAATCTCATCCAAAATAAGTAATACGTTGAATTCATCACACAGCAAGCGAACCTGTCTCAGGAACTCAGGGTGGTAGATGCGCATGCCGCCAGCGCCTTGAACGATAGGCTCTAAGATTACGGCGGCAACCTCTGCATGATGGGCTGTGAGTTTCTCTCGAAAGCTATTGATGTCACTTGAATTCCACTCATCCCAAAAGCCAGTTTTTGGCGAATCAGCGAAAATGTGCTCAGGCAAAAAGCCTTTGTAAAGGCTATGCATCGAGTTATCCGGATCGGTCACTGACATCGCCGCGAAGGTATCGCCGTGGTAACCATCTCTTAGCGTTAGGAACTTTGAACGAGGTTGCCCTTTAGCGTGCCAGTATTGCAGCGCCATTTTGAGGCTTACTTCTACGGCGACCGAACCAGAGTCAGCCAAGAATACATGTTCAAGATTACTGGGTGCTAGATTCAAAAGTTTCTTACATAAATCGATAGCGGGCTGGTGGGTGATACCACCAAACATAACGTGTGAAACCTTATCGATTTGACTGTGTGCGGCGGCATTTAACTCAGGGTGATTGTAGCCGTGGATGGTTGACCACCAAGATGACATACCATCAATAATTCGTTTTCCGCCTTCTAATTCTAGGTAAACACCGTCTGCGTTGGTGACTGGATAGCAGGTCAGAGGTGTTAACGTTGATGTGTAGGGATGCCAGATATGCTGGCGATCAAAGGCGAGATCCATAGTAACTTCCATTCTTGGTGTGATTAAAAAATAACCAGATGTAAACTTTTGATATTATCAATGTGTTGACAGTCTAAAGCTTGTCGGTAGACTAGCCAAGCATAAATGCAATCTCTATTGATAGAGATGCAACATCAAATAATAAAAAAGGATCGACACGTGGAAGTTCGTCATGACTGGACAGTTGCTGAAGTAACAGCACTGCTTGAAAAACCGTTTATGGATTTAATGTTTGAAGCTCAAGTCGTTCATAGACGGTACCAAGAGCACAACCACGTGCAAGTGAGTACGCTTCTATCGATAAAGACGGGTGCTTGTCCTGAAGATTGTAAGTACTGCCCTCAAAGTGCTCACTACCGAACGGATGTCGACAAAGAACGCTTAATGGAAGTCGAGCGTGTTTTGGATGCTGCGCTAAAAGCTAAGAATGCGGGCTCAACTCGCTTTTGTATGGGCGCTGCATGGAAAAACCCGAAAGAGCGCGATATGCCTCACCTTACCGACATGATCAAAGGTGTGAAAGGCATGGGTTTGGAAACCTGTATGACACTGGGCATGTTAACGCCCGATCAAGCGGGTGAATTAGCGGATGCGGGTTTGGATTACTACAACCATAACCTTGATACGTCTCCTGAGTTCTACGGCAGCATCATTACTACTCGCACTTACCAAGATCGTTTAGATACCTTATCTCACGTGCGTGATGCCGGTATGAAGATCTGTTCTGGTGGCATTATTGGTATGGGCGAAAGCACTAATGACCGTGCAGGTCTACTTGTCGAGCTAGCGAACCTCCCAGTACACCCTGAGAGTGTGCCAATCAACATGCTCGTAAAAGTGAAAGGCACACCGATGGAAAACGTCGATGATGTTGAGTCTTTCGATTTCATTAAGCTGATTGCGATTGCTCGTATCATGATGCCAATGTCTGCGGTTCGTCTATCAGCGGGCCGTGAGAATATGAATGAACAGATGCAAGCGATGTGTTTCATGGCTGGCGCGAACTCTATCTTCTACGGTTGTAAGCTACTGACTACACCAAACCCAGATGAAGACACGGATATGCAGCTGTTTAAGAAGTTAGGTATCAACAGCCAACAAGTGGCTCAGAAGCCTGATGAAATTCAAGAAAACGAACTGTTAGATCAAGTGGTGGAGCGCGTTGCTGCTCGTCCAACGAAAGATGACATGTTCTACGATGCCACTGTTTAAATCTCGCATCAAAAGTGCCCTTGCTCATCGCCGTGAGCAAGGGTTAACTCGTCAACTTAAGGTACTCGAAAACAGCAATAGCCCTTTGCTTACTAGTGAAGGTTTTAACTTCGTTAATTTTTCGAGTAATGACTATTTAGGTTTGGCAAACGATCCTGAACTGGTCGATGCATGGCAAACCGGACTTTCCCAATATGGTGCTGGCAGTGCAGCATCGCCATTGGTCACGGGTTTTAGCCCTGCTCATCGAAATTTAGAGGCTCAGCTGTGTGAATGGCTTGGCTTTGAACGTGCCATTCTCTTTAACTCTGGTTTCAGCGCTAACCAAGCCTTGTTGTTTTCTCTGCTCGAGAAAGACGATTCTCTATTGCAAGATAAGCTTAACCACGCATCTCTAATGGAAGCGGGGATGCTTTCTCCTGCGACAATGAAACGTTTCAAGCACAACGATACTCAGCACCTCGAGTCTTTACTAAGCCGCTCTCCACAATCGTTAGTCGTGACTGAAGGTGTGTTCAGCATGGATGGCGACAAAGCGCCTCTTAGCCAGATATTTAACCTGACTAATCGATACGACAGTTGGTTGGCGGTTGATGATGCCCACGGTATTGGCGTATTAGGTGATAAAGGGGCTGGGAGCTGCAGTGCGGCACAAATCTCACCTGATATCTTGGTGGTGACTTTTGGTAAAGCATTTGGCCTTTCTGGTGCTGCGATTCTTTGTTCGTCAGAGGTGGGTGACTACTTAACTCAGTTTGCTCGTCATCATGTGTATTCGACAGCGATGCCACCTTCACAAGCGGTGGCTTTGTCTCATGCGTGTAAGATGATTCAGACGCAAGAGTGGCGTCGTGAGAAGTTGACAGAACTTGGTGCCCTTTATGCTGAGCAGGTGAGTGGCGTGAAAGGCTTTATTGATACTCAGACCCCAATCAAGCCGTTCGTTATTGGCGAAGCCCAAGCTGCACTATCTATTGCTGAAGAGTTAAAGCGCAATCAAGTTTGGGTAACGGCAATAAGGCCACCAACGGTGCCTATTGGGACTGCTTGTTTACGAATTACGTTAACGGCCAATCACAGTCAGGAACAGATTCTTCAGTTAACTGACTCGTTGCTTCAAGCAATAGAGCGAAGCAACGACTCTGAAAGCCAACCAAGCATAGAATCAAGCTTTGAATTAAAGAAAGAGGCTCAGTAAATGTCACAAGAAGTAGTAGTGCATAATTACGTAGGCCAAGATAAGAGTGCGATTGCCGAAGCCTTCGGTAAAGCAGCGACAACGTATGACAAACACGCTGAATTTCAGCGCGATGTCGGCCACCGACTCCTAGATAAGCTACCGAGAGACCTCTCTGGCTTAAAGGTGCTCGATTTAGGTTGTGGTACTGGCTACTTCTCTGAGCAGATGGTAAAGCGTGGTGCTGAAGTGGTGTGTGCTGATCTTTCTGTTGGAATGTTAGAAAGGGCAGAGCAGCGCTGTGGTGTATCGGTTTCTTTATATCAACAAGCCGATGCTGAACAATTGCCGTTTGAAGATGGGTGTTTTGACATCGTTTTTTCAAGCTTAGCGTTGCAATGGTGCGATGATTTATCCTCACCTTTAAAAGAGATGAAGCGCGTTGTAGCGGTTGGCGGACGTGTGATTTTCTCAACTTTGCTTGATGGGTCACTGTTTGAACTGGAAAAATCATGGTCCAAAATTGACGCACATCAACACGTTAACCATTTTATTACAATCAATCAGGTAAAAATTGCGTTAGCGCAATCTAGCTGTACTGCTCATCAACTAGACTTGCCCACCATCACCGTTTGGTACGACACTGCGTTTGAACTGATGCGCGACCTTAAAGGTATCGGCGCTAATCACGTAAGTGGTCGCTCACAAGGTTTAACAAGTCGCCGCATGTTGCAGCTTGTTGAACGGGAATATCGAGAGTTTAAAAACCATCAAGGTTTCTTACCAGCAACATATCAAGTTTGTTTAGGGGTTATTCAATTATGATTGATGCATTATTCATTGCAGGTACGGATACCGAAGTGGGAAAAACTGTGGTTTCAAAAGCGATTCTTCAAGCTTTGGCCGCACAGGATTTATCAACAATTGGTTATAAACCAGTTGCTGCAGGGTGTGAACAATACCCTGAAGGGTTACGTAACAGTGATGCATTGCACCTTCAAGAAGCTGCGACGCAAGATGTTGCTTACGAAGACGTTAACCCGTACGCATTGTTGCTACCATCATCGCCTCACATCGCGGCAAAGCATGACGGTGTCGTGGTTGATGAAGCGGTATTATCAGCGAAGCTAGAAGAGCATAAGCAAAACTCTGACATCGTTTTAGTTGAAGGTGCTGGTGGTTGGCGTGTACCCGTTTCAGATGACGAATATTTATCTAGTTGGGTTAAGAAAGAGCAGCTTCCAGTTGTCCTGACTGTTGGTATTAAGCTGGGTTGTTTGAGCCACGCTCTGTTAACTGCTGAAGCGATTCGTGCAGATGGTCTAAACCTAGTAGGTTGGGTAGCGAACCGCATTAATCCAGGCACTGAACATTATGCTGATATTATTGCGATGCTTGAAGACAAGCTAGGTGCGCCGAAGTTAGGTGAAATCCCTTACGTACCAAGAGCAAAGTCTAAGAACATTGGTAAGTACATTGATGTGCAGCCTTTACTTGCGCTTTGATTCTCACCTTGTGTACTAAATAAGAAAAGGGCTGCGATTGCAGCCCTTTTGCTATGTTAAGCCTTTGACCATAAGTTGATAAACAACCGGTCTTTTAATCCAGCAAGCTCGGGATTAATGTTCTTTTGTTAGTCCCATTAATGCTTGTTGCGTTTCTGTGATTTTTGTCTGTGCCGTTTGTGGAGTTAGGATCCCAATCTGCTTTTTTGCTTCTTCTTCAGTAATCCCTAGGTGACAGCACAGTAAATCGATAGCCATTTGAGTGTTAGTACCTTCAACCATGATCCTTCCCTTTTTGTACATGGACTAGCCAATAAATCATCTGAGGTCACTGTAAACGGATTGTTATATCGACACCATACGACTTAGGTCTAATAGACCGTGATTAACTCATCTACAATCTCGTAATCAAATGTTGCAATTTAATGCTTAACCTTGTTTTCTTAATCTAAGACTATATGTATAAGTAAGTATAAGTCTTCAAGGTTGGAATCTATTGCTGTCTGCCTTGTCTATAACAATAAGTTTTATAAAAACAGCTTTCATGCGGAGATAAGTAATGAAGCGAGTAATGTTGTTCCTTGCAACCAACCTTGCGGTTGTATTGGTACTAAGTGTTGTTCTTAATATTGTATATGCAGTCACAGGTATGCAACCAGGAAGCCTTTCAGGCTTGTTGTTAATGGCTGCGGTGTTTGGTTTTGGCGGTTCATTCATCTCATTAATGATGTCAAAGAAAATGGCGCTACGCTCAGTAGGCGGCATGGTAATTGAAAGCCCACGTAACGAAACAGAACATTGGTTGATGGAGACGGTAAGCCGTCAATCTCAACAAGTTGGTATTGGTATGCCAACAGTGGCGATCTACGACTCGCCTGACATCAACGCATTCGCGACGGGTGCTAAGCGTGATGATTCATTGGTAGCAGTATCAACAGGCCTGCTGCACAACATGACGCGTGATGAAGCTGAAGCAGTATTAGCGCATGAAGTGAGCCACATCGCGAACGGCGACATGGTGACCATGACGTTAATGCAAGGTGTAGTGAACACGTTCGTTATCTTCCTATCTCGTTTCATCGCCAACATTGTTGCGTCGAATGACAACGAAGAAGAGGGCGGCAGCAACATGATGGTGTACTTCGGTGTGTCTATGGTGTTGGAATTGGTATTTGGTTTCTTAGCAAGCTTCATTACGATGTGGTACAGCCGTCATCGTGAATTCCATGCCGATGCAGGTGCAGCGAACCTAGTGGGTAAAGAGAAGATGATTGCAGCGCTAGAGCGTCTAAAGGTGAGCCATGAGCCACAACTAGAAGGTTCTATGATGGCATTTGGTATCAACGGTAAGAAGTCTTTAACAGAGCTTCTAATGAGCCACCCACCGCTAGACAAGCGTATTGCGTCTCTACGTAACATGTAATTTCTAATACAAGCAGTTGTCGTTAAGCGGCAATAGGTATTCTAAAGGCTTCCTTCGGGAGGCCTTTTTTGATCTTGGCATTTAAGGATGTTTGTCTAATGTGGCTTGCAGTATTTGAATGGGGGAGGTGAGTAGGACAAGTCAGGTTTGATTGACGACTGTTGTTTACTTAGGGACTACTGTTCGAGACATTTGTTCTACGCAACAAAAAGGCTTCCACATGGGAAGCCTTAGTCTATTCTGTGATTCGAACTTCGAATCTTACAGCTTGTCAGTTAGCTCGATTGCTTGACCGATGTAGTTCGCTGGCGTCATCTCTTTTAGACGTACTTTCTCGTCTGCAGGGATTTCAAGACCATCGATGAATGCACGCATGCCTTCGCCATCTACACGTTTACCACGAGTTAGCTCTTTTAGCTTCTCGTATGGCTTCTCGATGCCGTAACGACGCATTACTGTTTGTACTGGTTCAGCCAATACTTCCCAGTTTTTGTCTAGTTCAGCAAGTAGCGCAGCACGGTTAACTTCTAGCTTGCTAATACCTTTCAGAGTCGAAGTGTATGCAATGATTGCGTAGCCAACACCAACACCTAAGTTACGAAGAACTGTAGAGTCAGTAAGGTCACGCTGCCAGCGAGAAACTGGAAGTTTTTGTGCTAGGTGGCTAAATACTGCGTTCGCTAGACCAAGGTTGCCTTCAGAGTTTTCGAAGTCAATTGGGTTAACTTTATGCGGCATTGTAGAAGAGCCGATTTCGCCAGCAATAGTCTTCTGCTTGAAGTGACCAAGAGCGATGTAGCCCCAAACGTCACGGTCGAAGTCCAGAAGGATTGTGTTGAAACGAGCAACAGCATCAAACAGCTCAGCGATGTAATCGTGAGGTTCGATTTGAGTTGTGTACGGGTTCCAAGTTACGCCAAGAGATTCAGTGATGAACTCTTCGCTGAACTGGTGCCATTCAACTTCTGGGTATGCAGAAAGGTGTGCGTTGTAGTTACCTACAGCACCGTTGATTTTCGCTAGGATCTCAACGTTTTCGATTTGCTTGTATTGACGTTCCATACGGTACGCAACGTTAGCCATCTCTTTACCCATTGTAGAAGGAGAAGCTGGCTGACCGTGTGTGCGAGACAGTAATGGAATATCACGGTACTCGTTCGCAAGTGCTTTGATAGCATCAATTACGTTACGGATTTCTGGAAGAATCACTGTATCACGAGCTTCTTTAAGCATAAGCGCGTGAGAGGTGTTGTTGATGTCTTCAGAAGTACATGCAAAGTGAATAAATTCGTTTACAGCGTGAAGTTCAGGAACGCCAGCAACTTTCTCTTTCAAGAAGTACTCAACCGCTTTAACGTCGTGGTTAGTCGTGCGCTCGATCTCTTTGATACGTAGAGCATCTTCTTCACTGAAGTTAGCAGCTAGTTCATCAAGAAACTGGTTAGCTTCTGCACTGAAAGCTGGTACTTCTTTGATTGCATCTGTAGCTGCAAGCTTTTGTAACCAACGAACTTCAACGATAGAGCGGTACTTTAGTAGGCCAAACTCACTAAAGATGCTGCGTAATGCAACAGTCTTGCTTCCGTAACGGCCGTCTACTGGTGAAACAGCAGTCAATGCTGACAGTTCCATGGTGTTCTCCTGAATTGAGTTTTCTAAATTTTGAGAGGTTTATACCAGTAACAATCTCAATTGTCACGCATATTGCGCAATCGTTTGCGTGAGAGTTGTGTTGGTACAAAAAACAAGCTCGCGAACGAGGCGCGAGCTAATAAATTACATGCGAGCTAGCAGGATTTGAGCCTGCTCGATCATCTTCTTGCGACCGAAGATAAGGTGGCGACGTTTACCGCCAACTTGACGCCATAACACAGCGCTTCGAATTCCTGATAGCAGCAGAGCACGAACCTTATGCTGGCTCGATGTCTGTTGAAGTACTGCTGGCGTACCAGAAACCTGAATACGAGGGCCAATAGGGCTAACTACATCTAAGTAGATGCTCGCAAGGTTGCTGATCATTTGCTCGTCAAACAGATCGAAGTGCTCAGTTTGACGCTCTGCAGTTTGAATACGATCGCCAAGCTGTGACATAGAGTCATTGCGAGCAGATAGTTTACGTTCAAGCGCCATCAAGCTGATGATGTAGCGAGTAATGTCGCTACCAGCAGGAGTACTGTCGATACCTTTTACTAAGCATTCAAGGCCTAGCTTTAGGTTCGCCTCACGGCCAAATACACCCACAGTGTTCGCTGGGTTAGTATTTAAAATGGCATTGAGTGAAGCTTCGAAGGCATCTTTATCACAACGGCCGTCTTTCGCTACTTGTTGAACCAAAGCTACAGCTTGGCAAATTCCAGCGAAAGCAATAGTACGGTCATAAAGTGTATTAGCCACGTAGTAACTCCTAGTTGTTTTCTATCGTTTGTTGTTCGTTCGATTAGATTAGATGCGCTTTTCGATGATACCACCACCAAGACAGACTTCATCTAGGTAGAATACTGCCGATTGACCTGGGGTCACCGCAATTTGTGGTTCGTCAAAAATAACCTTAATGTTCTCATCATCAATTGGGATGATTGTACAAGGAATATCAGTCTGACGGTAACGTGTTTTTACCGTGCATGTCATAACTTCAGTAATTGGTGTGCGATTTACCCAATGAAGCTGAGAAGCGATCAAACCTTCTGATTTTAAAAGAGGGTGGTCTTTACCTTGTACCGCGATCAGAACATTACGTTTAAGGTCTTTTTCACCAACAAACCATGGGTCTTCATTACCGCCACCGCCTTTGGTGCCACCGATATGCAGGCCTTTACGTTGACCTAGCGTGTGGTACATCAAACCTTGGTGTTGACCAATAACTTGGCCTTCAGGTGTCTCGATGTTACCTGGTTGAGCTGGTAGATATTTGCCAAGGAATTCTGTGAACTTACGCTCACCAATAAAGCAGATGCCTGTTGAATCTTTCTTCTTCGCTGTGATCAAGTCTTGCTCTTCAGCAATGCGTCGTACTTCAGGCTTCTCTAATTCACCCACAGGGAATAGGCTGCGTGCCACTTGATCTGAACTTAGCGTATATAGGAAATAGCTTTGGTCTTTGTTGCTGTCTAGGCCACGTAGCATTTCTGGTTTCACGCCAGCGTCTAGCTCTTCTTGAGTTGGGAAAGTACGACGAACATAGTGACCCATCGCGATGTAGTCTGCGTCTAATACTTCATCCGCAAACTCTAAGAATGCTTTGAATTTGATTTCTTTGTTACAAAGGATATCTGGGTTCGGTGTACGACCCGCTTTGTATTCTTCAAGAAAGTACTCGAATACATTATCCCAGTACTCTGCTGCAAAATTGATAGTGTGAAGGTGGATACCTAGTTTGTCACATACCGCTTGAGCATCAGCAAGGTCTTCAGCTGCCGTGCAGTATTCTTCGTTATCGTCTTCTTCCCAGTTTTTCATGAAAAGGCCTTCTACCTGATAGCCTTGTTGCTGAAGAAGATACGCCGATACTGACGAATCTACACCGCCGGACATACCGACAATTACTTTCTTTTCGCTGTTTCCAGAGCTGATATCTGACATGTCTAAACACCGTTACTATTACTTGGTCGCAGATTCTAACAGAAAGAGAAACACCGCGACAGATCCGAGACCGGAATCACAGTTTCATTTGCACAAATATTGCGCTGAATTCGTTAGAGAATCGCATGAACGCGAGGAGACTCGCTAGGATGTCAGATCTATATGTGGCATAGTCGCTCAAAATCCAAGACCTGAGATAAAAAATGTCTGAACAAAATGAGTTTATGCAAGAAGAACAGTTGATCGAGATTATCGAAAACCAACTTGAAGATGGCCAACCTGTGAAAGTGAAAGAGACGCTGATGCGTTTAATGATGACAGGTACTCCTCGTGAAGAGGCGATTGCGGCTATGGCATGTGCATTGGCTATTGAAGTATTTGATGTAATGAAAAACGGCGCTGAGTTTAATCAAAAACGTTACGCCGAGCATTTGGGTATGCTACCTGACTTAAGCTTTATGGAAGGCGAATAAAAAAATAGCCTAGCAAACGTTTGCTATAGTTTGAAAGATTGCCGCGTTAAATATAGCGCGGTAGAATCCGCCACCTATTTCCCCTTGACTTAGACTAGCCTTATGAAATTCCCTGGACAACGTAAATCAAAGCACTATTTTCCGGTTCACGCTCGTGATCCTTTAGTAAGCCAAGCTCAAACTAGCAAAAGAATGTCACGTACTCATATTATCGGTATTGACCAAACTTTGGTGGATATTGAAGCGAAAGTGAGTTCTGAGCTAATCGAAAAATATGGCCTAAGTAAGGGACACTCACTGGTTATTGGTGATGAAGCTGCTGAATCCTTGTATCAAGAATTAAAAGAACAGTGCCTGATTACCAATGAATACGCTGGTGGCACAATTGGTAATACATTACACAACTATTCAGTATTGGCGGATGACCGTTCAACGCTATTGGGTGTAATGAGCCAAGATATTAAGATTGGTAGCTACGGTTACCGCTATTTATGTAATACATCAAGCAGAATGGATCTGAACCATTTACAAGGGGTAGATGGCGCAATTGGTCGCTGCTTTGCATTAATTACAGAAGATGGTGAACGTACTTTCGCAATTAGCGAAGGACAAATGAACCAATTAAAACCAGAAAGCATCCCTGAGAAAATTTTCAAAAGTGCTTCTGCTTTAGTGTTAACGGCGTATTTAGTTCGTTGTAAACCAGGTGACCCTATGCCTGAAGCAACAATGAAAGCTATCGAATACGCGAAGAAATACGATGTGCCTGTTGTTTTAACTCTTGGTACTAAGTTCGTTATTCAAGATGATCCAGAGTTCTGGAAAGATTTCCTTGAACAGCACGTCACTGTTGTTGCAATGAATGAAGACGAAGCTGAAGCCTTAACCGGAGAAAGCGATCCTCTTGCTGCTTCAGACAAAGCACTAGAGTGGGTAGACTTAGTTCTATGTACGGCAGGCCCTGTTGGCTTATTCATGGCGGGTTATACTGAAGACGCGGTGAAGCGTGAAACTTCATTGCCGCTGTTACCAGGCTCGATTGCAGAATTTAACCGCTATGAGTTTAGCCGTCCTGCACATAAAGAGTTATGTGACAACCCAACGAAAATCTATTCGCATATCGCGCCTTACATGGGTGGTCCAGAAAAGATCAAGAATACCAATGGTGCAGGGGATGCGGCGCTGTCGGCTTTATTACATGATATGGCAGCAAATAAATATCATAAAGAAAATGTACCGAATTCTAGCAAACACCAACATGCATTTTTAACGTATTCATCTTTCTCACAAGTTTGTAAATATTCAAACCGTGCAAGTTATGAAGTGTTGGTTCAGCACTCTCCTCGCTTGTCTCGTGGCCTTCCTGAAAGAGAAGACAGTCTAGAAGAAGCATACTGGGAAAGATAAGATATTTTTATCTTTTTCATTTATATTTCTAATAGTGAAATATAAAAAAGGCTCCGAAAGGAGCCTTTTTTGTTTCTGAATATATTGAAGCCGTAAATAATACTTTAGTCGACTTAATATTAATTCTATTGCTTAGTGTTTTATTGATTATTCACTTAGCAAACACGATGCCTTAAAGAGCAAACTCTTCTAGAGATTTACCAGCATCTAGTTGTTCTTGGATAGCTGAAGGCGTACGGCCTTGACCTGTCCAAGTTTTCTCGTCGCCGTTTGCGTCTACGTATTTGTATTTCGCTGGGCGAGGAGCACGTTTAGCTTTAGTTGTTTTAGATTTTGCTTCACCAGAAAGTGCAGCAATAAGATCTGCAACATCAATTCCGTCTTTTGCAATTTGTTCAGCAATAGCAGAAAGCTTAGCTTCTTGCTCTGCTTTAGCAGCACGTTCTTCAGCTTCAGACTCTTGACGCTCTTGTACAACAATAGTCAGCTTGTCTAGCGCTTCTTCAAGTTGCTCAAGAGTTAATTCACGTGAGAACGCACGAAGGCTGCGGATATTTAATAGTGTTTTTGTTAATTCAGACATGATATTTCCCATCAAGGTAAACTAAATAATCCTCCTAATAATAAACAGAGCCTAGGAATAAAACAAATAGTATTTCTTGTATTGGTTATTTAAATATAAAAGTGAGATGAATAGTTGAAAAAGAAACGACTCACTTTTGATGAATTTATAATAATTATTAAGATTCTCTTAAAAATCGATATGTGACTGGTGGAGTAATTGTTATATGTAGACTATTTTTTTATTGATTAGTTCATTAACAAAAAGACATTTTTGTCGGAATGATATGTTGCATTGTTGCTCTTGATGGGTACAATTGCGGCTACCTGATGCGATGCTTTGGTTAATTTGTTGTTAAACTCTGGTTTACACAGTTAATAATGTTATCGCACGTAGAGGCGCAATTATAAAAAGTAGTTTTCGTTGGGGTGATGCCAATGAGCGGGAATGAAAGGTCTAATTGCCGAAGTAAATTGTATATCTAAGCAATTTGCTGGGGTTGTGCTCAATAGGTACAACACTGCCATAGTCTTAATTTTAAACTATGGAGCGCTACTGTAGGGTTGGGTGAAGTGTTCACTTCCCTTTCGCTTAGTTCAACATGAGCTTGATAAGTCGTATCAAGTTTGTCTGCAGTAGATCTCTAGCCAAATAAAAAACTGGTTTTTGAAGATCATGAATTTAATAGATTTTGCAACATCGCCTTTATCGCTGCTTCCTCCTTTGGTTGCATTGACTTTAGCAATTGTTACCCGCCGTGTATTGGTTTCCTTAGGTGTTGGTATCTTTATGGGTGCGATTCTACTTGCTGACTACTCAGTAGGTAACGCAGCTAGTTACGTGTTCACTAAAGCATCTGGTGTTTTCATCGAAGATGGTGGCATTAACACTTGGAACATGAGCATCATCGCATTCCTAATTATTCTCGGAATGACAACTGCATTACTCACACTATCTGGTGGTACTCGCGCATTCGCTGAGTGGGCACAGTCTCGTGTGAAGAGCAAACGTGGTTCAAAACTACTTGCTGCCTTCTTAGGCGTATTCATCTTTGTCGATGATTACTTCAACAGCTTAGCGGTAGGTGCTATCTCTCGTCCTGTAACAGACCGCTTCTACGTATCTCGCGCTAAGTTAGCTTATATTCTAGATTCTACCGCTGCTCCAATGTGTGTGATTATGCCGGCTTCTAGTTGGGGTGCTTACATCATCACTATTATTGGTGGCATCTTAGTGACACACGGTGTGACAGAGTATTCTGCACTGGGTGCTTACGTTCGTCTTATCCCAATGAACTTCTACGCTGTGTTCGCACTATTAATGGTATTTGCCGTTGCGTGGTTCGGTCTAGACGTTGGTAAGATGCGTGAACATGAGATCGAAGCATCTCAAGGCCGTGGCTTTGAAGGCGACAACGATCAAAAGCAAGCTCACGATCTAAACGAAGAGCTAGACATTCAAGAGAGCGAAAACGGTTCTGTTTCTGATCTCGTTATGCCAATCGTATCGTTAATCGTAGCAACAGTTGCCGCTATGCTTTACACGGGTGGCCAAGCGCTGGCTGCTGACGGTCAAGCATTCAACCTGCTTGGTGCGTTCGAAAATACAGATGTAGGCAAGTCTCTTGTTTACGGTGGTGTTTTAGGTCTGCTTGTTGCGCTAGCGACAGTGTTTAAGCAAAAGCTACCAATGTCTGATATCGCAAGAACAATGTGGATCGGTGCTAGCTCTATGTTTGGCGCGATCCTGATTCTTGTGTTTGCATGGACTATCGGTTCTGTCATCGGTGACATGAAAACAGGTTCGTACCTATCATCTCTAGCAACTGGCAATATTGATTACCACTGGCTACCTGTTATTTTGTTCCTTCTTGCTGGCCTAATGGCGTTCTCGACAGGTACATCATGGGGTACGTTCGGTATCATGCTACCTATCGCGGGTGACATGGCTGCAGCCTCTGACATCGCGCTAATTCTGCCTATGTTAAGTGCGGTTCTTGCTGGTTCTGTATTTGGTGACCACTGTTCTCCAATCTCAGACACAACGATTCTGTCTTCTACCGGTGCTCGTTGTAACCACATTGACCACGTATCGACTCAGCTTCCTTATGCGCTGTCTGTGGCGTTCGTATCGTGTATCGGCTTCATCACTCTAGGTATGACATCATCAACTGGCATCGCGTTCGGCGCAGCGTCTCTAACGTTTGTAGCAGTATGTTTTGCATTGGCTTATTTCTCACGTTGTAAAATGTCGACGTGCAAAAGCTAATCATCACTTGATTGAATAATGAAAAGGGAGGCGTTTGCCTCCCTTTTTTTGTGCTCGTTAATTTAATTTTAAATTTCGTGAAAAAAGTTCGAATAAATGGTTGAAAAAGGGTGTCAGCTTAGTTAGTGTGGAGACAAGACAGCAAACAACCTAAGAGCTGATAAGTATGCGTAAATTAGTAATGAACATTCATCACCATCATCACCCTATCTAGTCTTTCGGGGAGATTTACGTATACCCGGGAGCAAGAATTCTCCCGGAGGTTAAGTCAAAGAATTTAGATTTAAACCCTCGGGACGACAAAGTCTTCCGAGGGTTTTTTAGTTTTAGCACTTTTAAATAATCAATAAATTCAAATATTTGCACAGGGATACAGCAATGCAGACACAACGCCTAAGAATCGCAATTCAAAAGAAAGGTCGCTTAAGTAAAGAGTGCCAAGATCTACTTAAAAAATGTGGTGTTAAATTTAACATCATGGGTGAGCGTTTAGTTGTTCATTCACTAAATATGCCAATCGACTTGTTATTAGTTCGTGATGACGACATCCCAGGTCTTATCATGGATGGTGTGGTTGACCTTGGTTTCATCGGTGAAAACGAACTAGAAGAAGTTCGCCTAGACCGTGTTGCTTTAAAAGAGCCATCAGAGTTTCGCACACTACGTCGTTTAGACTTCGGTGGTTGCCGCCTTTCTATCGCGATTAACAAAGACGAAGAATACAACGGCCCACAAGATCTAGCGGGCAAACGTATTGCGACAACTTACCCACAACTACTGAAAGCCTACATGGACGAGCAGGGGGTTGAATTCAGCGCTTGTATGCTAACGGGTTCGGTTGAAGTTGCGCCTCGCGCAGGCCTAGCAGACGCTATCGCAGATTTAGTTTCTACAGGTGCGACGCTAGAAGCGAATGGCCTAAAAGAAGCAGAAGCTATCTTCCAATCTAAAGCAACGTTAATTCAACGCACTGGCGAATTTGATGCAGACAAAGAAGCATTAATTGAAAAACTACTGACTCGCATGCAAGGTGTTCAGCAAGCGAAAGAGTCGAAGTACATCATGCTTCACGCGCCGACATCTCAGCTAGAGCAAATCAAAGCATTATTGCCTGGCGCTGAAGATCCTACTGTTCTTCCACTATCAACAGACAAAGACAAAGTTGCCGTTCACCTTGTAAGTACCGAGAACTTGTTCTGGGAAACTATGGAACAGCTGAAAGAGTTGGGTGCAAGCTCGATTCTAGTATTACCAATCGAAAAAATGATGGGGTAGTGACGATGAGAACCGTTGTTTGGCAATCTTTAAGTGAATCACAGCAAGACTCGGTACTAGAGCGTCCAGCTATTACTGAAGGTGCAAACATCACAGCGACTGTTTCTGATGTTATTGCAAAAGTACGAAATGAAGGCGATGCCGCACTTAAAGAACTGACTGAAAAGTTCGATCGTGTGACTCCAGAATCCATTCGAGTCAGCTCGACTGAGATTGAAGAGGCATGTGCTCGTTTAACACCAGAAATGAAGCAAGCGTTAGAACAAGCTTATAGCAATATTGCTAAGTTTCACGAAGCTCAGAAGCCGCAGCCAATTAAGGTTGAAACACAGCCAGGCGTTGTGTGTGAGCAAGTGACACGCGCTATTAATACTGTTGGACTCTATATTCCGGGTGGCAGCGCGCCACTTCCGTCAACGGTTCTTATGTTAGGTGTACCCGCTCAAATCGCGGGTTGCCGCAAGGTTGTGCTTTGTTCACCTCCGCCAATCGCGGATGAAATCTTGTATGTCGCTAATCTTTGTAAAATCGATGAGGTTTACAATGTAGGTGGTGGTCAAGCCGTTGCGGCGATGGCTTACGGTACGGAGAGTGTCTCTAAAGTAGATAAAATTTTCGGTCCTGGTAATGCGTATGTAACGGAAGCTAAGCGCCAAGTGAGTAACGACTTCCGTGGTTCTGCGATTGATATGCCGGCAGGCCCATCGGAGGTGATGGTGATTGCAGACGAAACTGCGGATGCTGACTTCATTGCTGCTGATCTACTGAGCCAAGCTGAACATGGCCCAGATTCACAGGTTGTATTAGTAACACCATCGCCAGTTATTGCCGACCAAGTAACTGATGCGGTTCAGAAGCAACTGAAAGAACTGTCTCGTGCGAACATCGCTCAGCAAGCATTGGCTTCAAGCCTAATCATCATTGCTGAATCGATCACTCAAGCGATTGCGATTTCTAACTTCTACGGTCCAGAGCACTTGATTGTTCAGACCAAGAATCCACGTGAATTGCTGCCGTTACTAGACAATGCCGGTTCAATCTTCCTTGGTGACTGGTCTCCAGAGTCTGCAGGTGACTACGCATCAGGTACAAATCACGTTCTTCCTACTTACGGCTATACCAAAACCTATTCAAGTCTAGGTTTGGCTGATTTCTCTAAGCGTATGACGGTACAAGAGTTAACGGCTGATGGTTTGAAAGGCCTAGCGCCAACGGTAGTCACAATGGCGGAAGCCGAAGGTTTGGATGCGCACAAACGTGCTGTGACCATCCGAATTGAAAAGTTAAATAAAGCGAAATAAGGGTAGGGCATGGAAAAGTTAGCAAGAAAACAAGTTCAGGCTCTTACACCTTACTTGTCTGCAAGACGCATTGGTGGCAGCGGAGATGTGTGGCTAAACGCTAACGAGTCTCCGTTTGATAACGAGTACAACCTAAACTTGTCTCGTCTTAATCGCTACAGCGAGTGCCAGCCTAAAGAGCTGATCGATGCTTACGCTCAATATGCAGGCGTGAAATCAGAGCAAACGCTGACCACTCGTGGCGCTGACGAAGGTATCGAACTTTTGATTCGAGCTTTCTGCGAGCCGAACGAAGATTCGATTCTGTACTGCCCTCCGACTTACGGTATGTATGCCATCAGTGCCGAGACGATTGGTGTTGAGCGCAAGGTTGTGCCTTTAACGGCTGAATGGCAATTGGATCTTCCTGCTATTGAATCTCAACTAGACAACGTGAAAGTAGTGTTTGTTTGTAGCCCAAACAACCCAACGGGTAACTTAGTTGATCGCAAAGACATCATCAAACTGCTTGAAATGACGCAAGACAAAGCGATTGTGGTGATGGATGAAGCGTATATCGATTTCTGTCCAGAAGCGTCAACGGTCGACTTGCTTGAGCAATACCCGAACCTTGCGATTCTGCGTACCTTGTCGAAAGCTTTTGCTCTGGCGGGTTTACGTTGTGGCTTTACGCTGGCGAACAAAGCGCTTATCGATGTACTGTTGAAAGTGATTGCGCCTTACCCAGTTCCGATTCCAGTTGCTGACATTGCCGTTCAAGCGCTTTCTGAACAAGGGCTTGCGCGAGCGAAGTTCCAAGTTTTGGATTTAAGTGCTAACCGAGCGTATTTGCAAGCTGGTTTGTTGGGTATGCCTCAAGTGACGGTATTTGATGGTTGGGGTAACTACCTGCTGGTTAAATTCCCGAACGGCGATGAGTTATTTAAAGCGGCTTGGGATACGGGCATCATCTTGCGTAATTCGCCAATTGAAGACTGTGTTCGTATTAGTATTGGTAACCGCGAAGAGTGCGAAAAGACACTTGGATTCATTCGTAACTTTTTTCAGTAACGAAAGGCTTACCATTAATAACATTTGTCAGTCTGAGTTGATTAAAAACAGACTGGCAAATGAAATCAATATTTTGGGTTAGCGTTTGATTTTAGCTAGGCCAGCAGATTTAAAATTAAAAGGAAGTTCAAGTGAGTAAACAACAGAAAATACTTTTTATAGACCGTGATGGCACCTTAATTGTTGAGCCGCCAGTCGACTTTCAAGTAGACCGTTTAGACAAACTAAAATTCGAACCGCTAGTGATCCCTAGCCTACTGGCATTGCAAGATGCGGGTTACCGCTTAGTGATGGTCACTAACCAAGATGGCCTAGGTACCGACAGCTACCCACAAGAAGAGTTCGATGCTCCACACAATATGATGATGGAGTTCTTTGAGTCTCAAGGCGTTAAGTTTGACGATGTGCTTATTTGCCCTCACTTTGACGAAGACAACTGCTCTTGCCGTAAGCCTAAACTGGGTATGGTTAAAGAATACCTACAAGGCGGCAAAGTCGACTTCCAACATTCTGTTGTCATTGGCGATCGAATGACGGATCTTCAACTTGCAGAAAACATGGCAATCCGCGGCATTCAATATGGCCCGGATGCAGAAACGGAAGGCACACTCAACTGGCCACAGATCGTTAAAGATTTAACGGTTAATGCTCGTGTTGCTGAAGTGGTTCGTACAACGAAAGAAACTGACATCAAGGTAGCCGTTAACCTCGATGAAACGGGTGGTAACAAGATCGATACTGGCATGGGTTTCTTCGATCACATGCTTGATCAAATCGCGACACACGGCGGTTTCCAAATGAACCTGACTGTGAAGGGCGACCTACACATTGATGATCACCACACAATCGAAGACACCGCTCTCGCTTTAGGCCAAGCACTTAAAGATGCGTTAGGCGACAAACGTGGTATCGGCCGTTTCGGTTTCAGCTTGCCTATGGATGAGTGTTTAGCTCAGTGTGCTTTAGACCTATCTGGTCGTCCGTACCTAAAATTTGATGCTAAGTTTAGCCGCGAGCAAGTGGGTGACCTTTCTACGGAGATGGTGGTTCACTTCTTCCGCTCTCTAACCGATACATTGGCTTGTACATTGCACCTTTCTTCAGCTGGTAATAATGATCACCACATTATTGAGAGTCTGTTCAAAGCGTTTGGCCGTACTCTCCGCCAAGCAATCAAAGTTGAAGGTAACGAGTTACCAAGCAGCAAAGGCGTTCTGTAAGGCTAACGTTAGCAAGGAAAAACAATGAAAGATCAAAAAGTCGTTATTATTGATACTGGTTGTGCCAACGTTTCCTCAGTGAAGTTTGCTATTGAACGCCTGGGCTATGCCGTTGAAATTTCAAAAGAACCAAAAGTTGTTCTTGCTGCGGACAAGCTGTTCCTACCCGGTGTAGGTACAGCAAGTGAGGCAATGAAGAACTTGCAAGAGCGTGACCTTGTTAGCCTTGTGAAACAAGTAGAGAAGCCTCTGCTGGGTATTTGTTTAGGTATGCAACTGTTAGGCAAACTGTCTCAAGAGAAAGGCCAAAAAGCTGACGAGTTAGTTGAATGCCTAGGATTGTGTGATGGCGAAGTTCGTTTACTTGAAACGGGTGATTTACCATTACCACACATGGGTTGGAACACAGTAACCGCGACACCTAACCACCCTCTATTCAAAGATATTGAAGAGGGCGAGTACTTCTACTTTGTACACAGCTTCGCAATGCCAGTGGGTGACTACACAATCGCACAATGTGATTACGGCAATCCGTTTACTGCCGCAGTGCAAAGTGGCAACTATTATGGTGTTCAGTTCCACCCAGAACGTTCGTCAAAAGCTGGCTCTAAGCTGATTCAGAACTTCTTGGAATTGTAATAAGGATTAGGCAGCGGCTACCGTTGCCAGATAAGGAATGTAAATGATTATTCCCGCGTTAGATTTAATTGAAGGCCAAGTAGTTCGCTTATTTCAAGGGGACTACGGGCAAGTAACAGAATACAAAGTCGATCCAGCAGAGCAGTTCAACCTGTATCACCAAGCTGGCGCTGGCTGGCTTCACCTTGTTGACTTAACGGGCGCAAAAGATACCACTGCTCGTCAGTTAGACTTGATTGCTAAGCTACTGGCTAGCACGCCTGCCAACATCCAGATTGGTGGTGGCGTTCGTAATGAACAAGATGTCGTTGATCTGCTAGAAGCTGGCGCACAGCGCGTTGTGGTTGGTTCTACAGCAGTTAAGCAACCAGAGTTGGTTAAAGGTTGGATGGAGAAGTACGGCGCGGAAAAAATCGTGCTGGCTCTGGACATCAACATCGACGAAAGCGGCACACGTAAAGTCGCGATTTCAGGTTGGCAAGAAGATTCAGGTGTGACTATTGAAGCGCTAATTGAAGATTACCTCACGGTTGGCCTTAAACACGTTCTGTGTACTGATATTTCACGTGATGGCACGCTAGAAGGGTCAAACGTAGAGCTCTATGTTGATCTTTGTAAGCAGTACCCACAAGTGCAATTCCAATCATCGGGTGGCATTGGCAGCCTAGCTGATATCGAAGCACTGAAAGGCAGTGGCGTTGCGGGTGTGATTGTTGGTCGCGCACTGCTTGATGGCAAGTTCACAGCAGAGGAGGCATTTGCATGTTGGCAAAGCGAATAATCCCTTGTTTGGATGTCCGTGATGGGCAAGTGGTTAAGGGCGTTCAATTCCGCAACCACGAAATTATTGGTGACATCGTTCCGCTAGCACAACGCTACGCAGAAGAGGGCGCTGATGAATTAGTATTTTACGATATTACCGCATCAAGTGATGGCCGTGTGGTCGATAAAAGCTGGGTGAAACGCGTAGCAGAAGTGATTGATATTCCTTTCTGTGTGGCTGGTGGTATTAAGTCCGCGGAAGATGCAGCACGTATTCTTGAGTTTGGTGCAGATAAAGTATCCATCAACTCGCCTGCATTAGCTAACCCACAGCTGATCACGGACCTAGCGGATAAGTTCGGCGTGCAGTGTATCGTTGTCGGTATCGATTCATACTTCGATAAAGAGACGGGTAAATATCAGGTTTACCAATTCACAGGCGATGAAGCGCGTACCAAAGCAACCAAGTGGGAAACCAAAGATTGGGTGCAGGAAGTACAGAAACGTGGTGCAGGTGAGATTGTGTTGAACATGATGAACCAAGATGGCGTTCGCAACGGCTATGATATCGACCAGTTAAACATGGTACGTTCAGTGTGTAATGTACCCCTGATTGCATCAGGTGGCGCAGGTGCGATGGAGCACTTTGCTGAAGCCTATAAAAAAACCAACGTGGACGGAGCACTTGCGGCTTCGGTATTCCACAAGCAAGTCATCAATATTGGTGAACTTAAACAGTATTTGAAACAACAAGATGTAGAGGTGCGACTATGAGTTTTGAACCCGTAAGCTTATCAAAAACAGAAGTAGGCGCATTGTCAGAGCGTATTGATTGGGAAAAAGTAGATGGCTTAGTGCCAGCTATTGTTCAAGATTACCAATCGAGCCAAGTGCTGATGATGGGATACATGAACCCAGCAGCGCTCGAGAAAACAGGTGAAACTGGCCAAGTGACGTTTTTCTCTCGCACTAAAGAGCGCCTTTGGACCAAAGGTGAAACGTCGGGTAACGTATTGCAACTGCAAAACATGTCATTGGATTGTGACAACGACACCTTGCTGGTTAAGGTTAATCCCATTGGCCCAACGTGCCACACAGGTACAACAACGTGTTGGGATGGAGACAAGCAAGAAGAATCTCAGATGGTGTGGCTTCATCAGCTTGAGCAGCTACTGGCTGCCCGCAAGGACGCAGACCCTGAGTCTTCTTATACTGCCAGTTTATATGCCCGTGGCACCAAGCGTATTTCGCAAAAAGTGGGCGAAGAAGGCGTTGAAGTCGCGCTTGCGGCGACGTCGGGCGATAAGGCGGAATTAGTGTGTGAGTCAGCAGACTTAATTTATCACTTGATGGTTCTTTTACAAGACCAAGGCTTATCGATGAACGATGTGGTGAACAAATTAAAAGAGCGCCATAAGTAAGCTCTCTTTAGATTAATCGAACTACGTAACAGATAGATAAAAGCCCCGTAAACAATTATGTTTACGGGGCTTTTTAATTTTCAATCTTTTCAATCTTTTCAATCTTTTCAATCTTTTCAAGATTTCAAGATTTCAAGATTTCTAAGCCCTACGTCACTTTTCTACACTCTGACTTTACGTCATTCCGAGGAGCCTAAGCGACATCAGGAATCTCTTTACTTAATCAAACATTCTAGTTTTTTGACTTACCCGCAGCACTTCTTATATTTCTTTCCGCTACCACAGATACATGGGTCATTACGGCCGATTTTAAAACTTTCAACCGTTTGGTTTAGACGCGGGTCAATCTCTGGATCTGATTGTTCTTCTTGTTCATCTTCTTGCTCAGGGAAGGTGCCATCAATGTAATACCAAATACCGTCTTCACGAACAAAGCGCGAACGTTCTTGCATACAGAACTGATCAGCTCCGTCGTTGAAGTAAGCTTTAAACTCAACAAAGCCTTCGTTCTCATGTGAACCTGCGGCTGTACCGATGACCTCTAAACCCGCCCAATCACTATCTATGGATTCGGCAATACCTTCTCTCTGCGCTTCTGCATTACAAGTCGGGTGGTAAGTAGCAACCACATAATCAACCAAACCAAGTACATGTGCAGAATAACGAGAGCGCATTAATTGCTCGGGTGTTTCAACTGCACTGTGGTTAAGGTGTGCTGATTCGCAACATTGTTGGTAAGTATTTTTGCTACCGCATGGGCATAAAGACATAGTCAGATCCTGTAAAAATGGCCTCTATTAAGAGGCCATATATGAATGCGTTGGAGTTTACCAAGAAACGATCGCTCACCAAAGCTTAGTTTCTATTGAAGCAGCAATGTGAAGTGAATTATTTCAACGAAGGTGATAACAGCTCTTGAGCCCAAGTAGTGGCTTCATCATAAGCTTGACCGAGTTCCGCTTCACTTAGCTTGAGAAGTTTACGGATGCGCGTTGCTTCGTCCCAGCGAGCTTGTTCATAGGCAATGACCATTGCCATAATGGCACCTAAGACACCTTTTCGTTGAATCAGAGCTTGCTTGATCTCTTCATCGATTGGTACTGAGTCCAAGACTTGCTGTAACGGTTGGTCAAACAGTGAATCAAGTAGAGAGAACATACCGGTTAAAAAGGCTTGTCCGGGTTCTACCTTTACATTCATCTTTTCTACTAAGAGTTCACACTGACGAGCGCGCAGTACCGCTAAACCATAGAGTGAATCGGGTTTATCTTCTTTCGCAGAGGCAATCGCTACTAGTGAAACGAACTTACGCAGCTTTTGCTCGCCAAGGAAAATAAGCGCTTGGCGAAATGAACGAATGGTCGTTGCTGAGCCACCTGCGGAGTTTACATACGCAAGTACTTTATAAGAAAGCGTCACATCTAACGTAATTAAACGTTCTACTTCGCCGAAGTCGATAGGGTCGTGCGCAATCTCTTTTAACAGTTGAACAATCGTCAAGAACGCAGGGTTGAGAGCGCGAGTTTGAATCATTTCCGGCTTGCTGAAAAAATAACCTTGGAAGTAGGTGAAGCCTGCTCGATTTGCTTCTTGATATTCATCGTAAGTCTCGACCTTTTCTGCGAGGAACTTAATATCCAACCCTTTGAGAGAGTTCATGAACATCGAAGCTTTCGCGATTGAGATCAAACGGATATCAAACTTGATAATTGAAACGTACGGTAAAAAGCGCTTCCATGCTTTGCTTGGTACAAAGTCGTCTAACGCGATAGTGTAACCCGCGTCATAGATAGCTTTTATTGCTTCAAGTAGTTCGTCTGTTGGTTCGCAGTCTTCAAGAACCTCAACAACGAGGCTTTCTTTGGGGAACAGAGTCGGGACTAAGTTGATTAGGCTTGCATAAGGGAAGTTCACGAACCCCAATTTATCACCCAACGTATTATAGTGAGTTGATAAAAAGTGATCGGAAAGCAAACGGCTAGTAGCGAGCTCCGGCTCTACTTCAGGGAAAGTGTTCTTAGGACCATCCCTGAATAGCAACTCGTAACCTATGGTTTTCTTGTCTGTATCGAGTATTGGTTGACGCGCTACGTATGAATATTTCAACTTGGTACTGTGTTCTGTTTATTTCTGGTAGAGAGATAATAGCTAATTCAGTAGAAATTACCATACACTTTCTATGAAAGTCTGACCGATAATAATAATCAAAGTGAAAGTTTAATAGTGATGTTAAAAGCGGTTGCTAAACTCTCGATTCTGTAGTTCAAAACTTTGCGGAGTGAACACCAGCACTGAACCTTGCGTATACCAATCACCCAATACGATACGAGTTTTAGTGCAATTATTAGCATTGAAGGTGTGAATGTCAGGGCGATGAGTATGGCCATGGATCATAAGATCGACGCTGTTTCGTTCCATCACATCTTCCACTTCTTGTTGTGTCACATCCATGATGTCGAGAGATTTGGTCTGCTTGTCATCTTTGATGTCAGATTGAACCTTCGAGACAATTTTCTTCTTGATGAAAAATGGAATTCTGTTGAAGACCCATTGCAGCCATGGTTGATGCACTTTTTCGCGGAAGGCGAGGTATTTTACATCTTCGGTACACAGGGTATCACCATGCAACACCACCGCTTTTTGCCCGTAGATATCGATCGTTGATACTTCATCTAGAAGTTGCACACCCGTTTGCTTGGCAAATTTTTTACCAACTAAAAAGTCACGGTTACCTTGTGTGAAGTAGCAAGGTACGCCCGTTTTCACTAAGTCGATAAACGCTTGGCGGATAGAAGTGGCGAACTCACTCTTATCGTCGTCACCAATCCAGAATTCGAAAAGGTCGCCTAATACGTAAAGTGCATCCGCTTCTACCGCTTCTTTCTTCATAAAGGTTAAGAAGCAGTCAGTGATATCTTGTCGTGACGGAGTAAGGTGCAGGTCTGATATAAAATATGTTTTCATAGGTCTAAAAAAAGGGAGCGATTCGCTCCCTATATCCTGATTTTATCGGCGCATCAATTATTAATACTAGGGCGTGTTGACCTTTGGCGGTTAAATTTTGTTCGAGATAAAAGCGTTTTAATCGAGGCGAGGGATAGGAAGCCTAGTCATTCTAAGCAAATTTCCCTCAACAAAGAGTAGAACGCTTTTAGCCGAACCCTTTGGGCAGCGTTTGCTGGTCATTTCTACTGCGTTATCGGCTTCTCATGTAGGCTAGCTACACATCAAAGCCTCTGCCTTGTATAAATCCCCAGCAACTCGCTGCAAAAATCAGCTCAAAAGGTCAATACGCCCTAACCGAAAGCAAGTGATTAAGCTTCGATTGTAGTACCAGTGATGATCACTTCTTCTAGAGGTACATCTTGGTGCATACCCATAGAACCAGTGCTAACACCTTTGATCTTGTTTACGATGTCCATGCCTTCAACAACTTCTGCGAATACACAGTAGCCCCAGCCGTCTAGGCTTTCGCTACGGAAGTTTAGGAAAGAGTTGTCGTTAACGTTGATGAAGAACTGAGAGCTCGCTGAATGCGGTTCCATAGTACGAGCCATTGCTAGCGTACCAACTTTGTTCGCTAGGCCGTTGTTTGCTTCGTTCTTGATAGTTGCACGAGTTGTTTTTTCTTTAAGGCCAGAAGTCATACCGCCGCCTTGAACCATGAAACCATCGATAACACGGTGGAATAGCGTGTTGTCGTAAAAACCGTCACGGCAATACTGTAGGAAGTTTGCGCTTGTTTCTGGTGCTTTTTCTTCGTTAAGTTGAACTTTGATGTCACCAAAATTTGTGTGAAGGATGATCATGATTGTTACCTTACTGTCTTTTTAATATGAAGTTCGAATTCTAGCGCATGTTGACGGACTTTCAAATCACCAAATCATTAACTTAACTTGGTTGTTTGAGGTAATTACTGCTTTGGGGGATTACCTAATAACGCATGAATTGATATACTTGACCTCTTATTTTGATTAATACACAAATATAGATAGAGATCATGCTGAAAATTTATAACACACTCACAAGACAGAAAGAGGAATTCAAACCAATTACAGCTGGCAAAGTCGGCATGTATGTCTGTGGGGTAACCATATACGATCTCTGTCACATTGGTCATGGCCGCACGTTTGTTTCTTTCGATGTAGTAACTCGTTACCTTCGTTACCTTGGTTACGATTTGAACTTCGTTCGTAACATCACTGATATCGATGATAAAATCATCAAGCGCGCTAATGAAAACGGTGAGTCTTGTGATTCTCTGACTGAGCGCCTGATCGGGGAAATGCACGCGGACTTCGATGCATTGAACATGAAGCGTCCTGATGTTGAGCCTCGTGCGACTGAATTCATCACTGAAATCGTTGAGCTTGTTGAAAAGTTAATTGAGCGTGGTTTTGCTTATGTCGCAAGCAACGGCGACGTCATGTTCGAAGTTAAGAAATTTGACGAATACGGTAAGCTTTCAAAGCAAGACCTTGACCAGCTTCAAGCGGGTGCTCGTGTTGATGTCGATTCCGCAAAACGTAGCCCGTTAGATTTCGTTCTTTGGAAGATGTCTAAGCCAGGTGAACCTACGTGGGAATCACCATGGGGTCCAGGTCGTCCGGGTTGGCACATTGAGTGTTCAGCAATGAACTCTTCTATTCTTGGCAATCACTTCGATATCCACGGTGGCGGTTCAGATCTACAGTTCCCGCACCACGAGAACGAAATCGCACAATCTTGCTGCGCACACGGCACCCAGTATGTGAATACTTGGATGCACAGTGGCATGGTGATGGTAGACAGAGAAAAAATGTCTAAGTCACTGGGTAACTTCTTCACTATCCGTGACGTACTTCAGCATTACGATGCAGAAACAGTACGTTACTTCCTAATGTCTGGTCACTACCGTAGCCAACTGAACTACAGCGAAGATAACCTAACCCAAGCTCGTGCGTCACTTGAGCGTCTCTACACATCACTTCGTGGCCTAGACGTTACAGCAGCTCCGGCTGGTGGTGAAGAGTACGTGACTCGTTTCTCTACAGCGATGAACGATGATTTCAACACTCCAGAAGCTTATTCAGTACTGTTTGAAATGGCTCGTGAAATCAACCGCATCAAAACTGAAAGCGTCGAAAAAGCAAGTGCACTAGGTGCATTGATGCGTGAACTGGCAGACATCATCGGTATTCTTCATCAAGACCCAGAGGCTTTCTTGCAAGGTGATGCGGCAGGCAACGATGACGAAGTGGCTGAAATCGAAGCGTTGATCAAACTGCGTAACGACTCTCGTGCTTCGAAAGATTGGGCGAATGCTGACCTTGCACGTGACAAGCTGAACGAGTTGGGTATTGTTCTGGAAGATGGTCCAGAAGGTACGACTTGGCGTCGTAAGTAAATATTATAAAAAGGGCTGATTTTCAGCCCTTTTTTCTAGCAAAAATTCTCTAATATCACCTTTTTATCTTCAACTTTTAATTAACAGGAATATTTCTGTGGCTCAGATGTATTTTTATTACTCGGCAATGAATGCGGGTAAATCAACAACACTTCTTCAGTCTTCATTCAACTACCAAGAGCGTGGCATGACGCCAGTGATCTTTACGGCAGCATTGGATGATCGTTATGGTATCGGTAAAGTTAGCTCTCGAATTGGTTTGCAATCTGAAGCTCAACTTTTTAAAAATGACACCAATATGTTTGACGCAATCCAAAAACTCAATGAAGAAGAAAAGCGTCATTGTGTTTTGATTGATGAGTGTCAGTTCTTGTCGAAAGAGCAGGTGTACCAGTTAACAGAAGTGGTCGATAAACTGCATATCCCTGTACTTTGCTACGGTTTACGTACCGATTTCTTGGGTGAACTGTTTGAAGGTAGCCGTTACTTATTATCTTGGGCAGATAAACTGGTTGAGCTTAAAACCATTTGTCACTGTGGCCGTAAAGCTAATATGGTAATCCGTACCGACGAGCACGGTGTGGCGATTGCTGAAGGTGACCAAGTGGCTATTGGCGGTAATGATCAGTATGTTTCTGCTTGCCGTCTGCACTATAAAGAAGCATTAGGTAAATAAGCCGATCTCATAGTTCAGCTTGCTAAAACAAAAACGGTGACCAAGTGTCACCGTTTTTGTTTATTGAGCCTGTGCTTTTGCTTTATTCCAAGTCGCGCCTTTGCTTTATTCGAAGTGGAACTTTTGATTTATTCGAAGCCGAGCTGCTTCAATGCTTGATAGGCATGATCAACGTCATCGGGGATTGGCATCTCAATTTGAAAGCCTTGGGCTGGGTAGAATTTGATTCGTTCATAATCAGCAATCAATGCGCCCAACACCATGTCTAACGGCAACTCTTCGTTAAAGTAATCATCCCAATTTTGCCATTGTGAAGTCACGGTTATTTCTACACTCTCTTCAGGCCATTGTTTACTAAACGTGGCGTAGGTACGTTTCTCCATAAAGGGTTTCTGTACTAAGGTCAGTCGTTTCGGGGATAGCCCACGCTCAGTCAGCAATTTGTGGGTGAATCGTACGTTCTCCCCAGTATTGGTTGCGTGCTTCTCAACGATAATGTCAGAGTCAGGCACGCCAGCGTCTCGTGCGATAGCCGCGAATGTTTCGGCTTCTGAACGTTCAAAGCTCCCTTCTGTAAAGCGTCCCACACCGCCAGAAAATACGATATAAGGCGCCACACCTTGGTGATAGAGCTCAGCTGCGTATTCAGCAACGCGAGTATCATTACTGCACAGCACAAAGATGCAATCTGAAGGCGTAACCTTGTGACCCATAGACATGAAGTTCCAAAGGGTGTCGACCGAACGATGTAGCTTAATCCTTGAGTTATTTGTTACAGATTGCTTAGCTATGTCTTGGTTAGCTATCGATTGATTAGTCATAAAGAGCGTCCAGCGTGGAATCGAATTTAAACGAGTAACCTAAGTCGAGAATCTTTTTCGAAGATATCAGCTTGTCTGGCGTATCGACCACGAGGGGAAGCGGCTCACTGCTGTTGGCGCTTTTCAGTGCAGCGGCATAAAATTCCGCCTTACTCACCGTGTTTGGGGTCGTAACATTAACCACTTCGTTGTGCAGTTGGTTGATAGCGAAGTTGACCGCGCCAATCGCGTCGTCAAGATGAAGCATGTTGGCAGGAGCTTGAGTGCTGACCTGCTTCAATTTACTTGCAAACCTTGATGGGTGGCGGCTTGGGCCGATTAACCCACTGAAACGAAGAATGGTGTAATCGATGCCGGAATCCATCACCAGTTGTTCAGCCTTCAGCATCACGCGTGCATTGTCCGAAAATGCGGATGCTTGCTCGTTTTCTGAGGTAGAAAGAGTGAGTGAGGCGTCTTGCTCGTACAGAACTCCGGGCTTGGTTGGGTATACGGTCGTCGAACTGACCATAATGAGCTTTTTCACGTTAGCCTTCTGGCAAGCATTGGTCAGTTGTTGCCAATAGTCGGCGTACTCGACACCAGCACCTTTTCTAAAGCCGGGAGGGAAGCTACCAATGACGATCTCTGCATTATTTTCGAGTAACAGCGAATAGAGTTGGCCGATAGTATGCTCAGGCTCCGATGAGTCAAAGCTGAAAACTTCACATGGGATACGTTTGTTACCAATGGCGTCTGCACCCGCTCGGGTCGTTTTTGTGACCACCACTTGGTTACCATGTTTTTCTAGATGTTTAGATAAAGGTGCACCGACCCATCCTGCACCAACAATAAATATAGAAGCCATGTGTTCCTCACAACTGCAAGTTATGAATTTATAGTAAGCCTAACAAACCTTTACCCAAAAATGAAAAAACTCCACGGCCGAGGCGAGTGGAGTTTTTACTAGAACAATGGAGCTTTAGTTTAGTACGCGAAGTAGTTTGTCTGCGCGCTCTGCCATCTGTATACCTTCATCTGTTAGGTAACCGCCGTCTGGCTGAGTACAAAGGTTCTTTTCGAATAGGCGCTTAACAGCGTCTTGAGTTTCTTGAGCTGCCTCTTGATGAACTTTAATTCCAGTAGCGGCACTACTTACATCAAATTGAAGAAGGAGGTTTAAATCAGCAATGTTTTCAGCGTTGTACTTCATAATTAACCTATATATTCATAACGTTCTCTACCTTCACCTTAGTGCGCATTCACGGCTCAGGCAATAGCAAATAAAGAGAATTGATAAGTGATACCAAATTGATTGATTAATCATCGAGTGATGGGTTTATTTTGGTTATATTGGGTGATTTGCACCCACTTAAATCATCAGTGATGTTTATTGCTAAGTGGTTGTAATATATTGTGACTAGAAATAATTTGCATTGAGCGAATATTGTATAAAAAGGATATGCATAAGTGAGAGCGAACAAAGTAGCATTAATGATCAGTATGCTATTTGCTATCGCAGGGTGTCAGAGTACACCTTCAGAGCAGACAGACGCGAACCAAACCACAAACAACAATAACGAATCTACAATCGAGGTCCGTTCATTTCAGTCTGTCCAAAGCGTTTACTCCGAATGGGAGGCTAAGCTTGAAGACCACGCTCAGTTGTCTCTCTATGCTCCAGAGAATTACAATGAACTCTTAGACGCTTGGGACGACGCTGAAAGCATTTATGCGGATTTACTGAAAGACGAAACTCGGCTCACCAAGAGTTATTCAATTTTTTCGAGCCTGACTTACGCTGAAGCTTTTGATGAAAAAATTGCGTTGATCAAATCAAATTATGACTCGATATTAGTGCTAAAGACGAAGGCTGACCGAGTACTAGCGGATTCGATTGTACAAATGGATTACCTCAAGTTCCTTGGCGCAGATACCATGTTTACCTCTAGCTACAAACGCTTGTATTCAGAATACAGTGAGTTGTTTGAGTATGTGCTGGTCGATGAGCTTGAAGACGCTCAAGAAGCACAGGTGGAGTTTCTTAATAATGCTCGCTTATTAGAAGTTAAAGTGGCACATAAGAAATACATCGAACCATTGAAGGATGAGTTAGAGTTCTTGGAAGATGAAGATTTTGATGACGTTGCTCCACTGACGTTTGCTAAAGCAGCATCTCAAATTGCTTTGGCAGAAAGCCAAGTAAAAGCCAGTCCCCGTGAAAAGTCGATCATTGAAGATGCGGTGCACGCTGCGGAGTTTGAGTTGAACCACGTGCGCAGTGTCGCTTATGAAGTAAAAGTGCTCGCGAGTGTAAAAGGCGACAAGTTCGAACAATCGGTTTTGAATGCAGAGAATCAGTTGCTGAGCATTTCACAAGTGGTTAATGATGAAGATTACCGAGATGTTGGGTTGCGTCAGCAATCTCAGAAGATTATAGCGAGTGTGAAAGCGTTAAAAAGCTTAGATATGACAGCGTCATTAAAGTCAGAAATTGAAACTTTGACTGAACAACTCGCTAAGCTAGAGAGTGATAATCAGAAGCAGGCGCAACAATTGTCTGAGGCGACTAAGCATAGCAATCTTCTAGATGAGCAGATTACCAAGAGTGATGCGCATATTAAGAGTTTAGAAGAGCTAGTGGACAGCTTGAGAAACCTAGGTGGTAAAGTTGCCAATGAAAGTGATTCTGATGTAATCCCTTTGAGTCCAGAGTCGAATCTAGAGGGCTCTGCTTTAGAACAATCATCAGAAGAAGTGATTGAACCTTCGGTTTAGCATCACTAATTTCTGTATTTGTGATTCAGTTAAAAGCGCCTAAGGGCGCTTTTTTACGTTCTGTTGATCTATATCAAAATCTAGAGGCAACAGCGATCTGTGAGTCATTATAGTGTACGTTATTCCTTTGCTTTCTTTCGTAACTTATTGATATTTATAAGTGTGTCATTTTTTAAGTTGATAACCTTTCATTCAGCATACTTTTCTTTTTACTACTAAAGTTGTATGAATTTTGAATAACTTGGGCTATTTCCTTTCCACAAGGTTGTGGGAGGTATTTTGAGTCCCAAATAGCTCTTGAATTCAGAAATGAAAGAGAGGATTATCTCGCTCCCGACAACATGTTTCAAAATGTAAATCATCATGAATCTGAACCAATTTGACTCATTATTACCGCCACAAATGGCTGAGCGCGCTGCAGATATTGGCGTAGGTAAAGCAACCAAAGATCCAACCAAATCTTTTCTCCTAGCGATTTCAGCTGGCATACATATCGGTATTGCGTTTGTGTTCTACACAATTGTAACCACTGGTGCTGGTGATTTACCTTGGGGTATTACTCGCGTCCTAGGTGGCCTTGCATTTAGCTTGGGCTTAATCCTCGTTGTGGTTACTGGCGGTGAACTGTTTACCAGTTCGGTGCTCACTCTTGTTGCTCGCGCAAGTGGCAAGATTAGCTGGGGAACCCTAGTCAAGAACTGGGCGACCGTTTATATCGGTAACCTTATTGGTGCTTTATTGCTAGTGGCATGCATGCTTCTGACTAAACAGTACATGTTCGACCATGGGCAAGTGGGTTTGAATGCCATGGCCATCTCTCAGCACAAAATGCACCATGGTTTTATCCAAGCTATCGCGCTTGGCATCATGTGTAACGTATTGGTTTGTATCGCAGTATGGATGACGTTTAGTGGACGAACATTGACTGACAAAATTGCAGTACTGATTTTACCTGTCGCGATGTTTGTATCATCGGGCTTTGAGCACTGTATTGCGAATATGTTCCAAGTCCCTTTAGCTATCGGTATCAAAACATTTGCTCCAGCTGAATTCTGGACAATGACAGGGGCTAATCCGGCAGACTATGTTGACCTAAACATGATGGACTTTCTGATGAACAACTTGCTGCCCGTTACTATCGGTAACATCATCGGCGGCGGTATCTTTGTTGGCATGTGGTATTGGTTGATTTATTTACGCGATTGATAAAGATGGCGGATCAACAAAGCTTGCGTGACTAGCTCAGTGACAAGATTAGTTAAAGCTCAGTGAAAACATTGAACTGACTTATGACATTTACAAGACGGCCTGCATTGCAGGCCGTTTTTTATTTGTGGAAAACTTACTCGTTGATTTCTTAAATTATCATTTGAACGCTTAACAACGCAGTTCTGCACGTGTGTATATGTCTTTGAAATCACCCAAGGATCAATGGCAATGATCTTTGCTCGAGCCGAAATGGACAAAAAAGGATCTATATTGATTTGGTTATCCACAATTTCTGTGGATAACCTGTATCAAATTCAGTGAGTAACCAGATCTAAGAGGAGTCGGGAGGTTATTTTGAAGGCTGTATTTGAGCGAGAACTCTCCCTTCTTTGGTTAAAGAAGTCTTTAACGATAGGTGTAGTGCAAGCGCTAAGGAGCAGCTCATCATCACGAAAATAGCCAACATGATCATCAGTTGATACTTAATTGCGATCATTGGTGAAGCCCCCCCTAAGATTTGTCCTGTCATCATTCCTGGTAGCGTTACCAAGCCTGTGGTTGCCATTGAGGCCATAATAGGAGACATCGCTTTCTGTATAGCATTACGCACAAAAGGCGCTGCAGCATAGGAAGGAGAGGCGCCTAAAGCGATAGCCGCTTCGTACTCTGATTTCTGCGTTTCAAAAGCACCGAACAAGTTCTGCAATGCCACGATGTTACTGCTTAAGCTATTACCTAACAGCATCCCTGCAATAGGGATTAAGTACTGCGCGTTAAAAACCGGTGTTGGTTTAATGATGAATAAGCAGATAAACAAGACAATGGGTACACAGGTTACCGCTAGGCTCACAGCGACTGGGACTAACAAGAGGTTTCGCGGTAACTTGGATTTTTCAACAATCGAGCTTGCCCCAACGATAATCATCGTAAATAACCACAGTAAATTGACCCACAAGCTATTCAAAGTGAACAGGTATTCTAGGTAGAGGCCAACCAGAAATAGCTGAATAGTCATGCGAATGATGCTGATAGAAGCCTCTTTGCCAAGGCCAAGTTTTAGCTTGTGGTTGATTACAATTGGTAGCAAGAGAAGTGAACTGAAAAACAATAATTGCCACCAAGATATATCAATAACGTCTTGCATAATGCTTCCTTTTAATAAGGCTTCTATCATATCTGAAAGTGCCAAATGATGCATTTCAACTGCAAAGTCATCGATTCGAAAAACGATCAATTATTTAACAAACAAAACACAAAATAGTGGTTGTTTGAGGCTTTTTTGGCTACTACTTAGTAGGTAAAAAGTTAAAATCGGTTGTCAAATAGTTGCACGAGTGTTGGTTTTTAACATTTGTGAAATATACTTAATTCTTCACATTTGTTAATACTTTTTAATAAGTTTGTTTAACTGAAAACAAGTTTGGATGACCTCAAAAAAGTATTGATTAGCAAGGGTTATAACAGGAGATTTGATTGAACCCTACTTTGTGTATGGTCTAAAATTTGTTGTTAGATACTCAAGAACTTTAGCTCCTTAGAATGAGCTACTCGAAATTACTAAATACAAAATAGGCAAAATGTATGAGTGATGTTAATAAAATTGAAACTGGCGAAAAACGCTCGTTGGAGTGGAAGTCATTCCTCTTCATTGCAGTGGTTCTCTTTCCAATATTAAGTGTGGCTTTTGTAGGAGGCTACGGCTTTCTAGTTTGGGCACTGCAAGTGTTTGTATTAGGTCCTCCAGGTGCACACGGCGGCATGTAATGCCCTCTTGCTATCACATTTTTATTAGAACTAATTTTTAAGAGAGCTAAACATGAAATCATTTTTAGTTAAATTATGGCGCACAATGACTCGCCCAGCAGTACACATCAGTCTTGGTGTACTAACCATGGGTGGCTTTATCGCCGGTGTTATTTTCTGGGGCGGTTTTAATACAGCGCTAGAACATACAAATACAGAAGAGTTCTGTGTAAGCTGTCACACCATGCGTGACAACGTATACGTAGAACTACAAGAAACGGTTCACTGGAAAAACACTTCTGGTGTACGTGCTACTTGTCCTGACTGTCACGTTCCACATGAATGGACAGCAAAAATTGCTCGTAAGATGCAAGCATCTAAAGAAGTATTCGCTCAAGTATTTGGTGACCTAGATACGCCTGAGAAATTCGAAGCTCGTCGTATCGAACTGGCTAAACACGAATGGGATCGTTTCTCTTCGAACAAATCTCTAGAGTGTAAAAACTGCCACAACTACGATTCAATGGATTTCGAAAACATGCGCCCAACAGCGCGTATACAGATGAAGAACGCGGCAGAGCGTGATCAAAGCTGTGTTGACTGTCACAAAGGTATTGCTCACAACCTTCCATTAGATATGGCATCAGCGAGTGGTATTGTTGGCGAGCTAGAAAATGTAGCAAGCAGCACATCTTACGCAAATGGTTCTGACGTGATCTCTATTCGTCACCTACCAATGTACACAGATGAAACAGCAACAGTTGAAGCGGGTCTACTAAGCCCTGCAAGTAAAGTTGCGGTTATCGACGAAAAAGGCGACATGATCAAGATTCAAATCGACGGTTGGCGTAAAGCGAAAGGCTTCGGACGTGTAATCCAAGAAGACTTCGGTATGAACATCTCGACTGCAATCTTGACGAAAGAAGTATCTCAAAGTGACGTTATCACTGTTGGTGAGAAGAAAGAAGATGAGCTTACAGGCCTTCCATGGGAAGAAGTTAACCTAGCACTTTGGATGAAGAAAGAGTCTATGGTTGATAACTTCGATCCAATCTGGAACGCAGCAGGTCAAGCGTACCAATCTAACTGTTCAACGTGTCACTCACAGCCAGATGAAGCTCACTTCAGCGCTAACGGTTGGGTAGGCATGCTAGATGGTATGATTGCGTTCGTTAACTTCGATACAGATACAGAAGCACTTGTTCTTAAGTATCTACAGAAGCACTCATCAGATTTTTCTGAAGGCCATCACTAATAAGACGTCAATTGGAGTAACACAATGGCAATTACAAGAAGAAGTTTTCTGAAAGGTGTCGCTACTACAAGTGCGGCATCGGTTATCGGTCCAAGCTTATTGGCGTCGGCATCAGCGTCTGCTGCAGAAACAGACGGCGCGTGGAAAGTCTCTGGTTCTCACTGGGGTGCATTCCGAGCTCGCGTTTACGCGGGTAAAGTGCAAGAAATTAAACCTCTAGAAATCGATCAACACCCAACTGAGATGTTGAAAGGTATTAAAGGTATTATCTACAGCCCATCACGTGTGCGTTACCCTATGGTTCGCCTAGATTGGTTGAAGAAGCATAAATACAGCGCGGACACGCGTGGTAACAACCGCTTTATTCGTGTGACTTGGGATGAGGCACTAGACCTTGTTTACCGCGAACTAGAGCGCGTACAGAAAGATTACGGTCCATGGGCACTTCACACAGGTCAAACTGGTTGGAGACAAACGGGTCAGTTCCACAGCTGTACTAACCACATGCAACGTGCAATGGCACTTCACGGTTACTCTGTGAAGAAAATCGGTGACTACTCAACAGGTGCTGGTCAAACGATCATGCCTTACGTGCTAGGTTCGACTGAAGTTTACGCACAAGGTACATCTTGGGAACTTATCCTAGAAAACAGTGACAACATTGTTCTTTGGGGTAACGATCCAGTTAAAAACCTTCAAGTAGGTTGGACATGTGAGACTCACGAGTCGTTCGCATACCTAGAACAGCTTAAAGAGAAAGTTGCTAAGAAAGAGATCAACGTTGTTTCTGTTGACCCTGTTCAAAACAAAACAGGCCGTTACCTAGAAAACGAGCAGATGTACATCAACCCACAAACTGATGTGGCGTTCATGCTTGGTGTTGCTCACGTTCTTTACAACGAAGGCCTATACGACAAGAAGTTCATCGAAACTTACTGTCTAGGTTTTGAAGACTTCATCAAGTACGTTCAAGGTGAAACGAAAGATAAAGTTGAGAAGACACCAGAGTGGGCTTCGGCTATCTGTGGCGCAAGCGCGGACTCTATCCGTGAATTCGCTAAGATGCTGGTTAACGGTCGTACGCAGATTCTTGTTGGTTGGAGTATCCAACGTCAAGAGCACGGTGAACAGCCTTACTGGATGTGTGCAGTTATCGCAGCAATGGTTGGCCAAATTGGTCTTCCGGGCGGTGGTATCTCTTACGGTCACCATTACTCAGGTATCGGTGTATCTTCAACTGGTTTCGCTGCTCCGGGTTCTTTCCCGTTGAACATCGACCAAGGTCAATCACCTAAACACACGAATACAGATTACAACGGTTACAGCCGCGTAATTCCAGTAGCTCGTTGGGTTGATAGCTTGCTTGAACCAGGTAAGAAGATCAAAGCGAACGGTTCTACTGTAACGCTACCAGACATTAAGATGATGGTATTCAGTGGTAACAACCCGTGGCACCACCACCAAGATCGCAACAAGATGCGTAAAGCATTCAAGAGTCTACAAACTGTAGTGGCTGTTGATTTCGCTTGGACTGCAACTTGTCGTCACTCTGATATCGTGCTTCCAGCATGTACTCAGTGGGAACGTAACGATATTGATGGCTACGGCGCGTACTCTGGCCGTGGTTTGATCGCGATGCACAAACTAGTGGATCCTCTGTTCCAGTCTAAAACTGACTTCGAGATCATGTCTAGCCTAACTAAGCGTTGGGGCCGTTACGACGATTACACGCGTGGTATGGACGAAATGCAGTGGGTTAAATCTCTGTATGACGAATGTCGCGCGGAAAACGAAGGCAAGTTCGAAATGCCTGAGTTTGCTGAGTTCTGGGAAAAAGGTTTCCTAGACTTCGGTAAAGGTAAGCCATGGACTCGTCACGCTTCATTCCGTGAAGATCCAGAGATCAACGCACTAGGTACTCCTTCTGGTTTCATCGAAATCACAAGCCGTACTGTTGGCAACATGGGTTACGAGCACTGTCAAGAACACCCAATGTGGTTCGAGAAATCTGAACGTTCACATGGTGGTCCAGGCTCTGACAAACACCCGTACTGGCTACAATCTTGTCACCCAGACAAGCGTCTTCACTCTCAGATGTGTGAATCTGAAGAGTGGCGTGCGACTTACGCGGTACAAGGCCGTGAGCCTATCTACATCAACCCAGTCGATGCTAAGAAGAAAGGCATCAAAGATGGCGATGTAGTACGTGTGTTCAACGACCGTGGTCAACTACTAGCAGGTGCTGTTCTAATGGATAGCTACGCTCCTGGTGTTGTTCGTATCGAAGAAGGTGCTTGGTACGGCCCGATCAACGAGAAAGTGGGTGCGCTAGATACATACGGCGATCCAAACACACTAACTCAAGACATCGGTACGTCTGAACTTGCTCAAGCAACGTCAGCAAACACATGTTTGGTTAACTTCGAGAAGTTCCAAGGCAAACTGCCTCCAGTAACTTCATTCGGTGGTCCAATCGAAGTTTCTTAAGTCTTGTACTTAAGAACCAAGACTAAAGCTTGAATTAAAGCCCCTGTAAGTACTCTTACAGGGGCTTTTTGTTTTTCTAGTGTACGTGTTGGGATTTCTAACTAAGCATTGTAACAGCGCCAGAGGGGCGTTTTTGAGACCAGCTGTAACGTGCTGTTTGAGGTAGGCTGTAGAAACATAAAGTATTAGCATGAAGCCGGAAGGGAATGCACAAAGAACCTGTTGTAAGGGCTTAGGCAGATGGAAACAAAAAGGTCGATACAAAGTACCGACCTAATAGAAACCTATGGAGTAAAGCTAAAACCTTGAAGATAAACCTGAGCCTTGAATAAAAGCTTAAGCCTCGGATATAAACTAAAGCTTCAATTGTAAACCTAAGCTTCAATTATAAACCTAAGCTTCGAACGTAAGCCTAAAGCTCGAACATAAACCAGTAACCGTATGCACAAATCAAAGCGGGAACACTGGAATACAAGGTTGCGACAAGAGCGGCTTTCGGTGCCATCGCAATCGCAGGGAATAGCGCATCACCGTCATTAGAAATTGCGTTACCTACCTGAGCTGACAGTGGCAGTGCACCAGAAAGGTATAGGCTAGTGACCAGCAATTGCGGACCACACCCCGGTAGCAAGCCCATCAACACTCCCGCCAGGGGGAGCATCATGCCCCAGCTTGAGAATAGCGTCGCAAAATCGACATTTGCTATCACAGAGCCAAATTCGAAGAAAAGAAAAGCAACCACCACCCATGCAGTGACGAAGTTAGTATCTTGAGCCGTTTTTTGTAGTGGATGAGAGCCTACACATTTCTCGTCTTCACTGACGGCTGATTTGTAATCTTCAATTTCACGGGTGAGACCCCATAGAAACATCGAGCTAATCAGCAAAATAGTGCCTGCCCATTCCATCGACATTTCGGGCAAAGCGAGCAACTCGTTCACATCCACTTGAAAAGAGCCAAGTAGGGCCACCGCAGCACCTGGAATAATGAGTACAGACCATAGATAGCCTTGCAGGTTGATCGCTTTTTTCGATACTGCTTCTTTGTCTTGAGATTGAGAAGCACAGTTGTTCACCGCTTCATTTTTCTCTGCTTTTTTTGGGCGTAAGAAGTCGTCTGCGTGAAACAAGTTAATGATTCGACCTGACGCAGTTCCGACAATCACGCCCATCGCCATCATGGCTAAACCAGTCTTGGGTTCACTTGCAATGAGCAGGAAGGCCGCATCACCCATGGTTGAGACGAGCACAGCAACAACTGCGCCGAATCCGAGCTTGCCCGAGATAAATTGTGTGGTCACCACGATCGCACCGCCACAGCCGGGTAGCGCCCCCATAAGTGCAGCGAATACAACTTGGTTTGAACGGGATTGATGGACGAGCTTGTTGAAGACGTTATCTTTGTTGATGTACAGGCTTAACCCGTGGTAAATCGCTAAGGTCAAAGCAACATAACAAGACACGGCCCAAAAGGCGTCTGACAAGGTAGAGACCGTCAATTCTCGCGTGGCAGGCGCCATAACTAAAGCTGCAAGTGAGATAGGTAAAAGCAGGCGCTTAAATGACAGTGAAAACTGAGTTGTTTTCGCAGCGCTACTGCTTGGCAAAAAAGAGATTAGTCGATCCATAGGTGTTACTCAAAATTAGTGGCTTAAGATAAATATATACGAATGATAATAATTATCAATTGCATTTGTTGTTTTTTTATCTATTGTTACCATTGGCTAAACCTACGAAACATGACCAACCTGAAAAAATGAGGTAAAGTATGGCTAATAAAGAGAGGCTCTAAAGGTAGAGTCATAATTGTTAGTGTAATAGGAAGAAACATGATTTTAGTTGTTGGTCACAAAAACCCTGATAGTGACAGTATTTGTAGTGCGTTAGTTGCAACAGAGCTTCTTAAAGCTCGTGGCGAGGAAGCGACACCAATTCGCCAAGGCGAGATCAACCGCGAAACTCAACACATTCTAGAAGTCGCTGGTGCTGAAAAGCCAGAACTTCGTACTTCTGTTGCTGGTGAAAAAATCTGGCTAGTAGACTACTCAGATCTAGCACAAGCACCGGACGATGTTGCTGAAGCTGAGATCGTAGGTATTGTCGATCACCACCGTTTAGGTGACGCGATGACAGTTAACCCTATGGAAGCTTGGATCTGGCCTGTTGGTTGTACAAATACTGTACTTTTCAACATGTTCAAGATTGAAGGTCACTCTATCTCTCAACAAATAGCTAAACTGATGATGTCTGCAATTCTTTCAGACACGGTTGGTTTTGCTTCTCCAACGTGTACTCAAAAAGACAAAGACGCGGTTGCTGAGCTTGCTGAAATCGCTGGCGTGACTGACGTTGATGCATTCATCAAAGCGCTTCTAATCGCTAAGACAAACATCGAAGGCCTATCTGCTGCACAACTAGTAGAAAAAGACCTTAAAGGCTACCCATTCAACGGTCGTGATGTTGTTGTTGGTCAAGTTGAGCTTGCGACTCTTGACCAAGTAGATGGCATGATTGAAGCGTTAGAAGCGGATCTTGAAGAACGTTGTGAGAAAGACGGCCTAGCATTTGCTGCGGTAATGCTAACAGACATCACTACTGCGCAAACTCACCTTCTATACAAAGGCGAGTGGGCTGATAAACTGGTTAAGCACGAGAAAGACGGCGTATTAATGATGGAAAATACATTAAGCCGTAAGAAGCAAGGCTGGCCTTGGTTACAGGGTGAGCTTGTTTAATCAAGTCGCTTAATTATAAACGCCTGCTAATTTAGCAGGCGTTTTTCTTTGAAGTGGATTTTCTTCTTCATCGAAAATGTTTGAAGTTAAAAGCTCTCGGCATTAAATAGCTTTAAGAGCAAAGTTACTGACTAAAGTAGGAAATTAAGATGACTACACAGCTAGACGATAAAAAAATCGCTGAAATCAATAAGTATACGGGTGAGCAACGCCTAAAGTACTGTGTGAAAGAAATCGTAGCGAACCGTGAAGTATGGATCTTAACCGATGAACACGGTTGTGTAATGCTTAACACAGAAGATGAAGACTGTGTTCCAGTATGGCCAAATCAAGAGTTTGCTGAATCTTGGGCTACGGGTGATTGGTCTGAGTGTAAAGCTGAGTCTATCTCGTTGAACAAATGGCACAGCCGTTGGACTAATGGTCTAGAAGACGATGAGCTTGCAGTGGTTGTGTTCCCGAACGAACAGGAAGAAGGTGTTATCTTGTTCCCGGATGAGTTCGATTTCGAATTGAAAAAGCAGGCTGCTAAGCGCTAATGCTTTCGTAACATGGTTACATCGTTATATCGTTACATGGTAAGTCAGCGTTGCCTTTTCTTAGGCAGCGCTATCATTCTATTTTCCCATCTAAGCTGTTCAGAAAAACAAAGTAACGTCCCTGTCTATTTCTGGTAGTACTCAATTCTTCCGTTAGCCCTCAATATTCCTGTTCGTGGCTAGTTATTCCGTTAGTATTCAATATTTCTGTGTGCAGTCAGTTATTCCATTAGTACCCAATTAACTGATACAACGGTGCTTGCTGCGCTGCTTTTGAAGCTTGTTGGAGCATGCCAGTTTCGCTGTATTGCTTTAGTATCTTTCGGACAATTGGTTTTGCTTGTGCTTTTGTCATTCCAACTTTCAATTCAGGCTCATACAGTAGCTTTAGTAGCACCACATCTAAGGGGGATAATAAGTCTTCTGGCGTATGGTCATTAAAAATAGAAGGGTAGGCTTTATCTGAATCATTCGGCAGGCCTAAAACCTGTGTGATTTCTTCCACGATACAGGCGACGAGCTTACCTCGCGATCTTGCTTGATCAACGGGAATAACAATCCCAGCGTAAACAATCTCACCTTTAGAATTTGTTCGATAACCCGCCGTGCAAATAGCGTTGTTTAAATGCTCAGTTGATTTGAGTTTGAGTACTGATTTCGCCTCAGATACCCACTGACTTTGCCTCGTGTATATCCATTTTACGTTCGCTTCAGACTCTTTGTTGACGATTGTTATCGTGTGCTGAGTGACTTCGGATAAGTGTCGGATATGAAGCTCTGTGAGCTCTTGATGCAGTTCTTCATCACCCACTCGATGATCGATCCAAATCTTGATCGGTTGTTTCCATTTGGCGAGTGGCTTGTTGCCTTGGGAATATTCGTGTTGAAGTGCGACGTTATAAAAGGCAGTTTCGACGAAGCTTCTATCTAACCAAGTGAGCGGTGTGCTTGCTGCGTTAAAGGAAAACAGCGCCAACAAAAGGGGAAGCATTGAAGCTCTTAATAACATACCTTTCCCCTTTGTTGAACGTAGCGTGATTCGAGATTAGTGGTTAGGCGCTTTGGAGAAATGGCTCTCAACCAATCTTTGGGTGATTTGGTGAGTTGGATTGGTTAACACTTGATCCGTTTCCCCACTCTCAACCACATTACCTTCGTGCATGACGATGATTTTGTCGGTAATGTGTTTAACAATACCAAGGTGTTGAGATACATAAACGAACGATACGCCCATCTCTTCTTGTAACTCTAAGAACAGGTTGATGATTTGCGAGCGCATTGCCATGTCTAAACCATTCAACGCTTCGTCTGCAACAATGATTGATGGTTGAAGGATTAAGGCGCGCGCCAAACATACCCTTTGTTTTTGGCCTGCAGCCAGCATCTGCGGGTAGAAGTAAGCATGTTCCGGTAGAAGGCCCACACGTAACAGGGTGTCTTTCACACGACGCATACGGGCTTCTGGTGGCATATTGGTGTTTCGCTTTAATGGACCTTCAAGAATTCGACCAATCTGAATGCGCGGGTTAAGCGAGGTGTTCGGATCTTGGAAGATCATTCGAATCAGCTTACAGCGAGTCGAGTAGTCCTTGTGCTCTAGCCTTTCACCGTTCACACGAATCTCGCCTGCAGTTGGCTCTACCATGCCTGCTAGCATTCTTGCTAATGTCGACTTTCCTGAACCATTCTGACCGATAAAACCAATCGTCTGTCCCGCCTCAAGCGAAAAGCTTACTGGTTTCACTGCCTGATGAATCTTTTTACGGAAAAGACCAGAGCGAGTCGTAAAGTCTTTAGATAAATCAATGACTTCTAATAATGCACTCATGATTTCTTTTTCTTCTCCATATTAAGAGGGAAGTGACAATTGAACTTATGGTTTTTGATTCGTTTGGTATAAGGAATCTCAACACATTGCCTTTGCGCATACGGGCAACGTGGTCCTAGTCGACAACCAATAGGAAGGTGCTGCAACGGAGGGATTGAACCTGGCAAAGACTGTAGCTTCTCTTTATGAGGAATCCAGTCGTTAAAGTCAGGCATCGCTTTCAGTAGCGCGACGGTATATGGGTGTTTCGGTGCATCTAACAGCTTCTGCGTATCCGCTGATTCCACAGACTGACCACAGTACATAACGGTAATGCGAGTTGCCCATTGGGTAATGGTGGTTAAGTCATGGCCGATCAGCACGATGGTCGTGTTATTGATCTGATTCATACGACTCAACAGACGCAATATTTGAGATTGTGTGATCGGATCTAGATCGTTGGTTGGTTCATCAGCGATCAAGACTTTTGGTTTGGCTGCGATAGCCATGGCGATCATGACTTTTTGACACTCACCATCGGTCAACTCATAAGAGTAACTGTCCATAAGACGAGAGTGATCTTTAATACCGACTTTGTGCAGTAGAGCGATGGCCTGCTTCTTACGCCATTTGAATCTCTGCCACCACCGACCTTCAAACGAATAGGAAGGAATCGCTTCAATCAGTTGATGACCCACTTTTTCAGATGGGTCAAGGCAGGAGGATGGCTCTTGAAAGATCATCGCGATATCACGAGCAATAACTCGGCGTCGTTCTTTGGGTGTCAGTTGCAGGAGGTCGATATTGCCAAGGCGCATTCGGTCGGCAGAAACCTTCCAGTTTTCTTTACATACTCCGACGATCGCTTTTGCAACTAAGCTCTTGCCTGAGCCTGATTCACCTACTAAGCCGCGAATTTCCCCTTCATTGAGGGTAAGACTCATTCTATCAACGGCTTTAACCATCCCTTGAGGGGTCTCAATCTCGATGGTTAGATGTCGAATATCAAGTAAAGGCATTATTCGATTCCTGCATTTAGCGCTTGGCGAACACCTTCACCGACGAGGTTAATCACGATCACTGTAAACATAATGGCTAAACCGGGTAGGGTTACTGTCCATGGTGCGAGGTAAATCAGCTCTACAGAGTCACCCAAGATTGAGCCCCATTCGGTACTTGGTGCTTGAGCGCCAAGCCCTAAGAAACCCAAAGCCGTGATATCAAGAATGGCGACTGACAATGCCAGCGTAATTTCAAGTGCCACAACGGTAAGAATATTAGGAAGGATTGAATTCCATAACAGGTAGAAGTCGTTCGCACCATCGAGGCGAGAAGCCAAAATATAGTCTTTTTCTACTTCAGCGTGCACGGCAATGTATACCGAACGAATAAAGCGTGGAATCAATGCTAAACATAAGGCAAGCAAGATATTAAACTCGCCAAAACCAAGAAACGCCACGAAGATAATGGCCAGTAACAGAGACGGAATCGACATAACGGTATCAAGCAGGTGGTTTAGCGTGCTTGATAGTAATCCACGAGTCATCCCCGCAAGTACACCAATCAGGCAACCAATGACTGCTGCGATAAAGGTAATCACAACCGCGGCACCAAACGTCAGCTGAGAGCCGATAATCAGACGAGAAAGAATATCTCGGCCTAAGTCATCGGTACCTAAGAAATACTCAACTGTTCCTGAGGGATCCCAAGAGGGTGGGGTTAACAGATGTCCCGTTTGTTCTTGAGCATCATGCGGAGCTAGCCATGGTGAAGTGACGGTGATTAGAATGATCAAGGCCAAACACCACAGTCCAAACATAGCGAGATTATTGCCACGGAAGCTGCGCCAGAAACGCTCGAACTGGGTTGGAATCTGCTCTTCTTGGTAGACGTTATTTGTTAGCATACCATTCCTTCCTTACCAGTGGATTGACCATCGCGCCTAATAGATCGGACAGAATGTTTGCGGTCAAAACCAAGGTTGCTACCACTATTACGCCAGCTTGAATTGAAACGTAATCTTGATTAGATAAAGCATCCAATAACCAGCGGCCAATACCCGGCCAGTTAAAGATAGACTCGGTAATAATCGCGAGCGTTAACATACTTGATAGTTGAACGCCGACCTTAGGAATAATCGGTGGTATCGCATTTCTTAACACGTGCTGCGTGACGATCTCTCTTGTTGAAAGACCTTTAATTCGTGCGGCGCGGATGTAGTTTTGAGTCATTACTTCAGCCACTGACGCTCTCATCAGTCGAATTACCTGAGTCGTTGGGGCGAGTGCCAATACAAGACAAGGTAACGCCATATGTTCGATAACACTTTGCAGTGCGTGTGCTCGATAACGACCTTCAGCAAAAAAGGCATCAATCATAGCGAAGCCAGTGACGTGTTCGATTTCGTAAAGCAGGTCGTATCGCCCACCAACTGGGAACATCTCAAAGTGCAACGAAAACACCATGATCATCAGTAGTGCGACCCAAAATATAGGTGCAGAGTAACCGGCCATTGAAGTAAACGATATGGTGGTATCGACAAACTTGCCCTGTCTCATGCCAGCAATCGTGCCGAAAGGGATACCGATAAACAGCGCAAGCACAAAAGCAAAGAAACACAGTTCTAACGTTGCAGGGAATACCACGACAAGCTCATCGATGATAGGCGCTCCGTGCTTGCTCAAGCCAAAGTTCAGCGTCGATAATTCTGTGATGTAGCTAAGCCAACCGGGCCAAAAGTCTTGAATCGCCCAAGGTGAGGTTTGGTCTAGTCGAAGCAGAGCGAACCCCACTAACGTCAGGATCCCCAGTGTGATAATGAATAAGTTTACACGTCTTAATGTATACCAAAACATCACTGCACCTCTCTTCTGACTTGATCAAAAGGTTGAGCATTGAACGGGCTCTGCTTAAAGCCACTTAGCGAACGATCGTGCACGCGGAATTGCACGCCATGAGCGAGAGGAATCACAGGAACTTCTTCATTGAGAATGTTTTGGGCTTGTCGATACAAGTTCACACGGTGCCTTTGTTGATTGATCTCTAATGCTAAGTCGAGAAGGAAATCAAAGTCTGAATTACACCACATAGAGACGTTTAATCCTGCGCGCTCTGAGCTACATGAAAGAAGCGGACGTAAGAAATTGTCTGGGTCGCCCGTATTGCCGATCCAACCTGTGAGCAACAAGTCTGTTGAGGAAATTGATGACAGCTGCGTACGATCAAATCGGTCGTCGGTATAGAGCTTAAGTTCGATACCAATATCAGCTAAATTTGCTTGGATTAATTCTGCTGTTTTTCTTGGGCTTGGGTTGTAAGCTCTTGGCTCTAATGGCACCCACATTGAAAGCTCTAATCCCGGTTCTACCCCGGCTTCTTTAAGAAGCGCGACCGCGTAGTTTCGGTCGTAGCGAACTTGAACGCTGTCTTTTTGATAAGCCCAAGAAGTAGGGGGAAGCAAGGTGTAGGCTTTTGTACCCGTACCGTAGTACACAGAATCAAGAATGTTCTGACGATTAATAGCCAAGTTCAGCGCTTTGCGCACTCGTGAGTCACGCAGTGCTGGGTGCTCGGTGTTCAGCGCGATGAAAGAGACATTAACCGCAGGCGTGGCGGAAATCTTCAACTCTTCATGAGCTTGAATAATAGGAATCTGACTAGAAATCGGTGAGTTCAATACATCACACTCACTACGAAGTAGCTTGGCAAGAGTCCCTGTCCCACGTTGTGAAGTATCAAACACAACTTGGTCCATTTCTACGTTACCCTTCCAATAGTGCTTGTTCTTTTTCAAGCGAACTAGATCATTGATTTGGTATTCGTCCAAGTAGAAAGGGCCTGTGCCAACGGGCTTGGAGTCTATTTCATTCTTTTCATCCGTAGCAATGAGTTTATTGGCATATTCTTTAGAATGAATGACCGCATAGCTGGTGGCGATATTGTTGAGGAATGAATTGTCTGGGCGACTTAATTGGAATTTCACCGTCAGGTCATCAACCGCAGTGATATCGACGATCAGGTTTTGGAAGTCGATACCGGCAAACCATGGGTATAGGCCGCCGCCTACATAATGAAATGGGTTTGAACTGTCAATGATTCGCTCAAAACTAAAGACCACATCTTGTGCATTCATACTGCGAGTTGGGGTAAACCAATCTGTGGTTTGAAACGCAACATTAGGGCGCAGTTTGAACGTGTACTCTGTACCCGATTCATCGACAGACCAGCTTGTTGCCAAGTTCTGTTTTGGTCGATAAGTCATTGGATCAAGAGTGAGCAGTGTATCGAAAATTTGAGGGCTCAGCGATTCTGAGGTAATGCCACTATCAACCAGTTGTGGGTTGAAAGTACTAGGATTACCTTGGCCGCAATAAATGAAGCCTTTTTCACGGATTTGCTCGTGATTCACACTCTCACCACATCCAGCTAAAAAGCTCAGCGTGCAGATGCTCAGTGATAGTCTTATTAGTGCTTTCATAAAAAGAAATACTTTTCGAAACGAGGCGTTAGAGGAGCCTCAAGATCCGGATAATTTAACATTTTATTTATTCGGCTCCAAATAATAATCAAGTGCTGACAGCTATTTATCGTTAGCTTGTCCGACAATCGCGTACTTCCTCACCATTCCACGTAATTGGTTGTAGGTTAATCCAAGTAATTCTGCTGCTTGTTTCTGGTTGTACTTGCTCTGTTTTAGGGCTTGATTGAGCAGCTTGATGTCTTGTTGTTCTTGCCATGCTTTGTAATCAAGTGGCAAAGAAAACGAGCTCTCTGATGAAGTATGGCTGTTGGACGGCGCATTGCCAATTTCATGCGTGGAATCTTGATCTATTTTCCATGCGGGTTTGAATGGGTTAAACACCAAAGATTCAATAGGATATGGGTCTTTACCGTGCTGGTAGACTGCGCGCTCAATAACGTTCTTGAGTTCTCGCACATTCCCCGGCCATGAATAATCCAGCAGCGCCTCTACGGCAGACGGAGCAAAGCCAACAAACAACTCCAATTCTAATTCACGGCACATCTTAATGGCGTAGTATTCTGCCAGCAGCGTGATGTCTTCTTTTCGCTCTCGAAGAGGGGGGATAGTAATCACGTCAAACGCGAGCCTGTCCAATAAGTCGGCTCTGAATTCGCCCCTTAATGCCATGTCTGGCAAGTCAGCGTTGGTCGCGCAAACCAGTCTTACGTTGGCACTTAAAGCTTTTTGTCCGCCGACACGTTCATATTGCCCGTATTCAATAACGCGCAATAGCTTCTCTTGAACCGCAAGGGGAGTGGTCGCCAGCTCATCCAGAAACAGCGTTCCTCCTTCTGCTCTTTCAAAACGACCTTGATGGCGACCTTTCGAACCCGTAAACGACCCCGACTCGTGACCAAACAGTTCTGAATCAATCAAACCTTCACTGAGCGTTGAGCAATTAAGTGAGATCAACGGCTGATCCCATCGCCTTGAAAGGTAATGCAGCCTTTGAGCTATGAGCTCTTTACCCGTACCACGCTCTCCAATGATCAGGATCGGTCTTTCAATTGGTGCGAGTTGAGACACTTTATCTAAAACGGAGAGAAAACTGGGTGATTCACCAATGAGGTTCTGCTGCATAGCGGGTCCTTGTGTGATTTGAGCGCCGATGGATGTGATTTGGAGGGCTTTATTTAAATCACATCATGTAAATAACTTAAGTATAAGAGTCGTAGTGGTGAAAAATACCAATACTTGGCTAAATTCATCATAGCATGGTTCGGATTAATCACCATTTTATTGTAAGTGTCTGATAATAAATGGCTTAAAAGTTGGCACGCTACTTGGATTACTTATGGTAGGTTTAACAACAAACGTAAATTTTTGAGCAAGTGGATTGAGAAATCGAATAACGCTTTAAAGCACATTTGCCATCATTGTAATTAAGGAGTTCCTCATGGGTATTTTTTCTCGCTTTGCAGACATTGTAAATTCGAACATCAGCGCACTTTTAGACAAGGCTGAAGATCCTGAAAAGATGATTCGCCTGATTATCCAAGAAATGGAAGATACGCTGGTTGAGGTTCGCACTAACTCCGCTAAAGCTATCGCAGATAAAAAAGAGTTAGCACGTAAAGTTGAAGCTATCGAAACTCAGATCCTAGATTGGCAAAACAAAGCGACACTAGCACTGACTAAACAACGTGAAGACTTAGCTAGAGCGGCGCTAATCGAAAAGCAAAAACTTGAAGATATCATCAAAAGCCTTCACACAGAGCAAACCTTGGTTCACGAAACCATCGAAAAGCTGACCAGTGAAATTGGTAAGCTCGAAACCAAAATCGTAGAAACCCGCGCAAAGCAGCAAGCATTGATGATTCGTAATAATGCTGCGAGTAATCGTCGTGATGTTCAAAAACATCTGCATTCAAGCAAAACCAACGAAGCAATGGCGAAGTTTGAACAATTCTCGCGTAAAGTGGATGAATTAGAAGCTGAAGCAGATGTTTACGCCAAAACTGGTAACGCAAAATCGTTAGACCAAGAATTTGCAGATCTACAAGCTCAAGATGAAATTGAAAAAGAGCTGGCGAAACTGAAGCAACAAGTTGAAAACCGCGATAAATAATTTTAGGAGTTGTCTATGTCAACATTTCTAATTGCAGGTCCACTGATTGTCTTTTTAATCTTTGTGGCACCGCTATGGTTGTTCTTACATTACCGTAGCAAGAAGAAATCCAGTAATGGTCTTTCAGAAACGGATCTTCAGCGTTTGCACAAGCTTTCTGCACAAGCTGAATCCATGCAAGATCGTGTGAAAACACTGGAAAAAATACTGGATGCGGAGTCGCCAAGCTGGAGACGAAACTATGAGTAGAGAACTGTATCGCGACCCAATTAACGGTAAGTTATCTGGCGTCTGCGCAGGGTTAGCGAACTACTTTGGCCTTGAAGTGTGGTTGGTTCGCATCTTGGTTATCTCGGCGGCACTGCTTGGTGGTAGCTTTTTGGTGTTATTAGCGTATGTAGCTTTGACATTTATGCTTGAAAAACAACCACCTCAGTATGTCGATCAGATGAAGGCCAAACAAGAGCACACGCTCAAGCAAAAACCTTGGGAAAAAGGGCAAACCGCAGAGTCGTTACTGGGCACTTTAGAGGGTGATTTCCAGAAATTAGAGACCAGTGTCCGCAATATGGAAGCTTATGTGACTTCGGATACTTTCAAAGTCGACCGCGCATTTAAGAACATGTAGTGGTAAACCTGAAAAACATTAGATAACGGTTTAGGAAAATTTATTCCAAGCCGTTATTTTTTTTAATAATTTTGTCTAAATAAATCTTACGATAACTGGTAAGTTACATGTGATTAATCTATGTTATAAAAATATTTATAGTTATGGATGATCACTAATGTATAGAGCCTCCGTTGTCCTATTGACAGCCTTAGCTGGGTTGTCTGGGTGTGGTAAGGAGCTTCCTCCCGTACCTGAACCTGATTCTAGACCCGCCAAACTCTTCACTGTCTCCGTCGGTAGTAATGCCTTTGAACGTAGCTTTCCAGCCACCACAGAAGCGGGTGACAAAGCAGTACTGGCATTTCGTGTTCCAGGGCTACTTCAGACTATCGATGTCACATCTGGTCAACAGGTTACCAAAGGTGATGGGCTTGCAACGCTTAATCCTGACGAATATCAGTTGTTAGAGAAGCAAGCGAGAGCCAACTTTAAGCTTGCCGATGTTCAATACCAACGTTCCATTAAGTTGCGCAAAGATCGCGTCGTATCTGAGCAAGACTTCGACCAAGCGAAAGCTAATCATAATTCTGCTAAAGCGATGCTTAACCAAGCAAAAGCCAACCTACGTTATACCACTTTGGTTGCGCCTTACGATGGTACTATCTCTATCATTCCTGCTGAAAACCATGAATATATCGCTGCCAAACAAGGCGTGATGAATATTCAAACGAATCAAATCCTCAAAGTCGTATTCTTATTACCCGACCAACTTATCACGCGCTTTTCTTCAGGGTTTGAGACGGATGCAACCATGGTTTTTGATGCTTTTCCTGGTAGCTCCTACGCTTTAGCATTCCAAGAAGTTGATACTGAAGCAGATCCCAAAACCGGGTCGTACAAAGTCACCATGGTAATGGAAAGACCCACCGATGTTGGTATTTTGCCGGGTATGTCAGGCACAGTTCATTTAGTTTCAGCGTTAGCGGCCGCCACAAAAATTCCCACATCAGCAATGATGACTGATGGCGATGATGTCTCTGTGTGGCGCGTGAATAGCGACGGTATTGTTGAAAATGTCGCAATCATCATCGATGAAAAGCGCCATATTGTTTCAGGGTTGAACGATGGTGATCGCATCGTAACTTCTGGTGTTAATGGTCTTGAACCGGGCGTTAAAGTTCGAGAGTGGATCAAGGAAAGGGGGCTATAACATGAAAACACTTAAAGTGGCCGCTGGACTGTCGTGTTTGGTTTTACTTACGGCTTGTGAAGATAAACAAGTTGTAGAAGTGAATAACACGCCCTTGGTTAAAGCTATCGAGATTTCAGTCATCGACTTTAGCGACAAACTCTATTTCCCTGCGGTTGCAAACGCTGCCGAGAAGGCTCACCTCAGCTTTCGAGTCGCTGGTGAAATCAATAAGCTTGATGTGAAAGAAGGTGAACGTGTTTCACAAGGAGACATCATTGCAGAGCTTGACCCTACCGATTATCAACTGGATGTCGACAATGCTCAGGCGCGTTACACGGTAATCAACAGCCAATACAGACGTTCAAGTCCGCTAGTGAAGAAAGGTTTATTGGCGAAGTCACAGTTTGATGAAATTGCTGCTCAACGCCAGATCGCTTATGCCGAGCTGGAACTCGCAAAACTGCGCTTGTCGTTCACTAAGCTTCGTGCTCCTGTTGATGGGATCATTTCTCGTGTCAGTGTCGATCAATATGAAAACATTCAGGTAGGCCAGCAGGTGGTGAACATTCACAGTGTCGAGGATGTTGAGGTTGTTATCCAACTGCCTGACCAGATTTACGTGAATCAGCCTAGCGAACAGCTGTTATCGAATGTTGAGGCTGTGGTAAGAGTACCCAGTGGCAATGAATACACGGCGGCTATTAAGGAGTTCACCACTGAACCTGACCCAAGCACGGGCACGTTCACGGTGACGCTTGCTCTACCTATGCCGGAAGATGATTTAATTCTGGATGGTATGGCCGTTGAGGTGACGTCAAATGGGCGAGATATCGGCTTGGAGTTAAAAGCTGGGGTACTTATCCCAATCGAAGCTGTGTTTAATGCGGATGGCGATGATTTAACGCGCCAGAACTCTTATGTATGGGTGCTTAATGACGACAGTACCGTCTCGAAACAGCAAGTCGTAATAGGAAAAGCCAATCAGAAAACATTGCAGATCATGAAAGGATTAGAAATGGGGCAGCATGTCGTTGTTGCAGGCGTATCGCGATTGCGAGATGGGATGACAGTGGAAGTATTGTCTCAGGAGACGAACAATGAGTGAAGTAAATAACAAGCCCCAAAATGACGATCAACAGGGTGATGATCAGATCACAGGTGTTGCTTCTTACTTTATACGTAACAAAGTCATTAGCTGGATGCTATCTCTGATCTTTCTTATTGGTGGTGTCTCTGCCTTTTTCGGCTTGGGTCGTTTAGAAGATCCTGCCTTTACTATCAAAGATGCGATGGTTGTGACCTCTTACCCAGGAGCCACACCTCAACAAGTCGAAGAAGAAGTTACTTACCCACTAGAAAAAGCGATTCAACAACTTACCTATGTGGACGAAGTGAACTCTATCTCTAGCCGCGGCCTATCACAGGTAACGGTGACGATGAAGAACAACTACGGCCCAGATGATCTTCCGCAAATATGGGATGAACTTCGCCGAAAAGTGAACGATCTCAAGGTTGAACTGCCACCCGGAGTCAATGATCCTCAAGTCATCGATGATTTCGGTGACGTTTACGGTATTTTGCTGGCGGTGACGGGGGATGGCTATAGCTACAAAGAGTTGCTGGATTACATTGATTACCTGAGGCGAGAGCTAGAGTTGGTTGATGGGGTCAGTAAAGTCTCCGTTTCCGGCCAACAACAAGAGCAAGTGTTCATTGAGATATCGATGAAACGGATAAGCTCTCTGGGTCTGTCTCCAAGCACGGTATTTAACCTTTTATCGACTCAAAATATTGTATCAAGTGCAGGAGCGGTAAGGATTGGTGATGAATATATTCGAATCCATCCAACGGGTGAGTTCCAAAACGTTGAACAGCTTGGAGATTTGATTCTTACGGAAGGTGGCGCTCAAGGGCTTATCTATCTAAAAGATGTGGCGAATGTAACTCGTGGTTACGTTGAGGTACCGAGTAACATCATTGGTTATAACGGCGAACTCGCGCTTAACCTGGGTGTCTCTTTTGCGCAAGGCGTGAACGTGGTCGCAGTGGGTGAAGACTTTGATCGAAGACTCGCCGAGCTTAAATATCAACAACCCGTCGGTATCGACATCTCCGAGGTTTATAACCAACCTAAAGAGGTGAACAAGTCGGTAAGCGGATTTGTGGTGAGTTTAGGGCAGGCGGTTGCGATCGTAATCGTGGTGTTACTGTTCTTCATGGGAGTACGATCGGGTCTGTTGATTGGTTTGATACTGCTATTGACCGTATTCGGCACCTTTATTTTCATGCAGTACTTCAAAATCGACCTTCAACGTATTTCACTGGGCGCGTTGGTTATTGCCTTGGGGATGCTGGTGGATAATGCCATTGTGGTGGTGGAGGGGATATTGATCGGCACGCAGAAGGGGCGAACCCGGATGCAGGCCGCCACTGATATCGTGACCCAAACCAAATGGCCATTGCTTGGCGCAACGGTGATTGCGGTCACCGCGTTTGCTCCAATTGGTTTGTCTGAAGATTCAACGGGCGAATACTGTGGCACCTTGTTCACGGTACTATTGATTTCATTGATGCTGAGTTGGTTTACTGCTATCTCGATCACGCCGTTTTTTGCCGACATCTTCTTCAGAGGACAGAAGGTTGATCCCGATAACGAAGGCAAAGACCCATACAACGGGATGGTTTTTGTTATCTATAAAAACTTCCTTGAGTTCTGTATGAAACGCGCGTGGCTAACCATGATCGTTCTGGTGATTGGTTTAGGTGCGAGTGTGTACGGTTTTGGCTTTGTGAAACAAGCATTCTTCCCATCTTCAACTACTCCGATGTTCCAAGTGGATGTTTGGATGCCAGAAGGTACTGATATTCGAGCAACTAATACCAAGTTGAGAGTGCTTGAGAGTTGGCTGTCGGAACAAAGTGAAGTTGAACATATCACGACCACGGCCGGTAAAGGTCTGCAGCGTTTCATGTTGACCTACTCACCCGAGAAGAGTTATAGCGCGTATGGCGAAATCACGGTTCGTGTGAAAGATTATCAGGTACTTGAGGGGCTGATGCGTCGCTTCCGTGAACACGTTGACAGTCAGTTCCCAGAAATTGATTACAAACTTAAGCAAATTGAATTAGGCCCTGGTGGCGGTGCGAAAATTGAGGCTCGAATCGTCGGTTCAGATCCAACCGTGCTACGTTCAATCGCAGCTCAAGTTATGGACATCATGCGTGCCGATGATGGAGCGTTTAACGTTCGTCATGATTGGCGTGAAAGAACTAAGGTATTAGAGCCTCAGTTCAATGAAAGCCAAGCGCGTCGTTATGGTATTACCAAGTCTGACGTTGATGATTTCCTAGCGATGTCTTTCTCTGGTAAGTCGATTGGTGTGTATCGTGATGGTACTACTCTGATGCCTATTGTGGCTCGTTTACCTGAAGATGAGCGAATTGATATTCGCAACATCGAAGGTATGAAGATTTGGAGCCCGGCATTAAGCGAATACATTCCGTTGCAGCAAGTGACGCTTGGCTACGAATTGGAATGGGAAGATCCACTTATCATCCGTAAGAACCGTAAGCGTATGCTGACGGTAATGGCCGACAACGACCTATTGGGTGAAGAAACGGCTTCGACGTTACAGAAACGCTTACAGCCACAAATTGAAGCGATTGAGATGCCGCCGGGTTATTCGTTGGAGTGGGGTGGTGAATATGAGTCATCTGCTGATGCACAAGCGTCACTGTTTACCACTATGCCGATGGGTTACCTGTTCATGTTCTTGATTACCGTGTTCTTGTTCAACTCAGTCAAAGAGCCGCTGATTGTTTGGCTAACGGTTCCATTAGCGCTAATCGGGGTAACGACAGGCTTATTAGCCTTGAATACACCATTTGGCTTTATGGCATTGCTAGGCTTCTTGAGTTTATCCGGGATGCTACTTAAGAACGGTATCGTACTGCTTGATCAAATTGAGATTGAGATGAAGTCCGGTAAAGATCCGTATGTAGCGGTTGTTGATGCGGCACTGAGTCGTGTTCGTCCGGTATGTATGGCAGCGATTACAACGATTCTTGGTATGATCCCTCTACTACCGGATATCTTCTTCAAGCCGATGGCAGTAACCATTATGTTTGGTTTAGGCTTTGCGACTGTACTCACGCTAATCGTAGTACCTGTGCTGTATCGTTTATTCCATAAAATTGAAGTGGCTTAACGTCAACTAACCTTTGAAATAATGCCCCTATTTGGGGCATTATTTTTATGTACGATTACTAAAAGAGACTATCGAAATGGAAGCGAATACAGTGGATAGAACGTGTGCATGGGCACTTAAGCACGAATTAGAAAGGGAGTACCACGACGCAGAGTGGGGCGTGCCTGTTTATGATGACCAAGTTCTGTTTGAGTTCATTACTTTAGAAGGCGCTCAGGCGGGCCTGAGTTGGATTACGATCCTTAAAAAGCGTGAAGGCTATCGTGCTGCATTTGATAATTACGATCTAAACAAGCTAGCTGAGTTGAATGAAGACAACGTGCCGTACATCATTGAAAACTTCGATGTGGTTAAGCATAAGGGCAAGATCGCTTCTGTATACGGTAATGCTCGAGCAACACTTGAACTCCAGAAAGAGTTTGGCTCTTTATCAAATGCTTTATGGCAATTTGTCGATAACAAGGTGATAGAAAACAACTGGACTGAGATGTCTCAAGTTCCTGCTTCTACTGAGCGGTCTAAGGCAATGAGTAAGTTTTTGAAAAAAAGAGGCTTTAAGTTTGTAGGGGAAACAATCTGTTACGCGTTTATGCAAGCGACAGGTATGGTTAATGATCATTTAGAAGGTTGTCCACACAAATAAAAGTGTTATTTCTCGTCGCGAAATAATTGCGTGAAAATTGGAAAATTTACTGGTCATTTGTAAACTATTCAATATCATATGCGACCGAATTCAAACCTAGAAGACGATAGTGAAACAACAAATCTACCAAATATGTGATGCTCGTTATGATCCCTTGCTTAGGCAGTTTGTGCGTGAAGATGGCCACGTAGAAACTATCGCGCCGTTAGAAGGTAAGGTGTTTCTATTCTTGCTTGAAAATGCCGGTGAGTGCATTGAGCGAGGTCTGATATTTGATAGGTGTTGGGGTAATGTCATTGTTTCAGAGCAAGCTCTGACTAACGTTATCTCAAAGATTCGAAAAACATTGTCTAGAGTAACTTGTGGTTGCGCGACGATTCGTACCGTTAGTAAGACAGGGTATTCTCTTGAAATCGACGAGTTGAGCCGGTCCACAGTAACTGAAGAGGTACCTTCTCAAGCGAGTAAAGAAGTCTGCGAACTCGGTGTCTCACTTGCCGATTCTACGTTGAAGCAAAACGTACCTTTGTCCCAAGGAATGTCCCAAGACCCGTTGACAATAAATGAAGTCTTGATTGATGCAGATTCTGCAAAAGTTGTTTCTTCCGAGCTACCTAGCGAATCACATCTAGATCAGAGTGCAGTTAAGCAAGAACAGGCAAATGTTGTGTCTAATAGACACCTCGCTAAAGCCGGTTATTTACTCGCTTTGGTTTGTGTCGCAGTAACGGCGTTCAACCTTTTCCAAACCTACTATACGCCCCTGCCTTATTTTATTGATAAAGCGGAATATCGTGACAATTACACCGACAATACCAACCACTACTTCTTCCATATTGCTCATAATGACTCCTATTCGTTGCCTGCGGTCACTCAAAAGCTTACAGCGGTGATACCTAGCCACTGTAACGTTGATGTCTTTGTCCGTATTTACCCATCAGTCGACCAACCCGAAGATGACGCGTTATACATGTTGATTCAAAGGAAAGATGGTGAGGCTCTGAATTATAGTGCTTCGGTTTTCAATGTAGAGTCGTCTTTTGATTCCTTTGCTCAGTATATGAAGAAGAGGAGTTACTTTTGCGACTAATTGGTTTACTCATTTTAGTGGTAATTGCTGCTGCAAGTTTTTTGCCAGAACAGAACGTATTAGCGGGCACTCGATGGCATTGCAAAACGATTAAAACTGATTTTTTATCTCAGGCATTCCAACCATATCAATCGCTTTATGAACGTATAAGCCTTACTTTTCAATCTGACCATACCTTTAGCATGAGAGAGTTTGTGACGATTACAGAGCAAGACGGTAAGGAGAGTACTATGGAAAATCTGTATTTCGGGCACTATGAGCTTGATGGGAATAATTTGTCGATGAGCATTATAGATGTGAGAACGGCGACCCCTTTCCATGATCCAATTATTAACAATGAATATAGTGAGTATAAAGGGGTGACGATTGATTACGCTATTGCAGTCAAGGATCAGTCTTTGTATTTGTTCAATGAACACCGCTCTGAAATTTTCAATTGGGCGTGCTTTGACGTTCAGTAGCTTTTTAAAGCGACGTGTCTAATGCGCTAATCTAAAAAAGGCAGGAATATCCTGCCTTTTTGGTCTGAGTCTGCTAACGCTTTAAATTAAACGAGCGCGTTGTAACGCTCCAATCCAGCCTCTAGGTCCGCAATCAGATCGTCAACGTCTTCTAAGCCGATATGAACACGTACCAAGGTTCCTGTGAAGTTAGGGTTCGCTACTGTTCTTAGGCTATCAAAGCTGTTCGGTTCGTTCGCTAGAATTAAGCTTTCAAAGCCACCCCATGAGTAACCCATACTAAAGTGCGTCATACCATCAAGCAGCGCTGTGGTTGCTTTTGTATTTGAGTTCTTCAGCACGAAAGAGAACAAGCCATTACCACCAGTGAAATCTCGTTTGAAGAATTCATGGCCTGGGCAAGACTCAAGGGCAGGGTGACGAACATGATCAACCTCAGGTCGAGTCTCCAACCATTTTGCGACTTTCAAACTGCTCTCTGCATGTTGGCGTAGTCGAACGTCAAGAGTACGAATACCACGAAGGGCAAGGTAAGCGTCATCTGGTGATACACATTGCCCCATCAAATAGCTCTGTTCTCTTAGTTGATCCCAACACTTCTCGTTGGCAACAGCCGTACCCAACATCACATCAGAGTGACCAACAATGTATTTGGTCGCAGCTTGAATCGAGATATCAACGCCAAAATCAAACGGTGAGAAGTTCACACCAGCAGCCCATGTGTTATCGAGCATCACGATGATGTCGTGTTCATGAGCAATACGCGCTAGCGTTGGAATGTCTTGCACTTCCATGGTGACTGAGCCCGGAGATTCGGTAAACAGCACCTTAGTGTTTGGCTTAATAAGGTCTTGGATGCCTTCACCGATCGTTGGCTCGTAGTAGGTCGTCTCTACACCCATCTTCTTCATGATGGTGTCACAGAAATCACGCGTCGGTTCGTAGCAGGTGTCGACCATCAGAATATGATCGCCTGTTTCTACAAAAGAAAGAATGGCATTTGAAATGGCTGCAGTACCACAAGGGTAAAGTGCACAGCCTGCGCCGCCCTCGACTTCAACCATGGCATCTTGGAAAGCGAAGTGAGTGTTGGTTCCACGGCGTCCGTAAAAAAGCGTTTTATTAGCGCGATTAATCGTAGCTTTACGCTTTTCTTCTACTGAGTTGAACACGACAGTAGAAGCGCGCTGTACTGGTGGGTTAACGACACCATTGGTCCACTTCTTATCACGACCTGCAGTGATCAGTTTAGTGGTTTTGTTCTCGGACATGCTGTGAATTCCTTATCAATCGGTTATGTCCTATTTAAAACATGCCAATAGCATTCAAAGCAAGAGCAGAGGGGGAGTTTTTATGCTTTTCTTTCGCTTTTTAACCTTTCACGTCGTTTATCGTGAAAGGTCAAAAATCTGATAAGCAGAGAGATATGAGTCGCAGTGGGTCCATTGATTGGATTACAGCAGGGGATTGAACAAATAGAACAATCGTTCGAAAAAGCGGTTACGTAAATTTCTCTGCTCCCATTGCTCCAGTTCCACTGGATGAGATGATTCAATATAGGATTGCTGCAAATCAAACAGTTGCTTGGTGAAGTGTACGTCATCAACGGCTAGCGTCACTTCGAAGTTTAGCCAAAGGCTGCGCATGTCGATATTGACCGTTCCGATTAAGCAAAACTCTTCATCAATCACTACCGATTTGGTGTGAAGAAGGCCACCGTAAAATTCGTAAATCTTAACGCCAGCTTCAAGTAACTCTGTATAGAAAGCGCGAGAAGCCCATTTAACCATCAATGAATCGTTGTTATGCGGAATGATCAGTTCGACATTTACGCCCCTTTGCGCTGTCATTTTTAGCGTTTCTAACAAGTCGGCACTCGGTACAAAATAAGGTGTAGTGATGCGCACAGAACGATTGGCTTGATTAATGGCAATAGTCAGAACTTGTAGGATCAAATATTCCGGCATACCAGGACCAGACGGAACGACCTGAACCGGATGGTGCGTCATTATTTCTTCAATCGGGCATTCAGGTAAATCAGGAAGAATGCGCTCGCCTGTTTCTACTTCCCAATCCCAACCATGAATGGCCGAAAGCACGTTAACGGTTGGCCCAGTGACTCGGACCATTACGTCGATCCATTGACCAACGCCTGAACTCTGTTTGAAATGCGCCGGATCCACCATATTCATTGAACCGGTATAGGCGATGGATTCATCAATCACGATGATCTTACGGTGCTGTCTTAAATCAAGGCGACGTAAGAAAATACGCCATGGGCTTACTTCTAATGCTTGCACAACTTGCACACCAGCGTCTTTCATCATTGAACGCCAATGGCTTTTGAAAAAGCGTGGACTACCTGCTGAATCGAGTAAAACCTTAACATCTACGCCACGTTTGGCCGCTCGAATCAGTGCAGAGGCTACGGAGTCGGTTAGGCCTCCAGGATGCCAAATGTAGAAAACCATTTTGATACTGGTTTGTGCGTTTTCTATATCTTCGATAATTGCGTGCAGGATCTCATTGGGTGAAGCTTGCAGTGAAAGTGTGTTCCCACTGAGTGCAGGAATACCCATTCGATTATTACAAAGCTCATCAATCTTGTGGATTGGGGAACCAACTTTACCTGGGAGGTGAACCTGACAATCATTTAATTGGCGGAACCAATCACCGAACGGAGTAAACATGCGATGTGCGCGCTCAGCTCGCTTTCTACCTAGGTTTAGCTCGCCGAAAAGGAAGTAACAGGCCACGCCAACAATCGGGATAATGTAGATAACCATCAACCACGCGAGAGAAACGCTGACAGAGCGTCGTTTTAGTACGACACGAAAGGTCACACCGGCGACGAGAACCCAGTACAAAGCAACGGAAGCTAAAGTTAAAAAATGGTAGAGCTTTTCCACATTGAATACTCGAAAAAAGAGACACTTAGATAGTAATGCTATTTTGAGGATATGGGAATTTAAGGAATCAACTATTTACAAAATAGAGCAAAAGCTGTAAACAGGTTATAGTTGTTAAGTTTTGGTTAACTTAAGACGAAAACGATTGTTTTGTATAAAAAGACGGCATTTAACCATAAAAATTTACATTGGTAACGAAATATGTACGGTTCGGACTTCCAATTTTATTCTTAAACTGGTTTACTTGCCATACAACGAGCGTCAATCAAATCTTTTAAGTGTGTAAATTTTTTTATACACCTTATCTTTTAAAGACGCCACCCAAAGCAAAACACAACATCACACAACACAACACAACACAACACAAAAGTTTGGAGTACACGTGGCTACTAGTAATACAACCACAACACCCCGCGATACCTGGGGTTCGAAGTTAGGATTCGTAATGGCTGCAGCAGGTTCTGCTGTTGGTCTAGGTAACATCTGGAAATTCCCTTACACAGCAGGCGAAAGTGGCGGCGGTGCATTCGTTGCAATTTACCTGTTTTTTGTAATCTTTATCGGTTTCAGTGTCATGCTGACTGAATTTGCGATTGGCCGTCATACGCAAAAATCAGCAGTAGGTGCATTTAAATCAACTGACCGTCGTTGGACGTTCGCTGGTGTTATCGGCGTAGTCAGTGGTCTACTTATCATGGGTTTCTACCCTGTAGTAGGTGGCTGGTCTATCGCATACATCGGTAAGATTGCTGGTGGTCTACTAGACGCACCTGAAGCAATTGGTGACAGCTTCGGTGGCTTTATCTCAAACCCAGTTCAACCACTTATGTGGATGGGCCTATACCTACTACTTAACGTTGTTATCGTTATGAAGGGTATTTCTGGCGGTATTGAGAAAGCGGGTAAGATTCTGATGCCACTTCTTTTCATCATCCTTATCGTGGTATCAATCAAAGGCCTAATGCTTCCGGGCGCGATGGCTGGTCTTGAATTCCTATTCAGCCCTGATTTCTCTAAAGTAGACAGCGGTGTAATTCTAGCTGCACTAGGTCAAGCATTCTTCTCATTATCTCTTGGTATGGGTTGTATGTTGACTTACGGTTCTTACCTTAAGAAGAAAGAGAACCTAGTTCAAACTACAGCTATGGTTACGGCGATGGATACAGGCGTTGCTATCCTAGCTGGTGTTGCAATGTTCCCTGCAATGTTCGCATTTGGTATGGAACCTGCGGCGGGTCCTGGTCTAGTATTCGTTGTTGTTCCTCAGCTATTCGCTGAAATGGGCGGCGTAGTTGGTCTGCTATTTGCTCTAATGTTCTTCGTTGGTCTAAGTGTTGCGGCACTGACTTCTTCAGTATCTCTACTTGAAGTTGTGGTTTCTTACCTAATCGATGAGAAAGGCATGAAGCGTGTGACTGCAGTACTGTCTGCAAGTGTAGTAATGGCGATTCTATGTATCTTCGCTTCTCTATCACTTGGCGGCTTCGGTCCAACATTGTTTGGTACTGGTGCATTCGATATCTTCGACTTACTAACGGATAAAATCTTCCTAGCAGTTGGCGGTATGTTGGTATGTATCTTCGCTGGTTGGAGACTAAACCGTGCTGACCTAGAGAAAGAAATCACTAACGACGGTGAAGTATCATTCCCACTATTCGGCCTATGGTACACACTTGTTAAGTACATCATCCCAGTAGCTATCGCTATCGTAGCGTTCATGGGTATCTCTTCTGGCTTCGACAGCGGTAAAGGTGCAATCATGCTACTAGGTATTGGTATCATTGCTGGCTCTGCGCTTATCTCTAAGAAGTTATAGTTCTGAGAAGCTATAGTTTTAAGAAGCTATAGCTCTAAGAAACCATAGTTATTAGTAGCTACAATCGCGAGTTAAAGTAAGTTAAGAAACGGGAGCCATTGGCTCCCGTTTTTTTATGCTACTAACTTAATTATCAAAGAAAAATAAATGCTTAAAGTTATTGGTCTGGTAGCCGATATAATGAAAAGTAATAGCTGATTGAGCTGTATTTTATTTAAGTAGGTGTTGTGTGAAATTGTCAGTTAGGAAGAAGTTGTACGCCGGATTTGGCTCTATATTGGCGGTGCTTGTCACGTTAGTCGGTATTGTATGGATAGAAGTCATTGGAGCTCACAAGAGCGCTGATGAAATTAGGATGGATGATGTACCGGGAACGGTGACCTACCTTGTATTGATAGATGAAGCCGGGGATGTTTATCGCGATGCACTTGGTGCGATTACTCAAGCCGATAATGCGCTTAATGATTATCGAACCAACAAGAATGAATTTGCTCAGGCTATTAAAGAAGCAAAACGTTTAGAGAGTCGAGGTTCAGAAGACCATCGCCGTATTGAGCGAATTGAAGACCTGATGGGGCGCTTTACTCAAGAGTTTGAATCTAAGCTTGTACCTATGATCAACGATGAGTCTGCGCTGTTATCGAATATCCAGCAGCTTCGCTCCTTATATGAGAGTAATCTAATCCCGGTTGAAAACTTACTGGACCAAGCGTCTGCAAGTGAGCGAGCCGATACAGAACAATCGCTGCTTGTATTAACCGATTCGTTTACCACCATCGAACGCACCATCATGGTGTTGTCTGCCATTGCGATTGTGTTTGGTTGTGTGATTGCGTTTGTATTATCTAGCTCCATCACTAACCGTCTAACTCGTGTTGAACAAGTTGCGCGACGCGTGGCAAATGGCGACCTTACCGCTGGAGATATTGTTGATGATTCTGGCGATGAACTGGCCGATCTTGCTACGTCGATTAACCAAATGCAGAAATCTTTGGTCGACCTATTGGGTTCAATCTCTTCTGTGACGAACCAAGTTCAATCGGTGACAGGTGAGCTATCATCAATCAGTCAAGACATCGTTTCTGGTGCCTCTGCGCAAGCTGATAAAGCTAACCTGATTGCGACTGCCGCAGAAGAGCTAAGCTTGACCATTTCTGAAGTCGCTCAGCAAGGTACTTCTACTTATGAAGAGGCGCGTCGCTCAGAAACGTCAGCAGAAGATGGCCGTAACGTGATTGTTGAAATGGTGGCAAGTATCCAACAAGTGTCGACTCAAATGAGCGACATGTCGGTACAAATGAATACGCTAGGTTCACATGGCGAACAGATTGGCAGCGTTATTAAGGTAATCGAGGACATCGCTGGGCAAACCAATCTACTGGCGCTGAATGCTGCGATTGAAGCGGCACGTGCTGGCGAGTTTGGACGTGGATTTGCAGTGGTGGCTGATGAAGTACGAGCACTGGCAGAGAGAACGACCAAAGCGACTCAAGAAGTGTCTGGTATCATTCAGTCGATTCAATCTGGTACGCAAGAAGCGGTGACTTACACTCAAGATAACTGTCGTCTAGTTGAGATTGGTGTTGAGCAAAGCTCTGGCGCAGTTTCGGCGCTAGAAGCGATTGTAAGTGGTGCTGGCAATGTACAAAGCATGGTCAACTCTATCGCGACAGCGGCAGAAGAACAGACAGCGGTGACCAAAGAAATTGCAGCGGATATTACGGCGATCAGTGATATTTCTGAGCAGTCTTTGCAATTAGCGACTCGCAGCTCTGAAAATACCTCAGGCTTGAACGCTAAAGTTGCTGAGCTAGAAGCATTAGTCGGTAAGTTCAAACTCGCGTAGGGCGGGTGGCTTTGTTCTATTTTCCGAATGCCAATAGAACAAAGACCAAGCACTGATCGCTACTTGCTGAAAAGAAGCCCAATGATTCAATATTTATTGAGTGAGTTGGGCTTTTTCGTAGCTGGAATCTGGGTTCAGACACGGTATACTCCACGTTCTACAATGGAGCTAGCCTTTAAATGTTCGACATTCTTCTGAACCACTCTGATTTTTTACTCATAAACAAACATCCTGGCGTCAGCGTCCATAAAGACGATGGTGATACCATGTTGTTGCAAGAAGTTGCTAAAGCAATCAACGAGCCGAAGCTATACCTAGTCCATCGTCTCGATAAAATGACATCAGGTATTCTACTGCTGGCAAAAAATGCTTCGGCAGCAAGTGAGCTTTCACAGCTGTTCGCAAAGCGTGAAGTCGAGAAGTACTACCTTGCGATTGGTTCGAAGAAGCCTAAGAAAAAGCAGGGGCTGATTTCAGGAGATATGGAGCGTTCACGACGCTCGAGCTGGAAGTTACTGACAAGCAAAGAAAACCCAGCGATTACCCAGTTTTTATCTGCAACGGCTGAACCCGGTGAGCGTCTATTTTTATGTAAACCCTATACGGGAAGAACTCACCAGATCCGTGTCGCGATGAAGTCGATCGGCTCAGCCATTGTTGGTGACCCTATTTATAATCCATCGAGTGAGGCTGACAGAGGTTATCTGCATGCCTTCGCGATTCGATTTACCTATCAATCACAAGCCTACGAATATGTCTGCGATCCAAGAAGTCTAAACTCCTTGGGTGAGAAGTGGCATCAAGAGATCGTGTCTAATGGTTTAGACAACTGGCTTGAACCTTGGTCATTAACTTGGCCAAAGCTAAACACTAAGTGAGTGAAATAATGGAAGCATCAGCTTTACCTCTGTTTTTTAGTCATATTGAACAGCAACTTAATGAAGTGCCGAATGAACTACGCCGTATTTTTCACGGTCGTGGTAAGTTTTGGCCAGGCCTAGATCAACTGACATGTGATTGGGTTGATGGGCAGTTATTGGTTAACGTATTCAAAGAAGTGGATGATGAGTTCTTATCATCTCTTAAAGCTGGATTGGTTGATTTGACTAATAAAGACATCTGGCAAGCAAAGCAGGGCACCAGTATTGTTCTGCAACATCGTTATGCCGATGGTGCGCCGTCAGAAGTTTTATGGGGCGAACTTAATGACTCACCCGTTGTGGTTGAGCACGGTCTTAAGTACCAGTTAGACATTGGCCGTAATCAGAACTTTGGTTTGTTCCTCGACATGCGTAATGGTCGCCAGTGGGTACAAGACAATGCTAAGGATAAGAATGTCCTTAACCTGTTCGCATACACTTGTGGTTTCTCAGTAGCGGCTATAGCTGGTGGCGCTCGCCAATGCATGAACGTAGATATGTCGCGCGGATCGCTAAACAAAGGCCGTGATAACCACCGCTTGAATGATCACGACATGCGTTCGGTGAACTTCCTTGGTTACGATATCTTTAAGTCGTGGGGAAAAATCAAAAAGGGTGGCCCTTACGAGTTGGTTATCATCGACCCGCCTTCGTTCCAAAAAGGCAGCTTTGCTCTAACCAAAGATTACAAAAAGATCTTACGTCGCTTGCCTGATCTTCTAACAGAAGGCGGAGAAGTGATTGCTTGTGTTAACTCACCAGCAGTATCGCCAAACTTCCTAATTGAGACGATGGCAGAAGAAGCGCCTAGTGTTGAGTTTATCGAACGTTTAGACAACCCACCTGAGTTTGTGGATGTCGACCTTGATTCAAGCCTAAAGGTATTGAGGTTTCAAATTAAAGCCTCTGCCGACGCTTAATTGAATTTCAGAATCAGCTAAAAAACGCCGCTCATATGAGTGGCGTTTTTGTTTATGAGGAATGCGGAACTAATACCAATCACAGTAAGTAAGTGATCAGAAATAGCGTAGGAAAAACGCTTGAGAACAAGGCAGCTCTTTTTGACAAGTAGTTTCGATAAGTAGTTACTCTACAATCAAAAACTCTAACGACGTTATCGAGTGTTTTAACGAGCTAGGATGAACAGTTATTTACTACGATTGGTATAACATTAGTTGGTTTGATTCTTGATTGTCTGGAACCCAAAATAAATACGCATGAACGTGGTTAGCCAACAAGCTGCACCAAAAGCGTAAGCGATAACTGCAAAGTGTTGAGGCCAAATACAGAAAGCAATGAAACAAGCGATGGTTTCTGTGCCTTCGGTTAGTCCAGACATGTAATAGAGAGACTTATGCTTATAGACTGGGTTTTCGATGCCTCGTTTGCCCGCCATAACCGCAAATGCTAGAAAGCTGCTGCCTGTTCCAATAAAAGAGAAGATCAAAAATGCACCGGCAATGGCGTTGTGTTCTGGATTGGCAATGACAAAGCCAAAAGGGATCAACGAGTAGAATAGGAAATCTAGGCTGATGTCGAGGAAACCGCCCGCATCACTAATGCCTTGGATTCGAGCCAAGGCTCCATCAAGCCCGTCGCAAACCCTGTTAAATACAATAAACCCCAACGCCCATTCGTATTGTTGAAATGCCAATGCTGGAAACGCTAAACATCCAACCAGAAACCCAAACAGGGTGGTTTGGTTGGCTGTGATGCCGAATCTATTAAGTAGTTTGGCTGATTGATTTAATGGCCACTTAATGACCTTAATAGAGTACTTATCCAGCATGGTTACTTCTCCATGGCCAAGACAGAACTTTTGCCCCTTGAGGCACATCGGTTTGGTCGTGCGTAACCATTAATGTCGGAATATTCGCTTTAGTGAGTTGCTCAAATACCCAGTCGCGAAACTGGGCTCTGAGTTCTTGGTCGAGCTTACTAAACGGCTCATCAAGCAACGCCAATTTCGGTTTCGCCAATAGCATACGAGTTAAGCTAATTCTCGCTCGCTGGCCGCCAGATATTTGGTCAGGAAACGACTCAGCCAAGCGGGTCAGTTCAATGTCTTTTAATGCTTCCATTGCTTGTTGCTGGCGATCTGAACCCTTAACCGAGTTTGGTAACGAAAAGGCCAAGTTCTCCCATACTTTTAGGTGTGGAAACAACAAGTCGTCTTGAAACAGAATACCAACTTCACGCTGATGTGATGGGAGATCGTCTAGTTGAATATCGTTCAAAATAACGGTGCCAGAGTATGAGAACTCGTCATTTAGGTGACCCGCGATGGCATCTAACAAAGTCGATTTTCCGCAGCCACTTGGCCCCATCAACGCCAATATTTGGCCTGATTCTAATGTTACGTTTAGCGCTGAAAACAGCGATTCGCCACCGTTTTTATGGATGGCGAGGTCGTTGAGGTGCAGACTCATTAGTAAGAAAACCTTTAAAAGTAAGACGGCGATATCTAAGTTGAAGTCGGCTGACTAATATCGCTAAAGAGAAAAAGAACAGAGGCAACAAGGCCTGCCAAATGGCATAAATTGCGGTTACCCTGCGGTCGAAACCACTGGTTAGGGCAACGGCTTCTGTGGTGATGGTGCTAATACGACCAGCACCGAGCATCAATGTCGGTAAGTACTGAGCCAAACTCACACTGATCCCAACCGCCCAAGCGAAGGCGATGGCAGGCAGTAATATAGGCAGCTTGATCGAATACCAGCTTTGAAATGGCGATTTACCCAAGCTCAGTGAAGCTTTTATCAGCCCATCGTTGAAGCTTTTCCAAGGGCCGTCCAAAGACAGATACACAAATGGGAAGGCGAAGAATACGTGTGCCCAAATTACCCAAAACTCATAGGCGCTGCTGCCGATATAAAGCGTGGTCACTTGCATGCCGAACAACACCGAGAGTTGAGGTATCAGCATTGGGACTGCGATAATAAAGCCTGGGACTTGCCACTTGTATTTGATTCTGTATTCGTGAGCAATCAGCGCAAGCAACAAAGCGATTGAAGCAGCAATCAGACCAATCCATAAGCTTTGACCAACGGTGCTCATGATGCCCTCCCACTCGAATTCCCAGAAGCGCATGCTGTAGCGGCTAGGCAGTAAATCAGGGAAGCGCCAGCGCTGAGCAAAACTCCAGATAATCATCAAAGGAATGATCATCAGTGACAAAGCTGCAAGAGCTGTGAATACGGTTTTCCCCGGTAAGTTAGCCCCTGTTCTTCCTGAATACTGCCACGTTCGAAAATATTTAAGAATTGCCCATTCAACTAATCGCGCCAAGGCGATGATCAACGAAGCCAAGCCAAACAAAACGATCGCACCAGCAGCAGCTCGTGGCAGTAGATTAAGGTCTGGATCGTTGAACCATTGCCACACTAAAACGGCAAAAGTCGGCGGGTTGGTTGGGCCAATGATCAGAGCAATATCGACAACCGAGACGCTATAGGCGAGCACAGCCAGCATTGGGAAGCGAAGCTTAGTAAACCATTGCGGGAAAATACACTTCCACCAGATCTGAGCGCGGCTGTAACCGAGTGATGCACTCACCTTAGTGATACGTTCTACATCGATTTGTTGAAGTATCGATATGCTCATCAGCAACAAGAAAGGAACTTCTTTGAGTGCGAGCATAATGATTAGGCCAAACGCGTAAGGATCTTTGATCAGCAAAGCCAATTCAGAGCTTGTAGCCGATTCACCAAGTAAGTGGTGTACGGCTCTTGCTCCAAGGCCTGTTGGGCTAAACAAAAAAGCAAAACCGATAGCGAAAGCCACATGCGGAATGGCAAGCATTGGCGATAGCGTTAGCTCAATCTTTCTCCAAAACTTGTTTCCCCAAGAAGCCTGAAGAATGCAAAAGGTAAGAAAGCAGGCAATGTAGCTGCTTGCGACCGCTGACCCTAGGCTTAAGCCAATAGAGTGCCAAGCCCCTTCCCATTGAAAGACTTGGCTAAAACCGTTGAGTGTTGGCTCGTCTAAACCTAAGGGCGGGATGAAACTCAGTGACGAAGCCACGACTCCCGCTACCCCAGGAATGGTTGGGATAATGCATACCGCTATAACAACAAAATATAGAGCGCGTAGCATGAAGACTAGTTACCGTATCGCTTAAGCCACTCTTTTTCGAGCGCGTTTTGCCAACTAGGATGCGGTTCATCAATCGATTTAAATTGCTGAGTATTTTTAGCGCTGCCGGTTAAGTACTTACTGCTCAATACAGAAGGGTCACCCCAAACATTGAGGTCACCTTTGCGAGATTGTGCTTCTGGGCTCAACAAGAAGTTGATGGTCACTTGAGCACCCGCGGTTGCATTGGCATTCCAAGGAATTGCAAGGAAGTGAATGTTAGACAGAGCGCCGCTTTCTAACGCATAAGCCTTGGTAGTTTCCGCTAGGCGGCCACTTGATTGTGCTGAATATACAGAGTTTGGATTGAACGTAATCGCGAGGTCGAGCTGTCCGTCATCCAGAAGTTGAATGCTTTCAGATGTACCAGCAGGAAATTGCTTTCCGCCTCTCCATGCCACTTTATGGAATTTATCTAAGTAAGCCCACAGTGGTTCCGTAACGTCTTGGAAGGTATCTTCTGAAACGGGTTTAGCAAGCGCAGGACTGTTGTTTGTTAGCTCAATCAGTAGAGACTTAATGAAGCTCGTACCGTGAAACTCTGGTGGGCGCGGGTAGCTTAAGCGATTCGGGAAAGCCTGAGCGTAGCTCAACATCTCTGAAAACGATTGTGGCGGATTGTGCAGTGTTTCTTGGTCGTGGATGAAGACAAGTTGCCCAACGCCCCAAGGTGCCTCCAAGCCTTCTGTTGGCTCCGAGAAATCGACATCGATCGGCAAAGACTTATCCACGTACTGCCAGTTTGGAAGTGTTTGAGTGAATGGCCCAAACAACAAGGCATTTTCTTTCATTGAACGGAAATTCTCGCCGTTAATCCAGACGATATCGACACTGCCTTCAGTGTTCTTTCCTGCCGCCTTTTCTGCGAGTAAGCGAGTGGTCGTTTCTGCAATATCGGTTACTTTCACATGTTTTAAGGTAACACCGTACTCACTTTGTAATTTCTTGCCCGCCCACTGTAGGTAACGATTGATTTCTTGGCTACCGCCCCAAGCGTGAAAGTAGACAGTTTGTCCCTCTGCCTGCTGTTCGATTTGGTTCCAGTTATTGGTTGATGTTGCTTCATCAGCATAAATGGTTGCGCTGTATGCAACGGTTGCCATGATTCCTAACGTACTTACTATCTTGTTCATAAACTTTTCCATTTGGTAGTGAACGGGTAAGAGCATTGTATTTTCAAACTCCCTAGGGCGTGTTGACCTTTCGTGGTTAAATTTTGTTCGAGATAAAAGCGTTATAATCGCGGCGAGGGGGAAGTAGCCTAGTCACTCTAAGCAAATCTCCCTCAACAAAGAGTAAAACGCTTTTAGCCGAACCCTTCGGGCAGCGTTTGCTGGTCATTTATACTGCGTTATCGGCTTCTCATGTAGGCTAGCTACACATCGACGCCTCTGCCTTGTATAAATACCCAGCAACTCGCTGCAAAAATCAGCTCGAAAGATCAACACGCCCTATTATTCTATCTGTTTCTGAAATAAATTCTAATTCAACAGTAAATTCAATCAATTACTTGAGAACAAGCAGGGAGGGCGTGCTGGTCTTTTTTGGTGAAACTTTGTTCGATATGCAATCGTATCGAAAGCTCGACAGACTCTAGGCTCTTACCATCCTAGCAATAGACCGATAAACCAGTGAATTTATTGCATCTAAATGAGAGATATTTGAGGTTTATTGGAGGTTGGTACGAAAAGTAGGCGATGAGTGTTAATTTTGAAGGTGTTGTGAGGGTAAGCAGGCAATAAAAAAGGAGCCATGAAGGCTCCTTTAATCAATATCTATTTCGAGAACGGATTAGTTTACCCAATCACGAATTGTGTACGTTAGCGTGTGTACATCGTTTTTCAGTACTAGCGTATCGTTTGTTAGGGTTACGTCGCTCCACTCGCTTAGAGTAGCAGAAACCGACTGTTCGATTTCCATCGCAGAGCCGTGACACATTTTCATTGTCATGCCCATTTGCTTGATACGGAATTGACCGTCTTTCAGCTCGCCTTGACCGAAGAAGTTGTTACAACCAGCCATGCCGTTTGCAGTCATCTTTTCGCCGATCTCTAGACGAGGAGCTGCTTGGTCTTCGCTTTTCACAATGTCCTTGCCATCAATTTGCGCAAGTTCCCAATTATGGTGCTGTAGATCGGTTGGTGTTACTTGCATCGCGTTGTCACCTGTTGTTGTGCATGCTGCTAGCATCATAGGTAAAGCGGCTACTGCTAGTAATTTTTTTGAACTAAACTTCATATTATAAGGCTCCAAAGGAAAGAACGAAGTTACCGAATAAGTGTAACTTGATGGGTTCAAAGTATAGTTTACAAAACACTATATGTGTCAGTATAAGGTCATAGTTTAGTATGAATTTCACGAGCTGGGCGACAAATTAATCGCTTATTTTTTAATTAGTAAGCTCGATTTTGATGTGTAAGGAGGCATGGTGGAGCAGTTAGAGTTTTTCCAGGTTCCAAGCCCTTGCGTTGGGGTTTGCTCAAGCGATGATAAAGGCTATTGCAATGGTTGTATGCGCAAAAGAGAAGAGCGCTTTAATTGGATGTCGATGACTCCGTCAGAACAATTGCACGTGATTAAGCTTTGTCGTCAGCGCTATCGAAGGAAGATAATGAAGCAAAAAAACTTGGTTGGTAAGTCGGTCGACGAAGAGGGAAATATAAGTCCCCAAAGAGATCTTTTCGGTTAAAGATGAAGTATCAAGATTTTATTTAACTCCGAAGTAACTATTACTTTACATAATGGTTGGGGTGTAATATTAAGGTAGGTACCTTTGTACCAGAAGGAGTGATGTCGGTATGAATAAAAAGAACGTAAAACTCAAAAAAGAACCGGTTAAAGCACTGGATCGAAAAAACATTGGGGCGAAAAATGACCCTGAAGAGAGCCCGCGTGATTGGCATTCGATGTCAGAAGAAGAACGAATGGAAATCCTTTCTCACCTTTCAGACATGCCTTTTCAATAACATCACTGGTTCTTCAGAGTCTTTCTTAAAGCCCTGTTTTCTTAAATAAACAGCTTTCTGAAATAAACATATTGCTAAACAAACATGTGATTCGCTTTCGTTACACCACGATGGTATGTACAAAATGTATCATCGGCCTCGGTGGTTTTACTATGAATCTTAATGTTGGTTATCACTTCTACAGCCCCTGCATCGTAACAAGCTTGCTCTGCCTTTTTAACGATATCGAGTAATTGATTGAGTTCACCTTTCATTGTGGTTTCCATCGCACCAACTTGGAAAGGGACATCGGCTGCTTTCACTACTTCAATGGCTTTATCAACTACTTCGAAGTTGTTGCCTTCTTTAACGCGAGGGATAACTTGGAAGGCAACCATCACTTCTTTTTCTCTTTTTAACTCAGACACTTTCTGCTTACTCAATGATAGGGATTTGTCGCAGATGATAGGTTAATGCGGAGATAAATTCTACAGCGGTTACGCTGCTTTATTTATGACACGAGTGACTGGAGATATCGGACTACTTGCTACCCCAGTGGTCGCTAACCCAACCACCAATATGCTCATCAAAATGACTACCACTGAACCTCTGGTTGCGTTCAACCGAGGTATCACAGTCGTCTTTGTTGTCGATTAGGTTTTGTATGTAGTTTGCCATTGGGTCATTGGAACTCTGACGATCTCGGCGAGTAGCCACTTCCTTAATCAGTTGTAATCGATATGTAGAGCTTGCACGTTTCATTTCAATGACCTCCCGGTTTTTAGACACTAATAGAAAAATCTAGTTGCCAGATATAGGGGCGTCAACGTGATCAGAAAGTATTTTTTTTGAGCAACCAAGAATCAATACCTTGGCATCATAATTCACAAAAGTGTCATTTAAATTGGCATTTTGTCTGAGTCGATAGGTTGTGATTTTACATCTGATTGCATATAAAAAGCCCAGTACAAACTGGGCTAATCGATTTTTTATGGTTATTTTGAAGAGTTGGTTATTTTGAAGAGTTGGTTATTTTGAAGAACTGGCTATTTCGAAGAACTTGGCTTGCTCTTAAATTGCTTAGCACTTTTCTTCTTTGCGGTTCTTCGGTTAGCCATTTTGTCTTTAGGTGGACGTTTGCGAGCTGTGGCTTCAGATGCAGGTTTGTCTGTAACAGGGAAACCTTCTAATGCTTGTAGCACAAGAGGCTTATTGGTCAGAGTACGAATCGCATTCAGGTAATCAGTTTCGCTGTGACTAACCAGAGATATAGCGCAACCAGTGCTTCCTGCTCTTGCTGTGCGACCAACCCGATGTACGTAAGTTGCGGAGTGTGTCGGCAAATCAAAATTAATCACGACAGGCAGCTGATCAATATGGATGCCGCGAGCCATCACGTCTGTCGCGATAAGCACTCGAGTCTCGCCATTTTTGAAACTTTCTAATGCTTGCTCTCGTTCTTCTTGGCTCTTATTTCCATGTAACGCACTCACACTGATTTTGGCTTTATTCAGTCGCTTGGTTAATGCGTCGGCATTGTCTTTCGCACCAATAAATACCAATACTTGCGGCCATGTGTGTTGATTGAGTAGGGCAATGAGCGCCTGAGCTTTACTGCCTTTGTTCACTAAGTACAGAGTTTCTTCAATAGTCGCGACCACGCTGTTTTCTTGGTGTGTCGTGACTTTAATTGGGTTTGAAAGAAGCAGCTCAGCCTGACTAACCAACTCTGGCGGAAGTGTCGCAGAGAACAACAGTGACTGACGTTTGCTCGGTAGTGCTGCAATAATCGCTTGAATATCGGGCCAAAAACCCATGTCGATCAGGCGATCGGCTTCATCAAGAACCAATGATGAACACTGAGCGACATCCAGTTCACCACTTTTGATTAAAGCAAGTAAGCGGCCTGGCGTGGCGATTGCTAATTGCGGTTGGGTTAGTAATTGTTGCTGCTGATCATCAGTATTCACGCCACCGGTTAAGGTTACCAATTTGATATCGAGCGCTGTCGCGACCGGCTCTAAAGATTCAGTCACTTGAGACGCGAGTTCACGTGTCGGGACGATGATAAGCGCTTGCAGTCCATTCACATCATGGTTGATGTTGTTCAGCAAGGGCAAGCCGAACGCCAATGTTTTTCCGCTACCCGTTTGAGCCAACGCAAGTACGTCTTTACCCGCAATAATTGATGGAATTACCGCTTGTTGTATCTCAGTCGGTTTGTCGAATTGAGAAGGGATCGCTGTGACGGTTTTTGCGTTAAGGGTGAGGTTATCAAATGACATAAATGAACCAAGTATCAAAATGGAGGTGGAGTCTAACAGGGCTATAAATGTTAGAGAATGAGTTTTGCTGCGTTACAGGATAAACGGGTGAATTATACACGTTAAATTTAAGCGTTATCCATACAACTGAACTAAGGCAAGCGAGCTAAGCCAAGCTAATTAAACGTTGGGCATATTGTAATGGTATTGAATGGACGTACAATACCCGCCCTAAAACGATCAAGTATTATTAGGAAGCTTTAAGGAAATGAGAGCGAAATGAGTTGGGAAAGTATCTGGCTGTTTATTGTTATCGTGTTTTTTATTGCCATCATTCCAGGTCCAAATGCTTTGTTGGTATTGAGCACGGCTTTAACTCAAAGAAAGTTGTTTGCGTTTATTAACGTGTTGGGTGTGTCATGCGGGTTCTTGTTTCATGCGTTTGTTTCTGCGAATGGCATGAGCTTACTGTTATCTCAGACTCCAATGGCCTTTGAGGGACTGAAGTGGGCGGGTGTCTTGTACTTAGTCTGGCTTGGTTATAATCACTTTCGAGCGGCACTGCGAGCTCAAGAGGGTGTGCTTGCTATAGTGAGTGCATCGGGCAGTAAGCTCTATAACCAGTTTTTCAAAGGACTCATCACTAATCTACTTAATCCCAAAATCGTTCTGTTCTACCTTTCGATATTCCCTCAGTTTGTTTCTAAGAATCACATTGTGTCCGACAGTTTAATGCTGGGCGCGATACAGGCGACAGTGGTTGCTACATGGTTTTTGGTTGTCATTTTGATGGCTGATACGTTTAAGAGATTATTGACGAAAAAGCGCACGTCTCAATGGATGAACATTGTGTGCGGGTTGTTGTTTGTTGGCTTCAGTATTCAGTTGGCGCTGTTTCAGCTTTAGGGTTCATAGCTAACAATCGAACCCCTAGCATATACGACTCATATCTCACTTTTTACTGAATGCTCAGCAATCCTTGTTTCTGTGCATAAATCTCTAAAGCATTAGCTCGTAAAGTCGATATAATGGTCAGCTATCAATTCGGTGAATGTGTTCGTTCGAAATCCAATTGAAGCTAAAGGCTATTGCTTTACCGAATAAACAGAGACAGGGAGTCACAGATGAGTGAAGAGTTATTCACCCAGAAACGCAAATATTACCGCTTGAAGTACCCAAAAAAGGCACGTCCAGTGATGCGAATTAAGGATGAGCTTTTTCATGTGAGTGAAGTGTCTGAAAAGGGTGTGCGCTTGATGATGCGTAACATCATTCCTGTTTATCGAGGCTTCTCAATGGCGGGCAGTTTAAGACTGCACGATAACAACACCATTGATATTAGTGGTGCAGTGCTGCGACAAGAAGGCGATGAAGTGATCGTTCAGTTGTTAGAAGGACCAAGCTTCAAAGATATGGTGTCAGAACAAAGACACATTCGACAAAGATACCCAGTATTTTTTGCTAGCCTCAGAGTGGCATAAAAAGCTTTTAAAGTTAGATGCCTTAAAGCCCAAGTTATTCATTCAGATCCGATATTAAAAAGCCCAGCACTTTCACAAGTGCTGGGCTTTGCTATATATGTGAGCAAACTAACTATACGGACAAACTAAGGCGCTTAGCCTGTCTATGGTTCGTTTTATAGCTCGTCTACTGTTGCCCAAACCGCTGCTAGCATGTCGTGACCAAATGCAACACTGCGCTCTGGAGACCAGCCGTAAAGTTCGTCAGCGTGGCTGATATGATCTTTAAATGGCATCTCGACAGTGTAAGCCAGACATTTGAACTGCTCGCCGATCCAGTTTGTGCCGACGGTCATATTTGCTTTGCCCGGTTCGTCTTTATCGTAACCAAATTCATCTTGGAATTCTGGCGTGATAGTCAGAAGCGCTCGCTTGAAGTGATTCTCCAGTTTTGCAATGCGCTCGTTGTATGAAGGTGTGCCTTCGCTACCTGCAACAAAGTTATATGGAATCGCTTCATCACCGTGAATGTCTAGGCACAGATCAACGCCAGTTTCTAGCATGCGCTCGCGCACAAGGAAAACTTCAGGGCTGCGTTCTAGAGAAGGTGATTGCCATTCGCGGTTAAGGTTTACACCAATCGCATTAGTGCGCAGGTGACCACGGATGCTGCCATCTGGGTTCATGTTCGGTACAACGCGGAACACAACGCTGTCTAGAAGAGAGCGACCGACTGTGTCTGTCTCATCAAGCAGGCGTTGCAGCAGACCTTCGATTAGCCATTCAGCCATAGTCTCGCCTGGGTGTTGGCGACCAATAACCCAGATGTTTTTCTTCTCTTCACTTGGCTCACCGATAGTTAGCAAGGTGATGTCGTTGTTATCTAGCGTGTGACCTAGAGTTTCAAGCTTACATGCTGGGTGCGTTTGAGCACTGTGCAGAAGATCTTGGTGGCGATCGTATGAGTACGGCGCGAAGTACGCGAAGTACATTGAATCGTGTTCAGGGATGATATCAAAGCTTAATGTATCGCCATCGAACTGAGATGGAATACGGAACCACTCTTCACGGTCATAAGATGCTACAACATCATAATCTTTCCACCCATCAGGGTAAGCAGATGTTGCCAATTGGCCGATTTCAAAGTGGTGAGCTTGTTGAGCTTCACTTTCTAAACGGAAATGAAACCACTGAGAGATTTCAGTCTGGTTGTCTGCTGGGATAGTCAATTGAATGTTTTGTGGTGAATCTGCTGAAACGACGTGAATGTTGCCGCTTTCGAAATTGCTGAAAATTTTCATTGTAGTTTTTATCTCGTAGTTGAGTTGCCGTAAGACTAGCACACTTTTTTTCGAGCAAACCACTAACTAAATCGTAATGAGATGTTATTTCAATTCTCTATTTTTTGTTATCTACGTTTAAGCTTTCTGATTTTTAACTAGCGGCGTTGGCAAGTCGTACAGCCACGACAGGCTGATCGTGTGTAGCGATCCAGTTTACTGCGTTGAACCTTACAGTACGCGTTTTTCAGTGCTCTTCTTCCCGAAAACCAATCATCGGGTTTCGACAGGATCAGATAACCATTAAAGCGCTTCACGAGCTCTATTCTATTTTGGTCGATAAACTTGCTATCAAAGCCAATTTCAAAGTAATCAAGCGCTTGTTCTATAGCGGTGAAACTCGCTATTTTTTGTTGGAATTCTGTTTGGTTCATGTCTATTTCAGTACCGTAAATTTGCAAATATTGTATATGTGTTCGCTACTCCTTATCTTGATTCTAGTACGCTTTTTAATGGGGAAGTACGCCGTTATTTTTAGGTGAATTCTATAAATCAACACGCCCTTATTTGTTTTGTGAATATAAAACCAAATGGTGCGCAGTCATGGTTATAAGTGATTTGTATTTAGGTCTCATTGCTCACTTTCTTTATTGTCAATAAAGACAATTTATGACGTGAATCAATAGTGACTAACCCTAAAGTATTATTCTGATCGCAATTGTTACTAATTGTTGAAGATGATTTCTAAATATGTCTATTAAAAAACGATATATCGCTCTTATTGCCGCTGTTGGTATAGGTATTGGCTGGTTAACGCTGGGCGGTACTGCAGCCGTTATGCACTACACATCGAGTACTGAGTTCTGCACTTCTTGCCACACTATGCAAATCCCGTATGAAGAATATGAAGGTTCAATCCACTTCAGCAATGCAAAAGGCATTCGAGCTGAGTGTTCTGACTGTCATATTCCTTCCGATCCAATTGACTACGTAATCACCAAGATTCGTGCGTCTAAAGATATTTATCATGAGTTTGTGACTGGCAAGATTGATACCGAAGACAAGTATGAAGAACACCGTATGGCAATGGCAGAAACCGTGTGGGCGCAACTGCGTGAAAGCGATTCAGCCACGTGTCGTTCTTGTCATACTTTCGATGCGATGGACAGTTACGAGCAATCTGAAGATGCAGCAAAAATGCATGAGTACGGACAAGAGAATAATCAGACTTGTATCGACTGCCACAAAGGTGTTGCTCACTTTGCTCCTGAGCCAGAAATGGACAGCGAAGCTTTCGACAACTTGATGGCATTCACTGAGAAAACAGACCCGAATGCGAAAGTCGTTTACTCAGCAGAAACCATCAGTATTGGTGACCTTGGCACTATCAATCCAACGGCACGCCTAGATGTGAAAAGTGTTGAAGGTACTGAGCGCACAATCGAGTTGCATGCTTACCAGATGAAGGGTGCAGAACAGGTGCTTTACTACGGCGAAGGTCAACGTTCAATCGTTGCGATGCTGACAGACCAAGGGCAACAGAACCTTGAAGTTGGTGATTTTAAAATGGATGCGTACGGCAATGAATGGCGAACGGCGGTGCTAACCGCGAACGTTGATGCGCCTGTACTGGATTCACTCGAGCCAATCTGGGATTACGCTGAAGAACTCGACAATGTTTACTGCTCAACGTGTCACGCAAAAATTGGTGCAAACCACTTCACGGTGAACGCTTGGGGTCCTGTTGCTAAAGGCATGGGCGAACGTACTGATATTTCAGACCAAGATCTAGAACTGCTTACTAAATTCTTCCAGAACCACGCGAAAGATGTGGCTGGCCACTAAGAAACAAAGGGAAATAATTATGACAGATATTACTCGTCGCGGGTTCCTCAAAGGAACGAGCATGGCTGCTGGTGCGCTAGCTTTTACATCATTGACGCCAATGACAGCGTCAGCTGCGAACAAGCGTGGTAAAGGTGTATTAACGGCAGGTCGTATGGGACCTATGTTGTGTGAAGTAAAAGATGGCAAATTGGTTTCAACGACTAATGCTCTCGCACAAACAGTCCCAAATAGCTTGCAAACGACTGGTCCTGATCAGGTTCACACCAAAGCTCGTGTCAAATACCCAATGGTACGTAAAGGCTTCCTAGATAATCCATCAGCTCCAACAGGAACTCGCGGTGATGACGAATACGTTCGCGTATCTTGGGAAGAAGCTTACAAGCTTATCCACGAACAGCAAACGCGCATCCGTAAAGAGAACGGTCCTGAATCCGTATTTGCGGGCTCTTACGGTTGGCGTTCAAGTGGCGTACTGCATAAAGCACAAACGTTGCTGCAACGTTACATGAGCTTGGCTGGTGGTTACTCAGGTCACCTTGGTGATTACTCAACAGGTGCTGCTCAGGTCATTATGCCGCACGTAATGGGTTCTATTGAAGTTTATGAGCAACAAACTACTCACCCGGTTGTATTAGAAAGTTCAGACGTTGTTGTGTTGTGGGGTATGAACCCTATGAACACGCTTAAGATTGCTTGGAGTTCTACAGACGGTTCTGGTCTAGAGTTCTTCCACAAGCTTAAGAAGTCCGGTAAAACAATCATCGCAATCGACCCAATGCGCTCAGAAACGATCGATTTCTTTGGTGATGCAATTCAGTGGATTGCACCGCGCCCAATGACTGATGTGGCAATGATGATGGGTATCGCGCACTCTTTGGTCAAGAAAGGTAAGCACGATGTTGAATTCCTAAGCAAATACACCAGCGGTTACGACAAGTTTGAAGCGTACCTGATGGGTAAAGAAGACGGTGTTGAAAAGACACCAGCATGGGCTGAAGAGATCACAGGCGTTCCTGCGAAACAACTTGAGCTACTTGCAGATATCTTCAGTCAGAACCGCACCATGCTTATGGCAGGTTGGGGCATTCAGCGTCAACAATACGGTGAACAACGTCACTGGATGGTGGTCACTCTAGCTGCAATGCTTGGCCAGATTGGTCTTCCAGGTGGTGGTTTCGGTCTTTCTTACCACTACTCGAACGGCGGTAACCCAACTCGTGATGCGGGTGTATTGCCAGCTATCTCAGCTTCAATTGGTGGCGGTTCTTCTGCGGGTAATGACTGGGCTGTCTCAGGAGCGGTGAACGCATTCCCTGTTGCTCGTATTACAGAAGCTCTAGAAAATCCAGGTAAAACATACATGCATAATGGTCATGAACTGACGTTCCCTGACCTGAAAATGATTTGGTGGGCGGGCGGTGGTAACTTTACTCATCACCAAGATACAAACCGCCTGATCAAAGCGTGGCAAAAACCTGAGCTAGTGGTTATTTCTGAGATCTACTGGACAGCCGCTGCCAAGCACGCCGATATTGTGTTGCCAATTACTACGTCATTTGAACGTAATGATATGACGATGACGGGTGACTACAGTAACCAACACCTAGTGCCAATGAAGAAAGCGGTTGAACCTCAAGGTGAAGCGCGTAATGACTTCGATGTATTTGCAGACATGTCTGAGATGATCAAAGCAGGCGGCCGTGATGTCTTCACTGAAGGCAAAGACGAAATGGCATGGTTGAAAGGCTTCTACGATGCGGCACAAAAAGCAGGCAAATCTGCACGTGTTCGTATGCCTAAATTTGGTAAATTCTGGGACGATAACCAGCTTATTGAAATGAAATACAATAAGAAGGCGGCACAGTTTGTTCGTCATGCTGACTTCCGTAAGGATCCAGTGATGAATCCGCTAGGTACGCCAAGTGGTAAGATTGAGATCTTCTCTAAAACCATCGAAGGCTACAAGCTTGCAGATTGCCCAGCTCACCCAACATGGATTGAGCCTACTGAGTTCTTCGGTAAAGCGAAAAGTGATGAACTGCAACTGATGACAGCGCACGCCGCGCACCGTCTACACAGCCAGTTCAACTACGCGAAGATCCGCGAAGAGTATGCGATCGGTAACCGTGAGCCTATCTCAATTAACGTAGAAGACGCGAAAGCACGTAGCATCAAAACGGGTGATCTCGTTCGTGCATACAACGATCGTGGACAAGTACTGGTTGGTGCACTAGTGACTGATGGCATCAAGCAAGGCGCTGTATGTATCCACGAAGGTGGTTGGCCTGATTTAGATAAAGATACAGGTCTATGTAAAAACGGTGGCTGTAACGTGCTTACGTTGGATATCCCGACTTCTCGTTTGGCGAATGGCTGTGCTGCGAACTCTGCGCTTGTGAAGATTGAAAAATACACAGGCCCAGCATTAGAACTGACGGCATTTGATCCACCTAAAAATGGTTAATCTCTAACGAGAGAAATAGCCGACAGAATAGAGCCAGCTTAATCGCTGGCTTTTTTTATGATCTTTTTTGTGCCACAGAGACTATTACTCTGTGTCGAGTAGACTACTCATAATAATCAACGACATCACAGCGAGAGATCAGATCATGAACCGGATCAACCCAAAGAAGTTACTTCGCAGTAAATGGACTGCTGTTAGCCCAATAAAGAAAGAAAAGCACTTTATGGTCACTGAGGTCGAGTTTGAAGAAGGGGAGGTGATTCGTTGCTTGATAGAAGCAGTGATGACCAAACGAGAGGAAGCCATTAATTGGCGAGATCTAACCGACAAAGAGCATTGGCTTCCAGGTTGGCAGTAAGAACGTGAAGTAACGAAGAGTATCTCAACTACGCCGGTTCTAACTGCCCGCTACCGTTTGCAATTGCCAGTATTTAAGTCCTTCTAACACACCTTCAGCGTGTGTTGCTCTGCTAGTATACACATTGTCTCGATCAGACAAGTGAGCGACCTCAGGATAATGGTTAGCCACTAATATTGAGTTTACGCCCTTTATTGTCAGCATAGAGGTGTCGTTGGCAGAGTCACCGGCAACGCACACTTCTTCAACGCTCAACTCATGTTGTTTAAGTAGATGATGAATCGCTGTGGCCTTATTGACACCTTTAGGCGTGATATCTAGGTACCAATCGTGAGAGTAGGTGAGGTGTACATCTAATCCGTGCAATTCTAAGCTCGATTCGATCAGTTCATGCTGAGGCTCTGAGAGCTTTCCTTCAAAAGTGATTTTGTAATCACCCTGATGGCTCTCTAAGCGTTCGCCCATGAAATCGAGTGGCGCCAGTGCTGACTCTACCTTTGATTTGTTCCAAGAGGCTTCTAATTGGTTGTGCCAAATATGATCAGGCTTTTGGGAGTGAACGTGATGAATTCTGGTGCCCACATCGCTGATAATACTGTGTGGTTTCGGATAGTTATCTGATGCCAAGCCCACCCGAATTGAGGGCAGAGTTCTACCCGTCGCGATGATAAAGCGGATATCAGGTTGCTCCGCTAAGTAGTCAAATAACTGATTAACACCATGAGATGAACCCCCATCAAGCGTACCGTCAAAGTCACACACCAGCATTTTTATCATTCGAGCGCCTTGTCCTTTTCTTTAATAATCGCGGAAAGCATGTCGATTTCTTCTATAAATAATGGTTCAGCAATGAGGACTCTACAAGTTGTCGTTCGGCTTAGATAATCGACATTCATTAGTTTGCAGCAAGTATCACACTTGGGGTTATGTTTTGGATATAGAAGATAATTCTATCAATTTGACCAGTGCCAAACTTGGTTTATTCCATCGGCTATTTCTATTTTCATATAGTGACCTTCTGGCCCTCTATTGGTTTAAATGAGCGGTTGTGAATACCTCTGCGTTCTTGCCGAAGCTATACCGATCTTCTTGTTACATCGATAAAGAAGAAGGGGAGGTTTTGCTCTCCGTAAAGAGCAAATTTCCAGTTTTTAGAGATCGTTAAAACCACAATAAATAGTTTGTATTCGAATTATTTGTACACGAAGTATTTACGTTGAATCCTAGTCTGTTTCACCCATTAATTGTTTTAATGTGAAATAAATATTCAATAATCTATCAGTAAGTAATAGATAATCTCGAATGCATTTATATCGTTTTAATATCCTTTATTATCAGTGTTTTGGTGGTTTTTGTCTGAATGTTAAAACTTGATTTTGGTTGGCGAAATGATTGTTTTTGATAAGGGTTACCGAACGCAACCCCTTTATTTACAGCTCTACATTGCTTAGAGTGCTAATCGTTTTTCGAGCTTAAATAACCATTTTTAAGTTAAAATAGCTAAGAAAGGATTAGATTATATGGATCCCATACTGGAAGTTAAGGGACTGTACAAGGTGTTTGGTGAAGATACCGACCGTGCTTTTTCGATGATTAATGAAGGCGCGGATAAAGACAAAATTTTCGAAGAAACAGGGTTAACGATCGGTGTTAACGATGTTTCTCTTAGTATTCAAGAAGGTGAGATTTTCGTGATTATGGGATTGTCAGGATCTGGCAAATCAACCCTAGTGCGCCTTCTTAACCGCTTAATCGAACCTACCAAAGGTAATGTGCTTCTTCGAGGCAAAGACATTGCCCACATCTCAGAAGATGAACTGCGTGAAGTCCGCCGCAACAACATCTCCATGGTTTTCCAAAATTTCGCACTGATGCCGCATATGACAGTTATCGAAAATGCTGCATTTGGCCTTGAGCTGGCAGGTGTTGAAGTAGATAAACGAAAACAGTCAGCATTTGAAGCGTTAGAGCGCGTAGGCCTTGGCGCATACTCAGAATCGTACCCTGATGAATTGTCTGGCGGTATGAAACAACGTGTTGGTCTAGCGCGAGCCTTGGCATGTGACCCAGATATCCTGTTAATGGACGAAGCGTTCTCGGCACTCGATCCTTTGATTCGTACTGAAATGCAAGATGAACTGATTCGTCTTCAAAATGACGATAAGCGAACGATTGTATTCATCTCCCATGATTTGGATGAAGCGATGAGAATCGGTGACCGTATTGCCATTATGCAAAACGGTGAAGTGGTTCAAGTGGGCACACCAGACGAAATTCTTAACAACCCAGCGAACGACTATGTCGAAGCTTTTTTCCGTGGTGTGAATGTCGCAAGCGTACTTACTGTGAAAGACATTGCACGTAAGAAACCGGCTGCGGTATTTAAAAAGTCAGAACACGACGGTCCAGCTTCCGCTCTGCAAATCCTAATGGATAACGACCGTGAATACGGCATCGTTGTTGAGAAGAGCAGTCTTTACTCCGGCATTGTTTCTATTGACTCCCTTCGTAAAGCTCACAAAGAGAACAAATCATTAGTGAGCGCGCAGCTCGATGATGGATTAACGCTGAACCCTGATTTACCAATCAATGACGTGCTTGGCCTTGTTGGTGGTGTGCCTTACTCAGTGCCTGTTGTGGATGAGCAAGGTAATTACTTTGGCGTGGTAACTAAGTCACGTTTGCTACAAACATTGGATAAGGGGTAGATCATGTCGTCTGAACAAACAAATAATGACCCATGGTCACAGTCTGCTCCTGCCGCTCAGCCATCAAGTGATCCTTGGGGTCAAGCCGCTGACACTTCACCATCGGCAGATTGGCTAAGCAGTGAAACCGTAGAAACCATTCCTTTTGATCCTCTTAATCCTTTTGCAGAAGCCGTTCTGCCTGTTGATACTTGGGTTGAGTCTGGATTGAATTGGCTAGTTGAACACGGACGACCATTGTTTCAAGCAATTCGTGTACCTATCGATTTCATTCTAAGTTCATTTGAAACGGCATTGGTGTCTACGCCAGCCCCATTTATGCTCATCATTTTGTTCTTGGTGGCATGGCAGTTTTCAAACCTGAAACTGGGTGTTGCTACGGCAGTATCTCTTACTATGATTGGTTTGATTGGTGCTTGGTCTGAAGCGATGACCACGCTTTCACTGGTGATGACATCTGTATTCTTCTGCCTGTTGATCGGTTTACCTATGGGGATATGGCTCGCCCGAAGTAACACGGCGGCTAAATTCGTTCGCCCAATTCTGGACGCTATGCAAACAACGCCAGCCTTCGTTTACTTAGTACCCATCGTAATGTTGTTTGGTATCGGTAACGTTCCAGGTGTGGTAGTGACCATTATATTCGCACTGCCACCGGTGGTACGTTTAACCATCCTAGGTATTCAGCAAGTACCGGAAGATTTGATCGAAGCGGGTCATTCATTCGGTGCAAGCAAAAAGCAGATGCTTTACCGAATTCAACTGCCACTTGCATTACCAACCATTATGGCGGGCGTGAACCAAACACTGATGTTGTCGCTATCTATGGTGGTTATCGCATCAATGATCGCGGTAGGTGGTTTAGGTCAAATGGTACTGAGAGGTATCGGCCGTCTAGATATGGGACTGGCCGCTGTTGGTGGTCTCGGCATCGTTATTCTAGCAATCCTGCTTGACCGCATTACCCAAGTTCTTGGGGTAAATGCAGGTAATACAAAATTACGCTGGTACCACATGGGCCCTGTTTCTCTTGTGCTCAATGCGATAAATCGCGGTAACAAATCAGAACTACAATTAAGGAAAAACACCAATGAATAATTCATGGAAGAGCAAACTTGCAGTTAGCATCGTTTCTACATTAGCAGTATCAACGAACGTGTGGGCAGCAAGCTTACCGGGTGAAGGTGTATCAGTTCAGCCAGTTCAATCGTCTGTAGCGGAAGAAACATTCCAAACGTTGATTGTTAACCGCGCCCTTGAAGAGCTTGGCTACGACGTGAAATCTACGCAAGAAGTGGACTACAACGTAGGTTACACCTCTATCGCAAAAGGTGACGCGACGTTCCTAACCGTAGGTTGGTTCCCGCTTCATGCTGATAAATACAAAATGGCGGGCGGCGATGACAAATTCTACCGCGAAGGCCAATATGTAAGCGGTGCCGCTCAAGGTTACCTAATTGATAAGAAAACGGCTGAAAAATACAACATCACTAACATTGGTCAACTGACGGATCCGAAAATCGCGAAGCTTTTTGATGCTGACGGTGATGGCAAAGCAGACCTTACAGGCTGTAACCCAGGTTGGGGTTGTGAGATGGTGATTGAACATCAACTTTCAGCGTTCAAACTGGACGATACGGTGACTCACAACCAAGGTAACTATGCGGCGATCATCGCAGATACGATTTCTCGTTACCAAAAGGGTGAATCAATCCTTTATTACACGTGGACACCTTACTGGGTAAGTGGCGTATTAGTGCCTAACGAAGATGTAGTTTGGTTAGAAGTACCTTTCTCAGCACTTCCTGGTGAGCGTTCGAATGTGGATACAACGTTATCTAACGGTAAAAACTACGGCTTCGAAATGAACTCAATGCGCATTATTGCGAACAAAGAGTTTGCTAAAAACAACCCATCAGCAGCGAAGCTTTTCGAGATCATCAAACTTAACATCAATGATGTAAGTGCTCAGAACATGATGATGAGTAAAGGTAAGAACAGCTCTGCGGATATCGAAGCGCACGTAAATGGTTGGATCAAAGCGAACCAAAGCACGTTCGATGGTTGGATTACAGAAGCGAAGAAAGCCGCTCTGTAACTTTGACTTGTATTTGCTCTGTCTGACTAGACATTTTGATTTGAAATGATGAGCGTGTTGAGTGATTGTGTAGAGTCACTGAATCACCTTCAAATGAAGTGAAAAGGCGACAGAGTCAAACATTAAAAAGCCAGCAGTCCATTTGGGTTGCTGGCTTTTTGTTTTCTGTTTCTATTTTTGAGCTGTGAGCTTCTAGCTTTTAATTGCAGATCTAGCGTTCGCCTTGAACTTCGAAGTCGTCGCTGACTAAACGAGCGCAACCATCCGCTTCTAGTGCCCAGTGCTCACGATGTACAACACCAAACGCTTTGTTCATTGTCCAGCTAGCGGCAAGAATGTAGCCGCCTTCTGGGTGCTCTTCCCACTTAACATCGGTGTAATCAACGTCTTTGAAGCCTTGGTCGATGATGTTTTGCCAAAATGCTTGAATCGCTTCTCGACCTTCAAAAGTACCAAATGGACGCGCTTCCATTACACAGCTTTCAGTATATTGATCGGCACAACCTTTCGCATCTTGGCTGTTGAAAGCTTTTTGCCACGCGTTAATGCCTTGCTTACATGCTTCTAAAATTTGGTTGTCTAACATTGTCTTTCTCCATAACAGTCTTGCTTCGAGCACTGTTTTTTTGATTTGGTATCTCGATAAGTTGAATTGAGTTTAGTCTTGGAAATTGATTTGAAAAACAGAGATAATAGAAAATACTGTTTGTAAAAAGAGAACAATAAAATGAGTAAGCTAAAGCAGATGTCGATTTTCGCTCATATCGTAGAGCAGGGTTCAGTATCAGCTGCGGCTGAAAAGCTTGAGTTGTCTAAATCTGTCGTCAGTCAGCACCTCAAAATTTTAGAACAAGAGCTAGGCGCTTCTCTTCTTAAGCGCACAACACGCAGGCAATCTCTGACTAGTATGGGTGAGCGCTTTTATTTAAGTTGCAAAGACATTAACGTGATCGCTGAATCGGCTTGGGATATGGCGAAAGCTGAGCTAGAAGAGCCCCAAGGTCGGATTCGTATTACGGCGTCGAATGCTCTGATGGACTTGCTCGTCGTACCTGTCATTGCAGATCTAATGAAGCAATATCCGAAGTTAAAGCCAGAACTGATAAGCGACGATCAGCATCTAGACTTCATGGAACACGATATTGATCTCGCAGTTCGAGTAGGCAGTTCACGAGATAGCAACCTAAAGCAAAAGCGTTTAGGTGAGTTTAAAGACGTGTTGTGTGGTGTTGAAAGCATGCGAAGTCGTGAGCTTGAATCTATTCCTTACATTGCAAATTCTTGGCAGGGAAAACAGGTGACTCATCACTTTAGTTCGCAAAATGAACAAGACTTTATTTACCAACAGCCAGCCAGCTGCATTACGAACTCCTTTCACAGTTGTCTCGCTTTGATTAAATCTGGCGTCGGTATCGGCGCTATTCCAGACTTTTACCTTCATCAGCTATCCGGTGAGGTGGTCGACATGATGCCAAGCTTTCAATTACCCACTAACACGGTTTATGCGCTAAACCCATTCGCTTCAAACACACCTATCGCTATCAAGCTGTGTGTTCAAGCGTTGGAAGATAAGCTTAAGCAGAACTTAGTTTAAGATTTCTAGACACAGCTCTAGGGTTGCGAGGAGGTGGCCAATTGGTCATCTCTTCTTTTATCTTTCTACCTCTCATTTCTACGATACTGTATTTGTTTAATTGGGTGCATATTGGCAAAAAATCCAACCCTTACTTATAGTTAGTCTTAGTGTCTAGTTGCTTATCAACCGCTAAGAGGTGCCGTTATTGTCTGATCTTTGTACCAAGTCATGCATCGAATGTGGGTTCGTCAGCCAGTTCCGGGAATTACCTTCGGGCAGTAAGGCGTCTTGCCCTCGTTGTCATCATACATTGTGCAGCATCGGTGCGAGTAAGGGACAAGGAGTGATGGCCTACGCAGTGGCCAGTTTGATCACACTCGTGATGAGTCTTACTTTTCCCTACATGTCATTTAGCGTCCAAGGTATCAGTCAACAAATAACCCTTTATCAAGCCGTGGATATGATGAATAGGTTAGATAATTCACTGATTGCCGCGCTCTTATTTCTTGCCGTTATTTTCCTGCCTGCTTATTTTCTGATTAGCGCGATCTGGTTCTATTCGTTGACTGAAAAAAGGCGCACCCACTCGCCGAACCTAAGCCGTTTAGCGATCTTCATTTTAAAGACCTTGAGCTGGGTTAAACCGTGGCTCATGGTGGATGTATTTTTGATTGGTGTGTTGGTTAGTTTGATTAAAATAGCAGCACTAGCCGATGTCTCTATGGGCATATCATTTTGGGCATTTGGTATCTACGCTATGCTGGTGGTCAAAACCATTTCGTTGGTTGATTTTGATTGGATCTGGGACCGATTGATCCCACCTAAGCCGTTGCATGAATCGGTAACGGGTAGCCTTTTTCAAAAGCACGATCATTTGGTTTGTCATGTTTGTGGGCAGGTTCACTTGTACGATGAACAACTTAGTCAATGCTCTCGTTGTCATGTTCACCTACACCGATTTAATCCAACCAAAAACCTTCAGATAGCGTGGGCTCTATTACTCACATCCATTATTTTTTACATCCCGGCAAACCTATACCCAATGATGTATACGTCTGCATTCGGGACGAGTGAAGGTTCAACCATCATCGAAGGTGTCATCATTCTGTGGAATATGGGGTCATACCCAGTCGCTTTGATCATCTTGCTTGCCAGTGTGTTTATACCGATGGCAAAAATGATTGCGCTCGCATACTTGTATTGGAATGCAAAAAGGGTTCAGGGTTTACCTGTTCATGAAGCGACTCGATTTCTCAAAATATACCGTGTTACTGAGTTTATTGGTCGGTGGTCAATGATAGATATTTTTGTGGTTGCCATTCTGGTTGCCTTGGTTCAATTAGACGGATTGATGGCGATTTATCCTGGGCCTGCTGCTTTGTCTTTTGCTGCCGTCGTCATTTTCACTATGTTGTCGGCAATGATTTTTGATTCTCGAATTATATGGAAATAATCTCTCGGTAGAGGTGTGGGGTATATGGAAAAACAAAGCGCGTCAGATGCGAAAGTATCAAAAAAAAATGAATTGTCTCCGGTCTGGATTGTGCCCATTATCGCGGTTCTGGTCGGCTGTTGGATGTTGTTTCAGTACTTCAACAATCGCGGACCAGAGATCACTTTGATTTTGCCTGATGCTTCAGGTATCGAAGCTGGAAAGACAGCAATTAAGTCTAAAAATGTACATGTGGGCACTATTACGGATGTCGCGCTGAGTGAAAATTACGAATACATCATAGCCAAAGCTCAGATAGACAAGAAAGCCTCACGCATGATCAATAAAGAAACCCAATTTTGGGTGGTTGAGCCCCATGTCGGCACCGATGGCATTAGTGGGCTTGAGACCATTTTGTCGGGGTCGTACATTGAGTTGAAGCCGGGTAAATCGAGTGAGTCTCAATTGAAGTTCGATGTATTAGACACACCACCCGTCGCGGGACCAGATACCAAAGGAATACGTGTGGTGGTTTCACATAATAAGGCCAATCAACTGCGTGTAGGAGAACCTGTCTTGCATCATGGCTTCGTGGTGGGTCGGGTTGAGAAAACAAGCTTTGACTATGAAAAGAAAGAGGGTAAATACCAACTGTTTATCTTTGCACCTTATGATGGCCTGATTTTCGAAAAAACGCAGTTTTGGCTATCTTCTGGAATCGATGTGAAGTTTGGTGCGAATGGTTTAGACGTTAACTTTGCGTCAATAGAAAGCATCCTGACTGGCGGTGTGAGCTTTGATGTGGCCGAGAGTATTAAGCCTGGATTGCAGATAAAAGAGAACCTTCAAGAGTACACTCTGTACGACAATTACGACGCGGTTTTACAAGGTAAGTACACGACATCGATCGAGTATGTGTTGCTATTTGAAGAATCGGTTCGAGGTTTAAGGAAAGGGGCTCCAGTGGAGTATCGTGGTGTCAGGATTGGCACTGTGGATACGGTGCCGTTACAAATTCGCATGGATAAAGATGGCAAGGTCTCGAACCGCATTCCTATCTTAATCAAGCTGGAAATAGAACGAGTTTCTGAAGTCTTTAGAGCCGTGAATGCCGAAGCCTTTGCTGAACGCGTCAAGCTGCAAATGGGCGAAGGGTTAAGAGCAACCTTGAAAACGGGTAACTTGCTCACGGGAGCGCTGTTTGTCGACATTAATTTTTATGAAGATGAGGAGACTTACGAACCCAGAGAGTTTGATGGTTACCCTGTGTTCCCGGTTGTCGCGGGTGGTCTAACCGAAATTCAAAATCAGATCACCGATTTCTTAACCAAGATTAACGAGCTACCGTTAGACGCGACTATCGCCAATTTAAACGGATCGCTTGCATCATTAGATACTACCTTGAAGAGTGTCGATCAACTGATGGGTAGTGAAGGCGCAAAAGCGTTACCACAAGATCTGAGTGACACCATGAAGCAACTTGAGGCGACATTAGAGAGTTACGATGATGACTCCGACGCTTACAAGCAATTGATCAGTGCATCTGAAGAGTTAGAACATGTGTTAAAAGAGCTTCGCCCACTGATTAAAGTGCTGAACGACAAACCGAATGCGTTAGTGTTCGGTAGCGAAGTAGAAGAAGACCCGATTCCAGTTAAGGGAGTGGAATAATGAGAAAGCAATTTATATCACTGGTTGTGTCAGTCGGGCTCTTGGGGTGCGCTGCGCCTACTGATGGTACTAACGCGTACCTCTTGCCTGAAAGTACATTGGATAAACCGATCTTTAAGGTCAAAACTAGTGTTGATTTGCCGGATTACCTCGACACGATAGGAATAGCTTATCGCAAGTCTGAGAATGAATTGGTGTCTGCGCGTAAACACGTTTGGGCGGAAAACCTTGAAGGGTTGCTTGAAGAGCGGGTCAATACTTCTGATACATCAGGAGAGCCCGAAAGAGAGTTGACTATAACCTTTGAGCAGTTCAATGGTTCTTATACCGGAAACGCAGAAGTGAAAGGAACTTGGGTATTGAGCGACCAAGATACAGTACTTGCGCGTGCCGACTTCGAATCCAAAGTACCCTTGAAAGAAGCGGGTTATGAAGCACTTGTTGAAGCCCTAGGTGAGGGGTTAGATGAGGTGCTATCTGAGATACAGACGCAATTGCCTTAAAGCTAATTCTTAGGGCTGTTTTCAATTTGGCAAATCTCGGTTTTCCTCATTTTTTTGGTTGTTGATGGCTAAAGTAACTCTATCGAAAGAAAAACGAATGATGAAATACAGAGGTGACGTATGAACAAGTTAATCGCACTAGGCTTATGGCTTTTTCCATGAATACTGCGTTGGCGGCAGACGGCAATTATACAGGTACAATCGACATGAACCTAACTGCGCCAAATAAGACTAATGTAGAGCGTGTTGAATCAGAACCTGTATTACAAAGTCGCAATGAAGCATCTTCTGGTGGTTTGAAATTCCAAATTGATACAAAAGATCAAGCGATTGAGTTGACTGGTCGTCGAGATTAATTAAGAGCGTAGAACTTAATTGTTTAAGGGTCCGAGTTGAGCATATTGAAAATGCTCAACTCGGACTTTTATGTTTAAATTCTTGTCCTAAAATAAAGGTGAGATGCACATCTAACCTTTTATTAAACTCAAAATGACAAAACCTTATTTGGTCGCAGGTTCTTCTATAGTAATCGTTCCAAGTTGAGTTTTGTCACTCGGATGGCAAATTCTGTTTCAACTCTAAAAGCATTCGGTAAGCACTTTCGCCAGACATTTCGTACGGGTTAAATTGATCAGATGTTGAAAACTGTAAGTTCAACAGCTCGGTTAAATTGGACTGCGGAATGTCTCCCATCGACCAATCTCCAAATTCTCTGCTATCAATCTCTTTAAAATAAAGTATTGCGACGTGATTGTGTCTCTCGTCGTTAAGAATATGATTGTACGTGTGGTTAACGGCCTCTCTAGACCCTTCAATACATTGAAGAAAGTACTTTTGATTATGGCTGAGAAGCCCCGTTAAATGGCTCTGCCGATTATGATCTCGCGAGATAGCGAGTATCTCCTCCAATGCTTTGGAATCACAACATTCGGAAAGCGTACTGACATAAATTAACCGAGTTAGGAACATAGGCATCATTTCGAATTTTTGTTCAAAGGGTATTAATAAATATAAGCCAAGCTCATGGAATTGCGAGTTATTGATTTAATTGTCACTCGGTGGCTTTTGGAAGAGAGAGGATGGGGATGAAATAGAAAAGGGCAGGTCGCAAGATACGCTAAAATGACTCGAATGTTGGCCATTCAATTATTTTAGCGACCTGCTTGTGAGCTCGTTAGTTATTTAGAATTGAAATCGATTCAACGTTTGAAGACGCATCAAAACGAACATTGACCAACACACTCTCTCGTTCGAAAGTCACATCATCAAAGTCAGTAGCCGCGATCTTGAATCCATTTCTTGCGAATAAACTCGTCACTGTTGTTCGTTGTTTCTGTTCCATAGCGCATGTCAGTAGTTCATTCATCGTGATCTCCATTAGGTAACCGTGTGCATAATGTAAGCGTACAGTCTCTTTGTTATGAGATCAATTGCTTAATCGATAAGCTATGTTGATATGTTCAATTGAATGATTTTGGTATTCAAAAAATCAATGATCAAGAGGGAGGGTGAATGTTCTGATTATGGAAGATGGAGCGTTATGTGACCGTGGTTCAGCATTCCTAGAGCGTGAGATTCATTGCAAAAATCTCTTTGAAATAAGTAGTTACAAAGCAGGGTGAACCATGGCCGCCGTTTAGTATGTTCGGTCGATTATCGGAATCACTATCGGCCTATATCTAACTTAACTAAAGTACATCGATTTATGATGAGTAGATTCCTTAATAAGCCTTCTTTCTATTAAAATTTCAAATGTAAGACGGTGTTGTTATAAGTGTTATTAATTGCATAAACTTGATTTTAATATTAGTTTGATTTATAAAATAAGCACTCGTTCATTAACTTCATGATTATATTAGTTTTTACTAACCTTTAATAACATGGAGAAAGGCGATGAAAAAGAATCAAACACGCAACAGGTTAGCGAATTTAGTGCGACTTCGTAGGTCATACAAAGCATCAGATTTTCTGGTGAGCTCTAACGAACTCCGAGTTAAGAAAGATGTGTACAGCTTACGTAAAATCAAACAGTTAGAAATTCGCCAATTGGGTCTTAAAGAAAACGCAATCAATATTGTTTCGTTGGCTTTAGTTCTCTCGGCTGCGACTTGGGCATTTGTTCCTCAGTTCGGTTTACCGATGCTTGCACTGACCTTTATCTTGGCGTTTGTTACATGGCGAAGATATGAGTTGCGTGCAGAGTTTAAAGGAGCCGATGAAACTGGCGACCATTGGGTTTCCGTGGCGCGCGGTTGTACTCGAGAAGAGTTCAAAGTGCTGAAAAACGTTGAATTGGCTTTGCGCGATCAGGTGTCTTAATACTTTAGATTTCTTCGTATTTGGGCCTTGTTAATGCCAGGGTCTTATAACCTTAAGCTCCCATAATCAATAAAGCTCGTCATTGCATGGCGAGCTTTTTGTTTTCTGAAAAACACAGATAGTGCAGGTTACTTTGAGAGGCCAATGCTTATATGTGTAATGGTGATTGATATGAATCTTAAGTCACGGTATTTGTGATGCTCTTTGTGGTTTTGAAGATAGGGAGAGGATGGAAATGAATACACGAGTCAGTGAGAGTTCTTTTAAAAGGCTCATCCAGTTAGTTGGTTGTGTTTTGATTATAGTGTTGAGCAATAGTCGACTCTCTAATGCTCAAAGCATCGAGTTTCCCACTTGTGCACAGAGTGAGATATTGAATACAGAGATCCATCTTTATGTTGATGAATCTGTATTAGCCGAATATTCCAAAGCATTTGTTGCCTCTAAAATAGCGACATGGGAAAGCTATTCGAATCTGGTGTTGAAAAACTCCTGCATTCCTATGACGCGAAAAGTCACCAAGGTGATTTATACGCCAGAAATCGACAGCCTTTGGTTTCAAGATTTGGGGGCAGCAGAGAGGTTATTAAAATTATCGATGGAAGAACCGATTCCAGAAACAACAGAAGACGGCGTCCCCATTTTTACTGGGATAGTATTTTCTAATTATAATTTTAGCTTTGAGTCTGATTATTGTGGTATGTCATCTTCGGTATCCTACTTTTTTTCTTTAGCGATAAACTGCCCTGATTACTTAATGGAGCATGAAATTGGCCATTTAAGTGGTGCTAATCATGACTATAAAACGTTATTGAAAGATTTTGATAGTATCGAAAGTTACATTTCTGGAACGTATCCAAGAGCTCCTCAATATTCCTTCGGTGCAATTTGTGCTGACAGAGGCACAGTGATGTCTTATGAGCGAGATGTTATACCTGCTTATTCCAGCCCGGACATCAGAGTGGATGACATAAAGTGCGGGGATAGCAAATACCACAATAATGCGAGAGTGCTTAGAGAGTTCGCACAAGCTTATTTAACCCCATGATTGCCTAGTTGGTAGTCTGTTGTTTTATCGAACGTTATAACGCGTTCAATTCAAAGTGTTTGTCCTGTGATCTTTAAATTTGGAACGAGCGTATTTCTCCCAGTTTATAAAGGAAGAGTATGCATGATGCTATCTAAAGAGAATGAATCAAGAATTATCGAAATGGCGTGGGAAGACAGAACGCCGTTTGAAGCAATAGAACTGCAATTTGGTTTAAAGGAATCGCAAGTGATTCGTTTTATGCGTAGCCATCTCAAGCTTGGCAGTTTTAAGCTGTGGCGCTCACGTGTTTCTGGGCGCTCGACCAAGCATGTAAAACTGCGCAGTTCGGACGTTTCGAGAGGTTATTGTCCGACTCAGTACAAGCATCGTTAAAAGAGGGGATGCCCAGCCAGTATCCCAAATCAACACACAGATATGGGAAATGAAAGGAATGAAACCATTTTGCGCGCTACTTTTGGTGCTGCTTAGCTTCGGCATCAGTCATGTTCAAGCGAATGATACGCGACTTAAGCAAGCTTACGAAAATCACCAAAGCGACGTTCAGGTGCGCGGATCGGGTACGGTGTATCGAGTACTTCCTGATGATAATAAAGGCTCTCGACATCAGAAATTCATTTTGCGACTCGATAGCGGACAAACCTTGTTAGTCGCACATAATATTGACTTAGCGCCTCGTGTTCAGGGACTGGCAAAGGGCGATCGAGTTGAATTTTATGGTGAATATGAATGGAACAAGAAAGGTGGCGTAATGCACTGGACGCACAAAGACCCTCGTAATCATCACACTCATGGTTGGTTGAAGCATAACGGGAAAGTATACGAGTAAACACCTCCGAGACTTTTCCCTTCAAGGCTATAAGATAAAAAGGAATTTTGATGTTTAAGCTGGAAACTGACAGGTTGATTCTTCGAGATATGAGTATCGAAGACGAGTGTGCCTTTGTTGCGATCTCTCAAGACGCAAAGTATCAGCGTTTCTATGATGAAAGTGATTGCGAACCTAACAAATATCGAGAGCTAACTCAGTTGTTTGTTGCACAGGCTTTAGATGTCCCACGCCAGTCTTTTCAACTAGCGGTTGAAAGCAAAGACTCGGGGAAGTTTATTGGAACCGTTTGTTTGCGCCTTGAGGGTGATCGACAAGCTTCGATGGGCTGTGCTTTCTCGAGGGAAATTCAGGGAAAAGGGCTTTCTATAGAAGCATCTGAAGCCCTCGCTAATTTTGGTTTCTCAGAGTTAGGCATGCATCGTATCTACGCCGAAACCATCAGCAAGAACTTGGCTGCGATTAAATTATGTAAGTCACTGGGAATGAAACAAGAAGCGTGTTTTAAAGATCATCGATTCTTCAAAGGTCAATGGTGGGATACAGTTGTGCTGGCGGTTCTACGTTCTGATTGGAAAAAGGCTTAGTGATGGAAAGTGGCATACAGAAGCTAGATAGAGGGCTCGATAAAGACGGATTCATTCAAAATCTTTATTCGCCAAAGAACATTGCGCCTGAATTTCAAGACGTGGTGTCAGCAGTCGTTGATTCGCTGCTAAGAGAATTTCCAGGTCAAGTTGATGGTATCTACTTGTATGGAAGCGTGCCTAGAGGAACGGCCATTGTTGGTCGCTCTGATTTGGATGTTTCTATCGTACTTGCTACGCCTGTTGGTCAGAGAGAAAAGGAAGTATTTAACCTACTTTCCGACACCATACCCCAAACCTATCCTCAAGTGACTAAGCTTGATATTGATCCAGGGTCTCTCTCAGAGGTTCTGCAGCCCAACGAAGAATTCCATTGGCAGTTTTGGCTCAAGCATTGTTGCTGTTGTATTTGGGGGAATGATCTATCTATAAAGTTTCCACGATATAAGCCCAGTAATGAAATAGCCCAAGCTCTTAATGGCGATTTATCGACTTTTCTTAAGCACATGCCCTCGAGTTTCAAAACAATGACTGATGCGGATGTCGTTAAGGTAATTGGCAAAAAGTTAGTGCGAGCGGCGTATTACTTTGTGGCCGAGCAAGACGGCAGTTGGTACATCAATCTAAGCCAGTGCGCTGCAGTCGCCAAGCGCTATTACTCCAATCAAAGCGACGATATTGAGCTAGCTCATCAATACGCTCTCGGAAATTTGATATCTAAAACAGAAGCTTTTGAATTGTATGAAAGGCTGAGCAAAAAGCTGATTCGAGAGTAGGTGAATCGGCTAGTCAATTTGGGGGAATGGTGGTATATGCATACCACTTCGCATTTGTTTTATAAATCATGGTCAGTTTAATGTTTTAAAAACTGATGTGTTGTAGTTTCTCTCTTTGGTTATCGATAAGTGCGTGAGGAACAAGAATGTACGCCAATAAGTATTCAAATTTTTGGAGACGCTTCTTTGCTATCTGGATAGATTCAATCGTATTTTTGCCATTGGAATGGATAGATGATTACGTGCTTTCTGGAGTGATTAGTTCGGGTGGTGTTTTTGCTTGGGGAATTGTGAATTCACTAATAGGGATTACTTACTACGTTGGTATGCATGCCAAATATGGACAAACGATTGGTAAGATGGTCACGAGAGTAAAAGTGGTCGATGTATCTGAAAGCAGAAACCTAACCCTCAAACAGTCTTGTATGAGAGATATTGTCCCAATCATGCTTATACCTTTTAGTCTCTATGCTTATGCACAACTGTCGTTCTACGGCCAAACCTGGGAAAGCTTAGAGCAAGGCCGAGCCTTTATTTTTGTTGGTTACGCAATGATTGGTTGGGTTCTTTTAGAGTTCATCTCTATGTTGTTTAATCACAAACGCAGAGCGATTCACGACTTCATTGCGGGCTCTGTTGTCGTAAAGAAAGTCTAAATATATAAACTATGGCCTAAGGAAACCCCGATGGATGTATATGAGTGTGTCTCTTTTATCTTGCTGAACGAATCACAAGTATTGCTAGAAAAGCGTAGTGAGTCTAAGGAGACCGATCCCGGCTTAATCACTATACCTGGCGGCCATATTGAACACGGTGAAAACCAGGTTCAGACACTCTTTCGTGAGATCGATGAAGAGCTTAATGTTGTTCCGATTGATTACCAATACTTGTGTTCGCTTTACCATCCTACGAAGGAACTTCAGTTGATTCATTACTTTGTTGTGAGTGACTGGAAAGGAGATATCACAGCTCAAGAGGCTGATGATGTTAAGTGGTATTCACTTAATACAGCGCCTGTCGGTATCACTGCCGATTGCGTTGCGTTGAAAGAAGTAGAGCGGGTAGGTAGGTATCTTTAGTTTGGATTTGATAACATGTTTTAGACGTTTTTGAGGGCTCAAAAACGGTGAAACCCCGATGGCTCTAAAGCGACTCAAGCAGAGCGCAAGAAGATACTAAAGTTAGCTGACAAACAACTAAGAGAGCTTAACGTCAGAAAGCTTGAGCTAAGGAACTTGGGCCGCAAGCATATAGAGAAGCTTGTAACTTATTGGCAAACTCAAGGTCTAGCAGCGGGCACAATCAAGACGTGTATGACTCACCTGCGTTGGCTCTCTGAAAAAATCGGGAAGCCAGGGCTAGTTCCTAAAAGCAATGCTTCCCTTGGTATCGAAAACCGCAAGTATGTCACCAACCAGAACAAAGCCAAATTCCTATCAAATTCAAAATTAGCAACACTCAAGGACAGGTATCTTGACGCGAGTTTTCGTTTGCAAGCCGCGTTTGGCTTGCGCCGAGAAGAGTGCATGAAGATCCAGCTTTATTTAGCAGATAGAGGCGACCATTTACATCTAGTAAAAACCAAGGGAGCAAGACCTAGGGATGTGCCTATTCGTACTTTGGAACAACGCCAGTTAATTGATGAAGTGAAAAAGTGGGTAGGGGATAACTCTTTAATTCCAGAAAATGCTAAGTACGTTTCTCAGATGAAAAGATACGAAAGAGCTTGTATCAAAATGGGCTTAGACAAAGCGCATGGGTTACGGCATGCGTACGCGCATCAACGATACTTTGAATTGACGGGTTTTAATGCTCCTGCTGCGGGAGGGCCGTCAACCAAGGGATTAACAGGAGAGGACAAACAGCGCGACTTTGAGGCAAGAATGGTCATTACTGAAGAATTAGGGCACGGAAGAGAAGAGGTTACTGCAGTTTATTTAGGCCGTTAAAGCTTATAAGTGAAGTTCGGATTCCTAATTCGGAATCCGAATAGTTGTCACTCGTTCCCCCTAATTGAAAAACTGTCTCAAGTTCTTGAAAAGGTGACGTACAGATTTATAAGAGAGCAGTGTTAAAATGCTAATAAAGAGCACCTTTAGCCAGACTCCGAAACCTACATACATCAAGATATTACCCATAATTGATAGGTAAAGAAGTGATTTGAAGAGATAACTTTTTAGAGTTGCACTCTCTTCATTTCTAATGCTTGATTTTAGGTCCCATTTTAACGCAGTCTCCCGTTCTTCTTGATTTTTCAACTCTCTAATAACCACTCTAGCTATTGAATCTGTTTTAAGAAGTTTTACCTTTTTTCGGTTATAGCTTTGGCATAGAGTATCTACAGAGCCAGCAGAGCAACTACCATCTTCGATATCAATATTCTCAAACTTGAATCCAGACTTTTGGTAGAAGTTGTTTCGTAGTCGTTTCTTTTCATTAGTTTCAGCATCTTTATAAGCTAATGAAGGTGAAGCTACTAAATAATGACCAAATCCTTTATTTAAAAGCGTGTTTACTAAGTACGACATACAGAATCGACCAATACCTCTGTTTTTAAAATTAGTATCGAGCATCCCTAAGTTTCCCTTTGGACCAAATCTGACCACTTCGTCGGTCTTGCTGACAGTGACTGAAAAAACATTTTCAATACTAGATAAAGAAGGAGGGTAAGTATCTTTGAGCGTCCAACCACTACTCTTACTATGAGCAGCGATTTGGGTTATAAATAATTTGATAAAGTGGGAGTCTGTTGTCTCAGCATTAAAGACATCTATTTTGTAGACATGGCGCTCTTTAACGTTAAAGCTAGTATTAAAGTGATTGTTATCTCCTTCTACAAATTCTCCTTGTAAGGCAGTGTAGATAGTCAGTGTGTCTAAGTAGACCAATTGTTTCTCAAGGGTTATATCGGATTCAAAAATAGTCATTTTTTCTCTTTTATTGGCTGTATCATCTTAAGTTTCTGCTACGTTGAAAGTTAACTCATACCTACTTAAAGCCGCCCTAATAGTTTGTATTTTTGGCAAAGAAAATAGCAATAAGTGGTATATGAATTTTTGTTTTGACGCTCTAATTAGGTTTTGTATTGCATTACCGATATGTAATGCCTTTTACATCTAGTTACGGTTAATACATGTTTAGGGATTTTTAAGTTAGGCGATCACAACTGCCCGATAACAAACATTGATAACTTCGAGCATGGGAATTCAACAGTCGCAAGTATAACGGCACTTTGGGTACGTCGAGCAACCATAGAAAGACATTCCAGTTTTAGCTCCCCGCTTAGCGACACGTATTACGAGCTTAGATTGGCAACGTGGGCACATCCTAGACTCACAGATAACTCTTGGTGCTGGAGTAGTTATTGATGGTTTATTCTGAAAGCTTCGCCCATCTTCAATCATATGAACCAGTTCGCTGCCGTTGACTAACCACAGGCGTTTATCTAGGGAAAAGGCAACGGCCTCAGAAGTGAAGTCGCCCGACGTTACAATTATCATTTTACTGGCATTGTTCGCGATCATGACTCCGTACATTTCCCTTAGAACTTGCACTCCCACTTTACGAGTTTTCCAATGCTTACATTGGACAAGGCTTAACTCATTATCCTTTGTGAGCCAAATATCAACACCGCCGTCAGGTTTTTGAGTGAAAGACTGTTTGACCGCATACCCTTGAGACTTAAAGTATTCACCGATGTAACTTTCAAATTCTATCCAGTTTAGGTGATTTAGCGGTGAGGTATTTTTATGCTCTCTAACCTGAGAGCTCGTCGTAAGAAAGCTTCTCTTCCTCTTGTATTGCTTGAAAAACGCTATCGGTGCGGGAAGCAAAAATAAGAACGTAAAGTATGGTGCCATCAAGGGTAAGTTTGGAGCTATAGCTTTAAAGAGGAAGTTATCACTTTCAATGGCTAAGTTAGGCAATAGATATGAAAGTCCCAAATAAATACATGCTGATAGCAATACGCTTAGCCACCATGGAGCGTCCATTAAGTGCCATATAATCCCATCATTTTTTCTTGCCATTTAAATTCACCCAGTAGCATATTGGTGCATTAAAGCACAACTTATAAGTACTTGAAATAGTGAGGTTGTTGATATGTGTTAGGGTAATGATTTCAGTAATACTAAATATGCTTCTTAGATGAAAAAACACAAAAGAATTTTTATCTAAATAGGCTTAGATAAAGTGCATGGTTCATTGCATGCGTATGCGGCTCAGCGATACTTTGAATTGACGGATTTTAATGCTCCTGCTGCGGGACGGGGCCGTCAACCAAGGGACTAACCGGAATGGACAAACAGCGTGACTTTGAGGCAAGAATGGTCATCACTGAAGAATTAGGGCATGGAAGGGAAGAGGTTACTGCAGTTTACCTAGGCCGCTAAAGCTAGCAAGTTAAGTTCGGATTCCTAATTCGGGATCCGAATAGTTGTAACTTGTTATTGGACAAAAGTAAGTTAGGTAGGTGACCCTAATTCATGTTGGGTAGATTAGGAAAAGTATCGCGTGATACCGTCTTTCGCGATACTTTCTTATCTGTTAGTTAATAAGAGATACAAACATTGTTCTCATATTACACATCCCAAAAATCTTTCCTGTTTGCACCTATGAGCGTCCCACCTTCCATAATGATCTGCAGGCCTAGAGCGAAAGCTAACATGTGTCAGCAACAACCTTCGTTTTGCTCTTGAAACCCCAACAAAAAAAGTACATAAATTTTCTTCTGGATTTCCCCAGTAGCTTTCATTTTCAACACCTAGTAACACTACAGAGTCAAACTCTAAGCCTTTACTCTTATGAACTGTAAGTATTCTAACTGCTTGATCATCTTCAAAACGCTTCAAAGACTCCAGAAGAGAGAGTCCAGTTGACATTAATTGATCGATCTTGGAGCAAGTATCATTGAGCACCTCACGTAAACGTGATTCTGTTTCGTAGTCATGTGACAGAGACATTAGTGATTGAAATCCCACCTTATTAACAAAACGTTTCAAGCAGTCCCATCTCTTGGGGTTTTCAGATGTTATAGGATTCTGATTTAGTGACTTCTTTTCCCCTATAATGAAGCGTTGCCAGTTTTGAACTAACTCTCCTCTTTCATCGTCATCTTCAGTGAATGGAACTAGCTTTTCCATCAAGCGAATCCAGGCAGAAGGTTCTTGTTTGCCAAAAGTGCTTAATAAAAAATCTACAATTAGGCGTGCTGCTGGCTCAACTGATATATCCTGAAACTGTTGTTCATTCCTATATGGAATACCTCGGTCACGCAGAGCTACCATAAGCTTCATTGCATATAAGTCAGGTTGATTCTTGATGAGTATAGCTATCTCGGAAGGAGGGACTTGCTCTTCATTTATCCATATACCAATTTTCTCAGAAAGATAATCGGCTTCTTCTTGGCAATTTTGGAAAGGGTGAATTTGTATTTCACCTTCGTCTCCCACTACTTGCTCTTCAGGCATAACTGAAGCAGGGTCCAGAATTTTGACGATTTCATTTTGCAACTGAAGAAGCTTAGGCTTTGAACGAAAATTTCGGTACATATTGAGTGGGACAGCTTGGAAGTCTTGTTTAAAGGTTTCAAAAATTCCGTCAAGTGCACCGGCCCATCCCATAATTTTCTGCTTTGTATCACCAACAGCCGTAAGGCGAATATTCGTTCCTTGAAATGCAACTTTTATAAGCTCGTACTGATGGTTTGTGCAATCTTGGAACTCATCTAAAAAAACATCTGTGTATGTTTGTCTCAACGCATTTCTAGCTAGAGGAGATTCCTTTAATATTTTTATTGCAAGCGGGACCAAGTCCGTGAAATCAATTTGCTTGTAAAGGACTTTAGGACCAATTGTGAAGCCCGCTTCTAAGGCCTCATCCCCAGTTAATACTGGACGAAAGCGTTCTATAATTCGCTTAGCAAAAGCATGGAATGTATAGCTATCAAAACGTGATGATAGTTCAATACCACACCTGCGCTGAATTCGTTCCTTTAAGTTGCTGCTCGCATCTACCTTAAATGAAATAGCAAGAATGCGTCTAGGGTATCGACATGAACCTGTACGAAGTAAAAAGTCTGCTCGCTGAGCAAGCATTTCCGTTTTGCCAGCACCTGGACCAGCCGTCAAAGCTAAGCTAACTTCGCGTTCCCTAGCTGCTCGATAAGCGTTAGGCTCCAGAATTAACCCGTCCGCTGGTTGCCAGCTTTCTACTCTAATCATTCAGGAAGCCCCAACAATATTTCTTTAGCAGCTTCAACCAACCGCTCCAAGGATGGGGGAATGTTTACCAAGAGTTGCTCATCAGGTAGTTTAGATAGAGCACTGATATGCTCAGCGGGTTTACTACCTACCTTGAATAACTTGTGATAAGTGATAAATAGCTTCCGTTCTTCATCGTCATATTCGGATGCTTCAGTACGAGACTTGCCCAACACCGCTTTGATCTGTGGAAGTTCTGGTTCAACTTGATCATCAATTTCTATATTGAATGCTGGAGGAAAAGCTCTCAACATTGCAAAATCTAAGTCCATTGGATAAGAAAAAAATACTCTTCGCTTTTCCATTTCCTCTAAATAATTATGATAGTCTCTGATTTTATCGTCAGGGTCGTCCCATCTTGGGATTACTGCATATCCATCAGTTAACTGAAGGTCCGGTTTATGTAGTATTAATTGATCATTGGTTGTTTTGATACGCCCCCAGCCGCCTTGATATCTACCCACGTCAAGGTCTAAAAGTGTAATGTGCGGGATATTTAGTCCTTCGAGAAGCCTCCAAAAGTGGTTCACATGCCGTCCACCAAGGGGAGCTACGGTAATACCAAATGCGTCAACAGGAACTCCTTTAACTTCTAATAATCGTGGTATGACAATTTCTTCACTGTCACCTTCCCCAAGAATAACCAAGCGTGAAAAGTATATTTCAGGAAAAGCTTTTACCGCCTGAGTGACAAACTTATTAGCATCGCCGTAATGCTCCTCATCAGGTATGTTAATGCTAGCAATAGTTGTTTCTCTGTCCGAGTTCAAACGCATGTAACGTATTTGTTTCGGCTCGACACGTCTAAGCATCGATGGTGCATGGGTTGCGATGAGAGCTTGAGCATCTCCGTGACCGAGCATCTCTTGAAGAGAACTCACAATTCTTCCTAAATAGTGAGGAGATAGACTATTTTCCGGTTCTTCTACAGCAATTAACGTAAACACTGCTGGACGAAGTTTATCAGGGTCAAAAGAGTCGTCTCCCTTTAACACTGAGCGACCAATTGCCTGAGATGAAAGGACTAGAGACAAATATAACATCGACTTTTGCCCATCACTTAGCCGCGAAAAGTCAACGTTAGCTTCATCGTGTCCTGGAGCAAATGAAATAGACAAATGGCGAAGTAGTGATTCAATTTCGCTAGCCACAAAAGTAATTTTTGGTTGTGTGAAAAACTTCCCTTTATGTAAACAAGACCATGACTTTTGGATACTTGTACTTAGAGCATTTACCGATATGTTTGCGTCAAGGCTCGCACTAATTTGGTCTGTATGCCCCTTTACAGCTTCTCGCTCTACTTTCCAATTAACAGCTCTTAACATACGCCCTAATAAAGCATTGGCTCCAAAGGTGATATGTTCAGCTGGATCTCGTCTCGCTGGAAGATAATGTATTTGAATCTGATTGCGGTCTATACGAGAAACTTTAGCTGTACTATGTGGTTGCTGATTTTCATCTAGCTCCAAGACATATATCAATGACTCATCGATATCACCATCAATACCCATAGATGCTTCTAGACGAAATCGCACTCGAGGCGTATCTTCCCCATTGACTAATCTCATATGAGCAAAGTGTGGTGGGACAGTTGTGCTATCTGCCTCTTCATGCAATTCAGGGAATAGAAAATCAGCTTCAATCCAAAGCGTTCGCTCTTCAGGGGGCTCCGTTTCGTTATATGGAACATGAAAGTCAGATTTCTTTATCCGTCGTAAAGATGGGTCAAAAGCAAACATTCTACAAAGTGCCTGAAGAGCAGCCGTTTTTCCTGAGCCATTGGGGCCAATTAGAAAAGTTAGATCGTCAAAAGATAATTCTGTAGGTGTTGATCCATAACTCTGAAAAAGTGAGATTCGTAATTTATCGAGTTTCACTATGTCTCCTCATTCTATTATTCAATAGATTAACTTAGATATATAAATGCATGCTTATGCAGTCAAGCTTAAACAGTTTGTATAGATATTTACCTAGATGCTTTCAATTTGCCTATCGCTTCTAAGATTCTTTTTACTGCGTCTATAGCCTTCTGAGGTTCATTACACTCACTAGCCAAAATTCTTTCTACATGTACACCTTCGTGCTGTAACGTTCGTACTCTCGCTTGTGCCTCTGCAGGCGTTTCCTGGTGTACGGTATCACCGTCGATTTCAACGACCATCGTAATTCCATTATGGACTATTACAAAGTCAGGCTCGATTCGGCTATATGTCTGCCCCCCGCGAATAAAAACAGGCAGTGGTGAAAAAGATACGCCCTCTGACTTTAGTGCTCTATAAAAATGAATTTCTGGTTGTGACCTAAACAACAAACCATCAGTCGATAGAGGTGCAACATTATCTGAACGTACACGACCTTGATTTGTAATTTTGCTACCTGATAGCCAAGCTGACGCTTTATCACGCCATTGAGGATCTTCTTGGACGGCGGGAATGATTTTTACAGTCGACAGAGTATCATTCTCAAAATTTGATAAGAACACACCAGCGTTCTCCAAAATAGCATGCTCAATTTCTGCCAAGTCTGACTCTAATTGTGGATACAAATTAATTGGAACATGTAAATACAAAGTGTGATGAGTTGTACCACCGTTCCAGTTATCGTAATAGCTTTCTTTAACTTCAGGGGATGAATAGGTCAATACAGCAACTTCTCGTGCTGCACCCTTTGCAGCAAACAATCTAGCTAATGTCCCCAGAATCGATTCTGGGTCTGCAAAAAAACGTGTTTGCATAAATTTCTCCAATAAAAATGGTTAACGCCTGATTACGATGAGCAACGCTGCCAGAGGACTTGAATATTCCAATTTAAACTCAAAACCCAACGATGGAATGAAAAATGCCATGTGTTGAGAATCACTATTAAATGCTTTGTATGGATTTTAGCTTCATATCATCCGCACATTCTGCCGTTTCTTCGTGTTTGTCTCAATAGATAAACTTCATAGTTTCAATCATATAAATTAATTGCATAAACCCTTGGTTGCTTATTTGATTCTAATCAAAGTTCCCTAGAACCGTTGAAGCATGGTGGAATTTACTCCCGTAATACAACACGGTGATTCACGACAAACAGCATTAGAAGAATGGATAACTTCTAGTAAGGCAGAACCCCTTGAACAAGGATATGAATGAGTAAAAGGTCGATCCAACAATGGGGCAGAAATAATTCACGAAACAGGTTGTTTCGCAATTGTGCAAGGACCTCTTGCACAATTGAGTCCGAGAGTTTGTCCAACAGCCTGTTTGGCAATTGGGAAACAGGCTGTTGGACAAATAAATCTCATGATGGTCTCTTGCGTTCTAAACACGCCTTGGGGCACTTTCGAGTTAGAAAGTGCCACGAGTCAAAATTCAGGTCTATGAAGCCTCTGGACAAAAGCGTTTTAGGAGATTGGTTCTAACATGCGAGATTTGGATTAGACAAAGTATCTGGAAACCTTAAACGTTAGACGACTGGGTATTTAATTCGACTAGTTCTAGTTTCATGTATGACGTCTAGTCGCTCTTTCCTTTCATGCTTATAGTCGAAATACGAATCGACAAGTGCGATATATCCACTAGCATGGAGTGCCCAGTGATCAATGCTATCTAAGTTATCAACAAACATATCTCCAGTAAATGAAGGGCCTATGGTTTCAAATGCCAATACAGATACTATGCTGCACACTTCATGCACTTCCGAAACGACTTCTTGAAGCATCGCCACGGTTTCCATACCAAGTGTAATACCTCTTTCTCTAAGCTCTAACTTTTGGTCCATTTGCCTTTTAGTTAGGTGAACATAATTAGAAGACCTTACCCAAGCATTTTTAACATGCTGAGAAAATGACTCTTTATTTTCTCCCAACAAGCGAAACGGTAATTTTGAAACCTGATCTACATTAATTTTCTTAACTTGCTTACTTTTATAAAAATCTCTTCTTTCAGGAAGAGGTGAGCCACTCATTTCTTCATCAACATATGCGATATTTACTGCTACTTCCAACATATACCGCAGCTCTCTGCGAGCAGGATTAAGAGCTCCATTCTCAATTGCAAGCTGTGCAGTTAGTGCCGCTTCAGCGAGATCGTCAAAATGTTGAGGGAGAAGATATTTTTCATGAAAATCAACCCATCGAGAAGCTGTTATCTGACAAAGACGTAGAGTATTAGTAAAGTCTAATATCATTTTTCTTAGAAACTGTAGCTCTTCTTTGTAATCGTCAGACTCTCTTAGCTGTTTATGAGCTAAAGCGGCATTATTACTTTCTTCTGCTTGTTTTTTTAGTTGTTCAATAATTAGATTTTCCAAACCAACTCCTTTGACGAACAATTTAACGGCCAGCAATTAGGCGCATAACGCTTTGTTAATTTGCAGCTAACTGCCTCGATACTCAAGCAAATCCACAATAATCAATGAACTCAACCGAACCAAAAATGCCACAGGTTAGCTGTCAGCTTTAACAATTTGTTAGATTTTTTGTACTGAGCCAATTATTTCGATTTGCTCGACTACACGTTTTATCATTGTTTCAATATGTAGGTACTTATTGGTCAAATCAGTTTTCACGATCTCAAGGTTTTCTTGAGATAAACCGCTGTCGAAAGTCATAAAGAAATACTTCTCTGCTAGCGCGATCTCAGAATTTAAAAACTCCAATCTAGTTTTTAATTCAAAAACCTCAGTTTGGAACTCGGACGAAAAAAGCGAAAATTCTAGTAAGTGCATGTTTACAAAGGTTAGTTGGAACTTTTGTAACGTCAATCCTGTATCTTGAGACTTAAGAAAGTGATATTTGTAAGCGTCAAACTCAGCATCATCCGCTGCCAAGATTTTCTTATATGACTCCAAAATATTAGAGTTCACAGTTTTTAGTTCGCCATATTTTTCAAGTAACCATTTTGCAATCTCTCGATCGAAAGAACCCGTTCGATGTGATAGAAGGTGCATGTTTCCAAGAAGTCTCTCGCGGATGTGGTCAACCTCCTTCATTATCCCTTTATACAAATCATCACGCTTGTACTGGCGCGTAATACGACTAACTATAACAGGGCTTAATATACCCAAAAGCCAACCAAGAATTATAGACAATACATCCACTGACCTATCTCCAAAATCCAACGCTTTATAGACGGATTTTTTCTGTAATTATACGTGACCAATCATAACGCTAATTATACTCACGCTCAATCTAATGCCCGTATTGCCTAGCGACTAGGATGTGAACTTCAGAAATTGCCGAAAGTTTCCGTATAACTCCGGAGGATTCTGGACAATACGATTTTCAACCTACATACGCCTAAAATAAGCTCGGTCTGACCCTCTTTCATCGGATTAGATTTGATAGGGAAAACGAACGCCCCCTAAAATTTGTAGAGCATTTGATCTAACAAGTTTTGTGGCACTTTAGAGTTAGAAGAGCCAACTTTCTCTCGCCAATTCAACCTAATTTGTTGTGAACTATTAGTAAAAAGAGCCAGCACAGCTAGTTCTGGCTCAGCATTGGAGATCAAGTTACTTTGATAAGTGGCCTTTTCTCATTTTGAGGATTTACTAGGCTTTAACCCTGGTGTATTTCCTGGCGTTTTTTTATTGTCACGTCGACGTTGATCTGGCTTTCCTGTCGATTTAGCGATTGGTTTTGGACCTGGTTTCAAACTCATTATTATATCCACTCTATTGTTGAGGTTATTCCTCATTCACGATCTGTGGGCAGTATTGAGACCTTTCAAGGCATGAGCAAAAAACAAATAAAAAGAATGTGAGTTCAATCGCTGAAATACGTTTCGTGGCACTTTTGAGTTAGAAAGTACCACGGGTAAAAATTCAGCCTATGAAGGTTCTGAATAGAAGCGAGTAGGGTACTAAGGGCGAAGTCTATCCTACGGGTTAATGTGACTTACACCCAATACACAGTCTTGAATGCCCGTATAAAGAGCAAAGAATTACGGAATATATAAATACTGCTTATTACACGAAAATGACTGAGTCTACTTAACAACGATTTTTTCCTTCATTTCAATGATTCCGTACTGAATCATATCACTCCATGTTAGTTGTTTGCATATCGTCCAATCACGGAAACAAGGCTCTACAGAGAGAACCCATATCACTGCAACTAAACAAGAAAATAAGCTAACCATTATTATGCCCATGATGAAACTATAATAAGCGGGATATACACGAGCACCTTCCGGTAGTGGTTTGAATTCTGGCGTGATCCTTCCTATTCCAATCTTGACATGCAAAGGTTTGATTTGTGTATAGGTCGGCTTATCTTTCTTATTATTATTTTTCCAATGCGATATGTTGGGTGGTGAGACCCCACACAGGTCTGCGATATCCTTTTGCTTGAGCCCCATTTGGATTGCTAAATCATAGATATTGTCGAAATTTTCTACCTTTCGATTATCGTAAGCGGGGTCTCTTAACCACATTCTCCAAAACATATTAACCATTAAGTTGTTGATAGATAACGGAATAAGTAGTTGTTAGCATCACTTAAGTATAATTAAGTATTCAAACTATGACAATGTAACTAGTTTTATCAAGCAACTCAAATATGAACCACTCAGGTTAGGTAGGAAAAAATGAAATTAAGTTATGACGAAGAGATACCAAAGCATGTTGTAGATTTATTGGTTTATGTATTTCTAGAGCAGCAGGAAGAGAAAGAGCCTATCGCTATCTTAAATGAATTGAATACTTGTTGGGACCAAAAAAATTGGGGCTTAATTGAGGGGCGTGGTCAAACACAGGAAGAAGCTTTCGACAATGCCAAACAAAAAATCTCAAATCGATTCGGCGAGAGATTGAATGAAGTTACTTGGACGGGTAGTTGTAATATGCATGATTACGATGAACGAATTCGATTGCCCTATTACACTAAGTTTCATTATTTATCGCATAAGTACAAGGTAACGATAGTATTAACACAAGCTGAATTTAATCAGCTAAATGGATGCTTTATGAGTTTAGGTAGTATTAAAGCGGTTAAATACAGCGATAAGAAGTCTCGTTATCCGCATCCTGCAACAATAGAACTTTATGCAAACAAGATTATTCAACGTGATGATGAGTCAATATTTGTCGATTTGATTCGTTCGGTTGAATCTGTATCTCCTACAACGGAACAAAGATTGACTGGTCTTCAGAAACTACCATTTGATTTGCTCTGCGACATTGATCAAGTAGGCTTTGGTGGGGACAACATAGATAATCGTATTTTGGCTTATCTAGAAGACCTTGACCCATCGATTATTAATGAAATGCGATAAAAGGAGATACGTGCGCAAAACTTTCCGAGTAAAAGTGGTACAAGGTAGTACTACTCACAGCCCTATCATAGCTAAATATAGGCATAAGATGCAGTGAGTAGTACTTGTCGAACTGACTGTTCTGGCGCAATAGCGTTTTATAGTAGCCACACTAAGACGATTTTATCTCGTATCTAATTGGAAAAAGGAAAGTCTCATCGATCTATAGGATTAATTACAAGTCGTATTTCCGTAGTCATCTGAATAGCATGTAGTACCGTCTGAGAATGTCGTATTCCCATAATCATCCGAATAAGACGAAGTCCCATCACTATATGTAGTATTTCCGTAATCGTCCGAATACGATGATGAACCATTACTAAATGTTGTATTCCCATAATCATCTGAGTACGAAGAAGATCCATCACTGTACGTAGTGTTACCATAATCATCGCTATACGCAGAAAGGCCATTGGTGCATGTGGTATTACCGTAATCATCACTATAGCAAGTCGCGGCATTAACATGTGCCGCACCTGATATAAGGGCTAGAATAAGAAGTCTTTGCATGATTTTGCTCTTGTAGTGACTAATTGTATAAAGTGTAGTAAGGGTATTTTAGCTTAATTGAGTCGCTTTCGTCTCTAAGCGGACAGTAACATATATGCGCTATCTGGTTGAAAAACCTAGCTCTGTCACCAAAGTTAATTCGCCACAACGTTTGTCTAACATACATATAGTATCGACTGTATCGCAGCTATCTAAATTATTTCAATATGTCTAAGCTACCACATAGTTCTTCAACTTTTGTATACGCTTCTGCGCCGCTATATAAGTTCTGAGAGTAGTGTGTTGTAGGCTTCTTGTATAACTCGTAAAAATAGGACTTACCTTTTAAGCAAACCTTTTCACCAAGAAAAATTGCTTCTTCACTATAACCAATATATCCAATGTATCCGACGTAGCCTCCAACGTATGACTGTCCTGTGAGTTTGAGAACCATCCCATCTTTAAATGTTAAGATCTCATTAGATTCACCTTCAATATTGTATGACGTTAGTTCAGAAGCTGCGGCACTTCCGAGCATTGATAGAGCAAGTGACGTTGCAAGAGCTAATTTTACGGGCAATGACATAGGTTGTTACTTGGTAAACAGGGGAGGGAGGAGTTTTACTCAAAAATTACTAGCTCCTTTTGATTGAGATCATGATGACTTCATTCAACTCGCTTTTGTTTAGAAATGACTTAGACAGTTTTTCTAATAGTTGAATGTGGTTAGAAATACGCCTAAGATTTTAATCAAGAAAAACTACTGTATAAGTCCACCTTTCGTCCACCCTTAATCCACCCAAGCAAGATTGGGATAAAGTGGGGAAGGGGAAAGTTGATTATTTTCAGTGTATTGCGCGAGATTTACGACGTTTTTGAGAGCTCAAAAACGGTGAAACCCCGATGTTGGTAGCATCGGGGTTTCGAATTTCTAGATTTCTCGACTGGTAAGATCGATAGTCTTTTCTATGCAGAAGGCTTGGAATTATCCAATCTTATTCCTTGGTAGGGAATTAGATACGGATGAAGTCCATGTGCTCAACTTTAGGCTTGAACGCGTGACGTTGAACGTCTTGCGGCTTAACCTTAACTTCTGCGCCGTCAATCACTAGAGTGATTGTTTCGTAGAATTCAGGCTTATCCATTTGGTTGATCACTTCAGCGTGAACAAGTTCGATAGCTACAGCTGCTGCTTCGCCACCGTAGATTACAGCTGGGAATTTACCAGCGTGACGTAGGCGGCGGCTCGCACCTTTACCTAGTTCAGTACGTACTACTGCTTCAAATTTCATAGTTTTACTCTCAAATTAGTAAAAATTAACTTCACACCTCAATGCGACCTTGAGTATGTGGTAAAGCTTAGGCATAAACGAGTTCATGCTTAAGCGAGCGCGGATACTAACATCACATTCAAATCTGAGCAAGTCAGAAGCCCATCTCAAAGTGAATTTCCTTCGATAAATGATTCGTTTGGAGATAAAACGTTCACTAGCGCTTACTTACCCCATTTTATCGTCTTTTACATTGCCTATCTTATCTATTTATAGTGCTGCTAAATCATCAAGTTAATGAACGGAAAATGAATGTTTGCCTAAGACTTGGTTAAGGCTTGGTTGGTTAATCTTAGTGTTAATTAAACAGCAGAATGAATAGGTGAAAATATGGAACCGGTAAGCATTGTCGTAATTACGCTAAATGAAGAGAAACGCATTAGCCGCTTAATGGAAGAGTTGAGTGTGCAAACCCACCAAGAGTTTGAAGTGATTGTTGTCGACTCGAACAGTGAAGACAACACCAGAGAAGTGGCGCAAGCCTATGAAAACGCGTTGCCAAAATTAACGGTTCATCATATGGAAAATCGTGGTGTGAGCCTTGGACGAAACACAGGTGCTTCATTGGCGCAATACAACAGAATCCTTTTCTTAGATGCTGACGTGAGCTTGCCCCGAAACTTTCTTGCGAAAGCGCTTTATGAACTAGAGGAGAAGAAGCTTGAAGTGGCGGGTGTGTACATGAGCTCGAAAGGTCTGCCGCTTGTACACAAGTTTGGTTACGGCTTATTTAACGCTGGCTTGTTCGCTACCCAGTTCTTTTTCCCGACGGCGATTGGCGCCTGTATTTTCTCGACTAAACGCGCGCATGATGAGATCGGCGGTTTCGATGAAGAGATCGTCCTGTGTGAAGACTGTGACTACGTAAAACGTGCGAGCAAAACATGGCGATTTAGATTCCTGAATATGACCTTTGGTTTTGACCCACGTCGTTTAGACCAAGATGGCGTTGTGAAGACAGGCTCAACTTATCTTAAAGCCAATGTAAGACGCTTCTTCAAAGGCGAAATGCGTAACAACGAGATGAACTACAAGTTTGGCCACTACAAAGAACAGTAAGTATTGAGGTTGTTATGTTTGATGGACTAGGGCTGTTTCTGGGGGCATTGGGTGATGCTCTCATTGGCCCAAACCTATTTGTACCGGGAGAGCCCTTCTTTATCGCAGCGGGCTTTCAACTGTATTCAGGTGCATGGATGGCGTTGGTTTTGGTGATGCTAGGTGGTTTGCTTGGTGACCAACTCAGTTATTTCATTGGTTATAAATACGGTGCTAAGGCGCAACGAAGGCTCATTAAGTTTCGTCCTAAAACCAAAAGATTAATTGCGCGCTGCCGCTATCTAGTTGCTCGCAAAGGCACATACATCATTCTTTTTGCTCGTTTATTAGGGCCTATCGCTTGGGTTGTGCCATTTATAGCTGGCTCGCATCGTGTACCGTGGCGTAATTTTAGTGTGTTGGCGTTTATCGGCTTGGCTCTTGGTGGTGGACAGTTCATTGCTTGGGGCATGTTACTGGCGCACGGCGTTGAAAACTTCCCGTGGCTTAATAGCCTTAAGATATTTATCTCTGAGCATAATAGCTTGATCGTCGGTGTGTTCGCAGTATCGGTTTTCACCATTATTGGTTATCGAATGAAGTGGCGACGCTTGGTGCTTAAATCCAGTGCACTTTTGTTGGCATGGGTATTGTTTGCGAATTACGCTCACTTTTTCTGGAAGGCCGATGATTTTCAGAATCAACCAGAGACGGCTCAAATTGACAAAGTCGACTGGAATTCGGTTACCTATAAAGCGTTCCCTGGCAAATCTTCGTTTTACTCGGCACAAGCGATCAACGTAATTTATGTTGGAGCAACCCCAAGAGATTTAATGAAGCAATTAGGCTGGATAGAGAATCAAACGTTCTCTCGAAATGAGATTGAATGGGCTGGTTACCTCGCATTGCTTAGAGACAAAACACCGCCAGTGTCCGATTTATATTGGAGAGACAAGCCGCAAGATATGGCGTTTCAATTGCCGGGTAACTTGATGAAGCGTAGCCATATTCGCTGGTGGCGTGCTGGTGTTGATATTAAAACTAACCAGCCTCAGTGGTTAGGCGCAATTAGTTATGATGATGGCCTTAAAGTCACCCCTTACTCAGGCATTGTGACCGTACTTCATAACATTGACCCCAATGTTGATGAAGAACGAGATAGGCTTGCTAATCAGATACGAACGTCATTACCAGATATTGATCTAGACAAGTACCCATTGGCTACGGTGGAAGTGATCGATGAAGATCATGACTATTATACTGATGGTAGGATCTTAATGATCGGAGTAGCAACCTACCGCGATGATTCACAAGCTTTGGATGTTGCTGTGAACGATATACAGAGTGATATATAAGAGCGACCAGCTCGAGCCTTGTTTGAGCCCTCCGTCAAACAAGGCTTTGCAATTTCTACTGGACTGTATCTATACAAACATAACCCCTCTCATGTAATTCCTCGGCAATAAATTTTTCAATTTTGACTATGCTGATTAAGGGCGAACAAGCAGCGAAAGCTGAGGATAACGTTATGCAAATGAATCCGATTGGTTGGTTTGAAATATATGTTGATGACATGCCGAGAGCAAAAACTTTTTATGAATCAGTGTTTAAAGTGACGCTGGATAAGTTAGACAATGAAACCGGAATCGAAGTTGAGATGTGGGTATTTCCTTGCGATATGGGGAACTATGGCGCCACAGGAGCTATATGTAAGATGTCTGGTGTAAAAGCGGGAGGCAACAGCACCATGGTTTTATCAGTGTAGTGAGTGACACGGAAGGCAATATGATTGGGCTTCACTCGATGAGCTAATCATATTGAAGCGAGAAAAGCTTTGTTAAACCAGAATAAAGTTAAGCCCTAGCGTTGTGCTAGGGCTTATCGTGTTTACTTAGTTTACTTAGTTTACTTAGTTTACTTAGTTTACTTAGCGCGTTTAGCTTACTTAACCTTTGCTTAGTTTAAGCACCAGAGAGGCTTTCAATCCGCCCATTGAGCTCTTGCTGAGCGTTAGGCTGCCTCGGTAGCTGTGCGCCATTTCATTCACGATGTTAAGCCCCAAGCCAGTTCCTGGTGTGGTTTCATCAAGTCGAACACCACGTTTGGTGACTTGCTCAAGCTTCTCTTCAGGAATGCCTTGGCCATCATCTTCAATCACCAATTCAATGTTGCCATCGTCGAGTTCATTCGAATGGACTCGGATAATACTGCTCGCCCATTTGTAACTGTTCTCGAGTAGGTTGCCGACCATTTCATCAAGGTCGGTTTTTTCTACCGCCACTTCAATCTCAGAGTCTAGCTCGTTAATCATGGTGACTTCGTTGGCGGCATACACTTTATCAAACGCCATTGAGATAGCTTCAACACGCTCACAAGGTGAAGACTTCACTGAAAGAATGTTCATTGCACCAGCCATGCGCGCACGGCCAAGGTGATAATCTATCTGGTTCTGAATCTGATGAATGGGTTGTTGTAACAAGGTCTTATCATCATCTGGAAGTCGCTCTATCTCATTTTTCAAAACCGACAGCGGTGTTTTCAACGCGTGAGATAAGTTACCCGCGTGGTTACGAGCTCGTTCCAATAACTCTTGATAGTGGAAGAGTAGGGCATTGAGGTCAGAAACCAATGGAGAAACCTCTTTCGGGTAGTTGTCGCTTAATCCTTGTTGCTCGCCGTTTCTTAACATCACCAGTTCACGCTGCATCTTACTGAGTGGCAATAGTGACCAGCTGACTTGAATACCAATCAACATCAGCACGCCCACAAACAGCAACATCAGAATCAACCAGACTTGACCTGTAAGTTCGGTCAGTGTGGATTCTAATGGGTCTTCATCAATACCTATGGTGATCGTGACAGGATCGTTCAGTTCAGGTAGATAGATATCCTGCTCGATGTAAATCAGCTTTTCTTTCTCAGGCCCTTTGATTGAAGTATGAATCGGCGAACGCTTGATGGTGAGGTCTTTGTCCCATAGAGATCGAGATCGAATAATCTGGTCTTGGGTAGCAGCTCGCCAATAAATACCACTGTAGGGTTGGTTAAACCTAGGGTCAGACAGACGCTCTGCCATGATGAGGTTACCACTGTCGTTGGTTTCTATGTTGGCGGTTAACTCGTCCATGGTTAGGCTGAGCTGTTGCTTGACGTCATCGACCAAGTAATCGTTAACCAACTTAGGTATTCCGACGCCTGCCGCTAATATCATCGCACCTAGCCAAAAAGCCGCGGCGAGGAGCAAGCGGCTTTTTAGACTGACGTTTTTAAGTGTTCGTTTTTTTAGATTCATACGTTACCAGCCTGTCTTTGTTCATCTTGCTATGAGAACAACGACGATCAGCACAGGCTGTCCACTAATTGGAGATTGCTCTTAGCCTAATTAAATACAGCATTATTCAGCATTCAGTTGGTAGCCAAGGCCACGAACGGTTTTTATTATCTTAGGTGCGATCTTCTTACGAATACGACCGATGAACACTTCAACCGTGTTCGAGTCGCGGTCGAAGTCTTGCTTGTAGATATGCTCAACCAACTCAGTGCGCGAGATAACTTTGTTTTGGTTATGCATGAAGTACGCGACAACTTTATATTCTAGCGCCGTGAGGCTAACTGCTTGACCTTGCCACAACACTTTAGAACTGCGTGTGTCTAGGCTTAGATCTCCAATTTGAAGTATAGGAGCAGCACTGCCTGACGCTCGGCGTAGTTGAGCACGAATGCGGGCTATCAGCTCGACCATTTCGAATGGTTTAGTTAGGTAGTCATCAGCACCTGCATTCAAGCCTTCTACACGTTGGGTAAGCGTGTCACGCGCACTTAAGATAATCACTGGCGTGTTAATGTTTTCGTCTCGAATGCCTTTTAATACGGTTAGGCCATCCAGCTTAGGTAGACCTAAATCGAGAACAATAGCATCCCACTCTTCTGATGTTGCACGGTAGAGTGCGTCGATACCGTCTTGAGAAAGTTCCGGAACCCAGTCGGCTCCCTCAAGGGTTTCTAGAATTTGTTGGCCCAAGCGAGGTTCGTCTTCAACGACTAAAATTTTCATAATTGTTCTTCTTAATTCTTGTAATGACTGTTCGTTGTGCTTAATTGCTCGTCGTGATCAATGGCGTCTTTAAAGTTGCGGCGCTTACTTATTCACCGTGCTTAATTGCGTCTTTAAAGTTTCGGCCTTTAATCATGAGCATTTCTAACGTCTCGGCGTTGTATTCGACTTTGATGATGTTGTTTTGGTAATTGATTTTTAGTTCATACACCCAAATGTCGTCATCTTCTTCTAGCTCTACTTTAATGATTCTGCCATGAAGATCGTTTTCAACGGCCGCATACATTTCTGAGAAAGGGCGAATATAGCCTTCGCGTACGGCTTCGTAGACTTCGTCTTGATCTTCTTCAAATTCGATACGGGTTCCCGCTTTATGGACATCTTGTACAAGATCATGACCGTTATGATCTGAGTCAGCCCACGCACTAGCGGCGACACATAAGCCTAAGCTTAAAGAAAACATAGAAATCATAACTTTACTAAACATAGCGAATCCTAGAGAAGGTTGATAGCGTTCAGTATAAAAAAGTAATTCTGAACAGAAAGTGAACCTGATGAATAATGAGATTTAGGTTCTCAAAAAATGAGATGTTAACGTTGCTGAAGCTCGTCTTCGAATATCTTGTCTCTCATTTTCCAAAAACGCCCGACTTTACGTGCAATCACGAATTGAGGTGGGCGGAATCTATGTTGGTGAGCAACCACTTTCGTTGGTGAGGCTTCCTCAAAAGGGCGGTGTCTGTCGGCAAGGTGAGGGCGAACAAACTGATCCTTAAAGTTCTGCTTCTGTTTCTTGGTGGTTAATGACCAAAACTCATGCACCTGTGCTTGGTTTTCACCACGGTAGGTTACTTTAAGTTGCGATTTTCCTTTATCGTCTTTAAGAACGTTCAAGTCCATTTCTAAACACTCAAACACCAAGGCATCTTTTAGATTTAGTGCTTCTTTCAGTTTTTTGTCTGGATCGACTAAGGTTGCATCGCACTCATGGCAAATGCGCGCGGCGATGTCGTTGTCAGCGCCGCATTCACCGCAGTATTTGGCTCGGAAGCGATAATTACAGTGTTCGCGTTCGCCCGTGTCTTCATCGGTAAAGTAGCCTTGGCATTTACGGCCAAAGTGCTCTAGCAAGAAGCCATTGCTGTCTAGCTTGCCCCAGAAGTTATTGTTGAAGCCGCATGCTGGGCAGGGGATGGTGATGATTTCACTGTCTGAGTCGGGTTTAGGGTCGCCCACTTCAGGTTGGTAAAGATCATAACTGTTGCCTGCATAGTCGAGCACTAAACACTCTTTTTTACCCGGCGATAAGCGTAAGCCACGGCCAACGATTTGTTGATACAAACTGATGGACTCTGTCGGGCGCAAAATCGCGATTAAATCGACATGAGGGGCATCAAAGCCTGTGGTTAATACCGATACGTTAACCAAGAACTTGATTTTACGTTCTTTGAAGTCACTGATGATTTGGTCACGTTCGAGAGTTGGTGTGTCGCCAATTACGATTGACGATTCACCTTCAGGCAGTAAGCCAAGGATCTCTTGTGCGTGTCTAACAGTGGCAGCAAATACCATGATCCCTAACTTGTCTTTGGCCAGTTCAATGATCTGGTCGACAATTTGTGGGGTCGCACGTTTAGATTGCTCGATCACCATATCGAGTTCGGCTTCTTTGTAGCGGCCTGTACTTGCAGGTTTTAGCTGTGAGAAGTCATAGCTCAATACGGGCGCATCGATCATGCGTGCTGGTGTTAGAAAGCCTTCGTCCAACAAGTAGCGAATCGGCAACTCGAAAATACAATCTCTGAAAAACCTAGGCTCTTCAGATCGTACTTGTCCACGCGTGTGATACTGATAAAGCCAACCCATACCAAGACGATAGGGGGTCGCGGTCAGTCCAAGCACCTTGATGCCCGAATTATTCTCGCGCAAGTGAGTGATCACTTTTTGGTAGCTACTGGTCTTTTCATCTGGCACACGGTGGCATTCGTCGATAACCAACAGTGAAAATTGGTTAGAGAATGAATCGAGGTTGCGAACCACAGATTGAACCGAAGCGAACACCACTTGTTGGTCTGTCTCTTTTCGCCCTAAACCCGCAGAGAAAATTGAGCCTTTTAGCCCATAACCTTCATACTTTTCATGGTTTTGTTCGACCAACTCTTTAACGTGAGCGAGTACCAGCACTCGACCTTTCGCAAGCCTTGCTAGCTCTGCAATCACAAGGCTTTTTCCAGCGCCTGTAGGCAACACAAGAACAGCCGGAGTTTGGTGTTTTCTGAAGTAATGAATCACTGATTTTACAGAATCAGCTTGGTACGGGCGGAGTGTATACATATCGCGTCTTGTAGGGTAGAAAACAAATAGTGTGAAATAGCTCAACTAATTGAGCAAAGGTGACTATAATACCCGACTTAGATTAGTTGAGGTATTCATGCGTTTAGATAAATTTCTGTGCGATGCGTTAGGCGTCACTCGAAGAGAAGCAACACACTTATTAAAATCCAAGGCAGTGACAGTAAATGATGTCATTCAAAAAAGCGGGTCACTCAAGGTAACTGAAGAGTGCGTTGTGGAATGGCAAGGCAATGAACTGAATGTTCACGGCCCACGTTACATCATGCTTTATAAGCCAGAAGGCTTTGTTTGTTCGCATGAAGATGGCGCAAATCGTATCGCCTTTGAATTACTCGATGAAATCAAAATGGACAAGCTGCACTTTGCTGGTCGTCTAGATATTGATACGACGGGTCTTGTGTTGATTACCGATGATGGTAAGTGGTCTCACCGCATCACATCACCAAAGCACAAGTGCGAGAAGACGTACCGTGTGTGGTTGGTTGAACCTGTTGAAGACGATTACGTTGAAAAATTCAAAGAGGGCATCCAGCTTAAGAGCGAAGATGGCCTAACACTTCCAGCACACTTAGAAGTTCGTGCTGAGCGTGAAGTCCTATTAACGATTCACGAAGGCAAATACCACCAAGTAAAACGTATGTTTGCGGCCCTTGGTAATAAAGTTGAAGGGTTACACCGTGAGCGTATCGGTGAAATCGAGATGGATGAATCTTTGGAGTTGGGTGAATACCGTTACCTAACACAAGAAGAAGTCGACTCTATCTGGAAGTAATCTTTTCTGCCGTAGATGTGGCCGACCAAGGATAGCGTCGGCTGATTATTTTGACTGGTACTAGGACAGTTTCAGCCATTATTACTATATGTTCATGTATGTGTGCGCATATTCGTGTATCACTGTGCGTATTCGTATATTGCTATGTGTATATTCGTATATTGTTGCGTGCATGCTCGTGCTCACATAGAACCTAGTACTTAGTCGGAGAGTTATGCAAACGTCTACCCAACAGAGCCTAAGCTCACAACCACAAACTCCTCAGTTAGGTTGGATGCTATTTTTGGTTCTGGGTGCGATTGGTGCACTGACACCACTCGCCATCGATATGTACCTGCCTGCTATGCCAACGATCGCCAAAGATCTCGGCGTTACAGCGGGTGAAGTACAAATCACACTCACAGCGTACACCGCAGGTTTTGCATTGGGTCAGTTGTTACATGGCCCGTTAGCCGACAGTTATGGTCGCAAGCCTGTTCTACTGATTGGTGTATTCTTTTTTGCAGTCGCGTCTGTTGTGAGTGCGACGACTCATGGCATTGAAGCGTTAACGTTAGTTCGTACCGCTCAAGGTTTTGCAGGTGCGGCGGCGGCGGTCATTATCCAAGCGGTTGTGCGTGATATGTTCGACCGTGAAGATTTCGCGAGAACCATGTCGTTCGTTACCTTGGTGATGACGGTTGCACCACTTATCGCGCCGATGATTGGTGGCTACTTAGCGTTGTGGTTCGGTTGGCGTTCAATCTTTTGGGTATTGGCTATTTTTGCGGTGATTGTCATTCTCGCGGTGATAATCAAAATTCCTGAGACACTGCCTGTCGATAATCGTCAACCATTGCGCTTTAAAACCACGATTCGTAATTACGCTCGTTTATGTAAAAACCCGACCGCTATGGGCCTGATTTTTTCTGGTGCATTCTCGTTCTCTGGGATGTTTGCATTCTTAACCGCAGGCTCTTTTGTCTACATTGATGTCTATGGCGTACGTCCTGACCTGTTTGGTTACCTATTTGGTCTGAACATTGTTGCGATGATTCTGATGACGACAATCAATGGTCGAATCGTTAAGAAGGTCGGTTCTCATACAATGTTGAGGGCAGCGCTGGTCATCCAATTACTGGCTGGCGTAGGCTTACTTGTCGGTTGGGCATTGGATCTCGGGCTTTGGGGAATTGTGCCGTTTGTGATGCTATTTATTGGCACTATCTCTACTATCGGCAGTAACTCTATGGGTCTTTTGCTCAGTGGTTACCCAAACATGGCAGGCACGGCTTCATCGCTTGCGGGAACATTAAGATTTGGTACTGGTTCTGTCGTTGGGGCTATCGTTGCGATGCTGCCAAGTGACAGTGCTGGGTCTATGGCTATGGTAATGGCTGCGTGTGCAGTAATGTCAGCATTACTATATTGGACATTAGGAAAGAAGGCATAATGTCAAAATACTATATTGAAATTCAGAAGTTAGTGAATGACGCATTGGGCGAGCTTTACGCTCTGCACAAAGCAGGCAAAGCGATTGATGCGCCTATTGCGAACAACCTTTACCTTGTTCGCTGGGTAACAAAGGCGATTAAATCCCAAGCTTATGATCGCGTGATTGTGCCTGACTTGGTTCGCTGGCAGAAACAGGGTCGCTCAAAAGGCAATAACTCTGATTTAACTTTTACCTTTAAACGTATTTCTGCGTTTTACGGGCGTTTTTTCCCTGAAGGCGAAGAGCCTAAAGTGCTTAAAGACAGTGATGTTGAAGCGTTCATGGACAAAATGTACGAGATGGGTTGGAGCGTATCGAGTGAAGACGAGCTAACGACTGGCGGTAAGATTCAATTCTTCACCGATGGCGAGCACTCTTTTGCTTTATGTGGCAAACAGTGCGACGACTCTTTCGACGGTGAGTTGATGGTTAAGCCAATGAACTGGTTTGTTCGTGGTAACCACGCCGAGTTCATTCAAGCGGCGATGGAAGCGGGTTTCATGCTTCACAAAGTAACGGACTACAAGTCTGCGGTGAAGTATCACGGTGAATACATTGTTTACCCTGCTAACCGAGGTAACCAACTTGCAGAGATCCCAATTAGCGTTATTGGCTAGTAGCGGATTCGGGATACGAGATGAGAGATACGAAGAGCGGAATTATCCGCTCTTTTTTTGCCTCTCATAGCGCGTGTCGCAAATTTGCTGTTAAGTCTTTTCGCATCTCGGCACTCGAATCCGCTTTTAATCGTTTCTCATCCCGTTACTCTAATCCCGTATCCGCTTTTAATCTTTTCTCATCTCGTTACTCGAATCCCGTATCCGCTTTTAATCTTTTCTCATCTCGACACTCGAATCTCGCATCTGCTCTTTAGCCTGCTTCTCAATCGCTTTAACCATGCCTTTAAAGATAAACAGGTGGGCTGGCATCATCGCAAACCAATACAGTAACCCTAGAAAGCCTTTTGGATGCCACCAAGCTGATATGTTCAGTTCACGTGAATCACCGTGGTCAGAGACGGTAATCTCGAGTCGCCCCAACCCCGGGCCTTTCATACCGAAAAGCAGAGATAAAAACTGGTTTTCTTCACAACGAATGACTTTCCACGAATCGATTTTGTCACCGACTTTTAGGGTCGGCCCTTCAGGCATTTGTCGAACCGGCACACCACCGCCAAAGAGAAGATCTAACCATTCGCGTGTGCGCCATAGAGCATTAGCAAAGAAGTAACCTTGCTTCGGGCTTCCTATTTGCTGAGCGACCTGCCAAAGGGATTCTAAAGATGCGCTTGAGGTGATACTTGCGCCTGTTTTCTTAGGGTAATAGCCGTACCCAGCTTGCCAGCGTTTGAAGGCGGTCTTATCAAAGCCCCAAACATTACTTTTCACGAAGTTTCCTTCAGCGTGAATCGCTTGCTCAACCATATTTTCGAACGAGATAAGCTTCTGAGGGTACTTTTCTCTAATGATGGTCGAACTGGCAATAAAGTCATGTTTTAAGCCCGCGAGAAGCGCTCTGCCTATGTTAGACGGAACAGATGTCACAACGCCTAGCCAATATGACGCAATTGAGGGCGTGAGGAGTGACGTCGCCCAAAGCCTGAGTGGGCGATCGGCTGTTTTGGCAATGTGAGCAAATTGATTTCGATAAGAGACAATATCTGGCCCACCAACTTCGAAGGTTTGGCTTTCGCTAGGCGTGTCCTGTGCGAGTTTTAGCAGATAGTGGTTCAGGTTCTGCAAGGCAATAGGGTTGGCTTTAGAGTCGACCCATTTGGGCGCAATCATTATAGGTAAGTTGTACACGAAGTCTCGCATGATCTCGAACGCTGCAGATCCGGGCCCAATGATCACGCCTGCTTGCAGCTCAGTGACGGGGACTGGTCCTTTGCGTAGCAGTTCTCCGGTTTTCTTTCTCGCTTGAAGGTGTTCTGAATCACCCGTTTGCGGCTGAAGCGAACTCAGGTAGATGACGTGTTGATTCTTTGGCCCAAGAGCTGAAACAAAGTTACGTGCCAAATTCAGTTCATAATCAATAAAGTCGTGGCCTTCTGCCATGCCATGAACTAGAAAGAAGACAAGATCAAAGTCGGGGACTAATGCTTGTGTTGCGGCTTGATCTGCAAGATCAAGATACTCTAGTGACAAGTTGTCATGAGGTTCGGTTCGTGCCTTTAAATAGTCGATATGCCTTGCTGCGGCAGTGACTTGATAGCCTTGCTCAAGCAGGAGTGGGAGGAGCTGCGAACCAACATATCCAGAAGCGCCTAAAACCAGTACTTTCTTCATTGTTACTCCATTTATATCTGTGGTTAAAAACCGAACATTGATATAATAGCGCTATATTTATCTTTATTCATCAATACGTTCCGTTTAGGTATCTCTATGTTGCTCTCTTCAATTATTCATCACACTCGAGGTGATTTTGTTCGTAGGCTTATTGCGATTGCTTTGCCTATTGCTTTGCAGAGCATTATGTTTTCAAGCCGAGGCTTAGTCGATGTGTTGATGTTAGGTCAGCTTGGGGAAGCAGACATTGCGGCAGTGGGGGTTGCGAGCCGTGCAATGTTTGTGACGACCATTATGCTGGTGGGTGTCACTACGGGTGGCGCTTTGCTAACGGCTCAATATTGGGGCGCGGGTAACAAACAAGGTGTCAGAGAAAGTACCGCACTGACGTGGCTGGTTTCAACTCTGTTTGCGTTGCTGACCATTGTTTTCTTTATTTCTTTTCCTGCGCAAATCATGGGCGTGACGACCGACTCTCAAGAAGTCATCAGCCTCGGCGTTGAATACATCGTCATCACCTCATTCAGCATGCTGGCGGTGTCGTGCGTCAGCAGTATGGCGGTAGGTTTGAGAGCGATGCATAAACCTGGGTTAAGCACTTTCTTCAGCGGTATCGGCATTCTGTCTAATGTGTTCTTAAACTGGGTGCTGATCTTCGGTAACTTGGGCTTTCCATCGCTTGGAATCAAAGGCGCAGCGATTGCGACGGTATTGAGCGGTGCCATTGAAGTGGCGACCTTATATGGCTACCTTTATTTTTCTAAACACCTATTAGCTTTTAAACTTTGTGATATCAAAGCGGCTGCAACCGTTGAGAAAGTCGTTCGCTTCTTGAAGTTGTCTTTGCCGACCACGTTTAACTTCTTAGCGTGGGCGGGTGGCTTGTTTGCTTACCACGCGATCATGGGACAATCGGGTGTTCAAGGTTTGGCTGCGCTTTCAGTCATGACGCCGGTTGAATCTATCTCATTGAGTTTATTGATTGGCCTTTCGAATGCGGCAGCGGTTCTGGTGGGTAACCAACTTGGCGCGAAGAACAATGAAGCGGTTTATTATCAAGCATTAGGCTTAACGATTCTGTGTTTCTTAACCAGTATTGTTGTGGCGATTTTTCTCTATTTCGTCCAAATGCCAATATTGAATGCGTTCAGTGCGTTGACTGAAGAAACCAGAGCCCTCTCTGAGAAATTCATCCTCATTCTCAGCGTGGGGATTATTATTCGCTCGGTACCGCTGACTGTGATCGTTGGTGTGTTGAGAGCGGGTGGTGATGTGAAGTTCTGTCTTTATCAAGATTTGATTGCTCAGTGGGTGATTGGTATTCCACTGGCTGCGATTGCGGCTATCTATTTAAAGTTTCCACCGGAGTGGGTGTATCTGCTTTTCCTCACCGAAGAAGTGATTAAGTGGGGTGGGTCGCTCTATCGCATGAAAACAAGAAAATGGATCAAAAACTTGATAGGAAGTTGAAGTAGGGCGCATCGATCACATCACTTTATCGTTGGTGTGTGATCTATCTTTCAAAATACTTCCTCCTAACAGGGAATTAGTGTAGATTCTCCTTCCAAATTCTAACTAATGTGAGCTGTTTAATGTTAAAGCTGTCAGACCTATGTAAAGGCTATGTCGACGGGGGGGAATTTCACCCTGTTTTGCAAGGTGCTGAACTAACATTAAACCAAGGTGACCAGCTTGCACTAATGGGCGAAAGTGGATCAGGTAAAAGTACATTACTGAATCTTATCGCGGGTTTAGACCTAGTAGACTCTGGCGAAATTGCTTTCCCAAACTTCAATATGCATGATTCGACAGAACGTAATCGCACCGCATATCGCCGAAATAATATTGGTCACATCTTCCAGCAATTCAACCTACTTCCAACGCTTAATATTGCTGACAATATTCGTTTTTGTCGCCAGTTAAAAGGCTTGCCTGAAGACAAAGGCCTCTGGCGACAGATTCTTTCTGCTTTAGACCTTATGCCTTTACTTGGACGTTACCCTGAAGAAGCGTCTGGTGGTCAACAACAACGCGCAGCGATTGCTCGTGCTCTGTACATGGAACCTAAAATTCTGTTAGCCGATGAACCGACGGGAAGTTTAGATGAGCGTAATGCAGAAGCGGTAATGCGTTTGCTGACCTCTTTGGCTCGCCAATTAGAATGCACTTTGTTGTTGGTGACACACAGTGAAAAAGTAGCACAGCACATGGACGGCAGAATCCGTCTACAAGGAGGGCAACTGCATGTTATGGCCCGTAGTTAAGGCACTACTCGGTCACTATCGACGCTACCCGCTTCAGATTATTTTGGTATGGCTTGGTTTAACCCTTGGCGTATCACTTTTGGTTGGTGTTACTGCTATCAACCAACACGCCAAGCAAAGCTATGCGCATGGCGAAAAACTCTTTTCGAATCCTCTTCCTTATCGTATTCGACCAAAACACAACGCCAATAAAATCCCGCAAGGTTTTTATATCCAGCTTCGCCGTGAAGGCTTTCAACAGTGTTCTCCTTTTGACCACCATCGTATCACTGATGAAAATGGCGCGAACTTCATGCTTATCGGCATCGACCCTGTGTCTATGCTTCAGCTTCAGCCGGGTGTTGCGTTAAAAGATCTCACTACGTTAAACCTCATGAAGCCGCCATACCCAATCCTTGTGAGTGATGATCTCGCAGAACACATGGAATGGAATAACGGGGATTACATTCCTCTCATGGATGGTTCTGAGCTTGGCCCTATCGCTGTTGATCAAAAAAACCTGATTGATGGCACAAGGCTGATTGCAGATATCTCTTTGCTCAGAATGCTTAAACGCAGTGCTGGGCTGTCTGTGATTGCGTGTTCAGATATGTCGCCTGAGAAGTTTGAGCGTCTTAAAAACATGCTGCCTAATGGTTTGACGATCTCTCGCAGCTCTAAAGCTGAGCTTGAGTCGCTGACCAGCGCGTTCCACTTAAATCTAAAAGCGATGGGTATGCTGTCGTTTGTGGTTGGCTTGTTCATTTTCTATCAAGCGATGTCGCTGTCGTTTATTCAGCGCCAACCGTTAGTTGGAATCTTAAGACAGACGGGTGTGTCGGGTTGGCAACTGGCTAAAGCGCTTTGTTTAGAGTTACTGTTATTGGTGGTATTGAGCTGGATCTGCGGCAATGTATTCGGTGTCATGTTGGCAAACCAACTGTTACCAGCGGTATCTTCAAGTTTAGGTGACTTATATGACGCCAACGTTGGATTAACTATCGACTGGAATTGGCGATGGAGCGGTTACAGCTTATTAATGGCGTTGCTTGGTGCATTCCTAGCGTGTGCTTGGCCATTGGTTCGTCTGCTTCGTTCACAACCGATTCGTTTGACCTCTCGTTTATCTTTGATGCGCTTTGCTGGTACAGAATTCACTTGGCAGGCTTTGATTGGTTGTGGTTTCTTGGTTGCAGCTGTCGCTGTGTATCAAGCGCCTCAGACTCAAGAAACGGGTTTTGCGATTATCGCGCTGATGCTTGTTAGTGTGGCTTTGTTTACGCCGTTCTTGATGTGGAAGCTATTTAACAGCCTGTCTTATTCATTACGCTGGGTTCGTGCTCGTTGGTTCTTCGCGGATGCCGCTTCAAGCATGAGTTATCGTGGTGTGGCGACAATGGCGTTTATGTTGGCGTTAACCGCGAATATTGGTGTAGAAACCATGGTCGGTAGCTTTAGAGATACCACGGATAAATGGTTAACACAGCGCTTGGCGGCAGATCTTTACATCTACCCAACCAACAATGGTGCTGCTCGTATGAGTAACTGGCTGTCAGAACAACCTGAAGTGGATTCTGTTTGGTGGCGTTGGGAGAAAGATGTTGCATCTCCAGTTGGCAGTATTCAAGTGGTCAGTACTGGACCTTCTGAAGGTGAGCTAGAAGCGCTGACGATCAAGTTAGGTATTCCTAATTACTGGTATCACTTACATCACTCTAAAGGTGTGTTGATCAGTGAATCGATGTCTCTCAAGTTGGGTATTCGCCCAGGTGACTACATCGATCTCTATGACAATCTTGGCTCTGGTTGGCAGGTTGTCGGTGTGTATTACGATTACGGTAACCCTTACCATCAAGTCATGATGTCTCATCGAAACTGGCTGTATGGATTTGCAGGGCGGGGCAATGTGGGCCTTGGCGTAATACTCAAAGATGATGTGAATTCAGTAGGGCTTCGAAGCCGCTTAGAAAGCGTATTCAGGCTTGGCTCTGAGCGTGTTTTCGATAACAACAATATTCACAGCCAAGCGATGCGTGTGTTCGATAGAACGTTCGCGATTGCAGATACATTGGGCAACATCACATTGGTCATTGCTGTCTTCGGCATCTTCTTCGCAACGGTTGCTGGTGAAGTGTCTCGACAAAGGCATATATCTTTACAGCGCTGTTTAGGTGTCTCAGCGAAAGAACTGATTCTGACCGGTAGCTTACAATTGTTTGTGTTCGGGCTTATTTCCTCCTTAATTGCTATTCCGCTCGGCTTAGCGTTGGCTAGTTTGATCGTCGATATCGTGATCAAGCAGTCTTTTGGGTGGTCACTCGAGTTACAAGTGATTCCCTGGGACTATTTACAGACATTTGCGTGGGCTATGGCAGCATTGATGTTAGCTGGTGCTTTGCCAGTGATGAGAATGATTCGGAACACCCCGATGAAATCACTGAGGGATGCGCTTTAATATGCTTCAACGAAATGGCTCAACGAAATTCAGACACCGATTTGTCTCCTCACTATTATTGATCGGTTTCTTTGGCACCATTTTAGGTGTCTGGGCGTACTATTCTTACTTTGTTGATGTTGGCGAGAAAGGCGTGAACGAGGTCAACTCAGTGCTTGTAAGCGAGCACTTTAATGTATTCGAGCCTGTGTTACCTGACCGCAGCGTTTCGTTACCTCGAGACTTCCAATTCCACCCAGAATTTCAACACGAGTGGTGGCATTACTTTGCTTCTCTCAAAGGGGATGATGGCAAAAAGTACTCGGTTCAATGGAGCTTCTTCCGAATAGCGACTGACGAACGCGAGACGCCGGGGTGGCAAAGCCCACAGGTCTATATTTCAAATGTCGTGATCTCTTCTGATTCTAAGGTTTGGAAAGAGCAACGCTTAGCGCGTGGCGGTATTGGCCAAGCGGGAATGACCAGTCGTCCGTTTAGAATTTGGATTGATAACTGGAACTGGCGCGCCCTTGGCAACACACCATTTCCTGGTCGCCTTCAAGTGAAAACGGATACGTTTGGCCTTGAACTCGACACCATTGCGAAAGGGCCCTATGTGCTCAACGGCGATAATGGTTACCAGAAAAAGCACGATTTATTGCCTGTCGCGTCTTATAACTTCAGCGCTCCATTTTTATCCCTAAGCGGTGTATTGAATCTGGAGGGCGTTACCAAGGAAGTAGAAGGCACAGCTTGGGTACATAAAGAGTGGGGCAGTGGCTTACTCGGAGTGGGTCAACAAGGCTGGGATTGGTTCGTGTTTAATCTCGATGATGGTACAGCGCTGAGCATTAACCGCTACCGCCATAATCAACAGCTGCCTTATGTATTTGGAACATTGGCCACTCGTTCGGGCAAGGTGTACCAGTTAACGGACTCCGATATTTCTATCAAGCCTTTACAGAATACGACGCTACAGAATGGTAGAAGAATGCCGCTCCAATGGATTATTAACGTGCCACAGCACAATATCAACCTCACGACACGCATCAAACGCCGAGATATGTGGTTGCCATTTGTCATACCATATTGGGAAGGGCCAATTATGGCGAGTGGAAGCCATGAAGCGACAGGCTTTATGCAGTTAACCGGTTACTAAAAACACCTAAGGCTATCATTTGATAGCCTTTTTTGTACTCATGATTTTTGTGAGCCCCTGATTAATTGTGCATACAGCCTTTGTGATCTCATCTATACTTATTTTATGGTGCATAACAACATTATGGAATATACGACGTATTGTTTAGTATTTGTAGGAAAAACCGAAGTTAAACATCCGAAGAAGTGATTATCTATCGATTACGCTTGGATATAAACTCATGGTTATTCTTTGTTATTCGTTTATTTAAATAATAAATATAAGGGCGAAATCATGACCGACGTCATCCGTGACTTCTTTAAAATGGAATCTGCTGGCGGCATCATACTAGTCATCGCTGCGGCGATCGCAATGTTTGTAGCAAACTCACCACTGAACGAAATGTACCAAGGCGTATTGCATAGTTACGTTCTTGGTATGTCTGTGTCTCACTGGATTAACGATGGCTTAATGGCTGTCTTCTTCCTTCTAATCGGCTTAGAAGTTAAGCGCGAACTTTTAGAAGGCGCATTAAAGTCTAAAGAGACAGCAATCTTCCCAGCTATTGCAGCTGTGGGTGGTATGCTAGCTCCTGCACTTATTTACGTGCTATTCAATTCAAGTAACCCTGAAGCGCTTCAGGGCTGGGCTATTCCAGCAGCAACAGATATCGCATTCGCATTGGGTATCATGGCTCTTCTTGGTAACCGAGTACCGGTCAGCTTGAAGGTGTTCCTACTAGCATTGGCAATTATCGATGACCTAGGTGTTGTTGTTATCATTGCACTGTTCTACTCAGGCGATCTATCGACGCTTGCACTAACGGTTGGCTTCATCGCAACGGGTGTGCTGTTCATGCTAAACAATAAGCATGTGACTAAGCTGAGTATTTATCTCATTGTCGGTGCAATTCTGTGGTTCGCAGTATTGAAGTCTGGTGTTCATGCAACATTGGCTGGTGTAGTTATTGGTTTTGCTATCCCACTGAAAGGCAATAAAGGGGAGCGTTCTCCGCTGAAACACCTAGAGCATGCTCTGCACCCATACGTCGCTTTTGCAATTTTGCCAATCTTCGCATTTGCAAACGCAGGTATCTCACTGGAAGGCATCTCAATTTCAAACCTTACAGGCATGTTACCGCTTGGTATCGCTATGGGTCTATTGGTTGGTAAGCCACTGGGTATCTTCCTGTTCAGCTGGGGCGCTGTGAAAACGGGTGTAGCTAAACTTCCTGAAGGTGTGAATTTCATGAACATCTTCGCGGTATCTGTGTTGTGTGGTATTGGCTTTACGATGTCTATCTTTATTTCATCACTAGCATTTGGTCCAACGAACGCAGATTTTGATACGCTCGCTCGATTAGGTATCCTGATGGGATCAACGACTGCAGCTATCTTAGGTTACTTCCTGCTAAGTATTTCTCTACCGAAGACTAAGCAACAAGAAGTAAAGCTATAATTGGTAAGTAAAAGCATAGTTGGTAAGTAAAACTATATTCGGTAGTAGGTTCGCTTGATAGTGAGCCTACTCACTGAGTAACAAGCCAACTCTTGAGTAGCAAGAAGAGTCACAGAGTCATCCCTCGACTCATGTGACAACAAAGAACAAAAAAGCCGTGATGGGTAACCCTATCACGGCTTTCTTGATCTTACTGTTAAGCTGTCTTTGTAAGATAACCCGCCTTACATTTAAGTGACGATGTCACGTTACTTTTCTAGCGTGGTAAAAATGGTCCACTCTTCAACGATTTGTTCACTTAACCCAACCACGGTTGCCGTTACCTTACGGTTTAGTGCATGCGAAGTAGCATCATCACCATCGTTTTCCAGGCGTTCTTCACCATAACCGACAATTCTCACTCGCTCTGGCTCTATACCATTCGACAGTAACTCGTCTTGAACATTGTTTGCTCGTCTTTTTGATAAATCTAAGTTGTATTCGTTGGAACCCACTTTACTCGCGTAACCTTGTATTTCAATCGACGCACTTTTGTAAGTCTCAAGGAATTCAGCCATTGTGCTGATTTGATCAGAAAATATTGGGTTCACTTCAAATGAGTCATGAGCAAAGAGTATTTTTAACTGTCTGACTTCTTCTGCTCGAATCGTTTCTCCACAGCCGTCATTGTCGACTTGTGACGCTTCAGGCGTTCCTGGGCAGGTATCGCGCGCGTTTACCACACCATCGTTGTCGTCGTCTTGCAGGTCTGCAATCTGTTCTGCTTCAGGTGTCTCGATGTAAGCCTCTTCCTGTTGGCTAGAACAGGCAAATAAAGTCATCGTTAATACGGGAAGTAATAAGTACGTTACTTTCATCATTAATACTCCATAGCCGTTGTCCACTCTTCTGGAATATCAACCAGTAGAGCATTCAATAAAGAACCTGTTGCGTTCATCACTCGGTATTTAGCGTACTGCTCAGAGTAATGGGCATCTAGATAATCTTTACGGGCTTCAAATAGTTCGTTCTCAGTGTTGAGCAAGTCAAGAAGAGTACGTTTGCCTATTCGGTATTGTTTTTCATATGCGATAACGGTTTCCGAAGCTGAATCAACATGATCAGATAGGAAGTTCTTTTGTTGCAGCGTGAGGTCTAAGGCGCTCCATGAAAGGCGAAGGCCTTCTTCCACTTGGCGATAAGCACGATCTCTCAAATCTTTTGCTTTGTTCAATTGGTAGGCAGCCGCTTCAGAATTAGCACTGTCTGTTCCGCCGTTGTACAAGTTATATCGCATTCGCAGCATCGCGAGCGTTTCTTGACTTGAGCCTTCATCGCCACCTGCATCGTCACGCCATGACTGTGATGCCTCAATGGAGAAGGTAGGGTAGTTCACGCCTTTCGATTGTTTGTATTGGAAGTGCGCAGCGTCAACATCAGCTGCCGCGATTTTGATCACGGGGTGTTTGTCTAAGGCATCAACAATGGCGTCTGTTAACGACAAAGGAATTCTAGAAATATCGGCTCTTGGGTAAATTAAACCTAGGGGTTCTTGACCCACCACACGTCTAAATTGGGTATGTGTATCGATCAAATTATTCTGTGCAGCCAATAAGTTACCATGAGCTTTTGCAATCCTAGCTTCTACTTGCGACACATCCGCTGTTGAACCTATACCAGAATTAGCTCGTTTCTTAATATCTTTATAGATTTTTTTGTGTATTGAAAGATTACTTTCTGACAGTGCCAAAACCTCAGTGGCTTTTACCGCGTCTAGATAGATTTGTGTCACCTCCAGCGCTTTGTCTTCGGCATCTGCAATCAATTGTAAACGAACCGACTCGGCTTCTGCGGCGGTACGATCAATGTCGTAAAGAGTCGCTGAACCATCCCACAGCAATTGCGTGAGGGAAATCGTCGCTTCCTTTCTTGTTAGATCGGTATCGGGGCCGTTATTTGGTGCAGGATTTATGCCTTCGTAACCAATACCAGCATCAAGGTCGATACTGGGCTTGTACGCTCCTCCTGAGGCATCATTACGTTTTTTCACGCTCGCATATTCGTTGAAGATGCTTTTTATCTCTGGATTCGTTGCCAAGGTAATAGCCACAGACTGTTCCAGAGTTTGAGCGGCGAGTGGTGCTGCAGCAACTAAGCAACACATGATGGATAATTTAAACAATTTCAAAGTAGCTCTCCTTCTACTTTCAATGTCTCATCCGTTTCCCAACCTAGGTTTCCCGTTAGATTGAGAGAAGGGTATTAAACGAAGCTTAGGACATTTGCAAAAAAATGCGAAGTTTGTTGGATTTTTTTTGAATGTAAGTCGCTATTGCTATTGACTAATTTGAAAATCGCCAAATTTACACCCTTCTAGTGAGTTGATTATCAATAGTGACACTACTAAATTTAGTGTAGGAAATAGCCACAGCGCAGAGTGGGATTGAATCCGCGTTTGGCATGTTCTGGGCAGAAGTGGGAATATGGATATGGGAAACATCAACCTAAATATACTAGGTCTTGCTAGCGGGAGTGTTGTGCTCGACGCTCAAGGCCAAGTTAGACGTTTGTCTCCGGGCGAACAACCAGCGGCTAGCGACGTAATTATCAGTTTTGATACTAGTGAAGAAAATGTGCCAAGTGTTTCTGCACGTTTTGTAGATAACCAGGGCCAACAAAATGTACTAGATACTGATGATGCGATCGCTCAAGTTCAGCGTGCTATCGAAGAAGGATTTGATCCAACGGAACTAGGAGATGAGTTTGACACTGCAGCTGGTGAGGAAGGCTCGAGTTTGACCAACAGCGGTAGGATTGAACGTACTGGGGCTGAAACTCAAGCTGCCACGAATTTTGAAACTGACGGGTTTGAGTCTCAAGGATTGTCAGAAACTCAAAGTATTGCTCTTTTTGATATCATCGCTTTTGCGCTTATTTCAGGTGAAACTAACGTTATTGAGTTTGAGCAGGATGAACCAATTGAAACCGGTGGCGCCTTAACCAGCGACGACCCGGACGTTACCTTTATTGGCAAAGAGGTCGCTGGAGACAATGACCTCGGTACCTTTGTCGTCAATGAGGATGGTACTTGGACCTTCGTAGCCAACAGTCCTTATGATGAACTTGCTGACGGCGAGCAAATTCAAGATACAACCACAGTACAAACTTCTGATGGAGGTGAGCAAGTCATTACAGTCACTATTATTGGTACTGATGATGCGGCTGTAGCCACTGATGATTCAGGCAGTGTGACTGAGGACATTGATGTCGATGACATCACCAACCAATTAGTGACGTCTGGTCAGATCGTGATTACAGACGTAGATAGCGACACTCCTACCTTCTCAGCTGATGGTGAGTTTAACCTCGTAGGTTCAACAAACGACTCACAACTTGGCGTATTGAGCATCGAACCTGACGGCGCTTGGACTTACGTAGTCAATAACGATGACGTGCAGTACCTAGACGACGATGAATTCGTGACTGAGGTTTATACCGTTACAGCCAGTGACGGTACCACGAGCGAAGTAATTATCACGATTAACGGTGCCGATGATCCATCTGACATAACCGTTGGCGAAGGTGACTCTGATATGGGTGAGGTGACGGAAGATGTCGATGTCGATCCGGAGAGTAACGACTTGATGGCGACGGGAACACTGACGATTACCGATGTTGATGCTAACGATGTCGCGGCTTTTCAACCTAACGGAACGTTTAATCCTGAAGGTTCGACCAATGATACCGCGTTGGGTATGTTGACCATTACCGACGATGGCGAATGGACTTACGTCGTAGACAACGACAACGTGCAATATCTCGATGACGATGAGTTTGTCACCGAGGTTTACACGGTTACTGCGATTGATGGAACCACCAGTGAAGTGACCATCACCATTAACGGTGCTGATGATCCATCCGAAATTACTGTCGGGGAAGGTGACTCAGACATGGGTGAGGTGACGGAAGATGTCGATGTTGATCCGGAGAGTAACGACTTGATGGCGACGGGAACACTGACGATTACCGATGTTGATGCTAACGATGTTGCGGCTTTTCAACCTAACGGAACGTTTAATCCTGAAGGTTCGACCAATGATACCGCGTTAGGTATGTTGACCATTACCGACGATGGCGAATGGACTTACGTCGTAGACAACGACAACGTGCAATATCTCGATGACGATGAGTTTGTCACTGAGGTTTACACTGTTACTGCGATTGACGGAACCACCAGTGAAGTAACCATCACCATCAACGGTGCTGATGATCCATCTGAGATTACCGTTGGTGAAGGTGACTCTGATATGGGGGAGGTGACGGAAGATGTTGATGTCGATCCAGAAAGCAACGACTTGATGGCGACGGGAACACTGACGATTACCGATGTTGATGCTAACGATGTCGCGGCTTTTCAACCTAACGGAACGTTTAACCCTGAAGGTTCGACCAATGATACCGCGTTGGGTATGTTGACGATTACCGACGATGGCGAATGGACTTATGTGGTAGACAACGACGATGTGCAATATCTTGATGACGATGAGTTTGTCACCGAGGTTTACACTGTTACTGCCATTGACGGAACCACAAGTGAAGTGACCATCACCATTAACGGTGCTGATGATCCATCTGAGATCACCGTTGGCGAAGGTGACTCTAATATGGGTGAGGTGACGGAAGATGTTGATGTCGATCCTGATACCAACGAACTCTCGGTGTCTGGTACTTTAACGATTACCGATGTCGATACCAGTGATATGCCGGCCTTTAAACCTAATGGTGTGTTTAGCCCTATTGGGTCTACTTATGCACTTGCTTTGGGGATGTTAACGATTACTCCCGAAGGGGCATGGAGTTATGTCGTTGATAACGATGCGGTTCAATACTTGAATGATGATGACACGGTTATTGAGCGATATGTCGTAACCGCCATCGATGGTGTCGAGCATGTTATCGAGATAACAATTAATGGTGTCAACGATGCGCCTGAAGCGACCAGCTTTACGGTCGTCAATGATGAAGACGCGATCATACCAATCCTCTTCGATTCGGAAGATGGCGGTATGCCTGATTACATCTCAGATATCGAAGATGACCATGACGACATTCCACTTAATATTCGGATAGAAAGTTTGCCAACCAACGGTAGCCTTTTGTATACCGATGAAAATGGCATCACGAGAGAAATTGCGCAGTCTGACGTCGACAACGGTGTGTTGTTTGTTCCAAACAATATTAGCTTCGTTGCTGGGCCCGGAGAGATGTTTGAAATGGGCTTCAGTGGCGATCCAGACGATATGCCAGATCTCGTTGATGGTTTCTATAATTGGGGTGTCGCGGTATCACCAACCGAAAGGCTAATTACCTTAGCTAACGGAAATACCATTACGCTATCGATTGATGACAATAACGACAAACCCCTACAACAGTATCAAGGTGAACAGCCTCATGTTGGTTATGGGATTGGTGATACTGATGGTAAAGGTATGAACATGCAGGAGACCTTGATCATCGACTTTACCAACAACCCACTTGATGTTGTTCATTTTGGATTAGATGGGCTGGGCGGAGAGTTCAATACGAATAGCAGTGTACATATTGAAGTGATTTATACCTTTGCTGACGGGACAACAGCTAGTGAGCAATACCAAAAAGATGAAGGCGATACAGGCAACCAGCAGATCCTGTACGAGTTCAGCTACTCGTCACCAAGTAATCCGATTGTTGGTATGGAGCTTTCATCTTCCGGTGGTAATTGGGAGTTGCGTTACGTACAAGGTAATGAAGCTGTAACCGATGACCCTCAATTTGACTATGTCGCAGTAGATTCAAATGGCGCTGAAAGTACAGTCGAAACGGTGACGGTTGATATTGAAGAACCACAACAATATAACGTGACTAGTGCTGCGAGTAACGAGCCTTTATTTGCGGGCTCTGGGAATGATCTGCTTATTGGTGATAGCGATGACAATATTTTCACCTGGTTAGACTCTGTACTCGATAATGGTACAGACATCATTAAAGACTTTGAGCTTTATACCAATGGTTCTGGTGATTTGATCGACCTAAATGATCTGATTGAAGATCCACAAGACGAAACTCAAATGGCCGAGCTTCTTGATATGATCGAAGTGTCGTTCGATGGCGAAGACATCGCTTTGTCTATTCCAATCAATGGTGGAGACGACGTTCAAACAATCGTGATAGAAGGGATCACTACGGAAATGGGTGCTTCAGTTGACTTGGGTAATGATCTCGCAATATTGGGAGAGCTTATTAAAAACGATGCAGCCTAATAGGCATCGTGGAATGCTCCATAGCTTGACGTAATGAAAGCCCTCGGTTTCGGGGGCTTTTTGCGCTCAGGAGTAGCCGAAGAAAAGTTGCCTGAAATTAAAAGCTGCTTGAATCATAGGCAAAAAAAAGCCCAAACCAATGCGGTTTGGGCGGATACAAGTATAGGAGTTAATAAGGAAAATGCAGTAATTAAGAAAGCAGGGAGAGAAACAAGTTTGACGGCCTGTTAAACTTCTAAATACTCTGTTTTCTACTTAATTTATGACCCTCCATTTCTAATTCAGTTCCCAGAAAATTCAATAATTTTTCCTTTTTTATTAAACGTACATCGATTCAATCGGTTAGAGCTGATTCTTGCTAACTGGTACGACCAATTGGTGAAAGTGTGATGTTGCTTGCTTGTTAAATAAATGTTCTAAGCGTATATTTCAAACAGTTGTTTAATACGAGTGATTGAAATGGCACCAAGAAGTACAACCAAAGACAAAATCTTAGATGTGGCTGAAGGCTTATTTGCTGAGCACGGTTTCAATGACACCTCTTTACGCACTATTACGGGTAAAGCCAATGTCAATCTTGCTTCAGTGAACTACCACTTTGGCGATAAGAAGACTCTGGTTCGTGCGGTACTCAATCGATACTTAGAAGCATTTATGCCTGCATTGCAAGACGCTTTAGTGAACTTAAACTTGAACGAAACGTATTCTATGAGTGATGTGTTTGAGTCTTTAAGACAGCCGCTAAGAGCACTGAATGATGTAAGGCCAAACGGTACCAGCCGATTTATGTTACTCATCGGTCGAGGTTATACGGATGTGCAAGGTCACTTGCGTTGGTTCATTACAACTCGCTACAGCGAAGTTCTGACTCTGTTTACGACGTCAGTAATGAAAGCTAATCCGAACCTCACTCAAGAGCAGTTATTTTGGCGTTTACACTTCACCCTTGGGACTTGTGTTTTCACCATGGCGTCTAGCCAAGCTCTAATAGAAATTGCAGAGAATGACTACGACACAAAGATAGATGCGAAGGCCGTGGTCGATATTCTCATTCCATTTTTGGCCGCTGGCATGTCAGCAAAAGAATAAAACAATAAAAAGCAAAATATTCACAAACAATATAGTGAACAAAAGGATCTGAACTATGAGCTCTCTAAGACAAAAATGGGTAAGTGACCCAGCTTTTAAACTCTTTAAAAAAGTACTACCACCACTATCTAGCACCGAGAAAGAAGCGATGGAAGCGGGTAGCGTGTGGTGGGACGGAGAGCTGTTTTCTGGTAAACCAGATTTCACTAAGCTTCACCAGTACCCAAAACCTCAGCTGACAGCAGAAGAGCAATCGTTCATGGATAATGAACTTGAAACATTGCTCGCTATGCTTGATGACCACAAAATTGTGAAAGAAGACCGAGACCTTCCAGAGGAAGTTTGGAACTTTTTACGCAAAGAGCGTTTCTTCTCGCTAATTATCGCGAAAGGGTACGGCGGTCGTGAATTTTCAGCGCACGCAAACTCTACCATCGTAACTAAAATTGCGACGCGTAGTATCAGTACTGCGGTTTCGGTAATGGTTCCAAACTCTCTTGGCCCTGGTGAGCTACTGTCTCATTACGGAACTCAAGATCAAAAAGACTACTGGTTACCTCGTCTTGCTGACGGTACAGATATCCCTTGTTTCGCACTAACAGGGCCTGAAGCAGGTTCTGATGCGGGTGGTATCCCTGATGTCGGTACCGTTTGTATGGGCATGCACGAAGGCAAAGAGACACTAGGCATCAAGCTTAACTGGAACAAGCGCTACATTACGCTAGCACCAGTGGCAACGGTACTTGGTCTGGCTTTCAAACTGCACGATCCAGAAAAGCTACTGGGTGACAAAGAAGACATTGGCATCACTTGCGCACTAATCCCGGCAGACCATGAAGGTGTTGTGATTGGTGAGCGTCATGACCCACTTGGTCTTGCGTTTATGAATGGTCCAACACGCGGTCACGATGTATTTATTCCTATGGAATGGCTAATCGGTGGCGCAGATTACGCAGGTAAAGGTTGGCGTATGCTGGTGGAATGTCTGTCTGCAGGTCGTGGTATCTCATTACCAGCACTTGGCACGGCGATGGGCCACCTAACAGCGAAAACGACCGGCGCATACGCTTATGTTCGTAAGCAGTTCGGTATGTCGATTGGTAAGTTTGAAGGTGTTGCAGAGAGCCTTGGACGTATTGGTGGTTTAACGTATCTATTAGAAGCGACTCGTACACTGACAACCACTTCGCTTGATATGAAAGAGAAGCCGGGTATCGTAACGGCTATCGCCAAATATCACATGACAGAAATGGCACGTACTATTCTGAATGACTCAATGGATATCCATTCAGGTCGTGCAATTCAAGATGGCCCAATGAACTACTTGGCTGCGCCTTACCTAGGTATTCCAGTTGCTATCACAGTAGAAGGTGCGAACATCCTAACTCGTAACCTGATGATCTTCGGTCAAGGTGCGACACGTTGTCACCCATACGTATTGAGCGAAATGGAAGCGGCAGCGAACCCAGACGAGAAGCAAGGTGCAAAAGACTTTGATAGCTTGTTGTTCAAGCACATCTCACACGCAACTAAAAACACGTTCGGTGCTTTTGGTGCGGCACTGACTGGCTCTAAGTTCATTAAAGCCGACATGAGCGGCCCAACGAAGCCTTACTACCAAGATTTGACTCGTTTGAGCCGTGCGCTTGCAGTGAGTGCGGATTTCGCAATGTTGACGCTAGGTGGTGAACTGAAACGTAAAGAGCTTATCTCTGCACGTTTGGGTGATGGTCTAAGTTACCTATACATGGCGTCGGCTGCGCTTAAGAAGTATGAAGACGAAGGTCGTCAACAAGCTGACCTAGACTACGTACATTACGCGGTTCAACACTGTTTCCATAATGCGGCTAAGTCGCTGCAGGAAGCGTACAGAAACTTCCCGAACAAGATGGTGGGTAAAGTACTTAAAGGTCTAGTTTTCCCTGTCGGTAACCACTTCGAGAAACCGAGTGATAACCTAACAGTTCAACTAGCAGAAAGCTTGATGACTCCGGGAGCACACCGTGAACGTCTGACTCACCTTTGTTACATTGGCAAAGAGGAAGATGATAGTGTTGGCCTTATGGAGAATGCTTTCAATGCGATGTACAGCATCAAGCCTCTGGAGCGTAAGATCTTCAAAGCAGTGAAAGAGGGCAAAGTGGCTCGTAAAGGCTTGCTTGCGGATAAACTGGCTCAAGCACTTGCTGCTGATGTTCTGACACAAGAAGAAGTCGACCAAATTGTTGCTGCTGATAAACTACGCTACACAGCGATTCAAGTTGACCACTTCAGTCATGACTTTAGTGAAACTTTGACGCGAAAAGAGTTAAAACCTAAGCTAAATAGCGTTGCTTAGATAAAGAAATGATAAAAGGCACCTAATAAGGTGCCTTTTTTTGTTTTTGTCGTAGAAGTCGCAATAGATGCGTTAACAAATGGTGACTTAGTCAGCAAATATCCGCTGAGTGCTCCAACCACTTGCATTTTCACCACATTTTTACAGAAATTAGATGCCATTTGCGTACGAAACTTTTATCCTTACCCTGATTTTTTAAGGAAGTTGAATATGATCATCAAACCTCGAATTCGCGGATTCATCTGTACTACAACACATCCAGTCGGTTGTGAAGCTAATGTAAAAGAACAAATTGCTTACACAAAAGCTCAAGGCCCAATCGCAAACGCACCTAAACGTGTACTCGTTGTTGGCTCTTCAAGTGGCTACGGCTTGTCTTCACGTATTGCGGCTGCATTTGGTGGCGGTGCTTCAACTATCGGTGTTTTCTTCGAGAAAGCCGGTACTGAGAAAAAGCCGGGCACAGCTGGCTTTTACAACTCAGCAGCGTTCGACAAGTTAGCTAAAGAAGAAGGCCTGTATTCAAAAAGCCTTAACGGCGATGCTTTCTCTAACGAAGCGAAACAGAAAACAATTGACCTGATCAAAGAAGATCTAGGCCAAATCGATATGGTTGTGTACTCACTGGCGTCTCCAGTGCGTAAAATGCCTGAGACTGGCGAAGTAATTCGTTCAGCTCTTAAGCCTATCGGCGAAACGTACACATCTACAGCGGTAGATACAAACAAAGATGCGATCATCGAAGCAAGCGTTGAGCCTGCTACCGAAGAAGAGATCAAAGACACTGTTACTGTAATGGGCGGTGAAGATTGGGAACTTTGGATCAACGCACTTTCTGAAGCGGGTGTTCTAGCTGACGGTTGTAAGACTGTTGCTTACAGCTACATCGGTACTGAATTAACGTGGCCAATCTACTGGGATGGCGCGCTAGGTAAAGCTAAAATGGATCTAGATCGTGCAGCATCAGCGCTGAACGAAAAACTAGGCCAAACTGGCGGTACTGCAAACGTTGCTGTTCTTAAGTCTGTTGTGACTCAAGCAAGCTCTGCGATTCCTGTTATGCCTCTTTACATCGCTATGGTGTTCAAGAAGATGCGTGAAGAAGGTATTCACGAAGGTTGTATGGAACAGATCTTCCGTATGTTCAGCCAACGTTTGTACAAAGCAGATGGCAGCGCAGCAGAAGTTGATGAAGTGAACCGTCTACGTCTAGATGACTTAGAACTTCGTGACGACATTCAAGAGCATTGTCGTAACCTATGGCCTCAAATCACAACTGAAAACCTGAAAGAACTGACTGACTACGTTGAGTACAAAGAAGAGTTCTTGAAGCTGTTCGGTTTTGGTGTTGAAGGCGTTGATTACGAAGCTGACGTTGATACTGCTGTTGAATTTGATGTAGCTGACATCTAATTCAAACAATCGAATCAAAACGAAATAGGCGCTCACTGAGCGCCTATTTTTTGTCCGTCGTTTGAGGAAAGAGATTAAAAGCAGGCATGGAAAAATAAAAGCAGATGCGGGATACGAGTGGCGAGATGCGAAGAGAAGTTAAGAGCAGATGCGGGATTCGAGTTACGAGATGCGAAAAGATTTAAGAGCGGATGCGGGATTCAAGTTGCGAGATGTGAAGAGATTTAAAGAGCAGACTTGGGATGCGTTAAAAGCTGAGAAGAAGTAATAAAAAATGCACTAATCCAAAGATGAATTAGTGCATTCGAAATATCTAAGCTTGACTGCTTTTAAAGCCGCAGACGCTAGCTAATGATGATAATGAAAGTACCTGCTAAGGTCATCAATATATTGGCAATCGCGTACGTACCCGCGTAACCCAGAGCTGGGATAGTTGAGCGAGCGTGGTCATTTACGATGTCCATCGCCGGAGCACAGGTTCGCGCGCCAATGATGGCACCAAATAGTAGAGCTCGGTTCATCTTCAATACGTAAGCACCCACCAAGTAAGCGAAGAATACTGGTAGCACACTCACTACTAGAGCAATACCGATGACCTGAGGGCCTACTTGGGTCAAGTGTTCAAACATCTTACCGCCGGCGCTCAAGCCGATACCGACCATGAAGAACATCAAACCCAGGTCTTTGACCATGTTCAATGCCCCCTGAGGCACATAACCGAAAGTAGGGTGGTTTGCTCTTAAGAAGCCAAGCATGATGCCGGATAAAAGCAGGCCAACCGCATTACCTAATCCAAACGACACCTGACCGAATGTCATGGTGATCAAACCAAACAAAATACCCAGAATGAAGAAGCTACAGAAGGCCATCAAATCCGCCATTTGGCTGTGGATTGAGATGAAACCAATTTTCTCAGCTAGACCGTGAACGCGGCTCTTTTCGCCACTCACCTGCAGGACATCGCCTTTAGAAAGCACGATATTTAAGTCCATCGGCATTTCAATTTGAGCACGTACTACGCGGTTAAGGAAACAGCCGTATTCAGATAGGTTCAAGTCGGATAGGCGCTTACCTGCGATGCTGTCACTTTTAACGACAATCTCCTCTTCCACGATACGAAGATCGAGAAGGTTACGGTCGAAAACCTCTTTACCATTACGGAAGCTTGGGTCGAGACGCGCGTGGCTATCAGGGAAACCTACCAATGCGATTTCATCACCTTCTTGCAGGATCGCATCACCATCTGGATGGGCAAGAATACCATTACGGCGAATACGCTCGATGTAACAGCCCGTTTGGCGATAGATACCCAGTTCACGAAGGTTCTTACCGTCTGTCCAAGAGATAAGCTCTTGTCCTACGCGGTAAGCTCGTATGATTGGAAGGTAAACCTTACGTTGCCCTGAAGCACCTAATCCACGCTCTTGGGCGATTTGCTCAGCTGAATCGTGTAGGTTAACTTTCTGAAGCTTTGGAATAAGGCGAGCAAACATAATCATGCTGATTAAGCCAACTAAGTAAGCCATCGCATAACCAACTGAAAGGTTTTCGATGATCAGGCCTATATCCATGTTTCTTGGCAATTCTGCAAGCCCAGAATTCAGAGCATCTTGAGCACCTACTAATATCGGCGTTGCTGTTAAGGCCCCCGCCATCATGCCTGCGGATAAACCAAAGCCTAACCCAAGGTAGTGGCTACTGAAATACGTTAAAGCAATTGCGGTAGAGAGAACCACAAGGCTCAGAATGAGATAATGCTTACCGTCTCTGAAGAAGATACCGAAGAAGTTTGGTCCTGCTTCAATACCAACACAGTAGATGAAAAGCATGAAGCCAATCGTGAGCGCATCAGCGTTAAACGAAAAACCAAGATGTCCCATGATAAGGGAAGTAATCAGAACACCGATTGAATTGCCAAGTTGGAGGCTACCGAAACGAATTTTACCAATGGCTAATCCAATCGATAAAACAACAAAGATGAGGAGAATGGGGTTTTGTTCTAACAGAAAAACAACGTCGATATTCACAGTGGTCGCTCAATAATTGGCGTGAAACACAGGGTAAGTTTGAGAGGTGAATTGTATCTAAATATAAATAAAATATAAGCGATATTTTGCTATTTTACTTGATTTTGACTTTATTATTATTCCGTACGAAAACTGGTCATAAAAAAAGCCCGCTACAGTGAGCGGGCTTGATATAAATCGTACAGTTTAACGCTTGAATTGGTTAGCTGTTTTAGGCTTTAGCATTGGATCTCGTAAGAGAAATCTTAGCTTAGTCGAAAAGACCTAGGTTTTCTTTTGCGTATGCTTCAAATTCTGTGCAGCCGCCGATGTGGTCTTGGTCGATGAAGATTTGTGGCACTGTGTCTACAGGCTTACCAACAGTCTTCTCAAGGTCAGCTTTGCTGATGCCTTCAGCGTGGATGTCAACGTAACGGTAGTTGAAGTCATCGCGTTTAGCTTTAAGAGTTTCAGCATGCTCTTTTGCACGAACACAGAATGGGCAAGCAGGGCGACCAAAAATAACTACAAACATTTAATTTCTCCTAAATACGGGATGAGGCTCGTTAACTCAATTATGTTAACTATTCTTTAATGAATGCCACTCAAAATTTCTTAAAACCAACTATGCCTCAATGCCATGGGGAAATAAAGATGGAATTGCCTCTTAATACGATAGGTTTTGCCTATCAGCGCAAATATTAATCATAAAAAGGTAGGGTCGCGTTCACTGGCCTCTACCATTGTTAAGTACCCTTAATATTAGAGTGTGAATTACCCCTAAGATTGCGACTTTAATCCATCTTTAATGTGACAAGTTGCACCTCGTCAAAAAAATCAAACACAGAACGAGGCATCTTATTATTGGGTATGGAACCATATTCGGTAAGCTGCCAGATGTAACCCCATTTTAGTGTGCTTGTATTTAAGATGCAGGCATTGTGTTGTAAGTACAAAGGTTACATTTCGAAGGTTGTATTCCGAAGATTAAATGCCAAAAAGCAAGAATTTCAAAAAAACCAAGAGTTCGTAGTTTTGTTTAGTCATAGGCGCAGGAGGCTCCATGTTTCAATTTATGACATCTACAAAGATCATCTTTGGTGATGGGGCACTTCCCGCTTCATTGTCTCTCTTTAATCAATACGGCTACAGCGTGTTATTGGTTACTGGTAATACATTAGAACGCACCTCACTTGTTACTGATTATCTAGATGCGCAGAGTATGCGTTACCAGCACATTGCCGTTTCGGGTGAACCCAATATCAAAATGGTTGAAGAGGCTGCCACGTCTGCTCGGCGATTTAAACCTGATATGGTGGTGGCAATGGGTGGCGGCAGTGCCATTGATATGGGAAAAGCGTTAGCTGCGGTTTTACCCAATCAAGGTAATTTATACGACTATGTTGAAGTGGTTGGGCGTAATGTTCCTCTTAAAACTAAACCGCTTCCGTTTATCGCTATTCCAACCACAGCGAGTACCGGCGCTGAGGTCACTAAAAATGCGGTACTTAAATCAGGCCAAGACCAAGTCAAGATAAGCCTTAGAAGCCCAGAGATGCTAGCTGACGTCGCGATTGTTGACCCTGCATTAACCCATGGCACTAATCCGTATTTATCTGGCCGCGGTGCTATGGACGCATTTACCCATTTAATGGAAGCCTATGTGTGTGGTGAACCGAATCCGTTAACCGATATGATCTGTGAAGAAGGGTTGCGTAAGCTGAGTTGTTCTGTCATTCAGGCGTGTATCTATGATGAACCTCAAGCGCGTTCTGATCTTGCCTTCGCTTCTATGCTCGGAGGAATGGCGATAACCAATGCTAAGCTCGGTGCTGCGCACGGGCTAGCTTCTGCGTTAGGAGGTAAGATTTCTGCGCCGCACAGTGTGATTACAGCGCGCTTGGCACCATTTGTGATGTTAGAAAACATAGCAGTAGCGAAAGAGCAGCAAAGAAACGACATATTAGCGCGTTATCAGCGAATCGCTCAGATAGTGACGGGTAACGTAGAAGCAAAAGAAGAAGAGGCGATTACTTGGTTATCTGAAGTGTTGGATACACTCAAGCTACCAAGCTTACTTGAATTTGGTGTCTGCGAAGCTCAGTTTGATGAGGTGTCTGCCGATGCGCTCAAATCAGTGGCTATTAAAGGAAACCCTTTACCATTGAATCAACAGAGGCTTGTACATATTTTGAAGCAGGTTTGCGAGGAGTGTAGTTGTGGAGAGAGGTATCATGAGACAGCCTCAATGAATCAGGCTAATCAACTTGCCCCAGAACAGGCTACCGAGTCGAGTTTTACCATTATTAACTCTTATGCGTCTGAGAATAATGTTGTAGAGAAAGGCAATAGCTGGACGATCTAACGGTCTTCGAACAGTTCACTGCATAAACCATTGTAAACAGATAAATAAAAACGGAGCACTAGGCTCCGTTTTTTAATTCAACTTGTTCTCTGGTCATCTGTTTTCAGGTCATGCCTTAACAGATTAGAACTGAGAATACTTCTCGTAACGTGAATCACGAAGTGACTCTTTCACTCGCTTTAGGTTCTCTCTGAAACCAGAACCACGACGAAGTGTAAAGCCTGTTGCTAGCACATCGATAACCGTCATCTGAACAACGCGACTTGCCATTGGCATGTAAACGTCAGTGTCTTCCGGTACATCCAATGAGATAGACAGCGAGCTCGCTTTATCTAATGGAGAGTCTTTCGCTGTGATAGCGATAACTGTTGCGCCGTTCTCGCGAGCTAAGTTCGCAATCTCAACTTGGCTTTTTGTGCGGCCAGTGTGAGAGATAAGAACAATAACGTCGTTGTCACTGCAGTTAATGCAGCTCATGCGTTGCATCACGATGTCTTCGAAACAAGTGATTGGGATATTGAAACGAATGAACTTGTTTTGAGCATCTTTGGCTACAGCAGAAGAGGCACCCAGTCCGAAGAATGAAATGCGTTTTGCTTGAGTCAGCAGGTCAACCGCACGGTTAACTTGCATCGCGTCTAGACTGTTTTTAGCAACGTCTAAACAAGCCATAGTTGATTCGAAAATCTTATGCGTGTAAGCATCTGGGCCATCATCTTCTTCAACATTACGGTTCACATAAGGTGTACCGTTCGCCAAGCTTTGAGCTAGGTGAAGTTTGAAGTCAGGAAAGCCCTTTGTGTCTAAACGACGACAGAAGCGGTTAACTGTAGGCTCACTCACGTCAGCCATTTTAGCTAAGGTAGCAATGCTAGAATGAATTGCAGTTTGAGGGGAAGCCATGATTACTTCGGCTACCTTACGCTCAGACTTGCTGAAATTTTCCAGGTTTTTTTGTATTTTTTCTAATGTATTCATAGTGTTCACAAGGGTATAGAGAACAACTTGCTAGTTAATATCTTTTACCAGGGGGTATGGCTGAAGCAAATATCAGTAAGCACAAAGCCAAAACTATATTCGGTATTGTAAATACTGATGCATCAAATAGATATCAAGCTAACTAGCACCATAGAGTCAGTATAAACCCAACATACTATTTACTAATACAAAAACACGGCATGAATGCTTAAGAATATGACAAACCTCAACAAAATTTTAGAAAACTACAGAATTGGAAGAGAGTTTGAGCAAAAAGAATGCAAATTGAGTATGAACTGACAGCTTAGTTACATCAAAAAGAAAGAAATTTTCAATTTGATGCAACTAAAATTGAATGACTATGCGTTGATTTGCGTAACCAGTTTGTTGATTTTGCCCATCAAGTTTGGTGCTAGTTTAGAGATTTCACGCTGTTCTTCAAGCACTGAAGAAAGAATATCATTACCTGTCAGTGGATTTGCTAACACTACGCGGAAAACGATGATTGGTTGATGTGCCCATGCTTCGGGATTTAAGCGCGTTCGCGATACGAAAGACTTGCCTGTTTCACGCTGCTTCTTTTGAATAAACTTGGTCAGTTCATTCAGTAGCTCATTCAGTTCAACGCGTTTTATTGCGTCAGCTTTAAGCAGCGCCGCTTTAACTGGCTCAGGCACATAGCGGTAAGTCAGTAGGCACAGCTCAGGCTCTGAAACCAGTTCGAAATCGCTTTGATCTTTAATCAGGTCGGCAAAGTAGCGCGCTTTGTTGATGCTTTGGTCGATTAGCAGTTCGTAGCCAGGTCGGCTGATGATGTGCATCGACGCATAAACAAGCATTGCCATACCGGAACGAGAGCCTTCTAACGTATGACTACCAAGATCTTTCGAACCCTTACGCAATATGTATTGAGCGTGATGTTCGATCGCTGTCATCGCATCTGGCTTCTTAAACAGCACCATACCCGCACCCATAGGGATATAAAGCTGTTTATGTGCGTCAATCGTGACTGAATCTGCTAGCTCGATGCCATCAAGCAGGTGACGATGATTGTTCGACATCAGAGTCGCACCGCCCCAAGCTGCATCTACGTGGAAGTGACAATCCGTTTTGGCACACACCTCAGCAATGTCTCTTAGCGGATCGATATTACCAGTTTCGGTTGTACCAGCCACACCAATGACGGCGAAAGGTTTGATCTTGTTCTGCTTAAGTTGCTCGATCTTGAGTCTTAGATCGTCAGTGCAAATACGGTTGTCGTTATCCGTCTTAACAGATACTAGACCTTCTTGACCAATACCAAGGACATCTGCGGCTTTTTTCAGAGAGTAGTGACCACGTTCAGAAACTAAGATGGCTAGGCCTTCGTAGTCGTAGTGCTTCATGGCTTTAAATAAGCCTTCTTTTTCTACCCCTTTGAACGAACCTTGTGCCTTCAACGCATTGTTGCGCGCAACCCAAAGCGCAGTAATGTTCGCGATGGTACCACCAGAACAAAACGCACCCAAAGAGTGGTTCGCACTGTGCATCCAGCGTGAATAAAACTGATCGTCGTCTTGGTAGATCAAGCGATGTAGCATACCCAAAACTTGACGCTCTAGGGGCGTGAAAGCTTTGGAGGTCTCAATTTTTACTAGATTCTGATTCAACGCAATCATGATTTTAGAAAGCGGCATCAGAAAGTACGGCAGAGCAGACGTCATGTGGCCAATAAAACTTGGCGAAGACGTATGAACCGAGTGAGACACGAGAGAATCGAGGAGATGCTCAGTATGTTCAGAAACAAACTCAGGCTGCTCAGGGATATGAGCATTTGAAAAATCTTTCTCAATTTCACGCAGCGGCTTTTCTTCAGCCACAATGTGTTCACGTAAGAATTGATTCAGGTTTCGTGAAAGTTTGTCTTCAATTTGAGTGAGTGTTGAATCTGGGCCTTCAGGTACCGTGAAGATACGTAAAAGACTGTCGAAGCTAACATCTGCTGTTTTTTGTTCCGTAACCATAGCAAGCGATTTGTTTTTTTTTATATTGACGCGAGCGGGACAATCTAAACGAAAACGGGAACAATGTCCCGTCTTAATTATGAAATCCAACTTCTCAAAAAAGCATATTAAATGAGGGGTTATTTACACTTAATCGCTTCAAGTTTAGTAATTGACTGGTTGTAGCGTTGCAGTGCCGTATCGATTTGCTTAGGGTGGCTAAGCAATTCTGCAAAGGCTGAACGTAACTCGTAGTTTTGAGCATGAGGCGTTGATTGGCGGTCGTCGAACGTTGTTTTCGCGATTTTACCTAGCTCATCATCACGTGTTGATAGCGTTTTAATGTCGTGTTGCTCTAGTTGTAGCCAACCTTCGACAGGTTGTTCTGTAGCCACTTTGCTAGAGTCATTCACAAGGTAGTAGTTTACTGCAGCACGATTAAGCTCAAAGTGGTGCTTACGACCTTCTAGGAACCACTCACTGACTTCTGTTAGCTCTGGGTATTGCTCAGAGGTCAATGCAGCAAGGTCGGCATACCAATTCAAAGAGGCGTCGATGTACGCATCATATTTTTTTGCTTGGCACTGGTTTGTTTCAGACATTGAATCTGCTGCAAAAGAGAAAGTAGAAGTTGAAGCTAGCAGTAATGCGACGCAAAGGCGTTTCATAGTGGTTCCTTTTGTAAGTTTATTCTTTTTATAACTTTGTCGTTACAGGTTACCGTGATCGTTATTTGTTGAGCAATGACACTTAGTGTCTTTTTATTTCGGTAACTGTATCGGTGTCTTGGGCATAGGTATTCGAGTTGCATTCTAATCTAAAACAAACGCTATTCCTGCGATCTAGTTAGCAAGAGATACAAAGAACAACATCAAAATCGGGACAAGCAAGCTTAGGATAAAGCCACTGACGATAGCGATAGGCACACATCGAACACCGCCTGTTGATTGAATCACAGGTAGAGTGAAGTCCATCGCCGTAGCACCTGCATAGCCTATAGAGGTACACGGATAGCTGCGAATCAGCACTGGAATCAGTACTAGGGCAACTAACTCTCTTAACAGCTCAAGCATGAAAGAAGCGCCGCCATAAACAGGACCAAAGGCGTCACCCATCAAGATACCAGCCAGAGAATACCAACCAAATCCAGAAGACATAGCCAAGGCTTTGAACAGAGGGATATCCAGAATGTAAGCCGCTATAACGCCACCTAGCATTGAGGTAATGATAATCGTGATTGCGATGACCATGCCGTGTTTGTTCAGCAAGATTTGTCGAAGTGTTAAACCGCTATTACGCAGTTGAATGCCAATAAAGAAGAGAAGTACAAACAAAATCCACTCACTGGCGGTATCAACCCAATCAAGACTGATAGGCAATACTAAACCAGCGATAAGGCCTGAACCCACAACTAGGATCAGTTTGGCCGACTCCATCGCCATCGAAGAGAGGGGAAGTTTCTTTTTGCTGCTGTCGGTTTTGAGTGGCAGTAACTTATCAATAGCGGGCAGTGCCATTAGGTTACAAACACTTAAGCAGACAAAGAAAGTGACGGTGTAAAGAAGGATTGTCTGCAGATTACTGCCTAGGTTATCGAGGGCGGCTAAGCTTAGCCCCATTAACGCGAGAATCACGTAGATCAACCGCGATGTCGAGCGGTTGATAAATTCTAGCGTCTGATCGTTCGAAATAGAAAAAAGATACCCCACGACGAGTGGTGCAAATATAAAGATCATCCCTGTAAACATGCTTTCCCCATTGCATTTACTTCATATTACATTTACTTGTCACTTAACAGTGACTTAGAAGCCACTAGTATTGATCACGTCGCTTAGCTTTGCATTAAAATCATGTTTGCTCAAGTTGCTTAATTTATAAAGCACCTCTGCACCTGTCACGTTAAGTTCAACTTCGTGATCATCGATGTTCTCATCCTTGTTTCTGAACATCAGCAGGTGATTAGCGATTCGAGCAATATCCAAGTAAGACACTTCGCGTTCTTCGTGGCTATTAATGGTATTACTGCACACATCAATAAAGTCGCTGTCGAAGCCCCAACGATTAAGCACCAGTTTACTGGTTGCAGAACATTGGCCTTGGAATATTTGTAGGGCGATATCGTGGTCTAGGTAATTGCCATTTTCGAGGTAGAGGTGGTATTCGCTCACTAAACAGAACAAACCAATGTCAGCCAGTAACCCAACAAGCAGTGACTTCTCATGTTCAAGGTAGCGGTATTCGATAGGGGAGAGTTCTTTGAAGCCGTTGGTCACCAGTACCATAGTCGCGCCGAGTTCTTTGGAGACAGAAGCGCTCTGAACCAGTAACTCATTACACTCTTTGCTCAGGTTGACTGAATGCTTGAGTTGTTCAATAGCCTGAGCCGTAACGATATCACGCACTCTTAATATGCCAAGGCGCGACACAGCCGTCATCATATCGACACAAGTAATGTTGCGTCTGTTGAATACGACAGAGTTAGCCACTCGAATGACGACAGCAGTGAGGCCTGGGTCTTCAAGTAAGCATTCGGCAACTTCGGCAATCCCGGTTGATTCGAGAGTACAAAGCTTTTGAATTTTCAGTACAACGTTAGGGATAGGAGGAAGTGTTATTTTTCCCGCTGAAATAGAATGGCCAACAAGTTGGGCAAACTCTGATTCTAGACCCTTTAAGAGAAGAGCCTTATTTTGTGGTAGCCAGAAAAACGATAAATGATTCATAAAAAAAGTAACAACATGTATGTTCTGCCATTTTACAAGCCGCGATGCTGTGAAGCAATACTCATCCGACGACATAACCTTGAATAATTTGAACGGGTGTATCACTGGGTGTCGAAATTTAAGCATTGTTTGATAGTTTACTGTGATATCAATCATGAAAAATCATAATACTCAATTGATTGATGTGAACTAAGCCCAGACTTATTTTTCTTTTCGAAGTATCATTTATTTAAAGGTGGAAAACGAAATCATAATATTCACCTAAAGAATAAAAAATAGATTAAAAATTTTTCGCATAAAAAGCTGCTTGTCTGGTAATGAACCTAATCGGGGTAATTTGATTAAGGATCAACGGATATGACCGAGACAGCATTTATTAATTACGTGAATCAATTTGGTGAGCATCAAAAACGTTCTATGTTTGGAGGTATCGGCCTCTTTCAAAATGACGCTATGTTCGCTTTATTGAGTGAAGGTTGTTTATTCATCAGAGGTGGAAAGTCATTAGATAAAAAACTGACGGATCTTGACTGTGAAAAGTATCGTCATGTAAAAAAACAGACAACAGCTACCGTAAATTATTACGATATTACTGACCTGTTTACCTGCGAACATCCTGAATTGGATAGTATTATTCGTACTTCAATCGATAATTCAATTCAGCAACGTAGCTTTAAGAAATCATCCGCTAGCCGTCGATTGAGAGATCTTCCAAACATGCAACTTACGTTAGAGCGCATGGTTAAAAAGGCGGGTGTGGACGATGTTTCAATGTTTATGCAGTTGGGCGCGCCTGAAGTGTTTAATAAGGTTCGCAAAGCGTACGGAAACGATGTTGACCTAAAACTACTTTGGAAATTTGCGGGTGCAATTGATGGTATTCACTGGAAACTATTACAAGAGCCACGCAAGCAGCAATTATTAAAGGGCTGCCACTAAAGAAGTTTGCCTTATATGCTTAAGATTATTACTAATAAATAAAAACCGAGGAATGTCCTCGGTTTTTTTGTTTCTGTCTTAGCCGGATTTCTTAAAAGACTAAGTATCAAAAGGCTAAGTGCTCATGGAGAGCTTATTTGCTAGGGCTTGAGCGTTAAGTATTAGTACTTGAAACGAGCCGTGAACATTAGCTGGTCACCGTAGAAGTCGTTAATACGAGCTTCAGCACCTAAAGAGAAAAGCTCTGTAGAGTGGAAACGCGCGTAAACAGAACCCGTCCAATCATCGTTGTCATCGATAGAAACGTAACCACCTTTACCACCAACTTCTAGTTGTGGACCAAGCCATTGGCGAACACCAACGTTGATTTCCATACCGATATCAGTAGAGCTTGAGTTTTCAGGCTGAACGATACGAGCTAGCATTTCACCTGTTAGGTCTGCCCAGTTGTTTAATGGAGCGTGGAAACCAAGACCTACAGCTGAGTCGTAATCGCCTTCAAATTCTGAATCGATACGTGCTATAGCGTGAGCATTCGGGTGAATTGACTTACTGAACGCGCCACCAAATGTTACTGGGCTAGCACCGATACGTGCTTCAAAGTAATCGTAGTTAAAGTTGCTCATTACTTGTGGTTGTTCATCAACAGCTAGTGCTTGGCTAGAAGCCAATAGCATAGCGGTAGTAAGTAGAATTTTGCGCATAACGACCATAAACCTTTATTTAGTGTTAATTCCTTTGGCTTGAGAAAAATCAGGCAAACCATAAACATTGAGACAGTTTAATCTAACTCGTGGAAAAGTAATCCATAAAAATGCCAATCCTTTGCCATTTAGCTAAAAAATATACAATTTAGGCGCTGCTCTGCAACTGAGATCTCATGTTTATGGGACTATTCACCAAAATCTAAGTTCGATTCACCAAAACTTAAGGTCGATTTACAATGCATTAGCTTATTCACCAAAGCTTGTTCGCTTGTTTGCCATTGACGTGAGGATGCGCTCGGTATCTAAAATGGAAGTCCAGTTTAGCAATTGCTTGTCGTTTGCAATCACATAGTCGGTCAGTTGTTGAGTAATTGTGTCTCTGAGCTGATCACCTTGCCAAGGCTTAGAAATATAGAAATCAAGCGCTGCGTTATTAATCGCGGTAACCGTATCTTCCAGGCCAGCTTGCCCTGTGAGCAGTAGTTTGCGTGTCGGCTTAGTGTGATCGTTCTGATTGAGTTCTATGAGAAAGTCGATACCGGTTTTGTCAGGCATGATGTGGTCGCACAAGATTAACGCGAGCTTTATACCATCTTGTCCCATTTCTTTGATTACTTGCTTGGCTTCATCGACAGACTCAGCACCTTCAACCAGAAAGTTCTCTTCAAATATCGCCAAGTCCTGAAGGACACTGTTAAGAACTTCAGGCTCATCATCGACACATAAAATTAGGTACTTATTCATGAGGTGCTCCTTCTTGTTTGAATGGAAGCCACACTTGCATGTGTGTATGGCTGCCTACCTCAGACTTCACCAAAATAAACCCTTGATGAGCCGAAACGATTTGTTGAGAAATAGATAAACCAATTCCTAAACCAAAGTTACCTTCTTTTTTGGTCGTGAAATTTGGGTTGAAAATGGTGCTGATGTCTTCTTTCGCAATGCCATGGCCGGTGTCGGAAATTTCCACTACTAGAAACGTGTCGTCACCTTGCGTCTGTTGAGAGGTAGTGATTGACACTTTTCCTCGTTCAGAAAGGGCATCGAGTGCGTTAGAGATCAGGTTCGTCCATACTTGTTGTAGCGAGAGCGACTGGCACAATAAAGGCGGTAATTCGGTGTCGTAATGTTTTTCGAGTTGGTGATGTTTGAGTCTGTTTTCAAAGATCACTAAGGTATCTTCAAGCCCTTCGTGAATGTCTGCGTAGTGGCGAACCTCTTCATCTTCTCGGGCATAGCTTTTTAGGCTTTTAACCATATCGGCAATACGCTTGCTGCATACTTGAATTGAGCGGATAGAGTTTCCAACATAGTGGTAATGCTCTAAGTCATTGAGCAGCTCTTTGCCTGCGACAGGTGAGTCTTTCAAGGTGTCTAGAACCGCCGAGTCTTGGCTTAGGTTTAGTCTCACAGCTTTTTTGGCTAGCGCACGATCATCGATAGTCGACGTAAGATGCTTTACGAGTTGTCTTTCTTGAGCCGTTGATAGTGGCTTGGCTAACTTTGAATGCGCCAGCACGTCAGTCCCTTTATTCGATTCTGGGAATGACGAGTTTTCGAGTATCTGGTCGAGATGTTCAGACAAGGTTTCAATACTTCGTAAGATCGCGGCAATAGGGTTGTTCAACTCATGAGCAACGCCCGCGACAAGTTGCCCAAGCATCGCCATCTTCTCTTTCTCGATCAATTGTTGATGTGCAGACTCTAGTGACTCCAACGTTTGTTGCAGCTTGATTTTATTAGTGATACTTCTTTGCAAGCGGCGGTTAAAGTGACGGAGCAATAGATTGGTGAATAACGGCAGCAGGGTATTGTTTGAGTGCATTACCTGAGCAAAGCTATCTTTATCCAGCTTGATGACTCGTGTTTGCGTTAGGGTTATCGCGGTTGAGAATGAAGGTTCACCCGTCACAAATGACATCCCGCCGACAATGTTGCCCTTAGAGTGTCGTACCACTTCCCGCTGTTGCCCCAACTCATCTTTTTTATAGAGAGCGGCTTCACCCTCAATGATCAGCCATAAAAAGCGATTGTCTTCACCTTCTACAGTGAGGAGATGTTCGGGTGAGTAGTCTCGAATGGCCTTGGTTTTGTCATCTTTTGAAAACACATCTTGTAATGCACTGACGACACGCTCTGCAAGGGCATTGTCAGAAAGCTGGTGGTAGTCGTGAATGAACCCCGATTGAAAAGAATGAATCTTTTGCTCGATGTGTGCTCTGAATAAGCGCTGTTGATCCAACGCATCACTGTAAGATAACAGGTTTTCTGAGTCGTATTGGATAACAAAAGAGGTCAGCTCTTTTTGCGCCGATTTGAATAGAACTTGATCTTGAACGGGTTTGGTTAGGCAGTGATTGAGCCGGCCTTCATTCACCGCGGTCAGAATGGATTGAATGTCTGACGAAGCGCTGACTAATATCGTTCTTGCGGTATTACTATGGGGCAGCTGTTCCAGTTCAATAAGAAATTGCACACCATTAAATCCAGAATGATGATGAGTGATCACTAAAGCAACGGTTTGGTGGTGATCATGGATATCTTCTAATGCGTGATGCGCGTCTTCTATGTTCTCGGCAGTATAAATATCGAATACAGATGCTAACGGAGCCAGCTCCGAACGTATTCTTTCAATGCTAACCGGATTATTGTCCAAACAGATAACAGCGTATTGATTCACAGCTCAACCTTAATAGTAGCGACGTCTCTAGCCTAGCAAGAACCGCTCAATAAGGATGAGAGCTAGCCGTTAATTTATTGAGGCAATCGAAGTATCGAGCAATAGACTGATTTAACTCAATGTTTCTTGTTTGCTACTGATGGGTTAGACTAAAAAAAACAGACTAGTGTAGAAAGAGAACTCATGGAACAGTTAAGAAAAATTGGTGCAATTGGCGGAGCAATCTCATTGGCACTTTGTTGGCCATTAGCGGTTGGGCAAATTGGACAAAATGCGATTACTGATGGCGTTGCAAAGCTTAACAATTCAAGCATTCAAGCTGAGATCGTGGAATACGATAGAGGTTATCTTTCTTCTACTGTAATCACTCGCGTAACTGTGACGGATGAGAGCTTGAAAGAGCAGCTTGCGCTCGATGGCTTACCGAGTGAGTTTGTCATTAATAGTGCGGTGAGCCATGGCTTAGTGAGCTTAAACGCGCTGTCGACGTTTGAGAACACTGACATTCTGCCTCTTACTCTGACTACCAGCACTGAGCTAAACGGCAACACGGATTTCAACTTCGAGTTAAGCCAGTTCAATCACCAAGGCTCAGAAGAAAATGGTACCTCGGTATCTATCACGAAGTCGAATCTGTCTGGCCATGCCACTGTATTAGGGCAGGTTGATTACCAGCTTTCTATCCCATCGGTTCAAATTGATTTTGAAACGGGTGAAGAGGTCACACTCTCTAACCTAAAAGGCATTGGCTCAGGCCAGCAAGCGAAAGGTTACTGGTTAGGCACGCAGAATTTTACTATTGATAGCTTCTTGATTTCAGATTCTGCAATGCAGCCTTTCATGACCATCGAAAACTCTAAGTACGATTTTGAATCGCATCTAGATGAAGCGACTAAGCGCTTGAGCAGCAGTCTTAAGTTGGATATCGCCAACATTGAGACCAACGAAGGCCAGTTGAACAATCTAAACGTCGATTTTGAAATGTCGAAACTGGACAGCCAGTCGTTTGAGAAAATCTTTGAAATCTACCAGGCGAATCCTGTTCTGACACAAGAAGATGTGGCTGAGATTATTCCGTTCATCGACGTACTGTTTGCTAAAGGCTTCGACCTTTCAATGAACAATATGTCGTTAGAATTAGGCAAGGGTCAGTTTGAATCTAAATGGTTGGTGAGCGTACCGGAAGGCACAGAAAACATCAGCAGTAACCCTTCAATGATTGTCCCTGCATTAACAGGTAATGTTCAATCTAGCTTCTCAAATGAGCTTGTTGAAGAATACCCTTTTATCCGTGAAGGTATCGACGAATTGATCGTGATGGAAATGATCAAGCAAACAGAAAGTGGTTATGAAATCACGGCTGACCTAGAAAATGGAAATCTAGTGTTTGAAAATGGACAAGAAATTCCATTAATTGCACTGCTTATGCCGGCTTTTGTTCAATAAAAAGAGTCGGGCTTAATACTGATAGGGCGATCTAACGGGTTAAGTTAAACATTTTGTACGGTACGAAACAAAAGAGGTCTTAAGACCTCTTTTGTTGTTTTTATGTTGGGTAAAACATGGTATTACTTGCATAGTTATTATTTAGCAGGAGCAATTATCCCCATGGAACTTACATTAGATAACGTATTCAACTTTAGTGCTGGCCCAGCGGCACTGCCTAAACCGGTAATGAAACAAGCGCAAGCAGACTTCATTGATTGGAATGGTTTAGGCACTTCCGTTATGGAAATCAGCCATCGCAGCAAAGAATTTATTCAAGTTGCCGATGAGTCTGAGCAAGACCTACGTGATCTTCTGAACATCCCAGACAACTATAAAGTTCTTTTCTGTCAGGGGGGCGCTCGTGCTCAATTCGCTGCTGTTCCTCTAAACCTTCTAGGTGACGCGACGAAAGCAACTTACATTGATGCGGGTTACTGGGCAGAAAGCGCAGTGACTGAAGCGAGCAAATATTGCGAAATCGATGTATTTAACGCGAAGACATCTATTGATGGCAAAGCGGCGGTTGTTCCGGCTAAAGATTGGAAAATCGACCCAGAAGCGGCGTACGTACATTTCTGTCCAAACGAAACCATCGATGGCATTGAAATCAGTGAGCTTCCTCAAACGGATAAGCCAATCGTCGCGGATATGTCATCTAACATTCTGTCTCGTAAGATCGATGTGTCTCAGTATGGTGTTATCTACGCGGGTGCTCAAAAGAATATCGGCCCAGCTGGTATCTGCATTGCTATCGTACGTGATGATCTACTAGAACTAGCAAACGAAGTATTGCCGAGCATTCTTAACTACAAAGTACTTGCTGAAAAAGACTCAATGTTCAACACACCACCAACCTACGCTTGGTACCTATCAGGCCTTGTATTCAAGTGGCTGAAAGCTCAAGGTGGCGTTGAAGCTATGGAGTTGGTGAACAAAGAGAAAGCGGCGTTGCTTTATAATGCGATTGATAGCTCTGCTTTTTACAAAAACGATGTTCACACCGCAAACCGTTCAAGAATGAACGTACCTTTCCAATTGGCGAAACCAGAACTAGACGCAAAGTTTTTAGAGTTAGCTGATGCTGCGGGTCTGAAATCGCTAAAAGGTCACAGAGCGGTAGGCGGAATGAGAGCTTCACTTTACAACGCGATGTCTTTGGAAGGCGTGCAAGTATTAGTCAGCTTCATGAAAGACTTCGAAGAGAAATACGCTTAATTCAATAGGCAAACTTCGATATTATCCAATAAAAAGAGGAGCCTGGGGCTCCTCTTTTTTTATCTCTACAGATGCTAAAAACATAGAGGCTGAAATCATCTTCTTCGACCATTTAAGCGAAACTGCTGCGGGGTGACATTGAAGGAAGCCTTGAATGCTTTGATGTAGGACGAGTCGTTTTGATAACCGATTTGGTCGGCAATGCTTTGGATTGAGAACTCTTCATCGAGCAAAGACAACGAGTAAATCAGGCGGATTTGTTGTCGCCATAACTGAAATGACGTATTGAATTCTTTTGAGAATAAGCGCGATAAGGTTCGCTCTGATGCGCCGACTTTATCTCCCCATTCCTTCAACGACAAATCCAACGTTGGTGCCTCTGTCAGCGCTTCAAATATAAGCTTCAAGCGCCTGTCTTCGGGTAGCAACAATTGAAAAGTTTGAATGTTGTCTTTCAAGATCTGATCGTGCAATACCGAAAGCAATCGCGATACCTCTTCATCACCCGCAAATCCTTCGCACTGTCTGCGAATTTCCTGCAAGAGCTCATTTAAAAACGGCGTGAGGGTAATGGTTCGTACTTGAGGCTTATATTCATTTCCAAATGTAGGATTAAGGTAGATGCCGACAAATGTTGTATGGCTCAATGCGATAGATTCGTGTTGAATACCTGCAGGCACAAACAAAGCAGAAGTATGGGGCACAAGATGCTGGTAGTGCTCGGTTTTCGTTTGCAATAGGCCTTTGAGTGGGAAGATCACTTGATGCCACGTATGTTGGTGCATTGCATCGACGTAGCCCTTGGGCATATCGATGGTCTTCACTAACGCTGGTGAATTAGGATTGGCGACCATCATCTCATTTGAGGTGATGATTCCGGAGTGTGAATCTATTTGGCGGGTTGGCATGGTTAACTGGCTTTATGTCCCTATTCTGACGTTGGTTTGTTAGGTTATCATGCTTGGCGTAGTGAATGAAATCGAGTTATCGTGTCGTTTGTCTCACGTAGTTCAGAAAATAAGTTTAGGTAAAAGGGAAAGATATGAAGAAGTTAGGCGTAGTAAATAGCGTATTGGTTGGTAAAACTGTTGCCTTTGCACACGGTGCAAATAGTGCCATCAACAAGCAGATTTCACCTGAGCGTCAGCATGCCACAGAACTTGGTTTTACCACTGATGAACAAGGCGACCCTCGCTTTCACGGTGGTATTCAAAAAGCCCTTCATATCTACCCAAGCGAGCACTACCCAGTTTGGCAGGAAGAGTTAGGTGACAAAATCATCTTTCAATCTGCAGGCGCATTTGGCGAGAACCTAAGCTCAAGCGGCATCACGGAGCACTCCATTTGCTTGAAAGATAAGATTCGTATTGGTTCAACATTGTTGGAAGTCTCGCAAGGGCGTATGCCGTGCTGGAAGCTGAACGTGAGATTCGATCAAAATGATATGGCAAGAAGGCTGCAAGATACGCTAAGAACTGGCTGGTATTTCCGTGTATTGGAAGAGGGTGATATCGGTGCTGGAGATGAGATCATTCTATGTGAAAGACCTTATCCAGAATGGCCGTTAACTCGCATCATGGGGGCGGTGTTCACAGGTTGTTTGAATAAACAAGAGCTCAAAGAATTGGCGGAGCTACCTTTAGTCGAATCTTGGGGAGCACTTATAGAGCGTCGCCTTGAAACTGGCAAAGTCGAAGATTGGGAAATGCGATTAGTTGGTCCGACAGCGGAGTAAGCTTTTCCTAATACGCAAAAAAACGCTCACTATTTCGATAATGTGAGCGTTATGAGTATTAAGGTGTAAAACGGCTAATGGCTAATGGCTAATGGCTAATGGCTAACGGTTAATGCCTAATCGCTTCACGTACGATTTAAACAGTATTTAAATCTAGCTATAACCAGAAATCTTTAACCGGCATGTCAGGGCTAAAATGATGTGCAATCTGCGCTTGTAGTAACTCTGCGGTCGCAATTGCATCCGTTAATGCATGATGCGGCGTGTAGTCCGGCAAATGGTATCGACGGCGACTTTGACCAAGCCTTACTGATGCTGGTTTCTTGCCTTTGAGCTTATTCCATAAGCCGCCAGCCAGTTTGTTCTGGATTTGAGATTCAATCTCGAGTGTGTCGAGGACTGGAAATTCGATCCCTTCACCTAATCTCACTTTCAGTGCGTTATCCAAGAAGTCACGCTCGATACGACGATAGTGAACCACTGGGATGTGACCCGCCAGCGATTCTAATATCTCATCTAACACCTCGCTAAGGTCTGGCGCGTCAATAATGTCGTTGTGAGTGATGCCATGAATAACCACAGAGTCTTCTTCTAATTTCTGCTTTGGTCTCAGTGTCCAGTGTTTGGCTTGTCGTAAGTAAATACGATTTAGCGTAAACGGGACCAGGCCAATGGTAATGATGCCATCTTTGTTTGGGTTTAAACCCGTAGTCTCAAAGTCGACAGCTAAGAAGGTTACTTCTGATAATGGCGTATCAGGCGCAGGAAGAGGTTGGCTATAAAATTGCTTTAAGCGTTCGTCTCTCGCTCGTTCCAGCTTTTGAGCAAACTTAAATGGCCAATCGACCGCAGGTGATCTGAATAGTTTGTTCATAGGCCCTACTTAAACTTATTGCTGGCTTGATAACGGAACTTAAGGAAGTTCTGCGCATTGCTTAATATTTGGAATGCGTCCTTTAGGTTACGTCGCTCGAAGTCAGATAGGTTCTCTGGCTCAATGTTGTTATCCGGTTCTATGTTGTTGTCGACATCGTGTGCTTGGTGGCGAATACGAACTAAGGAGATAAACTCCATCGCATCTTTCAAATCTTGAGCTCGGCCTTTTGGTAGAATACCTGCGTCGATAATGTCATCTAAACGTTCGAATGAGTTCTTAGAACGAGAGGCTACCGCCAACGAGTGAACACGAATTAGATCGGCCAGTGGCGCAGTACCACGACGTTTAAGGTTGATTGAGTTGTTGTGACGGCCATCTTTCTCCATCACGAAATCTTTGAAGAATCCGAGTGGCGGTGTGCGGTTAAGCGCATTACGAGCAAGACATGCTAAGAAACGGTTGTTCTTACGTGCACGGCGAACAATAAAGCTGTTCAGTTGTTCCGCCCATTTCAAGCGGCCGTAGACGCCGTCTAAATCAAAGAAGATAGAAGCGTTCAACAGCGCTTTCGGGTTTGGATCATCAATCCAATCGGCAAAGCACTCTTCCCATTGGCGACGAGTCATACGCCACGTTGGGTTGGTGGCCATGATGTCACCGGTACAGTACACATAGCCACACTGATCTAAGCCATCACAAATGAAGGTCGATAGCTCTTCAAAGTATTTACCGTGTTTTTTCTCGTCGTAGGTGTCATCAAGAATAATGGCGTTATCTTGGTCAGTGACGAGCAATTGCTCATCACGACCCATCGAGCCGAGTGCAAGGAAACAATAAGGAATGGGCGCTTTACCTAATTTCTCTTCGCCTAGCTCGATAATACGTTGCTTAAAGCTACGGCCGATTACCGACATTGCGGTACCCACCATGTGTGCGTTGGCATCTTCGTTAACCAAGCGCACAAAGCTGTCTTTTACTTGTTCAGAAAGTACTTTGAGATCTTCAATGCTTTGTTGTTGGAAGATGCTGCTTACCAATAACAGCGAGTTTTGAGACTCGTAGCGAACAATATCGGTCGCTTCGATAATACCGATAGGTTTCTTATCTTTAAGCACTGGCAAGTGGTGTACGTTGTAGCGAAGCATGGTCATCATTGCTTCATATACATAGGCATTGTGGTCGAGTGAGATAACCTCTGGTGTCATCACACTGGATACTTCATCCGACGGGTCAAGGCCTTCGGCTAGAACGCGAGTACATAAGTCTCGGTCGGTAATGATGCCGATAACAGGTGTTGAATCGTCTTCATCATCTTCAACAATATCAGGGTCGATGATCAGTAGAGAAGAGACATTGTCTTCTGCCATCATGGTTGCTGCTTGTTGGATGGTGCGCGTTTTCTCGATCATCGGCGCTTCGCTGGTCAATAGCGTTTTGACCTTAGATGTCGACAAATCGTTGGCGTCGTTGCTGTCTGAGTTTGCTTGGCGAAGTCGCGCGTTATCTTCCACCTCGACAAAGTCGGCGAATGAATCATAGTTGTCGTAGAGCTCTTGGAAAATCGGCTCAGGGATGCAGTAGAGAAGGGTATCTTCGGTCGCTTTAACTGGGAAGCGAACTTTGTTGTTGGTCAGCAACCCCATTTGTCCAAACACATGCCCTTCATCAAGGCGATTATAGAGTTCGCCCTTACGACGATAGACTTCAACTTCGCCACTTCGAACGATGTAGAGATCATGAATTTGATCACCAAAGTGAATGATAGGGGTATCTTGGCGGTAATAAGAAATTTCTACACTACTGGTCACTTTCACCAATATCTCTTCAGGAAGTTCAGAGAAAGGGGGGTATTGTGCCAGAAAGTTTTGAATCTCTAATAACTCAGCATCCATAATGATCATCCATTGGTTTGTATGATTTCATGGTACAACATTTGATAATAATTTTCCGGCACAAATCAATCTGTGAGCTAAAACCTTTTTAAAGTCTTATGGATAGACTAATCTTTCAGTTAATGGAGTGACAGTTGAAGGATGATAGGAATGTCGAAGTGGAAGCTTAGTTTGGTACCTGCGGTTTTTATGTTTTCTCCAAGTTTGTGGGCGGACACTAACGCGGTGGATATTCTTGATTATGACCATGTTTATGCCACCGCGCATTCGGGCAGTTTAAATGAAGATGCAGGCAGTAATAACAATGCCTCGTCGTATGGATTAGGCGTCAGTTACGCGATGACGGATGATTGGTTGTTGTTGGGCGACTACAGTGCACGCTTCATTCATCCAGATGAAAGTACCACTCGAATTGATACCTTAATGGCAGGGGCTGGGTATCGTTACAGCATCAAGAAAGATTTGGATATTGTCGCTTCTTACTTGCTGGGTATTACTAAAGGTGAGGTAGAGCTTAATGGCAGCAACAAAACCATCGAATCGGATACTGAATTTGTCCAAGGTGTAAAAGCCGAACTCAACTATGGTTTTGCAAAACGTTGGATTGCTAACGGCAGTGTGCAAGTGAACCGAAGTGACCTGTTTGATGAAGAAATTTACCACGTGGGTTTGCGCTATCTCGTGACCAATAAGTTTGCGATTGGTGGCTCTTATCAACACAGAGATGGTGAGGGTAGTAAAGGTGGAAGCGAGAGGACGAACGAGCTAGGTGTAGAGTTCTTCTTAGAGTACTAACCAGTAACGCAGAGGCTAAGCGTTAGTACGCAGAGACTAAGTGTTAGTAACGAAAAGGCTAAGTGCCTTAATAGCTATTATATACATAGCTCTTATATACAAAGAGACAGACACAAAAAAGCCAGCTTAATCGCTGGCTTTTGCATATCTATAGGCTATGGGCTTTAGGTCGACAGATACAGGTTTCGCTTTTCGATTAAAGAACCGCAGCAAGACCTTTACATAGAGGACCCATGTTTGACTTAGTCATGCCTGCAACACTGATACGGCCAGAACCAACAATGTAGATAGCGAATTCGTCTTTCAGGCGAGTTACTTGCTCTTTGCTTAGGCCAGAGAATGAGAACATGCCGTTTTGGCGCTCGATGAATGTAAAGTCTGCATCAACACCTTCAGATTTCAATGTTGTTACGAATAGCTCACGCATCTCTTGGATACGGTCACGCATTTCTGCCACTTCCGCTTCCCATTCAGCACGTAGATCAGCATCACCAAGGATGTGAGTTACTACAGCACTACCGTGCGCTGGTGGGTTAGAGTAGATAGAGCGGATGATGCTCTTAACTTGAGAGAACGCTGTCGTTGCTACGTCTGCAGATTCTGCAACTAGAGTGAATGCGCCCACACGCTCGTTGTACAAGCCGAAGTTCTTAGAGAATGAGCTAGCAACAAGGATCTCTTTGTTGTATTGAGCAAAAATACGTAGACCAGCTGCATCTTCTTCAACGCCTTTTGCAAAACCTTGGTAAGCAAAATCGAATAAAGGAAGCAGTTTCTTCTCAGCAACCAGTTTAGCCAGCACTTCCCACTCGTCAGTTGTTGGGTCGATACCTGTTGGGTTGTGACAGCAGCCGTGAAGAAGAACGATATCGCCTTCAGAAGCTTTCTCTAGGTCAGCAACCATGCCTGCGAAGTCTTTGTCTTTTGTTTCAGCGTTGTAGTAGCTGTATTGAGCTGTCTCGATACCCGCAGCAGCGAAAACGCCGTTGTGGTTTGCCCAAGTTGGGTTACTGATCCAGATTTTAGCATCGCCTAGTTGGCGCTTGATGAATTCGCCAGCAACGCGAAGTGCACCAGTACCACCAGGAGCTTGTGCAGTTTTCGCGCGTTGAGACGTTACGATCTCTGCGTCTGAACCGAAAAGAAGCTTCTGAACCGCTAGGCCGTACTCAGCTGTACCTTCAATTGTCAGGTAAGATTTGGTTTTTTCGCTTTCAAGAAGTGCAGCTTCTGCTTTCTTTACTGTTTTAAGTACAGGCGTTTGGCCAGCTTCATTTTTGTAGATGCCAACACCAAGGTTGATTTTCTCTGCACGAGAGTCTTTTTTAAACTCTTCAGTAAGGCCGAGGATAGGATCGGCGGGAGCAGCTAACACTTTTTCAAACATAATCTTCATCCATGTCAATTGAGAGGGGATAGTATCTATGGGTAGTTATACCTGTATGGAATTTTTAAGACAATACGAAGTGAACAGAAAGGCCAAAAAAAATCCATTTCAATCAGATTTATTGACTAAAGAGGGTATTTGATAACAAAACACCCTACGGATTAACCTATAGGGTGCAAGAAGTTAGTGGTTTTTATATAGATTAGGCTGGTTGAGCAATAAAGCTTTCACGCTCGAGTTCACTTGGTACATTTTTGCCATCTTTGTAGGTCGCGGCAATCGAAACAAACTCTTGTTCGACAGCCAGAAAAGCTTGGACAACTTGCGGATCAAAATGCGTCCCATTGCCCTCCAAGATAATCTGCTTAGCTTGTTCATGAGTAAAGGCTGGCTTGTAGACTCGTTTTGATATTAACGCGTCATAAACATCGGCTAATGCCATCAAGCGCCCGGATAATGGGATGTCCTCACCAGACAGCTGATTTGGATAACCGCTGCCGTTCCATTTTTCGTGGTGGGTCAGAGATATCTCTTTCGCGACTCTCAGGAAAGAGCTGCTTCCTAACTGCTTTTCTGCAATAGATAACGCTTCAGCACCAATTGCGGGGTGACCTTTCATTATCTCAAACTCTTCGTCAGTTAATTTGCCCGGCTTTAATAACACGTTATCAGGCACGCCTACTTTGCCTACGTCATGAAGTGGGGCAGATTTGTAAAGCAGCTCTATGTAGTTTGGTGTTAACAAGTTTGCGTGGATTTCCGACTTACTGAGCTCTTGTGCGAGTACCTTTACGTATTCTTGGGTTCTCAGAATGTGAGCACCGGTTTCATTGTCTCGAGATTCTGCCAACGCAGACAAACTTACGATCGCAACGTCACGGGTAGTTTTGACTTCGTTTTGTGCCGTTTCGAGGCTATCAAGCATGGTGTTGGTCATTGATGCCATTGAACCCAGCTCATTGTAGCCGAAAATAGGTAAGCGAACGCCTTGTTCGCCATTGGTGACCTTGCTCAATGCACACTCTTGGCTTAGGAGAATTCGCTTAATCAGCTTGCTCCATAAAGTCATAATGGTTATCGCGTAGCCACCCAGCACCACTGCCAAATAAATGAATTCTTTGATCACACTGATCTTGCCGGTGCCGTCTAACAAACGGCCAGGGTTATGTTCTAGCCAAAAGATGTCTTTGACGGCAATCATCGTCAGCATGGTGGTTAGTGTTACCAAAAGCACGATAACCAAACCAATCATTTGCTTAACCAGCGAACTCCTTTCGCCAATCAGTTGGAAGTCAAATTGCCCAGTCGCCTCCATTTTATCCATTTGACTAAGCTTGGCATTCAGTTGAAGAATGGTTCCAGTAAAGAAGCCAAATAGGCTCATGCCAAACAACACCTTCAAATTGCTATCTATGGTGAATTCATAGCTTAAGTTGTAGTAGAGCGCGAAAGGCACACTTGCAGCAAAAAATAGCAGGGTATCGAGCTGCGCGAATCGACCTTGTTTGACTAAGGAGTGTTGCGCTAATAAGTAACGACGCGCGAGCCATAATAAGACAAACACAATACTGACTTGTGTGAAAATCTCTAACGTCGTTAAGCTTTCGAGCATTGGGCACACCCGGCTGCCGTAGGTGCCAAACAGCACGCCAGCGATGACATATAATTTAGTCGTTAGCGATTGATTGTAATTTGAAGTATCCATCGATAAGCCTTTGTTGATTTTCATCTTAGGGTTTCGTAACTAATCCTAAGTTTACGAATACGCGATTTTCACATTGATTCACGATATTGGAAATTTGCATGACTAGCATTGCTGGTGTGAATGTAACCGGAAATTCTATCGATAGCTTTCGTTGAATGATACAAGAAACTGGTTTGTGTTAGTGATTTGTTAGCTAGGTGGGGGTTATTGCAGCATTACTATGAAGATATTTGAATAGCCTCGTTGAGATTAGAGGCTATTCAGTCGGTATACTTGAGTGGAATCGCGAGTGATTGAGTTCGCTATCTACTTTAAAACAATTACTTTTTCAGGTTGATTTCAGCTTCGATAGAACCTGTTTCAATCTCAGGGTGAGACGCTAGTTTGTCTGATGCCCATTGGTTAAGGTGTTTCAGAATAGCAGACACCGCGTGTTTCTCAGTTGGTGCTTGGTCTTGATCGACGTCGATCTTCTGCTTTGGATGTGAGCCTGTAGCATCTTCAGCGATATGTAGCCAATCTGGGTGCCAGTAATATGGCTGGCCACTCGGTGTTGTCCAACTATGAACACCGTTTGACTCTCCTTTATAACTTAACTGGTCTGCTTCTATTTTTTTCATTGTTATCTCGCATGTTTTTTGGGTTACATCAAATTATAGAGGCGTAGAACGAACTTGGCTCCCGCCTTGGTTACAAACTTAGCAAAGCATACAAAGTTATCTGTGAACCAATTCACACTATTATAGAAATTAGGTCCAATCATATGGATAGCAGCAATAGTTGTTAACGTTAGTGATAAAATCCCCGGCTTATTAGAATTTCTCTAGGTAGTACAATTAGATGGCGCGTTATGAAGAGCTTGCAAAGGATATTCGAACTCAGATCGCTAATAACACTTGGCGATCCGGAGAGAAGATCCCTTCGGTACGCATGAGTTGTCGAAATTACAACGTCAGTAATAGTACTGTCTTACAAGCCTACCAATTGTTAGAAAGCGAAGGGTGGATCATTGCTAAGCCTCAGTCGGGCTACTTTGTTGCACCACGTGTGGACGGAGTTGATTATGAACTGCCGTTAGTACACAAAAAGAAAGCCATTAATGATCGATTATTCGACTTTTTGAAATCGAGTTCAGCAGAGGGTGTGATTCCTTTTGGCTCAGCGTTCCCCGATCCTGACCTTTTCCCATTACCTACCTTGACTCGAAACCTTGCCAGTGCTGGTAGAAAGATGACAGGTGCCAGTGTGATCAATAATCTGCCACCGGGAAGTGAGTCCTTAAGAAGACAAATCGCGCAGCGTTACCTGCAGCAAGGCATTACGGTTAACCATCAAGATATCGTGATTACCTCTGGCGCAATGGAAGCGCTTAACTTAAGCCTGCAAACGGTTACTAAGTCGGGTGATAATGTTGTGATTGAATCTCCCGCTTTCTATGGTGCTTTACAGGCCGTAGAAAGATTAGGACTCAATCCTATCGAAGTGGATGTTTGCCCAATCAATGGATTGAATATTGAGCAGTTTGAAAGCGCACTACAAAACCAAGATGTAAAAGCGTGTTGGCTGATGACGACGTTTCAAAACCCGACAGGGACAAGTTTGTCTGAAGAAGCGAAGCGCCGTGTAGTTCGGATTGCAGAACAACACGAAACCTACATTATTGAAGATGACGTATATGGTGACCTCTACTTTGAAGGGCATAAACCCAAGCCACTAAAAGCCTTCGATAAGACCGATTCTGTTCTGCTTTGTGGTTCGTACTCAAAAAGTCTGTGTCCGGGTTATCGGGTCGGCTGGGTTGTGAACACGCGTTTCAATGATGCCATTCAAAAGCTGCAGCTTCTTTCTACACTGTCGAGTAGTGCGCCTGTGCAACTTGGCGTCGCACACTTCTTAACACATGAAAGTTACGACAATCACCTTCGTAAATTACGTAAAAATCTTCTAGTGAGAAAAGAGCTATTCATTGAGGTCATTAAGCAGTACTTCCCGCATTCCGTCGAGATTGAAGAACCGGCTGGTGGCTACTTCATATGGATTCGTCTTTCCGCAAAATTCGACAGTCAACAATTTTACCAACTAGCGATTGCTCAGGGGATCAGCGTCGCTTCAGGCGATCTGTTTAGTGAGCAGGGCAGAGTAGATAACGCGATCAGATTGAACTTCTCTTATGAACTCACAGAAGAGAAAGAACAAGCACTAATCTTGCTTGGCAAACTGGCACATCAACTTACGCATTCGTAAAACCTTAAGTCACTCATAAAACAGAGCATGATTTCAACTGTACGGATTGTTTCTGGTGCAACTGTACGCCTTGTACAACAAAGAGTTGTGATTCAATACAGTTAGACCAAATATTGGAGATACCGTTATGTTGAAAATGACTATGGGAAATGAAGTTAAGCTGATTATCGTCGCGATTGTGTGTGCGCTTCTGCTTATTCTCGGCCACGTATTGCTGGCAAAAGCCTTCGCTGATATGGCTTGGGCTGAATATACAACAGCGGCTATCCCGTTCGTTATGATGGCAATCTGCGGTCTCGCGATAAAATACGCTATCGACCAAGATGTCGATTAAGCCGATTATCCAGTCGAATTATTTTAAGCCCTGCCAGAATTTGGCAGGGCTTTTTCGTTTTAAATGACCTGAACTTTTGAATAATTGCATTAAACCTGAGCTCTGAAGGCTATCTCATACTTTAATGCCACAGGCTTTGTAAGTCTGTGTAAGCGAGAAATGGTGATTATTTGGAATATGCATCACCTTTAGTCAAAAACTTGGCTTATTGGTTGTGCTAGGAAATAACCAGAGCCTACCTTTCATTGTTATATATTCACGTCAATTATTGGTCGCTATGCGATAAAAGTGATCAAATCAAAGGCTTACAGTACCTTACAGGTTTAAATTTCCCATTTATTACAATTGGTTATGACTAATTGAGATGCGGGATTATGAGATTGAAATATACAAGAACAAACCTGTGCATGTTGGCTTTGTTAGCCACCAATGCTTCAGCAAGCGAACTCCATGTTGATTTGAATCGACTAAGCAATTTTTCGGAAGTTGGCACTAATAGACTGTCTATTACCAGTGAATTTATCGGCTATGAGCTTGATGAGGGAAAGTATCGTTACGCAAGAGATGTGGACTTAAACGGCTTAGATTGGGCTTTTCTTTATGGAGAGTATCAAAGAAAAGATAAACCCAACAGTGCCTTAATTGGTGATGTGAAGGTTATTGGTGATTTAAAACAAGTCGCTACTTCAGAGACTAAAAATGCAGTTGGCAATCGTTACTACTGGCAAGGCGGCGACTCTACGGATTATAACCAAGAGCTGGCTTTTTCAGGTTTGCTTGTTGGTTCTAGTGGTTTCTCTTTTGACGTTCAGCCGAGTAAAGAAGGGCGATTTGCTGTAGAGCTTTATACACATAATTGGCTGTCTTCTGCTGATGTGACCGCATGTATTAACAAGCAATGCATCACAATTAAAAATGACATTTCATTTCACATGACCAGTGTCAAAAATACGATTGTTTTCGAATCTCAATCGCCAGATGACATCGTAGAAATCTCATATTCACGCCAATATAGGCAGTTTGATTTTGAATCGAGACAAGGCTATCACGCTATTGAGGCTATCCAGTTGAGAGAGGTTGAGTAACATGAAAAAAATCATTCTAGCATCTGCAATTTTAGCGACTTTTTCTGCTCACTCAGGTCTCGGGAAAATGGATCGTTCGGTCACTCAACACAAAACGTTCGCACTACAAACTCAGTTCGATTTTGCCTGTCATATGAATGCGGGGTCCGCGACCTTAATTGACCCTTATTGGGTGATAACGGCAAATCACGTATCAGGCTCTAAAAGTGAAGGGTATGAAAATGCAGTCACTTGTTCTTCTTATGAAAAAGATGAGAACGGTAAGTTCAACGTTATTCATACATCACGTGCGACAACTGACCCTGATGGTGAGTGGGGGGAGTATGAATTTACCGATGGCATTTATGATTTCGCTCTGGTGCGTTTAGACACGCCAATAACCGGTATTAAGCCTGCGAAGTTACCAGAGAAAGGGATGTTCGATCATTCAGAGGTTTATGAAGTAAATAGCGTTGGCTTTGGTAACTATAACGGCCGTAATGGCGGGAAGAAATTTGTTAAGTACAATGACACAGATAAGAAATGGTTAGCTGAATATAAATATAACCCGGTGATCATGCCTCAAAGTGATTTGCAGTGGCTGATCATCCATGGCGACTCAGGTTCAGGCATTACGATTGAACGAGACGACGAGTTTTACATTATTGGGGAGATAGGCCTTCAATATTATGGCGAACTTGGTTGGCAAGATACCTTTGATGATGTTTTGGGGAGATTAGATTCCTTAAACAAGGATATGAGGGAGCATGGGTTTAGTTACACGAAGCCAGTCAATCTTGGTGACGTAAGATGGACGCCAACGACCCAGAACAGTATCGAAGATCTTCACGCCTTTTACAGCTATTGGAAAGCTGGAAGTATGGATTTTAATGGTACTTATTGGACGAAGGATGGCGGTATTTACAACACAGCTTATGCGCAAGAAGGTGAAACGTACACTTTTGAAACTGTCATTCCTGCAAACCCAAAAGCGCCCGCTTTTGATGTGTTTGTAAATGGTCGTCAGGTTGCTCATAACATTAAGGCGGATAAGGAGAGCTTATTCTTTAAAGTGAATGCTTTTGAGCAAAATGGTGATCAGATGGTGATTGAATTTAAGCCGCTAGAACAGACGGGCGAGAAGATACTTTTAGATCACTTTTTGGTTCGTACTGTCGAGTAGACTGAGCTGTTAAGCTTGTATCAGTAGGCGCTTATCAATAGGGGCTTATGAACATACCCTTATAAATAAGTGCGTATAAAAAAACCTCCGTATATACGGAGGTTTTTATCTATTTAATTATCTATCTATACTGACTTCTCTGAAAGAAGAAAGCTGAGATTAGAAGTTAGCAGAGCGTGGTGTACGTGGGAACGGGATAACGTCACGAACGTTGCCCATACCTGTTACGTAAGATACTAGACGTTCAAAGCCAAGACCGAAGCCAGCGTGAGGCACAGTGCCGTATTTACGTAGGTCGCGGTACCAGCTCATGTGCTCAGGGTCGATACCCATACCAATCATGCGCTCGTCTAGAATGTCTAGACGCTCTTCACGTTGTGCACCACCGATGATTTCACCGATGCCTGGTGCAAGTACGTCCATTGCTGCAACTGTCTTGCCGTCGTCGTTTAAGCGCATGTAGAAAGCTTTGATGTCTTTCGGGTAGTTCTTAACGATAACAGGTGCTTTGAAGTGCTCTTCAGCTAGGTAACGCTCATGCTCAGAAGACATGTCGATGCCCCACTCAACGTCGAATTCAAATTTCTTACCAGAATCTAGTAGGATTTGGATTGCGTCAGTGTAGTCAACTTGTGCGAAATCAGCGTCTACGAATTGCTCTAGACGAGTGATTGCTTCTTTGTCGATGCGAGAAGCGAAGAACTCAAGGTCGTCGCGGCGCTCTTCAAGAACAGCAGCGAAAACGTACTTAAGCATGTCTTCAGCCAGTTTTGCTACATCGTCAAGGTCTGCAAACGCAACTTCAGGCTCAACCATCCAGAATTCAGCTAGGTGGCGGCTTGTGTTTGAGTTTTCAGCACGGAACGTAGGACCGAACGTGTAAACCTTGCTTAGTGCACAAGCGTAAGCTTCAGCATTAAGTTGGCCAGATACTGTTAGGAAAGTTTCTTTACCGAAGAAATCTTCGTTGAAGTCAACTTTGCCTTCGTCAGTGCGAGGTAGGTTTTCCATGTCTAGCGTCGATACGCGGAACATTTCACCAGCGCCTTCTGCATCAGATGCAGTGATAAGCGGAGCTGAAGTCCAGAAGAAACCTTGCTCGTGGTAGAAACGGTGAATCGCTTGAGATAGACAGTTACGTACACGTGCTACTGCGCCGATCACGTTTGTACGTGGGCGTAGGTGAGCAACTTCACGAAGGTATTCGATAGAGTGACGTGTCTTAGCCATTGGGTAAGTGTCAGCGTCTTCAACCCAGCCTACAACTTTAACGTCAGTTGCTGCTAGTTCGAAGTCTTGACCTTTCGCAGGAGACTCAACAATCTTACCTGTTACTTCAACAGAGCAGCCAGTTGTTAGCTTTAATACTTCGTCTTCGTAATTATTAAGATTATTAGGAACCACGGCCTGAATCGGGTCGAAACAAGAGCCGTCATAAATGGCAAGGAAAGAGATTCCAGCTTTGGAATCACGACGTGAACGGATCCAGCCGCGAACAGTTACTTCACTGTCTACCGCTAGCTTGCCGCCAAGTACGTCTGTTACAGGCGCGTAAGTCATGTTGATTTCATTCTCCATTGAGGGACAAATTCAACTCAAAGTCTCTGGCATTACTGCAAATAAACATACATTTGCACAATAATTAGCCGAAACATTAAGTTGTATAAACTTTTTAAATCGATTGAACATATTACCTGTCATACCGACAGCTTCAACCTTTATTCTTGCTTGGTGAAAGAAATATTGTGTCTACTGACCAGAAATACCTTTTAGGGTGTGTTTTTTGTTCGATCTTAGCGTCAGCCTTACCTTTCACCCTATGTGAGCTGTTGAACGAGCAAGACGTAATCGAAACCTTTGTTTTCAATAATGGGAGTGTGATTGTGTTGAGACTCACTCTATATTGGCGCGGATTCAGTCATTTTGGACTTGATCACCTTCTTAATTTCCCACTAAAGCTACAAGAGGAGTTTAATATTCACGTGTTAATTACGCCGCCTTAACCCCTGCATTCTCTCTACACCCGCACTTTTCGAGCGCTCGCTCATTCAAGAAAAACAGTCGATCAAATTATGTCTGAACAAGGCAGGACTGGCTGTACAAGTAAAAGAGAATTACATGCTTAATTATTTAAAAAAACACTGGTTATCAAACGTTAAAGGAGATTCATTATCTGGGATTGTGGTTGCACTCGCATTAATCCCTGAAGCCATCGCATTTTCAATTATCGCAGGCGTTGACCCTAAAGTAGGGCTTTATGCTTCTTTCTGTATCTGTGTTGTAACCGCTTTGGTTGGCAGTCGTCCGGGGATGATCTCTGGGGCAACGGGCGCAATGGCGCTGTTGATGGTCACCTTAGTGAGAGAACACGGGCTAGAGTATCTGCTCGCAGCGTCATTTCTTGCTGGCGTCATTCAAATCGCGGCTGGGTATCTCAAGCTTGGTAATCTGATGAATTTCGTTTCCAAATCGGTGATTACTGGGTTTGTTAACGCGCTCGCTATTCTTATATTTATGGCTCAGCTCCCTGAGTTGATCAACGTCCCTTCGAGCGTTTACGTGTTAGTCGCTTTGGGTTTGGCGATCATTTATCTGCTTCCTTATTTTCCCAAGTTTGGTCGTGCAATACCTTCTCCATTAGTCGCGATTGTTGCCCTGACTATTATCAGTTTGTTATTTGGTTTAGATGTCAGAACGATTGGAGATATGGGCAAGCTTCCGGATTCACTGCCTGTATTCTTGATCCCTAATATTCCATTCACGTTTGATACGCTGACAACCATCCTTCCATATTCTATTGCTCTATCTCTTGTAGGCTTATTGGAATCATTGATGACGGCGACGATCGTGGATGACCTGACCGATACTGAAAGTAATAAGAACAATGAATGCAAAGGGCAGGGCGTAGCGAACATCGTGGCTTCACTATTTGGTGGTATGGCGGGGTGTGCGATGATTGGCCAGTCGATCATTAACATCAAATCTGGCGGCTTAACCCGATTATCCAGCCTGATCGCCGGGGTTGTTTTACTGCTAATGGTGGTGTTTGTTTCTGATTGGTTGAAGCTGATACCGATGGCCGCTTTAGTGTCTGTGATGATCATGGTTTCAATCGGCACGTTTTCATGGCGCTCTGTTGTTGAGCTTAAAGACCACACACTCCCAACCAATGTAACCATGTTAGCAACCGTGGCGGTGGTGGTGTTTACTCACAATCTCGCAATAGGTGTTGCGGTTGGTGTGGTGCTATCGGCTCTGTTTTATGCGCATGCTAGCAAGTCGATGGTCTTTATATCCGATGAAGTGGTGACTAACGAAATGCACACTACCCACCGAGTAAAAGGCCATGTCTTCTTTGCTTCTTCAGATGCGTTTGTCGATTTATTTGATTATGACAATGCGACCTCTTTAGTGACCATCGATATTTCGGATGCGTCTTTCCTAGATAACACGTCGGTTGAGGCGCTTGATAAGGTCGTATTTAAGTTCCGTAAAAAAGGCGCTTATGTAGAAGTCGCAGGAATGGATACCGTGAGTGCGAATCTGATATTCAAACACGCGATGTACCACAAGCATAAAGACTTAACCGCGGTTTCCATTACGCACTAATCATGGTTTAAGGTACTTTGAAAGCCTGAACTAGACATTGTTATGAAGATAAAGCGCTCATCATTGAGCGCTTTTTTGTTGATGTCGGTAGGGGAGTTCTAGCGACCTATGACTGACCTCTATCGTTGGTCTTTGAGTTCGATAAGGTGAATTGGTTGATAAGAGATTCAAGGTGATCAGACAGCTCTTCTAAATCATTACTGATTCCACGAGTCTCAGCCGCAGACTGCGATGTGTTATCGGCGTGAGAAGTGATGGTTTCAACCTTTTGTTGAACATCTTCGGTCGCGTGTGTAGTGGATTGCGTCTGTTGTTGAATATTTTTCGCATGAGCCAGCACTTGTTTCATTTCTTCAACGACACCATTCATTTCAACGGACAGTGCGTCGATATCTGTTGAGCTTTGATGTGCTTGTTCGCAAACGCGATCGGCAGAAGTCAGCGACTCTTCACTGCCTTGCTGAAACTGATGAATGATAGACTCAATACTGCCAGTTGCCTCTGCCGTTCGTGATGCAAGATTTCGAACTTCATCTGCCACTACTGCAAAGCCCCGACCTTGCTCTCCCGCACGAGCCGCTTCAATCGCCGCATTTAAGGCTAGAAGGTTGGTTTGGTCGGCAATGCCACGAATCACACTCAATATTGACGAGACCTCTCCGGTTTGCTCATTGAGTGTCAGTATCTTGTGTTTCACTTCTTCTATGCTACTGACTAGGTTCTTTATCTCATTGCTTGCATCATGTGCTTGGTTCGCACTTTTACAGGCCACATCAGCGGTATGATTGATGAGTTCTGACGCGGTTAAAGTGGCTTGTTCTACATTGACTTGCTGCGCCTGTATCCCTTCGATATTGTTTTGTACTTCAGCGGTTTCGTTTTGTTGATCGCTGGCGGCTTGCTCGGTAATTTGTGCAACACTGGTCAGTTGGTTGGCAGACGCATTCAGTTTGTGCGAGGTGTCTTGTACCCTCTCTAAGCTGTCGGAAACGGTGCCCATGAACGAGTTGATGGAGTTAGCAAGCGTGCCAATTTCATCCTTGCTTTGCTCTGGCAGCCGAGTGGATAGGTTTTTATCACTGCTGACTTGAGTCATAAAGCGAGAGGTTTGTTGAAGCGGGCGAACGATTATCTTACGAATCAATCCCATAGTAAGAACGAATCCGGCAAAGGAGATCACTGCCATGATACCGATCGCTGTCATCGTTTGAGTATTGATCAGCGAGTTGACATGGCTAAGGTTATATTCAAGTCGAATTGCACCTAATACTTCCCCTTCTGGCGCCATATGACATGCCACACAATTGGTGCCGCGATAGTTCTCGCTCGACTTCATAGGCAGAGCAATAACCAAGCCTTTTCCCCAATCGGCAGAAAAGGGTTCGATAACGGTTTCACCCGCTAGCGCTCGTTTATCAATATCATCCACAGGTGTTTGGTTGTCATTGCCAGGCCCGTATAACTTACTTACCGCATCAGCACGCAATACACGAACATTTTCAATGCCTTCTTGAGCTAAGGCTTTCTGACGAAGGGTCTCTTTTTGTGCCATGGTGCCAGTGAGCATCATCATATTGAGGCTATCGAAATAGTTGCTCGCTTTATCGTGAAGTTGCTCACTTAACACTGAGTTTACAAGTTGCTTTTGCTGCGAATATTGAAAGTAGGTCGATATTGCTAATAGAAAAGTGAACACGATGGCGAGGGCCACTAGGATTTTAAAGGTGATTGTTGAGCGCATAAGGTGTTTGTTTTTATTAATTATAATGACGCGCATACTTTACGTGTAAGAGACCCTACCACCTATGAGGTATAACCGATTGTGTGACCACACTCCGGTTGTGGTTATGTTTCTGTGATGTAGCGAGTTTGTGATGATGTTCTTTGGGCGAATGAAAGGGAGTTTATCGTTAAATTTGAAGGGCATGAAAAGCCTAATAAACGTACATGACTTGAATAAACATATTCAGCGGGCTGTCTTTATACTGGTCAAGCGTCATTATTAAAATCCACCTGCCAAAACAGGTGGATTTTTTACTTTTACTTTTACTTTTACTTTCAATTGCCAGTTAGCTGACGGTTGAAAGGGGAATGGCGTCAGAGGTTGATTTCTCTAATCTGATGGCGATAAATTTCGAGGTAGGGGTAAAGGTTCGTTCACCATAGCTGTCTAGAGGAACCAAAGGGTTGGTTTCAGGATAGTAAGCCGCCGCCTGACCCTGTGGAACGTCATAAGCTACCAGGGTAAACCCTTTCACTTTTCTCGTTACACCATCTTCCCAAAGCGACACCATATCGACCTTGTCACCCGGTTTAAAACCGAGCTTCAATATATCGGCTTCATTGATAAACAAAACTTCGCGCATACCAAAGACACCGCGGTAACGATCATTCAAGCCATATAACGTGGTGTTGTATTGGTCATGGGAACGCATGGTTTGCAAGATCAGATCGGGTTTATTACCCCCTTGCAACACCGCTTCATTAATCAGCTGTTTTGGCAGTTCATTGGAGCCAAATTGCGCTTTGCCGCTGAGGGTGTTCCATTGACGATTTGCGGCAGGATTGACTAAATGAAATCCACCCGGATTTTCCAGTTTCTGATTGAAGTCAGTAAAGCCCGGAATCGTATCTGCAATGAGGTCTCGAATATGTCCATAATCTTGAATGACCCAATTCCAATCGATTGGATGGCTGCCTAGTGTGGCATTGGCAATACCCGCGACAATGGCTGGTTCAGAACGTAAATACTCTGATCGAGGTTCGAGCTGTCCGTAAGAGATGTGAACCATGCTGAAGGTATCTTCAACGGTGATGCCTTGTGGCCCATTTACTTGTGTATCGATTTCCGTGCGCCCCAAACATGGCAAAATCAAGGCATCTTGACCGGTAACAAGGTGAGAGCGATTGAGTTTGGTCGAGATATGAACGGTAAGGTCACAATTTTTCATCGCCAGATGTGTGCGAGGAGTATCGGGTGTAGCTTGCGCAAAATTACCACCTAAACCAATAAAGACTTTCGAGCGTTTTTCTTCCATCGCTTTAATAGCTTGTATGGTGTTGTGGCCTACATCTCGCGGGACATTGAAGTTAAAGCGGCGTTCTATGCTATCTAGAAATTGGTTTGAGGGTTTTTCATCGATACCCATCGTACGATCGCCTTGGACATTACTATGCCCCCTAACTGGTGATAGCCCAGCACCTGGCTTACCGACGTTGCCGCGCAACAATTGCACATTGGCTACTTCTTTGATGGTTTGTACTGAATGACGATGTTGTGTTAGCCCCATAGCCCAACACATGATCACCTTTTCTGAACGGCGGTACATGTCTGCGACCATTTCTATTTCGCTTAAAGCTAACCCTGATTGTTCAGCGATATGCTCCCATGTTGTCGCATCAACTTCTGCTAAGTATTCATCAATACCTGTGGTGTGTTCGCTGATGAATTGACGATCAAATATGGCTTTTCCTTCGGTTGCGAGCGCATCACGTTCCCATTGCAGCAAATATTTAGCCATCCCACGAAAAACTGCCATATCGCCACCTAATGCAGGTCTTAAATACGCGGTATTGGTTGGTTTTGAACCATTGCTTAGCATTTCAACCGGAACTTGAGGATTTTGGAAGCGTTCAAGTCCACGTTCTTTCAATGGATTGAAACAGATCACCTGAGCGCCGCGCTTTACCGCTTCACGCAATGGTTCAAGCATGCGGGGGTGGTTAGTGCCTGGGTTTTGCCCGAGCACAAAGATCGCGTCTGCTTGTTCAAAGTCGTCAAAAATCACGGTTCCTTTGCCCACACCGACCGTATCTTTCATGCCAATTGCACTGGCTTCGTGGCACATGTTTGAACAGTCAGGGAAGTTATTTGTTCCAAACGCACGGACGAAGAGTTGGTACAAAAACGCCGCTTCATTACTGGCTCGACCCGAAGTGTAAAATTCGGCTTGATGTGGCGAGTCGAGTTGCTTCAAATGCTTGGCTACGAGCGAAAAGGCTTCGTCCCACTCGATAGGAATATAGTGGTCGGATGCTGCGTCGTACTTCATCGGATGGGTTATTCGGCCTTGGTATTCCAGCCAGTAGTCTGTTTGTGATGACAAGGATGTTACGCTGTGTTCAGCGAAAAACTCAGGATCCACAAATCGATTTGTGGCTTCCCAGTTCACGGCTTTTGCACCGTTCTCACAGAAGTTCACTTTACTGCTGTGTGGGGATTCACCCCATGCGCATCCCGGACAATCAAAACCACCGTTTTGATTCGTTTTAAGCATTGTTCGAATGTTTTTGATCGCGTTTTCGCTGCCCCACCAACTCTTAGTGACGGCTTTTAACGCCCCCCAACCACCAGCAGGACCTTTATATTTTTTTATCTGTTCTTTTTGGCTCACAACTGCACTCCTCACACACGGGAACGGCAGTAAACAAGGGAACCGGTAAAAACAGGCGCGTTATAAAAATAAGGCGGGAGTAAAACGGTTTTGATTATTTGGTATCGATACCTGTTTACTGCTTTGAATATTTAGAAATAGACTGGCTAATTGTTTGCCATGATCTAAATCAAAGGTTATGCCGTTAAGGGGCGGTGCGTCCAATTGATATTGCCGACTAAGTGATAAATAGAATCTATCATGGCGAGTAAATATGGAAAGTGTCGCTTTTGTCACAGTGATAAATGGACTTGTCACAGTGATAAATAAAATTTATTAGTCAGTGCGATGTGAGCTCTATTTTACGAGAGATTCGTTGGACAGCCTTGATATAGCTGAGTCTCCCGTGATAGTTGCTGTCTATCACGCTATAGATAATTTAGATTTGACCTATATTTAAATTAGGCATACTTTGATTTAAATCAAAAATACCGTTGTTATTTTAGCTGTTGCTTTACAGATTGAGCTATTTCCCGTGATAGGTATTTTCAATCACAGAGAACCGTTAATGTACGACGAACGCGAAGAAGACGCTTCATTTCAAGGCTTTACTAATCATTCATGGATATAAAACAACTTAAGTATTTAATCGCTTTAGATCAAACGAAACATTTTGGTCAGGCTGCGACACTTTGTCATATTACTCAGCCTACGTTGTCGATGAGGATAAGGCGTTTAGAAGAAGAGTTAGACCTCGAGTTGATTTCAAGAAGTCAACGTTTTGAAGGGTTTACCGAAGCGGGTGAGCGTATATTGGCTTGGGCAAAGACCGTCTTAGCGGCTCATGACGGTTTACAAGCCGAAGCGGCTAACTGCCGTGGCCAACTGGTCGGCTCGCTAAGAGTTGGCATGGTGCCTTTAGCCAGTCAAAACCCGATGCAGTTGATTAAGCCTTTAGCAGAAAAATTCCCTGAACTTCGCTTTCAAATTTTGTCGATGACATCTGAGCAGATCATAGACCAGCTCAATCGTAACCAACTTGATTTAGGCATGTGTTACACCGACCAGATCAATACGGCTTATTTTGACGTTATAGAAATGAACTCGACGGATTTAGGCATTCTGTATGATAGCCGATTCTTTGATTTTGCTGAGTCGGAAGTCTTATGGGAATCACTCAATAGCATTCCTTTGGGGCTTTTGTCTAAAGGCATGCATTATCGTCATTCGATTGATTTGAGCTTCGGTAGTAAAGGCCTAGTTCCGCAGACTTTGATTGAAAGTAACTCTACGTTTCACCTGATCCAAGCCGTCACTAGTGGCCTATGCTGTGCTGTTATGCCGCTTAACTCTGGATTGGAAGAGCTCAATGAACAACTGCGTATCGTACCGATAGAAAAAGCCGTGGTGCATTCGCCTCTAGGTCTACTTAAGCGTAAACAAGAACCTTATTCGGCACTCACTGATCAGTGCTTTGCTGAAGCAAAACACTTGTTTAATCAGTGATGTTTGTTTAACCAGTGATATTTATTTAATCAGTAACGTTTTCAGTCTGAGTCGATATCGTCAAGCTGACCGTCTTTCCGGGTGATTTTATGAGATGTATAACTCAATCCTATATTGAACTGCCTGATTTTAATCAAGCGCCTCCACAGCCCAATGCCATGAGCTATCGAGAGCTTACGGGCTATAGTATGGTGGTGGATGCACCTCTGGCAAACGAATCGGCATTGGCGATCAGTTATAACGGGATCAGTCAGGCGGTTATGATGGTGACGCCTGGCCACATGGAAGACTTTGTGCGCGGTTTTAGTTTAAGCACCGGCATCATAAAAAGATTCAGTGAAATTCGTGATATTGAGATTGGTGGTAATGGTGAATCTCATTTCGCACAAGTAGAAATCAGCAATCGCGCTTTTTGGGACATGAAAACTCAGCGGCGTAACTTGGCTGGAACCACAGGTTGTGGTTTGTGCGGTGTTGAGGCGCTTGAACAAGCACTTCCGGATTTGGTTCCATTGCCATCGTCATTACCACCCAGTCCACTGGTTTTTCAGGGGTTGAGAGGGCGAATTGCCGAACATCAAAAAGCAGCCAAAATATCCGGTGCTTTACATGCCGCTTTGTTTGCGAATTCGAAAGGTGAAATTTCACTTTGTCGTGAAGACATCGGCCGCCACAATGCTTTGGATAAATTAATAGGGGCAATGGCCGTGAACGAGATCAACCCTAAGTCGGGTTTCGCCATTATGACCAGTCGTTGCAGTTTAGAGCTTATCCATAAAGCCGTGCGTGCTGAAATCGCAACCTTGGTTTGTTTGTCGGCTCCGACCTCATTGACGGTCGAATGGGCAAGACGTAATCGCTTAAATCTGATTCACTTACCCAACAGCAGTCCACCTCGTTTATATAGCCCTGCGCCATAAATGCAATGTTTTCGTTTGGATAAGAAGAGAAACCATTGTGTCTCTCTTTGGTTTTTATTATAAATGATTATTGTTTTACGCGGTTTGGTGGTTAATTTGTATCCAAATGGCTATTTTGTTCAATTTAATAGCAAAAAATGTGGTTATAGCGTTGTGTTTCAAAGCTCATTCGATAAGATGAAAACACCTCTAATGACAGAGGTAGGGCAGCAACGGATACGCTGCTTCAAATACTATGGAATGTGACTTAATTATTGGACACATACATGAAATTCAAGATTACATCACCGATTATTGAACCTACGGAAGGTTCACCACATCAGTTAACGCAAACTCACGCTTCTCGTTTTACCTCTTTTAAGACAAGCTCCCCTTTGAACACCTTGTTCGATCACGTCTCTGCACGCTTCTTTACCGTTTATCGCTCCTATTGTTATTCGTTTTATAACTCTATTTCTATCTGAACTCCTTTGTCATCCGCTCGATGTACGAAGACTCATATCTATAAAAACTAAACAAATAAGTTAAAAACAATGAATATTAAAATGATGGGTAGCTCCCTAATTATCGCTGGTACCGCTCTCGGTGCTGGTATGCTTGCGATCCCAATGGTATTAGCTCAATTCGGATTGCTTTACGGCACACTGCTGATGGTACTGATCTGCTTCGGTACGACTTACGCAGCATTATTACTTCTAGAAGCGACCATCAAAGCGGGTGGCGGTCTAGGACTAAACTCAATTGCCCGAAAAACCTTGGGTAAACAAGGCCAGCTACTGACTAACGGCTTGCTATACGCGCTATTGATTTGCCTATTGATGGCTTACATTTTAGGCGCAGGTGATTTGCTGAGTAAGTTACTGTCTAACTTTGGCGTTGAACTCACCGCGACCACGAGCCAAGTCGTGTTTACGTTACTTGCTGGCGCTGTAGTCGCAAGTGGCACCGGAGTGATTGATAAGCTCAACCGCGCATTGTTCTTTGTGATGCTAGCAAGCTTGTTTGCAACCATGGTGTTCTTAGCGCCGAGCATGACTCAAGAAAACTTGATGCAGGTAACCAGTCATGACCACGTTGATCTAATCAAAACCAGTGCCATCCTGTTTACGAGCTTTGGCTTTATGGTTGTGATTCCAACCTTGGTTTCTTACAACCACGAAGCGACAGACAAACAGCTACGTAACATGGTGATCGTCGGTTCTCTGATCCCATTAGTGTGTTACTTATGTTGGTTGTTTGCGGTAGTGGGTAACTTGAGCGAAGAGCAATTCAGAAGCTTCAAGAACGTATCAGATTTGATGGCGGCGTTTGAGGCTCAGTCTCCTTGGGTGGGTAACGTTCTGTCTACCTTCACTGGCTTGGCGTTGCTGACCTCTTTCTTTGGTGTGGCGATGTCTTTATTCAACCAGAACAAGGACATGTTCAACCAAAACACCGCAGTAACGTACTGCATTAGCTTTATCTTGCCGTTGGCGGGTTCATTGCTTGCAGCTGACAAGTTCCTACAAGTGTTGAACTACGCAGGTATCATCTTAGTGTTTTTGGCTGTGTTTGTTCCTCTGGTTATGGTTCACAAGCAGCGCTTCATGAAAGTAGCGGAAGACAGATACAGCGCTGAAGGTGGCCGACCAATGATGTTGTTCTCATTATTGTTTGGTTGCTTCTTACTTATCTCGCAAGTGATTTAGCAAACCAATTTGGTCGGTTGAATCAATCAGTCACCAAGCTTCATCTGCAAAAGCTTTAGATACAAAAAAGGAACGCATATGCGTTCCTTTTATTTGTTGATTAGCTCAGTTCGCACTCAGTGTCAAAGAAAAACCCTTGAACAGCCGTTGGTTTGATATTCTTGAGAAAATCAATATCTGATTGGTTTTCAACATTTTCTATGATGATTTTTTCACTAGGGTTCTGGAATCTAAATAGTGCCAATTTATTTTCCTCTTCTTCATTCTTCGGTGTTCTTATCTTTATATAGCTATATATACCTTGTTTGAACTCTTCATTGCGATAATCACCAGAGTAGATATCAAAGTCATCTATGGCTAAAGGAATATCCATTATATTTAGCAATTTCAATCCATCAGAAACTCTCTTACATTGTGGGCATGTATCTCTTTCTGTTATCTCTATAACTAAGTTAATCGAATTTTTCTTCAGCACGTTTGATGCTTTTTTTAATTCGCTCAATAGATAATAATCACATAAGTTGCTACGTTCTAGGTTAATAAAAAGTGACTTGTTGGATAGTTTTTCTTTTGTGTCCTTTTTATTAATTATAGTGTTAATAACACGCTTCATCATTCTTCTTACTGAATTTGGGTGTTTTACATCATTAGAAAAAACGAGCTTACGTTCACTTTCAGATAACTTACTGGAATTGATCAGAACCTCATAGCCAACAGGCTCGTATGAAGAGAAACAGTTAATTTCTTGAATTTTATAGTCGACGTTTACAACAGAGTGACTAATTATTTTTTCAGATAATTCAAAGATAAACCTACACATATTCTATGACTTCCTCGTGATTTTTGGTTCTAATCAAATTTGTTATGAAAGAATGTTTGAGGTATAAATTTTACGTATATTTTTGTGTAACCTACAGGGCATTAAGTGATAGTTTCTTGTTTGTAATGCTCCTTGTTAATTGTGTTGAATTGTGATAACTGTGCAATCCTGCCCAAATGTGAATCAATATCACTTTGGGAATTGATGCAACTTGACTCTGGAGTTTGAGTTGTCTAGAACTAGTTAAGTCTACAATTATTTGGTTAATAACATGTTTGGCATTGCGCTGTTAAGTTATCGGAATAAACATGAACTAAGCCAAGAGGATATGGTTGATTTGCTTGTTCAACTTGACAAATCCTTAATGAGTTTAGACCGTGTGACGTATTCAAGGTGGGAAAGGGGGGTTACAAATCCTTCGCTTAGTAAGAAATATATAGTTTTAAAAAACTTATATTTGTTTGATGCACTTTTTCAAGAGTTGGAAGCTGGCAATGAAAATGAAAAGCTTAACCAGCAATCAGTTCTCAATAAAAGATACACTAACTCGCGTTTGGGAGTTGATGCTCTTTACCATAGAAAAAGCAAGCAAGTACGTTATATAGTGACGGAGAGCTTGAGCTCTGAGGAATACGATTTTTTCAGTGATTATGGAGAAAAAGTTTATGACCACAAATTGAGTTTCGAAGGAGCTAGAGAGTTCAATGCTAAAGCATTAAATAACTTTCACTACACGTTCTATGATGACAAGAATCTATTGATAGGGCATATGTTTTGCCATGTAACAGTGAAAGAGAATGTCATTGAACTAATACCACCTCTCGAAAATTCCACTACTGTCAAAGAAAACGAGAAAGTTCTTTTTGTAGGAAATATCTATTCAACCTCTCAAAGAGTTACCTTAGTTCAATTTTATTTCATTAAGGAACTACTAATCTCCGATATAGATATTGGTTGTGTTTACACACAGGTTTTTCATGAGGCGATTCTTCGTTTTTTCCAATTGCTAGGAGGTAAAATTGTGAGTAAAGGAGAGCCGTCTGATATGGGGGTGTCTTATAAAAACAAAAAGTATAAATGGATTGGTATCGTGATGTCTTCTGAAAGTTTTATAAAATATAACGCACTAACACCAATAGATAAGCCCGTTTACTTGAACAGACTAGACAATGAAGAACATATGATTGGATGAGGATTGACTACTAAGAAGGGTGTGCGAGAGCGTTAGTGCATACTCTTCTCTTTAATTGAACTATCATCACACAATCTTATTTAGTCCTTTTCTTTATTCTAATTACCTTAAAGCTTCGCTCCTGCAGCACTCTGTCAAATCTCAGATACATTTAGTCTATTTCTATAGGAATAGGCTAAATACTCACACCTACTGCTTTATAACGCAGCTATTAACGCACTTCCGATCGCAAGTCAAGTGCACGGATTGTGAATTATACTTCTCTAGTGCCATGTGCAAATCGATTACTAAAACTTATTATAGCCCTGCTTTCAAATAATACCTGCAATAAGTTATGACTTCATTGTGTTTTTATTGAAAGCCAATACTTTTAATTTGAGATTTACAGCTTGCCTACTTTAAGCTGAATAAGGAATATATATATGAAATATCAAGCTCCATTGCTGGTGACTGCGTTGTTACCATTCTTTGCTCTAAATTCTGCGCAGGCAAGCCAAGGTACAATTACATTCAATGGTCTAGTGACGGCATCGACTTGTACTGTCTCTGTTGATGGTCAAGGGAATGACTCTACCATTACATTACCTACTGTTGATGCTAAAACGTTAGCTAATGCGGCTGATACCGCTGGTCGAACGGCTTTCTCTATTGAACTGTCTGATTGTACGATGTCGACAAGCCCGGCAGATACACAGGTTTCTACCTTTTTTGAAGCAGGACCAACTGTTGACCTTGCGACAGGTCGTTTGAACAGCTCTGGTGTTGCAACCAATGTCCAATTGCAAATTCTTGATGCCGACAGCACGGCAATCAATGTCGGTGATTCGTCTCAAATTGCCGATAACGATTACCAAACTATTACAGGTACATCGGGCACAGGTACCGCGACGCTGAACTACGGTGTTGAGTATTATGCGACGGGTCAATCTACAGCAGGTACTGTGATTAGCTCAGTAGTATATTCAATGCAATACAAGTAATGCTCTATTGGGAATATAGGAACCATCGCGTTTCTATATTCCCGACAGAATGGATAACGTTCATTATAAATAATCTTTTAGAGGTCGTAATGTATTATTTAAACTGCATGAGAACAGTCACAGTTTTGTTGTTGGGTTTTATTATATTCAGCGCACAAGCCGGTGTGGTGATTAATACAACAAGGGTTATTTATAATGAAGGAAAACGTGAAACATCCGTCAGATTAACCAATACGGACGAAAAACCTTTTCTTGTCCAAAGCTGGATTGATACGGGGGATGATAATGAAACACCGTCCTCGATACAGGTACCTTTTGTTATTACCCCTCCGATTAATCGAATTAACGCGGGTAAAGGACAAAGTGTTCGGATTTTTTATACCGAAGGTGAATTAAGCAAAGATGAAGAGTCGGTATTTTGGCTCAATGTATTGGCAGTGCCTTCTAAAAGTAAAAAAGCCAGTCAAGAGAATCACTTACAAATGGCTTTTCGGACTCGGATAAAGTTATTTTATCGCCCTTCGGTATTAAAAGGCAGTTCAAGTGATGCGGTAAATCAATTGATATTCAATCCAGTTGCCAGTGGTTTAAAGATAGATAACCCAACGGGATACCATATCTCGATAACAAATGTGTCTGTGAATGTTGACGGGGTGAAGTATTCGACCGAAGGAACGATGATTTCACCGAAAAGCACGAAAGGGTTTTATTTTGATAACCTAAAAAATATCCCGAAGGGCAGTGAAATAACTATTTCCTATATCGACGATTACGGCGCTCTTAACGTTTATAAATCAAAGCCTAAATAAGCCCACTAGTTTTACTTTCTTTAAGGAGTTATACAATGAACAACATCAATGAAATATCATTATATAACCTAAGAAAGAGAGTCAATACTCCTCTTGCTATATTGATAACCCAAGCCAACTTAGCGGTGTTCGGTAATTTAGCTCTGGCCGATGATGAGGTTGAATTCGATGAATCATTTCTGAGAATTGACAACGTCGACATAGAGCGATTTTCACAAGCAGACTTCATCCAGCCGGGCGAGTATATGTCAAGCCTGTATATCAATGAACGTTATGTGATAAACACCAAGGTAGCGGTCAGCACGGACGAGAAAAATACCTCGGTGGTGTGCGTGACAAAAGCGATGTTGGATTCTGTTCATTTTGAAGAAGCCACATTGCCGGAATCTTTTTTATCTGAGCGCTCTCAGCCTGGCGATTGTGTTGACCTTGAAACGTACCTTCCTGGCTCATCTATTGGCTATGACTTGAGTGAATCACGCTTAAACATCAGCGTGCCACAAATCTACCTGGCGCGTGAAGCTCGCGGTGCAACGGATCCTAAATACTGGGATGCTGGCGTCAATGCAGCGTACAGTTCTTACAACATTACCGGTTTCAACTCGTCGAGTAGTGGGCACCAGTCTATCAATGCTTATTTGTCTAATGGTGTGAATGTTGGCTCTTGGTACCTGAGACACAATGGCACCGTCAACTGGTCATCGTCTAACGGCACAAGCACCAACACGGTGAGCGCTTATTTACAAAGAGCTATCCCTGAAATAAAAGGCAAAGCCATCATTGGTAAAGCGAACAGTGCTGGGCAACTTTTCGATTCGCTTCCTATTGTTGGCGCGCAACTCATAAATGATCCGTTGATGCTGCCTGAGTCTCAACGAGGTTATGCTCCCCAAATACGAGGGGTCGCGAGAACCAATGCGAGAGTCACGGTGGCTCAAAATGACCAGATAATCTATGAAACGACGGTCAGTCCGGGTGAGTTCTTGATTGATGACTTATACCCAATGGGTTTCGGTGGGTATCTGGATGTTGTCATTCATGAAGCGGATGGCACGGAGCAAAACCTCTCCGTCCCTTATGACTCCCTTACTCAATTACTCCGTGTTGGGTCGCATCGTTATTCACTGGTTGTTGGGCAATATCAAAACGACGCCTTGTTATCGAGCCCTGCATTGCTAGAAGCGACCTATGAAAAAGGATTGACGAACTCCATCACTGCTTATAGTGGGGTTCGCGGGAACCAAGATTACTTCGCTGTGCAAGGTGGTGTGGGCATCGGGACTGTTTTGGGCGCTGTCTCTATCGGTATGACGCAGTCGAAAACTCACCTTCAGAAAGGGCATGAAGACCAAACTGGCCAAAGCTTTGAAGTGAAATACAGTAAAAACCTAGTCTCGACGGGCAGTAACTTTTCTTTAGGGGCTTATCGTTTTTCAACGGAAGGGTATTTGGATTACGCCACGGCCATGGCTGTGCGCGATGATATTGAACGAGAACAAGGTGTTGATGACTTATTGACTTCAAAAAACCGTTTCAATTTAACGGCAAGCCAACAGCTTTATGATTCGTGGGGACAAGTGTATTTCTCGGGAACACTGGAAAATTATTGGAATGAAGACGACTACAAAAATCAATTCCAACTGGGTTATTCGAATAATGTGAATAGCTTGAGTTGGGGGGCGAACATCAGTCGAAATGAAGACGCTCAAGGTCAAATTCAAACCAGTTATGCATTGAATCTGTCTTTGCCAATTGGGCAGTCTTATGGTCGAACCCCTTTGAATGTTAGAGCTAGCTATTACAGCGATGGTGAAGGCGGAGGGAGTCAACAAGTGGGTGTGACGCAATCCGTTGGGGAGCGAAATCAAGCCAGTTATGGTATCGCGGCCACTCGAGACAACGCTAACGGTGATGTTGCACTTGACGCGAATGCTCGTTATGTCGGCTCTGCTGCGACGGTTTCTGCGAACGTGAGTAAAGGTGATGATTATAACAGCCAAGGTTTTGGCTTGTCCGGGACTATCCTTGGTCATTCTGGCGGGGTGACGCTGAGCCCTTCAAGCGGCACAACCTTAGGGCTCATTGAGGCTAAAGGGGCCGAAGGCGCGATTGTGTCGGGTCATCAAGGAGCGGTTATCGACAGTAATGGTTACGCCGTTGTCGCGAATTTAAACCCATACAGCCAAAACAACGTCAGTATCAGTTTAGAAAACGCGTCCATCGATGTTGAAATGGAGCAAACCTCGCAACGCGTGGTGCCGTATGAGAACGCCATCGTTTTGTTGAAGTTCAATTCTAAGCTGGGCATTCCTTTGGTCATCAATACTAAGTTTGATGGTGATAATCTCCCGTTTGGTGCGGAGGTTACTGATGCCGACGGTACAGTGGTAGGTAATGTGGGTCAGGGCAGTCAAATATACGCCAGGGTGTCGACATATCAAGGCCAGTTATTCGTCTCTTGGGGGCGTGACGACACTAATCAATGTGTTGTTCAATATGAGATAAACAGTAATAAATCTGATGGTTTAAAGATTTTACAAGCGAAATGTCAACGAGTGGTCGCATGAAAATAAATTACAGTTTCCGAGATGAAACATTTCTTTCAAGGTTGTTCAAAATGAAAGTGAAAATAAGTCAACTTAAAACGTTATTTTATATCCAACTCGCAGTGGTTGTGTTGGTTTCATACGACTGTTTTGCGGCGTCGAGTTCAGAAGAGGGGGACGTTTACCCGCATTCCTTTATCGGGACTCATGTTGAATACGCCAATCCAAGTACCAGTCGTATGCCAGACCAAAGTGCTTTGGGCGTTTTGATTGGCTCTCAATTTACAGAAAATTGGAGTTGGGATATTGGGTATATTTATTTTGGTGACACGGGTGTCAGTGAGCAAGATTCAGAGGCTGGGTTGTTCGAATCAGCGGTGCGTTATGATTGGTATTTTCAGAGAGATACCAGCGTATATACACGGGTAGGGGCAGCCTATTGGACAATAGAGTCAAACCAAACTGTTGACTCTATTGTCGTCGATGATAAATACAGTGGTTTTTCACCTGTGGGTGAGCTGGGTATTAATTATCGCTGGAATCGTCACGTTTACTTGAATGCGGGTTATAAGTACACGCACGATATCGGGGATAGTGATCTGCAGCATTATGACAACCATGCGTTACTCGCGGGTATTACATATCACTTTAAAGGCAAAGAGCAACTTCGCCAAAAGATCGTCGAGGAAATCGCCCCCAAGGTGGCTGATAAACCCGTTAAAATATTTGAAACGGTATTGAAGGAAGTAAATTTTGAGTTTAATAGCGATCAAATGATTGAGACAAAAGAGAGTAGTGGCGCAATCAGAGAGATCGCGCAGCTTTTGAAACAACATGCGAATGCGCACGTTGAAGTGGTTGGCCACACTGATTCTTGGGGAACGGACCAGTATAATGAGACGTTATCGTTGAAGCGAGCTCAAACGGTCTCTCGCCAATTGGAACTGAAAGGCATCAAAGCTAGTCGGATTACTGCGACAGGAATGGGAGAGGCTTTACCTCTTGTTGATAATCGAACGCCAGAAAATCGCGCGTTGAACCGTCGTGTAGAAATTATCATTTCATCTTTCGAGTATTTTTAATAATAAAATACAAATTAGAAATAAGTAACTGGGTTTGTTATGAAAATTATTGTACGCCTGTCCTTAGTGTTATTTGTTAGTTTTGTCGCTTGTCCAATAAAGCAAGTTCTAGCTAACTCATGTACGACAAGTAATTATGTAGCTAATTATGTGGGAGATCCGATTCCACTTTTTGACGAACGAATTGGGGAAACGCTTGGCAGGATAGATGTGTCTTTTAATTACAACTGTACTTTTACAGATGCGCATACCATGATCATATTTGGAACGTGGGGGCAAAAATCGTATAAATCTGGAAAAATTTATAATTCGAATTTGCCAGGGATTCAACTCACAACACCAAGGACTGTTGGGACATCGGGGCCGCACAATAATTCGGTGATATTTAAGACGATACATGGTAGTGAATCTGGCACTATCTCTGGGCCTCTATTCTACGTGCAAAAAATAGCTTCATTCACTAGTAGCCCTAGTGGAACTAATCCAACTTTCAATCTTGGAACTTCTCATATTGACCATAATCTCCAAGTCGATGTTTTTCGCCCCGGCGCAAGTTTCGGAATCGGCCAAGTCAATAAATTGGGTTTTGTCGATGTTCCTATTGAAATACCAACGTGTGATATTGATACCGCGCATCAGGATCAAACAGTGACGCTCCCAAGTGTTAATATTGGTGACTTTGGAGCCGTAGGCTCGACCAGTGGTCGAAGACCTTTTTCTATAACTTTACATTGTGCGCGAAGAACTCGAATACATGCAACAATCACGGATTTAAATGCTCGGACAAACACTGGAACAAACATGACTTTAAGTAGCAGTTCAACAGCCACAGGAGTGAGCTTACAATTTTCAGCGAAAGTTGATGATACGATCCGCTCATTTGGCAGTGCTAATCGTTTTTATTGGAAAGGTAGTCATGCAGACAGTGATGCGATGAGTTGGACGGTGCCAGTTGCGGTGCGTTATGTGAAGACACAACAAAACATGACTGCTGGCACTGTCAATGCAAAAATGGAAATTTTATTTGATTATGAATAATTCGTATCTATCTAATAGGTGCCTGCCGTCATAGAAGGCTAGCATCTTAATATCGTACATATCGCCGAATAATTTGAGGGTATCTATAAAATATCCTCTAGCCCAAAACTCTATTCCACCGTCGTTTCTTTCCCATATGTGGAAAGAAACGGAACAGTCTGATTGTTGTTCGGATCTTAAAACCTCTATTTGACACGTTACTCCCTGCCCATGATCATCCTATAACCTCTCTGCTTACTCTAAACTTAAAATGACAAATGCTACTAAAGGCATAATAATTGCGTGTGACATATATAGCTTTTTATAAGGTGTAGTGAGGGTGTATGTACATATTTTTGAACCGTAGTTTGCTAGTTTTAATCTATTTTTGTAGTGGCAGTTTTTCAGTTGCGTACTCTGGAAATCCTAGTTATTACTTTGTTGATATGCCAGATCATACAACGTCATCTTTATTAAAATTTAAATATTCAAATTATTGGGACAAGTCTGTAAGTAATTATAGGTTCGATTCATTGACCATAAACGACGATTCTAAATTGGATTCGAACTATCAAACAGTAGATGGCGTATCTATCTGGTATCTAAAAGGAAAGAAAGACAAAGCCTTATTTATTGCGAATGATAAATCAAGAATAAGTGTTTTCCCGACTGAGTATAAAGGAATAGGTTATGTCGTTGAAGTAAAGTCACTCGATGGAAGTTGGAATAGTATTGGCGAATCTGGAGAAAGTAAACTATCTTCACACACTCTGTCAAAAGGCTTCACCCCTTACTTACGTCTTGGGGCTTTCTGGCGTGTAGGTTTTGTGTTCTTAGAGCCGTTAAAATCTGGTAAATACAAATTGGGATCGCGCAAGGTAGGAGAGTTTCGCTTGTCAAAAATGGCTGACAGCTTTAACCGCGATTCCCTAGGGTTTTATGTACCATTGTATTACTCAGGGTTTGGTTTTACGGTAACTACAAATACTTGTGATTTCTATTTTGAAAATAGAGAAAGTACCATTAATCTGCCAAAATTAAATGGACAAGAATTTACAGGTAGGGATGAAAACTATGGAGGTACAGTATTTAAATTGAAGCTAAATTGCCCTAGTAGCATCAGGGTAAGTAGTTCTATATCAGATGCAAATATGAGTTCAAATATAGGTAATGTTCTTACTCGTGAACATGCTGAAAGTTTATTTAGGGTTGGTTTGCAGTTGTATGTTGAAGATTATAAATTACCCATTTATCTTAATGAAACTAAACTTGGCTGGGTTTCAAATGGATCTAAGAGTGATGTTGATGAGTTTAATATTAAGTTCACAGCGAGGTATGTCGGAGAAACTGATGTGAAGGAATCGAACGTAGTAGCTTTTGATGCTCTGATAAACCTCTACTATTATTGACCAATTTTTAATGTGTGTCATTTAACTAATGATGTAGTTAAATGACCTTTAATTAGAGTGTCACTCTTTTAATGAGCTGTATATCGTTTAACACTTTCACATTTAACCTTGCAATGGAACTTTTGTTGCTCATCTAAAGTACACTCTTGCATGCAAAGCAAATTTTCACTTACTTTAGTGAAGAGTAAGGGGTTAACTAGTGCTTTGACAAAATTTATTTTTATTAGACTTACAATAATGTTTGAATAGGCCTTTTTCGATGCATATGTTCTTATAATTTCACCATAAAACAAAGAGGTGATTAATTCCTGCGACATTGTCCCTACTACGTAAATGTAAATGTATTCTTTTTGGCTGAAGTGGTTCTGTGACATTTGGGCCAAAGCTCGAACCAGTAAACCCAAAAATTGCTCTTCGTTTGCATAACACCCCATGATTGCTAACGTACTTTTTTCTATTTCCCCATTGGGTATGGAAATAAAATTTGAAGAATTGTTGATTTTCTCTATGTCTATGATTTGAGAGAAATGACCAATAATTTTTTTTTCTGAATTGGTTAAGACGATACATTCATAACTCAACTGATCTTCCAATTTTAACAAATCTTTTGCCAACCGTTTAAGTGGCTCAATATTGTTATAAAATGCTCTAAATACATGAAAGTGTTCTTGATAGTTTTGGTTTTTCAAACGATATTCGAGAGGTGTTGTTACATCACTATAATATAGCATAGGTGTGATACCAAACGATTGCTTGAATTTATTTAGCACGACTTCGTGCTTATTGGTAACATTTGTCTTTTGGTGTTTGGTGTTCTTTATAAATGAAAGTAAACTGATTTTTAGTGCTTTAGCTATAAGTACTTGCTTATATAGTGATGGAGTCGTTTTTCCTGTAATCCAACGACTTAATGTAACATGATCAAGTTGTTGAAATTCCCTTTCTTTATACAGCCTTTCTATCAATTCATTTCGGCTGATTTTTTTATTTTTTATGTAATTAGATAAGAAGTTGTTGAATGTACTTGTCATAGAAAACCCACTGCTAGATTTATGTGCATCAATTTTTATTTTTGAAATACGAGCAGGTAAAATCGTTATAACCTGTTCCATTTTTTAATGATGTATAAATATTTGATTACTTATAGTAATTTTTAAATAAAAATAGAGCATCGGCATGTAGGGCGTTATATTTCCCACTTGTGATATTGACTTTTTTAAAAAATTGTAGTTGGGTTTTGTAAGTTCAAATGAGGTAAGGAAAACTGATGTTGATAAGCTTAATAGGGAAATGATTTTGGAAGAAAATGGAGAAGCGTTAAATATAGTGAAAATAGAAGCCCAAGATAATCCAAGGGCTTCTTCTAGATAATTAGAGTATGTAAGTTACTAACAAACCACCTTAACTGCCAAACCACCTTGAGATGTCTCACGGTATTTAGCGTTCATGTCTTTACCTGTTTCTAGCATTGTTTCGATAACTTTATCGAGAGAAACAGTAGGAGCAGAAGAGCGACGAAGTGCCATACGAGTTGAGTTGATTGCTTTAACTGCAGCAATACCGTTGCGCTCGATACATGGTACTTGTACTTGGCCAGCAACTGGGTCACACGTTAGACCTAGGTTGTGCTCCATGCCGATTTCTGCAGCCATACATACTTGCTCAGGGCTACCACCCATAAGCTCAGCAAGACCAGCAGCAGCCATAGAACATGCCACGCCAACTTCGCCCTGACAGCCAACTTCAGCACCAGAGATAGAAGCGTTACGCTTGTAAAGACCACCGATCGCACCAGAAGCCGCGAAGTAACGGATGTAATCTTTCTCTGTCACCGTTTGGATGAACTTATCGTAGTAAGCCAATACAGCAGGGATGATGCCACACGCGCCGTTAGTTGGTGCAGTAACAACACGGCCACCGGCAGCATTTTCTTCGTTTACTGCGAATGCAAACATGTTCACCCAATCAACAACCGTCATTGGATCATTGGTTGTTTTTTCTGAAGTAATCAGAAGTTGGCGAAGTGAAGCTGCACGGCGAGGTACACGCAATGGACCCGGCAGGATACCTTCAGTATTCATACCGCGATCCATACACTCACGCATCGTTTTCCAGATGTTTGCGAAGTAAGTACGAGACTCTTCGTCTGAGTGGAAAGCCGCTTGGTTTTTCATAACCAGTGTACTGATAGAAAGACCACTTTCTTTACACTGATTAACCAGCTCTTCAGCTGTTGTGAATTCGTAAGGTGCTTTAATCGGGTTTTCTTCTTCTTTGCCGAAGCTCTCTTCGTCAACGATGAAACCGCCACCAATTGAGTAGTACGTTTTTGAGTAAGCTACTTCGTCATCAACCCAAGCATGAATGCTCATGCCGTTCTCGTGTAGAGAAAGGTTGGTTTTATGGAAATTCATTCCGCCATCTTTAGGGAACGAAACAGTATGACAGTGCATACCAACAGGTAGACGTTCAGTTTCTTCTACTCGTGCAATAAAGCCCGCGATAGAGTCAATATCTACTTTCTCAGGGGTATTGCCTGCAAGACCCATGATGATAGCGATATCGGTGTGGTGACCTTTCCCTGTCAGTGATAGTGATCCATATACGTCCACGGTGATTTTAGTGATGTCGCGCAATTTTCCCATTGAACGTAGGTCATCAATAAATTCTTTACCCGCTTTCATTGGTCCAACTGTGTGTGAGCTCGATGGACCAACACCGATTTTATAGATATCAAATACACTAATCATAGCGATTACCTCAAAAAGAGAGCCTCCCAAGGGGAGTAGGGAGGCTCATTTATTATCATTATATTTTTTGTCTAATCTCGCGATATAAGATGGATGTCATCTTATAAAAAGGACTTGAGATTAAAGAGCGCCGTAGATTACAGAACTAATAGCCGCTAGACCACATAAAGCTGTAAAGATTTGCACAGGTGCTGATGTTTTGTACTTAGCCATTGCTGGTACTTTCTGCATCGCGAATACAGGCATTAGGAACAGGATAGCTGCAATCATTGGAGCACCCATTGTTTCAATCATACCTAGGATGCTTGGGTTAACTACCGCAACAATCCAAGTTGTAACAACGATGAACGCTAGAGATGCTTTCTCAATCGTGCTGATTGAAGAACCAGAGCGAGACTTGATTAGACCAACAAGACCTTCATGAGCACCTAGGAAGTGACCGAAGTAGCTAGAAGTAATCGCTGCGAACGCTACTAGAGGACCCATGTAAGAGATAAGTGGAGACTCGTGAACGTTAGCTAGGTAAGAAAGTACCGAGATGTTTTGCGCTTGCGCTGTAGCTAGTTGCTCTGGAGATAGAGAAAGCACTACAGAGAATACGAAGAACATTACAAAACCCATCAGCATCATTGCTGCGCCGCCAGTGATCGCGTCAGTTTTCTTAACTGCGTCTTCACCGTATACACGACGTTGCTCTTTAGAGAACTGTGAAATGATTGGGCTGTGGTTGAAAGAGAACACGATGATTGGAATCGCAAGCCAGATAATAGAAGGCATTGAAGACCATTCTGGGCTTGTTTCCATCATTGAAGTGTTCCATTCAGGAACTAGGTAGAAAGACAGCGCTAGTAGGACGAATACTAGTGGGTAAACCATTGCTGACGTTGCTTTAAGCATCAGTTCTTTACCGAATACAACACCTGCTGTCATAGCAAGGATCAGTGCACCAGAAAGAAGAGGACGTGGAATAGATTCCATACCCATTTGGTTTACTAGGAAAGAATCAACCGTGTTGGTGATACCAACACCGTAGATAAGAACGATTGGGTAGATAGCGAAAAAGTAAGCAAAAGTAATAATGTTTGCGCCAGTCTTACCGAAGTGCTCTTCAACTGTGTCTGTAATATCAGCTTCAGGGTTTTTAGCAGACAGTACGAAACGAGCTAGAGATTTGTGTGCGAACCAAGTCATTGGTGCCGCGATTAGAGCTAGGATAACTAATGGCCAAAAACCACCCGCACCAGCTTTGATTGGAAGGAATAGTACGCCAGCACCAACTGCTGTACCGAATAGTGATAAACACCAGGTAAAATCTTTATAGTTAAACTTGCTTGAATCTTTAACGGCATTTGCCGAAGAAGTTGTTGTGTTCATGTTAAATTACTCATTTTTTGGGAACAGGAAATAAGTTGGGGCTAATTCTGCAGAATTTTCTTCTGTAAAAAATAGATCTAAATCATGTAATGAAACGGCGTGTCACATGATATGCGAAAAACGGATTTTTGATCACGAAATTGGCGTGCTACAGGTGATTTATGCTCATGCTAGACATTAGTTTTTATTATGCGAATGGCGGGGGTGGTCAGATTTATACCAGGAAAACGTTTGCGTAAAATTGCATTAATAAATCTGTTCTATAGAAAGGCTGGATTTTGTTAACAGAGATTAAACAAAACGTAGTTGCTATGTAATTTGTTGCACTACATGTCGCTGCAGAGATTGGATGATTTGTGCTGTAACGCCCCAAATTAGGTGCTCTTCGAAGGGCATCGCAAAAACACGATGCTTGATTTGTTTAACGTTAACAGTGTGGCTGTGTAACTTGGCTTGGTCTAAAACATAGGTGGCAGGCACCTCAAAAATCGAGGCTACTTCGTTCTCATCGATGATGGCTTCATAGTCAGGATCGACCATTGCAACAATCGGTGTCACAGAAAATTTACTAATAGTACTCAATGCAGGTAATTGGCCAACAATTTTAACTTGATCCGATCGAATTCCCACCTCTTCGTGGAGTTCTCTAAGTGCAGTAAATTGCATAGAAGGGTCGGAAAGTTCGTGTTTTCCTCCAGGAAAGCTGACTTGACCTGGATGATGCTTTAAATGAGCGGCTCTTTTAGTAAAAATGACATGTAAACCATCTTCTCGTTCCACTAAACCGACCACCACTGCCGCTTTGCGCAATTGATCGCCACTGATATGCGAAACACGCTCTACAGATTCAGGATGATAGCCAACCGTAGGGTTAAGCTGGAATTGTTGAAGGAAGTTTTCTTTATTCATATCAAGCCAATATATTGATTATTATGATTTTAAGTATAGACATAACCGTGGGCTGATTACCAATTTTGAGTGTGTCTTCATTTACTTACCCTTAGTTCAGTCATTAACTAAGCATAATAAAGGGAAGGGGGCAGTCACCTATCTCCTCAAACGAGGGGTTTTGCTATATTCAATATTTGTACATTTCCGAGTAAGCGTTGCCCATGTCATAAAATTAGGTGATGAAACGTGGTTTTTTTGTTTAAGAATTTGATAACAATAACTTAGTAGACCATTCTAAAAAGAAATAGAAGAAAAGGTATGAGATGAAAGGAATCATATTCACCGAATTTTTAGAGCTTGTTGAAGACAAGTTTGGGCTAGAGCTTTTGGAAGAAGTTTTAGAGATGTCAGAAGACGAAGGGATCTACACGTCGGTCGGAAGCTATGACCACAAAGACCTTGTCAGGTTGATTATCAACTTGAGTAAGAAAACCGATATTGATGCCGCCAGTTTACAGCGTGTTTTTGGGCAGTCGGTGTTTAAGAACTTATTGGCCTCATTGCCTAATAAAGCGAGCCTTGCTCATAGCACGACCACCTTTCAATTTATCCAACACGTAGAGCGCTATATTCACGTTGAAGTGAAGAAGCTCTATCCGGATGCGGAGCCGCCTGAATTCAGCTTTATTACCACGACTGAAGCACAGCTTGTTTTTGACTATAAAAGCGCAAGGTGCATGTCTCACGTTTGCTTAGGGCTTATTGAAGGGTGTGCTGAATACCACGGTGAATCTATCGCGGTTGAAATGACGCCGCAAAATGATGACCAAAGCGTGGTTAGGTTTAATCTCAAAGTAGAAAAGTGATATGGATCCGGCATCTGCCATAGAGAAGAAACTTAAGCGTCAAATCGCGGCAAGGAAAGCGGCTGAAGCGTTGTTGGAACAAAAGAGCCTCGAACTGTTTGAGGCTAACCAACAGCTTGAGCTTGCTCTGCGTCAGTTAGAAAAGCGCTCTAACGCGAATATACGCCGTATTGAATTCCAAGAACAAATCGACAACCTGTTGATTGATTTCGGGCGCGCGTTCCTTAGAAATGATCTCGATGACGTCATGTTGTCACAATTGACGATTAATGTGACCAACAGTTACTTGATCGAAGCCAGTCGTTTGATTTTGCCTCCCAAGCTGATCCCGCAGTTACACACCTACGACTATGGTGACGAAGCCGTCGAGGTGATAGAGCAATACATTCAAGAACCTCATTGGCAAGGCAACCTGCTAACGGTGCCATTAGAGGTCGAAAAGGTCATAGTCGGCGCGTTAATCGTGAAGGTCAGATTGTTAGACCAGGACTACGAATTCATTCAAAGCCAACTGTTGTTAGTGACCGATCTTATCTGCAGTGCACTAACTCATCAGCTTGCTATCAATCGAAATGTTGAGTCACGTAAACGAGCGGAAGAGTCCGAGAGGGCAACGCGCGACTTTGTGGCCATGATTAACCATGAGCTAAGAACTCCGCTCAATGGTTTGCTAGGTAGTGCAGAATTGATCAGTGATACCGAACTCAGCAGTTCTCAGCGTGAAATAGTGAATAACCTGAGCCAATCTGGAGAGTTTCTTAGAACCATCATTAATGACTTGCTTGATTTCAGTAAAATCAATGCAGGGATGTTGGATCTTATTCCTAAGAAATTTGCGTTGCATGATTTGAGAAATACGATTGAAAGTATCTTCGTCAATCGCGCGATTGAGAAGCAGATCGAATTTAATATCAGTGTCGCATCTAACGTACCTTCTCATTTCCAAGGCGATTTAGAACGTATCACGCAACTGTTTGTAAACTTAATCGGTAATGCGATCAAATTTACAGAAGAGGGGCACGTCAATGTCGATATTGAGTGGGACAAAAACCAGTTTGTTTTCTCAGTGGAAGATACTGGGGTAGGCATTGCCGAATCTGCACATAAGACGCTGTTTGAACCTTTCACACAAGCTGACAACTCAAGTAGCCGAAATTATGAGGGCACTGGGCTTGGCTTAGCGATTTGTCGTAAGCTGGTGGCTTTGATGAATGGCGTGATTGGGGTGACCAGTGTTGTTGGCTCAGGCACTACGTTTACTATCTCGATTCCTCTTCAGGTTGTCGATGTACCAGCAGAGAGTGATAGTGTCGCCAGAGGCTTTGAATCTGAAGTCGAATTGTCACTGCTTAAAGTGCTGGTGGTTGATGATATTAAGATGAACCAGATCATCATCCAACAAATGTTACGTAAACATGAGATTGAACCTGCTACCGCGAGCAATGGTGTAGAAGCTTTTGAGCTTGCTTCAGATAATGAATACGACATTGTTTTCATGGATTGCAGAATGCCCGTCATGGACGGATTTGAAGCGACAGAGAAACTTAGAGATAAGGGGTACGTTAAATCTATTGTGGCACTCACCGCCGGAACGACGCTGGAAGAGCGAGAACGTTGTATTCAGTGCGGAATGGATGACATTCTTAGTAAGCCTTACACAGCCAACGATCTTAAAGAAATGCTCAAGAAGTGGGGTGTTGCGCCTGCGAAAGTAACTTAGCGCTTGTTAACTAAGGTAACCTAGAGCTTGTCAATTAAGCCTCGCTAGTTAGAAAGTGGTCATTCACATGCTCTGGCACAGAGACTAAAAAACCGAAGTGATCTTACGATCCTTCGGTTTCTTTTTATTTCGGTTTCTTCTTATATAGAGCTTTCGCTGGCCGTTAAGCCGCGAAACTGTCAGTTAATGACGTTATGCTTAACATTCCTCAAGCACAGGTAGGATACGACTTAGTTTATCCAACGTCTCTTGGTATTCAGAAGCACAATCACTATCAAATACCACACCACCGCCAGCCCATGCATAAAGCGTATTGTTCTCTGCCACTAACGTACGAATCGTAATGCTGGTGTCCATTCTGCCATTTCGGCTGATGTAGCCAATACTGCCACAGTACGCTGAACGTCGATGCGGTTCTAACTCTTCAATGATCTGCATCGCGCGAACTTTTGGAGCGCCGGTAATCGAGCCTCCAGGGAAACAGGCTCTCAGAAGGTCAGTTGCAGAGTATTGGTCATCAAGGTCCGCTCGTATCGTGCTCACTAAGTGGTGCACAGCAGGGAAGCTTTCAATATCGAAGAGCTTTGGTACATGAACCGATCCTGGCTTTGCGACTCGGCCAATATCATTACGAAGCAGGTCGACGATCATCAAGTTTTCTGCCTGATCTTTATCGGCGTTGACTAGGTCTTGTGCGTTGGCATCATCAATCATAGGGTCTTTAGAGCGAGGGCGTGTGCCTTTGATCGGTTTTGTTTCAATGGTGCCACTATTGAGTTCTAAGAATCGTTCAGGCGAAACACTGATGATTGCGCAGTCGGCCAAACGGATGAAGCCAGAAAAGGGCGCCGAGTTGTATTGTTCCAATTTGTCATAGGCTAGCCATTCACTGCCTTGGTATTGGGCATTGAAACGCTGAGCCAAGTTAATCTGATAGCAATCGCCGGATAACAGGTACTCTTGAACACTATCGAATTTCGTTGCGTAGTTCTGTTCGCTCATGTTGGATTTCCACGGTGTGGTTAATCCAAAGGGCGCATGTGTTCGTTTTGACGGAGCCAATTGTTGCATCAGCCAATCATGATGTTCATCGATATTGCTGCCGACAATACACGCCGTTTTTAATTGATGGTCAACGATCACAGCCCATTCATATAAACCAACCGCCATGTCTGGCGCTTCAATGTCTCGCTTCGTGAGTGAAGGAAGTGTTTCAACTCTGCGCCCCAAATCATAACTAAAATAGCCTAATGCACCGCCAACGAATGGCAACTCAACGTGCTCTTTCGTTACAGGCAATAACTGTTGCTGATATTGGTCGAGTAGTTCGAAAGGATCGGAGTCTGAAACCTCGCACGTCTCATTAACATTAACGGTCGTTTTTGCACCGACTGTCTCAAAGGTGGCGATGGGTTGAGCAACTAAAATATCGTATCGACTATCAACGTGGCTTTCTGAAGCTGAGCGTAATAGCATTGCCCACGGTAGGTTTTCAATATGGGAAAACAGCTGTTTAGCTAAAGTTGATTGATATTCAAGCGGCTTGATTTGGATAGAGCGAAATTCGTTGTTATTCATTTGTTTAATTTGTGACAAAGAGTTCGATCACTGCATGGCGTGTGAGAGGAAGCAAGAGTATCATAAATTGAAAATAAAATGGGTTCTTGATTAGAACGGTGCAAACCACATGGTTTAGTTTAAAGCTATGCAAGCGATTGCTAAAGCAACTAAATACAGCTCAACATAATAAAAAGCTAAGCCAACTAATCCGGTTAGACAAAAACAGTCAAACCAAGATCCCACATGGAACCAGAACAATAAAGAGGCATGCAATGACGGTTATTCGTAAGCAAGATGTGATCAGCAGTGTCGCTGACGCACTTCAGTACATTTCTTATTATCACCCTTTAGACTTTGTCCAAGCCCTAGAAAAAGCGTATGAGAAAGAAGAGAGCCAAGCAGCAAAAGATGCTATCGCTCAGATTCTGATTAACTCGCGCATGTCTGCGGAAGGCCATCGTCCAATTTGTCAGGATACGGGTATTGTTACTTGTTTCGTGAACATCGGTATGGATGTTAGGTGGGAAACGGATCAAACAGTACAACAGATGGTTGATGAAGGCGTTCGTCAAGCTTACAACAATCCAGATAACCCATTGCGTGCATCTGTCCTAATGGACCCTGCAGGTAAGCGTATTAATACAAAAGACAACACACCAGCGGTTGTTCACATTAATATGGTTCCAGGCAACAAAGTTGAAATTCAAATCGCGGCAAAAGGCGGCGGTTCTGAGAACAAAACCAAGATGGTAATGCTTAACCCTTCTGATGATATTGCAGAGTGGGTAGAGAAGACGCTACCAACTATGGGTGCGGGCTGGTGTCCACCGGGCATGCTTGGTATAGGCATCGGCGGTACGGCTGAGAAAGCAGCAGTACTAGCGAAAGAATCTCTGATGGAACACATCGATATTCAAGACCTTATCGACAAAGGTCCAGAGAACGCAGAAGAAGAGCTTCGTTTAGACATCTTCAACCGTGTAAACAAGCTTGGTATTGGTGCACAAGGTCTTGGCGGTCTAACGACTGTGGTTGACGTTAAAATCAAAACAGCGCCAACGCATGCAGCTTCAAAGCCTGTTTGCTTGATCCCGAACTGTGCAGCAACGCGTCACGTTCACTTCACGCTAGACGGCAGCGGCCCTGCAGAACTAACCCCACCTAAGTTAGAAGAGTGGCCAGACATTACTTGGGAAGCAGGCGCAAATACACGCCGTGTTAACCTAGATGAAATTACTAAAGAAGACGTTCAAGAGTGGAAGACTGGCGAAACGGTTCTTCTATCAGGCAAGATCTTAACCGGTCGTGATGCAGCGCATAAGCGTATTCAAGGCATGCTTGAAAGTGGTGAAGGTTTACCTGAAGGTGTTGACCTGAAAGGTAAGTTCATTTACTACGTTGGCCCTGTTGATGCGGTACGCGATGAAGCGGTTGGTCCTGCTGGCCCGACAACGTCTACTCGTATGGATAAGTTCACCGACATGATGCTAGAAGAAACCGGCATTATGGGCATGATTGGTAAAGCAGAGCGTGGCCCTGCAACCGTTGAGTCAATCAAACAACATAAATCGGTTTACCTAATGGCCGTTGGCGGTGCAGCTTATTTAGTGGCTAAAGCAATTAAAAAAGCACGCGTGGTTGCGTTTGAAGATCTCGGTATGGAAGCGATTTACGAGTTTGAAGTTGAAGACATGCCGGTAACGGTCGCGGTTGACTCTAACGGCGTGAACGCGCACCAGATCGGCCCTGACACGTGGAAAGTGAAAATTGCTGAAGCTGAAAAAGCATAATTTACTGAAGTCAAAAGTCGTAACAGGCGCTAGCTTCAGCGTTTGAATTGCAATTCTTGACAGAAAGTTGAAGACAAAAGTGCAGCATTATTTGCACTTTTGTCTTATTATCAATGATATAGTGATAAACACATAGTTTGATATAAGAATATAGGAGAGAGGAATGCCTCGTTTTATTCAGATCCTACAGATTATCTTGGCAGTGGTGATTGGTGCTTTTGTTGGTTACGACCTGATCTTGAAAGGGATCAGCATCTTTGATAATAAATACGTGACAATTACTTGTGCGCTTTGGCTAATTGCAGAGATTGCACTGTTTGTTATCTACAAGTTGATTGAAGACGATTAAACGTCGGATATCGCAGAAAAATTCTAAAGCCCCTGATTATGAATGTAGTCAGGGGCTTTTATTCATCTAGCATTAAGAATGTGTATTGCATACTTATCACCATAAGCAAAGACATCAGTATTTAAGATATTCCGATTGGAATAAATAAGTAGGCTATTTTTCCAAATGATTGCGCTCTTGGTGAGTCAGCAATCCAGCCTAACTATCACGGAGTCGTTCAAATGAAACACCTAACTCAAGAAATGAGTGACTTTATAAGCAGAGGAACGGATTCTCACATTCGAGTAGCGGTTACGGGGCTTTCTCGTGCGGGTAAGACAGCATTCATTACTTCGCTGGTAAATCAGCTTCTTCATACGTCTACCCACAAAAATCTACCACTGCTTGCATCAGCGAGAGATGGCAGAATTATTGGCGCAAAGCGCATCCCGCAACAAAACATGATGATTCCACGCTTCTCTTATGATGAAGCGATGGAATCTTTGAATGCACAGCCACCAGAATGGCCGGTGCCAACGCGTGATGTCAGTGAGATTCGTCTAGCAATCAAATATAAGCCGGCTAAAGGCGCAAAGAAGCTGCTGAGCAAGAACAGCACCCTTTATCTCGATATTGTTGATTATCCGGGAGAGTGGCTACTTGATTTACCTTTGCTGGATATGGATTTTGATACTTGGAGTCAGTCTCAATTTGCAGCACTAAAAGGCGATAGAGAAACCTACTCGCAACAGTGGAACGCAATGCGTGGTGACGTTGACTTGTTAGCCGAAGCAGACGAAAAGAAACTGGTCGCCATTGCCGATAGCTATACTCAGTACCTTCACACTTGTAAGGATAACGGGTTGCACTGGGTACAACCGGGTCGATTCGTATTGCCGGGTGAGCTTGAAGGTGCGCCTGTGCTGCAATTTTTCCCATGCATCGCACCTGAGGGCAAGTTCTCTAAAACAAGTAACTATGCGGTTTTAAAAGCGCGTTATGAAGAGTATCAACAAAAGGTCGTAAAGGCGTTTTATAAGAATCACTTCGCGACGTTCGACAGACAAATCGTGCTGGTGGATTGCTTACAGCCGCTCAATGCGGGCTATGACTCTTTCATGGATATGCGTGGCGCATTAGAGCAGCTACTAAAAAGCTTTAAGTATGGTCGAAGCAATGTGCTAAGACGCTTATTCGCTCCGAAGATCGACAAGATATTATTTGCGGCCACCAAGGCTGACCACGTGACACCGGATCAACACCCGAACTTGGTATCGCTGTTACAACAGATGGTGCATCCGGCTTGGCAACAGGCGGCGTTTGAACACATCGACATGAGTTGCATGAGCATCGCGTCTATTCAAGCGACCAGCGCGGGTTATATCTCGTCGGGCTCAGACAATGTTCCGGCGTTGCAAGGTGTGACTTTAGATAACGTACCTCAGACCATGTATCCGGGAGAGGTGCCGCGTAAGTTGCCCAATAAACAGTATTGGGAAACCAACCAGTTTGATTTCACAAGCTTTAGGCCGATGGAGCAGCACTCTGACGAGCCTTGTCAGCATCTGAGAATCGACAAGGTTTTAGAATATCTCATTGGCGACAAGTTGAAGTAATTGAGGCAATCAAAATGAGTGAATTAAAAACAAAGCAGGTCTTTGATGAACCGTTGAAGACCTCTTTTGATGAGCAAGACAAGAGCGAAGTTAGCCCGGATTTAGGCGCTCAACAACTGTTCACAGAGCAAGAGAAATTTGTTCCTGTCGCACCGCAAGTGGAAGCCGATCTTGATGGTGAAGCTGAGCAGCAATTGGAGCAAGTGATTCGATCGAGCAAAAAGAAGAAGTGGTTTGGAACGGGCTTACTTGTCGCTTTCTCCGGTTTAGTCGGATGGCAAGCTATTGACTCTGTCATTACAGCGATTCAAACAGCAGACTGGCTCGCGTTAGGTTGGGCAGGCTTTACTGCTGCAATCGCTTCATTAGGCTTGGGCGCAATAGGCAAAGAGCTGTGGAAGCTACGCTCATTGAAAGATCATTTCAGCGTTCAAGAGCAGAGTGAAGAGCTGTTACAGAGCCAAAGCGTTGGTAAAGGCAAAGCGTTCTGTGAACACATTGCGAAGCAGGGCGGTATTGTCGCTGAATCACCCGCTTATGATAAATGGCGAAACAGCATTAACCCTGCACACAGCGATGCTGAAGTCTTGGATATGTATGATGCACTTGTTGTTGCCCAACAAGATAAAGTGGCGACTCAAATCGTCACTAAGTTCTCGACCGAATCGGCCGCTTTGGTTGCTGTGAGCCCATTAGCGGCTGCCGATATGTTGCTGGTGGCGTGGCGCAATTTCACCATGATAGACAAGCTTGCTGATGTGTATGGCATTGAGCTTGGTTACTGGTCGCGTATTAAGTTGTTCAAGTTGGTGTTGATCAACATGGCAGCGGCAGGGGCGAGTGAGTTGGCGATAGACGCGAGTATGGACCTCGTCTCGATGGATCTTGCAGGCAAGGTTTCAGCTCGAGCAGGGCAGGGGCTCGGTGTCGGTATTCTCACTGCGAGACTGGGTTTAAAAGCCATGACATTGCTGCGCCCTATGCCTTGGCATAATGAGCGAAAAGTAAAAATATCAGATCTTCGTAAAGCCGTCCTTTCTGAAATAAAGCGCATTACGCTTAAATAGAGTGAGTTGCTTATCAATAAAGCGCATCACGCTTAAACAAAGCGAGCTACTAACCAATAAAGCGAGTTGCTTATCAATAAAGCGAGCTACTAACCAACAAAGTGTATGACATTGAGTCGTTTGCGAGTGAAGAGTAAACATATGTTTACTCTTCTTCTTGACTGAACTCAGAGCTTAATCCACACTACTGTCAACTTATCCTGACACCTATAATAGGACTATTTGTGCGTCTTGAAGTATTGTGTGAAGACAGACTCGGCTTAACGCGTGAGTTGCTCGATATCTTGGCCTCAAAAAGCATTGATTTAAGAGGAATCGAAATTGATGTTAAAGGCATTATTTACTTAAACTGCCCTGATATTAATTTTGATGCTTTTAGTGAACTTATGGCTGAAATTCGCCGAATTTCAGGTGTGAAGGATGTACGTAAAATCCAATTTATGCCAAGCGAAAGGCATAACACAGAGTTGATAGCTCTGCTGGCAAACCTACCTGACCCTGTGATAGCGATTGACCTTAAAGGCTCAATCGATATGGCAAACCACGCTGCATTGAACCTCTTTAACAAGCAAGAAGACGAAGTGATCGGTGAGCCGCTAGCGACGTTCGTTCCTAGCTTTAACTTTGCTCGTTGGATCGAAGGCGATGTAACGCGCCATCGTGAAGTTGTGGTGTTAGATGGTTTAGATTTCTCTATTGAGATCCTGCCGATTTACCTTGGTGGTGATGTGAACGAAGCGGTACTGGCTAGCGCGGTAATGACAATTCGTTCTTGCAACCAAGAGATGAACACGCCAGACGCAATCCCTGAACAGAATAACCTAGGTTTTGAACACTTTGTTGGTGTCTCTAATCGCCATAAAGCCTTGATCAGCCAAGCTAAGAAACTGGCTATGCTGGATCAACCTCTCCTTATTGAAGGGGATACAGGCACGGGTAAAGAGATGCTGGCTAAAGCGTGCCATAACCGTTCGAACCGAGCGTCATTCCCATTCTTGATTCTAAGCTGTGCATCGATGCCTGATGACGTAGCGGAAACGGAATTGTTTGGTCATGCACCGGGTTCATTTAACCATGAACAAGGTCATAAAGGCATTTTCGAACAAGCGAATGGCGGTACGGTATTTTTAGATGAAATTGGCGAGATGAGCCCGCATCTACAAATCAAACTGTTGCGTTTCCTACAAGATGGTTCATTCCGTCGTGTTGGTGAAGAAGAAGAGATGCACGCGGATGTTCGTATTATTGCATCAACGCGCCACCGTCTTTCTGAATTAGCAGACTCGGGTTCGTTCCGTGAAGATTTGTTCTACCGCTTGAATGTACTGACTCTGTCTATTCCAGCATTGCGTGAACGCTCAAACGACGTAGCGCCACTGTTGGAATTGTTCGTTGCAAAGTACGCGCAGCAATTAGGTATGTTAAAACCAAAACTGACTCAAGAATTAGTCGACCAGCTTGGTAATTACCAATGGCCGGGCAACATTCGCCAGTTGGACAACATGGTTCTACGTGCACTAACAGAGCTAGATTCAGACACACTAACAGTTGAGCAATTCCACTTGCCACAGCTTGAAACAATGACGGCTGGAATGGCGAACTTAAGCCTAGACGGCTCGCTTGACGAGATCATGAAAGACTATGAATCTCAGATTCTAGAGAAGCTTTATCAGTCTTTCCCATCAAGCCGTAAGCTAGCAAAACGTTTGAATGTATCTCATACCTCAATTGCGAATAAGCTTCGTGATTACGGTATCAGAAAGAACTGATCGAATAAGAACAAGATTATGGAAGATTTGAGTACACCAGAGCGCATTTATAAGCATGATGGTAATCTGATTCTACGCACCGCTGAAATTGATGACGCTGGCATGATCAGCGAGTACTTTCAGGTTAACAGAGAGTACCTGAAACCTTGGGAACCGATTCGCGAAGACGCGTTCTTTGATAGAGCGAGTTGGGCGCAGCGACTGATCAAGTTAAACGAGCTTCATAAAATGGGGCTAGGCTATTACTGTTTACTGATTAACGCTGACTCTAATGAAATGTTAGGCACCATATCGTTCAGTAATTTGTCTCGTTTCCCGTTCTACGCTTGTAATGTCGGTTACTCATTGGCGCAAAGTGCACAGGGCCACGGTTACATGCGCAGAGGCTTGAGCATGGCAAAAGACTACATGTTTGATGTGCAGAACATGCACCGCTTAATGGCGGGCTACATGCCTCACAATGAACGCAGTGCGGGTGTCTTGGAACATCTTGGCTTTGTTCGAGAAGGCTTCGCCAAAGATTACTTACAGATTAACGGTAAATGGGAAGACCATATACTGACCGCGTTAGTTAACCCTAACTGGGAAGACAAACGCAATGTCTAGACTAAATAGTATCTAGGCGTAAGAACAAGTAACGAATTTAAAGGCAGCGAATATCAAGCGATCTCTAGTCGCCGCTGTATCAAAAAGAACATATAGGCATGGTAGATCCATCAGCCTGAGAAGATATTTGAGGAATTTTGATGTCATACACAACTTTGGACGAATACCAAAGAAAATGGATTTTCACTCACCAGTCAATGCCGCTGCCGGCAGAGGATTTGGAAAAGATTAAACCAATGACACAGGCGAGAGCATCTCAGTTTTGGAAAGAGAACGTGAGCCCTCAAAGCCCTGATGCGGAAAGACTAAGTTCGCAAGACTGGCCAAGCAAAGCATCGAACTGGAATGAAGAGATCAGCTGGATGGCAAATTGGGAATCTGATGAGCCTGAAATGCCAGAAGAAATTCTAAACTTCATTGATTGGCAAGATGACGTAACTGTCTATTTTTGTTACGAAAAATACAATGTTTTAGAAACAAAATGGTCAGTTTTCAAGAAACACTGGAAGAACTTTTTGTTCTACGATGATGGCCCGATTCTACTAGGTCGCCGCCGTTCAGAAGCACTTTGGTTTGCTACAAATGGTACCGTTAAAATTGGTAACCGTGCTTAAGTTCGGTGTGATTTAATCGAGCGAGTGTTGACGATCCGATCAACAGATAGACGGACAAAAAGCGAGCATTGAGCTCGCTTTTTTTATGCCTAATGATCTTCGAAGATCATCGGAAAGAAACGATTATTTTACCTCAGTTGAGGATGACTATTTTTACTGACATAGAGCAGTTAAATTTCGAAATTGAGATCGCTATCTCATTGGGCTAGTTGAAGTTTTATGGGGTTGAGCTATCTTTGTATTACTGCCTTAGTGGAGGTGAAGTATTATGATTTGGGATACTCTCGAACGTGTAAATAAACTTCGCAAGGAAGCAATGGAAGATCCAGAGTTTTTGGATTCAGCAAAAATGCATGAGGAATGGCTTTTAAGCGAAACTCATAATCAATCGAACAAAGGAGCTAAAGAGAAGAAACCGAAAAAATTATCTGATATTTATGAAAATACGGATTTTCCTATCAACCCAACAGGAACGAAACATTAACAATGATGAACTGCAATACGGCTAAGGCTCTTAACCAAGAAGCGATAAGTCGACTAAACATACCAGCCTTAAGCCACCAATAAAAAAGCCACTTTCAACGAATCGAAAGTGGCTTTTTCTTTACTAGTTAGAGATCCAATCTAATGAGCCCTAAAACTAGTTATTAATCAGGCTTAACCCGCTTGGTAATGCATCACCAAATACGCGCTTAGATTCGCTCTCAGAAAGCTCAGTCACTTCACTCACTAGCGTTAGCCATGAATCAGGTACCTTGCTTTGCTTAAGCTTCTCAATCACTTGATTGCGATAGTCGTCAGAGATGTCAAATTGACGGTCACCAGTTTTACGGCAAATCATCACAGCAGCGAAGGCGATCATCTGCTCTTTCTGCCAGTTCTGTTCAAGCAGTTTTGGTAACCACTGTTCAGCTTGCTCTCTAGGAATTACGCTGTGTTGGCTGCCATACAAAGGCGTTCTTGATGCTAATCGTCCTAGCGCCCACCAGTGAGCCTGTTCGAACTGGTTATGGTTAATCGCTTTGCTCAAGAACCAGCTTGCGAGCAGCACTTTGTCTTCCACTTCAAGTTGCTCAAGCGACGCCGCTAAACGAACCATGGCTTCATAGCCATTATCTTGTGCATCTTTGGCTGTCTTAGGGTTTTTCATTGCCCCCGGGTGAAGGTACTTAGCGATATCAGCCAAGATACTCTCTTGCTGCTCTTGGTTTAATCCACCGGCAACACGACGCCAGAATACCCACCAGTCCGTCCAACCTTGGTGGTTCTGGAACTGAATGTTTTGTTGGTAAAGGCCCCAAATTTGTTCGATACGCCATGAGTCAGTCGGATCGCCAAAGCCTGGACGCAGCGAGTAACCCGCCAAACGCAGCCAGTTCTTCTCGTGTGCTTCTGAACGACGGCGGCGTTTACGACCTAATGAAAAGGTATCAAACAGATGGCGAAGGGTCGTGAAGTCCCATTCATCACGCTTACCAAGTCGCTTCTCAAGATCTTTAGACAGTGTTTTGATCTCTTTCGATTCAGCACTCTTCTTGTTGCCGCTGTACAGACGAGAAATCAATTCCTTACATTCATCCAGTCTTGGGTGAAGTTTAGCGGTATCAGACTCATCACCTTGCTTGTTTCTTACTTCAAATTCAAGCAACCAACGCTTAGTGTCATCTTCTGTACTCACACACTCCATTTTCAGTGTGCCGACTTCTGTTAACTGACAAGCAAGCAACACTTCAACACGCTCTTTTTGGTTGGCTTGAAGCTCTGCAGTGCCTGACCCTTCAAGCGTTGAAATATACGGTGGAAGAGGGGAGAACAAGTCAGCGTCGACATTGACCATCACGCCGTTTTGAATAGCGGTGTCATGAGCAATTTGATCGTGTGTTGAAGTCAGAAGATTAAATCGTACCGGTTCGCCTAAAGTCAGCGAGAAACGACGGCTGTTCAAGCGTATCTCTTGGCCTTCTTCGGTTCCTTTGGCAAGCAGACAAAGCGCTTTACCCATCTTGTTCTTCTCTTGCAGATGCAGGAAGTAAGAACGGGCAGCACCGCCACCGATTTTCAGTTGTGCACCGCGGCGTGCTTTACCAAAAGCTACTGCACCAAGGGCTACAGACCAGTCAGGGTGAGGGTTATCTAAGACGGTGATTGGAGCACCGTTCCAATTGCCAAGTAACTGAGTAATACGTTCAGTGACAAGCTCACTGTTGAACACACCACCGTTGAGCAGTACACCAACAGGAATTGCAGGTTTGGTATCATCAAACTCAACAGAGTCTGACTTTTCCAATGCGGCTTTAGATACTTGCTGATGTGTCGCTAGGAATTCGGCAACGTGCTTACTTACCGCAGGATCTGCTGCGTAGGGTAGGCCGAACTCTACAACCGCGCTACGTCGTTTGTCGGGTACTTCCGTAAACTCAGAAAGCGGGAAGAAACCTTCCAGTGCAATCTGATGAACTTCTTGTTTCGTTAAACCAATACTCTTGGTACCGCCAAGTAGCTTTGAACCGCTGCCCAGCATGGTGATCTTTACATCGTCTGGCGCGTTAGCAGAAAGCAGGCTCTCTTTTGCGGCGCGAGTCTGCTGAATCAGTTTGGTTAGGCTCGAAGCATTCAGCTTTTTGTTTTGATTGAAGCGTTGCTCTGCAAGGTGGGCAAGGGCTAAATCTAGGTTATCACCACCGAGCATCAAGTGTTCGCCAACGCCGATACGGTCGAGTGCGAGTTCTTGGTCATCGCCATTGTTTGAGTTGAAGCTTGCTTCGATCAAACTTAAATCGGTGGTACCACCGCCGACATCACACACTAGAATCAGCGGGATCTGTTGAAGTTCATCGGCTGCGGTTTGTTGATGACGGGCATACCAGTCATAACAAACGGCTTGCGGCTCTTCGAGTAATAGAATCTTACCTAAGCCAGCAAGTGCTGCCGCTTCGAGTGTCAGCTTACGTGCTGTCTCATCGAATGAAGCGGGAACGGTGACTACAACGTCTTGGTCTTCCAGCTTATTGCTTGGGTTGCGGTAGTTCCATGCTTGGCGAATGTGGTTGAGGTAGCTTGCACTAGCCACAACTGGCGATACTTTATCGACGTCAGTTGCGCCTGCCCACGGCAGAATGTCGGAGTTACGATCAACCGCTTGGTGAGATAACCAGCTTTTTGCACTGGATACTTGGCGGCCTTCAACCTTAGCACCTAATTCTCGTGCCCATTCACCTACGATGACATTTTGAATATCGCCTTCAACTAAGCTCGGTTCCCAGGGCATGGTGAGATCGGAAGGGGAGATCTGACCTTGTGCGGGATGATAACGAAATGATGGAAGTAGCGGCTTGCGAACCACTTCACCGGGGCCGATGAGTTGGTCAATATCGAAAAGAGAAACGGGAGCATGTTGTAGGTCGTCGTTGATTTCACAGTAAGCGACAACAGTATTGGTTGTGCCTAAGTCAATGCCGACTAAAAAACGAGGAGATGCCATACAAAACCTTATTCTGCCAAAGTGATGACCAGTTAATGGATAATCTTGGTCTTATTATTGTCTTTGGAATGCTTTTAATACAGGGCTAGGGAATCGCATTGATAAAGTAACGGCACCCGTTAAGGTGCCGTTGATTCATTATGCTTCTACATTTGAGTCGTTATTCGAGTCTTCACGAACGTCGAACTCAACATGCCACTTCTGACCATTGTCAGTCGCAATCGCTTCCAGATATAACGTGCCTAGTTCAGTAACGCGAGAAGCCAAGGTCACCGGAACCACTTCACCTTCGCGACGACCTTCAGAAACAGGCAGTGTCACTTGAATTTCAGGAAGCTCATCCAGATCTTCTGGAGCCCAGTGATCAAGGTGCGTACCCGCTTGGTCTTCACGACGAGTAGTTGAACCGAAGAATTGGAAGTGAACTGGCTGACCAATCACTAGACCGAACTCTTGGCTAGGCACTTGTACGCTTGAACCTTCTTCCATACCAAATGGTGCAACACACAGTGCTTCCATTGGAGGAGCCATACCTGGGATAGCTGGCATCGCGCTTTCAATTCCAACGTAGTAAGAAGATGCGATACCACCACGGATACGAACGCCTTGGCCACGACGAACTGCGCCGTAGTATGAAGCGCCACTTGCAACCGCTAGGTCTAAGTCTAAACCTGAAAGTTGTTTAGCAAATTCAGCGTCGGCATTAATTAGCCATTCATTGATCGTGTCTGAAAGACGATCTGCAAGTAGGTTAGATTTTAGAACACCACCATTGAACAGTACCGCTGTTGGTTTGATGAAGTCTGCCGCTGGCGCTTCTGTACCGGGCATACCGGGCATGTTTGCAAACGGGTTGAAATCTTGCTGAGCGGTTTCACTATTTCCAGAAAGCGCGTTCGCTTGCTTAGAAAGGAATGCAGCAATGTGACGAGTAATACCTGCGTCTTGAGCGTAAGGCAGACCCATTTGAGTCAGTGCGCCACGCGTCTTTTGTACTGGGTGCTCAGTCACCGCTACTTTCGGGAAGAAGCCATCAACCAATGTTTGTTGTACTTCTTGTTGAGTCAGATCTGTTTTCAGTGTTGCGCCCAGTAGTTTAGAACCACGGCTTGGAACAACGATTGGCACAGATTGAAGCTCAGCATCGTTAAGCAGTGCTTCTTTTGCATCGCGACACGCGTGAGTCATCGCTTGAACCTGCCAAGGAGCCAGTTCTTTGCCTTCTTGAGCCAGTTTCATTTTCAGACGGTAAGCCAGAGCTAAGTCCATGTTGTCGCCGCCCAGTAGGATATGTTCACCTACAGCGATACGGTTCAGGCTTAGGTTGCCTTCATCTTGTGTTACTTCAACCAACGAAAGGTCAGTCGTACCACCACCGATATCGACAACAAGAACGATGTCACCAACGTTCACTTCATCGCGCCATGTGTCGTTGCTGTTATCAATCCAGCTATACAGTGCTGCTTGAGGTTCTTCAAGAAGTGTCAGGTGAGTGAAGCCAACATTACGCGCAGCTTCTGCTGTTAGGTCACGAGCTGCAGGATCAAACGAAGCAGGAACCGTGATCGTTACATCTTGGTCTGCCAGTTTGTGTTCTGGGTTTGCGTGGTTCCATGCGTCTTTAAGGTGCTCAAGGTACAATTCAGTTGTCTTAAGCGGAGATACTTTTTCAACTTCTTCAGGGCTGCCTGCAGGAAGGAAAGCATCACGACGGTTCACACCACCGTGGCATAACCAAGATTTTGCACTTGCTACCAAACGGATTGGGGTTTTAGAACCAAGGTTACGAGCAATCGCACCAACCAGTGCTTTAGGCTCAGAAGACCAAGGAAGAACGCGAGAGCCCGCATTCATTTCATGTTCGTGCGGCTGGTATAGGAACGAGCCAAGTTGGCTGCGAGTTTCTACTGTACCTGGAGCCGTCAATTGAGGGATTGACATCACCTCAACGCGAGCGTCTTCATTTGTTGTGTCGATGAAAGACAAAACGCAGTGTGTTGTACCTAAATCGATACCAACACTGAACTTAGGCGCCTGATGTTGCTCTTGAGAAGATAGCTCTTGTGAATGCATCTGCGGCGTATGTTCTTGAGAAGAAGACTCGTGCGATGATGGCTGAGTTTGGTGTTCCATTATAGCTCTACCTCTGCCGGTGCAATTACAGATGCATCGTAGTTTTCAGCAAGCTTAGGCAGGTTCATGTCAGTTGCTTTCCAACCTTTGTGAACCAATGTGCCATTGAACGGTGCGTTACCCATTACGTTGCCAGTTAGGCGAATTTCTTGAGGGTTGAAACCTTCAGCAATAGTGATACGTGTTTCTTCATCTTCAGTGCGGATGTGAGACAGCGTTACGTAATCGGCTAATACTTTTTGACCGCCAGTGTGAATAACACGAGCTGCTGCGCCAACTTCTTCATCAGAGAATGACGTTAGGTCTTCTTTTAGGAAGTCAATTAAACGAGCTTCTTGCTGCATGATAGACAGTAGCTGCATTGCAGAATCTGTTGGTGCTGTTGCCAGCTTAGATTCAACTTCTACTACTTTTTCGATCACACGTTCAACTTCAACAACTTTCTCTACTTCGACAATTTTTTCAACTGGCTTTTCAACTTCAACGATCTTTTCTACTGGTTTTTCTACGACTTTCTCAACCACTTTGGTTTTACGAGAAACGGCAATTAGCAGTAGTAAAACGCTTGATGCAGTTAGGCCTGCGTGAAGCATATCAAACGTTTGTGGGATTAGGTTCAAATCAACGATCATAGTGATTTCTCTTTAAAATTGATTTAACGGTATATTCGTCGGTTTAAAGGAATATACAGGTTGGAAAGAAACTCAGTGGCATAAGGCCGAAATGGTCACTTTCAAGCTATAAATATGGGTGGATACTAGCATATTCAAGGCTTAAGGGCTTTATTTAATGTTTTCAATAAACTGGCTTTTTGGTGAGTTAGCTTGAAAGTTAATCGAGATTTGTTGGTTTATTAGCCGTAAATGTCCATGGGTTGTAAATAGTGTTAGTTTTATCCCATTGTGAGAGTCAAAGATAAATAGAGCCTAGCATTCCGGCAGTGTATACTTTCGACTCAAAATAACATCATATGGGAAGCTGTATGCCCCACACTACCGACCCCATAACAGGGTTGAAGAAACGAACTTTGCCGTTAGTTGTCTTTTTTGCCACATTTTTGATGACGGTGTTGTGTTTTGTTTTGGTTGCGGCGAATCAAAATAGGTCTTTGAATGAGAATCTGGATAGCTTTGCTCAGCATCAAACGCTCAGTTTAAAAGCGTTTATTGATAACGATGTCGCTTATATCGGTTCCGGTGCGAATTTTTTCTATTCTAATGATGTCGATAGTCGGGACCGATTTGATCGTTTTGCTCAGCAAACGATTAACGGTTCGAAAAGCCTGATCGGATTGCAGTGGATGCAAAAAGTAGCGGTAGAAGATATTGCCGAGCATACCGCCAAAATGAAAGCTCAATACCCATCCTATAGAATGTTTACTATCCCTAAACATGGGCCAAAAACTTATGGTTATGTCTTGGATGGCGAGCCCGTGTTTATCGCGACAGATATTTATCCGAATGATCCAGTGAACAACGGTGTTTTGGGTTTTTACTCTTCTCGTGAGCGGTTTAATCTGGTCATTGATAACATTAAAAAAACACGCGAAGCGAATATTTCAGACAAAGTTCGTCTGTTGCAAGACGGTTTAGACAGCAACACACCTAAGAGCGGAATGTTGGTCTACCACCCTGTGTTTGATGGTCAAACGGACAATTTGTTAGGGGTTGTGATTGGTGTTGTTCGTACCACATACTATTTTGAGAAACTTCTGGCGTCTACTGTCGGCGATATGGACGTTTATGTGCGTGTTACCGATAGCGGTTTTGAAGCTGAAGATGCCCCGATAATGTTCGAAACCAATGGTTATGAAGCGGTAACTGGGCAGCACATTACAAAGACGATTACATTAACTAACCGTGAATGGATTATCGACTTCAAGATAGATGCATGTATTTCATTTAATGGTTACTTAGTGTTGGCGGGAATCGGCATAGTTGGTACCACTATCTCATTACTGCTCGCTTATATTGTGAACCTGCAAATTAGAGAGAAAGAGCGCTTATATAGAATGATTGATGAAAGAACAGAAGAACTTCGCTTTCTTGCCAATCATGACAGTTTAACGGAAATTTATAATCGCCGAGCTTTTAATAAGATGCTTGGTCAATCGATACAAAGCGATAAGCCGTTTAGCTTAATAGTGTTTGATGTTGATAAGTTTAAAGAGATCAATGATAAGTTTGGGCACCCAGCCGGTGATGCGTTACTTATCCATGTGATTAAGGTTATCTCAGTGAGCTTGAAGTCTGGAGATAACCTATTTCGGATGGGAGGGGATGAGTTCGGTATCATTTCGAGCATCACCGAACATGACTCATTGTCTCGCTATTTAGAATGTATTTTAGAGACGGTGAGTGAGTCTCATTGCGAGCATTCTGGCCAGCTATTGAGTTGCACTCTAAGCATCGGGGCTACGATCCGCACTAATGAAGACATTGAAGCGCTCCTTCAAAAAACTGACAGCATGTTATACCTAAGTAAGTCAAATGGCCGAAATCGAGTCACAATTGCAGGCTAAATGAGCACTTGATGCAACTGGGGTCGAGTTCTTTATTAGGCTCATGTACAATTTCACGAAATTTTTGACGAGAGAATTAGGCGACGTATGAATCACAATCGAGTGGTGTGTTTCGATTTGGAAATGTGCTGTTGGAGCGAAGACGGTGTAGGAACAACAGGGGAGATCATTGAAATTGGTCTTGCTGAGATCGATCTTGTATCTGGAACCATCGTGAAGCGCGCGCAATATTACGTTAAGCCCGAAAAAGACGAAGTCTCTCTATTCTGCGCCGAGTTAACGGGCATTACCCCTCGTAAAATCGAAAAACAGGGTCGCCCATTAGAGTCTGTTATCAAGTCGATGATTAAGAACTTCGGTGGTCCAAAGAAAATCTATGCAGCGTGGGGACGCGACGATCTTATCTTACACAAAGAGTGTATTGAGAAAGGCATCGAACCTCCGTTCAGCGAGTTCTTGAATATCGCCACGCTTTATCGAGTTCAGAATCGATTGAAAGAGAAACGTATTGGTCACCGTGCTGCTCAAGAAGCGAAAAACATTGAGTGGGAAGGTCGTCAGCACTCGGGTTATGTCGATGCTTATAACCTCGCGAAACTGACATTGACGATGCTTTAAAAACTATTCGATAGCCTCTATTTCTTGCTCGAAAATTTCGCCCCACAAGAAAAAACATCTATTTTCCATTTCGGGAAAATAGATGTTTGATACCGTTTCAGCTTACCTCAGTAGCGATTCTGCTACCGTTCTATTTCCATACCTTGTTATCTGCTGGTGACAGGAACCAACTGGAATGCTGAACCCCACCAGATTGTGCCCAATCTACGATATTAGGGTAGGCAACACAGGCGTCTTTTCTTTCATATGGATGTGACCAAGAGGCTGGTATATCTAAAGCCCAAGGTAGACCATTACTTGTCTGGTAATATTCATTGTTGTCGACAATTGAGTCATCCGCACCTTCACCAAAGATAGCTGTATTCGCTAAGTCGGTATTAGGGTAATTCATTAAGTGGACTTCCTTCTCACGAGCATTACTCTTGAAGATGAATGGATTAAACACATTGCCACTAATGCTGCTGATAGAGCCGTCTATAACGAGTGAAACGCTATAGTCAACGACACTTCTCACATCCCCTTCTTCAGTATTGTAAAAGTGATAAACCTCTGAGCTAGGTAACATATCACTAACACTATCGATAACCACGAAAACGAGCTCTCCGTTATGACCGCTTTCGGGAGTTAACGATGTTGTTTCGCTGTCATAAGTCTTAGTCAATGAGCTGACATTTGATGCATCTAATCCCGCAAGAGAAATCGCGAAGCTGTTATCTTGGCTTGCACCTCGAGCAATGGCCTGACCATAATAATCGAAGCGTGTTACTTGATTGCTGGCATTGGTATAAGTTCCATACGCATAATGGGTAACGAAATCATTTAGGTCGTAATCTCCCTCATAAGGCCACATGTCTTCAAAGCTCAGAGTGTACCAACCAGAAGTTGGTGTTCGACTATAGAAGGCGATCGTTGGATCGTTCGGCGCGTAATCATTTTCATCTGCAATTCCATCGCCATCTGTATCACCAATTTCAGGCCAAGCGATCTCAGTGATATCACTGATCAACCCATAGGAGTCAATGGCGGTAACTTGAACCTTCCATAGTTCTCCTGCTACGGTTTGGTTGGCTGGTAAAGTGGCCGTATTATTGTCAGCTTTTCCTACAAATTCATCATCGACATAAAAACCTTGGCCAACATCAACGAACCAGCGATAACTGTAGGTTACTGAGTCGCCATCAGGGTCGGCTGGTGTTGGTCCCGTAATACTGACAACGAGATCATGAGCTGTGCCTAGACCAGTACTTCGGCTTAGCTCCGGTGTATATGGTGGATTGTTTGATGTCTCCGTATAGGTGACACTAATCAAGCTGTATGAGAGTGTGGTATACCAACCGTCTTTGTTGACGTCGATGTCTAAGTCGACATCAACAAGACCGTCATCAAGGGAAGATGCAGGTAAATCAAACACAGTTGTTGACCAGTTGTTGTTGGTGCCTTGCAAGAAACCAGGGGTGAGCATAGAACCGTCTACCGAAACACTGTCGTACTCGCCATTTTCACCATTGTGTGCCTCTGAATCAACATCGAAGGCATAGATGGTTAGGTTGGCTGACGTGATCTGCGCTCCACTTGGAATTGGTACATCATGTTGCCAAGAATAATCTTGGTTGTGGCGGCTGTATTTGCCGAAGCCATACTTCTTGTTGCTTTTAACTTCGTAGTGGGGGGATGTACTACTAGCATCGATTTTCTGTGTAATTGTGATAGAACCATCCCCATTTGTTGTTGAAGTATTCTCGGTTGCAGCAGATAAAACATGTTGAGAAAAAGAGCTGACCGCGAATGTACCGACTAAGATGAGTGACTTTGTTATATTATTCATATCTCTACCCTTAATCTTTATCCAAATTGATGTCACATGAAACCAACAGATTTGATGTAAGCTCATCTAAATCGTATGTTGACGTGCATTCTAAGTCTTTAACAAGGGCAATTATCGTGATGCTTTGCCAGTGACTAGGGATTGAGAACTTATTGGCGAGTTGTCCGTCCTTGTTTGAGATGCCTGTGTAGAAAGGGTTAGAGTCAGTCGATGAGTTCGAAGTGCTAAACAGTTTGATAATGTGAGAGCCGCGAATATTTTGTGGTTCTCCATTGGTCGTGGAAAAACTACTGACGACATTTACCGCCATTTCAAGCGTTTCGACGCTACTCCATTCAAAGTTATCCGGTACCACTATATCGCTGAATGAATCAACTGTAGCTATAGGCTCACTGACCGTTGCAATTTCCGGTTCTGGTTCCTCACTCGATGAAGAGTTTCCACCACTGGTGCTTCCACCACCACCACCTCCACAAGCAGTTAACGTAGTACTTAATGACATTGTTAATATCAAGGGGGTCAATGCTTTCATTTTTAATATCCTTATTTAATGAGTTGCATAATGTGGCAGCAAGTCTTGTGCCATTTTTAAGTGACTGATTTAATATTATTTTGTTAAAAATTAGGTGCATGTACTCAGAAATCTCTTTCTTTTTTCAAAAAGAGAATCAATTTGAGCAAACTACACCATATAGCGAAAGAGTTGGGCAAGGGTGACAGCCTATTGAGTTAGTTGGGCTCAAAAACTAGTTAAATAGGGCGAGGTTCGGTTTGTGGGCTGACTTAAATTTCGTCTTATGTGTCGAAGAGGAGGAAAATTGTTATCCAAAGAAACCTAATTTCAACAAGTGGTTTATCAATAGTGAATGGCTACATCGCTTATTTTACGAGTGAATAATATTCGTTTGAAATTTAGCTTTTTAATTAATATTAAATCTCAGGTTTCGACCTTGATTGGGTAGAGCTAGGTGGTAGCGTTAGCTCACCCAAAACAAGGAGAATAGGATGAAGAACATTATTAAGTATGGATTGGCACTGGGGGCGCTAAGCGTAAGTGCGTTGGTTTCGGCACAACCCGTTGTATTGATAAACACTTTTTCAGTCGAGCCAGCCCATGAAGCCGCTACGTTAACGTATTGGGAAGATGCGCGAGACGTATTGGTGAAGCAACCTGGATATATCTCTACCAAATTGCACCGCTCTTTAAGCTCGGATGCGACATACCGTTTTATTAATGTTGCAGAGTGGGAAAGCAAAAAGCATTTCCATGATGCGATACAGGCGATGAGAAAAGAATTACCACCTTTAAAAATTGAAGGGGTTTCTGCTGACCCTAACTTGTATGAAATTATTCGCGACTAATTAGGAAGCCACCACAATGAAAACAACTCTAGGAACCTTTTTAGCTATTTTTAGCTTTCTATTTTCAGCCATTCTTTTTTCAACCCATGCCCACGCAGCGGCATACGGCGTGTCAGTGGCTTGGAAAACCGATGACGCCCAAGCCGTATTTGAGGCAATGCCTCATCAGAAAAAAGCATTTGCCAACCTGATTGATGCGGGCTTGGTACACGATATGTTCGTATCACAAAGCTTTATTGGGGATAAAAAGTTTCCGATGATTAAGTTTGTGATTGAAGCGGACAGTGAGCAGCACGTTAGAGACTTGATTGGTAACTTACCATTCCAATTTAAAGAGCTTGTAGAGGTGACTGAAATCAGAGACATCGGTAATAAGTGGTTAAACACGGATGTCGCTTTCACAAACTACGCAGTAGAACTCGCTTGGAAAGAGCCTGAGAATCAATTCATTGTCGATGAGGTTATTAGCAAAGATTTGCAAATGGTTGTCGATTGGAGTGCTCAAGGTGTGATTACGTCTGCTTACTTAAAACATCAAGAAATAGCAGAAGAGAAGCCAAACCAAAAAGCGATGATCAGGCCAGTCTATTCAATGGCAATATTGGCTAAAAACGAAGAGCAAGCACGCGAAGTGGCCAGTCAGCTGAATGCAGTAAAGTTAGGCTTCGCTGAAGTTATGGTAAGTGAACTTGGATTCAAACTGGAACTCTAATTTCGCTAGAACAGAATTGTGACCTCGTTTTCAGATTGCGTAACGACGAGATTTTAATATAGGGCCATGACCAGTTTAGAGTTAAACCTTGGCTATGTTCAAAGGTGAGTGAGTTTACGTGACTGACTCACCTTGTTGTTATTTTATATTGTTACTCGTTGAGCTTATATTGTTACTCGCTGAGCTTATATTTAGCTTAATTATTGGCTAAACTTATCACTACTCTTTTCTATGTATGGTTTGCTATTAGTTCGACCAAACAAACACCTTTTTTGATGACCTTTTTATTTATGAACACCTCGCCGAAATGAACGCCAATAGCCATGAAAAAATCACCTTAGACGCTTCGAGCATCGAGTTGATTAATAACACACTCATTGATTCGGAATCTGGTAAGCGGGTCACCTTATCCCCCTCAGAAGGCCTGATTCTTGAGCATCTAGTTAAGAACAGCCCAAAAGCCGTTGGTCGAGACTTTTTACTTGAGCATTGCTGGCCGGGCAGGGTTGTGACGGGCAGTTCACTTAATGTCGCGGTTAAGAACATTCGCACGGCATTAAATTCGTTTGAGTGTGATTGCAAAATCTTAACGGTTCAAAAGGAAGGGTACAGCTTCAATGGTTTGAAACAGGTCGGTAGTTATTTATCGATGCCAACACCTACCGCTGAAGCGCATGTTGAAGCTGCGTTTTCAGAGAAAGCCACCATCGTTTCAGATAAAGCTGGCATCGTTTCAGAGAAAACCACCATCGTTGATGAGTTAACATCAGCGCCACCGTCCAAGCCTTCAGGCATGAACCAACAAGCTGGGCAATCAAAGCAACAGGCTCCACAATCACGTCAGTTCAAGGCGAAGCACTTTATCGCTCGTCACCAATCTCGTATTGCCGGAATTGTAGTCAGCGCGCTTCTTCTCATGCTGTTTTATCAGTTTGCTTTTTTTATAGATAAGAGTGCCTACCGAGGTATGGATGTTTATCACGACAGTTTGAATTTTGATGAAGCAGTTATAAAAGAGCTGGATGCCGTGTCAGAGCTCGGTGTTGATTCGCTCTATCTGCATCGCATTGGCGTTGGGTGTCAGAATATCCAAGCCGTCGCCTTGATAAATGGACATTGGAAAGAGATAAGCCATCAGTTTAAAACTGTCTCTTGCGAAGGCGACAATAACAATGCGCGAGGGCAATAAGTATGAATCGTAAGTTTTGGATGCCTATCTTATTGACGCTGTTTGTGATTCTAAATGTAGGCTTAATCTCTGGGCTCGCAACCAAAAGTACCTATCGATTTTCTGCGGAATACCCGATGGTCGGGTGGGAGAGAATCTCGCTCCGATTGGAAAATGGTCGAGTCAAAATGCAGTACATTGGCTATGACATGGATGGGAATGTCGCTCAAACCAAGCAAATGTTTGGTGTATTCTTGCGCTGGGGGAATCATTACTACCTTTATCAATTGGACCAAGATCAGGCCCAAGATAAGCAGACATTCAATATCAAGCACTTATATATTCAACAAACCAAAGGTAAGCGCAGTGTGTTGGTATCGAATCAACGCGGCCTTTATGTAACGAAAAAAGGCGCGCCATTAGAACTTAAAGGCATCATGCATGGCGATCGATTACGCTGATAGATACCGTCAGTTTAATCGAGATTTAACTGCCTAATAGAGCTCGTTTGCTCTATTGACGGCCATTAACACGATTAGAGCCTTTGGTTAGCTTTTACCGAGGACGTTCAACTTAGTCTTGATAAAGTCACTGTGGTCAACGTAGAGCAGTTCTGCTGTTTTACGGATCACAGAATCTTCGATAGGGTCAATTTCTCCGTCGGCGTGCGCCACTTCCCACATTGCTTTGATTAAGTCGATTCTCACTGGCTGAGAAAGATCTCTGAGTTGCGATGTAAAGTCATACAGCGAGACTGATTGCTCTACTTTCGGTTCTGCTTGCTCTAGCAGCACCTTTGCTTGTTCTTCATCTAAATCCAGCAAACGTTGCAGAAGCTGTAGCTTAGCGACTCTTTCTGATTCATTGATCTGATGGTCGGCTCCCGCGACCTCACACAATAAACTCGCAATGGCGACATTAGGTGATGTGCCTTGGTTTTTGCTTAGGTCCTGGCCTTCAATCAATTGTTTAAACATTGATGTGAGAGAATTGAACATAACGAGCTCCAGTTAAAATTTGTATCGGGTTCCGTAGCGCTGATAGTTATCAACTATAACTATTGGGTCTACAGAGTGTGATCGCAAGCGTCTTTACTAAAAACTGACATTACGGATAGGCGAGCGATAAGGAGCATTTTATCAATCGGGCTCTGGGAAACGGGTAATTTTACCGTCGCCACTGAGTGTCGTGATTGATTGCGGTTTCCCATCGGTGTCTAGCCTCAACTCCCCAATCGCACTGCGGTTTGAAAGGCGATAGAAGGTCTGATTGTCGGGGCTTCGCTTCTCGATTTTTAAGCGCTTACGCTTCGTGAAATAGTTCAAAACTGAGCGAGGGCTGTATAACAGGCGGTCCCACACATCGCAGAATTTAAGCAGCGAAGCAGGGAACTGATTTTTAATGCCACTGCAGGTAATTTGATAGATGTTCGGACTGTTGCGACGATACCTAAGCTTGATATCGTAAGCAAAGGAGTAGTGAACATCACCAGAAAGCACCACGAAATTGGTCGGTGTTTTGGTATGGGTAAAGATACTGATCAGCGTATTGGCACTGCCCGGATGTGCCATCCAGTTTTCAGCGTCAATCACCAATGGCTTACCTATGGTCGTTGCCATCTTTTGCAGTGTTTCAATAAACTTCACGCCAAACATAGGCGCAGCAGAAACGATCACCACTTTATCTTGATTCATTAACTGATGTTGAAACTCAACCAAGGCTTCCCAGTCCATCAAACCTGAAGGCTTATTCATGCGTGACTCTGAACGCCAACGACGCGTTCGAGTATCCAACACAATGACTTTGGGTGAGGTATCGATCGTGTAATGCCACTCTTCAAAGCGACTCAGCATCTCAATAAGGGCTTGATGCTTATCTGGCTCGATATTGCTAACAGAGTGAATAGTATTGCTATCATCGGCTTCATTATGCGCTTGTTCTATATTCTTATTTTTTTCAACAATATGCGCTTGTTTAGTAATGCGCGGTTGATCGACAAAAAGCTGTTTTGCTTGCTCGATAAACGCTTCGTCGAAGCTCTCCGGCTTGTTACCCCAGCCCTGACACATCCAGTAAGCCGCAAGGCCGTTACCTATCACTTGAGTGGCGAACTGGTTTTGGTCGACAGCATGCTCCCAACCCACAGTAAGGTTCCAATCATCGGTAACATCGTGATCATCGAAGATCATGTAAGTTGGAATATGCGCGAACAGACGTTGTACTTGAGGTAAGCCAGCAATGAAATCATCCATAATGACGCTTTCATCCCGCCACTGTTGCTGCTCAGTCGGTGTTAATTGGCGTCCACCTTGCGTGAAGTTATTCTCAATTAAACGTTCTCGATTGATGCATTGCCACAGTGTGGGAGACCAAACCAACAAGTACATCGCGATAAACTCAGACAGCGTGACCAAGTGGTTTTCACAATCGGTAGAGCTAAAAATCGGCATGCCACGATTCGGGAAGAACTTATCGATCATGGATTCTGAAGCGGTGTGGTGCGGCAAATAGTGATGACGCTGATATAAGTGATATTCACTGCTATACAGCGCGTCACTAGTGTTGATTTGCTTTATTTGCGAGTCGGTCGGTAAGCACTCACCTACAAGGCCAAGCAGTTGAATCACCTGCTGAATAGCATCAAGTGTTGGCCCTGCCACATGGTCGGCGTAAATCTGGTCGCCGCTCATCATCAGCATGTCAGGTCTTTCAGCGACGCTTTGATCGGCTATCTTGTTATCGGCTGCGACTAAGCTGTCTTTGCTTGGATGATGCGGATTACGGCAAGAGCCATGCAGAATATAATCAGCCGAGGTCGATATCTTAAACTCAACGCGAGATTTACCGTTGTAAACAAGGTGAGGGGCGAGCTCTTTTAGTGAACCTGACTCTGTGTGAATGTCATATTCAAGAAGCGTATTAGTCGGAAACTCACCTTGTAAGCGGATGAGTGTCACCCACGCATGTGTACCGATTTGAATCGAATCATGCTCTTCAAGCGGTGTGGTATAAAACGGCTGGTCTTGTTCTGCTTCAGAATGCTCTTTTTCGTTCGAAAAGCCTGTTTCACGAATGTGCTCAGTTTCACTAATATAAAGATCAGCCCGGCCAACAAGAGGCGAGCTGGTGGCTAACCAAAGTACCACTTCAGTCGCGGTGGTTTTTCTTAAAATGGGTCCGGCGAGTAACAGGGGAATAGATGATGTCGTAGAGGGTTTCAATACGGTACCTAAAATCATTGGTGGTTAGTCGTCGTGGAGTTCTTTTGTTTCGAGCTTGCTCGTGTCTGGCTTTGTGGTTTCAAGCTTTGATGCTTCAAGTTCTACTGAGTCAGATTCTGTTGTTTTATGCTCTGCAATCTCAGACTCGAACGGTTCAAATTCTGTCATTTCAGACTCAGTAGCCTAAAGCTCCGTCATTTCAGATTCTGTTGATTCAAGCTCTGTTGATTCAGATTCTGTTGATTCAAGAACTTCGATAACTTCCGAGCTAGAAAGTTCATGACCCATTAGAAATATTGCCAATAGAGCATCGGCTTTTGTCTTGGTATCGGAAGGCTCGTCTAACAACAGTTCGAGCTTTTCTCGAATCATAGCAATCTCGTGCTCAACAAAGCCACGGCCTTCTTCATCCCCTTGATTGTCTTCAGGGGCATTATCGAATTCAAGAAATAGCATGTCGCCGTCTAGGTTGGTATCCACCAAACGCTCGGGCAGCCATGCATCACCCATAACAATATCTGGATCGGAATCTTTGGGTAACTGATCTATAATGTTTTGTAATTCGGAGACTTTCACAATACTTTCATTTAACCGAGAATATTCTACATTGTAACGGTCAATGCCGATCAAACCTAAAAATAGTTAGCCGTCATGGTTAATAAATGTCTATTCAGTAACACATTATTTATTACAAAGAGTAATTACATAAGAATGAAGCTCAAATATTTACCGACTCTCACTTCAACTGGAGTGGTTTTACTAAGTAGCGCTTTCCTAAGTGCTAATGCGTGGGCTGCTGAAGAGCAAGAGTGGGGCATCGCTGCAATGTTCCGTACTGCGAGCATCCCTTATGACACGTCTGGAGGTGACCAATCGGTTAACTCATTCGTGCCGATGCTGTTTTTCAAGAACGACTATGTGTTCATTGATGGTACCGAGATGGGGGCTTACCTTTATCAAACAGATGACGAGAAATGGTCTTTTAATGCCATCTCTCGCATGCGTTTTATTGATATCCCAGCTTCTGAACAGAACGCAATTGAAGGCGATACTGCGGACTTCGGTGCTCAACTGACCTACCAACTTGATGGTCCTTGGTCTGTCGAGACGGAATTGATGAGCGACAGTGAATTCAACCTCCACGGTAACTTACGTGCTAAAGCCAAGTATGAAACCGGAGATTGGGAGTTTTACCCAAGTGCGACACTTCGTTACAAAAGTGCTGACTTCAATAGCGAGTATTACTCAGCGTCTAATGAAACCATTGGTGCAGGTGTAGATCTGAATGTCGGTGTTGAAGCGCGTTACCATGTGGTTTCAAACTTGTACTTATTGGGTTCAACCAGTGTGACTCGATTAGACGACAACGCCTACGATTCGTCGATAGTCGAAGACCGCTATCAAGGTGAGTTATACCTTGGCTTTGGTTTCTTTAACGACAAAGAGAAAGCACCGAAGCCTAAGTTGAGCAATGCGCCGTATTTACGTGTCGCCCACGGCTGGGCTACGCCATCCAATATTGGCGACATCATGAAGTTCAATAGAGAGAAAGACGAATACAACAACCAGTTGACCTCGTTCTTCTATGGACACCCGTTAACCGATGAGATCTTCGGCTTCCCATTGGACATCTACCTAACGCCAGGTATCGCGCACCACTGGAGTTCAGAGGTTCAATCGAGTAGCACCGAGTACATTATTGCGATCAAAGCGTATTACACCTTTGATTGGCCAACCCAGTGGCGTGTTGGTGTGGCAGAAGGTATGTCTTACATCGATTCGATTACCTATATCGAAGGATCTGAGATGGACCGCAAAGGTTACACAGCAAGCCATCTGTTGAACTACTTAGACTTCTCATTCGATGTGAACGTCGGCGACTTGATTGGTAAGAATGACTTGAACAACTTGTGGTTCGGCTACTCATTGCATCACCGTTCTGCGATCTTTGAAAACGCCTCTCAGTTTGGTCGTATCAAAGGCGGCAGTAACTACAACACCGTTTACTTCCAGTACGAGTTCTAAAAGCGGCTTTTTTAGATACGATTTCTAATCACCGTTTTTATACAGACGACTTACATTTGACCTCGCTTCTATAACTCCTGCTAGTGTTAGCGTGATTAATCAGCCTGATAGCAAAAGGTTTTCCCTTTGCTGTCAGGCTTTTTTGTTTGAGACTTGTGATATAATCGCGCGAGTTTAATAAGTACAAGAATAGGACACGCTTTGACTTCGTCTCCGGAAAAAGCAGACAACAACAAGAATGCAGCACAGCCGAGTTCTCCAAAGAACGAAGCGAAATCGAATAAACCTGCATCGAACCGACCTGCTAAGCATTTAAAAGCTAAACAACCAAAAACTAATCAACCAAAAGCTAAACCTGCCGATCATTCAGCAGCAGCCAATACAAAAGCATCTCAAAATAGCCCAGCTTCTCTTCGTAAAGCGCTCAACGAATGTATGATGCGCGATCGCTTCCGTCTGAGTAAGCGAATTGCTGGTGCGAGTAGAATTAAAAACGAACAATCCAAGAACGTTGTCTTCGATGAGATTGCGTTAGACATTGCCAAGTCTATGATGACGGCAAATCAGCGTGCCTCGCACAAACCAACCATCGAATACCCAGAGATTCTCCCAGTTAGCCAAAAGCGCGATGACATTGCGAAAGCCATTGCTGAAAACCAAGTGGTTATCGTGGCTGGCGAAACGGGCTCGGGTAAAACCACTCAGTTACCAAAGATTTGTTCTGAGCTTGGCCGTGGCCGCATGGGCTTAATTGGTCACACTCAGCCTCGTCGTCTTGCGGCACGTTCAGTTGCCAACCGCATTGCGGAAGAGATGGAAACACAGCTGGGTGATTTTGTCGGTTATAAGGTTCGTTTTAACGATCAAATTTCTGATAATACACAAATCAAATTGATGACCGACGGTATCTTACTGGCGGAAATTCAGCACGACCGTTTCTTAAGTCAATATGACACCATCATTATCGATGAAGCCCACGAACGTAGCCTGAACATTGACTTCATCATGGGTTACCTAAGAGAGCTTCTGCCGAAGCGTCCTGATCTTAAAGTTATCATTACATCAGCGACCATCGATCCTGAGCGCTTCTCGAAGCACTTTAACAATGCGCCGATTATTGAAGTATCAGGTCGTACTTACCCTGTTGATACGCGTTACCGCCCACTAGGTGGTGATGAAAGTGATTCAGATCGTGACCAAATCGAAGGTATCTTTGAAGCGGTAGATGAGCTGTGTGACGAAGGCCAAGGCGATATCTTGATCTTCATGAACGGTGAACGTGAAATTCGTGACACCGCCGATTCTTTAAGTAAACGTAACCTGCGTGATACTGAGATTGTTCCGCTGTACGCGCGTCTTTCTGCAGGCGAACAGAACCGTATCTTCCAGTCTCATACTGGTCGACGCATCGTTCTTGCGACCAACGTGGCTGAAACCTCGTTAACCGTTCCTGGCATCAAGTATGTCATCGACCCGGGTACGGCGCGTATTAGCCGTTACAGCTACCGTACTAAGGTACAACGCCTACCGATCGAGCCAGTGTCTCAAGCGAGTGCGAACCAGCGTAAAGGTCGTTGTGGTCGTGTTGCTGAAGGTATCTGTATTCGTCTGTACTCTGAGGAAGATTTCGAATCACGTCCAGAGTTTACTGACCCAGAGATCCTTCGTACTAACTTAGCATCGGTTATCCTTCAGATGACAGCGCTAGGCCTAGGCGACATTCAAGCATTCCCATTTGTTGAAGCGCCAGATAAACGTAACATTCAAGATGGTGTAAGGCTGCTTGAAGAGTTGGGTGCGATCGCGACAGTCGAACCGTCTGCGAACAAAAACAAGAATCATGGCGACGACAAGAAGAAGCTAACCGCTATTGGTCGCAAGCTCGCTAAGCTGCCGATTGATCCACGTTTGGCGCGTATGGTGATTGAAGCGCCAAGCAACCGCTGTCTGCACGAAGTGATGGTGATTGCGTCTGCGTTGTCGATTCAGGATCCGCGTGAGCGTCCATCAGACAAGCAACAATCGTCTGACGATAAGCACAAACGCTTCTTTGATAAAGAGTCAGATTTCATCACGTTTGTGAACCTTTGGGATTACGTTAAGCAGCAACAAAAAGAGCTGTCGAGTAACCAGTTCCGCAAACAGTGTAAGCAAGATTACCTGAACTATTTACGTATCCGTGAATGGCAAGATGTGTACTTCCAAATTCACCAAGCGATGCGTGAATTGGATACTAAGCTGAATACAGAACCGGGCAGCTACGACGGCATTCACATGTCACTGCTATCAGGCTTGCTTTCGCACATCGGCATGAAAGACCAAGAGAAGAATGAGTATCAAGGTGCACGTAATGCGCGCTTCCATATCTTCCCTGCGTCTGGCTTATTTAAGAAACAGCCTAAGTGGATTATGTCTGCTGAGCTGGTGGAAACCTCAAAACTTTGGGGTCGTGTTATCGCGAAGATTCAGCCTGAATGGATTGAACCACTAGCAAAACACCTGATTAAGCGCAGCTACAGCGAACCACATTGGTCGAAGAAGCAAGCGGCAGTAATGGCACACGAAAAAGTGATGCTTTACGGAATCCCAATCATCCCGAAACGTTTGGTTAATTACGGTGCGATTGATGCCACTGTCAGCCGTGAATTGTTCGTGCGCAGCGCTTTGGTTGAAGGTGAGTGGGAAACCAAACACGCCTTCTTCAAGCAGAACCGTAAGCTACTGCAAGAAGTGGAAGAGCTAGAACATAAATCGCGTCGTCGTGACATCTTGATCGACGATGATGAACTGTTCGACTTTTATGACCAACGTGTTGGTGAAGAGGCTGTTTCAGGCCGTCACTTCGATACATGGTGGAAGCAAACCAGCCAGAAAACACCAGAGCTGCTTAACTTCGAAAAGTCGATGCTGTTTCGCGGTGATGCAAGCCACGTTACTGACTTGGATTATCCGAACTTCTGGCACCAAAATGGTATCAAGCTGAAGCTGAGCTACCAATTTGAGCCGGGCGACGACAACGATGGTGTAACGGTCCATATCCCACTGCCTATCTTGAACCAGATTGACCAAAACGGTTTTGATTGGCAGATCCCAGGCCTACGCCAGGAACTGGTGATTAGCCTAATTAAGTCGTTACCAAAAACGCTACGCCGTAACTTTGTGCCTGCGCCCAACTACGCCGATGCGTTCTTGGCTCGTGTGACACAACTTGAAGCACCGTTGTTGGATTCTCTTGAGAAAGAGCTGCGCCGCATGACAGGTGTGGAAGTAGTACGTGATGACTGGAAGTTAGACCAGATCCCAGAGCACTTAAAGGTAACATTCCGCGCTGTAGATCATCGCAAGCGTAAGCTTAAAGAACAGAAAGACTTGCATGAGTTGAAAGAGAGCCTGAAAGACAAGGTTCAAGAAACGCTTTCTAAAGTGGCAGACGATGACATCGAACAGCAAAACCTGCATACGTGGAGCTTTGGTGAGTTACCAAAAGTCTACCAACAGAAACGTGGCGGCTACGATGTTAAAGCCTTCCCAGCGCTGGTGGATTCTAAAGACAGCGTAGAGATCAAATTGTTCGAAACCGAGCAAGAGCAGATCTCGGCAATGAAATCGGGTCAGCGTCGTTTAATCCTGTTGAACGTGCCATCACCGATCAAATACTTGCACTCGAATTTGCCGAACAAATCGAAACTTGGTTTGTACTTCAACCCATACGGACAGGTGCTCGATCTTATCGATGACTGTATCGCTTGTGGTATTGATAAGCTGATTGAAGAGAAAGGCGGTTTGGTTTGGGAACCAGAGCAGTTTGAAGCACTGAAAGAACACGTACGTGCAGAGCTGGGCGACAGCGTTGTTGAGATTGCTCAACAGGTTGAAACCATCCTAACGACCGCATTCAGCATCAGTAAGAAGCTCAAAGGACGTGTCGATCTTTCAATGGCATTCGCACTTTCTGACATAAAAGCTCAGGTAGAAGGTTTGATTTTTAAGGGGTTTGCCACAGAATGTGGGTGGAAACGCCTGCCGGATATTCTACGCTATATGAGAGCGATTGAACGCCGCATGGAAAAACTGCCGATTGACCCGAACAAAGATCGCTTGCATATGATCAAAGTTGAGTCAGTAATGAATGATTACAAAGAGCTGCTGAATAAAATCCCAAAAGGGATCGCGGTTCCAGAAAATGTAAAAGAGGTGCGTTGGATGGTAGAAGAGCTTCGTGTAAGCTTCTTCGCACAGCAGCTCGGTACGCCTTACCCAGTATCAGATAAGCGTGTTAAAAACGCGATTGATGCTTGCTAAGGAATAAAGCTAGACGCAATAGCAAGGTTTAGGTATAAATCTTGCTTATTGCATTACTAATTGAATAGTTATTACATACAGGGCGACTTGGTGGCAATTTATTACCACTCAAGGCCTGCCACTAGGACGAAAAAGGTCGAATATGAAAAAAACGTTATTGGCACTAGCACTGCTAGGTGCATCTTCAACAGCAATGGCTGATTCTTGGTTGTACGGCGGCGTAATGGGTGGTCAAAACTCATTAGGTAATGAAGAAGAAACAGCGATGGGTATCCACGTGGGTACAGGCATCCTGCCACTAATCGGTATTGAAGCGGGTTACTGGGATCTTGGTTCTTTCGACAGCGTTAAGTACGGCAACCGTGACCTTACAAACCTAGATGCAAGCACTGCTTACCTAGCGATCAAGCCAAGCATCGACTTCGGTCCTCTTCACGTATACGCGAAGGCTGGTGTTCACTCTTACGATCTTAAATCTGACGGCTTCAAGCAATCAGGTGAGGATATCATGTACGGTGTAGGCGCTGAATACTTCATCTTTGGCCCACTATCTGTAGGCGCTAGCTACCAAAACTTCAAAATGAAAGATGACGACTCTGGCGTATTTACGCTAAACGCAACTATTCACCTACTGTAATTGTTTATAGTGAGTCACTTACTTACAGTTAATGATGGATGTTCGTTGAAGAGTTCGTAAGAATTCATAAAAAATGCCAGCTTGATAGCTGGCATTTTTGTATCTGTAGAATAGTAATGTCGCTGACTTAAGCGGTATAAGTTAAGCGAGCAACGCTATTTCTTACTGTTTAGAATCTTCTGAATTCTTGGGTTAATCGCTTTACCGTGTTGGCTTTCATACTCTTCGCGTTTCAAGTCGTTCAAGTTCTTCACTGAGTTAGCGGCAAGAAGGAACTGCGGCAATTCTGTTTCCAGCATGCCTTTCTCATCTAAACGCTTTGCTTCCAAGTAGTATTTCTTAAACAGGCCATCGAGCTTGTTTTCAGCCGTACGCTTCAAGTCGTACAGTTTGTTTTGGATTAGCCATTTTTCAATGTTGTTAACAGCTGCGCGCGACAACACACGAATACGGCTATCAAGCAGCTCTTCTTCAGTCAAAGAATCTTTAAGGATCCAAAGCTCACCCATTTGCGGCGGCCAACTGTTGCCAAGTTGAATACGCTCATGACAGTGCATTAGCACGCGGTTAAGGCCGTCTGAGTCAACAGAGTGGGCGAACTCAAGAAACTTACCGCTCGGTTCACTACCGTATTGGTATTCCCACTGAGTTTCGTACACGCTCAAGAAAGAACCGAACACATGGATACACCAATCGGTTAGCTCAAGCTCTGCTGGATCTTGATCAACAACAGGCACTTGCTGAGACGCACCAGAGCCCGCAGCGTTTGGTGTCGCTACTTTTACTTCTGTACTTTGTGCTTCAATCATTTCAGGTGCGTTAGGCTGCACGGTAGCGTCAGGAACAACAGGTTGAGCTGGCTCAGAAGGTTGGCTTTTTGCCTTTTTGAATGAGCTGCTGCCTGAAGCGTTCAGATGGGCTAAGCTTTTGTCTATACCCATTTCCTTGAGCTTGTCCTGCATTTCCTGAATATTGAGAGGTCTTCTGCTGTTGTTGTCTTTCATTTTGCTTCTCGTTAACTAGCCAGTACTGCAGCTTGGATTCAATCCGAGATAATGGCATTAATTCATTGGCTTTGGCTTTATACCAGAGGACAAATTTCTTCCATACTAAACTATGGTCACCGGTCAAACCGGAGAATTTAAACGCACGTTCTGCCCATGATGGTATCTCTTCTTCGTTGAGATCATGAGTAGAGACGGTGTTGCTGTTCATTGAGCCTCGACCCTGTGGGCGAGGGGCCTGCTGCATGTGTTGCATTGGTGCCGGAGCAGGCTGAAACTTGGGTGCAGGTGCAGGTGCAGGTGCAGGTGCAGTAGAGTAGACCGGAATACTATTGGTCGGTTGAACCTCAACGTGCGCCGTAGCTTGCTCTTGCTCAATGAGCATTTTGAAAACGTGAATCTCTTTCTTATCTCGATAGTCTACTTTCACCTTATCGAGGAAACCTTGGTCGACTAAACACTTAAGGCAGTCGGCTAAACCAAACGTAGAGAGAGCACAAAGCTGACCTGCCGTTTGCAAGCACACATTGGTGTAACCGAATTCATCAGCACCATCTGCAAGCATCAATAAAACCAGCTTTTCTGCTGGGCTAGAAGTATTCACTTGCCAAGCTAAATAAGAATATTTGGCGCTCAATATCGTGTTCTCAAAAAAGGTAAGTCGTTGTCACTATTGTAAGTCACCCCTTACCGAATTTATAGCAACTTAACAGAAAACGACATTAGTAAGCCAAATATTGACCATAAGGAGAGGTCTGCCCCAAAAAGTAAGCCTACACTCATTCATTCTAGGTCAGAAGGTGGCTAAAGATGGGGTTTACGGGCGTCTTTTTCGGGGCCGATTCTGCACCAAGGCTTAAAATAACGTGGTCTATTAACGTTAAGCATGAGCTTCTAATCTTTCGTGTTGTCTTCATGAAGGCACCTATCTTCTCTCTCTAGTGACTGTTGATGATTTCTCTATCTACTTATTGACCTATTTATCCATACATTCATAACTTGTATTTAATTTATAAAACACCTTGATATGATCAATATTTGCGCTATTATGACGATAAGTCAGAAATGACGAAGCGTCACAAAATGGTTAACCACATGAATTTACTATTCGTGTTAATATATTGGACAGGAGCGTTTTAAATGCTGATTAAGCTTAGGTAATAGCTAAGCTCAAATACGGACTGAAAAATTATGTTTGGCTTTGGTTGTAAAGGCGATAAACAAAGTATCTTTGGTTGCAAGGCGGTGCTGTCTAAGAAGCAGCAATCCATCGCAGACCGAGAAGTAGAATTGATGTTGTTAGCAAAAGATCTGGTTCGAGAACAAGGGTTCGGAAACCTGACGATGGATAGGCTAACGGCGGCAAGCTCTTATTCTAAAGGTACGATATACAATCACTTTTGCAGTAAAGAAGACGTGGTTTTAGCGTTATGTATTCATTCTCTAAAGTCTGAGGCACTGTTGTTTGCTCGTTCTGGAGAGTTTGAAGGCAACTCACGCGAAAAGATTGTCGCATTGCACGTTGCGTACCGAGTTTATGCTCGTATGGAACCGGTATTATCAACTTGCGCGATTATGGCGAAAAGCCCATGGGTACTAGAGAAAGCCTCCAGTGCACGCGTGGCCGAGATGAATCAATTAGAAGAGATCGTTATCGAACAAGCGGATCTGCTCGTCAATCAAGCAGTAGAAGCCGGTGACCTAAAGTTCTCTTCTGGCGTGGGTTCAGATGCCATCGTATTCGCCAACTGGTCAATCGCATTTGGTTCAAATGCTTTGTCTCAGAATGCTTCAAACAGTCATTGTATCAAGCGGTTACAAGACCCGTATTCAGTATTACACAACGCGAACATGATTTTAGACGGCCTCAACTGGCAGCCTCTTTCTACTGATTGGGACTACCGCAAAACTTGGCGCCGTGTAGAACAAGAACTGTTCAGTGAAGAGGTCGCTTACTTAGAGTCAGTAGGTCGATAAGCTTCAACTAAGCCCACCTATGTGGGTTTATTAATAACCATTAGTGACGATTCGTCATAAACTTAAGTTTAGCCTAGTGTGGTTTTGGTTTTCTTGAGTATATGACTAAGAATTGTGTTTTTGTCAGCTTCGGCTGGCTTTTTAAGACACAACTATGACGAATCGTCACAAATGGAGACTGTGATGGAACATGACAGCCAGAAGCCCGCTCTCGATCACCAAAATCGAGATAACCGTAATGTCGATAGCGTAAACGGGGATCTAAATAACAGTTGGCACTCAATACCGACCAAGCGTTCGTTTATCGTTCTGCTGGTGGTTTTTTCAATCATCATGCTCTCTGCATTAGGGGCGAAGAACCTCTACTTTAGAGGGGACTACAACATCTTCTTCGAAGGCACCAACAAACAGTTGATGGCGTTCGATGAAATCCAAACCACCTTTGCGAAAACCGACAACCTCGCGATTGTCGTCGCACCAGAAGGCGGCAATGTCTTCACCCCAGAAACCCTCACCTTAATTCAAAACCTCACGGTCGATGCGTGGCAGATCCCGTACTCAAGCCGTGTCGATTCGCTTGCCAATTATCAGCATACCGAAGCCGTTGAAGACGACTTGTTAGTGGAAGACTTGCTGTACGAAGAATACGAGCACACGCCAGAGCGGATCGCCAAAGTAAAACAGATCGCGCTCAACGAACCACTGCTTAAGAATGCTTTAGTATCGGCCTCTGGCGACGTGACCATTGTTAACGTGACGGTGCAATTGCCCGAAGTGGACAAAACGGCGGAAGTACAAGAAGTCATTGCGGCTATCAACACCATGATTGACCGCTATGAAGCACAATATCCCAATGTTGAATTCCATAAAGCGGGCATCATTGCCATGAACAACGCCTTTATGACTTCGGCTCAAGAAGACAGCTCAACGCTGGTGCCATTAATGCTGTTGGTGGTGTTGGTGTTCCTTACCTTTATGTTGCGCTCGTTCTTTAGTGTGGTGGCTACCTTAGTTGTGATTATCTCTTCGATTGTCGCGACCATGGGTTTGTCTGGCTGGGCAGGGATGTTCCTAAGTACTGCAACGGTCAACGTTCCTACATTGGTATTAACCCTTGCCGTTGCCGATTGTGTTCACGTAATCGTGACCATGAGACAAGCTATGCAGCGCGGGATGGAGAAAGCACAAGCCATTCAATACAGCATCAAGTTGAACGCGATGCCAATTCTTATTACTTCGGTGACCACCGCGATTGGCTTTTTGATGATGAACATGTCGGATTCTCCCGTATTGCGAGACTTCGGTAACTTGTCAGCATTGGGCGTGATCATCGCGTGTTTCCTATCTGTGACTATGCTTCCTGCGCTATTAAAACTCTTGCCAGTGAAAACTCTGCCAACAAATGAAGCCGCGGAAAGCAAAGTAACCTTTATGGATAAACTGGGCGATTTTGTGGTGGCTAACCGCAAAGCGTTATTGCCTATTTCTACGCTAGTTATCGTTGGCGCTGCCGCGTTAATTCCACTCAACAAAGTAAATGATGAATCGGTGAAGTATTTCGATACCTCAAGCGAGTTCAGACAAGCGGCCGACTTCATGGAAGAGACCGTAAGTGGCATGACGACCATCAGTATTGCGGTGAAAACCAATGAATCTCAAGCGATTGCTGATCCTGTGTTCTTACAAGCGATTGGTGACTTTACCGATTGGCTACGTGTTCAACCAGAAACCGACCATGTGGCCACGCTTTCCGATGTTTACATGCGTTTGAACAAGAACATGCATGGCGACGATGACAGCTACTACCAACTGCCGCTAAACCGTGAACTTGCTGCGCAATATCTGCTGCTTTATGAGATGTCTCTGCCGTACGGCTTGGATTTGAACAACCAGATCAACGTCGATAAGTCATCGATCAAAATGGTACTCACGGTCGACAACCTAGGCAGCGTGGAATTGGTGGAACTCGAAGAACGTATCTACTCATGGTTTGCAGCCAACGCGCCTCAGTATGAAGTGGTCGCATCGAGTCCGTCACTGATGTTTGCTCACATTGGCGAAACCAACATGGCGAGCATGCTATCAACTCTGCCTATCACCTTAGTACTTATCTCTGGCCTGATGATCTTCGCATTGCGCTCGGTTCGCTTAGGCATCATCAGCCTAGTGCCAAACATTGCGCCTGCGATTATTGGCTTTGGTTTGTGGGCGCTTATCTCAGGTGAAATCAACCTAGGTTTGTCAGTCGTGGTCACGCTCACGTTGGGTATCGTTGTCGATGATGCGGTGCACTTCTTGAGTAAATACCAACGCGCCAGAATGGAAGGGAAATCAGCAGAAGAAGCGGTTCGATACGCCTTCCACACCGTTGGACGCGCATTGTGGATCACCACTGTCGTGCTTGTGGCGGGTTTCTCTGTACTGGCGATGTCGAGCTTCAGGCTCAACTCAGACATGGGCTTACTCAGTGCGATTGTGATTTTCATTGCGTTAGTAGTCGACTTTATCTTGCTGCCTAGCTTGCTGATGATCTTCGACAAGCAGACCCACTATGCAGATAAACCTCAGCACGAATCAAAGCTATCTAAAGCCGAGTTATCTAAAACAGCGCAAGCTAACCCAGCCGGCGAACTGTCTGCTTCAACCAAATAAGGAATCGTCAGCCTGCTGCGGTGGGCTGACTCAAGGAGAAATTTATGAAAAGCGTTAAACAAACTCTCGTTACCACACTATTTGCTGTCAGCTCATTAACCGTCGGCACGTTAACAATAGGCGCGTTCACGGCTTTCACAGTGTTAGCAGACCCAGCGAAAGGCTTAGAAATTGCCGAGCAACGAAAAGCCGTTGATCTGGGGTGGGGCGATTCTGTTGCGACCATGGAGATGCTACTTCGCAACAAACAAGGCGAAAGTAGCTCGCGTCTAATGCGATTGAAGTCGTTAGAAGTGGATGACGATGGCGACAAAGGGCTGACCATTTTTGATGAGCCACGAGACGTAAAAGGCACGGCTTTCCTAAACCATTCACACATCTCTAAATCGGATGACCAATGGTTGTATCTGCCTGCATTGAAGCGTGTAAAACGTATCTCTTCACGCAACAAATCGGGCCCGTTTATGGGCAGTGAATTTGCTTACGAAGACTTGAGCTCGTTCGAGTTAGGAAAGTACACCTTTAACTACATTGAAGACGCCAAAATCGAAGGCGTCGATACCTTTGTTTTGGAGCAGGTTCCGACCGACAAAAACTCAGGCTACACCATGCAGAAGGTATGGCTAGACCAACAATATTACCGCCCCGTTCAGGTTGAGTTTTACGACCGTAAAGGCGCATTGCTGAAAACCCTTTCGTTCCAAGATTACAAACAATACCTAAACCAATACTGGCGCGCACACACTATGTCTATGCAAAACCACCAAACAGGCAAGAGCACGGTACTAACCACGACAGACTTAGCGTTCCAGACCGGTCTTAAGGACAAAGATTTCCAGAAAAACACACTGAAACGTGCAAAGTAAGGCAAGAATATGAAAAGGATTGTGTTAACAGGAACGCAGTTATCTTTAACCTTGGCAGCGACAGTTGGGCTTATGCAGGTGTCGTTGCCATGTGTTGCGGCTGGTTTTAGCTCTGAATTCGTAGAACAGGTCACCCCGGAGCTAGCAGGGCAGGTTAACCTTGAACACAGGCAGTTCTTTAGCGACGGCTTGCAAGGGCAAGATAAAGGGCAAAGCTCGCTGGTGTTACAACCAGAGTTTTATTGGGAACAACAAGAGGGCAATGGCAGCTTTACCTTTACGCCGTTTTACCGCCTAGACAGCGAAGACGATGAGCGAACTCATGGTGACGTTCGCGAAGCTCTATACCTAACGTATTGGGATGACTACGAACTGCGAGCGGGTGTCGGCAAGGTGTTCTGGGGCGTGACCGAATCGGCGCATTTGGTCGATGTGGTAAACCAAACCGATGCCATTGAATCGGTCGATGGTGAGTCGAAGTTAGGTCAGCCTATGGTGCACTTTACCTCAATCAAAGACTGGGGAACCATCGATGCCATGTTACTGCCGTATTTTCGTGAGCGTACCTTTGCAGGGGAAGACGGTCGGCTAAGGCCAACCGTGCCTGTATCGGACGATGCGCTTTACGAATCTTCAAGAGAAGAAAAGCATGTTGATGTGGCATTGCGTTATAGCCAAATGTACGGCGATTGGGATGTGGGATTAAGCTACTTAGGCGGCACAAATCGCGACCCTTATTACCGTGTGGAAGGCAATCAGCTCAAACCGTATTACGCGCAAATGCAGCACTTCGGACTCGATGTACAAGGTATTATGGGTGACTGGTTATGGAAGCTAGAAAGCATTTATCGCGATAGCTACGACAACTACACTGGCGTGGTAACAGGCTTTGAATACACATGGGTTGGCGCGCTGGAATCGTATTGGGACATCGGTTTTATTGCCGAATACTTGTATGACAGCCGAGGCAATAATGCTCAAACCATTGGCCAAAACGATGTGTTCCTCGGGGCGCGTTTCGCCTTGAATGATGAAGACGGCACCGAAGTGCTTACAGGCATCACTCAAGACTTGGACAACAGTGATGTCTACAGTGCAAAGCTGGAAGCCTCAAGCCGTATCAACAACAACCTAAAGTGGAGGTTGAACGCTTGGCTGTTTGAGAACGAAACCCCAGAGGACTTGTTGTTCTTTGCACGTAAGGATGACTTTGTTGAGATGGCGTTGGAATACTATTTCTAGTGCTAGCTTCATGAGGCGTTCTTCTTAAGGGGGAACGTCTCAAATTTAAGATGAGCCATATTTAGAATGTTCAAAGTCGTCTTTTTATAAAGTGGATCAAACAATCGAATAAACCTACAGGTAAAATGGTTATATTTTTTCCAGTATCTATAACCTCCGAATATGCATGTGAAGCATGCTGGTGGTATCGGCCCTAAGGGATTTATGAATTCATTTAATTGGGATAATAACTTTGAAACAGGCATTGGCGTCGTAGACGAACAACATCAATACCTTGTTGGTTTTATCAACCACTACGGAAACCTGCTGTCAGAGAATACTATCTCTATAGACGACATGAGCGTCGCTTTACGCGATCTCACACGCTATGCCGAATTTCACTTTAAAGAAGAAGAATCTTTGATGAGAGATTGCGGAGTGTATGAATTACACATTGAAGAGCACATCAAAGTGCATCGTGTATTTATGCGAGATATCTACAGTATGCAAGCTTTCATCTTGGAAGAAGATCAGTCGTCAGCACGGCAGTTACTGGATTTCTTGATCCATTGGCTTGCTTATCACATCCTCGGCATCGACCAAAACATGGCGCGACAAATGGCCGCCATAGAAGAGGGCGCAACACCCCTAGAAGCCTTTGAGGCAGAAGAAAAGCAGCGAGACTCGTCAACCCTCCCTTTATTAGCCGCTCTGAAAGGCTTATTTGAGCAGGTCTCTGAACGCAACAAGCAGTTGTTACGCTTCAACCAGTTACTCGAAGACAAAGTTGAGGAACGGACGGCAGAGTTAAAACAAGCGAACAAGAAACTCGAAGAATTGTCGTTAACAGACTCACTCACTAAATTACCCAACCGTCGTAGTGCCTTTAAACAGTTAGCATTACATTGGCAAGATTCCAAAGAACTGGGCATGCCTTTAGTGTGCATCATGATTGATGCCGACCACTTCAAGCGCATTAACGACACCAGTGGTCATGATGCAGGCGACTTGGTGCTACAAACCCTCTCGCGTGAACTGAAAAATGCGTTTCGCAATGACGATATTGTGTGTCGATTAGGGGGCGATGAGTTCTTGGTTATTTGCCCTGACACCGATCTTAAAGGCGGTATGCACATCGCGGAAACGACTCGACAGAAAGTGTCTGAATTAGAGGTTGAAACCAGTAATCAAGTTTGGATTGGCAGTATTAGTGTCGGTGTAGCTGAAATAACCCAAGAATTCGAGTCCATGAATGAGTTGGTTAAAGCCGCTGATGAGTCCGTCTATTTAGCGAAAAACGCAGGTAAAAACAGCGTTTGTTCGATTCAGATTTAGAGCTGGTTGATTTCAAATTGAGAGCATAGCTCACGTCAGTTTTAACACGCAGGCCACTTTAAATCTAAAACCTAGCTCGCTTTATTTTTTGAGCGCTATTCGCTTTAATTCTAGAACCTAGTTCACTTTAGTTTTTGAGTGCGACTCACTTTAAAATAAACAAGTGGAACCGGTATTTGTTCCACTTCTTCCTATTCCTCATTAATATCCTGTTAAATTTGCCGTGTTTTTAGTCAATAACTTGCTCTTTTAGCGATTCAATTTGGCATTGGTAGCGTGTTTGATTACTATGTGTAGCTATCTAAAAAAACTAATCATCCGATACGGACACTACCAACTGGTAGATGAGGAAATGATGCAACATCTAGAAGAGATCATTGCTAATGCAACGACTGCTATTGATACAGCAGATTCGTTAGTCGCACTTGATGAAGTGCGAGTTCAGTATTTAGGTAAGAAGGGTGAACTCACTCTTCAACTACAAAGCCTAGGTAAACTTCCACCTGAAGAGCGTCGCACTGCTGGTCAAGAGATCAACAAAGCGAAAGGTGCTGTTCAACAAGCGATCGCAGCTCGCAAAGACGCACTACAACGTGCAGAGCTTGAAGCGAAACTAGCTGAAGAAACTATCGATGTGAGCCTACCAGGTCGTCGCATTGAGAACGGTGGTCTTCACCCAGTTACTCGCACAGTTGAGCGTATCGAACAGTTCTTTGGTGAGCTTGGCTTTAGCACTGAGTCTGGCCCTGAGATCGAAGATGCATTCCACAACTTTGATGCACTAAACATCGCAGACGATCACCCAGCTCGTACTGATCACGATACTTTCTTCTTCAACCCTGATCTAATGCTACGTACGCACACTTCTGGTGTTCAAATCCGTACGATGGAAAACGGCAAACCGCCTTTCCGCTTCATTGCTCCGGGTCGTGTTTACCGTAACGACTACGATCAAACTCACACGCCAATGTTCCACCAAGTGGAAGGTATGTTAGTTGATGAGAACGTAAACTTCGCACAACTTAAAGGCATTCTTAACGATTTCCTTTGTAACTTCTTTGAAGAAGAAGTTGAAGTGCGTTTCCGTCCTTCATTCTTCCCGTTCACAGAGCCTTCAGCTGAAGTTGACGTGAAACGTAAAGATGGCAAATGGCTAGAAGTTCTAGGCTGTGGCATGGTTCACCCTAACGTACTTCGCTCTGTTGGCATCGACCCTGAGAAATACTCTGGTTTTGCATTCGGTATGGGTGTAGAGCGTCTAACGATGCTTCGTTACGGCGTAAATGACCTTCGTGCGTTCTTCGAGAACGACCTTCGTTTCCTTAAACAATTCAAGTAATCCGGGGCAGTCAAAACTATGAAATTCAGTGAATCTTGGCTACGCGAGTGGGTTAAACCTGCAATTAACAGCGAAGAGCTAGCTCACCAAATCACTATGGCTGGTTTGGAAGTTGACGATGTAGAACCTGTTGCGGGTGTTTTCACCGGCGTTAAAGTAGGTAAAGTGGTTGAGTGCGGTCAGCACCCAGACGCAGACAAACTACAAGTTACAAAAATTGATATCGGCGCAGAAGAGCTGCTAGATATCGTATGTGGTGCATCTAACTGTCGTCTTGGCCTAACTGTAGCAGTAGCAACAGTTGGTGCAGTACTTCCTGGTGACTTCAAAATCAAGAAAGCAAAACTACGTGGCGTTCCATCGCACGGCATGCTTTGTTCTTTCTCTGAGCTAGGTATCGACGTAGAGTCAGACGGCATCCTTGAGCTACCAGAAGGCACAACGCTAGGTATGGACGTACGTGAGCTTCTTGAGCTTAACGACGTAACTATCGACGTAGACCTAACAGCAAACCGCGCAGACTGCTTCAGCATCCGTGGCCTTGCTCGTGAAGTTGGCGTACTAAACCGCGCAGACGTTACAGAGCCAACAGTTGACGCTGTTGCAACAAGCATTGAAGACACAGTATCTGTTGAAATTAAAGCAACTGATGCTTGTCCACGTTACCTTGGCCGTGTGGTTAAGAACGTAAACGTGAAAGCGGAATCTCCAATCTGGATGCAAGAAAAACTGCGCCGTTGTGGTATCCGTTCAATCGACCCAGTTGTAGACATCACAAACTACGTGATGCTAGAGCAAGGCCAACCAATGCACGCATTTGATCTCGCTAAGATCGAAGGCGGTATCGTGGTTCGTCTAGCAGAGCAGGGCGAAAAGCTAACACTTCTAGATGGCAACGAAGCTGAACTAAACAGCAGCACACTTGTTATCGCTGACCAAAACAAAGCACTAGCAATCGCTGGTATCTTTGGCGGTCAAGATTCAGGTGTTACTACTGAAACGACTGACGTACTTCTTGAAGCGGCATTCTTCGCACCGGATCACATCCGTGGTCGCGCACGTGCTTACGGCCTTCACACTGATTCTTCTCTACGTTTCGAACGTGGTGTTGATTCAACACTTCAAGCAGCAGCAATGGAGCGTGCAACACAGCTTCTAGTTGAAATCTGTGGTGGTGAAGTTGCGCCAGTAAACGGCAGCGAATCTGAAGCTGATCTTCCTAAAGCAAACGTAGTTGCTCTACGTCGCGCTAAGCTAGACAGCCTACTAGGTCACGAAATCCCATCTACAGACGTAGTGGAAATTCTTACTCGCCTAGGTTGTGAAGTTGAAAGCACTGACGCAGGTTGGACGGCAACGTCTCCATCTTGGCGTTTTGATATCGCAATCGAGCAAGACCTAATTGAAGAAGTAGGTCGTATCTACGGTTACGATAACATTCCAAACCAAGCGCCTAAAGCGGCACTTAAAATGAATGACCACAAAGAAGCTAACCAGCCGCTTAAGCGCGTTCGTGACCTTCTTGTAGACCGTGGCTACCACGAAGCAATCACATACAGCTTCGTAGAACCAGAACAGCAAAAGCTTGTTGTACCTGGTGTTGAGCCGCTAATTCTGCCATTCCCAATCTCTGCGGACATGTCAGCAATGCGTCTTGGCCTAATCCAAGGTCTTCTAAACACAGTGGTTCACAACCAGAAGCGTCAACAGTCTCGTGTTCGTCTATTCGAATCAGGCCTACGTTTCATCCCTGAAGCAACGGCTGAAAACGGCATGCGCCAAGAAATGATGCTTGCGGGCGTTATCTCTGGTACTCGTGGCGAAGAGCACTGGGACATTGCAACTAACACTGTAGATTTCTTCGATCTTAAAGGTGACCTAGAAGCCGTTCTTGAGCTTTCTGCAAACGAAATCGCATACAGCTTCAAATCTGCTAAGCACCCAGCACTTCACCCAGGTCAAACTGCGGCTATCGTAGTAGACGGCAAAGAAGTGGGTATCATTGGTACTGTTCACCCAGAGCTAGAGCGCAAGTTTGGTCTTAACGGCCGTACTATCGTATTCGAAATCGAATGGGCAGCTATCAACACTCGCGTGCTTCCAGAAGCAGTAGCCGTATCTAAGTTCCCTGCAAACCGTCGTGATATCGCGGTTGTTGTTGACGAAGCAGTAGCTTCTGGCGACATCGTAGAAGCGTGTATCGCTGCTGGTGGTGAATTCCTAACAGGCGCTAAACTGTTCGACGTATACGTTGGTCAAGGCGTTGAAGAAGGTAAGAAGAGCCTAGCAATCGCACTTAGTCTACAGTCTGTAGAACGCACACTAGAAGATGCAGACATCGCTGGTTCAGTAGATGCTATCGTAGCTTCAATCTCAGAGAAATTCGGCGCAGCACTTCGCGACTAATCTCTTCTGATAGATAGAAAAACCAAAGGCCTCGCAATTGCGAGGCCTTTTTTGTATGTGGATAGGTTAGAGTAGGTGGCAACTCATCGCTAGAAAGTTAGATGTCCGTGATTTAATTAGTATTTAACGAATAACTAGAGTACCCGAAGGTTATTCAGAGTTTTAGATATCCGGATTATGGTTCTCAATGTTCTACTTGTGTACTAATTACGGTACGAAAATCACTTTAATAACCCACGAGTCTCCATCCAAGTAATCGCCGTATCAACACCATTTTCATGAGAAAGTTCCTTGGCGAGTTTATTCGTATTGATCTTGAAATCTTGGTTGGACACTAACTCAATTAAAGCCTTACTTAAATTGTCGCTCGTAAGCTTCTTCTGCTTAATCGGTGAAGGGCCTAACCCTTTTTGTTCAACTTGAGCCCCCCAGAATGGTTGGTCACCAAAAAAAGGACAAATCAATGTTGGTTTACCCGCCGAAAGACCCGCTGCGGTTGTACCTGCTCCCCCATGGTGTATAACAGCTGCCACTTTTGGGAATAACCAATCATGTGGGACAGACTCAATCACTAATACATTGTTTGGCAATGCGTCCACTTTTAGACCTCCCCATCCTGATGCTAGGATTGCCCGAACGCCAGCTTTGGTCACTGCATCAACGATCATTTTCCCTGTTCTTGCGGGATCTTTTCCAGTCATACTGCCAAAACCAATATAAACAGGTTTTGATTCATGAGATAAAAATTCCACCAGTTCTTTTGAGGGGTGGTAATCATTTAGGTCGGTTTTTGATTGCCAATACCCTGTGATAGTTGCGTCACAAGTCCAATCGTTTGGACGAGGTACTAGCTGTTCGCTAAACCCATGTAATACGGGGACTGGTTTGCCGCTACTGTGTGACAATATTCCCGTATTTTTTTTCAAAGCGGGTAAACCTAAAAGCTCGGCACGTTGTTGATTGAGTTCTTTTGAATACTGGGAGTAGCCTAAGTTAATCAGTCGATAACTAAGCTTATTTGCTAATGAACCTAAGTTGGGAATCCCTGCAGGGGGGAAAGCACTGGTTTTAGTTATCATTGGTTGCAGAACTCCCATTACAGCAGGGACTGTAAACTTCTCTGCAATGGATACGGCAGCCAAACATTTTGGGTGGTAAATGATTAAGTCGGGCTTTGATTCTAGCCCGGCGTGAATACTATCAATGATCATTTGGCGGTTAAGCGGTTTCGCCTTTTTAACCAATTTGACTACCGTTCTTATCCCACTAAACAAGCTGCCCATGTTTTCAAATATACCGTTATCCATTAACTTGAATAAGTCATCATTAATGTATCTGTAGGTCAAACCACTTTCTTCAACGAACCCTTGAAATCGAGATGCTGTACATAAATCTACTTGGTGCCCCTTTTGTATTAACGCTTTACCTAAAGCGATATACGGTTCTACATCGCCACGAGAACCGATAGTCAACAATAGTACCTTCATCTAAAGCCCCTAATTTTTTATCAAATGGGAGCATGAAATTCATCAAGTACTCCAAGTTGGTTTATGAAATATGTACGTTGTATATTTCATAAACTACGCCAAAACAATCATCTGGTCAAATTTATGAAATGAAAGTAAGATAGACTTCATAACTTGGAGGGCCTATGACAACTAATGGATTTCAGCGCCGAGCAGAACAAAAGAAAGACCAGATTATTAGCACAGCTAAAACTCTGTTCTTTAGCAAAGGTCCTGCCAGCACGAGTATTGCTGAACTCGCTAAAGAAGCTAAAGTTTCACAAGTGAGTATTTATAACTATTTTGGCTCGAAAGAGGCACTGGTTGAATTGGTGGTGACTCAATATTTAAACCAATCCTTTGAATCGGTAGAGGCAATTCTTGAATTAGAGTCTTCCTTTCAAGACAAGCTCAAACAATTTTTTGCTCTAGGTGATGGAGAGGGAAACGAAGTCAATAAGAACGCTTTAAAGCATTTTGATTGGCAAGGTGGCGCTCTTATGAAAATTTATGAGCGGTTTGTTCAAGAAAGACAAATCCCATTTTTACTTGCTCTTGTTAAGCAAGGGCAGCACGAAGGTGAGGTTGCCGTTCATTTGCAGCCAGAAGCGATTGTAGATTTTATGAACGCCAATATGACTATCTATAAAGACCCAGACTTCTTGAAAAAGGGGCATCAATACATGGAAAGTGTAGGGCATCTATTTTTTTACGGCATTTTAGGGAAAAAGTAGCTTAAACCAATCGCACTTAGCCTACAGTCTGTAGAGCGCACACTAGAAGATGCAGACATCGCTGGTTCAGTAGACGCTATCGTAGCTTCAATCTCAGAGAAATTCGGCGCAGCACTTCGCGACTAATCTCTTCTGATAGATAGAAAAACCAAAGGCCTCGCATTGCGAGGCCTTTTTTGTTTGACCGAATATTTAGAATTAATAATCTAAATTTCTTTACCAACGGTCACCAAAGAATCCATATCTATAATTCGTTCGTGACAATCTTCGCTTCTTCATCCATTACTTCTATAAATGACGATAAATGGTCGTCCAAAAGTTTGGCTTCTGTTGGTTTAACAAGTATCGCACTAGATTGGGGTAACAATGGATATTCACCGTCAAGACAATGTTGACGAGCTACTGTTCTTACCGATTTCCCATTACGAGAGTGTGGGAATAACAAAAGTAATAAATTCACTGGTGAAACCCCTAGACGGCCATTTGAATTCACTTGGTGAATATTCAATAAGTATTTTCGGGTTAGAGCGCCGATATCGTATTGCTTAACTGTTGATGCATCTTTGTATTTTGAATCTAAGATGATTGTTGCTGGTTTCCCCCATTTCTTTGATTGAATTTTTAGAACAAAATCAGGGCAAAAATGATGTGAACCATATTTGCTTCTTTTTGAGTTGCTTGTATCAACTAGATCCCCTATAGAGCTATTTTTCGAGAATGGATAAATTTTAGGCTCATAGAATAGTTCCACCGAAAACAATCTACTATCGAACTTAAAATAGTTATTTACTTCTCCTCGAGGGCGTTCTTTTTGAATTCCCCCGAATGGATGATATTCAGCATGCTCTCGATAAGAAAGCTTAGTTAATTCGACGCAAAAACATTTTTTTATAGACTCATGGAGTAGTAACAATGAAGACGTTTCGTATACGATAGATAAGTTCTTTAGACCCAAGAGTAAGCTCGCACCTTCAAAACTTGGAGATGGCGCTTTATAACACTTCTCAATCAGTTCGAAAGTGTTTCTATAATGCGGGTGTCTAGCAACATATGATGTGACTCTTGGCTGAATCCCTGGAACCAAACTAGCAGGTAGCTTTGATTTGAAAACCCTTTTAAGTTGCTCAATAGACATCATTAAAGAGTCTATTTGATTGACTTTATGAGTAAGTGCCATTTGCGTAAATTTACTCATAGTATGATCAAATCTTACAAACTCAAGGTCTACAACATCATCATGGTTTAGGCTTTCAATATCATATTGTTCTTTAATTTCGAGAAGTAACAGCAACATGTTATGTAAAAAAGTATGGAGTACTTGATTCTCATAAACGTCCCATTCTTTTATGATACTTTCCTTTGGCAACTCATCTAGGCGATAGCCTCGGTTGTTGTATACCAAATTTGCTTCACTAACACTTGCAGGTGACAGTTTATCTAGATTATTTAGTACCCAATGTATAGAGTCTGGACCTGTCGGCTGTCCTCGCTCTGTCATCTCCATTTCCGGTTTCCAAATGTATTTATGCTCTCGCATAAATGTTGGTAAGGATTCTGAAAGGTATGCAATAGCACTTTGAATGATATCTAAGCGAGTAAAATTAAAGCTCTGAGAGTCATCGAAACCTACAGACACTTTGCTTCGAGAGAAGCAGATAGATATCGCATCATCTAACTTTGACGTTATGTGATTTAACATTTCACTTGCGAGTTCTGCGTTAGCTCGTCTTGCTAGAATGTTTATAGTATGACTAGAGTGTGTATTTGATTTATGTTCAAAATATAAGCTAACTTCACTCTCTCCAAAGAAATTATAAAAATAACGAGACGAGTGAGATTCTACAGAGTCAATAGAATTAAATACTCTATATCCAGCATTGTAGTGACTGAACTTGAACTCAACTGGTATATCTGAAATAACAACATAAGGCACCCCAAGTTTACTAAACTCAGAGTCCTCAATTGATACAGAAAACCTAACATTGCTGGTCTCTCGTATACTTATTTGATTTTCTTGAGGTGAAGTAAGGTCATGTCGGACCTCACTCGCCTCGTAAAAAACATCGAGACACCACTCAATCATAAGTTAAAGCCGTATGTGAACATGTTCTGATTACCGTTGCCAATAATTCTATTTAGCATTTTGTGTGAAATTTCCATTTCGTCAGGAATACATGATTTGAGCTGCTCTAGTCGTCGGCCGAAATTTTTTCCATAGCCATTTAGAAGAGGGATGACATGTTGGCTTACGGCATAGTCCAAAGCTGCAAATCTACTATCAATGTACATTGATGAGGTGACGTTATGGTATGCCCTAATAGCCTTAACCTTTCGGAATGAAATATTTACAACGGCGCCAAATTCAACATTGTCGTCCCTGAGTGTATCGATAATCTCTTTGAGAGTTCGTTCAATCTCTTGAGGCAAAGCAAGAGATTTAGGTGCAAATGCTTCTATAAACGTTTTACCTGAGATTGGAACGATATCCAATTCTTCTAAACTCACTGGTGCACTTAATGATAAATCATAGTCAGGTTCAATTTCATCGAAGCTAATAATAGCCGCTCTATCTAGCATCCTTGGAGTTAAAGACTGTACCGACTCATCATGGTTGATTGTGCCTAAAAAGCGCAAATAATCCGGGACCTCCAAGTATGGTGCTTCTTGATCTCCAGTCGCGATGGCTCTCTTAGATTCTGGGTCTGACATTTCTAAGAAAGGGCTGAAATAGTGCTCAGGTTGACTTAAGTTGAACTCATCAAGTAAACAAATAGCGGGCGCTCCATTTCCGCCTTTTTTAGATTCTTTATTTAATTGAGTTAAAAGCTCATAAAGCCCTGTTGCTGCTGGGTTGAATGAACAAGAAAGAGCGTTGTAAAAACCTAAAACATCTTTGGAGCTAGTCCATCCTCTGGCTACAGGGATATTTAACAGTCGGTTTTGCAACCCCAAACTTGTGCCCAACATTTTAGCTAGAGATGTTTTCCCTGTTCCTGGGCGACCGGAGAATAACGTAAATTGTGATTGTGCTAGGGTAGTCAGTATATTAGTAACGGTATTATAGTCCGTTTTTCGACCTAATTTATTCAATGCATCAAGTGTGCGGTCGATAAGATCTTCACGAATGTCGTCTAAGTTATCAGACTTGGTTGGCTGAATTGGAGTACTGTAGCTAACGGACTCTGATTTCTTTCTTGGAGCAATTCCTGATAAAGCATCAACATCAGGTTTTAGTTTTAGTAATCTAGCCGTTAAGTTTTCATTAGTGTCTTTCAGCTCTTTCTGGACTTCGACCACTTGCTTTTTCATGTCATCTAAACGTTCTTTTGCTCGGTCTTTATCACGATCCAAGCCTTTTATTTCGTCCTCTATCGCTTCCATTGTATTAAACTTACTGTATTTTCTTTGAAGATCAGCTAGTTCTGAATAGAGGTGATCTAATTCTTCTTTCTTTGCTTGAATATCGGCTTCGAACTGAGCTTGATGTTCTTGAGTTAAAGCTTGTAAAGTTTCGTTCGACTCGCTGTTTTGAACTGCGTTTAATTCAACTTGCTCTCGTTCTCTTTGTAGTTTACGAATTTCTGATTCTATAAGTTCTTTTCTCGACTTTAAGTCTTCGATTTCAACATGTTTATCCTCATATTCTTTGTGCAGTGTCTCAAGGAAAGATTGCCTCTCGCCTTTGAAGAAGTCATCACGGTTAACACTAATGTAGTTCTCTACGATTTCTTTTCCTGAATTCATAGTTAAGAAACTATCGATAAGCTCTTTACGGTTGCCTTCCCAAGAGTTTGATTGCTCTAGTGCTTCGAATAAACGCTTAAAACGGTCTGGAAATCTTCTTTGGTCGATACTGGAAGCGAAAGATTTTCTAATTTGTGTGATGGTCCCTTTGTTGAAACTACGGATGTCAGAGTTTTGCGCTATCTTAGCGCCATACGTGGAGATGATTTGATCGTCTGATATGAAATCAATTAACTCAGCAGAATCAAAGCATCTTTTGATATTTCCAAGTAATACTGGTTGGTAAGCTTTTTCATAAAGTGAGCTTATGTATTGTGGGGAAGAAACCTTACCAATGTGAAATGAGGGTATTGTTGTATTTATTGGTGTTGTAATAGCTTTTACTTGATAGCGCTGGTTCCCGTCTGGGGTCTCACTGTCATTGGTATATTCAAAGGGACCATAGATATAATCTTCATTTCTAAATAAGATTGATTTAGTTAATGGCTTAGAAGCAAGAACTATAGTCGGTTCAGTAACGTTAGGTAGAGGCTGTTCGAAGACTTGGCAGCAGGATAGACCTTTAATGTCGATACATGATTCTAATCGTGTTACGTATCGACAGTCGCCATCCCTACGTTCAAAGGAGGTTTCTATGCAAGAAGCTTCAAAAAGCTTCTCGCCAAACTTTTCTTTCAACTCTGAGAACCTCCCAGTAACAAACACTTTTTCGGTTTCACAAAACATCTCAGTGCTATTGATTGGGGTAATTTCACTTGGAGAGATAATTTCAAAAAATGCTCTTAACTTACCTACATCGCTATCAGAGTTACCATAGCCTCTTTCAATCGCACATATAACTCGTCTTTCATTCTGTTGCTGTCGGTGCTTGTCCATTTCAGTCTCTACGTATTGGTGTCTGTTTATAGGAAGTCATTTTATTCAATATAATCAAATGCAAATATGCCCAAAATCAATAAATATGAGTGTTAGGTCATAGTGCGTTCACTAAACGCGAGGTGTCACATTTATTTAGTTATTCAACATGTGTTCGTGTCTAGGGGGGCAACGATGTTCTTACTCACTGAACTCTATAAAGGTTATCGAATTATCTATTCTTAAACTTATCCTTGACCCGTCTACAACTTCACACTTTATAGTGACTATATTGATTGAGAGGGGCGCTTTCTGTGTTCCCTTTAAAGTAAGTAGAGAGACACTATGAAACGCTTAATTTTAAACATCACACTCTTGGTATTCATGGCGCTTGGTAGCATGAATACCATGGCTCATGATTCAACGGTTAAGTACGGTATTACGATATCTCACGATGGTGAGCAAATAGCGTATGGCAAAAGCGGGAGTGGGGATACAGCACTTATCTTTATTCACGGTTGGAGCTTAGACAGCAGGCTGTGGCAAAACCAAGTGAGTGAGTTTTCAAAGCAGTACCAAGTCATCACCATGGACTTAGCAGGGCACGGTAACTCATCGTTCAACCGCGAAGAGTACACCATGGTTGCATTCGCTCAAGACATCAAAGCGGTAATTAAGAAAGAGCAACTCGAGTCCGTCATCTTAGTCGGTCATTCGATGGCGGGTGGTGTGATTGCAGAAGCCGCTAAACTGATGCCGAAAAGAGTGAAGGGCATTATTGGTGTCGACACATCGCAAAACGTCGCACTAGCCGTTTCACAAAGCGACTTAGATGCAATGACCAAACCTTTTGAAGCAGACTTTCAAGCGGGCATTACTACGTTCGTGAAAGACTCGTTACCAAAAGACGTAGACGCAGATTTACTTTACTGGGTAACACAAGACATGGCATCAGCACAGCCAGCTATCGCGATAAACCAGTTCCGCCATTATCTAGGCCAATACGTGACTGGCGAAGCCCACCGCGTGTATGAGAACGTGAGCGTGCCAGTGATATTGGTCAATGCTCGTCTATGGCCAACCGATTCAGAAGCGAACAAGAAACACATCAAGGATTACAGCATTTACTACATTGAAGGTTCAGGCCACTTCCCAATGCTAGAGCAACCTGAGCAGTTCAACACAACGTTGATGAAAGCGGTTAAGTCAGTGAAGTAGGGCAGTTGTACGTGAGAATAGGCTGATAATCCCCTCCTAACCTCCCCTTGGTTTACATCTCCAACCTTTTGTTGGTAATGGGAAAGGGGAGGAACTGAATACCGATCACTACATGTGCTGCTGTATGTTCAGCGACAAAGAATGTTCTCCCCCTCATTCTTATATCTCAAGAGATCGGCTCACTCCATTCGAGGGGGAGCTAGAGGGGGAGGCTTTGGTCTACTAGAACCATTCCACAATGTTTATGAAAGCGGTTAAGTCAGTCAAGTATGGCAGTTGTAGTCATTCTATAGATAAAACTAAGGCCTCGCGGATTGCGAGGCCTTTTTGTAAGTAAGGAGTAAATTAGTCACTTGAATTTGAAGTGAACTGAGTCAATGCTATCTGTTAATCGATTGAATCTTTGAAACAACTTTTATGTATTTTTAATAAATGTTAAGCGCTAACTTTCTATAAGTAAGTTGGATGTGAAAGTATTAAATATCTAAAAGAGAGAAACTACGAGTTGTAAGTTACAATCACGAAAACTATCAGTTAATCGTTTATTAGATGAATAGATTTTATAATGGCAGCATTGGTAGCTTGCTCGTTATTTTTCTCCTCTATAGTTCCTGTTCCTTCTGTATTTCCGGCTACCACTACATTTTCTGTTTCTTCTTCGGTTCCAGTTTCATCAATACTTCCTGTTTGCTCTTCGGTTACTGTTTCTTCTTCTATTCCAGATTCCACTGTAGTCTCAGTTTCCCCAACATCTTGGACACTTTGATTCTCAGAGTCGCCACCACCACACCCTGAAATTAATAAGCTGCTGCAGAATAAGCTAAAAAAAAACCTATTAACTTTATTCGTCATTCGAAGAGTCCTTGCGAACCAATGACATGCTGTGAACCCAGGTTTGATTGACATAGGCACCATAATCTAAACAACCGGTTAGAGGTGTTCTCATAACAATTTTAAGGGGTAATCCTGTAGCTAGAGATATTTCTGCCATACTCAAATAAGCTTTACAGTTATTTTCATAGCCCCCATCCATATCGCTCGCTATTTTGCTAAAACTTTTCGCTCCTCTATCCCCACATATTTCTATACCAACTTTCCCATTTTTATAAGCTTTAGTGAACACTCGGACATATTTGTACCTACTGCTGACTTCGACTTCGTCAATAACTCCTGTACAAGTTAATGCCGATGCGTTGAAGCTCATTGCTAATATTGAAAGTGAAACTATTTTTCTTACCATGTTTAGTAACTCATACTTATGCGTGTGTTTTTAGAAGCCATCTGTTTGCCGTAATAATCAGGCAGTATGATTAATTAGGCTGATAATGTTAGTAGGATTTTGTTGTTTTATTTATGAATTGACAAGGTAATTAATCAGGTTTTTATAAATTCATATCCTAACTTGTTAGATTGATCACGCGAATGTATCTAATGTTATTTATATCACTTTCTTCTTTAAATTTACTTAATTATCAATAATGAACCTGTGGTACAAGAAATACACAAGTCATGCTCTTCTGAAAAATAGATTAGCTAATTAAATGAACACTATTAAGATTATTTAATCTTCAGTATTAATTAGATATTTCATCGAACATTGATGAATGCGGTTAAGTCAGTGAAGTAGGCGCCGTAGTTGTTAAAGGATGGATGTAATCATTCTATAGATAAAACTAAGGCCTCGCGTGTGTGAGGCCTTTTTGTTCGTTGGAGGTTTTGCTAGCTACATTCATTTCAATTTGCGAGTAATGATCGCATCGTTCACTCGTTTATGGTCCTTAAACGAGTACCTCATAGTTATATAAATGCTCTATCAACCACCTCTAGATACGTCATTAGCGCTGCTGTTCTTGGTAAGGGCTGACCGAACTTAGGGGTGCTTTCTAGAGACAATCACTTTAACTATGAGTTTAGGACGTCCTGCTATGGCTAAGAAAATAATATTCATTCATGGTCGCGCTCAAAAGCCCGATAAAGCTCCCCTTCAAGCACTCTGGTACGAGGCCATAGAACATGGCTTGCAGCGAGATTGTGGAGGCTCAAGTTCATTACAAGCCTTTAAAGATGTAGATAAACGGTTTGTCTATTACGGTGAACTATCGAACACATTGTTAGAGAAACCAACGGAAGACCCTGCAAGTCGACAACAAGCGCTGTCTGAACTCAAAAAGTACAAGACAAGCCAGTTCAATAAAACAACGTATAACAAGGTATCTAAAATTGGTTTTCTAAAAGAGGCGCTAGCAGATACCTTTTCATCGCTATTTGGAAAGCTGGGTGTGGCTGAGACACTTATAACGAAGGTCGCGCCGGATATGGCGCATTATTGGTATGAAGATACCTATTTTGGCAGCGATGTTAGGCATCGGCTAATGGTTGAACTGAAGGAAGCGCTTGATAATCAGGATGACGTGATGATTGTATCGCATAGCCTTGGGTCGATGATCAGTTATGACGTGTTGTGGAAGTTGTCTCATTACGGAGAGTATAGACACGACTATGGTGCGGACAAGAAGGTCAACTTATGGCTGACGCTCGGGTCGCCGTTAGGAGATGAAAACGTAAAAGACAGGCTAAAAGGGAGCCGTTTAAAAGATGAGAAGAAGTATCCTTTAAACATTCAGCAATGGATAAACATATCGGCAGAAGATGATTTTATCTCTCATGACAACAAAATTAGAAATGACTTTAAAGATATGCTCAAACTGGGTCTGATCCCCGGTGGAATGAAAGATATCCACCCGATTTACAACCTCAATATTCGCAACGGGAAAAGCAATCCGCATGCTTCCATCGGTTATCTCATTAATCCTAAATTCATCACAGTATTGGATGAATGGCTCTCGAGTTGATTTGGTTTACCATCGGCAATTACTTCGGTGATCGTTCGTTGAAACTTAGACAAAACTAAGGCCTCGCGATTGCGAGGCCTTTTAGTGTTCCGACCAAAACTAAATATTAATCGAGCTTAACGAAAGCTTGGGATAATCGCTGGAATTCCCGGTAGAAGGCCAACCAACGCCATCACACCACTTAGCACAATAAACATAGTGCCAGGCAACACCCAGCGGCTCATTTTACTGAGTTCACTACTACGTTCTTTACAACCGACTAAGCCTAAGTTGTCCAACAGCATGGTGAGAGCCCAGCCAAATGCAGGGTTAACGAGCGCTGAAGAAAATACAACAATCGCTGCCGATTGGGTGGTTTTCCCTTCACGCGTCATTTCCATTCCAGCTTCTAGCAACGGAACAAATACCCCAACAATCAGCGCCACACACAGTACAGGTTGCCAGATAGCTAAATCCATCGGGTAACCCCAAACTGCGGCGATGATACAGAACAGAGCCGTGAGCAGCGCGCCAGCAGGAATAGGGCGTTTAGCAATCGCCGCCGGTACGATGTAAGTACCCCATGAAGAAGTAAAGTTAGTACCACCGAGCAGAGAACCGAACGTTTGACGAATTGAAGCCGTGGTCATGGTGTCGTCGATGTTCATGTGTACTTTTTCGGTACGCTCTGGGTAGCTGATCTTTTGGAATACTTGATGCCCTAAGAAATCTGGAGACCACATAGCGACAGCCAAAATTGCAAACGGCAATACCACCATGAAGTGCTCAATCGTTGGTAGGCCTAACATCCAACCTGTATCTTCTCCCCACCAATACATAGGGTTCATGTTAGGTAAGCCTGGCTCAGTGTGGAAAGCGAATGGGGCACCCATGGCAAATGCAATCGTACCGCCTAGCAAGCAGCTAAGAGGTACAGCTAGCCAACGCTTACGGAAATGTTCCAATAATGCGTACAAAATAATGGTGCAAAAGATCACGACAAAAGCAATGTGGCTCATGCCAATTCCCTCAGCCCAAGCGAACAGCTTTTTCACTTGAGAAGCGGTTCCAACAAAGCCGAGGTAGAGCAACAAGCCGCCACATACGCCTTTACTGGTGAGGTTAGCCAACATGCTGCCACCTTTACTGATGGCTAAGATGAGGCCAAAAGCGCCGATCAATAACCCAAACGCCATAGGGTGTCCGCCTGCTGCAACCACAATTGGAATTAACGGGATGAGTGGACCGTGTGTACCTGCGAGGTTCGCGGTCGGCAACAGGAATCCAGAGAAAATAATAATGAAAACAGAGGCGATGAGGAGTTCATAACGAACGTTTTCTAGAATGAAGTCTTCATTTAATCCGAGAGCCCCAGCAAAGGTGGCTGCAATAGCGCCCACCATAACCACTTTACCAATGGTCGCCGCCATCGCTGGGATGGTGTCTTCTATCTCAAATCGATAATCTTTAAACGGCAAATTTGGACGCCAGCGCTTAGGCGACATGATTTGCAATTCGTGTTCTAGATACTGTTCTCGGGAATCAAATTCCGATCTTGGTTTATGTTGTTGTTCATAGGTGAGTTCATCCTCATTGGCTTGAGGCTTCTCTGTTTGTATATGTGCGGACTCTAAAGTAGTGCTCATTTTGATTCCTTTCGTTCACACTCTGAGGTGTGTTATTCCAACAAACGTTGTTGACTCACGGCATGAGGTGTAAACAATGCGTCAACTTATAATTAAAAATTCATTAACATTTAGTTGTTAGTACCTTATACCAAACCAAAAAAAACAAATAGACTCAGTCGGTTAGACATTAGTCGTAGAGTCGGACGACTAGTATTAGACCCTGTAGATAGTATGTGTCTGTTTATTGGTAGGCTCTTAATTTCAGGAATAACAAAGTCACTTTCAACAACAAATGGTTCGACTCTAAAGGCCCAGAAAAAAGTCCAACGACTTACGTTTGGCTGCATGCTTGGTTGCGTTGTGGTGTGATTTGATAGTGACATCTGGTCCAGTTTTATGTTGGATATATTGGGTAATAAGCAGGGGTAGGGATTGCCTCTAGTAGCTCAATTTCTCCTACGTTTGGCCCCTGATAGTGTTAGAATCTCCGCATCAGAATTATCGAGAAACTAGGTATTTATAAACAATGTTTATCCATCACGTAAACGGCATCGACTGGCTGGTGATTACAGCTTTTGAAGAACTGAAACCGATGTTTATTGAAGATGCTGGTCCCATCCCTGCTTACTTCTCTACCACCAGTGAATTGAGCCTGATTGATCAAGCCAAGCGCAGCTATGGATTTTTGCCTAAACTCCGCGGTGTGATCACTGATACTGGCACGTATCAAAGTGAAAACCTTGAAGAAGATTTGAACCCACAGCTAGCGTGTATAGTGGAAGGGCGTGGTCGGGTGTTTATCTATCACGGCGACTATGTGGCTTTTGTGGATGACGAGCAAACCTTCATTACCCGTATGGACTGAGAGTGACTCAGTGAGTTGAGATCTGTGAATTGGTAAATCGGCGAGTTAGCACCCTAGAATTAAAAACTAAAGGATTAATACGATGGCAAAAACGATCTCATTGGTACTTGGCAGTGGTGGCGCAAGAGGCTTGGTTCATGTTGGAATCATCCGTTGGCTCATTGAGCATGGCTATCAGATAAAATCTATCTCTGGTTGTTCAATTGGCGCACTTATCGGTGGTGTTTACGCTGCGGGTAAGTTGGATGAATTTGAAGAGTGGGTCACCAGTATCGACCAATCGGATATGGCGATGATGTTGGACTTTTCATGGCAATCGAGTGGTATCTTCAAAGGGGACAAGATCATCGACACACTGCGTGGACTGATCGGCGAGATTTCAATTGAAGATCTGCCTATCCCTTATACCGCTGTTGCCGCCAACGTCGCCGATGAAAAAGAAGTTTGGCTGCAATCAGGCTCTCTGTTTGATGCCATTCGCGCTTCTATCTCTTTGCCATTGTTCTTCACACCTCATGTTATTAATGGCGAAGAGCTGATTGATGGCGGTGTACTTAACCCTGTACCGATTGCGCCTACCTTTGGTGATAAGACAGACTTTACTCTGGCAGTGAACTTAGGCGGCGAACCTGAAATGCTCCAGCAGGAAGTGACACCGGTTTCGCTACCAACAAAAGAGAGTAACCTGCATGAGAAGGTTGTTCACTTTATCGATAACCTCGGTAGCAGTGTAAAAAGTAAAATGAGCTTCAATTTTGCTGCCTACGACATTGCCAACCAAGCGTTTGATGCGATGCAATCGACCATTGCTCGCCAGAAACTGGCCGCTTATCCCGCCGATATTACGCTTGAGATCCCACGTAATGCTTGTGGCACCTTAGAGTTCGATCGCTCACAAGAGATGATAGACAGAGGCTACCATTTGGCACAGGCTAAACTGGGTAACCGGCTTTAATGTATTTTCAGCTGAATGAGGGTATTTATGGAAACTGAACTAAAAGAGCTTGAACTCCACGAGCTTATGGCAACAAAAGATGTCATCGTGCTCACCAGTTTAGAAGAGCCTGCGGTATCTTGGCTGATAGATTGCTATCAAGAGAATACTGATATCCAGATTATCGAGAACGCACATCAACTCGATACTGAAGCTGTTTTAGCGCAATGTCGAAACAGCCTGAGTGAAAGTAAAAAGGTCATACTTACCGCGCAGTTTCGCAGCCAACTGCCTATCATCAATATCGCTTCACTGTGTAACGAGAAGCGCAAGTCATTGACCAATATTGAGTTATCCGGCTGGGACGAAGAAAAACGCCTTCCTCACTCTTTTAGCAGTTTTTAGGTCATAGTAGCTTCTAGCTTCTAGCTTCTAGCGGTTTCTTGGTAACAGCAGTAATTAGTCTTTAGCGTTTCTATGTTGACGTAAGCCCACATGATATGGACTTCACTTCAAATGCCTGCCGCCATCAAGGTGTAAGGTTCGTCCTGTCATGTAGTGACTGGCCAACACAAACTTGATGCCATCTATTATTTCCTCAAAGCCCGCTTCTGTCGGGATCAGAGCTTTTTTCAGAGCTTTGGTTTTGTATGCGTCATCGTCATGTTCATTGAACTTAATCATGGCTGGAGAGAGGGTATTTACTTTTACCTTGGGAGCTAACATTGCTGAAAACGATAGCGTCAGGTTGTTGAGTGCAGCTTTACTGGCCGCGTAAGCGATGTGTTTTTTACTGCCTTTTTCAGCAACGTAATCACTGATGTGGATGATGTCTGACGTTTTATCGCCAGACATCAGTTGGTCTTTGAGCGTTAAATTGAACAGATAAGGCACGGTGGCGTGAATCGTCATCATCTGATGCATGATTTGTGATGCATTTTCACTGGGATCGTTTTTGTTCTCAGGCTTCCAGTCTGAAGCGTTATGTATGATGGCTCGAAGTGTCTTATATTCTTGACCAACGTAATGAAGAAAGCCCTCTAGGCTGCTTTGTTGATAAAAGTCTACCTGCTGCAAGTCGGCTCCACTATCGCGCAACAGTTGCAGTTGAGGGTAGTCGCTGCGGTAGGTGCCAACTACTTTGTATCCATCCGCTAAAAGTTGCTGCGCCAGTGCGAAGCCGAGTCGCTTTCCCACGCCGGTTATTAGTATCGTTTCACTCATCGTAAAAACTCAGCTCTGGTTTGAGGGTTAGTTTTGAAAATACCACCGAGCGCGGTTGTTGAGGTTTCAGAGTTTGCATCCATGACGCCTCTGGATTTAACGCAATAGTGAGTGGCTTTAATTGTCACGGCCACATTTTCTGTTTCGACTAGAGTCTGTATCGCGACCAGGATTTGCTGAGTAAGGCGTTCTTGCACTTGAGGACGCTGAGCAAAAAATCGAACAATACGGTTGATTTTAGACAGCCCAAGAATCTTGTTTTCAGGGATATAGGCCACTTCTGCTAAACCATCGATGGTAATGAAGTGATGTTCGCACGTCGACGTTAAATCTATGTTCGACACCTTGACCATTTCATCAACCGACATTTTGTTTTCTATCACACTGATTTTTGGGAAGTTATCGTAATCGAGCCCTGAAAAGATCTCGTGAACGTACATTTTTGCAATGCGATGAGGTGTTTCAGCAAGGCTGTCATCGGTTAAATCTAGTCCAAGCGTACTGACAACTTCCGTCAAAAGTCCTTTAATGCGGTTGTACTTCTGGTTAGGATTCATTTCGCTCGGTGTCATTGGGGTTTCAAGTCCTTTTGCGAGCAAAGCTTCTCTTACTTTTTCGGCTTCTGTATTCAGCATGACTCTCTCCTTATGAGTTAATTTTCGAGCTCTGCTTCATAGCTAAGCGTGAGTGAAACGGAGTCGGCAAAACGTAGGGCATGAGGCTTATCAATTCTCACTTGAGCGTATCGTACCCATGGGTGATCGATACAAATGCCGAGTACGTCGCTGGTTAACTTTTCTAAAAGCAGAAATCTTCCGGATTCGACATGTTGAATGATCTTCTTGCAGATGTTTTTGTAGTTGAGTGCGTTCTCCACATCATCTGAGAGGCAAAGGTTGTTAGCGGGGTAGTGGATCTCTGCATTGATAACGATGTCTTGCTGCTTAGACTTTTCTTCTTCGTTGAAGCCGATGAAGGTTCTTAGTCTGAGATTTGTAATGGTGATAATGGCGTTGTGATTCATAACAGTGTCCAACCCTTAGAGAGTAAAGTCAGGTACGTGCTTGTTTTAAGAAAAGATCAGTAAAGCTCACGTGATTAAGAGTTCGGTTGTTCCTTTCGCAGCTGTTCCTTTCGCAGTTGTTCCTTTCGCAATTGTTCCTGTTGCAGCCGTTCTTTTTTCAGTCATGTAAAGGCTAAGTGAAACTGAGTTTGAAAGGGATGGGTTTGGTTTTCTGACTTAATTGATCGAAGCTTTCCCAGAGCTGCTGAAATGAGATGTCTAGAGTGGGGTGACGTTCTTGCGCAGCAATATCGACTAACGGCCTGAGCACAAAAGCGTACTCGGTGATTTCGCCTCTAGGCAGCTCTACGCCATCGATAACGCCCACTTGATTACCATAAAGAAGGATGTCGATATCCATTGTGCGTGAAGCATAGGCTTTGGTCTGACGCTTGCGATCGTTCTCTGATTCGATTTGATGTAGAACCTTAACCAGCTCTGCGACAGGGATGTCACATTCAAACCCAACGACAAGGTTTAAGAAGTTATCCCCTTTAAAACCGACAGGCTCGCAATCGTAGAAATTAGAAATGTGTAGGGGCGCAAAGCGGTCATGCAATGCTTTGAGAGATTCTGTGACGTGATGTTCGCGGTTAATATTGCTTCCGATGCTGACATAGACGGTGGCCATAGTCTTTCCCTCCTTTTAAACAGCCTATACGTCCGACTTGCTATGAAGATCAGCTATGCGTCCTTTTAATGGCAGGACGGCAAAAGAAAAATACGGTTCTGTTACAAGTTTTGCCCGTTTTGAGCCCGACAAAAGGGCACCTGTGAGCTAGAAAGTGCCACGAGTAAAAACTCAGCCGATGAAGGTATTGGACAAAAATGTGTGTGGGAAAATTGAATATGATCGGTCATGAATATGATCGGTCATGAATAACTATAGGTATGGAAAGTCGCTTAACGTAGCGTCCAGTATTGATGGTGCCGATCACTGACAAGTATACGGACCTTCATGACAATATGCTTTTTCAAATATTTTAAATCATGCTCTCTAATGCCTATCAATAAAAAAGCCCAAACAAAGGATTGGGCTCAATTCAATAATCATGAAACCATTGTCATGGTGGTTATATTCCGATTAATTTCCCCAGATTTGGCTTACAAACTCTGGATGGTCAATAAACGGATTACGATTCCCTTGGAAATCATGTACCGCCTTATTTCGGTCGATTTCTTTTTGGCTTACTGGATCTTCAGAATGCCAACGCTTTAGCATAGTAAGTAGCCAAGGTTCAAAAACGGTTGTATTGGTTCCATCCAGAGCGGCATCCGAGCTTGTAGAGTTTCCTTCCCAATTAGCGATTTCATTTTCATAGCGTGTTGCCATGTAGAAATATGCTCTTGCGAAATCACCTTTAAACTCATCAATTGGCTCAAACACCGTACCTGCATAACCAAGAGAGTTTGCTGCACTGCCTAATTTAGAACCATTGCTTGATGTGTATGTTGCACTACTTACCTCACCAAATGGCCAATTACTACGTTTCGAGTTAACGTAGCCATCAGTGGCAAATAAATGGTGACCGTCAGAGTTCATTGGCTCGACTTTCCCACCAAACCAGCTTTTCGGGAATGAGTGCTCACGGTTGTAGCAATCACCTTCTTTGCTGTATTGACCACATTGATCGGCCACCTTAGTAAATTGGATTGAATCTGAGCCTGAAGGTTTCTCCGAATACATATCGAGAATCGACCCATCAGTGTCATAGTATGCGTCTAGGTCAGCCTCAGACACTAACGTCCAAATAGCGGTGTAACCCTGACTACTATGATTATCAATAATTTGATATAAGGCCGTTTTTAACGCAAAGCCCACTTTGCCTTCAGCGTCTTTGTAATACTCACCTAACACTGGTGGTTCAGTTGGTGGTTCAGTTGGTGGTTCAGTTGGTGGTGTAGTTGAGCCACCAATCGTAAATTCTGTACTCTGACTTGCTTGGAAATCACCACCAGATGCCACAACGGTCCCGTTTACCGACAAACTGTATGAACCATTCCCCACACTGCAGCACATTCCATCTCCATAAGAGTCTGAGACTTCTAGGGTGTAGCTACCATCTGCTAAACACATTTCCACTTCATTGTTGGTGTTACTTTGATAGTCTGAACCAGAATAAAGAGTTTGAGAAACTGAGTTTTTGAGAGACCAACTGGTTTCAGAGCCATAGTTATCCGTCACTAGCGTGAGTGCGGCACTTGTGTCATTGCAGCTTTGCGTTGGTGGAGCCTCCGTAGGCTGAAAGTTATCTAAATACACCACTTCCGAACCATCAAAACCGGCATCATCATAAAATCGTATGCCCACAACGATATCTTTAGTGCTGGTAGCACTGTACGAGTGAGTCAATGCTTGCCACTGATTCGTTAAACCATTATTCGAGTAGCCTAAATAGCCATCAACAAAAAGGCGAGCTTTCACGTTACCTTCAGTGTGATAAACATCGACAGAGAAATCATAAGTTTTCCCTTGTTCAACACTTATCGTTTGAAGAAAATCGGTATTACTTTGAGTACTTGTATTCACTGTGACTTGTGCAGAGAAACTGCCGTTATTTACAGGGTCGGTAGAGGGTGATATCGCAATGCCGGAATCAATTACACTCCATCCAGATGGTACGTTTCCTTCCCAGTTTTCGAAACTTCCATTTTGCATTTGCGCATGCGCACTCGCTGAACAAAGTAATGCAACGCCACTTAGTGTTATTATTCTATTTATCATATAACCTTCTGTTTAATTGGATAAAAACCAACTAAGCTTAGAAAGTAATCAAAAGATGAATGGAGATAAACATCACATTTATAAATGTAAGTAACATTACTTTTATTAATATATGTGATGTAAAGCAATGCGATATCGACCTGTCTAATGCTTTCACACGCTAGATTATTGAAAAAAGTTCATCTCGGCTTTCAGGGGAAAGCCGCGATGAACCCAAAATAAGCACTTATTCACAAGCCCTGCCTATAGTAAATGTAACCTCTACTAAAGTTCGATCCAGCCCTTACCTAACCAACTGAAAATTATGCGCACAATTCAGTTTGGTTCTAATTTTTAGTTGAAGACCGTGCAAGCACATATTGCTTTTGATTCAAGGCATGATGAAGATCAGCCTCTATCGCACCATAAACCCAAACAACAGCGTCACACATTTATCTCACGGGAAGCTTGGTCTTAGTTTTTACCAGACCGAAGGCTAAGCTGGATTCAATAGAGGCAATATTGGGCAGGCGAGTTAATTGCTCTGTAGATAGAATTAAGGCCTCGGGTGTGCGAGGCCTTTTTGTTTGTATCGAGCGGGAGTAGCAAAAGTCCCTTGAGGTTTTACCTTTCTAAATTGTGCTTAATGATCTGTTCCACCACACCATTCATCGTCTTTGAGCTAATCTCCGGCTTCAAATACAAGGAATGATACTCAACGCCTGTACGGTCTACATAGGCTGCTTGTAAGCCAGCGGATAGCGCACCATGAGTATCCCAATCATGAGTAGCGACAAGACGAAGGTTTTCGACAGGCTCTTGTAAGGTTTCGGCTGCAAATTTATACACGTCTGAATTTGGTTTGAAACTGCCTGTTTCTTCAACGGAAATGACGGTGTCGAAATAATCTTCTAAGCCCGAGTTCTTGATTTGAGAAGTGATGAGATCGAGGGATGAGTTGGAAAAAGCGACTGTTTTAAAACCGTTGTTACGCAATTTAAGTAAAGATGCTTTGATGTCAGTGTGCGGTGGTAGATTGGCAAAGGAAGTTAACAAGGCATCTTTGCTTTCCGCCGTTAAATCACAATTGTACCGCTGTGCAATAGCGTCGAGCGCTGCATTCGCTAATTCAGAAAAAGTAGATTTTACGTTTGTTGCGATGCAAACCGTTGAGGAATGTAAAAGCTTTGAAAACCAAAGCGATAGTGCATCCTCACTGCCAAATACCGCTTTAAATTTAGGCTGTAATGACTCCAAATTTAAAACCGTTTCGTTTATATCAAACAGTATCACTTCTTTTTTCATGCTAAGAACCCAGATTTAATTGAATTTCATGCTTACATAATCCGCTCTGACGATACGGTTTTCAACCTCGATTTAAGTAACTTGAGCTTTGCTCTCTAATTTGAAAAGGGGGCTGGAATACGTCAGCGACAACCCTTCAACTCAAATCTGGCGTTGCTTCATAGGTATCATGCAACGCCAAATCTGAAATAATTTATTTAGCTTATTTAGCTTAATTTGCGGCTTCGATGGTGCCTTTGAAAGTGCTGTCTAAAAAGTCATTGATCTCTTGTGAGTGGTAAATTGAGATGATCTTTTTATACGTTTCATTATTTTTGTCTTCTTCTCGCGCCGCTACAACCATCACGGCTAAAGGTGCGTCTTTTTGCTCCAAGTAAATGCCTTGTTTCTTAGGATCGAGTCCAGCCGACATTACATAGTTCATGGTAATTGCTGCTGCATCAACATCATCTAGAGAGCGGGGCAACTGAGCGGCATCCACTTCAACAAATCGAATGTTCTTCGGGTTGCTAACAATATCGTTTAAAGATGCGTTGAAACCAGCGTTGTCTTTTAATGAAATCAGCCCAGCATCTTCAAGCAGTAACAGTCCACGCCCGCCATTCGTTGGGTCGTTTGGAATCGCGATTCGTGCGTTGTCGGGGATAGAGTCAAGCGAAGTGTACTTGTTAGAGTAAACGCCCATACGCATCAAAATTGAACGTCCGATAGAAACTAACTTGCTATCGTGATTGTCGTTAAAGTTGTCGAGAAATGGCTGATGTTGGTAGCTATTGAGTTGGATACTTCCATCGTCTAATGCTGCGTTAGGGGTGATATAGTCTGAGAATTCAACGAGTTCAATGTTAATCCCTTGCTTTGCTGCTTCTTTGGCGACTGCCTGTACAACTTGTGCATGTGGGCCAACTGTCGCCCCAATCTTGATGACAGCCTCGTCTTTTTTTCCACATCCTGTTACACCGAATACGAAAGCTAATGCCAACAGGGATGCTGTGATTTTTTTGTAGCTGTTCATGATAACTCCATTTAATTGATCAAAAAGATATTTGGGCGTCTAGATGTCTATATTATCTATTTATAAGATCGGGTCAATAGGTTTGTTAGAAGCAAAGTTAGATTGATATTAATAGGCTAGATTGATATTAAGAGTCAGGTTTAATTCATATCAGAATGTCGACGACCCCAAACCTATCTGTAGGGCAAGCCCATGTAGCGTTGAGAAAACAAAGGCCTCGCACGTATGAGGCCTTTTGGGTTTCGTTGAATAAGGTATAGGGCAGTAACTTGGAACTTAAAGAAAACGGGTTCGGTAATCTTGCCTATTAAGAGAGCTTTTGATTAAAGAACTCAAGCGTACGTGTCCATGCTAACTCCGCTTCTTCTTCAGCATATCGACCTGTTGAATCGTTATGGAAGCCATGATTCACACCGTCATAGATGTAAGCGGTGTAGTCTGCTCCGTTCTCTTTGAGTTCGGTTTCATAATCTGGCCAAGTTGCATTCACACGTTTATCGATTCCAGCGAATTGGATGAGTAATGGCCCTTTAACGTTCTTTCTTAAATCAGGTGCGGCAGGAGTGCCATAAAATGGAACGCCCGCATCCAGCTGCTCTGGCATTACCGCCGCCAACATATTCACGATATAGCCACCGAAGCAAAATCCGACTGCGCCTAGTTTGCCGTTACTTCTATCATGAGATTTCAAAAAGTTTGCAGCGGCGATAAAGTCTTCTTCGATTTTCTCTTTGGATAATGATTTTTGCATTGATCTACCTTCATCATCATTACCTGGATACCCACCAAGCGAATAGAGTGCATCAGGTGCAAACGCAATAAACCCCGCGGCCGCGAGTCGTCTTGCCACATCCTTTACGTATGGATTTAAGCCTCTATTTTCATGAATGACCAAGACAACAGGCGCATTACCCTCTAACTCTTTGGGTACCACCAAGTAGCCATAGCCTTCTCCGTGTCCTTTAGGTGAAGGAAACTTCTCGTAGGTTGCTTTGATGGAAGGATCATTGAAAGAGACTTGCTCTGCCTGCGCATAATTAGGGATCAGTGCAGAAGTTAGCGTCGTCATAGTTAAGCCAAGTACAGCTAGCCCGGATAGTCGAGCCATAAACTCTCTGCGATCAATCAGACCGTGCGCATATTCGTCGTACCAATCAAATGCTTCTTGAGGGATAGATCGAGTTGGATCTGATTGAGACTCGGTACTTTGATTCATAACTTTTCCTTGTTGTGAGTTGTTTGACCAATCAACTATAGTGGAAATTTCAACATATTTGAACGATCGCTCAATATCTTTTAAGCTATTTGTTATATCAAAGTACAAAAATTAGATGACAGTCAGATAAAACGATCACTTCGGAATCGATTCCCATGTCTTAGGTTTGTTTTACTGAATCAATCAACACAAGGTTGATGTAAGTGATTAAGTCCGTGAAGTAGGGTGGTTATGACTATTCGATATATGTATTTCTTATTGGGGGGGAGGTTCTAGCTTTAAATTGGGCATTTAAGAGTTAAGCCTATTTACCACAGATATGGACAAGTACGTTTCAATGCAAAACGCTTGATTTTACTCTGGTATAATCTTTCCTATAAGAGCAGCCTTAGCGTTATCAGAACCTTCTTTATGAGAGATAAAAATAGATGTTGAAACTTTTGCGTCAGATAGAAAAATGGAAACTTGCCGCGTTTAGTTTACTCATGCTCATTGCCGCTTTTTTTATCTACAACCAGTTCGGGAACCGTATGTCCCGTGTCGACGAGGCAAAATTTCTAATCGGGCAACTTAATATTGTTTTGGATGCTGCTGAGCAATATTCTCGTGATAATGGTTCTTTGCCTCCCATCACTTCCGATACCGACACGAACTTCGGCTACTTAAACATCAATCACTTAATCGAAAATCCGGGCTTATCAACATGGAAAGGCCCGTACCTATCTTTTGACGATACATGGATAGGTGGTGATCAGTACATCGACCACCCAGATTACATAGCAACGCAATTACTGCTTAAGGAAAAGGATAGCCTTTGGGTACGAGGAAGCTCCGAGACAGGTTGCGAATCGTCTTCATCCACTTGCTCTGTTGCGGCTTGTATCTGGTTGGTACCAACAAAAGTCGCACAAGAAATTAATCACATTGTGGACGGCAGTTCGAGCATAGAAAGCTCGGATGCGACAGGAAAAGTACGTTACGACAAAGCTTTTGGTGGCGCACTTATCTGCATGATTGGAGATGACTATCCAATGCCATCAGCAGCGCTAAATTAAGTCGTTTCTAATTACCTCACTGGCAGCTTAGTCTTTGTTTTTACCTGACCGAAAGCGAAGCTGGATTCAATAGAAGCAATATTGGGCAGGCGGGTTAACTGTTTGCGGATGAACTGCTCGTAGCTTTTGAGCGATTCACTGACCACATGCAACAGGTAGTCATGATTGCCCGTCATCAGAAAGCACTCTAATACTTCATCAATCACTTCAATGTGCTGCTCAAAGTCTCGCATATTCTCTTCAGTTGGCTTTTCAAGTTTCACCAACACAAATACATTCACAGGCAAGCCGCATGCTTCTTGGTCGACACTGGCGTGATAGCCGCGAATAATCCCTTGTTTCTCTAATGCTCGAACTCGGCGTAAGCAAGGTGAGGGCGACAGTGCCACGCGATCGGCTAACTCTTGATTAGTCAGGCGGGCGTTGCTTTGCAGTTCAGCCAGTATTTTCTTGTCGATCTCATCCATTGGCATATCCCATCAATATTCAAGTTTATTTGGCAATATTATTGCTCAAAGTGTATGTCTTACTTCGCAAATAGCAATTTTTAGCATCTGCACAAAACTAAAATTAAAGGAGGAACAATAAGCATGGAATGACTTAGGAATTATGAATACATCAACTCAACTTAGCCCGCTGCGTAAAACAACCAAACATGAACAAGCAGAAGCCCTTGCCATTGAGCAAGCAAAGCATTTTGGTATCGACCCAAACAGTGATTACGGCGTCACGCTGATTGAACTGGCGACGACACTGTACCAAGCCAATACCAAGACTCACGATCTTTGGGCATTGACGGTTGATGGACTTTCAGAACTCGACAAGAGTGACCGAATCGCTTGGTTTAACGCCAAACGTTTCTTGTCATTTCAGATCGCTAAGATCCTCGACAACCTGCAAAACCCAATGCGCGCTACTTACCAATCTATTGCCACCAATAATGGTAATTTTGCGTCTAAAGGCGCGTATCCTATCTTCGATAATGTTGCCGCTATTTTCTCTGCCAGCCCTGTTATTACGCGCACTGCGACCTATTTGTTTGCGTGTACAGAATGGATTGAAGATGCGTTTAACGGTAAAGAGCCGCTGCACGATATTTACTCTCGACTGCTTAATCCAACATCGATTTCACTGGCTAATCACATGGTTGATATTGAGGCAGGTTCTAGAGCCAACGAGTACCTCGCATGGAATTTTAACTCGGGGATGGCGGCTATTGATGGGTTGTTGAGCCACTTGCTCGGGCATGAAGACATTGTCTTGGCTTCACGTAATATCTACGGCGGTTCTTACCAGCTGTTGGAAGATTGGTTTGGCAAGCCTTCGAATCTGAATGTCGCGGTAGAGTGGGTGGATGGTTACTCCGGTGATGAGTTTGCGACGCGCCTTGATGAGGTTGCTCATAAATACGCAGATCGCCTCGCTGCGGGTAAAAAAATCTACGTTTACCTAGAGTCACCATGTAACCCACATGGATACGTGTTGGATGTTGCTAGCATCAGTAAAGCTGGTCACTCTCGTGGCTGGGATGTGATTGTTGACTCAACAGTGGGGACTCCATTGCTGCATCCAGTACTAAAACGCGACGATGTGGCGGAAAGACCCGATTATGTCATTCACTCTTACACCAAAGAACTGGCGGGTTCTGGCACCACAACCGCTGGAGTTGTGATTGGCCGCAACGAGACCATGTTTATTCCAAAAGGAGAGGAGGTCACTTTCACCAAGTCCAACGGCGATGAGGTCACCATTCCATGGAACGAAACGCTGTTTTGGAATGTGTACTACATTAAAGGCGCATTCCTAGACGCAGACAAAGCGTTTGAAGTGCTCAATGGTATGAAAACGTATGAGATGCGAGTGGTGCAAAAAACGATTAATACACTGACTCTGGCGAAGATCTTCGATGCCCACCCAGACATCAATGTGTCGTGTCCAGCTTTGCCAGATAGTGATAACTATGAGCACTGCCAGAACAACATGTACTTGGGTTTACCAGCGGCGCTTTTCACAATCGATATGGAAGGCAACGGCGACCGTGCACCAATCAATCGAGATGGGTTTAAACAGTTCTTTGACATGCTTGAGCCAGCAATCGGCATGCAAGTGAGCCTTGGGCAAACCAACACCGTGGCTTTGTGCCCAGCACTGACTACGCACTCAGAACTCAGCGATGAAGCGCTTAATGAAGCAGGTATTAAACCGACCACAATGCGTATCTCTATCGGCTTAGAAGATCCTCGAATGTTCATCGCTCATATTATCGAGGCCGCTAAATTGTCGATTGACCACAAACACGCAGACTTCTCATCGAGTTTCCCGAGTGGTGACAGTATCGATGAAATCTATATGCAAACCTATATGGATGTACACCAGAGGTTTGTGAAGAGCTTGCCGAAGTTCAGTCAGCTTACTCAGTAACTTAGGCCAGTAAGGACAGTTAACAAGAGAAGCCAGTGAAGTAGGGTAGCTGTAAACGTTAAATGAAAAACGTAAGGCTTCGAACTGCGAGGCCTTTAGGTATTCGGGTAATAACAATAAACCAATCTAGAACAAATCCTAGAAAAATGCGTCGATGAATCACCTAATAGCCTTTAACTCGTGGAATGTGGGCAAATCATTTCAACACCTCACGGCTTTCGTGACCACGCCCTTATTTGCTCAATTTCATCTTCATCGATATTTAAAGATTGGAGGAATTTGAGATGTCCTAGTGGCTCCATCTGCTCAAAGCGTTTGTGCCAATTGATCATGTCCTGTTCATCCATTCCTGACTCTTTAAGTATTTCTGTCCAACGCTCTTTGGTGAGTAGGCCTTGATTAAGAAGTTCAGGCTCTTTGAGTAACGCCATAATGGACTGTTGCTGCTGACGCAACTTTTGAATTTCTAGATCGAGAGCAGCAAACTGTTGTCTTAGTACCGTATCTCGGTCTTCATCTTGAGATTGCTGTAGCAGGCTCTCAATCTCACTGACAGGAATACCATAAGAACGATAGGCAAGTATTGCTCTAAACCTTTCAAGCTCTCGTTCGCCATATTGGCGATAACCGTTAGGTGTTCTAGCTGCGGGAGTGATTAGCCCCTTTCGTTCGTAGTAGAGAACCGTTGTTCGAGATACCTCTAGTTGTTCACAAAATTGTTTGATGCTCAACACTTAGGGCTATCCTCTTTGGTGGTTTGATAGTGAGACCAAATCAATGGAATCAATGCACTAATAAGAATAATCAGTGCCCCAATCATTGACCATAAATCAGGAATTTCAGAAAAGACAACTAAGCCAATAATAAGTGAATAGATAATCTTTACATACTCAACATTGGCAATGATGTTGGCTTGCGCCCATTTATATGCAGAGATACCAACATACTGAGCAAACGAAGAGATGATGCCAACTAACAGCAGTAAAATAAAGTCTTCGACTGTTGGCGTGCGCCATAAGTAAAGGGTTGGTATTAATGTTATCAAACCAATTGCCAGAGCTTGGTATGCCATCAATGTTATCTTTGGTTCGCTCTGTGCAACTTTCCTAACACACACTACCGCTACCGACGCGCCTAGTGCGGCAATCACGCCAGATAAAACATAAAGGCTATGGCTTGCAGCAAAGGTCGGTCGAACAACCGTCATTACCCCGATAAATCCAACCACAATCGTGAAAATTCGACTGCTGGTGATCTGCTCTGCCAACACGAAATGAGCGATTAGAGCCACAAAAAGCACCTGCAAGAAACCGAGTGCTGTTGCGTCAGCAAATGGAATATTGCTCACTGAAATAAAGCCAAAATATAGAGCGGTAAAAGCGCCTAGTATTCTTAGTAGGTGAAGCGATATTTTGTTGGGCTTAAGTAGCACACCGATATTTTTGCTGATCGCAGGCATGAGCAATAACATAAAAATGAACTGGCGAAAGAACAGGATCTGAAAGGTGTCATAGTCTGTGCTGAGCTGTCGAACAAATACCCCAACGATCGTAAACAGTGCTGTAGATATAAGGGCAAGAGTGATCCCTTTCATTGTCGATGGTAGATGGTCGAAGAGCTGAAATAGCTTTGACTGCTGTAAGTCTCGTAATTGGTGCAACGAAATGTGCCTCTTTAGTCATGATAAGCATAAGGCTAATCATTCTAAAGTCGTTACCTGTAGACAGGTCAAGTGATATGAGTGGTTAACGGCTAGAAAAAGAAATTAGCCACAGAGGTGGCTATTATTCAAATGTTAATGGGTCATTTCCTATAACATAAGGCAAATATGAGCGGAAAAAGTAGTTTTTTGGACAACACTGATGTTGAGCACTTTTTCCACTCAATGAAGCTGCAATTAACGTTGGCTAGGGTAACCAAACACATCGTTCTCGTTGGCTGACTCTCCAGTTTGAGTTTCTGCAATATCCCAATGCTCTACTATTTTCCCTTCGCTATTAAAGCGGAAGATATCAATGTAACCAACACCTAAATCGCCTTTTTTACCTAGGTCAGTTTGCTTAGAATGAACAAGAACCATGTCACCCATCGCGATTGTTTTTGCTATCTCCGTTTTTAGCTTGGTCCCGTTACTGTTTAAGTAATCGAGGTAACCAACCAATGCTTTTCTACCATTTGGAACCTCTGGGTTGTGTTGAATGTAGGTTTCGCTAGAAATATACTTTTTTAACGCACTTGTATCCGCTGGGGTATCAAAGCTTTTCAACACAGCAATGGCTCTGTCTCGATTACGCTCGATGTCTTGAGTTGCATCATAGATATTCGCGTCTGGCCCTTGGTACATGGTGTTTTTGTTTTCAGATTTTTCCGGAACTTGTTGGTAGTGATCCCAATGCTCTACCAGCATGCCATTTTCTTCTCTCCAGATATCAACATAAACATATTCCGCACCGTCTGAAGTTGTCCAAACAGAGTGTATTGCGACATAAGGACCTTCTGCAATGGTACGGTAGATATCTACTTTCACGCCAGGATCAGCAGTTAACTCGCCAGCTACCGCTTTAATCAGTTCTGCTGGTCCATTGCCATAAGCAGTAGCGTGTTGGATGTAAGTGTCACCAACGTACTTTCCGAAGTTGTTCAAATTCCTATAAACCAGTACATCTTCATAGAAGCCTTCCGCTAGTTTAATGGATTGATTAGTTTGAGCATCAATGGTGCTTAGGTTAGCAAAGCTTGGGGCAGTAAATAGACAAACAGCCATTCCGATTGCAACAGATTTAATAGACATGATTCTTCCTTTTTAGGTTTGTTTTGTTTGAGCACCTGTATGCTAGCCACTCTAATTAATTAAAAAAATAGGGCATTATTCATACTTCTCATGAATAAATTCGATTGGTTGTAGTTGTTGTGGTGAGATGGTGGTTGTGGCGAGGTGGTAGGTAAAATCTATTACTTAAATCGAGATCTAATGATGGTCACGGGATACTGGCTGGGATCTGATAACTACTTATTTTAAAGGGAAAATCAGAGCAATATAATTACTCTGAATAGATGAATAGATGAATAGATGAATAGATGAATAGATGAATAGATGAATAGATGAATAGATGAATAGATGGGTTCAATACACAGGCGTTTACTTGGTTTCAAAAAACAGAGACCTCATACCATGGTCGGTCTTTTTTAACATGCAGCCAAAAAACTAAGAGTATCAACCCCAAATAATACTCACTGTAATCGATTTTTAAGCCAAGAATGACGCTCTGACTGCTTATTTCTATTGTGCCAGACTTTAACAATATTGAAGTGAGGAAGCTCAAAAGGTAAGGGGACCTGCTTAAAGTCTCTAAATAACGTTTCTGACAAGCGAGAAGGCATTGTCACTATGATGTTTGTATCTTTAATTAAAGACGCTATCGCCCCAAAACTTGGCGCACTAGCCACGATTTTTCTCTTCACTCCTCGTTTTTTAAGTATTGTGTCTATCTCGGTTTGGTGAGAATGCTCAAAAGACATGATGGCGTGAGGTTTGGAGCAATATTGCTCTATCGTTGTTGGCGGTGTTTGCTTTTGAGGATTGTAAAAACAGACCTCTTGGTCAGAAAACAACTTAGTTTGAATTAAATCCGACTCGTTACTCGTTAGTTCAGGTGACAAAACAAAATCTACATCGCCAGACCGAAGTAATGAAGCCCACTGAAGTTGAGTTCTGGCTGGAGCTATGTGCAACGAGCTCATCGGCGCTGCTTTCTGGAAATCATGAAACATAGGTTTTATAACGGTTTCTATTTCATAGTCGTTAGCCGCGATGGAAAAAACTTTATCATCTATTAGTGGGTTGTATTGTTGTGAGCTTGCGAAGGCTTGCATCGCTATTACGATTTCTCTGGCCCTTTCAATAAGTTCTCCCGCCTTTGGCGTAGGCGCGATGCCTCTTCCTGAAGTGACAAACAATTCATCTTTTACTATTTTGCGCAGTTGGTTAAGCCCATGGCTAACTGTTGATTGAGTCACCCCCATACTATCCGCTGCCTTTGTTACTGATTGGTGTTCATAAACGCTAATAAACATGCGAAGTAGTCGTCCATCCAACGTAGAGTAATCGAAAGTGTTCATAGGTAACATTCAACTTATGCAGTGTATTAATGATATAGGTTGTAACATACTCTTTCTCGATAAAACAGAACCAAAGATTGACTCACCGGAATGAACGATATTTTCGAGTTAATCGTGAATAAAGAATTCCAGTTTATAGAGGTATTTTATGCCCAGTTTCACTCCCCAATTACCAATTGCGTATGGTAATCACCAAGAAGCAATATCTTCTCCAAGGTTAAAAGGTTGGCATGCACATATTTATTTTAACGACCTTACCGAGCAAACGGCTCAAAGGGTAATTAACGATATAGCATTAGAAATTACAGATCTAAGACAAGGCCAACTGCATCGAAAATTGGTTGGTCCTCATCCCTGTTGGAGCTGTCAGCTTTACTTTAAACCACATTTATTAAGTGATGTAGTCACTTGGTTGACGTTCAACCGAAAAGGTTTAACGATACTTTTTCACCCCATCAGTGGAAATGATTTGTTAGATCATAAAGATAGAGTGTTTTGGATGGGAGATGTCAAAGCCCTAAATCTAGAGAATCTATAAAGCCCCAAATTTGTATCGATGATGAAAACAATGAAAAACATGGAAAGAGGGGGGAAGAATCAAAAGAAGGGAAAGGAAGCGACTCGTTCAAATCCTGGATAGATTGCTCTGGGGGCAACGGTGACAGCAAGCGCTAACTGAGGAAAAAAGCTTTCGCTACAGCCCATGCTGTCAGCATGAAATAGTGCTTATTAAGGTCGCTCGACAGGGTAGTCGAAAGACTGTTGTTAGCGAACTTTGTTACTTCCTCTATCCACTCGCGTACTATTTTGGCTGGTGGCCTGTTTTCTTCGCAAGCTCTAGCATAGCTTCGGCAAACGTAGTTGTTCCGCCTTTCGCTTTAACCTGAACCACCTTATATCCCAGGCTTTCTAGCGCTTGGCGCTCCACTAAAACCGCTTTGTCATCTGGCTGACTGCCTTGCACAGGCTGATGAATGTAACACCCTTCTAATTGACCATCTTCGACCAGCTGGTGGTGTTTCAGTGCATTGATATCAAAATTCATAGTAAGTCTTTTCGTTTTAAATGGAGAGTCTCTGTGGCAAAGGCCGCGAGTCTTAATAATTTTATGGTTTGTACCATACGGTATTTTAACTATAAGAAGCTAGTGAAAATACAGTAATCTAAAGGAATGTACTGGGTGCGGTTCGTATTCTCAATCTCTTATTGATAGTAGGAAAGGGAAGGAACTGAATGCGAAGGTTACATGTACAGCCAGATGTTTAGCGACAAAGAATGTTCTCCCCTCGGTCGTTAATCTAAAGAGATCGCTGAACTTCATTTTAGGGGGAGTTATAGGGCGAGGTGTAGTGGTCTAATGCTCAACTTGAATCTGAGTATTGGTCATCATCGCGATCAGTTTAGCTACTCGTTTACGCATGTCACGTCTATCAATAATCATGTCTAATGCGCCATGCTCTAATAGGAACTCACTCTGCTGAAAATCTTCAGGTAATTTTTCTCGTACCGTTTGTTCAATCACTCTTCGTCCGGCAAAACCAATTCGCGCTTTGGGCTCGCCAATGTTGATGTCACCAAGCATTGCTATACTTGCTGATACACCGCCAAAGGTTTGGTCGGTTAATACGGAGATATAAGGGAGCTTTGCATCTGATAGTCGTTTTAAAGCAGCACTCGTTTTTGCCATTTGCATTAAAGCCATCAGTGACTCTTGCATACGCGCTCCACCACAAGCCGAAAAGCATACTAATCCACAGTTAGCCTCGATGGCTGCATTAACAGCATCAACAAAGCGAGCGCCCACAACGGCACCCATTGAGCCAGCCATAAAAGAAAATTCGAAAGCGCACGCCACAACAGGCATCCCTAACAACTCTCCCTGCATCGCGACTATTGCATCTTTCTCACCTGTACTTTTTTGGGCTAGGGCAAGGCGCTCTGTGTAGCGTTTATTGTCTTTGAAACTGAGCAAATCTTTCGGCTCGTGTTGTTTGCCTAACTCAGTTTTCATACCTTTATCTAAAAAACTGTCTAAGCGACAGCGTGCCGACATCCTCATGTGGTGATCGCATTTTGGACATACCTCCAGATTTTCTTTAAGGGCTATGCTGTACAGGATCTGGTCGCAAGAGGGGCATTTTGTCCATACGCCTTCTGGAATATTCGCTTTACGCGTACTGATTATATTTTTCTTATCTAATAGTTTTTCTATCCAACTCATTGGAAACCTTATCCAGTTCACTTTTAATGATGAGTATTGTATAAGCCTGTTTCTGGTAATAAAGTGGCTAATATTGGCTTTATAATCCAATTGGTTGGGATTATTAGAATGGGTGGGATTAATGGGAATGCTTGAGAAGATTGATCAACAATGGCTAAAAAGTTTTCACTGTGTCTATGAGAACAATAGCTTTAAGAGAGCTGCAGAGTTTCTGTGTTTACCGACATCAAACGTCAGTCGTCATATCGCGTTGCTAGAAGAGCAGCTAGATGCTCGACTTTTTGATAGAACGACTCGCCGAATTTCTTCGACAGAAGCAGGGGACCACCTCTATCTACGAACTCAGCCATTGTTGGATAAACTCAACGATGCCCTTGAGGAGGTGACACAACACTCTCGTGAAGTCATAGGGCAACTCAATGTTTTAATGCCAGACTCACCTGACTTGGCCCAAGCCGTCGTTTCGTTTTGTACTCAATATCCATCTATTTCATTATGTTGTGATACGAGTATCAGCCCTAAAGAGGATCCGCTTGACGGGTTTGACGTTATTTTGAGTTTTCATCGAGGGAAGCTAGAGGATAACAATTGGATAGCGAAAGAGCTTAAGCGTTGGCCTAGTGTTGTTGTGGCTTCACCCAAACTTCTTCATACATCTTCTAAGCCTTTTAAGATTACGGATTTGAAACATGTACCTTGTATTAGCAGCTTTACCGCGTTAAATGGTACGCCATGGGTATTTAAGAACGAAACAGGTCAGGTAATTACTCAAAGAGTAAAATCTACATTTAAAGTGAATAGTGGACAACTCGCTAAAGCAGGTGCATTGGCTGGTTTGGGGTTTGCGATACTCCCTGCTGAATTTTGTCGCGATGAAATAGATACTGGCTCTTTGGAAGTCATAGAACTTGAATACAAACCTGAAGATTTGGTGCTGTACGCCTTTTATGCGTCGAGAAAGCACATAGCAAAAAAGGTTCCGATGTTCATTGAGCACTTAAAACATCAAGCGAATCTAGACGCGCAAAAATAACAGAAAATTCGGAGGCTAGGGGCTCTTCCCTAGGTTAGAGGTGTACTCACTATTTATGGATAAAACTAAGACCTCGCGTTTGCGAGGATTTTTGTTTTTCGGGTAGTGATAACAAACTCTTGGACAAAAGCTTGTCAGTGATTTTACTAAATTAGCTTTTCACGGATTACCTGGGGTATTGCAAAACCTCTAACCTTTGGGCCAAATTCACTGAGCCACTACATGGCGGCTTACCGCCTGTTTTGTACAAGTTATATTTAAAGTTCAGTGGCTTAGTTTTGGTTGAACAGCAATACAATCGTGCCACCTTTTAAGCTACTTCCATAATTGAGATTGACGCCAATTCCTATGTTGTCGATATAGGTCTTCAAGAATGGTGCGGAAACTAACCACCCCAAGCCCCATTCATAGAAGTGAGCAGCTCCCAAGGGAACTTGTAGGTCGGCACCAACGTCGATTCTTCGGACGCTACTAAACAAGGTTTGTTCATACCCTCCCCAGTCCGCGATGTCATAGAATCCTTTCAAACCATTTATCCAGTACCAGCCTTCGGGGTTACCTATGTCGCCATTGTTTGCTTCTCCCCACCCGTGACCATAGAAGTAATTTATTTTACTGTACGCTTCCCAGTGCCCCCATGACTGAGGCTTTCGATAGTGAGACTCGATGCTTGGTTGCATGGTAAAAGCCCAAGCGTCTGTATTAACTACAAAGCCATCAAGCTGCTCTCGAAAGAGCGTGGTTGTAGGATCGTTGTAATCGTATTTATTCTCAAAATACATCAGATTAGCTCTCATCCCAGAACGTATGCTCCATACTTCTGAGAGAGGATAACTTGACCAGTATTTTGCTCCGGCCGTCATGACATTCTCAGTCGATTTGTCACTGCCGCTGTTTGAGTTTTCTGTAAACTTAAACTCTCTTGTTTGCTCTATGTAGGAAACAAACAAAGATACGTTTTGATTGATCTTTTTCCCATTATTGAGCGTTAATTCATCCAGTTTCCATGTAAATGGTGCGTTGTATACACTAATCTGTTTTCGATTATCCAACGCTTCCATACTCCCTAAGTTGTCCCCAAATACACTGCTCGCATTGAAGTCATGAAAACCCAATGAGATCGCATCACTGTCACTAAGTAGCACTGCCGTTGCAAAATTCTGATCAAGCAGCTTTTTAAACGTATCGTCTGCCTGAGCGAACATTGACGTAAATACAGAAAGATATAAAAGTAGGTATTTCAACGTTCACCACCCTAGTGTGACAACTTAAGCGCACAATTAAGTTATTCATGAGAATTACACTGTATCCTTATAATTGTAGGTCGGTTGCTTTACGAGAGGTAACTACTAGCCACGCAGTCAATACATGTAAACAGGGTGACGCTGTCCTTTTGGTTCTTTTGCTTGTTTAACCTGTAGTGGTCAACAAATACCGGACAGCAATTTCAATTCTGAAGAAAGGAGCTTAAGGAGTTCATCAGTATTTACCGTTGGTTCTGTATTCAAAATAATGCTCCTACCTAAATGGCTTCAATCGACTAGACACACTGATTAGAAAAAATAGGTCAAATACTAGACCGTAAAAAGCATCTGATAAGTCAGTTAACTTTGAAAGGGGCATAAGTGAGCTAGTCAATTATCGAACTTAGTCAATGAAAATTACTTTTTGATATGGATAGACACTTAGCTCGTGGCTTGTATTGATATTGAAGATCAGTTTCATCTGAATCAGGTGAAACTGACAGTGCCTTTGAGCGTTTCTACGCAATTGTAGGATTATTGTATCTAGAGCATTAGCCTGTCGCGCATTTCTCAATATTTACGACAGGCCCACTTTACTGCTGTGAATAGTTTATCAATGTCTCTCTGTAGAGTGAGAGTAAAGTATCGCTATCTACTTGAACGCCGACTTGTTGTGCAGGAAATAGACCCCATTCATCATTCATATAGTTACGTTGATCAGCCTTCTGAATGGTCATCCCTTCCGCTGGCCCATCTGTGACAACCCTGACCGGGCCATTACGACTTGTAAAAAGAGACGGTTGGATAACATAAGCAATGGCTGATGGGTCATGAACATGACAACCATCCATTCCTACTTTGTCAGAATAAAACTTTAAGTAGTAACGACTAATGTCCCAGATGAACTGCCCAACTTCTCCAGCGTCATCTCGCAACTCATCAAGGTATTGACTGGTAAAAAAACTCTCCTCTGTAACATCGAGCCCGATAATGACTACTGGCCATGATGCCGTAAACACCTTATCGGCAGCATGAGGGTCATCATGAATATTCGCTTCGGCAAATGGCGTTACATTCCCTCTGTGGCCGTTTTCACCGAATGCACCACCCATAACGACCACTTCTTTTACCAAGTCGACGATGTCAGGAGCAGCTTCCAGTGCAAGTGCAAGATTAGTCAGAGGACCGACAGCCACAAGAGTGATCTCTCTAGGTTCAGCTCGAACACTGTCGATAATGAACTGATAAGCTGGCTTTTTAATCGCTTCATAATCTAGCGAACTTGGTGCCGTCACATCACCCAACCCCGTTTCACCATGCACAACAACCGTTGCTCCAACCGGATCTCTTAATAAGGGCTTATCCGAACCTTTAGCAACGAGTGCCTTCATACCGAATTTTTGCTTCAGATAGAGAGCATTTTGAGTGCCATTGTCTATCGTCGCATTTCCATAAACGGTCGTGATCCCCATCAGCTCAATATCTGGATGTGCTTCTGCAAATAGGATTGCCATTGCATCATCGATGCCCGGATCTGTATCTAGGATGATTTTCTTTGTCATATCAGCTTCTAATTAAACAGTTGAGAGGAGTAGACGATACCTAGAAAAAACACTGATGAACGTGACTTGAATCTCATGATGAGAGCAATTTAACTTAAACTCTCAAGGTTTGAATTGCTCGTATGAATATTGTACTCCGGTCATTTTGTTTCTGCCTTTTCTAAGGTATTAGTACCTTAGAAATATTGGATAATTCACCATGCCACTACAAGTTTTTTGACAGTGATGGACCACCAGTAGAATAGAATGTTCGATACTAAAGAAAGTTATCACGACGTATGTGGTGAATTTAATAATGGTTTGTAAATCAGTTGCTTATTATGGATTTGTTCATTTTTAAGATTCCAAGATCAAAAGCGAACTAGGTCCTGATTTGGAATGGATGCCATCTACAAATAATGATGTTGTAAACGTCATAAATTCTCTAAACGAATTGGTTTTGCACGGTCACTTAAGGCAATTAGGTCGATGTGGTCGTTATGACCATATATATTCAATAACTGAAAAAGAACGTAAGTATTGGAATGAGTTAAATAACAAGTTTTAGATACTCCTCTTTTTCCTAAAGATGTGCCAAACGCTTCGCTCTAAAAATACAGATCAAAATCTGAATGGCTATTAGTGTTTAAGATCTTTGGTATTTAAGTCCTTTGATCGTTAAGCCCTGATTTAGCCTTCTAGATTACGCCTAACTAAATCGTGCATTTGTTTTACTGTCATCAGTGCTAACCAGATGATTTCTTCTATTGAACGCTGACCTGTTGTAGTAGTTGGGTGATCGGCTTCAGTTTGATTGGTGAGCGCGGGCAGCTCATGGACGCGGTTATCACGAATGGTATTGATCAATGCATCCATCGCATCATGAATTAAGCGTTCGACTTGTTGTGAACCTTGGTATTGTGTGCCTTTTCTGACCAGCGGAATCAGCAAGCAGAGATAATGGCTTAATAATCGATAGTGACTCAGCATATCTTCATAATAGTGAGGATCGGCACGAGTGTGTTTTGGCTCTTGCTGCATCTCATTGTAAATCAGCTCAAGGTCGCTTTCGGCGGTTAGCATAGCGGCACGTTGCTTGGTTAGCGCAATATGGTCATGTTGTTCGGTGCCAATTTGCAGCTGTTCGTAGCAATACACAAATAAGCTTTTTGAACTATTAAGCGCTTTTAACGCTTGAGTGTGGATCTCTTTGCCTCGCCATTGCGGCCATAACAAGCTGTATCCGAGCAGGACAATCGCGCCCCCGACTATGTTGTCGATCAAACGTGGTGCTGCAAAGTCGAGCCCTTGGTGCGCCATGGTCTGATACACCAAAATCAATAGCGCTGTAATGCAACCAATGGCTAGCGAGTAATGGCGCATGATATTAAGCATTGCGACAGGCAAGAGGAAAACGATAAGCGTATACATCGCGGTCGTTGGTACGCCAATGTGAATTAAAGACGTCGCAAACAGCACACCAAGCGCCGTACCTAAACAGCGTTGCCACGTTTTACTGCGTGTCGCCAAGAAGCTTGGTTGAATCACCATTAACATCGAAATCAGAACCCAATCAGGGCGAATCAATTCAAAGTATTCCGCAATTCCAGCACCAAGTGCGAACATCAAACCGACACGGGTAACATGACGCAAAATCGGATTGCCTCGGCTTGGTAGGCGAAAAGACAACTCGAACGGCTGCACTTCAAAAGAACGTTCATAAGCGGGTTCATTAAGCTCAATACGACGGGAAATATGCTTCACTGCGTATGCCCAATAACGAAAGCGGGGTTGGTCTTCGAGCTTGACCGCTTCAATCAAGTCATTAGCTTCTTGCTCTAATGAGCTTAAGTGCTTCACCTCTTCGTTTGTGTTGTGTAGAAGCTGTTTGGCTTTGTGTCTTAGTCTTTGCTGACAATGCTGGCTCCAAACCAATAGCAAGTCTCGTTTGTGTTTGCTGGACTGAAATTGGTTCAATAGATCGGGATTCGTTGTGTGGCTGCTGAGTATCACTTCAAACGTATCAAGAGCGAGGAACAAGGCTTGTCGAAGCGAGTTAGCATCTTCTTGTTTAGATCGAAAAGATTCAGATTGAAGAGCCTGTTGGAACAACTCGATGAGTTGGTATTTGATGCGTCTTTTCGGTGCATCACTTTCGCTACCTAACAAGAATGCTTGGCGATATTGGATGTAGTCTGCCAACGTTTCGTAAATCGCGGATAGACACACACGCAATGCATAGTGCTTCCACAACGCAAACCAAAGCCAGCTAAACAGCGAAAAAGTAAGGGGGCCAAGCACCAACATTGGGTACAAGCTTAGCGCTGTGTTGGAATTGTGAAGTGAGAGAGTGACGACTGCTATCAATAGGCTCGACATACCGAGCCTCGCCCAGAATGGACCATTGACTGCCGCACTGGCAAGCAAAGCACCCATAGCACCATAAGTCACCCATAAAGGCAGTCCGCTTTTCAGCAGAGCGTAACTGATGGCCAAAGTCATGCCCCAAGCGGTTGCGGTAATCGCAAAACGTGTCCACCTCCTTGGCCCTGCTGCATCGAGGCCACTAATCAGAGCGGCTGGCATGGTCATCAGCGCGGTCATGGCGATAGTGGTTTGATTCGACAGCACCCCTAAGCCGAGAAACAGCACAATGGCACTGGTGGCGCGAAGCCCAAGGTTAATAGAAGGGGAGTACCAGACTTTACGCAAAATGGCAGGAGAAAACGTCATAGACCCTCGTTATTTGTTTGATCTTAATGAGTGTAACGCCAAACCTCTTCGCGTGCTGTCTTCAATCACAGATTGATAAATTGAATCGCTGCAAGCCTCTTCTATTGACATAGAACGCTATATAGCTTGGTTTATTCGAAAGCGAATCCACAAAGTTTAAGACAGCAAGATTCAAGGTAGAGGGTTCAAAAATAGACAGCTTGGTAGTCGATGGAATCAGCAGAGAACGAAATTCGACTTAATCCTATCTTCTCGCTGCGATTGTATTCATTGATCGAGTGGTCAAAGCCATAGGCTGTAGAAGGCGCCATATATTGGGTTATTCCTTGTTGCGTGGCTGATATTCCATCATGTCCATGACCGCAGATCACGTCACGAACGCGATATTTCCGAAGCACGTTCATCACATCAGCATCGTTCTCTAGACAGATAGCTTTCATCCAATCAGCACCGACTGGAATGACAGGGTGGTGAACAACCACGATAGGATCACTAGCCTTTCTCAACTGTTGTTTTAGCCGAGCCATGCCAAGGTTATTAATGCGCCCAGAACCGAGTGGATGACGTTTATCCAGCGGCTTGAAGCTGGAGTCCAAAAACACAAATTCTCGTCCACAGCTGGTGGCTGTATCGGTGACGAAAATCGACGATCCTTTTAACTCGGTACGCATTAAGCGAGAGTCATCATGATTGCCCGCAATCGCGTAAATGGACTTATCACCAACGTGTTGTCTAATGAACGACTCTAACTGAATGTAGTCGCCAGACTTTGGATTACAACAAATATCACCAGTTAGAAAAATGGTCTTGCATGCTGTGTCTTTGCTGACGTATTCCAGTGCTCTACGCAGGTTTTCATAGCTGGATTCATCGGAAAGGTGACAATCACTGATTTGGTAAACGGTGTTCATTGTTGTTGTCCGGTTATGCCATACGCATTATTAAAGATGATAGAAAAATGCCTGCCAAATTGGCAGGCATTTATTGATGCTAATTTGCTTTGGACGCTTCGTGTTGCTCAACCATGAACGCAACGGCTTCATCGCTTAAACAAGACTTACTGACGTATTGGCGCTGCTTTCCAATATGAAGGATAAAACCTAAATCGGTTTGTTGCAGCTGGGAGATGTCAGTCCAAGCGATAGTATTGGTGTTTTTAGCGTTTTTATAACTTACGCCGTTAACATCCCCTTGAAAGACTACTTTGCTGCCAGCACCTGAGCTGATTTTTTGTCGCCATATCCACCAGGTTCTCTTGCAGTAAACGCTGAAAGCTTCAATGACACTTAATACGATAAAGAACCAGCCAACGTAACCGTTAGGTAGTAGTTCAAACTCTAATAAAACCACACCAAAAATAAGAAACAGTATTCCTTTTAAATAGGCTTTTGGAAATTGAGTCGGAAGGCTAGTTTGATCATAACACTCTGTGAAAAACGTCTTATCGAGGATGTATTCTGTGGTGAAACCGGGATCTTTAGACATGTCTGGCTACTTTAATGTTTTCTGTGAATGAGCTTTCTATAAAGGGGCTACTACGCTGCAATCTAGTAACTCCAGCATTGTATCGCTTGTCGGTACTTTTCTTTAGCGGTTTTGATGCTCTTTTGTAAATCAATAATACTGACGGGGTTTGCTCTCGGCATAGCTTACTTGTTTACTTGATTTGATATTAAATAATGACTAAAACTAAGGCCTCGCGTTTGCGAGGCCTTGATATGTGCGAAGCGGGTGGAAAGAACCTCAGATATATTGCTACGTTCTTGTGCTCTACATGGTGAAAACAGGCGACATGCCGCTGTCTTGGCCGTTCATTAATAACAAGCCAATCAACACAAGCAAAATACCGCCAAAGAGTTGCAAGTAGTGACCTGCGACTTTCAATGATTCACTACTGTTCTTGTTACCCGCTGCCAAATAGCGCTTCACTAGATGTTTACCTGTTAGCGTCATCATTGCAATTAATGAGGTTGTTAATGCTGTGCCTACGGCCATTGCAAAGGCACTCAGAACGCCCATCCAATATAGGCCAACCATGTTTGCGAAAAGCAGAACCATGATTGCTCCGGTGCATGGCCTGATACCAATCGTCACGATGATTCCCGCGTACTCTCGAAATGTTGAAGCTTTATTGATGGCTTCTGGATCAGCGACGTGTTGGTGGCCGCATCCACAGTCGGCATGAGAATGATCTGCATGAGTGTTAGCAGCGGCTTGCATTGCACTAGTAGCGCCTATTATCGGGGAAGGGGCTGATATTGATGAACGAAGTGCTATTGGCGAACGAACTGAAATTGGCGCAGCTGTGTCTGTTGCGAGTGTGGTGATGGTTTTCACTTTCAGCTTAGGCTTACGCATAGCGGTGTAGATGTTTTTCAAAGCCTTCCAACATATAAGCGCGCCGACGACTGCTACTAAAGCAAAGCTTAATGAAACAAACATATTCGCTTTGTCATTCACCACTCGCATGGAAGCACTAAAGCCCCACAGCAACACGCTTACTAGTAAGATTGCGACCAGTGCTTGTAAAAAAGCGGAGACGACCGTAAGCACTAAACTCGCTTTTGCTTTAGTTGGGTGAGTGGCTAAGTAGGTAGATACAATAACCTTGCCGTGCCCAGGCCCCAGAGAGTGGAGCATACCGTAGATAAAGCTGAATCCTATAAGGTAACTGCCTGCACCCCAAGGGTTGGATTTAGCTTCATAAAGTAGGTCTGCAAGCTCTGAATTGACTTCTCTTTGCCATTGGATGCTAGAGATAACTAACGATGGCCACATGGACCACACTTGATATGCACCGACAGCAACAAGCAATAAAGCTCCGGCGCCAATAAGGTAATAGTTTTTTTCAAGTTGATTTTTCTGCATTTCACAAGAACCTATATCAGATATTTTTCTCTAAATGAATTGAGAAGCTTACGTAATGGCGGTAAAGAGTCACTTTATTAGGATGCAGGAACTGCTGCACAATGAAGCTCAACCGATTGTGTAAACAGTTGGCCTAACGTGTTATCTGGGTCAGCGTCGGCTGGTAAAGACATCGCATAACTCATCTGTTCTGGCGTCGGGTTGGGCTCGATTAATTCCAACTGACATTGTCTCGCTAGTTCAGGTGACAAGGTCACGTCGCTATTCGACAACCACGACATGTCGACGAAGTAACTAGGGTCAAAAATGAGTACGCGGAGCGAGTCTCGTGTCACAGGTTTAGGCTTAGAAAGTGGTAGGTCAAATGTTAGAACCATCTTGGCTTTATCACGCTCAAACTTGGCGTGTTCAGCAACCTGATATTTGATGGGCTCTTCACCATCATAAAAGTACGTGAAGTAGTGCTCATACTTCATGTTTTCAATAACAGACGCAGCGAGCTTTTTGAATGTTTCAGCTTCTGTATCGGCAGAGACATTTTCGCCATCCAACATGTACATGGATGTCATTGCATCAAAAGACCACTCCATAGAGAGACCAGTGATCATGCCATTCTCCCCCTCAATATGAGTTTTCATCTCTATCCAAGAGTGAGGGTGGGCATATAGATTTGGCGCAAAACACAGTAATACTAGGCCAAAAGGTAAACCGTTTAGAGAACGACAGCATGTCGAGAAACGGCTTACATAGCGTGTGGAGAGGCGATTGATGACATCGATTAGAATAAATAGCTGTTTCATGAGAACGAATAGTTATTAAGTGTAATGTTATAATATAACAATTGAGTGGGTTGTTCACATCAAATTTGTGTCATGTTTTGCCTGTTTACGTTTCTACTATCGGTTTCAATTCGGAGTTGCTTTTATTCGCAACTGCTTTTATTTGCAACTGCTTTAATTTGCAGCAATGCCCCGCAAGAGCGAGGCATTTTTTAATTGGGCAAGGAGGGTACTGAGCCGCTTGTCTAGATCAGTCAGTGTTTGTTGGTAAACGGACTTTTAGAAGAACTTTTTAATCGCTTTTTCAGCACAAGCGACATCTAAGTGGCCACCCGGAGCGCCACCCACACCAATCGCGCCTATCATGGCATTGTTCAGTTGTACCGGAACACCACCCGCCAAGAACAACAAGTTGTCGTCCATATTCTGCAAGGGTTGCATGATAGGTTTGTCGGCGATGAGTTTCATCAGGTTACCTGACGGCTGCTTCATGCTTGCCACTGTGAACGCTTTTTTGCGTGAGCTATCAAGAGTGTGGATGCCTGCGCCGTCAGAACGTAGTTGAGCAATCACATTGCCCGACAAGTCGACAACAGTCGCAGAAACCTTGTAACCATAGGCCTCACATTGATTAACGGCTTCATGGGCAAGCTTGAAGGCCGCTTCTGATGAGATTTGAGTGAAAGAGACCGTTTGTGTTTCTGCTGCCATTGCATTGTGAGAAAGGCTAAGGAAACCAAGGGTTGCTGCTAGTACTGTTAGTTTTGTCGTTTTCATGTTTACTCCGTTAAAGCATCTGTTTTCAAAAAGAATCTGTTTTCAAAAAATATTCGTTTCCAAATTCCGAACTCTATTTTTTGTTTGTTTAGAAAGGGTGTTTTTAATCAACAGGTTCATACTAACGAATGCATGATTACGACTGGCTTTCTTGAACATTACAAAGTTGCAATGTTGGTTATATTCGATAAAGGATATTGATAGAGTGTATTCAGACCACGGCAAATAAATAAACGGACGTTGATGAAAATACTATTGATTGAAGATGACATTCATATCGCGAGATTTTTGGTGAATGGTTTTCAGCAAGAAGGGATAACGGTGACGCACGCAACAGATGGTGTTGATGGATTACACGAGGCCGTAACCGAAGAGTATGACGTGATCATTCTCGATATCATGTTGCCAAAGAAAGATGGGTTTGAAGTGTTGGCTGAACTCAGAGGGCAAGGCTACGCGACGCCTGTCATCATATTAAGTGCCAAACACTCAGTGGAAGAACGAGTGCAAGGGCTACAGTCAGGTGCTGATGATTATTTGGTAAAACCTTTTGCATTCCCTGAGCTACTCGCTCGTTGCCAAACCTTGGTGCGCCGAGGCAAGCAGCCCACGCCTCAAGCATTAGAATTGCATTACGGCCCCCTTAGCCTAGACCTACTTAAACACACTCTACAAAGAGATCAACAAACGATCACCATTAATCAGCGCGAGTTTATGTTGATGAAATTACTGCTCGAAAACCGAGAGGCTGTGATGTCGAAAACGGCGATTCTTGAGCATGTTTGGGGGCATCAGTTTGATCCGCAAACCAACGTGGTCGATGTTTTGGTTTGTAGGCTTCGCAGCAAAGTCGATAAGGGTTTTTCTAAGCCATTAATTCACACACTTCGAGGTGTTGGCTATGTCCTCAAGTCGTAGTATTGAACAGGCGCTTGCTAAAACACAGAGACATTTGTTGGTTCGCTTTATGTCGACCTTACTGCTCTGCTTACTGCTGGTGGAATTGATTGTTGGGGCTATCTTCTTTTTCGACCTTTACCAAACGGAAAAGAAGATCCTTACGTCTATGTCGACCGAGTATCAGCGTATTTTGACTTACGATTCGAGTGAGCGACTGATTCATGTTTTAGAGGCGAATCCTCATCGGCTACTCGAAAACAACATTGCGGCGTATAAGCTTGAGAAGGGCGCTTCATCTGATGGCGTGTTTATCGCTGGTGTTCAACATTTATCGACAGAACAGCCTTTTTCTAGCTACCAAATTGATGACAATCGTTCATGGCTGGAGAGCTTCATCTTGAGTCCCTATATGTCGTTGCCTATTGAAGGGGAGCAATATGATTTCTGGTTGGTTTTGGATAACCGAGCAAGAGACTTTATCGCCTACAATCAATGGCTAATGACCTTATATGCGTTGCTTGCTCTCGTGGCCGTGACCGCAGTATTCACTCGTAACATCATCCAGAGTGCCATGTCTCCGTTAGTGACCTTTGGCGACCTGCTCGATAAGCTGAAAAAAGGGCAGTTAGAATTTCCTAGCACTAGCACTAAAAATGAAGCCGAATCTGATTTACCGCAAGGGCTCAACGTGATCAGTTCTAGTGTCCATACTGCGGTTGCCAAGTTACAGCACGTGACGACAACCTTGAATACGACCGTCGATGCGATCGCTCATGATATTCGAACTCCTTTGTCGCGTATTACGTTAGCCTCCCAAACGGCATTGCTCAATAACGCCGACCAACAAGCGATGAAAGACGCATTGGCAGATTGTTCTGAACACGCCATGCAGGCCAGTAATATGTTAACCGCCTTGATGAAGCTGAACGACGAGCTGACCGGAAAGCGCATACCACAGAAAGTGCCGACTCAGGTCTCTGATGTGATTGCTAATGTGGTGAGCTGGTATGAAGATGTCGCAGAAGATAAACAAGTCGAGCTTGAGGTTGAGAGCGCTGATACTCTTGTTATTCAGTCAGATCCTGACAAATTGACTCAGGTGTTGGTTAACCTTGTTGATAACGCAATTAAGTACACCGAGCCCGAAGGAAGAGTGATGATCAAAGCCGAGCAAAGTTCAGAGGGTAAGATCGCGATAACCATCCAGGATACTGGTGTTGGCATTGAACAGAAATATCAGGATTTGATTTTTGAACGACTTTACCGAGTCGACAGCAGCCGCAGCAATATCGAGGGGTATGGTCTTGGGTTATCTTTAGCGCTTGCTATGGTCGAGAATCTAGAAGGAACGCTAGTCGTTGAATCTGAACTGGGTGTGGGGAGTACTTTTACTCTTTCGCTGTAACAACGATTTATATCGTCACTTCTGCCTTTGAAATTTCAGCTCGTACGTACAAAGAATGCCCCGCACTAGTGGGGCATTCTTGTTTTTGGGGAAGGGAGGCTCTCCATGAACAGGTTCGGGAGGTAGAGTAACCTGCGCCAACCCTATTGGCTGCTTGTAGCTTGTAGCTTTTGATCTTAGTTATCGATCCAGTAAATCTTATTTTTCACATGATAGTTATTGGCATATGCTAATAATGGGGCGTATGCTGAACTTCTGATCATCAATAACAGGAAGTTACTATGTTATACGCAGTACCTTGTCGCGACCTTCATGTCGGCAACCATTTTGCTCGTTCCCCACAGATCGCGATTGTCGATGAGCAACGACAAATAAAGCAGATTGTTCCTTTGGTTGATTCCGACACCGCTTGCAATAAAAAGAAGCAATGGATCTCTGTCCTCCGTTCTTACGATGTGAAATCTGTAGTCGTCCGTCACATAGGGAAGAAGATGCTAGCGCACTTGTTCAATAACGATATTCGAGTCTTGGCATCAACAGGTAAGGCAGAAATCGGGACTTTGGATTTCGACAATCTACGGGAAGTGACTGATCTCGATTATGGTCGCGAGCCGAGAAATAGCGGGTGTAGCAATAAAACGTGCGGCGAAAACGGGCACAAAAAACAAGCTTCGATTCTAATGGCACAGCCGAATCACTTAGGGGGTATTCGAGGGTTCCGAAAATGACCTTTTTGTTGACGCTATTGGGGTTTGTCGGAATCGTCGCGTCGATGGCGATAGGTGTAATTTTTTCTCGCAAGCCAATCAAAGGCAGCTGTGGAGGACTTGCGCAGTTAGATATTGAGCGTGAATGCAATTGCAAAGATGTGTGTGAAGGGCAGAGTCGAAAGCTGTATCAGATCTCTGAGCCATCAAGCTAAGTATCGAGAATTCACTGTCGTTGAGCTAGCTAACGTTGGGCTAACTAACGTAGGGCTAGTGCGCGAGTTAAGCGCTTTGAATCACCAACGCGTGACCGTTGACGATGCACTTGGCGACTTTGGTTCGTGCACGCTTGATGATGTTGCCGAACGTTTGGCGAGACACCTGCATTTGTTCAGCGGCTTCAAGTTGGCTCAATCCTTCTTGATCAGCCAAGCGTAAGGCTTCTAACTCTTCTAATAGCAATTCTTCTTTATGAAGCTCGTCCATAGGAACGCCATTAGGCTTAAAGCAAGAGTAAGCCGCTCGGGTGCATAACTGGCGATGTTTTTTTGGTCGAGCCATATCAATCTCTAGGTATTTAAGGTTAAAAGGTAAGTATGAAGGTTTTCATTCCACACAACCATCGGCGTTGCCAAGTGTGCAGCCAAGGTTTTTTCGCAGACAGCGCCATTTGTTTTGAAGCCGTTGGCGAGCGCGAGACTTTAGTCAATCATAAAGCTTCAATTAAGAGTGAAGCTTTAGCTAAATATAAAACCAGGGCCAAGATTGTACCAACAGATAAAGCTGAGGGCTACGATGGCATTATGCAGGGTGGCATTGTCACCGCGTTACATGACAGTGCGATGCTGCATTGTTTGTTCCAAAATAACATCACTGCAATGACGGTGAGTTTAGCGTCTCGCTTTCATCATCCTATTTCCATTGGTCAAGAACTGGAAGTTCGCGCCCAATGGGTCAAAAGCAGACGTAATATCTACTTCCTTGAAAGCCAAATTACGCAGTGCGGAAAGTTATGTTCGTCGGCACAAAGCCAGTTTATGTCATCCCACTAGTTATCGATCCGATGTTCCCTATGCCGTTAGTTTGTTACGCCCATTGTTTTGCACAATAAATAGAGGTTTTCTATAGTTAAGGTAATAACGAATAAAGCTAGGGCAGTATTGAATTTATCATAATCTTTCTTCACTTCTGATCGCGCTGATGTGTGTTCATTAGTCGAGCCTTCGTACTCGATTCAATTCATTGCTGCCTTCTGCTGGAGGGCTGCTGATGCACAAATACTTCAAATCGACACTCCGATACGGTGTCACTTCAATCGTTTCTCTTTTTTTATTCTTCAGTACTTTTGCCCCTTCTTCTCCACTTAAAGTCGGTGTTTACCCGTGTCCTCCTTTTGTGATCAGTTCGATGGAAAGTCAATGGAATGGCCTGAGTGTCGAGCTTTGGGAACAGATTGCCAAAGAAATGGACGTTGAGTACACGATAGAGAATCACCGTTTGGATGAATTACTCAATGCGATTGAAACAGAGCAAATCGACATCGGTGTCTCTTGTATTTCAATCACCCCAGAGCGTGAGTTGTTTGCTGACTTTTCCCATTCCTTTTATGAAACTCACCTCGCTATCGCAGTGAAGAAGCAAGGCTACCTTCATACCTTGCACGCCATTTTCTTAAACCCTGCATTGTGGCTGATCATTGGCGTTATCGTCTTTATCTCTGGTGTGATTGGTGCCTTTTTTTACGTATTGGAACACGGTGAAAATGAAAAGCTCTATTCGATGAAAAGCCGAACGGGCCTTTGGTTGGAAAGCTTTATACTAGGTTTGCTTTTTATCACTCGAGGCCCATTCAATTATTTTGAGTTTAAGAGCTTAACCGGACGAATTGCTACGGTGTTCATTGGTGTGCTGAGTATGCTGTTTATCGCCAGTATTACTGCGGTATTAGCCAGCAAGCTTACGCTCAGCCAAGGCTCTTCCCATATTAAAGGTGTGAATGATCTTGCGGATGTTGAAGTAGGGGCAAAAGTCGCGACGACTTCTTCTTTGATGCTCACAAGCTTTGGTATTCGACACAAGAGTTATATCGATATGCCAAGATTGTTGGCGGCTTTGGAGGAAGGCGAAGTGGAAGCGATTGTCGCTGATGATGTGGTGCTCAAATATATGATTGGTAATGGCAGAATAAGCGGGCAGTTCGATGATCTAGAGGTGTTGCCGTATCAACTCGAAAAGCAGAATTATGGCTTTATCATCACTGAAAACAACTCGTATGAAGAAGAAATTAACCGCGCTCTTCTGAAAATTCGTGAGTCGCGAAAGTGGCGTAAAATCTTGGTCGACTATTTTGCAGATAAGTAACCGAGTTTAACTGCTAACTCTCAAGCATTTCTAATGCCTCTCCCTAGAGTTGTTCTGAACCAGAGGCTTTGTTCTTTTTGAAATATTTGAACGCTGTCCAAACGACATAAGCCGCAACGCCCACAATCAATGCAGAGCGAAGGAGAATAGGCGCATCATGTTCAAGTTGACCAACATGCGGCACAATACTGGCAAACAATCGACTGGTAAAAAACAGCCCCATTACTAACATAACAATCTTATTCATGTGACCTGCCATTCAATTGGGTAAGTTGTACAAAACGTGTGATGGGTCGATTACACGGCCAAAAACGATTCTGCTCGAAATAAAATCATGCGCTTCTCAAACGTAACCGTCAACGCGATATCAGCTTAAAGCCAGTAAGCTAAAGTTTCGTTTTTGGAAGTGATTTGTTCTGCTGTTGGAGTTTCGAGTTCAAGACTGTTGGGAGGGCGATGACACCTTTCTGTGAATTTGATTTTCCGGAATTATTATTCTGATTTATGATCGCATGCAATCTAGGGGGGACAAATGTCCTCCTCTTTGTTTCTATCGGCGCAATAAGATAGGTGCTACTAAAACAAATAATAAAGGACATCCCTATGGACCTATTCGCCCTACTTGATATCAATAATACCTTAGTCAATATCCCAATAGGGGATGGCTATGCAATGAGCTGGATCGAAGCATTCGGCACGGTGTTTGGCCTGCTTTGCATTTGGTTTGCAAGCCAAGAAAAAACCATTAATTACCTGTTCGGGTTACTGAATGTCACCTTATTTGCGGTTATCTTTTTCCAAATTCAGTTATACGGACTGTTACTGCTTCAACTCTTTTTCTTCTGCGCCAACATTTACGGCTGGTACGCATGGACACGCCCTAATGAGCAAGGTGAAACGCTAGAAGTTCGCTGGTTGAGCCAAAATAAGCTGGTGGCAACGGCTGCAGCCTGTGCGATTTCGATTGCATTGCTCACGATGTATATCGACCCATTCTTCTTTGCGTTGGCAAACATCGCGGTTGATAGCTTGAATCTATTTGGTGCTGATTTAACGGAACCAGTACTTGAACCTGATGCGTTCCCATTCTGGGATGCCACGATGACCATTCTATCTATTGTTGCTCAAGTTCTTATGACACGTAAGTATGTTGAAAACTGGATACTGTGGATTGTGATTAACATTATCAGTGTTGGTATTTATGCGACGCAGGGTGTGTACGCAATGTCTGTTCAATACGCAATCTTAATGTTTATTGCGGCAAACGGTACTCGTGAGTGGGCACGCACAGCTAAACGAAACAGTGATAAATCGTTAACTCAAGCAACGGCTTCTTAGGAGTGAAGATGGCAAAGCAACCTCATATCGGCGTTGATGGAACGCAAATTGCTCCGTTAGTTATTGTTTGTGGTGAGCCTGATAGAGCGAATCGAATCGCGAGCTTGCTTGAAGATGCCGAGATGGTTTCTGAGAACCGAGAGTATCGAATCTTCACTGGAACTTATCAAGGGAAAGCGATATCAGTTTGCAGCACTGGTATTGGCGCACCTTCAATGATCATTGCGGTAGAAGAACTTAAGTTTTGTGGTGTGACTCATATCGTTCGAGTGGGGTCTGCAGGTGCGATGCAGTCACATATCGGGCTTGGTGAGCTAATTATTGCAGAGGGCGCGGTTCGCGATGAGGGTGGTTCTACCGCTTACGTTAAGCCGTCGTATCCCGCCTATGCAAGCTTCTCTCTGCTTAAAGAGCTAGACAAGTTCTTGCAGCAGCAAACAACACCTTACTATTTGGGCACGGTACGCTCACACGACAGTTTTTATACCGATGACGAGCAGGCGCTTTGTCAGTACTGGAATGGCAAAGGCATTTTAGGTGCAGACATGGAAACATCCGCGCTGTTTACCGTGGGACGCTTGAGAGGGCTTAATGTAGCTTCTATCTTGAACAATGTTGTCTTGTACGAACAAGATGTAAAAGAGGGCGTTGGGCAATATGTCGATGAGGCAGAGGCAATGATGCAAGGAGAGCGGCTAGCATCATTAGCGGCACTGGAAGCATTAATTACTCAATAAGAGCCTGAATAAATGCAAGACGAAAGCGATGGGAGACCGTCGCTTTTTTATTGGGTTCTCTCCTGTGGTTTAAGTGGTTACAATCGTTTGAATATAAACAGCAGTAATGCAATGAGAGAGTAAGTATGAAGATTGCACCATACTCAAGCGGACGCTTTAAAAACTACTTAGAACAAAAAAGCTCTGAATTTAGAGATCTCATCTACCAACACCAAGTTAACTCTCGTTACTTCAATCAAAACGATGAAATCCTACGTCAAGGTGAGCAGCTTCAGTATCTTTATGTAGTGCCCGCAGGGAGAGTCTCTATGAGTATTTCTGCGGCTAATGGGCGACGCTTTCAATTGGGTGAGGTGAATTGCGATTACCATATCTTCGGTGAGATGGAGTTTTTCACTCAGACACCTTGTCAGTGGAACGTAGTGGCTGACGAACACATGCAAGTTGATGTCATTTGCATTCAGAAACTAGCAGAAGCACTACATGAAAATCCGGAGATGATGTTCTTCTTTGCCTCTGCATTAGCGGAAGATTATCAAGACTCTATGGGCATTTACACTAACCGTCTTTTACACTCAATTACCTACAACATTGCCTACGACTTATTGGTTCAAAGCCAGACAAATACTGTGTTAGGCGGTTTCGATAAAGTGAACCAAGAAGCGGAACGTTTTGGCACATCGAGCAGAGTGTATCGAAGAGCGGTTAAAGACCTATTAGACAAAGGTTTCATACGAAAAGGAGACCAAGGGTTGGAAATTGTTGACCAGCAAGCACTCCGAGCCTTTATTGATTCGTACGAGTAAGAAAAAGAATGACTCAAGTTGAAAAGGAAGTTTGAGTGAAATCAGAAAGATAAGTACAGAGCTGCTTCTCGATTCTAAGGCCCCGTGTTACGAGGCCTTGTATTTGTCACAAAAGAAAGAGCGAACGCCAGAAAGTCCAGTAAGTTAGCACCTATTTAGAAGGCAGTTGTTAGTTAAACTGAACTTGAATGTTGTGGCTCATTTTGTTTTTTAGCTCTTCTTCATACTGATCTAGCCACGCATACCGCTCACGATATAATTTACGTTTTTGGCGTTTTAGAGCCTCAAGGTCTTTCCTGTTTGGGTTGATCGGTAGACGATAAAAATAGTCATCGTGTACCTGTCCATCGTGCTCTTCCCATAAACTATCGTACTTAAGGCTGATGTCTTTGTTTTTCTTGCCGTAGCGTAATGAGTTCGACACATGGCCAGATTCTTTTACCGCATAGATATTTTCGATACCTAAGCTAATGGCTAACAGTCGTAGTGTTTCTACCATGAAGGATTTAGGTCTTAAACCGTAGAAAGCTTTTGTGAATGTACGGCTAAATCCATTGTCATTGGCTCCACCCTGAATACCACCGATGTAGATGCTGTTGTCGAAAACAGTGAACGAGATGCTATACATTTTTTCGAGTAGAGAATTGGTCAATGAAATTGTCAGTTCACCTTCTTTTCTCGCGTTTCTTTCAAAGCTGAGATTAACCAGATAAACGTTGTCATCTATCTCTAGTTTTAAAAGATTGAGTCTTTCATTATAGATTTGGTGTCTAGCTTCTGTTGCGAAGGTTTCTTCAAACCAGTCGTAGTGCTTGGATAAGATTTCTATCTTTTCTTTATTGCTAAAGCCAGTACATAAGTAGGGAGTTACAAATTTAGATAAGAAGTTAGGCTGTTTGATAAATAACAGCTTTCTCTCTTCAGAGTTGAAATTTTCACTCATTTTTCTAGTGGCTGAATAGTAAAACAGGGCTCGAATAGTAAACTTAATTATCGCCTTGTACTTACCCTTATTTTTATGGGTATTGGCTTCTATTCCCATGCGAACGACATTCATAATCACCTCAAAAAAGAAACGCTGCACCAACACATTAGTGTTGCGAACATTTCCCTGACTCTCATAACTAACAATGAAAATGATGATAGTGAAAAATGCGATTTGGGTATGTATGGGTATGTATGACAATGTAATTAAGTCAGTTACTTAACGTTCAAATTTTGGGCGGCCTTTACGCTCAACGCAGATTGATAAATGCAAAAAGTAACATTTACAAAACGATCGTGTAACAATTGGCTGGCGAGTAGTATTCTTCCTAATTCCGAAGCTGAGTTTCATATGACTGACTTTTTCGGAGTAAAGTTACTTTGAGGAATTAAACATGGCAGGATGCATATCACCGCGCAGTTACGGTCGTTTAAGGCGAAGCCGATGGAATCGGTGGTATAAATGATTGGTTGGGTACGCTTGTTAACATCGAGAAGTTCATTTTCGATGTTAGTGATCATCGCTATTGCCTCCGTGATAGCGAATACGGGGTGGCGAGTTGTCATGAACAATTTCGCTGTCGATACCGTGGGCATGACAGGAGCGGACGTTGGTCTGCTTCAGAGTGTAAGGGAGATCCCTGGTTTACTCTCATTTACAGTGCTGTTTCTATTACTTATTATTTCTGAACAACAAGTTGCGGTGCTCTCTGTCGCCGCGCTGGGATTAGGCGTTGCCATAACGGGTTACTTACCCTCAATCTATGGCTTCTATTTCAGCACAACCCTGATGTCTGTTGGTTTTCATTATCTAGAAGCAGTGAATAAATCACTGTCTACACAACTTCTAGGTACGGAAAACTTTAGTGAATCCATGGGGAGGATTCGAGCTGCGGCATCCTTTTTCTCTATGGTGACTTTCATATGTATTATTGTCGCCAATTATGTATTTGGTGTATCAGATAAGGTTATATTTTTTGCTAGTGGCACGGCGTGCTTCTGGTTAGCTTTTTATCTACTCACATTCAAAAATGCTAGCTGCGGTGAACGACAGCATACCAAGCTTATTGTACGTCGTGAATACACCACATATTACATGTTGACCTTTCTAAGCGGGGCAAGAAGACAGATCTTTGTCGTGTTTGCAGGTTTACTCATGGTCACCAAATTCCATTACACGATCGCAATGATGGCCGCTCTATTTATGTTATCCAGCTTGTCCGCTACTGTTGCATTACCTGTGGTGGGTCGTTTTATTGACCGAGTAGGAGAAAAGAGATCTCTACTGATTGAGTATGCGGCGTTGATGTTGGTGTTCTTATCGTATGCTTTTGTTGATAATCATTATCTGGCAGGTGGGTTATACGTTGTCGACAGCATCATTTTCAGTTTTGCGATAGCGTTGACTACTTATTTTAAGAAAACCGTCCGGTCAAACGAAGTGGCGTCTACGGCGAGTCTTTCGTTTACTATCAATCATATCGCGGCAGTATTTCTGCCATTCTTATTGGGAGTGGTGTGGATGTCTGGCTATCAATGGGTGTTTGTTGCTGGAGCTATTATTGCATTGCTGAGTTTTCTAATCTCGTTGACTATCGATACCAAATTGCATCAACGCATTAATGGGGTGACTGAATTGCAGAAAGAGGTCGCTTGAAAGGGTTAATCGGTATAAGCACTTGTATTAGTGAAGCGCTGTTTCTTAAATCAAAAATGCCACTGCAAGGCTGCAGTGGCATTAGAAGAATAACAAACTATAACTCTAACAGTTTTGCCAATTCACGCTCTTCCATAAGCTCTTCAATGCGTTGACGAGTCTTGGGCGTTTCGGCTTGTGCTTTGGTTGACTTGCCTGCTTTTTTACTGCGGCTAGCTTTAACTTTTTCTTTGGTTATAGACATAGTAATCTTCCTTGGATTCTGCTTTGAGATCGTATTTACTCTAAGCGTTACATGACTCTTTTAGTGCTTTACCTGCTTTAAACGCAGGCGTTTTTGATGCTGAGATTTGAATCTCTTCTCCGGTTCGTGGGTTACGACCAGTGCGAGCTGCACGAGAATTAACTTTGAAACTACCGAAACCAAGGATGGCAACATCATCACCCTTAGCCAATGTGTTAGAGATACCTTCAACAAGTGCGTTTAACGCTGAACCTGCTTGATCTTTTGAGATGTCTGCTGAAGTTGCGATGTGTTCAACCAACTGAGATTTGTTCATATTCTATATTCCTTATTGAGTACGGCTGGCGCTTAACTTTAAGGCCAAGCTTGTTCTATCTTAGCAATAAGGGCTGAAATAGTGTTAACACCTAGGCAGGGTTTTGTAAAGTAATCAACAAGATTGAGCGTTAAATCATCTTTCAGTATAACCGAATGCAGTTCTTTAGCTATAGGTAATTTAAATGCTAGCTATCAAGCTAGTATGAGAAAGGTGAACGTAATCTCTCATTTTTTGAGAAAGCTAATCATAATTCAGCGTATCACTTGTCGGATAAATGAGAGAGCAGAAACAAAAAAGCCCAGCGAATGTGCTGAGCTTTTGGTGTGTGTTTCTATTTTAGGACGAGACACTAAGGTAGTTCGGTAAGATCTACTTAGTAATAAAGATTTTCTCTGTTTCTAGTGACGTCATAGCGCGAACTTGGCGCCAAATGTAATAGAAAATACCTAACATCATCAGCATGCTAGGGATAGCTATGGCTGGGTAGCTGTATAGCGTGAGCTTACCCAGCTCTTCATTAAAGGCTGCAGTGCCGGCAGGGCTTGTTACAATCCAAGTCGCTAGGAAATAGTTCATCGCAGAAGAGAAAGCGAAGGTACTTGCGAATAGGTAGTTCGATGTCATTAGACAACGATCAAACTTTGCTTGGTTACCGAACTGTCTTAAACGCTCTTCAATAAGAGAGATGTTTAACAGAGCTGGCGTAAAGATAACTTTTTGGATAAACGGGTAGCGAGTGAAGGTCGATCCAAGAACCGCTAAACCAATTAAGCCAGGAATTAATGCTTCTTTTAGCGCTAACCAACGAGTGTCTAGTTCGAAGAAACCAATACCGCCCGTTAATAGGACGCTGACGAAGCCAAGCGCCGCGATGAAGTTGAACTTCTTGTTGCGGATTAACTCCATGCCACCGTAAGCAATAGGGAAGGCAAGGGCGACAAGTAATGCTAAGCCTGTTCCGAGATGCTCCTCTCCACTGAACTTCATTAAGATGAATGAAGGAAGAAGGACGTTAAATACGACTTCGAAAAGAGGACTCGATTTTTTATTTTCTGTACTACTCATAATTTCTAAATACATTATGTTATGGATTTATTCTCAGGGATTGTTGTTTACCTCGCCCAAGATGTAAAGCCTTAACACGTCATGCTGTGTAACGACATGTGACATCAACGACATCTCTGAGCCTATCTCTCGTTGAATTCAAGACTTTACGCATTCTAGTTCTGGATGCTTTTAGGTATCCCGACCGAACGAATCAAGCAACGTTTCATAATCAGGCTTGTTTGCCAAACTCTCAATGCTTATAAATGTCAGTACGTCTGCAAAGGGGGAAAGGTGTAAAAAATCGATGATGTTACGGTTGTTCACTTCATCAAACAATTCAGTATGTCGAAACTGGACGTAATCTAAAGCGACATGGAGATACAAGGTGGCCAAGTTGTCGCTCAGAAGGGGTTCTAGCCCTTGTTCTTTTATCTCTTGGTCAAGTTGCTCTAGGGCGGCAACCATACCTTCTTGCCCTCTATGGATAAGTGCATTGTCACTGTCTGTATAGCGAATCAATGCCGCGGTTCTAAACGCGATCTCCATTAACGTCTTTGCTGTTCCTAACGTTTGCATTTCATTGGCACGATTTAACGTTACCTGACGTAGCGTTTGAGGCTGGTACGTTTCAATTAGGTATTGGCAAACGCACAAGCTTTCCGTTAGTGCTGTTCCGTCTTCAAGTTTGAGTGCTGGAATTAAACAAAACGGATTGACGTTTTTTAGATTGGCCGGGGAGCTCCATGGATCAACCCAAACTAAAGATAAAGGAGAGCAGCGTGATAGAAGCACAGTTGCTGCGACCACGCGTGAAAACGGGGAGGTTTCATTTAAGTAGAGTTGCATGATAATCCTTTATTGTATTCGTCAGATGAACTGAGGAAGCTAGCTTAGAGCTAGGTCATGTGTTCAGGCTTAGAGTGAGTTACAGTCATTAAGGTACATACCGCAGACAGCATCAAAGCAGCAGTACTAATGGTGAATAACACGTCGTATGAAGCCATATGATTTAAGTAGTACGCCATCAAAAGCCCAACCACACCTTGTGATACAGCAAAAGAGAGTGTCATTCCTGCCCACGCTTTGGTATGCAGTTCATAGCCTACAATCTCCAACGTGTAAGTCGACACTAGAGTTACCGTTCCCGGCGTGAAAATACCAACCAGTAATGAAGAAATTAACAGCGCGATAGGGTGTGTGCTAACAAGCGGTAATGCGACGCCAAGAGCCTTGAGGCTAAATGCAATGCAGAGGGATTTTTTAAGCCCTAACTTGTCTCCTAAGATGCCTGTAATCAATGGTCCAATGGCGGCGCCAATACCAAAGGTTGCCCAGAACAAACCACCGCTGCTGAACGACATACCCAGTTCTCGCACGATGTAATCAACCCAAAACAAGGTATGGGGTAAGTAGCCAATAGCATCGAAGGTATACGCCGCTAGAATAAGCGCAACGCTGATTAGTTTTGGCTTTGAGAGCTGAGAGAAGGAGGATTTTATATAAGGCGCTTTAGACGTGTTAGGTTGGGTTTGCCATGTATTCCAAGTCAGTATCGTTGTGACTAATGCGATGACTCCCATGCCAATCCAAGCCGACACCACACTAAAATAGATCAGTACTGGGATTAATGTGCCTGATAACATCGCACCAAGTCCAATGCCTGAAAATATGACACCGCTGACACGCGCCTTCACATCGGGATTAAACTTTCGGACAATCACTGGTGGGGCGACAACCATTAATAAGGCTCCCGCAATTCCAGCCAACGTTCGCCAAACATAGAACCATGTTAAGGGCGCCTCTTGTAGCGCACAGCCTAAGTAACTAAAACTGCTTATCAACATAGCGAATCGAATTAACTGCCCAGCACTAAAGTAACGCAGCAGTATGTTGGCAGCAGGTGCACCCAATATGTACCCAAGAAGGGTCGCGACACCAAGGTAAGATGCATCACTTTCGCTAAACCAACCACTTTGAATGAGAGCCGGCATTAATGCTATATAGGCAAACCTACCGATCCCGTTGCCTATTAGAGTCGCCCCCATTCCAGCCAAGCTGTCTTGATTAACGATGTGTTTATTCAGCATGAAAAGGGCTCTTTTTAGGTTCAGCTAGATGTTCTAGCACTAGGACAAGATCTTTGTTTAGTTTTGCATATTGACATCATTCACCATCAATATCACTAGGCGGTTAGTCATATAATTTGCTCATCTAAAACCAGTTTGAGATAGGTAAATAGCGAGTGTGTTTAAACACTTAGGTGGATGTGTTGTTCTGCCGAGGATAAGGCAATAAGCGATTGTTTTAATCACCGATGATTTGAGTGATTAATGGTTAGACTAAAGTTGGACGACCGGCCGCTTTAATTGAACATGAGTGATTTGTTTATCTAGATCTGTGTACTGACTTGCCGGCTCTAACTCACATTCACCCACCTTAAACGATAGATGAATGTGAATTAAGAAAGATCTAACTGGGTAGGTGAGAACCCATTATTTATCGAAGAGCAGATTGAAGCTTAAAGGGATTTTGTCGGAAATCGCTAACCCACCAACGGTAGCTGATAGCTTGTTCAAGTTGTCTGTCGATATTCCAAAATCAGCGCCATTGACGATGATTGTCGAGGCTGAACTAACCATCACTAACTCTTCTGATGGAACGATTAAAACGGGAAAATCAATCGTTTTTGTTACGCCGTGCAAGGTAACCTCCGCTGCAATGGTTGTTCTTTTTGGGTCACCAGACAACATTGACGGTTCAACTTTTCCAGAGATCTTCACTTCAGGGAAAGTCATCGATTCAAAGTAAAGCTCATTGAGTCGCTGGTCGCGAATAGCCACGCCAGTACTCACACTTTTCAAATCCAACAATATGGCAAATTGACCCGCTTCGGTAAGACCTCCAGATAAAGGCTTGATGGATGCGGGCTCAACAACAAACTGCTTCTTGATGGTTGCGAACGTGATATTCGATAAATTGGGGTCTAACGTGTAGCCCGTTTCCGCGAAAGATTGAGCGGAGATAACGGTGCATAGGAGGCCGAGTGTAGAGGTTAGTTTTTTCATAAGTTGTCACCAGATTGATGAATTCACAAGTTTAACGTTCTCGAGTCGTGCATTTTTGGAGTCTTTATTTGAACTAAAGATAAATTAGAAAAAGATAGATAGAAGCTTAGTTCAGCATTCATCAAATTACCTGACGAAGGTAGAGCATCGCCATATTATTGGAATCATGATCGGCAAAGTTACTTGTGCAAATTTAGTTATGTTATAACATAACTAAAAGTCACTATTACTGTGAACGACGTTTGCAGTATTAAAAGAGAAACGATAAGCATGCATCAAGGAGATGACGTAATGAATGCCGTGTTAACCAAGCCTTTGATAACGAATAGCAATCAGCCACTTAACATTAGTTCCGTTGTGAGTATCAAGGATCAGGCGAATCATAAGCCAGGACTTAGCGCTTCTGAGCAGCCAACGGTATTAGCGGATATCTACCAAAGTGATATTAATATAGTGGTATGGCAGCGACAGTTTAATGAAGATTTAACTATGGCAATTAGTGAATTCATCGCCTCGAATCCTAGCTTCAGTAAGTCTGTTAGCGTGTCACCTGAAAATGCTCTCGATAAATTGGAATTTGCCACCGATGGAACCGCTTCTAAAGCGTTATTAGAAAACATGGCAGAGCTGGTGGATATGTTCTGTTGTTTGTTCGATCTTGAAGAAGTAGGGCTCCGTTTGGCGGTTCTGAATAAAGCGATGTGTCCTCGTTTTCATTTTGACCAAGTTCCTTGCCGCTTGGTGACCACTTATCATGGTGTTGCGACTCAATGGCTGCCAAACGAATCGGTCGACCGTTCTAAGCTTGGCCGTGGAAGTAATGGACAGCCTGATTCAGCGTCAGGCTTATACAATCATGAGTCAGATATCCAACAACTTTCGAGCGGTGATGTGGCGTTACTAAAAGGGGAGCGCTGGAGTGGCAACGAAAATGCAGGCCTTGTGCATCGTTCACCAGTCACTTCATCTGACGAAACACGATTGCTGTTAACGTTGGACTTTGGCTAGTTTCTTTTATGAGGTGAGTAAGCGAATGGTGTATCGCTTGCTCCTTTTTATTTATGCGAAGATTCGAATGCGGTGTCCGTCTGGATCAACAGCAAGGAAGTTGATGCCGTAAACGGACTCTTCTGGCGCTTGCTCAAACTGGATACCTTTTTCTTTCCATGCTTTATAGAGGTTTTCCAGTGTCACTTTGTCAGCAAGAGGCATAGAAAGCTCAGTACCGCCACCCTTGATGTTACTTGCTGGTGTTAGTACGTCAGCCTGCTTGAGTGTGATTTTAACGTTGTCTGCAAAGTCTAGAACAGCAAAGGTCGGTGATAGAAGCTTTGGCTCGCAATCAAAGGCTTTTGCATAAAAGCCCATGCTGCGATGAATGTCAGTGACATAAAGAACAAATGAATCGATGGTAAACATAGTAGCTCCTGAACTGTTCAATTGGGTTTGCCGTGTTGGTTTCAGTTAACTCGGTTTTTGTGTTGAGCCCGGTTTGGGACCACAGCAATGTATCGAACCCCTGTGACAGTTTTTGTCAGTAGCGAATCACTTTATCTGCAATGCCTTCCATGTTCTGCCAATCTTTGATCAAGTCGTGGCGCGCATGCTGGTACTTTTGCTCAAGTATTTTCCATTCGGTAATTCTGTCGAGCCTGAAATTACGATACGCACTTCGCGTTTCACACCAAACGACCAAGGCATATTGTTGTTCGAATAAGCCAATCAACATTGGCCAAACGATTCTAGAGCTAATCTTAGCTTTGGCGTCTGTGTAATGAATCTCAGCTTTGTTCTGTTGCTTAATTGCGAACTTGATGTCCGACAGGTCAATGGTTAACTCTGCGACTTCAATGATTGAAGCAACACGCACGATATCTTCACTGCGTTTGGCCTGGTGGTCAGCAGGTAACACAGCAGAAATCTTGGCAATGGCATTTCTAGCTGACTCACTGAATTCCCCATTGGCTTGCTTCGCTACCCATTCAGCGCCAAGCCGTAACGCTTCCAATTCTTCCGTTGAAAACATCATCGGAGGGAGAGTGAAGGTGGGTTTCAACTGATAGCCAACTCCTGCTTCACCATCAATTTCAGCACCTTGTGCTTGCAGTGTCACGATATCGCGATAAATAGTGCGAGTACTTACATTGAGTTCTATCGCCAAGTAGTCGGCGGTAACTGGGTATTTATGGCAGCGTAATAGTTGGAGTAGGTCAAAGAGACGTTGGCTTCGGGACATAGAAAAACTCAGACGACAGAATGAACGATTAGATTAATGGATCAAAACTCGTAACGCTATTTAGGTTGTGAGAAATGGCGTGATCTGTGCCTTTACCAGTCCTAAAGTTTGACGCCTACCGTTGAACTTATTCTCGTTTCTAATTTGAAATTTAGAGTTCACCATTCTCTAAATCAATGGGTTACGATGCGTGCTCTTACTCACACATATGAATAATTCAACCGGTTAGCTGGTTTCTTAATTTATTTTAAAGCGTAAAATATATCCCGCTTGCAAACCGCTTTGGCAACCAATTTGTTCGCCACGGTTTTTTACTTCTAAATTATAGGTTTCCTATGTTCAAGAAACTCTCGCTTAAAAATAAACTGGCGATTTCAGCCAGTATGGCCATTATCCTGGGGGGGATTTTGGTCGAGGCATTGTCTTTTCGTGCTTCACTGCAAAGGTTGGATATTGAAGTTGAACAGCGCTTAGAGGGCGCATCAGCTTCGTACAATCAATATGTATCGGATTGGATCTTATCCAAAGAGCGTGCGCTTACTTCTCTTTCGAAAGAATCCAAACAAGAAAGCTTGGTGACTCATCTAAAACAGGTTCGTGACTCAGCCTCTTTTGATAATGTCTTCTTGGCATTTCCTGATGGGTCGCAAAAGAACGCGAACGGAGTAGTACTGCCGCCGGGTAATGATGATCCCCGTTTATGGGGTTGGTACACCAATGCGGTTGCGAACCCAAGCAAGGTGTTCATGGATAACCCAACGGTTGCTGCAGCAACTGGGGCGAACGTTGTTTCATTAGGAACAGCAATGCAACTGCATGGGCAACAGGTTGTGTTGGGTGCTGATGTAGAAATTACAGACATCTTAAACAGTCTAGAGCAGGTGATTCTTCCAGGTGAAGGTTACATGTTCATCGCGACCAACAAAGGCACGGTTTATACGCACCCTGACACTAAGTTACTGAACAAGAATATAAGTTCACTTGGGTTAAATTTCTCCGATGTACAAAATGCTCTGACTAGCGGTAAAGACACTTCTATCGAGCTGAATGGCAGCGACTATGTTCTGTACGCACGTGCTATTGACGGAACGAGTCTGATTACAGTGAGTGTTGTTAATCATGACTCTCTGGTTGCACCGTTATTTGATGCAGTGATTGGTCAAGTTTTAGTGACACTGCTGGTCGTCATTGTATGTACCATACTGTTTAACCTTTTGTGTACTATTCTATTCCGTCCGTTGAACCACGTATCTCAAGCATTGGCGCAAATCGCGAATGGTAGCGGTGATTTGACTCAACGCATTCATGTAGAAAACCAAGATGAAGTGGGTGAGTTGGCTCATAACTTCAATACCTTTGTTGGAAGCTTACAGCAGTTGATTGGCCATATCCGTGGGCAGTCAGAACAGCTAAATAGCCAGTCAGAGCAAAGCACTCAACGTGCGAACCGTTCTGTGGATGAGCTTAACCATCAACAACAAGAAATCACAATGGTGGCAACGGCTGTAACGGAAATGGCCTGTGCAACTCAAGAGATTGCATCGCATGCTGAGCAAACAGCAAAAGCGGCACAAGACTCAGCGACAAGCACTAACAGTGGTCACGCTCTGGTAGTCGACACTAAAGGTTCTATCAATAACCTAGCCAATGAAGTCAACGAAGCGGGTAACGTGATCAGCGAACTTAACAAGCACGCTCAAGAGATCTCGACAGTACTCGCCACGATTCAAGGTATTGCTGAGCAAACCAACTTGCTTGCTTTGAATGCGGCGATTGAAGCGGCTCGTGCTGGTGAACAAGGTCGTGGCTTTGCTGTGGTAGCGGATGAAGTACGTGTGCTTTCACAGCGTACCCACTCTTCAACAGAAGAGATCAAATCAACAATTGATATCCTGCAGCGCACAACGGCGCAAGCGGTTGAGTTGATGGAGAGCAGTTCTAAACTGGCGATACATTCAGTAGAAGATGCAGACAGAGCTTCGCATGCGCTTGAAGAGATCAACACGGCGGTTGCTTTGATCAGCGATATGGCGACTCAAATCGCGACGGCTGCTGAAGAGCAAACACATGTGACGGGTGAAATTACCCAGAACGTGACGACCATTAAAGATGTTACCGACCACCTAGTTGTGGGCGCACAGGACAGCTTAACTGAGTCGAACGAACTTAAGAGCCAAGCCGCGGGTTTAAGTGACAAAGTGGCGACTTTTAAGCTTGCTTAACTGTTTCATTCGCTGATGCCTGATCAGTGAATGAACAGTAAGCAATAAGCCAAAGCGACGTAGATTACGTCGCTTTTTTTGTGCCTGTGAACAATAGAATTCTTTACTCATCCGCTTCTGAAAATTCTTTCAGCGCACTCATTGCAGCATCTGCTTTGTCTTTCTGAACGAAGATATGGTCGTGATAATAGCCTGCAATGACGTTAGCACTAATGCCGTAAGAACCAAGCTTGGTGGCAAAGGCCGCTGTTAATCCAACCGCTTCAAGACTGGAATGTACCGATAAAGTGATCAGGCCAAATACACCGTCGAAGTCTAGCTGAGCTTTGGTCGCAACTTCTTCTTTCAGAACCAGTGTTAAACCTTCTTTCTCACGAAAGGTCGCTATTGGGTCGAGTTGAACATAATCTGCCAATCCCCCGTCTACAGTACAAAAAACATAATCACCTTCAATGAGCTCTGGTGACATGGACTTTAACAAAATGTCTAAATCGGTAATGGCAGTCATCGTCTTTTTCCCTGTGTAATCGCGTTTGTTTATGGTGTTGGATAATGCAGCCAAGATAGAATTTAGCTCTGCATAAGTAAAATTAATAATACTTATTCCACATCAGTATCGTTAATGTTGAGCTTGTTTGCATCTTGCAGGTATTGAAAAGGCACTGGTAAGTACAAGCAATCCAACGTCTGTTGATATCTGTGATTACATGAAGAAAGCATACCCACAACTCAAGGCAACAGAAGGGCGATCTAGAACTGGGTGCTAAAGTGCTAAGTGGTGAGATGGAGTGGCACTAAGTTCATTATCTCGGTTGTGTCTCAGAAAAGCTTGAAGATTGTGTGCTAGATTTAAGTTGATACACAACTGGAGATATCGATGATCTGGCTTTCAGTGAAAGTACTACAGATTGGACTTGTCTATGGATACAGGAAGTATCAAAAAACGAAAAGAGCGCCTATTTAGGGGCTCTTTTTTTGTTTGTGTACTTGTTGTTTAGTCTTTAGCAGGGCAGTAAGTCAACAGCGCTGAATGTTAGAGAATTAGAAAGTGAGAAAGCTAAAAAGTTAGCGAGACCGAAAATCATCAAGTTCGGATTTTAGCCAAACTTCACTGCTAACCGATGCTTTACCTTCACAGTGAACTCGGTAATGACGCCCACTCAACATACTTTTTGTTGCTGAATACGCGATAAAATCTTCAGCAGACTCAATATCGTCGGCGTAATAATCGGCTTTCTTTTTTATATGTGCAGCCGCTTCTGGTCCGTTGTGAATTGTGCCATTTCGTTCGTATTTGCATTGCGTTGATTCAACAAAGGTAAGCAGATGGTCAATCTCTTGTTGAGGAGAGGCGAATGCATGATTCAGCGATAGCAATTGGCTGACCATCAACCCACATAGAAACCGTGTACGCTTCACCATCATCCTCTCCCATCTAATCGGCTATTACAGAGAACGATTAGGAATCAGTGTTTATAAATAGCTTTCTCTAACAAAGAAAAAAGCTGTGTAAATTCTTGTTCAATGGTGTCGCTCTTCCATTCTGATGAATGAAGTGGGTGGTGGTAACGCACGGTACCGAAAAAGAAGCAGCGCGCAGTAATAGCACAATCCTCAATCTCAAAGGCACCTTCTGTAACGCCATCATTCAAAATCGACTCAACTTGCTGCAACAGATGGTTGATGTGTTTTGATTTTACGTGCTCTGGTGTTTGTTGTGCCAATGATGAATACGACTCAAACAACTCAGGCTCGCCAATAAAAATGCTTCTCTTAATGGCCGTTAATGCCTCAAACCACTCTCGAAGTCTTATTGATGCGCTTTCAGATCTAAGTGTGATCTCAGTTAATGGCGCAGTCACACGCTCCAACCATCTTAATGTTATCGCCTCATGCAATTCCGCTTTAGTTGCAAAGTGTCGGTAAACAGTGCCGTGACTCACATCAAGGGCACGAGCTACGTCAACAACAGTCGTTTTTCTAGGGCCGAACTTACGTAAAACGATTTCCGATGCATCTAATATCTTTTCTTTAGTAAGCATTTCTAATTACCAATAAATTGTGTCTAAACCCTTATTTAAGGCTTTGAAAGTAAGAACTTTCGATAACGACAGTATTAGCTTGATGCTATCGATTACCGTCTACTCAGTCAAACGAGGTCATCGTTTAATGCAAAGGTTATTGCCGTTATACATAAGTTCTTGCCGTTAGACATAAGAGTTAATGTGTTCTTGTATCAAATTGGCGCGTTGACAATGTAACAAATGACATTTATTGTAAATTGTCATTTGTTACTATCTAATCCATTAGGAGCATCACTATGCCATTAAGTTTGATTGCCAGCCCTCCCCCGAAGGGCAGGCATCGCCGAGTGATATCGGCCATTATTGGACAGAAAAGAAAACATCATGCTTGCCCTGAGTTACCAAGGCTTGATGGGAAAAGGGTACTTGTAACGGGCGGAACCGCTGGCATTGGCGAGTTCATTACTCGTTCCTTACTTGCTCAAGGTGCGAGGGTGACATCGTTAGCGAGAGGCTTATCGGATGCGACGGATGACATTCTTCATGCCGAGTCAATCTATATGGATCTTGCGGATCCCAAGAGTATTGTCACTGCTGTAAAACAACTAGGGGAGACGCCATTCGACATTGTCATTTGTAACGCGGGGCTGGTGTCTAAAAAGGCTGAAATATCGCCTTCTGGTTATGAAAAAACATTTTCAGTCAATGTGTTAGGTCATCACATTCTTTATCGACTTCTTATGCAGAAAAACATGTTGGTTGACGATGCTCGTCTGGTTATGACTAGTGGCGATATTTACATTATGGAAAATGAGTGTGCGGCTGATATTCCTTTTGATGGCACATCCAGTACTTATTCACGCAGCAAGCTGGGGAATTTATGGCAAGTGCGGGAGTTATCAAAGCGTTACCCAAATATCCACCCAATTGCGGTTCATCCCGGTGTGGTTGCCAGTGGCTTTGCTGGAAGTAAAAAAGGGTTTCTCGCATGGCTTCGTACTAAACAACTGGTGTCGGAAGAGCAAGGTTCCCATTCCTCTCTGATTGCTGCAACGCAAGATCTTCCAAGAGGAAGTTATTGGCACAATGTATTTGGTTTGGTTGATTTACCTGAGAGTGAACCTGGTTGTGATGCGTCTGGTTCTAGGAAGCTGTGGGACCAACTTGAATCGATTACCGCACCTTACCTGCAAGCGTGTGACATTAAGTTATCTGGAAAATAGAAATGAAGTTTCGTTATACATTAAGGTTAATATTTTTATGAAATATAAGTTCAATGCTCTTGTGATCATAGGTTGTGCTTTATTGCTGATTGGATGTATTAGCAGCGAGCAGGAATATGATCATCCGCTCTATGACACCTCCGCAAGTGCATTTCCAGTGCAACAGTTTGATTCGTTTTCCGAATATCAACAAACCATTCAAGCTTGGCTCGAAGTGAATCGAGTGTTTTTGCAAGGCGATCACGCAGCGGAGCTTTCTTATAATACCCCTTTTGAAATCTTGCCAAACCAAGCAAATTCGGTGAAAAAAGGCATTATTTTTGTGCATGGCTTAGGTGACTCTCCATGGTCTTTTGTCGATGTTGCTAAAGAGTTCGCTGATGACGGTTACTTAGTACGTAGTGTGTTGCTTCCGGGACATGGCAGTCGCCCGGCCGATTTAGTGCCGATAAGTATATCTGATTGGGAAAATACGGTTAAAAATCAAGTTGAAATTATGCAGAAAGAGGGGCTCGAGGTTTCTTTATCTGGGTTCTCTACTGGCGCGAATTTGGTGACAGATTATGCGAATAGCGACCCAAGCATAGAGGCTCTGTATCTGTTTTCTCCCGCATTTAAATCTGACAGTGACATTGATTTTCTTGCACCTGCTGGCGCTCTATTTGTGGATTGGGTGTTCCAAAACGATCCGCAAAATCACAACAATCAAATGAAATACAACAGCGTGCCTTTGAATGGCTTTGCGCAGTATTACTGGAGTAGTTACGAGGTTCAAAAATCCCTAGAAAGGAAACCTTTCGACAGGCCCGCATTTTTAGCCGTCACCCAAGATGACAGTGTCGTTAATGTTACTGAAGTCCTTCGACTGTTTGAAACACAGTTTACCAATGCAAACAGCCGATTTATTTGGTTTGGAGATAAGCCAGATACTCTAGATAAACGCGTTGTTCATTTCGACAGTCGTGTGCCGTCAAAACGCATCAGTAACTTCTCTCACATGAGCTTGTTGTACAGTGAAGACAATTTTTATTACGGCGCTAATGGTGAATTCCAAATGTGCCATAACAGCACCGATCCTCTTGATTATGAAGCTTGTTTAAATAGTGATGAACCGTGGTATTCCGCTTGGGGATATAAGGAAGAAGGGAAAGTTCATGCGAGGCTAACCTACAATCCATATTTTGACGAAATGTTGGATTACGCCAAATCTATCACTGCCCTGTAGAGTCGATATTAGAAGGACACTTAAATGTATCAAAAACCATACCCTGTATTACCATTGGGGCTGATATCGTTGCTATCGCTGTTGTTTGCTGGCCCAGCAAGCGCAGATTGGAAGGAAACGGGCTCACACTTAAAGTTGGTTGATCTGTTAGACAGGGAAGACGGCTATTGTATTGATGTTGCTGGAAGTGGTGACTATGTAAGATTCGATTTGCCGTTATTGACGCACAATTGCAAAGAAGGCTTGTACGCTGATGAGGCGGTGACCCATAGAGATGACGGGACATTATTCTTTCCGGCTTTCGAGGCATGCGTAACGGTTATGGGCGTTAATAATAATTCGTTACCTTACAATGCGCTGATGTTAAAACGCTGCCACGTCGACGAACCATTTTTGAAAGCCACTCAGTTCCAAACGTTTGAGTTTACAGAGGATAAACAGGTCCAGTTGGTGGGTTCTAACCTTTGTATTACTGCCGGCGATGTATCTAAAGTGACCTACAGTGCGGCGCACCGATGGAGAAGTTTGTATATGCAGGAGTGCAATGTTGCTGACAAAGCGTTATCTCAATGGCAAATGGTTAAACCAACGACTCGCTAGTCGATATCCTAAGTGAATAGTGAATAGTGAATAGTGAATAGTGAATAGACAAAAACGTAACAAACTCAGAGCCTCAGTATTGACGCTGTTCTTAACAGCTTGAAGACTGAGGCTTTAATGTTTTAGGCGAGACAAGATCATTGATCTTAGTCGGAAAACTGCTTTTTGCTTTTATAGCGAGTAGGATTGAAAGAAATGGCGTATTTGTCCGGTTTACTAGTCAGTATCCAAATTGACTCTGAAATGTCACATCATCAATAAGCGAATTTATGTTGAAAATCGAATCCATTACCCCTCACATCGGCGCTCGTATACACGAATTAGAGCTTTCTACATGCAGTGCTGATGAACTCGATAAGGTTTATCAGGCGCTTCTAACCCATCAAGTCATCTTCCTCGGTGATCAAGTACTCTCACCAGAACAGCATTTGATGATTGCAGATCGTTTTGGACAACTTGAGCCAGCACATCCGTTTTTTCCTCGCGTCGAGCATGTACCTCAGGTGAGCGTGATAGAAACAACGCGTGGCAATGCTCCGATGGAAAGTTATTGGCATACCGACTTAACCTGGCGAAAATTGCCATCGAAAGCGTCGTTGTTGCATGCTCAGCATATTCCAAGCGTAGGTGGGGATACGATTTGGTGTTCGATGACTGCTGTGTTTGATTCGTTAGATGAAGATATGAAAGTAAAGCTGAGAGGCTTATCAGCGACTCATTCGCTGGTGGCTTTTGAAGGTATAGAGTCGGATCAGATTGAGCTTGATTGGCACAAGTCGTTAATCAAAACGGCTCAAGAAAATCCACCAGTGATTCACCCGGTTGTTCACATTCATCCTGAAACGGGTAAAGAGACGCTCTATATCAATGAGCAGTTTACTCGTTATATCAATGAACTCGACCGACAAGAGAGTGATGTTTTGCTTAACCAACTGTTCGCAATTGCACGACGCCCTGAGTTTCAAGTTCGTTTCAAATGGGACAAGGGATCAATAGCGATATGGGATAATCGAGTAACTCAGCACTATGCTGTGATCGATTACGGCGATACCCCAAGAAAGATGCATCGCGTTACAGTGACATAATGGTAAGTAAGAGGGGTAATTGGTGTAAGCGCTGCGGACAAACCTTAGGAACTCAGGTTTAGTGTTTGAATTAGAGTATAAAACTGAGACTTCATTCATCTTAGTCAATAATTAAAACAAAAGCGTTGATACATATTTGATTGAAACCTCACTGCTCGGAGGTGATGTGTAATATAATCGACGCCAAAATATAAGAAAAAAAATCAAACCATAGAATTAGTAAACGTTAGGGCTTAGAGAATAAAGAATTTCGTATGAACGCTATTCGTAAAGTTTATCAGTACGCAGAACCAAACCTTACTCTCGTGGGTTGGATGGGCTTTGTCGGCTTCCCAATTTACTACATAGTGTGGGAGTTCTTGTTTCCTCAACCTTATGAAAACTTAATGCTGCGTCTGTTTTGCTCAGTGTTATTTTTCGGCATTATCTATCGCAATCGTGTCCCATTTGAATGGCGAAAATACCTTCCGGCTTATTATCAAGTTGCTGTAACTATCTGTTTGCCAGGTTTCTTCTTCTACATGCTACTCATGAATAATTGGTCCAACGTTTGGGTTATGTCGTTCATGTCGGCCATTTTCCTCCATATTTTATTAGTGCACGTGACGAGAGTGATGTTTGCACAAACCTTTGCCGGTATTGGGATGGCGACCTTGTGCGCTTGGATTGCACAAGGCTTCTACCTAGAACTCACGATGGATTGGACGCATGTGCCAATCTTTTTGTTTATCTACTTATTTGGCAACTTGTTCTACTTCCGCAATCAGATGGAACACGAGAATAAGGTGTCGTTGGCGAAGTCTTTTGGAGCCGGTATCGCGCACGAGATGCGAAACCCCCTGAGCGGTTTGTTGACCTCTATTGATGTTATGCAGTCCATATTGCCGAACCCTAAAAGTGGTGATCACAAAGGGCAATATGCTTTAAGCAACGAAGAAGTCATACAGTTACGTGAAGTGGGCGATGAAGCGATGGAGATCATTCACTCAGGTAACGAGACGATTGACCTGTTACTGACTTCAATTGATGAAAACCGAGTATCTCGATCTACCTTCAAGAAGCATTCAGCTCAAGCGGTGATTGAGGGTGCGATAGACAGCTTTAACTACAAGCGTTCAGCCGATAAATCAGCAATCTCTTTAGACGTACAGAGTAACTTTGATTTCTTGGGTAGCGACACTTTGTTGAAGTACGTGATGTATAACTTGTTCAAGAACGCATTCCACCATCGCAGCCCTGAAGATTTTCATATTCATGTCACTATGTGTAGTGATGAAGTGGCCAATCAAATAATGGTTACCGATAACGGATCAGGCATCTCAAATGATGTGATTCGACGCATTTTCCAGGACTTTTATACTACTGGCCAATCGGGTAATTACGGCTTAGGTTTGCCATTTTGTCAGAAGGTAATGCGCTCGTTTGGTGGTGAAATTAAATGTCAGTCTGAAGTGGATCAATGGACACAGTTCACGATGACTTTTCCATCTTTGTCTTCCCATTCGGTCAAAGAAATCAAGAATGAACTGACTAAACTTAAGACTGTGTTAATGGTGAGTGACCAGAAAGTTCTCACCAATAAAATGACTGAGGTAGCCCGTTTTATGGGGGTTGAGCTCACGGTGTTGGATGTAGCATCAGCGCTTAAAAATAAGGAATACCAGTTCGAATTCGACTTGATATTCGTTGACATGGAGAGCTTGGATTTAAGAGCAAGTTGCCTCGATAGGATTGAATCTTTACTTTCATTCACTGAAGCTCGAATCATCTACTTGTATGAACATCACCCAATTAAACGTGTCCGAAACGTTGCTTTTGAACCTATTTGGGTGGAAACACAGGTTTGGCTACTGAATACCAGGGCGACCATTGAACGCTTACTTTTCGACTCCAACTATGTGATGCCATCAGTTTCTGTAAAACCGTTAGAGGCTACCAATAAGCGCACGATCATGGTGGTCGATGATAACGAATCTCTGCGCCGATTTACCGCGATGTTATTGGAAAAGCAGGGTTTTGATGTCGTGCAGAAAGAAGATGGGCAACAAGCCTTAGACGCGTTGGACAGCGATGATATTGATTTAATTCTGATGGATATCGAGATGCCAATCATGGATGGTGTTGAAGCTTCTCGTCGAATTCGAAGCGCTAACAAAGCATACTCTTCAGTGCCAATTATTGCTCACACGGGTGATAGTTCTCCTGTGACATTGGAAAAAATGGAATCATCAGGCATGTCAGATTTTATTGTGAAACCGGCAGACAAAAATCGACTGTTCGACAAAATTGCTCACTGGATTTGATTTGTTGCACCGTCCGGTTATCCAGCTGAACTAGATGAACAGATGAACAGATGAACAGATGAACACAAGAAAAGAGCTCAGCAATTCGCTGGGCTCTTTTTGTATCGCGACATGATAGCGTCCATTCAGTCCTGCCGTTTATATTGATTATCGGAAGGGGTCTTATCTTTCAAAGAATCCTGTTGTGTGAATTGCCCTTACAATCACACGAACTCTAATTCCGGATGATTGTACGCTTCATGACAAACGGTGAGCACATGGTCAATATCTCTTGGTGTCATGTCGGCATTGACCGAAAAGCGGATGATGTTTTTGTTCTTGCCCGTCGCGGGGCGGCAGAAAACCGCACCGAATACATCTCGTTCTTCGAGGAAATCACGAACACGTTCGGTGTTTCTTTCACTACCACACTCTAGTGCCACGATTTGAGACTCGCTGCGGATGTTAAAGCCAATCCGTTTGAGGCCGGTAGTGAGCGATTTAGCGCTTTTGAATAAGGCTTCTCGTTTGTCTTCTGCACCTTTTATTACCTCTAATGTTTTCTCTAAACGAACCACCTCTTGTGGTAACACGGTCGAGCTGAAAATAGCTGGATACGCGACAAAAGGTAAGGTTTCTGAAAGCTGCTTTGGCCCAAGGATAGCACCTGCACGATAGGCAAAGGTTTTAGCCAAGCTAACGGTAATGAAGTCGACTTGGTTAGTGAGACCCAACGCGTGAACTAAGCCAGCTCCATTTTCACCATGCGTACCCAGTGAATGCGATTCATCAACGACGACGGCACAATCAAATTCCTGCGCCATTTCGTAGATGTCGCGTAGTGGGGCGATGGTGCCGATTGTGCTGTAAACCGAGTCGACCACAATAACGCCTGAGCCGTGGCGCTCTAGCTGTTTGCGCAGGTGATTCATATTGTTATGCATAAACGGGTGGGCGAGGGCGCTTGCAGCGCGAATGCCTTCCCAAAGCGACATGTGTGCAAAGAAGTCAATGTACACCGGTGTGCTCGGTGGGCAGATGGTTTGCAATAGCCCAATATTAGCAGCCCAGCCAGACTGAGAAAGCAAACAGCTCTCCATTCCGACATAGTTCGCGAGCTCAGTTTCGAACGCAGGTTTAGACTGCTCATCTTGTAAGAAAATTGCAGACATCACTACGTTGTCATCGTGTTCACTGATCGCCGCTTGGTGAGCTTGTTGGATCGGCTTGTTGTGTGACAGGGCTAGGTAATCATTACTCTGCATAACAACAGCGTTGCGTGGTGGACGTTTACCCAAAACCAAATGATTTTGGCTTTGGTTCTGGGTAATTAGGTCTTGAATATAGAAGTTCAAGCGTTCTTCGATAAAGGAAGGTAGTGGTTTGGTTTTTGTTTTATCACTCATAATAGTTCTCTTCAAATACAGGAAAACGCCAGCGCTGACGGCTGTATATTGACGATTAAAAGTGAGGTGTCATTAGCCAAGTTGCATATTTTTGTGCGTGCTTGCAAACTCAGTATTTAAGGGTTTTGAGGCGAGTGATTTTCCTTACGGTTCGGGGCTTTAACCTAGTTCAGATGGGAATAATAGCCTTCTTTTTTATGATAAAAGGCTATTAACATTCGGTGTTCGAATGGCTATGAAAAGGTCGATTATGAAAAGCTATGGTTAGCTATTAATTAGCACGTATTAACTATTAACTAGCACGTATTGCCTATGAATTAGAACGTATTACCTATGAATGTGAATCAGTTCTATTAAGTCGTCCAATTGCTGTTTGGCTTTCCCCTCTAACGAGTAACCAATATTGATGCGTAAGCAATTGCTGTAAAGGTCGAGAGTGCTGAACAGGTGTCCAAGCCTGATATCAATGTTCTGGTCGGCAACTGCCTGAGCAAAGGTTGATTGGTTCAAGTTGGGTATTTGCAGCCAAAGTACCATGCCACCTTGTGGGTTACTTATCTTCACATCTTGAGGAAGATGCTGAGCTAAATAGCTTAGGTATTGCTGGCGTAATGAAAGGATTTGAGCACACCTTCTTCGAACGTGTTTTGCGTATTGACCAGATTCGATAAAGTCAGCAACCGCAAGCTGAGTCGGCAGGGCAACGCCATAGCTTGCTGCAGAAAACTGAGCCTTGTATTCGTTGATAAACCTACCCGGTAAGCACCATCCTAATCGGTAGCTCGGTGACAGGCTTTTCGATACCGATCCACACCATAATACATAGCCGCCTTTGTCATAGTATTTTGCTGGCAGCGGCGTGTGTGAGGAGTAGGACAGTTCCAGATACACATCATCTTCAATGATCGGCACTCGATAGTGATTCGCTAATTCAGCAAGCTTTTGCTTTTGACTAGCCGACATGTTGATCCCTTGAGGGTTCATATGAGAGGTACAAAAGATCGCGGCATCCACTCGTTTATTCTTCAAATGCGCTTCCAGTTGTTGCAAGTCGACACCATCATCTAGAGACGGGATCTCGATGATTTTTCGCGACATTTGTCCGAGCAATTCCAGAATACCGTTGAAACATGGCGAGCTAATAGCGATGGTGTCGCCTTCTTTAGTGCAAGATTCAAGTGCGGCCTTAATCGCAGACATACAGCCAGCCGTAATCACCATCTCTTCAGGTGAAAAGTGCACATCGAGCTTGGCAAAATGAGTGGATAATGCCTGTCGTAAAATCGGCTCACCTTGTGTATCTGGGTAATGGTTTAGCCTGTTGCTCATACGCCTAATAGCGCGACGAAAACTTCGTTCCAGTTCAACGATCGACTGCTCATCATTAGTGGTGCTCGAAACCCCTAAAGGACCATTGATTGGGTTGTGAGTCGATGAGGTTTGCCTAACGCTGGACACTTTACTCTCAAACTGTGCCCACTCTGGGGTTGAGTGAGCAGGTTTATGAGGAGAAACAAAATACCCTGCTTGCGGTCGAGAATGGATCCAACCTTGTGATTCTAATTCTTGGTAGCAGCTCACCACGGTCGACATGCTGATCGCCTGTTGCTTGGCCAATTGACGAAGCGAAGGCATGCGTCCGCCTTCCGGTCTTTTGCCTGTTCCTATTTCATCGATAAATTGATTGGCTAGCTTTCTGTAGATGCTCATTGTCACGACCGTTATTAACTGTACTGGTTTTTATTATGAAAATTGTATCTGTACTGGTTTTATTGTTCAAGGGATACTCATTCAAAACAAAGGAGGGGTGAGTATGAAAAGAAATGATTTGTTGTTAGCGGTATTCGTTATGGCAATTTGGGGGTTCAATTTCTCGATGATCAAAATGGGTGTGACCAACGTTCATCCATTATTGGCCACTGCTGCGCGTTTTTCGCTAGCGGTGATTCCGGTGATATTTTTTGTGGCGAGACCTAATGTCGCTTGGCGCTACTTAGTCAGTTATGGCTTTGTGTTCGGTGTGGGAATTTGGGGTATGGCTTCATGGTCGATTACTGCGGGTTTGTCTTCGGGGCTTTCATCGGTCTTGCTTTCAACCAACGTATTAATCGGCATGGCGGTTGGCGTGTGGGTGTTCAAGGAGAATGCTTCCGTTCGTAAATTAATGGGTGCGATGCTAGCCATGTGTGCGTTAGCGGTGTTGGTTTCCGCAGCAACGGGCAACGTGACACTCAAAGGTGTTATCTTGATTATGATAGCGGCATGCAGTTGGACCTTGATGGGCGTGATTGTTAAGGCATCTAAAACCACTCAGGCTTTTGCATTTAATGTGTGGGGGATGCTGTTTGCTCCGGTGCCATTGGTGTTGTTTGCCGTGATGTTACACGGTGACCAAATTATCTGGCAGGGTATTGAACAATGGGATTGGAACACGACGATTGCGGTGCTGTTTCAGGCTTATCCAACCACGCTATTTGGTTATTGGGTGTGGAATAAGCTGCTAATCCAATACCCGTTAAGCACGACAGCGCCGTTAACCTTGCTAGTGCCAATATTCGCGTTGATAAGTGGTTACTTTATGTATGACGAAGTATTGTCAGTCGCTCAAGTTGTTGCATCTGTACTGTTTCTAATCGGTATCGGTTTGATTGTGAAGCCTGCTAAGGCTTCTAATACTCAAGCTACAACGAAACTCGCAGAACAAAAGTGATTGATAAGCGGGCAGCATTCAATGAAACGGATAGAGTTCAAATGCTTTGAATAACAAATAAGGCCTCGCATTTGCGAGGTCTTACTCTATGTCGAAGAAGTGAAGTTACTTAAAGCATCAATTAACAGCACTCTATTCACTTGCTCTCAATTAACTAGCTCTTAATTAGGAACTCTATTAACTAAGCGATCAGGTAACTAAGCGATCAAGTAACCATACACTTGAGCAATTGGCACTCTAGGTCTTCATCTATTTGGTACCCGATCACTTCAATTCTGGTTTCGGCACACTCATCGAGCTCTGATTCCGTCAAACCATCTTCTGTTAAGTTGTAGCCGAAGATACCACTTGGGGTAATGAATACCGCTTTCATTCGCTCTGCTTTTAATCCAACTAAAAAGTGTCTCAAACGCTGGTGGTCAAACAATTTCTCTGCTGAGAATCGCCAACCAACGCTTTCAAAACCTTCACCTTGGTTGGTCGCTTTGATCATGCCGCTTTCTGGCATCGGTAATTCTGAAGCGAGCGGCTTTTCTTGTTTATGGATGTGGTGGTGATGGTGCGCTTGTTGACTGAAGACACTAGTGTCTCCTTCGAACTCTTCAAAAGGGATTTTTCCATGATGAGCGAAGACCAACTTGGTATTCGGGTGACAAATCTCGGTAACGTATTCAGCCAGTGCTTCGGCGTCGCCATCTTGATATAAGTCGACCTTGTTACCAACCACCGTATCGGCAATAGAGATTTGCTGATTGAAGGTATCGTGATTTGAGTAGCGAAAATCAGAGAGCTTACGCGCATCGACTAAGGTGACGTTCTTCTGTAGTGACAGGACTTTACGGTAGTGCTCAGAAGACAAAACTTGCAGCACTTCTTTAGGGTGCCCAAGCCCTGTTGGTTCGATTAACAAGCGATCTGGTTTGGCTTCGGTAAGCAGTTGATTGAGTGCGATTTGCATCGGTAAACCTGCGGCGCAACACATGCAACCGCCAGGTACTTCACGAATGAACACTTGTTGTGTGGCCTGGTTGCCTTGAATCAAGCTGCCATCAACGCCGATTTCTCCAAACTCATTCACTAACACAGCCCAGCGTTCATTTACTGGCTTGTTCTTCATTAAGTTGAGAATCGCAGAGGTTTTTCCTACTCCCAGGAACCCGGTAATAATGTTGGTAGGAATGCCTAACATAGGTGACTTATCAGAGCTCATTGGCAATTCTCCTATAGCCTTGAACTAGGGTGTGGTTGGCTGAAACTACAGACTCTGAAAATGCAGAGTATTCAGGCGGTACTTTGGAGATGCTATTTAAATCAAACCCTGAGCCTATATTGGTCATTGGTGGCACATGGAAGCTTTCCGGTAAATTGAGCCCATCTACCACACAGTTGTGGCGAATCACGCAACCTTTACCAATCACAGCATTAAATACCACCGAGTTGAAGCCAATAAAGACATCGTCACAGACTTCACAAGGACCATGAATGATGGAGCGGTGAGCGATAGAAGAGCGTTCTCCGATGGTAACCGCTGCTCCTGCTTTAGAGTGAATAACCACGCCATCTTGAATATTGGTGTCGCGCTTAATCACAATCGCTTCCATGTCACCTTTTTCGTTAACCTCGTCGGCACGAATGACGGCGTAGGGGCCGATAAACACGTTATCTTCAATGATGACTTTACCGCAGATGATGGCGGTCGGATCAATGAAGGCGGTTTCGGACACGTTTGGCATATGGCCGCTAGGGTTTCTTCTTAACATATTGAGCTCTTTTATTTTTTCGTAATGCCACTGGGCATACCACCATTGATGGCGCTGGGCATTTATGTATCGACGCATTCATCGCATACGCAGCTGATCTCTAACTGCGGGCTTATTACGGTGAAGCCTTCTTGCTTTGCGTGAGATTGAAGATCGCGAATAATGGAAGGGGCGATGGTTTGCTCGCTGGTTTTGTCGCACTTAGAGCAAATCAAAAATTGCGGGATACCGTGTTCATGATCGCAAAGGATATGGTCGCAAAGTATGTACTTATTGGAGACTTTTAGTTTGTGCGCTAAGTGCTGCTCTTCGAGAAATTCTAATACCCGGTAAACCGACATCGCTTGAACGTGTTGATCAAAGTGTTCCTTACAATATTCAACGAGTTCATACGCAGACAGCGCTCTGTCGGCATGAACCAGTGCACGCAGTATCAACAGTCTCTTAGCGGTAAACTGTTTTCCGTTTGTTTTACAGCCTTGCTTTACGTGCTCGATGATCGCTTCGATGTCTCTCATTCAATCCACAAAGTTAGTGATGATATGGGTATGTTATAACATAACAATTGATTGCGGAAAACAAACTAGTTACGGAAAACAAACTTTTTGCTTTGTCGTTGTTTAGGGGTACTACTCAGGGTGTTCGATATATTCTGGGTTAGGTACGCGGTGGGGAGGCTCACCAAGCAGTAATAGGGAAGGGATTACTGCGAGATAAAAAGCGTGTTGAGCTGTTCCTAAACCAAGTTTACTGGCTTTTTGAGTGTTGGGTGGAAAATACCCTTGGCGCCCATATCGACAATGGCATAGTCGTTTAACCCTTCGGTCATTCGACTGCGTGATTGACTGAGTTTTACGGTCTTTAACATCAATTTTTCAAGTTTAAGGTTGTAGTCTTTAAATTCTTCTTCGGTCAGCCTAAATTTGGTCGTAATAAAGTACGCTTGTTTGTTGTCAGCACTAATATATTGCACCGCTTGTTTCAGTGCATCGATGACTTGATTCTTGAACGTCGAGCTAAATCGAGCGTGTTCAGAGAAAGCCGTATTTGAAGGCACAATGACATGGAACTTTAAGTCGAATAACATCGCAATCAGTTTTAGCTGTTCAAGCTTTCTTAGGTAGATATGCAGTGAAGGTTTGCTTAAGTCAAAACGAGCCATTAACTGTTGAGCATTTGTCCCTTCATTAACGATCTCTTGAAAAATAGTAAACAACGCAGGCTCTTCACAAAAGGCCGCATCTTGTTCATCAGTAAATAGTGAGGTTGAGGCCAATGATTCTTCTGCCTCAGAGAGAATTGCGGATAGAGGGCGTTGAATTAATTCGCATATCTTTTGTAACTTTAGAATGGAAAGCGATTGGTGGCCATTAAGAAGCCGTTTGATACTCACTTCAGACATTTCAGTGAACTCTGAAACCTCTTTATAAGAGATGCCTGTCTTTTTTAAATGCCGTTTTATAGCGCTACAAATTTCTCGGTTGAGCGTATCCATCACTTTATCCTGTTACCTATTTATACCCTCAAGGTATCACATAGTGTTACTTTCGTTATTTGTTTTGAATAGAAAGGGGCTATTAACGATACTAATTTGGATGGTTAGTACTACTTTGAGAGATTACGATGGATTTGGGATTAGATAATATCAATGTTGTTGTTACAGGGGGCTCGAGCGGAATTGGGGCGAAAATAGTGGAAGGGTTTGCCAACGAAGGAGCGAACATTTGGTTTTGTGGTCGTTCTCAACATCGAATCGACAGGTTGTATGAGCTGCTCGGAAACACGGCGGAGCGAGTTGTTGGCAAGGTCGTTGACGCCCATGATCCGGCTCAAATGAAAGCTTGGATTGCGTCTATTCCTCGCATAGATGTTTTTGTTCCTAACGTGAGTGCACTTTCTGATGAGTGGGAAGATGTACTGCAAAAGGACATTAGTGCAACGCAGCATGCCATTACGTTGGTTTTACCCAAATTGCTTGAATCGGATTACGCGGCAATAACCTATATTGGATCGAAAGCGAGCGGATATACCGCTTGTCACGCTAATGCTTATGGGGCTGGGAAGGCCGCACTAGCCCATTACATGAAATCTCTGGCTTTGACCTACGTCCGTAAGGTAAGGGTTAATACCGTTTCACCTGGAGATACTTATATTGCTGACGGCCTTTGGGGTAGGTGTAAGCGTGAAGAGCCTGAGACCTTCCAGAAAGTCCTCGAAAGAAACCCAATGGGTCGATTAGCAAACCCTGATGAAGTTGCCAACGTGGTGACCTTTATTTCTAGTCCTGCTGCGAGTTTTGTTTCTGGTGCAAACTGGTACGTAGATGGAGCATCGACCAGCCATGTTCAATACTAGCTGTATCGGCTAGGTTGTTTATGCAGAGGTGAGCTTTATTATGTTAACTTCTAAACAAGTAACTCCCTGGGAAGCGTAACTCAGTAAGGTTTTATCCAGGCTAATTCGAATTAAATGCTGAAATGATACAAATCTCATATTTAATAACGCTTATTTAATAACCTCTGTTGAGTTCGATATCAAATCAAGTGGCTGATTTTATTGGGTATCGGAGAAAGGTCTCAAAAATTATCATTTAGGTCTCTAAAGTATTAAATTCTATTTTTAGTAAATTAATAGGCGTGTTGTTCTATTTGATGGTGGTTAGGTAGATGTTTTTTAGCCATATATGTGACTTTACAAGCGACTTATCTTTCTGATTTGAAAGAATAATTAAATAGTTGAGATAAAAAAGTTGGCGAAAATCAGAAGCTTGGCATACACTTTCCTTGTAAACGACCTTATCTCATTGATTGAATAGGGTAAATGCTTTGGCGCTACTGGCGATGGTAGCAATGTATAACATAGCTTTGAGGAAAGTTTTATGGCACTCACTAAAGCCGATTTGGCTGAGAACCTGTTTGAAACACTCGGATACAGCAAGCGGGATGCCAAGGAAACGGTTGAAGTGTTTTTCGAAGAAGTTCGTAAGGCACTTGAAAATGGCGAACAGGTAAAACTGTCTGGTTTTGGTAACTTTGATCTTCGTGAGAAAAACGAGCGACCTGGTCGTAACCCGAAAACTGGTGAAGACATTCCAATTTCTGCTCGACGTGTTGTTACTTTTAGACCGGGACAAAAATTAAAGGCCCGAGTCGAGAATATTAAAATCGAGAAGTAGCCAAGCAATAGACCACGCCTAGCGTGGTCTTTTTGTATCTATCCCAAAGAAAACAACCATTCAATCTCTAACGGCTTCCAAATTCCAAACCCAATCCTAGATTCACTATTCACCATCATTATGCCGATCTCTTAAGATTCGTTGATTTCACGGTTGGTTCTCTCAATCCCACTGCTTACGACTGATGTATTTCTGCTTCTGTCATAACTTAATCTGCACCATATACTTTTAAAGTTCACCCAATTGTCTAGTTTGCTTCTTATGCTTGTACTAGGAGCTCAATGTAAACAGATTCAAAAAAACACTAGACCGATCGGTTTGTTTTGTTTATTGTGTCAGCAGTACAGAGTGAAAGGGTGACTGAAAATCAGCGCATTTCTGCACAGAGCCTTTCAAACAGGTAGTTCAAAGAGAGAATCGCATCTATGACACTAGCATTGGAAAGTTATCTATTCATTGGGTTTTCAATGGCGCTATTGAGTCTTTGGAAAACGTATTCAGGGCCTGCTCTGGCAGCGCTCATGTCATATTCATACCCTGAAATGCTATTATTTAATCTACTTCCCGCATTGCTGGCAGCTTATGTTGGGTGGAAGGTCGCGCCAGTTTATTCGAGCATTTTTAATCGGCAAAAAACCGTTTCTTTTAAGCCTAAGCTGAGACGCTTTATGAAGCGATGGAATAAATACGGTCAACTCACGATGGCTGTTTTAGCCCCTGTTCTGGTGGGAATTCCAAGCTACACCTTTGTTTCGAAGCGGCTTAATCAAGATTGGAGAAAGACGTTCGCTATGCTGACGTTGTCGATCCTAGGTTGGAGTGGTTTGGCTTATGGCTGTTTCTTGTTACTCGATGTTGAGCAGTACATTTCCATCGAAAGCATCATACCTAACGCAATGCTTGAAGAAATTAAATAGTACACAGTAAGTGTTAATCGACTAAATGGTGAGACCAATATGAACAAATCAATAATTATTGCTGGTGCGAGTGGCCTAGTCGGTAAAGAAACGCTTGCTGCACTGCTTAAAAGTGATGAGGTAAATCGCGTTTATGCATTGTCTCGACATCGATTGGCTGTTGAAGGTTCTAAGTTGACTCAAGTGATTGACGAAGCGCTATCAGTCTCTCCAGACATCACAATGGATCAACCGCCTGAGATTGGCATCATTGCTTTGGGTAGCACGATTAAGAAAGCTGGCACGAAAGAAAAACTGCGCGAAATTGATGTCAATTTAGTCACAGCGACCGCTGAGAAAATGCAGCAGCTTGGCGTAGGTCACATCATTGTTGTGTCATGCCTTGGAGCGGATATTAACGCTCGTTCCCATTACCTTCGTTGCAAAGGTGAAATGGAAGCAAAGGTCGAATCTCTGGGTTTCGAACAAACGACTTTTTTACATCCCGGGCCTTTAGCGGGCGACCGTGATGAGAAAAGAACGGATGAAAAATTTCTGCAAGGTTTATTGAAAATTGTTAAGCCGCTAATGATCGGCAATCTAAGTAAGTATGTCCCGATTGAGTCGTCAGTTATTGCTCAAAGCATTTTGAAGATATCGATGATGCCTCATTCTAATCAGGTTGAAAGATTGAACTCGGTTGCGATGAATCAGCTCATTTCTTAGCGTGAATCTGCGTTCACTCTACTGATACTGATACTGATACTGATACTGATACTGATACTGATACTGATACTGATACTGATACTGATACTGTATAGGTATAGGTATAGGTATAGGTATAGGTATAGGTATAGCTTTGTTGGGCATGTGATTAAAAATTAAGAGGTTATCAATGAAAAATCGTTCTTTAATGATGTTGCTGGCGTTACCTTTGATGGGATGTGAGTCAACAGTCGATCCCATTGCTTATGTCTCTGAGCTACAAGCCGTCGATCAGAATGCTTTGACCGTCGAAGCTAATGCGCAAGGGCAAAGTTTGGATCATGTGCTGACTATCGACCATTCTCGTTTAGCGGAACAAGCAGGAGAGTATTTGGCTCCAAGTCGTGTGGATTTCTACACCAATGACGCTCTTAATACCGCATTATTAAAACTCAACCCGGAAGTAGGACTCGATCTGCCTTTTCGAGTTTTAAACTACATGGAAGGCGGGATTCAAAAAACGGTCTACACAGATGCAGAGTTTATTCGAAAAAGACATGGGATCACAGATGACGCCACGCTTACACAATACCAATTGCAGATTGAACAGCTTGTTCGTGGGCTAGACAACGCTTCTGCGGTTAATAGTGACACCTTAGAGCAAGGGTATGGCATTGAAGCGCTTGAATCTGATTATGACTTTGAGACGACGTTAAAGAATATTAAGCGAGATGTTCTTGAACAAGATGACACGGTTTGGTTTATGAATTGGGACTACAAGGCTCGGGCCGAATCGATTGGACAATCGCTTCCTAAAGCAACTTTGTTAGTGTTTGGAGGGCCAGCGCCTGGCGCGACCGCAATGACTGATTTTCCTAGTATTGGTTTAGATGCTTTTGGTCAAAAGGTTCTTGTTATCGAGCAAGAGGGCAAGGTGATTGTGCTCTATAACGACATTGTCGATATGTCGGAACTGCATTACGGCGATAACGCAATATCTCACAAGATCATTAACTTTCGATTAAGCAAAACCCTTGGCGGAGCAGTATCGAAGTAGGGGCTGTTTTTACTAGAAGCGCTATGTGTTTGCTAAGCGGTTCCAGTAAGTCTGTATATATAACTATATCTATACTTTACCAATTACCAATTACCAATTACCAATTACCAATTACCATCGCATGAGCTCTGTTTACGCCCGTCAAGCAGAGCTCTTTTGTTCTAGTGACTCTCCACAGTCGATCAATACCTACCACTTCAGCTCAGTCATACAACTTTGTTCCCAGCACCTTATCTTGTCTCCATACATCGACGCCGTCTTTATTTATTACCCGTACATTTAAAATGGACAGCTAGGCAGTATGTATTCAACGCACCTTATTTGTTTTTGAAATCCGTTCAGTGAAATTGAACAGAGGTTAAATCTAATTGAATTTAAATCACCCGAGTGATTTGCTGTAATGCGCTCAATAAGCAGCCAGTTAATCTATTTTGTTGATCTAAATCTAAGGAGAAGCTTTGCGTAAGTCCGCTTTAGCTTTGATGTTACTCTTTTTATCGACTGTCGCTTCGGCAGCTGAGTACCAGCAACTCGCCAATATGTGCATTGCTTGTCATGGCAGTAACAACGACACCTCGTTTCCCTCTATCCCTAACCTTAAGTGGCAAAACCAAGTCTACCTTACTGAGCAACTGACTGACTTTAAAAGTGGTAAGCGTGAGGACAAAACGATGTCCAAAGTCGCACAGCTATTGTCAGAAGAAGACATCAAGAAGCTAGCCAATTACTTTTACCAACTAAATAACACAGGGTCACCGCAATGAGTTTAGATAGAAGACAGTTCCTTAAAGCCGCGCTTTCAGCAACCGCAGTATCTGCATTGCCGGTGTCGTGGGTATTTGCCGCGAATCGACCTGAAGGTTTAGCTGCACTGGACATCAATGCATTAACGTGGGCAAAAGCAGAAGATCTACCGGATTACTACACCGTTTTAAATACCAACCCTTTGAATGCGTATCCTCCAGAAAGTATGCTTGCGCCTGCTGTGACTCCTGCAGATGTTCCCTTTGTTCGTTGGAATGGCTTGATGCCAGATTTTACGGAGATGGACCCAGATACTTGGACCTTCGAAGTGAAAGGTGAATCGGTAAAGCAAAGCAAAACCTATACGATCGCAGAGTTGAAATCGAAGTTTAAGCATCACACACAAAGTCTTGTGTTGGAGTGTGGTGGTAACAGCCGTAATAACTTCTATCCAAGCACCAAAGGCAATCAATGGAGCAATGCTGGCGTCTATTGCTCACAGTGGACAGGTGTGTTGTTGAGTGATGTGCTTAAAGACTGTGGCATTAAAGATGATGCGGTTTACGTTGGTAACCATGGCTTTGATAAACACTTGAGTGGTAAAGGTGAGGCGATTTCACGTGGCGTTCCCATTGCAGCTGCGATGAACGATAATGCGTTAATCGCATGGGAAATGAATGACGAGCCGATCCCTTATCTTCATGGTTATCCGCTACGAACGGTATTTGGCGGCCGACCGGCTTCTGTTTCTCAGAAATGCACGACCGGCATCAGTATTCGAAATAAGATCCATGATGGACACAAGATGGCGGCTCCTGCTTATCAAGTGCCTAAGAACCCAATCGCTCCGGGTGAGAAAGTGGATAACAAAGATTTCCGAATCATTGAAGAGATGATCGTTAAATCGTTAATTACTTCGCCAAAGAGTGGCACTGAGTTTACGTTAGGTAAGAAGGTCAAAGTCAGTGGTCATGCTTGGGCTGGCTTGAGAACCGTTGAGAAGCTGCAAGTGAGTTACGATTACGGTACTACTTGGCATGATGCGAAGCTGAACAAGCCAGTAAATAAGGGCGCGTGGCAACAGTGGGAAGCTGATTTAGACCTTCCTACGATTGGTTATTACGAGATCTGGGCAAAGGCAACCGACAGTGAAGGCGATAGCCAGCCAGTCGTACAACCGCAATGGAACCCTAAAGGTTATCTGTTCAATGGTTGTCACCGTATTGCTGTAAGAGTGTCGTGATGCCGTCTATTTCCAATAAGCCTAATTATGGCCGTTCGAAACAAGTCAATTTGATTGATGGCCTCTCATTTCATGCAGACTCAACTCCTGTCAGCAAGCTCGGTTACCGTAAAGGCATAATGAGAGCGGCATTGGTGTGCAGCTTGTTGACGTCGATGCTTGTTCATGCTGATGACGTTCCGGAGAATCCGAAAGAGTATTACGGCGTAGACAAAACGTCGGGTCTAATTATGGCACCCGGTTGGGAGACCGTGAAAGGGCAATGTAACGCCTGCCATACTAGCTTAATCGTTGCTCAGAATAGCGGTAACCGAGAGCAATGGCGTGAAACCATTCAGTGGATGGTCGACACTCAAGGGCTGTGGGATCTGTCTGATACTTGGGATCCAGTATTGGATTACCTCAGTACCTACTATCAAGACAAAGGCATCGATATGAACAAGTATCGTCGTAAGCCTATTGATAGCGCCTTGATGCCACCTATGCCGGGAGAGAGCCAATGATTATCAATCGATTAAAGCGAACCTCTCTTGTAAATGGAATTGTTGCGAATGGAGCTGTTGTTAATAGAGCTGTTTTTAATAGAGCTGTTTTTAATAGAGCTGTTGCCAATAGAGTTGTTGCTAATAGAGCTATTGCGATAGCCGCTGCAGCAGTAGTTTTGTCGTTATCGGCGTGTACTGATGAACAGCCGAGCACTGAAGATAAAGTTGCCTCGCGAGTCGAATCATTAGGGATAGAGTCGGAACCAGCACCGAAGCTTAAAGCGGAAGCTAAAACTGAGGTTGAAACGCTTGTCGATAGCAAGGTAACCACCAAAGATTACATACCTAGTTTAGTTTCAGGTGAAAAGTTGGTTCAGAACTTATGTAGTCAGTGCCATGGCGACAAAATTATTCCCTTCGTACAATCTTATCCCAACATCAAAGGTCAGAAAGCTGGGTATATTCTTAAGCAGCTGCGCAATTTTAAAAGCGATGAGCGCCAAGATTTGTACATGCAGTCGGTGATGAAACACCTTTCGGATGAAGACTTACAAGATGCGGCTGCGTTTTATAGCACGTTGAAGCCATTGGATTTATACAATCGCACTAAAGAGTATTATCACCAATAGGTGAGGCTTTCTGAGACGTTGGTTAAGTTGGTTTTTACGAGGCTCGATAGGTAAAATAGTTGATAACGATAGGTAAAACAGTAAATAAAACAAAGGGCTGCGATTATGCAGCCCTTTGTCGTTCTTGTTTGTGATAAGCGTTTATGCCAGTGGTTAAGCCGCTTTGATGTGCGTGGTAATGTAAGGTTGCCATGCTTGTTGGTAAAGCTCTAAAGATTGGCGTCTTAGGCTATTAATTTGTGCCGCTTCAATGTCATTGATAGGGCGTTGTTCTGCAATTGCGTGACGCTCAATACCTTGGATAATTTCGTACAGCTCGTGCTCAGGACCACTTTTCACATCAGCAATTGCTTTTAAGTGAAGTTGAACCTCTGCAATGATGTTGGTTTTAGGTAAACGAACCAACAAGTTAAGGTCACGGTAACCAGAGTCAGCCGGTGATTTAAACTTGTTTTTCAGTTTAACAACGTCTGCTTCGCGGCTTAGCGCTTCGTAAACTTCAACCAAGCTCTCTACATCGTTCGCGATGATAGTTGCGCGGGCTAAGTCGGTAATTTTTGTCACATCACCATCAAGCTCAAGGGCGATTTTTTCTTCTGCACGAGCTTGAGATTTAACGCCAGCAAATAGCGCTTCAGAATTGGTGAGTAGGGCAGTACTTTTACAGATAGTTTCTAGTTCAGCTTGGCCTTGATGCGCTTTGCTGTACAGAATATCGAAGTCGGTGTAAGGCTGAGTCGGGCGTGAGTCGAAGGCTTTGATGCCGTAAAGGCCGCTCAAACTATGACGGAATACGTTTGATGAAACTTGGTTTTGCGCAGGAGTGCGCGTTTGATCAGTCGAACTTGTTGAAACAGGTGCTGCTGCGAATGCAGGCGCTCGGCTCAATACCAATAGCATTAGGGCCGTCGTACGGAGAAATACACTCATTCAAACTCCAAAATACAAGGTTACAAAAACGGGTAGTCAAAAGGGGTAACCAGTAACGCATAAGAGTAAAAACAGCTTAACTAAACTCACTACATATTAAATGGGGCTAGCTAAGACAGAAACCAACTCTAACGTTTAATATTGCTTTAAAATGTGAAGATATAGACAAATAATCCAACCGTTAGTTCCGCAATTATTAGAACTTTGAACTTAGCCAGTTTCTGATTTCATCGAAACCAATGTGGTAGTTTAAACCAAGCTAAGGTTGCTCTTACTTCTCTATACTGTACCCTTGCATTATGACTGTTTAACATGAACGAAAGATGAATAATCCTGAATTTTGGCACAATAAATGGGCAGCCAACCAAATTGGTTTCCACCTTGAAGATGTAAACCCACTTCTGATTAAATTTTGGGAAAAGACTGAGCCTAGCTACGAGAAGAGTGTGTTTGTTCCACTTTGTGGCAAAAGTGAAGATCTGATTTGGCTAGCTTCAAAGCATGAAGATGTTCAAGGTGTCGAGTTAAGTCAGATTGCGGTTCGCGCATTTTTTGCAGAGCACCTTTACACCCCGACTGTGACTCAAATCAGTGGTCAGCACGAGCTGTATCAATTCGATGAACTGAACATCTACACGGGCGATTACTTCTCAGCGCCAATCCAGCCTGTCGATACCATTTATGATCGCGCGTCTTTAGTCGCATTGCCTGAAGAGATGCGAGTGCAGTATGTAGAGCGTTTGAAACAACTGCTGAAACCGGTTGGTAAGATCCTTCTGGTGACTCTAGATTACGACCAAAACGAGATGGCAGGGCCTCCGTTTAGCGTACCTAAACTAGAGATTGATCAGTTGTTCGCGGGATACAAAATCACATTGTTGAATCAAGATATTGCAGACGATGAACATCCGAAGATTGCCAAAAAAGGCTTGTCTCGATTTAGTGAAGAAGTGTACTTGATTGAGTCAGACGCTTAAGCGCAGTGAGCTCTCTAGCGAAAAGACCGCTTCAATAAAAAAGATAACACCAACAAAAAGACGGGCTCGATAGCCCGTCTTTTTGTTGTTCAGATTTGAAGTCGTGATTGTTCAGATGCGAGAACGTAATGGTTCAGATCTGAGTTAGTCGTTACCAATTAGTAGTCTAGTTGTCATTAGCTAGAAAATGGTAATTAACAGCTAGTAAATTACTTTTACTTTAGAAGCACTCTCAATTGCATCTTCAATCGCAGTCTCAGTGCTGTTGCGACGAGTAAGCGCCACACCTAGACGACGGCGACCATCGATATCAGGTTTACCAAACAAGCGAACTTGCGTCTGTGGTGCGTCTAGCGCCTCTGTAAGACCTTCAAAACGAATGTTGGTTGAAGAGCCTTGGCCCAGAATAACCGCTGATGCACACGGACCGTATTGCGTGATGGATTTGATCGGCATACCAGTAAAGGCGCGTACGTGCAGTGCGAATTCCGATGAGTCTTGAGACATAAGAGTCACTAAGCCAGTATCGTGTGGGCGAGGGGATACTTCGTTGAAGATAACGTGATCGCCTTTAACAAACAGCTCTACGCCGAAGATACCGTGACCACCTAGTGCATTAACCACTTGTTCAGCGGTGTATTGCGCTGTTTTAAGTGCGTTGTCTGACATGACTTGTGGCTGCCATGATTCACGGTAATCACCATCTTCTTGGCGGTGACCGATAGGCGAACAGAAGTGAACACCGTCGACTGCGCGAACGGTAAGTAGCGTAATTTCGTAATCAAAGTCGATGAAGCCTTCAACGATTACGCGACCCGCGCCAGTACGACCGCCTTCTTGTGCGTAGTCCCAAGACTTTTGAATGTCTTCCTCTGTTTTGATAACGCTTTGGCCTTTACCTGAAGAGCTCATTACTGGCTTAACAACGCAAGGCATGCCCACGAATTCAACAGCGGCAGCGAAGTCTTCAAAGGTGTCTGCAAAGCGGTAAGGAGAAGTGCTCAGCTTTAGCTCTTCTGCAGCTAGGCGACGGATACCTTCGCGGTTCATCGTTAGCTTAGTCGCATTTGCAGTGGGAACGACATTTAAGCCTTGCGCTTCTAGCTCTACCAACTTGCTGGTGGCAATAGCTTCAATTTCAGGAACCACATAATCTGGTTTTTCAAGTTCAATGACTGCTTGCAGTGCATCGCCGTCTAACATGTCTAATACATGACTACGATGTGCAACTTGCATTGCGGGTGCGTCTGCGTAACGGTCACATGCAATAACTTCCAAGCCTAAACGTTGGCACTCGATAGCAACTTCTTTGCCGAGTTCACCTGAACCTAATAGAAGTACACGAGTAGCATTTTCACGAGTAGCAGTACCAAACATAGAAATTCCTTCCGATCTTTTGAGCGATTGATTGAAAACGGGGTGATCATACTTATTTCAATGATAAAAGCAAACGTTTGCGCAAGTTGTTGCGTTAATTACAGGTATAAAAAAAGCAGCCCCGTTAAATAGGGCTGCTTATTTAAAATTTTGTTAATTAGATGTACTTAGATTGCTAAGTAAGTCACTGGAATGTCGGGATTAATCGCTTCTAATGTAGATTGCGTATCCGCTAGGTGACTGATGCTACCTTCGGCAATTTCAACCAACGCTGCACTTTCAATCTGTTCAAAATCGAAGCCAGCCAGTTTAAGTTGAATCAACGCCACTTGTAGAGGAGGTAAGCTCGGGTTGAACGCTGCGTTTTCAGCGTAAGCACCGGTGAAAATCTCACCCGACGTCAATTGCAGTGAAACACCACTTAGGTTTTTGGTGTAAGGAGCATGGCTGCGGTTTAGTGCTGCTAGCGCTTCTACAACAATAGGCGTTGTTTCTTCAGTCGTGTGCTTATGATCAAGCTTAGTCATTAGGCCAGTCGTCACACCTAAGTCAGCAGGGCCGAATGAGTCTGGTAGGTACTCTTGCAGAGACATTTCATCACGTTGTGGAAGCTGAACTTTAAGTTCTTTTGCTGTGGTCAGTTCGTTCATGAATTGACGACAGTGACCACAAGGGCTGAAATTGATTGTGATATCAGAGATACCTTGCTCGCCTTTCATCCAAGCGTGGCTGATTGCAGATTGCTCAGCGTGTACTGTTTGGCCAAGTTGAGCACCAGCAATTTCAAGGTTTGCACCAAAATACAGAGTGCCAGATAAACCACGCACGATTGCACCAACATAAAAGTCAGATAACGGAGCGTAAGAATAAGCTGCGGCAAAAGGAAGTAGCGCAATACGTAGCTCGTCATCCGCTAAACCACTTGCTTGCAGTAGGCTAGCAAATTGTTCTGGAGACAATGTCGCGTCAAAGTTGTCTGCTAATACGATGTCACTCAAAAGTGCTTTGATTGCTGTTGGAGCACTTTCCAGCGCCAGGGTAATACGACTGTTCATGTTGAATCCTTAATTGACCTTAGGCTTTAATTCTATGCAATGCTCAGGAATTTTCTGTGACTTTGATCACTACTGTGTTGTTGTTGTTACATTGGTTTGCATAATTAGAGTGAGGTCACAGATGAAATCGATTGCAAGAGTAAAAACTACCATTGATATCCCACTTATTGGCCTAAACAGGGCGCGATTTGACTGCTATTGCCGAGTAATTGCGAGAAAAAAGCCCAAGCTATCACTGAAATAATCAGGTTATGCTTGGGCTTATTGATATCTGTAACGCCTAAAAGCCGCGAACCAGTGAGTTTAGCTATTTACCAACTCATCTATTAGAGCGCGTATAAACTGTAATCAAAGTGGTTAAGAATAGAACCAAACCACGAGCGAAAATATACTCGGTGCAATGATTGAGGTGATAACCCCACAAAGAACCAATGCCAACGAACTGAATGCAGCATCTTCCTGATTCTTTTCAGCACAGGTTGCCGTGCCTAAAGCGTGAGACACAGTACCCATGGTTAAACCACGTGCGATAGGGCTCTTAATACCAATGAGATTGTAGATTGGGTAAGCAAAAATTGCCCCAAACAGACCAACAATCAATACCAGAATTGCCGCAATCGCTGCTTCACCACCTAAATGGCTCGATACTTCCATCGCAATTGGTGTGGTGACTGATTTACCTAATAAACTCGCAATCAAAGTTAAGTCAGCTTTAAAAGCCACTGCGATTAATGCTGTCGTTGTCATCGACATCACACTGCCTAGCGTGCAAGCAAAGGTGATGATGCGCCAGTTTGCTCTGATTTGAGGTAGCTGTTCGTAAAGCGGATAAGCAAGGGCAACAACCGCAGGCTGCAGCATGTAGGTAATCCAGGTGTTGTCGGCATAGTAAGTCTCAAACGGTACTCTAAAGAACGTGAGAATCGGAATGATGATACCAATGCTGATAAGCAGGGGATTACAAAGCGGTGAGTTTACTTTTTGACTTACCCAGCGAGCAAACAGGAATACCACGATGGTGAGTAGAATCCACATGATCAGTTACCTCTCGAAAGCAAGCGGTCTAAAAACCATGATAAGGACACCAACACCAGTAACGTGCCGCCAACGGCGCTCGCCATAATTGGCAATGCGTTCGCGATGAGCATGTCGAAGTGATCCATCAACCCAACACTGATCGGAACAAACAGTAAGATCATTAGCCGGATAATCAAGCTTGCACCGGGTTGTACCCAGTGCGAAGGAACAATACCAATCACCATGGCGGCAAACAGAATCAACATGCCAAAAATACTGCCTGGGATTGAGGTATCCAAAAAGTGCTGTAACGCGTTACCTGCTGTAAGTGCACCTATGATTAAGGTGAAGGAGATTAAGCAGTAAACCAGTTGGATCAATCTTTCTTTCAAAGTGTTACGTCTCTTGATAATGGAATTAGCTAGCTAACTTTTCTACGTATTGATAAACCGCCTTCAAGATAGCCATTTTCTTCTCGTCGCTTTCATGTTCATGCGCGAGGTTTTCAAGGTTGAGCATGTACTCTTCTAAACGGCTTTCATAAAACTCACGACAATGGTTCGCCCATTTCAACTGCTCAGCTTCGTCGAGCGTCCATGGGAAATGACGAGCACGGTAACGGAACAGTAACGGTTTAATACGTTCATCACCGAAGGTGATATCTAAAGCTGCCAAGTTATTTGGGTCAGTTTCGCGAATGATGTTCATCGCTGTTTTATCAGCAGGTGAGAAGAAACCGTCATAAAGGTGTGTATCAACATCATCACTCTTTTCGTACTCTCGCTCTTGTGAGTACAGGCCGATCAGTTTTTCGCGGATCTCTGGGTGTTCGCGCAGCAGTGCCAAGTTCTTCAAGCATTGCTGGCGATCAATACCGATGGTTTCGGCATTTTCAGCCGTCAGCGTTTTAGCTGGAGCAAGAATAGGGCACTTGTTCAGTTGAACCAATTTGATTGGTACGGGTAGCTCGTCTTCACCCAGTTCACTGCGTTTGGTGTAGAGTCTGTCTCTGAGTTCATCAGCGTCCAGTTCTAACAGTGGGCTTGGATCTTTGGCTAAATCAACCACGATAACGGCATTTTGATTGGTTGGGTGCCAAGCCATAGGCACAATCCAACTTGTGTAGTTGCAGTCACGGCCAAACATGCCCGAAACGTGCATCAATGGTGTCATGTTTACAATATCAACCAGGTCATTCAGCTTACGCTTATGACGCATGTTGTAGAGGTAATCGAACATCTTAGGTTGTGCAGCCTTTAACTTCTTAGCCAGTTCGATGGTCGCAATAACATCGGCCATCGCATCGTGCGCGTTCTCATGTTCAATGCCGTTTGCCACAGATAGGTGTTCCAGTTTGAAGCTTGGATAACCTTCTTCGTTCTCTGGCCAAACAATGCCTTCAGGGCGCAGTGCGTGAACAGCGCGCATTACATCTAACAGATCCCAACGCGAGTTGCCGTTCTGCCAACTCCACGCATATGGGTCGATGAAGTTTCGGTAACAGGTGTAACGCGTTACTTCATCATCGAATCGAATACTGTTGTAGCCAAGGCTTGTGGTGTTTGGTTTCGCCAACTCAGCATGGATCTTAGCGATAAACTCTGGTTCAGGAAGACCTTGTGAAGCCGCTTTTTGTGGTGTGATACGGGTGATCAGTGCAGCTTCAGGCGCAGGGAGGTAATCAGCGGGAGGTTGGCAATAGATAACCAGAGGCTCTCCAATAACATTGAAATCTTGGTCGGTACGAACACCCGCAAATTGACTCGGACGGTCTTTTGCTGGGCTAACGCCCCACGTTTCGTAATCGAAAAAGAAGTAGGTCGGCTGATTATCTGAACTCATTGAATTTCCTGAACAGCAAGCGCGGAACGTTTACTGTGGCTGAAGGTTAGTTTTGTTCAGTATCTGATAGTATGCGGTACGCGTGCAACCCAGATCACAAATAAATTGCTGGAAAACGGTGCTTTACTATTCAATCGAGTCGGTGGGGAAGGTTTTGAATCCAATTGTGGCTTTTCTATGGTCACAATTCTGCCTGTGTACCTCTTTTTTACCTATCTTTTCACCTTAGCTGTTGTAAGGCGATGAGTCGGATTTCAGGTTTACCGCGAATGAGTTTGTTTGTCTTTTACTCTAAAGCCGTGTGATTAGAAACACCTCGTTGTTTTTTGACTGGTGGTTAATCTGCTGTACTTGTGTCTAAACCGCAGCACAGATGTTTAAACTGCTTCACTTGCCTGTCTAGGCTCTGTCCAATCAAGGTGTTTTTCGTAATACAATCCCCTTAGATTTAATTGTTTTTTTGGTGTTTTTGATTGTCGGGGTTAATTTAACTGGAGCGTTATGTCTGTCTCATTTATAATACTTTCTATAATCTGTGTTTGAATTTGATAAAAATGAAACTCTAATATTTCATTTTTATTACAATTTATTTTAATTGTCATCGTGTTTCACTTCTAAGACTGCATTGCAACACGGTGATCTATATAGTAATTAACCTGAATATAATAAGGGTTTACTCTTGTCCTTTATTTTAGGGTTACTCTAATTAAGGTCTTTTTATAAAAATAATTACGTACAAAAATAAAGGAATTAAGTGTAAAACCAGTTTTATATATAATTGGTGAAAATGATTCAATACCATTATTATTGTTAGTGTTATTTGTATCAATTTGCGTGATCTTATTCTCACTGCGCCTCATTTCTTTATAAATAAGTGTCAATATATATATTTTCTAAATAGGATTGTTGTTACTTAATTGTTAACTTTGATTGACTATTAGGTAACCCTAATAATAAAGCCGATTTTATATAAAGGATTAAAGAAATGAACAAAGTCTTTAAGGTTGTTGCTGTATCTGCACTTTCTATCTCTTCAGCGAACGTTTTCGCTGTGAGTGACACTTTTGATGCAACACTAGAAGTAAAACAAGCAATTACAATGACAAAAACAAGTGATCTTGACTTCGGTATCATCACTTCAGACAACACAACGGACGTTGTTATCGCTCAAGGTGATGCTGGAGCTGCGGCATTTACTCTTTCTGGAGAATCTGGTGATGCAGTAACAGTAAGTATTTCTGATACTAACTTGGTTAACGGCGTAAATACGATTGCAGCTGAATTCGACTTTAATAACGCTATTACTCTTACCGGTGGTACTGCGGCTCTTAATATTGGTGGTACTGCACGTACTTCAAGTGCGACATTAGTTGCTGGTACATATACTGCTAACGTTGCAGTAGATGTTACTTACCAGTAATTAAATGAAACCAATGTAATATTGTGGCTGCTATAAAGCAGCCGCTTTTACTATGAGTGTTCTATTCAAATACGCGATTTATATTGGTCTGATGATTTACTCCAGCCCTTTTCATGCGCTAGAAATTATTCCTGAGAATATGGAAGTGAAATTTCCGGGTATGTATATCTCTGGGTCGGGCCAGAATGCGGATTCAAACCCATCCAATAGTCAGGTTTATGTGGTTCGTTTTTATGTTGAAGGTGAGCCTGGTAAAAAAATCGTGGTTTCTCTCCCTTCCAAGCAATATCTAAACCATTCTCGTAAATCCAAACGCCTGCGTATTAGAAAGTTCTATTTTGGTTGTGGCTTATCAAAGCGTGGTAGAGCCAAAATCAAAGGGAATGGAAGAAGCAAATTATTGTGTATTGGTGCCAAAGTAAAAATCGGCGCTAACCACCCAGCAGGCCTTTACACCAGTACAATTCCTTTTGAGGTTAATTATAAATGAAGTTGTTTATCTCATGTGTTCTCGGCTTAATCTTCACAACACAAGCCTATGCTCAGTTACTTATCGCACCGACTCGTTTTGTGCTGGATGCCGACACTTCGGTGACTGAAAAAATCGTCGTCGAAAACAATTCAGATCAACCGATTCGCTTGGAGATAAAACCGATTTATCGCCCGGTAAAGGCGAGTGGCTTAGTTCGAACTGACGCTAATATCGCGCAATCAGAAGATATCGCGAGTTGGATTAAAGTGTCACCACCAATAATTCGTGAACTTAAACCCAATCAAAGACGCACGGTTCGCCTACGTATGAATGCTTTACCTGCTGACATGGCTGATGGTGAATATCGTGCTTACTTGTGGTTTTCCCCAATAGCAAAAGCTGCAGAGCTATCAGGCATTGCGTTGTCTTCAAGTAAAACCAACAGTGATGGTTCAGCCTTTCAACTGAACTTTCACATCAACAGTTATGTACCCGTTTATGTTCAGAAAGGTGAGCGGGTGCAAGATGTTAAGTTTGAGTGTGACAACCAAAGCATCAAGATTCGAAACGATGGTAACTTTCAGTTTACTGCGAAATTGAATGTAGACGAGCATAGCGAAAAAGTGGTGCTACTTCGTAATGCTGAATTAACCAAGCCTTTCCCAAAAGGCTCAAAGATCTCACTGGTTCAGAACGAACAGCCTCTGTACGAATGTGTTCTGTAGTGCTCGTTTCATTGTCGCTGACTCTGTAAAAGCCAGTGTTCAATTGCATGGTTTGGCGACTTTTGTTGCTCGCTTCACTGTTTCCTTTTGGTGCGTATTCGCAATCTAAAGCAGAAAGTGAGGCGAGTGAACTCTATCCAGCCCATGTTGAAGTTCGAGTCGGGAAAGTGGGGGATAGCTTTTACCGTGTCATGATGGATGACTACGAAGAACCCTTCATTTCGATATCCAATGCCGCTTTTTATCTGCTCGAAATGAATGGTCAGTGTGATGAAAGCGGATATTGCGAACTGTATTTGCCTCAAGATGTGGGAAGAGAATCTCCTCCGTACATTTTAGATACCGAACAAGCCATTTGTTATCGCGATGACAACAATATCCAGTCGATCAAATATCAAGTCATCGACTCAGAAACTTACATTCACTGGTACAGCTTACAAGCTTGTATCCCGGCAAAAGTGCGTTGGGATATTGATGATTATCGGCTCACCGTTACTCCAGAATTCAGTTCATTGACTGAACTGGAAGCCGCTATTTCTAAGATGAAAAATGAATCACGTAAGAAGGCCGAGGATCTCAAGCGAGCTGAAAACACGCCAGCTTTCGAACCTGTTGCCGCCGTGGGTTTGGCGACTCGGTTAGCGACTTCGGTTTATCACGACAGTGAAACTGGCGGTGATGTTTACGCAATTTCAGACACCATATTAAGCACTGAGCACTCCTTGTCTCGCTTGTCGATTGATTCACGAGAAGATAACCCCATCGTTTATTACAACATTGCGGTAGAAGCTCATGACGGTGAAGGCTCTTTGGAAGTCGGCCATGTGTTATTAGATGGCAGCGTCTTTACCGTGAATCAAACCCTCGAAGATGGGCTCTATTACACCAACCGAAAGCGACAGACAGAGTTCGGCAATCTTCAACTCGAACGAACCACTCAACCCAACATCAGTATCGATGTTTTGGTCAATGGCATTTATCAAACCACTTATCGCTCTGATGAGTTTGGACGTTTCGTGGTTGAAGAAGACAACATCTCCCCCGGTGACACCATCAAGTTTCGCTACTACTTATCGAAAGGTGTCTGGCAGGAAGAAGAGATCACCGTCGCCGGTTTAGAAGATGCATTTCTGCCACGCAACGAGTGGGGCGTGCAAGTGGTGGGAAATGAAGGTGCAGAACGAGCGGGTGCAGTGTCGCTTGAGTATGGGCTTGCCGATTACTTCACCGTGGGTAGTGCCTTTATGAGGCAAAATGGCAAAGACTTGATTGGTGTTCAAGGACGATACTTACCGGCGCATTGGTTCGCGGGTCATATCGGTTGGTTGCCGGAGTTCAATCGGTTTCCAATGGAGTTTGATATTTTGATCAATGGTGATCAGTCGGCATCGATAGAGCTTAATAAAACCGATGAATTGGACTTAGAGTCGATGGAGTACGATGTTTTCAAATACAACCTGTCGCTTGCCAATCTAACGGCCTTTTTGACGGTAAGGGATGATGAAGATGAGTTGAGCGTTGAACCCAAGTTGAACTCGAAAGTGGCTCGTAATCTGTTTGTCTCATACGCCGGTGACTATCGATACATCAAAGCTTCTCATCAAGAAGACTATCTACACACTATTGGTTTGGCTAAAAGCGGTTTTTCGGATACGTCGTGGAATATTTCTGGAACTGTTGATGGCTCTGGTCATCATGAACGAACGGAGCTGTCTCTGAGAAATGCGTGCAAAGAGTGCCTGTTAGATCCGTTGGAGGTTTTTCAAGAGCTCACGACCAACGTATCGGCTCGCTATCAAAAACAGGAAGTTTCGTTTTCCGCCTCTTTAGAAGCTCGAGTGAACCCTTATTTACTCTTTAAGCTAGAAGGAACCGAAGACCGATACGGTGTTGAGATGACGACAGAATTCGGTGCTAAAACTTACTTTGATGAAAGCATTGGTGAGTTTGTTGAGTGGAATCGATACAACCATTCTAAGCTGACGGGCATTGTTTACGATCACCACAAACAACCGATACAAGGCGTAAGCCTACAAATCTTGGATCAACGAGCAGTCAGTGATGCAAAAGGCCGATTTGAATTCTCAAGTGTTCCGGCTCGAGATAATCTGCCTATCTATATTGATGAAGGGGCACTCGACCTTAACCTCACGCCGATTCAAAACCCTGTGTTTGTAGACACTAAGCAAGTCGGGCTAACTCATGCTCACATCGAAATGGTGGTGTCATTTGGCGTCGATGGCACAGTGGAAGGCGATCTAGAAAACAGTGCTTATCTGCACTTTAAACATATCCAGAAAGGCACCGAGTATTCGAGCGAGATTGAGAGCGATGGCTTTTACATGGTAGAGGGGCTCATCGCGGGCAAATACATTGTGACATTAGAAATGGGCGACAAGCGATACGTGCAAGGTGCCGACTTGGACGGCGATTTCTGGGTAAGCGACCTCACATTCAACCTCATTGATTTTCATAAGGTGTATTAGACCTGATCGCTTTGATTAGTCTGAAGGAGGCGAGAGTATCAACTGGATTTTCTGCTTCATGGTTAGCTCTCGGTTCTTCAAATCTTTGAATATGGCCTTCCATTCTTGAAAGGTGACCACTATCGGATTAAAACTGTTCACGGGTTTGGTGACGCCGTAACGTACAGTTTCAACTTCAGGTTCGAATGTACCAAATAACTTATCCCAGATAATAAGAACGCCCGCGTAGTTTTTATCGATGTATTGCGGGTTTTTACCGTGATGCACACGGTGGTGTGATGGGGTGTTAAAGATGTATTCAAGCGGTCCTAAGCTTCGTATCCATTGAGTATGTACAAAGAACTGCAAACCTAGATTCAGAAGCACCACAAAGATGACCCATTTAGGGTCGAAACCGATGATGACGAGCGGTACCCAAAATAGCCACATGGCTGCGAATGGGTACATCAAACTCTGACGGAAAGCCGTACTGAAGTTCATCTGTTCTGAACTGTGGTGCGCGACGTGCGCGGCCCACATCCAGCGAACACGATGGCTTGCTCTATGGAACCAGTAATAGCAAAAGTCTTGTAACACCATCAATACAACAAAACTCAGCACGCCCATTTCAATATCCATTAAACGCCAACCAAACATCCAAAGATACAACTGCACGACCAATAACCCGGTGAGCAAATCGGAGAGTTGATGCATTCCCGCAAGCGTGAAGTTACACATCACTTCTGAAAGTTTATAGCTGGAATTATCTGGTAGTCGACCTTGCTTCTGACCGATAAAATACTCAGCCAACATGCACACCACGAATAAGGGCGCTAATACCAGCAGTAGCCATTCTGGGTGATTGATTAATGCGTCGATATTCATGTTTTATCCTTGTTGAGACGCTATACGCGTTCTTAGTATCAAGTTTACTTAGACTTGCTCGCCTGAGATTCAATCAGCAGAATTACGTTACCAGCGAGCAAAGTGATCTTCTGTTAGGCCAAGAACACCATCGAGTTGATGTGTCACTCCATTGTTGTCTTCAATCGAGCCAGAAAAGTGACCAATGAACTGACGAAAGTTACTCTTTAACAGCCATAAATTGAGCTTTTCGCTGCGGTTATTTAAGGGCGTAAAGGTCAGGTTTATACGTTCATCTTGTGATGTTATCTGCCAAGGCAAGTTCGTGTCTTGGCGACTGAACGTAAACTGTACCGGGTTAAGCAAGTGTCTGGTTCCATTGACCCATAACACGTTTTCGCAGCCTCCAGTCTCATTCACGCCCGCCGCGAGGTTTAGGCCAATATCTGTGCCATTGGATTGCGTGTTGATACTTGCCCAGCGCCAACTGGTCTCACGCCTCATGTAACCCGCTGAAAAGTCATAACCGGCACGAGCTTGTTGGAGAACGAGTGATTCTCCTTTGATTTGGATTTCACCGCTGATGCGCAAAGCATTGTGCTTTTGAGTGTAAGTCCAACCTGAATAACCCGTTGGGCTGCACATCGCCATGGGCAAGCTGTCGGTTTCAGGCTCTAAAGCGATATCGGCCTTGATGAGTTTGGTATTCAATCGAACTTGCCATTGTCCGCCTTCAATATTAAAGATGATGCTTTGGCCTGCAATGTTTGTCGTGCCGTCAAATGGCGAAGCGGTAACTTGTTTATCAAACCCTAATGGCCTCAACCAAGATGACTCTTCTAGATGGTTGTTTTCAATATCGTACAGATAACAAAATGCCGAGCCTAAGTAGCGAATATCCGCGATTGCCACGCCGATAATGTGCGTTTCGGTGACGATACTGACAAATTGAAATTGCTTGTAGTGGAAGTGCTTCTGCCAAGAGTTTGCTTTTGCATCCATCGAGTTTCGGTAGTCAAAGTTCTCGATGTTCAGGTGCTTTGGGATGCCATCGAAATGCCCAATGATCGGCTGACCATTAGAATCAATCAAACTGTATGGAGCAGGATTCGTTTTTATCATTGCGATAGTTCACATAAATTTAACAACTAAAGCCATTGTGCGATGAGTAGCGTAGAATTGGGAGGTCATATTCGGACAAGAGCGCGTTACCAATCACGATTTTGTCAGTAGTGTTGTTGAAGCTGAGTAGTCATGTTTATGGGAATGGGCTCGATATAAGGAGAGACGATTGGAGATTATCGCGGAGTATAAGCCGACCGGACATCGGCATCAGTTGGGTACATTAGATATCGCGCTGCTGTTGAATACGTTAGAGCAACGAGGTCTCGATATTGAAAGGTTACTCAATGATGTGGGTTTGCCGAACATGGATTGGCGAGACCGGAATGGAAAGTTGACTTACGCTGACAAGCTTTCGTTATTTAGCGCGGCGAATCAGAGCTTTCCTCACGATGGCTTAGGGCTTTGGCTGGGGCAACACGCTAGCTTGAGCCACTTTGGTGTGTTGGGTTATGCGCTATCGACCAGTCAAAATGTAGGGGAGGCCATTAAGTCGGGCTTTAAATATCTGCGCCTGAACGGTCCTATTTTCTCGGTTAAATTGTTTCTAGATTCCGAGCAAGCAATGATTCAGATCGAGAACACCTTGGAAGTGGGCGATCTCCTACCTTTCTGCAGTGAGTATTTCTTGAGTTCAATCGTCTCTTTGTTCAAAGAACTGACTGGTCATGAGTTGGATATTCACACTTTAGCTTTGCCTTTTGCTCGCCCTAATTACGCCAAGCTCTATGACGAGCGTTTCCAGTGCCCGGTGATTTTTGAACAAAACCATTGTGAACTGCGTTTTGATGCCTCGGTTTTATCACAAACCTTATTGACTCATGATGCCGCAACACTGAAGCGCTATCTTGCGTCTTGCCAGTCGATAGTCGAAACGCTGGACTCTGAGCATCTGCTGACTAACCAAATCAAAACGATCTTTTATCAAACCGCAGGCAGTTTCCCGAATATTGAACAACTCGCGGATGAGTTTGGTTGTAGCTCTCGTACGCTCAGGCGAGAGCTAGTGACCCATGATTCCAGTTATCAAATATTGCTGACCGAAGTTCGAGTGGAACTGGCCAAAGAGCTGTTACTCGGCACAACCATGAGTATCGATGACATCGGTGAAAGGCTCGGTTATAGCGACCCGGCAAATTTCAGAAGGGCGTTTAAAGGTTGGCTCAATAAAACGCCCGCGCAGTTTCGTGACGGTTTAAGTTAAAGCGTTACTTGCTAAAAAATTGTTCTCTGAAATTGGTGACTTGCTGCTGATAGTAACTGTCCCAATCGTGCTGAGACCAAGTGGCATAACTTGAGCTTCGCTGAGAGTCTAAGGTCGCTTTGAGCTGATCCAGTTGCTCGTGATAACTCATCACGGTTTGTTGCTGTTGTGCGACTTGTTGTTCTCGCGCGGCAATGTTGCTGGCCTGCGCTTCATCTAAGTAGGCATCTTGGAGGTCGGCTTTGACTGATACTATCTCAGCAGGGCTATAGCTGCTGGGTATCAAAGAGACTGCCAATTCATATTTTTGAAGCTGTGTTTCGGCGTTTAACGTGTCCGTATTGTTTTGCCATTCACTAAGTAAATCTTGATAGTTGGCCAAAAACTGGCTCGCTTCGTTTTCTTTAAGGGTGTTTGCGTCGAGCGTAAAATCTAGATGCGCAAACTGGTCTGCGAATAGCTGGTGGGCCAACTCGCCCCATATTTGCTGTGCAGACTGCTTGAATAAGGCAACACGATCTTCAAGAGTCTCTATGGATTCAAGTGGGATGGTACTTTGGGCTAATTGCCAGTCGACTGATAGCTGCGGATAGTCGCTCAGTAACTCAAACCATGTACTCGGCAATTCCGATTTCAGTCGTGCGAGTTGCTCAGTGCAGTCATCACGTTGTTGGCAAAGTGTCCAGAACCCATCGAGTTCATCGAATAAAGCCTTACCTTCAAGTTCGCTCAAGTTTTCAACATGCGTTTCTCCGCCCGATGATTCTGCTTCGGCTTGTTTGTTCTTCGATGCTGCATTTCCCGAACTGGTGGTTGCAGTGGGTGTGAAATTATCGTCATCAGTTGTCGTAGAAACACGCGGCTTAGCTTCTGCGTGTTGAGCAGAAGATAGCGGTATTCCGTTCGATTTTGATGACCATGAGTAGCCAATAATGCTCGTCACCGCGACGAGCATTAGGATTAATATAACTCGATGCATTATTGGTTCACCGCGCTATTTGATCACGGCACTGACAGGGAAGTGGTCTGAAAGGTTGTAGTGCTTCCATAATTCACTGCTAGTTGAGCGAGGAACATCAACGCGGTTATTGTTGTGATTTTTTTGTGCGTACTCCGAACTCACCACTACGTAATCCAAGTATTCGACATTTTCCCCGCCAGACATAGGTTCGCCTGCAAAGTTGTTGATACGAGGATCAAAGGTTGAAGCGGTATAACCTGAATACTCCGGCTCATCGGCTTGCAGGTTAGCGAACATTTGTTGGTAGTCGCCTGGGAACTTCAGCTTGTTCACGTTGAAGTCACCGCTATAAATAACCGTCTCTGAAGTTGGTATTTCCAGTGATTGAGCCAGTGCACGCATCTGCTTGAATTGACGTTGTCGGTAGTCACGAGCTGTGTCCGTATCGAATGATGCCGTGTGGGTGCCTAAAACATGGTAAGCCTGACCATTCTTGATAACTTCCGCGTAGTTAACGCCTTTGTCTGCAAAGCAATCAGTGCCCGTACAATCAGGGAAAACATACTGAGCTTCGTTAACGATAGGATAGCGGCTGACAATGATCACACCACCGTCGTATATGTTAATCCCATCTTTATCGAGCATTTTGGTTTGATAAGGATACTCTTTTGCAAGTTCACGCAAGAACTCATCTCTGCCGTTAGCAAACACCTCTTGTAGCGCCAACACGTCATAGCCCTTTACATATTGAGGAATCAGGTCATAGCGGTCACCAATATGTGAAGCGATGGCAGGCAGCGCCCAGATGTTATAGGTCATGACTTTGAGTGTATTGGCATCTGGCTCTGGTTGCTCATCCACTTTGGGCGGGGTGATGGTGTAATAAATATCATCGTAGCGCGCCGTAGAATCGGCTTTAAGCGCTAGCTCTGCATTAACCCCGAATGCATCGGTTGTGCTGCGATGAATATTACGATCGTCATACAACGTTAGGTTGACGTCTGCGGCACTCAAGCCATGTTGCAGTGTCGAGTTGTACCAATGTCCCTTCATGGTTTGGTTGAGCGTGACACTCTCACCCACAGCGTTCGATACCACAGTGTCAAACTCATAGGTCTTCCCAGATTTCACTCCAGTCCAGCGATTGAAACTGATCAGCTTCTTCGTCTCCCAAGGGCCAATCTGTTCAACATGTTGCTGCCACTCATCACCGAATTGAAGCTGGTCGGTACCCGTGTGATTGGTTTGAATCGTCATTACTTGGCTCGTGTTATTGGTCAGGTACACATCGGTATCTGCAATAGCCGAGGTTGAAATGAATGAAGCTGATGCAAGTATTGCACTCAGGCAAGTCCATTGAGTTTTCATTTTCACGTTATCCTTACTGATTGGTTTAAAGAATAACGTAGTAAAGAGTTGTGACATTGGAGTTATAACTCTATGGGAATTATCCAAATATTAGATATATGCCATGGTTTTATAAATTAGATTACTCATTGAAAATTAACATATTGCTTTGCCTGAATGATAAGTGATACGCGCGCACGCTAAAAAATAGAGGAACGATTTGGGTTTGAGGGTAAGTCACTATTGGTTGTTTTCGTGGAAATCATAGGTCGGTAAATAACCAGAAATGGATGCTGTGAATCACGATAAGGGAAAACGCTAACCGCCTTGCTCTATCAGCATAAATTTTGCCATTGTTCAGTAAACAGATTCCTCAAAAACAGGTATGATAGTGTCGTTTTTAATCCTGAACTGGGAAAGTCATGGCAAAGTTAACACTCCAAGAGCAAATGCTTAAAGCTGGCTTGGTAAATGAGAAAAAATTAAAGAAGGCGAAGAAGGGCTCTAAAAAGTCTCGCGTTCAGTCTCGTGAAGCAAAAGCGGCAGCAGAAGAAACTAAACTGGCGCAGCAAGCGAAAGACAAAGAGTTAAACCAACAGTTGAAAGAACAGCAGTTGAGCAAAGAAATTAAAGCTCAAGTGAAGCAACTGATTGAGATGAACAAGATCGAACAGAAGAATGGTGAGATCAAATACAACTTCACCGACGGTACGCTAGTTAAATACCTTTACGTAGAAGATCTGACTCAAAAGCAACTAAGTAAAGGCATTCTAAGTATCGCGCGTCAAGGCGAAAGCTATGTTGTTATCCCTACTGCGGTAGCGAACAAGATCGCGATGCGTGACGAAGAATCTATTGTTGATACTCAAGCTTCAAGCTCTGATGAAGTAGACGAAGATGACCCGTACAAAGACTTCGTGATCCCAGATGATCTAATGTGGTAGTCCGTTTTACCTAGCTCCATTCTAATGGCTAGCTAAGTTTACAGGATCTAAGAATGCAGCGAACAATCATTCGATTGGCGCTGCATTTTTTTTGGCGCGAAATGACTTCAACAAATCTTTAATTACGTTTAGTGTTCTGACATGCCGTAAACAAGGCTATCAGAAGCATTTGCATGATTGATAAAATCAGCATTAGCGCGCTGTTCGTGTTGGTCGTAGCCATCGAAGTAACAGTCGCCAATTTCATTGCGCGGGCAAACGTGAATGTGGTCTTTGATGACCAGTTCGGTAGAACAACATGGGCAATGTTTTACATGTCCAGTGAGTACCGTAGATCGATTTGGTTTCATACATCCTCCTGATAGGCACTGTAATCTAATTGCATATTTGCACCCTAAGTTACGCAAATTAGTGTGTCGTTATGATTTCACTTTTAAGTCAGTGAAAAACGATTCAGAGAGTGAATACCTAGGCATCAATGCAGATGTTCGACCGAGAGAATATAAGGCGAATCAAGCCCAGAGCAGGCGCAATGGGCTTGGAACAACAAATGAACTATTTCTAATGGGTTTATTGCTGCACAGGGTTAATCACAAGTTGAGCATCTTGATACCCAAGTTGAGCGAGGGTGTCAGGGGCGAAATCAGTCACTATTTTAATATCACCCGCGTAGTAGGTTTCGTGATTGTTGAACGTCGTTGTATCGAATGAATCAACAGAATGCTCAGCGCCGATATCTATCATCCCTGAATATTGAGATTCAGCACTGAATTGACCAGACACGTGAGAATAGAACGGACGGACACTTGCTCCTGCGGCGTACTGCATGCTACTCAAGCCATTTGTGTTGATTGCCCAACTCCAGTCCCACCATTTCATCTCTCCAGGAATATAGCGATGGTCCCATTGGTAGCGGATATTGGCTTGATCTTCGCTGGTGGTTCCCATGGTAAAGGTGTGTGAGACAGTAGGGCGGTTTGTTGGATGTGAGCTCAGCGCATTGCCGCTATAACGAAGAAAACCTGTGAAGCTCACGTCGTAACTCATGTTGGTTTTGATGCGGTATGGGTAAGAGATGGTAGAGCGTAAGAACTCGACTTGAAAAGGCAGCACGGAGTGAGCAGGCACGGTAATGATGGCTTGCAGTTCTGTCGGCTCAAAACGAGTGCCACTGTTGGTATCGGAGAAACGTTGGCCTTCTTCTAGCGCGACTCTTACCTCTGTTTTTCCAACTTGTGGCCAATGAAAGGTCTCATCAATGACGACTGAATCAGCAAGGTCGAAGCGCTGTGTTTTTCTCCATTGGGTGGATTGCTTAAAATGAAGGTCAACGACGATTTGTTTCGGCTGATCAGTCTTGTTAATAGCATAAGCTGTAAGGGTGTTGACCAGCTCTTGGTCAGTTTCTTCTACCGAGCCGTGCCAAAACGCAGTGTTATCGAGTACGTAAGAGAAGTTATCGACAGTGATGGTTGTCTTCTCATTACAACGCTCACCGGTACAGCTTCCATTTTTATTCCCTTTGATCTCCCAACCATGGTTAAGTTGCTCTATTGCCATATCTTGACCGACGTAACGCCCGTTATTGCCGCTAACCCAAGCGTAACCAAGACTATGAGCCAAGTAACTTAGCGGCCTGATAAAGTTCGTGTCGTCATTGACTAAAGCTCGTTGAACTTCAAGGTTACTGTTCTCTTGAATAGCTTGTGCTTCGTAGTATGGCAAGCCCGCTTCTGGTGTATTAGGGTAGCACCAGGTTTTGTCGCTTGGTTGACCTGGTTTAATGAGGCCATGATAGCCGGAGCCCATGATCACCCAATCATGCTGAAGGCCAACAATGTCCCAAACATTCATGCGGGATATCAGGGCTGTTTTATGTTCTTGAGCTTCTGAATTGTTGAGAGCGCGATAGTCGAAACGACAGATATCTTCTCCAAGTTTGTCTAAGACGATTTGGTCTGAGTATATCTTCGCATGAGCAGTAAAGGATATTACCGATAGGGCAGTGCTAAATAGAATGGTTTTACTGACGTTAATCATTAATAAGTTCCTAAATGCCATTATTTGGCTATTTTTATTAGAATCGAGTTATTAGATTTTATTGATATTATTTAAAGCCGAGGGTTACTAGCGGGGTGTACTCTGTCATATAAAACAATACCAAAAATACTGAAATGAATTGAAAATAAATACTTATAATTATCAGTTGGTTATGTTGACTGGCTTGTTGTTTGATAAAGGATTATCTCGATTGTTTTCAATTAGTTTCAACTATCAAAATATTAGGTGGTTGATTGTTGGACATTTATATTTTCGTAGCCTTGCTATTTGGGAAATTGGCTGAGTGATTAGCTAGCAGGAATGGTTGCCGAATGGTAAGAAAAGACGTAAATGAGAATAAGAAACGGTGTTGTGATAGGCAGGATCAAAAAATGCAGCCAACAACCGTTCGATTATTGCTGCATCTTTGTTTTATATGGCTCTAGTTAACTCAATTGAACGTGATTAAGCATCACCTGGCTTTTCGCGTTTGCTGTTCCAACCCATAAAGTTGTAGATATTGTAACGAGCAAAGCCAATCTGTTCATGCAAAGCAAAATCTGTAACCGCAAAGTTGTACCATAATGGCAACCATGAAATTTGAGCGGCCATATAGTCGGCTCTCACTGGAATAACATTCAAGCCGAAGTGGTTGAAATAGAGCTCGCTACGACGAATATGTAGGCCAGATGAAACCAACACAATGTTGTCGAATTTATGATGCTTCATTAGGTCACTAGTGAGCTGTGCATTCTTCCAAGTGTTGACGCTATTTGGCTCTTGAATGATGTCACCCATCGGAACGCCAAGTCTTAGCAATTGTTGTTGATAAACTTCTGCTTCGGTAACACCGTTATTTTGTGCATCGCCACCACTGATGATCACTTTGCATGTGGTTTGGGTTTTGGCGCAATCTTTATATTGGCTGGCTGTTTCGCTGATTCGGCCAAAAGAGAAAAAGGCTGGCTCAAACTCTTGCGTGCTTCTAATTAACTGCGTTCCCGCACCCAGAAGAACAATGGCGTTATTGTCAGACCATTGGATATCAGGCTTATTTTCGTAATCGGCTTGCAGATCGTTCAGTAAATAACGAGGAATTAAACCTGAACCAGTCAGCACAAATGACGATATAAGAACAAGAGATAAAAACAGAGAGGTTTTTCGCCACTGAAGTAAACGTGTAAAGCCTACGAATAGCAGAAGAAGTAATAATATAATAAAGCTCATGAGGATCCTGTTATCGAACTGGTGCCAAAATGATGTGACATACTGAAGCGGTGCATCATATATCAGTTATGTTAATCGTTCATAGCTAACTCATTGTATTATTGAACAAATGCACGATTTCTTGCTATTAAGCACATTCATCGATGAGAGCATTCGCAAAATCGCTTTATTATTGTTCGATAATCCCATTCTAAATATAGGTATATAAACCAAGATGGTTATTTAAACCTTATTTCGTGTTATTTAATTTGTCTGTTCATCGGCTTCTCAATTTTTTCAATTCCTTAGATCAGCTCTCATATTCTTAAACTGCCAAATTTTCAGCTCTCAAGCTCTCAAGCTCTCAAATGATCACGCTCTCAATTTTTCAAACTCTCAAATTATCAAAGTAAGCCTGAACAAATTTAACGAACGCTTGGTGTTTCTTTGCCGGATAAATAACTTGCGGATAGAACAGATAAATACTGTTGCCTTGTTGTAAGCATTCATCAGGCAGCACTTGCTCTAACTCTCCAAGCTCGACCTCTTTCGCAACGTAGTAACTTGCAATACGGATGATGCCACTGCCTGCGATGGCTTGTTGTTTGAGCAAGTGGTTGTCATTGCTTGTAAGCCAACCGGACACATCAATATTAGCCGATTTTAAAGGCCACTCGGTTTGGTGCAGCGTTGCTAAGCATTGATGATCACTTAAGTCACTCACATTGGTAGGGCGACCAAATTGATTAAGATAACCGGGAGTCGCGACTAAATCATGATGATAGCTAATCAAGTGTTTCGCCACCATGTTGTCAGGTGGCATGTTGGTGGCACGAAACGCGATATCGATATCATCTTGGTTGAGATTAAAGTTGGTGTAACTACTGTTTATCTCAAAGCGGATTTCTGGATATTGCTGCCTAAACTGTTGGCAGATATCGAATAGATATACCTCAGTAAACATCTTTGGCGCGGTGAGGCGCAATAGACCTTTTACGATGTCGTGTTGCTCTGAAACGCTGCGCTCAAGCTGTAAAACTTGCGAACGAATCGTTAAGCCTTGTTGTAACGCGCGTTCGCCTTCTTGGGTTAAACGAACACTGCGCGTGGTTCTGACCAAAAGCGGGCATTGTAAGTCGTTTTCTAAACGTTTGATCTGCTCAGAAAGGTAGCTCTTAGAGATACCGAGCTTTTCGGCTGCCTTGGTAAAGTTGAGTTGCTGAGCAAGTTCTACAAACAGGATCAGTCGTTCAATTCTTTTGTGTTCGTTCATTCGCGCGTTCCTATCAACCTATTGTTCGTCATATCAAACAATCATTTCGTAACTAGCATATTCTGTTTTTTTAAAAGAACAATATGATAGAGGCATATTTCTGGTCAGCAAATCTTCTAAGCGAGAATCGATATGACGAACAGCACTGAATCTACAAACAAAACGAGTGATAAAAAGAGTATCCCATTATCAAACCATCTACCGAATGTTGGGCAAATTGCCTATGGTTGCATGGGCTTAGGTGGTGGATGGAATGATAATCCAGTGAATAGTGCGGATGTTGCTCAAACACGAAACGTAATCGACACAGCATTAGAATCGGGTATTAATTTATTCGACCATGCGGACATCTATACCTTCAGCAAAGCTGAGCAAGCCTTTGGTCAAGCATTACAACAAGCGCCTGATCTGCGTGAACAGATGTTCATTCAATCTAAGTGTGGGATTCGTTTTGAAGGCGGGGGCAATGTTGGTCGTTATGATTTCTCGGCTGATTGGGTAAGCCAATCGGTAGACGGTATTCTCAACCGATTGAATACTGAAAAGCTCGATGTACTGCTATTACATCGTCCTGATCCTTTGATGGAACTTGATGAGCTGGCAAGAGTGTTAGAGAACTTAAAAGCGCAAGGTAAGGTCGATTTCTTTGGTGTGTCGAACATGAACAGCCATCAAGTTCAGTACCTACAATCTGCGCTCGGGCAGCCCATTGTCGCGAATCAAGTTGAGATGAGCTTAGCCAAGCTGGATTGGTTGAACGATGGGGTGATGATTAACTCGCAAGGGCACCATCAATCAGACTTCGCCGCAGGCACCCTTGAACATTGCCAAATGAATAACATCCAACTGCAAGCTTGGGGTTGTTTGGCACAAGGCCGATTTGCTGAGCAAGGTTTGTATTCAGAACATGAAAACGTGAAAAAGACGGCGCACTACGTGGCTCAGTTAGCAAACCAATATGGCGTAGAAAGTGAAGCGATTGTGTTGGCATTTTTGCTTCGTCACCCTGCTCGTATCCAACCTGTTATTGGCACCACAAATCTAGACCGAGTCAAAGCTTCAGCGGTGGCGACTCAGATAAACCTGTCTCGTGAAGAGTGGTACAACTTATACGTGTACTCACGTGGTCAAGCGCTGCCATAAGGAATAAACATGTTGAATCAAAAGATCGCACAACAATTGGTGTCTAACGCTCTCGATATTGCCGAGCATAATCAACAAGCAATTGCGGTGAGCGTGTGTGATACGCACGGAGAGTTATTGGCGTTTATTCGCATGGATAATGTGAGCTTACAAGCCGGGTTGTTAGCACAGAACAAAGCTTATACGTCTGCAAGAGACAGACAGCCAAGCGGTAACGTAGGCGCTTGGGCGAGAGAAACTGGTAAAGACTTAAGTTACTGGACCGATTCAAAGATCACTGGCTTTAAAGGCGGTGTTCCGGTTGAGTTAAAGGGGCAGGTGATTGGCGCTATTGGTATCAGCGGATTAAGTGAAGATGACGATGAAGCACTTGCTGAGAAAGTGATTCAACTTGTGCTCTAAGTGCTGTTGCTTGTGCAGCAATGGAAGTTAGAAGTAACAGATAATAAAAAACCGATGCATGTGCATCGGTTTTTTGTTTAACGAGACTCAAGTTATTGAATCAATCGAACTCATTAAGCGTTCGCTTGTTCCAGATCTTGTTGCTTGTCTTTCTTACCCAATAGGCGGCTTGTGATCGTACCGGCTGTCATTGCACCAGATACGTTAAGCGCCGTACGTGCCATATCGATAAGTGGCTCGATAGAGATAAGCAGTGCTGCGATAGTTACAGGAAGACCCATAGCTGGAAGTACGATAAGCGCCGCGAACGTTGCACCGCCACCTACGCCAGCAATACCGAATGAGCTCACTGTGATAATAGCAATCAGAGATAGAATGAAGTTGATGTCCATTGGGTCGATGCCCACGGTTGGCGCAACCATAACTGCTAGCATGGCAGGGTAGATACCCGCACAACCGTTTTGACCAATCGTCGCACCGAAAGTTGCAGACAGGTTAGCAATCGCTGGTGGCACATTTAGCTTAGTGATTTGAGCTTCAACGTTCAGTGGAATCGTTGCAGCAGAACTACGCGAAGTGAAAGCGAACGTTAGAACAGGCCAGATTTTTTGGAAGTACTCTTTCGGGTTTACACCAACAAAAGAGACCAACACACCGTGAACAACAAACATCAGGATGATTGCTACGTAAGAAGCAACGATGAAACCCAGTAGGCTTAGGATGTCTGAAGCACTCGATGTTGCGACTACTTTCGCCATTAACGCAGCGATGCCGTATGGCGTGAGTGCCATGATCATCTTAACTAAGCGCATAACGATAGATTGTGCAGCGTCAACGAAAGTACGGATCGGTGATTCTAGCTCTTCTTTCTCAGCCATTACTTTACGAGCCGCAATACCTGTTAGCACGCCGAAGATAACAACCGCAATGATTGAAGTAGAACGAGCACCGGTTAGATCAGCAAACGGGTTAGTCGGAATGAAACTAACCAGCATTTGTGGAATGGTTAAGTCAGACACACTTCCCATGCGGCTTTCTAGTGTTGCAATACGAGCCGTTTCACGAGCACCTTCGGTTAAGCCTTCTGCCGAAAGACCGAATGCCTGAGCCACTGCAATACCAACAATTGCAGAGATCGCTGTTGTTGCGAGTAATACTGAAATAGTGATGCCAGAAATTTTGCCCAGTGAACCGCCTTTCTCAAGCTTCACCACGGCAGCAATCATTGAAACCAATACTAATGGCATGATTACCATTTTAAGCAATCCAACGTAACCACGACCAACGATGTTTACCCAGTCTAGAGTCTCTTTGATGATGGGATTGCCTTCACCAAATAGCAGCTGTAGACCAAGGCCAAATGCACTACCAAAAACTAAACCGAGTAAAACGAGGCGAGAAAGTGTGTTTTCTTTTTTCTGCTGTCCGTAGAGAAAAAAGAGGATACCAGTGAATACCGCTAAGGCAGCGATAGCTGAAAATGACATTTGTTTTCCTTATGAATAACTCTAAATCAATTAAGCACCTAGATGTATAGGTGTCAGTACTGCTGCTAAAATAACGTTCTGTTACAAAACGTAAAATAAGGAAAAGTAATTTATTAGAACGATTAGTAATATCCACTCAATGGTATGGGTGGATATTCAACATTGTGATGAATAGGTGAGCTTTTTAGCGATATTTTGCCAATAAATTGAGCATGTCACTTGACGAGTAAATTTCGGTATTTTTGAAATTATTTTCGAATAATCGGAACAACATTGCCTTCGCGACGTCTTCCGCTTGAATAGGGCGTAGGTTTTTGAACTGACCAAACATAAAGGGAGAGACTAAAGGAAAGATGCTTTGCAGGAGTTTTTCATCGGCTCTTGGTTCATCACGTTCACCAACCAGCGGCCCCGGACGTGCGATGAAAAGCTGCTTGAAGCCAATACGTTTTAAGTTTTGCTCCATTTGCCCTTTGCAACGAAGGTAGTGTGAATAAGAATCTGGCGAAGCGCCATAGCTCGAAACGACGGCAACGCGTTGTACCCCAAGAAACTTCATCGACTGTGCAACTTGGCTAACCAATTCAACATCGACTTTGCGAAGTGCTTCTTTTGATCCTGCCTTTTTCTTAGTCGTACCTAAGCAGATAACGCCAAGTTTAGGCGTCGCATTCGTATCATCCCAACTCGTGACTTGCAGGTCATTGTGAATGAGCGTGTGGAGTTTATTGGAGTCAAACTTTGTATTGAGGGATCTGCGGGATAACGCATAGATATTGTCGACCGCGGGCTCATCAATGAGTTGCCCCATCACATGATGACCAATTAGTCCGGTTGCACCAGCCACAACAACCGATGTTTTGTCTCCAGCAATGCTCATTTTAATCCCTTATTCACTCCACAAGTGCTTGTTTAATATAAACAGTGTTTGAATTTTAAGCGAATAAAAGTTTGTTAAACGAGTGGTCAGTAGTGTGTGGGGAGTTGCCTGTTTATGGAAAAAGAGATGATTTAGTTTGGCTCGACGCATAAGTACGGGCTGAAGCATTAATACGGTATGAAACATAATTGTGGTGCGAAATATAAATGCGGTCTGAAACATAAGTACGGGGTTAAAAATAACTAAGGCGTTAAACATAACAAAGCCCGCTGGGCGACGGGCTTTGTTACTTACTTTGCTGCTTTCTAGGTGAAGGATAGTGGGATTTTCCTTACCTTTTTGCTGGTTTTCTTACTTGATTTATTTGGTTTTCTTTTACTTGAGTTTGGAATCATTACACCTCCTAAATCGTTGTTCTGTTTTGTCTTTCAATCGATTGTCTTTCTTTGTGTAGCGTCAGTGTTGTGGGCATTCACTGTATGGGTACTTATCAATGGAGAGATTAACAAGTACTTTAGTTAAAGCATAAACGATGCCAAAATGTAAGTTATTGATAAATCTATTATCAGTATTGTAGGTGTTTTAGGGTTCGTCAATTTGATTGTCAATTTGAGAAAAAACCAGTGTGATCTGTTTAAATTAAGAACACTCTCTACGGTTTCTGTTGATTAGGCATAGATACAGCATTGCTTAACACGTAAACTGAGTCGTAATTCACATAGACCAAGGACGTGCTATGAACCTCAAGCTTGATACTCTTGCTCCCACTCAGATTTATCACCTGATGACACAAACCGTTGTTCCTCGCCCGATTGCGTGGGCATTGACGGAATCTTCTGAACAAGAGTACAACCTAGCGCCTTTCTCTTATTTCACGCCTGTTTCCAGTAATCCGCCGCTACTGATGTTATCGGTTGGGAAGAAGCCGTCCGGCGAAATCAAAGATACCACTCGTAACGCCCTAGAAACGGGTAAGCTAGTGATTCACATTGCTTCTTCAAGTTCTGCCGAAACAATGACAGCAACAGCTGCTACTCTCGATCATGGTGACTCTGAAGTCACCGCGAACAATATTGAGCTGGTTGAATTTGAAGGCTTTTCTTTACCGAGAGTAAAAGAGTGTGCGGTTGCTTTTGGCTGCACCTTATACGAAGTAAAAGAGGTTGGAGAGGTGCCACAAAGCCTCATCTTTGCTCAAGTCGAAACCGTGTACATTTCCGAAGATGTGATCGATAAAGAGAGTGAACGTCTTAAGGTTGATGCGTTGGCATTGGACCCACTGTCTCGACTTGGTGGCGGTGAATACGCGACGCTTTCCAATGTGTTCTCTGTTGCTCGCCCAAAATAGCCAATCCTAAATTAACGTACCCAGAATAAGCGTTTTTAAAAACTATGTTAGATACCCAATACTCACAGTACATCCAACACCGAATTGACCAAAAAACCAAGCCGCTCGGTGCGCTTGGCTTACTAGAAAAAGTCGCTCATCAATTGGCATTGATTCAGAGCCAAGGCAAAGAAGCTGCGGTTGAACACATCGAATTAAATAAGCCAAGTATCATCATTTTTGCTGGCGACCATGGCATAGCAGATGAAGGTGTGAGTATTGCTCCAAGTGCCGTAACACAGCAGATGGTGTTGAACTTCTTAAGCGGTGGCGCGGCGATCAATTGCTTCTGTACGGTGAATAATATCGATATCACGGTAGTCGACACGGGGATATTGTTGCCTGTGGAATCTGACAGTGACATGTTGATCTCCCAGCGCTTGGGTACGCGAACCAATAACTTTGCCAATGAAGCGGCAATGAGTTTAGAAACGGTTGAACGTGGAATTGAATTGGGTACCGAACTTGTATCTAGAACCATTTCGAATGGCACTAATATCATCATGTTTGGTGAAATGGGCATCGGTAATACCAGCAGCGCATCAGCGATCTTAAGTGCATTAGCGAATCGTGCTGCAGCGGAGTGTGTTGGCCTAGGCACTGGCATCAACAATGAACAGCTTGCACGTAAAGTGGCTGTGGTTGAGCAAGGTGTCGCGCGTTGCAAAGGTTTAGAGCTTAAAGAGCTTACAGATCTTAAAGATATTAAAGGGCTTAAAGATATTAAAGAGGTACTAGCACAAGTCGGCGGTTATGAAATCGTTCAAATGGTCGGTGCTTTCCTTGGCGCTTATCAAAACAAAACCCCTGTATTGGTCGATGGTTTTATCGTGTCAGTCGCTGCGTATGCCGCAACCTTAATTGAGCCGAACTGCCGTGATTATATGATCTTCGCTCATCGTTCAGAAGAGTCAGGCCATAAAATTCTATTAGAGTTACTAGACGCTGAGCCATTGCTCGATCTTGGATTGAGATTAGGCGAGGGCACGGGTGCTGCGCTAGCTATGCCAATTATTCGTGCGGCAGCCGAGTTCTATAACAACATGGCGAGCTTCGAAAGTGCTGGAGTCACTGTTTAATGAGTGATGTACCAGAAAGATCGTTGAAAGGTCGAGTTATTTATCAGTGGGAGTTGTTTGCGCTGGCGATGGGCTTCTTTTCTCGCTTACCAATGCCGAAGAACACGCCCTATTCATCAGAGCGAATGAATCGTTCTGGTCGCTACTTTTCAACGGTTGGTTTGTTACTTGGTGTTCTGTGTGGCGGTGTGTTCTTGCTACTTGATGCTATATTGCCGAGTGCGGTGGCGATCTTTTTAATGATGAGTTTTAGCCTGATGCTCACTGGTGCTTTTCATGAAGACGGCTTAACCGATATGGCGGATGGTATTGGTGGCGGCATGACCCTAGAACGCCGTTTAACCATCATGAAAGACAGTCGAATTGGTACCTATGGCGCGTCTGCTCTGGTTATGGCTCTGCTGGGTAAGTGGGTTTTATTGAATGAACTCGTGAGCATGACTGGACTGTTTATGGTTATAGTGACCAGTTATACCTTTAGCCGCGCGATTGCTGCATCGCTAATTTACGACATGCCTTATGTCAGCGATTTAGATACCAGTAAAAGTAAACCATTGGCCAACAAGCAAACCAAAGGTGAACTTACCTTCTTATTGCTTGTAGGCGTGCTGCCTAGCCTGTGGTTTGGTCTTGAATTCGCTTTGGTTTTATCTGTCGTCGCCTATCTGTTTAGAACGGGATTCAAAAAGTGGTTAATGGCTCGAATTGGCGGCTTTACTGGCGACTGCTTGGGGGCAGCTCAACAGTTGATGGAGTTACTGATTTACCTTGTATTCATTACTGCATTTTACAATGGCTTTCTATAACGGATCCTTATGACAAACACGAATCAAGCTAGTCAAATTAATCAAGCAAGTCAGCGAAACAGCCATTTGGTATTGGGTGGGGCTCGTTCTGGTAAGTCTAGTTTTGCAGAGCAACAAGCATTATGTGCGTTTGAAGCATGTTCAAATGGACGCCTTAACTATATTGCAACGGCCACTTATTTGGACGACGAAATGCTAGAACGAATCGCGCACCATCAACAACGTCGTGGTGAGCAGTGGATTGAGCATGAAGTACCCGTCGAGTTAGCCGAAAAACTGCAGTCTTTTGCGAAAGAAGATGTGGTGCTGATTGACTGCCTAACCTTGTGGTTGAACAACATCATCTTTGAACTGGGTGATGATGCAACCAATGAACAGGTTGAAGCCGTGGTTGAAGTCTTGGTTAAAAGCGTCGAGCAAAGCCCAGCGCAAGTTATCATGGTGTCTAACGAAGTTGGCTTAGGTGTGGTGCCGATGGGTAAAGTGTCGCGCTTGTTTGTAGACAATGCGGGACGCATGAACCAAGCACTAGCTCGCGTCGTTGAACGCGTTACGCTGGTTGCTGCAGGATTACCACTGAGCTTAAAACCATCTAATCACTTGCTTGATACTCAAGGCTAGGTCGCACACATGGTTAATGGAACAACTAAAAACATCTATTTATTAAGACATGGCAAGGTCGAAGGCGAAGCAGCACTTAACGGATTGTCAGACGTGTTGGTCAACCCTGATCTTCAATATCAGATCTGTGGAGCTCTCGCTAAACAAGACATTATCTTTGATAGTGTGGTTTCCTCGCCACTCAGACGATGTGGTGATCTTGCGAGCTTGTTTGCAGAGCGTATGTCAGTGCCTTTATCAGTTGCACCAGACTTTCAGGAAATGAACTTCGGTGAAGTTGACGGTGTCCCATTTGATGCACTTGAAGACAAGTGGGGAATGCTAGAAACCTTTTGGCAAGACCCTGCTAATCATCAATTAACTGGCGCAGAAAGTTTACAGAGCTTCCACGGCAGAGTAACTCAAGCTTGGTCACAACTTTTGAATGATCCAAGTGACAATATATTGTTGGTTACCCATGGTGGTGTGATTCGCATATTGTTAGCACACTGCCTTGATATTGATTGGAAAAATCCGAGTTTGTACTCGAAGCTATCGATAGAAAACGCGTCGATAACGCATATTCAAATCACTCAGTTTGCGCAGAGCTTTATCAGCGTAAAGTCGATAGGGTTGCCTGTTCTCTGAGTGTTAAAAATACACAGTTTTGAGAATTAACAATCTATTAAACCTGTTAATAGAAATAGAAATAGAAATAGAAATAGAAATAGAAATCGAAACAGAAATAGAAACAGAAATATAAATAGAAGTATAAAGCGGCGTTTACAGCCGCTATACCAGATTGGTATTACTACCTACGTGAAAGGAATTTAGTCATGACAACTCCAAGTTGGGATTTAAGCATTGCTTATCGCGATCTTGATGATGCAAAAATCGAACAAGACATCGAACTGATTCAACAATGTATTGAACTGTTGTACCTGCATGTTGAAAAGCGTCACATCATTCTGGCAATGCAAAACGCAATCCAGACCTCAGAAGCGGCAGGCACGTTACTCAGCACTATCAACACCTTTGCTAATTGCCACGCATCGGTAGACGCGACGCACACAGAAGCCAAAGCACTGCTTGGTCGTGTAGCGAAGCTGAACTCTGAAATGTCTCAAGCGTTCAGCCCTTACGAAGACACGCTAATTCACGCAGAGCCAGAATTTATTGATGCAGTATTAGAGCATGAGAGCGCGGATGTTGCAGGGCAACGCTTTGCTATCGAAAGCTCACGTAAGTTATCAAGCAGTCGACTCAGTGTTGCTGAAGAGCAGTTATTAGCTGCGATGAAGGTTGATGGCCGTGATGGGTGGGGTCGTTTATACGATAACCTAACCGGTTCTTTAAAACTATCGCTAAAGCTGGACGGTGAAGACGAAGCTCTAGGTTTTTCACAAGCCGCGAGCCTGTTGTACGGCAGCGAATTCGACAAACAAGAACCAGCATGGCGCGCCGTTCAAGGTGCAATGAAAACGCATCAAGAGTCTTTTGCTTCAATCCTAAATGCATTGGCGGGTTGGCGATTAACAGAAAACAAAAAGCGCTCGAAGATTAGCGATGTGCATTTCCTTGATCCAAGCCTACACGGCAGTCGCATCGTACCTGAAACGCTAGACACCATGATGTCGGTAGCAAAAGCAAATCGAGCTGTTGGTCAGAAAGCGGGTTTGTTGATGGCAAGAGTTCACGGTCTCGATGAAATGAAGCCTTGGAACCATTTAGCCGCGATGCCACCGCTGGGTGACAGCGAATCTAAGGTTTATCCATTTGATGAAGCGATCGAAGTGATTAAAACCGCCTTCGCTGAAGTAAATCCAGAGATGGCTGATTTCGTCGCATTAATGGTTGAGAACGGTTGGATTGATGCCGCTCCAGCTGCCAATAAACGTTTAGGTGCGTACTGCACTAAATTTGCTGCGACACGCACCCCGCTTGTGTTCATGACATGGAGTGGTAGCCGCTCAGACTTAATGACATTAGCGCACGAGCTAGGCCACGCGTTCCACAACTGGGTGATGAAAGACATGCCGTTGTGTCAAACACGCTACCCAATGACGCTAGCAGAAACCGCTTCGATCTTTGCTGAAAACATCGTTCGTGACCATCTATTGAAGCAAGCACAAACACGTAATGAGAAACTTGAAATGCTGTGGGAAGAGCTTTCTTCTTCTTTGGCGTTAATGGTAAACATTCCCGTTCGTTTTGAGTTTGAGAAAGCCTTCTACGAGCAGCGTGAAAAAGGTGAGCTAACGGCTCAGCAGCTGTGTGACCTGATGGAAACGACTTGGAAAGAGTGGTACGGCGATGCAATGACAGAAGCCGACCCTTACTTCTGGGCGAGCAAGCTGCACTTTAGCATCTCTCAAGTGAGCTTTTATAACTATCCATACCTGTTCGGTTATCTGTTCAGTAAAGGTGTTTACGCACAACGCGATGCTAAGGGTGAGCAATTCTACGGCGATTACGTTTCGTTGCTTCGTGATACGGGCAGCATGATGGCGGAAGAAGTCGTTCAAAAGCACTTAGGAATGGACCTGACTCAAGCTGATTTTTGGCAACAAAGCATCGACATGGTCAAAGTTCAAATCGATGAATTTGAAAGATTGCTCGATCAGGAAGATTAATTGATCTCAATCTGTTCATGGCAGGTAAGAGCTGTGTTAGCTTACGTGGCTCTTATCTTGCTGACATGACTTGAGAAAAGCTGAGACAGCCAAAAGTTGCTTTAAATAGAGAAAGTTATTTGGAACAGATGTCGGTTAGTAAAGTCAGCAGGTAATATAAAAATATATGGGTAGTATTTGTGAGTGATAACGGAGTTTCTATTGATAAGTGCGATCCTAGCAACACAATTTCTATGTACAATTTATTAACATACGGCCGTGCAATTAAGGAGTAACGCATGACGAAGACCCTCTTTCGCCAATCATTTCTTTTTGACAGCCTAGATCTTGAGCAAGAAGTGGTTGCAGGACAGACCGTACTGAGTAACGGTGTTCAAATTAAGCTTCATCAACGCGGTGTATTGGAAGTGATTCCCGCGGAGTATAATTCTGAAACCAAGAACATCATCTTTTCAACAGGTGTTCATGGCGACGAAACTTCACCAATGGAGCTGATTGATAAGCTCATTGAGGATATTGAAACAGGCTTCCAAGTAGTGACAGCAAGATGTTTGTTCATCATTGCTCACCCAGAAGCAACCAACGCGCATACTCGTTTTCTTGATGTGAATATGAACCGTCTGTTTGATGAAAAACAGCACGAGAGTAATCGAGAAGTGGATATCGCGAAGAACCTTAAGTACTTGGTTACTGAGTTTTACAAGGAAACGGTACCTGCCACTCGTTGGCACTTAGATCTGCACTGTGCGATCCGTTTTTCTAAGCATTACTCTTTCGCCGTGAGCCCTAAGGTTCGCCACGAAGTTCGCAGTAAAGCCTTGTTCGATTTCATTAACAGTGCTCACGTTGAAGCTGTGTTGTTGTCGAATGCGCCAACGAGCACTTTCAGTTGGTACAGCGCTGAAAACTTCGAAGCCCAAGCACTGACAATGGAGCTAGGGCAGGTAGCAAGAATTGGTGAGAACCAGCTTGATAAGCTAACGGCTTTCGATTTGGCAATGCGCAATCTGATTGCTGAAATAGAACCAGAGCATTTACCAAAGAAAACCATTACTTATCGCGTAAGCCGAACCATTGTTCGTTTGCACGATGACTTTGATTTCATGTTCTCTGATGACGTAGAAAACTTTACGGCATTCAAGCACGGAGAAGTGTTTGGTCATGATGGTGATAAGCCATTGATGGCGAAGAATGAAAACGAAGCCGTGGTATTCCCAAATCGTAACGTTGCTATCGGTCAACGAGCGGCCTTAATGGTGTGCGAAGTTGAAACACGATTCGACCACGGTCAGCTTGTGTACGATTAATACCGAGCTGGGTTAAAGCGACGAAAACAACCGCTCAACTGGTTGAAATATCAAGGTTCACATTACGGTGTGAGCCTTGAGTTTATTTAGGGATACAGGTAAGGTTACGCGAACAATTTCAAAGTAGCTTGATATGGATTTCCAACAACTTCTTCACCAAAAACAGCGCAAATGGACCCGAGCCATTTATCTGATGGCAGCACTGCTTGTCGCGCTGAGTGCGATTTACCTAATGGTTGGCGATCTTTTCATTTCCCCTCTGGGCACCTTGTCCACGTTAGAACAAAAACTACTGGTTGATTTACGCTTACCTCGATTATTGGCGGCTATTGCCATCGGGGCAGGGTTAGCTGTATCTGGCGCAAGCCTACAAATCTTATTGGGTAATGTATTAGCAGAGCCAGGTGTGCTCGGTATTTCTGGTGGCGCAAGCTTGGCGATGGTTATCGTACTGTTCTTCTTGCCGTTTGCGCCTACACCAGAACTGTTCATGATTGCCGCCGTTTTAGGTTCACTTTGTTTTACCGTGATTCTAGTGAGCATGGTAAAAACCATGCGACTCACCACGGCTAAATTACTGCTAGTCGGTGTCGCGTTGGGCATTCTTTCTGGTGCGATGGTGACATGGGCGTTCTATTTTAGTGATGACTTAAGCCTACGCTTATTGATGTATTGGCTGATGGGTAGCTTGGGTGGCGTGACTTGGTATCAACACTCGCTCACGTTAGTGATGATCCCCGTGATTATTTGGTTGTGCCTGCAAGGTAGTAAGCTAGATAAGTTAATGATTGGCGAGACTCATGCTGCACAGTTAGGCGTGAATGTTCCGAGATTACGTTGGCGTCTAATCTTCGCTGTGTCTATTTTAGTAGGTTGCGCAGTAGCGTTAGGTGGCGTGATCAGCTTTGTGGGTTTGGTTGTGCCACACTTACTCCGTTTAGCGATTGGTACCGATAACCGATACCTTCTTCCTTTGTCTGCCGTTGCAGGTGCTGCGTTACTGGTGTTTGCTGATATTTGTGCAAGAACTTTATTAGATTCAGCAGAGCTGCCTTTGGGTGTGATGACCACCAGTATCGGTGCGCCTATCTTCATTTGGATGTTAATTAAAAATCATGATTCAAATTAAGAGCCTGAGCGTCGGCGCTCGTTTATTACCGTTATCATTTGAGCTCAAGCAAGGGCAGGTGACTCATGTCATCGGTCCTAATGGCAGTGGTAAAAGTACCTTACTCGAAGCGATATCTGGCGTTGGTGATGGCTACAAAGGGGATATAAAGCTCGACGGGCAGGATTTGTCTGAACTGTCTCTACAAGATTTATCATTGCATCGTGCTTATCTTTGTCAAAGTGCAAGACCTGCCTTCAACTTGGAAGTGTTTCAATACCTTGCGTTGTCACTGCCAAGCTCCTCACACGGCCTTGATGCTGAAATCAACGCAGCTTTGGAAGAAATTAGTCAGATGCTAGACATCACAGACAAACTTCATCGTTCAATTCAGACACTGTCTGGTGGTGAATGGCAACGCGTTCGTTTGGCCGGAATGTGCCTGCAAATTTGGCCGACGCTTAATCCTTACGCAAAGCTGCTGATCCTCGATGAACCCGCAGCTCCATTGGATATTGCTCAAGAAGCCTTGTTATACAAGCTCATTGAACGAGTGGCAGAGAAGGGCATCGCCGTGATCATGGCTAACCACGACCTGAACCGGACCTTAAGACACGCAGACCAAGTGTTGTTGCTCGATAAAGGTGTACTTCAAGCATCAGGTAGTGCAGAACAAGTTCTTACGCCTGAACAGCTAGAGTCCGTGTTCAACACTGAAGTCAAAAGTATCTCAGTCGATAATCAAACTTATCTGTTGTTTGGTTAAGCCTGTATCGTTTGGGTAAGACGGTTGAATCTTAGGATTGGAAAGCTCGGCAGTTATCGGGCTAACATCATCTCATATTCAACCATCATATCTGGCATCCCTAAACGCTGAACATAGCGCAACGTGCCTGTCGCTGGCTTTACTTCAACATCCCCTAAAAACTCTTCCCAGACATGAGCAATGTCTTCGAATTGTGCAGAGTTTACTTCGTTGGTAAATGTCCAATCCGTCCTGACAATGTCGTTAACACTAAAGCCAGCTTCTTCTAAGAATGCCTTCATTTGGTCTAAAATCAATCGTGTTTGAGCAACAGGATCATTAGGGTGTTGAGTGATAAAGTCCGGGTTACAGTCAGCATGTCCTGTCACAAAGAATACTTCGCTGAATTCACTTAGTTTCAGTCCCCAACTAAACGCATTGCTCATATCGGGTAGGTTCTTATTACGAAAAGCTTGTTTAATGGCCATTTTATATCCTCTCTACTTGATCGTGTTTACAGCGAAACTTCCAATACGATTTTGCCACGAGCACGTTTCGATTGACTTAACTCGTGTGCTTGAGCGGCTTTAGATAGTGGGAACACCTTATCGATGTTCACTTTAATTACGCCATCATCAATTAAAGCGGCAATACGTTGTAGATCTCTGGCATTGGGTGAAACCCACCAACGTTGAAAATTTACGCCTAGTTGCAGTGGTAATGCGCTTTCAATGTCATCTAATAGTGAAACTACGTTGCCACCTTTTCGTACCACTTCGAGTGAACGCTCCGCGATGCCATCACCCCCAACAGCGACGAGCACAGCATCTAACTCATCAACCTCGTCTTCAAAGCGTTGAGTTTGGTAATCGATGAATTGATCGACCCCTAAAGCCATTAAGTAGGCTTTGTTGCTAGATGATGCTGTTCCGATAACATAAGCACCGAGCGCTTTCGCTATTTGAACCGCAAAGCTGCCTACACCTCCGGATGCATTGTGAATAAGGACACGTTGACCGGCTTTGAGTTGGCAGCCTTCAACAAGTGCTTGCCATGCTGTTGTTGCGGCCAATGGCACTGCTGCAGCGGTCACGATGTCGAGAGACTTGGGCGCTCTTGCTACTAAATCACTATCGACAGCAAGATATTCGGCGTAGGCGCCTTGTTCAGAAATGGGCGCATATACATAGACCCGCTCCCCCAATTTGAGGTTGCTTACATTGTTGCTTTTTTCGACAACTTGTCCTGCTGCATCCCAGCCAACAATGAGTGGCATTTCATGTTGACCAGTAGACTCTAAGAATCCCTCTCTTACCATCCAGTCTACAGGGTTTACCCCCGCGCCTTGTACTTTGATCAGCACTTGATTTGGGGTGATGGTCGGTTTGGCTATATCGCCGAAGGTTAAGTTCTGCGCATTTCCATACTCTTCTAAATACACGGCTTTCATCGTATTTCCTTATAAGTGAGTCATCTGATTTGTTTTTCTAACAGCGGGTTAATCTGCTTGTGGAACTCACTTTGCCCAACTTGTTACTTATCGTCTAATTGATGATTGGTATAATATGCATTGATTAATATGATGGGTTTGTCGATACTCATTCACTAACTCCCTGTGTAATTAGGCAAGTAAGATGGCGAATGTCGATCTGAATTTAATGGTTATTTTTGATGCAATCATGCAGGAAAGCTCGATTACCGTGGCCGCAGAACGATTGTCGATGACGCAACCGTCGGTATCGAACGCAGTCTCTCGAATGCGCCATGCTTGGAAAGATCCTTTATTCGTGAAACAAGGAAGAGGGATTCGCCCAACCCCTTACGCCGTCGAGTTGTGGAAAATGATTGGTGAGCCGCTAGAGGCAATACGGATAGCAACTGAGCGTGATGAGTTTAATCCTGCGACGTTAAAGCGCACGTTTAGAATAGCAACGACAGATTGGATGGCAGATCTGTTTTGGTTGCCGTTAAAGCAACGAATAGAGCGTGAAGCGCCTGACGTTAATATTCACGCCGTACCTTACAACGTCAATGGAGAAAAGTTATTGCTCAGTGCCGATGTCGATATGGTCTTGGATTACTTCGAAGGCAACTCAGCTCAAGTACAAACTCAGCATCTATTTGATAATCACTTTGTGTGCGCAATGCGTGCCGATCACCCGTTGGCTAGTGAAGAGCTATCGCTAAGTGCTTTTGCTAGTGCTGATCATTTGTTGCTCTCGTTATCAGGTGAGGCGACAGGCGGGGTAGACATGCTACTAGGACAGAAGGGAATGAAACGGCGCATCGCCATGACGGTGAACCACTGTTACTCCATACCTAAGTTGCTCATTAATACTGACATGATCACGACGATTCCATTGCCGATAATATTGGAGAGCGTGAGCAAGGGAGATCTGGTGATTAAGAAAACGCCATTCACCATGCCACCGGGGCCCATTTCGATGTCTTGGCATGTGCGCCATCAACGTGACCAAGGTACGTTATGGTTGCGTGAGAAAGTGCTTAGTGTTCTGAACCATGGTTTGCCTAAGAATTTACTTTTTGATCCGTTTCAATGAGAAGCGGTGCAAAGTGTATTCGTCTCGAAATTTCTTTTTCGCATTGTTAATCAGTATATTACTGACGTTATATATTGAGCATCATCATAAAGAGTGACATTCTAAGTGTTGCTCAAATCTGAACAACATTTGATGTGATATTTGTAAATTGGAAGGGGAATTAGAGTGTTTAGATATATTCAGCGACGAAGGATCAAAAAGGTTATTAAGCTACTGTCTGCAAGATTGGTAAAGAGCTATGGAAGCCGTGACTTTTTCTCGATTGGTCAGGTAGAAACGAGTTCTCGTGAATTGAGTAAGCGCCAACAACAAATCGCATTGGCTTTGTTTGCTGATCCACAAGATTTAGATGTTGAATTGGTTCCCACTATCCAGCTGTTACGTAATGATGTGTCTAATGATTTCTTCGGCGGCGAGAATTACACCGCGCGTGATGTGCTCAATCTTTTGGGTGGCGGCGGTTGGAAAGGCGGCCGTATGGACGATGACATGTCACATCGCTTTGGTATGAACAGCCGTTATTAAGCTTTTGAGGCAATAAACTAATAAGCAATTTTATCCCACTCCTGATCTAATCGAACCCGCTATTTAGGATGACTCGTCAAAATCGTTATTTTGACGAGAAACTCTATTCTTTCCGTTTTCATCCAATCTTTGCTGAATCAGCCTATGCCTTTTCCATTCATAAAATTATTCAAATAGTTAATGTTCTGTCTCATTAAATTTTGAATAAACCTCATATTTTTCAGATGTATGAACTGGCTTTGTTACCTTATCAACTTTGCTGAGTATCAATCAGTCTTATTGATTAAATAATCCCGTCTTCATAAACCATGCTCAAATCGACTGATATGCATTCTCTTTATTAACGCTCGAGCTAAATAACTCATATTCAAGCCAAGTAACCGTTAATAGCGAATCGCAATATCAGATCACTCCACACTGTTTGATAGGTCGACGGGCCAAATTATTGAGGTCTGTTAATTGGAATTATGAAGTCTTTAAATGGAAATGTTATGAGAATAAGAATACAGAAAACGGCTCTAGCGATTGCGTTGTCTACCGTTTGTGGTGGTGCTATGGCACATGGTTTTGTGTCATTAAATGATGAAGGAAACATAATAAGTCGTGTCGCTTTGTGCCACTTAGAAGGTTCTGAAGGTCAGCCTAAGAACATGGACTGCGGCAACATACAGTACGAACCACAAAGTGTGGAAGGTGATGACGGTTTCCCTGAAGGCGGGCCTGATGATGGTTACATTGCTAGTGCTGAGATATCAATCGCAAGAAATCTAGATGAACAAACTTCAGAGCGCTGGCAGAAACGCCCAATAGAAGCGGGCTCTCAAGAATTTGAATGGACATTTAGGGCTAACCACATAGCGGCTGGTTTTAAGTATTACATCACGAAAAAAGGATGGGATCAGAATGAACCATTGGAACGAGCAGCCTTTGACCTAACACCTTTCTGTGAGGTTGATGGTCACGGAGATATGACACAAGACACGGCTACTCATACCTGTGAGGTACCTGTGCGAGAAGGTTACCATGTCATTTTGGCTGTTTGGGATGTCGGCGACACAGACAAAGCATTCTACAATGCGATTGATGTGGTATTTGATGGTGATGATTCGCAACTACCGGGTTGGGACAAAGCAGGTCAGATAATACCGACCGCCAACCTCAGGGAAGGTGATGCGGTTTATACTCGTGTCTTTGATGGTTCTGGCGAAAACGTAGCACTAAGTACTCGTATTGAGATTACAGACAGCGAAGCTGGCCAATCAAAGAACTGGTCAAAGGCATTAGCGACAAAAGTAAATGAAGAACGTAAGAATATTAAGTCGGGCGTGTTGAGTGAAAACGGCTTTGCTCCAATTTATGGCGTAAACCCGATATACGTTAATACAGACAGTGGTATTCAGAGTGTAGAAATAGGCTACGATGTTGAAGTACCGGAACCAGACATCTCACTCACGGTTGAAGGGTTAGAGCCTGAATACGTAATTGGTGAAGAAGCAATAGTTCTAGACCTAACACTGCTGGCTGAAGGTGATGCTAAAGCTGAATTGACGGTGTATAACCATGGTCGAGAGTCATTGGCGCACTGGAGTGGTGAAGTAGAAGATGATTCGTCAGAATTGGTAGCACTGCCTTTATCCAAATCAGAAGCTGGGCACCACATGTTAGTCGTGAGTGTCAAAAACAGTGAAGACAAGTTGGTAGGGCAACAGACGTTGAACTTCCATTTGGTTGAAGCCGGCACACCACCGCCCGAACATGATTATGTTTACCCAGAAGGTTTCGGCAGCTATGTGGATGGAGATATCGTTCTATTTGAAGGTGAGGGAGTCTATCAGTGTTACGGCCCATGGGCGGCAGAGTGTAACAATGAAGATTATTTACCAGGAATTGCAATTGACTCTAATTGGGTTGAACAGCAGTGGAAAAAGTTAGATTAATATTCCACTAATCGATTAGGCTCTAGTTTCTATTCGATATACAAACCTCAAAGCGGCTTAATCATAAAGCCGCTTTTTTATTCATTTTGAATAATGTTCCCTCAATCAACACAGAATACTGAAATGTCATAATTCGAAGCAACATCATCTATCTACAACGCATTTGTTTGAGTTGTGTGATGCTGATTCCTATCAATATAAAACCCGCTGTTATTGATAAAATTGACGTATATATTTTTCGTTGTTCTTTAAGTCAGAAACTATAAACCTACGAATTGCAGTGCTGGTTGGTTAGTAACCAATTGGTTTTGTGTTTAGGGTAAAATAATAGAGAGTGGGAAAGTGACAACAATAAATAATAATATTCTAAAAATAGCAGTGGGTATGGCTATGCTATCGAGTGTGCCGTCAGTGGCAAATGCTCATGGTTGGTCTGAATTTCCAAGTGCACGTCAGAACACCTGTTACGAGCAAGGCGGGGTTTGGTCGGGTACACCACCGAATGCAGCATGTGCTCAAGCAAAAGATATTTCTGGCTCTTACCCGTTCGTTCAACGTAACGAGTACGCGAAAAATATCCAAGATTTCAACAACATCAATGCTGTAAAAGCTGCGATTCCAGACGGCACTTTGTGTTATGCCAATGATTCGCAAAAACGTGGTATGGGTGCACCTCATACAGGTTGGACTCGCACTGAGCTAAGCACTGGTACATTTGAATATGTATTCAACGCGACTGCACCACACAACCCGTCATTCTGGGAGTTCTACCTAACGAAACCAAACGCAGACCTGAGCAAAGGCCTAGCGTGGGGGGACTTAGATCTTATCCAAGAAGTGGGGAATGTTCCTGTAAGCGGTGGCAAATACCGTATCAACGTGACGATTCCTTCAGACCGCTCTGGCGACGCAATCTTATACGTACGTTGGCAACGTGATGATGCCGCGGGTGAAGGCTTCTATAACTGTTCTGACATCACTATCGCAGGTGGTACAACCCCTCCACCAGAGCCGGGTCCTGAGCCTGATCTCGTGCGTGGTGACCTATTTGTTTCAGAGCAATTTGGTACTCCACAAGTTGGCGACACCGTTAAGTACGACATCATCAACAAGTATGGTGAAGTAGCGCGTAGCTTTGACATCGTCATCGACGCTTCAAACGTTAACGATTGGGCTCGTTTGTTGGCTTCAGAAATTAATGGCTGGCACGAAGAGTTTAAGGATGGCGCGATCTTCATTGGTGACTGGCACGCTGAAATGCAGCACTATATGTATTTCCAAAACGATCCTTCACGTAACTTTTTTAACTCAAAGGATAGCCGTGCTTCTGGTCAGTTAACGCTGATTGATGGTGGCGACGGTGGTGTTGAACCACTGAAAGGTGACATCTACGAGCTAGTGAAGAGTGACAACGTAGTGAATGCTGGCGACAAAGTTGTGATTGCAACAAGCGAAGCGGCAAATCTAACTCAGACACAAGGCTCTTCAGTAAGCATTCAAAATAACGGCACGGCTTCTATCGTAGTTGATACCACTGGCATCACTGCAAACGAAACTCTATCGTTTGTGGCTAGCTCTATTGAAAGCGAGAGTGTTGAAACCTTCACTTTTGAAGTGATTGCCGATGACGGTGGCGTAACACCAGACCCAGATCCAACGCCGGATCCTGATCCGACTCCTGACCCAGACAATGGCACGTGGGACTCATCAGCGACTTACCTTGGCGGCGAAGTCGTGACTTACTCGAACCAGTCATGGAAAGCGCAATGGTGGGTTCAAGGTGGTACAAACCCTAAAGCGACCTACGAAAATGATCAATGGGGCGTGTGGCGTCCAGCTAACTAGTCAGCTAGTTAAACTAACTAAGTAACTAAGTAACTAAGTAACTAAGTAACTAAGGCACCACACTTTATTGACGAGTGTGGTGTCTTTTCTTATGGGAGAAATAAACAAGTCGACCGTGAAGGTAATTGGGTTTAGGGTAGGGCTTTGTTATACCTGAATGTCTGAGTACTTCGAATATTCACGGTTTAGTAATCTTTTGCACATTAGATAGAAAAGACTTTTTGATGAAAAAATCACAGATACTCGCCAATACAATCAAGAATCAGATAGAGCAAAACATCTGGTTGAGTGGTGAGAAGATCCCATCAATTAGAGATGCGTGTAAACGTTATAAACTCAGCATAGAGACGGTACTGCAAGCCTATCAGCAGCTTGAGGATCAAGGCTATGTGCGCTCAAAGCCCAAGTCCGGCTATTTCGTGTTACCGCGTAGAAATGTGTTCACCTCAAAACTCGCACAACAAAAAGCCATCAAGCCGTATCCCGTTAAAATCAGTGATTTGCTTTACGATGTGCTCCAACGTGCCAAAGACCCTAGCATCATTCCACTTAGCTCGGCATTCCCTGACCCTGCTTTGTTTCCGCATCAAGCATTGTCGCGCAGTTTAGCCAATGCCAGTCGCCAAATGCCCGATAACAGCATGCTCACCAATTTGCCTCCAGGTAGTGAAACACTTCGTAGACAAATTGCCCAACGCTATCAAGTTAAAGGCTTGAACGTCCTACCTGACGATATTGTAATTACTTCTGGGGCGATGGAGGCACTTAACTTATGCCTACAATCCTGTACCGAGCCGGGTGACTTAGTCGCGATAGAGTACCCTGCGTTTTACGGTGTGTTACAGACTATTGAAAGACTTAACCTCACTGCCGTAGAGATTCCAACAGACCCGACAACAGGGATTGATTTGGATGTGTTGGAATCGGTGTTCGCTTCAATGGACATCAAAGCGTCCTGGTTTATGACAGAATCACAAAACCCAGTCGGCTATTCGATGAGTGATAGCAACAAGCAAAGGTTGGCTGAGTTGGTGAATCAACATAAGATCCCGATGATTGAAGACGATGTGTATCGAGAACTGCACGTCGGTAATCAAAGCTCATTGCCTGCTAAAGCCTATGACACTGGCGAGCAAATCATGTTGTGTGGCTCGTTTTCCAAATCATTGTCGCCTGGCTTTCGAATCGGTTGGGTAGTTGCAAGGAAACAAGCGTTAAAGATTCAGAGATTGCAGCACCTTTCGACGCTCTCGAGCAGTATTCCTATCCAACTTGGGCTGTCTCACTACCTGACGTTTTATAGTTATGACAACCATCTTAAAAAACTTCGCAAGCTTTTGAATGAAAGGAAGAAGGCACATATTGCATTGTTAGAATCTAGCTTACCTTCAAGTGCGACGGTGCATAAAAGCCAAGGTGGCTACTTCATTTGGATAGAACTGCCGCACTCTGCTTGTGTTGAGAAGTTGTATGAACTAGCCCTTGAACAAAACATCTCTGTCGCACCGGGAATCATATTCAGCAGTGACAAAAAGTTCTCTCATCACATTCGACTCAACTGTTCGTATGCTTGTGACGACAAAATAGCAGAAGCCATACGAACGCTAGGAGGCTTGATTCAGGAAATGGAACTGCAAGCTAATAGTTGCAGCTAAACTCTGACTAGTCGTTCGTCTAATAAGTAAATCTGTTCTGTTTTTTAATAATCAATCTGTTCTAGTTTGGTTCGTGAGAACTGTGCTGAAATACGCTCCAATTCTTAATATGAAAGCCATCATTATGATGTTTGGAGCTTAAATGTTTGATGTAGTTGAATTGTCGCGTTTACAGTTTGCGCTAACCGCTATGTTCCACTTTCTTTTCGTCCCTCTGACTATCGGTATGTCGTGCTTACTGGCGATCATGGAGTCGATCTATGTACTCACCGGTAAACAAATCTATCAAGACATGACCCGCTTCTGGGGCAAACTGTTCGGCATTAACTTTGCCTTGGGTGTCACGACCGGTTTAACCATGGAATTCCAGTTTGGCACCAACTGGTCTTATTATTCTCACTATGTCGGCGATATTTTCGGTGCACCTTTAGCCATCGAAGCGCTTGTCGCGTTCTTCCTAGAGTCCACCTTTGTTGGATTGTTCTTCTTCGGTTGGGAAAGGCTATCGAAACGCCAACACCTTGTGGTGACTTGGCTGGTGGCTCTGGGTTCGAGCTTTTCTGCACTATGGATTTTGGTTGCCAATGGTTGGATGCAAAACCCGATTGGCTCAGAGTTCAATTACCAAACCATGCGTATGGAGATGACCAGTTTTGCCGAAGTGGTGCTCAACCCTGTCGCACAAGTTAAATTCCTGCATACAGTGGCCTCAGCGTATACCTGTGGCTCGATGTTTATCCTTGGTGTGAGCTCTTACTACTTGTTGAAAGGGCGAGACATTGCTTTTGCAAAACGTTCGTTTGCTGTTGCAGCTTCGTTCGGCATTGCTTCTATTATCTCGGTGATCGTATTAGGTGATGAGTCGGGCTATGAACTGGGTGACGTTCAAAAAGTGAAACTCGCTGCAATTGAAGCGGAATGGCATACAGAACCTGCACCTGCGGCGTTTACCTTGTTTGGATTACCAAACCAAGAAGAGGGCAAAACCGACTTCGCGGTCAAAATCCCTTATGTGATGGGAATTATTGCAACGCGATCTTTGGATGAGCAAGTCACTGGTCTTCATGACCTACGTGACCAGCACCTCGTCCGTATTCGTAACGGAATCATTGCTTATGAATTGCTAGAGCGTTTGCGATCTGGTGATACCTCACATGAGACAGAACGAGCTTTCGATCAAACTAAGCACGATCTCGGCTATGGCTTATTGCTTAAGCGTTACACAGATACCGTAACCGATGCGACTGAACAGCAAATCCAACAAGCGGCAGATGATTCCATTCCAACTGTCTGGCCACTTTTCTGGTCATTCCGAATCATGGTGGGCTGTGGCTTCATTATGTTGTTTGTCTTTGGTGCGGCCTTCCTTCAAACCTACCGTAAAAACATTACGCAAAAGCCTTGGCTACTGAAAGCGGCGCTATGGTCGATTCCATTACCTTGGATTGCGATTGAAGCTGGCTGGTTTGTTGCGGAATACGGCCGTCAGCCTTGGGCAGTAGGTGAAATTCTTCCTGTGACCGTCGCGGCTTCTTCTCAAACCGTTGAAAACCTGCTTACGTCTCTTGCTCTCATTATCAGCCTATATATCGTATTTATCATTGTTGAAAGTTACTTGATGATTACCGTTGCTAAAAAAGGCCCAAGCAGTTTAAAAACGGGTCGCTATCACTATGAACAAAATACAACTTCACTTGAAGCCAAATTGGCACAACAAGTTCAACAATAAGGTGACTGACTCATGTTCGAATATGACACATTGCGTTTAATTTGGTGGGTTCTGATTGGTGTACTGCTGATTGGTTTTATGATCACCGATGGTTTTGATATGGGAGTGGGGGCGTTGTTACCGTTTATTGGTAAAACGAACGCTGAAAGACGAGTCATGATTAACTCTATCGCGCCCCATTGGGACGGCAACCAAGTGTGGTTAATTACCGCAGGTGGTGCGTTGTTTGCGGCTTGGCCTCTGGTTTATGCGACATCGTTTTCAAGCCTTTATGTGGCGATGTATTTGGTGCTTATTTCATTGTGGTTGCGTCCTTTGGCGCTTGAGTATCGAGCAAAGATCGACAGCGATCAGTGGCGACAAGTATGTGACTTGGCAATCTCGTTCTCAGGCTTCTTCCCTCCAATCTTGTTTGGGGTGGCGTTTGGCAATTTGATGCAAGGCTTACCTTTTACGCTCAATAGCTTCTTGATGGTTGAGTACCATGGTTCGTTTATCGATTTGATCAACCCATTCGCGCTTTTGTGTGGTCTAGTTGGGTTATTGATGGCGCTGTTACAAGGCAGTGCGTGGTTGATGATGAAAACCACAGACGCAGTGTACAAAAAGGCAAGAACGGTGACGCAGGCGAGTGCGGTACTTATCCCTTTCCTCATGGTGATTGGCTGTATGGCGATAAACCATATTGACGGGTATCTGATAGTCAGTGCGATGGATCATAGCTCGGCTTCGAATCCTTTGAACAAAGAAGTCGTCACACAAGCAGGCGCTTGGTTAACCAACTTCGATACGTACCCTTGGATGTGGTTTGCACCGATCGGCAGCGTGACCATTCCATTACTGACTTTAATTGGCGCAAGGTTGAAATGGGATGCGATTACTTTTATTAGTTCAAGCCTGACTAATGCTTGCATCATCTTAACGGCTGGTTTCTCGATGTTCCCGTTCATCATCCCGTCTAGCGTTAAACCGAGTCATAGCCTAACACTGTGGGATTCAACATCGAGCGAACTGACCTTGAACATCATGACAGGCGTGGCGTTTGTGATGGTGCCAATCATTCTGTGTTATACCGCGTTCAGTTATCGAACCATGTTTGGACGACTCGATAGTGAGTATGTCGAACGTAATGGCCATTCATTGTATTAAGGAGTTTTTCATGTGGTATTTTGTTTGGATATTGGGCTTATTTCTAGCCTCTGCATTTGCGGTTTTGAATGTCATTAGCTTAGAGAAAAGTGACTCAGAAACGGAGTCTTAATCGCTGAGTAGGGCTCTAGAAGAAGATCGCAGTTATATAAAGAAAACAATAGCTTATAATAACACTAGGGTTATATTAGAAAACCAGAGCTATAAGAAGACCAGAAGCGTGAGTTTCTGGTCTTTTACGTTTTGTAATGTGTTGACGAATTATTCCAGAATAAGGTTTTCTTTAATCTCATCGTTAAGATACCCCTGACCAAAATCTGGTGTCATGAATTCGACGGAGGAGGAGTCTAGATAGCTGGTTTCTAGATAATGGAAATCTAACTGATCAGCACTTGCGTAGGTGGGAATCGCAGAAAACAAAACGATACTGATCGCTGCAGCGATATTAATGACTTTGTTACGTTGAGAAGTAATTTTCATAGTAGTGCCCTCGAAAGGTGGGCAAATCCATCTGCCTATGAGAATTGAATCTGAGATGTTTAGAAGTCGTAAGACAAACCAAGAGTGATGATGCTGTCGTTGTCGATTGGTATCATTGGACCACCGCCAATTTGTAAGTCACCCTCGTTGGTATTGAAGTAGGTGTATTTCACGTAGGGTGTCCAGTCGTCAATGCTCTTTGATAGGACGACTTCGTGTTCGTTAGTGCGGTAATCGTCTTGGTCAATGAGATCGGCGCCAACATTGGATCCGTCACGGTTCTCGTGAGTGTATTGGTAAGCTAAATCCCAACCTGCGAGAGAATACCCCGCACCGGCGATGAACTTATTGGTGTTGATCGTGGTGTCGCTTAGTTTTTCGGGTACTTGCCCTGACTGGTTATATCCCAATCCACTGAATACATTGAAGTTGTCGTTCACTTGATAATCAATAATACCTTCGATTAATAACTCTTCACCGTTGTCCCATTTACCAAGTTCACCGTATAGGTTGAACGTGAAAGACTCGCTGATGTGAAAGTCGTGGCCGTAACCCGCGGCTAGCCAACCCTGGTCATCAAAACCTATATAGACTTGTCCATTTTCTGAGGTATCGATTAATGCGCCAGCTTCTGTGGTGTAGACACCGTTATCAGCAGCATTAGAGGCAACGTTTTGTTCGATGTAAACTTGAGTCGAAGTCGCAAACGCTGCGCTGCTGAGTAACGTAAGTGGTAGAGCAATAAGGTTAAGCTTTTTCATGGATTCTCCAGTGTCGTTCTATTGAATTAACTTGCTGGAGAGTATGTGATTAAATTGAATTTATATTAATAGGGTTAACTTTAGTTAAAACCTCAGTTTCATTTATGTTTTCTTAATGCTGACTTAATTGCTTCACGGGTTTTGATGTGTTGCTCGTCGTTAGCATAACGGCGGTGATAGAGCATTCGAAACGTGAGCGGTTTTAATTTGATAGGGATAGGGTGAACGCGTAAGCCAAGCGCTGGTGCGAGCATTTCTGCAAAAGAGCGAGTGGAAGCGGCGATATAATCTGTCGTGCTTGCCAAAATCAGCATGCTTGAAATTGAGCTGGTTTCAATTCTGACTTTTCTCGGCTCGATATCGCTCTCTGATAAAAACTCGACTGTGTTCATGTTGGCGCGTTTGATCTTGAGCGCAATATGCTCCTCTTGGAAATACTCTTCTTTACTTAGTGTCTCACCAATTCGAGGGTGGTTGATTCGAGTCAGACACACGGGCTCCTCATCGACGATGGTTTCTTCAATCAATGAGTGTTTCTTACTCGAAAGTACATCAATGACGATATCCACTTTTTGTGCAGTAAGCGCATCAAACAGTTCTTCCTCTTCGAGCGGCGCTTCCGTAAAGCTTACGCCTTCAACCTGGCTAACGAAATGAAGCAAGCTCTCTGTGCAATAGACTTTAAGGTCATTCTTTTGCTGCTCAACCGTTCCAATGATGTTCAATGGGTCTTCTATCTTATTAGCGAGTGATACCGCTGCTCCAGTGGGCGCGATACCTCGTCCTTCTCTCACAAATAAAGCCTTGCCCACGACACCTTCGAGTCTCTTAATCGCCGCGCTTACCGCGGGTTGAGAAATATCGAGCTGCTCTGATGCCACGGTGATAGAGCTGTGTTTGTAAACGGCCAAAAATGTCGTCAGTAGATTAAGGTCCAAATTCAGTTCCCTCTATTCTTATTGCACTCATCCAAATCATGGTGGAGTCGTTATTGACTCATAAATGAAATGGAGGTTTCAAGTAAAGTTTACACTATATATCAAGGTTCTGTTTATTAATAAACTTGTTTGCATCGGAGTGAGGAAGGAACTTCATTCATTTACTAAATACTCAGACCGATAGGTGAAACTATGAGAACTTTCGCAAAATTATCAATCATCTCTACAGCAATGATCATCACGACAACCGCTTTTGCTGCTGACCCAATGATGCAATACAACACCAAGCAGACTAACTCTGATATTCAAAAACTCGAGAAATTTGAATATCACGAGGGTGAAACCCTTGAAGAGTATCTGAGCACTCAACCTAAGGGGAACTTGTACTCTTCAGAAGAAGAAGTGCTTTCTGTGTTAATGGGCGGTGTAAACAATGGTGACTATCGCAAAGAAACCAATTCAGGTTGGAAAGAAGGCCTGATGTTTGAGGGCATTGCACCTTATGGCGATCACATGGTGTCGGGCGCCAACTGGTTCCCACGAACTGAAGAAGTTCAACCGGATGAAATGCGTGTCACGTTCATGGGGACATCACCAATGATTCGCCCGGGACAGGCAAACACCTCGATATACGTAGAACTGGGTAACGGCTCTAACTTTGTCTTTGATTTAGGTGAAGGATCAATTGCGAACTACGTAGCGGCGGGTGTCGCGATGAATGAACTCGACCATATCTTCATTACTCACTTACACGTAGACCATTACGGCTCGTTACCTTACCTGTATCAATTTGGTGGTTGGAATGGTCGCTGGGAAAAGCCGCTTAACATTTATGGCCCGAGTGGTGCGACTCCAGAATATGGCACTCGTCATATGATTGAAGGCATGCAGCAAATGTTGAACTGGCACACCGATGCATTTGATGTGTTCCCATCAGGCAACGACATAGTGGTACACGAGTTTGATTTCCGCGACGACGGTGGCGTTATCTATGACCAAGACAATGTGGAAGTGATTCACTGGCGACGCAGTCACGCAAAAGATGGCGCGTCTGGTTACCGCTTGAATTGGACTCAAGATGACGGCCGAGTGCTTTCATTTGTTTGGACAGGAGACGGTCGCCCAACCGAGTTGGATTTGAAATACGCAAAAGGTGCAGACTTGTTCATTACTGAGCTGCAAACCGAAACGTTTGGTGTGTCTTCGATTATTCAAGGTGTGCCGCCATTCTTAGCTCGTTACACCGTTGATACTCACCATACACCAGCGTACGCGGCGGGTTATGTGGCGAATGAAGTACAACCGCGCTTGTTCATGACAACGCACATGACATTCGACCCATATCTCAATGAGGAAACCGTTGCAGAGGTTCGCCACCATTGGCAAGGGCCTTACCACTTCGGTGCGCCAGATGGCATTGTCGTTAACATGACTAAAGATAATGCGTGGGTTCGTGAAGGTATTTTACCTGACTTCCCGAATGCGAGAGCGCCACAATTTGATATGGCAGATGGGTCTGATTTTAGAATTCCATTACCGAAAAATAGCCGTGAAGACATACAAGAACAAGAGATTCGTGATTTAGAGCTGGATCCGAAACTGTACTACCCAGAGGGCTACCATCCAGAGCTGTTAACTGAGTGGCCAGTCGACCGTGACATCGTGATCCCAGCTGAACAAGTACCAGAAGCAATGAAGCAAGGTATGAACACCAAGCAAGAATACATGGATAGAGTACGTGCTCACCACAACCTTGAGCGCAAGTCGGTAAGTCGTCCAACTGAGCCTGGTGAAGGAGCAGGAACCGATAACAAATAGGGCATTTGTAGTGAGGGCTGATGTGCCCTCACATCCTAAGAACTTAGGAAACAAACTCATTCTATTACTCAACCATAAAAATCATTGCTAGCAACATCTTTGCTTAGAATATCTGGAGTTCATTATGAAAAAATCAATTTTAGCGGTCGTCATTCTATCTTTAGTGGCAGGTTCTGTTTTCGCTAACGGACAATCCAATGCTCACAACTATCAACCTGGTGCGACGAATAACTCAGAACGTTTAGCGGATATTGATCCTAACTACGAACTGACCTTACCTTCAGAAAAAGAAGGCTACACCATGTATGACAATCAATCCATGTCAGATGGCGGGACCTACACAACGTATGTTAAACCGAATCCTTCCGATGCAATGCATGTCGCCGATGAAGGCTCACTAAAAATAACGCACGGAGAAGGTGGTGTCATTATGACGGAATACACCACAAAGAATGGCCAACACACGTTTTCAGTGATGTGCGGCTACACCTCGGGTCCATCATACTGGGCTGACGGAAAACCAGCGAAGGTATGTGAAGAGGCGCAAGCACTAGCGGTTGCATTGGAAGCAAAAGGTGAATGGGAGGTGAAGCCAATGACTTACACCATCGCACCAGCAAGAATCGTAGTTGATAAGTGATTTTTGTCTATAGAACGCTCGTTATATCGAGCCTCGTTATCCAACCATATTGATTATTTGTAGTGAGACAGAGGGGTACTCAGGCTGAAATGGTCTTGAAGTTCCCCTTAACTTAGCTCACAAGAAGCTAAGTCAGCCAACTAATCAACTTTGTATTCGAAAATACAGAAGGTCTATCCCATGAAAAATACCATTAAGCTACTGGCTATCGCATGTGTTTTACTTACTCCAATGCTTGTCGCCGCTGCCGAACATAATCACAGTCACAATCATTTTAACCCTGAATTAGAGCAACTTGGCGACGACATTATTGGTCTAACCGTGTGTTACAAAAATGGGCATCTATCAGATGAGAATCAAGAACCTGCTTTCATGAACCTTATCAACCACGCCAATGTAGAAGGTGAGGAGTTGGGGATGTACTACATGGATAAGTTGGGCCCTAAAGCTGAACAAATCATGAGTGATGACGACGCTCGTCGCTTATGGACTCAAGATTATTGTGCTGATTTGACTGACACTTATTTGGATTCAGATAAGTTAGCTCAAAGAACAAATGAACATCAAAGTCATTCACACGGCCACGATCATGGGCATAACCATAACCATAATCACGATCACCATGGACATGGCGATTTAACGCCAGAGGTGCTTGAGCAAGATATCGAACGAGGTCGTTTACTCAGTATCAACTAAGCCCAATAAGATAAGCGTACTTACTTTGTTACCTCTTGGCACAAAATGGTAAGACTCGAATCGAGCGAATGACTAGAATTATCTCAAACGAAACAAGTGAATTAGGGCGGATTCTAGTCACTTTATCTTATTCGAATGGATGCTTTGAAAGCTCGAAAGAGGATTATTTTATGTACGAACTCACACTGATTCTAAGCCTAATGATGGGTGGCGCTGACAGCACAGCAGAAATGGAAGTTAACACCCAATTTACGACTCTTGAGCAATGTAATGAAGAAGGCGCAGCGTTAGCTAAGAAGCTCAATGCGACAGACCTTAAAGTCATTCAAGTTCAATGTGAGCGCGATTAACTAGATCAAGATGAACTCGTTCATGATTAACCAGAACAGAATTAGTTAGATCATGATGAACCAAAGCTAACTAATTCCATAGATTTTGCGGCGTGGGCACACCCGAGGTGCCCACATCGAACTACCTCCAGTTTTACTAACCTTGATTCCTCAAATGTACTTCTTCAGATCATCCACATACATTCCCCACATCGGCGCCAATAAAAACAATTTCATCTAACCTATTGTTAAATATTTACTATTTGATAGTGTGTCTAGGTGCACATTAAGGATGTGTTTCATATTTAGCGATGAAAATAGTAGGAGTTGCGATGAGTATTATAGTGAGACGGTCTGAACCGTCAGATGCAAAGGGAATAAAAGAAGTTTACGAATGCACTAATGCTTATACCGGTACGCTGCAACTCCCCAATCCATCTCTGGAAAGCTGGCAAAAACGAATCTCTAATATGCCTGACAACGTGTACTCGTATGTCGCGATGATCGACGATGAGATTGTTGGCAACTTGGGAATGGAAGTGTGCGTGAATCCAAGAAGACGACATGTGGCTTCATTTGGTATGGGTGTTAAAGACGATGTGCTAGGCAAAGGTGTGGGTAGTCAGCTGCTCGCGACCGCGATCGACTTGTGTGATAACTGGATTAACATCAAGCGAATGGAGTTAACGGTATATACCGATAATGAAAGAGCGATCAGCCTGTATAAGAAATTTGGCTTCGTGATTGAAGGAGAGTCCGCAGGGTTCGCTTTCAGAAATGGCGAATATGTGGCGGCTTATCACATGGCTCGACTGGTATAGCATTTAGCTACACAGTTAGAATTTACGGACAGATAATAAAACGCCACGTTATTTAAACGTGGCGTTTGCTATTCAAATTAGCTGAAGCTTTTAACCGCTTCAGTATTAACCTTAGTTAAGCCGTTAGTGGCTCAAGGTTCGCAGGGCGGTAGTGTACAGATTTTAGTACTTTACCTTGGCGAACTGTCTTGCCTTCAGATACGAAATCTTCCGCACACTTAGCGATGATGTATTCGCCTTTTTGAACCGCCATCAGCTTGATGTTCTGCTCAGCATAGAAAGCTTCTGTTTCAGCGTATTCAGTTTCGTTGCGACATACTTTACTCATGTTGCTTGAGTGTACTTCGTCCCAGCAAGGTAAGAAGTCAATTGAGCGGTTTTTAGAAACATTCAATAGCAGGTCGATCAGGTAGCTGATTGCTAGGTTGTCTTCAACCTTAGCTTGGCCAAGGTGAACCAGACGCCCCATCAAAACATAAACGCTGTCTACAATAGCGTCCGCTTGTTCGATTTTTGAGTCAGCTTCTGCAAGTTCTGTCAGTTCTTCGATCGCTAGAGAGGTATGTAGCGTATCGCCTTTTTTGTCCATTGTTTCAGGAGCAGCAACAGGCAGATCAAAAGTACTGCGGAACTCTTCAATGTCGCGGTAAAGGTGATCGTAGATTTCTTGGCTTAGTTGAGAAAGGTTCATTTTCCTATCCATTCTGTTTCGTTAATGGATTATTTTACCAAAGCTAGGAATAGGGTGCTAACGCAAAGTCGAAGAAGTCGACTTTTATTCATTGGACCAATGAGGTATTTTGCATACAAACCAATTGATTATTATGTTTTTTTACACTTTACTCTTCTTAATATACCAAATATTAATGTTGCCATTAACTTTGGCTGCAGTGGGACCCCATTTATGAACCAAGCCAGTGAAAGCGAAATTGTTATACGTCGCTTGTATCAAATCACCAATGATTACCGGAAGGGCTTCGATATTCAGATCGCTCAGCTGCTTATCATGGGGCTTGAACGCTTCAACCTTGATATCGGTATTTTATCTAAAGTCGATGGCAATTCCTATTTAGTCGAGCACTGTGTTACGCCAGAAGGGGTTGAACTCAACACTGGTGACACCTTCGATTATCGTTCTACCTATTGCGAAATTACCTGTAAATCGATTGGTCCTATCTGCATTGAGCATTGTGGCAAACACGATAAGTATGCGACGCATCCCGCTTACCAGTCTTTTGGTTTAGAGTCTTATATTGGCATCCCGATTTTCGTTAATGACGAGCTTTATGGCACCTTAAATTTTTCAAGCCCGGCTCCCTATCATCGTGAGTTCAAAGAGTTCGATATCGACGTTATGAGGTTAATGGCCTCATGGATCGAAGTGGAACTGGTTAGAAGACAGCAAGAACGAAAACTCAAAGAGCTGAATGAGAAGCTAGAGTACCAAGCTCTGTATGATCCTCTGACCCATTTGCCAAATAGACGTTGCTTGTTCAAAACGTTGAATGCAGAAGTGGAGCAGTTAAAAGGATCTTTAGGAAAGGGAACCTTGGCCGTTGTCGACATCGATTTCTTTAAACAGGTTAATGACACTTATGGTCATCAAATGGGTGATGTTGTATTAAAGAAAGTGGCGAACGTGCTGAGCAATAACACTCAAGAGGGTGAGTTTGTGGCACGCTTTGGTGGCGAGGAGTTCATTCTTTGGTACCCCAATAAAACACCAAGTTGTGTTGAAGATAAGTTCATGACTCTTTTGCAAGAGATGAAGAAAATCACACTGGATAGAAAGCCTGTCACTATATCAATCGGCGCGTGTCATTTTGAGTTGAGTACAGGGGATACCAAAGGGGAAAGGATGTCGGCGTTAGATAAGCTCATCAAAGTTGCCGATGAATGCCTGTACATTGCGAAACAAAATGGACGAGATCAGTTCATTTCTCGTCCATATCATCAAGAACGCTCAGGAATATGAGCCATCTTGCTAGCGATTAACTGAACAGGTAAGGGAACAGTTGACGACGTTCTTCCGGCGTTAAGGATTCAACTCTCGCGATGTTTGTATCAGGAATCGCTTCAGGGTTAGGGTAGTGCTTCAACACTTTTTCCATACTCGCTTCACGAATCAAATGGTAAACCGGATACGGAGAACGGTTCGTTAGGTTTTCATCGTCTTCTGGATCTGCACCACCAAAGCAATAGTCTGGGTGGAAGGTTGCTACTTGGTAAACGCCTTCCCAACCTTCTTGCTTGATCAACGCTTCAATCCAATCAATGAACATGTTGTAGTCGAAGAAATCTTGCAGCATGTTAGGTACAACAACCAAAGTCGTCTCTAATTCCGCGACTGGCGTGTTATCTAACTCTACGAAATGCGTCATGATGTCTTGCAACAACACTTCTTCCGTATTTGCTTCACTCACAAAGATCTTAATCTGTTTATTACGTTGTGGCTTGGCTGCGAATGGACACAGGTTTAGGCCAATAACGACATCGTCTAACCACTGTTTTACTTGGTCGTGGATGGTTTGAAGATCTGTGCTTTGAGTGTTCGACATAACAGGTTCCGAAATGAAATTTTGCGTAGGATATCAGAACGGACGTCAATCAAAAGCAATAATTGAGTTACAACCTCGGTGGCACTTATGCTTGTGCGAGTTTAGAGACCGATACTTGAAGTTGTTTTAATTGGTAGACCCAAGCAAATATAGCAACATAGAAGATTGAACCGCCCGCAATCACGCCATTCCAACCGAACAGTTGCCAGCAATACAAGAGTAAGAAACCACCTAAGCTCCCGCCAATATAATAGTGAACCAAGTAAAGTGCAGTTGCTGTCGCCTTAGCGCTTGGTGCTTTTTGACTTACCCAAGAGTAGGCAAGGGTATGGGCAAAGAAGGCACCGCCGCTAATCAGCAATAAACCAGCGAGCATGAACGGGACTTTGTCGACGGCAGAAATTAGCATTCCGATTAAGCTGATACACACGCCCATTAATATTCCGCTTAACGGGTCAAAACGAAGTGTCCATTTGTTAGAGAGTTTAGAACTTATCGTTCCGGCCAAATAACATAGGAATATGAGTGAAGCCAAACCAACAGGTACTGAGTGAGGTTCGGATACCAACCTAAAGCCCATTACTGAATATAGGTTAACGAATAGCGCAAAGTTAGCGCCACCAATCAACATCGCGAACCACAAGGTGCGGTTTCTTAAGTGCATCACTACAGAGCGATTATGATGAAAGAACAACCCTTTCTGAGGTTTGAAGTTTTGTTGGTCAGGCAGGCTATACGCAATATAGAGAGCGCCAAGCAAAGAGCCGACAACGAAAAACAATACCGTAGCGTGCCAGTCAAAGTAATCCGTGATTAAGCCCCCGAGTACACGTCCGAAGATTCCACCTAATGAGTTAGCCGCAATATAACCGCCGATCGCGACTGCGAATGCTTTGGGTGATAACTCTTCGACCATATAGGCAACCGCTACGCCCGCAAAAGCAGCGACTGCGATTCCCATGAATGCTCTGGCAATAACAAGTTGCAGTAGAGTGGTTGTGAACACCATGCTCAGCCCGATTAGCGGGATAGCAAATAAGCTGAACAGAATAATAGGTTTTCGACCAAAGGTTTCAGAAGCGATTGCCCAAGGCACCAAACTGATGGAAAGCCCTAGCGTTGTCGCGGCAAACAGCCAGTTGATCTGAGTTTCAGATACTTGGAAGTGCTCCGCCATGTGCGGCAAGATAGGCTGAAAGAGGTAAAGGTTACAGAAAATGATAAACGAACCAATCGCCAATGATTGGGTGATACGTTTGTATTGAGGACTGCCTTTATCAAACATTTACGTTGTGCCTGCGCGAGTTAGTAAGCTATTTGTGAACAAGTTATCAGCACAAGTGTGATTAAAGAAATATATTAAAAATATCACCTCTATATATTAAATATATCGCCATGCTTGAATCAAAACCTCTTCGACATTTTCTGGCTGTTGCGCAGTTTGGTAACTTCACTCAGGCCGCCAAAGCGCTGCATATCGCACAGCCTGCATTGAGTATCTCCATTAAAAAACTCGAACAGACACTTGAGTTGATTTTATTCCGTCGCGGAGACAAATCCGTCACCTTAACGGAAGAGGGAAAGGTACTGTTTGAGCATGCAAAGCGAATTGCTCAGCAGTTTGATGATGCTCAATTGGCGATGAATGAACTGAAAGGCTTGGAGAAAGGCGAGGTGCGGTTAGGCGCTCCAAGCATGATGGGCAGTTATTTTTTCCCCCAAGTCGTGATGGCATTCAAAAGCCAGTACCCAAACCTAAAGTTGACTCTGATTGATGCTGGCACCGCTTCTATTCGCGAAATGTTGTTAAACGGCGAACTCGATATTGGCGTAATCAACCATGAAAACGTGCCTGATGATTTGGAAACGGATCATCTGTTAAGTTCTGAGATGGTCGCCGTTGTCGGTAAGGAGCATCCGTTAGCACAACAGCCTTCGATGACCTTTGAAGAATTCTTTGCTCAAGAGCTGATCATGTTCAAATCGGGCTATTTCCACCGCGATTTTATTGATGCGACCTGTAAGAAGTACGATCTTGATATGACCATTGCGTTTGAAACCAACTTGCTCCCGATGATTCTTTCTATCGTTAAACAAGAGTTTGCGATCACCGCGCTGTTGAGCTTAGTGACGGAATATGAGAAAGACGTGATAGGCGTGCCATTTAAAGACCCTGTAAAACTGAATCTATCTTTGGCCTGGAGAAAGGAAGGGTATTTGTCGAAAGCTGACAGAACCTTTATTGATTTCGTTAAGCGGTATGTGTGATTTAGTAAGATTTAAATAAACAAAGCCCGAACATCCTAGATTGGATATTCGGGCTTTGTTGTATAGAAGTATGACTGGCTCAGAACACGTTAGGTGTTCTTTGAGTTATACATCTTATCGAAGTTCTTCTGATTCCAGCCGACCATCACTTGGTCACCGATTTTCAGCACAGGGATAGAGCGAGCACCCATCGCCTGTAATTCTTTACGGCCACGCTGCATTTTTGCATTCGTTAGGCGATATTCAATTTTCTTCGAATCCAAATAGCGTTGTGCATCTTTACAGTGCGGGCATTTGTCTGCGACGTACAATACAACACGTTTCATTTTTACAATCTCTTTTTGAGTGTAGCTCTTGGTGAATCTCGCTAAAGTGTAACGAATCCTAGGTGATTAGAAAAGTGTGATCAGTTACACTATGCGGCTCAATTTTCAAGACCACAACATATTGTCGTGGTGTAACTTGTACGGTCTTTCAGCATGCATCCTTCTTTACGCTATATTCAAGGCTACCCGAAGCACATTCTCGACCCGGTAACTCAACTTGTTGAATCAGGTAAATTGGTGCCGTGGTTTGAAGCTCGCTACCCAAAGAATCATGAAATCAAAAGCGAGAAAGCCCTGTTTGACTATGCGATTGAGATTAAAAATCGCTACATGAAAAAAACGCCACCGATCAGTAAAGTGATTTATGACGGCAAGATACACCTAATTAATAATGCATTAGGTCTGCACTCTTACGTCGCGAAGAATCACGGTGGAAAGATCAAATCGAAGAACGAGATTCGTATCGCCAGTGTTTTTAAAAATGCACCAGAACCTTTGCTAAGAATGCTGGTGGTGCATGAACTGGCGCACATCAAAGAGAAAGAACACGACAAAGCCTTTTACCAACTATGCTGTCACATGGAGCCGGAATATCATCAACTTGAGTTAGATGCCCGTTTATTCATGATGTATTTAGACTTAAAGAAGTAGCCCAATGAGCCAATCACAAAATAGAACTACGCTAAGCCTGTCGAAAAACAGTACCTCATCAACAAAAACAAAAGACAACCAAGCTGAGCAAGGTAACCGTAAGCACGGTGATATTAAGCCAAATGCAGGCAAGCCAAGCAGCGACAAGCGTATTTCTACAAAGAACACATCAGACCGCAAAAACAGTGCTCCCAAAGGTGCTGACAACAACAAAGCAAAGCGACCTTTTGCAAAAGATAGCAAAGGTAAACCGGGTGCGAATAAAGGATCATCGAATAAGGGTTCTTTCAATAAAACGGCTTTTAACAAGAACGCTGCACAGAAAAGACGCTCGGCTGAAAAGCCTCAAGGTGGATTGCACCCAAGAAACCAACATACAGGTCGCTATGACTTCGAGTTATTGGTTGCAGCCTTGCCTGAGCTAAAAGAACATCTGATCAAGAACCCGGTAGGCGAAGACACCATTAATTTCTCTGATCCATTAGCCGTTAAGCTACTTAATAAGGCTTTACTGGCGCATCACTATGGCGTTAAGCATTGGGATATTCCTGCTGGTTACTTGTGCCCGCCAATTCCTGGCCGTGCAGATTATATTCACAGAGTGGCAGACATCCTTAATAGCGATGGCCAAGGTGAACCTTACAATCATGCTTCTGTGAAAGCATTAGATATCGGTGTTGGTGCAAACTGTATTTATCCAATCATTGGTGCGACAGAGTATAAGTGGCGCTGGACAGGTACTGATGTAGATTCAGTCTCCATCAAAACAGCGAACTTCATTGCGGAAAGTAACCCTAATCTAAAAGGTAAGATTCGAGCTCGCCTGCAAGCCGACTCAGAATCTATCTTTAAGGGAGTGATTAAGGATAATGAACGTTACGATGTCACAATTTGTAACCCTCCATTCCATAGCTCTCTAGAAGAGGCGGAAAAGGGATCACAACGTAAACTGGATAACCTAGCAGCAAACCGTGCTAAGAAAGCCGGTCAGTCATTCAAGCCTGAAACGAATAAGAAGCCAGTTAAGTTAGATAAATCAACTACGCAAAATAAACCAACTAAGCAAGATAAACCAACCTTAAACTTTGGTGGCCAAAAGTCTGAACTTTGGTGTCCGGGGGGGGAAGCAGCTTTCATTATGAATATGGCGAGAGAGAGCCAGCTTTTTGCTACTCAAGTATTGTGGTTTACGACATTGATTTCTAAGAAAGACAACGTTGATATGGTTCGTTCAGAGCTTGGCAAGCTGAGAGCTAAACAAGTAAAAGTGGTTGAGATGTCGCAAGGCCAAAAGGTGAGTCGTTTTATCGCATGGACCTTTATGGACGACGAACAAAGACAAGAGTGGATTGCGCTTAAATAACAGACTGTACTTAGTTAAGATATTAAGCTGAAATTACGAACGGGCTTGTTGTTAACGCAACAAGCCCGTTTTTTATATCTATCGCAACGACTCTAAGCTCAGTTAGCCTTAAACGGAGAGCAGTTCGTCTAATTTACTTTGGTATTTCTGTTGAAGTGCACGGTTACCCGCCTTCTTTTCGAGTTCGACCAAGATTTGAAGCGATGGAATTTGATAGCCATAACGTTGGTGGAATTTGAATAAGCGGAGCCTAGCGTCATTGTATTCGGCCTCACTGACTTCAATTTTAGAAAGCTGTAGTACGGATCTAGCTCGATTTGGGTCGTGGTCAATCGCACGAGAGAAGTAGTATTTTGCTTGCTCGACCTCTCCGGCTTTAAACGCGCAGAATGCCGCATTTTCATAACTGGCAGAGACGAGATAATAATAGGGTTGGTCGATGGCACGGTTAAAGTATTTATCGGCTTGCTCGTATTCGCCCTGTTTACACAAGAATGTACCGTAGTTGTTCAATACGTTGCCGTTTCTTGCGTCTAACCTCAGCGCTTTTTTATAGGCATCTCTTGCTTCGTCAACTTCCCCAACTTGTTCGTAATAGTGCGCAATGGAAAGGCGAGCTCGATAGTAGCTAGGTGCGTGTTTGATGGCGAGTTCTAGGTTCTCACGTGCTCTCACCATATTCCCTTGCCCCATATAACCCAAACCTAATTCAATACGAGATTCAGACATCGCAATAGGGTCGCTTTCAATCTTTGGCGGGCCTTCAGTGACAGAAACGCAACCGACCAACGAAAGAGAGGCGAGTAGTATCAGACTCGATAATGAAAGGGGGCGGGATAATGAAATAGGTTTAGATAATAACGACTTGGCGGGCATGTGAAGCTCCTTATGAACACCAACCCATCATATGAAATCAAACCCATTGAAGTGGTAAATCTATTATGGAATGCGACTCAAACACCATAAAAAAACCGCGTCCAATTTGGCGTTTTATCAACAACCTATTGAACACGGCTTTATGTGTTTGTGAATCGGAAGAAACAACTTAATCGTCTTTGGTAAAGTTGTCTTCGCTGAAGTGATCCAAATCGTAAGGCGTTTGTTGGTAAACGCAGTAGTTCAACCAGTTCGAGAATAACAAGTGCCCATGACTACGCCAACTTGCGACAGGCTTATTATCTGGATTGTTGTTCGGGTAGTAGTTGATTGGAATCACGGGTTCCATGCCTTCGCCTAAATCACGAACGTACTCACCGTGTAATGTATGCGCATCGTATTCAGGGTGACCCGTTACAAACACGTTTCGCTTATCTTTGGTCGCCGCCAGATATACGCCAGCCACATCAGAAGTCGCAAGAACATCAAGGTCGGTATGCTCGGCTAAGTATTCCTGAGAGAAATCTGCGTAGCGAGAGTGCGGTGCTAAGAAGGTATCGTCAAAGCCACGCAGAAGCGGGTGGTAAGGGTGATGAATCTCGTGATTATAAACACCAGAAAGCTTCTCTTTGCGAGTGCGCTTTGGCAAATCATACAGTAATTTCAAACCCGCCTGAGCCGCCCAACACACATACAAGGTTGAGGTCACGTGCTTGTTTGCCCATTCCATGATGGTTTTTAGGTGGTCCCAGTAGATCACATCTTCAAATTGAACCAAGCCAAGCGGTGCACCAGTAATGATCAATCCATCAAAGTTTCTCCCTTTGACCATTTCAAATTGGCGGTAGAAGTTATCAAGGTGTTCAGTCGGTGTGTTTTTGCTTGGTCGGTCGTCAATGCGCAGCAGCTCTACATCCACTTGCAATGGACTGTTCGATAGTAGGCGTAAAAATTGAGTTTCAGTTTCAATCTTCTTCGGCATTAGGTTGAGGATCAAGACTCGAAGTGGACGAATTTCCTGTGTCGATGCTCTTGATAACGGCATCACGAAGATGTTTTCTTCACGAAGAACATCAGATGCTGGCAATTGGTCTGGAATGCGAATAGGCAAAGCTTTCTCCCTAAGCTAGATATGTAGACGTCTATACATCTAAATCTATAGTAGTTTGATACGCTTGTCGATATCCAAAATGGATAGATGTAAATTATTTGTGTTTTCTATCAGAAGCCATCTACCGGCTTTGACGAAGTCTTATAATGTTTAACGACTACCCGAGTAAGGCATAAGTGCTTGGTTCTGTTATGTAGAACTAGGCAGTTATCAGAGCAAGCGGTTAGCATTTACGATAAACTCATGTTTTCGAATTAGCCTGTAAAGTGACAGATGAAGTTAATACTCATTCGAGGGTTGCCCGGTTCTGGCAAGTCAACAAAAGCGAAAACCTACGATGCATTGCATGTCGAAGCTGATATGTATTACGTGAATGAGCAAGGTGAGTACCATTTTGACCCTAGGCAGCTACAGCAAGCTCATGAGTGGTGTCAAAACACGGCGGAAAACGGCTTGAAGCAAGGGTTAGATGTTGTTGTTTCGAATACCTTTATTAAGCATTGGGAAATGAAGGCTTACCGCCAACTTGCAAGAAAATACAAAGCAGAATTGATCATCGAGGTATGCCGAGAGCAATATGGCAGTATTCACGACATCGAACCGTCTGTGATTAAGCGCATGGCAAAAGATTGGCAAAAATAGCCTCGTGCTTATCCAGCTTGGCTGAATGGCAAATAGAATTAAATTAATAGAACAACTTCAAGGTAACGATTGAAATGGCAAAGCGCTCTGTTGTGGTCGACATGACTTCTTACGGTATCTATTCCACGTGGGACTCCAAATCTAAAGATCTACCAAAAATCCAAGAGTTCACCACCATTGTTGATGCTGAAATCGACGTAGAGTTTGGCTATATCCTGAATATCAAGAAAGCCAAAGGTGAAAAGATCCGCTACTGCATCTATCACCCGAATATCACTACAGATAAAGGCGAAGTGCTCGAACCGTTCGATGGTGAAGAGCATGTCGGTAACAACGACTGGGATTTCTACTTAGGCGACACCATCTGGGCGCCAGTCTCGAACAAGCTAGGCAAGTGGCGCATGACCGTGGAGTTAAAAGGCAACATCATTGCTGATAAGACATTCGACCTTGTTGCAAAAGATGAAGGCCAATTCTGGAAGCGTAGGGGGTTTTAAGCTTAATCTTCTAGCTAAACTCAGACTACAAAAAAGCCGAGTCACGGATCATACGTGAACTCGGCTTTTTGACATTAACTAGATGGCATTTTCTATCTCATTAACGAGTAAGGTTGTCTAGTTAACAAATAAGACTGGCTAGTTAACCAGTAAGACTATTGAGTCACGTAAGCCACAACAAACTCAGTGATAGCGACCATATCTTTCACTGCAATGTACTCTTCAGTGGTGTGAACTTTCGCCATACCAGTCGAAAGGTTAACCGTTGTTAGACCTTTCGCGTTGAAGTTGTTCGCATCGCTACCGCCGCCAGTGCGTTTAGTGTTTGCTGTTACGCCAAGCTTCTCAAACGCTGATTTGATAGAAAGAATGTGCGGGTGATCATCTGCAATAACGAATGCATCGTAAGCACGAGTCGATTCGATTTCTACTTCGGCGCCAAACTGTTTTGCACTCTCTTGGAATGTCGAGATCATGTGCTCAACCTGAGCTGTTAGCTTTTCACCGTTTAGAGAACGTGCTTCAGCCACGACTTTAAGCTCTGGCATTACGATGTTAGTTGCTTGACCGCCTTCAACAATACCGACGTTTGCTGTCGTTTCTTCATCGATACGAAGTAGGTTCATCTTAGTGATTGCGTCTGCAGCAACTTGAATTGCGCTGATGCCTTCTTCTGGCGCTAAACCAGCGTGAGCAGGGCGACCTTTGATCTTAGCTACAATCTTCTGCTGGCCAGGCGCTGCGTTTACGATGGTGCCAATTGGGCCGCCTGTATCAAGTACGATAGCGTGCTCAGATTGAATGTAAGACATATCGAAGTTCAAAGAGCCGAACAAGCCGCCTTCTTCGAATACAGTGAACGCAATCTCGATAGTTTTGTGCGCGTGGCCTTCAGCTTTGATGCAACGAACCGCTTCCATAATAGCTGCGATACCAGACTTGTCGTCGCCACCTAGAATTGTGTTGCCTTTTGAACGGATGATACCGTCTTCAATTATTGGTTCAATGCCGATACCTGGCGTTACTGTGTCCATGTGGCAACTGAATACTGTGCTGCCTGGAAGAGTGCCATCTAGACGAGCGTAGATATTGAAACCGTTAGACACTTCTGTAGGGACAGCCAGTTTGTGAACTTCAAAGCCTAGTTCACCAAGTTGTTCAGCCAAAGCTTCAGCGATCGCTTTTTCATTACGAGATTCACTATCAATTTTCACTAGATTGCAGAAATGTTCTACAAGACGTTGTTCATTAATTTGGGTCATTGTTAATTCTCATTATGCTTCCGCTTGTTCTAAAGAAGCCGCGGAGGTAGGAACAGGAAAATTACTATAACGCCAATGAGGTAGATGATTATCTGAGTTAAATCAAGAAAGTTGCCTGATTATTCTAATTAGTGAGAATAACCTTGCTCAGTTCGTCGAGATGACAACATTTTAATCTGTGTAGGGCTCGGGTATAATAAGTTTCTAATATAGATAAACAGCAGTGATATGGTCATTCAATTTGTAACGGTCTTAATACATGAATAAAAACAACGTTTTAGGTTCGTTTCTACTCGTTGTAACAATGAGTGCCGTACTCGGGCTTTATTTGCTGTATCCGCTCAATGATGTGGACTTGAGCCCTCCTCAAGCCGACAACACTTCTGTCTACACCCCAGAAAAAGAACTCTCTCAAACTGAATATGGAAAAAAGTTAATTCATATTCTCGGTTTATCTCGCAGTGACCCCTCAGTTGCAAAACATCAGCTTGTTCTACTACGGCCGCCCACTGGCGTTAATGACAAAGCAATATACCAAGCTTATCGACTTATGATTTTGTCGAATGTCGCTCAACATCAACGAGATGCCGATGCCGTGATGGCCTACGTAGAACAAATAAAAGCGTTGTCTGAGCATGAAGGTATGTTGTGGTTGAAGTCAGAATCATTGGTCGAATCTGCGATTGAATATCTCAAGGAAGGGGAACTTGCAATTGCGGAAATTGAAATTCGGTCCGCGATAGGCATTGCTGAATCTATTCGTTACGATAAGTTATTGGTTAAAGCGTATAACACCGCGGGGGCGATCAATAACGTGCGGAACGACTTGCAAGACGCTCAGTACTTTTTCTATAAAGGGCTGCAACTTGGCAAGCAGTATCCAACGCACATTTATAACAGCAAGCTGATGTCGAACATGGCGTTGCTCTATATCTATTTAGAGGATTGGCCTAAAGCCCTGCGTATTATCGAGAAAGCAAAAAAGCTCTACTTTAAAAGTGGCTTACTTGAAGATGACGCTATCGGCATTCTTTACATCAACGAATCATTTCTGCATTTGAGCAGTGGTGACGTGACTAATGGCCGAATTGCTTATGAGAAGGCAAAAGCACTCGATAGCAAAAGAGTCAGTGCTCGATACAAAATCTTATTACTGAGAACCTACAGTGATGTACTGCTATCAGAGGGCAATTTCAGCAAAGCATTACAAGTGGCTAATCAATGTCTTCAAGCGCCGAATATTAAGAAGTACACGCTTCAAAACGGGCAGTGTTACCTAAACCGTGCGTTAGCTAACATTGGACTGGATCAAGATGACGCCATATTGAATGATCTTGAACGAGCACTTGCAATCTTTGACGTGGTTGGGAGCAGAAGTTGGAAGGTACTAGGCTTAAAAACACTGGCTGAATATTACGAATCTCAAGGTGACCTTGATACTGCACTGAGTTACTACAAACAATATTATCATGGCAACAAAGCGTTATTGTTTGATAAAAGGCAGAGTGACATTTTCTTGCTAGAACAAGACTATGCAAAACAGACACTTGCTAACGAAAATGAATTACTCAATACAGAAAAAGACCTCAACGAGTTACTGCTTCAAAAGGAACAACTGAGAAACAGAATCGTGGTGGCATTGATCATAATGGTCAGCATTAGTGCTGTATTATTGGCGATTAGGCTTCGCAGCATTCAAAGTAAAAATAAAGCGCTGGTGACTCAATCTACAACGTGTGCGCTAACGGGTTTATACAACCGACGCTATCTAGAGCAGTTGTTAACTCAGCCAATGCCATTTAATACTTCACGGTTTGGGATCAGTCTCGTCATTCTAGATCTTGACCACTTTAAGCGCGTTAATGACACCTTTGGCCATGATATTGGTGATGAGGTTTTAGTGGAAGTTGCAAGGCGAGTAAAACAGCACTTATTCCCAAATGATGTAGTGGCTCGCTGGGGTGGTGAAGAGTTTGTTATGCTGCTGTCTGGTTCCATTGATCCTGAGCAACAGTTGAACGTTATCCGTTTAGCTATTTCCGAAACACCCATTGATACGCACTCCGGCTCTTTGGACCTCACCACATCGATAGGAGCGTCGATTGGTATTGCTCACGAGCAACTCAATCAAGATACTTACAAGAAGTACCTCAAAGCCGCGGATGATGCATTATATCAAGCGAAAGAGTCGGGTAGGAATCAAGTCATCATCGCTGAAAGTTAATCACTAATCACTAATCAGTAAACAAAAAGCCATTCTGATCTTCGTGAGATAAGAATGGCTTCTGGAACACTCTGAGATCGCTAATATCAAAATTTGAGTGAGAAGTGGGGTTTACTTAGCGATATGTCGAGTTTATCTATATCAATATTTTCTAAATGAGTTATTTAGCGGCACCTTGCAGCATTTCAACCAGTTCGCCCTCTGTCGCCGGTTCTCTTGCCAGTTCAATCACCGCTGAAGCACCGCCTTTTAACATATAAGCTCGAGTTCCGCAGTGGTCATAGTGGAACCATTTACCGTCTACACATACGTCCGTATAACATCTTGGGTCTTGTTTGAGTTCCATATCAATTTCCTTATTAACATTTGCCTAACGTTTTTCAGACTAGTTGATCACAAATTTAGGTAAATTGATCTAAATCAATCTAGAGTGTAATTGATGATTTGATTATCAAATAGGAGAGGTGTGTCTAGCGTATGAGCGACCTCTTGTTGATTACAGCATTCAAAGGTCGTGATTCTGGTTGGCTACTCTCGCTCTTTTGCTTGCCACGTGAGGCTTTTCTACATACGCTAGCCACTCTCTTAATCCCTATACAGACGTGATTGTGTTGGAAAATGACTAATATCTTTATCGTTGTAATTGTTCTGGTTGTGTTCTTTTACTTTATCCAAAAGTATCTAGTGAAGCATGACGATACCAAAGATCATGCTTACCAGAAAAAAGGGTCGTTGATGTCGGCGCAACAGGCGACATTTTATAACGCACTTAAATCCGCGGTGGGTAACCATGGCGAAGTGTTTGCCAAGGTCAGCATGTCGAACGTTCTTGTTCCTGCTAAGGCGAACAACAAGAAGAATTGGTTTATCGCCAACAACAAAATCTCACGGAGCTACTTTGATTTTGTCGTCTGCGACCCGCGAACGTTAGAGCCCCGCGTGATCATCGAACTTGATAACGGCAAAGAGCTCAACAAGGGAAAGGCCGATCGAGAAAAGCTACTGATCCACGTGTGTAAATCGGCAGGCTTGCCACTGATTGGTGCATCTATTAAACACAGCTACCAAGTGAGCCGTTTGAAGAGGTTACTGGCAGCACACATCGATTTAATCGAGCCATCAAAAGAAGTTCGATTCTGTAAGAAGTGTGGCAGCCCGATGATCATCAAACTGGCCAGCCAAGGCGATTACAAAGGCCGACGCTTCTTCACTTGTAGCCGTCAACCAAACTGTACGTATACAGAGAACTACAACGTGGTATTCGATGTGGATGAGGATTCTAACTAATATCTTGGATTAAAATGCTTTATCAGAGGGACAAGACACGAAACAGGCAGAGGTATATAGCTATTGAACTAGAGGCGAAATGTGATCTACTTCAAGCCATTGATCTGCTTTGTGTTTAAAATTTATTCTGATTGTTGTTTTTAAAAGCAAACGAACCGTTTTGTGCAAATTTATCCTTGCACGCTACCCATTCACTCGTTATTATCCATCTCGTTCTGAAGCGTTAGCCACTTAGTAAAGCGGTTAGTTAAGTTTCAAAGCATTGCCCGCTTAGCTCAGTTGGTTAGAGTACTTGCATGACATGCAAGGTGTCACTGGTTCGAGTCCAGTAGCGGGCACCAAATTCGTTCTTTATGAACAAGCAAAAAAGCCCACCTAGTGTGGGCTTTTTTGTGTCTGTAATTCCGATCCTACGATCGAAAGTATAAAGAGATAAAGTGTGGCTATATAGTAAATACGAACGTATGGAATTCCGCTGATTTGAAAAGAGCGGAGTGTTACAACTTCCCATTTATAAAACACTATCGTATTTACGAGCGGCATTGACAGCCATACACCCGATAATCCCGCCAACTAATGCATACGTTAATGAGCTCTTCGATTGATTACGGTTAGCCAAAAGCAAACCTGCCACAGCGCCAACTCCGGCTCCCTTTAGTTGTTCACTGGAAGGTTTGCCTGACTGCATTAGAGAAACAAGATGTTCGCAGTTGAAAGAAATCACTCCGTACTGCTTTGCTTGAAGGAGCATTTGTTCAGCTTTGTTGAATAGCTTCAGTTGCTCTATTGGATCTAGGTCATTTGAGACAACTTTTACAGTTTTTCCGTTTGAATATTCCTGAATGCTACTGAGCTGTATGTTGCCGTCTGGGCTGTTATGTAAAACTCGATCTTCTTGAACTAAAAGCCCGACGTGCTGGACAAAAAGCTTGCTACGGTAAAGCGTGTCGCCAATGTTTATATTTTTGTTCATTAGTGTTCCTATTTAGGTTAAAGTATGGTTATTAATAAAAAGTAACGTAAGGTTCTAATTATTGGTTTTTTTGCGTTAAACGTATTTATAGTCACTTACCCTAATGTTATGCACTTTTTTGATCAAGTGTTTTTTTTCTATAGGTGGAAAAAATGCAAAAGAATCTAGTTTCTTATTCCTCAGTTCTTGGGGTAGTTGTCGCCAATAAACGAAAAGAAGTTGGCGTAGAACAAGGTGATATGGCTGAACGAATGGGGCTATCTCAAGCTAGCTACAGTCGGTTAGAGTCAGGAAAATCTACTTTTTCAGTAGACCAAATGTTTCAGTGTGCCGAAGCCATGAATGTGAAGGTAGAAGAACTATTTCAACTGGTAGTTAATATGGTAAAGAATTTAGACTCCGATGAAGAAGTTGTTGTACAGGCCCAGCCTAGGGGAAATGCTAGCAAGGCGAAAAGTGGTACAGGCAATGGAACGGCGTTCGTTGCCGGAGCCGCACTCACAGCGTTAATTATTGGATTAGCATCCAAGTCCAAATAAACGTAACGTATATCAATGTAACTGATTGTATATTCGAGTATATTGCCGAAACTAAAAGTCAATTGGTTAGGGTTTGTAGTGCTTCCAAGTTATCAAGAATTAATGAAGCCAGTGTTAGAGGCTGCGAAGAATGAAGAAGTTAAGCTTAGCAACGTCATCGACTTGCTAGCTGAGCAATTCAATCTATCAGAAGAAGAAAGAACGGAGCTTCTTCCTAGCGGGCGACAAGCTGCATTCACCAACCGAGTTGGATGGGCTAAAACCTATCTAGCCAAAGCCGGGCTTTTAGATTCCGTAAGGCGTGGTCACTTCGTGATAACAGACTTGGGGAAAGAAGCTCTAAATAGTGGCGAAGAGATTAATAACCAATACCTAAAGCGTTTTGATGACTTCAATGCGTTCACCAAGCAAAAGAACGGTGATTCAGATAAAACTGAAGACACGAATGTGCCTGATAATGATGCGACGCCAGATGAAGTGTTAAGAGCTGCGTATAAACAAATAAATGACGCCTTGGCCTCAGATATCTTATCCCGAACCCGTAAAGTATCCCCAGCTTTCTTTGAGCAATTACTTATCGATCTGCTACTAGCAATGGGCTATGGGGGCAGCGATGAGGGAATGGCCCATACGCTTGGGAAGAGCGGTGATAACGGAGTTGATGGCGTGATTAATCAAGACCCACTTGGCGTTGATCAGGTTTACATTCAAGCCAAGCGTTATGCTGATGGTAATAACGTTGGGGCAGGTGAAATTCGAGACTTCTTTGGTGCGCTTAGTCTGAAGAAAGCACAAAAAGGCATTTTCATCACTACATCCGAGTTTACTTCTTCAGCCATACAAACAGCTAAAGATTTGGGGATGCGCATAGTGCTTATTAATGGTAAAGAGTTGGCTAAGTTGATGTTGCGATACAACATTGGCAGCCGTGATGAAGATGTATTGCATTTAAAAAAAATTGACGAAGAGTTTTTCGAAAGTTAATCAATGAAACAAAGCTTGGAATTAGATTATGGATATTGACGGACTAAAACCGGAAACGCAGGCGCGCTTATCAATTGATGAGCAATTGAAGGCCTCTGGCTGGAAAATACAGACCTGGCCCAAAGTGAATCTTGGCGAAGGCTTGGGCGTAGCGGTCCGCGAGTATCCAATTGACAGTGGGAAAGGGCAATATACAGATAGTGCCGATTATTTGTTATTCGTTAACCGTTTAGCTGTTGGTGTTATCGAAGCAAAAAAAGATGAAACAATTCTTTCACAGGTGGAAGACCAAACGCTTCGCTATGCCACTAGTAAAATCAAGTTTCGAAAAGAAGAAGTACCTTTATCGTTTCTATTTGAAGCAACAAGCCAAGTCATTCATTTTACCGATTTGAGAGATCCAGCCCCAAGAGCCCGTGAAGTATTCCACTTTTTCAAACCAGAGACCCTACAGACGTGGTCCAAACAAGAAAACTCATTACGTTACAGTTTAAAAAACTGTATGCCAGAATTGGAGAAAGCGACTCTACGTGATTGTCAGGTTAGTGCCATTACTGGGCTTGAGAAATCGCTGTCTGAAAATAGACCACGTTCGCTGATACACATGGCAACAGGCGCGGGTAAAACCTTTACCGCTATTAATGCGGTCTACCGCTTACTTAATCATGGTGGTGCGAAACGTATACTCTTTCTGGTAGATACTCGAAACTTAGGTAAACAAGCACAACAAGAGTTTCATGCATTTAAACCACAAGGTAAACAAACCTTCTTTCATGAGAATCACATTGTTCAGCGCTTAAACAGCAGTACCATAGACGATGCGGCTGAAGTGTGTATTTGTACCATTCAACGCATGTACTCTATTTTGAGCGGAAAGCCTATAGATGAAAGTGCCGAAGATGTATCTCTACATGAAATCAAACAAAATCAACAACAGGGAAAGTTGGTTAAGTACAACCCAGCTGTACCCATAGAAACCTTTGACTTTATTATCGTCGATGAATGCCATCGCTCTATTTACAACTTGTGGAAACAGGTACTTGATTACTTTGATGCTTTCACCATTGGTTTAACGGCTACACCAGACAAGCGTACTTTTGGTTTTTTTAATGAAAACATTGTTGCTGAATACAGCTATGAAGATTCAGTGCTTGATGGCGTAAATGTTGGCTACGACGTCTATGAGATAGAAACAGAAATTGGAAATAAAGGCGCTGAGCTAAAAACCAAAGAGTGGCTCGATCACCGAGATAAACTCACCCGTAAAAAGCGCTGGGCACAAGCCGAAGAAGATAGCAATTATACCAGCAAAGACCTTGACCGTTCGGTGGTCAATACAAGCCAAATTCGCCAAGTCATAAAAGCGATGAAAAAGGCGGTTGAAATAGAGATTTTTCCTAATCGTCAAGAAGTGCCTAAAACACTTATCTTTGCTAAAACAGATAGCCATGCAGATGACATTATTCAGATTGTCCGAGAAGAATATGGCCAAGGTAACGAATTCTGCAAGAAGGTCACTTACAGCGCAAAAGACCCTGACGGTATTCTTAATGACTTTCGTAACGATTTTAACCCAAGGATTACGGTTACCGTTGATATGATTGCAACGGGAACCGATGTGAAGCCATTAGAAATCTTGCTCTTTATGCGAGACGTACGCAGCAAAGGCTATTACGAACAAATGAAAGGTCGTGGAGTTCGTAGCCTAAGCTATGAGGATCTGCACAATGTCAGCAAAAGTGCGACGACTGATAAGGATCGTTTTGTTCTTATTGATGCCGTTGGAGTAGAGAAGTCCCTAAAAACAGAAAGCAGACCTCTAGAAAAAGCACCAAATCTGTCAATGAAAGACTTATTGCAAGGCGTGGCAATGGGGCATCGAGACGATGATACCATCCAAAGTTTAGCCAGTCGTTTAACGCGCTTAGCTAAACAGCTCGATAAACGGGGGTTAGATAAAGTAGAAAAGCTAGCAGGTAAACCATTACCACAGCTAGCCAGAGAGCTACTCACCGCGATTGACCCAGACGCTATCAATAAAAAAGCATTAACTAATGCGAAAGAGGCGGGTATCACACGTAGTGAAGAAACTCTAACAGATAGTGAGCGTCAAACAGCCAAAGAACAACTTGTCGATCAAGCTTGCCAAAGTTTTGATAATCCAGAAACACGCAACGTGATTGAATCTGCTCGTCGTGACCGTGAACAGCTTATCGATCACATCAATCTAGATACCGTTACCTATTCGGGTTACAGCAGTCAAGCCGCGGATGATGCTGAAAAGATGATTCAAACCTTTAAAGACTTTATTGAACAGTATAAAGACGATATCCAGGCCTTAAGCTTTTTCTACCAACAACCGTATCAACGTAGGGGGTTAACCTTTGCCATGTTAGAGGAGTTGCACCAAGCGTTAAGTAAACCTCCGTTGTTACTAACAACAGAAAAGCTCTGGACTGCTTACGAGCGACTGAATCAAAGTGACAGTAACAATAAGAAGAAAACAGACACGAAACGCCAACTAACAGATATAATCTCGCTAATTAGATTTGCTATTGGTTTAGATACGGAGTTGAAACCTTTTGCTGAACAGGTCGACGCTAAGTTTAAAGACTGGATTTTCCGCCACAATGCCCAGCGTTCCACAGCTTTTTCCGAGGAACAGACCCAGTGGCTGCGTTTGATCAAAGACCATATTTCCGCTAGTTGCTTTATAGAGCGCGATGACTTTGACTACAGCCCATTTTACGACCGCGGTGGCTTACAAAAAGCATGGGGTTTATTCTCCGTCAGTAATGAGAACAGCGGCGACAGAAACGAATTAGATAGCCTATTGGCTGAATTGAATCAGGAATTAATTGCGTGAGTGAAATAAATGAACTTCCAAAAGGTTGGATAACGGCTACCGTTGGAGATATTGCAGAGTATGTAAATGGATTTGCTTTTAAGCCAGCTCATAGATCAGAAACAGGGGTTCCAATAATTAGAATTCAAAACCTTACTAATTCTGATAAGCCATTTAATTATACTAAAATTGAAGTGCCTGAAATTTATGAAATAAACAATGGAGACCTACTTGTAAGCTGGTCTGCAACGCTAGACGCTTTTCTGTGGAGAGGTGAGAAAGCTTGGCTAAACCAACATATATTTAAAGTGGTACCAGAGCCTAGGTTGTTTAATTCGGGGTTACTTTATTATTGGATGAAGGTTGCGATTGGTGAAATGATTAATACTGAGCACCTTCATGGTAGTACTATGAAGCATATTAATCGTGGTCCATTTTTAGCCCATGCTACTAAGATTCCACCCATGAACGAACAAATTCGTATTTACGAAAAGTTAGAGGAGTTATTCTCTGAACTAGATGCCGGTGTAAAAGAACTTGAATCAGCGAAACGAAAACTCACTCAATACCGCCAATCGTTATTAAAAAGTGCCGTTGAAGGCTCGCTGACGCAACAATGGCGAGAAGCTAACAGTGGCAGTATTCAGGAAACCGGTGCGCAATTATTAGAGCGAATCCTTACCGAGCGTCGTGAGCATTGGGAAAAGCAAAAACTAGCCGAGTTTAAAGCCAAAGATAAAAAGCCACCTAAAAACTGGCAAGCCAAATACCCTGAGGCAGCAACTCCTGATATATCAGACTTACCTGCGTTGCCCATCGGTTGGGTATGGGCAACCATAGATCAGTTGGCAATCAATAAGCGTTATGGTTCATCGTCAAAAACAAATGATGATAGCTCTGGCGTACCTGTACTGCGTATGGGTAATATTCAAGATGGTAAGTTAGATTACGGCAACTTAAAGTTTTTACCTGTCGATCATAAAGAGTTTCCTGATTTATTGCTTAATGACGGTGATTTACTATTCAATCGTACCAATAGTGCTGAGCTTGTTGGTAAAACTGCTGTTTATAGAGATATCGGAAAACCAGTGTCTTATGCCTCTTACCTTATTTCGGTTACTTTCTCTGAACATGTGTTACCTGAAATTGCAGCCTATTATATTAACTCTGTTCTTGGTAAAAAGTGGTTATCCGAGGTAATGAACCAGACTGCGGGTCAAGCGAATGTAAATGGCACCAAACTGGGAAATTTAGCGATTCCTCTTCCTCCAAGTGCAGAGCAGAAGGCTCTTATAGATGAAATAAGCAATGAATTTGATTCAGTGGATAGGCAAGTAGAGGCCACTTTACTTGGATTAAAACAATCAGAGGCCCAAAGGAAAAATATTCTTAAGTCAGCATTTTCAGGGCAATTAGTACCACAAGAGCCTAATGACGAGCCTGCTTCTGTATTGTTAGATAAAATAAAAATTGAACGTGAAGCTTTGGCCCAAATGCCTAAGATTCGTACGCCGCGTAAGCCTAAAAAAAAAGTTGATGTAATGGATACTTTACTCGAAGTTTTAACCGCAGAAGAGGGCTGGATTGATGCCCAAGAAGCCTTTAAAAAGTGTGGCGTAGCTGATGGTACGTCAACGGATCGCATCGAAGAAATCTACACAGAACTGCGAAAGCTTGAAAAAGCAGGTCAAGTTGAGATTGAGCGCAATGGTGATGGTTACGACCAACTAAAGCTGGTGACTAAAGCAGACAAGGAAGACCAATGCGCTTAGCCTCATTCACTATAGGTTCGGACCGAGAGGGTGACCGTCAAAGGTTTAAGAATCTAAAAAACGTTACTATCGACTTTGAAGAAGAAGAGTGGATTACGCTAGTTATAGGTTGGAATGGCACAGGTAAATCAAATGTATTAGAAGCGTTGGCGGTGCTTTTCCGTGATTTAATTATGGGGAAGAATGACAAAAATGAGAAAGATAAGCCTTCGTTTACGTACACGTTGAGGTACTTTTGTCATGATAAAGAGATCGAAATTAGTGCTGATCCTGATCGTATTAAAGAACCTTATTTAATTAGTTATCGAGACTTAGGCGAAAACAAAACCGCTGCGACATTACAAGTAGATCTACTTAGTGTCTTAGCGAGCGAACCAGTTTTAGCAGACATTAAACTCACGGCCTTTAAAAAACGAAAAGATGAATTTTTACCTAAGTATGTATTTGGCTATTACTCTGGGCATAGTGAGCGTATGCAGGCGGTATTTCGCCCGTATCTTCAACAATATGACAAAAAGCTTCGTAACGCTAAGTCGGAAGATCCAGGCTTAAGGCGTTTGTTTTATGCTTTACCAGTGCATAGTCAATTTGTGCTTTTGGCATTTGTACTTAAGCAAGATGATTTAGTTAGGCATTTCCTTGATACTCAGCTCGGTTTAGAAACGGATGAAAATGCTGAGAGTATTGATTCTGTGTTGCTAGAGTTGAATGAGCCTTCTTGGAGCTTGAATAAAAGTAAGGCACCTAAAGGTACTCATGGAGCGTGTAAGACTAACCCTGATATATTCTGGGGAGCTGACGGCATTGTTCGTGAGTTTTTGGATCGAGTACATGAAGTTTCGACAGCTCCGATAAAGATTAAAAGAACTGATGAAGCGACGCTATGGAACAAGAAAGACCGCGAATACCTTTATATGTTTATAAAGGATGTCGACAAGCTGAACGAGTTGGTTGGTGATCAAGAGCCGAGAGACTTTTTCCGAGACCTAGAAAGTACCTATGTATCGGAGTTAATAAGTGAAGTACGCATTCGTGTAAAGCTTAAAAAGAATGATGGTACTGTAACATTCCGTGAACTCAGTGAGGGTGAGCAGCAATTACTGACAGTGTTGGGCTTGTTAAGGTTTACTGCTGAAGAAGAAAGCTTGTTCTTACTAGACGAACCAGATACGCACTTAAATCCTAAATGGAGCGTTGATTACATAGACTATTTGAACAAGTTCGTTACTTCTGGCTCAGATGGTGAGAACAACAGTCACATCGTTCTAACAACACACAACCCTATTGCTATTGCTGAGTTGACACGAGATCAAGTACAGATTTTAAGTCGTGATGATGAGTCACGAATAATTGAATCTCATAAGCCTCACTATGATCCTCAAGGTATGGGCTATGCGGGCATTATTACCAGTGACATGTTTGGGCTCGGATCGTCACTGGATAAGCGGACTCAAAAGCGTTTAGAAACATATAGAGCATTAGCAAGTATTGAAAATAAAACAAGATTCGAAGAGCTACGCTTTCAAGTTATTTCTGAGTGGCTAGATAATGATCGTTTCAGTATGTCGCAGCGAGATGATGATTATGAACGATACATAAAAATTCGTAATACGCTGCTATACGAGAAGTCTGATGCGGATAGTTTGCAAGGACTGGTGGACTTTGCATTAAGCTTGTCTCAAGAAGAGCGAGACGAAGTTGCTAAGCAGGCAATCACAAAGTTATTAGGTGAGGATAATCAGTGAGGTTTGTAGATAACACATTTGTAGACTTACCTGATGGTTGGGACGATAGAGCTGAATCAGCTACAGAAGCATTGGTCGGTGGCACTATCGTCGCTGATGACCGTAGCTCGGTCTGGAAGGCATTGAAAGAAAGTTTAGAAGAACTATCAAATGGAAGGTGCTGGTACTGTGAAACTAACATTCCTCGAACAGACAATGCGGTAGATCACTATCGACCTAAGGGGAAAGTGCAAGGAGTTGAATTTTCAGAGGATGAAAAAACTTTAGTCAGATATGAAATAAATCCAGAACATACAGGTTATAAGTGGGCAGCATTTAAATATGAGAATTTCCGCTTTTCATGTCAACACTGCAACGAATACAGAAAAGATCTGCAAGGGACCGGGGGCGGGAAGTGGAACTACTTTCCCTTAGTAAATGAACCAGAACGTGCCTATGACGAGTTAGACGAAGACAATGAGGTCCCCGTTTTACTCGACCCGTGCAAAAGGTTAGAGTGGCGGCTTCTTTCGTACGATAAGTCTGGAGTTCCATTTTCTAGGTTCGAAAAAGATAGCCCTGAAGATATTAAAGTAAGGTTCTCTATAAGGTTGTACCACCTTGATCAAAAGCGATTAAACGAAGGACGTGTAGGTCAGTGGAGGCTGTTTAAGCCTCTGATCGATGATGCTAAGAAGTGGTATTTGAAAAAACTTCGACAGGATCAAGGTGCTGATGCCTGCTTTGAGAAAGAGTTGCGAAAAGTAGGGATGTGGTTTCATCCAAAAAGCAAGAATACCTATCTGGGATTCCTTGTTTATCAATTAGAGCAAGATAAAGACAAAGACACGTTGCACCCATGGATTGGTGAATTAATTAGAACTGTAGGTTGATGGTATCAGTGAGATGCTATACACATGATTATTGAGATTGACAAATGAACGCACCAGCATTAGTACAAAAAGTTTGGAATTACTGTCATACATTGCGTGATGACGGAGTAGGGTATGGTGACTACTTAGAACAGCTCACGTATCTACTGTTTTTAAAAATGGCATATGAGTATGCACAACCCCCATACTCAAGGGATACCAAAGTTCCTACAGAGTTCAATTGGGAAACATTGCAGGGTTTAAAAGGCGAGAAGCTAGAAGATCAGTACCGTAAGGTATTAAAAAATTTAGCAAAAGAAAGTGGCATGATTGGTGCTATTTTCTACAAGTCTGAAAATAAAATACCTGATCCTGCTAAGTTAGCTCGTATCGTTAAAATGATTAACGATGAAAACTGGATCAGTTTAGATTCAGACGCTAAAGGTGATCTGTACGAAGGCTTATTACAGAAGAATGCGGAAGACACCAAAAGTGGTGCTGGTCAGTACTTTACGCCTCGCGCATTGATTGATGCTATGTTGGCTTGTGTTCGTCCTGAGCCTAAGAAAACCATCTCCGATCCAGCCTGTGGTACAGGTGGGTTCTTCTTAACAGCTAGTGACTGGATCACCTATGGTGACGAGCAGTGGATTGAAAAAGGCATGAGCCATTGGAATCCATCTAAGCATGACGAAAGCATCGTAGCAAAATCAAAGCTAAATAAAGACCAAGTGAAGTTTCTGCGTGATCACACTTTCCGTGGAAATGAGATTGTTCCATCTACTCGCCGCATGTGTCTTATGAACTTGTTCCTTCACAATATCGGTAGTATTGATGGAGAGCCAGAAGTAGAGCGAGCTGATGCATTGCTAACGCCTATTAAAGGGGAAGATAAGGTTGACTATGTACTAGCCAATCCGCCGTTTGGGAAGAAAAGTAGCATGACCATCACTAATGCTGAAGGTGGTGAAGATAAGGATGCTCTAACCTATGAGCGTCAGGACTTTTGGGCAACAACCACAAACAAACAATTAAACTTCTTACAGCATATAGTTTCAAGCTTGAAGGATACTGGTAAAGCTGCAGTAGTCCTGCCTGATAACGTTTTATTCGAAGGTGGGGCAGGCGAGCGCATACGCCGTAAGTGGCTAAACAACTGCGATGTACATACCATTTTACGATTACCAACAGGTATCTTTTATGCCCATGGTGTCAAAGCAAACGTAGTGTTTTTTGATAATGCTCCTCGTGATGAAAAAGTCCATACTAAAGGTATTTGGTTTTATGACTTAAGAACAAATAAGCACTTCACACTCAAACAACGCCCAATGATGTTGAGTGATCTGAAAGACTTTATTCAGTGCTATAACCCCGACAACCGTCATGAACGTGAAGAAACAGAGCGATTCAAATACTACGCGTACGATGAACTAATCAATCGTGATAAAGCTAGTCTAGATGTATTTTGGCTTAAAGATGATAGCCTAGACAACTTAGATAACCTGCCAGCACCTGATATTTTGCAGCAAGAGATCATAGAGCACTTAGAGGCTGCATTGGCTGCCTTTAAAGATGTTGCAGCTGGATTACCAGTTTCAGCTTCTGAATAAACTTAGTGCTGAGTATAAATGTAGGCAATTATTCCTTGCCTACATTTAATCACTAGCAGTATATTGGACAGGTTTGCAAGAAGCTGAACAATTTTCTGATGAACACTTGAAATGTACTACCATCCTTTTAATTATTAATTTCCAAGTAAACTTTAAATTCACTTGGTACAAGCGTTAATTTCCTATCATTATCGAAGTCTATTTTTTCAATGATATAGATTTTGTCTTCTGCATCTACAAGAAAGATTTGATAGTCACTTTTATTTTTAATGGCGACGTGGTGCTCATTTTCTGAGAGGTAAAACATACCGTTGGTAAAGCGCTTAACTTCGACAAGTTTTTTTGACATTCCTTGGTCGGGTGAATAACTAATATCGTACCCAAATGTATCACTTCTTAATGAACTGTGATCCACATATTTCTCTCCATACTTAGCGATTAAAGAGTGATAAACAATTTCTTCTGCTGTTTGTCCTGAAAGGCGCTTACTCTTCTCTCTAGCGGAAGAAAACTTTTTCCCTACTCCTTTGCTTCCCTTTTTCATAACTTTATTAATAGCTGAAGTAACAGAAGGCTTATCCGGAATTGTAGATATTTTAATGTCGTCACGATAAGCTCCCTCGATTGACTCCTGCTCAATAGACGCATCTATATAACTGGTTATTGTGTCCAGGTAGCAATCAAAATAAAGTAAGCTGCTAATATTATTTGGAAGCTCAGAGTGATTAATTTTTAACGTAGTTATATTTTTTTGAAAGCATTTATCTGGATCGTTTATTCTAGTTTCATTAATAGGGTGTAACGTTATAGAAAAATCATTATCCACTTTGTTTCTAACCAGTGCCGAGTGTGTAACATCGATTAGCTCTGTATTTTCGTTAGCAATGTCTTGGGCCCAGTTTTCTAATTGATCATATTTGTGAAGCTTTTTTAAAAATAATTTGGCTGTTTCTATATCTTTGTTTTTAGATATTTGTTCCCATAAAATATATTTGAATTCTTTGAATGAAACTTTAATAGAAGTAGTGAGTTTTTGATAATGCCAGTCAGCTAGTAATAATTTGTAACCAGAGTGAATGTTGAATTCTTGTACATTAAATTTTAGAAAATGAAATAAACTAACTATTTTATCCATTGATTCAAGACTGAAATTATCATAATCAATATCTAGGATAGTGTTCTTTTTAATGGCTAATTTTTCTTCTATAAGAGATGCATTTGATCTGGTTAAGTCAAATGGTGGGGAGATATTTTTACTTTTGAAAATGGAGTTCCAAAAAGAGAAGAATCGATCAGAAATACCTAAATATTTTCTTGCCTCTTCTAAGACCTCAGAGCCCATTTCATTGCGGAGGTGGTGTTCAATATCCTGTTCGTCATCCCTCAAAATATTTCTGAAGTCATTTTTATGCTCATTAACCTTGAAAATTGAGCAGATTATTTCAGCGAAGGTATCTCCAAAGTTTGAATCACGCCTAATATTATCAATTGTTCGGCTTTTATTTACTTTAATGAAATAATTGTTTTTATCTTGTATGTAATCACTATCATTTAGTGATATTCGATTACCTTCACAGGTGCAAGAAATATCACTACATAAAACAAAGTTTACATTAGAGATCCACTTTGACTCTGTAGATTTTTGTGTCGCTTGTAAGTTATCAAATCTGTAAGAGAGTAAATATGGTTTTAGCCTTTGCATTTTCAGTTCAAATTCACTCGAAAGCGCGTCAACTACTTTATATTCCTCAATTTGTACTTCAATATCGTTTAAGTTTTTTACGCCAAAACATGCTGGGACTTGTTTACCACCAGAACGTTTAGGAAAGTTTAACAGTGGTTTATCTCTAATTACCTTTGAAGGTAACTTAATATTGTCACTGTAGTAAATATCAGCTTGGTTGAAATACTTTTCTTGTGTCTTTGTCTTTGCGAACAGCATGATGCTCGAATTGATAGGTTTACCATGTATTTTGAAGTGGTTTAGTACTAGCTTGTATATTTTCTGTGTATCAGTGCCATTCGGGCGAGTTGTAGGTAAATTCTGTAAAACGTTTGAAATATGATCAATCGAGAGTTTATTAAAGCTATCTTTTGCGCCTAACTTTAATAAAATTGAATCGATGTCTGGTTTGGTATAGCCATATTGAGATAAAAAATCATAATCAAATGTAGAACTATTAAATAATTCTGAAATTTTCTCATCTGAAATCCAGTAGTTATTAAATAAGCCAGATTGATGAAATTGATGGAGTAAATACGGAGTTATATTAGGAAGGGTGTGCTTATAACTTCCATATTCATCTCCTTTTGTTTCAAATTTAACGGTATCGTTATCATTTCCTTGGATTCTATTTCTAATGATAAAGTCTTTTAATATCCAAAGTATGATTAACTCCGGTTTACATTTGTCAATGATGGAGTTAAATATGGATTGGTCAATTCCTAATGCTAGAATTTTTAGTGCATCGTCTCTTATATCAACGTGATTATTTATTTTTAAATGTTCGCTGTATGAGTTATCGGTAGTTACCCTCTGATAAGAAACATATGAGTTCACTCCTAACCATTTAAAAAACTCTTCTTGTATATTGATATCTTCAGTACTTAATTCAAATAAATCACTTGAAGCTAGGAGGTCATCAGCGCTATATACACCGGAGAATATTAGCTCAACATTAACACCTGTAGGGAAGTTACTGCTTAGGTGTAGATCGGTTGATTTTTTGAGCTTGCCATTTTTATTTATCAAATTGACTTGTACATTACCTATTCTTTTGGGGCGATTTGTTCCTAATTGCTGATAAATTAAAAAAAGGCAAAGAGTCATCTCTGCTATATATGCATTATTTTCAACATTATTTTTAACATTATTTGAGTTTATTATTTTATTTGTACTGCTAACTATCTTTGATAACAGCTCTGCTGGTTCATAACTACGTATACTAGTTACTACCTTTAATTTTCTCTGTAAGTCACGGTACCTTTCGGTTCGGACAATATTTAATACATCAATTAACTTTTCACATAAGTTTTGATTAATAAACTCTATCTTCACAAAAGAAGGGAAAATAATATCATCAATGTTTGAGGTTATAGGTGTAAATACCTCTTCTTCGGTTGCATTTATTAGTTTACCTTCTGTATTGATTAACAGATTGTAGTTGTCGTATCCATCATTCAACTTGATAATTTCATTTATATAATTTACGCGATGCTCAATAGGGTATTCCACTAAGTACTCTGAATAAAGATTAACTCTGTCTCTATATCCTTCTGTATCAGTTAACGAGCATTTCTCTACAGCATCAGTTATTTTTTCATCTAGTGGGATTAAAACTTCTGGAAAGAATACTTCACCATTGGTATCTATTAGTAACTCTGAAAAATGGTTAGTTCCCATGTAGATATAATCACCATGTTTTCTGTAGGAGCCATCGATACATGGGTAAATGTCTAGCTCTAACTTAGCTTCCGATATTTTTGTATAAAATTCCAAGCCTTCTAATACAGTGTTTATTGAGTTATAACTTAATACTTTAAATGGTACCCAGCTTACTTCTTTTTCTGACGCATCTTTAGCTACTTGTATAATCAATTTTACTAGCTGTTTTAATACATAACGGTTTTTATCAGTATCATTTAGTTGGTTTCGAGAGCTATCAAGGTCAAAGGTACCATGAATTATAAATGGGAAATCAAGTTCAATTTTGGTAGGAAAGAATGAGAATAAAGTTTTACTTTCAAATGTAAGGGGTCTATTGGGCAACGCAATTTTTAGGTTATAATGCTGCTTTTCGGATTTAGTACTATCTTGATATTTATCTGGAAAAGAAATTTTTCCCGAATTAAATATTTTCCAACTATCACCAGATATTTCGTAGTGGTTGTGATTTTTCTCCAGAATGAATTCAGTAATTTCTCCATTAATAGTTAATTTCAATTTTTTTAAATTATTTAGAAAAAGCAAAACTTCTTTTCTTAATGAACTTAGTTGTTCGTATATGTTTTTTTCTTCGTTTTTTTTATAGTTAATGATGATCTGTGTCATCCAGTTAGACTCTGGCGCGTCACGATATTCAGGAACTGAAAGAACTGCCCATGGTGCTTCACTCCCTGAGAGTCCTTGTCTGCCTCTTAATTCAAGCTTTTCTTCATCTGTAAAGTGTTCTTCAAATAGCTTTGATGCGTATTTCTTAGAGAACGTAACATCTAATGAGTTACTCCTTACTGTGACTGATTCAGACCAATTTATTATCGACCTAAATCCAAGTCCTTTATTTCCGATAAACCTTTCTTTTGTTTTTGAGCTTAAATTTGAAAGCATTAACGATTCGTAGCCCGACTTGCTAAAACCATGTGGGCCACTATTTGAAATTATTAATCGCTGTGAAGTAGAGTCAAACTCTAAAGAAACGGTATCAGAAAGTTCATCATCCGCATTTTGAATTAACTCTAGTAATTGTCGCCCGTTATAGTCCCTTACTTGCTGGTTTTCTTGATTATAATCAGAAATCATCCGGTTAGGCGTCATTCTATAAAGATGAATCTGTTCATTAATTTTTTTTTGTAAAAATGCTTTCAAATTTTCATCTCTTCATCAAAATTTAGGTGTCACTTTATAAATACTAACATACTATCAATGGGTTAATCGATTGTTTGTAGGATGTTAACGGGAAATATTGATGTTACTAGAGTCGTATTAAGAGTGCTTGGCTCGGTTCTCGCCAATGATGTAGTTATTGAGTAGATTTGAAGCACTTTATAAAGACGTTGTTGATCAAATCAGATTAATAGCACATCTAAGCTAGTTTGTATCTCAATCAATTTCTACAGGCATACCTAGCCCGATAATTTTGTTAATGGCCTTAACATTAGCCAACGCTTCATCGACTTAGCATTATAATTCCTCAAATTCAACATCCCACTAGTTAACCCTTTGTATCGAGACATTGCTATTTCGGATATTGAGTGATGGTGATAGTCAGAATTTACTTTCCATTGAGCTAATTAATTTACTTAGTCGAAGCTAAACACATAGTCACTTCTAATCAAAGTAACACCAGAGGTAACACTTTTAAACTCTACCTTTATGATTTGAATATTAATCAATCTGATAGATTGGATAGTCGAGTCCAGTAGCGGCACCAAATTCGTTCTTTGTGAACAATCAGCAAAGCCCACCTCATGTGGGCTTTTTTGTGTCCTATGTACCGTCCTAAATATGGTTGACACATTTCCAACATGAAATTGGAGAGTGTCATGAAAACAACAAGTAGACGTACTCAACGAGATTATTCTCTTGCCTTTAAATTGGCAGTCGTAAGCCAAGTTGAAAAAGGCGAAATGACTTATAAGCAAGCTCAAGAACGTTATGGGATCCAAGGTCGCTCTACCGTTTTAGTTTGGCTTCGCAAACATGGTCAACTAGATTGGTCTAAAGGAATAGAACAATCGAGAGCGTTAGGAGCGACTATGTCAAACTCTTCCTCAACTCAAACCCCAGAGCAACGAATCAAAGAGCTCGAGCAGCAATTAGAAGAGACTCAGCTCAAAGCTGAGTTCTTTGAAGCGGTTGTAAAAGTCATGGATCGAGATTTCGGTGTCCGAATCTCAAAGAAGCGCAAGGCCGAGTTATTAAGGAAAAAACGGTCAGAAAGTTGACCGTCACTAAAGCTTGTCACTTCATAGGTATTACACGACAAGCTTTCTACAAGCGCTGTGTTGCAGAAATTCATCAGACAAAGAAAGATGAATCAGTACTCGGTTTTGTGAAGGAGCAAAGGATGATGCACCCTCGTATAGGGACTCGTAAGATCAAGTATTTACTTGCTCAGAACGATATTGAAATCGGGCGAGACCGCTTATGCTCTCTGCTGAGAATGAATCGATTATTAGTGCAGAATCGAAGGGCTTATCATCGAACCACAAACAGTAATCATCGCTTTTACTGCCATCCGAATCGTGTCAAAGAAGGCTTAATACCGGAAAGACCAGAGCAATTATGGGTTGCCGATATTACATATCTAGCAACGCGGCGTGGTAGTACTTATCTCAGTTTAGTGACGGACGCTTACTCAAGAAAAATCGTGGGCTATCACATAAGTGATGATATGAAGGCTCGCACGGTCAAGCAGGCCTTTTTAAACGCGTTGAAAGAACGGAAGAATACAGGTGAGCTTGTACATCACTCAGATCGAGGTGTTCAGTACTGCTCTGTTGAATACCAAGAGTTGCATCGACAGTATGATGTATCTTGCTCAATGACTGATGGCTATGACTGTTATCAGAATGCGTTGGCAGAGAGGATCAACGGAATACTGAAGATGGAGTATCTGTTGAATAAGCCTAATGATTTAGATGAAGCAAAGAAAATGGTCGCCGAATCAGTAAAAATCTATAATGAATATAGGCCTCACACAGCTCTAAAATACAAAACGCCCGATGAAGTACATCGAGCGTTTTAGTCAATCAAGTGTCAACCCATATCAGGACGGGTCACTAAATTCATTGCCTGCTAAGCTTTTGGACTGTGCCCTCCAATGATCCCAAGTGCAATGGTCACTTAAAATCCATTCGGGTTGTCAATAACGTATAGCCAACCTCCATCTATATACTTCATCACTTCGAGAGCGGTGCCTTTGGGGCCACCAACTATCTCCCAATCAGACCTTATGAGAGCCGTGTCGCCGTTAATATAGATAGATACATCATGGGTCAGCATTTCAACGTCGCCTTGAAGGTAACTTTTCAATATAGGCTTAATAGCCTTTGGCCCTCTAGCAAGGTTACCCTGATTATCTAGGACGAATATGGCGTCTTGATGGAACAGAGTGCCTAGTCCGTCGATGTCTTGTTTTGAAAAGTATTCCGCGAAAAGTTGGTGCAGTTCTCTTGGCGACTGCGGTTTTTTGTAATCTGTTGATGCGTAAGAATAGAACGTTATTAAGTTTAAAACGACGAATAGAAGTATCTTCATGGAACCACCTGCTTGTTTGTGTTTTGGGTTGAAGCCATAATAGATAGGGTGGTTACTAAAAGAAATTAGCTACCTAAAAGTAACTAATTACCTTTAGGTAACTATGCAATTGTTACAATGGCTAATCTAGGAGGTGGATATGAGTGAACAGGGTAAGCAACCTGAAGGTTACTGCAGCGCTGATAAATATTTGACACTGATCTCTACGAAGTGGACTGCTCACATTGTTTGGTTGCTAGGTCAGAGTAGCGAGATACGTTTTGGACAGATTCAAAAGCAGCTGGCTTTCGTGTCGAGTAAAGTACTTAGTGAGCGGCTGAAGTTGCTTAGCAAGGAAGGTTTCATTTGGCGTAGGCAAGAAGAAACCGTTCCAGTGACGGTATATTATGGTCTGACCAAAAAAGGAAAAGAGCTGGCGGATATTGTTGATATTATCGTGAAAAAATCGGATAGCTGGAATTAGTCTAACGTAATGGGTTTAAAGCTATTCTATTATTCAACGTCATTACTATGGTGGATTTTTCTGTGTACATGGTTTAGGCGGTTCTTTTCGATATTGAGTGGCAAACGAAGTCATAGCTTAAATATCGAATACGTTTAATAGGTTGGTTTTTAATTAGATTTAATCACAAAAATATGTGAGGCTAAATAATGAAAACAATACCAGTGCATATGTTGGATAATGCATGTCGGTATTGATATTAGTATTTCATATGTTTTATTTTAGATTTATATTAGGATAAATCATCGTGTTGAAATATCACACTCGAAGCTGGAGCGTGCAATAGAGTGTGATTGTCAGATTTCAACAGAGTATTATTGAGTCAAATCAGCAACAAATGTTTGCTTGTAACTGGCAGTAGTTTGCAGCTCTTTTTTGATCCATTGGTTGAACAAGCTAAAGTCAGAATGTAATTGCCAGAAAAGGGATGCAATAACTCGCTTACCAAAAAAATCAGGGTGGTCTGTAACTACTTTAAGTTTACTATTTTCTACGCTTCCCTCTATGAGAAATCCCGGTAAAAAAGCGATGCCTTTTTGAGCCTTACATAGATCGATGATGGTTCCTAAGTCGTCCAGTCGCCATAAGTTATACGATGCTATGTTTGACAAGTTAAGCAGCTCTTCACAACCATCCATTAATAGAACTCGTTGTGATGGTGCTTGAGACTTAAAGGTTACCAGGTCTTCATGAGCCACCCACCAACAGTTGACGTGAAATAACTCCTCTATGTTGAAGTCGTAATTTGTCTTGTGATAGGGGTTACCTAAGGCTAAATCTATCTTCCCTTCATTTATATAGTTACCTAACACGAAACTTGGTTTAGTTACGACAAGTAAATCAACGTTAGGGAATGCTTCTGAAAACGCTAGTAGTGTTTTCTTTACATTATTATTAAACACTAATGGGTCTATGCCTACCCGGTAGACTATTTGGTCAGATATATTCATTTGCTGTGCGATCGTGACTAGATCACGATATTTCGATACCACAGGTAAAGATAACTGGAATAATCGTTTTCCTTTTTCTGTTAGCCAAACTTTAGAGTGTTCCCTATTAAATACATTGAAACCTAAATCGGACTCAAGATTTTGAACAGCCGTGCTAACAGTTGATTGTGACTTGCCAAGCTTGCGAGCAGCAGAGCTAAATGAACCTTCCTCAACTACCGCTATGAACGAAATGATATTTTCGAAATGTAGTTTCATGATTCGACTAACCTTTTGACACAAATAAATTATATTTTTTATGGTTTGTTGATTTGAAGAACAATAGCGTGATGATAATTGTATTTCAACAAGTTTTATAAGGAGTAATAAAACTGGGTAAATTAATTCTTAGATTGGTTCCAAAGCTTATATAAATTTTAGATAAGTTAAAATATTGACCGATGTCTTACTTTTTTAAGTTTATAAATTTTATTTAATATTGTCTGGTGAGGTTGGTTTTATATGTAACTCATTGTTAATTATAGTTTTGTTTTTAATTCCTTTGTTTTTATTGTGCTTATTTTGATCATTTTTCGTCCGGCCTATTGATTAAGTCGATAGGGGTTATTTTCCATAGATTGGTAGCGCTAATTATAATGGCGACGAATTTTCAACAGCCCTTATAGGAAGAAATAATGATTACTAAGCTATACGTTAAAACAAGCATGTTTTTATCACAATTTAAGAATGATGAGCGCGGTGTAACTGCGATTGAATATGGTCTTATTGGCGTCGCTATGGCTGTGTTGTTAGCTGCTACGTTAGATAGCAGCGGTGGTTTCATCGATGCGCTTACGAAGGCATTCGCAAAAATCGCCGCTAACATCACTACTTCTACTGGTAGCTAATTAAACGGATTTGGTCATTTTCATACGCAGATGATGGCGAAGATATTTGTGCCAGACCTCTGTTTACATTGGTCTGGCTTAATTAATTCACAGCGTAAAATAAGATTTATTTTAACCAAGACTAGGTGGTATTTCTAATTTTTAGTCATGAATTGTATTTAGTGGCTTTGGCAATGCTGAGTATATATGTGTCAGCTACCGATTTTCTCTATCGAAAGATACAAAATCACACCTTGTTGATATTGCTCTTTTTACAATGTTTTTTGTCTCCGTTAGACATTCAAATTATGAGCTTTCTGCTGGTGTTAGGGGGAGGGTTGATTGTTTACGCCCTGATTTGGATTGGAGCTGGCGATATTAAATATGCAGCGGTTCTATCACTTACCATACCTCTCAGTGATTTACTTTGGGCGTTTGTTATGACGGCTTTTACCGGTGGATTTCTAGCCGTTATTTATCTCGTATACAACAAGCTGATAAGTAAAAGGCTAGTAAGAAAAACGTCGAACGGCCAACAAGGTATTCCATATGGGATAGCGATTAGCGTTGGATTCTACTTGGTAATTTTAACTCAAAACACGCCACATATATAAACCTCCAAGAATGAGAACATTATGAGATCTCGACTGGTATTACTTGTTGCCATTGCTGCCCTAACAGTTGGCGCGCTAGGCGTTGTCGATTTGTTCAAGGGTGAACCTCAATCGACAACGACCGCTGAAGTGGTGGAAGAAAAAAACGAAGAACATGTTGCCGTTTGGATGACCACGGAACCTTATGAAAAAGGACGTGCGATCGATGCGCAAGGTGTCGTAAAACAACAACTCCCTCTTAGTGAAGCATTAACGCTTGGTGTCAGAGAAGACGCACAAATCAGCTTTTCACCCTCCATTTTGCTCAATCGCAGCCTTAACGCAGGTGAAGTTGTACTGCCTGAATATCAAGTGACTCCCGGCCAGCCGGGGTACATCGACCTTTTGGTCACAGAAGGCATGACGTTGTACCCACTTAAAGTCAGTGACAAAAACCTAATCAACGATTACATCCGTCCTGGAACGTCCATCGATATCTTAACTGTAAGTTCTCCAAACGATAACTTAGCTGGAAATATCGATAAACCGAAGCGCTTTAGAGGGGTGAAGGCGTCGATGTTTCTTAAAAACGTCAAAGTACTGAACATTGGAAATGATGCAACTGGCGATAGTTCTATTACCGCTCGCGCTCCGAGTAAAGAGGATGGACTGACGACGGTGGTCATCGAAGTTAGTCCCGACGAGTTACCAAAACTTGCACTAGCGCAACGAACAATGCACATCGAGATTTACCGAAGCCAAACCTACACGCAACCTGAGTATGCAGAGGTGCGCAATATTATCGATAACTATACCGGGATTGCTGAATTACGTGGTAACGAGAACAACCCGAGAGAGGCTTTGTGATGATGATTCACCATCGAATCAAGCAAGTACTGTTTGCTTCCATTCTAGTGCCGCTGATTGGCTTACTTTCTATAACAAACGCTTTTGCCGCCGATCGCTCCATCACGCTCAACGATGGTCAGCACATCCAGTTAAAAAGTCCGATTGGCCAAGTGTTTATTAATAACCCTGACATCGTTGACTACAAAATAATCAACGACAACACGATAGTTGTGTTCGCCAATGCTATTGGGCAAGCACGACTGATCGTCTATGGCATTGATGGTGATGTTCTGCTTTCAGACCGTATTATTGTTGATTTGGATTTAACGGACATCAGACGACAACTCAAATTTCATTTCCCTGATGCCAAAGTCAAGATTCAGTCTGTGGGAGAGCAAGTCGCCGTGAGTGGTCTTGTTGATTCCGAAGCGACTCGCGACGACATCTATCGTTTGGTTGCCACTCTACTTGGAAGAGAGAAAACAGAGAAATGGGACAAAATTCAGAAGCTGAAATTCAAATCCGACAACTCTGATTATGAAGAGCCCGAAAGCATGGTGTTTGCCCGCAATATGACGTGGGAAGGGGTCATCGAACGCATTGAAGTTGCAACGACCCAGCAGGTTAACGTCAAAATATCTGTGGCCCAGGTAACGGAATCATTTGGACAAACCGTTGGTGTTGATTGGAGTTCAGTCGGTTCAAGCGTTGGCGAGTTTGTGTTTGACCAGTTCGATGCGGCAAACCTCAGTACGTTAATCACTGCATTAGGTAACGACCAGATTGCTGAAGTTCTGGCTGAGCCTAATTTAACCGTGTTATCCGGTGAGTCTGCAAGTTTCCTTGTGGGCGGCGAAGTGCCCGTTATCGTTACTACCAGTAACAACGTGAACATTTCCTTCAAAGAGTTCGGCATCAAACTCGATCTCACCGCGAAAGTGCTTAGCCAAGATAGAATCCGTATGCAATTAGCGCCAGAAGTCAGCGAAGTTGAAGGTTATATAGAAACGGCTGGCATCAAAGTCCCGCAACTGGCTTCACGACGTGCGATGACAACCGTAGAGTTAGCCGATGGCGACAGCTTCGTCCTTGGTGGCTTGATGAGCAGTGCTGATTTGGAAAAAATGCAAAAAATCCCTTTTGTTGGCGATATTCCCGTTCTAGGTGCCGCATTCCGAAAAGCAACCACAGAAAGAAAACGTACTGAACTGATCATCGTTGCTACCGTGAATCTTGTTGAACCGATGAAACCGAAAGACATTCAACTGCCTTACATCAAGAAGACTTCTACATTGGCGCGCTGGCTAAACATTAAGTGGGATGGCAAGTCGGTAACGTCTTCCGATGCAACGATTCGTCTGTTGTCGCAAGGAGGGTTTATCCAATGAAGAAATTACTATTAATGGCGTTATTTACCACGTCACTTTTAGGCTGCGCCTCTGAGCAATATTTTGTTGGTCATGGTGCTGAAGCCTTGGTGTACAAAGAGCATCACAGCTTTGAGTTTGCGATGAAAAACCGCGCTGAAACCACCAAGCAGATTACCGCTTTGATTCAAGATATCGAATCAACGGACAAAGAAGCCACTTATGTCGTGGATTACAAGTCAACCCGCAGCAAACAGGTGTTGCAGGCGATATTCGAACAATATCCGTCACATGTCATCGCACCACAAAGAGTCTCGTATCGAAGCGCTCCGTTGTTACCGAGTGACTTAAAGATTCAGGTGACCTTAACGCGTTTGAAGACTCAACAATGCGCACCAGCACAGATTCACGTTCGGTTGAGGCAGCCAGACTGCTTTGCTGAATCGATGCGCTTGAAGCAAGTGGCTTACAAGTCTCGATTGGTAGGAGAGCAATAATGTTTGACCTGACTAAAGCGTTAACAACAAAGGCCAAGCCAGTGCAAACCGGAACGACAGGGGTTGCCGGATGTACTTTGTTCTATCAATCTCAAGAGTGTTTAGATCTTGTTCAAGAAGTTTTTCGATTTGAAGGGTGGAATGATCCTGCATGCGTCAAAGCCAAAGCCGGATTGACCAAGCTGACAGAACAACAAAGTAGCCACATTGTGATTCTAGAACTTAATGAATCGACCAATGTTGTTGAGGATGCTAAAGCCTTTGCAAGTAAACTACCCACACACAAAGGCGTGGTGGTGATTGGTAAAGAGGATGCCATTTCTACGCTTCGTTCGCTTAAAGACATGGGTTTTTACTACGTGTTCTGGCCGGTGAATAAGCAGGAGTTTGCTGACTTCTTAAATCACGTTAGCAAGAACTTGAAGACGTTCTCTGGTGTGAGTCAGAAACGCAAAGCGAAGCGCGTGGCGATTGTCGGTTCAAAAGGTGGCGTTGGTGCATCGTTTATCACTACTGAGTTGAGCTCAATATTATCGACGCAAGGATCGGACACGATTCTTGTCGATCATCAATATGCCGATACCAACATTGATGTCTTGCTTGGCTTAAAGGATTTTAAGCCGAGAACCATCGATGAGTTCACCGCGCCATTGCACGAAATGGATGAAGAAGGGGCGTTGAGTTACCTAATCAACGCTCGCAAAAATTTACGACTGTTGGCGATTGATGGCGACATGAGCCAAAGCGATGTTCTTAATTACAACCAGACCTTGTGCGAGTTGTTAGCGCGCAACACCAATTTCATTATCGAAGACTTTTCTGGTGGTGTGGATTTCAAAGTTGAACCTCAACTCTTGGTAGAAAACTTTGATGTGGTTGTGTTGGTGTTAGACGCGTCAGTGTCTTCAGTAAGAAGTGCAAAACGACTGTTTGAAAAAGTCTCCAACTTACAGCTTTCGTTATCGTCGCGTACTCGTGTGATTACGGTGGTGAACTACCATCGCCCGGAAAACGCTTACGTCTTACAAAAGCCTGATCTTATTAAGTATCTAGGCGCAGAAGTTGATCTCGAAGTCGACTACTGCAAAGCGCTGGCCCACATCATTATCGATGGAAAACGCGGGCATAAGCATGATCGTCACATTAGTCGTTCTATGGAACAACTAGTGAAGCTGATCAATGGTCAGCCGATGGATCAGAAGGGTATGAATTCTTGGTTGAAAAAGGTGCGTGCTAAATGAGTTCTAACAAAGACTTATACCTCGCGTTTCGTGGCCAGATATTTGAAGCCCTAGATGCAGAAGCGGTTCAGAAAATGAGCCGCAGAGATCTTGAATCCCAAATACAAGCGGCGGTTGATTTGTTGGCGAATAGCTACCAAAGACCGATCACCTCGATGATGAAGTCAGGGTTAGTGAAAAGCCTAATCGATGAACTGTTTGGTTTGGGGCCTTTACAGCCTTTGGTCGAAGATCAGTCCATTTCCGACATCATGGTCAATGGGCCCAACAACATTTTTTTCGAACGACACGGCAAGGTGAAAAAATCCGAAGTCTCGTTTGTGAATGAAGAGCAGTTGTTAGCCATTGCAAAGCGCATTGCGTCACGTGTCGGAAGGCGTGTGGATGAACTTTCGCCGACGGTCGACGCCAGGTTAGAAGACGGCAGCCGTGTAAACATCGTGATTCCTCCCATTTCGTTGGATGGCACATCGATCTCAATTCGTAAGTTCAGAGAGCAAAACATCGGTTTTGAAGATTTGATTGGCTTTGGGTCGATGTCTCCAGATATGGCGCGAGTGCTGATGATCGCTTCTCGTTGCCGTATCAATGTGTTGATTTCTGGTGGTACCGGTTCAGGCAAAACCACTTTACTTAACGCGCTATCTCAATACATTGCTGAGGATGAACGTATCGTCACCATTGAAGATGCGGCTGAACTGCGTTTGCAACAACCCAACTTGGTTCGACTCGAAACGCGAACCTCAAGTGTTGAGCAAACCGGAGCGGTAACGCAGCGTGAATTGGTTATTAACGCGCTTCGTATGCGTCCAGACCGCATTATTCTTGGTGAGTGTCGTGGCTCTGAAGCGTTCGAAATGCTGCAAGCCATGAACACCGGACACGATGGGTCGATGTCTACGTTGCACGCCAACACGCCGCGCGATGCGATTGCTCGTGTTGAATCGATGGTCATGATGGCGAACTTAAATCAGCCTTTGGATGCGATTAGAAGAACGATCGTGAGTGCAGTTCAAATGATTGTTCAGGTTAACAGGTTGCGCGATGGGTCTCGTAAGATAACAAGCATTTCGGAAATCGTCGGCCTAGAAGGCGACAGCGTCGTGATGGAAGAGATTTATCGTTTTCGTTATGACGACGCCCACTACGGAGAAACCGTAAAAGGCGAATTCGTCACCGATGGCATTATGCAGCGATCTGAGCTTGTGAAAAAAGCGCAATTCTTCGGGCTCTATGAAGAGCTGAAAGCATCGTTTAAGGGGGCCTAGCATGCTTTGGCTTTCGTTAATCCTCTTTGCGTTTGTGCTGCTTTTGATCCGAGATTCAAAGGTGAAAAAGGTCCATCAGTTTTTCAACATTGAAGAGGTAGAAGCTGAAAACTTCAATGCCATTAACGTCAAGTCTTTGGTTCGTAAGCAAAACTGGCAAAAGTTCAAAGAGTCCGTATCACCCACGTTAATGGTGTTAGGTCCGCGTTCTTCTCTGTACATCGCGCTCTATATTACGGGCAGCATCATCGCATCTTGGTACATCGTTGTTGAGTTGCTATCAATCACCAATACGTGGTTAGTGCTGGGCTCATCTATGGTATTTACACTTTGCGGTTATCGGTTCCTAGTGACAAGAAGACGTCGCGAATTTGAGAATACGTTCCCAGATGCGCTGAATATTCTAATGAGTGCGGTCACTGCGGGTGACAGCTTAATGCAAGCCATCAGTTATGTAGGCGATGTGATGCACAACCCGATAGGCCGCGAATTTAAGCTAATGGGCGACCGACTTAAGTTGGGTGAGTCACCAGAAGTGGTGCTTCAACGATCGTGCAAAAATTACCCCTACCCAGAGTTTCTATTCTTTACCGTGACTATCAGGGCGAATATTGCTCGAGGTGGGCAACTTAAGGGCGTGATGGCGCGGCTGATTAGAGTGCTAGTGGACTCTCGAACGCTAGAGAAAAAGAAAATGGCGATGACTTCGGAAGCTAGAATTTCCGCCAAAATAGTTGCGGCTATTCCTCTGATTTTTATGCTTATTCTCAACTACGTTAATCCCGATAATGTGGAATTTGTTCTCTACGATCCAGAAGGAAGGCTTGTATTGTTTTACGTGCTTGGTAGTGAACTGTTCGGTCTATTTCTTGTTTGGTTGTTAGTGAGAGGAGTACGCGCATGATGTTATTGGCTTCCCTTATTGTGTTGTTTTTTTCGCTACTCTTTTTGATTATCGATTCTATTCGTAAAGAGCAACGACATAAGAAGGTTGCGCTCTATATCGGGGATAATTCGGCTCGCGCACCTTCACGCGTAAATCGCTTTTTTGTTCGTTTTGGTAAAGAACATCGCCATGAACTCGAGCAAAAAATGATAGAGGCGGGTTATTACAACACGGATTGGGCAAAATTCTATTTTCCAGCAAAGTTGTTGGTATTAGCGTTGGTTTCTGGGTTGGTGCTGTTAGGGGATATGACGTCAACCAACAAACTGCTCGTGGTTATTTTCTCGCTGATTGGCGTCATTGTCGTCCCAGATACAATGCTTCAAATGCGCCGCAAGATGTTGATCAGTCGAACCTCAGCTCAACTGCCGTATTTGCTCGACATGATGTCGGTATGTGTTCAAACCGGTATGACGATTGAAGCGGCGCTGGTTTATTTGGGGAAAGAGCTGGCTGAATTTGATTCAGATCTTTGTTACCAAATTAAACGCACATCGGATTCTGCAAAAATACACGGTTTAGAAAAGGCGCTCAACGATCTGAGTGAGCGTATCCCGACGCCACCAGTACGAAGCTTTGTACTGACCATCATTCAAAACCTGCAATACGGCACATCCGTGGCGAGTGTGTTAAGTGACCTCGCGGAAGACATGCGAAAAGTCCAAATTCTTACGGTCGAGGAAAAGGTAGGTAAGCTCTCTGCGAAGATGAGTGTCCCATTGATCCTTTTCATCATGTTCCCGATCGTTATCTTGATTCTCGCGCCGAGCATCATGCAAATGACATTGAATATATAGGGAGACGTCGAATGATTGGAAAACGTTTTTGTCTCATTTTGTTGTCGATGAATGTGTTGGCGGGCTGTCAATCGGCCCCGTCACCACAAGACCTGCAGCTTGCCGACGTCACTAGTATGGAAAAAGTGAAGAACTATGACGGCTTGATTAGTTATTACAAAGCTGAATTAGAGCAAGGCTCTGAAGAGCCAGAGGTAAAAGAGAAACTGGCGTGGGTATATTTCAACAAAGGGGATATCGAGTCGGCAGACTTCTATGTTCAACATTTGCAAAAAGAGGGTGTTGAAAACCCCAACTTGTACCAGTTAGAAGGACAAGTGTTTGATGCAAAAAATGACGTTGAAAATGCCATTGCCGCATATCTAGCTTCTATCGAGGCGGGAAATACAACGGGTCAAATTCACGTCTTGCTCGGCGTGTCGTACACCAAGGTTGGAAGATTTAATGAAGCTTACCAAGAACTGAATCGAGCCCGTTTACGCGGTTATGACGATGTCGTGGTTAAGAACAACATTGCGATGATTCAAATGGCTAATGGCGAGTATCAACAGGCGATCGAAACGTTAGCTCCGGTTTTAAAAGAAGACCCGTCGAATAAGATCGTAAAAGCGAACCTAGCTATCGCACTAATGAAAACTCAGCAAATCGACTCAGCCAAGAAGTTACTCAAAGGTGACTTCTCAGCAGAAGAGATCCAGAGCATCGCCGCTGAATTAACTCATCTAGGAGTTAATGATGAAGCGTCTTAATAAGCAGAAGGGCGTGACAGCGATTGAGTTTGTGTTGGGTGCGCTTGTTCTGTTTTTCGCCACCTTTGCGATCTTCGAATCGAGTTACCAAATCTACGTCGTGAACATGACCGAGTATTCGCTCAGAGAAACCATCAGGAATACCAAAATATATGAAGGTAAAGGGATCAACGAGCAGTACGAAACTAAGTTCAAATCGTTAATCGAAGATGATGACAATCTATGGAGTTTCTTAATCGATAGCTCAAGGTTCTCTATCGCAGGTCAGTACTTCAAAACCTATGATGATTTTATCGCGAATAGGGGACACTCTGATCAAGGGTTGAACTTCAATTACAACTTAGCCGAGATCACCGTGACCTACCGCTACACCCCAGTCATTAAACTGGCTGGTGCTGCGGATAGGGATATTTCAAGCACCATGGTTTTGAACTTAGAACACGAGGGGTGGAAAGATGATGCTCCGTAAGCAACGTGTGCTTTCTAAAGGGCGCCAGCAAGGTTCGTACACCATTGAGTTAGTTTTCATTCTTGTGGCCTTATGGGGCGTTTATTTGTTTGGAGCAGACTTGAGCTATCAATTACTCGCGCGCGCCAAGCTTGATCGATCCAGCTTTGCCTTAGTCAATGTTATCAAAGAGCGTACTCGTTATTTTGAAGCCGATGTATTGGCAGGACAAAACCTACCTGTAACTAATTCAGAGTTAGAAGACATGGCTAAAGTGGCAAGTCGAATGCTCAATACACCAGTCGATAATGTAGCGATCAAGATAGAGTCATTGACCAATAAAACGAATGTCGCTGAATTCTCAACCAGCAAGTACAGAAGCTTAAATTGCCAAACTGATTCGATTCTCGATCATGCAGATTTAGCGCCGGTAGAAAAGGGCGTTGTGTATCCATTGTACCGAATCAGTCTTTGTGAAGAGCAGAGTTCTTGGTTCAAGCCCTTCTTCAACAGTGGCACCAGTACCACGGTTAAGATTGGCTCTTCTTCAATCATGCCTGGGAGATAATGAAATGAAAATGCAGCACGATCGTCATATCAATCGCCAGCATCTCAGTCTCCAAAGACAGCAAGGGGTTGCCGCGGTGTGGATGGGCTTATTGCTTGTTCCAATCATGGGCATGACTTTTTGGGCGGTTGAAGGAACACGTTATGTACAAGAGACCAGCCGACTCAGAGATTCAGCAGAGGCTGCGGCGATAGCGGTGACCATTGAAGACTTACCGGATCAGGCTCGTGGGCTCGCGACCAAGTATGTCGAAAATTATGTTCGGGACATCAAATCAACCAACCTCTCAGCAGTCCGACTCCATCAAGCGGAAGATGAGGGGGCTGGGGTTCTTGAATACATCCAATACACAGTGAATGCCAAGACCACGCACGACTCTTGGTTTGCGAGTAGCTTTATCCCTTCGTTTGATCAGCAGCAGGACCTAGCGGGACGTTCGTTAGCGAGAAAGTACCCGGTTTACCTTGGTGATAACAACATCGATATTGTTTTTGTGTCGGACTTTTCCGGTTCAATGAACGACAGGTGGGGTTCAAGTCGACACATAAAAATCGACGATCTAAAAACAGCCATCGACGCAATATCCAGCAAAATTCTTTGCACATCGATTAAACAGGACTATGTCGATGGCGAGTGGAAATACGTTTGTGATGAGCCCGGAGAAGATACAACCGGAGACAAACTGCTTAATCGAGTTGGTTTTGTGCCTTTTAACGTTCGAACGAGGGAGATTGTCTCGGGAAATCAAGCTCGGGCGACAAGCCAGTTGAGCTACAAAGATAACTATAAAACGAACGTATCACCTTATTCCTACAACGATGTTAACTGGGATTACTGGCGCACCTATTCACAAAATGACGTGATTAGATGTGCTGACCGGCAGTCACGTTGCTCATATCCAAAATCGGAGAATCAAAAGCACGCCAAACGTATTAAGGATGTGATTTATCAAGATAACTACTTGGTTGCAGACGTATACAACTATGTAGATTTATCGACATCAGTGTCGACGATGTTTACTGATAAGTCGGGGTTACAGCCCGATTTCTATAGTGTGAGTGGAACAAGTTTATTTAACGCGCATGGTTCTTCCAATTCATCGCAGTTTTCGAACATTCGCCTATCGAACAAGCTCTCAGATTTAGACCCGATTAATTCGATGTGGGCAGACGGTGGCACCGCGGCTTTTCAAGGCATATTGAGAGGTTCTCAGGTGCTCCATGATGGTGACCCGAACAGTACCGACCAAGAAGAGCAGCAAGTCTACAACAAGAAAATTAAGATGCTGCTGATCTTAAGCGACGGGCAGGAAAGCCCTAACAACGGCATCCTCAAAGGGTTAGTCGACAGAGGCATGTGTGACAAAGCAAGGAATGAAATACCGGGCTTATACATAGGTGTTATTGGTATCGATTTTCGAGCATCTCAACAAAGTGGTTTTCAAGACTGCGTTGTCGACCCAAATGAAGACATCATCGACGTATCTAACTTAGATGAATTGATTGAAAAGATAGAAGAACTCATCCGTAAAGGCTCAAAAACAAGCGGAATAACTAAGTTGTACTAGAGGAAAATATGAAAAAGTTAATGATCAGTTCAATCGTCATATCGACATTGCAATTTAGCCTTATCGCCAATGCGGAAGAAGGCATCAGTGTTTATTGCGATACTGCGTTCAGTGAGTATCAACACAGTGTCACGGTTGATGATGTCGTTGGCATTGCACAGCACAGGCAGGGCTTTTTACAAATTGAACAGCCGTCTGACAGCAGTGAGCTAGAACAAGCGTTAGCAGGTCAATCCAATCTAGGTATGAACCAGTCAGGATGTAAGACTTGGATCAGTAACCAAGAGCATCAAGGGTTGTTGGCACGACTTCATTTTGGTTTTGATCAACACAACTTATCGCCAATGGGCAGCAAAGCACTGAGCCAACTTGCAGGCGAGTTAAAGACTAACGGCAGTGCGATTTCGGTGGATGGACACACTGACAGCACCGGCGCAGAAGGTTATAACCAAGCATTGGGGCTTCAAAGAGCACTGACGACATCGGATGGTTTAATCGCGGATGGTGTAGAGAAGAATCGCCTTGTTATACGCTCATTTGGTGAAAGTAAACCTATCGCGTCTAACGCAACGCCAGAGGGTAGAGCCAAGAATCGACGCTCAGAAATTTGGGCTTCTGCGAACGATGTCGCTGAATTAGAAAATTAGGATGTAGGGTTTGGTTGTTGCTTGGTTCTGCTTAGTGCTTGGTTGTTGCTTAGTACTAGGTAATAACCGCCCTAGATTGTCGCTCTTGGGATTTTTGTTACAACGTATACTAATGAATGTTCAATTAAGTTTAACTGTCTGATACTAAAGAAATATTAATGCTTTTTGATAAGTTCTCTTCTGAAGGGATGCAAAAAAATATCGATGTCGATACTTGGGTATCTATATTGGATAACATACGAGACATAATGGACGCATCGAATGCGGGCATCATTATGATCTCTGATTTGAGTTGCTCTGGTTCTGAGAGTGTGTGGAGCTCCTCAAACATATCGTGTAACCAACATAAGAGCAAAATTAGCCTCTTTTGTGAGTATGTGCATAACGAAAATCGCACGGTCTATTTGAGTGGTCATGCTGGTGGTGATTCCGTTTCTGCGAATGGGGCGGATTCTTATAAGTCGTTTTGTGGCGTCCCGGTAAGAGATATCGATGGCGAAGTGTTTGCGGTGCTCTTGGTGTTTGATTTAAGCCCAACAGCGTATACCGAGAGCCAAGTTAGCTTGATTGAAAACATATCGACTCTATTGCGTTCTGAAATTCTAATGAAAGAAGAGAGCCGGATTTTATACAAGAATAGTCATTTTGATATCATGACTACGCTGCTGAATAGAAGAGGCTTTTTCCACGAATTCAACAAAGCAAATATAAGCGATGGTGAGATCGTTTGCTTGTATTTCGACTTGGATAATTTGAAGTATATCAATGATACCTATGGCCACTTCAAAGGTGATGACTATATCTCTGGCTTTGCGTCATGCATAAAAAACAATGCAAAGTACAACATCATATCGGCTAGGGTTGGTGGTGATGAATTCATTGTCGTCATACACTCAGAAGAGGCTGGTTATGCTTCTGAGTTGGTCAATAACATTCACGCTGAATTCGATGATTTTATTGAAGGCTTTCGTTGCGATGATGAGGTGCCACTCGGTTTTTCATATGGTTGTGGTACGGCGGATTCCCGAAGTTTCAACATCATAAATCTAATAAAGTCGTCCGATGAAAACATGTACCTTAATAAGAAGAACAAGATTTAGATGTTCGTGACAGACGTAAAAAAGCCCACTAGTGTGGGCTTAGATGTAGATGTAGATGTAGATGTAGATGTAGTAGTCTTCTCAACTAAGCTCGAATGATCATTTGTTCGCGCTCTGGACCTACTGATACCATCACGATTGGCACACCCATCAACTCTTCGATACGCGTAACGTAATCTTGTGCTGCTTGAGGAAGGCTCTCAAACGTGCGACAGCCAGTGATGTCTTCATCCCAACCTGCCATATCTTCATATACAGGTTTTAGCTCAGCCGTTTGTGGCCAAATCGGGTTCTCAGTGTGCTCACCTGAGTAAGCGGTACAGATCTTAAGTTCAGATAAACCAGACAGACAATCAATCTTAGTCAGTGCGATTTCAGTCGCAGCTTGCAGGTCAACACCGTTGCGCGTTGCTACCGCGTCGAAGTAACCCATATCACGTGGACGACCCGTGGTTGCACCGTATTCGTTAGAGCTTTCGCGGAAGCTGTCTTGCTCTTCCATTGCTGTAACTAACGTGCCAGTACCCACAGATGAACTGAACGATTTAGCAACGGCAATAACACGCTCAGGGCGAAGAGCGGGTAAACCGCTACCAATGCCTGCATAAGCTGCGGTTACATTCGAAGACGTTGTCCAAGGGTATTCACCGTAGACAAGGTCACGACCTGCACCTAGCTGAGCTTCAAACAGTAGGTTTGCGTCTTGCGATTGCAGGGCTTTTAGCGGCTCAGTTACGTTGCAAATGAACGGGCGCCAAGCTTTAGTCACTTCAAGTAGCCATTCTGTCATTTCAGAAGCTGTCTGAGTGAAATCACATTGAGGGTATAGAGCCTTCAGTTGAGGCATCTTCCAATCAAGCAGGAATTGAATGCGTTGCTCTAAAATTTCAGGTTGATTCAACCAACCGACAAGAATGCCTTTCTTCATCACGCGATCGCCGTACGCTGGTGCAATGCCTTGACGTGTTGAACCGTAAGCGCCGTCACCCAAACGCTCTTCTTCAAGCGTATCTTCAAGGGCATGTAAAGGCAGACACAGTGTCGCACGATCTGAGATCGCCATTTTTACTTTGATGCCAGCTTCTTGAACTTCTGCAATCTCTTGAGTTAGCGCAGCAGGGCTGATCACCATGCCAGGGCCAAGAACCGCTGTACAGTCAGGATTAAAAATACCACTCGGTAGTTGATGCAGTTTAAACGTACCGAAGTCGTTTACTACGGTATGGCCGGCATTGTTTCCGCCTTGAAAACGAATGCTAGCAGAAGCTTGGTCTGCTAAAAAATCGACGATGCGGCCTTTGCCTTCATCACCCCAGTTTGCGCCCACAACAACGATAGATGGCATAATTTTTCTCCTAACTGATTGAGAAATCATGTTAGGCCTACAAGGTGGATAAGAGAAATTAATTATCTTTATTATCTTGATAAGGATTCCATATATCCTTAAAGTCTTAACCCACAAGCGAGATTCCCTATTGCGTTCGTCCCTCACTGTATGGAATGACGATGGGGCATTCTTTACTTTTAGGGAATGATATTAGTGACACGAGAGAGAGGACATGATGCTCGATATTAATTTGTTGAAGACGTTTGTGACGCTAGCGGAATACAAGCATTTCGGGAAAGCGGCCAATGCACTGCATATGACACAACCTAATGTGAGTTTGCACCTAAAACAACTGGAACAACAAACACGCATCAAGTTGATAGAGCGAAGTCCGTTTCAACTGACTCAAGCAGGCGAAAGGCTCTTAGAGACAAGCCTAAGAACGCTACTCGAACTCCAAATTTGTCAGGCCGATCTCAATGCGATTAACGATCTCAAAATAGGGACGTTAACCATTGCTGTAAGTGACATCATTTCTCGATTCTTGCTAATTCGCCCGTTCCAGAAGTTCAAAGCGCAGTATCCCGGCATTGACCTTACGCTCTTGAATACCACCTCATCTCAGGCATCGAGTTTAGTTAAGAACGCTCAGGCGGATATTGGTTTTGTTATCGCCAAAGAACAGCACAACGAGTCATTGTATTTCACTAAACTGCAGGAGCTTTCTTGGTGTGCGCTTGGCGATGGGTTTGATATCCAAGACTCTGATGCCGAGCTCACATTGATTCTACTTGGCCACGATACGAGAACGCGTGATTTCATTGATGAAGGTTTACCAAGCCTTAATCTGCCTAATTATAGGGTGATGGAAGTAGGGAGTGTCGACGCTCAAATCGATTGGGCGGAAGCGGGATTTGGTGTGGCGATTGTTCCTGAGTTTGCGGTATCCACCAAGCAGCATCTGCATTCGAAAGTGACACCGTTGATGAACTTTTCTAGCACCAGTCTTGGTTATATTGTTCGGCAGAACCAAGTGTTGTCGAAAGCGACCAAGCAGTTGTTAGGTTGGGTGAATGATGAGATTACTCTGTTGCAAAACCAATAACTCCATCTGATCTATCTAAGCCCACCTCGCGTGGGCTTTTTTGTGTCTGCAAAGCGCAGCTGTTTCACCACCTAATAGGCTGTCGAGCTAATTAGATCTCCCTATAAATTATTACTTTCCCAAATCAGAGCCTTAAAATTCATCGTTGACAATGTTTGATAATCAAACTAAATTTCATTTATTGGTTTGATAGTCAAACTACTTGTAAGTCAAAGCACTTTTTTGAGCAAGATTAATCAGTAACGACTCCTAACATTGAACACACGAGCTAAGGACGCCATTTTGAGTTTTCCAACACGTCATCAACACAACTTTTTTTCACATAACAGCCAAGGTGAGAAACGCACATTCTATGTTCTGTTATTGACCGTCATCACCATGATTGTCGAGATCGTTGCCGGTACTATTTACGGCTCTATGGCGTTACTTGCCGATGGTTGGCACATGGGGACGCACGCTGCAGCGTTTGGTATCACCTTATTTGCATACCGTTATGCGAAGAAGCATGCCGAGAGCGAACGTTTCTCTTTCGGTACTGGCAAAGTTAGTGTGCTAGGGGGCTACACCAGCGCGATTGCATTGGGTATTGTGGCATTATTAATGCTGGTGGAATCAGTGCATCGTTTATTTAACCCACAAGCGATTCAGTTTAATGAAGCGATCATCGTTGCTTGTATTGGTTTAACCGTGAATGTAGTGAGTATGTTTTTACTCGGCGATCACCATCATGATCACGGACACGAGCATGGCCATGATCATAGTAAGAACCATGGCCATTCGCACGGTCATTCACATAGTCATGATCACGACAGCGACCATGGTCATAAACATGTTGAGCATCACGGACACCATCATGATCACAACCTACGCGCAGCCTACATGCATGTGTTGGCGGATACTTTGACATCTCTGCTTGCGATTGTTGCGCTGCTATTTGGTAAGTTTTACGGTTGGAACTGGTTAGATGCAGCAATGGGAATGGTTGGCGCATTCGTGATTGCCAAGTGGACAATGAACCTAATGAAGCAGACAAGTCCAATCTTGCTCGATCAGAATATTGATGATGAGTACCGTAACGGAATCACTGAAGCTTTAGCTCCTTACGCAGCCGTAACCGACTTACACATGTGGAAGGTGAGTGGGCATCACTATTCAGCAGCGATTACTCTTGAATCAAACAGTGATAAAACCGTCTCTGAATATAAACAAATGCTCGCCAAGTTTGATAAGATTAATCATCTTACTCTTGAAGTGCATTCAAACGACCATGCGAAATATAGAACAGCTTAACCAAATACTGACTGAGTTCTACGATAAAATGTCTTCGTGGGAGCAGTCTGTTGTCAAAGAGACAGGTTATTCCCTTGCTCAAGTTCACACCATTGAAGTGCTTGGTATGCATGGCGCGTTAAGAATGAAAGAGCTCGCTGAAAAGCTTGGTATCACCACGGGTACGCTTACCGTTCAAATCGAAAAGTTGGTTAAAGCTGAATTGATTGAGCGCCATGAACATCCAACAGATCGTCGTGCGATTGTGGTTGCTTTGACTGATGAAGGGCAGAAGATACACGTTCACCACAACCAGCTTCACTTGAGTTTGGTTAATGGACTAACACAAGACATCGAAGAAGATGAGAAAGCGGTGTTATTGAAGTGCCTAACCAAGATGGTGAAAGCGTTTTAGTCAGCCTTGAGTTCGCACCCTAACTCTTTAGCTGCAAAGCGATTGACTAGACAATCAAAAAAATGGACCTGACTCGAATTGAGTAGGTCCATTTTTTTCTCCGTTTACGCTTTACTGTACAATCATCAATAGACGGATTCACTGTTTAAAAACCAAGTCAAAACCTCCAATGTTGCGCTTCGCTCGTGCTCTTCTGGAGAGCCAAAAAAATGTCATCATAAATAATGCATCCAAATGTGCGTCAAAGTCTTTTAATTCAATGCCTTGTATACCAAGACGTTCAAGCCATTTATGTTCCGTCAAATAGCTGTCTCTCACTTTTATCATTCAACTAATGTACATGTATTCAATTTGTGTTATTGATGTTTTTATCTTTAGTGAAAAGATTCATTCTCTGTTTGAATACCATTGAGAATGTCACTGCTGGTGGGCTGAACAGTCGCTAGATTTAGTGCTCATTACTGATACAAAAACCATAACCATAACCATAACAATAACCAGGTCGCACGAGTTGTATTCCATGCTTCGATGCGATCAATTAGATACTCATAGTTAATTTAGTAAAGACGAGCCACGTATATGAATATAAAGAAAAAGCTCTATTCGTTGGGGATGTTCTCCATCTTCGGCATGATTTCATTGTTGTTTACCACATCGCAATTTGCAGACACCACCGCTCAAATGAGCGAAGCCAAACAAATCACCAAAGAACTTGAAGTGCGACTACTCAATCTTCGCCGTAACGAGAAAGATTTCCTATTACGTAGTGATATGAAGTACCTCGCCAAGTTCGACGTAAACTACAACAAATTCTTAGCGTCTGAATCTGAGCTAGATACAGTGCTCAGTGATTTAGGCTTAGCCAACAGCACACACCTACGTGAAGACATCGAAACTTACCACACCAGCTTTGTTAACCTAGTAAAAGCGAGCGAAGTCTATGGGCTAGCACGTGACAAAGGCATGCTAGGCGAGTTTCATGTTTTGCTCGATAACATCAGCGCGACAGCCAGTGCTGAACAAAAAATCGAGCTTTACCTGTTCAATGACTTAATTGAAAAGGGTGAGTTCGATCCGAGTGTTCTTTCTATTACTTCTAATGTTGGAAGCTCAACTGCTTTGATAGATGCTGCACGTCAAGTGGTTGAACAGAAGCGAGTGATTGGCTTGAAGCACAACGAAGGTCTGCTTGGGCAAGCTCGCTCGGGTTCTCATGCTATTGAAACTCAATTTAAAGAGTTCTCAGCGGTATTAGACCAAGAAACCCAACAAGAGATGGACAAGCTATCGCTGATCAACAACATCCTTTGCGTCACGCTACTCGTGTCGATCATTCTGTTCAGTTGGTTAATTGTCCGTTCTATTGTCGGCAAGATTGAGTCATTACTCTCGGTGATTCGCAACATCGTTGATTCTAACGACGTGTCTATTCGTTCGCACCTTGATGGCAAAGACGAACTCAGCACTTTAGGCCAATACTTCAACCAATTGCTTGATCAGCTGGAAGGCTTGATCGCGGCATCTCAATCTAAGTCACTGCAACTGACACAAAGCACGTCGAACATGCATGACGAGCTAGAGTCAGTCATCAAACAGTTTGAAGTTCAAGCAAATCACACCTCTACAATGACAACGTCAGTGCAAGAGATGGTACTCACAATTGGTGAAATCTCAGAAAGCACATCAGTTGCGGCTGAAGGTGTTCATCAAGCAAAAGTGAATGCCGATAAAGGCCGTGAAGTGGTGGTTGATACGATCAGCAACATTACTCAGTTGTCTGAACGCCTTTCTAGCAGCCAAGATTCGATCAGCTCATTGAACCATCATGTGGATCAAATTGGCGATGCGGTAAACATCATCCAAGGTATTGCAGAGCAAACCAACTTGCTGGCACTGAACGCAGCCATTGAGGCAGCACGTGCCGGTGAACAAGGCCGAGGCTTTGCCGTGGTTGCAGATGAAGTTCGTGCTCTTGCAAGCAGAACGCACCAATCAACGACTGAAATTACCAGTGTAGTAACGGCAATTCAAAGTCAAATGAACGCTTCTATGACCGAGATTGGTGAATGTAACCAACAAGGCCAACTGACTCTGAAAGATTCGGAAGAGCTCGATGCTAGCCTGCAGCTTATCTTAAGCGACATGGAAAGCATCCAGGGCAACTCTGAGCGTATTGCATCAGCGATTGAAGAGCAGGGTGCTGTTATGGCACAAGTGAGCGACTCAATCACCGAGTTAAACACCATCTCAAGTGATAACAACGCTTCGGCGCAACATTGCTTAGTTGAAGTGGATAAAGTCGCAGAGCAAGCCCATGAGATGGATAAAGCGGTGGCGCAGTTCAAGACCTCTTAAAAATTTAGAGTAAACTAAACCAAAGGCGTGGATCATCTGCGCCTTTTTTGTGCCTAAAATTCAACTAGATAAATGAAGAGAATAAAAAAACGGCCCGATCTGGGGGAAGATCTGGGCCGTTATATTACGTATTTTAAGGGGAATTACTTATTTCGGCCTTCCAGCACATCCAGTGCCAGTTCAACCGCTTTATCAATATTGTCGCATCCCGCTAACTTACCTGAACTGATAGGACCAAGCACATTAGCGTATAACGAGAGCTGCTTGTTAAATGGCAGGCTCAACTGCTCATATAAACGCTGGCGAATCTCGGCATGTTGCTCAGGAGCGTGAGCAGCAAGGCTTTTCAAAGTGTCATAAACAAGAGTGGTGGTAGTGTTCATTCGTCTATTTATCATTAAGTGGGAGGCGCTTATTTTATAATCTTTTCAGGTTCGTTTACTATGATATAAGTCATACAATAAGTCAAATGAACTTAGGGTGAGAATTTTGGTCTTAACTGACAACTGAGAAATCATCAATGATTTCTAACGCCCTTGAAAAATCATTGTTTATATTGAAAGAATGTTGAAAGGCAATGACTTCACAACCGCTAGCTAAACCAGCCTGAAGTCCTGGTGCCGAGTCTTCAAAGATAATGGCTTTATCTGCGGTGACATTTAATCTAGATAGCGCCAACAAATAAGCTTCCGGATCTGGCTTATGCATTGAAACATCCTCTTTAGCGATGACCAGATCAAACAAGTGTTCAAGTTTACAATCTTTCAGTATTTGGTTAGCCATCCACTGTTGCGCTGAGGTTACAACCGCACATTGCTTCCCAGAAGATTTTAATTGTTTTAGAAGTTCAACAACACCTTTGTTGATAGACAATTTGTGTGAAAGGAGTGATTGATAATGTTCCTTAAATTTATCGTTAAACTCTTGTACATCTGGCTCAATCCCTCCAATTTTGAAAAAATACTGAACGACATTTTCCCATTTCATACCCATGACATGCTGATAAATGCTGTAGTCAACGATGGAACCATAGTCTTTACAGGTCAGCGCTAATGCTTGGCCTTTGAGCGGCTCGGAGTTTACTAATGTTCCATCCATATCAAAGATAAAGGCGTCGTAATAAAGGTTTATTGATTCCATTTCAATACGTTAACTCATGATTAATTCGTTAATGGTGGGTAGCATTCAATAATCTCGACGCTATCGTCTGTTTCTATCGTGATATTTTCTATGCCAGCCGGACAGAAAAATTTATCGTACTTATCGAGTACTAAAATTTCTTCGTCTAATTTAATCGTGCAACTGCCAGCAGCAATAACACCGACATAAAAATCGGTCTCAGATTTGGTGATGCTGTTAATGACTTTGGTCCGACAAACTCGATATCTGTCGGTTGTTTTGTCATCAATGAGAGACTCTTTTACCGATCCGTCAACATAAGTTGTTAATAGTTGGGGTGTTTTTTTGTTCTGAGTTGCCACCGCTTCAACCGACTTCTCTGAATAGTCAAAAACATCAAGGCAAAAGTCCAAATCTCGCTTCATGTAGCGAGCTTCTTCAGGAAGTGTATAACCGGCTCGTTCAAACTCAAATCGAACAGCCCAGTCCGATGGTTCCATTATCTCAATCATTAGAATGCCTTCGCCTATCGCGTGAGGCATTCCTCCCGGAATAAAGTAACACTCTCCAGGAGAGACTTTGATTTTTTCGAAGCAAGTTTTCAGTCGGTTGATGTCTTGTTTAACAATGATCTCTTTCAACGTTTCTTTAGTCGGAGGCGTCTGAAATCCGAGATAAATATAAGGATCATCAATTTCTTCACGAACTTGTAAAATATAGTAGGCTTCAGCTTTACCTGAATTTGAATCTAGGTGCTTTTGGGCAAACTCTCTGGTTGGGTGTGCTTGGAAATGTAAGCGAATTGAAGAATCTAGAAACTTAATCAAAACCATAGGGTTAGGGCCGAATCTACTGAAGTGCTCTTTACCTAAAAAATACTCAGGATCTAGATCTAATAATTCGGCGAAATCGAGTGAGTGATCGCCGATAATCGCAGTTGATTGACCTTCACTGATTGTTTCTCGACCTGGATTAACGGCTTTAGTGACCGATGCAATCCAGTCTTCAGGAAAATGAGAGTCGACCGGAACGCTTTCGTTATTAATTTGGTCTAAAACCTTACCACCACTGTAAGAGCGCCAAACGCGGTTTTGACCAAATCGAATTAACTTATTTTTGTATTCCATGCCTAGCCCTTTAAGTTCAGCGTTTTTGTTAAGTTATGTAAAGTTTTCATTGCACCAACCTCTTGAATACGTTCGAAAAAGTCGACTATCTTATTTACGAATTCGACATCTTCAAGAAGGCTAGATTCAAAAATACTATCAATGCTTAATAAAGAAACGACAGCTTCACTAGGCGTTTTACTTTCTTGTTTGATTTGCTTGAACACGCCAGCCATTGGATCATGAACCTCGATAGTATCGCCGTTGTCATCCGTGCCAATCACATAAGCCATCCACCCTGCAATGCCCAACTCTAACCAAGTTGTTTGAACAGCATTTTCACGGTTATATTTGAGAGATTCACAAAATCGTGGTGGTAATTTCTGACTTCCATCCATTGCTATCTGAGAGGTAAGATGCTTTAAATTTGGGTTAGAGAAACGTTCAATCAGCGAATCTGCGTAAGCTGCAATGTCAGTTTCCTTTGGTAACGACAATGAAGGCGCTTGCTCATTCATCATGAAGTCTAGGATCACCTTCTTAAAATATGGGTCTGAAATCGCTTCTGACACATACTTATAACCACTCAAGTACCCCAAGTACGCAAGAAGTGAGTGACTACCATTTAGCATGCGTAGCTTCATCTCTTCAAAAGGTATGACATCATCGACAAATTGCGCGCCCATTTCATCCCAATTTGGTCGACCAATTGTAAACTTATCTTCTATTACCCATTGTCGAAAAGGTTCACAAGTGATGGCACATGGATCCGAGTAGCCGATAGCTGTTTCTATATAAGATAAGCATCCTTTACTCGCCGCTGGAACAATACGGTCAACCATAGTGTTTGGGAATGTGACATTAGCCTCTATCCAAGAATACAACTCCAAGTCGACCAATTTTGCAAAACTAAGAATAGCCGACTTCGCTACTTCTCCATTGTTTTGAATATTGTCGCAAGACAATACGGTGAACGCGTTAATATTCCTTTTTTTTCTGAGTCTTAAACCTTCAACGATATAACCGATGGCGGATACTGGACGAGAAGGTGAGTCGAGATCGAGCTGGATAAGACGGTTGTTAACATCAAGAGAACCAGTACTTGGTTCGATGCAATAGCCTTTTTCTGTGATAGTCATTGAGACGATACGAACGTTTGGATTCGCAATTTTTTCGATGATAGTCGACTGACCGTCTAGATCTGGATGTAAGGATTGAGTGATTGCCTTTGATATTTTTATTTGTTCGCTTGTCGCACCTCTCTCCAAAACAGTGTAGCAATGACCTTGCTCTCTTAACTGCTGAATAAGCGATTGTGAACCAAATAAGTTAATGGAACAGATCGTCCAGTTAGATTTTTTATTGTCTAACAATTCACTTGTATATAATGCTTGATGAGCTCGGTGAAAAGCCCCTAAGCCAATGTGAACAATTCTATGATCTTCTTTTAGGTATTGATTTAAAACATTTTTATTCATATTTCCGCACTCTTACTCCAATTTTTCAAATCAGACGGCTATAAAAATTACCATTAGAGAGTAGCATTCATTTGTATTATTTAAACGGCATATAAACAGAGATTTATTTTTTTGTGAGAGGCGTCAACCAATTGGTAGACCAATTTTGACAGCCAATATCTAGGGGCGATATAAAAGAAAGCGAAAGGTGTTTAGTTTTTAAATATCACGGTTAGGGCTCATTATGAATATCGATATACTTATAGTTATAGGCTACTTCGTTTTCCTCCTCGGAGTAGGTTGGATGTTTCGATCAGCAACGTCATCGACAAGTGATTACTTTAGGGGGGGAGGCAAAATGTTGTGGTGGATGGTTGGGTCCACAGCATTTCTTCAAGCACTGAGTGCTATGACGTTTACTGGCGTAATGGGAAAAGCTCTTGATGTTGGCTTATCCATCTCTGTTATCTTTTTCGCGAATGCTCTCGGTTACTTTTGTAACTACTTATTCTTTGCTGCAAGAGCTCGACAAATGCGAGTTATAAGCCCAATCCAAGGCATTCGCAAACGTTTTGGTCCTGTTAGTGAGCAAGTTGTAACGTGGGCGACAGTACCGTCGAGTGTACTTCAGGCTGCGCTATGGCTGAATGCATTAGCGATCTTTGCAAGTGCGGTATTTAATATCCCAATTGAAACAACGATAGTTGCTGCGGGTATGGTTGTACTTCTTATGTCTCTGGTCGGCGGAAGTTGGGCTGTAGTTGCATCAGACTTTATACAGATGATCATCATTACTGTTGTTACCTTCATAGCGACAATCGTAGCGATATACAAATCTGGTGGTGTAACACCAATACTAGAAGCGGGTTTGCCTGATCAAGGTTTTGTTGGAGAAGGGTATAGCTATACTTATTTATTTGTTGGCTGGTTTATCTGTATTTTCATCAAACAGTTCTTCAGTACAAACAATATGATTGATTCTTACCGCTATATTGCAGCAAAAGATACTAATAATGCACGTAAAGCTGCAATCCTGGCGTGTTGTCTAATGGCGTTTGGGCCTTTCATTTGGTTCCTTCCTGCTTGGTATGTAAGCGGAAATTACCCAGATATGTCTACATGGGGCCTCGATGTTCTAGGCAAAGATATTTCTAATGCCACTTATTTTGTCTTCGTTCGTAACGAGATGCCCGTTGGGATGGTTGGCTTGATGATGTCAGCTATGTTTGCTGCAACCATGTCGTCAATGGACTCTGCATTAAATAGAAATGCCGGCATATTCATTAAAAACGTTTATGAACCTTACATGGCAAAAGACAAATCAGATAAATCGATCTTGTTTGCAAGTAAAGTTTCTACCGTGGTATTCGGCTTATTGATTATTGTTTGTGGCTTGTTCATGAGCAAACTGCAAGATTTTGGTCTATTTGATGCACTTATGATGGTGAGTACGCTTGTCGCGTTCCCTGTGCTTATTCCTTCACTGCTTTGTTTCTTTATCAAGAAGACTCCAGATTGGTCATGTTGGGCAACCATTGCCGTAGGCGCTTGTGTTTCAGCCGTTATTGCTTCAACAAATGCACCAATGATCGAAAGCCTGTTTAATTTATCTGAACCATTGTCTAGTCGTGAATTCGCTGAAATGAAATCGATAACCATGGGCGTAACAGGGCACATTATTATCACAGGTGGTTTCTTCTTGCTGACTCAACTTTTCTATAAAGAGCCAACAGGTAAGCGTGCTGAAGAAATCGCAGAGTTCTTTAGTAATGCAGAAACTCCAGTAATTGTAGAAGATTCGCCTCAAAGCTTCGAAGCTGATAGACAACAGTACATCTTACTTGGTCGAGTGTTATTGGCGACAAGTGCCGCGCTTCTTCTATTAACGCTGATACCAAACCCAATGTGGGGAAGAATGTTATTTGTATTAATGGCAGCAATTGTCGGGTTTATATCTTGGCTATTACTACGAGCTGGTAAGTTAAATGATGTAAAACTAAAAGCTTACACTGTCTAATTAAATAAAATATCAGATGAAGCCTTAATAAGGCTTCATCAAAAAATAATAGTAGGTAATAACTTATGAAGCAAACTTGGCGATGGTATGGTCCAAATGATATTGTAACGCTTAATGATATTCTTCAGGCTGGGGCAACAGGAATCGTAACGGCATTACATCATATTAAGAATGGTGACATATGGCCCAAAGAAGAAATACTAAAACGTAAAAAGTTAATAGAAGAAAACTCGCTTACATGGGAAGTTGTCGAAAGTATCCCTGTTCATGAAGAGATCAAGACTCAAACTGGAGATTTCATTCAATGGATAGAGCACTATAAGCAATCTATTATCAATTTATCTGAATGCGGAGTTGATACAGTTTGCTATAATTTTATGCCAGTTCTTGATTGGACGAGAACAGATTTAGAGTATGTACTCCCAGATGGCTCAAAAGCATTAAGGTTTGACCATATTGACTTTGCTGTTTTTGAGCTATGCATACTAGAACGAGAAGGTGCACATGAAGAGTATTCAAAAGAAGACATTGCACTTGCTCGAACTCGTTTTTCTAACATGCCTGATGACAAAATTGCACAGCTAACATCCAATATCATTGCTGGTCTACCAGGCGCGGAAGAAGGCTATACTCTTCAGCAGTTTAGAGAGCAATTGGATCAGTACCAACACATTGATGGCAATAAGTTACGTGAACATTTAGTTTACTTCCTGAACGAAATTACCCCAGTGTGTGAAGAGTATGGCGTGAAGTTGGCCATTCACCCTGATGATCCACCACGCCCAATTCTTGGTTTACCGCGAGTGGTATCTACGATTGAAGATATCGAATTCTTGACGCATCGTGTACCGAACAAAATGAACGGTATTACTATGTGTACCGGGTCTTATGGTGTGCGAGACGATAACGATCTTGTGAAGATGATTGAAACTTTTGGTGATCGAATTTATTTCACGCATCTACGTTCAACAAAGCGCGAAGAAGAACCCGGCAACTTCCATGAAGCAGCTCATCTCAATGGTGATGTTGATATGTATGAAGTGATATTTGCACTTCTTAAAGAAGAAAATCGTCGTACTAATAATGGACAAAGTGATTTAATTCCAATGCGGCCAGATCATGGTCACCAAATTATTGATGACTTAAATAAAAAAACAAACCCAGGGTATTCTTGCATAGGCCGTTTAAAAGGCTTAGCTGAGATTCGCGGTGTCGAGTATGCATTGACTCGGTCTCATTTTAATTAATGTATTTTCAATTCGATATTGGTTTTCAAAATTAAGCTAATCCAGAAGTATTATCGGCTTAGCTTATTTAGTGTCAGTGAAAATATTGATAATCAATAAGGGAAGTCGTTACTGTTACTTCCCTTTATTTATAGGTGACGATGTGTCGGTACAACAAAAATTTGGCGGTGAACTTTCGGATGAGGAATTTAGAAAATTCACCCTATATACAACACAAAGTAATAATAAACATGATGACGAGTCGAGAGCTAAAATCTTAGGCTTCACCAACAATAATGTTCGAGTTGCTCCAGGAGCTATCATTCGCATTGGTGAAAACCAAATCGGAACACGAAGTTATATAGGCCTATACAGTTACATCAATGGTGATGTGGAGGTTGGTGAAGACGTTTTGGTAGGGCCACATGTTTCTGTCGTTGCGTCTAATCATGTATTTGACCCGACTACAGAGAGCTTTAGTGGTCGTAGTGATTTGGAAAGCGGAAAGGTCACAATCGCAAAGGGTGTTTGGTTGACATCTGGTGTTGTTGTCACTCCAGGAGTGAGCATCGGTAAATGTTCATTGATTTGTGCTAATTCGGTAGTGACCTCCGATGTGCCCCCATATTCGATTTTTGCAGGGACCCCAGCGAAGCAAATTGGTCATATTGATGCAGAGACAGGGCAATATCATTGGTCGAAATAGAGGAGTAACACATGCTACAACTAGAAAGAACGCATGATTTCCAAGTTTTTTTGTCGCCTTGTAACGAAATTTCCTCAGTCAATCCCCCAAGTTTCAATTGGCCTCAAGGAGAGTATGGTTCTGCGTATAACATCGAACTTGAAGAGAAAGACGGTGAGCAAAAATGGGATTGGCAATCGGTGCAGTCTCCTTTACAACCGACATTTCAGCTACCTCAAGGCAGCTATCGCTGGAGAGTGACTTGCCTCAATTCTCTAGCGAAATCTGATTGGATTGTTTTTGAAATCACGACGGAGTCAGAAAACTACTTAGCACCGGACGCTATGTCACTATTCTCACTGTGTGCTAATAAAGACCAGTTCATGATGTATTTCGATGAAGATCTTGACGCAGTCAGCAATGCTTCATTAAGTGCAAGAGACAAGTTACGCAATAGTGTTGAACTAACCGATATAGATGACATTCTATATTCTAATCATTATCGCCGCGGTAATGAAGAAGGGAAGCGTACAGCTATCGCTAACGTAAGACGTTGGATTGATCGCGACCTTATCTCACTAACATTACTATATAAGGTGTGGGGTGATGAAGAGGCAGGACATAAAGCGTGCCAAATTTTATTGCGCTTATCCGAGTGGAGCCCTGAAGGGCCGGCGTCACTGTTAAGGCCTTGTACATGGGGAGATGAAATTGGCCTGTCAATGACGCGAAATTTGTATCTCGCCTATCATTGGTTGTCTCCATTGCTGACGACCGACGAGTGTTCATTCGTCCGGCCGCTCTTAGTTCGATATGCCTATCAAATGGAAGAGCGCTTAGAACAAGATAGATTCAAGCAGTACCCAGGACATTCACACACATCTCGCTTACCGGCATATTTAGGCGTTGCTGCTCTTGTTTTACATAAAGAATTTGAAATCAAAACTTGTGAACGTTGGCTTAATTACGCCTTAATGATTTACCGAGGTGTATTGCCTTTTTATGGAGGAAAGGATGGCAGTTGGGTGGAAGGGCCATTTTACTCATCTTCATATACCAAGTGGCATCATCCATTTTTCTTATCAGTAGAGCGACTAAGTAGCTTTTCTTTCTACAAGCATCCGTTTTATAAAAATTACGTTAAGTTTGCTTTGGATTTCGTAGCGAGTAATGACCGTATTCATCCATTTGGAGACGGGTTTTGGTGCAAGAGGGAAGGTAAAGAGTGGCCTGGCTTCTTTGCGCAAAATCCACTCAGAATATATGCACCAAGGTATGGTTGTAAGAAGTCGATATTAGAGTCCCAAAAGTTAGAGTCTAACATTGAGACTTACAAGCTTCATTTATTAGATATAGTACCGACGTATCCGCAGTTACAATTTGAAATAGCGGAGCAACATACAACAATTTCTAATACGCTAATGGCTTCAAATGAGGCACCTGTTTCTGACGAGACTTCTCTATGTGTGAGCCCTGCGTCGAACAACATCTACTATTCATACGCAGGGTTAGGTAAAACTGCCCACAGTAAAATGTCGGTGTACTACCGAGCAAGTAAGTTTGGCAATAGTTCTCATCGCCATGCTGATCAAGGGAATGTTGCATTAGTCGATGATGGCGTTAATGTTCTTACTCCGAGTGGCAGTTATGGCTATAGGTTTGGTAGTAAACATCATAGCTTATGGACTCGAACTACGCAGGCGCATAATTTGCCCTTATTTGGAGGTGTAAATTTAGACGATAACGTTACCTACGCGACTGAAGGTCAGAAGATAGATTGCGCAACAGCTCAAGCAACAGTAATCACTCGAATTGATAGCAATGAGTTTCAATGTGTCGTTCTAGATCTCGCGAATGCTTATGAGAGTTGTGAGTCGTTTGTGCGAACAATAATACAAGTTGCAGATAACGGGGTCGTTATTGTCGACAAAATTAGGCTATGTGAACCCAAATCGATGCAATGGCGAGTCCATACGCCGCTCGAAGTTGTTATTAAGGGGGGGAGTGTTGATTTGCACCATGAACAAGAAACTTATTATCTTGGAATGATGAGTGATCCTTCTTGTGTAGTTAAGTTAACCAGTGAGATTAATGACGGTGATGGTTTCAAAGGGAATGTTCAATCTGACGCTCAGAAAGATATTAAACATCTAGAATGGTTCATAGAAGAACAGCAGCAACATCAAGTCGTTATGAGTTGCTTAAAACAACCAATAGATTACGTGTTAACTGAGGAAAATACTTTGATACTTGCCCATGCGGGCCAGTCTTTTAAGCTCAATGTAGAAACTGGTGAGGAGATCACTCAGTAAAAATCAGGTGACATAAGTATTTTATGTCACCTATTTTCTAAAGATTGTCTTTTGATGTCGCGATAGCGGGAATGGAGTTAAACAGATAACCATCAAAATTAGGGTCGGTAAAATCAGAAAGCTCTAAAAGCCTAATCTTCACATGTTCTAGATGTTGCCACATCGCTTGCTTGGCTTCGATTGGGTTCTTGCGTCTCATCGCTAACAAAATAGCAGCATGATCATCTAGCCACTCTTTCCTATAGTCTTGGATCTCGATATGTGTATGCAGTGTCTTCCACATAGGGCTAGACTCACGACGTTCCCACGATTCCTTTAGAATATCGACCAGCACAGAATTCTGTGTCGCTTCAGCAATACACTGATGGAACATTCTGTCACCAACCGGATTCTGGACATTGTTTTCAATTTCTCGGCGCTCAATTTCTAGAGCTTCACGCATTTTTTCGATATCAGCAGGGGTTGCTTGTGTTGCAGCAAACTCAGCAATACTGCTTTCCAATAACTGTCTTGCTTGAAGCATTTCAAAAGGGCCTACATCTTCATTTTGTGCCACTGTTGATGTGGTAGGCAAGTTAACGATGTACACTCCCGAACCTTTCTTTACTTCAACGAGCCCCTCAAGTTCCAGCATGATAATTGCTTCTCTAACCACAGCTCTGCTTACGGATAGACGCTCAGCAATATCTCGCTCGGGCGGTAAACGACTTCCAATCGGGTAAAGACCACCAGATAATTCTTTTCTCAAGATAAGACCGAGGGTTTGATAAGGGCGTTTGGGTTCGAAGTTGATCATGGAAATGCAGTGTACCTTTGGATCTGTAGTTTGAATTGAAAGCTTTCGCTAACTAGAAAGTCATTGTAAACGCTTATAAAAGTCAATTCGAGTAAAAACCTAACTAATCCAGCTCTCATTGTATCAAAGCGTAACGGTTCGTTGTTGTCGCCTTTATGTACATGAACAAAAGGTTATCAAAGTTCGATATTAAACTTTCAAAAGCCATAGCAGGAACGCGCTCATAGTTTTGAAGTGTGATTAAGTATATGACGTATAATCTTGAATTTGTGACTAAAAGCACAAGCTGCGAATAACAGCTATGTTCAATAGAGTTATATCACCTAACAAGTTGATATTGATAATAAACAAGGGTGCTTGTAAAAATACAGATATAAATTTAAATCCTAATCTGATTGAGAGTAAAAGGAACAACATGCACTACGACGTATTCAACGGAGACGCAGATGGCATAATCGCGTTGTTACAGCTGCGATTAAGTGAGCCAAGAGAGAGCGTGCTCGTTACTGGTGTAAAGCGTGATATTAAGTTGGTCTCTCAAGTTGTTACTCAAATGATGGAGCCGGGCAAGCAAGGTGACGTTTCATCCGTTACTGTTTTAGATGTGTCGATGGAGAAAAACCTGCCTGCATTGCACTCACTGCTAGACGCCAACATCAAGGTATTTTATTGCGATCATCATCGAACTGGTGAGGTACCTGACTCTAGCTATTTGGATACTCTGATCGATACCGCGCCAGAGAGCTGCACGAGCTTGCTGATTAACCAGAAGCTGAATGGTGCGCATGTGGCTTGGGCAATCGCGGCTGCTTTTGGTGATAACCTAAAAACAGTGGCCGCGCGGCTAGCGGATGAAAATGGATTCGATCAATCTCAAACAGAGTTTTTAGAAGAGCTAGGTACCTTGGTTAACTACAATGGTTACGGTTCTTCATTAAGCGATTTGCATTTCACGCCAATTGAGCTCTACCAAACCCTTTATCAATACCCGAACCCATTTGACCTTTTAGATGATAAAAACTCTGTGTTTTATCGACTACGAGCTGCTTATCAAAATGATCGTCAACAGCTATCAAACCTTGCTCCTGTTTATGAAAGTGAAGTAGCACGCGTGTTTGAACTGCCAGGTGAGACGTGGGCAAGGCGCATCAGTGGTGTATTTGGTAATGAAATCGTTAATCAAGATCCAAACCGAGCGCAAGCAGTATTAACGAAAAACCAAGATGGCGAGTCTTACACGGTGAGCTTACGGGCGCCATTATCAAACAGAAAGGGTGCAGACGAAATTTGCTCAAGCTTTGAAACGGGTGGAGGAAGAAAAGCAGCGGCTGGTATTAATCAACTTAATGAACTTGATAAGGTGAATTTTATTTCACTATTGGATGCATATTATTCATCTAGTGCTGAGGGGCAACTGAAAAATTCCTGAGGTATACATCCAAAATTCCACAAAATTTCACTCCTATATTCCGTTATACGTGTGTATCTCTAGCACATGCATGACGGCTATATCCAAGCTATTTTAGTGATGTCACTCGCAATGGTATCTGGTCTGAGGTCAGTAATTACGGTGTATTTTTGTCGATTTTTGTCGATTTAAAGTTCGTTTTTTCCTATTGGTGATTTTTTATATTTTTGGTTAATTATCTATGTGAATTAAGGTTGATTAAATATTTGCCTGGTCAATATGTCCAGCCGAAAATAACAGCTTTTAGCATTTCATTTTGAATGAAAAGTCAAAATCATATTGATTCTGATATTCAATCTGTGACTTAAAATCACAAGTTAAATCAAAGGTCATCTTTTCCTATAAATTCCATTACTTCTCTATAAATATTCATGATTACAATGAATTGGTTCGGTTGTGATTGGCACAGCTGTTAAGTAAGGAAGTGGGACTAATGTTGAAACGTAAAGCTCTACAATTAGCTGTATCGGTCGGCATGGCCGCAATGTCTGGCGCTGTTTATGCGAATGGTTCAGATATGACGAATCCAGATTCTGGTGTCGTGGTCGGTTATTGGCACAACTGGTGTGACGGTGGCGGCTACCAAGGTGGTAATGCACCATGCGTGACGCTGGATGAAGTAAACCCAATGTATAACATCGTGAATGTGTCATTCATGAAGGTTTACGATGTGGCTGATGGTCGAATCCCAACTTTTAAACTGGACCCAACCGTTGGGTTATCAGAAGAACAATTTATTGACCAAATTGCCGAACTCAACAAGCAAGGCCGTTCTGTACTGATAGCGCTGGGTGGTGCTGATGCACACGTAGAACTTGAAACGGGTGATGAAAGAGCCTTTGCTGATGAGATAATCCGCCTTACTGAGCGTTACGGTTTCGATGGTCTAGATATCGACCTTGAACAAGCAGCAGTAACCGCAGCAAACAACCAAACGGTTATTCCTGACGCACTTAAGCTAGTAAAAGATCACTACCGTGCCGAAGGGAAAAACTTCCTTATTACTATGGCGCCTGAGTTCCCGTATCTAACGACAGGCGGTAAGTACGTTCCTTATATCGATAATCTAGAAGGTTATTACGACTGGATTAACCCACAGTTCTACAACCAAGGTGGCGACGGTATCTGGGTTGACGGTGTGGGCTGGATTGCTCAAAACAACGATGCATTAAAAGAAGAATTCATCTACTACATCTCTGATTCTCTGATCAACGGAACGCGCGGTTTCCACAAAATTCCACATGACAAGCTGGTGTTTGGTATTCCTTCTAGCATTGATGCTGCAGCAACTGGCTTTGTGCAAGATCCTCAAGATTTATACGACGCGTTCGAGACCTTAACGACTCAAGGCCAACCGCTGCGCGGTGTGATGACTTGGTCTATCAACTGGGATATGGGTACTAACAAAAACGGTCAACAATACAACGAGCAGTTTATTAAAGACTACGGCCCGTTTGTACACGGTCAAGTGACGCCACCACCAGTAGAGGGTGAGCCAGTTCTTAAAGGTGTCGAAAATACGCGTGTTCTTCACGGCACAACGTTTGACCCTATGGATGGCGTAACGGCAACAGACAAAGAAGACGGCGATCTAACTTCGTCAATTGATGTTGAAGGTTACGTTGAAACCAGTGTGATTGGCACTTACGTTTTGACTTACCGAGTGAAAGACAGCGATAACAACGAAACCACTAAAGCGAGAACGGTAGAGGTTTACAGCCAGAAGCCAGTATTTAATGGTGTGTCTGACACTACTGTTGTGTTGGGTACTGCATTTGATGCTATGGCAGGCGTAACGGCGAATGATGCTGAAGATGGCGATTTAACAAGCACTATCACACACACTGGTAGTGTCGATGTAAATGAAATCGGCAACTACACGCTTGTGTATAGCGTAACAGATAGCGCGAACCAAACTGTAACCGCTGACCGTAAAGTGTCTGTGACGGATGGTTCTAACTGTGCTGCTGCATGGGATGCCGACACCGTTTATGTTGAAGGTGATCAAGTCTCTCACGACGGTTCAACGTGGGGAGCGGGTTGGTACACTCGTGGCGAAGAACCAGGAACAACAGGTGAGTGGGGCGTTTGGAGAAAAGTTTCAGACTCTTCATGTGGTGGTAACCCAGATCCGGGCGATGACTTAGAGCTTGCAGTTTCAGGCCTTCAGTCAGAATATGCGCCAGATAACGGCAATGTTCGTTTAGACCTAACACTGACATCGAATGAAGCGTTAGATGTTACGGCTATGGTGATCAACAGTGCAGGTACTGTGGTTGAGCAAACTCAGGTTAACTTAACGGACAGCCGCGCTATTACCATGGACTTGTACGATGTAGCGGAAGGGCAATATGCACTTGAAGTGGTCGGTAAAGCATCTGACGGTGAAATGGTGATGGTAAATGATTCGTTCGCTGTTAAAGACGGTGGCGGAACGACTCCACCTCCAGGTGATTACCCGCCATATGAAGCAGGCACAAATTACGCAGCAGGTGACATTGTGGTAGGCAGCGACAATGGTCTATACGAATGTAAGCCTTGGCCATACACGGCTTGGTGTGCAAGCGCATCTTACGCACCAGCAGAAAGCCAATACTGGCAAGATGCTTGGACAAAGCTGTAGTCTGATAGCTCAACGCTAGCAATATAAAGTAGACGATCAAAGAGAGGCCATTGTGCCTCTCTTTTTTACGTTCAAACATTTCTGACTTAGAGCTTTAAAACCCACTTAACCTTAAACTCTGCTCTGCATTTTGCTCTAGATCAAAATAAGAGTGATTATCAATTGTATTGATGAGGTGGTAGATGCACTATGCGCACACTGAATTTTCTCTGTTGTTAATATTTGCATAATGAATCTTGCCCAAGTCGACCTAAACCTACTCGTTATTCTTAAACACCTTCTTGAAGAGAAGCACGTTTCCAACACGGCGTTGGCGCTGGATATGAGCCAACCTACGGTGAGCCGATCTCTACAAAAACTTCGCACTGTGTTCAACGATGATTTGTTGGTGCGAGCTGCTTATGGCTATGAATTGACCCCGAAAGCAGAGGTCATCAAGCAAGACCTCAACTCTGTGCTTACGCGCCTTGAGAAACTGGTTCACGGAGACGTGTTTGAACCACAAACGAGTGATAGTACGGTTCGTTTTTTTGGTTTGGTTCCTCAGGTTTCACACCTTTTGCCTAAAGTAGTGGCACAAATTCGCCAGCAAGCGCCGAGTATGGTTGTCGATATCGACTCGATTCCTAAACGACACTTTGAGCCCCTGTTATCCGGTGATGCGCATTTTGTGTTGTCGACGCATGAGCCATTAAGTTCTGAACAAAACCTGTATCGAATGTTCGTAATCAGTCGCGATTATCGGTTATTAATGAGCAAAGACCACCCTCTGGCGGATAAAGAGATCACCGTTGATGACCTGTTGAATAGCCAACTTGGTCAAATCTCACTGCAAGGGGATAAGAAGCTCTCGATTGAAAGTCGATTTAAAGATCTTGGTTTGATTGATAAGCAGCGCCAACTATCGATCCCAATTCAGTTGTCCAACTTCAATATTGCTGCGGATATTGCGGAGACGACCGACATTATTTTTCACTTGCCGACACCATTTGCGACACAAGCTGCCAATCAACGAGATTTAATTTGTAAACGCGTTCCCAAAGCGATCAGAAGCCCATCAGAAGATGTTTATCTCTATTGGCATAAACGTTTCCATAATGACCCTATGTGTCGTTGGGTTCGTGATTTATTTAAAGAGATATACACCCAATCTATTTAGGTGGTGAATGCTATTGAGGTGATGCTATTAAAATGAATATGTATTGGTTTAATTATTTGAAAGTTGAATAACGAGAATCAATTTTTGGTATGAAACTTTCGTTGATAAGAGTGGTAACTGGTTGTTTAATGCAAACCATTATCATTACCAATCACATATAAGAATGAATATCATGTCTGAGATATCTCTTTTGATTCGCAAACCTCTTTTGGTTCGTAAACCCCTTTCGATCGCAGTCGCTGTTATTTGTACCTCACTTTCGGCTAACGTGTTGGCGCAAGAAGAAGCGCAAGCAACAGATGAGCAAATGGTTGTTACGGCAACTCGTACTGAAATGGCACTAAAACAAGCGCCGGCTTCAATGTCAGTGATCACCGCTCAAGACATTGAAGACAGTCCTGGTATTACTTTGGCTGACATCGTTGCAGAATCAACCAGTGTCGAATCTGACTTTGATAGCACACGTGCTGGCCGTCAGATGATCTCTATTCGTGGTATGGATTCAGATTACACGCTTATCATGGTTAATGGCCGTCGTCTAAGCTCGGCGAGTGCCATCATCCGAGGTAACGACTTCGACCTATCGACCATTCCTGCTGATTCAATTGAACGCGTTGAAATCATCCGTGGCCCAATGTCTGCACTTTACGGATCAGATGGTATGGGCGGTACAATCAACATCATCACTAAGGCTCCAGAAAACGATTGGAGTTCTACGTTAAGCATGGACACTTCATCTCCGTTAGACGGTGATGGTGGAGAAGAGTATTCGATGGGCTTCACAACATCGGGCGCGTTAATTGAAGACGAGTTGTTTGCTCGCCTATCTGTTAACCAAACTAGCCGTGATGCTTGGCAACCCTATTCTGGTACGCATAGCTCTGGTTACGATCGTTCAGACATTACTGCGTTAGAAGAAAGAGAGACATTAAGCTTACTCGCGAGCCTGACATGGAATGCAACAGACAACCAAACCATTGATTTCGATTTTGGTTACAGTGACGACGAACGTGAATCATCTGCAGAAAACGTATCGTCTGTGATTGAGTCTGACACACGAGTAGTGCGTCAGAGCCAAGCGATTACGCACAGTGGCTTTTGGAGCTGGGGTGATACACAAGTTCGCTACTCACGCGAAAATGTGACTGACAATGATGCGGCTGATCTGGGTAATAACTACAGCAGTGACGTAGAAGAGTTAACTCAAATAGCAGAAGCATCAGCGACGACTTATCTTGGTGAGAGTCATACCGTAACGTTTGGTATGGACTATCAGTTGAGCGAATTAACCAACAAAGAAAACTTGGTCAATGGCACATCAGAAGCGTATCAAGGTGCGTTATTTGTTCAAGACCAATGGCTGATGACTGAACAACTAACAGCAACCATCGGTGGTCGTTTAGATAAGCACGAATTGTACGGTGAAGAGTTCAGTCCTCGTGTGTATTTGGTGCACCAAACAACGAATGACCTGATCATTAAGGGTGGCGTGGGTAAAGCATTTAAAGCACCAACATTGACTCAAAACCAAACCGACTACACAGTTAACAGTTGTAAAGGTGCTTGTGATTTATATGGCAATGAAGACCTGAAGCCTGAAACGAGCTGGAACTATGAGATTGCAGCGATATACAGCCAACCTCGTTGGAACGTTGAAGGTGCCTTGTTCCGCAATGAAATCAACGACCTTATTGATCGTAACGAAACCTACTGCGAGAACGGCGGAATGTTTGAATCGGGTAAAGGGTGTGCTGATAGTTCTAGCTCAACTGGCTATGTGAAAGGCAAACGTACTTATACCAATGTGTCTGAGGCTGTGGTTCAAGGTGCTGAGCTTACTGGCCAATTCCAAATAACGGATGAATGGGGCGTGTCTGGTAACTACACTTTCTTAGACACTGAAGATAAGTCTACTGGTGAAGAACTCCTTGAGCGTTACAAGCACTCGGGTTTAGTTAAACTGAACTGGAGCCCAACTTACGACCTGAACACCTTTGTTAGTGCGCGTTACCGAGGTGAGCGTAATATCGAAACTGATTTGACTCAAGAAGCCTACACTACGCTAAATATTGGTGGGGTATACAACATTAATGATTCGGTTAGAGTACGCGCAGGCATTACTAACTTGACTGACGAAGCGGTATCACAAGAGCTAGAGAGCATGGGTTATGTTGAAGAGCCACGTACTTACTACGTAGGTATGACAGCGGACTTCTAATTTAGAGTTCAGTAACCGATAGCTTGATACAAAAGAACCCACACTGGCTGGATGCTCGATAAAGAGTACGGCGAGTGTGGGTTCTTTTTTGTCTGTGTTTGAATCTGGCTAATTCGTTTTGTATCGACTTACCTAGATTTTTACACAAGCGATCAGAGCATTACCTGATTTGGTATCCCAAGGAATCAGCTTGTCGTAATCGTGCTCGAAGATATTAACCTCGAAGTAGGGCTTCAATATCTCGATTAGCTCTTTAAACGAGAATGCCACCATCGGGTGTTCATCATTCCACACTTGAGTTTCACCAGCAGTCGTTTTTTCGATACTGAGTTTTAACGCCTGCTTGTCACCCTTGCCAGAGTAATACCAGCCTGAGCTGAACGTGAAATCATCTTGTTCAAGATTGGTGGTGTGTCGAACAAAAAGATCATTGCTGATCTTGTCTTTATCCACCACATTAAAACAAAAAATCCCCTCTGGTTTTAAAGCGCGATGTACGCTCTCAACACATTCTTTGAGCTTCTCGAAACCATCGTTGTAATGGATTGAGTATAAGAAGCAGGTGATCAAATCCAGAGGTTCCGCCACTTCAAAACTGCTCATGTTTTGCTCTGAGAAATTGGCTTCGGGGCAGCGAACCTGAGCGATATCTAGCATTGGCGCGTTGAGATCGAGTCCATTGCTTTGGTAACCAAAATCGATAAAGTGACGAACGTGTGGACCAGTGCCACAAGCTAAGTCGAGGTGAGTCTTTCCACCATTTCCGAAAATTTGATGTAGCCTACGTACGCAGTTACTTTGCGCTTGATAGTCAATATCAACACACATTAAATCGTAGTAACCGGATAGGTCGGTATAAAGTGCGTTGGAAGAAATAGTAGCTGACATATTGGCGGACATAAGTGCCTACAGCGTTAGCTGATATAATGAGGGTGGCGCATCATATACCGAAATGTCGAAATCGCAATCAAATATTCGATCAAGTTATGTGCTTTAATTCTCGGTGGCTGTACTTTAATTATGTGTGGCTGTGCTCAATTTGTACGGTTAGCCGACTCATTTAGCGCAAGCTTAAAAAGGCGGTGGATTATGAAAGAGAGCTGGTGGGTTATGGAGGATAGCCAGTGGATTATGAAGGAGAGCCAGAGGAACATGAAGGAGAACAGGGAACTGCGATCAAGCTAGTGCTTCATAGCAAACCACATCATCGTTGATCGAGACTTGATTTTTGCCATTCGCTTTCGCACGATATAGTGCATCATCGGTAACACGAATAAGTGTATCAATGGTGTTGGCAGAGTGGCACAAGCACTGGTTGGTAACGCCAATACTCACGCTCGTTGTAAAAGCGCGGCGATTAATGCCATAGAAGGTATGTTGATTGAAGGTGTGGCAGATTCGTTCGCTGATGATTTTGGTATGGGCAGATTTCGCTTTTGGAATGAACACAATAAACTCCTCGCCACCCCAACGTCCAACTACACCACCTAACAACTCAATGTGAGCTTTAATTGTGTCTGCTAAGTGCCTAATCACCGTGTCACCCACTGTATGCCCAAATCGATCGTTAATCGATTTGAAGTCATCAATATCAATCAACAGACATGACATCTCCATATGCTGATTTACCGGCTTCTTGAGCCAATCGTAAATAGCACGACGATTGAACACACGCGTTAAGTCATCATGCATCGCTCGATGCAGTAATTCCCTTTCTAGTAATACTTTATCGGTGACTTCTTCAAGGATCACTTGAATGGCGTCTTCACCTTCCCAGTTAATCACGTTGTCATAGAGGTTGAAGTATTTGTGGGTGCCATCAAAGCATTGGTTAGACACCACGGAACTAAAGTTGGGTGTATTGCCATTGAGAATGTTCTCGCAGCGTCTGATGGCCGTTGAACGCTGATCTTCAGGTACGATGGATAGGATGGAGTCCATCGCAAGTACTTGCTCTATTGAGTCAGCACCTTGTTGTTCTACCCATGCTTGGTTGACCATTAAAGGTTTAAAGTTTCTATGGATCAGGATCCCTTGTTTCGATGTATTAAGTAGCTTGCGATACATGCGATCCGTTTCGTTACGTTTGCGCTGAGCTTCGACTACGGATGTGATGTCGATGATAGTGACTTGGAGGGCGGGTTTACTATTGAGTTCAATAATGTGTGATAGACAAAAGATAGAGATGTTGCGGCCATTGGCTGGAATATCGGTGTACAATTTTCCTTTTTTTAGTTTGCCTTTTATGGCCTCTAAGTAACGTTTCTTGGCTAGCTCTTGGTAACTGTCAGGAACTAACGCATAAACAAATTCAACGTTAAATAACAGCTCTTCACGGGTTCGGTAACCAAAGATCTGAGCGATCTCGTTGTCGACATCAATAATTCGGTGATTTTGCAGTGTCATGCGCCCTTGCGCGGAATCGAAGTTCTGGCAGGGTGTCGTGGTGGTTAAATCTAATTGAATGCTCATATCGACCTGGCTACTTATTCGTTAAATTGAAACAGGTGTTGTTCCTCGGCGTAGTGACCACACAGGCATTGTGGAACACTTTTATGAAGAGACTAGATAAGAAAAATATGCTATCTAGGTAAGGTCAGTATGGCATTTATAATTTCATGATTAATCAGTAATTTTACTGATTCAAACAGAGTTCTTGAAAAGGAAACAATCAGGAAAGCAGGCCAGTAATTAAAGCCAAATCACTCAAGCTAAATAAGCGAACTAAACAAGGAGAGTTGAGGTAATGAAACCAGAAATAAAAGCACAGGATTCAATGGGAAACGGAACAGCAATGGAAAGCAGCACATCAATAGAAATTAAGCTTGATGACTTGTCGGGTGGGGAGGTCGTTGAATTGCTTGAAGAACACCTTGCCGATATGTATGCCACGTCACCAGCTGAAAGCGTTCATGCATTGGATCTGGATGGACTTAAGTCGCCAGAAATTACCTTTTTCAGCGCTTGGAAAGACAACCAACTGCTCGGGTGTGTTGCGATTAAAGAGCTTGATGCACAACATGCTGAACTGAAATCAATGAGAACCTCACAGTTTGCTCGAAAGTCAGGTGTTGCAAGCCAACTGTTACAGCATGTAATAGACACAGCAACCGTTCGCCAGTATCAAACAATCAGTTTAGAGACCGGCTCAGAAGACTACTTTAAGGCCGCGCGTAACCTGTATGAAAAGTTTGGCTTTGGATACTGCGAACCCTTTGCTGACTATGTGTTGGACCCGCACAGCCAATTTATGAGTATTGAGTTGCGGTAGATGAGGTAGATGCGGTCGAAACTGTAGATCGAAGTAAAAGAAAGATTCCCTATCACGTTCGTTCCTCACTGTAGGGAATGAAAGGGTGGGTGTATCTCTACGTAGAAAGTGACACGGTTGTAGTTCCTCGCTGTTAAGAGTGAGGTGGTTGTGCGCCTCACAGTAGGAAGTGATGTGCACAACATTGACTTGATTCCCCAGCGTCATTCCAGAACCGAGGGATGAGAAATCTCTAACCGCAAAGCGAGATTCCCTATCACGTTCGTTCCTCACTTTAGGGAATGACGGGCGGGGTGTATCTCTACGTAGAAAGTGACACGGTTGTAGTTCCTCGTTGTTAAGAGTGAGGTAGTTGTAGCGCCTCACAGTCAGAAGTGACGTGCACAACATTGACTTGATTCCCCAGCGTCATTCCAGAACCGAGGGATGAGGTATGTGGAATCTCTAACCGCAAAGCGAGATTCCCTATAACGCTCGTCCCTCGCTTTAGGGAATGACGAATATCCGGTATCAATGACTAATAGTTAAAGCGTTAGCGTGTTTCTAGTTCTGCAAATATCGCTTCGGCATCTACTACGCTGCCTGAGATAGAAAGGGTACTGAAAGGAACCAAATCTTCTGGGCTTGATGGCTTTTTAACAAGCAGCTCTGGGTAGATTTTTGATTCACCCATTAACATCGCCTTTAGCTCTTTTACCGATAAATCAGGATAGCGCGACCACACCAACGCAGCGACGCCAGAAACGACAGGCGCAGCCATACTTGTGCCACTTTTCGAACCGTAAGTATTCCCCGGTGTGGTTGACAAAATTCGATATCCCGGTGCAAATACATCAACCGATTTCTGACCGAAGTTACTGAAGCTTGCGACCAAGGTTTCGTCTGCGTATTTCGCTGATGCGCCCACATCTAACCACGTTGAAATAGGCTTCGAGCGATAGTGCTTAGCGTAACGGTTTGGAAAGCTTGGTTTGATGTCGTTATCGTTGCGGCTGTTACCCGCAGAGTGAACGATCAACACGCCTTTACGAGCGGCATAGCGGAATGCATGGTCGACAATGTATTTGCGTGGTGAGTAGCTTTTCCCGAAGCTCATGTTAATGATCTTCGCGCCATTATCGACGGCGTAACGCACCGCATTAGCAATATCTTTGTCTCGCTCATCGCCATTTGGCACCATACGTACTGCCATGATTTGAGCATGATCTGCCACACCATCAATACCCACTGAGTTGTTACGCTCAGCAGCGATGATTCCAGCAACGTGTGTGCCGTGTGAGCCTACAGGGCCTTTTACATCGTTGTTGCCGTAGCCTTTTTCCCAAGGGTTAGAAATGTCATCCCAAACAATATCGCCACGCGTATCGAGCTCTAGGTTAAGGTGGAAATCTAGAGAGTCTTGATAGCGGCTACGACGTGATTCTAGATATTCGAATGAATACCATGAATCAAATACGCTCAAAAGCCCTTCAGCTGAAGTAACAATGCTCGGGTTTTCGTTATTCAATAGCGGTTGCAATCCGTTTACCGTGAAGTCTTTGTGATCGGTAAGTTTAAGGATTTCTGCTTTGTACTCGTTGGCTTGCTCAGTTGCTGTTGTTACACGATTCAATGCATCTTGGTCATCTTTTAGAGACGACAAGTAATCAGATTCAACACCTTGATAGTACTTGCGTTTCTTACGCGGAATCCAATGTCCATTTTCTTTTAACTCGAGGTACTTTTTGTATTCTCTGGTAACCTCTAGTGTGTCTTGATCAACGTTAATACCTAACGAGTTACCCAGAAAGTTCCAGCCGTGGACATCATCGATGTACCCATTGCCGTCATCATCAATGCCGTTGCCTGGGATCTCGCCTTCATTGGTCCAAAGTTTGTTTTTTAGGTCTTCATGTTCAACATCGACACCCGAATCAAGAACGGCAACGATAACTGGCTGTGGCATAAGAGGGGGCATTAGGTAGTCATACACAATATCTGAACCCACGCCCTGAAGTCTTGTGTAGCTCGCCGATAAGTTAAACCAATCGCCGCGCTGTTCATCGGCGTTACTCATCATTCTCATAGAGAAGAATGAAGGTTGAATAGTTTCTCGTGAGTAATCCTCAACAATCGTGCCTTTTACATCTTGAATAAAAGGAGAGTTGATAGGTTGTGGCTCTGGGCTACTCTCGTTCAGAGTCGTAGCTGATACGTGGGTTGAAGCCATAATAGCTAGGGCTATAGTGGTAAGTCTTTGTCCGTGATTCATCTGTGGTGCATCCTTATCATTGTGCGACTAAATAGTTGTGCGACTAACGCTGACTTCTTCGAAACGAAGTGTAAAAAACACGCAGTAAGTCAGTTGAGTGAGAGGGAAATGCCCGCTCAAAACGCAGTTAAAAGGTAATATGCAATCAGACTTGTATCATTCGCTTGGTCAATGAAATGGTAGGAAGATCTCACTGTGATCGATTTTTAATTCTCAAACTTTGAGCTGAATTCTATTAATAAAATCAATATTTATAAAATAAAGCTTGGAATTAAAGGTGTTTAAAATCAATTGATTGGATTGTTAATTATTGTGTCTGAGAGTAGGGTGACTCGTTTCGGTTAGAGTCGAAGTGTGCGTCTGCTCCTCGTGTTTTTGTTACTCTAATGGCCAAAAATACACGAAACGTGTCATTGATAAACAACAGAGTCACTTGTTAACAATCTGATTAATTGGCAGTATTGTGTCAATTATTACCGTCACTACTTTTACAGACCTTTTTCCATGACGACTTATTTTGCTGGTTTTTCCCTTGGGCTTTCGCTGATTCTTGCAATCGGTTCTCAAAATGCATTTGTTTTAAAGCAAGGGCTTAAGAATCAACACTTATTGGCAGTTTGTGCTGTATGTGCCATTTCTGATGCCTTACTAATTAGCTTCGGCGTTACAGGCTTTGGCGCAATCGTTAAACAGTTCCCACAAATTGAGCAGCTCGCTCGTTATGGCGGCGCTATCTTTTTGGGTGTCTACTCATTCTTAAGCTTCCGTTCAGCATTTACTGAAACCCACGCCTTAGAAGCCACTGCTGAAACCAAAGACTCGTTAACCAAAGCGATTGCGATGTGTTTGGCGTTTACTTGGCTTAATCCGCATGTGTATTTGGATACTGTGGTATTGCTGGGTTCTATCTCAACGCAATATCAACCTAATCAAATGTTGTTTGGCGCTGGTGCAGTATCGGCGTCGTTTGTGTTCTTCTTTTCACTTGGATATGGCGCACGCTTCTTGGCTCCAATGTTTAAGAACCCGAGAGCGTGGAAGGTGTTGGAATTTGTCGTTGGCATGATCATGGCGTCTATTGCAATATCTTTGATCGTTTAGCCGCTCGTAATTAGGCATTCAAACATATTATCTAAAGTTCCTACCGAAAGTGACGACTTAAAGTGACTGCCTTTAGTTGCCTTCGTATTTAATTATTTCCACAAAAATGGAATTATTTTTCGTCTTTCGGTTTTGGCGTTCGTCTTAGGGGTACAAATACAAATTAATGACCTAATTCGGAGTCAACCATGATTAAACTTGTTAGCTTTAAAAACTGCCCATTCGTTCAACGTGTAATGGGTGCTTTAGTAATGAAAAATGTCCCATTTGAAATTGAATACATTGAGCTAAATAATAAACCTCAATGGTTCCTAGATATTTCGCCAAACGGACAAGTGCCAGTATTGATTACAGAAAATGACACAGTTCTGTTTGAGTCAGATGCAATTGTTGAATACTTAGACGATAAATATGCGCGGATAGAAGAGGTGTCTCCAGAGCAAAAAGCACTAGATCGCGCTTGGTCTTATCAGGCAAGCAAACATTACATGCCGCAATGTGGAACGATGGGCAGTAAAGATAAAGAAACCTTTGAGACGCGTTTAGCGAATCTTCAAAAATCCTTCCAAAAGGCCGAGAACAAGCTGGGTGACAGCGACTTCTTCAAAGGCGATTACATCTCTAACGTCGACATCGCTTGGCTACCACTGTTGCACCGAGCGTCAGTAATTAAAGAGGGCTCTGGTTTTGATATGCTTGAAGGCTTCCCTAAAGTACAGAAGTGGCAAGTGGCGCTGATTGAATCTGGCTTGACCGATAAAACCGTTCCTGCGGACTTTATTGAGAAGTTCAGCGGCTTTTATTTAACGAATAACTATTTGGCTAGTCTCGCTGAAGCTCGTTAATAATATGAATTAAATTGAAATATATTTTAATAGCAGGCTGTTCTAAATAAATACCCTCCCAAAATTAAACTCATTCTTCTCTTTATATCTTTTATTGGAAAAAGGGAGGAGCAGGATGAGTTTTTATATTTAGGCGTGAAGATTCAGGTTGTTTTTGAGAACGAGTAACAATTTAGTTATTACTGTAACGACATGATTATAAATAATTTAATTTTTATGATGCTCAGGTTTACTATCAGGTTTATACGTATTTTAGTACTCGTTACGCCGCAGGAAATGCATCTGTCTCATAAATAAGACTGGATTAAATATCTATGATTGTTCGTTTGATGACCTAAAAATCTTGTGATACCTTCTCATTCGCTCCGTAAATGAACAGTGTTTTATTATTCATTAGGAGTTGCTTATTTAATTTATTTTAAACAGTAGCGCAACAGGTGAAATAGTGTCGGAAACTATTGGCTGTTGATCAACGTTACTGTAGGACAGACAAAAAAAGGGTATTTTCATGCTTAAATCATCATTTCTATTGGGCCTAATTGGCTTAGTTTCACTTCCTACACTTGCTGCTGGTATTGAGGGCGGTCCATACATTGGCGCAGGCCTTGGTGTGTATCAAGACTCAGACACTGACGGCGCAGGCAGTCTAGATGCTGAAAGCATGGGATATAGCCTTTACGGTGGTTACCAATTTAACCGCATTGTTGGTATCGAACTTGGTTACACAGATTATGCTGATTACGAAAAATTTGGCACTAAGGTACTATCACCAACATCTTTCTCTGTTGCGGCAAATTTGGGTTACACGTTTGATAATTCAATTCGTCCGTTTGTAACCGCAGGCCTTAGCTACGTTGATCTAAACTCTAAGGGCTCTAGTTACATTGATGATGATTCTGGTGCAGGCTTCCATTTTGGTATAGGTGTTGAATACACGCCAGTAGAAAACCTAACCTTACGTTTAATCTCGCAAGCAGATGCAGTAAATATCGAATTCTTCGGCCCTAATGGTAATAGGCTGGCGAGTCGCGATGTCGCGTTTAGCACAGTAACACTGGGTGCTTCGTACAATTTTTAATGACCTCTGTGAAATAACTTACAGTTAATGTCATGGACACCCATAACCGCTCTAACGTTGAGCGGTTTTTTTATATCAAAAATAACGATTGGTCACGCTATGGGCGGAGTTGGTCCAAAGCCTGAAATTAGTTGGTTTTCACAAGCTTATAAAAGGGAATTATGTCGACTATTTTGTTAGATTAAAGGTATTACCGACTTCCAGTGAGCAGCAATGAAGATTCTTCACACGTCCGATTGGCACCTTGGCCAAAACTTCTACAATAAAAGCCGTAAGAATGAACATGAACGGTTTTTACAATGGTTACTTGAGCAAGTTACAGAGCACGACATCGACGCGATCATTGTTGCTGGCGACATTTTCGATACCAGTACTCCGCCGAGTTACGCTCGTGAGATGTATAACAAGTTTGTGGTCGATTCGAACAAGATCGGCTGCCAATTGGTGTTATTAGGTGGAAATCACGATTCAGTCTCTGTGCTTAAAGAGACACAACAGTTGCTCAAATACATGGGTGCAGACGTGATTCCGAACACCAATGAAGATCATGCGACTCAGGTTGTCGAACTAAAAGGCAAGAACGGCGATGTAGAAGCGCTGGTTTGTGCCATTCCTTTTATTCGCCCTCGCGATGTGTTGACCAGCCAGGCGGGTGTCACAGGCGTTGAGCGTCAGAAGCAACTCGGCGATGCAATCAAACAGCACTACCAAAGTGTTTATGATGCCGCTGTAGAAAAACGTGCGACGTTTGAAAACAGCGAGCACATGCCGATTATTGCTACGGGTCATTTAACGGCGATGGGTGTTCAACAATCGGATTCTGTACGCGATATCTATGTCGGCAACCTTGATGGTTTTGCCGCTGATGGCTTCCCAGACGCAGACTATATTGCACTTGGTCATATCCACCGTCCACAAGTGGTGGCAAAGCGTGAATACATTCGTTACTGCGGCTCACCAATACCATTAAGCTTTGATGAACTTAAATCTCAAAAGCAGGTCTGTGTGGTTGAGTTTGTTGAAGGCGAGCGCACCATTTCTCAATTGCCAGTTCCAACGTTCCAACCCCTAGCTGAAATCAAAGGCGACTTGAGCGAGATCGAATCTCAACTGAATCAATATATAGGCTTAGATAGCGACCAAAGCGTGTGGTTATCGATAGAAGTGCAAGCGCAAGATTACTTGTCGGATCTTCAAGAACGTATGCGCGCACTAACCGAAGGTTTGAATGTGGAAGTGCTTCAATTGCGCAGAGCAAGAGAACGTCGTAATCAAGCATTAGAGCAAGAGTCAGCAGAAACGCTGTCAGAATTGAGCCCGATGGACGTGTTTACGAAGCGTATTGCCTTAGAAGAATTTGAAACCGATTCTGAAAAAGCACGTTTAGAGCGAATGACGGTGAAGTTTAAACAAGTGATGGTTGAAGTGTCTGAAAGAGCTCAAACACCAAACAAAGTAGAAGAGTAACCAGTATGAAGATTTTAAGCCTAGAATTTGAAAACCTGAACTCTTTGAAAGGACGTTGGAAGCTCGATTTTACCCAATCACCGTTTGCGGAAAATGGCTTGTTTGCGATTACTGGCCCAACAGGAGCGGGTAAAACCACCATTCTTGATGCGATTTGTTTGGCGTTGTTCCACCGCACGCCACGTTTGAAGAGTATCGCCAAAGGCAACAATGAATTAATGACGCGTGGCACGGGTGAGTGTTTTGCTGAGCTGGAGTTTGAAGTACAGGGCAAAACCTACCGCTCGAACTTCCACCAAAAGCGAGCGCGCGGAAAACACGATGGCGCATTACAAACGCCAACGTGTGAGTTTGCTGATGCGGACACCGACAAAGTTTTAGAAACTATGTTGACCAAGAAGACCAAGTTGGTGGAGCAGGTAACCGGTCTCGATTTCTCACGCTTCACTAAATCGATCATGTTGTCTCAGGGTGAGTTTGCGGCGTTCTTAAATGCCAATGCTAACGACCGTGCAGAGCTACTTGAAGAGCTGACGGGAACAGAAGTCTATAGCCTGATCTCTGAGCGCATCTACGATCATTTCAAGTCGAGTGAAGAGTCGCTTAATCACCTTAAAGCGAAAGCAGAAGGTGTGAGCTTACTCTCTGAAGAGCAAATCAAAGAGCTAACCACAGAACGAGAAACGTCAGAAGCGGAACAGAAGCGTTTGTCTGAGCAGTTAAAAGAGTGGCAAGCGCATCTTAGCTGGTGGAAAGACGTGACCAAAGCTGAGCAAACTATTGCGGCCAGTGATCACGATCTTAAAACAGCTCAAGATGAACTAGACCGAAACCAACCTGCACTAGAGCGTTTGGCAAACAGTGCACCAGCTGAAAAGCTGCGCCCAATGCACAAAGATTTAAAGCGTTGCGAACAAGAGGTGAACACCACTCAAGCTCACTTAGATAACAGCACCAAGTTACTTGCTGTTCGTGATGCAGAGAAGAAAGACGCGCAAACTAAACTGACTCAAAGCAGTGCAATTGTCGAACAGGTTAAAACCGAGCAACAAGAACAAGAGAAGATCATCGATCTTGTCCGTCCGCTAGATAACCAAATTGCCGTACTCAAAGATAAGCAAACTGCGGCCGTTAATGCAGCAAATACGCTAAACGAGAAACATACGCAGCAGCGTAATCAACAAGTCGTTTTAGTCCAAAAAACAGATGCACTGAAGCAACAAGATCAACTCAGCACTGAGTATTTAAATACACATCAAGCTGACCAACATCTGGAAAAATACCTAGGTCAATGGCAAGCCAAAGTTGAGCAAGTTCGTACTTTAGAGCGCCAACATGCAGAACAACTAAACTCAGCGAAGCAAGCTTTGTGTGCGGTTGATGCACAGCAAACGATCATCAAATCTGCGCAAGACGCTAAAGCAACGCAAGACAAAACTTTAAGTGAATTGGTTGTGCTAGAGAGTAGTGCAAAGCAACAGTGGGAAGCATTGCAGGGCAACATCAGCGAACAAGTATTGAATGCGCAAAAAGATCTGTTGGAGTACTGGAATCGCAATACGCACTCATTACTTGAGATCAACCGTGGTTTCCTAAATGCCCAGCAACAGCTGCATGCAAAAACACAGGCACATCAAACTAACATTCAGTTGGTCGACAAGCTTTCGAAAGAACGTGAAGTGCTGGTGGAGCGATATAAAGAGAAAGAGACTTCGCTTGAGCGATTAACGCGTTTGATTGATCAAGAGGGCGAATTAGCAAAATACCGTGCAGCTCTAGAATCTGGATCTGAATGCCCGCTATGTGGTTCAACAGACCATTCGATTGAACAGTCGCAAGACACTGCAAATTTGGTTGCTCAAAAAGAAACGGAAAACCTAGAGCTAACGGCTATCAAAAAAGAAGGCCAAGAGCATCGTCAGCAGTTAGATTCTCTTGCCCCTATGATTGCTGCGCTTAACGATGACATTCAACGTGCGCAAGCGGATATTCAGCAGGCTCAATTGAATTGGCATGGCGTTGTTGGCAAGCTTCAACAGAGCTTATCGGATTTCGTTGGCACGGCTCCTGAACTGGCGCTGCTAACGATTAACGATTTAGGTAATGAAGTTATAGTCGCGACCTTTGCTCAGCAGTGTGAACTTCAACTAAGTCAGAGCTCACAGCAACTCAAAGCATTGGGTGATGCTAAAGCGCACTATGTGGAAGCTGAAAAACAACGCTTGTCTGCAAGCGTTATGGCTGACAAGGCGCAGTCTAATCTCGAGTTGGCCGAGCAACGCTTAGCGGATCTGAATAAGCAAAACCACAGCACAAACGAACAAGTGGCTCAGATTGCTCAAGCGAAAGAGCAGCAATGGAACGCTCTGAAAGAGAGCATGGTTCAAACGGCTATCGAAGCGCCTGAACTTGAACATATCGATGATTGGTTTACTGCGAAATCACAGGCATCAAGCATGTGGCAGCAAACTAAACAACAACAGGCCGATATTGAGAAGCAGCTGATCACTCAAAATGCCGAATTGAAAACCTTAGATGACAAGCTAAGCAGTGTTGAGAAAGAGCTCGCGACACTGAAGCAACAGAGTGAGTCTCTAGTGTTAGAGCTGACTCGTGTAACGGCTGAAAGAACAGAGTTGTTTGGTGACAAAGACATTCAAGCCACCAGCAATACGATGAAGCAAAAAGTCACCGAAGCGGTAAATGCATTTGATGCCGCGCAGTTGGTGCTTAACCGTTGCGAGCTGGAACATCGAACCGAGCAAACCAAACACACTGGTTTCTCGGACGAGTTAGTCAGTAAGCAATCGAGCTACATACAAGCGTCGAATGCTTGGTTAGCAGCGCTGAAAACCAGCCCATTCGAAGATGAGGCTAATTTTGAAGCAGCGTTGTTAGATGAAGAGGTTAGAACTCAACTTCAAAGCTTGAAGAAGTCTTTAGACGAAGCGATTGTCAGTGCGCAAGCTAGGTTGAACACCGCCAAAGCGACACAAGTGGAGCTACAAAATCACGAAAATGCGAAAGCATGGCAAGAGCAAGACCAACAGCAAGTTGAAGAAGCGACTACTGAGTGTCAAAACGCACAGCAAAGCCATGCGACAAAGATCGGTGCAATTTCTGCCAATCTTGAAACGGATAGCCAGAACCGCAGTAATCAGCAAGATCTGTTCAAGCAGATCGACGAGCAGCAGGTCGAGTTTGATGATATTTCACGTCTGAATTCACTTATTGGTTCTAAGAACGGCGACAAGTTCCGTAAGTTTGCTCAAGGTCTAACACTGGAAAACTTGGTGTACTTGGCGAACAAGCAGCTACAGCGTTTGCATGGTCGTTACGAACTTAAACGTAAAGCCGATGATGGCTTAGAACTGCAAGTGCTCGACACATGGCAGGGCGATGTGATGCGTGACACCAAAACCTTATCCGGTGGCGAAAGCTTTTTGGTGAGCTTGGCGTTGGCATTAGCGCTTTCTGATCTTGTGAGTTACAAAACCAGTATTGATTCTTTGTTCTTGGATGAAGGTTTCGGCACGTTGGATAGTGACACCTTAGACATTGCCCTAAACGCGCTCGATAACTTGAATGCATCAGGCAAGATGATTGGCGTCATTAGTCACGTTGAAGCACTGAAAGAGCGAGTGCCTGTTCAGCTTAAAGTAACAAAACACTCTGGCTTAGGTGTGAGTGAGATGGAGAAGCAGTACAAGGTTGTTGCTTAGCTTCTAGTCATATTCATCAGCGCAGAAATAGAAACAGGGCTGGATTAAGCAGATCCCCGACTCAGTCGTTCCTCCTTCTCGAGGATGACGGAGTTTCGGGGCTGTTATCAATCACTCCGCCGTCACGTTCTGCAGTGAAGAGTGATTAGAGTTTCTGTCGCTATTCCCTAAAATGAGTTACGAACGTAGTAGGAACTCTAGGTTTGTTAGTTTTACCTTCGTCATTCCCTGAAGCGAGAATCGAGCGTAATAAGGATTCTCTGGCAAACGCAGGAAGTGGACTCATCAAAAAGGAAACGGCCATGCACAAGAAGCCTCATTTACCAACTAAGACATGTCCTATTTGCCAAAAGCCTTTCTCATGGCGTAAAAAGTGGCAGCGTTGTTGGGATGACGTGATTTACTGTTCTGAACGTTGCCGTCGTCATAAGCCAACTTTGGCGTAATTTCTGTTCGTTTTTAGAACACGTTAATAGTTTCGTCATTCATTTCTTAAGTTAATATTTCTATCTGTAAGACAACTAATGTATAAAGGCGGCATGAAGATACCTAAAAGAATACAGCCCTTAGTTGACGATGGTTTAGTCGACGAGGTGACAAGCCAATTAATGAGTGGCAAAGAAGCGTCAGTGTACATAGTACGCTGCGGCGATACGATCCGTTGTGCCAAGGTATATAAGGAAATAAGCCAGCGCAGCTTTAAAAAAGCAACGGCGTATCGTGAAGGCCGAAAAGTCCGAAATAGCCGCCGTGCTCGAGCGATGGAAAAAGGCTCTGGCTTTGGTCGTGAGCAACAAGAGAAAGTGTGGCAAAGCGCTGAAGTGGATGCCTTGTATAAACTGGCAGAAGCGGGCGTACGTGTGCCTGTTCCTTATGGCTGTTTTGATGGCGTGCTGCTTATGGAGCTAGTCACTGATGATGACGGTTATGTGGCTCCAAGATTGAACGATGTTGTAATGCCACCAGAACAAGCGATTGAAGATCATGCGGTGATGATGACTTACGTGGTTAAAATGCTTTGCGTTGGTTTGATCCATGGTGACTTGTCTGAGTTTAACGTATTGGTTGATGAATACGGCCCTGTGATTATCGATCTACCACAAGCTGTCGACGCTTCGGCTAATAACAACGCTGAGTGGATGTTGGCTCGTGACATCAATAACATCCGTGATTATTACGCTCAGTTTGCCCCTGAATTGGCGAAAACCGAGTATGCCAAGGAAATGTGGGCTTTATACGAGAAAGGCGACTTAAAGCCAGACAGCAAGCTGACGGGCGAGTTTACAGAAACTGACGATTTGGCAGACATCGAAGCCATTATGCAAGAGATAGACGCTGCGCGAATTGAAGAACAACACCGACGCGAGCGTGTTAAAGAAGAAAAAGAAGGTGTAGACGACAGCAAGTTCAATTGGGCTGAGTAGTCGTGATCATCGTTTTTGATCTTTCTTTAAATGTCAGTCATAACGCCTTAAAAAACTAAGGCGCTCTTTCAAAAAGTAACCCAATAGAGCCTCAGCTCTGTTGGGTTTTCTTTTTTTGCACTCATGAAAGACGGCCACTGGTATTAACTACCACTTTAACTGCTCACCATCGTAAGCGTAGAAGTGCCCACTTTTGTCCGGCGTGGCAGTGCGAATAATATCGACCAATTGATGGGCGACATAGCTCGACTCAAACAACTTACCTTCAGGGACATTGGTCTGAAAAGGCTTCGATAAAGCCGTGTCTGTTGTGCCCGGGTGTAGCGCTAACACGGTGCCTTTCTTTATGGTGCGTTGCCATTCAATCGACATGGTTTTGATAAACATATTGAGTGCCGCTTTCGATGACCGATAGCTATACCAACCACCTAATCTGTTATCTGAAATGCTACCTACCTTTGCGGAAACTACAGCAAACTTTGGATTGTCGCTCGTTCTAAGAACTGGTGTGAAGTGCTTTGCCAATAATAAGCTGGGTAGGGTATTCACCGAAATGTTTTTCAGGAAAAACTCAGGGTCGATAGAAGACAAGTTTTTTTCCGGCCCGAGCTCTGGTGTGTGAAGCATACCCACGCAGTTTATCAACCAGTCCAATTTTTCAAACTGTTTGCTGAGTTGCTCAATATCAGCTTCATTGGTTGCATCGACTTTGTGCCAGCTCAAACGACTGTTTTCTAGTTCTGGCTGTTGAGAGTGGTAAGTCGCGTCTACTTGCACATCAAGAAAATCAAACCGAGACAGCTCAGATAATAGGTGTTTAACCACAGCGAAACCAATACTGCCACTCCCACCGACAACTAGTATGTGTAATCTGAGTTGCTCAACCATTATAAATTCTCCAAGTTTGTGATTCGTTGTTCTGCGGTCTCGAGTATCGCTTGTTGGTCTTGTTCATCCATATTGTCCCAAGAGCGATATAACATGCCCATGCGTGGGTTACGGTTTAACGCATCGCGGTGCTGGTTCATAAAGCGCCAGTACAAGCTATTGAAAGGGCAAGATTGTTCTCCGCTGCGTTCTTTTATCTTGTAGTGACAGCCTTTGCAGTAGTCACTCATACGGTTGATGTAAGAACCGCTGGCAGAGTATGGTTTGGTTCCGACGATCCCGCCATCCGCAAAAAGTGCCATACCTCGCGTATTTGGCATTTCGACCCACTCAATCGCGTCGACGTATATACCAAGGTACCAACTGTCTACTTGATCGGGGTCTATGCCCGTAATTAAGCAGAAGTTGCCAGTGATCATTAACCTTTGGATGTGATGCGCGTAAGCAAATTCAAGGGACTGGTCAATCGCATGCTTCATGCAATTCATATTGGTTTGTCCGTCCCAAAAATAATGGGGCAGCTTATTGGTTGCTGAATAATGGTTTTTAATGGCGTACGCAGGCATGTTTGCCCAATAGACGGCGCGTATGTACTCACGCCACCCCAGTATTTGGCGTACAAACCCTTCGACCTGTGCAATGTCGATGCTTGGTTTATTTGAAGAACTGTCTCGATGACTGGATGCTTGGTAGGCCGACAGCGCTGCATCAATCACTTCTTTAGGGCTCAGCAGTTTACTGTTCAGTGAGAACGAAAGACGGCTATGGTACAAGCTCCATTTTGAATCGTGTTCTGTCGTCATCGCATCTTGAAACTGACCGAACAGCGGTAAACAGACTTGGCAGAAGTGCGCGAGTAAAGACAAGCTTTGTGCGCGGTTAACTGGCCATAATAATTGGTCGCCAACTTCACCAATGGTTTGAATTTGATGACGCTCGATGCGTTCTAAAATCGCGGAAATGTCGTTGGCAAACATCAGAGGTTGAGGCAGGCTTTCAATGTCTTGTTTCTTGAGTTTCTTTCGATTGTTCGCGTCGTAATTCCATTTGCCGCCAACTGGCTTTCCGTCTTCTAGCAAAATGTCGAAGCGCTTTCTCATTCGGCGATAGAAGTGTTCCATCATGATGTGTTTGTCTTTCGGAAACTGTTGTTCGATTTCTTCGAATTGAAAGAGGAAGTGTTCGGAATCACAACAACCTTTGGTTGCATTAGTAAGTTTGAGCTTGTTCATCTGCTCTAAAAGGCGATATTCATCTGGCCTTTGATATTCGAATTTCTCAGCGCCGAATTCGTGTACGTAGTGTTGCAATAGAGCATCGAGATTTTCAAATTGCGTGGTGTCATCAAGAGTGAGGTGGAGTACCTGATGACCTTGTTGTTTGAGTTCGTCGGCAAAATAGCCCATCGCAGAGAAAAAAGCGGCCACCTTTTGGATGTGCGATGCAACGTAGTCAGTCTCTTGCTTAAGTTCAGCGATGATGTAAACAACCTCGTCATCAACCTGTTGATACCAAGAGTGCTGGATATTGAGTTGGTCGCCTAAGACAAGGCGCACGGTTTTGAAATTCATAACACATCCTGATTGTTGGTTAAGACAAGTTCTTTGCTTCTGACATTCCACTTGTTGATGAACGCATGGTCTGGGTCGTACATATCCGTTTGCTTACCCAAATCAAAATGACGTGATTTGGGTTGTGCTTGGTTGGCATTCTTTTGCTTGTTGGTTTGAGTGCTTACCTGAGGTCTCAGCGCTCCGGCTATATACGCCCAATTGCCCCAGTTTGATGCCACGTCATAGTCGATAAGTTGGCTCTCAAAATAGGCTGCGCCGTGTCGCCAATCGATCCCTAGTTCGTAGATCAAACAGCTGGCTGCCAGTTGTCTTCCTCTGTTCGACATATAGCCAGTTGTATTGAGCTGACGCATACACGCATCGACAATCGGATAGTTGGTATTGCCACTTTTCCATTTGGCTAAATTCAGGTTCAACGTCGCTGAGGAGTTTGAAGAGTCGAGTTTATGGTTTGAGGTTTCACCGAACAACGAGGAACCCAGTGACAAACACTTCCAATAGAAATATTCGCGCCATAACAACTCAAAGTAGATCCAATAGGTTGAATCGTTAATGCCATGATCGGCTTCGAACTGTTTTAAATGGCAATAAATCGTTTTAGGCGAAACGCAGCCGAGCGCTAACCACGGTGAGAACTTGGTTGAGTTTTCGATGCCGTCAAATGCGTTTCGAGTCTGCTTGTAATTAAAAGCGTAGTCATGTGAAAAGTAGTTTTCTAAATGCGCTAGTCCTGCGTCTTCTCCACCCCAATAATCGCTTATTACTGCGCTTTCATCATTTGGTGAACTGAATAATGAGATTGTCGATGTTAATGCTAGTCTCACTGCTGGTGGTAGAGCTGAAATAACCGTCTCATTGCGATTAACATCCAAGTGCTCGACTAGCTTTCTAAATTTGGTAAAAGAGCTCGGGACTTTTGATAATTCGAACGGTAGCTCATGTGAGTCAAACAAGGTTGAGTGATGTGGTAAACACATTACTAAGTTAGGCGACTGTCTTTGTATTGATCGAATCAATCGTCGCTCATCGTAACCGCAGTGTGCATTGGCGAAAAAGTGGGTGACGTGCTGTGTAGCAATAATTTGGCTGAGTGTTTGCTCAGCAGCGCCTGGTTCTAAATGGTTACTGCGAATCAAGACAAGTTGCTGCCCAAGCTTTACTAAATTCGATTCTAAATTGGCTATCGATTGTGAAACAAAAGCCTGGCGATGTGCGCCATAACTTTGCTCTTGCGCGAGATCAGCAGAGAAACGAACCAAAGTGGGTTCGACAATCACGCAAATGAGATTATCGACGCCATGTGCAGCGCAATTTAGCAATTGATTGTCGTTGATTCTTAAGTCGTTTGTAAAAAGATAGAGACCAATCTTTTTCATTGCTTGCACTCGTGATTTGTTAGTTATTAGACGGTTACGAGTGGATGAGTAAACAAGATCACAAATGATTACGTCAAATGGGTAATGGTTGAATTTGAGGAAAGAAGAGGATCGAGGAGGGAATAGAAGCCAACCAATAATACCGATAGAGGTTGGCTAATGAAGCCTGGCTTTATAAGCCCAAACAGCTATTTTTTAAGAGCGACAGTCTTTAGGAGCAGACCGTCCATAGAAACTCTAGTCCATAGCAGCAGTCAGTCTTTAGGAACGAGCTCTAGTCCATAGGAACGACGAGTATGTCGACGGGAGAAGAGTCTATCAATTGCTTCGAGTGCGAGATGATCTTATGCCAAAAATCATGATGATGACCACAGAGCATTAGATCAATGTTGTGTGTTTTCACAGCATCTTTGAGTTTGTCATTCAAATCACCCGTACCTACAAAAATATGCTGAACCGGCTGTTTAGCGTAAGCCTCAAACTCTCTTAAGTGTTTTATCGCATCATCATTGACAGGTAAGTCACCATTATTTTGTTGAATATCAACGAGTTCTGGGTAGATTTCTCCGTGAGTACCGTCGATATAAACAAACGAAAGTTCCGTTTCTAGTTTGTTCGCGAAGAAGGTTGCTCTATCAATGAGTATTTTCGAGTCATCAGACATTTCAAGTGCGACCAGAATATGTCGGTATTCCATAATTAAAGCCTCTTGTTATTAGTGATGTTACAAGCATAGTTTCTCTCTAAGTAAATGATATCGAAGAGGTCTCATATTGCGTAAAATCATCATTCAAAGATCTTCTAAGTACTCTCGTATTTATATCGCTTTGATTGATAAGAAATTTACAAAAGGTTGTTATAGTGAAGTGAGTTCGATCTTTGCGCTTTTTGCTATTAGATAAGCTCGCTAGTCCAACTCGTCAATAACCAAGAGGCATTAATGACAGCATTACTCACCATCCCAACTCGAACATTAGGCTTTGACTACGATATTGAGATCCGCGATTGGTCTCAAAAGCTTGTCGGTTTTCACGTATTTGAAGATGGTAGACGACCGCTCGATGGTGGCATTGGCTTGAGCTTAAACCTCGTTGAGCAGTTTGATGTGAATGGTCGTTGGTTAGATTCATTGCCAGCTCGTTATCGTGAGATAACCGATGATTTCCCAGAGTATCAATACCAGATGCTTTGGCTCGCGGCGAATACTTATGAAGCTGCTCAACTGCTTGAATTAAGACCGGTTATCTTGGCATTAATCTGCATGAAGCACAGTGTCGATAACAAGAAAGCGTTGGAACTGAGTCGCCTAGGGCAGAAGAGAATCTTAACCAAACTGGGCTTAGACGGCAGTAAAGCCACACTCAAATTTATCGATAAGCTAGAGCTTCATTACAACATCGGTGATGAGCTTGACCACATTGTGCGAATTCTCGAACCGCTGCAAAGACGTGTTCTTAAATTCAAGCATTACTCCAAAGTTGGCTACACAGCGCTTCGTTTGGACCAAGTTCATCCATTTCTAACCGGCAGTCGATTGGGCATTGCGATGGTGGAAGAGGGCAGGCTCAATGCGCCTTCAAAGATGGCGATGTTCCAAGACGCGATATTGTTAGGACTAGATTTGGAGATGGATGATCCATTACGCGCCATTACCAGCCAGAACTCATTTGCGATGTTCGAACAACTTCACGATAGATGGACAGAGCAGCGTCAACTGCGTCGTTTAGAGGGTAACCGCCCGATGGATAAAGACATTCCTTATCCGGTTCCTTTGCTAGGTAACGACAACATTCATCCGCTTACTGATTACTACGACCTTGAAAAAGAAGGCATGGAGCAAAAACACTGCATTGGTGTTTATCATAATCGAATCATGAGCGACCGCTATGTGGTATTCCGCATGTTCAAACCTCAGCGTTTAACCATAGGTTTACGTCGTGTCCCGAGCAAAGCGTTTCCGTTTGAGATTGACCAAATTTGCGGAAAACGAAATGCACCACCGTCGGAGTCGGCTCGCCAAGTCATCCATGACTGGTTAGAAGCGAGTAAGCAAAAGTACCCTAAGCAATAGCCATGAAGTAGAAGGAATAGCAGGATGTTTCAACAAGGCGATTTATGTCCGCATTGTGGTTTGATTATTATTATGCCAACAGATTTGCAAGCCGAATGCTTAGGGTGTGGCGAAGAAATCAATCAAGACCCTGCAGACGATTACGACGAAGAAGAGTAACTTTACCTACACTGATATAAACCAAGGCTAGGATGGCCGTATTAGCCCTTCAAAGGATGGAAAGACATGCAGAAAGTAATCTTTAGAAATTGCGATGAAAGTTCGCCATATTGGAGTGAATTAGAGCGCTTGTTTCAAAGTGAATGGTCGGATTTTAAGTTTAAAGATAACTATAAAGACTGCGTACAATTCCCTCCAGTAATAGTAGTGCTTCGCGATAATGTGGTCATTGGTGGCTTGGCATATTCCCATTTTCAGGAACCTCATCAAGTTCGGGATGTGGTTTGGATTAATGCTGTTTATGTTGATGCTCAATGGCGTGGCCAAGGTATTGCAAGTGAATTGATTAGTCGCGGTGTAAAACAGGTTTCTTCTACAGTACAAACTCAACTGTACGTGTACACCAATGTAATGGAACTCTACCAAGGGTTAGGTTGGTCAGTCGTCGATATCGACTCAGAAGCAAACCATAAAGTGATGAGTATAGAGCTTATTCGATAAGCTCGGAGCAAAGCCGACTATTAGGTTATCTACCTATCGAGTATTGAACCTATCTCTTTATCAACAACGTATAATCCTGTTAAATTTTCGTTTGAAATGATACCTATATCGCCTTTAAATCAAACAACTCGCTGTTGATTAAAACGATCACTACGATTTATTGCAGCAGTTGTTGAGCACAAAGCCTATATTGACTAGAATGGCGCACTTTTTTTATTTACGTACATACAGGTAATGAACATGAGCGATACTAATTCAAAACCAGCTTTACCAGATCATCTAGCAGGTAACCCACGCAGCCCACACCACGTGGCTGAGTGTTTCGAATACCCAATCGGCATTCGTCTAAATGGTAAAGAGCGTACTGATGTTGAAGAATACTGCATCAGCGAAGGTTGGGTTAAGATCCCTTCTCCAAAAGCGCTAGACCGCCGTGGTCAGCCAATGCTTATTACTCTAAAAGGCTCTGTAGAAGCTTTTTACATCGAAGAATAATCGCTTTGTGTGACGCGCTAGTTAGCAAATGTTTTGTCTAATTAGCCAACATAAAGTCACTAAGAGTTATTACTTGAAAGGGTCTAGAGAAATCTAGGCCCTTTTTGTTTGCATTAATGCTGGCGAACTTGTTTAACCAATAACCAATAACCAAAACCACCTTCATAACTCCACAAAGCTTATCGAACTTGTCGACGTCTACTATGCATACGTAGGAATAATGCGTTTACTGCTGGTTGATTTATGTTCGCTCGCTCGTTTTGGGTTGATTCACATTCGAAATTACTGCTGATAAATTAACCCATCAAAAACAAAAATATGAAGCGTAGTCTAACTAAATGAAACTAAAGTGCTGTATTTAAGGTTATTTTTTGTTAATGGCTATCTCTATCACAGAAAATAATCCTGAAGCACATACAATTCCCAGACTTTCGAATGAGCGCTGAACTTTTTTCGTTCGAGCATTTTATTTCTATCGCCCAATACACATGAGGTTCCTATGTTTGGAATATTCAAACCTATGGCGCATATCGATCGCTTATCTACCGATAAGATCGATAGCACCTACACACGATTACGTTGGCAGCTTTTTCTCGGCATCTTTGTTGGCTATGCCGGTTACTACCTAGTCCGCAAAAACTTCAGTTTGGCGATGCCATACCTGATTGAGCAAGGGTACAGTCGAGGAGAGCTAGGGATTGCTTTAGCCGCAGTATCCATCGCTTACGGTTTATCTAAGTTTTTAATGGGCAGTGTTTCTGATCGCTCTAATCCTCGTTATTTTCTCAGTGGCGGCTTGTTAATGTCGGCATTGGTCATGTTCTGCTTCGGCTTCATGCCATGGGCGACAGGCAGCATCACTGCGATGTTTATCCTGCTGTTCTTGAATGGTTGGTTTCAAGGCATGGGCTGGCCAGCTTGTGGGCGAACCATGGTTCACTGGTGGTCGCGTAAAGAACGTGGCGAGATCGTATCGGTATGGAACGTTGCTCACAACGTGGGCGGCGGCTTGATTGGCCCGATGTTCTTATTGGGACTGTGGGCTTTTAACGACGATTGGCGAACCGCTTTTTATGTTCCTGCATTTTTTGCCACTCTCGTTGCTATCTTCGTTTGGTTTACGGTAAGAGACACGCCTCAATCTTGTGGACTACCACCGATTGAAGAACACAAAGACGATTACCCAGACGACTACGATACGTCTCACGAGAAAGAAATGACGGCGAAAGAGATCTTCTTTAAGTACGTTTTCTCTAACAAGTTACTGTGGTCAATCGCGATTGCTAACGCGTTTGTATACCTTATCCGCTATGGCGTACTCGATTGGGCTCCAGTTTACTTAAAAGAAGCAAAAGACTTCTCGGTAGATAAATCCTCTTGGGCTTACTTCCTGTATGAGTGGGCAGGTATTCCTGGCACGTTATTGTGTGGTTGGATTTCAGATAAATTGTTCAAAGGTCGACGCGCTCCAGCAGGGATCCTGTTTATGGTTCTCGTAACTGTCGCAGTGTTGGTGTACTGGTTGAACCCAGCGGGTAACCCAACGGTTGATATGTTGGCACTGATTGCGATTGGCTTCCTTATTTATGGTCCAGTAATGCTAATCGGCTTGTATGCACTTGAACTTGCACCAAAGAAAGCGGCGGGAACAGCAGCTGGCTTAACCGGTTTGTTTGGTTACCTGGGCGGGGCAGTTGCTGCCAATGCCGTGCTTGGTTTCATGGTTGACCATTACGGCTGGGATGGCGGCTTCATGATTTTGGTCGGAGCTTGTGTTGCTTCAATAATTTGTCTGCTTTACGCCTTCCTCGGTGAGCGTGCGCACCATAAACAAAAAGATCTCGAACGAGAGAAAGAAGCGCTAACTCAGTAGTTTATTAGCTGAACCACACCATACTAATAACAACAGAGGCAGGTATATCCTGCTTCTGTTTTATCAAGGGAAACAATAATGAAAACAACGTCACTGTCTCTGACTTTATTAGCACTTAGCTTATCTGCAAATGCGTTCGCCGATCCTTTAGTGATTGCGCATCGCGGTGCTTCTGGTTATTTACCCGAGCATACATTACCGGCTAAAGCACTCGCTTACGCAATGAAACCTGACTATATCGAACAAGATGTAGTGATGACCAAAGATGACCAATTGGTGGTTTTGCATGATCACTATTTAGATCGCGTCACTGATGTTGCTGACCGCTTTCCAGACCGTGCACGAGCAGATGGCCGCTATTACGCGATTGATTTTACGCTTGCCGAGATCAAATCATTAAAAGTGACTGAAGGCTTTAACCTAGATGACCAAGGTAATCGAGTAGCTGGGTTCCCAGCACGCTTCCCTATGTGGCAGTCTGATTTCCGTGTCGCTACCTTTGCAGAAGAGATTGAGCTGATCCAAGGCTTAAATAAGACCTTAGGTTATGACGTGGGCATCTATCCAGAGATTAAAGCACCTTGGTTCCATCGTCACGAAGGAAAAGATATCTCTAAAGCTGTACTTGCCACCTTGCAACAATATGGGTATCTATCGAAAGACGACAAGGTGTACTTGCAGTGTTTCGACGCCAATGAACTTCAACGCATCAATGATGAACTTATGCCAGCGATGGAAATGGATCTTAAGCTCGTTCAGTTGATGGCTTATACAGATTGGAATGAAACCATGACGTACCAAGGTGACAAAGCAACGCCGTACAGTTATGACTGGATGTTTGAGAGGGGCGGAATGGCAAAAGTCGCTAGCTATGCTGATGGCATTGGCCCATGGAAACCTATGCTGGTGGACGATGCATCGACCAAAGATAACATCATTATTAAACCATTGATGAAGTCAGCAAAAGACGCGGGCTTAGACGTTCACCCGTACACGTTCCGTGCTGACCCTGGGAGAATCCCAGCTTATGCCGATAATTTTGATGGCATGTTGGATGTTTTTTACAATCAAGTAAAAGTCGATGGTGTGTTTACCGACTTCCCGGATAAAGCGGTCGACTTCTTAAAACGTTAATTTCCTGCTCAGTTACGAGGTTCTAGTAACGAGATACGAAGAGCTAAAAGCACAGCCTAAAGGCGCTTTTAGCTCTTTTTTACTTTTTGGCTCTTCTTGTACTGGCCTCGAAATCCTACCCATATTCTTCTTTCTCAGCCCACATTTTGATATTCACTCGGTTTACAGCAATAACCTGACTTGATAGGTTACTCCCAATGCAGCCAGATGCTTAATCTATAAGTATTTATCGGCTCAACCTAATATTGAATTTGGAAAGATCATGGAAGAAAGAAGCAAAGCTTATCTTGATAACTACCTCAACACATTGCCAGCAGACATTGCCTCGCAATACACCTCCTTTAGTGCTGATTATTACTGCGCCGACGAGTACAACGCCAACCTCTGCGCGCAGTTGATTTTAAAAGGTGAAAAACAAGCGTCCTGCGGCCTTGAACACTGGTATACCCATGAAGGCGAGACGAGACCCATCGTTGGTCACTTGCAAGTCGTCACCGATTGGGATGGTAAGCCCGTCTGTATTGTTGAGATCACGTCGGTTTCGTCGTGCAAATACAACGAAGTGAGTGCGGAGTTTGCTGCTGCAGAAGGCGAGGGTGACAAAACACTAGAATGGTGGAGAAAAGCGCACTGGAACTTCTTCTCTCGTGAATGTGAAGAGCTCAAGATCTCACCAAGTGAAGACATGTTACTTATGTTGGAGCGTTTCAAAGTGGTTTATCAACAGTGAAGCCCAAGTGAGTGCCGTGTTGAATCTCAAGGCATGGCACTTTGATCTTCATTTGACCAATACAAGATAACTAACAATCACAAGGAGAGTGATGTGAAAATAGCGATATTGGATGACTATCAGAACGTCGTTAAAGACCTCGATTGCTTCAACAAACTCGAACAACACGATGTCACTGTATTTACCGAGACTTATTCAGAGCAAGATCTTGTCGCTAAGTTGATCTCGTTTGAAACCATTGTACTCATTCGTGAAAGAACCGAGATCACCGAATCTTTGTTATCGCAGCTCCCAAACCTCAAGCTCATTAGCCAGACGGGCAAAGTGAGTAATCATATCGACCCACAAATGTGCGAACGATTTGGTGTTACTGTGTTAGAAGGCCGAGGCTCGCCAGTTGCACCCTCTGAATTATGCTGGGCGTTGATTATGGCTGCATCGCGCCACATTCCCACTTATGCTTCAAACCTTAAGCAAAACCAGTGGCAAGATTCTGGCTCGTTAAGGTTAGGTCGAACTTTGAAGGGCTTGAAGCTTGGTATTTGGGGCTACGGCAAGATCGGCAAATGCATTGCACAATATGCCCAAGCATTTGGGATGTCTGTCGTAGTGTGGGGGAGCCAAGCTTCACGCGATCAAGCACAAACAGATGGCTTCAAAGCAGCAACAACCAAAGAAGACTTCTTTCAAGAAGTTGATGTGCTTTCTTTGCATTTGCGTTTGAATGATGTCACCAGAGGATGTGTTACGGCACACGACCTTAGCTTGATGAAGCCGAACTCACTGTTTGTGAACATTAGTCGTGCCGAGTTAGTGGAACCGATGGCTCTGTATCATGAACTACGCGAGGTACCGACCAAAACAGCCGCTATTGATGTGTTCGATTGTGAGCCAGTAACAATAGACACCGAACCGCTATTGTCCTTAGCAAATGTCACTGCGACACCGCATTTGGGCTATGTTGAACAAAATAGCTACGAACTCTACTTCGATATCGCTTTCGACAACATTCTGTCCTATCAAAGAGATGGCCTATAAAGGCGCGATGACTAATGCAGGAGGCAAGATGACAAAGCTAATCGAATTAACAGAAATAGTCTTATTCGACTGGGGCAATACGCTGATGGTCGACTTCCCAGACGCACAAGGGAAGATGTGTGACTGGGAAACCGTACAAGAAGTGAGCGGTGCTCGTGCATTACTGGCTGAACTCTTCAAAAATCATCAAGTCTATGTTGCCACCAATGCTGGTGATTCCAGTAAAGACGACATCATTCGAGCCTTCGAGCGTGTTGGCCTGTCTCAATATATTTTGGGTTACTTTTGTAAGGCGAGCATTGGTTTTTCTAAGTTCGAGTCGGGCTTTTATCCGGCCATCATTTCCAAACTCGGTGTTGCACCACAAGATATCACCATGGTTGGCGACACCTTAGAAAAAGACATTTACCCAGCACTTGAAGCGGGTTTGCAAGCGGTGTGGTTGAACACGGAAGGTGTTGATCTTAAGTCACAGCATCCACGTATCGTGCAAGTTCAATCCCTAAGCGAACTGTTGGAAAAGCGCGATTAACTCTCTGATATTAAGTTCAGATAAAGTGCTTGTTCGTTTTGACGCCAACCTCTCACCTCTTTGTTATTTAATCCTCTAAGCTAACTCTAGTTTCTACTATGAGGGCTAGGTTATGAGTATCGAACGTCATGGAATATCGGTTGGAATTGAACGTGTTAGCGGTGAAACTATCGTTGTGTTCAAAGCGAAAGGCAAACTCACACACGATGACTATCAAGCAATGATGCCAATTCTAAATACCACGCTAGAAGAACTCGATTCATCGAAACTCAAGATGCTGGTCGACATCTCCACCTTAACGGGTTGGGAGTTACGTGCTGCTTGGGATGATTTCAAACTGGGATTAGAGCTCAATTCGAAGATAGACAAAATCGCGATATATGGTGATAAAAGCTGGCAAGAATTCGCTTCAAAAGTAGGGGGTTGGTTTGTGTCTGGTGAGATAAAGTCATTCGAAGACCATGACTCTGCGCTTAATTGGCTAGTCGATTGATTCTATCTGCGGACAGCTAGCTAACAATCCCTAAACAACGCCAATGACAGTAGACGAGCATTGTCTCGAAAGCTGTTATTTTTCGTTTTGGCGATGATATTTCCTATTCGATTTAATAGAATATGTTCACTGCTGGATGTAATATACGCCTAGCGCGATACGTTGTGCTAACCAAAATAATAAACACAATAACAAGGTCTAAGAACATGAATAAGGTAATTGATAAGCTGGCTTGGATATTCATCAAAGACGGTAAGCTGTTGATGGTCAGATCAAAAGGCAAAGAACTGTTCTATCTACCGGGTGGTAAGCGTGAAGCTGGCGAAAGTGACGAGCAAGCACTGGTTCGCGAAATAAAAGAAGAGATCTCAGTAGATTTAATGCCTGATTCAATCAAATACGTTGAGACGTTTACAGGCCAAGCTGATGGCAAAGCGGAAGGCGTATCAGTGCAATTGACTTGCTATCTTGCTGATTATACTGGCGAACTGTCTCCAGATGCCGAAATCGAAGAGCTTAAGTTTGTTGATGGCAACGACAGAGCGGTATGTTCATTGGCAGCACTGGTTGCGCTTGATTGGTTAGAAGCGAACCAGTATTTGGCTTAAGGTTTTAGCGGCTATTAGCTAACGCTGAAGATTGATCTTCAAAAGATCATCGCTTACGAATAGCTTGAAGGGCGGCTGTCTTTCATCAACAGGTCGAGTTTCCTTTGAGCTTTCTTCGTGTCTTGTAAATCCACCACCTCAATCATTTCACACTCATCTCGTACCATCTCATTAATCAGGCTTGGATAGTGTCGGCAATCTTCTGGTCGGTCTAAGTAAATGCTGCATGTGTACTTGGCTTGAGGCTTGGTATCTTTCGTCGGAACTAGCTCCAGAAAAGGGCAGCGAGTTAAACGTTCACCAGATTCAGGGTCGAACCAGATCTCGCTTCCTCGGACATACTCAAAGATGTCTGGGTTGAACAACTCCCACAAATCAATCTCTTCTTGCGTTGCGGCAAGGTCACCATCTCCGTATTTGATACAGCATTTCCCGCATTGATTACAATTTTTCATTAGTGACTTCATTGGTTGGTGAGCTTTTATCATTTTACCACTGATAGGCGTGGCACGTTGACTTTGTTGTTCATGGTTAAACTGTTTCGGGAAGGGAGCCTAAAATAGAAGTACTTAAAATTACTTTAACTACCTAACACCACTCCAAACAAGGCTGTAAACAGTGATACAATTTGCGTCTAGCAAGTTATTAAAACAAGGCATAAAAATGAGAACCGTATACACCACCGAAGGCGACATCAACGCAAAGAAACAGAAAGACGCTTACCCAAAGTTGGCGCTATGTGATAACTGCGTTCGAGACTATGTGGTGATTGCTCAAGGCGAGCGTACTTATAAGCCATGCGCAAAATGTGGTGCCGACGATTAATGCGCCTTGATAAATATCTATGTAAAAGCACTGACCTAACCAAGCCTGAAGCGATTGAACGCATCCATAATGGCGAGGTGAACGTAAACTGTGAGATTGTCACCGATGAATCGACTCAGGTTCATGAAAGCAACGCTATCTTGTTGAATGGCACGCCGCTTAAGTTGCGTGAATTTCGTTACCTCCTAATGCACAAGCCTGCGGGTACTATCTGCTCCAATATCGACGAAGTTTATCCCTCGCTGTTCAACTACATTGAGATAGACAAAGCATCAGAACTGCACATAGCAGGGCGCTTAGATGCCGACACCACAGGCTTAGTCTTGATTACCGATGATGGGCGCTGGTCATTCAATATCACACTGCCAACCAAGTCATGTAAGAAGGTTTATCGCGTGACATTGGCACGAGACATCAAAGACGATGTCGCTGACAAGTTCAAAGCGGGCGTTCAATTGCAAGGTGAGCAAAAACCGACGCGTCCGGCAGAACTCGAAGTGATTACCAATAAAGAAGTGCTCCTGACTATTACAGAAGGTAAGTTTCATCAAGTAAAACGAATGTTTGCTGCGGTAGGAAACCGAGTTGTTGGCCTTCACCGTGAACAGATTGGTAATGTTCGTTTAGATGTTGAAGCAGGTCAGTGGCGTTATCTAACTAAAGCCGAAGTCGACTCATTTCAGCAGGGCTATGAATAAGAGCTCGGAATAAACGCCGTAACCACTTAAAGCGTTAAGCGTGTCAGCACCAGAACATCAACACTATAAGGATGTAGGATGGAAAATCTAAAAGTCTCAGAAATTAAGTCTTTCGTACCCGCGAAAGACTTCGATTTATCCAAGCGTTTTTATCAGTCAATCGGCTTCGAAGTGATGTCTGAGTTTCACGACATCGCCTATCTGCGACACGGCGGTTGTGCGTTCCTTCTGCAAAACTTTTATGAACCTGCGCACTGTCACAATTACATGATGCACTTGCTGGTTGAAGACGTAAAAAGTTGGTATCAACACATCCAAAACTCTAATGTAGTGTCGGAATTTGAAGTTACCGTTTCCGAGGTTGTTGAACAGCCTTGGGGAATGCTTGAGTTTTGTATCACTGACCCAAGTGGTGTGCTGTGGCGTGTGGCTGAAAACATCAGGTCGCGCTGATTCATCCAACTTGCATTGAGGCCAGTGAAAACTTCAAATTATCCATCTGTTTCTTTATTTATGCCGATATAAGGCAATGATCAAATAGGTTCAAACATGGATATAAAGGCTAAAATGCACAGCCAAGACGTTTACTACTGTGACGACGTTGATTTGGTTGCTGAGCAAACTCAATGCTTAGAAGTGCTATACGATTTCAACCATACTCGCCCGAGCGAAGGTGATAAACGACAACAAATCATGAAGCAGTTGTTCGCCGAAGTCGGTGAGGGCTGCTACATTGAACCACCATTACATGCGAACTGGGGGCGTCACACGCACCTAGGCAACAACGTATACGTGAACTTTAATCTAACTCTGGTCGACGACACAGACGTATTCATCGGCGACAACGTGATGATAGCGCCTAACGTGACCATTGCCACTGGCACACATCCCATCAGCCCAGAACTCAGGCTAAAAGCAGCGCAGTTCAATGTTCCCGTTCGTATTGGTAACAACGTATGGCTTGGCGCGCACACAGTCGTACTTCCCGGTGTCACCATTGGTGAAAACTCAGTAATAGGCGCAGGCAGCATCGTCACCAAAGACATCCCAGCCAATGTCGTCGCAGTTGGCAACCCATGCAAAGTGATACGCGAAATCAACGAGAGCGACCGAGAGTATTACCACAAAGATCGCCGCATTCCAGATGAACTAAAGTAGCCGGTTTTTCACACGCCTGAAATTAGCTGTGACATAAGTCATTGTTATGCAATGGCTTAGTTGTATATTACTTATCTATCTTAGAAACTAGACAAAATTATTCTGGAGTTAAGTGCAGAATTTTTCTGTCTGATAGCTGTTATATGTACAGGGAGTTTCAATGAAGGGTTTTCTCAAAGGGATTTTAGCTTATCTTGTTGTGATCTCGGTAGCTCTGCTAATTTCTCGCAATTTTTTTGATTACCTATCCACAATAGACTTGGTTGACTACATTGCATATGCCGGGGTTTTACTTGTTGTATTGGCAGGCATTACATTTGATGGTAACAATCCAGCTAATCAAGACTTTTTATCGTTAATGATTCATCGTGAACTTGTGTCCCGAACCAATGACTTTCAAGACGAAAGTAATAAAGTAAGTTTTGCAGTTAATGTCGGATTGATAGGTATATTTTTACTTATTACTAGTGGTGTAATGGCTTGGCATATTAGTAAGTAAAACATATAACAAGGCGCCTAAATCTGAATTGTAAACGCGTGCCGAACTCGCTTCGCTCAGACATGACACACACCCACTCACAGCGTAGCTAAGCGTTATGCCTCGTATTTCTTCCAGAGTTAAAGCAACTACCATATCTAGTCTTAATAGTTTGTTTAGGTTCACGGTGCCTTTCTTAACTATTTGGTAGAGTGACATTTCAATGAGCATGGAGGTTTTGTAATGGGAACTGTAATCGGTTTGGTGATTCTAGCTGCTATAGATTGGTATCTCTTTCGTAAAACAGGGCTCCATATTCATAAATGGATCTCTAAAAAGTATGCCGCGTATCTGTCGGATAAGGGAAACAAAAAATAGCCTTTTCTTATTACGTCATCGGTATAAAAAACGTTATCCGCTATTCATTTACACACATTGCAAAGATTGGAGGATTCATGAAAGGCAAAGGAAAGTGCCTATGTGGCTCGGTTGAGTTGGAAGTAGAGTACGCCAGTAATGAATTGGGGGCTTGTCATTGTAGTATGTGTAGAAATTGGTCTGGCGGTCCGATGTTAGTCATTGATTGCTCTGATTCCGCCAAAATATCAGGTGAATCAAATGTAGTGAGATATAAGTCATCCGATTGGGCTGAGAGAGGGTTCTGCGGTAAATGTGGTACTCACTTGTTTTACTTTTTGGTGCCAAATAATCAGTATCATCTTCCTGTCGGTTTATTGATGTCTGGGGATGACTACAAGTTAACTCATCAGATATTCATCGATGAAAAGCCCGAATACTACGAATTTAAAAATGAAACACAAAATATGACTGGCGCAGAAGTATTTGCCCACTTTGAAAGTGGAGAGTAGCACTTAGTTTTTATTAGCTTAAGACTAATTCACAACGCTCGGCATTTTTTAGTTTCGGTCGAGTTTTGTGTTTGCGGTGTAATGGTTTTGGTGAGGTGGTAGCGTTGCCCACGCTTAACCTCCCAGCATCAACCCCCAACTTGAAGTGCCTCGAAACTCCATTATGTGAACTCCTAATAGCTGAATAGTTACTCTAATATACACTGAGTTTTCTAATGGCTCTTAGGGGGCGGAAATGACAGATATGGCAATATCAAGTTACCTTGGCTGGTTGTTACTTCTGATAGGTTGTTATCCTTTCTTGCTTGTTGGTGTCAGTATGTTTTTCTATGATGCAGAGCGTAAACAAGCATTAAGGTGGTTGAACGGAGTTAGTTTTCTATTGGCTGCATTCCTTCTTTACATGCATATGCAGACAGAAGTCATCTATGGTCGGGAACTGCTCGAAGCCTGGTATCGTGATAACCCAGAAGATAAGCCTCAATAAAAAGCACATAACAAGTGTCTATTATCCATATCGGTATATAAGAGTGATGTTATACGCTTGGCATTTCCAGCTCGAGTCAATCTTAGTGTTTTCGGCACAATGGTGAGGTGAGGTGATCGCGATGTCAGCCACTTCAAGGGTCGGTAACTCGTCTATCCAATTATGCTTATCGGAGTGAACCATGCTCTCTTATAAAGTGTCTGATATTTTAGATATTCAAATGTTGAGGCTCCGATGAATTTTCTCCGTAAGTATAAAATCAGCTTTCTTTTCTGCGTTAGTGGACTTTTATGTTTCATTGTTTATAACACCATAGGTTCATACGTAGATGAAAATGGTGTGTTGGTTGAGCCATTCGGGTTTATTCCTATATTTTGGCTTTTTGAGCTACTTGCGTTGGTGGCTTTGGTCGTGACCTTCGTTAGACATAAAAAGTGCCAGTAATCCAGTTAAGCTACGAGTACACGAAGGTGTTTTGTGATCACAAACAACTTAAGCGTGATTCGGTACGCTTGGCATTTTGGCATGCGGCGGTATTGGTGTTTCCACTCGTTTTAACTTCAGTGGGTTAGGTGTTAAATTTGAGAGCATTAGTAGCGTTGCCATCTGCTCAAGCAGGCGTTATGTTACTAATTGAATTCAACGTTTATAAAGGATGAACATGGTAGTACTTAGAGGAATGCGCCAAGACGAATATCCAGCATATTGTCAGTATTTTATTGACGATTACAGTCAGGAAATAGCTAGAAACTATGGGCATTCTTTAGACGTTGCAGTCGAATTGGCAAAGAAGGACTTGCATCGCAGCTTCCCTAACGGACTAGAGGGCAATGAGCATTCGCTATTATGCATTGATGTTGAAGTCGATGGTGAACGTAAGCTTGTGGGTTACCTTTGGCACTCAGTAAATATTGGGGATAAATCTACGTTTATCTATGACTTCTTCATTTCGAATGAACATCGAGGCCTAGGTTATGGTACTCAATCAATTTCTGCGTTAGAGACCCAACTACTTGCTATTGGTATCAATCAAATAAAACTGAGGGTCGCATATCATAATGAGCGGGCGCTTAAGTTGTATAAAGAAGTTGGCTTTGAGGTTACCGGTTTCAATATGTCTAAGAAACTAAGCGGGTAGCCTCAACATATCAAGCAACATACATAGACCGGCAGGTTTCATTCAAACATGGAGTGAAAATATGAAGTCAGATTTTTCAAAACTTGCGACAACTGAGTACGGAAACATACTAAGTAACGACCATTTTATCAACTTTAGCATTGGTCCTCTTTGGCAGGGAATGCCGCCAATTTTTGGAGAAGCGTTTACTGTCCAGTTAACGTCTGGTGATAATTTAATGCTTCATTCAGCCATATACGAAGCACCAGAAGGTTCCATCATTGTAGTGGATGGAGTTGATAGCGAATATGCAGTAGCCGGCGGTAATGTATGCGCAGTCGCTAAGAGTCGAGGTATCAAAGGTTTTATTATTGATGGTGTCATTCGAGATTTGAGTGAAATTTCAGATATGAAGTTTCCAGTTTTTGCGAAAGGTGTTCATCCAGTACCGGGAAAGAAAGAGGTCTATTCTGAATTGGGTGCTCCAATCACTTGCGGGGGAGCAAAGGTCTCTACGGGAGATATCATTGTTGCTGATGTAGAGGGTATTGTCGTTATTCCTAAATCAAGAAAAGATGAAGTGTTTCTAATGGCTTCAAAGAAAGCAAGTGACGAAGCTTCATTAACACTCGCTGAGTGGGAAACGAGTCATAGGGCTAAAATAGCCCAAGCAATAACGTCTGCGAAACGAAAATCTGAGAGCACTTTAAACTGATTCGCAATGCGCGGCATTTTGATCTTAGGCTAGCTCTGTATTTGAAGTTTACTGGTTTATCTTTAGCGCTTTGTCGTTTCTCACTGCTTAACGCTACGTCATGTACCTATGAGGTTGATTTGAACTATGAGTGATTTTATTCGTGAGGCAAGTGAACACTGGAGCCAAATCGATCCAGATATGAGTTTAGAGCTGCAATCGTTAGGCGCAACGAATCATGTCTTTCGAGTTCAATCCTCACAGACTTTTTACCTCAGAAAATATCGTGCTCGCGACGTTGTACAAATCCAGCGTGAGCATGAGCTCTTACAAAACCTTTCGAAAAATTTAAACATTATAATTGCTCCAGTTTTGACTAGAGATGACAGTACCTTTTGTAAAATTGGTGAGGATTTTTATGCTTTATTCCCTGAAGCCAAGGGTACGCTAATTGAAAAAGACGAGTTGTCTGAATTGCATGCTTATGAGTTAGGAAAAGCTCTCGCAAATTTGCATATTCAACTCGCTTCCATTACTGGGAATGATTTCCCAACAATTGCTCTCTCTTGGGATAAAAATGCTTGGGTGGGTAGGTTAGAAAAAATAATTGCGGTTATAGAAGCCAATAGTGAATTCAATACGAATGATTCGGTTCTACGAAGAGTAAAGCAACAGCGTGATTATCTCGCCAGTTCAAAAGCTATACACTCGTATACCCCTTTAACAAGCATGCAATTGATTCACGGCGACTTTCATCACTTCAACGTCTTTTTTGCTTCTAATTGCGCCGTAAGCAATGTGATCGATTGGGATCTTATACAAAACATGCCTGCTGGTTATGATGTTGCGAGAGCTTGTATGTACATCTTTAATATGGAACTTACGAGGTCATTAGTTTTGTTAAAAGGTTATCTGTCTGTTAAGCCTCTATCACGATTCGAGCTAAATGATGGGGCAAAGGCGTGGGCTGTTTATGCTGACCATCATGTCTGGGCTTTAGAAGAGGTGTTCTTAAAAAACAATACCGCAGCACAAAAATTCATACCTCAAAGTGACTTTATCCCTTTTATGGAGCAATGGTCCAAAATTGAAAGTGCCTTGTTTGAATCGGTACATAGAAATGTTTAATAATGAATCTTAACATGCGTTATTTTTAGTTGAAGCTAGTTCGGTTTGTCGATAAATGGGGAAGTCCGGTTTCGTAGTTTACAAATTAACGCATCGGCATGCTTTGGGGAGGATGTATGCAAGTCTTATTGTATAGCGCACAAGGATCGAACAGTTCCGAAAGGGTCGAGTGGGTGCTTAATTTCAAGCGGATACCTTACGATAGAATCGAGGTTAACTCTGATGAACTAACGACAACATACCTAGATATAAATCCTTTTGGTTATGTTCCATCACTCTCGGTCGATGGTTCGGTGTTTTCTGAATCAATGGCGATTGTAGAGTATCTTGAAGAGCGATTCCCTAAGCCCAACTTATTTGGTAAAGACCTTGTTGAGAAAACGCACATTCGTAGAGTTTGCGAATACGTAAACTCTAGTATTCATTCCCCTCAAAACAGAACAGTATTAAGGTTTATGCGTCCAGAGCTAGATGAGCGTTCAAAGCGTGAGCTTCGTGGGGAATGGATTATGTGCTGTCTAGAAAAGTTAAGTACGTCAATCTGTCGTGAATCAGAGTTTGCAGTAGGCAGTGACTTTAGCGTTGCTGATATATTTGTGGCTTCAATCTATAAAAAGGCGTTACAACATGGTTGTGCGAGAAATGATTTCTACGACAACCACTTGATGTATATAAGGTTAAATGAAAGTGTTGCAGTTTCAGAACCACAAACAACTTAGATGTGAATCGTGGCATGTGGTATTTCCAAAAATGTGTACGCTTAATGTTTAAGTTAGTCGGGTTTCGGCATTGTATGTGACCGACAGACCTTAACAGCACTTGCCGTAAATGAATCAAAAGGGAACTATGAAAATAACGACGCTGGTTGATAACTCTCGACTGGATAACAGGAAAGATTTAGCCGTTGAGCGCGATGTTCTGGCTTAGAAGTAAAGCTAGGGCTTCATATATGCAAAGTTCAGGGAAAGAATGAAAGTATTAATTGCAGGGGCTAGTGGATACATTGGCCGTCACGTTACATCGCTATTCGCAAAAAGTGGATTTGAAGTTTTTACATACGGTAGAGACAAAATCGTCATTCCTCTTAGAGTAGGGTTGATAGAAGATAGAGCCGATTTTGAAGGTTATTTTGATGTGGTTGTGAATTGCGCGCGTCCACATTGGTCACAATTCTCAGCACATGAAATTGCAGATGTGGAGCAGAAGTTACTCTCTGAGTTAGATCTACTTGCCGCTAAATATGCAACAAAGATACATACATCGGGTGTTTGGCTCTTTGGTAACGCCTCTGGTACTGATTTGCGTCAATTTAGGTTGAAACCCTTGGAATCCGTTAGATTAGACGTAGAAACAATACATAATGCCATTGGAAACAGTTGGCACGTCGTTTACTGTCCTAGTTTGGTTTATGGTGGTGAGAACTGTCAGTTAAAGCGAATTGTTAAATCTTTCGCTAGCCAAACGATTCAAGTAGGTATCCCGTCTATAGGCTTTAACCAATATGTTCATGTCTACGATATTGCGCGGTTCTATTTACTTTTGGCGCAAGGCCGAACCTTAGAAAAGCAGCATTTTATTGCAGAGACTCAAGGTTATAGTCCTGCAGAATTCGTTCAACTCTTATTGGCCGCCAAAGCTGTAACAAAAGTGAGAAAGATCAGTTGGGAAGAGTTTGAGTCAGAAAATGGCTCTATGGCTGTTGGTATTGAACAACTGAATCTAAAACTACCAATTAGTCCTTCGTTTGAGGCTACTGAGTTGGTTGGGAATTACATAATACAAAGCATATAAACGTGACTCTCAACGCTTGGTTAGCGTCAGTGGTAAATTTGAATCTAGTCTCAGCATTGTTAGTGACTTAGTTATACGTTATGTGATTTGGAAACAACGAGGTCTGGTTTATGAAATACGCTCCAATTAAAGATGAAATTACGTTTGATGATTTCGCAAAATTAGATATTCGTGTCGGCTTAATCGTAAAGGTTTCTGAAGTCGCTAAATCAGATAAGCTGATGAAACTCACCGTCGACTTTGGCGATCATCAGCGATCAATCTTGGCTGGCATTAAACAAGAGCGAGAAAACCCGAAAGAAATCGAAGGTAAGCAAGCCTTGTTTGTCGTGAATCTACCCGAAAGAAAGATGGCGGGTGAAATGTCTCAAGGGATGTTGTTTGATATTGGTTATGAAGACAAATTAAATCCGTGTTTAGCTTGTCCTGAAACCGAAATGCCTAATGGTGCTCGAGCTGGGTAACGTACACATAAACGTGAACAATAATGTAAGACGACATAACGCGTATCGTAACTTCAAGCGAACATCATAAATGAAACACAAAACAGAGTACAAGAGATGAAAGCAGGTACGCCAAGAGATTATAGCGAAGACATTTATAGCGTTTATTTTGAAGTTGGAGAGTGGGAGGGAACTGCGCTCAGCATACTTGAGTCGTTTGTTGGTCAGTCACCGTCAACGTCTATTTCACATTTGGAGTTTGGGTATGAACTTGCGATGCCTATCCAATGTGTACCAGATCTCGTGAGGCTTTTGACTGAGAAAAATATCGCTATTTATCAGATCGTACGTGGTAACAAAATACTAGAGTCATAAAGATATTGGTCGAAGTAGAACAGTGAATTAATCGAGATTGATTCGTTATACATGGTACTTATCGTTGAAGGTTGGATTTCTTTCTTAAGGAGTTTTAAGTGAGTCAGGAAGTAAGAGTAGGTGTAGCTGCGGTTATTCTACGTGAAGGACGAGTACTACTTGGAGAACGAATTGGTTCTCATGGGGCTCATACATGGGCAACGCCGGGCGGACACCTTGAGTGGGGTGAAAGTATCGAAGAGTGTGCCAAACGCGAAACACTCGAAGAGGCTGGTTTAGTTGTTAGTGCATTTGATAAGCTGACTTTTACCAATGATATTTTTGAGAAAGAGAACAAGCACTATATAACGCTGTTTGTTGTTGCTTCTGACGCTAGCGGCGAAGCGCAGGTGACAGAGCCTGATAAATGTAAGCAATGGAAATGGTTTAAGCTAGAGGAGTTACCTGAGCCACTGTTTCTTCCTCTGACGAATCTGTTGAGCGATCCGGTCATCCTTGGGAAGCTAGCGCAGTAAACGCGAAAGATTGGAGGGCACATCAATGAGAGCACCTTTTCAGATTTTAGTCTTTCCCTACAAAACAGTCGATAACAAATATCGATTTTTAATCGCACGCAGAAGGGACAATGGTGTTTGGCAGGCAATATCGGGTGGTGGCGAAGACAATGAGTCATTACTTGAAGCAGCAAAACGAGAGCTCTCTGAAGAGACTCAGCTAGTCGGTTGTAATTGGCAGTTGCTCGATTCAATGTGCATGCTTCCAAAAGTCTTTTATGCAGGAAATCACAATTGGACTGAGCATCCATTCGTCATTCCTGAGCATTCCTTCTCAGTTAAAGTGACGGAAGATCCTCAATTATCAAATGAACATACAGATTATCGTTGGTGTGACTACCAAGAAGCTATTGAACTTCTAACATATGACTCGAACAGAAACGCGCTTTGGGAGATCAATGAAAGGCTTTACAAAGCTAGCTAAAGTACACAGATTAATTAACTCTATATTAGAGTGGAAATCCTGATTAGATTCTTACTAATCTCTCGCTATTTAGTGAATAGGTAAATCATGACATTACGAGTAGTTCCAGAGCTTTATTGTTTCGATATTAATGTGAGTAAATCCTTCTTTGTCGATGTGTTGGGGTTTGAAGTGAAATACGAGCGCCCAGATGAAGAGTTTGTTTATCTAACGCTTGATGGTGTTGATGTGATGCTTGAAGGGATTGCGGGCCAAAGTCGAAAATGGCTTTCAGGTGACCTGGAATTTCCTTTAGGGCGTGGCGTTAACTTTCAATGGGATGTTATCGACATCGAACCTCTATATCAGAGAGTTAACGAAAACGCCGCTGATTCTATTTACTTAGTGTTAGAGTCGAAGTCTTATCAATGTGGTGATTCGATCGCGACTCAGAAGCAGTTCATCGTTCAAACTCCAGACGGTTATCTCTTTAGGTTCTGCCAAGATATTCATTAAATCATGACCTTGTTGTTGGATACCAAATACTGGTCTTTGCTCGAAATTATTGGATGGACTAAACGTATTAACTGAGTACTAAGGTTGCATTGCTCACGCCCCAGTAATGCGTTATACAAATACTGTGATTAAGAATGAATGAGGATATGTAGTGAGCCATTTACCAGACGAAAGCCAAAAACGATTCATAGCGATTTTAAGCAAAAAGATGGATTTAGGAAGAACATTGAACGTGCTAGGGCACCTGAGCGTTGGCCTATCTAACCTATTAGAAGGTGACGAGACTTACTACGTTGACTATGAAGACTTGGATGGCAATGTTCACCCAAACCTATCTCACTATCCTTTCATCGTGCTGAAAGCAGACAACTCAAATAAGCTTAGAAAAGTGCGTGAAGAAGCCTTTAGCCGCGGTATTAAATTTACCGATTTTACGAGCTCAATGATCGAAGGTGGTTCTGCTGAACAGCAGCAACGAACCAAAGAAATCAAAGAAGAAGATCTTGAGTATCTTGGTGTATGCCTGTTTGGTGACACGGAAATCCTACGTGAGTTTACAAAGAAGTTTAGCTTGTATAAGTAAATGTCCGTATTACCTATAAATTAATAACACTATTAATGCTTAGTCTTCGAGATCAAACTTAGATTTGGTGCTTTGGTCTGAAGCATTTATGTAGTTATTGCTTTCGGCTTATTAAGAGTCTGAACAAGAGTTTTAATTGAGCTCACAAATTAAGACTGTATGTATGTACATGCCTTTCTTTTGATATATCATCCCTCGATTTTTCAATCATTGAGTCATAAAATGACGAATCATTTAGAACCAGGCATTAAAGATCTAGTCGAAGACTTCCAATCCAATGGTAAACCTTGTCCATCACTCCAAACCATCGAAGAGCGACGTACTGGCTATATTGGCAGTACCGTTTTAGCGGGGAAGAGTCCTAAAATAGAACACGAATTCTTAGATGCATTAAATGGTGTGCAGATAAAAGTTTATAAGCCTACGACCGAATCGAATCTACCTATCACAGTGTACTTCCACGGTGGTTGCTTTATCAGCGGTGGCTTTGAAACACATGATGTTCAATTAAGACAGATTGCCCTTCAATCTAACTCAATTGTTATTTGCATCAAATATAGACTGGCACCTGAGCATACATATCCAGCGGCGCACGACGATGTGTATCAAGCTGTACTTGGTATCAAGGAGTTTGGTCGCAAATATGGTGGCAATATCGAACAAATGGCGTTTGTTGGTGATAGTGCCGGTGGGCAATTAGCGTTGGCGACAACATTGAGACTAAAAAAGTATGAATCTTGGTTACCGAGCCAGCAAATTCTTATCTATCCGATGCTAGATCCTAAAGGAAGTTCACGCAGTTACGTGGAAAATGGCACAAACTATATTATAACGGCAAACATGTTGCTTTCCGGCTTCGAGTTATACACAAATAATAAATCTAATTCATTCAATGAACCTGAACTCAACCTTTTGAACTGTGATTTTAACGGACTGCCAACGACAACCATCATCACTGCCGAGTTCGATCCATTACGTGACGAAGGCGAACAGCTCTATAAGTTAATGGTGTCGCAAGGTGTTGATGCTAGTTGCCAGCGCTATTCGGGTGTAATCCATGGTTTCTTTCAGTTATCGGGTGTTAGTCAATCCGCAAAGCATTGTGTTGAGTTAATTTCAAAAAAATTGATGCCTCGAAATTAAAATTATAGATAGTACAATTAGTTAGGGTTAATCTGGACGCTGTGTATATCTCAATTAGCGCCAGATAGACCTTATTTAAGACTCAATTATTATAAGACAATCGGTTAATCTATAGATAGGAAGTCAATGGAATACCAATTAGATATCGAGCCCTGCGATGAAAACATTAATGAAGTCCGAGGCGGGTTAATCAAACACAACACACCGTTTCTGGAAGGGATAGCCAAGTCTCAAGTTGCGTACTACGCGATGGAGGAAGGTAACAAAGTCGGTGGCATTATTGCTGATCTTTGGGGAAACTGGTTACTGATTAAGTTTCTCTGGGTCGATGATTCGAGGAGAGGAAAGCAAGTCGGTAGTGCGCTGCTTGAACTTATTGAAGAGTATGCGCAGTCTCAAGGTTGTACGTCGTCATTGGTAGATACATTAAGTTTCCAAGCGAAGCCTTTTTATGAGAAACGAGGGTATGAATGCCAGATGGTGTTAGAAAATTACCCTGTAGATTCCTCGCTATCGTTTCTCACTAAGTCGCTCGTCAAAAAGTAGCGTATTAAGCGCCCGTTTATACAAGGAGAGTAGAGTGGTCAACATTCGGGAAATGGCAATTTCAGACTACGACTCAGTGATCGCGTTGTGGTGTCAGACAGAAGGCATGAGTATTCGCGATGCCGATTCGAAAGAAAGCATTGCGAGCTATTTAGAGCGTAACCCCGGTCTGAGTTTTGTGGCTGAAAGTAACAACGAGATCATTGGCGCTGTGTTGGTCGGAACGGATGGACGTCGTGGGTATTTACAACATTTAGCTGTCTCGGGCAACTTCAGAGGGCAAAAGCTAGGTTGTAAGCTTGTCGCAGAGGCGGTCAACGCACTTGCAGGGTTAGGTATCCCTAAGACTCACTTGTTTGTCTATAACGACAACATCAATGCTCAACAGTTTTACGAAAAGTTGGGCTGGTTTCCTCGCGATGAAGTTCGAATGTACTCGTTTAATAGCTCGGATAATAGTAACGTTTAGCCTTATAAGTTCGCGTTGGATGATCTTGAATTTGTAACAGATTCGCGCGCATCCGGACAATATCAAAACAATCCTTAGAGTATTTAGAAATGTTGTTTTCTAGTCTGTCTAAACCATCGGTTCATGGCTCCGAGTTATGTTCTGAACTGCTCAATTTCTTAACCGAGCATAAGAGTGATTTCGAAGAAAAGTTAATCCCAGATCTGTCATACATCGATGATATGGCACATGTGGTGAACGGTATTAAAATCAAAGACGTTCTACACATCAGTAGCAATCAATACCGACTTCAATATTCGTTTGATTGGGAGTTGTTTCTAGGTTGTTCAGATAGGAACGAAATCGGTGTAGAGAATGGAAGTGTTCTATTCACGCTTGAGGACGATAACGTTCTTAATATCAACTTCCCAAACTACGGTTCTCGAGACACTAGCGATGAGCTCTAGTCGGTTTTCCGTGCGTGTTATACAGAAGGAACAACAATGATAACTATCGAAAGGCTTGAAGAATCACATGTGGCGTTAGTTCAGGCCATCCAATTAGCCGATGAACAGGTCAAGTTCGCTGGCACAGCTGCAGAGTTTTTATTAGACGGCAGTGAAACGACGCACTTGCACGTGATTAAGTCTGATAACGAAGTTGTGGGTTTTTTTAAGCTGGATATCGCTTACGCAGAGCACTACGAATTCTGCCCTGAAGGAAGTATTGGCTTAAGAGCTTTTGTGCTTGATAAAAACCAGCAAGGTAAAGGTTTAGGAACTGGCACGGTCAAAGCTTTGTTTCCATATTTAAAAGCGAATTACTCAGCGTATGAGTCGATTTACTTAACTGTGAATTGCAAAAATCCCGCAGCATTTAACTGTTATCAGAAAGGCGGCTTCGAAGATACCAATCAACAGTATCTAGGTGGCGCAGCAGGCCCGCAATTTATCATGCGCGGTCAAATTGCTTAGTAATATGAAACCGACTAATTGTTGATGAGAAATACCTGCACAGCTGTATGCAGATTGAGAGTCTTAAAGAACACGAAAAGGAAATTTGATGAAAGTTCAATATCTTGAAGTGGTTACCCCAGAAGTCGATGTTGTTTGTGCAACATACGCTCAGCTCTACAACGTGAAATTCAGTGGTGCAGATGTGAACCTTGGTGGGGCGCGTACTGCAAAGCTATCTAATGGCGGGGTAATTGGCATTCGAGCACCGCTTCGTGAAACTGAAGAACCAACTGTTCGTCATTACACGCTGGTTGAGGATATTCAGTCTGCAGTCAACGCAGCCGAGAAACTAGGCGCCGAAGTTACGGTGCCGCCAATGGAGTTACCACGTCACGGAATGTGTGCCATTGTTATTCAAGGTGGCGTCGAGCTCGGATTCTGGGAGTTATAGGTGATGCGTAGCTTTTAGATTTTGAAGGACGAGATACTACGATTTATGATGCGACACCTAGTGTCTTTGCCAGCTTCATGGCATCATTCCACGCAGCTAAAACCCCAACAAGGTATGTTATGAAACAGAATATTGTCCACATTGCACTCGTGGTAAAAGACTACGATGAAGCGCTTGATTTCTATGTAAACAAGCTTAAGTTTGATCTCATCGAAGACACGTATCTACCAGAAGAAGATAAACGCTGGGTTGTTGTTGCTCCACCAAATTCAACCGGTGTGAGCCTGTTGCTTGCTAGAGCTTCCAAGCCAGAGCAACTTGACTTCATCGGCAACCAAGCTGGCGGACGCGTATTCCTATTCTTAAACACCGATGATTTCTGGCGTGATTACGAACGAATGATGTCTTTGGGCATTAACTTTGTCCGAGAGCCTAAAGAGCAAGGCTACGGTACCGTTGCTGTGTTTGAAGATCTTTACGGTAACTTGTGGGATCTGCTTCAGTTAAACCCTGAACACCCTATGGCTAACAGATAGACAAGCAAGCTTAGCCCACAACCATAATTCTAGTCATACGGATTGGCAGGAGCGACATGGAAGTCACAAGGTATCACCCCAAGTATTTAACCGCTTTACAGGCGATCTATCTAGAATCAAGACAGAACACCTTTCATTGGGCTGATGCCGACGCTTTTAAGTTATCCGATTTCGATTTAGATACAGAAGGTGAGCAAATATGGGTGGTTGTTTCTGGCGACAAGGTTTTAGGTTTTGCCTCTGTTTGGGAACCTGAAAGCTTCATCCATCACCTCTATGTTTGCCCGCGAACGCTACGTTCTGGGGCTGGTTCTGCTTTACTCAATACTTGCAAACAACATTACTCTGGTCTGACATTGAAGTGTCTGACTGCTAATGAAAATGCGATTGGCTTTTATCAGTCGCAAGGCTTTGCTATCTCGTCCACAGAGGGAGAGGGATTAGAGCGTTATCACTTAATGACTTACTAAGCTTGGTAATAATAAGCTTAGTAATAACAATCATAGGAATTACAAGCGCTGCCATTACAACAAGGGTAATCAAGTCGGGAGTTAAACAGATAATATGGAAATAAAACAGCTGTCAGCGATTGAGGTACTTCCGGTTAGGCATCAAGTGCTTTGGCCTGATAAACCGATGTCGTTTTGTATGGTGCCAGATGACGAACAAGCAACGCATTACGGCGCGTTTATTGGTGAGCAGTTGGTCTGTGTCGCGTCTATCTATATTCAAGACAATGAAGCTAGGTTGAGAAAGTTTGCTACGCTGCCTGAATTCCAAGGGCAGGGAATCGGTTTCAACGTGATTGAGCATGCGATCTCTAACCTCAAAGATTTAAACATCCATTACTTTTGGTGCGATGCACGTACTACGGCTTTAGGTTTTTATCAAAAGTTTGGGATGGCTGTAGAAGGCTCTGAATTTGAAAAATCGGGTGTCGCGTATTACAAAATGTCGGTTTATTGGGAGTAACGCTTCTCTTTGGTGAGGTTAACCCTCCGCACCGCTAAATCACAACTTAAGTTAAGGAAGCTCATCGTGGAAGAAATCAAAGGCATTCTGCAATTCATGGTCGAAATTGAACAATTAAAGGATGTTCATCGTCAAACAAAACCAGTTGGATTGGAGCGATATGAAAACTCGGCAGAGCACAGTTGGCACGTCTGTTTGAGCGCACTCATGTTAAAAGATTATGCCAATGAAGAAATCGATATTACGCGAGTGATGAAGATGTTGCTGATTCATGATCTTGGGGAAATCGATGCTGGAGACACCATCATTTATGCCAGTGAAACCGAAGAAAACAAGCTCAAAGAGAGAAACTGTGTCGAGCGCTTGCTGAAATCATTGCCGAGTCATTTAAGAACCGAGTATTTGGAGTTATGGCTTGAGTTCGAAGCGGGTGAGTCACCGGAAGCTCGATTTGGTAAGGCGATCGATAGAGTGCCACCTTTGCTTCATAACATCCATGGTGATGGTCACAGCTGGAAGAAGCACAACATATCCAAAGACAAAGTACTGACCTTCAATGGCGAGCGTATTTCTAAAGGCAGTCGTGCTCTATGGAATGAACTAGAAGTGCAACTTGAAGGGGCTGCGGACAAAGGGTTATTAAAGTAAAAATTAACTATCTTGCCAAGTAATGACAAAGAAGTTTCAACCTAACAACGTTTAAATTAAACTCGGGAATTCATAGTGTTACTTCAGCGTAGCAAGCCCATTGTTAAAGGAATAAGAACAACATGAAAACCACTGCTTTAGCTTTATTGCTGCTTAGTGTTTCTGGTAGTGCATTTGCAACCAATACCAATATTGAAGCGATCGATTACCAAGTGTCGGTCACTGTCGAGGATTCTGAATCAAAACTCAACTTCCCAACCTTTAAGTTCGACTCTTTCGGACAGGAAGTCACATCTCAAACTGAAAAGTGCATTTATTCGGGTGTTCTTTCTAAGCATGAAGCTAACGCTATTCTATTAGAGGCCAAAATGTCATGCGATTATGAAAATGGTGAGTCTAGTAGTGAGATGCCGGTTTTTATTCTTGATCAAGAGGGTGGAGAAGCAAGTATCGAGCTTGGAGAAGATGAAACAAACCTGTGGAAATACACGGTTCTAATTAAAGCGCTTAACTAAATTTCAAACGATACACAGTTACTCTTTTGTTCTGCTATCGAACACCGCAATGCCTATTAAAGTAGATGCATGACACATGGTATTATCTTGTGTCTCATTTCTTTCTAATAAAACTCTAATGGAAAACAATAAGTTCGAGAATCGAGTGATAAGTTGTTAGTATGCATCAACTTTATAAATGTTAGTTGGCTTATATAAATGCTTGATAATAAGTATATTAAACACCCTTATCACTGTGAGCAGTGCAACGCACTTACCCCGCACCTTGCTGTTAACGCTTCCGATGCTGAATCTAAAGCGGACGCTGAATCTGAAAAGAAGCAATGGAAATTAGGCGTGTTGGTGGAGTACCTGATGACGTTATTGTTTAGAGGTGACCATAATGTTCCCGGTTTTTATGTCGACAGTGATTATGAATACCAATGTGAAAAATGCGGGACTAAGTCGTGGCACTGATTGGGTATGAAAATTTGATATGACCCTAACTATCGAGCTCTAATCCTCGAAATTAACTCGTTTAAAGAACCTGTTAGCTTAAAGAATTAGTGAGTTTCAATCAGGCGTATTATTCCTATTTTGTTATGGAGGACAAACGAGTGATATACCCAAAAGCTTTAAGTATCGGTGACAAAATCGGATTTTTCTCACCGTCATCGCCCGCAACTGTCTTTGCTCCTAATCGATATGCTCGTGCTAAACGCTATTTGGAAAAGCGGGGCTTTATTCTGGTTGAAGGTTCGTTAACTGGAGAGTCAGAAGGGTATCGTTCTGGTTCCATTCAAGCGCGAGCCGAAGAACTCAATCAGCTCATTCGAGATCCTGACGTGCGCTGCATTATGTCGACCATTGGTGGTAACAACAGCAACTCACTGTTGCCATACATCGATTATGATGCCCTTAGAAACGACCCTAAGATCATCGTCGGCTATTCAGATGCCACCGCATTACTGTTAGGCATCTACGCCAAAACTGGATTGGTGACTTTCTATGGCCCGGCACTCGTCGCGTCATTTGGTGAGTTCCCGCCGTTAGTCGACGAAACCTTCCAATCATTTACTGACATCTTATGTTCGGATTCAAGCCAACATCAGTACACGATGCCTGAGAGTTGGACGGACATTAAACACGACTGGGAAACTCAAAACTCTGCAAAGACAGTTTACGATAATGAATGGCGCTTCATGGGAAGTGGTCAAGTAAGCGGTCGCGTGATTGGCGGCAATCTGAGTACCATGGCGGGGATTTGGGGCAGCGAATACATGCCAGAAATTAAGTCAGGCGATATTCTGCTTATTGAAGATTCACTAAAAGGCATCGAAGCCGTCGAGCGCTCATTCGCGCACTTATTGGCTTGCGGAGTGTTCGATAGAGTAGGCGCTATTGTACTCGGCAAACATGAGCTGTTTGATGACAAAGGGACAGGGCGAACACCACTCGATGTACTTATTGAAGTGCTGAACGGTAAAAATGTCCCGATCCTGTATGGTTTCGACAGTTGCCACACTCACCCTATGCTAGTCACTCCACTAGGTGTGCAAGGTACCATCGATTTTGATGACCAGACATTCAAGCTTCAAAGCCAATGGTTAGCGTCGAGTTAGCCTAAACTGATGATAATAAGACGCATTAGAAAAGTGATCCTCTCTGCAAACTGAGAATGGAAACGCGTCTATACTGACATGGGTTGCGTCACTGATTTAAGAAGTGGCGCTATGAATGTAAGTTTGATTAGGCTAAATCTCAGAGGTGACGATGAAAAAATTACTACCACTATGCGCCATTTTACTCTCGGCATCATTTTCAGCTGCGGCTTCTGATGGTTTGATTAAATACCAAAGTAATTACTCAGTGAAAGGGACCGCTGACCGCTTTGAAGAAATCGCCAAAAGCAAAGGTTTGACCTTGTTTGCGAGAATCGACCATCAGAAAAATGCGAGTAAGGTCGATCTTGAATTGAGACCAACGGAAGTCATCATCTTTGGTAACCCAAAAGTAGGGACACCATTAATGCAATGCGCTCAAGATGTCGCGATAGATTTACCGCAGAAGGTATTAGTCACTGAGGATTCTAATAAAGAAGTATGGCTATCTTACAACGATCCTAATTACTTGGTAGAGCGTCACGCAATCAATGGCTGTGACGAAGTGGTTAAGAAGATATCGGGTGTACTAAGCAAGCTTTCAGAAGCGACAGTGGCGAAAGCTGAATAACCGAGCCAATAAGCACTCATTTAGACCATTAATGGGTGCGACTTGACGATGATATAGCTTCCCAATCAACGTTTGGCTGCATTGACAACTAAGCAACAATATATAAAAGTAGTGTTATGAAACTGAATTTAGCGTCATCTAACCAACGAATTATCATCATTCCATAGGAATGGTGGGATTGTTGATGCGCTTTGTTTATCGAACCCACCCGTAAGGTGGGTTTTTTGTCGCTGTCTTATGGGTTTTATCTGAATAGAGGAAGTCATATGAAAAAGGTCGCGGTTTTTGGCAAGCCTGGGAGTGGAAAGTCCACAATCAGCAAAGCGTTAGCACTAGCTACAGGCATAGAGCTTCACCAGTTGGACTCTATTGTTTATAAGGCCAGCGGAGAGTTTGTTGAGCGTGAAGTGTTCGACCTAGCACACGACAACATAATCAATTCTGAAAGCTGGATCATCGATGGTTTTGGCCCTCTAGGCTCATTCAACACACGTTTAGAAGCCGCAGATACTTTGGTTTATATCGACCTTCCTTATCCAATTAGCTACTGGTTTGTTACCAAGCGAATGCTCAAAGGGTTGTTCGTTAAACCTGAAGGCTGGCCTGATGGAAGTTCAGTGATAAAAGGCACGATACAAAGTTATAAGACACTAAAATTGTGCCCGAAATTTTGGAATGACGACTTTAGAGCACGGTTAGAATTACGCGCAAAAGAGAAAGAGGTTCACATCATCAGAAGCGTGAGTGAATTGAATAACTTTGTCCGCCAACACGTCACTTAACAGGTGAGAGCTTACCTTTCTTTGAAACGCTTTAATTTGCTCATAACTTCATGAAAATATTTAGATTTAATTCAACATGTGGCATATTTGCCATATGTTGAATTCGTGCTTTAAGTTAAGGCTATAGATATTATGTATGGAAGTGAGAAGACGAGAGCGTTCTGCTGTAACTGTAAGGAACTTACACTGCATAAGTACACTATGTTCAGTAACCAAGCCGAAAAAGCGCCACAAGATGTAAAGAAGCCAGGGTTGCTGGGAATGATTTTATCGTCATTAGCTTCAAGCGGCGGAACCGGTGACTATAAATGTATAAAGTGTGGAACCAATTTGCGAACACCAGACAATCTAGACTGAGTTTGGCTTGGACAAATAAAAACGGGAAGACCTCAATGATCTTCCCGTTAGGTATTACTTAACTCATCGTGCTATTGGCAGTTTGAGTGAGAAGCCTTATGCACAACACTTCTTGTATTTCTTACCGCTACCGCAAGAACATGGGTCGTTACGGTTAGGTGTCTTTTCGAACGTCATTGTTTTTGGCTTGTTTAGCAACGTGTCGAACTCAAGCGTGTTTTCTTCTTTAGTTGCATCAACAGATACAGTAACAAAGATTGAATGCTCGGCCGCGATTGCTTCAACTTCTGCTTTACGAGCTTCAGTTTGAACCATTACCGCAACTGGTGACTCTTCAGTACCCACTTTAACATCGCGGTTTACATTGTAGCCAGCAAGAACGTGGTTCTGTCTTGTTTCGATACGGCCTTTGAAAAATAGTTTCGACATTGGGTACTCACAAAATTTGGGATGACGCTATTCCTATGATGGGTAGCGTTATAGAGCGGGGGATTATACGCATATATTCCAATTGATAAAGCAGTGATGTGAGTAAAGATTGTTGGTTTTTGTTTGCCAGCAATTATTTGTTTTATAGCTTTATTCTAATTAGACTGATTTTGAAACTCAAGACAATAAGATTTCCCTTAACAGGGCCTCAAGTGATAAATTGAAATCGTCAATTTAAACAACGAGATACCCCATGAAGTTAGATGCCATCCTGTGGGATTACGATGGAACCTTAGTGAATTCAGTTCCAAAGAATATCGCAATTACTAAAGATATTATCTCTGTGGTCGCGCCACACTTATCAGGTGAGAACTTACCTAAATATCTGCTGAGCGAAACGCTTTATCACGAAGCCAACCATGGTGCTAAAAACTGGCAAGCTTTATATGTCGATTATTACGGCTTATCACACGATGAAATGTTGATCGCCGGTGGAATGTGGGCAGAGCATCAAGAGAAAAACCAAACTGCTGTCGCCTTGTTTGACGGGATGAACACTGTGGTAAGTCAGTTTGCTCATCTTCCTCATGGGATCTGTTCTCAAAACTCACAATTGAATATTCGTGGTGTACTCGACAGTTATGGCATTGGCGATTTGTTTAAATCGGTAGTGGGCTATGACGATGTCTCGAACGGCCACCAAAAGCCACACCCGTTTGGTGGCGTAAAATGTGTTGAGAACATATTTGGCGCCGATCCGTCTAACGAGCTTTGTTTGATGTACATCGGTGACCATGAAGCGGACACACAGTTTGCTCGCAATATTGAAGCAGCATTGGGTAAGAACGCAAAAGTGATTGCCGTGGCCGCCGGTTATAGCCGATCTGAACCTGAAAATTGGCAAACCAAGCCCGATTATATTGCCAACCATGTCGATGATCTTTTAACGATCATCGGTAAGTATACGTAGAGGTATATAGTTTAAGCATGCTTAAAGCGATGTCTTCACGTCCATAAATAGCTATGTATGAAAATTCGTTATAACTGAACGATGTTAAGGAAGAATAATGACACCAAAACAAGTGGTATTAGGTTTTTGGGATGCAATGCGCAGTAATGATTTTGCCAAGGCAAGCGAATGGCTAGCCGCAGATTTTGAAGGCTATTGGCCGCAGTCGGCTGAATTGACGGTAGGGCGCGATAACTTTACGGCAATCAACTCTGAATACCCAGCCAATGGTGTTTGGGAATTCACCCTCAATTCGATTGTTTGTGAGGGTGACACGGTAGTCACGGATGTGTCAGTAACTGATAGTGTATTAAACGATCGTGTGATTACCTTTCACACGGTGGTTGATGGCTTAATTCAAAAGCAAACTGAGTTTTGGCCAGACCCATTCGAAGCGCCGGCTTGGCGATCGCAGTGGGTTCAGGTTGTATCGAAAAATTAGTTTGTATCGGTACGATCAGTTTGTAACGAAAACCCAGGTTATAACAAACAAGTGCATTAGGAGGTTTCATTGAGCAAGGTAGTGATTGTAACAGGCGGGAGCCGAGGTATTGGCGCAGCGACGTCTAAATTATTGGCCAGTAAAGGCTATGCCGTATGCGTTAACTTTATACACAATGAGTCGCGAGCTGAAGATCTAGTGAACGAGATTCGCGAACAAGGCGGAACCGCGATAAGCGTGCGTGCGGATGTGTCTGTTGAATCGGATGTGAAATCTTTGTTTGAGATTGCTCGTAACAAGCTAGGCCCAGTGACTCATTTGGTCAATAATGCCGGGATCTTGTTTACCCAGTCACCATTGGTTGATATCGAATTGGATCGCTTTGAAAAGGTGATGAAATCGAACGTATCAAGCTGCTTCTTGTGCAGTAAAGCCTTTATCAAACAAGCTGATGGTGCAGGTTCTATTGTGAATGTATCGTCTGCGGCTTCTAGAACAGGTGCGCCGTTTGAATATGTGGATTACGCAGCATCCAAAGGTGCGATGGATTCACTCACCAAAGGCTTATCACTTGAATTGGCTTCACGCAATATCCGAGTGAATGGCGTAAGGCCAGGCTGTATTTATACTGAGATGCACGCAGACGGCGGAGAGCCAGATCGCGTAGACAGACTAGCTTCGCAGTTACCATTACAACGAGGTGGCACGCCAGAAGAAGTCGCTAACTCTATCGCATGGTTATTATCGGACGAAGCTTCGTATGTAACCGGCTCATTTATTGATATTGCGGGCGGTCGATAGGGCACGTTGGCCTTTACACTCAGATAAACCAGTTAAAACCATAAACACGCAACAAAAGTACCTAACTAAAAGAACGAAACTAAGAGTACAAACATGAAAAATTATTTTGAAAGTCCGTTTGTCGGAAAGTCACTCAAAGAACAAGTGACCAACCCAAACATCATCGTGGGCGAGCACAGCTATTACTCGGGTTATTACCATAACCACAGTTTTGATGACTGTGCGCGTTACCTATTACCGGATAGAACCGACATCGATAAGCTGATCATCGGTAGCTATTGTTCGATTGGTTCTGGCGCAGTCTTCATGATGGCGGGCAACCAAGGCCACCAAAATCAGTGGGTGAGTACCTTCCCGTACTTCTATCAAGACGACGAGAAATTTGAAGATGCGATAGACGGTTTTGAACGCTCTGGTGATACCGTGATTGGTAACGATGTGTGGATTGGCACAGAAGCCATGATCATGAGTGGTGTTAAGGTCGGTGACGGAGCCATCATCGCAAGTCGAGCTGTTGTGACGAAAGACGTCGCACCATACTCGATTGTGGGTTCAAACCCTGCGCGTCACATCCGTTATCGTTTCAATGAAACTGAAATTGCTCAGTTGTTAGAAATGAAATGGTGGGAGTGGAGCGAAGAACAAATCAAAGGCGCAATGTCGTTGATGTGCTCTTCAGATATCGATGGGCTTTATCAATATTGGAAAGCGCTTAAGTAATCGCTGTTACCTGAGCACTTTGTCTCATCGTTGCCGCGTTAGTTTTATCGCTTTCGTTTATCGCTTTGGTTTATTGGGTAAGCACAGCGTAATGAATTAGATACCAGCACCGACTTGGAAGTAGAGGGCGGTATCTTCTTCACTGAACGCAATATCAATCCCTGAAATCAAACCATAGCGTCTTGCGATAAGGTATCGGAAACCGACACCGTAAGCCGCGTGAGAGCTTTGATCAAACATGTCTTTATCGCTGTCACCCGCATAGCCAATTCCCGTAAACACCGCGGTTGACCAACGTGGTGTCCATTGTTTGCTTACTTGAACTTCTGCCGCGACGGTGTGTTCACCTTGATAACGATTACGGGCGATACCCCTGAGTTCAATGTCTGGGTAATATTGAGGAGAAAGCACGCGTTCATTGGTCGACAATGATTTGTACTGTCCTCGCAACGCTAAATTCCACTCCTTGTTTAACTCCCAATAGTTCAGCCCTTCCAAATTAAACGTTTGATAGGTGTAATCACTGCCAATCACATCACCAAACCAAAGGTATTCCGCGACATAGTTGTAGCCTTGCGTCGGATTCAAGAAGCTGTTCTTGCTGTCGTACTCGGCGATTAGACCCAAACCGGAAGAGGTCGGTGACGTGTTGCCAATGTTGTTTAAGATTTCTTGCGCTTTAGGATGATTATTAAGTGAGAGTGTTGGTGCGAAGAACTGTTGAGAAAACCCCAGTAACCATTGGGAGTCAGGTACTCTAAATTGGAGTTTCTGTATCCCGCCCATGCCTTTGAGTCCTAGCTCAACACCTTCGTTTGGATCGAGTGGAGACAAGGCGTTCGGAGAGCTTTGTCTATAAAAGGTCATGTTGATATCGCCATAACCTAATCCACCAAGATAGCGTATTGAGTCCTCATTCCAACTGCGCTTGTGACCAACAAACGCCATCCAAGTGCCATTCTCTGTCGCAAAGCCGCCAATCGCAGTGATTGCAGGGGTGAGAAGCTGGGCGCCACCATCGATGGATTTTTCAGCGAGTTCTTTACGTGTGTTTTTTTGCTCTTCAGATTCGTGCATGAAGATACCAGTGAAGCCGCCACCGTATCCTACCGCAGGCTCTGTAATTAGAATTGGAACAGGAAGAAAACCGTAGGCATTTTCTGCGAGGTATTCTCCCATATCGAGTTGGCCATCAATTTCATCGATAAAGCTGACGGCGTGTGTCGCCGTAGAAACAAGTATAAGGCTACTTAGTGCTAAAGGTTTAAAGGTCATAACATTCCGTATTATTCACTATCCATTAAATTGAGTGTAATCAATCAAATAGATAGCGCAATAGAACGAGGAGTATTAACCGATATATCTGTTCAAAAGGCGAATGGAACAGCGTTTACTATTGGATAGTTTCTACGTACGTCAGAATATCCAGAGCATCTTGCTTGGTAATTGTCCTTTTCCACGCTGGCATACCTTGTTCTACGTTGCCTTCTAAAATGTCATCCGCCAAAGAACTTGGATTGGTAAAAAAGCCGCCTAGTTTATTAGCGATATTGGCGGGCTTGTGTGGCAATGAAGCGGCAGTGGGGCCATCACCGTGTCCTTTGTCGCCATGACACACCCGGCAAAGCTGCGTGTATTTGGCTTTACCATTGGCAAAGTGCCTCGCATCGATTTCTGAGGCGGCACTCGCATTAAACGTCATCATTGAAGCGACTAAACCTAATAAAGCTAACACGTGTAAATGGTTCATGGTTTTCATTGTTTTGTTCTCGATTATTATTTAACAATGAAAGAATAAGCAGGCGTGAGTAGAAGAAACGTGAATGGGTTAAGCTGGATTAAGCTAAGTTTAGAAGTAGGTTTAGAAGCACGTTTAGAAATAGGATTAGAAGCAAGTTTAGTTTCGGACGAACATCAATGTGACTTGGGTAAATGATTGATTATATGCATATTGCATAGTATGGCGTGTCGCATTAGCGTGGTGGATGAATTGGAGGGGTATTATGATTAGTTGCAACGATTACGATTATATTGAGATTGTGTGTATGCACCGATACCCAATCAAATTAACGCTGAAGTCTGGCGAGCAGATTGAATGTGTCGGATTAGATACTCAACGCAATGATAGCCGTGAAGAGTGCATTAAGGTCAGTATTCAAGGTGTAGAACAACTTGTCGTACTCACTGATCTTTCCACACTAGAAGTCTGTGTCGACAATCCTCATTTTCAGCAGATTTCATTCAAAACGTCATAGGCTTTCAAATGAATAACACCATAGAACAATGCTATTGCACCGCGTGCAGAGAAGACACACAACATGTTGTTGTGTTGGTCAGAAAGACGAGTGCGTTTGCAGACAAACCTAACCAAAAGCGAAGCGAGTTTTGGGCAGGCATGATAAAAGGTTGGTTCCTTGGCCCGTTTATCGCGTCAATGGATGAGTTTTCTCGTCACCTTGTCTGTGAAAAGTGTGGCCATAAAGAGATACAAGATTAGTCGTGTTATTTTACAAAACATTGGATTCAATACAGTTAGATCGTCAATTGGCTTAGGAATAAAACGAATGAAAGTAGAAACGATTGAAGCCGTAAAGGCGTATGGTTTTTCAGTAAGAACCACTAATACCGATGAGATTGACCCAGCCAAAGCCAAGATAGGGCAATTGTGGCAGGGCTTTTTTGACCAAGCGTTTCCAAAATTAACGCCTGATTCAAAAGTGTATGGTGTCTACACAAACTACGAGTCTGACTTTACGGGTGAATTTGATGTCATCGCTTGTACTAGCGCACTCACCGATAACAATTTAGATGCGCTTGTCGAAACCGAAATACAAGCAGGTAAATACTTAACGTTTTCTGCTGAAGGTGAACTCCCTCAAGCAGTGATCGACCTATGGGGTGAAGTGTGGGCGTATTTCAACGCAGCGGATTGCCCACATGTTCGAACTTACACGACAGATTTTGAATTCTACAAAGGCGAAACTGAAGTCGAGATTTCGATAGCGATTCAATAAGCTTTGGGTTGTCGTTAGTGATAGTCAAATTGAGTCATTAGCAAAAGAGCCGCTCTGTACGAGCGGCTCTTTTTATTGGGCTACACCGCTTTAATGAATTGGGGTACACCGCTTTAACAAATTGTGGAATATCGTATTAACAAAGGTCAGCTACATCATTCTCATGAAGTAAGGAATAATCAGGGCGTTCGCTAAATCAATGAAGAACGCGCATACCAATGGCACGATGATGAAGGCTTGTGCTGAATGCCCATATTTCTGACTTACTGCCGACATGTTCGCCATGGCTGTCGGTGTTGAACCTAACGAAATCCCTCCGAACCCAGCACATACAACAGCCGCATCATAGGTCTTACCCATTGATGGGAACACGATGAAGATATTGATTATCACCGCGAGTAGCAGCTGCATTGCCAATATCGCGAAGATAGGACCCGCCAAGTCAATGAGCGTCCAAAGCTGCATGCTCATTAATGACATCGCCAAAAATGTACCCAGGGAGATTTCAGCAATTAAGTCGATAGCGGGCGAGCGTGTCGGCCATTTTGCGCCCGAGATTCTTGGGTAGGAGTCTGGCATTACGTTGGTGATCACGATACCCGCAAACAAACACGATACGAACAGTGGAAGCTGTAACCCTGTCTGACTGATCAATTCATTAAGCAACGCGCCGACAATGACACAAATATGGATCGCTAACACGGCGTCTAAAAATTGAAATGATGTGAGGGCTTGTTGTTGCTTTTTGGCATTTGAATCGATTGAGCCTGATTGCTCATCGGTAGGTTTAAGGTTATGACGCTTGATGAGAAACTTTGCAATAGGACCGCCCATAAGGCTGGCTAAAATCAGCCCGAACGTTGCACTGGCGATACCAATTTCCATTGCGCTTTCTAGGCCGAACTCTTCTGCAACCTTGGGTGCCCAAGCAATCGCGGTGCCATGTCCGCCAATCAGTGAAATACTTCCGCTGAGTAGACCAAAGACAGGCTCTAGGCCAAACATTGATGCGACAGAAATACCGACGATGTTCTGCATGATCATGAAGAAGATAGTGATTGCTAGCAAAATGACCAAGGGCTTTCCGCCTTTGAACAGGTCTTTCAAACTTGAGTTAATACCAATCGTGGTAAAGAAGTAGACCAATAATACATCGCGAGCAAACAGATCAAACTGCACTTCAACTGAGGTCGTCGCGTAAAGAGCCGCGAACAGGAGCGATGCCAAAATCCCGCCAGAGACAGGTTCTGGAATACTGAACTCTTTCAAAAAACCGATGACCTGATTGAGCCTCCGACCGATAAATAGAACCACGATCCCCATGGTCACGGCAAAGAATGACCCGAGATGTAAGATGTTGTTTTCAAATTCCATAGTGATCCTTGTAAAGGTGAAATTATGACGTGATCTTTGATTGCCAGATTGCGCTTTGATAAGCAACTAGATTAGCATCATTTGTTATATTCAAATGATAAGAAATTTTGAAATTCCGGATCGGCAACAAGTTGTTTGTTACCTTCTTCAATTAATAGGTCGACGTTTTCTTTGTCTATCATAAAGTCCGTCGGAATTTGATTGAGTAAGTATCGCTTGGCACTGTTGTCTGATTTATTCAAGCTTATCTCAATGAAGTGGGGAGAAACCTTACGACCTTGATGAGAGGCTAGCTCCGACCAAGACTGCAACTCGTCGACGATCAAATCTTTTGTTGTGTCGTTATAGCGATGCAGCTGGATATCGGTGATGACGTCCACCGTTTGTTTCATGGAAGGCGCTTCGATTGACTCTCCAATGCCAGATTCTGGGTTCGTTGATGCATCAACCGAAATGATGACAATAGGACGCGCGTGCTGGGTGTCATACAAGTTTTTCAGCTCTTCGTTGTCGTTGTAACGCAAGTATTCAGACATCTCATACACCGACAGTAAACCGAGGTTGTCAGTAATCCCGCCATCCACAAGGTGGAGATAACTCACATCATCCTTATTGCTATATGACTCTAACGATTTGATCAGATTTCGGTTGCGGTAACTGGTGGCGTCGAATGACGGTTTTGTGTGTTCTGTTTTGTCGCAGTCATTTCTGTTCTCAAGCACGACAGGAGTAAATACAAAAGGGACAGCAGAAGAGGCGGCCACCGAGCTAGACACGGAATAGTTGTTTAAATCTGAGCAAATCAGGTCAAAGTACTCTTGTGTGAATGAAAAACGCGAACCCGTTGAAATGTCAGTTGCGTTAATCACAATGTAGGGCGCATTTTCTCGGTGCATGTCGGCAAACGTGCTTTCACCAAAGATGTTGGCTTTGTAATAGTCGGTGGCTTTGTCTGTTCTAGTGGCGTACGAGAACCAATAACTGGGAGATAAAAGGATGGAAAACAGGTCTTTTGAGACTTCATGATAAAGGAATGCTTCTTCATAATCTTCGAATATCTGGTCGCCATAGATACCATAATAGGCGGCGGTAAAGCTGCCACCGGATACCGAGCTGATCATATCGACTTCATCTAACAGGTTAACCGTTTCACCATCGATTTGGATGTTGGTGTCGCGCAATGCTTGCAACACGCCATATGAGAGCGCTGCCGCACGTGTGCCGCCACCAGAAAAAGAGAGGATTAACGTGACTTTGCTATTGGGTTTATTGAAACTCTTCGCCGTGTAGGCTTGATTCTGCTGCGCGGCAGATTGGCCTGTGTTGGTTGCTTTGTTTTTCGCGCTACAGCCTGAAAGGGCAAGCGAGAAGGCCACTAACAGTGAAACTTTCGCGAACCCTTTAAAATCGGGACTAGGTGTGTTGAACGTGTTCACTTTGTTTTTTGGCATAGCGCATTTCAAACTAACGTTGAGGTTGAGTGAAAGGCTATTTTCGTTGATATCTAATATGCCATCAATGGCGTCACCTGTAATTCAGTGTCACGATTTTCATAACAATCTAGAGGTGAACAAGCTTATTTAGAACTGTTTACAGTCATCTCCAGGAATCTAGAATTATCTTTAGCAATTTGGAGTTATCTCCTGCAATTTATAGATACTTACTGGTATCCAAAAATACAATCTTGCTTGGTTTCATTCCACAAAGGGTATTGCTTCATGACTTGGGTGTAGAGCTTACTTTCCAAGTGCGCTCTTAACCAACGTCCTACGTTTGGATATTCAGATTGCACAAACCACTTCTTTTCGACCCGCACAAACTGGCTGACAAAAGGCATCACGGCAAAGTCGGCTAAGCTTGGGGTTTCTCCGAAAAAGTAGGGCTGATCGGTGAGTAGCGCTTCTAACTGACTAATGAACGCTTCGCAGGCTTGTCGACGTTGTTCAACATCGATGTTTCGGTAACGAACAGACGCTCTGTACTTTTCTAAGTGGCCAATAAAATCTTCATCGTTGGTTTTGATGAGCTGGTGGACTTGTTGGCTCAGTGTTGGATTACTTGAACGAAGAAGATCTTGAGGATCGTTTTGCTGAAGTGCCCAGTTCATCACATCCAAGCTCTGCTCTATGATTTGTCCATCTGGCAACACCAATACCGGAACGGTACCTTTTGGCGAACTGGCCAATAGTTCGCTAGGCTTGTCTTTGGTAACGATTTCTCGAAGTAACACTTTTTGCTGTGATAGTGCGATGCCTATTCGTCCGCGCATGGCGTAAGGGCAGCGACGTAAAGAATAAAGGATAGGTAAATCGGATTCGTTTGGCATTATTGAGGTCATTTAGTTTGAAAAGTGTTGTTAGGTGGTAAAGAGATCGTGAAGTAGGTAGAATACGCGGCTTAAAAATTATAAGTAAGTGAGCGACTTCAAAAATGAGCAGAAAGATTGAGTTATTAGCCCCAGGTGGCGATGTAGAGGCGATTAAAGCAGCTATCGTAGCGGGTGCTAATGCGGTTTATTGCGGTTTAGACACCTTCAACGCTCGTAACAGAGCCTCTAACCTATCGTTAGATGAGTTGAATGGTGTTATTCGCCTTGCTCATGAATACGGTTGTGAAGTGTTTCTGACTCTTAACGTTGTGCTGCTGGAGCATGAAATTAAGAGCATCACTAAACTGTTGAACCAACTTGTGAACACTAAGCTTGATGGCATCATCGTTCAAGATCTTGGTTTGTTCGATTTGGTGAAAAAGCATTTCCCATCGTTAGATGTTCACGCATCGACTCAGTTAACGACACACAACGAAGGCCAGATTAAGTTCTTGTCTAAAATTGGCGCAACACGCGTTAACTTGTCTCGTGAATTGAACCTGCCAGAAATCAAAATGCTGACGGAAGTGGCACACGACCACGATGTATTGACTGAAGTGTTCGTACATGGCGCTTTGTGTATCGCATTCTCTGGCCAATGTTACTCGAGCTCAGTAAGTGTAGGTAACTCAGGTAACCGTGGCCGTTGTAGCCAAGCATGTCGTGATGAATACGAAATCACCGATGCAGGAAACAAGTTTCCACTGAACCTGAAAGATAATTCAGCGTACTACGACCTACCTGAATTGGTTGACGCGAAAGTCGACTCATTGAAAGTTGAAGGCCGTATCAAAGGCGCACACTACGTATACACAGTGGTTGATACGTGGCGCAAACAAATTGATAGCTTTGTAGAAAGTGGTTTGTTGATCGAAGACGATTCAAACCTGCACAAAGTATTCAACCGTGATTTCACTAACTCTTTCCTTAAGGGCAACCTAACGAAAGACATGTTCATTGATAATCCTCGTGACAACAGCATGAACTACGCCGTTGATAAAGCGACGAAAGAGAACAATGAAATCTCAGTGGTACAAATTCAAGAAGTGACCAGCGATCTTTATGAAGCGAAAAATGCCCTAGGCAGCGAAATGCGCGACAAGATTGAGTTCCTTGATATTCGTAAAACACCCGTGTCATTGTCGTTTAGCGCTAAGGTGGGTCAACCATTTACGGTGACAGTGAACACACCAAAAGAAAACTTTACGGTTCAATCTCAATCATTATTGGCAACAGCTAAAGAGACTGCGATTACTCAGGCGTTACTTGAGAAGCGTTTCAAATCAGTGAAGAGTGCTGTTCATACGCTTGAAAACTGTAACTACGACAACTTAGATGAAGGTCTGATTCTTCCTTTGAAAGAAGTGTCGGTCTTAAAAGACGAAATCGATTTCATCTTAAACGGTTCTGTAAAAGTGATTAAGCACGTTGAAGTGCCAGCACTGCCTCAGCAACCGAAGGTTAACGAGAAGCCAACCATGTCGATGCTTATCGCTGATGTGGAAGACTTGCACCTATGTGACGTAACTGACGCGGATGTTTACTTCAAACTGCCTGAAAGCTTCAAGAAGCGTTGTAACAAGTACATCGACATCTTGGCAGCCAACCCACGTTTGATTCCTTGGTTCCCTGCAGTATTAATCGGCAAAGATTACGACGAAGCGGTTCGTATTCTTGAAGAGATCAAGCCAGCTCGCATCGTGACCAACAACACGGGTATTGCTTACAAAGCTTACGAGATGGGTATTGAGTGGGTAGCAGGCCCGTTCATGAACACCACAAACTCTCACGCACTGGTTACGCTGAAAGAAGAACTGAACTGTGCTGGTGCTTTCATTTCGAACGAGATCAACAAAGGTCAGATTCGTCATATTCGTCGCCCAGAGAACTTCAAACTGTTCTACAGCATCTACCACCCAATCTTGATGATGACCAGCCGCCAGTGTTTCTTCCAAAGAACCGTGGGTTGTAACAAGCCAAGCATAGAAGCAGGTTGTATGTTGAAGTGTGAGAAAGCGACCACGATTACCAACGTGAAAGGCATCTCTTTCGCGGTTGATAAACAGAAGGGTGGCTACCCAAGCATTTACAACCACGAGCAGTTCTTAAACCATGACGCTGTAACGGATTTCTCAGGTCTGTTTGACGAGTTCTTCATTGACCTGACCAACATCGGCGCGGGTTCGAAAGAAGTACAAGACAAAGTAGAGCTGATTAAACATTTCCAAGGTTTGATTAACGGTGTTGATGGTTCACAACAGAATCTAGAACAGATGGTTGAAGTTCGTACTAATGCTCAATACGTCCAAGGTCTATAGGCTGTAAGGTTTATAGCTTCTAAGGCAAAGAGCGTTCGGCATTCAAGATCTATAAGTCTTAACCGCTTATAACCGTTTATAGCCGCTTATAAGTACTCTGAACCAATAAACAAAAGGCCACTCAATCGAGTGGCCTTTTTGTATCTGAGCATTTTGAATCAGCGAATACGTTATTCCGTCACGGCTTCTTGTTTGAAGCATGGGTTTTTCAACGTGTTCATCTTTTCAATTTCGTTGGTTAAGCGCAGCGAGAGCAGGGCTTTTTGGTTTGAAGCAAAATCAAACATCACGATAGTCGCGGTGCCTATGGTCGTCAGTTTCTGCTGAGTTTTACTGACAATCGCGTATTCCATGGTGAATCGGTCATCTTGAATATCAGTGACACGAGAGCCAATCATTAAGGTATCTGGATACGTGACTGGGCGGAAATACTTACAGTAAGTGTCACCAAGAACAGGGCCAACTTTGGTAATCGCCATCTCTTCCATCAGCTCAACGTGCTTGAAAAAATCTAAGCGAGCGGTTTCGAAATAGCGAAAATATACGGCGTTGTTAACGTGATTGAGTGCGTCCATTTCTCCCCAAGCGACAGGGATTTCTGTTACTACTGGGTAGTCAGATAATAGTGCTTCCATGCGAACTCTCTTATTGTTATCTGTATAGTTAATGTTATCTGGGTAATTAATATTATCGTCTTATCCTTCATCGGGATAAGTTGTTATTGGAATAAAAACCCTACCGCTAAATTAACAAAACTGCAACACGTGTGATTTAAGTTTTTGAAGCTTGAAACCACACAATGTCAGTGACTTAACTTTCCGTTACTTATTGATTAGTGTCTCACTAAACAAACGACTTACGCACATTCACTCAATGATTACGCATCAAGGTGTTTGAATTGCAGTTCAACTAAGCGTTGGTACAATTCGCAGCTATTGATGAGAGACTGGTGGTCGCCGATGTCTACTAGCTGGCCTTTATCGAGCACCGCAATCTGGTCGGCGTGTTTAATTGTTGATAAACGATGGGCGATAATGATCGTCGTTCTGCCACGCATTAACTCTTCTAACGCTTGTTGTACGTGATGCTCACTTTCGCTGTCTAGCGCACTGGTTGCTTCGTCCAACAATAGAATGTTTGGATCTTTTAAGATGGCACGAGCGATGGCAATACGTTGTCTCTGGCCGCCAGAAAGCCTAACACCGCGTTCACCAAGAAAGCTGAGGTAGCCTTCAGGTAAGTTTTGAATAAACTCGTGCGCGTGTGCTTTCTTAGCCGCTTCGATAACTTGCTCGTCTGTTGCCTGCGGGTTGCCGTAGCGAATGTTATGGAACACATCGTTACTGAACAGAGCAGGTTGCTGTGGAACCAATGCCATCTGCTTTCTTAGCTCGTTAGGATCAAACTGATTCAGTTCAACACCGCCTAAGGTTACTTTACCTATTTGTGGGTCGTAGAAACGTTGCAACAGTTCGAACAGGGTAGTTTTACCGGCGCCCGATGGGCCAACCAGTGCCAATACTTTGCCTTCATGGGCAGTGAGCGTGAGGTTGCTTGTTGCGGGCTGGTCCGGTCTTGATGGGTAACAGAAGGTCACATCATCAAATGCGACTTCTGGCATTACGTTAGCAAGCGAAGTTGGATTCGCAACTGGCGCAACAATATGGCTTTCAACTTGTAGGATCTCGATTAATCGCTCGGTCGCACCTGCCGCGCGTTGCAGCTCACCCATCACTTCAGAAATGGTACCTAATGACGAAGCGACCATAATGGCGTAGAAGACAAACGCCGCTAAGTCACCCGCCGACATGGTGCCGTTGATGACATCACTACCACCAACCCACAGCATCCCTGATATTGCGCTGAACACGATAACAATCACGCCAGAGATAAGAATCGCGCGCTGTTTTACACGCTGGCGACCAATCTCATAAGCCTTTTCCACTTCAACAGCGAACGACGCTTTCTCTTGCTCTTCTCGGCTGTAGCTTTGAACCGTTTTAATATGCTCAATCGCCTCACCGGCATAAGACCCGACATCAGACATCGAATCTTGGCTTTGACGAGATAGGGCTCTTACACGACGCCCGTACACAAGAATCGGAATCAAGATAAATGGCACCGAGGCCAATACAATCAACGTCAGCTTAATATTGGTCGCAAACAGCATGATGATTGCACCAATACACATCAACGCGCTGCGCATCGCCATAGAGAACGATGAACCAATGATACTTTGAAGCAGAGTGGTATCCGTGGTGATGCGCGACATGATGTCGCCACTGCCGTTGGTTTCAAAGTAACTCGGGTGCAGCGTCACGACATGATTGAAAACCGATAAGCGAATGTCCGCACTCACGCGTTCCCCAACAGAAGAAACCAAATAGAAGCGGAAGAAAGTACCAATCGAGATCAACACGACCACGACCATGATGAATTGAATCGCGCTGCCTAAATCTGAGAGTGATTGTTGGCTAAAACCTTGGTCGATAAGAAGGCGAATACCGTGTCCGACTGAAAGGGTTAAGCTCGCCGTGAAGATCAACGCGATCAAAGCAGCAATAACACGACCTTTATAAGGCTGAATGAATTTACTTAGCTCAAACAAAATACTGAGGCTTTTTTTCTCAGGTTTGGGTTCTGGCGCTTTTTGAGTAGAGCGCTGAGTTGAGTCGAGCGCAGAAGAGACATCGTTTTGCATATTACTGCCTTAATGTGTTGTCGCTTTAAAAATAGATGGCTTGTTACTTATTGCTTATTGCTTATGGCTAATTGCTTATGGTTTATGACTTATTGCCTGTACTGCGTGTTGTTCGCTGGGCAGTAATTGTTGTTGAGAATAGAACCCATTAAAGCATTTATTGCGCTGTGACGCTCCCTAGGAAACTCAATTTCCAATATTTGATCATCACCAAGTGCATAGTTCGAAACGACATTAAAGGAAAACTAAGCATTCTGATCCAGTCAGTTCGATAGGAAAGTAGGGGGGTTAACCCTAATTTTTATGCAAGTAAATTAGCGTTAATAGGGGAGTGCGTTCATAAACTAGTAATCGAGTTATGATTTATAAATTGATAGAAAAACGTTTGCTTTTTATCTCGATACTAACCTTATCAATAGCTTGCAATTTTTGGTTGTAAGACCAGTTATAGCGACTGTTTTTTGTGCAATATTTGTTACAAAAATTCAACAAAGTAGTTTTTTATACATTTTTCTTGCATAAAACCTCGGATTGAATAGAATAACCAACAAATGACAATTAATGCAGTATTGTGGCATGAGTATTCAAGTAAAGAGCATCAACAAATCATACGGTGATACCCAAGTTCTTCACGACATCAGTTTCGACTGTGAGAGTGGCGAAACCTTGGTATTGCTTGGCCCAAGCGGCGCAGGCAAGAGTTCACTACTGCGAGTTTTGAACCTGCTAGAAATCGCGGACAACGGCGAATTAGACATTGCTAACGAGCAATTCGACTTTGCTGGTCAGATCCAAGAGAAGCAAGGGCTTAAACTGCGTCGTAAAGTCGGCATGGTGTTCCAGCAATACAACTTATGGCCACACATGACGGTGATGGAAAACTTGATTGAAGCACCAACCAAAGTTGCGGGTTTGGATAAGCAAGAAGCGATTAAGCAAGCTCAAGAAGTACTAAAGACACTTCAACTTGCCGACAAAGCAGACGCTTGGCCACTTCAACTGTCTGGCGGTCAACAACAGCGTGTTGCGATTGCACGTGCGCTGATGATGAAACCGGATGTGTTGTTGTTTGATGAACCAACAGCGGCGCTTGATCCTGAGATCACCAACCAAGTCGTGAGCATTATTAAAGAATTGAGCGGAACGGGCATTACCCAAGTAGTCGTGACGCACGAAGTCGACTTCGCGAAGAAGATTGCTAGCCACGTTCTGTACCTAGAGAAAGGGTACATCGTTGAACACGGCACCAGCGATTCATTCGTTAATCCGCAGACACCTGAGTTTGCTGAATATTTGACTCATTAAGTAAGTCACGTATTAAAAGAAAGTTGACTCACTAGATTTAGCTAAACACAACATCAATTAAAACAATCAAATTATAAGAATGGCCACAGGCCGCTATCAAACAGTATTCGGAGTAACAACATGAAAAAGATTCTACTAGCTTCACTTATCGGCCTTGCTTCTTTCAACGCAGCGGCGCAAGAAGAAATCAAATTCGCAATGGAAGCAACGTACGCACCATTCGAATACATGGATGAGAACAACCAAATTCAGGGTTTTGACGTAGACTTAGCAAACGCACTTTGTGAAGAGCTGAAAGCAACGTGTACTTTCCACAACCAAGCATTCGATAGCTTGATCCCTGCACTTAAATTCAAACGTTACGATGCAGCTATCTCAGCAATGGACATCACTGAAGCACGTCTTAAACAGGTGAACTTCTCTAACGCATATTACGACAACTCTGCAGCATTCATCTCTTTCGAAGGCAAAGTAGCAGACCAAGCTGCACTAGAAGGTAAGCGTGTTGGTGTTCAAAACGGTTCTACTCACCAGAGCTTCCTACTTGAGCAAATGACTGGCGTAACAGCGGTACCTTACTCAAGCTACCAAGATGCATTTATCGACATGAAAAACGGTCGTATCGATTCTGTATTCGGTGACACAGCCGTTGTAGCAGAATGGTTCAAGAAAGAAGACAACCTAACGTACGTTGGCGACCAAGTAACAAACCAAGAGTACTTCGGTAACGGCTTTGGTATCGCAGTAAACAAAAGTAACCAAGAACTTGTAGACCAGCTCAACGTTGCACTTGCAGCAGTGAAAGCGAACGGCGAATACGACAAGATCTTCAACAAGTACTTCGGTAAGTAATTTATGGAATTAACGGGTTACTCTTTAGGACTCGTCGAAGCAAGCTGGATGACTGTTCAGCTTGCATTCGTAAGCCTATTGGTTGGATTGGTTCTAGCAGTTTTGTTTGCAAGTGGTGAGATGTCTCGTCGTATTGCAATCAAATGGCCAACGACTGCATTTGTGACGATTGTTCGTGGTTTACCAGAAATTCTGGTCGTGCTGTTTATCTACTTTGGTTCGACACAAGTTCTGTTTATGATCACTGGCGACTTCATAGAAGTGAGCCCGTTCTTATCTGGTGTTGTTGCACTGTCACTTATCTTTGCTTCTTACGCTTCACAAACCATCCGTGGTGCTTTGAAAGCAGTAAGCAAAGGGCAGAGAGAAGCAGCAAGCGCGCTTGGTATCTCTCAATCACGTTCATTCTTTCGTATAGTTTTACCTCAAGCGGTAAGACACGCGCTACCAGGGTTAACCAACCAATGGTTAGTGTTACTAAAAGACACCGCATTAGTATCACTGATTGGCGTAACGGATTTGTTGAAACAAGCACAACTAACATCAGCGGCAACGCACGAAGCATTTACTTGGTACGCGACCGCAGCTGCAATCTACTTGGTCATCACTTTAATCACGCAAAGATTGGTAAAAGTGATTGATGGTAAGTTCTCTATTCAAGGTTTGGGTAACAAAGGGGCAATGGCATGAATCAACAATACCTCTCTCAAATGCTTGAAGGCTTAGTGACCAGTCTGCAACTTACAGGCGCTTCATTGCTGGTTGGTTGTATCTTGTCACTGCTGATGACAGTAACGCTAATCCTAAGAATACCGGCGATTCACTGGTTAACACGTGGCATCATTACGCTGTTCACCGGCACACCATTGTTGGTTCAAATCTTCTTGGTGTATTACGGCCCGGGTCAGTTCGATTGGATTCGTGAAAGCTTCATGTGGACTTGGTTAAGCCAACCTTGGTTCTGTGCAATGTTAGCATTAGCATTGAACACCGCGGCATACAGCACGCTACTGTTCAGAGGCGCATTCAACGCCATTCCAGCAGGGCAGTGGGAAGCATGTCGTGCACTTGGCATGGACAAAGTCGTAACGCTTAAAGTGTTACTGCCATACGCTCTACGTCGCGCCGTTCCAGCTTACTCGAACGAAGTGATTTTAGTCTTCAAAGGCACTTCACTGGCAAGCACCATCACCATCATGGACTTGATGGGCTACGCTCAGCGTATTAACGGCCAAACCTACGACACGCTCACCGTGTTCGGCATTGCTGGTGCATTCTACTTAGCAGTAAACGGCGTACTAACGCTGATCTTCCGTCAGGTAGAGAAGAAAGCCCTCGCATTCGAAGCCGCGTAACCTAGCTACTCACAGCCTTAACTAACGTATAAAGCCTGCCATTTATGTTCGCATAGATGGCAGGCTTTTTTGTGTTTGGGTATGTGTAGAGGTGCTGTGATTACATACAGTTCGGGAGGGTTTTCTCTAAAATTATACTATGTGGAAATATTCTGCATTTTGTCATTCAATGAGTCTATCTATGTTTTAAGTCACTGAAATGCTGTGATTAATCGTGGTAAATTGCTGTGCATATAAAACTAGATAGAATGATTCTGTATTTAAATGCAGATTTTTCAGTCTAAAAACTGTTATGCATATAAGAGGAAATCATGGCTATTTCGGATAAGAATCGGAAAATTCTTTGGGGTAAATCTGGAAACAAATGTGCAATGTGCAGGCACACCTTGGTTTTCGAAAAAACTGATCATGATTCTGAGTCGGTTGTCGGGGAAGAATGCCATATTATTTCTGGCGCAAAAAATGGTCCTAGAAGTGACGTAGACTTCCCAAGAGACAAAATAGATGATGTATCAAACTTAATCTTGCTTTGTAGGCTTCATCACAAACAAATAGATGATCAGGTTGATACATATACCGCAGAGTTATTGCGAATTATCAAAACGAACCACGAAACGTGGGTAGAAGAAAAATTAAAAGACGCTCCTAGCATTCGAAATGTCAGAGTCGTTCGTGATAAGTCTCAGACTCCAAGTAAGTTAAATGTTGTCCATACTGGCAAAGAAATGTTTGAAATCATCACTGGTTGCCAAGCATTTTATATGGATTACACAGATAACCTTTCAGATGATGAACTTGAGCTCGTTGGTAACTTTCTACAGAATGTAAAGGATTGGTCTGAAATCGCGCAAGAATTAGAACCAATTCAAAAAATTAATGCCAGTAAAGATATCGGCTTGGAGCTAGCAGCTCTTCGTGATTGTAACCTATTCGCTTTTACTGCAGTAGAAATACAGAAAATGGTCGGTGGCATAAGTGGTGAGTTACCTTTCCCTGTTTTGCACCTGACCGTCAGTAAGGCAAGTGATCCTAATGTGGTTTCGAGTTAGTCGGAAAAATATGCATAACAAATTGTTCAAGAGTGATTCGGCACGCGTGGTATTTGTATTATGCGTCAGTTTTAGTGGTTAAGGTGCTATGCAGAGGCTGTTGTATTGCGCGCCTCACACCTTAACAATGCGTTATATTATTTCGGTGGATTATGAATAATTTGTTTAGTCACTCTCCTAAAGAGTTAACGACTGATGGTTTCTTAGCTTGGTTGGTTCTTGAAATCAAAGACAGCAATAATGAAATACTTACATTTTTTAAGTGTTTAGGTTTGTGCTCAGAGCAAGCTAGTAAAATTACAAATGTAGAGGTTAGTCGACAAGAAAAAAATACAGATCTGATTGTCAGATATGATGTTGACTCTACATCTTGTGGAGTTTTGTTTGAAAATAAAACATATTCTAGTATCCACTCAGATCAACTTCGGAGGTATAGAGAAATACTTCCAAAATTCCAACACTATAAATACCTTAAGTTGGCAAGAGTTAACTATGAAGAAAAAAAAGAAACTAAAAATAACGGGTATGATGTCATCGACTCGCGAAGCTTGTTGAAAGCTCTAAATAGCTTGTCGTTGGATAGTGAAATTCTAACGCAATACAAGAGTTTCTTAGAGGAACAGTTTGTTGAACCTATTGCAGAAATTGAATTCACCATGATAGCAGAGAATAAGCATCACTTACTTTCTAACCGCCAAGCACAACAATATTTAATCGATATCCTATATCAATCTGTCGATGGAATTAATGATTCTATTTATTTTAAATCACGATCTAATGTTGGTGGCTCTGCGTGGACTCAGCTAGATATTGCTCATAAACCGAATGCTTACGGAAATATACCTGAGTATATATTTTGGCGCATTGACAAGAAGTCAGGTGATTACTATCTAAGGCTTAATCAATACGCAGGAATAGACAATGAATATAAGTCGAAGAAAAAGGAAAACCTAACAAAACTAAGAGGCGTGATAGAACCCTTATTTAAAGAATATGGCTTAACTACATCTAGCCCTTCAAATCGGGGAGTAAAAGAATCTGAAATTAGTATTATTTTCTTTAAAAATAACAGCTTGGAAAGTGTAGTTGCTGCATTAGTACCGTTAACAAAAAATATAATTGGTCTCTATCAGTATGTCGAGTACCAATAATAGAACAAATAAGGATTAAGGTGTTGCGCAGCTAACACTAAATCCCGAATGTTGAACAAGCCCGAAGTCACTTTATTGAGTGTTCTTGCCCAATATGTGCATCACCACACGCTTCAACGTCTATACGCATGAGTGGCATATTTGCTATTGTAGTCAGTAGTTTAGAACGGGTTACCGACTTGTGAGTGAGTATGACCTTACCATTTGGGTCTACGGCATGAAGACTAAAGTGGTTTTTAGCTAGGTAGATACTGCAGAAATAAGAATAATCAGGCATGGTGCCTCCGATGCATTTAAGTACCACATAAGCGTGGCAGATCCTCGGGAGGGGGATACAGTCATTCGTTAAGTCTCATCAGTTTCACATTCAGGAGAGAAAGAGTTGAAGGTTTCAGAGCTTACGTTAAATGCAATAAAGTCTTACATTACTGGCGATGGGGCTCCTACTCCATATATGTCTGGACCAGAACTCATTAAATTTTTCAATGCTTTCGGGCTATCAGATGAATATAACCGAGAGGGCCTCCCAAATGCATGGTCTAGAAATGAATATGCCTATGAGCGGCTGAAGGAGGTTAATGGAACACCCGAGTTTAAACGCTTAATTGAGGCAATTCCGGATAGCCGAAAGGTCAGCAACCCCGATGATATAGCTTTCGAGTTAAGTGAAATTATCAAGCACGATGGCTACCTCTTCGAAAAAAATGAATTAGGTATTTTTAAAGTCTCGGGTTCTGAACTGAATGATCCTGTACAAATAGCTGCTCATTTTCAAGAAATAAAAAATCAAATAATTGAGTCAATCCAATCTGCGGAATTTACCATCTGGATAGCGGTCGCGTGGTTCACAGATAAGGATATTGGAAATGAGTTACGCCTAAAGCATAAAAAAGGTATTAATGTTCGCGTGATTGTGAATGACGATGATACTACAGACAAGTATGGTTTAGATTTTTGCTCTAGAGGTATTGAATATAAGAAGGTTTCCCCGAATTCTCCATGGGGAAAAAAGTTAATGCATAATAAGTTCTGTATAATCGATTTGTACAAAGTTATACATGGTTCGTATAACTGGACGAGCAATGCTCAATATAATAATGAGAGCATTACAATTATGGAGAGCAGAGATTTGGCAGAAGAGTTTTCAAGGCAGTTTATTGAGCTTCGTAGTCAAAACACTTAACAAACGCGTCAACGCATGGACTAATAAAGCTTTGCTTGGTTCGTACCTCACCAATTTTGGCCAACCATTATTAGCCCGTTATGCGAGACGTTATGTTTTCGGGAGGAATTAAATGAATCCAAATATCCAATCGGCTCTGAATTCGAAGGGCAATATCCAAACCAAGATAAATGCTGGTGAGCGATATAGGTTGATGCATAAAAAAATAAAATCTGGAAGCCTTTGGATTGAAGTACAAAGGGAAGTTTATCGAGTCAAAGTTACAGGTGACGTTAAGCTTAGGCTACAAAATTTTATCACTAAGTTAGTCGAGTCCGATCCAAGTGATGATCAAGGTAATCCAGTTTGGCATGTACCATTTGGTAGGCGTCTCAAAGCTATTATATGTGAGTTCAATCGATTGACTTAGGCTACAAACATAACAAACCACTATGGCGTCAATGATTAGTCGTTGGCTGTATTTTCATCCCACATGGCGCCATCTCTCAGCATAGAATTAAGGGCCACAACTATCTTTCGTACCCACGCGATTGTTGCGACTTTCTTAGGCTTCCCTGCAACGCAAAGTCGAGCATAAGTCGCTTTGGATTACGCGCTTACCTTTGTAGTGCCCACTTTCGTACGTGATTAGAGCGACACCAATGAATGCATATTTACTATTTTAGTCAGTAATTTAGAACGGGTTACTGATTTATGAAGTATGACTTTACCATTTTGGTCTACAGCATGAAGACTGAAGTGGTTTTTAGCTAAGTCGATACCGCAGAAATAAGAATAATCAGACATGGTGCCTCCGATGCATTTAAGTACCATATAAGTGTGGCAGAACCTCGGTAGGGGGAATCCGTGTCATTCATTATGTGACAAGCGTTAATCCATCGCTGGCGAAAGCACTCGATATCTCATATTGTTAGTGTGAAACTTCCCTTCATGAGGCTGCTATGACAAATCAACTTAGACAAAACAAAGACAATGCTATTGCTTTTTATAGAACTGCTTACATGGGTGATCCAGCTAAAGCAGTAGAGTTGTATGTTGGTGATGATTATATCCAGCACAACCCAGTTGTTGCTGATGGTAAGCAGGGCTTTATAGATTACTTTGAAGAAATGTCTCGGGACTATCCAAAAAAGGATATAGAGTTTTTGAGAATTATTGCTGAAGGTGATCAGGTAGCTTTGCATACAAGGCAAACATGGCCTGCTGGTGAAGAGTACGTAACGATGGACTTTTTCCGTTTCGATTCAAATGGAAAAATAGTCGAGCATTGGGATTCAATTCAAGTGGTCCCGAAAGAGTCAGCCAATAATAACTCGATGTTTTAATAGTCACATAACAAGGCGTTCAAGCCAACCTCAAACGCATGGCACTCTTGCTTCGCGAATTGTAGTGCCATCAGCGTTGTGGCGGCTTAACTTAGCGTTATATGCTTCAAGGAAGATGATGAAAAAAATAGTACTTTCAATAGTTTGTTTAATGACATCCTGTCTGGCAAATGCTGACGTTAAGCTAGACTTTACCTTCGAGAAAAAGTTTGAAGTGTATGAGATTAGCGGTAATAGTGTTGAAGAAATTGAACGCTCTTTTAACGCTAGGCCTGGGTTTCTAGTAAATGAAGGCTTTGACGGGTACACCGCGTGGAAATATGACTTCCATACGAATGATGATTCTTGCGAAATTAATGAATTTAAGCTGGAAGTTACCTATACACTTCCGAAATTCGAAACGTCTAAAACTTCACCTGAATCAGCGGAGGAGTTTCGCCCATATCTTGAAAAGCTCTATCGACATGAGCAGATTCACTGCGCGCTTGCAGTTAAGTCGATGCATGAAATTTATTTAACTTTCACAGGTGGACAGAGTCGAGGGTGTAGTGGTGCAAATGATAAGGTTACTGAGCTTGAAGGTGATTTGGTGAAAAGTAATGCTCTGTTTGACGTTTATACATCGCATGGAGAGATTGAATTACCAGAGTCTCCTTTTGGTGAGAAGCCTTACTTAGAAATATGCGAAATACCTTTCGCGCCGATGTCACCACGCTTGGTGTTATAACTTTCATAGTCTTTATCAATGATTTGTCGGCGTAATATTGAAAAATTAGATTTATGTTATTGGATTTACAATCCACTATATGTATATTGAGCTCTCTTTTATAATTAAATCAGTGATTTAAAGGTGAGTGCGTTAAAGATCTCTTCAGTAATTATCTCAGGACTACTAATGTTTGGTTGTGCATCTCCAGTTAAAAATAGATAAATCAAATATAGAACTTGTTACGAAATTATAACAAACAATTTAACCTGACTCGCAACGCGTAGCAGTATTACTTCTAGTCAGGTTTAGTGTTTAAGACGCAATGCAGAATCTTTGCATTGCGTTGCTGCACAAGTTAATTGGGAGTTAAGCGTCATGCGCTACTCCAACTTGAGAAGGTAGTACAAGTGGAAACTAGAGTTAAAAAGTCAGTTCGGTATCTTGCCTTGGGTATTCTTATCTATCCGTTTCTTTACATGATACTCAATTTTATTATCCCGATTCTAATGGCGACTTTGGGCGAAGGTGGTCGCTCGTTAGTTGAAATTCTTGAGTATTTTACTTGGTTTATAATGCCTTTTTTTTCGGTGCTCTATTTGTTAGCTTTCTATCATTTCTCGCCAATGTTAGGTAAATGGCATCAATGGGTTGGGTATACTTTGGTTTTTGCCGCTGCGCTAATCGAAATAGCGATGCCCTGGATGGAATCTGGTCTGGTGTTTAAGACAGCATCTTTTCTATGTCAGCTTTTCGAGATAGGCATTTTGGTTAGTTGTCTGTTCGTTTTTAGCAATAAGTTGAGGCCAAATTCTGAGCTTGGAAGTAACGTATAGCAAGTCTTGGTCTCACCTTACCCGATTGGAGTGCTTATTATAAATGCAAGCTGCTTCATGATAACTTTCAACGCATGGCATGTGGTAATTTTGTGTTTCGTTGCTCAAACCTTAGCAAGGCGTTATGTGCCAGATAGTCTCGAACAGGCAGGTGTCATGAATAATTTGTTCACATATATATCGGCGATGAAAAATGAGCCTGATGGCCTGTCGATAGTAGAGAAAGTAATAAACAAACAGACTTCCGAAGAAGATGGCATTCTCATGGAAAACAGTGATTTGTTCGTAAAGTTTAACAATGGCGTTGCTATAAAAAAGCTAACTGAGCGTGAATTATCCGGACATGTAACGGGCGCAGTTTGCGAGGAGTGTTGGATTTCATATGAAGTAACAGAACAACCGAGCGCTTTAAATATAGCGCCCAAGAAAAAGAACTTTACTAATCAATGCCAAGAGTCGTTTTGGCTAAAAATCAATAAGGTTCAATCAAGCACATGACAGACTACTAAAGAGTGATTCACAATGCATGGCATTTTTACTAAGCCTTCATTTTAGTGATTAAGGTGGTGTCCGGCATCTTTGGTATTACGTTGTTCACCCCTTAACAAGGTGTTAGCTCTCCTTGTTAATTCTGCGTATTGGCGGGGCTGTTAGCTACTTAATTGGGTGTTAAGCATCAAAGAGGAAAATATGAAATATCCCAAACTTGTGTTCTGTTCAGTGTTAGCAATCACGTATTCAAATTTCGTTTGGGCTAATGGCTGTGATGCAGTAGACGATAAAGTATTAAATGCAATGGCTAAGGCTTTCGATGTTCGTGTGGATGAAATTGCTATTGATGGTACATTTTATGATCAAAACTTTGATACTGATGTTTTAGATCTCATAACTGTAGTTGTTGATATGGAAGAGGCTATTGGAGTTGATCTTAAAGACGAAGATGTAGTCGACCCGATAGTTTATTTCGATGAAGAAGAGTTTGAGCCAAAAATTAAAGGCAAGGTAACGGTCCGAGAGTTTCAAGAGATTGTCCAAACAGCGTGTGCTAACTCTCTCGGCTAGGCGTTGGTTGTTGGAAGTACCTAAAGGCGTTATGTTTCATTTCCACGTTTGTATTTGCACATTTAAGGAATAGGTTTGATAAATAGATATTCATGCAATGGTTTTATATTTGATGTAGATGCAACTCTTGTAAACACCACACTGGTTATAAATAATATTTGGAAAGAGTGGGCATTGCAAAAAGGAGTTGAGTTTTCAATAGTACATCCACACGTTCACGGCAGAAAAATTAGCGAAACTTTAGAATTAGTAGGTTTTCAATATGCAAATGCGAATGAAGAAAACGTAGTTAAAAAAATCGCAATAAAAGCAATGGAATCAGCTACTGAAATTGATGGAGCACTGAGTTTTGTAAAAACCATACCTAAGTGTTCGTGGGCAATCGCAACGAGTGGTCCAAGAAATGTGGCTGAGACAAGTTTACGTGCATCCGGGTTTGAGTTACCTGAGATTATGATATGTGGTGAAGATGTTAGCATCGGTAAGCCACACCCAGAACCATTTGTGCTTGCCGCTGAAAATCTAGGTTTGAATGCGATGAGCTGTGTTGCCTTTGAAGATTCGCCAGCGGGTGTCAAATCGGCTAAAGAAGCAGGGTGTTTTACTGTTGCTATATTAACTAGTCATAAAGAATCTGAATTAGCTTTAGCTGATCTAATTGTTAATAGCTTTTCAGATCTGGCAATTGAAAACAGAAACGGTTCATATGAACTATGTTGGTGAAAACTTAACAAGGCGCTTAAGTATGATTCGTGAAAGCATACTATTCTCGCTTCGGTCCAATTTGGGCACACGTTCACTCACAGCTTAACGTTATGTAAATGGAGCAGAAATAAGCTATGGAATACAACGTCGTTAAAAATTATAAGGATGATCCAGAATTACCTATTCGAATCGTAAAAGGTGAAAAATTGCAGTTTGTAGAAGAATCCAACCCAGAAGGTGATTGGGCAAATTGGATTTTTTGCCGAGGAGAAAATAAAGAAGGCTGGGTTCCAAAACACATGTTAGCTGTAAATAACAGTGAAGTAACCGTACTTGAGGACTATTTTGCCAAGGAACACCGTTTGATAGTTGGTGACATTCTAGTAAAGGAACATGAATTAAACGGCTGGATCTGGAGTTATAAATTAGGTAATTCGGAAGAATTAGCTTGGGCTCCTTTAAATCATCTGTGCGCTGTATAAATTCATATCGAAAGTTGCTAAAGCAAGCAGCTAACACTTAGCATTTTCGCTTTGCGTTACGTTTGTGTTTAAGGTTGTCCACTCAAGATTCAGTATTTCCTTGATCACACCTTAGCTTTGCGTTTTGTAACAATGAGGAAAAGATAAATATAATGAACAAGTTAATGTCATTTGTAGTTACGTCAAACTTTCTATCTCTTGGTTTTGTTTATTTGTTCGAACGGTTGACAGGTTCTTTAGCAATCCAGTTCTTGAGTGACTACGCCTTTTACTCAATGCTCCTACTTATTGGGCTCGGCAGCATCTTCTCTTTTTCGGGGCACAAAGTAGGTTACAGCGATCCAAGTAATGTGGCGGGTGTAGCGGCAAGTAGTTTGATTGAAAATAACTCTTCTAAACATACTGTTGTAACTAAGCTTGAAAGTACCGGGTTAGGTGGTCGTTTTTTACTCGCTAGTTTATTCCCTTTAGCTTATTGCGTGATCGCATAGGTCAACTAACCACAATAAGAACTTTAAAAGTGATTCACAACGCATGGCATCATCATTTCAGTAAGTTTAATGACGATTGCACTATGGTCTAAGTAAGGTGCTAGCGTCGTTCATACCTTAATTTGGCGTCATACGAATGGAGTAAATAATGTACAAGGAAACAGATTTTCGACTAAGCCAAAAAGAGTTTAGCTTCAAAAAAGATTCATACCCTTTATCAAAAATTAATGATGTGAGAGTTAAAAAACTCGGTTTGCTCGACAATGTGGGGCAAATAATATTTTGGCTATTTGTCTTCTCTGGAGCAGTTTGGCTAGCAGTTCCAAGCCTTGAAAGTACCCCGCTTTGGCTTAAAGCCATAGTTGTTATCTTAACTTTTGTAGGCTTTGGATTTGGTCTACTTCATTGTTCAAAATATGCATTACAAATTGAGTTTCGTCATATTGACGATACAGGAGTTCAATGGGTAAATGTAGCTAAGTCTACCTCTGAATCTGACAATGGGTTATTTGAGCAACAAGCTGCGGCATTAAAGGTAACATTTGAATAATAAGCGCTTAAGTAGACTACCAACACTTGGTATTTTTAACACGGTTTAGCTTGAGTGATTTAGGTGGCAGTTTGAGTGTATTGGTAACGTTGTCATTTACTTCATTTGGTGTGAACTGGATAGGAGTGAGTCGTGCAAGAAGAGTATATGGATTACTACGCGAAATTTGACGAAGAGAAGCGTCTACTTTCTCAAAACATAACGCGTATTGAATTTGATACAACAATTAATGTTTTGGGGTCTTATCTCGAATCAGCAGGTCGTTTGACGGAGCTTGGTGCGGCTACTGGTCGCTATTCACTTCATTATGCTCGACAAGGTATGGATGTGACAGCAGTGGAGCTAGTTCCAGAATTAGTCGAGCAACTTAAATATAATGCTGAGACCCAGAATTTAGACTTGGTTGTTCACGAAGCAAATGCAACTAACGTGAGTTTTATTGAAAACGGTACTCAAGACGTTGTTTTAGTATTGGGGCCGCTTTATCACATACAATCGAAGTCAGGCCGAGAAGCAGTTTTAAAAGAGGCAAATCGAATATTGAAACCAAATGGTGTAGTTGCGATAGCGTATATCAGTCGTTTCTTTGTGGCGGGTTTGCTTGCCAAAATGTCCAGTAGCTTAGTTTCCCCTGATATTCTAAGTGAATTGAATGAAAGTGGCTTGGTCTCTTCTCCCGATGTAGATCCATTTTTTAGAACGGGATACTTTGCTAAGCCTTTAGAGATTGAAAGTTTGGTAATTGAATCTGGATTTAGTATCGAAAATCATATTGCAACCGATGGGTACGTTCGGTTTATTGGTCAGGAAGTTAATCAACTAAATGAGCAACAGTATCAATCATGGTTTAAGTATCATTTATCGACATGCTCCGAGGTTTCATTGCTTGGTAGCAGTAATCATGGTTTAGTTATTGCAAAAAAATGCAGAGGAAAAAGCGCCTAGAACCGATTCTCAATGCTTGGCATTTTCACTGAGCATTGGTCTTAGTTATTAAGGTTCCTTTTAGCGGCTTAGTTATTGCGTGGCTCACCAATAGGGCAGCGTGTATGTTTCATCAATCTAGGAGCTCTTTCAATGTATTATTCTGAGGCTAATTGCCTTTGTGGTTCTGTCAAAATTACGGCTAAAAACATCGATCCTAAGTTTACAGTTTGCCATTGTCAGTCATGTCGAACTTGGGGTGGTGCTCCGTTCTTTGCTTTGAAATGTGGTACTCAAGTGAAACTGGAAGGTGAAGATAAAGTAAAGATGTACAAATCTTCTTCTTGGGCTTCACGAGGTTTCTGCAGAGAATGTGGAACCCACTTATTTTATAAATTCAAAGAAACAGGCGAGTACAATATGCCAGTGGGCTTGTTTCCAAATTTGGAAGGGTTGGAAATGGACATGCAATATTTTAGTGACATGCGACCTGGTTACTATTGCTTTTCCAATGAAACTAAGGAAATGACCACCGAAGAAATCATGGCCTACTTTGCAGACAAGGTATAACTATAGGCACAGCAACCAGTTTAAGGGAGACTCTAATGCTTGCCAGTTTAGCTTACAGTATTGCAAGCGTTTGTAGCCCCCTCAACGTGAGTATTGTTTTCCAAAGGAAGATTCATATAAATGAAAAATGTAGTTCAACTTGTCTTTGTCTCTAGAAATCAGTTATTGCTCGCCTTCCGCCAAAATACTGAAGCGTTTGACCAGTATTGGGGCTTTCCTTCTGGACGCATAGAGGACGGTGAATCTCCTCTAGACGCAGCAGAACGCGAAGCTTTGGAGGAAACTTCGGTTAGCACTAATGAATTGAATTTAGCGGCTGAATTGGTTGACCCTACTTTGCCGATTCGTCATTACTTTTACCTATGTTTTGATTGGGTTGGCAAAATAGAGAACGCAGAACCTAACTTGTGTCGAGAGTTGCGTTGGTTCAACCTCGACGAATTGCCAGAAAAGTGCACTCCAATAACTTACGTAGCAATGAAAAAAATTAAAAACGCGTTGCGTGACCATCAGCAACGAACTTAACGCTATAACCTCTTAGCGCTATAACCTAAGAGGGATATATGGGACTTAGATCATTTGAAAAGGAAGACTATGGCCTACTTATTTGTTGTATAGATTCAGATAAATTGAATTATCAATGGGGCGGCCCAAACCTAGAGTTTTCATTGGATTAAGTTCAAATTAGTTGGCACTGCTCATATCTATACACCAAATTTTTACTGCGAGGGAATGAACATGAAACAACGACTTTTCAAGAACTTGAAGCTGGCATTAGGGGTTGGCTTTGGTGTTGCCATTCATCAGTACTTTTTTCTTACAGATGGTGCGTTTGATTTCTATCGGCCAATGGTGGCGTTTGCTTTTACGTTTGTCGTTAGCAGTATTGGAACACTTCTAAAAGAAAGAATCATGCGTAAGAAGGAGATTACATGAGAATATCGGAAGCCGCTTTGTCAGATTTAGAATCCTTTTTCGAATACATAGGAGCACAGCTTCTTGAGAATGCGGATGATAACTCTCCACTTTTCCAACCGATCTCTAAAGAGAGTTGTGTAGTTTCAGAACGATTTAAAGACAAGTTTCGAAATGGTTTTGAGGCAAGCCTTGGTGAACATGGTTGGAGAAAGCTCTGGGTAATCAAAGACTCTAATGAACGAGTGTTTGGTCATATCGACCTACGTCATTATAGTGAAGAGTACAAGTTTCATCGTGTGCTTCTGGGCATGGGTGTTGATTCAAGCCTAAGAAAGCAGGGGTTGGGTGTAGAACTGATTAAGTGCGTGACTGAGTTTTGTAACGAGAGCCCAAGTATCGATTGGTTAGATCTCAATGTTCTCACGAATAATCTTCCTGCGAAAAATTTGTATTTGAAATGTGGTTTCGAAGTGATTGGAGAAGTCCCAGATTGTTACCTTATAGAAGGACAGTCTGTGTCTGAAACAATGATGACACTATGCACAAGAAGTTCTGGGTAAGAATGCTTTGAAGAATGAATTATGACGCTTGGCATCCTAAGCTTATCTTGGTGCTTAAGCTTGGTGTCAGCGCTTTTACACAGCAACTCTACCTATAAGCAAAAGAGGCATCATGACTAAAATCTATTTCGTATGTGGCTTTATCGGTTCGGGTAAAACGACTTACTCTAAAGCGCTTGCAGAAAAGCATGGCGCCTTTCGTTTCTCGATCGATGAGTGGATGATTCCTTTGTATGGCGAGCATATGGAGCGTGAGGTTTTTGGTAGCCGGCTGGCTACGCTACAAGGGTTATTCAAGGGCTCTGCAATACAGCTGTTTTCCTTGGGTGTTCCGGTAATTTTTGACTTTGGTTTTTGGCGTAAATCAGACCGAGATTCTTTTACAAGCTGGGCATCAAACCTAGGTATGGACAGCGAAGTTCACTACCTTGATGTTCCCTTTGAGACTTGTAAGCAGAGGGCATTTAGCCGTAACTCGGAACTGAATGGTAAGTCTTATGAAATGACACCTGAAATGTTAGATCTGTTTTGGTCTTGGTTTGAGGTTCCAACTTCAAACGAAAATGTTGTTTGGGTTCAACAGGGCGCTCAATAAGGTATGCAGTCAGGTGCGAAGGTGAGTGGTATTTTTGTTATCTAGTTTGTGTTCTAAGTCTTCCGTTACATTGGGTTTATGAAAGTCTGAGTCGTCCATCGAATAGTCGTGTAACAAGGGCATTTCTCATGCCGTATTTTTGGTAATTAGTTCTTCCTGTCGATTATCGAATTTGTCCTAAACCCACTATTAAGGCAGGGAACCCCAATGAATAGAACACTATGGTTCGCACTCATTTCGCTTTTGTTTTCAATGACAATGGTATTTTGTACATACAGTTATGGCATAGAGAGCCACGTTGAAGTAACCACACTCACTTTAGTATTGTCTGGCCCTCTGATTTTTACCTTTGCGCTTGTTGTCATTTTTTGTGGCGCACCAGTCATTAGCAAGTACAAGTTACTTGGAACCATCGCAATTTGTGTGCATGGATTTACAGCCTCACTGCATGTGCTGTGGAACGGATTTATGTTCGTCGATGTGATTAATAAACAAGGCTTAGGTCCGGGACAAGGTTATTCTGGCTTGATACTTTGGGTTGGTAGTATCAAGGCGATGCTACTTGGTTTGGTTGTGGGAGTATGCCTGCATTACTTGCTACGATTATTTAGAAAGGCTGCAGTAAGATAACTGTTGGCTAGTTAGTGGGTTGTTCGTTGTCTATAGGAGTTGTCGCTGTGTTTTATAATAAGGAATTCAACAAGGGATTGCTGCTCATCCTTGTTGCGATAAGTGCTTTCATTGTCGTTACCTCTGATAATAACTCCGGGACATTAATCGCTCACGCCATCAATGGTTTAATTGCTTTGCTCTTTTTCTCTATGACCATTGAGGTCAAAGACAATGTACTAAGTTGGTATTTCGGCTTTGGCTTTTGGCGTAAGAATGTAGAAGTGTCAGACATTACAGAGACATCGTTCTATCAAAGCAAGTGGTATCAAGGTATTGGTATCCGAATGCTGAGCGATGGTTGGTTGTATAATGCATCGATAGGTTCAGCGCTGAAGTTAAGCCTAAACAATGGAAAGCATGTTTACATTGGTTGTAAGGATACGGACGGTCTAAAGCTGGCGTTGAAAACCGCTAACGAACAGGTAACTCAAAAGTGATTTACGAGGCTTGGCACTTTTTGTTTTAAGTTGCGCTAATGTTTAAGGTTCTATGCTTTAAGTGAGCTGCACTTTAATATCACAACAAATGAATCGGAGGTTGAATGGACCAAGCAATCAAAACACATTTCGACGAGTATCCCGATGATGTTCGAGATCGGCTTGAAGAGTTGCGTTCATTAATCTTAGAGCTTTGCTCTGATTTGGATTTAGGTGAAGTCGAAGAGTCTCTGAAATGGGGCGAACCAAGTTACAGCGTTAAGACGGGCAGCCCAATTCGAATTGATTGGAAATTGAAATCGCCAAACAACTATTACTTGTTCTTTAACTGTCAAACGAAGCTAGTCGACACATTCAGAGAATTGCACGATGGCACATTGGTATTTCAAGGTAATCGGGCAATCGTCTTGAACCTAACTGAACCACTTCCTAGGGCACTTATTAAGCAGTGCTTAGAGTTAGCCTTAACTTATCAACAACGAAAACATCTACCGCTTCTTGGAGCGTAACTCTTACGCGCTGTCATTATATTTCTTAAACCGGTTATCTGTGTTCTAGCTATCACTCTTTAAAGCGCTAAGACTGTACCATCTTGATTAGTATCAAGAGGCTAGGGAAACTCGATAACCAACGCTGATTGTATTGCTTACCGTTTAAAAAGGTGTTCTAGTCACCTTGTATTTCAGACTTAAAAGGAAGTTGTATGAATTTAGATAAAGCCAAGAAACGCATCGCGAAGCAGGTTAAAAAAGGCGACAACGGATACCCAAAAATCACGTTAGCGTATTACGGGACGACCAAAGATCTCGCAACGGAAGTCGCAGTTCAATTTATGCTGGGTGAGAGCGATGGTGTCCAAGAAGAGCGTTTTTCTTGTGAAACCGAAATCCGAGATAATGAACTAATCCAAACGACGTTACTCAAGATAATCGAACGCGCTAATGTTAACTCAGTGATTGAAGTTGAAGGCGTAGCTGTTCTTTAGTTTGCCTCGTATCTGTAAGTTTATGAGTGGCTGTCGTTGTCTCGGTAATGTGGTATTACATGGGTTAGTTGATTCAGGATATTTAGAGTAATGCACTTAAGAAAAGCACAGCTTCACGAGTTAGATTCCATTTATACAATGGGCTTCGATGTTTGGGGTGATGGCTTGACGTTAGACGATTACTTAGCAGGTTGTCGTAACAGTGAAAAGTACTTGTCTGGCACTTGGTATGTGTTAGTCGAGAAGGATAGAGTCGTGTCGTCTCTTATCGTTTACCGTGACATGTTTGGCCTTGCAAAAGGATGTTTCGGTATTGGCTCTGTGGCTACGCCTCAAGAATTACGCCACCAAGGTTATGCGTCTGAGTTGATCAACTTGGTAAAAACGGAGTTATTCACTCGTCATTCTTGTAAGGCTTTATACCTACACAGCGACATTGAGCATCAATTTTATATCAGGCTTGGCTTTGTGAGCATAGTAGGTTCTGATTGTATGTATATTTCGAACGACTCTTCTGAGTTTGATGGACGAATACCAGATTACTTCTAGGCGTGAGTATTTTGATTCGTTATAAAAGTGAGGGCTTAGAAGGTTAAGTGTATCCGAAGTGTTTTACTCATAATTTATCAAGGAAGAAACATTATGAAATTAGCTCAGTTAAATATCGCTCTGGCGAAATACCCGTTAGATGCGCCAGAAATCAAAGAGTTTGTCGATAACTTAGAGTTGGTTAATGGAATCGCAGAAAGCAGTGAAGGGTTTGTTTGGCGTCTGAAAGATGAATCTGGTGACGCCACCAACATCCAAGCTTTCGATGATCCTAATATGATCGTGAACATGTCGGTGTGGGATTCTGTGGATTCGTTAAAGAACTTCATGTTCCGCACACATCACCGTGATTTCATGCGTCGAAAGGGGGATTGGTTTCATCGTTTACCTGAAGATACTTATGTTCTTTGGTGGATCGAAGAAGACGATATTCCGACACTTGAAGAAGCGATAGAGCGACTTGAACACCTCAGAGAAGTCGGTGATACGCCGTATGCCTTCACTTTTAAAACCAATTTTACAGAGTCGGAAGCGCCCAAATAGCGTTCATAGATAACCAAGGTTATGTTTTTTAGACGTTTTATGGCAATTCCCGTGAAGATGAGTCGATTGTTGGTATGATGTTTCTATAGTCTTCGAGAGGTTTTATGATGTTGAAAATGAAAAGTAGTGTACTTGCGGTGTGTTTATTCGGTTTCAGCATGAGTGCTAGCGCTTCAACACTGGAAGAGTGTGCCAAACTCCTTCCTGATGGTCACACGTATAAAGTAGAGATCATTTTAGACGTAGATAAGACTGAGAAGGATCCAATGGTCAAAGGCAGTTTTGGTGTGACGGGCGGAGCCGATGCGCCAGATACTTTCGATATCGGTGATTTTGTCGAGTGTGCTGGTCCTCTGATCAAAACCGTAGATACAGACAGCAACGATGCGTCTAATTCCTAGTCACTGGTTATTGCGTTTGTCGGCCCTAGACGCGAGAGGGTATCCTGCATTTAAACAGATAAAGGTAAGTTGTGATTGAATTTAAAACGGTCGGTCTTTTTGTACTTACGGCGGTCGCCGAGATAGTAGGGTGTTATCTACCTTATCTTTGGTTGAGAGAAGACAAGAGTATTTGGTTATTGATTCCAGCTGCGATCAGCCTGGCGTTGTTTGCTTGGTTATTGACGCTTCATCCTACAGCGACAGGGCGTGTTTATGCGGCCTATGGCGGTGTGTATATTTCTGTTGCCCTGATATGGCTGTGGCTTGTTGATGGCGAAAAGCCGACAACGTGGGATCTGGTCGGTGGCTCAGTTGCACTACTCGGTATGGCGATTATTATGTTTGGCCCTCGAAACGCATAATTCATGCACTGAGATGACAGGAAGAGATTAAACCATGAAAAAGGTTGATTGGCACAAGAATCAGATTGATGACAGTACCGTCATTACGGACAGCTACAAAACGACTCAGAACGTGCGTCGATATTTTAAGTCCAAGCTTGATGAAGAGTTTAAATTTGACCGTGATTTTATGCAGTGGATGAACAATGCGACAGGATTGACTATGGGTGATGCCTTACAAGAGTGGGCGAAGCGTAACGATACAAAGTAACGGATTATCTTGTTGGTCAACTTATTAGCCAGTTAACGAGTTCATAAAAATACCGCCGTAATCAACGGCGGTATTTTTTATTATGCTTATTGCATCGTTCAGCTGAGAACAGAGAGTCTAGTTAACGTGGGCTAATTCGACACTCAGTGTTTCATTAGCGACTTTCCAATCGCCACCTAAGGCTTTATACACGGCAATCGTGGTGTTGGCGGTTTGAAGCTTGGCGGCCACTTGGCGATCTTGCATCGCTTTTTGTTGTCTTTGTGCGTCTAACACCGATAAGTAATCCACTAGGCCTGCTTTGTATAGCGACTTTGCTTTGTTCACCGCGTTATCGACGGCAAGGGTAGCTTCATCGATGCGCTTTTGGTTTTCTTGGCTACGGCCATAGGCAAACAAGCTTGAATCGACTTCTGCAAAGGCGCTGTCTACCGAGTGTTGGTAGTTAAGCGCTGCAGAACTGAACCTTGCTTCGTTCATTTCCACCATGGCTTCGCCTCGACCACCATCGAATACATTCCAACTGATGCCTGCAGATGCCGCCCAACCGAATGAGTCGCTACTGAACAGATCATCAAAACTTCCGGCTGTCACTCCTGGCGTACCCGTTAGGAAGAATTTTGGATAGCGATTGGCAATGCTTGCGCCGAGTTCTTCGTTAATGGCTGCCATTTCACGCTCTGCAATTCGGATGTCTGGGCGTTGTTCTAACAAGTCAGAAGGCAAGCCTGTAGGAATCACATCCTTCATTCTCGGTAACGTAAATTCACCCGCTAAACGTTGGTTCACGCTCGTAAGTGATTCGCCTAACAACACTGCCATGCGTTGTTTGTGAACTTGCTCTGCGATTTCAAGTTGAGGAACAATGGATTCAGTCGCGGCAAGCATGGCTTTGGCTTGAGCTAGATCTAACTCCGAGCCATAGCCGCTGCGAACAACTTTGGTGACCAGTTCTAAAGTCTGCTTTTGGTCGGAAATGTTCTCTAGTGCGATCGCTTTTCGCTCTTGAGCGCCGCGATATTGCAGGTAGTTGTGAATGACATCTGCAGTGATCAAGGTATTCAAACCCGATTGGAATATCTCGGCTTGTTCAACTCGAATCGTCGCCGCGTTCGATTGCTTATCGATACGTCCAAACAAGTCCATTTCCCATGCGATGCTTGCACCTAAGAACCCGCCATCGTGTTGCGCTTCCAGCAGCGACATCCCCGTTGCTGATTCAACCGCATCAGAGGCGCCAAATACCGGGCCGAGTAGGGAGTCGTTCTCACTCAGTTGGTAATTGTAATAACCACCGCCGACATTGATGGTTGGGACTTTGAATGATTCAACAACGCTTTTGTATGAGTTCGCCATGTTGATTCGCTCAGCGGCCAGTTTAAGCGGGATATTCTGGCTTTGAACATCAGCCACTAACTGATTGAGCGTTGGATCATTGAACTGTGCCCACCAATGGTTGTGCTGTTCGTTTTGGCTCACGCCATCTTGGTTCACATCACCTTGGCTATATAAGAAGGTCTCAGCCATAGTCGTTTGCGGTTCATCGTAATCAGGGCCAACCGCACAACCTGTTAGCAACAAGGCAAGAGCAATAGGAGCCACTTTAAACTTAGTTAATGGATACATGTTTATTGCTCCTTGTTGAATGAGGTTGGAGTGCCGATGTTTGTAGTTTGAGGCGTCGCATCGAGTACAACTACAGCATCTTTAATGGCTTCAGCCACTGTCTTTTTTTCTTCAGTTCGATAGAAGAGCTTGTACAGCGCAGGCATTACAAACAGAGACAACACGGTTGCCGCAGCCAAGCCACCGATAATGGTTGCCGCCATCTGGTCAAACAGCAGGTCACTAAGCAACGGGATCATGCCAAGTGCTGTGGTGAGTGCGCCCATCGAGATCGCCATAGTACGGTTCACGGTTGCTTCTTTAATTGCGTCTGACAGTGAGCGACCGTCTTTACGTTCAAGCTCGATCTGGTCCATCAAAACGATGCCGTTCTTGATGATCATACCTGTCAACGTTACCGCGCCAATCAACGCCATGAAGCCGAACGGTTTATCCAACAACAACAAGCTGAACGTTGCACCCGTCGCCGCAAGCGGTAGGGTGGTGAAGATGATCACTGGCTGTTTGAAGCCGTTAAACATCGCAACTAGGATGATCACCATCAACAACATCGCTTTAGGTAGCTGTTTAAGAATATCGCTGACCGCTTTATGCTCGTCGTAATATTCGCCACCCCATTCCAAGTGGTAACCGTGTGGAAGGTGAATGGATTCTATTTGTTCTTTAACTGAGTCTCTCACTGCTGCAGGTGTGGTGTAGCGACCAACGCCAGCTTGTGCTGTGATGGTTTTTACTCGGTCGCGACGCCAAATCATGGTCTCTTCGCTGGTAAGCTCAAACCCGTCAATGACTTGACCTAGTGGAACGCTGTGGATGCCCAATAAAGAACGTACCGGCAAAGTTTCTAGCGATTGAATAGAGCTTTCTGTACCACGCAGTTGAATCGTCACCAGTTCGTCGTTTAAGTTCATACGACCTAGCGGCATGCCTTCTGACGCGCGTTTCATCGCGAATGCAATATCTGCACGGTTAATGCCTGCAAGACGCATCTTGTCTTGGTTGATGACAGGTTCTAGCACTTTGCTCTTTTGACGCCAGTCGTCACGAACGTACTTGGTGTCTGGATGTCGAGCAAAGATAGCTTTCGCTTGTTCAGATAAGCCGTGCAGTACCTCGATATCTGGGCCTGAAAAACGCGCTTCAACACTGAATTTATCCGAAGTCGCAAGCTTTAAGCTTCTAAAGCGAGGATCGGCGTTTGGAAACTCTTCCATTAACCATTTGTCGCCACGCGCAATCAGCGGGCTGAGTGAAGGGAAATCGGTCGCGTTAATCAAGATCTGACCGTAAGCAGAGTCAAACGGCTCTGGCTCAATGGTCACTGAGAAACGAGGAGCGCCAGCACCAACGTACGTTGAAATACTCTCGACTTCCGGCTGCTCTAACAACCATTGTTCGATACGCTTCATGTCTTCTGAGGTCTGCTCAACCTTGGCGCCATTTGGCAGCCAGTAATCTAAGAACAGAATGGGTCTGTCGGCTTGTGGAATAAAGTTAACGGCAATATTCGGGATAGCTAATGCAGTAACCAAGATCAGCGGAATAAGTCCCGTCAGTGCTTTGAGTGGGTTATCTACCGTCCAGTTTACGCTCTTACGGTATAAGCTCACTTTGGTGTTGTCAGCTTGCTTAGTTGGCTTGATGAAAAACCAACACATCAAAGCTGTGAAGGTCATTGCGACAAACCATGACAACAACAGTGAAGAGGCGATAATTAGGAATACTGAGCTTGCGAACTCAGCGGCATCGGTTTTTGAAAAGATAACAGGGCTCGCACCCATGATAGCAATGACTGTCGCACCAAAGAGTGGTGTAGCGGTCTCTTTAACAGAATCGATTGCGGCTTTGGTTCGGTCGATGCCTTTGTTGATTTTCACAATCATCATATCGGTGATGACAATGGCGTTATCTACCAACATACCAAGCGCAAGAATGAAGGTACCTAGCGAAACTCGGTGTAAATCGATTGAAGCGATGTTCATGTAGATAAGCGTCAGCAAGATAGTCAGCAGTAAGCTTGAGCCGACAATCGTTGCGCTTTTTAGCCCCATGAATATAGACAGGACGATGAATACAATCGCGACACTCTCTAGCAAGTTACTTACGAAGTTGTCGATCGATTTCTGAACTTCTTCCGGCTGGTTAGCAACTGTCGCGATATCAACACCTAACGGCAGGGTTGCTTGAAAATCGCTGACGATTTGATTGATTTCATCACCAAGTGATACCACGTTTACGCCGGTGACTGGGCTCATCGCTAATGTGACTGCTGGTACGCCGTTGTAGCGGTTCTCTGTCATCATTGGCTCTTGGTAGCCCATTGTGACGTCTGCAATATCGCCTAAGCGGATTAAGCTAGTTCCTAATTCACTCACGCCGCCTTTGATCATCAGGTTTTTGATGTCGTCTAATGAACCAAACTCACTCGACTGTTGAACTCGGATTCGTTCAGTTCCTGCTGAAAACTTACCGGCATCGAAGGCCATGTTTTGCGTATTCAGCTGCGACCAAACTTGTGTGATAGATAGGCCGTATTGCGCTAACCTTTCATCTGGGATGTCGATATGAACAACGCGTGGTTGAACGCCGTGTAATTCGATCTTCTTAATACCATCGACGGTTTTAATTCGACGTTGCAACTCTTCTGCGTAACGTCTTAGTTCAGCAGGCGATGCATCTTTACTGTGGATAGAGAAAAGCATGCCGTAGACTTCAGAAAACTCGTCTTGTACGACACTGATCTGTGCAGTCGAAGGCAATAACAGCTTCATGTCAGATACTTTGCGACGCAATAAGTCCCACTCTTGAGGAAGTGCCTTTGAATTAAGAGACTCTTTGAGATCGACAAACACCATCGACATGCCAGGGCGAGAGAGTGAACGAAGTCGGTTTAATGACCCCATCTCTTGCAGTTTAGTTTCGACGGTATCAGTAACTTGCTGTTCCACTTCTTCCGCAGAAGCACCGGGGTAGAGCGTTACTACGACGGCCGTTTTGATGGTGAAGCTTGGATCTTCGAGCTTGCCAAGATCAAAGTAAGAAAACAGGCCTGCGATAACACTCAATGCAGTGAAAAACAGGATGAAGGTGCGTTGTTTGATCGCAAAATCAGCTAGATTCATCATGATTTACCTACAGACTCTTAACTTGAATATCGGAGAAGTGTTGGCCTTCCATGACGTACTGAGCACCACTCACCACGACGAAATCGCCATCGTTGAGCGTTGATTCAACACACACGGTATTTTGAGACATTGAAACCACGTCCACAGTCACGCCATGCGCTTGTTCGTTTTGAACGGTGAATACTTGCTCGATGCCAGATTGATTCACCAACGCTGAATACGGTAAACAGAAATTGTTGCTAGCTTCGCCAAGTTGAGTTGTCAGTGTGACGGCTTTTCCTGGCAACACTGACTTGTTGGTTGTCTCTACATGGTAGGTAACCGCGTAGGTTTGCTTGATAAGATGAGGTGACGTGGCAATTTCAGCGGCGTACCCAATCAGCTTTTCCTCTGAACCATACCAATTGATAACAGCGGTTTGATTCGGTTGGAACTCATGAATCAAGTTTTCTGGGACTTGGATTTTAACTTCAAGCTGATCTGGGTTGTGGATGGTGAAAACCGAAATGCCCGGCAGAACTTGTTCAAACTGATCGAAGTTCGATGCCGCTACAACGCCGTCGAAGGGTGCGAGCAACTTGGTATAACGAATCGAATCTTTCGCACGGCGTATGTTCTGTTCTACGACTTTAACCGCCGCTTCACTTCGTTCATAACCGCTGATTGCACGGTCTAGATTAACATCGGCAATCGCATTATCAGCGATGGCTTGTTTTACTCGTACAAGTTCGGATTTCGCTAATTTGTGTGCAGATTTCGCTTCGAGTGCTCGTGCTTGTAACTCTTCTAACGCGACTTGATAATCATGAGGGTCTAACTGCGCAAGTGGTTGGCCTTTCTTAACTGAATCACCAACCGAGACCATCATTTTTTGAATAGTGCCAGGTACACGAAACGCAACGCCAGCGGTTTCTGATGACTGCAATTTGCCTGTGAACGATTTTTCAACTTGATGAGAGAGAGGTTCAAGTTGGATAACTTGAATCGGGCGCGTTTGTTTTTGAGCTATCGTCGCCTCAGAGTCATTACAGCCAAACAGAGCGGTTAGGCTTAGTGCCATGACTGTGTATTTGAAGATAGGTGCCTGCTGAAAGATAGACGAACGCTGCAAAACAGATGAATGTTGAGATATAGGCTTCATGGATTACTCCTGTCAATTTATGGAGTAATTCTATCTTTCAGTCTTGTTTAGATAATCTAGTCTTCACGTGAAACACTGTCACAATATTCGTTACAATAACTAGAGTTTCGGAAGCTCTTGTAATAAAAAATCAATCAAAAGCTGTGCTGAATGGCTTAACGCTTTACGCTGAGGATAGAGCAGCCATGCTTCTTCTTCTTGAAGATTCTCGTCGGGGAACAGGTTAATCAAGGTGCCGTCTTTGAGTTGCTGTCGTACCAAGAGTTCTGGTAACAACGCGATGCCTCTATGTCGAATTACACCGCCTTTCACGAAGCCAATGCTGTCGCTGACGACCGAAGGCTCAACTTTGATGGTGTGATCTTTGATGTCCCATTGTTTATCGATGTCGCCACTTGGCCACCTGAAGCAAACAAATGGGTAATTGGAGAGCTCTCTTAGGTTTGAGGGCGTGCCTTGTTTCTCTAGAAATTCAGGGCTTGCGACAAAAATACGTTGGAGAACCATCACTTTACGAGCAACCACGTTAGCGTCGCTCAACGTACCACCATGCATCGCGAGGTCTAACCCTTGACGGTACATGTCGACAAAGGCGTTACTAATGTTGCGAATATCCAGCTCAACCTTAGGGTACATATCTTGGAATTTAAAAAGAGTCGACTGCATGATGTCGCTGGTTTCAGGCAATAGACCAATCTTAATTTGCCCGTGTGCAACCTCTGAAAGGTTGGAAGCGACATGGTTCGCTTTGTCGAGCGCACTCAATGCATTGAGTAGTTCTTTGTAATAGAGCTCGCCAGATTTGGTTAAGGAGAGGCTTCGTGTGGTTCTAAAGAACAGTTGAATGCCGAGAGACTTCTCAAGGTCGTTAATTCTACGGCTAACGTTAGCTCGGGGAAGGTCAAGTGCATTGGCTGCGGCAGTAAAACTACCCAGTTCGACAACGGTGGTAAACAGCTTAAGATCTGCGATTTTCATAACAACGGCATTTAATCGTTTTTAGAACAGTATGTTGGCATCGTATACCAATTGGATTTTAAAATCGAAGCGTTCTTGGGTTTGGCTTGTTTTAAGACAGTAAAAAGCCAGCTGACAAATCATTATCAAAGCTGGCTTTGTGTTCACATGGGACAGACTGCTCTATTTTTCACCTTGGACTAGACAGCTTGTTCTTTCGCCTCACACCATATCAGTTTAACGACCTCGACCGTCGACCATCACAATGATAGTTTTAGAAATGATGCTGAGATCTGCGGCAATCCAAGACTTCACCGAACATAGGCTTAATGCGTAACTGTGGTCAAAGCCCACTTTACGACGTACATCATCAATACAGGTATCATAACCTTGATTCACTTGTGCAAGCCCCGTAATACCAGGCATTACGCCGTATGTACGGTCAGCAAAGTAAGGGATTTCGTTCTCTAGTTTGGTGTAAAAAGTAGGGCGTTCAGGGCGTGGACCAATTAGAGACATTTCACCTTTCAATACATTGAACAGCTGTGGGAGCTCATCAAGACGTGTCTTTCTCAAAAAGCGGCCAACAGGTGTGATTCGTGGGTCATTCGCTGTAGCCCAAACTGCGCCAGAACGCGTTTCTGCATCTTCGTACATGCTACGGAACTTCATGATTTCAAAGATTGCCATTTTCTCCGGCGTAGATTTACCGACACGCAATTGGCGGTAGAAAATAGGACCGCGAGAAGTCAGTGCAATTGCCATCGCTATCAATGGAAATACTGGCGCTAACAAAATCACCGCAATCAATGAGCTAACGAAATCGAAAGTACGTTTAGCTCGTGAGATTTTGTATTGGTATAAGTTTTGAGTAGATAGCTGTTCAATGTTCATCATAATAAGTCCTTAATGATTCGCTCGTGTCCAAGGTGAGTTTTCTAGTCCGATTAGGTAACGAATGCCACCAATGAAGTTGGCATAGTGTCCAACTATCAAATAAGAGATTAATGAAATAGGTTTGTTTACTAGACGCTTTGGCAAGATGCAGCCAAGTACGCCAATGGTATAAACGGCAACTTGAGCCCATAACAGTGCTTCAAATACCAAGTAGTTGCTAAGTAAGATTGAGCACACTAAGCAAACAATCATTAAATATGGAGTGAGTAGGCGAAGCCCTTTTCCGGAGAAGAACGCAAACGCGATGCCTTTGAACTTGGGGCTGAACAAGCCAAACAATCGAATCGCTTGTTGCATGTTGCCCGCTGAAATACGAAGTCTTCTTTTGAAGTCTGTTTCTAGGTTCGATTCTTCTAGCTCCAGTGCCACCATTTGTGTTTCGTATTCTGCAATGTAACCTTGTTTAACGATTTGCATTGGCAAGATGAAGTCATCGTTGATGGTGTTTAGAGGCAGTAGTTCAAACAAATGGGTTCTAAACAAGTAGAACGCGCCATGAGAACCCAAGCTCGAACCTAATGAAGCCTCAGACTCTTTAACGGCGGTTTGATACTGCCAGTACGCGTTTTCACCTTCGTTGCCCGTTGGGCATAGTTGATACGTTGCGTTTACCACACCAACCTTGTCACTTTCAAAATGAGCGGCTGCAATAAGCAATGCATCCAATGAAATAAGGGCTGATACATCACTTAGTGCCGTGATATCGCTTTTTATATTGGTCACTTCTTCATTGATAACCGCAACTTTCCCTCGGTTGGTCTTGTGGTCATGTATCTCGAAATAGATATCGCTGCACATCGCTTCTTGAATCGTCATTTCGGCGATTTCTACCGTGTTATCAGTGCAGCCATCACAAGCAATAATCACTTGTAGCTTCTTTTTTGGGTAATCTAATGAAGCAAGGTTACGAACTTTATCGGCGATCCACTGCTCTTCGTTAAATGCTGGCACAAGAATGGTAATGGTGGGTAGTGTGCAATCTTGTTGTTCGTCTTTATAACAACGATGGCTCTCTTCAATCTGACGCGCCGGGTGACTTTTCGCATACCAACGCAGTAACAGTGGATAGGCAGCGTGATGGTAGACAATCAGCGCACCAGAGAATAAGCAAAGTCCTGCAAGCAACCAGTCGATCATGCGCAAACTCCTTTTGAGATATCGTTGTAAGAGGCAACCATTTTTACAATGTCGAAGTTTTCGAGTACGTAACGACGAGGTGACAAAAAGCGTTCATTTTGCTTTTCTAATAGCGCACTAGCTAACCCCACAATGCTGCCGCTTTTGACGAGGGCGCCGCTGACTGGACATAAGGTTTCATCGACAGCTCCTACATTCATCGCGACGGTAGGGATGTTGCACGCCTGAGCTTCTAGTGTAGAAAGTGGCAGCCCCTCATGACGAGAAGGTAGACAGAACGTGTCTAACGCGCCGTAAAAGGTAGTCATGTCTTCAATTAGGCCAAGAAAGATCACACGGTCGCTTAAATTCAAGCGGTCAGTGAGTTGTTCCAGTTGCTTGCGTTTTGAACCATCACCAGCCAATGCGACAACGGTGTTAGTAGGAAGTAAGGTAAGCGCTTTAATCAGTTGGTCTTGACCTTTCACATGCTCTAAACGTCCCGCACAACCTACGATGTGTTTATCGGTTGGTAGATCGAGTGTTGCTCTCGCGTCTGCTTTTGACATCGGTTTGAACTTCTCGCAATCCACACCGTTTTTAATCGTGATGATGTTGTTGTATGAAAAGGCAGAGCGCAGTTGGTTGTAAACACGGGTTGCATCGGCCACCAAAGTTGGCTGAGCGGCTTTAAGTGCTAATGCTTGTAAGCGACGACGTTTGTTATTTTTCAAATGCCAAGCATCATGTTCGGTATGAATTCGAGTAGGAACCCCTGATACACGGGCAGCGTAACCCGCGTAGAGCAGTGGGCCTATGTGATGGGTATGAACAACATCAGGGCGAATTCCTCTAAATGCTTTGATGAGTTTTATGATGATGTTGAATTGAGCACCGGGCTCTTTATCTAAAAACACGATTTGGTTGTGGTAAGGCTTCAGCTTCGGCCAGTTTGCGATGGATTCTGTTTTCGTGCCTTCTAAACTGACGATCAACACTTGGTCTGTTGGTTTAGCAAGGCGCAGCAAATCTAACGTTAGGGTTTCTAATCCGCCTGGGGCAAGGTGTTGAACAACGTGTATGATCTTCTTGCCATGCTTTGTTATCTGGTTATTCATAATTTGGACCCTGCCTTTATAATTCTTGTTTCGGCTTTCTGACGTTTCTCTTGAAGTAACTTCTTTAAAACGTTTGACTACACAAGGAGATTGCAGGAGTTGTGCCAATTAAATAATCAATATATTTCAGTAATTTACGTTGAATGGTTCGAGGGCGATTTTCGTTTCTCAAAATGGGAATCAAAACAGGATACGAGTGAATGGCTATTTGAATCGTGGTGCTTGGGGAAATCGAAAGTGGGATTAATAATTGGGGCTTTATAAAAGCAAAACGCCAACCGAGTGTTGGCGTTTAGTACTTGGAAACTAAAGAGCTAGCAAGCACGAAAATAGAAAGCTAAGAAGCTAGCAAGTTAAAAAATGGCTTTAAGGCTAATCAACTCATTTTAGGGATAACGGTAATTACGGGAACACCTAAGATGTCTTCAATTTCATCTTTACGCTTGATTGAAGAGTCAAACAGCTCAAACAATATCGCCAACCCAATGCCTAGGCCTATACCTGCAACGAAACCAGCCAAAACAAACACAAAAGAAGGTATGTTAGATTTGATACTAGGCGTGAAGGGCAAGTCGATAATCTTCACACGTTTGTTTTGCTCGAATACGCCAAGCGAACCCGTTAATTGAGCCATTTCATAACGCTCTGTCAGTTCATCGTATAGCTGACGCTTGATTTCAACTTGGCGTTTAAGGCGATACATCTCTTTTGCATTTTCACCGAAGTTATTCGCCTTGTGTTCTAATTCGAAAATCATAGTACGAAGGCTTTTCGTTTCTTCAGTTAAAGACTCAAAGCGAGCACGAACCAGTTGTAAGCTGTGTAGCTGGGTGACCAAAAGAGGTTGGGTATCAGACAGTTTGTTCAGTGTCGTGCTACTTGCAATGTCCCAAAGCTGGTCGCTGTTCATCGTAGGTTGAGTTACATCGAGTAAACTCTTTCTCTCATTTTCAAGTCTGTCTAGTTCACGAACTTTAGCTTGTACGGCACTGTGTTTGTTTGTGTATTTGGCTTGAAGTAGAGCCAGCTCACTACGAATATCGATGATCTGATCTTCTATTCGACCTATCACGGGGTTGGTCTTTGAAAGCTGTTGATCGATTGACCCTAAGCTTTTTTCAACACCGGATAACTCGGCCTCTTTTTCTGCCAGTGTTTGTTTGAGTGACGCTAAGCGATTCAAACTTTGGCTCTGTACCTCAGGCGTCGAATGAACATTTTCATTCATGTATAAGGCAAGAGCTTCTTCTGCTACTTCAAGTTCAGCACTGCGTTTATCTATATGAATTTTCAAGAAGTTGCTCGAGTCTTCAATCGAAGAACGTTCTGGTGCTAACAGTTGCTCAATAAAATGTTCACTTACCGAACGAAGCGTCGCTTCCATTCCATCTGGCGTGTTTGAGCTTAAGCTGATTTTTAGAAAATCTTTTCCAAGCTGAGTCACCGTTAGACGTTGAGATAGGTCAGTAATGATCTCTTGTTTCTCAGTTTCAGGCATATCGGGCGTGGTTAATTGCAGTTCATCAGCGACCGAATAAAGAACATGTCGACTATGAAGTAGTGTTCTCAACGCGTTAAGGCGGTCTTTGAGCATGGTAGAAACCGCGATGTCTTCCAGGAATGGATTCATTTTGGCCGTTTCTTGAATCAACATACTGGTATGCGCGTCATATTTAGTCGGAGCCAACTTGCTCACACCAAAGCCTACAAAGGGCAAAATAAGGATTGGTAGAACAATAACGTAGCGTTGGCGCCACATGGCATTGATGATGACCAATAACCGCAATTTCAGATCATTCATAATAGCTCCAACATCCAATGTACGAAGTTACCACGGTTCTGCCAGCTGTCTTTAGAGACAACAGAGACTGGCGAGTTTTCAAGGTGACGGCTTTGCTCGAGAGCTTCGACCATCTGTTGTGCATTTTCAACGGACGTAACGTGATTCTTATAAGGAACCATTGCAGGAAAAGGGGTGGTCACGATAGGAGTTCCCGCGGCAAGGTATTCCATCAGCTTTAATGGACTGCATGCTCGGATCTGTTCGTTATCAACGAAAGGTAATAGGCTCACATCCCAGTGTTGTGAATAGCTTGGCAACGTGTGATGTGGGCGAGGCCCCAAGTAATGAACATTATCGAGGTTAGGCAACGACAATGTATCAAGCTCATTAGGGCCGATGAATACAAAGTCCCATTCCGGCATTGCTGTCGCCACATGTTTGACCATGTCGTAATCCAGCCATTCAGATAAGCTTCCGTAAAAGCCTGCAATTGGGCGGTGGTTGCTTGGCAAGTCGTGTGCTCTTGGAGCTGGTGTAGAAAATAACCCGACATCGACACCATGTGGTAAGAGTTGAGCTTTCTCACTAGGGAATTTGTCCATCAGCTTTTCACTAGCAGCGAAGATCAGATCTGATTTCTCAATCAATTCCAATTCATGCTGTGCGACAGTTTTGTGGTCAACGCCCGCGAGCGCACTAAAGTCATCCCCGCAGTAATAAACAACCGCTGACTCGCCTAAGTGTCCGCATAAATCAACAGCGGTAGGAAGGGAAGTCCATAGGATAGGCTCGTTAAGATTAAGCTCCGCAATAACCGGTTTTAGTTGGTGCAACATCATTTGCTGAGCCAGCTTTCTAGAAAACTTTGAAGCAGGCGCAGGGATTGTCTTTAAGTTAACGATAGTAATGTTGTCGTGCCCCTCAGAGTCGAGCATGTTTTGAGTAACGGCCTTGGTTTTACCAAACAACTTGTTGAACGCTCGGCTTACATCTTTGGCGGACAGCTTCGGTTGTCTTAAGCCAATAGAGTTGACCCATAAGACTTTGTGTTGTTTAGCCAAGTGGCGAACCAAGTGTTGAGTCGATGAAGGCAGACCGCCAAAGTCTTCACCAAATACGATTAAATCACGCATGGTCGCCTCCATGAGTCTCTAACGAATCGAACACATCGGATTCTGTCACTTCAACGGATTTAATCTGACCGACAATTCGAGCAGGGTTACCGCCTGCGATTGCGAAGGCAGGGATGTTTTTTGTTACCACGCTGCCTGCGGCTATTACGGCACCTTCGCCGATGGTTACGCCACCTTTAACGGTAACATTGGTACCTAGCCATACATCTTGTTCAAGAATGATGTCGCCGATTTGCTGAGGGTCATCGCCTTCACCTAGTGCTCGACGTTTTGCATCAAGCGGGTGTCCAGAGTATCCAAACAGGAAAGCACCGCCAGCGATGCGTACGTTGTCAGAAATAACGACTTTACCTCCAACTGCGATAGTCGATTGCCAACCGATGTCTACATTGTTGCCAATCGACAGTAGCGGGTGTTCCAAGCCTTCAAGTGGTTGGGTACAACCAGAGAATGTCGTGTGGCCAGAGATACGGCAGTTATCGCCAATCGTAATTTGTACCGGACCGCTCACGAAAGGGAGGCCACCGTATAAATACAGGCGTTTGCCACATTGAGCGACACGACCTTTGAAAGCCGGAGTCCAGTAGAAGAATCGCATAAAGCCAGAAACCAAATTCACCACTAGCTTGTGCGCTTGATATAGGCAACGATTAAGTACTTGAGGGGTAGGTAGCTCTGTGCTTCTGATGTTTTTCAAAATGATAAACACATTTCTAATTCGAGAATTAGGATGAAACTTAAGCCAATGTTTGAATTGATGTATAGATACTGACGTCATAATGAAAATCCTCTTTTTTGTTATATAGAAGTACTTTCATATATTGTGCCATTTAATAAATGCATTATTTTCAATGAGTTACAAGTCTGCTTTTAGATTTTCTCATTTTGACAGGCAGTATGAGATACGTTAGAGACGCAAACTGTGAGTGCTGCGAGGATGTAAATCGGCCAATTGAAGCCTTGAGTCAAAAATGTACCCGACACGATGGTGCCAATTAACCCAGCATATACGGCGTAAGCCGCGGCATTGAGATTTGGGTCGATTGCGTTGGTCGTCTCTGAAAGCTGTTTGAGTGTCGAGCGTATTGTTTTGATCAGTGAGCCAATCAATATCAGAAAGATAATCAACCCTAGAAAGCCAGTTTCAGCGAGCACGCCAAACCAAGTACTGTGAACAGCATGATTCAGTCCGTCCCAGTGCGAACTATAAAAGAAGTAATTAGAAAAGAAATTGTTTAGGCCGACTCCGGTTAAAGGGTTATCCAGTGCCATTTTGAACGCGGCTTCCCATGCATAGATTCGGCCCATTGCAGATTCATCAACCCCTTGTTCAGCAGCACCGCCTGATGCTCTGTCTGAAATTCCAGCAACAAAGTAAAGGCCAATCGCTCCGATAGCGCCCAAAGTGATCAACAGTGATTTTGAACGTATTACTTTGAACGCAAAAATCCCGACGACTGCTAGCGCACCAAGTAATCCACCACGGCTTTGGGTTGCAACGATAGCGGCAAGTAACAATACAGCGACACCAATACTCAATACACGCTTAAAAGCATGAATGCCATGGGTGGTCGTCTGACTGAGCGCAAACGCAAGTGGAAACAAAAGAACCAGTGCTAAATCATTAGGATCTCCTAACATCGAACCAAAATCGCGGCCAATAGTGACACGTGACCCTTCGACTAATCCGATACCATTGATTGAGTTGTTAATTGCAATAAGTGCGACTAACGAACCGGCCATCATGATGATTGTCGATGTCTTTGCTAAGTTTTCGACGCTGTTTACCAGCCACACGATAGCGAGTGTCATCACCATTATTTTCCAATACACGCCTTTAAATTCAGCTAACGCTATTGGACGGTTAGACGCGAAGATCAGGCCGATAAAGACGAGAGCCCAAAAAACAGCAAGCCAGCTCAATGTAGGGTGCCAGAATATTTTAAGTTCTTTGCTGATGAAAGCATGCCAGAGCAAAGCGGAAAGCGCGCCTAGCGAGAGTAATAGCGGTATCTTTAACGAATAGAGTTGAGGTATCGCTTCATGGATTCGAAAAAATGAAAAGACAACGAACAATATCACAATCCAAAAGGTCTTGTTAATAACAAACATTCCAGCCAAAGGAAGAAGTGCTAGCGCAACAATAACAGCGGGATGCGGCACGAAGTACCAGACAATACCGAGCCCGACACACAAGGTGCTGATCGTGATGATGACTGGCAATCTATTGGCTTCAGGGTTGACCATTGTGACCTCTATTCGCAAATAAACTCTTCATGACTCGCTCGCAATCTTTTGAGACGTAGTTACACCTAATGTTAAATATTGCAAAGCGAGTGCCAGTTATGCATTTTGTTTAACTAATTGATTTAGTGTTGGATTATTAAGTGAGGGCTTAGCCTTGGTGAGTTTTGTCAATTTGAGAATCAGTATAAGACTGACTAGAACGGCTAAGTTATCCAGCTAAAATAACCAATTACCGACTAAGACTAGTATTAACGGTCGAGTTGATAGATTTCCAACAACTGCGGGACAACAGCTTGTGGCGAGTATTGGTCTTTCACGGTTTCTATCGCGTTACTCTTGAGAGAGTCACGTTGCTCGCTCGTCAATGACATCCACGAGGATAAATGCTGTTCTAGTACTAACGCTGTTTCTGAATCAGATTCTGAATTGGCGAGGTAGCCATTAACTTGGTGCACGATGAGCTTAGGCAAGTTACCAACTGAGGTAGCGAGAACGGGAATGCCGCGAATCATGGCTTCTAATGCCGCCATAGGTAAGCCTTCAAAGCGGGAAGGGATGATTAACAAATCGATTTGGCTCCAGACGTCGTCCATATTGGTCTGATGTCCATGAAAAGTAACATTATCAGGCTGCGATTTAGCTAAGACGTCCATTTCTGGTCCGTCACCAAAAAGCTCAAACCTAACATCAGGAAACTGTTTGGCTAATGCGACAAATCGATCAGGCGCTTTTTCATGGCTTAATCGGCCCACAAAACCAACATGGAATGGGCTTGATGAAGGGGAGTTTGTTAACCCAGTTGGGACTTTAACGAAGTTATTCAATTGATGGGTTTTACTCGGTACTTTCGCTTTAATCTTCTCACTGACCACGAGCGACTGATCAGAAAGAAAGCTGCTGTAACGATCGAGCCAGTCATAAAGCCATACTTTGCCTGTTGGGGTTTCACCTGCGTGATAAGTGGTGATTTGTTTGGTGTTGTTAAAACAAGGTGGGAGCTTGATGAGTTTACTGACCAAACTGGCTTTGTAACCATGAGCATGGATAAGCCTTGGCTGATAATGTTGAACTGCACGTTTAAGCTGTGTCGCGCTATTGCCGCTTGAATCTAAACAGCATAAGGCTAAATCGGAGAGGTAACTAAAAGGGATGTTCAGCGTATTCAACTTTTCAACGATGATCGCTTCAGGATTAAACTGAGTCAAAAGTACGATTCGAACAGCATCTGAATACTGAGCGCTTTCAGAAATCAGGCCTTGTGCTAATTCTAAAACATGCGTTTCTATACCTCCAAAAGTTTGGCTGTCGATCAACAGCCAAATCTCATGAAGGTTTACGTTGAGTACACCTTGGCTAGGCTTGGTTGTACTCATCTTCCGATTCCCAAGCCTGCTTTTTACGGTAAACGGTAGAAGGGCTAAGTTCTAACAACACAGCAGCGTTTAACACATTCCCATCACAATGATTGATCGCGTGTTGAATGGCTTCGCGCTCTATTTGCCACATTGGACGAATAGCACCTTCGCTTGTTGTAAATGTGGGCGTCATCGGGTCGTTGTTAGCGGGAACAACTGACGATTGTTCCAACTCTTCAGGAGTAATCGGTGGCAACTTAGCTTCTGGTGCTTCCACAACAGCAGCTTGGGGTGCCGCTACTCGAATTGGTGTCACTGATTTCGAGGTTGGAGCTGCGTCTATTTTATTAATCGGAGGCGGTAACATGTCTTTGGTCACGCTTGTTTCATTGTTCAACACCACGATGTTACGGATGATGTTTTGCAGCTGACGCACGTTGCCTGGCCACGCATAACGTTTAAGTAGATTCTGCGTTTCTTTGTCTATTGATTTGAACTTCTTCTTGTCTTGCTTCGCGTACAGCTTTAAGAAGTGATCACAAAGAGTGACAATGTCACTTTCTCGTTCACGAAGCGGTGGCATCTCAATAGGCACGACGTGAACACGATAGTAAAGGTCTTCTCTAAAACGTCCTTCTTCTACCTCAACCAGTGGGTCGCGGTTGGTCGCACAGATAATTCTGACATCCACTTTAATCTCGCGGTTGCCACCGAGTGGGGTAAACGTACCAGTTTGCAAAAATCGTAGGAGCTTCTTCTGCATCTCCAATTCCATTTCACAAAGCTCATCGAGAAATAGGGTACCGCCATGTGCTTGCATCGCTGCACCTTTACGGTCGGCTGTTGCTCCGGTAAATGCACCTTTAACGTGACCAAAGATTTCACTCTCCATTAGGTCTCGAGGGATAGCACCACAGTTAATCGCAACGAAGGGCTTACCATTACGCTGGCTCTCTTGATGAATCGCTTCCGCACACACTTCTTTACCCGTACCACTTTCGCCATTAATAAAAACGCTGGCAGTGGTTGGCGCGACAGAATCAATAATCTTGTAAACCGCCTGCATAGGTAGGCAAGAGCCAATGAAATTATGAAAGCGGTCACGATCGAACTTGCTTTGCATGTCATCAACGAGGTTCTCTAGCTTAGCTCGTTTCAAATGCAAGCGGACAGAGGTCTTAAGTCGATCGGCTTGAATTGGCTTTTCCAAGAAGTCTTCCGCACCGCGCTGGATGAGGTCTACAGCAATATTAACTGAGCCATGTGCTGTCGCGATAATGACGGCGGTCGGTATTTCGTTCGCACTTATCCAATCTAAGACTTCTTCGCCTGGCATGTCGGGCAGCTTAAGATCGAGAATAACAAGCTGTGGAGAGTGCCTTTCAATGAAGATCTTAGCTTCCGCGCCGGTTTCGACGTGGAAAATATCGTAGGGCTCGTCTTTTACGTACTGCTTGTAGAGTACGGCGAGTGAGGTGGAGTCTTCAACTAACAATACCTTAGGGCGCATTGTGTATTCCTTTTGAAACTTTATCCCAACCAATCAATAACATAGTGGTATGTATCCATCAACACGAGACTTGTGTATTTGTTATCTACCGCATGCAATCTCTTAAGAAATGATAGGTGTACTTTCTCGCGTTGTTGCTCACGATGGAGTGCCTATTAATGGTAACTATATTAATAACGATTATGTTGAGTATTTATCTGATACCGATGATGAGCATTCAGAGCTCGCAGAAACCAGCCTCTTTTCTATCAAGCAAGGCTTTGATTGAACGCTCTGCGAGTTCTAGTAACTCGTCAACTTGTCGAAATGCCGCATCATGACTCTGTTCTAAACATTGCTTCTCTAAAGCGCGAGCCAACTCACCCAAAGGGCGATTACCTAATGATAGGGCCGTACTGCCAAGAGTGTGGACCTCGAACTCAAGTGTTTGAGCGTCGTGCTGAGCGACAGCCTCTTTTATGGCGACCAAGCGTGTTTGTGACTCTTCGACATAATGGTCGATCAAGATCGGGATAATATCCGCACTTGTATCTCGAATCATTTGCTCTAGAACGCTTTCATCAACAAGCTCGCTAACTTCTTGTGAGTTTAGATGTGCAGCTGTGTCTGACGCTAAAGTGGAATTCATCAAACTAAGTCCTTCTATTGAGCCTAATAGCCATGAGTACTAATAAGTTCTAGTCATTTTCTAGAATAATTTCAACTGGTTGCTGTACAAATAGAGCATTTAATTGGCATCTCGCTCATCTTGCTACTAGGTTTGTGACAAACCTAACGAACGGATTTAATTTTGTTTTCTCTTATGAAATATAAACTTAGGTGCTTATAAAACCTAAGGTAGGGGTCTAGCTCAGGATAAAACGAGGCCGATACAAATAAAAAAACCACTGCGGTGAATTAACAACAGTGGTCTTAGAGCGGGTTAAGTAGTTTAGGCTAATCTAAATAGCTGTAATTCAAACAGCTATAATTTAAACAGCCGTGCTTTAAATAACGAAAAGTAGAACTACGAAGCTTTATCAATCTTTGGCTTTGGGTCGGCTTCTACTTCTTCCTCGCTACTTTCAGAGAAGATATCAGCAACGGCGCTTCTCTCTAATTCACCCTTCAGATTACCTTCTTCGTCGACAACTGGAAGGGAGTAGTCACAAGACATAGTGTCTGGAAGTACTTCTTCAATTACCGCATCTGGTAAAACAGCAGGAACCTCTTCGTAAATCTCATCGCTGAAGTCATGGACAGAGGCATCTTCAACCGCGTCTTGTAAGCTCTCTTGAGTTACCAAACCCTGATAGCCTTCGTCCGTTACGTGATAAGCGTAATCGTTTTTAAGCATCTTCATTTGTGCCAGAGCACCTTCAATCGTTTCTGAAGTGATTCGATAGAGAGGAGGCTGCATAACCGTTTCAACCGTCAATGCACGAGCACGGTTTACGTCTTTAACGAATGCCTCTACATAGTCATCGGCTGGATTCAGTAGAATCTCATGTGGCGTACCTTGTTGTACCAACTCGCCATCTTTCAAAATTGCGATTCGATCGCCGAGACGGAGTGCTTCATCCAAATCGTGGGTGATGAAAACAATCGTCTTATGAAGCTTTTCTTGCAGTTCAATGAGCTGATCTTGCATTTCACTTCGAATCAAAGGGTCGAGTGCCGAAAAGGCTTCATCCATTAATAAGATTTCAGCGTTAGTACACAGTGCTCGCGAAAGTCCAACACGTTGTTGTTGCCCGCCCGAAAGCTGGGCAGGGTACTGTTTGCCGTAACCTTTCAACCCTACCGTTTCTAACCATTCATTGGCTTTTGCTAATCGGTCTTCTTTCTTGATGCCTTGTACTTCCAACCCGTACGCAACGTTTTCTACCACGGTGCGATGAGGCATTAAGCCAAAGCGTTGGAATACCATCGACATTTTATGACGGCGGAACTCTTCTAATTGCTTGGTGTTGAGGCTCATTACATCAATGCCTTCGACCATAATCTTACCCTGCGTTGGGTCAATTAAACGGTTGAAGTGGCGAATTAGAGTCGATTTACCCGAGCCGGAAAGCCCCATGATAACGAAGATTTCACCGCGGTTAATCTCGAGATTAATCTCTTTTAAACCGACGGTATGACCTGTGTCCGCAAGAATCTGATCTTTGTGTTCGCCGTTCTGAACTCGGTTCATAACAGACATAGGTTTCGGTCCAAACACTTTGTATAGACCACTAATTTCAATCAATGGTTTAGTCATGCTTGAGTCCTCCTAAATGCGCATTGGTTCTTCTTGCGTATGCCTGTGAAGCGCGGTCAAAAAGAATTGCGAGGGCAACAATGGCAAAACCGTTCATCAAGCCTAATGTGAAATATTGGTTGGTGATGGATTTAAGAACTGGTTGTCCTAAGCCTTTCACGCCAATCATGGATGCGATAACAACCATAGACAGTGCCATCATAATGGTTTGGTTGATACCCGCCATGATCGTTGGCATTGCTAGAGGGAGTTGAACACCCCATAAGCGTTGTTTCTTGCTCGCACCAAAAGCGGTTGCTGCTTCAAGGACTTCTTTATCGACTAAGCGTATGCCTAGGTTGGTTAAACGAATCACAGGTGGGATAGCGTAGATAACCACGGCGATCAGACCTGGAATTTTACCGATGCCGAGTAACATCACCACTGGGATCAAGTAAACGAATGCCGGCATGGTTTGCATGATATCAAGCATAGGTGTAACGATAGATTGAGCTCGATTTGAACGAGCCATCGCAATACCAATCGGAATGCCTAAGAATATCGAAACCAAGGTACAAACAGTGATGATACTGAGCGTCCGCATGGTGTCTTCCCACATTCCAAAGTAACCAATAAGGAGCAGAGAAACGACACAACCTAAAGCCAGTTTCCAAGAACGACTCGCGGCGTAGACAAGGCTCGTACAAACGGCGAGGACTATAATCCAAGGGGTTGAGATAAGAAGTTTTTCAAACCAAACAAGGAATGAAAGAAGAGGGTCAAATAGAGATTCAATCATTTCACCGTATTCACGAGAGAATTCACGGTATGCGCCATCTAGCGTCTTTTTTATGGTTCGTAAATCAGCGCGTTCCATCTCTGGAAAGGTTGATAACCAATTGGTGTCAGCCATTTTATATCCTTATAGTTCAGAGCCACTTGTTCATGCGATGAGGTAATCGCCTATGAAAAGGGCTCCGAATCATGAATAACATCAAGTATAGCGACGTTATTTCCGTATTATTGAAGCTTAGTGCTTAGCCTTAGTGCACAGTGCGTTTCGAAATATAGCTATCATTGAAATATAACGGCTATCGAAATGCTGCGATTAAAGCTCAGCTTCAACTTTCTTAGCGACTTCTTGAGAAACCCATGGGTGCCATACTTCTGGGAATTCACTCAAGAAATGCAAGCTCGCTTCTTCACCATCCGCTTGATTGTCTTCCATCCAAGCAAGCAGGGAGTTCATCTTATCGTTTGTGAAGCCACGTTTAGTGAAGTAGTCATAAGCTTCAGGTGCACGTGACGCAAAACTCTCAGTGGTGATCGTGTGAACGGGTGAAGGCGGGTACATGGTCGCTTTAGGTGAATCACAGTCTTCTTTGGTGGTACAAGTTAAGAACTCTTGTTCATTAACACCACTACCAAAGTCAACTTTAACCATGTCGTATTTGCCTAGAACGGCAGTTGGCGCCCAGTAGTAACCAAACCAAGCTTCTTCGCGCTCATAAGCTTTTGCGATAGAGCCAGATAAGCCGGCACTCGAGCCTGGATCAACAATCGTGAAACCACTGTCTTCCAGCTCAAGAGCGTTAAACAAGTTTCCGGCGCTGATCTGACAGTTCCAGCCTGCTGGGCAACTGTAGAATGCTGATGTATCTGGGTCTTCAGGGTGCTTAAATAAGCTAGCGTTTTTACGTACACCTTCGATGGTTGCCATCTCCGGGTATTGTTTAACTAAGTAAGCTGGAACCCAAAAGCCTTCTTCACCGCCATTCACAAGTGCTTTACCTGCGTAGCGAAGACGTTTTTCTTGGACACCCTTGTCCAATGCGTCTTTTAAGCTGTTGCTCCAAAGTTCAGGTGCAACATCAGGCTGGCCTTTTTCAATCATGGATGTGCCTGTTGGCATGGTGTCGCCAGGGATAAGTTCGGCATCACACCCATAACCATGTTCTAGGATGAATTGGTCGATATTGGCGATCAGTGTTGCAGAGTTCCAGTTCATATCTGCGATTGTTACGCTGCCACATTCTCCAGCGTTAGCATTACCGCTGGCTGCTGCTACTAACAAAAATACGGAGCTTAACTTGTATTTCATATTGAGTTTCCTTTCTCTTTAATAATACAACTAAGGTAACCAAGGTAAATTGGTTATCTAAATTGCTCGATGGTGATCCTTTCCGTGTATTTGAACCATTTGAGCAGAAGGAGGGATGGGTGAAGTTTGAATAGATAAACGTGCAAAGTCAGTGAAGTGTGATTTGCCAATTCATCCACTGTGTTTCAACAGCCATCGGATAACTTTGTCAAACTATTACAAATTCGTCAAAAACCACCTCTATTTATAATCTTAGGGAATAATCGTACGAATTCCATCTTTGATGCGATTTACATGGCACTTTAACCGTCTGTGTCACATTACCGCTAAAGTTAGGCATGGGGCTGTTGATTTTTGAAGGGATTTAAAGGTGGTAAGACCATGGTTGACGTGTGTGAAATGCGTTGAATGGTTTTTAAAATCTTATTTTCAATAATAATTTCGCCAAAAACACCCAATTTGGTTTTGGGGCATTTAGAGCTGTCGGGGGCTTGAAGTTTAATAGGATAGGTGGCTGTCATGGTATCAATGACAGCCATAGAACGGCGCGAAAAAGTTACATCGGCAGGTTTAAAAACTCATTTTGATACAGCTTGTTTGCCAAGCTATCGCGAAGTTTAGTTGGAAGGAATTTCATTCGATTGATTTGTCTTACCAACTCTTGTGCAAAGCTAGGTGTTTGTTTCATGTTCATCACACTGCCCATTAGATTGATACTCTGTGCATCAAGCAGCTTTTTCGCTTGTTCTAGGTGGTGAGTTGACGTTTCACCATAGGCGACAACCATCAATGTGCTGTCACAGGCACTCGCAACAGACTGTGCAGGGATATTCCCTTTGTTAATGTTGAGAAGCGGTGAGGTGTCGATGATGACTCTGTCGTATTTCTCTAGCCATTTGTTGACCACTTTTTGTAACGTTGTCGGGTCTTTATAAGCAAGCTGTGTTGATGCCACTTGAGGTGCCGGGACACCAATGAACATCCGGTGAGACTCAACATGTTCTATTAACTGCCCCTGTTGACTGTCTTCTAACATGTTCAAATCTTTGAAAGCGGGGTTGTATAAGTTGAGGTCAACATAAAGCGTAGAATGACCAGCAAGGAGAAAACGTTCTGCTAATGCAGTTGCAACAGAAGTTACCCCGTCACCTGAGTGGCAAGCCGTCACACAAATCGATTTCTGTCCGTTAAGTTCAGAAGCTAAATACAGTTGCTCGACTTCGGCATGGGTCGCTGAAATTGTCATTATAAAGCTCCTATTAAGACGATCATTGTTGTTAGACGTAATATGTCTTCTAGACCTACACGAGCTTTTTCCATAAAGCTCTCACGGCGATCTGGGATGTAGATAGTGTCACCAGCGCGTAGCACAGGTAGATTGTAAATATTGGCTGTTTTGCTGAACTCAACAAGGTCGAAGGTACGAGCTTGACCTTGGCAACAAGACATATTCACAATGGTAATTTTCTCTACGTAAGCATTGTCGGTAGGGCCTGCCGCTTCTGCCAATATATCTAGAATGGTCATGTTGTCGTTGAACACATAACGACCTGGGTTGTTAATCGCACCAAGCACACGAACGGTTTCTTCTTTCGGTGTGTCTAACCAGTTTTTACCTTTCTCTGGAATGTAAATGGTGTCACCAGTGGTTACGTTTGGCAGCAAGGATTCGTCACCGGTTTCGAAGTACAGTGATAAATTGAGTTTGCTTACTTTAGAGTAGGTTTTATCACGATGCGTGACACGAACGTTGTGTATATCAGCATCCTTAGTAGGACCGTCAGCCGCAGACAAAATGTCTAGAAAGTGCATGTCTTTGGTGAAGCGGTAACGACCGGGTGCATTCACTTGTCCAAAGATGTAGATCGAAGCATCAGAGCTTTGACGTACCCATTGAGATTTATTGTCTGAAGGATCTTGTGGTAAGTCGTGGACACGGACGATAGAGCCCGCGCGAATTTGCGGCATCAGATCTCGTGGCGCGCCATTTCTGATGAAATCATCAAGATTAAACACAACCATCTTTCTACCTGTCACAACTTCAATTTTTGAGGTGTCCGCTCTCAACGTAGGACCGCCGACGTGAGCCAATAATCCCATGAAGTTCATTTCATCTGACCATTCAATACGACCAGGTCGGTTGACCTCACCGATAACGTTAACCGCTCTGTCTGGTGCAATCTTCAACCAAGACTTCTCGTTCATGTCGGTTTTCTCTGGAACGAAAATAGCGTCACCGGCTTTAATACTCGGTGGGTTAGAGTTAGGTAGACCTTCTGTGTAAGCTGCTAAATCGAATTTAAGTACTCTGCCATCCGCTTTGATCACACGTATTTGGCGCGATTCTGCAAATCGAGTCGGCCCACCAGCATTCGCAAGGATATCCATGAAGGTGGCGTCTCTTTTTCCTTCAAAAGCGCCGGGAGCGGCAACTTCACCCATGACGTAAACCATGTTGGCGCCGGATTTGATCTCTTCTTCTTGCTTCGGCACAAAAATGGTTGCACCCGGGCGTAAGATTGGAAGTAGGCTTTCGTCACCAGAATCTAAATAACGTTTAAGGTTGAACAGCGTAGGCGTGTTGTTTGAAATTACTCTGATTTGCTCAACACTGGCATAACGAGTCACACCGCCCGAGCGCATTAGTACGTCGACAAGATCGGTGCTCTCTTTATAAGTAAACGAACCCGGTGCATTTACCTCGCCAAATACTTTAATTGAATTGCGAGAGTCGGCACTGTCACCAGAGTTAGCAAGCTTTGCTGCATCGAACTCTTGTTCAATATTGCCTACTAATGGCGATGCTGGAACAAAAAGCGAATCGAGTGATTGCAGAGTAGGTAGCGTTGATTCGTCACCTGAATCAAGGAAACGTTTGTAGTTAAACTCTTTCTTGTCCGCGCCTCGCTTAAGAATCAATTTGTCCAGTTGTGCTCCTGAACGTAATCCACCGGCTGCGTAAAGCGCCATTTGGATGCTAGAACCCAATGCCAGTGTGTATTCGCCAGGCTGTTCGACATAACCCTGAACGTAAATAATGATTTGTTGTTCTTTGACGTACACCGAAGCGTTCGAAAGATCTTTATAAGCGGTAGCCAGTGATTCTAGAACGACTTTGTTAAGCTGCTCACTGTCATAACCGGCAACAAATACGGCGCCAACTTCAGGAAGGGTAATGCGGCCACGTTTATCCACTTGGAACCCTGTGTTCAACGTACTTTCACCGGGTACGTTAACTTGGATAAGGTCACCGACTTGAACCGCGTCTGAAAACTCTTCGCTCGCATTCACGACACTCGTAAAGCTTAACGATAGGGTGATGATAAAAGCGATCAATAATTTCATAATCCACCTCCCATTTTCTCGGCATTTTTAGGGGAGATAATTTCGATACTCACTCGGCGGTTAGTTAAACGCGTACCGTCTGATTCGCCTTCAAAAAGAGGAACCGTTTCACCCACAGACACGGCTTTAATTCGCTGAGCACCTAAGCCAAAAATAGTCAGGTAGCGTTCGACTTGTTTAGCACGTCCAAGTGCCAAGTCATCGTTAAATTTTTCGGTACCCGTAGCATCGGCATGACCCGTAACAACAAGGTCTAGAGATTTATGTTCTTTCAGTAGTGTGGTCGCCTCGGCAAGTCGTCCCATGTACTTGGGATTGACTTCGGTAGAGTTTTCCGCGAATTGGTTGTCAACGTTAAGCAGGTCGTACAACTGTTCGATAACCGACAATTGCATTCTAAATTGGTTTTCATTTTTTGGTGGTTCACAGCGGGCTTGTGAGGTCACATAGTCCAGTTGGACTTCAAGTTCGTTTAAGCGTTTTCTTTGAATGACTAGGTCGTTGGCCGCATCTAGAAGCAGGCCACCTTGCAGTTCACGAGCGATTCGATTTTGCTTCTCTATCGCTTGCACAACAGCAGCGGGGAAGCACCAACGGGCGCCTTCTTGAATCAAAGCATCAAGATGTAATTTAGCCAGTTGCCAATCAAAACGTAATCCGTGTTCAGGACCAAGAGGTTCGTCTGGCATGACAGGAGAAAAGTCGGAATTTTGGTAATTAATAGAGTCATAACTTTCAGCCAAACCGCCGGTGCCTTGTTCAGGGTAGCTAGTACAGCCACCTAGAACCAAAGCAGACAGAGAAAGGGCTATGTAGTTTTTCAGTATTTTCATGCCAACGTCCTATGTTTTTACTTTTTATTATTATGTTTTGTTACTTCTAGCTTAGTGGATCTTCATGAATTTGTAGGATTTTTTGAATTTACTGGGATAGCGTGGCCAATACGTAGCAAGTTCATAATTTCAAGAGGCTGGCCAGTCACATTTTCAAGTCGCATGTTGCGCTCGCGCTCAGTTAGGCGTTTGAACATGTAAACAATTGCGCCAACACCAGATGAATCTAAAAACTCAACTTGGCTAAAATCAACTTCGATTTCAGGATGGCCATCATTTGAGATTACATCGTCAATATCGCTCTGAGCATCACGGCTACCTGCTGCATCTAAATCACCGAAGATAGAAAGAGTCAGTGTGGTTGTATTCAAATCAATCTTACGTAGTTCCATAGCGATATCTCCTTTTGAGTATGTATGGACAATTGCACTGAATGTGCCAACTTTTATATTTATATTTTTCAACGACTTAACTTGGCCGCTAATCTCTATCTCATATTGAGAAAGTCGGTTTCTCAATATGAGAACTAAAAATGGGTGAACATTTGAGACCCATAAGTCATTAATTATATGAATGAAATTTAAAGTTAAATAAGGTTGGCGTGTGGATCGCATCTTCTAGCAAAGGTTGTCTACCTACGTGTCAGAACGCTTAGGATTAAAGGCGTTTGTTGACCACTACAGATATCAATACGGAGCAGATGATGAGATTAACTAAATTGGCGATAGCAACTCTATGGGCGTGTTCGCTTTCTTCTCATTCATCCTATTTACCTCCCGACCATCTGGTACTGGCCAATACATACCAACAAGGCATTGATGTTTCTGAATACTGGAAGAGTGAAAAGCTTGATGGGATTCGGGCTCTTTGGGACGGACAACACCTTTATACTCGAAACGGAAATCGCATTTACTCACCGAAGTGGTTTACAAAAAACTTGCCTAAGGTGCATCTCGAAGGGGAGTTGTGGGCAGGAAGAGGTAAGTTCCACTTAGTCCAATCTACCGTCCTCGATCATACGCCTAGTGACGTAGCGTGGCGCCAAATAGATTTCATGTTGTTTGATATGCCAGGGGCTGCTGGTGATTATCAAAAGCGCTATTACAACATCTTGCATTGGGTAAGCATGATTGGAGAACCTCATGTCAGCTACATCGAACATGTACCGGTTCACAATGAAGAAGCTCTGTTCCATCAACTCGATAATGTCGATGAGAGTAATGGTGAAGGTTTGATGCTTCGTAAGATCACCAGTCGCTATCAAGCCGGTCGAAGTAATGACCTTTTAAAGCTTAAAAGGCATCACGATGCGGAAGCCACGGTTATTGGTTACAAAGGTGGAACAGGGAAGTATAAAGGGATGATGGGTTCGATTTTGGTTCACACAGAAGAGGGTGTGGAATTTTATATTGGAAGTGGGTTCAGTGACCAGATGAGGCTCGCACCGCCCGAAATAGGCAGCCGTATTACTTTTCGATACAATGGCTTTACTCAAAACGGTAAGCCCAAGTTTGCGCGCTTTGTTAGAGAGAAGAGTGAATACTAATCTCTTGAGTATAAACTAATCGCCCCTAAATCATTTACAGCCGTAAGCGAAAAGAGCCCTGAAAATCAGAGCTCTTTTTGTATGTAATAACGGCGATACCGGTTTAGCGAGTACGAATCTAACGAGAGCTAAACTCTAACTGAACATCATCGTCTTGTTTATGCATCCAATGCAAACGCATACCGAGCATAATGGCAGCTGATGTTAGGCCGACAATGAAACCAATCCAGAAGCCATGTGCGCCCATAGGTTCAACAATCCAATCTTTCATTCCTAAGATGTAGCCGATAGGAAGACCAAGTAACCAATACGCTACGAAGGTAATGTTGAAGATCGAACGCATGTCTTTGTATCCACGCAAAGCACCTGCAGCGATAACTTGGATTGCATCGGTACATTGATAAACCGCAGCGAACAACAATAATTGCATTGCAACGGTAACTACCGCCGTGTTCTCTGTGTAAAGTAACGAAACCTGCTCTCTAAACAATACTGTTAATGCCGCAGTCATAAAGGCGGTTACCAAACCGACGATGATACCCACGTGTGTTGCGATTTTCGCACCTTCCGTGTTGTTTTCACCAAGCTTATGGCCAACACGAATACTCACGGCGGCACCGATACTCATTGGAATCATAAACACGAGAGAAGAGAAATTAATCGCGACTTGGTGCGCGGCAACAACCAATGAACCTAATGGGGCAACTAATAGGGAAACCACAGCGAACAGCGTGACCTCGAAGAAGATAGCGGCAGCAACTGGAAAACCAAGTCTAAACAAACGAATTTGAGCTTTAAGTTGAGGCTTGTGGAACGTCCCGAAGATGTTGATTTTAGCCAAACGCTTTGATGTTAAAACGTAAGCGAACAGCAGTGCAAACATCACCCAATAGACGATAGCCGTTGCAACGCCACAGCCAACACCACCCAGAGCAGGAGCACCAAGTTTCCCGTATACGAACATCCAGTTTAGCGGGATGTTTAATAGCAAACCGATAAAACCGATCACCATGGCAGGCTTAGTTAAAGACATGCCATCAGTAAAACTTCTCAATGTTTGGAACAGCAAAAACGCAGGCACAGCAAACATCACCGCGTTCATATAACCGATGGTCTTGTCTGCCATGAGTTGCTCAATGTCCATCCATTCCAATATCAGCTGCGTTTGGAACAGCACGCCAATGATAGGTAACGAGATGACGAGCGCTAAAAATGCACCTTGCTGAATCTCAAATGGAATTTTGACTTGGCGGCCTGAACCGTTCAGTTGTGCAACAACAGGAACCAACGCCATCAAAAGACCTACACCAAATAATATTGATGGTAGCCAGATACTTGCTGCAATCGAAACCGCTGCCATATCGATAGCACTTACGCCACCGGCCATCACGGTATCAACAAAACCCATTCCGGTTTGTGCAACAGATGCAATCAAAACTGGTGTCGCAAGTTTGATTAGATTCGAGGATTCTTCTTTGTAACGATGCACAAACAACTCCAAATAAGAGGGAAAATTAGAATAATAGTGTAGGAAAGGACATTCTGAAGGAATCAGAGGTAATGATCTTAAGCTTCCACTGGACGAATCATAAAGAAATGTCACAATAACTGCTATGAAAAACTGTTATTAGGGCGTGTTGTTCTTTCGAGCTGATTTTTGCAGCGAGTTGCTGGGTATTTATATAAGGCAGAGGCTTTGATGTGTAGCTAGCCTACATGAGAAGCCGATAACGTAGTAAAAATGACCAGCAAACGCTGCCCGAAGGGTTCGGCTAAAAGCGTTTTACTCTTTGTTGAGGGAGATTTGCTTAGGATGCTAGGCTACTTCCCCCTCGCCGCGATTAAAACGCTTTTATCTCGAACAAAATTTAACCGCGAAAGGTCAACACGCCCTAGAATGCTAAATAGGAATCTTATGTTTACAGGTATCGTTCAAGGCATGGCAACACTGGTTGCAATAAACAAAAAAGAGCTGTTTCAGACTCATACCATTGAGTTAACAGATGAAATGGTTGAGGGATTAGCAATTGGTGCCTCAGTAGCTCATAACGGTTGTTGCTTAACGGTAACGGAAATTTCGGGCAATCAGATTGCTTTTGATTTAATGCAAGCCACATTGCGATTGACGAACTTGGGCCAACTGGATGTTGGTGACAAAGTGAATGTTGAGCGTGCAGCAAAGTTTGGTGACGAAATTGGCGGACATAGCATGTCTGGCCACATTACTCTGATGGGTAACCTCGTTGATGTGATTAAGACAGAAAATAACCGTACGCTTTGGTTTGAGCTGCCGCAAGAATCAATGAAGTATGTGCTGAGCAAGGGCTACATTGGCGTTGATGGTTGTTCATTGACAATCGGTGAAGTGGAAGAGAACCGTTTCTCTGTTCACCTGATCCCAGAAACGCTGAATCGTACTCTGTTTGGCGGCCGTGAAGTAGGCGATCAAGTAAATATTGAGTTCGACCCTCAAACACAGGCGATTGTTGATACTGTTGAGCGCGTATTAGCAAACCAGAAGTTGTAGTGACGGTTTATCAATAGCATTTGCCCCAAAAGCGACACTAAGTAAAAGTCGAAGATATTAAAAAAGAGCACATTAGGTGCTCTTTTCTATTTTTGTGTATTTGTGTTTTTCTAGGCTAGCCTCAAAATCGAGGTGTAGCGCTAAATCGAGGTGTAGTGCTAACTCGACAAGAGAGTAGGTGTTAGAAGACTTGTTCGTCATCTGCATCAATTGAGAGATTAATTCTGTCTCTGACTTCATCTACCTGCATATCGAGGTGAATGGCATTGCAACACGCTGGACAATCGTCATAAAAATCCTGGCTCCCATTAGAAGCATCGAGCGTTATGCTGATTGCATGCCCACAGTGGGGGCACGAGACATGTTTCTCTGTGTATTTATGCATGGCTAATTCTCCTCACTGTAACTTGTCCAAATCGCAGTAGCTTTATAGAACGCAATAGCTAGCTGTGATAGGTATTAAACGGCTTGTATCTTCTGAATGCATGCTTCAGTTTGTGCTAAATATTCGCCGCCAAATTGATTGCAGTGGTTAAGAAGATGGTACAAGTTGTAAATGTCTTTCCGATCAGTATAGCCAACGTCGAGTGGATTGACGCTCTGGTAACCTTCATAAAACTCTTTTGGAAACCCTTCAAACAATTCCGTTAACGCTAAGTCACATTCATGGTCGCCCCAATAACAAGCGGGGTCGTAACAGATTGGCCCAAAGGCTGAATTCGCTACGTTGCCATTCCATAGGTCACCATGAAGCAACGAAGGGCGAGGGTTGTGGCCAGCAAGACGCATATTCACCACATCAACGATGTCATCAATATCACCGAATTCAATGCCTTTCTCTTTTAGCAATTGCAGTTGGAAGCCGATGCGTTGTTCAGAGAAAAAACGACCCCATTTCTTATGCCAAGGGTTAGGCTGAAGCGTACTACCAATATAATTATCTTGGTCACAACCAAACTCTTTTTGCTCGCCCCATTTATGAAGCTGAGCAAGCTGCACCCCGAAATCAAAGCTGTTGTTACCCGTATCAAGCGGCTTAGTTGGCAAGTAATTGAGAATAATGAATGAGCATTCTTTGGTTTTACCAATCAGTACCAACTCAGGCACATAAACGGTGGAGGTTTCTCTTAACAAGCGTAAGTTCTCAGCTTCGATTTCAAACTTAGGTAAAAATTCTCGCTGGTTCACTTTTACGAAGTAGCGTTCATTACCATCGCTGATCATATAGCAATCGTTAATGTCACCACCAGAAACCTTAGTACGTTCAGTAATCTGAAAGTTAAATAGAAGAGTATCTGAAAGTTGTTGAGAAATGGCCTGCCACATAGGAAATCCTCAAAGACTGAAAGTTAAAAAATTGAAGGTTAGAAATACTGTTTGTTAGCCATAGTTTAGGATAAATTTGAGCAATTTATAGACGTACTCGTCAATGTTCTTATCTGTTCTTTACCTTATATAGAATCAATTGGCTGATTTGTGAACTCGAACTGATTCAAGCTCTTTGAAATACAAACAGAAATTGGCAACGCAAAGTTATAGAATTGTTTGGAACAGGCCTCACAATCGAAACGGTTTTGGTCGAAACAAACTGGAAAAGTAGTTGGAGCTTGTTATTGTCTACGCATCAACTTAAATGTGCTATTAGAGTAGGTTGAAACGACTATAGTTAACGATAGGGCACGTGACCATCTGAGCTTGCTAGCTCTTTACTAACTCTTTAATAGCCGAGTAATGATGACGTGCTGAGTCTGCAAGTATCTTGACCAACAGACATCTAGCGACACGTATATATTCAGCTATTGGTTTAATATTTAAGCTGAAACACTAACTAGGATCATTTTAATACGGTTTTTGGTAATAAAGTGATGACAAATCGCTTCATTTACATAGTATTAAGCAAGTACGTATTAATCTGCTCTTGAGCTTAAAACGGAGATTTATTGTGGTTGTAGAAACCGATGGCTATTTGGCTCTGATCGAGCACTTATCGTTTAATCTGGATGTCTTTACAAATAGTAATGGCGATACAGGCAATGAGAGTGTTGAAGACATCATCACAGACATGATTTCAACAAACATCATGGCTATTTTTGAGCAAAATCCAGAGTTGCATTCGAGTGTTCGTTTTCAACTTTTGAAAGAAGCCGATGCTGTGGTAGCGGATTTAGGCGAAGTATTAGCGGGTGTATGGGCTAAGAAAGCGACCAACGAGCAAATTGTATTTCTAGATGAATACATCGCGCTAGTGAAGAATCTATTTGATTCTGCTGTTGCTAAATACGACTAACTATTTGTCCATTTCCTCGTTAGTCATTTTTTCACGTTGATTATGTTCACGATGATAGGCGTTTACGTCGTAGCTTTAAAAGTGACTTCGTTTAGCGGTTAAGACTTTAAACCGCTATAAACGCCTAAAGTGCCAAAACTTAGAAGCCCAATAAGGGTTATCCAACCTCGATATGATGACACCTTTCGATGTCGAAGCATGTAGGAATTGATTATTTCCTAAATACACACCTACGTGTCTTACCGTCATCGACGTTTTGAAAAATACCAAATCTCCGCTTGTTGCTTGTCCATACGCTATTTCTTTTCCCTTTTTACTCTGATCTTTTGTGGTTCTCGGTAGGGCTTGTTGTGTCGCATTTTGCACGGCAATTTGAACAAAAGCGGAGCAATCTACGCCTCGAAATGATGTCCCACCGAAATGGTATGGCACACCTTTCCACTGTTCATACACGCTCATATAAGCGTTTGTAGTCAATTGTTCTGACTTTGATAAGGGTTTCTGTGCGGTTTGACTAAGCTGAGAAGGCGATGGTGACGAGCTACAAGCAGCCAATGTTGCTAAAGTTATTGTAACTACAGCCATTTTTCTGAATTTCATATGTAACTCTTCTGACAAAAAACTGAAATAAAAACGTCATCAAGGACTTCTAGTATACGAACTAACTTAAGGATATCTCTTTTCGTAGTCAAACTGGATTTCACATGCCCGACACAAATTTATCAATAAAACCCTCACGTTATACATTCTCGCTCATTCAAACCGTCACTGCTGTATTTATTTCCATTCTTTTACTCGTTAGTTTTTTATCAATGGTTAGCATTCGGGGAGTTGAACGGGTCGGGGGACATTTTGACGCACTTTCAGAACAAGCTTTACCCCTTGCTTTACACAACGCCGAATTAACGCAAAGCGTATTAGAGCAAGTGAAACTTCTCACCTATAGCACCCAGTCAACCGACTTAGATGCGCTGAATTCGACAAGGGTTTCAATTGATCAACTCGCAACAGAGAGTAATACCACGCTTGAGGAACTCCTTTTTATCTCCCAATCTTTTCCTGATGCGATCTCTTTAGAGCAACAACAAAACCTTATTGATGATATGGCCCAACTGCAAACCATGACTAATACGGTACTGCTGGCGCAGATTGAGATTCAAAGTAAGCAAAATCTGATCGACAGTAAAATGGGCGAGTTTCGTTATGGTGTTGGATCGATCGGACCTGAAATGAACCGAATCAGCTCATTCTTGGTTGAAGACAACCCAGAAGCGAGCGATGCAGCGAACCGATTTACATCCAGTGCGTCTGCTATGGCGAACACCTTCTTGATGTTGATGATGCAATCTGACATTGACAAAGCACAAGACGAATACCGTCAATTGAGAAACCGAATCGCAGGCCTTAACTTGGCTTACAGCGATTTTGCCGATTGGCACCCAGACATCGCTGAGTTCGCGAGCTTGACGGCGCCTTACGAAATGGTGAAAGAAGGCTTCACCGAGCAAGGGATAATCAAACAAATTCTCTTGAAACTCGAACTGGTTCAGCAGCAAGAGCAAAACTTAACGCAAGTCATCACCCTAGCGAATACCGTCATCAGCACACTGAATCAGTTGTCTTCTACCGCCTCGCAACTGATTGATGAAAGTGAATTGGTTGTAAATCAAACCATCACCAACATCGATCGTGTGTTGTTTATCAACGGGCTAGTGATTGCCTTTATTATTGTGATCTCATGGTTCGTGTTACGCCGTTGGATGAATAAAGGGCTTAAAAACATTACTCAACAATTAAGTTCACTTGCAGATCACGATTTCTCTAAACAGAGTGAACTGATGGGGCCGCTAGAGTTGCAAGTTATTACTTCAAAACTCAATACGGTCGTTGATTCCACCGCGGATTCGGTTCGTTTAGTAACGCGTAACTGTGAAACGCTTTATCAAACGGCTGAAGTAAGCCATGACGCCGCAGAGCAAACCAATTCAAGCTTGAACGAGCAGAACGAATCACTACAGAATATGATTACTACGATTACTGAACTTGAAGCATCCATTGGTGAGATTGCTCGTATCTCTAACGCATCGAATGACGACGCGCAGATAGCAGAAAACGAATCAGTCAATGGTAGCCAAGTGATCGGCCTTAATCAGAAGCGATTACAAGCACTCGAGCAATCTCTTAGCCTGAATCAAGAATCGATGACGGACTTGGATATTCGCGTTAAACAGATTCGTGAAATGGTTGACGTGATCAGTGGTATTGCTGAAAACACCAACTTACTCGCATTGAATGCCGCAATAGAAGCAGCGCGAGCAGGGGACCAAGGTCGCGGGTTTGCCGTGGTTGCCGATGAAGTACGAAAACTGGCGAGTGGTACCTCCCAGCAAACCACTAATATTCGTAATATGATGAACGAGCTAGTAGCGGCAGCTGATCGCTCACGTGCTTCTGTAACGGAATCTAGAAGCGAAATGGCGAATGCACTGGAAACCAGTGGCGATGTAAAGCAGGCCTTCGAGAAAATCGAATTCGCGGTTAGCCAGATCAAAGGCCGTGTTGAGCAAATCATGGTGGCAACCGAACAACAAGCCCGTGCGACTGTCGATGTAACGCATTCAATTACTCGCGTGTCTGAGCAGGGGGAGAATACTAAACTGCAACTTGAATCCATGATTGAAAGCTCAGAGCAAGTCGGAGAGATAGCAGGGCACCAACAAGCTATGCTTCATAAATATGTACTGAAATAAACAAGCGTGCTGAAATAAACGTACGTGAGAGTTAAGTTAGTGTGCGCAAGAGCTTAAGCACTAGCCGCACTTAATCACTAACTACGCTTATAACGACTATCGATACAGAAGCGCCCTTAAATTCTCACAAGAATCTAAGGGCGTTTTGTTTTGGCATTCAGCTAAGTTTGTATTTAAGCTAACTTCGTTATTAAGATAAGTTTGGTCTCAAGATAAGCTTGAGCCTCAAACGAATTCAAACCTAGTTTTTCGTCGTCGGGAATTGAGTAAATGGCTGACGTAGCATCAGATCTAACCGTTGTTCTTTACCATCTTGAATCTCTGGAACGCCAATCTGAACGTTATCGTGACCAAGCTTTGGTTGAGCGCGGTAAGTCTTAAACCAGATGTCCCACACAGATAAAAAGAAACCGAAGTTTGAGTGGGTTTCTTTCACGATAACCGAGTGATGAACGCGGTGCATGTCTGGGGTCACGATCACTTTTCTCAATCGCTTATCCATCCACAGCGGAAGACGTCCATTACTGTGGTTAAACATCGCACTCGCATTAAGAACAATTTCAAATATCACGACCGCAATGACAGGGACACCAAGTGCGATTACCAAACTCACTTTGATGAGCATTGAAAGAATCATCTCAATAGGGTGAAAGCGCGTTCCGGTTGTGACATCGATATCTAGGTCCGCATGGTGAACTCGATGTAGCTTCCACAACCAAGGAACACGGTGAAACACCAAGTGCTGCAGGTAAATGGCGCAATCTAACAGTAATACGCAGACCAGAATGGTGAGTTCTTTCGGAAGTGACAGGGTATTGAACAGACCCCATTGGTTTTCTTGTGCAATGACCGCCGCTTGGAATGCTGCGATAGGAATTAGAGTGGCTAATAGAAAGCTGTTCAAAGCAACCAACGCAAAGTTGTTTCCCCAACGAAACCATTTGCTTTGAGTCAGCGTTTTACGCGGAAAACGGTATTCCCAAAACGCACACAATCCAAAAACGACAATAAAACAAACAAGGCGAAGCAGTGATGGGTCTTGCATGGGAATTCCTTCTATCATTCTAAGGACACTGTAAGTACAATCGTGCCACTTTTCTAGAGTTATCGTTATTGTCCATGAGAATCCACGCTTTTCACCGTTTATATCAACATCGTTTGTCCATTGCTACCAAACCGTTTAATGCGCGCGGGTGTAAAGTCGTGCGATGTGAATTCTGTAAAATCAAACAAGACAGCTGTATCTGTGAACATCAACCTAACGTTGATACGGACGTCGCGACTATGTTGATCTTGTCAGACAACGAAATCTTAAAGCCAAGTAACACTGGTCGTTTGATTGTTGATACGGTTAAAGACAGTTACGCCTACCTTTGGCATCGTACTGAGCCAAATCAAGAGATGTTGGATGTCCTCAAAGATGAAAAATACCAACCTGTGATCGTATTCCCTGAAGACTATACCGACGACAAAAAGCGTGTTGTTCAAGATCTGCCACAAATGCGCGACCCAAACAAAATACTGTTGCTGATTTTCATTGATGGCAGTTGGCGCGAAGCACGACGTATCTTCCGCCGTTCAGAGTATCTGCAAGATTTACCGGTGTTGTCGATTGAACCGGAATCGGTTTCTCAATACATGATGCGTAAGTCAGACAACGAACAACATCTATCAACAGCCGAAGTAGCGAGCTTAGTTTTGAAACAAGCCGGTGAAGAGCAGGGCGCTAAGACTTTACAGCTATGGTTTGAAGCATTTCGTGAAAGCTACATGTTGAGTAAGACACGTTATAAATCGGATCCAACCAAACCAAGCCTGAATGCTTTCATAGAGCATACTAAAAGTGAGACGTCACTCTAACCTTTAACCGCTTTGTGCTGACTTGTTGTTCAAACAGATTCGAACACAAGATAAGTTTGTTATCTATCACGGTTTGTAGGGGGAGTGTTATGGATAATGCTTCCTAGTTGTTTAATTTAAAAATTTTATTTGCCCGAATTTAGGGAAAAATTGGAGAGATTTCATGTATTACGGCTTTGATGTTGGCGGCACAAAAATTGAGTTTGGTGCGTTCAATGAAAAACTTGAGCGAGTAGCAACCGAACGCGTACCAACGCCTACTGAAGATTATCAACTGCTACTTGATACGATTGCCGGTTTGGTAAAAAAATACGATAGCGAATTCTCTTGCGAAGGCAAAATTGGCCTTGGTCTTCCTGGTATGGAAGATGCGGACGACGGCACTATGCTCGTTGTTAACGTACCGGCTTCAACAGGTAAGCCATTACGCAAAGACTTAGAAGCGCTGATTGGTCGTAGTGTTAAAATCGAGAACGATGCGAACTGTTTTGCGCTGTCTGAAGCGTGGGATGATGAATTGAAAGATGAACCATCAGTAGCGGGCCTAATTTTAGGTACTGGTTTTGGTGGTGGTTTGGTTTTTGATGGCAAAGTATTCTCAGGACGTAACCACGTTGCTGGCGAGCTCGGCCATATGCGTCTTCCTATTGATGCATGGTTCCACCTTGGCGACAACGCACCGTTACTAGGCTGTGGTTGTGGCAAGAAAGGTTGTTTAGACAGCTACCTATCTGGTCGCGGCTTTGAACTGATTTATGAGCACTACTTCGGTGAGAAAAAGAAAGCGATTGAAATCATCCAAGCGTACAACGAAGGCGAAGCAAAAGCAGCTGAGCACGTTGACCGTTTCATGGAACTATTGGCTATCTGTTTCGCAAACCTATTTACTGCACTTGACCCGCATGTTGTAGCACTAGGTGGTGGACTTTCAAACTTCGAACTTATCTACGAAGAGATGCCAAAGCGTGTTCCTAAATACCTATTGTCTGTAGCGAAATGTCCAAAGATCATCAAAGCGAAGCACGGTGATTCAGGCGGCGTTCGTGGCGCAGCATTCCTTAACATTAAGTAATCGTTACTTACCGTTAAGCTAATTAAGGTTAGATAGTTAAAAGCACAAACAAAAATACCGCAATCTCAAAAGAGGTTGCGGTATTTTTATTGTTCGGTGTTTTCGTTTCTTTAGCTCTTAATTCTTAGCTCTCAAGTGCAAACGAAAAGCTAGAAGCTACAGATCGAGAAAAAGAAGCCAGAGGGCTTACTTCTTCTTTTTACCAACACCAAGGTTGTCTTTTTGCTTCAACGTAAGCTTAGTAAAGCCAAGCTTGCGGAAATAGTTGTCTTGGTAGTTACGAACCGCTTTAGTATCAGAAATAAACTCAAGCTGTTGCTCAGTTTTTAGGTACTCAGTGATGTCGATACCTTCGGCTGCAGCTACAGCTTCTTGGATCGTGCGGTGTTCTTGTTTCGAAAACAGTAACTCTTTGTCTTCGTCTTTGTAAGTGTACAGAATGGTACGAGCCATGATGCTCTCCAATAGAATTATTACTTTGCGCGCACTCTACATAAAAACAGTACGTGGCTCAAGGTTATGATAAAAAATCTTAAGATTATCGTTCTTCAGGCTTATCGCTATTTAAGCTTTTCGTCTTTTAAGGAACGAACAGGTTGTCTTTTATAAAACGAACAGAAAAGATAGCCCCATAACATCGAAAGCTCGATAGAAGGGGCTTCATCTATGTTTTGGAAAAGAGCTTCTAAGTCAATTAAAAAGCGGCCAAGTCAATTTAGGTGTTTGAGCTTTGAATCAAACGCGACCTTGTAGCGGAATGATCGTCACTGTCTCACCAACTTTCACGGTATCAACCGCTGGTGAGATTTCGATTAAACAGTTTGCTTCGCTCATTGAACGCAGGATACCTGAACCTTGCTTACCCGTCGTTTTTACTTCAAGCACACCCGATTCATTCATCGAGAACACACCACGGCTGAACTCGGTACGACCTTGGCGTGAACGCAACTGTTCGGTCGCTACCGCGTTCGCTTTAACTGGTGTCCAGTTGGTTTGACCTTGTAGCTTGCGGATCGCTGGCTCTACAAAGTTAATGAACGACACCATCACAGCAACTGGGTTACCCGGTAAACCGAAGAAAGGTTTGTCTTCAATTTTGCCGTAAGCAAGAGGGCGACCCGGACGCATATTGATACGCCAGAAATTGATTTCACCCAGCTTATCTAACGCAAGCTTGATGTAATCCGCATCACCGACAGATACGCCACCAGAAGTCAGAACCATATCGGTTTCAAGCGACGCTGAATGCAGAACATCCATCATCTTCTGCTCATCATCTTCAATGATACCGTAATCAACGATGTCACAGCCAAGCTTTTGAAGCATGCCGATGATAGTAAAACGGTTCGAGTCGTAGATAGAGTTTGGTTTTTGCTCGCTGCCCGGTGCTTGAACTTCATCACCCGTCGAGAACACACCCACTTTAACTTTACGCAGAACAGGGCAGTTGCCAAAACCTAACGACGCCATCATGCCCATTTCTGGCGCTTCGATGCGTGTTCCACGTGTAAAGACAGGTTGGCCGATTTCTAAATCTTCACCAGCCATACGGACATTTTGTCCAATTGAGATTTTCGCACCTGGGAAGCTAACCTTATCGCCATCTTGAACGGCTTGTTCGCGCATCACAACAACATCAACGCCTTCAGGCATTGGTGCACCCGTCATGATCTTAACAGCTTCACCTTGTTGAACAGTTTGCTCGTAGCTGTGACCAGCCATAACTTCAGCAACCAGTTGGTAACTATCCAGTTCTAAATCTTCACTACGAATTGCGTAGCCGTCCATTGCTGAGTTGGTGTTTTGAGGCACATTGATTGGCGAGATTACATCTTCAGCCAAAACACGACCGTAGCCCTGCAATAGTTCAACACTCTCTGTGAGATCGAGCGCGTCAATGCTATCAACAATCTTTTGTTGGCCTTGAGTAACGGTTAAACCAGCAGGAGAGAACGAATCACAACACACTGCGGGCGTGTTATCTTTTGAAGACGAACAAGAAGCGGTTTCGCTTATTTTCGAGGAACCGTCAAACGACTGAGCATATTCAATAATGAAATCACGAATAGCTTCTAAGTCACTGATCGCCATTTGTGGCAGTTCGGATTCCACTTGGCTGTCTGCAGCAATGGCAATAATGTTGTCATCGTTCGGGTATAACCAAGGTTTACCGACTTCATCTCTGTGCAATTCAATTTTAGGGAAAGGAATGTTCTTGCAGCCTTCAACCAAAATCAGATCAAGCGTGTTGGTATCGAAACGTGTCAGAAGGTAATCAAAATCAGCTTCGGCTTCTGGCGTTTCTGTCATCATCACGTGACGATTACGAGAACCGATCAGCATTTGATTCGCGCCAGCTTTACGTAAGCGGTAACTGTCTTTACCCGGCTTATCGACATCAAAATCGTGGTGAGCATGTTTTAACACACCAACTTTTAAACCCGATTCAGTCAATAACGGAAGCAGAGCTTCAAGTACCGTTGTTTTGCCTGTACCGCTATAAGCTGCAAAGCCCAATAGAGGAAGGTTAGGGCGTTGTTTAGAATCTTTCATTATTGAAGCGTTCCGAATTGGGTGAGTTCTTCTGGCGTGTTCAGATTAACAAAGCAGTTAGGAGAATCGCTGAAATCAACGTATTCGGTAACACATTCTTTGTATAGCAAGATGATTTTACGATCACCACGTTCCAAAAACGCTTCTAGCTTTGGCAGAACACGTTTGTGGAATAGGGTGAATACAGGTTGCTTAAATTCGCCATCATGCGCGACAAGAATGTCACTGTCTTCTTTAACTGCAGAACAAAAACGCTCAACAAGGTCGTCACTGATTTGTGGGCTGTCGCAAGGGACAAAGCCGACCCAGTCTGTGCTCGCGTTTTTAAGGCCAGCATGAATACCGCCCAATGGACCTGGATAGTCAGGGAAAGAATCGGAGACAACCGGAGCAAATGCTTGGTAACTGTCTAAGTTACGGTTGGCATTAATGGTGATGCTGACATCTTGTTGTGACAGCTTGTTTATAACGTATTGAATAAGCGGAGAACCGTTGAGCTCAACAAGTCCTTTATCTTTTCCGCCCATGCGGCTGGCCTGTCCGCCAGCCAAAATAACCCAACTAGTTTGCGTTGGAAGCAGCATAAATATTCTCTTGTGCTTTATCTTTCTGAATAACTTGCAGAAGCGGCGATTCGGTCAAAGTATTGTCTTTGATCCACCATTGCTTCTTACATAAGTCGGTTAACGCGTTAGTTTGGTGACTCGTGATGACTAAACTCGCGCCTCTTTGAAGAAGATCTTCGGCCATTATCACCAATCTTTCAATAGATTCTTTGTCTAAAGAGGCACTTGGTTCATCCATAAGCAAGATTGACGGCTTAAGAATCCAGGCTCGTGCCATTGCAACGCGTTGACGCTCACCCCCAGACAACACAGAAATGTGTTCATCTGCCAAGGTTTCTAAACCTACCATTCTCAGCGCATTAATTATTTGAGCTCGCTTATCTTTTTGGCTCTCTTTGTTAAAGCGAATGCCATAAGCGACATTTTGGTACACCGAACCATCAAAAAGATAGGGGGTTTGATGCAGGTAGATAATGTCTTTGAACTTGAGCCTAGGGAATAAGATCTGCTGCCAGCTTTGTGTTGGAGACTGAATGCGGCCAGAGCTTGGCTGAATCAATCCAGACAATATTTTGAGTAGGGTCGTTTTACCCACACCATTATCTCCTTTGAGATAAATGGCATCGTTGGGTCCGATCGACAATTCGGGAATATGGAACAAAACACGCTCTTTGTAGCGCATTGAAATTTGCTGCGTTGTTATTTTTATACTCATGACAGCGTTCCTAAGTTCTTAAATAGCCTTTTCCTCTCACACTGGAAAGGAAAAAGTTAAGGGCTAATGCCAATGCTAATAACACCATACCGAGGGCGACGCCTTGAGCGAATGCGCCTTTGTGGCTTTCCATAGCGATAGCTGTTGGGATGTTTCTTGTCATCCCCATAATGTTGCCACCGACCATCATTGAACAACCAACCTCAGTGACGATACGAGAGAAGGCAGCGATAGTTGCAGCTAAAAGAGGGAAGCGCGTTTCCCAAATTAACGTACACGCCACACGAGTCGTTGATACGCCAAGCGTGCGCGCCGTTTCAACCGCTCGGCGGTCACTGGCTTGGAGAGCGCCGTGCATCATCGCGACTAGGATTGGGAAACAGATCAGCATCTGACCTAGAATCATCGCCTTTTGGGTGAACAGTAATTGCCAATCACCGAGTGGGCCAGAACGAGAGAGCATCATGTACATCAACAAACCGATAACCACGGTTGGGATAGCTTGCAGGGTGTTGATCACCGATAACAATGCCCACTTTCCAGGGAACTCGGTATAAGCCAATAAGAAAGCCATAAGGATTGCAGGAACAATCACTAATGAGATGGCGGACAAAGATACGCTGAAAGATACCGCGACGATTTTCCACAATTCGTGGTCAAAACTCACTAGTAGGTTCATTGCATCAATCGTTGTTTGCCATAGGGTCATGAAGTATCTCGTGTGAATCGATAATAGGTCTTTATCGGTAATGACTGATGTTAATCATAGCTGACACAAACTATTTGAGCTTGAATTGGCCAGCTATTGTTTTTAAGAGTGTTTCGTTAACTGTTTAGCTAAGTGTAGTGCTTGTTGGTTTTGACTACACCTTCAACGCTACGCTTTACTTACAACCAACGACTCATTGCTTACAACAAACTACTCTGCGCTTACAACCAACTATTCTGCGCTCGCAACAAACAGCTGTTTGCCGTGCAGTTTAAAGTCGTTAATCAGTTTCTGACCTTTAGGGTTAACCAGCCAATCACTGAATACTTTCGCAGCTTGGTAGTTGATGCTCGGGTGGCGTTCTGGGTTAACAAGAATCACTTGGTAAGGGTTAAACAGGTTCTTGTCACCTTGGAAAAGGATTTTAAGATCCAATTTGTTTTGGTAAGCCAACCAAGTACCACGGTCTGTCATGGTGTAGCCTTGCATTTCTGACGCCATGTTCAGAGTAGGGCCCATGCCTTGACCAACACTGCGATAACCACCGAAGTTTGGTTCCATTTTAGTTTGTGCCCAAATACCCATCTCTTTCTTATGAGTACCAGAGTCGTCACCACGAGAAACGAAGGTCACGTTATTGTTCGCGATTGCTTTGAACACATCAGTCACTGCTTTTTGAGATTCAATCTTCGCCGGATCGCTTTGAGGACCAACAATGACAAAGTCGTTGTACATCAGCTTGCGAGGTAGAACCCCGTAACCTTGTTCAACGAAATTCGCTTCAGCCTTTGGTGCGTGAGTCATCACTAGGTCTACATCGCCATTCTCACCCATACGAAGTGATTTACCTGTACCCGCCGCTAGAACATCAACTTTGATACCAGAATCTTTTTCGAACTCAGGTAATAAGTAGTCAAGTAGACCTGAGTGGTAGGTACTTGTGGTTGTTGCCAATTTGATATGGGTGGTGTCTTCCGCGCTGCTAGCCGTGTAACTGACGATAGATAGAGCTGCAATAGTTAGGGGAATTGCTTTCATTATTATTATGTCCATTCTGTTATAAATGAATGACATGCCTTCAGTTTTAAAGGGCTCAAAAAAGGGCATGTGCATAAGACGCTAATTGTTGTAATTAGAAATCTACACCTTATAAGCAATCTTAATGCCAATAAATCATGCATCAGATCTCATTAAATTGCTGTTATTTCGGACAAAACTGCGTCATTTAGCCCTCTAAAATGAATCAAAACATGAGCTAGGACAAAATGTCGCACATTGTCCCTGTTGCACAAAAGGTTAATTGGTACACTCTGTCCCAACTTTCCCCACCGGCTAATCATTATGTCTATACCTAGTTCATCTGCACCCAACCTCAATCCGAACACATTGACTCAATATCAAGCGTTTTCCGTCTTGGTTGTGGATGATGAAATGGGTATGCAGGCTATTTTAAAGAAAGCTCTGGGTAAGTTCTTTGGCAAGGTATCGAGTGCGGGGTCGGTTGAAGAAGCCGAAATACTGCGCTCGAGCGAGCATTTTGATCTCATTGTTCTTGATATCAACCTGCCAGGTCGATCTGGTATTGAGTGGGAAGAGGCGTTTAACGACAACGACAAACGTGCCGATGTGATTTTCATGACAGGTTATGCTGATTTAGAGATGACGATATCCGCGCTTAAGCTTGGCGCTTCAGATTTCATTCTTAAGCCGTTCAACTTAGAACAGATGATACAAGCGGTTCTACGTTGTATGGACAAGCGCCTTGACCAAAGAATGCAGTATGCGTTGAAGCGTGATGTTAGCCGTCATATCAAGACCGAATTGATCGGCAATTCAGACAAGACTAAACAGCTCAAATTGCTGATCAGTCAATTTGCACCGTCGAGAGCATCAGTTCTTATAGAAGGTGAGTCAGGTACGGGTAAAGAGTTAGTTGCTCGTGGTGTACATGAAGCCAGCAAGCGTAGTGGCCCATTTGTGCCAATCAACTGTGGTGCAATTGCGCCTGAACTTCTAGAAAGTGAGCTATTCGGGCATACCTCTGGTGCATTTACCGGCGCGAAGAAAAACCGTGAAGGTTTGTTCAGAGTCGCAAGTGGTGGCACCTTGTTCCTTGATGAGATCGGTGAAATGCCACTGCCAATGCAAGCTGCGCTGTTACGTGTGTTAGAGCAACGTACGATTCGTCCTGTCGGTAGCGAGAAAGAAATTGCCGTTGACGTACGTGTGGTGGCGGCGACTAACCGAAACCTTCAAGAAGAAGTCGATAAAGGCCACTTCCGTCGCGATCTGTTCTACCGACTCAATGTACTTAAAATTGATGTTGTGCCATTGAGAGAACGACCGTCTGATCTGATAGAGCTTGTTCCATACTTCACTCGTCTTTTATCAAGTGAACTGGGTATGCCTGTTCCAAACTGGGCACATGAAGATATCTTGGCAATGAATGAATACGAATGGCCGGGCAATATCCGTGAACTTAAGAACCTAGTCGAAAGATGCATTCTTTTAGATAAGCCACCAGCACACTATTGGCGAGAAGTGAATGGTGATCCAGCCCCAACCAGCATTTCAGTGACGGTGTCACATGGAGCGGAAATACCAAACTTGAATAATGCAGACGCTGCTGAGGGTTACCCGAACACCTGGACACTCAAAGAAGTAGAAAAATCTCACATAGAACAACTGGTGAGTTTCCATGATGGCAATAAATCTGCAGCTGCGAGAGATCTCGGTGTGGCACGTAAAACACTAGAGCGTAAGTACAAAGAGTGGAACACAGAAGGCTCAGAATATGCCGATTAGACGTCATTGGTGGACAAAGTGGGCGTTCCGGTTCAAAACCATGGTGCGTTATCGCCTGCTATTTTTAACATCCGCTCCCATCATTCTTACCTTATGTGCGCTTGTCGCTATAACACTGTATTGGTCAGTGCATTACACGTGGCAGGGTGCTCTGATTGATGTCGATGAGCGTTTGGATGTTGCCGACAACAGTATCCATCTAATTCAGAACCAACAGGCCTATAACGTTCAAGCATTTGCTGAGTCTTACAACTTCCGAATCAAACTCACGAGTGATATTTCGAAAGAAGAGCTCACACGTTGGGTTTCAGAAAACAAATCTCGCTATGAACTCGATTTCCTGCGCTGGCGTAGCGTCGAGAGCATGGAGAAAAAGCTTGAATACCTCAACATGACACACAAAGAATCGTTCTTTAGTGTATTGAGCCAAAACGAACTCAACGATTTAGACCAAAATCTTGCCAGGCAAGCCGAAGTCCCAATGCTCAATAGTCAAAATGTTGAAACTCGGGGGTTAGTTAGCCGCACCGTTGTGTCGATTCGTGACAAGAATGATCACGTGATTGGTTTTCTTGACGGCGGGATCCTCCTTAATAACAGCACACAGTTGGTTGATCAGATCAGCAATCTCATTTATCCGCAACGCGAGGGGTTCAATCGTCGTATTGGCACCGTTACTGTGTTTCTTGATGACCTACGTGTCAGCACTAATGTACCGTTGAGCAGCGAAGAAAGTGCAGGGCGCGCAATTGGTACTCGTGTTTCTCACGAGGTTCATTCTAAAGTATTGAATGAAGGCAAAGAGTGGCTAGATAGAGCGTATGTTTACGATGCTTGGTACATCACTGCGTATCAACCGATTCATGACCAATTCGATAACGTCATCGGCATGCTTTATACCGGTTATCTGATTTGGCCATTAGTGGAAACATACTTGACTAACCTTGGCGAAATCAGCATTACGATTGTGTTGTTGTTACTGGCTTCTGGTTTGATCGTTCACCGTGGTGCTCGTGATCTTTTCAACCCAATTGAACGCATTCACAAAGTGGTGAAGCTAGTCCAGATGGGGCAAGACAAGCGAATTGGCACTCTTGGTTTAAACGATCAACACGAGCTGACTTTGCTCGCTAAACAATTCGATAAGATGTTGGATTTGCTGCACGAACGTAATCAAGAGATCCAACAAGCCGCTTCAGAACTCGAATGTAAGGTTCATTCACGTACTGCTAGCTTGAAAGAGAAAACCGAAGAACTCGAACTGCATATCAAACTATTAAACCAAGCTCGAGACAAGCTGGTGGTCAATGAAAAGTTAGCCGCGCTAGGCGAATTAACCGCGGGCATCGCCCATGAGATTAACAACCCGACAGCGGTGATTCTTGGCAATGTAGAGTTGATGAAGTTTGAGCTCGGTGACGAAGTCGCTCGTGTAGACGAAGAAGTCCACGCGATCATGGAGCAGATCGACCGAATCCGAAATATCACGCGAAGCCTGCTTCAATATAGCCGTCATGGCGGTGTACAAGACGAAATTACGTGGCAACATATCAATCCAATAGTGGATGAAAGTATTACGCTCGTAAAAACAGGCGCGAAAAAGAAAGGCATTGTCTATGTATCACAACTGCATGCTAAAACGTCTGTGGAAGTTAACCGAAACCAACTTTTGCAGATTTTGGTTAACCTACAGATGAACGCGATTCATGCCATGGACGGACAGGGCACATTGACTATCTCAAGTGAAGACTGGGTGGAGAATGGCGTGTCTCATGGTGCAATCGTTCATGTCGAAGACGAAGGCTGCGGTATCAAAGAAGAACAATTGAAACGCATCTTTTCGCCTTTCTACACCACCAAACGTGACGGTACAGGCTTAGGCTTGTCAGTATCTCAAAGTATCTTGAGCCAAACGGGTGGCGAGATACGTGTCGAATCAGAAGTAGGCAAGGGAAGCCGCTTTAGTATCTACCTTCAGCAAAAAGCGACACCACAGTTATTGGTCTCAAACCTATAATTTTTTAGCTTTAAGCTCGAATCGAATCCAACCATATTATCACCCGATAATATCTCTACTGCGCTTGGGCTGTTACATGAACGTTTCAGCCCAAGCACGAAAATCCTGCACTACTAAACTATCGCCAACTAAATCTCAACCTCTGACTGTTTGACGAGCACCTCTTTTTGAATATGTAACACAGTGTATATCTTTTGATCTTGATGCATATCATCTGAACTGTACGGATTTTTGATACATTGACCCCAAATTCATAATCAAAAAATATAATAAAGTCAGTCAGCTATGAAATTAAGTAATCTATCTATTAAATCAAAACTTATTTCCATCGTCATTTTATCGGTTGTTCTATTGGTAATGGCGTCATCTTTCAACCTAATGCAACAACGTGAAAGCTCAATGCAAGAGCGCCAAGATAAACTCAGTGCTCAAGTCGAAACCGCGGTCAGCTTAGCGAGCTACTATTACAGCCAACGTAACGTACTCGGTGAAGAAGTAGCAAAGAAACAAGCGCTGCAAGCAATTGAAACGCTTCGTTACGACACCACCAATTATTTCTGGATCTTAAACCAACAACTCAACGTTGTTATCCATCCATTAAAACCTGAACTCAATGGCAAGAACGCAGGTAACTTTAAAGATGGTGCAGGTAAACACCACTGGCGTGAGATGGTCAGCATTTCACGTACCCCAGAGGAGAAAGGGTTTCTTGATTATCAATGGATGAGCCCGCAAGGTGAACTCAAAGACAAGATCTCATATGTACAGCTATTCCCTGAGTGGAATTGGATTGTTGGCTCGGGAATCTTAGTTGCGGATATTCAAGACGCTTTCTATGCACTAGCGCTCAAAGAAGGACTGGTCGCGGTTGTATTATCAGGCCTGTTGTTTGCTATGGGCTACGCGATTTCTAACAATATCCTTGTGCCACTTAACAAGCTTATCAGCAACACCCATAAGATTGCAGATGGGGATCTTCGTGTACGCATGAACATGACACGCAAAGATGAACTGGGCGATATGAGTAATCAAATTGATACCATGCTCAACAAGTTACAAAGCACGCTTCGTACAGCGAATGAATCAGCAGATTTATCCAGCAACATGGCGAGTCACATTGCACAAGCCAGTGAAGAGGCTGCGACCAGTGTTAACTCACAGCATGCACAGCTTGAGTTGTTGTCGACAGCGATGACAGAAATGAGTGCCACCATTTCTGATGTCGCTGTTAATGCTGAAAATACTGCCGCAAGCACCAATAAGGTTGTCGAGCACGCAAACCAGAACGACCAGAACATGCAAGTAACGTCTAAAACCATATCTCAGGTTTCAGAAAACATTTCGACGGCGAACGATCTCGTCAGAGACTTACAATCTGGTGTCACAGAGATAAGCCAAGTGGTGAGCGTGATACGTGATGTATCTGAGCAAACGAACTTGCTAGCACTTAACGCCGCGATAGAAGCAGCCCGAGCAGGAGAGCAAGGCCGAGGATTTGCAGTTGTGGCCGATGAAGTCCGTAACCTAGCAAGCCGCACTCAGAATTCAACCAATGAAGTTCAATCGACGATTGAAAAACTGACTCAGCAAGCCGAGCGTACCTTTAAAGCAATGCAAAGCAGCAATGAGAAAGTCGATCACAGTGTTGTCGCGTCTAACGAAACTCGCCAACAACTCGATGTGATCGTAAATGAGCTGCACAACGCCAACGACATGGTGGCTCAAATTGCAGCAGCCTCAGAGCAACAAAGCACGGTAGCAACCGAAATGAGTGAAAGTGTCACTGGGATTCATCTGGCGGCTAACGAAGTATTGCAAGCTTCACAGTCGTTAGCTGAGGATAGCCAGAAAATGGCCAATACTACAGAACACCTTACTGATCAGTTAAAGTACTTTAAGGTCTAAACGAAAACCTCATAAAAAAACACCTCCGCACTTGAGACAAGTTCGGAGGTGTTTTTGTTTGTAGATGACTGGATTGTTAACTTGCTCAACAAAAGAAGAGCGTTAAGAAAAAGAAGCGCGTTAAGCCAATCTTGTTAATGTGCAGTCACTGAAATCTTCGGAGGGTTGATATTGTGCTTTCTAAACTCTTTCATCACACGCAAGGTAATATCGGTTTCAAACAGCTTTTCATACGCCGTGTCGACCACATAGGCCTTACAAGTTAACTGTATCGCCAAGTAATTATCCGTGATCGTCTGTTTGACTAGAACCGTAACAGGCTTAGGCAAGTGGATGTAACGACTTGAAGACGCCGCTTCTTGAATCAAGTCACGGGCTAGGGTGATGTCTTCATTCATACCGACATAAAATGGAATCACCACCTGCATATCCAGCGCGCCATAGTTACCACTAGTCGTTACTTCGTTTAAGAACTTGTTGTTTGGGATCGTGATAATGTCATCGTTCAGGGTTCTCATTCGAACAGAACGCAAACCAATGGTAATGATGTCGCCATAGTTACCTTCAAACGTGACGCGGTCACCAACTTGAAAAGGTCTGTCAATCATCACAGTGATACCGGCGATGAATGATGCTGCCAAGTCTTTAAGCGCAAAGCCGACCGAAACGGCGAGGGTACCACCAATCAAAGCCAGTATTTGATCGTTGATTCGAAAGCTCATCATGAACACAATAAGGCCAGTGCTTACGTAAATAAAGAATTGAGTAAACGACTGCAGTTTCTGTAGCAGCATTCGATATTGCACGAACTGACTACCAAAACTGGTCACCAACGAATTGATGAACTTAAGCAACAACCACATTGCGGCAATAACGATCATGGAGAAGAACACGCCGCTCCATCGCACCAAGCTCGCAATCTTTGAGATGTTTTCTACGTTAGCTAACTCTTCCGTCGCCAAGGTCGGGAAACTGACAACACTTGCCAAGCCAACAAATAGTAGGATAAATAACTTCTTCATTTTACTTCACCAGTAGATGTTGACGGTCGAGAACGTTTGTAATGTGGCGGAACCAGTGCTCAGAAATTCGAGCCTTTTCTTCATGCCAACCAATATAACCACGGCTTTCAAAATAACGTAGAATCCCGGTTATCTCTGCAATGCTCAGTTGAGTACATTCAGACAACACCTCCGGAGAAGCTATTTCCAGTTGCACGATAGAGCGAAGTACAGCCAGCATAGGTTTTGGCATATTCTCGAGTTCCTGCGCTTCAGGAACATGGAACAAACGTACCACTGCTTGATCTGTCTCTTTATTTCGGTTCAAAGAGAGTCGGAAGAAACGCAGCGCAACGGTAGGGTTGCCATCAGAGTAGTGCCACAAGATTCGATAGAAGCCTTGGCGTGCGCGTTCTTCTTCACTCATGTCATCTTGGTCCCACTGTTTAGGGACAACTAAACCATCAAACGATAACGGCTTTTCAAGTTCCGTATTGATACGGCTATTTAGAAGATCACCGACTTGTTTTTCTGTCCAACGTGGTAGGAAACACACCAAATCAAACAGCAGACGCTCACCACGCGCTCTATCAACAAATCGCCAGCTTGATTTGGCAATCGATATCACGATACGGTGATTCTTTTTAGAACGACGGAGAAGATTGGTTAAACGAATCAAATCAGACAGGCCACCGACCATTGGCTTAACCAATCGTTGGGCATTATCAATCGCAATTAAGTACGTGGTGTTACTTTTACGAAGGTGCGCCAAGATCTGAATCTCAGTCGCTTCTTCTTCCAAGCCGATGCTCACGGCTAGATGCGCTAAGAGCTCTTGGTAACCCGCGTAAGGGCAACTCACGTAAACAGGCTCTGCGTTGGATACTTTATGCAGCAAGGTATAAAGCAGCGTTGTAGCGCCCACACCACGTTCGCCTGAAACAATACAAATAGCAGGGCTGTCCGACATCAAATAACGAGAGAGTTGCTTAACCTCATCGCCCGCGTAATCAATTAAGGTGCTATCGATATTACCCGGCAGAATGTACTCATAGGTTTTGTCTCCTTTGATTCGAACCAAGTTTTGTTGGTTTTTATCAAGATCCGACTGTTTAGCCACTTCGATTCGAAAGAGATAAGCTAAGGCCTGACTAAACAACGTGTAACTAGAAAGCAATGCCATGATTCGATGTTGGAAGTTGTAAACACTCAACCAGACGATTCCAATTGCCGTCGCCAGTATATTAAGTAAGAAGGTTTCCTTACGGTTTACCGCCCAGTTAACCCACACCGGACGATCGGAGATGTGTTGCAGCGTATCGAAGACTTTCGCTCTCCATAATCTAAGTACCGATATCGTGACCAGCACGAACCAGAAAAACAGCGCACTGTAGATCCAGCTGTAAATGGTGCCTTTACCCAGTGTGATGCTCGATATCTGCAAAGTCAGACCTGCAACAATAATACTCCAAACATAGCGACGAATAGTCGATAGTCTCAGCGCGATGACTTCTTGATTTGATGTGCGACCCAAGCGATACGCAAATTCAAGAATAAAGCTGATAGCAATCGAACCACCTAGAATCCACCACGTGAATATTTCTAGGAAAATCAGGTGCTGCAGGCTAGGGATGCTAGAAAGCACTCTCAAAGAAAGTGTGATAGCGATTAACCAAGCAATCGCACGCTCAGCGCGGCTGATATACCAAATCACACGAACCAGAAAAGGAGGGTTCGTTTTCGCTTCGAGAAAGTTAACTCGAAACAACTCAATCAAGCGAGTGCTGTTGGCAAGCCACCATACTAAACCGAAGTAAATGAACAGCACCTTTAGAGAAGCCCAAATGACAGGCACTGGAGAAATAAAAATGTCTTTAACTAATGCTTTAAAGCTACGAATTTGGAAGTAAACAAGATACTCAATATTGAGCTTGGTTAATTCCCACTCTTGTTTAAATTGAGTCACGCCGTATGGGCCAAAACCGGTTAAGCGCTCTTTATTCGCGGAGTTTGTCTGCTCTAAAAGATGCTGTTTACTTACGTTCAAGCTATTCAATGTGACGTAGCTCGTTTGCACGGAAAACCATTGATCGGCGTCGTTGTTATCTCTATAGGCTTTTACCTGTTGCTCGAAGGTTTTGATTTCCAGCTTTTGAACTCGCAGAACTTCGGCAAGTAAAATGTTGACTTGGCGTCTGTCCGACTGCTCCATAAAGAGGGGATCCGGTAGGGAATCAATACGCTTATCCAGATCTACCGCAGTATTAGATACCTGAGGTTGAGATTGTAAGTCATATTCCAAGTTGGCATGACTCGGCCAAGAGAGAATGGCCAAAGTGAAGATTAAGAAGCGCGAAAGTGAACGCATAAAAGTCTCTTAGAATTATGAGGTTAGGATTACTATAGTTAGTTAATCTTACTTTGTGAAATCCAACCCCGTATCGGGGGCGAGTACTTTATTCCCGTTTCGGCTGATTTTGTCATGAAATTGTCAGAGATTAGGCTAGTCTTGCCTGTGTCTGTTGTTGCTTTGATCGGGTTAGTTTTACTGTGACCAATCAGCATACGATATATTCAATGGTTGGCATGATTTGGGACGTTATATACCGCCCATTATGGGGTGCTGTTCGATATTTTGTTTTTCCTGAAAGTAGATGGTTTTTTAACGACAAATAGAAAATCAAAAATGTGAGTCAGCTCAAACTATGATTTGGCTAGGTTATCACTCACTTAATGGCGAGTAATTGCAATCAAGACTTGCAGTTAAAGCCCCGAAGAAGTAACGTTGCGGCGTTTTTCACATTAAAAAGGTAACGGCATTGATCTCCACAGCAAATATCACCCAACAATTCGGCGCTAAGCCACTTTTCGAAAATATTTCAGTTAAGTTCGGCGAAGGCAACCGCTACGGTTTAATCGGCGCGAATGGCTGTGGTAAATCGACGTTCATGAAGATCCTATCTGGTGAACTTGAGCCAAGTGCTGGTAACGTAAGCTACGATCCAAATGAGCGCGTTGCTAAGCTAAACCAAGACCAGTTTGCTTATGAAGAATTCACGGTAATCGACACGGTTATCATGGGTCACAAAGAGCTTTGGGCGATCAAGCAAGAGCGTGACCGTATCTACTCTTTGCCTGAAATGAGCGAAGAAGACGGCATGAAAGTGGCTGATCTTGAAGTTCAGTTCGCTGAAATGGACGGTTACATGGCAGAAGCGAAAGCAGGTGAGCTTCTTCTTGCGGTAGGTATTGAAGAATCACTGCACTTCGGTCTAATGAGCGAAGTAGCACCGGGTTGGAAACTTCGTGTTCTATTGTCTCAAGTACTGTTTGCAGACCCGCATATCATGCTTCTTGACGAACCAACGAACAACCTGGACATGGACACCATCAAGTGGTTGGAAGATACGCTAAACCAACGTAACTGCACAATGATCATCATTTCGCATGACCGTCACTTCCTAAACTCAGTTTGTACACATATGGCTGACCTTGATTACGGCGCACTTCGTCTGTTCCCTGGTAACTACGATGAGTACATGACAGCAGCGACACAAGCTCGTGAACGTCTACTTTCTGATAACGCGAAGAAGAAAGCACAAATTGCTGAACTTCAAACGTTCGTTTCTCGTTTCTCTGCTAACGCATCTAAAGCGAAACAAGCGACATCTCGTGCTAAACAGATCGACAAGATTCAACTAGATGAAGTAAAAGCGTCTAGCCGTCAAAACCCATTCATCCGTTTCGAACAGTCTAAAGAGCTATTCCGTAACGCACTTGTGGTTGAAAACCTATCTCAAGGTTTTGAAGAAGACCTATACAACAAGTTCGATGCGATTTTCGAAGTAGGTGAGCGTGTTGCTATCATCGGCGAGAACGGTGTAGGTAAAACAACACTACTTAACACACTAGCGGGTGCACTAGAAGCGCGTACTGGTGAATATAAGTGGTCTGAAAACTCAAACATCGGTTACTACGCTCAAGATCACGCACATGATTTTGAAGAAGATCTAAACCTGTTTGACTGGATGAGCCAATGGCGTCAAGAAGGCGAAGACGAGCAAGTTGTTCGTAGCTTCCTAGGTCGTATGCTGTTTGGCCAAGACGACATCAAAAAGTCGGTAAAGGTTATCTCTGGTGGTGAGCAAGGTCGTATGCTTCTTGGCAAGATCATGATGCACAAGCCAAACATCCTGCTAATGGATGAACCAACAAACCACATGGATATGGAATCTATCGAAGCGCTTAACTTGGCTCTTGAGAACTACAAAGGCACATTGTTCTTCGTATCTCACGACCGTGTATTCGTAGACTCTCTAGCGACTCGTGTTCTTGAAATCAAAGACGGCAAGATCAACGATTTCCGCGGTACTTACGCAGAATTCTTGAAAGCACGTGCTTAGTACGCATTAAACATGAATACGTAATACAACGTTAGTACGTATCCCTGATTAAAAAGGCCTCTATCTTTATGAATAAGATAGAGGCCTTTTGTTTTTCATATCAGTTTTTTATATCAATCTCTTTGTATTAAAAAACGTCGAGTGGTTGGTCGCAAATACCTTTACTCATCAATACTTACACTGCTCATTAATACTTAAACTGCGCGACAATCTTCTCAAGCTTCACACTCACGTTCGATACTTGTTCACTACAACGAACTGACCCTGAAACCACGGTATGAGTATCACTGGCTAAATGAGCGATATCGGTAATGTTCCGATCGATGTCCGCTGAAACCATGGATTGCTCTTCAGACGCCGTGGCAATCTGGCTGTTTAAGTCGAACATCTCTCCAACTTGAAAGTGTATACCTTCAATCGCATTTACCACATCTTTGGTTTGGTGTTTAACTAACCCCGTTTGTTCTAGGCTTACCGACATCTTAGCGACCGTTTTTGCTATTCCAGACGTTAGGCCATGAATGGTTGATTCAATTTGATGAGTTGAATCATTGGTCATTAGTGAAAGCTCTCTCACTTCAGAGGCCACGACTGCAAACCCACGACCGTGATCGCCAGCGCGCGCAGCTTCTATCGCTGCATTTAGCGCGAGTAGGTTAGTTTGTTCCGCAATGCCTTGAATCGTAGTAACGACTTGGTTGATCTCACGACTCTGATCTTCGAGCTGAACAATTAGGTTTTGAGACTCTGCTATATTCTCGGCCAGCACATTAATGCTGTCATTAGTTGCGTGGGTTTCTTGCAACGCCTGATGTGCATTGTCTTTGATCTTCTCAGCATTCATCGCTGCGTTTTCTATGTTCGCCGTTACTTCATTACTGGTCATCACCAGCTCATTAACTGCCGTCGCTACTGATTCAGATTGTTGCTTCTGCTTCTCAGCATTACTCATACTTTTGATTGCCGCTTCTTCAGAGCTACACGAACTATCGGTCAACACCGTCATCACGCCAGACAACTCTTTAATATTGCCATGCAGTTTATTAATGAAGGTATCGAAGGAATGCGCCAACTGAGCAAGTTCATCGTTGCCTTTGGCGTTCATGCGCACAGTTAAGTCGCCATCTCCATTGGCAATTGATTCCATCATCACGTTTATCGCTTTGATTCGCGCAAGTATGTTTCGCCCAATGAACACCAACAGCAAAGAGAGCAGCGCAACAATCGCCGCACCAAAAAGGTGTAGTGTGTTTTTGGTATGTGTACTTGCGGCGGTGATAGCTTGGCTTATCTCGGTTTGTACGGCTTCAATGGCTTGTTCTGTTTGGTGGACGTTGCTACGTAAGGCGCCTCTAAGACCGAGTTCTGCCGACAAGCCTAAATTGGTGTTGGCCAACAGGAGCGTTTCAACCGCAGCTTTGTAGTCCGAATAGGCTTGCTCTGTCGCAACCGACGTTTGAGAGTAGGGTTCAAACTCTTTAAGAGCTTCAGCTAACGCCATATGGGTTTGGTCATTGATATGAGCGAGGTAATGGAAGTCTTTTTCAATCAACTCCAACAACGCAAGTTCTAACGCCAAGCTTGATTCAGATTCGATCGCTGATTTTAACGCGGTTCGTTTTCCATCTAACGTAGCGACAAAGCCTAAGGGCGCGGTCGTACGTTCAATGTTATTTACTTGTTCGACAATTTGGTGAAACTGCTTTTGATATTGATGAAGAGTGTCCGAAATCCGCGTCATTTGGTCGGACAAATGAAGCTCGTGTGAAGCTAGAGTTTGGTTCAACGTCACCAATCGTTGATTCAGGGTGTTGGCGGTTTTGTCGAAGCGTTCTGCGTATTTGTTATCGTGGCGAGACAAGAAATCTTTTTCGTGTCGCCTCAGGGTGAGTAGGTCAACAGAGCTCCTCAAGTTTTCAGTGGCAGCACGCTCCAAGGATTCAAGCTTATTTAAGCTTAACTGCTCGTAGATGGCATAGATAAAGACTGAAACAAACAGGGTGAGGTTGATTAGAATGAATTTACTGCGTATTGAAAGAGACAGCGAATGACGCTGAGTTTCCGATGGATTATTCATGGTTAATTCCCTTTAAGCCAGTGACGTTAATATTCATCTTTGTTTTGTAATTAATAGATTCATTAAAATGATGAATATGTAACTAATAGCTTATAAGGTTGTTAAAGCAAGGTTCATTGGTAGCAAAGGTTACTTAAAACCTGATATGCAAAAACTAAGCGATTTGAGACGCCAGTCCCCTTGATGCAATACGCAAAGGCTACGATACAAAAAAGCTTAAATACACAGAACTCACATAGAACAAGGTATGAATAAGAAAGCCCTCATTAACACGAATGTCGGTGATCTTTGAGATCGTAGGCATCGCATTTAATGAAGGCTTTTAAGTGAGTTAGCTTATTGTTTAGTTAACACTTATTACTGAATTTACCGTTCAGTTTTGTTCATCGAGAAAGTCGGTGTGTTCTAACCATAGCGCATTAATAATTCCAAACGCGCAGGCTAGTAATACGCCCAGTACCCAACATAAATACCACATAGGTTATCCTCCTATTTCATCTCTAATTAATACAGTGACGAACTGTTATCGTGAATGTATTGGCTATCTAGTCGACCGAACATTTTGTAGTAACACCAGATTGTGTAACCCAAAATAATTGGCACCACGATAACTGCGACAACCAAGATAATGCTCAGTGTTAACTCACTCGATGTTCCGTCCCATAGCGTTAAACTATGCGAAGGCATCAAGCTAGACGGCATGATCATTGGGAATAGGGCAACGCCCGCTGTCGTTATGATGCTTGCTATTGATAAGCTCGAAGAAGCGAAGGCCAAACCAGCGCGGTTAAGTCGAGTCATCACGGCACAACTCAGCATTCCGATGATACCTAGAGCGGGAATTGCCAAAAGTATCGGGTAGTTTTCGTAGTTATGTAGCAGTAAGTCATCAAACTTCACTACATGCTTTAGTAATGGGTTTGAAACACCATCGGTCACAACTGGGCTAGTAATCAGGTAACCCGGAAGTGTATACGCGTATAGCCCACCAACAATAAACAGACCTACAGTCACAAGCGCCATATATACGATCACTTTCTGCGCACGTTGTTTTAAATCACCCGTCGTTTTCATCTGTAGGAATGCCGCGCCTTGCGTGACAACCATCGCCAAGCTCACCAAGCCACATAATAGTGGGAAGGGCGTGAGTAGATCCCAGAAACCACCTTGGTATGACATCATTAGCAATTCGTTAAATTCAAACGGAACGCCAATCATCAAGTTACCGAAACCAACACCAAAGATAACCGGAGGAATGAAACCACTGACGATAAGCGCAATATCACAGGCTTTCTTCCATTGCGGGTTGTCGATCTTAGCGCGGTAATCCATACCGAGTGGTCTTAACCACAAGGTCGCCAACACTAAAATCATGGCTAAATAGAACCCAGAGAACGCAGCCGCGTAGATTGCAGGCCATATCGCGAAGATAGCGCCACCCGCCGTAACCAACCATACTTGGTTGCCATCCCAGTGAGGGGCAATCGAGTTAATCATAATCCGTCGATCAACTTCCGACTTCCCTAGAACAGGGAGCAATGCCGCAACGCCCATGTCGAAACCATCGGTAATGATAAATCCGATCAACAACACGCCAATAACTGCCCATGTAAACAGGCGAAGATTTTCGTAATCAAACATCTGAATTCCTTAATGAAGAGCGATAGTTTTATCTAGCTGACGCGGTGCGCTTTGCTCACCTGTAATAGCTAGATCTTGGTTTGATTGCTCATGATGATAGCGACCCGTTTTCAGTGCGCTAGGGCCCATTTTTGCAAACTTAACCATCAGAAACATTTCTATAATCAAGAACGCGGTGTAGAACAAATAAACCAAGCCGATAGAGATCCACAGACTTGAAGCGGGTAGATTAGAAGCCGCCATGTTGACTGGTAGAATCTCACCAATTGCCCATGGTTGACGGCCATATTCCGCAACAAACCAACCTGCTTCACAAGCAATCCAAGGAAGTGGAATCGCGCATATCGTTGCTTTCAGTAACCAACGATTGGTACCAATCTTACGGCGACAAATTTGTACGAATGAAAGACCAATAATCGCGAACATTAAGACTCCACACACCACCATGATGCGGAAACTCCAGAATAGAGGGGCTACCGTTGGGATTGTGTCTTTGGCTGCTTGTTTAATCTGTTGTTCTGTTGCATCCACCACGTTGTCGCTGTATTTCTTAACCAGTAATCCATAACCAAGATCATGTTTAACCAATTCAAAATCATCGATATTTTGTTGTGATTTATCACCAGAACGCAGTTTTTCTAATAGTCCATAAGCTAAGATGCCGCTGCGAACACGTTCCTCATTCTTTGCCAATAGATCATGAATCCCTACAACTGGCGTATCCAAAGAACGCGTTGCGATAATACCCATCACGTATGGGATCTTAATCGCGTAGTCCGTTTCCATGGTTTCTTGGTTTGGGAACCCGAACAATGTGAATGAGGCAGGGGCTTCTTCGGTGTGCCATTCAGCTTCGATAGCCGCTAGCTTCACCTGTTGAACATCTCCCAACTCATAACCAGATTCATCACCTAGCATCACTGTCGACACAATCGCAGCCATACCAAAAGCACTTGCAACTGCAAATGAACGACGAGCGAACGGTAAATCACGCCCTTTAAGCATGTAGTAGGCACTGATACCCATAATAAATAGCGCGCCGGTTGTGTAACCCGCCGCAACGGTATGCACGAACTTCACTTGAGTCACTGGGTTGAAGATCACTTCGACGAAGTCTGTCATCTCCATACGCATGGTTTCGAAGTTAAACTCTGCGCCCACTGGGTTTTGCATCCAGCCATTGGCCATCAGAATCCACAGGCCAGAGAAGTTCGAACCCAAAGCCGTCAACCACGTTACCGATAAGTGCTGACGCTTAGAGAGCTTGTCCCAACCAAAGAAGAACATACCCACTAAGGTTGATTCCAAGAAAAACGCAACAAGCGCTTCAATGGCAAGCGGAGCACCAAAAATATCGCCTACGTAATGCGAGTAATAAGCCCAGTTGGTGCCGAACTGGAATTCCATGGTTAAGCCAGTAGCAACACCGACAGCAAAGTTAATACCAAACAATTTACCCCAGAACTTGGTCATGTCCTTGTAGATGGTTTTGTTGGTCATGACATACAGCGATTCCATCACTGCGAGTAAGAAGGAGAGGCCTATAGTTAGGGGGACGAATATAAAGTGATAAAGAGCGGTACTTGCGAATTGAAACCGCGACAGATCAACGACATCTGTAAGCATAAAAACTCCTTCCCGCCACGAGTGTGACGGGTAAGACAATGGAAAATAAGATGATAATTAGAGAGAACTAATTAAGGGTTTTACATGTAGCTGTGTGAAAAGAATCTATTACCAACGAAGTGCTTTATTTTGTTTTCTAGAGAACTGTTTACGTAGCCAGTAATCTGCACTCACGTAACGACCACCACCATAAACAAGCAATACCAGCAGCATCACGAAGTAGGTGCCTGCGAACTCCATACCATTGTTCAGCATTACCGGGTCGCCAAGTTCAGTTATGTAGTTGTATCGACCTGGGAAGTTAACCGAGAGCCACTCGATGAAGCCATTAAGTCGAATGGTTGCTTCCATATCGCCAGTCGCAATCGCATCCCAACCGTGTTTCCAGTGAACCATTGCACTCGCGACGCTCATCATGAAAATCATTGGAATTGATATAAAGCGAGTAAACAGACCTAACGCGATACAGATACAACCCAATACTTCGGTCGCTGCCGCTAGGAATGCCAATAACTCTGGGAAGGGAAGATTAAGGCCACCATCGGCTGCCGAGGCACCAAACCATGCCACAGTTCCCGAGAAGCCCAGCACTTTAGAGCGTGCACCGACATAAATAACCGGAATCAAATAGAGACGTACTGACAGTAGTACCAAGTAATCGTATTGTTTGCATTTTTCGACAATTGCGTCGTACCAGCTGAGGGCTGACTTAATCATAATTTTTCTCCTAAAGAGTGAACGCCAATCAGTTCAATTTCACTGAAGTGTTCGACCCAATTAATAAATTCGAATCTCGCCAATTGTTGAGCAATTATTTGTTTTATATCGGCTAAAGAACGATTTGGTTGCTGTTGGATTATTTGGATAATCGCAACATCAATTTCTCTTAGTTTTATCGTGTTGACGCGTTGGTCAGAGTCGCGATAAATCGCGTAATAAACGGGATACCGCCTTTGTGTTAGAAACGTCAGCGACTCACCATGAATAATGAAAGGAACCTGCACGAGCTTCATCGTACTGTTGACTAACAAACCCAATTGAAGCTGTCGTTCATCGACGTGAAAGTCACGCGTTCGCGACAAAGGCAGAACTTGCTTTGAAGAGTCAATCTCAACGCAAAAGGCACACCATTCGTACTCCAACACCGCGAGTTGATCGGCTGTAAGCTCATGACTCGCACTCAAGGTAGACAAATCACTAAAACTAGAGATGTACATTGGTTGAGTTCGACGTTGAACAAAGCTGACAAACTCAGTTGCTATATGGTGAAACTCCGGCTCTGAGGCGTAATGCACGACCACAAATTCATCAACTAACATCAGTAGTTGGTCTTGGTCGACTTGCTCGCAAAACAGCGGGAATGTGTTGTTTAATACACCAAATACGTTGTCTCTAATGAACTCGCTGTATCGACACACTGCGTTGCCTTCAAGTGGCGAACGTATCAGCGCGGTTAGTGCGTGTGTTTGAGTAATCATCATGCTAGGAGGGTTATGCATAAACCAACTCCTGATTCATTGGGCGATGAGCAACACCAGCATCTAGAACCTGACTGTGCATCGTTCGTAATTCCTCAGTCAGCACTACCAAAGGCGGTACGTTGTTGTCTCTTTCCAGTAACAACGGTTTGCTGCCATGAAGAACGAACACATAACGCGCCAAGTCGATAACCTCTTGCTGTACTTCCATACCGTGGGTATCAAGTAGCGACTTGTTACTTTCAACCGCTGTGTTACCTGCAACCGATCTGTCACTCTCAACCAAATGCCCAGCAATGTGGTAATAGCGAATAGCATCACTTGGCAAAGCCTTAAGCATTTCAGCGGCATTAAAGTGGTGGTTCTGACTGTTCACGTAGAGATTGTTGATGTCGACTAACAACTCACAGCCACTACGCTTGGCTATTTCAGCGATAAACTCACCCTCAGGCATCTCATCTCCGTAATTGTGATAATAAGAGATGTTCTCCATGACCAAAGGACGTTGAATGATGTCTTGGACTTGCTTGATTCTGTCCGCTAAATAGCCGATGTTTTCTGCGTGACGTGGCACGGGTAACAGTTCATACAGATACCCTTGGCTGTCTCGAGAGAAACTCAAATGCTCGCTGTATACCTGAATATTCAGTTCATCGAGAAATTGACCAACCTGACGTACAAACTTCGTGTTAAGCGGCTGACAATCTCCAATGGATAAGCTTAAACCGTGTGCGATTAAAGGGTATTGCTTCGCTATATCCTGTAGTTGTTCGCGCTTAAGACCACCTAAGCTCATCCAGTTCTCGGGAGCCAATTCCAGAAAATCAATATCAGGATGCTTTGGGGAACGAGCGAGCAGTTCAATATGCTCACTGCGTAGCCCAATGCCTCTGTCTGTATTCCGAATGGTTCGCACTTTATGGTTTAACTCGCTGGTTTTAGGGGCTCGGTCATTTGATGCTAAAGCCTTAGTTTTTAAAGCATTAGTTTTATGCGTTTCTACTGGCCACATACTCCACCTGTCACCTTGCTATTCGCCGTTAGGATGCGCTCTTTACTTGGCGAGATACCTTCAGCCGTTAAGCCACATTTCCCGTCACGAGCACGCACTAAACGGTCTTGAGGATTGCTGGTCAGTTCCGCTTTTTCGAAGCGTTTTTCTGTACCACATTTACCCGCAGCACATTTACCACCGTGTCCTGAAGATTGTTTAGCTTCAACAGGGGCTTCGGCAGGTGCATCAGCAAACGCCATTGCAGAGTTAAGGCTAATCACAGACGTGATCGCGATTGAAAGGGCGATTTTGTTGTTCATATTATTTCTCCTTTACAGCAGACATAGGGAAGCTCGCTAAATCACGACCAGACATGATTGGTCCATCGTAGTATTCGCGTACAATTTTGATTGATTCAGATTTGCGCTTAAGGCCTAGACCCATCCAGTGGTTAAGTACCAACATTTTTGGATTGATCTCTTTCGCAATTTCACCAATGACAGAAGGCTTAGCGTGCATGAATGTAGAGACACCATCGGCTTGTTCATGAATCGCCATTGGCATCATCATGATGTCGGCGCCACGAGCGAAGTCTAAGAACGCAGGGTTGCTACCGTTTTGGTCAGCTGAAATCACCATCACGCCTTCTTCACTTTCAATTCGGTAAGCGAGACAAGGCACATCACCATGAGGAATACCCAGAGCAGTGATCTTCAACCCATCTTTTTCATAAACAACGGTTGGCACTGTGGATTGATAGTCAACATCGGTAAGATTGACTGGGAATAGACCATCGGTTCCGTCGTATAAGCCGGCAAGGTAAGCGTATGCGCCATGGTCAGGGTCAAAATTCGCTGCGAAGTAACCGTTGAGGCTAGGGAACGCTGAACCTGCGGCTGGACCTGAAATCTCCAACGCCTTTTCACGCTCAAAGAAGTAGCCACCTTTAAGAAGAGCGGGCATGTCATTTACGTGATCGGTATGGAAGTGAGTGATACCCATGAAATCTAGATCTTCAAGTTTTGCACCCGCTTGACCGAAACGTAGGTAAACACCGCCACCGGCATCAATCATGATTCGTGACCTGCCTTTCCACCATACGATTTCACCTGATGATGCACGTAGGTCATCCGAGATAGGGCCACCTGAACCCAGTATTTGTAATGTAAAGTCTGTATCGACTGGCTTAAGTTCAATTGCGTGACAGTTGGCGCCCAAGGTCAATCCAAGAGCTATTGCTAAAGCTTTTAAAGGCTGTTTCATATTGTTATCCAATTCTTTTTTCTTATGTGTTTTCTTCGAAGTGAGCATTCAAAGAAGTGAAGCTTTTACCAAGCAGCACAATAAGTGCGTGCTTCGTTCTGTTCACGGAGCACAAGATAAAGAATTGTTAACGTTCGGTATATCTAGTAATTTTGAAAATAACGTTCAATAAAACAAAACGAAAAGATCGAACTCGTTTTTAAAAGGGAAATGTACTTGAGAAATAGAGGGGAGATTAGGAGTTTGGAACGAAAAGAAAGGTGGAATTGAGGTGCAAGCTTACACTTGCACCTTTCTTCTAATAGATAACCAATGTCTAAAACGAATTATCGTTTACTGATCACCTTTTACATCGAATTCAATCTTCTCTGCGCCAGTGAACACTTGGAATCGCAGGCCTTTAGCGCGAGCAATGGTCGTGATACCAAATTGCTGAGCCAAGTCTAAGCCCATTTGCGTTACGCCAGAGCGTGATAGCAGAACAGGAATACCCATCTGCGCTACTTTGATGACCATTTCCGAGGTAAGGCGACCTGTGGTGTAGAAAATCTTGTCTGTGCCGTCTTCTTTGTTAAGCCACATCTCACCGGCCAAAGTATCAACCGCGTTATGTCGGCCAACATCTTCAACAAACGATAGAACCTTGTCGTCTTTGCAAACAGCGCAACCATGTACAGCGCCAGCTTTCTTGTACGTGTCGTTGTAATGAGTCAGTGCTTCTAAAGCCGTGTAAATTTCAGATTGCTTAATTTTGGTCTGAGGCACTTGGTAATCTTCCAACTGCTTCATCACGTTACCAAACATGGTGCCCTGACCACAGCCAGAGGTCACCGTCTTCTTCTTAAGCGCTTGCTCAAGTTGGCTCGTATCTTCTTTGGTGATAACCGCTGCAGAGCTGGTTTCCCAATCGATGATGATAGATTCAACCGCTTCAGGGTCAGAAAGGAAACTTTGATTCTTCAAATAACCCAAGACTAAAGATTCAGGGCGCGAGCCAAGCGTCATCAGGGTTACGATCTCTTTCCAGTTCAACATAACGGTAAGAGGGCGTTCACAAGCGATCTGTTTGGTTAGCTTCTCACCATATTCATCAAACACTTCAACTTCGATTGTCTGAAGTGGGTTTTCACTAGTTTTTATTATGTTTGGTTTTACCACAGTCACGTCCTACTTAATGAGATAGCGATTTTAAGAGATAAGAAGTTAACAAGAGGGTCTAACGCCGTTCTTGTTCATCGATTCTTTAACTCATGCTTAAAGCAAATCTTATTCCAAAATAACGGGTATTCAGGAAAACATGAAGCATTCGATTAAAATAGCGCAAAATATGAGAGTTCACCGAGTGGAGTTGTCTGAAATAACCAGTATCAACTAACGTTATAGTGACAACTTGATAACGAACGCTATAGATACGCTCTCGCAGTTAATCCGTATTGGCGTGTTTATTGCTTTATGGGGTGTATATGATTGCGCACAGTACAAAATGTCCTAAGTGCATTCAGACCAAAGAAAATCAATTGGGTGAAGTATGTCTGAGATAAAAGAATTCAAAGAACAATATGAAAAAACAGAAGCAGCTTGGCCAATCGGTGTCCAAAGAATAGAAAAAGAGATCAAAACAGGTATCTGGGTAACTACTCAATGGGAATTGACGGGGTTTGAACTGTCGCCAGAAGACGATGCCCAAGACGTTTGTTTACTCCAATTACATAAAGATGAGCGTACAGACTATCGTTTCAACCTAAGCTCTCAGCAGCCTAAGCTTTTCTTAGTGATGGATAATGTCGATTCTGGTGTTAAGCCCGTCATTCAGTTACTTACAGCATCACAAACCGTTGCAGGGCAATACATGGACGGTGACAACCAAGTCCTTTCATACGACATTCCTTTACCCGTACAGGCTTGGATGGAAGCATTCATCGGCCGTCATGGTGAGTTGCTAGAAGCAAGACGTAAGAAACGTAAAGGTGCGGGTCGATCAAATGGCAACTAACTTCTTTAGCCGTTGGTCTCAACGAAAGCTTGATGAATCCACTGACGAACCTTTGGAAGTAGAGCAAACACTGGAAGCACCAGAACTCACTTCCTCTGATTCTTCTTCTGAGGTTTCGCTTGAAATGGAAGCAGCAGCGCCTCAGTCTTTAGAGAGTGATGCTTTAGAAACCAATGAAGAAGTTCATGCTTCTGACGTTCAAGATCCCGCACCAGAAGCCACTGAAGACTTGTCTGTTGCTCAATTATTGGTATCAGAAGCTTCAGAAAGCGTAAAAAAAGCCGCATTGCGTAAATTATTTCTATCCGAAGAGTTTAACGTTCGTGATGGTTTAGATGATTACGACGACGATTACAGTAATTTGAAGTCTCTTTCTGAAGGGGTTGCGGAAACCTTGCGAGATTGGGTTAAAGACAAAACGGAAGAAGAAACCACACCAGAAGAAGAGCAAGTCATTGATAATAAGACTGAAGGTGAAGTTTTAGAACATTCTGAAAGCGATCTTGAGGTATCTGATAATGAATTTGAAACGTCAGAAAGTGCCGAAATAACCGAACACGAAAAAGAACTGTATAAAAACACAGTATCAGATGATAACGCTACAATGTCAGACGAAGCTGACCTGAAAGAGATGGGACAAAATATACCACACAAAGAATAGGTACATTTTGACTAAATACTCAATGAACCGCTTGCGACAAAATGTCCCAAGCGGTTTTTTTATACGCACAATAAACGCTATAAAGAATTAAATTATTGATATATAAGGCTTATTAAATTGGCATGGCATTTGCTAAATAACGTTTATTATCAACTTTTTTGTAGATAGACGAATTCATAGTCTGACGAGCGGGACACTGGCTAAAGGGTTAGTTGTTAACGGATTACTCAGCAAGTTCTCTATCGCTTACTACAATGAAGGTTGAACAGATTATCCATGTCCAAAGATGGAACTGAGCAATGCTTAAACAATTATTAGAACAAGCAACTTCAAATAACGCTAAAGCAAGACTGTATGCATTTGAAAATACAGTTGAGTTAACAAATCTGATTCCACCTACTGTTAGCTACGAAAGCGGCGGTAATACTCTTGTTATTGGTCCAACTGCGATCATTGAAAGTGCTGCGGCTCAATTACCTCAATTGACGAGCTTAACCTTATTGTCGACAGACGGCGAAAAGGGCAAAAACCCAGAACTGTACTTCGCGAATTCGGTTCAAGTATCCGGTTTCCTTGGCACGTTTGAAGTTGTGATTGAGAGTAAAGGCACATCAAGCAACTTGGCGAAAATCGCGATTAATCACGATTGTTTCGATGTTGTTCTAGACCTATGTCTGAATAGCTGCATGACAGAAGAAGTGCCTGTACCGGGTTATTACCCAGTAGGCCGTGGCTATCCAAAACTGGCCGAAGCACTGGAAGAGATTCCAACGCTAATGGGCACATTTGATAAGCCTAAGTTCTTCCGTTTAGACACTGACCTTTGTGCGCACAGTTCGCGTGGCGTAAAAGGCTGTGAACGTTGTGTTGATGCTTGTCCTGCTGGCGCACTATCAAGTGAAGGCTCAGACAAAACAGGTCACAAGATCGAGATTAACCCTTATCTATGTCAAGGCGTCGGAACTTGTGCAACAAGCTGTCCTACAGAAGCGATTACCTATGCGCTTCCAAACCCTGACGATACTCAAAAGTTCATTGAACGTACGCTAGCCAACTATGAACATGCGGGCGGTCTGGATCCAATCGTACTTATCTGTAGCTCTCGTCATGAGACTTACAATGTAATGGCGCTAAAAGCACTGCCAGATAACGTGATTCCAATCGTGGTTGAAGAACTGCCTTCTATTGGTATTGATACTTGGTTTGCAGCACTAGTGAATGGGGCAACTCAGGTTCTGTTTGCGGCTTCTCGTTTTATGCCAGAGACGATCATTCGTGTTCTGAATAACGAAGTAGGGATTGCTCAAGAGCTACTAGACCAAATCGGTGTTCCAAAAGAAACCATCGATATCCTGTATTTAGAGTCTCTACGTGAAGGTCCTCCGACATTATGTGTGGATTCGTTCGATCTTGCACTTGGCGATCTTCAAGGCAATAAGCGTCAACGTTTATTCACAGCACTTGATGCGATGTCTTCATCTCGTATTCCGGTTGAAAACATTGTTGAGCTACCTTCGAATGCGCCATACGGCACGGTTTCGTGTGAAAGCAAAGATTGTACTTTGTGTATGAGTTGTGTGGCTGTGTGTCCAACACGTGCTCTGCATACCGACGGCGCGTCTCCATCACTTAAGTTTGTTGAACAAGATTGTATTCAATGTGGTCTGTGTGAAAAGGCCTGTCCTGAGAATGTTCTCACTCTGACACCTCGTATGAATTGGGTGAAAGAAGAACGTCAACAAGCGGTTGTGATTCATGAAGAGAAAGCGGCGGAATGTTTACGTTGCCATAAGCCATTCGCTCCACAGTCTATGATTGACATGTTACAGAACAAGTTACGCGGTCACTCTCATTTTTCAGATGAAACTGCGATTAATCGTATTGCGATGTGTGAAGACTGTCGTGTAGTGGACATGTTCGACTCAATGGCTCAAGACCCATTGAATCAATTGAAATACTAGGAGTTGGCATTGGATACTAATTTGGATCAGGCACAAGAGCCTGAGCTCGCAAAAGAATTAAAGCAAGAACAGACACTAAGAACTGAAATCTATTTGGTTCTTTCTGCATTGTTTCGTAGCGCACCTTCTGAAGAGGTGATTGATTTCCTAAAAACGCTCGATATTGAAGCGTCTGAAAGCGCAATGCAAAAAGCTTGGATTGCGATTCAACAAGCAGCAACGGAATCAAATCGCGAAGCATTAGAAGACGAATATCAAGACCTGTTCATTGGCATTGGCCGTGGAGAGATTGTTCCATTTGGTTCTTGGCATAGAACTGGCGCCATGATGGAAAAACCATTGGCAGAGATTCGTCATGACTTAGAGCTTTTAGGCATTGAGCGTGATGATCAAGTGAAAGAGCCAGAAGATCATATTGCGGCATTGTGTGAAGTAATGGCCATGCTAACCGGTGAAGAAGAAGCACTTCAACAAGCCGTTTTCAATAAGCACCTTGGTCCTTGGTTCAACTCTTTTACGCGTCAGCTTGAAAGTGCAGAAAGTGCGAACTTCTACAAATCAGCAGCTCAGCTGTGTGAAGCATTCCTAACGTTAGAGCAAGTGCGTTTTAGCGTTAATACAAAAAGCAGTAAACATAAATTAAAGATTGATGTGAAAAACGTCACTGATTACGAGTAATCGAGCAGTACGCGATTATATCGATAGAGGGGCATTAAGCCTCCAAAAAGATCTACCGCAAGGTAAGGAAGCAATGATGAAAGATAATAAAGAAATAAACACAAGCCGTAGGGACTTACTCAAAGGCTTAACAACTGCAGCCGTAGCGGGTGCCGTTGTCGCTGGAACAACGAAGGTGGCAACTGCTTCAGAAACGGTTGAAATGCCGAAAGAAGACATGAAGAAGACGGGCTATCGTGAAACGCAACACATTCGCGATTACTACGACACGCTTTAGGAGATAACGGATGAAACTTGTCAAACGCTCCGATAGTGTGAGCAAAGAAACCAATCAACTGGGTGTGTCTCGACGTGCCTTCATGAAAAACTCCTCTCTAGCGGCTGGTGGTGCGGTAGTAGGCGCTGGTCTATTCGCTCCGGGTATGATGAAAAAGGCGCAAGCTAAGTCAGTCGACCCTGAAGCGAAAACAGAAGTGAAACGCACTATCTGTTCTCACTGTTCTGTGGGTTGTGGTATTTACGCTGAAGTTCAAAACGGTGTTTGGACGGGTCAAGAGCCTGCATTCGATCACCCATTCAACGCTGGTGGACACTGTGCGAAAGGCGCAGCTCTGCGTGAGCACGGCCACGGTGAGCGTCGCCTTAAGTACCCAATGAAATTGGAAGGCGGTAAGTGGAAGAAGCTTTCTTGGGAACAAGCGATTGAAGAGATCGGTAATAAAGCGCTAGAACTTCGTAAAGAGTCTGGTCCTGATTCCGTTTACTTTCTAGGTAGTGCGAAACACAGTAACGAGCAAGCTTACGCATTCCGTAAGATGGCGTCGCTTTGGGGCACCAATAACGTTGACCACCAAGCGCGTATTTGTCACTCAACCACAGTAGCCGGTGTTGCAAACACTTGGGGTTACGGCGCGATGACAAACTCGTTCAATGACATGCACAACTGTAAGTCGATGCTGTTCATTGGTTCGAACCCTGCAGAAGCTCACCCGGTTGCGATGCAACACATCCTAATCGCGAAAGAGAAGAACAACTGTAAGATCGTTGTTGCGGATCCTCGTCGTACGCGTACTGCTGCGAAATCTGATCACTATGTTTCTCTACGCCCGGGGTCAGATGTTGCGTTTATCTGGGGTCTATTATGGCATGTCTTTGCTAACAAGTGGGAAGACCAAGAATTCATCCGCCAACGTGTATTCGGCATGGACGAGATCCGTGAAGAAGTTGCGAAGTGGAACCCAGCAGAAGTTGAGCGTGTAACAGGCGTTAGCGAAGAAGACGTTTACCACACAGCAAAACTGCTTTCAGAAAACCGTCCGGGTTGTATCGTTTGGTGTATGGGTGGTACTCAACATACTACGGGTAACAACAACACACGTGCTTACTGTGTACTTGAGCTTGTGCTCGGTAACATCGGTAAATCAGGTGGCGGTGCAAACATTTTCCGTGGTCACGATAACGTACAAGGCGCAACTGACCTTGGCGTACTATCAGACACGCTACCGGGTTACTACGGCTTGTCTGAAGGTTCGTGGCGCCATTGGTCTAAAGTTTGGGATATCGACTTTGACTGGGTTAAAGGACGATTTGACGACAACGCATACGGTGGTCAAAAACCAATGAACAGTGCAGGTATTCCTGTTTCTCGTTGGGTTGATGGCGTGCTTGAAGACAAAGACAAGATTCGTCAACGCGAAAACATCCGCGCCATGTTCTACTGGGGTCACGCAGTGAACTCTCAGACTCGTGGTCCAGAGATGAAGAAGGCGATGCAGAAGCTGGATATGATGGTTATCGTTGACCCATACCCAACAGTCGCGGCAGTAATGAACGATCGCACCGACGGCGTTTACTTGCTTCCAGCAACCACTCAATTTGAAACCTACGGCAGTGTAACGGCATCAAACCGTTCTCTACAGTGGCGTGACAAGGTGGTTGATCCTCTGTTCGAATCTAAGCCTGACCACGAAATCATGTACCTTCTTTCTAAGAAGCTTGGTTTCTCTGATCAACTGTTCAAAAACATCCGTGTTGAGAACAACCAACCATTGATTGAAGACATCACTCGTGAATTCAACAAGGGTATGTGGACGATCGGCTACACAGGTCAAAGTCCAGAGCGTTTGAAAGAACACCAACAAAACTGGCACACGTTCCACAAAACAACGCTTGCTGCAGAAGGTGGCCCAGCGAATGGCGAGACTTACGGTCTGCCTTGGCCATGTTGGGGCAACCCAGAGATGAAACACCCAGGTACGCATATCCTTTATGATACGTCTAAACCGGTTGCTGAGGGCGGCGGTAACTTCCGTACTCGTTTCGGTGTGGAATTTGAAGGTCAAAGCCTATTGGCTGAAGACAGCTACTCAAAAGGCAGCGAAATCAAAGATGGTTACCCAGAGTTCAGTGACAAACTGCTGAAACAACTGGGTTGGTGGGACGATCTAACAGCAGAAGAGAAAGCTTCTGCTGAAGGTAAAAACTGGAAAACCGACGTTTCTGGTGGCATCCAACGTGTTGCTATCAAGCATGGTTGTATTCCGTTTGGTAATGCGAAAGCGCGTGCGATTGTTTGGACATTCCCAGACCGCGTACCACTGCACCGTGAACCACTTTACACACCACGTCGTGATCTAGTCGCTGACTACCCAACGTGGGATGACAAGGAAGCAATCTTCCGTGTTCCTACGCTGTACAAATCCATTCAAGACCAAGATAAGTCTGGTGAATACCCGATTATTCTTACGTCTGGTCGTCTGGTTGAGTACGAGGGTGGTGGTGAAGAAACACGTTCTAATCCTTGGCTAGCAGAACTACAACAAGAGATGTTTGTTGAAGTGAACCCGAAAGACGCAAACGACATTGGCTTCAAAGATGGCGATGATGTTTGGGTTGAAGGTGCTGAGAAAGGCCGCATCAAGGTGAAAGCGATGGTCACTCGTCGTGTGAAACCGGGTTTAGCGTTCTTGCCGTTCCACTTCGGTGGTAAGTTTGAAGGCGAAGATTTGCGTTCTAAATACCCTGAAGGCACTGATCCTTACGTTATTGGCGAAGCAGCCAATACAGCAACCACATATGGTTACGACCCTGTCACGTTGATGCAGGAAACGAAAGTAACCCTTTGTAATATTCGTAAAGCGTAAGGAGTCTTAAAATGGCTAGAATGAAATTTCTTTGTGACACCAAACGTTGTATCGAATGTAACGGTTGTGTCACTGCATGTAAGAATGAAAATGATGATGCTCTGGAATGGGGTATTCAACGTCGCCGCGTTGTCACACTGAACGACGGTGAACCGGGTGAAAACTCTATCTCAGTAGCATGTATGCACTGTACTGATGCGCCATGTATGGCAGTTTGTCCTGCAGACTGTTTTGAACATACAGAAGACGGCATCGTACTTCACAATAAAGATCTATGTATCGGTTGTGGTTACTGCTTGTTTGCTTGTCCGTTTGGCGCACCTCAATTCCCTAAACAGGAAGCCTTTGGTGAGCGCGGTAAAATGGACAAATGTACCTTCTGTGCTGGCGGCCCAGAAACAGAGCCAGGTTCTGTGGAAGAGCGTCAGAAATACGGTGCGAACCGTATTGCTGAAGGCAAGCTACCAATGTGTGCTTCTTTGTGTTCAACCAAAGCACTGCTAGCGGGTGATGCAGAGAAAGTCTCTGATGTATTCCGCCAGCGTGTTGTTGAGCGTGGTGCGAAGGGTGCAGGCTGGACAGACGGCAATGACCTTTCTTACGATGCGATGAAGAGCTAGTTAGGAGAGACATATGCTTACAATGTTTAAGCGTCTCTTCCTTGTTGTGCTGCCAATGTTGGCAGCATTAACAATGCTGTCTCCTATGAGCCATGCATCAGAGACTAACGCTTCACAAACTCAATCGAGTAGTGCAGAAAGAGAAATCACACAACTTGCTGGCGCTGATTTTTGGCGACAAGTAAGAAACGGTGAAGAAGGTTACACCACATCTCAATCGGCTGAGCACGGTGTGTTGATCAGTACTCCAGGTCAAACGTGGTACATATTGAAAGAGAAGTGGATGTCACCAGCCGGTGCTGTCGCTATTTTTGGCAGTATTGCTTTCGTTACCTTAATGTACGTTGTGATTGGCCCACTAATGCTGAGTGCGCCAAGAACGGGTCGTAAGATCAAACGTTGGTCGCGACTGGATCGTGCATTGCACTGGAGCATGGCGTTTACCTTCTTAACACTGGCGTTCAGTGGTTTAATGTTGGTTTACGGTAAACACTTCTTGAAACCTTATATCCCAACCGATTTATGGGGCTTCATCGTTCTACTGGCCAAGCAATACCACAACTACATCGGCCCGATTTTCTATGTGCTGTTGATGGCTGTTCTTATCAAGTGGTGGCGTAAGTCGATCTTCAAAATGGTCGATATCCAGTGGTTCATCAAACTAGGCGGCATGGTAGGGAAACACAAAGGTTCTCATCCATCTGCAGAGTTTTCGAACGCGGGTGAAAAAGCGCTATTTTGGCTGCTTATCGTTATGGGCAGTGTCGCAGCGATCAGTGGCTTGGTGTTAGATTTCCCAATCTTTGGCCAAACACGACGTGATATGGAGCTTTCAAACCTAGTCCACATGTTGGCTGCTCTGATCCTTATCTGTGGCTTTGTGTTCCACATCTACATCGGCTTGTTCGGTATGGAAGGTGCACTTGAGGGTATGGTAACAGGCGAAGTTGATGAAACTTGGGCTAAAGAGCACCATGACCTTTGGTACAAAGAAGTGATGGAACAAGAGAAAAGCGGCACAGAACAAAGCGCAAACGTAGCAATAGAGAAAACCGAAGAGGTGAATAAGAATGAACAAACCTCATAAAGGTATTTGGGTCGCTTACATCCTAAGCTGCTTTACACCATTTACTTGTCTTCTCTCTGGTGTGGTCGCGATTATCTACGCAGGCTATCGTTTAGATAAAGGTGAAGACGGCGAAGTAGTGGATACGCATTATTACGGCTTGATTCGCTCTTTCTTCTTGAACCTGACGTTCTTTGTTGTGCTTATCGTCACGGTAGCGACCTCTAATGGCGTGTTGATCGGTGTTAACGATTACTGGTATCAAAACCATATTATCGATGACATCGCTTACTACATCCCATACGTAGGCATGTTGTTTGGTGGTGTGGCGATTGTGGTTTGGTTTATTCGTATGTATCAAGGCATGCAGCGCTTAAGTCAAAACCTACCGCAAAGCCCGACAACAGGACCAAACCTGTAGTGAGTATCAGACGAACTAGATAACAAATTATCTAGATCGATTTACTCAAAACAACCATCGTATAGAAAGCCCAGTGATTCGAGTCGCTGGGCTTTTTTTGTCCACCTAGAACAAGTGTCTAGTCAACTTAGAAGAAGGTTTTTAGTGAATTCTTCAAAATATTTGGGGTAGTTCTAAAACAGAACCAAGCCTGATATTGACCGCGCCAATATGGTGCAACTCCCTTAATTGGTGCAATTAATTTTAAACATCCCTCCATCTCAAATATCCAAAAAAGTGCAGTGGTGATTTTAATTCTTTAAAATCATAAGTTTAAAACAAAAACTTGTTGCACGAAAATTACGTGAGCGTGTTGGAACGCATCTTGCGTTTACTGTTGAGTCTTTAATTAATTACGACATCAATTCGCACGGTTCTAGTGCAATTGAGACAAAGCTAAGGGAGAGAGCTTTAATGAGTCAAACGGTTACCCAAGTTCATAGCGCAGTAGAGAGCTTGACGCAGAGTTCAGACACTCTATTTCTATTATTAGGCGCCATAATGGTCTTCTTAATGCACGCAGGCTTTGCATTTTTGGAAGTCGGTACAGTAAGAAAGAAAAACCAAGTGAACGCGCTGGTTAAGATCCTCTCGGATTTCGGCGTTTCTGCCATTGCCTATTTCTTTATCGGTTACTGGGTGGCTTACGGTGCGCATTTCTTTGCAGATGCAGAAACCTTATCGCAAGGTAATGGTTACGAGCTGGTGAAGTTTTTCTTCTTGATGACGTTTGCTGCGGCGATTCCAGCGATCGTTTCTGGTGGTATCGCTGAGCGTGCACGTTTCTATCCAATACTCATCGCAACACTGTTCACCGTAGGCTTTGTTTACCCATTTTTTGAAGGGATCATCTGGAATGGTAATTTTGGTTTCCAAGATTGGCTTGAAGCTCAATTCGGTTATGGATTCCATGACTTCGCAGGCTCTGTAGTAGTTCACGGCGTTGGCGGTTGGATTGCTTTGGTCGCGGTTTACTTCTTAGGTATGCGTAAAGGTCGTATTCGTGCAGGTAAACACACTAACTTCGCACCATCTAACATCCCATTCTTAGCACTAGGTTCTTGGATCCTATGTGTGGGTTGGTTTGGCTTCAACGTGATGTCAGCTCAAGCGATCAATGGCATCAGTGGCCTAGTAGCCATGAACTCGCTTATGGCGATGGTCGGCGGCATTCTAGCGGCTTTAGTCGCAGGTAAAAATGACCCAGGCTTCATCCACAATGGTCCTTTGGCTGGTCTCGTAGCGATTTGTGCAGGTTCAGACTTAATGCACCCACTTGGCGCTCTCGTTACAGGTGGTGTAGCGGGCGCATTGTTCGTTTACCTGTTTACTTACATGCAGAACAAAACACAGATTGATGATGTGCTGGGTGTATGGCCATTGCACGGTGTGTGTGGCGCTTGGGGTGGTATTGCAGCTGGCATCTTCGGCCAGCAAGCACTCTGGGGGCTAGGTGGCGTGAGCTTTGGTGCTCAGGTTGTCGGTACTTTGGCGGGTATCACTGTGGCTTTGGTTGGCGCACTCATTGTTTATGGTGTGTTGAGCAAACTAACAGGCCTACGTTTAAGTGAAGAAGACGAGTTCAACGGAGCAGACCTTGCTATCCACAAGATCTCATCCATCAACGAAGACTGATCACGGTTCAATAGATAAACACTTAGCGGCTTCGGTCGCTTTTTTTGTGTCTGGTCATTCTTAATCCGCCGATATCGAGCGAGTTATGTCACAAATAACCAATGAATTCAGTTGGCTAAGACTATGGTCTAATCCCTAAAACTATTGTTGGAATTTGAACAGTGCTAAGCTGTTACAAAGTGACATATTGAAAAGGACGTTATATGCATTTCCCATATCGAAATATCGTAATTCTTACTGGCGCCGGCATCTCTGCGGAGTCGGGGATTCAAACATTCCGAGCACAAGACGGATTATGGGAAAACCATAAAATCGAAGATGTCGCGACACCAGAGGGTTTTGCAAAAGATCCAGATTTGGTGCAAGAGTTCTACAATAAACGTCGTCATGGCTTACAAGGTGAGAGCATTCAACCAAATTCCGCCCACAAGGCGCTAGGTGAGCTCGAAGACAAACTTGATGGCAAAGTAACAATCATCACTCAGAACATCGACAACCTGCACGAGAGAGGCGGTAGCAACAATATTATTCACATGCATGGTGAACTTCTTAAGGCACGTTGCAGCGAATCAAACCAAGTTCTAGAGCACAAAGACGATATCCATACCGGTGAATTGTGCCATTGTTGCCAGATACCAGCTCAAATGCGTCCTCATATTGTTTGGTTTGGCGAAATGCCATTAAGAATGGGTGACATCTATTCAGCGTTAGAAGAAGCGGATCTGTTCATCTCGATCGGCACGTCAGGTGTGGTTTATCCAGCCGCAGGTTTTGTACATGACGCTAGAATGCATGGCGCACATACAATTGAAATCAACCTCGAGCCAAGTGCGGTTGAGAGCGAATTTGAAGAGAAACGCTACGGCAAAGCCAGTATTGAAGTGCCGAAATTAGTGGGTGAGCTCTTGTGTTCAGAGAAGGGCTCTTTAACCGCTTAAACTCGTTATAGCTGGTACAACAGTTACAAAATGTTTATTACGTTTAGCTAAAAAGGCAAATGCGTGTCTGACTGCAACTAAGTCAGATGGGTGTTTGTTTTTTTGTTTCTGCTATTCATATAACACCTAAGACTTGTCAGTTTCAGAACGCTGGGCTTTTTTCATCTCATACATGGCTCTGTCCGACTCAACCAATGCTTGCTTAAAATTATCCCTGCAAGTGACCTCAATACCATATGAAAACGATATCTCCTCCCCTTGGAGTAAGCGACTTACTTGCTTAACAAACTTACCACCACGGCCAAGTTGAGCCGTTACTACAAATTCATCGCCACCAACACGAAATACCATTTCATCTTCAAGTGTCACTTGGTTCAAGGCTTGAGAGAAACGAACAATCATTAAGTCACCCATTTGATGTCCTTTACGGTCATTCACCATTTTTAGACCATCTAAATCGAAGTAGATGAGTTCAAACTCTTCAAGCTTAATCGCATCGAACTTTTTGCGATTATATGAACCCGTAAGTTCATCTAATTTACTTTGATCTTTTAACTTACTAATAAGCTCCGTGAGCCCGTATGCAATGAGTAAAAAAGCGACTTGTAACAAGCCATCATCGAGCAACGTATTCCAAAGTTCATGCTTATCAGACCATTCATCGAAAACTCTAAACTCTGTAGATACATCGTAAATAAGGCTTAGAATAAGTAGGCAAGCACCATAATGAAGCACTTTTTGTGGACTAATCGTGCTACGTGCGATGAAGTAAATATACAAGGCAATAACAAGAGTATTCGTTTCAAAAAACAAATCATAAATGGAATCTACTTGAATAATCGAACTTAAGCCAAGCGCCATAAATGATGCCATTAGCATAAGAGCAGTTAACAATAAAAGAGGGTTTGCTGGCATATCAGTTACGTTTCAATCGTTTATGATTTTTATAATACTTAGATAAAAATAAAGCGGCTTACGCCGCTTTATTAACCTGTCAGTAACAATCTAGTTGTTTACTTTAAGTTTTTGGAAGTACTCGTCATAAATAACGCTCGCTTCGCCAACTTCATCCTGCCAAACGCCGTTATCCATCACTGATTGCGGTGGGAAAACGTTCTTATCTTCAGAAAATTCTTTAGGTAGAAGAGGGTAAGCCGTTTTAACTGGCGTCGGGTAACCGATCTCTAAAGCAATCTTAGCGGCATTTTCAGGGCGAAGAAGGAAGTCGATCATCTTATGTGCCGCTTCAACATTTTTAGCACCTGATGGGATCGCTAGGCTATCCATCCAGAAGATAGCGCCTTTCTCTGGCCAGATGATGTCAATTGTCGCGCCTTCTTGGCGTGCCATGTAAGCAGAGCCATTCCAAAGCATACCAAGAGATACTTCACCTGCTAGGTAAGGGTTAGCTGGGAAATCTGAGTTAAATACCAATACGTTTGGCATCAGCTTACGAAGTTCTTCGTACGCTTCTTTGATTTCTTCAGGGTTCGTCGTGTTTGGAGAGTAACCCAGTTTAGACAGTGCGATATGGAAAACCTCACGAGAGTCATCCATCATCATCAGTTGACCTTCCCACTGTGTATCCCACAGGTCGCCCCAGTTTTTAACTGAAGACTTGTCTAGCATATCTGAGTTGATACCAATACCCGTTGCGCCCCAGATGTATGGGATCGAGTAGTTGTTGTTTGGGTCAAATGGCTTATCTAAGTAATTTGGATCCAAATCTGCAAAGTGGCTTAGCTTAGTTTTATCAAGCTCTTGAAGCATGCCTTCTTTACGCATCTTAGAAACGAAGTAAGTAGAAGGAACCACTAAGTCGTAACCCGTACCTTGAGTTTTTAACTTAGCGTACATGCTTTCGTTAGACTCATAAGTTGAGTAATAGACTTTAATGCCAGTTTCTTCTGTGAAGTCTTCTAGTACTTCATTTGGAATATATTCAGACCAGTTGTAAAAATACAGTTCTTGGTCAGCTGCGAAAGAGGGTGTAGAAAGTAAAGTAGCAGCACACAATGCGCCGGTATACAGTGTTTTTTTCATTACTGTTCCGTTCATTTGTTTGATTTGGAGCTGGGTAGTGAACCCAAAGTAAATGGATTTCTAAAAATCGCGCTAGATTATAGCAGTGATATAACAAAATAGGCAGCCTAAGCTGCCTATTCATTGATATTCTTATTTTTAACGTGTTGATTACCTAACTCGGGTTGTTAAGTAAACCAGTTACTTATCAGCGTCTGTTGACCAGAGCAATGAGATAACGAACTCGCTTACTGACCCGCTTTAAGCTTCATGAAGTAATCTTCGTACTTCACTGTCTTATCGCCAACCGCGGCTTGCCATTCAACACGGTCAAGATCTTCTTGCGACGGGAACAGAGCAGGGCTGTCTTTGAACTTCTCATTAGACGCTTTAACTGCCGTTAGGTAACCGGTGTCACGAGAGATTTGTTCTGCGATTTCTGGGCGAAGTAGGAAGTCGATCATCTTATGAGCTGCTTCTACGTTGATTGCGCCAGAACTGATAGCAAAGTTATCAACCCAACCAATGCCGCCTTCTTTAGGGAAAACCAGTTTAATCGGTAGCCCTTCATTTTGCGCTGCTGCGGCAGAACCGTTCCAAAGCATACCAAGACCAACTTCGCCAGACATGTATGGCGCGCCTGGGTTATCTGAGTTAAACACAAGAACGTTCGGCATCAGCTTACGCAGTTCAGCGTAGGCTTCGTCGATTTCTTTTTCGTTAGTCGTGTTACCTGAGTAACCTAACTTACGCAGTGCGATGTGGAACACTTCACGCGTGTCGTCCATCATCATCAGCTGACCTTCAAGCTCAGGGTTCCATAGGTCAGCCCAGCTTTGAAAATCTTCTGGATCGTACATGTCTGTGTTAACAGCTAGGCCCGTAATAGCAACAACATGTGGAATCGAGTAGTCGTTGTTCGGATCATATGGCTTATCTAGGTAGTTGGTATCTAGATTCGCAAAATTGTTTAGCTTGGTTTTGTCGATCTTTTGAAGCATGCCTTCGTCGCGCATTTTAGACACGAAGTAGGTCGAAGGAACCACAAGGTCGTAACCTTTATTGTGCGTTTTCAATTTTGCGTACAAAGTTTCATTCGATTCGTAAGTCGAGTAAATCACTTTGATGCCAGTTTCATCAGTGAACTGTTCTAAGATCTCACTATTGATGTAAGGTCCCCAGTTCATGAATACCAATTCTTTATTATCTTTTGCAAATGATGGTGCAGATAACATTGAAAGCGCACATGCACTACCAGCTAATAGAGTAGCCCATTTTTTCATTGACGTTAGCTCCAAACTAAACGTTGCCCGAAGGCAGTAGATAGAAAAACAGAATGGCAATTTACCATTCTGTTTATGAATAACACTTTTGTTAAACTTGAAGTATCTTAACTTCTTATCAAGTCAGCCTCAGTAAAGAGTAGGAGACTTACTTGATTTTCTCTCTCGCTAACAACTGGGAAATAATCACCAGTACTAACGACACCACTAACATCACTGTTGCTAGGGCGTTGACCTCTGGAGATATACCGACTTTAACCATCGAGTAAATCTTCAGTGGCAATATTTCATACGTTGGGCCCGTTACGAAAGAGCTGATGATCACATCGTCCAAAGACAGAGTGAAGCTCAATAACCAACCCGCAGCAACAGCTGGCTTAGCAAGAGGCAAGATGATCTGTTTTAGAATCGTCCATTCACTTGCCCCTAAATCTTTTGCAGCTTCTAGCATCTTCACATCAAAGCCATTCAAGCGACTGTAAACCGTAACAACAACGAACGGCAGACAGAAAGTAATGTGCGCCGCAAGTAGGGTAAAGAACCCAAGTTGTACACCCATAACTAAGAATAGCGCAAGAAGCGAAATCGCCATTACGATATCTGGAGACATCATCACGATGAACAACATGCCATTTACTATGCCTTTACCTTTAAATTGGTAACGGAATAAGGCTACTGCTGTCAGGCTGCCAACAATCGTTGCGGCAGTTGCTGAGAACACCGCGACGTTGATCGAGTGCCACGCAGCCTGCATTAGGCTATCGTTGTTAATCAGCGCGTCATACCACTTGGTGGTAAAGCCACCCCATTTCATACCAAACTTATTGGCATTAAAAGAGTTGGTAATTAATACGATAATAGGTAGGTATAGAAAAGCGTATACCAGCGCCATAAAGCTGAACTTAACTGTGCGACCCATTAGTCTAGCTCCACTTTCTTATTCAATAACTTGCCTGCACGGTAGTAGGCATAAAGCATCACGGCCATAGCGGTAGTCAGTGCAATACTGGTTGCGGCGCCAAACGGCCAATCACGGGCATTAAGCACTTGGCTCTTAATGACGTTACCGATCAACAAGTTCTTAGCACCGCCCAACAAGTCTGAAATGTAGAACATTCCAAGCGCAGGGAGCAATACAAGTAAACAACCACCGATAATGCCTGGCATCGTTAGGGGTAAAACAACCTTCAATAGCGTTTGAAGTTTGTTCGCACCTAAGTCTTTAGCCGCTTCTAAATAAGTATCGTCTAGCTTTTCAATCGCTGAGTACAACGGCAAAATCATGAAAGGCAATAGGATATACACTAACCCGATCATTACTGCCGTTTCTGAATACATGATACGAAGTGGCTTATCGATAATGTCTAACGCCAACAAACCTTTGTTCAACACACCTTGAGTTCCCAGAACCACTTTTAACCCGTAAGTACGAATCAAAGAGTTGGTCCAGAATGGCACAATCACTAAGAACAACATGATTGGGCGCCATTTCGTAGGCATTTTTGCCACGATATAGGCAAATGGGTAACCAATAATTAAACAAAGTAGGGTTGCGACAATCGCCATATAGAAAGAGTGCATCAGCACTTTAAAATACAGCGGATCAGCCAAACGCAGGTAGTTATCGAGAGTGAAGGTCATCTCGATCAAGTTCGCTTCATCACGAGTTAGAAAGCTAGTGCCGATGATCATGATGTTTGGAATCATCACGAACAGCACTAACCAACCTGTGATTAAAGCAACAATCGCGTTTTGTAAATTAAACTTCTTGCTCATCTTCTAACACCACTTCCCAGCTCTCAACCCAAGTGACTGCAACTTTTTGGCCCAATGAGTGATCAACATCAGGGTCATCTTCGTTGAAGAACTCGCTAACCATGACACGCATACCTGATTCAAGTTCTACGACTGAATCTAATGTCATGCCTTTGTAGGTTCGCTCGACAATGTGGCCGACAATACCGCTTTGATCCGACTCTTTAATTTCTTCGATACGAAGATCTTCAGGGCGAAGTAGTACTTGCAGTTTTTGGCCCGGTGCTACGTCTTTATCATGATAGATAATTGACTCTTCACCTTCGATTGTCGCAACAATGCGCTTTTCATCTTGACGAGATTTCGCTGTCGCTTCGAATACGTTAATTTCACCAATGAAACGAGCAACAAATAAGTTCTTAGGCTCTTCGTAGATTTCTCTTGGTGTTCCGTCTTGTTCAATCACGCCATCACGCATAACAATAATACGATCAGACATGGACAATGCTTCTTCTTGGTCATGCGTTACAAAAATGAACGTGATACCAAGTTGGCGTTGCAGTTGTTTAAGCTCGATTTGCATCTGTTTACGTAGTTTGTAATCTAGAGCAGAGAGAGACTCATCCAACAAAAGAACTTTAGGCTTATTAACGACAGCACGAGCGATTGCGATACGTTGCTGTTGACCACCGGATAGCTGGTGTGGCTTTCGTTGTGCCATTTGTTCTAGGCGCACCATTTTTAAAGCATCCATGACACGAGGTTCAATCTCGGTGTTTGGCACTTTTTGCATGCGTAAACCAAATGCCACATTGTCGAAAACGGTCATATGTGGGAATAGGGCATAGCTTTGGAATACAGTGTTAACATGCCTTTGTTCAGCAGGAACTTGGGTTACATTCTGTTGAGCTAATAGTATTTCACCACTATCTGCCGTTTCAAACCCTGCAATCATCCTTAGTACCGTGGTTTTACCGCAACCGGACGGGCCTAATATCGTGAGAAACTCACCATGATTTACGTTTAGATCAAGATTGCCGATGACTTCCTTACCATCGAAACTTTTACTAATGCCAGTTAACTGTACGACTGGCTTTCCTACTGATTTTTTAGCGTTCAACGTCTGTTTTTCTCCACCTTGGTTCTATTTGAGACCTGTTGCTATACACCTTTAAGGCGCGCATCATAATCACCAAAAACGTGAATTCAAAGCATTTTTTACCATTCATAGATAAAAAAATTCGCAGGTAAAAGTAAACATCCTTTACCATACTGTTATTTATTGGGTTCACACCCTAACAAGTGTCTAATTATTAACCATTAAGACGCAAAAGCAAGCCTTGTTACAGATTCATATTTTAGTTTGTAGCCGACATATGGGTATAATGAAGGCAATTTTTTATCAATAAGTTAGGTGGCTTCGTTTAGTTGGCGCACCTAGGTACCAATATGAACAACGACATCGAAAAAGATTTTAATTTGGGCGGTAGTATCGACCGTGCACTTTCCGGCGATTATGAGCTCAAAGCAACGGCTGTATTCCAAGAAGCTTGGAAACATACGATAAGTCACTTTCTTTCGTTTTCCCCTGCGATTGTTGCGCTGATGTTCGTGCAATTGGCTATCTTTTATATCGCACTAAAACTGCAGCTTGGTGACCCCGCGATTATCTTAGACGCGGTTATCGACCCAGAGGCATTTACACCACAGGTCGTTGAATCCATTTTTATTGCTAACTTTAGCTACGAAGTAATCAGCGCGCCTATCTATGCTGGCATCTGTTTAATGGCAATGAGCCACGTCGCAGGCTTACAAACCAAAGTGCGTCATATCGGAAAAGGTTTACAGTTCACGGTTCCAGTCATTCTCGTTACTTTGTTCAGCCTCATGCTTCAAGGCATCGCAGGTATGCTTTTGCCATTTTTGTCTATCTACTTCTCACTAGCATTCAGCAATTCAATTCTGCTGATTTGTGATAAGAAAGTACCGCCAATGCAATCGTTGCTGCTTTCTCTAAGAGCGGTAAATAAGAAAATCTTCGTCGTCGCATCTATCTACTTAATGGTTATGCTGATGTTCATTGTGGCAGCAATGATGTACGGCATTGGCTTGATATTCGTTCTTCCGTTTTTCTTTCATGTGAAAGGCATCATCTACCGTGAAATGTTTGGTATCAAACTGAAGGTTATTGCGTCAGATCGACCTAATAGCGATGACGACAACAACAACGGCGACGACAGTAATAACGACGGCAACAACAGTAACGATGGTAACAAAAACAAAAACCCTCAGGTGTTCGATGCGTAATAATGTCAAAGGCAGCGCAAGTAAATCACTTGCGCTAAAGGTAACTGCACTAGCGATTGTGGGGTCTATCTCACTGGTTGGTCCATACATTTACCAAGAAGAAGAGCGCCGACGTTCGGCAGACCAAAGTTCAAATACATCAAGTGAGTTTGGTGATTTGACCGTAGCTTCAGATCGACCAAATTTTGCTGCCATCGAAGATGTGAACGTAAAAAAAGACACATTCTTTTCGTTCCTTCGCCCAAGCATCAATATTGAAAACAAACGTATCACCAAAGAACGCGTGTTTTTAACTAAGCTATCTGAATCTGGTTTGAGCAATATTGACTCTGAAGACGCGTCTTATGCGAAAAGGCTAGGGAAGTTGTACAGCTTACCAGTGCCTAGTGAAGGTTTAGATCAGGCATGGCTGACAGAGATGCTGAGCCGCGTCAACGTACTGCCAGAGGCGCTAGTACTGACACAGGCTGCTAATGAATCGGCTTGGGGGACATCGCGTTTCGCCACCAAAGCCAACAACTATTTCGGACACTGGTGTTACACCAAAGGTTGTGGACTTGTTCCGCTACAACGTAACGAAGGTAACTCGCATGAAGTAGCAACATTCTCTTCAAGCCAAGAATCGGTGCATCGTTACTTCATGAACCTTAACCGCAACCGTGCTTACGCTGATTTAAGAGCCATTCGTGCAAAACTTGCTGCACAAGGTGATGATCTTTTAACTACCGAAACAGCGACAGAGCTCACTAACGGCTTGTTAAAATATTCTGAGCGAGGTTCAGACTATGTGACTGATTTACAAGCTATGATCCGTCACAACAAGGTATACTGGAAAAAGTAACTCATTTTGATACCAACTTGGTTGCCTTCGAAAGTCGGCTTACACCAAGTAACATCACAAAAAGAGCAGCTCATTGGCTGCTCTTTCTATTTATAAACGCTCAACTTCGACAAGATTATAATAATGAAAAAGACAGTACTCGCTCTAATAGCCACTTTAAGCCTTGGCGTTTCTCTTCCTGCTTCGGCGCAAGAATACATGTTCACGTATTCTAAACTCTATACTCAGCTGAAAAACAATACCAAAGAAGGGCACGATGATGTCAAAGTTGCGGTCTTCTTTGTTGACCAACAAGCACAGAAAACCTGCCACATCAGCAAAGCTTGGATGGAGAAAGAAGAGCATTACGAAGAGTTAAAAGTGTCTCCTGCGAATGAGCTGCTTCTACCGGTAGATAAAAACCTACGCTCAGCAAACCCTCTTATCTTTGTACAAACCCAAGAACAAGAATGTGCGTATTCGCTCGTCGTAATGACTCAGGAGCCTTTGGCTGGAACGGTTGAGGTTGCACAGTTAGAAAACCTTTTACCACAGATGCAAGCGATGCTAGAAGACGTCAGCGGCATGTTCTCAAGTTGGTTCACTCCTGATATTCAAGGTTTGACGCTAGAATTTGATAGTAAACTTGAAGGCAATATTGCCCTGTCTAATGGTAAGCAAATCCCAATCAAAGAAGGGCGTGCGAAATTCACGCTGGACGAACTGAACGGAAGTGACAGCATCACGTTACCAGAAGCCACAGTTCGTGTTTTGCCTTACATCCCTGCGCAATAATAACTACCGGCCAGAATCTGTTTGCTCAGTTTAAGATCTTAACGAAACAGCCTGTTCTCCGTTGAACAGGCTGTTTTCGTTTAAAGTCTTAAACCTAAACCTTTAAATCTTAAAATCTTGCCAAATCACATATCTCGACGGCCTTTCATCTTTGATTCTTACCTCTTATTGCGACATATTTCTCTCACCGCTAGAGGGCAGATCGTATGATAAGGCGGAATCTTTCTCCTGCTGGCTTGTTTATCCTGTCGTTGCTGTTCCAACCTGAAATAAAAATCCGTATAATCCACGCCCTAAAACAGTCCCACTAGCAATCTACAGTCGGTAATACGACGGTGTGAGAGTCGCAATGAACCAAAACGAAAATAAAAAAGATACACTTGAATTCAACAAGCTTCAGAAACTTCTAAGAAGAAATGTTGGGAATGCCATCGTCGACTACAACATGATCGAAGAGAATGACGTAGTAATGGCGTGCATTAGTGGCGGTAAAGATTCATTTGCGATGCTAGACATTTTGCTACGTTTGCGTGAAGCAGCACCCATCAAATTTGATGTTGTTGCCGTAAACCTAGACCAAAAACAACCGGGGTTCCCTGAGCATATTCTTCCTGAGTACTTTGAAACTCTGAACATTCCTTACTACATCGTAGATAAAGATACGTACTCAGTGGTAAAAGAAAAAGTGCCAGAAGGTAAGACAACTTGTGGCCTTTGTTCACGTCTGCGTCGTGGTACGTTGTACTCGTTTGCAGAGAAGATTGGCGCAACGAAGATTGCTCTAGGTCACCACCTAGACGACATTGTTGAGACTATGTTCCTGAACATGTTCCACGGTGCTCGCCTTAAGGCTATGCCACCTAAGCTTCGCTCTGACGATGGTCGTAACGTTGTCATCCGTCCTCTGACTTACTGTCGCGAAACGGACCTAATCAAATACGCAGAGCACAAAGAGTTTCCGATCATTCCATGTAACCTGTGTGGTTCTCAAGAAAATCTGCAACGTCAAAACATCAAAGCGATGCTAATTGATTGGGATAAACAGACTCCAGGCCGTGTTGAGAAGGTCTTCAAGTCAATTCAGAACGTGAGCCCAAGCCAATTGGCTGACCGTGAGTTGTTTGATTTCATTAACCTTCCACTGGATCGTAGCGAAGATCGCAAAGCATACGAATTCGAAGAAGCTGAAATCTCGTCTTCAAACATAGATGAGTCAATGTTCATCGACGTAACTAACGTATAACGCGATATAAACGATTCTGTTGTTGGAATCGCGTAAGCTTTAGATAAACAAAAAACGCCTCAAGCATTGCTTGAGGCGTTTTTTTATAATTAAAAAATCAGCTATTTAGACAGGTTCGGATCGAGAGGGCTAACGTAACCTGACGGTTTAAGAGCCAGTACATCGCAGTTAATCTTGTCGATGACATGTTCCGCAGTATTGCCGATAAACACGGCAGACAAGCCAGTACGACCTGTTGTACCAAGGATAACCATAGCAGCATTGTGTTCAGACGCTACACGAGGAATAACATCTTCAGGCAAGCCTTGCTCAACCACGGTTTGCTCTTCACACATACCGTGTTTCTGGCGTAGTGCTTTCATCGCGGTTAAGTGATGGCCACGAACCGCATCAGTATAAGAGGTTGGGTCAAACTCTGGCAATTCGATTGTGATATTCGCAGGTGTCACCGGGTAGGCGTTCACCAAGAACGGTTCAGCATCCAAACGACCAGTGATCTCAAGTAATCTGTCGACCATCGTATCATTGAGCTCTAAGTGAGCTTCTGTTTCAGAGCCAACATGAACGGAAGCGTAGATCTTCGCGTGTTCTGGCCAGAAATCATTTTTAACCAACAGCACTGGGCTAGGGCACTTTCTCAATAGGTGCCAGTCGGTTGGAGTAAATATGACCGATTCTAAGGTATCGTGCTTACGCGTGCCTTTGATCAAAATGTCATGCTCACCACTGTAAACCTCAGCAATGATCGCTTCATACGGGCGATTATGCCAAACCACTTGTACGTTAAACTCAATAGAATCATCAAGGTAAGGAGCAGCAACCTTATTCATCCAAATTTCACGCTGATGAATTACGCCTTTGCGCATTGCGTCTCTCTCATCGACAGAGAGCATAGATGTCATTTCATACGAGAAGTCGTAGATCGACAAAAAGAAAGTGATGTGGCTTGTTGAGGTGCTTTTCTTGGCAAGTTGGATAGCACGAACTAGAGCAGGTTGCTCATCGTGATTAATGTCTGCGACAACTAAAATTTTGTTATAGATACTCATAACTAAGCCTACTTTTCAGACCGAACATATAAATAATGTAGCGTAGTTATGGAGAGAATAAGAGAAATATAAGAGGTTTTAAGAGAGAAACATGATGTAGCTCATTATTGAACTACATCATTGATATCTAGACTATTCTTTTGAAACGCCAGCAAGTTCCATCAACGCATCGTGATCTTCGATAGTGATGTATTTGCCTTTAACGCTCAAGATGTCCGCTTTTTGGAAACGACCTAACAGACGACTGATTGTTTCAACAGTCAAACCAAGATAGTTACCAATATCGCCACGAGTCATCGTTAAGCGGAACTCACGAGGGCTGAAGCCACGCTGAGAGAAGCGAGTTGAAAGGTTGTAAAGGAATGCCGCAAGGCGCTCTTCCGCGTTCTTTTTAGAAAGAAGCAGAATCATTTCCTGGTCACCTTTAATCTCATTACTCATCAAACGCATAATCTGCTGACGCAATTTAGGCATTTTCCCTGATAAGTCATCGAGAATCTCATATGGAATTTCACATACCATAGAAGTTTCCAAAGCTTGAGCGAAACTAGGGTGTTCGTCACCCGTAATCGCGTCAAAGCCAACAAGATCGCCCGCTAAGTGGAATGCAGTAATCTGCTCATCACCTTGCTCGGTAATCGTATAGCTTTTAATCGTTCCAGAGCGAATAGCATAAAGAGACTTAAGTTCGTCTCCCGCTTTAAATAGCTCTTGGCCTTTTTGAATAGGTTTCTTTCTTTCAATGATCTGATCAAGTTGATCTAGCTCAGATTCATTCAAAGTAAATGGGATACAGAGTTGGCTAATACTACAATCTTGGCAGTGGATCGCACAGCCACCAGACTGAACTCGTTTCGTCACAGGCTTTTCAGAAATCATAACAATCTTTCACTATTTGATATACGTCAATATTTTAGCATTCCTTAATCCTAAAGGGTAGTAAAAAAACCGGATTAAAGATACCGCTATACGGTATAAATAATGAGCTGTAGCGCCATATAACCGGTATAGAAGCCGTAAATGAGGATTAAAATTGCGCCAAACTGGCGAAATAAGTCAGCTTGTTGCAGTTTTTTGAGGAAATTGGCACCCATTCCAACCGTGAGCATCGCTGGAAGAGTACCTAAACCGAAAGCAAGCATGATACCCGCTCCGTTATACCAACTTCCTGATACGGCCGCCCACGTTAGCATTGAGTAAACAAGACCACATGGAAGCCAACCCCAGATAAAACCAAAAGGTAAAGCATGACTAGGGTGCTTCAATGGTAGAAATGATTTGCCTAAAGGAGAGATATAACGCCATAGCTTCTGTCCAACTTTTTCAAAGAACAACAAGCCAAACCACCATTTACCAATATACAAACCTAAGACGATCATAAAACCAGCAGCAAACAAACGCAGCCAGCCCAGCAGAGCATTAAAATCGCTCAGCTGACCTATCGAAGAGATTGCACCACCAATAACACCGCCAATCACAGCATAGCTTAGCAAGCGCCCTAAGTTATAAAGCAGGGGAATGACAGGGGAAGGTTTACTGTTGCCAATCGAAAGAAGCGACGCAATGCCACCACACATTCCCATGCAATGGCCTGCGCCGATCAACCCAACAACAAAGGCTCCGATCCAATCAGGCGTCATCGTTCTTTTTGTCTAAGTTAGTTTGGCTTTCTACGTTGGCTTTCTCATTCTTGACAGGTTTACTATCAGAATGATGATGAACATTAGTATCTTCATCAAACAGAATGTTATGGCCTTGGCGTTCAAGGTCTTCAAACTGCTCGCTCTTCACTGCCCATAGAAAGATTCCAACCGCGATACATACAAGTACGATCGCAATTGGAATGAGTATGTATAAACTTTCCATTATTTACCTTGCTCTTTTAAAAGCCTTAACGAGTTAGATACTACAATAATAGAGCTAGCAGACATGCCAACAACGGCAATGTATGGAGCAACCAAACCTGCGACAGCCAATGGAAGAATAAGTAAGTTATATCCTAGTGACCAAGCTAGGTTTTCACGGATTATCCTACGCGTTTTTAGCGCCAAAGTACGAGACTTAAGTAATCTATCGAGCTTATCACCCAATAGCACCATATCCGCAGAGGCTTTCGCCACATCAGTACCGCCGCCCATAGCAACAGACAGGTGAGCACCGGCAAGAATAGGGGCGTCATTGATACCGTCACCAACCATCATGGTGATGTCACTTGCGTCTCTAGAGTTTAAATAAGCAAGCTTGTCTTCCGGCTTCGCGTTAGCAACAATGTCAGTAATACCAATCTCTGCTGCAACAGGCTTCGCATTAATCAAAGAGTCGCCAGTCAGCAGCGTGGTTTTGATTCCCGCTTCTTTGAATTGCTTAATAAACTCGATACTTTCTTTGCGAATCGGATCTTCATAAGTGAATGTTGCAATATGACGACCAGACATCGACAAGTAAATACCGTTACTTTCAGATGGCTGAGCTTCACCTAGAATGAACTCGCTGCTACCAATCGCCACTTCTTGCCCATTCAACTCACCAGTAATGCCCGAGCCAATCACGTTGTTTACCGACTCTACTTCGATATCATCAGAAATATAAGTTTTGAACGCTTTAGCGATAGGGTGGTTAGCGTGTTGCTCTAGGCTTGCTGCAACTTGCAAACAAGTGTCTTTATCAAGGTCAGCAAACGTCTCAACTTTACTGATACGAATATCACCTTCAGTCAGAGTGCCCGTTTTATCGATGATTAAGTGGTTTACCTTGCATAAGGTTTCAAATACGTGACCTTTGCGCAGCAAGATACCGAAGTTACCCATGCGAGAAGTTGAGCAAGTAATCGCGGTCGGCGTCGCAAGAGACAGAGCGCAAGGGCAGGTCGCCACTAATACTGAAAGCATGATCCAGAAAGCGTCCTCTGGTCGTGTTTGATGCCAGTAGAACCAAGTCCCGAATGAAATGATTAAGATAACCGCGACAAAGTATCGAGCCACCACATCGGCGATTTCAGCAATTCGGGGTTTAGACAATTGAGCTTCATCTTGAAGACGAACGATATTAGAAATAACCGAATCCGCTTTAGAGGTCATCACTTCCAATTCAAACGATTCATCACCATTCAATGTGCCAGCAAAGACCGTATCACCTTCATTCTTGACCACATGGATAGATTCGCCAGTCAGCATGGATTCATCGATATGAATTCTGCCAGACAATACTTTGCCATCTGCGGGAATATGTTCACCCGGTAGAACGCGAATCTGGTCGCCAACTTTTAAGGTTTTTACCGGTACTTGCTCACCGTCTAGCGTTGTCGCCATCGCAGGAACGAGCTTAAGCAGGTTACCGCTAGCTGCTGCAGCTTTACGACGCGCGCGCATCTCAAGGAAACGACCAAGCAACAAGAAGAAGGTGAACATCGAGATAGATTCAAAGAACACTTCGCCTTGCTCTGTCACTGTTGCCACTAAACTCGCAACGTAAGCAAATAGCAGAGCGATCGAAACGGGTACATCCATACCCAATGTTCGGCCTTTAATACTGCGCCACGCATTAATATAGAAAGGCAATGCAGAGTAGAGCAGAACCGGTGTTGCGAAGATTAAGCTCACCCAACGGAAGTAGCTTTTGAATTCGGGCTCAAGGTTACCAAAGACTTCAAGATAAAGCGCCACAGCCAACATCATGACCTGCATGGTTGCTAAACCAGCAATACCAAGACGATAGAGATAATTCTTCATCGAACGATGATAGGCAGCTTCTTGTTGATCAGCCTCGAATGGAGCGGCTTTATAGCCTAGGGTATGGATTGCAGACAACAGCTCGCTCAGTTTAGCCTGAGTTTTGTCCCAGCTGAGCAGGGCGCGGTTAGTCGTGGTATTAACACGAATGCTAACAACCCCTAACTTTGAAGAGACTTGCTTTTCAATAAGCCATGCACAAGCAGCACAAGAGACACCTTCTAGTGACAATGTCACTTCAGATGTATTTTCAGAGTTACGGACGAACTCCAATTGGACATCTTCGTTGTCGTAATGACTGAGTGCCAGAAGTTGCTCTGGCACGAGATCCGCCTTTTCAGCCGGAGCGGTACGATATTGGTAATAAGAGACCAAACCGCTATCAACGATTGTCTGGGCTACAGTTTCGCAACCTGGACAACACATCGGTCGAACCGATCCTAAAATTTCTACTTTAAAATCCGTTTCCGCTGGTACATCTTCACCGCAGTGATAACAGGATTCACACATAAGCTTTAGTTCGTTAGTTGAGTAGGAGTATCAATTGGGAAGTTCATGCGACCTTGCACTAACCATTCAGAATCATGCGGAGAAAGCTCGATAAACCATGGACCTTGCATTTCATGGTCCAGAGTCAACGTGTAGTTACCGCTCGCATCAGCGGTCAGTAGCTGAGTAAAATCACGGTCAGGGAGCGTTCGGTGCACGAACATAGCGCTAATAGCAGGGAAGTGGTCTAGCTTGCCTTTGTCTAGGGTAATGATAACTGAGTTACCTTTCTCGCTAACTGAAGCTGATAGGCCAAGCTTTTTAGCAACGTTTACTTTTGAAATGTCGACATTAATACCTTTACCTTTTTTATAGTAATCTTCAGTGACAACGTTAACTGAATGGTTGGTAAGTATTGCGACTCGAACCAATGTTAGCATAGAAACGCCAACGGTTAGGAAGATCAAAAACCACGGCCAAAACTGCTTATACCAAGGTTGTACCATATTATTATTCTCAATATATCCAATGAAATAAAACTAATTTTTACAAACACTTAAGGTTATAACTGTAAAAGAAAGACAGCCCCTTAAGAAGGGGCTGTTATTATTATGTTACTCTTTATCTGAGTTGCTGAGGCTCCAGACGTAGGCAGCGACGAGCTGTACCTTATCCTCACCGAGGATGTCCTTCCAAGCCGGCATTACACCAGAACGACCGTTCATTACTGTTTCAGTTACATCAGCACGAGAATCGCCAAACAACCAATCGCGGTCTGTTAGGTCAGGAGCACCAACAGCAGGGTTACCCTTACCATCTGTACCATGACACGCAGCACACACTACGAAACGTGCTTTACCAGCTTCTGCTTCACGTACGTTCACGCTACGACCAGAAAGGCTAAGAGTGTAGCTAACCACTTCTTTAACGCCTTCTTCGCCAAGTGCATCTTTCCACGCTGGCATTTGACCGACACGACCATGCATGATGGTAGTAACGATCGCTTGTGGTTCACCGCCATATAGCCATGCATCGTCAGTCAAGTTAGGGAAGCCCTTTTGACCACGAGCATCAGAACCATGACACTGAGAACAGTTTTGCAGGAACAAGCGTTGACCAACTTTGATTGCGTCAGCATCTGATGCAATGTCAGGAACAGAACGAAGACCGTTCTCATCATGAGCTAGCTTTTTAAATGCTTCGCCAAAGTAAGTGTTCGCGTCATCAAGCTCTTTTGCGTACTCATCTAACTGTTTGTTAGCTTGAGCTGCAGCGATTGCAGAGCGAGACTCTTCTACGCTACGAACTGTTTGGTTTGAACTCGTCCAACCTAGTAGACCTTTAAAGTTGCCAAGGCCCGGGTATAGAGCAAGATAAACGGCTGCAAACACAATTGTGCTAACGAAAAGGTATGTCCACCATTTAGGTAGTGGGTTATTAAGCTCACGAATACCATCGTATTCATGGCCCATGTCATGACCTTCTTCTACACCTGTTTTATCGTTGGAACACCAACGAAGTAAGGCTGCACAGCCAATCAGCGTACCGATTGTGATGACTGTTACCCAAATACTCCAGAATGTACTCATTACTTCGTCACTCCTTGATTTTTATCTTTCGCAGGTGCTTCATCAGCGAACACTAGGTTTGCATCTTCGTCGAAGCGCGACTTACGATTTTTACCGAAAGCCCACCAAACGATGCCGATGAAACAAGCAAAAACAGTAACAGTCCAAACACTTTGAAATGTAATAATGTCCATAATTATTCCTTATTTCATTGCGTGGCCAAGCGATTGAAGGTAAGCGATGATTGCATCCATCTCTGTTTTTCCTTCAACATCTTGTTTAGCGTTAGCAATTTGTTCGTCTGTGTAAGGAACACCAAATTGATTACGGAAGATTTCAAGCTTCTGCTTAGTCAATTTGCCATCAAGTACATTCTCAGCAAGCCATGGGAAACCAGGCATGTTTGATTCAGGAACAAGTTCGCGAGGGTCGAGAAGGTGAACACGGTGCCACTCATCAGAGTAACGATCACCAACACGCGCTAGATCTGGGCCAGTACGCTTAGAACCCCATAGGAATGGATGTTCCCAAACACTTTCGCCAGCTACAGAGTAGTGACCGTAACGTTCAGTTTCAGAGCGGAAAGGGCGAATCATTTGGCTGTGACATACGTTACAACCTTCACGAATGTAAATATCACGACCTTCCATTTCCAGAGCAGAGTAAACACGTAGGTTTTCTACAGGTTCAGTCGTTTGCTTTTGGAAAATAAGCGGGGTGATTTCTACTAAAGCACCAAAGCTGATTGCGATAACAATTAAGATCGCGAGTAGACCAACGTTTTTCTCGACCAACTCATGGCGATTATTTGAATTTGAGCTCATTCTAAATCTCCTTAAGCCGGTTGAGGGATAGCTTTAAGGCTATCTTTAGGTGCAGAAACAGTTTTGTACGTGTTGTATGCCAGTAAGAACATACCAGATAGGAAGATAAGACCACCTAAGAAACGTACAAAGTAGAACGGGTAAGAAGCTTCTACAGATTCTACAAAGCTGTAAGTCAATGTACCGTCAGAGTTAACTGCACGCCACATCAGACCTTGCATCACACCAGAGATCCACATTGCAACAATGTAGAAAACTGTACCAATCGTTGCTAACCAGAAGTGAACATTGATTAGGGATACAGAGTACATACGCTCTTGACCAAATAGTTTAGGAACTAAGTGGTAAACCGAACCGATAGAAACCATAGCAACCCAACCTAACGCACCAGAGTGAACGTGACCGATAGTCCAGTCCGTGTAGTGAGATAGCGCGTTAACCGTTTTAATTGCCATCATAGGGCCTTCGAAAGTCGACATGCCGTAGAATGATAGAGAAACGATAAGGAAACGTAGGATTGGGTCGTAACGTAGCTTATGCCACGCACCAGATAGAGTCATAATACCGTTGATCATGCCACCCCAAGATGGAGCAAACAGAACCAAAGACATAACCATACCTAGAGACTGAGTCCAGTCTGGAAGTGCAGTGTAGTGTAGGTGGTGGGGACCAGCCCAGATATACAGTGACACAAGAGCCCAGAAGTGAACAATCGACAAACGGTAAGAGTAAACAGGGCGACCAGCTTGTTTAGGAACGAAGTAATACATCATACCTAGGAAACCAGCTGTCAATAGGAAGCCTACCGCATTGTGTCCGTACCACCATTGCACCATTGCATCAATTGCACCTGCATAAATCGAGTAAGATTTAAACGCAGATACAGGAACAGCTAAGCTGTTAACTATGTGCAACACGGCAACCGTGATGATGAAGGCTCCGAAGAACCAGTTTGCTACATAAATGTGCGATGTCCTACGTTTAATCATGGTTCCAAAGAACACGACTGCGTAAGCTACCCACACAAGAGTAATAGCAATATCGATTGGCCATTCAAGTTCTGCATATTCTTTACCAGAGGTTAAACCTAACGGTAAAGTAATTGCAGCGGACAGGATAATCGCTTGCCAACCCCAAAAGGTAAAGGCTACGAGAGGGCCACCAAAGAGACGCGTCTGACAGGTACGTTGCACAACATAATATGATGTTGCAAACAGCGCACTTGTACCGAACGCAAAAATAACCGCATTAGTATGCAGGGGACGTAAACGACTGTACGTCAACCACGGCGTATCAAAGTTTAGCTGTGGCCAAACTAATTGAGCGGCAATCAAAACACCAACGCCCATACCGACAATACCCCACAAAATTGTAACGAGGGTAAATTGACGGACGACCGTATAGTTGTAGTTTTGTTCAAGCTGCTTTTCTTGGCTCATTTGCATGCTTCCAATTTCTTATTTACTACACTTTACTTCCAACACGACTCACGTCGTAATGCCACCCAAATTAGAAAAGGAAATTCAGCCTATTCAGGGCTTTATTTCCACTTGCTGATTTTGAAAAAAAGTGGCATTTTCAACGCGACACTATACTTGAATTAACAAATCAATGACAGAGTAGTAACCTTACGCTTGGTCTGGAATTGGATTTTTATTTAAAAACTTTGAACTTTGTAACAAGGAGTAAAGATTATAATGGCGGCACAAAAGCTAACAAAGGGCAGGCTCGTACAAATTATCGGCATGTTGGTTATTTTAATAGCGGCATTTACTTGGAGAACAGTAACATACGACAATAACGAAACAGTAAGCTGTATAATTTCAAAACCGTGTGAATTTGGTATTGATAATCATAATGTTTTAATTTCGGGCGATAGATCAGGGTATTCAATCGAAACATCTAAAACTGGCAAATTTATCATTAGCTACAATGAGAGTGGAATTCTAGAAGAAAAAGGGCCATCGAATTGGCTGTTACAAACTAATGATAAGACCTCCTCAATAACAGTTACATTTCCACAACAGATAAGCACGTTTTCCGTAAACCTTTCTAAAGAGTAATAGAGGGAAAACTGAGTCACGCCTCGGTTCTTTTGATAGAAATATGTACCAAATCAGTGAAACACCATGCATTAAAGTGTTATAAAGAGGACATTAATAAAGTTTCCCGGAATCTATGAAATTTCTATCAAAAGTCTCTTATTCCCTAGACGATAAAATCGCAGTAGATGAGTTGCTCAATGGGGTAGAAAACCCTGACGATATTGCCTGTCTTATTTGCTACTGCACAGAAGAGTACTCAACACTCGCTGTGCAGAGATATTTCGTAGATGCTCTCCCTAACACCCCAATACATGGCTGCACCACTTGTCACGGCATTATGACCGAAACTGGGTTCCACTCCGGCCCAGTGATAGGCGTACTCATCATCTATGACTCCGGGATCAACGCCTATGGTACGGGTATCGAGCACTTTAGCGACTCCATAAACCAAAGCACCTTCAGCGCCATCGATAAAGCACTTAAGAACGCCAACCGAGAAGGTGAAATCCCTGATCTTATCTTACTGCATTCCACTCCTGGCAATGAAGAGAAGGTGATGGCGGCTATCGATAAGAAGTTTGGTACTGAGGTACCTGTTATTGGTGGCAGCGCGGCGGACAATCAGGTTTCTGGAAACTGGAGTATCTTTACCGAAGAGTCACTCTCTATCAATGGCGTATCTTTAACTGTGGTATTTGCTTCTCAGTCCATCTATTCGTCTTTTAGTGCAGGCCATACGCCCACTCGCTATTCTGGGACCGTGACTAAAGTAAGAAACCGAATATTGTTGGAGATTGACCATAGACCAGCCGTCACCGTTTATAACGAATGGACCAATTTCCATCTAGGTGGTAGTGATGATGGCTATATATTCGAAAAGTCGTCCGTGTATCCGCTAGGGCGAAAAGTTGGCTCTTCATACGACTACCCATATTTCAAATTGTCCCACTCAATCAGAGAAACAGAGTGCAATGGAATCGAGCTATTCACAGATATCAGTGAAGGCGACACCATTTATTTGATGCAGGGCTCTAAACAGCAATTGATAAGCCGTGCCGCTAATATTATTCACTCTTCTTACTACAACGACATGGATTTAGAAGAGAAACTAGGTGCGATCAACATCTTCTGTGCAGGTCCAATGTTGAACCTTAAGCAAGATATGGACGAAGTATGCGATCAAATAAATCAAGCACTTAACGGACTCCCATACATATGCCCATTCACCTTTGGTGAACAAGGAAGGTTATCTGGCGGTGAGAGTGCGCACGGAAATTTAATGGTATCGTCTGCAACGTTTTATAGGTTGAAAAAATAATGGGCTCTGAAGGTCAAGAAGCGCTGCAAGAAGCACGTATTGAACTGCAAAAACTAAAAGCCCGTGAGCGAAAACTGGCTGAAGAGAACAGGGTGATCTTATCAACCATCTCTGCGATCAGTAAGGCAAGTAACATATCTGAGATATTTTATAGCCTTGAATTTGTGCTCAAAAAATACATTAAATTTGATGACTTTATCGTAATATCTAGGGTAGGGAACGAAGGCAATTTCAAAACCCTTCTAACCAATAACAAAGTCTTCGAACAAATGAATTGGAGTGATTGTGGCAAGCTATCTCGAGTGATCAATGGAGAATGCGCCATCCTTTTTGAACCCAAGTCTCTGGGTGAGTTCAATTCCTTACATCCCATCATTCTCGATCAAATCAACTCTGTTCTAATTACTGGTATCGATAGCGGACTAACACAATCCGTAATCATCTTTATCCACTCCAATACCAAGCACTTTAGTGTTGAAACCAAAGCAACCCTAAACCGCTTTAGACCACTAATTGAGCGTGCTGTATTCGACATTGAAAACAAAGAAAAGCTTGAAGCAACCGTTCGAGAACGAACAGCAGAGCTTGTCACAGCAAGAAAAGACGCAGAAAGAGCCAACAAGGCCAAGTCTGAATTCCTCGCAATGATGAGTCATGAATTAAGAACACCGCTAAATGCCATCATTGGCTTGATAGACACGCTGAAATCCACACCTCTGAACGACGAACAACAGTCTATACTGCTTAATATGAGCACATCATCTGAGCTTCTACTGGCAATTATCAGTGACGTATTGGATTTTTCTAAGATTGAATCTGGATGTTTCTCACTAGCACCTCAATGGAGCAATGTAAGAGACACTGTAACTTTTGTATTGTCTGAACAAAAGAAGACAGCAGACGATAAAGGGTTGGCGCTAACGGTAACCAGCGATATCCCTGAAGGTGAACTTCATTACATCGATCCAAGCCGCTTGGCACAGATCTTATTTAACCTGATTGGCAACGCGATTAAATTTACTGAGCGTGGGCATGTCCATGTTTCTATCAAATACCTGCAGAGCTCATTCTATATAACAGTAGAAGACACCGGGATTGGCATTAGCTCACAACAACTTTCGTCGCTGTTCAGTCCATTTGTGCAAGCTGATAGTACAATCACACGCAGATTTGGTGGTACCGGTTTAGGCCTAGCGATAACCAAACGACTGGTAGAATTGATGCGAGGACGCATATCTGTAGAAAGTGAGCCAGGTAAAGGATCTAAATTCGAAGTACAGTTACCAGTGCTTACCAGAGTCACGAACAATCTAGCTCACTGTGAAGAAGACAAATCTTCAAGAGAACTCAGAAGCCGCTATTCAGTTTTAGTTGTCGAAGACAATCCTACAAATCAAATGGTGATTAAATTGATTCTAACGCGACAAGGCCACGAAGTTTTTATCGCAAGTAACGGTGAAGAAGCCATTGGCTTTGTTGAAAGAGGAAACGACTCGATAGACATTATCTTGATGGATGTGTCGATGCCAGTAATGGATGGCCTAACGACAACTAAATACATGAGAGACGCGAACATCAAAACGCCAATCGTCGCGCTAACAGCACACACATCACTGGAAGATAAATATTCGTGCTTAGATGTAGGCATGAATGATTTCGTTACCAAACCAGTAAGAACCAAAGAGATCACAGAGGCTATTGATCGATTAATGCTTGAAATCTAATAAACGTATTCTTAATCGAAGATTAGGATATATGTTTATTAGGTATTTTATGGTAAATAGCCTTACTGTTAAATAGAACGCCAATTTGGTAGATAAACAAGAGGCAGGGCATCACACAAAGATACCTGCCTTATAAACGCTAAAGCCAATTTAACATAATATACATAATACGCACTGAATCGTGGGGTCAACTGGGGTGGTCGCCATCAATGCTAATCCTGCGCAAGTCATTGAAATTGTTTTTAATCCTAGCCCGTTGCACTTTTTTGCTATGTGTTCCCATAGCTGTTTAATCTGTGGATTATCGTTGCGGTCAACGTGACAACCTAACAAAGCCATCTCAGGGTCAATACCTGCGCTTTCTGCTAGAAAAACTGCTTCAGAATCAGATATATAGCGAGTTCCTTTTCGCATTTCACCAATCCGTTGTCTCGGTAGATTCAAATCATGTGCAATCTGCTTATCTTGTACGTAGTTTTGAGCCTTTTTGTAGGCATCTAACAGTTCATTTTGATACATAAGACATTCTCCCTTTAGGTACATTCTAGCTGATTAGGCATGATTTTCCGTGCTTAACAGGCACAACTTTTCGTGCCTATAATCTCCCTCAGCGAAACAAGCTTCCTTGTTTCAATACTTTGACTGTCTAGGTCTGGGCTGTTCGCCCTTGACGCTTATAGCTCAACTTAGACGGTCAATCCCAATTCTCAATAATCAGTCAAGGTGGTTGTTATGTTTACAGTTGAATCGATTCAATACGGCTCTGTGCTCAAATCTGAACACGTCAGCTTCTCTAACTATCCAGATTTCACACACGCGTCCGTGTCTCTTCATAACTCACCACTAGAAATCTGCTTTGAGTTCCTTGTTAGCGAACTTGAGTTTGGCCAACGCACTATCGGTGAAGAACTTTTCCACACTGTCAGCTATAAGAATCCGCTTTATAACTCTGAAGACTCTTTCACGCTTACGTTTGATAACGACCAAGAGCTTGAACAGTTCTGCGCGTTCTACGGTTTGGAGCGTTAATCATGAATACCTCATCGGCTCTAGTCATTACTGTTCAAACCAAATCAGGCACTCGATTCTTTTGCGGTTTTGGTAAACGTCAGCATGTTAAAACGGCTTGGCATATTGCGGGTTCAAAGTTCTTCACGTCCGAAGCTCTTTCAGATGATGTTCGTGAAGTTTGCGACATCCTTACATCTAAAGGAAAAACGTTTTCTGTTCATGTTGTTAAAGGCCTGCTTGAAGAGCCTTTAGATCTCACGACTCCTTTGTTTGTTGGTAAATAATCATGGATTCAATCTACTTCGACAACGAACCCAATCACGGCATCAACGCTTATTTTCCTTGGGGTCATAACTTCTTTAAGTCTCAGCGTGAGTTCTTCCAGTTCATGGAAGTTCATTACGGCATGGTGTCATTTCAGATTGTTGAAATCACCGACGAGAACTACCAAGAGCTTTTGGTTAAGGGTGTGTTCCATGCCATCTAAAAAACCACATAAGTTTCATGATGAGATTCGTCCGGTTCAAGTGGATCACCTAGCCTTTTCGTTTTCGTATGGCTCGCTTAGACATTTGGACAGCTCGAACGAACAAGACTTTATCAACATGCAGTTTCCTGAGTTTAAAAAGCAAACCGTTAACGGTCGCCTTAACTCACCAGAAGCGATAGAGAAATCAATTGAGTCACACCGTAACAAATGTCGCAAGGTTTTAGCCGATAGGTTTGATGAGTTCATGTCTAAAGTCTTTAACTTCCGTATCTCTCCGATGCGTGGCCGTGGCTTACATGGCTATGAAGATTCAATGGTGATTTACGATTCTACGGGAACGGTTGAATGCGGTCTGGTTGGTGTTGGTGGTAACAACGATACGGTCTACGTGCAAATCAATGGTACGGGTTGCGCTAAGTTGTTTGACTTCACCACACACAAAAAGGTGCATTGGTGGTTGTCACTTTTGGGTATCACTCGCCTAGCCCGTTTAGATCTCTGCGTGGATGACTACACCGGAATCTTTGACTGTAAGTATGCTGAGAAATGTTTTTATGAGGGAGCATTTCGCACTGCTTCTCGTGGACGTGGTCCCACAATGGTTCCTCATAAGCGCGTTTCACAATCCGGTGAATTATCAGAGGAAGCCGTTCTTGTTGGCTCTCGTACCTCTGCAATCTACTGGCGTGTGTACAACAAGAAGTTCGAGCAAAACATCGCTGACCCTGAAGTGATTTGGTACCGCAATGAAGTGGAATTAAAGAAGTGCGATTTGGCACTACTCGCCTCGCCTGCTTCGGCCTTTGCTGGTCTGTGTGACTTCTCCGCCAGTATCGACCCAGCTGAACCAATGAAGATTGAGCTTAACAAGAAAAAAGCGGGTCTTGAGTTCTTCGCTCGCATTGCTTGGGTTCGTCGCCAATGTGGCAAAGCTCTATCTGAAGTTGTGGCAATGACTGAGGGTGACTTGGGTGAAGCATTCGGAATGCTCATTCCTACGCACCATAGACGCGCAAACTTTGAAACCTCGTTGGGTATTCCTGACGAATACACTAAACAGAAAATCGAAATTTTGGAGTCAAGAATATGCCTACAATAACTGGTATTGCTATCAAGCGTTTCCCTAAATCCAACATGGAATTTGCGGAATTGTCTGTCCTACGTGCCGTTGAAGAAGTCGATAACGAGAAGTTTCAGCAAACGGGTATCGGTTACTCGACTGACATCCCTTACAACAAACAAGCGTTGAAAATTGATGTGGCCTACGCTCGTCAGCTTATCCAATCTCGCGCTTTTGTTGCCAACCGTGACTACGAACTGAGCTTTGGCGCTAACCCAAATGATCCACTCGATATCTTGGTTACCAAGCTTGTTCCTGTTGATGAAGAAATTAAAAAGCACTTCGATAACTTTATGAAAGCTAAGTAATTAGGTCTTAGGTGCTATGTCTATTTGTGTGACTGTTATTGATGGGATTTTGCAACAATCATCGGGGGATGTTTGTGAGTATGTCTTGGTCTCTAAAGAACAGTTAACGCACTTGGTTGATGGTCAATTTGATTGGTCATTACTTGAATTCGACAAATCTTTGTATGAATTCGTTGTCGGTCAGAGCTTGGCAACCTTTGTTGGTGGTCATGTTCTAGGCCGTGTATTAAAACACTTTCGTTAATCCATTTAGGAAAATTATTATGTTGAAATTACGTCAATTGGTTAGCAATAAAATCCTTGTTGCTTCTGTCGCTCTTACTTCTAGCTCTGCGTTCGCTGAAGGTGCAAATGAAACCGCGATCACTGCCGCTGTCGATGCGGGTAAATCTATGGTCAGTCTTACTACTTCTGGTGTAATTGGTATCGCTGCACTTGGTTTCGGTCTAGGTATGGTTGTCGCTTGGCTCCGTAAGTAATGATTGTCTCCGTTGTTCTTGGCTCTTTAATGTGTGCCTCATTCCTTTATGGGGTTTACACCGGAGTCATAGCAGGTTGATTGATTGGGAGCTTCGGCTCCCTTTTTTATTGGGGGTAACTTGTGTATTCAAAATACTCTATATCTTTGCTTTTTCTGACCTTGGCAATGAGTCCTTATAGCTTTGCCTACTACAAAGTCACTAACATTGTGACCGCTGGCCATTGGTGCAACGTCTCTTACTCAAAAGGCCAAACTTATACCGAAGGTTCTAACCCATGTAACGGAGATACCGCTAGAAAATGGCATTACGAAGAAACATCTTGGGTATCAGCAGGAAAGGTTTATGCCAAGCAAGTCTACAACACGACAGGCAACTATAAGAGTGTAGTAGTCGCAAATGTAGCTTGGATAGATGAACCGACATGCAAATCAATGAAGGGCAAAAGTTTAGGTACTGTTACCTTCCCTGAAGGGACTCGCGACGTTGCGACACTTTGTAGAAACTCTTGTCAGGCTAATTCAGACATTTTTTTCCCTGCTGCCACTCCTCCTTATGGCGTTTTCACCTACACAGGCGAATCATGTGACGATTCAGAAGGCTCTGGTGGTGATAGTTCTACTGGCGGTGATGGTTCTACTGGTGGTGACGGTTCTACTGGTGGTGATGGTTCTACTGGTGGCGATGGTTCTACTGGTGGTGATGGTTCTACTGGTGGTGACGGTTCTACTGGTGGTGATGGTTCTACTGGTGGTGATGGTTCTACTGGTGGCGATGGTTCTACTGGTGGTGATGGTTCTACTGGTGGTGATGGTTCTACTGGTGGCGATGGTTCTACTGGTGGCGATGGTTCTACTGGTGGCGATGGTTCTACTGGTGGCGATGGTTCTACTGGTGGTGATGGTTCTACTGGTGGTAACGGTTCTACTGGTGGTAACGGTTCTACTGGTGGTAACGGTTCTACTGGTGGCGGCAGTTCTAATAATGGTGAAGGTCTCACTAAGGGAGATATCAAAGACGTTCTTGAAGATGTCTTTGGAAAATCAGGATCATTCAGCGCTCCAGGGCAAGGTGATGGATACGCGACTAACACTGTACTCACCACAGCAGTTGATGATCTAAAAACTGAAATTGATGACCTAGAAAAAACACTTGAAAGTAAGGTAAAGGAATCCCCTTTGAAGCTCGGTCAAATGTCATTCTCTGACGGCTCATATGACGGTACAAGCTTCTTTCTTAGTCGATGGGATGTTGATGTGGGTTTCAATCTTTTCAGCACTTTAGGCTCCAACAATAGCAATATGATTCGAACCGTTATCTTATTCATCGCCACTCTATTAGCTGGCTTTATCTTGCTTTCCTCTGGTCGCTCTAAGGTATAAATCATGGAATATTTCTACAGCGCACTTGATTACATTGTTTCTGTCTTTGGCAGTATTTACGACTTCTTCGCCACCATACCGGACTTGTTTCTGGACGTGTTCACATACGCATGGTTTTGGTTCATTAAGCTCTATATCTACCTAAAAATCCAAATGCTAGAAATGGCCTATAACGTTGCCTCTTTGCTGCTTTCTGAATATGAGGTCTACACGGTTTTGAACATGGCCTTTAACAAGCTTCCCTCAGACTTACGCTTTGCCTGTTACCAGTTCGGCATTGTTGATTCAGTTCGAATTGTTGTTGATGCGTTTGCTACGGCATTTGTGCTTAGAATTATGGGGTGGTGATATGGCTGTTTCCTTTCGTCATGGCTCTAACGGGGCTTATAAAACCGCTTATGTCACATGGTTCGAAATCCTCCCTGCTTTGCGTGAGGGTCGTATCGTTGTCACTAATATTGAGGGCTTGAAACCTAAAGAATCTATCGAAGAATTGTTAGGTGAAAAGTTTCCAGATTCAGCACGCTTAATTAGGATCTTTACACGATCTTCTGAGGGGGTAATGCTCTGGCAAAATTGGTTCAACTGGATGCCTCTTGGTGCATTCGTTGTGATTGATGAGTGTCAGGATTTGTATTGTCCCGAAGCAGGATTTAAGCGTGAGAAATTCTTACAAAAACCCTTTTCTGAGTTCGTAGATTACCTACCCAAAGACTTTTCAGAACTGTTCTATTCTCGTTGGCTTCCGGTTGACCCTGATTCGTTTGAAGTCGGTGACGTTGATGATTGTGAACGAACCCAACTCGATGAAAATAACAGACTGCTCTACCCGTTCGACTTCTACGGTGCCTTCATGCGACATAGAAAATACCAATGGGATATTGTCATGCTTACACCTGATTACACCGCAATCCCCACTTGGTTAAAAGGGTGTGCCGGTGAAGCTTATTCTCACCGCTCAACAGATACATTCTTTCGAAGTCGTAAGCCTAGGATTTTTAACCACCCTCCAAAATCCACTAAGACAGCTCCCTCCACTAAGGCCGACATGGCCAGTAGTACCACCAAGAAAGTTCCTGTTGATGTGTTCGCGCTTTATCAGTCCACAGGAACCGGAGGCTTTAACGCTACTAAATCTGATATCTCGGTTTTGAAGTCTCCAAAATTCATTCTTGCGATCATTATTGGGGTCGCGGCCATTGGCAAATTTCTATGGGATTTATCTTATGTACTATCTGATTCTGATGTGGGTGAAGTTCAAACGGTTGATGCGCCAGCTGCCTCTACCAACTCGCCTGCTCTATCTACTCCGGTTAACTTTCCAGTATCTGAAAATGTTCCTATCAAAGATGGGGAAAGTTCTGTTCGGGTGGGTTCTAGCAATGCTACTTCTCAAGCTTCTGCTGAAAGTCTTCCTGATGCTGTGAATCCTTTCTTTGATGCTTTTCCCGTATTCAACGGCTCTACAGCGGTCTATCTTACGTCAGTAAGTAGAACGGTTTATCCAAAGGGCTTTGGTGAGTATTCGGATTTTGTCTTTAGGATAGATAAAGGTGTAGACACCTTTTATATACGCTCGGCTGTATTGAACCGCTACGGCTACCGCTTCGAATTGCTTGATGATTGCTTGATTCAAGTGCGCTCTAAAACAGTGTCGAGGGTTTTAACGTGTCCACCTACATCGAGTGGCGTTGCTATCGCTTCTGAGAGTAACGATTTGATGAGTGGTAGAGTCGAAGACGTTCAAAGGTCTGTCGATATCTTCAGCATGTGACGAATGACATACTTGAACGGTGGTATGTCAAAAAATGACATACTCGCCCCGCAGGGATAAGGGCACTCGATACAGTTCTTGGGTATGACTTCCCCAAATGCCCGAAAAGCAGCGAAGCGTAACTGACTTGATGAAACCACATCACTATCCCTTCACATTGCCAAGATCACCCTAGCAGAGCCTCACAACATCAGTGGGGCTTTTTGCTACTGCAACCCATCTTACTAACAACTCTTTTCTATTCTGCTCACAGCTTCGCGTGAGTCGTGAGAGCTGAACAGCGAGCGCGACGCTGTGGGCAGCAACCCCCGTGTTGTATCACGGGGGTAAATTCGACATAGCTATCAGCACTCACACAACCCTGCTCTAGTTGCAAGCTGCACGCTAGTTCCTTACTTCGGAATTAAGCTGATTAATTTTATGCTTTGATTCAACAAGCTCATTTATATGTATAAGGCATTGTTCATAAAGGAAGATTATTAGTAGAATTGCATTAACTAAGTACTAGGCGGAGTTTTCTGCATTTAAATATTGAAACAAGGGCTGAAACGGAGAGTCATATGAACCCAATTAACGATAAACGAATTCATGTATTGAATGATATTTTTTTAGATAGAATGGTAAATACTACGATTGAACCATATGAAACAATCGGCGAGCACGATGAGGAAAACTTAAGCGTTAGTTTAGAGCAGAAGCGAGACGATTCCCTAAAAGTTGCTATATTGTCGTTTAATGTCAAAGCCAATTTATCAGAATTCGATTGTACACTGATGAAACAATTTCCACTTAGCAACAAGAAATGTTCAGGTAGGTTTACTGATGATTCACTTTTCATTAATGATTTATGTATTAAAAATTGGAATGATCTTGAGCGTGTATGGGATGCAAGCTAACAAGTGTTTATGAGTAATAGAAAGCCGGACTCAATGAGCCCGGCTTCTTTCTCCTTGATATGACCAAAAAGGAGGACTGGATATCTAAACAGGACGTGTCTTCACTCCAGCCAAAACCACCTTACCAACAAAGATCACTTCGTGCGAATCAGCGTAACTAAGCTTTGAATTGGCCTTGAGAAAACCATACTTTTCTAGTCCTATTTCTTGATTTTTGCAATCGCTCTAGCAAGCCCAAGTAAGTGAGTTGAAGTCTTGATTTCTAGTTCAGACTGAATTCCCAATAAAGCAATCCCTGCTAATATTTGTTGTGGCCTCTGTTCAATTTAATTTAAACTGGTATTAAATTTCACCTGCTTATATAATTAACAAACGAAACCAAGCTATCAGTAATCGGAGTAGTAGTTATGGCTACCATGATGAAAATTCAAGATTTAAACCTTACATACTCTTCAACGAGAGGTGTCTCTTTTGAACCCTCAACGATGAAAGCTGCTCTAGAAAGCCAATCTCACGTTGTGCCAGTGTTTAAGACTAGAGAAGAAAAACTGAAATGGATGAGAGAAAAAGTTGCACAAGCTAAAGACTATTGAGCAAACAGTCTGGTACATGGAACAATACCTGTCACAGCCTACTCAATTCCAAATTCTCCTTGACGATTTTGAAAATACAATCAGAAAATATGGTCTTTGGGGTGGAATGCTAGACGGAGCTGTAAGAAAGTCAGACCGTGTAGATAAATCAAGCTCTTACTATCAAGATACAGTAGAACTTTGTAATGATTATAGGTTATATCATTACCATATAGGTTGGGAGTCTTATAATGGCAAAGGTAATGATGGAAAATTCACATCTAACTGGGTAGTGCATTTACATATCGAAAACCCACATCATTATCGATTAGTAGGCATTGGCGAGCATTCTCCTATGCATCTACCTCTACAAATAAAACACCCAAACGTTTTACCGTAGTATTTGCAAAGATAAGGCTCCAATGGAGCCTTTTTTATTTCTTAATTTTGTTAATTGCCCTGGCTAGCTTTAACAAATGTGTTGAAGTTTTTATCTCTAACTCAGATTGAATCCCCAAAAGCGCAATCCCTGCTAAGATTTGTTGCGGCCTCACCACTTGGCCTGTAGGCAACTCCATACTGTCGTATAACATTTTGAACTGTATCCAGTCTTCGCTAATGCTTAGTTCTCGACCTTTTGCCATTCTCATTAGTCTTTTGCACTCAGGAGGTATTGGTTTTCCTTCGTCCCATCCCGTGACCGTTCTCACAGTTTTAAAACACAGTTCCGCGACCTCTTCCTTGGTCATTTGGCACTCTAACTCTCGAAAAATGTAATTCTTACTCATTTCGCGATACTTCAATGATAAAACCTCTAAATACAAGAGGTTGCACTGATTCAAGGAGATATGCACGATTGAACATAAGCAGACATAATACGCACTTGGGCTGTTAGAGCAATTTAGTAATGTCCGGTTTGAGCCATTTTAAAATGTCCTCCTAAGCTTACCTATATTGGTCTGCTTAGGAGTTATCCGGATGCTTATTACTATGAGTGAAAAAGATATTCAGCGATTCAAGGTGCTTACTGACGTACGTGAAAAACGACTACGCCAAGTTGACGCTGCTATCATTTTGAATCTGTCTGCGCGTCATATCCGACGTTTGGTAAACAAACTTGTCTCTCTTGGCGCTCAAAGTCTTACACACGCAGCGCGTGGACGCCCAAGTAATCGACGCTACTCAGAACATTTCAGAATTGAAATACTGAAACTTATCCGTGAGCATTACTCTGACTTCTCACCAACGTTCGCTCTGGAAAAACTGACTGAACGACACAATCTATCCGTCTCTAAAGAAACACTCCGTCAATGGATGATCGCCGACGGACTGTGGCTTCCACATTCACAACGCAAACCTCGAGTCTATCAGCCTCGTTACCGTCGTGATTGCTTGGGCGAACTTATCCAAATTGACGGCTCCCATCATGACTGGTTTGAAGGCCGCAGCGACAAATGTTGCCTATTGGTGTTCATTGATGATGCAACTGGCCGTTTGATGAACCTAAGATTCAGCGAGACAGAATCCGCATTTGACTACATGTTGGCGACGCGTGAATACCTCAATGAGCACGGTAAACCCATCGCGTTTTACAGTGACAAGCACTCAATTTTTCGAGTGAATCAGGAGAAACACAAACAAGTTGGCCAAACTCAATACGGGCGCGTGCTGAAAGAACTGGCCATAGAACTCATCTGTGCCAACAGCTCCCAAGCCAAAGGCCGCGTTGAGCGAGCCAACCTCACGCTGCAAGACCGGCTGGTTAAAGAGATGCGCTTACAAGGTATCGACACCATCGAACAAGCCAACGCCTGGCTTCCCTACTTCACCGCCGATTTTAACCATCGCTTTGCTAAGCCCGCTCAATACCCAAAAGACATGCATCGTCCGGTTCGAGAGTCCAAGCAAGAACTCGACGATATTTTCAGTTGGCAAGAAACCCGCAAGCTCTCAAAGTCGCTGACATTTCAATACGATAAAGTGATTTATCTCATTGAACCTACTGAAGAAAACAGCCGACTAGCGCACGAACATGTCAAGATACTCGACTACCCAAACGGTGAAATCGCCATCCAATACGGGCATCGAAAACTCGAATTCAAAACCTTCGACAAACTCGAGCACGTTCAACAAACCCAAATCGTCGACAACAAACGCCTCGGCCAAGTTTTAAAGTTTGCTCAGCAACAACAAGAAGAATTCGAACAACAACAGCAACGAACCCGCAGTAAGAAAGCCCCCAAACGCCGTGCACAACAAAGAGCCCTTCAAACTGCCCCTCGAACCATCAACCCAGTGCTCACCGAACCATTCAAAGCCTCCAGTCGAAAGACCTAATAACGGGACATTTCTATTTGGGGCAAATGAGGACATTTTAAAATGGGATTGACATGGGCTGGTTTGTTTTTGAGGGGCTTTCTGGGCTCATACAGAGATTCTGAACGTTGTTACTGACAAGGTTTTACGAGCATGTTCCATTGCTTGCTGATCTGTCTCATATGGCCCATAGATTTTTACGTTGTGGTTTTCATCTTTATCAACGCTTGTAACTGACATGAACCAGTCACCAACATTGGTGTTCATTGATGAAAGATTTAGTGAGACAGAATCTGCATTTGTAGACTGAAAAGACTTGGTTACTCTTTTTCGCATAGATATAGCTATGCCAATCCGAACCACTACCTTTGATTTACTTGATACTCAACAGTCATTATTGCCAGACGTTTCCATTCAAAACGTACTTCTATAAACAGCTTGGTTGACAATAAGTTACAGTTCAACACAAAGTACTACTGTCTGGACTGTAGTACTTTGTGTCACAACTGCGATAATGACACTTCTATTACCAACAAGTCTTTAAAATTAGATATTTAGACGAGTTTTCAATTAGTTAGAGTACTTGCTGTTTGTTAACATATTCTGGAATTGAATAACTTACTATCTTAGAAGGCTTTGCATGAAAATCAGTACAATCGCCCTATCACTATTCACCGCATTTTTTGGCATCAGCTCGCAGGCGCTTGCTAGTCAAACCGAAAACTCACTTAGAGATTATGGTCATTTTTATGCTGGTGTTGATATCGGCTTTTATAATGAAACTGAATTAGAATATCGTGGCAGCGCCATTGAAGATTCATCTGACCTATCAGACTTTAGCTATAACTTGGTTGGAGGCTACGAATTCAATACACACGATGTCGTCAAACTGGGACTAGAGGCCGAGTACCGAAAAATCGGAAAAGTTAGCTATAGCGACTTGATGGATATTGAAGGCCAAACTTTCTTCGTAAACATTAAACCAAAGTTTATTGTTCAAGGTGACGTCTTAGATCTGTATGTATCTCTATTAGCCGGTGTTGGCTCTATGGATATGGAAGCGAAAGCTTTTGGAGTCTCAGGCTCTAAGTCTGAAGCAGCCTACCAAGTTGGAGCTGAGCTTGGTGCGATAGTGACAGACAACATCGACATCCATATTGGTTACCGCTATGCAAACGTTGAAATAGAATCCATCGACGTGTCACCCCAAACCGCTTACTTAGGTGCTAGGTACCACTTCTAAACTTGATTCACTCGTAGGCTCAATACAATTAAAGCCGTCCTTTTAAAGTTCGGCTTTAATCTTGGTCACCTATTTACCCTTTCCCTGCTCAACCTCTACTTTAACAAGATAATTCAACCATAAATAAAGTTACGTTGTATCTTCCTTAAAAGCTACAACTTGAAAGGTTAGCCTTTATACAAAACAAACCACTTAAACCGGTCACTATTTCGTGTTTAAATTTTGATCTATCAAACAGTTGTGCCAATAAATTTGGTGATTGAGCAATCAAATGCTATGCATTCGGGTATGAGCTATGAATTAAAGTGTTAACATCAAGCAATGTTGTAAACTAGGTGTTTGATATGTTGCCTAAACTTTATAAGTTCAGATCTCTCCACGACAGAAACATACAATCTATTGCCGAATGTTCGTTATGGTTTGATTACGCTAAGACCTTTAATAACCCATTTGAGTCTAACCATCTGCTCGACAAAGAACTTCAGAACGATTTCAAGGTTGTGTGTTTTTCTCAGTCAAGTGACCACCCAATACTATGGTCTCAGTATGGCGACAACTTTAAAGGCATGTGCATCGAGTATGATCTCAATTGTTATAATGGTGAGGCCAAGCTCAATTGCTTTGGAGTCCAGTATGAAGACGACCCAAACATATTCCACTTAGAATCGTTGAATGAATTCCAAACATCTGAATTGGATGTAGAAATATTTAAGATCAAGCATTCTAATTGGCGCTACGAAAAGGAATATCGCTGGGTGTTGCCTGATAAGGAGATGCTCGGCAATAAGCTGTACCTTAATAGAGAATGCCTAAGTTCTGTGATCCTCTCTGAACACGCTCCTGCCGACAGGAAGCTTAAAGTTCTGATGACTTGCCAACGCCTTGGTATTCCCGTTAAGCACGCAACAGCAAAACAAGAGTCGTTTACATTCGAAGTGGTCAGCTAAAATAACACAACCAACTGATTATTATTGAAAAACTAGCAAATTATCATAAGTTGCAGTGTAACAAAAAGGGAGCCACATTTAATGTGGCTCCCTTTTTATTTACATGTTCGTCGTCAGTTGTCCAGGCACTCTAGCCTGCATTTGTTCAATTGTCGTTATAGACATTTGAACTGTGGAAAACCAATAAGGGCGATGCTTAACGTTAAACAATTCGCTGTTATCCAACGCTTCGAAAATAGAAAACTTTCGACCTTGGGCGAGAGCCGCGCCATAAACTGTTCGCTCAAGCACGGGGATATCATTCACTTCCTCTAGAAGCGCCCTCTTAATGAACAGATTACTTGGGCTCCAATCTACAAATTCAACGAGATTTTTTAGTAGCTTAAGCTCCAATTTCTCTACCATTACTTCGAGAAACTGTGTGTTTGGTATCACCTCTGTACAAGCATAATATTCATCATGCTTGTCACTTGCTTCACGATAGCCAAGCATCGTTTTTACCAATGCATCTTCAAAAGTTGAAGAAAAGTGGTTACAAATCAAGAATAAAGGCAGAACTCTCAAAACACCTAGTAGAATACCGACGTTAGGATCTTTTACCGACGTTTCTTGAAGTCGAATTCGAGTCGCATTTGAAGTCACTACCAGATGCTGCCAAACCTTAGGCGAGATGTGCTTGATGTTGCCATCACTCCATTTAATAAGCTGTTGGCTCATCAGCAATGGAAACAACAAACGACAGTTCTCGATACCTATTTGCCGCGCTGCAACTTTAGGGTCGAGAATTACCTTGGATTTTTTACCGTACTTTTCAGTGAACTCACGATTGGAAACAAACTCGATTAAGCTTGAACTCAATGCACTACTTTTAGCTGATATTTCATGAAGCTTAGAAAAATTTAAGGATGGCGAATAGCCAACATTAGCGAACTGGTTGTAGTCTGGTAGCTCTGAAAACAATGTGCTTATTAAGGTCCCTTGAAGCTTCTCAAGCATAAGCTCCGAGGCTGCATTACTTACATCATCGACCACGTAACGCAGTGTTTGTTGCTTCGCGACGACTTTCTCACGATGAGCGTTAACTCTATCTTGTTCACAACGCAATAAAATACGTTGATTGTGAGATATGCGGTCAGATTCATCAAAAATAACGCTATCACAGTATCTATTTTCCAAACTCAGTAATGTATCTACCGTAGATTGTTCGAGTTTATACTCCGGAGAGATCAGCCACCGATTAAAGCGAGCCTCAACATTTATTGAGACTTTTCTAGATATCTCAATCACTTCAGGGGGGTAATTTTTATGTGCTAACAACAACAGTGACTTTCCTTTGCCCTAAATGCTCTTTTGTCGGCATATCCTGCCTTTATAATAAAACTAATATTAATAGAAATTAGAGATTGGTTCACGTAATTGTTTCAATAAAATTAAGGTTATTTAGTTATAGTGCATGACATCGGATTATTATGTGATATGGAGGCGGATGTACTTTTCAGGAAAGCTGTATTTGAACTTTTTCTTCCTCGGTAAGTGCTTTTTAGCTTGTTTGCATGCTTTGCTATCGCCAGATGCCCTAACCTTTTTAATTCTGGCATAACCTTTAAAGTGCTTCATTTCTATCATCAGGTCGCAATAGCCATCAAAATCAATATTACTCTTATTGAGCCCTTTCAGCACTGTGGCTTTGATTTTTTTGGCTACGGGGTTAACCAATGCATCGTCGGCAAAAACGAATGGGGATAAAAAACACGACAAGAATATTAGATATCTCATACTGCTCTCTCTTTATTGGGGGTGAGAACAGTATGCTTACAGTTAAGGGGGATGAAGAATTAACTAAGTATGACGTTTTACCAGATAACGCGTAATTCTCGACAATTACGCTTTCTTTGAACCTTTGGATTTAAATCCATTATGCGGAAATACGTTACGAATACGTTGTTGAACGCTTTTAGGTACATCTTTAGTAAATTTGAGATTGTAACCAGAGCGCTTCGCATACACTTTCAACTCACCCTTGAAGGAATTATTGTGGCCAATTTCTTGAAGGTTGTGCTTAAAGCTCGGTGGAAGATGACCTTTAACTTGCTCGATCGCCCCGTCACTAAATTTGATTTTCAATACCGGCCGATCAACTGCGACTAACCAAAAAACCAACGCTGCACCAATTAAGATTACATACATCATAATGTCACCACTACTGTTGACGGTTATTTATCGTCAGAAAGGAGCTTACTCAAATCTTCTTTAAGGCTAGTAACTGTCTTGCTGGCCTGCTCACTTCGAGACGCTTCGCTAACCAAATACTCTATCGCATCAGATAACGTACAACCGAGTTCGTTTGCTCGTTGAGATAACTTCTCCCAGACTCGATAATCAAGATCGATAGACTTCTTTTTAGTATGAACTTGCTCAGCGTTGAAATGGCGCTTACGTTTGGCTCTGATCGCTTGCTTGAGTTTGTTATCAAGCTCAGGCGACATGTTATTTGAGATCCACTCAAGAACCCCTGTAGGTTGGTGTTCTAGCTCCAACAAAGCTTTCACGGCAACATCAGCTTCACTTGAATCTATATGGCAAGTGATCGAATCACCTTCTTTCCATTTTTTTACCAAGTAGTTCCATTTCCAACCACATTCTAAATTTTCAAGCTGCTGATATTTCATGTCTAATCTCGAGAGTTAACCTAGTGACAGCGTAACCCATAATAGGTCACTTAACAATTATTGTCTTGAAAGAATAGACCAAGATCATACTTATATTAGCTTAGTGTTTAGTAACTACAACATAGACCTATATGAGTCCTCGGTTTTTCTATATACTCCCTACCTTATTATCATAATCAGACATTTAAATGACTCAAGTAGATTGGCGACATGTAACGCCTCAGTACGATGAATATAGCGCTCAACTAGAGCAATTCCCTGACATCTCTCCTTTCACATTCTCAGATATTCAACATAGATTTAGAGATGCGCTAACCCGTTTTGTACGCCTATCCAATCTTTCACGAGTTCTACTTGTTAATGCGCCTGACAACTCAATCTATCGTCAACTTATCGTTGAATCTTTGACGACAGAATTAAAAGACGATGCTCAGCCTGTTATAAAAACCGAATCTTTAAATGCAGCCACTTTATTTGACCAAGTTCAGTCTAAAAATGGTGAAATTGTAGCGACAAAGCCAGGTCTACTTTCTAGAGCGAACAATGGTTACCTCGTTGTCTCAGCGAATCTGATCCTTGCAAATCCAGGAAGTTGGTTGTTATTGAAATCCGCACTTCTCGGTGAAGCAGTCGAACCAATTAGCAGTTTTCCAGAGCATCTAAATCAAACGCCTATCGCTGCACTGACATACAACATTAAGTTGATTGTTGTCGGAGACCGCGCTCAACTTGGTGATCTGGACTATCTAGATGGCGATATTCAAACAGGGTTTTGTCTATTCAGTGAAATAGAACAAGATATCAAGCTTTCACACGATACTTTGACCCAATATCTTGGGTATCTAAGATGGCTTCAGCAACGTTATAACCTCCCATACATTACGCAACAGGCACTAATTGGGATTCTTACCGCTGGCGCGCGTGAGACTGAAGATCAGAGCTATATCCCTTTATGCCCTATTTGGCACAATGCGCTATTGAGCGAAGCTTTAGTTGAAGCGGACAATGGTGACATTGATATTCACCATATTCAGCAAGCTCAACAACACAAATACAACCGCGAGTCTTACCTTCCTGAACGTGCTCTCGATGATATTCGAGATGGCCAAGTCATAATCGAAACTGAAGGTGAACAAGTAGGCCAAGTTAATGGCCTGACTGTTATCGATGTACCGGGGCACCCAATATCGTATGGTGAACCTGCACGAATTTCATGTGTTATTCACTTTGGTGATGGTGATATTGCAGATGTTGAGCGCAAAGCCGAACTTGGTGGTAATCTTCATGCGAAAGGCATGATGATCATGCAAGCATTTTTAAGTAGCTCGCTAAACTTAGAAGACCCGTTGCCATATGCTGCTTCTGTTGTGTTTGAGCAATCATACTGCGAAGTTGATGGCGATAGCGCTTCCCTTGCTGAACTTTGCTCTCTGGTAAGTGCTTTGTCGGAATACCCTATCAATCAACAAATAGCGGTAACCGGTGCTGTCGACCAATTCGGCCGTGTACAAGCCGTTGGTGGGCTAAACGAGAAAATCGAAGGCTTCTACCATGTGTGTAAACACAACGGGCTAACTGGCGAACAAGGTGTGATCCTTCCAAGATCTAACTTAAGACACCTTGCTCTGAAGCCAGACCTAATTGAAAGCATCAAAAACAAAGAGTTTCATATCTGGTCTGTGTCTAATGTAGATGAAGCGATTCCTCTTATTATGAACGCACCATTTAGGGACGAAGAACAAGAAAGCGTTCTGAGTAAAATCGCGGAACGTATTGAAAACTTTGAAAGACATGAGCACCCTATTGGAATCGTTGGACGCATTAAAAACTGGTTTGTCTAGTACTGATCGGACTTGTTTAGCGTACACCTGTTCACTAATATGCACCTATCAAAAATCGGAGTAATTGATAATGCAAAACAAACGTGATTCTTACACTCGCGAAGATCTTCTAGCATCAAGCCAAGGCGAACTATGGCCAGAAGGTCCTCAACTACCAGCACCGAACATGTTGATGATGGATCGCATCACTAAAATGTCTGAGACTGAAGGTGATTTCGGTAAAGGTTTGATTCTTGCTGAACTGGATATTACTCCTGACCTATGGTTCTTCGACTGTCACTTCCCTGGCGACCCAGTAATGCCTGGTTGTCTAGGCCTTGATGCAATGTGGCAGCTTGTTGGCTTCTACCTTGGTTGGGTTGGCGGCAAAGGAAAAGGCCGTGCTCTAGGTGTTGGTGAAGTTAAATTCACTGGCCAAATCTTACCTACGGCTAAAAAAGTAACTTACGAAATTCACATGAAGCGTGTTGTTAACCGTCGCCTAGTAATGGGCCTTGCAGACGGTCGCGTTCTTGTTGATGGTAAAGAGATCTATGTTGCTAAAGATTTGAAAGTTGGTCTTTTCCAAGACACATCAGCATTCTAATCTAATAGTTAGATTTTTAATAAAGCAGCCAATGGTTGCTTTATTTTTATTCCAACACATTTAGTTATAGTGCATTAGGATATAACTAAGTAACTCTCATCAATTATATATCCACCAGCGAAACAACTTAAATCACTTTCTAATCAGCCAGCTCTCGGTTTATAAGACCTTGTATGGTTCTCAGAAACTAACAAGGCTCCAGCTGTTATACAACATGGAGCCTTGACCTTTGAATATGTTCGCCCTATCTACTTATAGAGACCTGAATGCTTATCATCTTTGGCATCACGCCAACCACCTAACCAATACGATTTAGAATCCATTTGGCTGTATGGGCAAGCTTCTTGTGACCTGCCGTTTAAACCAGCTTTGTAACCTTGAGATTGTGCTCGTTCTAGGCGATCACGCTTTTGTCTCTTCATAGTGCAGTCCTCATACGGGTGTTCGTTTACTAACATACAATGATTACAACTTCGTGGAGTTTTGTTGACTCCAACTTTAAGAATCGACCACTTTTGCACTTTTCTCAAGGCGAAAAAAAGCCCGAGTTCAGAATTGTGAACTCGGGCTCAAGAGATAAAATTATTTAAATTTTCTGCGGAACCCTAACAGACCAAGCATAGTCAAAGTTAACCAACCTAGGCTACCACCTTGACGATCGACTTTCTCAGTATCGGTGCTACGAGTTTGAATATCATCTTTAGTAGCACCAGCAATTGGAACCAGTTTAACGGCTACAACCTGTTCTACCGCGTTAGACGCCGCGCCACCACAATATGAATTGTGAGACGTAGTATCGTATGGTTGAGTCGTGCCACCAACGGTACATTTGATCGCAGTAGCAGAAATTACACCAGCATCGTTAATGTCAGTAGCATCGATGATTCGGAACTTGTTGTTCTCTCCAGACACGTTGCCGTCATTTGTTAGATCATCTAACCACCAAGCTTTGCTCTCAAACAACGCAATTCTTGATACATCAGTGCCGGTTGCTTGATACGGGTAAATAAAACCACGATGTCTACGCTCACTACCCTCGACTTCACGAGTCGTTTCCGCATCAATCTGGCCAACAAACTCATTGAAGTTATTGACCGCTTTAGCTTCACCGCTCGCGCCACCAAAGAAGATGCCACCAGATAAATATGTCGCAGTTGGATTTCTCGCGTCAGTAACAACAAAAATCTTGTTACCTGCACTACCACTCTCTGGCACGTAACCATTACGTTTAGAATAACCAACAGCGAACAAGTTATCGTTAATATCAGTAGCTACAGAGTTACTGTATCTAGCATCATCGTTATTTGAGCCTGAATTAACTTCCGCACCGCTAATCTGTTTAGTCGTCCATTTAGCAGTATCAAGTTCTAGTGAATCACTCACAAAAACACTTGCATTCATGTCTTGTCGGCTGCCGTTACCGTCTGCGGTGTTATAGCCAACACCATAGAAGATATCTACTGACGGCTGAGCTGATGTTTGTCCGATCGTAATAGATCTCATGCTACCTTGGGCAAAGTAGTCATCTTCTTGAGCATTACCACCTCTGATCCAATCAATTTCTTTTGTTGTAGTACCATCCCAAATTGCCGCTTTAGAAGCAAACGCCTTATCTGGTTCAGATGTACCTGTCGGAGCAAACTCTTCAGAGACACTACCTACATTATAAACTTTGCCGTTACTCGCTTTTATTGCACGCCACGCACGGGTTTCCGAAGAACCAGCTGGAGCTATTGACTCAGTATGAAGGGCATTATTACGGATCCCATCTTTAGATTTAACACCTAAAGGCTCAACGTCTAATGCATCGTTCACATAAAGGGAATTAATAACCGTATTGCGGTCTTCAAATGTCGCACCACCTTCAACAAATGCTTTAGCGTTAACGTAAGTAAGGTCGTTTCTTTCCTTATTCCAAGTATCGTACCAGCGATTATCTGCCCAACTTTCACATGTAGAATATCCCAGCTCTCCGTAACAGTAATTTTCGAAATCGTCACGATCTTGAATGTATTGGAATAGAGCATCCATTGCGAAAGGAACTTCTTCACGATAACTAACAGCTTCAAGAGTATCGCGAGTTTCGCCAGCAAGTTTAAATGTACTATCCGCACAATTAGTTGCATTAGAATCAAAGCAACCTAGAGGTAACTCATCATCAGGTAATGTTGGCAATACTGCGTTAACGTTTACAGCTTTACCAGGCTGAATCGCAACACCAAATATTTCAGATGCACCAGTAATAGAAGGCGTTACTTCAACTACCTTGTAAAGCGCAGCGTTGGCATTAGTTGCAGCCAAAACTAGGGCTGCAACTGTTGTTAATTTAAATTTAGTACAAGTCATTATTACTTCTTAACTTTCCTGTTGTAGTGCCTCGAGCTCTTCCCAGCGCTCAAAAGCAACTTCAAGCTCCTGCTCTACTGCAGATAGCTTATCTAATACTGGTTGTGTCTGCTCTACAGATTTTGAAAAGAAGCTTGGATCGTTGACTTCTTCCTGAAGAGTTTCAATTTGAGTTTCCAATTCTTCTAAACGCATTGGTAGCGCTTCTAGTTCTCGTTGTAGCTTATACGATAACTTCTTAGGTTTAGTTTTAACTGGCGCAGTTTTGGGAGTTTCCTCAACAACTTTTTCAGTCTTTGCTGGCTTTTCAACCTGACGATACTCAAGTGCTTGTGCTCTTTGCTTCTGAGCATCATGGTAACCACCAACAAACTCTTCAACTACACCGTTACCTTCAAATATCCAACTCGTCATTACCGTATTATCAACGAACTGACGATCGTGGCTCACGAGAAGTAACGTACCCTCATAGTTGGCAAGCAAATCTTCTAAAAGTTCCAATGTTTCGATATCTAAATCATTGGTAGGCTCATCGAGAATCAACAAGTTATTCGATTTAAGGAAAATACGAGCCAATAACAATCGGTTTTTCTCGCCACCAGACAGTGCTTTAACTGGAGTACGAGCACGTTTAGGAGAGAACAAGAAATCTTGTAAGTAGCTCAGTGCATGACGCTCACGTCCGCCTACGGTTACTTCTTGCTTACCATCAGCCAGGTTATCAATCACCGACTTCTCAGGGTCTAGAATTTCACGGTATTGGTCGAAGTAAGCCACTTCCAGCTTAGTACCGCAATGCAAGCGACCTGAATCGGGTTTAAGTTGATCAAGAAGCAGTTTAAGCACCGTACTCTTACCACAGCCATTTGGCCCGATAAGTGCGATGCGATCACCGCGCATGATGTTGAAGCTAAAGTCTGTAACGATCTCTTTGCCTTCAAATGCAAAGTTAAGGTTCTCTGCTTCAAATACGATTTTACCTGAACGTGCAGACGTATCGATTTGGATATTCGCTTTACCTTGTACTTCACGACGATCTTGACGCTCTTCACGAAGCTTTTTAAGAGCACGAACACGGCCTTCATTACGCGTACGACGCGCTTTGATGCCTTGACGAATCCAAACTTCTTCTTGCGCTAGCTTTTTGTCAAATTCTGCGTTTTGCATCTCTTCAACACGTAGCGCTTCTTCTTTCTCTAGCAAGTAGTTGTCGTAGTCACCAGGGAAAGAACTTAGCTTGCCACGGTCAAGGTCGACAATGCGTGTTGCCATTGATTTAATAAAAGCACGGTCATGCGAGATAAAGATGATTGAACCACGGAAGTCTTTTAAGAAAGCTTCTAACCATTCGATCGTTGCTACGTCTAAGTGGTTGGTAGGCTCATCAAGCAGTAATACATCTGGGTCACATACAAGCGCACGTGCAAGTGCGGCTTTACGTTGCCAACCACCTGACAGTTCCGTCAGTTTAGTATTTGCTGTGAGTTTAAGTGCAGCAAGAACATTACTTACGCGATCTTCAAAACGCCACGCATTGGCATGATCCAATTTTTCTTGAACGCGAGTAAGGCGATTTAAATTTTTCTCGCTAGGATCTTCTGCAATCACATCAAGTAAGTTGTGGTATTCCTTAAGCAACTCACCTACCTCAGCTAAACCACCCGAGACGTATTCGTAAACAGAACCTTGCTCATTACGCGGTGGATCTTGCTCTAGACGAGATACAACCACATCTTGTGTAATCTGCATCTTGCCGTCATCCATGATGATGTTGCCAGACAAAATCTTCATCAACGTTGATTTGCCTGCACCATTACGGCCAACCAAACACACACGTTCGTTTTCTTGCAGTGCGAAATCCGCACCATCTAATAATGGGTGATCGCCAAACGCTAATTGCCCATTATGAATTGTAAGTAATGCCATTCTTCTTTAACCAATCGTTAAGTTCTAACAAGCCAAAAGGCCAGTTAAGCTCTGAGTGTTTAGACAAGTCAGAGCTTTCAAATTTGAGTACCGGAATAGTGACCCCGTAACGGGAGAAGAGCTCATCATCCAATGCGATATCCACCACATTGATCTGATGACTTATATTCAGCTGTTCCGTGAGTTTGAATGCCATCTCACATAGATGGCACCCTTCTGTACTGTAGAGAGTCAGCACTATATATCCTTATACAATCTCTTAATTACTTATGAGTAATCAACCAGCAGTTATGAATGTGCTTGTTGCGAGAGAAATCCAGAGGCAACGTCTTAGACGAGATATTCTGAGCTTTAAGACCCAGCTCTTCCAGACCTTCCATATCCATCTTGAAATGACGCTTGTTGTTAGAGAACACAATCGTGCCTTCTTCTCTTAGAAGACGCTTTAAATCTTCCATCAACTGGATGTGGTCACGTTGAACATCAAAAGATTTATCCATACGCTTAGAGTTTGAGAATGTTGGCGGATCAATAAAGATCAAGTCGTAAGATCCTTGCTCTTTCGCCAACCATTGTAAGCAGTCAGCTTGAACAAATTGATGTTGACGACCAACACGGCCGTTCAGTTCCATGTTCTCTTTTGCCCACTCAAGATACGTGTTCGACATATCAACAGTCGTTGTAGAGCGAGCGCCACCTACTGCAGCATGAACAGAAGCGCTGCCTGTGTAAGCAAACAGGTTCAAGAAGTCTTTACCACCAGCCATCTCACCAATACGGCGACGAGTGATCTTATGATCTAAGAACAAGCCTGTATCTAGATAGTCATGAAGGTTAACAATCAACTTAACGCCGTATTCGTTTACTTCTAGGTTAGAAGAGTCTTGAGCCATCTTCTGGTATTGAGAACGACCCTTCTGCTTCTGACGAACCTTAAGCACTACGTTGTTTGCTTCAACGCCAGTCACTTGAATAGAAGCGCGGATGATATCGGTTAAACGACGCTTAGCTTTATCTTCCGGCACATCTTTAGGTGCTGCGTATTCTTGAATCACAAGGTGACCGGGGTATACGTCAATCGCTACATTGTATTCTGGTAAGTCAGCATCGTAGATACGGTAGCAATCTAGTTGCTCTTTCTTAGCCCACTTACCGATCTTGCCGATGTTCTTTTTAAGACGGTTCGCGAAATCAGGTGCAATCAACTGTTCTTGCTCGCCAGTTGGACGCTCAGACATAGGACGGTCTGAAATTGAGTAGTTTTTCTGGTGACACGGTAACGCACCGTTATTCAGTTTGAACTGTTTGTCTGCACGCATACGCAAGCAGCTAAGTAATTCATCAGAACTTGAGAAGATAGACGCGTTGCAGCCGCCAAACTCAGCCTTCAGTTGAGCACCAAATGCTGTGTACAGTGCAATCAAGCCCGGCTCTGTACCTAAACGCTCACCATAAGGAGGGTTTGACACAATCACACCATCATTGAACTCTGCAGGGCGTTTAAGCTTTGCTGCGTCACCTACTTCGAATTCAATCAACTCTTCAACGCCAGCACGACGTGCATTGTCACGCGCCGTTTTGATCATGCGTTCGTCGTTGTCATAACCGAAGAACTTACATTCTACTTTCTTAACGCCACGACGGCCTTGAACGTTCGCTTCTGCTTTCACTTCAGCCCAAAGCTCTGGTTCGAAATCTTCTAATGATTCAAAACACCATTTCTGACGTTTCACACCAGGTGCCATGTTTGCAGCCATCATCGCCGCTTCAATCACTAACGTACCTGAACCACACATAGGGTCTAGGAAAGGTTTCGTTGCATCCCAACCACTACGAAGAAGAATCGCTGCAGCAAGAGTTTCACGCAGTGGTGCGCGACCTGATTCTGGACGGTAGCCACGTTGATGAAGGCCACTGCCTACCATATCCACACCAAGAATCGCTTTGTCACGATGCAGACGAACGTGAATACGAATATCTGGATTTTCTTTGCTAATAGATGGGCGCGGTAAAGACTTCTTCTCGAAGCAATCTACAACGGCATCTTTTACTTTCATCGCACCGTATTGGCTATTACGGATTTCGTTGTTCGTGCCATTGAAGTCAACAACGAAACGCTTAGTGCTATGGAATTGATTTACCCAGTTAACCGCAGTGGTCGATAGGTAAAGATCCATGTCATCCATACAAGTGAATTCTGAAAGGACACGTACAAATCGAGAAGCCAAACGGCTCCACAAACAACAACGATAAATTTGCTCATTGGTGGCTTTGAATTTAACACCTGCTTGAACAGGTTTTGCGTTTGTAATCCCTAGTTGGGTTAGTTCTTCAACTAATAAATTCTCAAGGCCATTTGAGGTAACCGCTAGATATTGATTCATAGTGTTCTTTTATTGATAAAAATGAGCTCGATTATACCTGAATTTGCTATTAGAGCATCACACTAAACTCGTCTTTTCATTGAATCTTTCTACTAACTGCTTAGCAAATGGTCAGTCATGAAGCGATCGCTTACCCGCACTCCCTTACAACACAACAACTCTCAATCTTACAGAAATAACACTCATCGATAGGCTTAAATCATTAAGTGCATTTATATTCACCCTTAAATTGGTATATACCAGACTGAAATTTAGGTTGAAATTTAGCAACAAAAGACCCCAAACAGGGAATAAACAGAGGAAAACCGCTATCGATAATGAGAGAATCGGTCTAAATTTAGGTTAAAAAAGATACGTTTTTTACAAATTAAATAAGTGAACAACGTCATTCAAATGAATGAACTACGTCGTATTTATTGAGATAGGCTTTTTTAGGCACAAAAAAATCGGCTATTAAGCCGATTATGGGGAAGGTATTACTGGTTTATTCGTAGCGATGGTTGGTCGAAATAATGCTCTAGTGATGCTCTAGATTAGAGATTAGAGATTAGAGATTAGAGGTTAACCCACCATAGCAATATGCGTTTGATGAAGGATGGCATTTGCATCAGTCATTCTATCGTGCATGACTTTAATCGAGTCTCCAAAGCGTAAACCTTTTGAAGGCGTTAAGAGGAACTCTTCTAAGTCTACAAATGCGCATAGGCTCGCACACTCTCCTACTTCTAATACAATGAAGTAACCAAGGCTATGCTCGTTATTCATTTGTACAATATCCCCTTCTTGAGGATATTCATGGCCAGCGCCTTGTGAGTCGAAGAACCAGCTTTTAGGCTGTACAGGCTTATGGAAACGCTTTGCAGCCACACAATAAAGTGCAAGCTCTGCTTGTCGTGGCTCAGACAGTTCTAAGCCAGAAATTTGTTCTTTGAAGGTTTGGTAGGAAGATGCATCATCAACAGTGAATTCATTATCTTTAAAAGCGCAGTCCACCAGCTTATTGCGGACCAGATTCGTTTTAAAAATCATATCCTCTCCGAGGTTTAGCATCAATGAACATTGCTGCTCATCGTAATACCAACTCCATGTATCGCTAGGTTTAAGCATCATTTCGTCTCACACTGTTGAACCATTCCATTAGGTAAAACGCAAAATTACCTTCAATTACAGTAATTTTACTGTGCGATAGGCAAAAAAAAAGAGGAAATGAATTCCTCTTTCTTATCGCTTTTCTCTACAACTCAGTGAGTTACAGTGTCTCTTTTAGTAAGACGATGCCGGATTGTAGTCTTTGGACTAAGATCGTTTTTACGAACTATAGATTTTTGACGATGTCGCCTACAAGGCCTGGACCTTTGTAGATGAAACCAGAGTAAACTTGTACAAGCTTCGCGCCCGCCATCATTTTCTCTTTTGCAGCAACATACGAGTCAACGCCACCTACCCCAATGATTGGTAATGTGTCACCAAGTTCTTGGTGAAGTTTACGAACAACTTCAGTACTGCGAGATTGAACTGGACGTCCGCTTAGGCCACCCGCTTCGTCGCAATGCTTCATGCCTTCAACGATACTGCGATCCAATGTCGTGTTGGTTGCGATCACACCATCGATCTTATTTTTGATCAATGATTCGCAAATCTGGCTGATTTCGTCATCACTTAGATCCGGAGCGATCTTAAGAGCAAGCGGGACATATTTGCCATGCTTCGCTTCTAATTCAGATTGCTTGGTTTTTAGTTCAGACAACAGATCATCAAGTGCTTCGCCGTATTGTAGCGAACGAAGTCCTGGAGTATTTGGTGAAGAGATATTTACCGCAATGTAACCCGCGTATTGGTAAACTTTCTCCATACAGATAATGTAATCTTCTGCGCCCTTTTCAATTGGCGTGTCTTTGTTCTTACCAATATTGATACCTAAGATGCCGTCATAGTTAGACTTCTTAACATTCTCAATTAGGTTATCTACGCCTAGGTTGTTAAAGCCCATGCGATTGATAATACCTTCGGCTTCAACAAGACGGAACAGACGTGGTTTGTCATTACCTGCTTGTGGACGAGGAGTAACAGTCCCTACTTCTACAAAACCAAAACCCATTGCGCCAAATGCATCAATACATTCGCCGTTTTTGTCTAGGCCGGCAGCAAGGCCAACTGGGTTTTTAAAAGTAAGACCCATGCACTCTACAGGTCGGTGAGGTAATTGTTGGCGATACAAAAGATCAATAGGTGTGCCAGTGAAGCGTTTGAAATTTTGAATTGCAAGATCATGAGCCTTTTCGGCATCAAGTTGAAAAAAGCCAGTTCTGGCTAGACGGTAAAGCATTGTGCCTCCGATAGAAAAAAGCGCCGTGTAAACGGGGCGATATTATTTACTTATTTACCCAACTATTCAATCTATTACTGTCTGTAAGGGTAAGATAATCGAGTTTGCTAACGAATGAGGTTTATTATTAAGCAAACGTTACCGTTTCCTGTCGCGAACAGCCTATTTGACTATCATTCATATAACGAGCATAGATTAACTCGACTAAGGATAAGCTAACTTGACCAAGCATAAGTGGCTCAACGAAATAATTGGACACGTCATTCATGAATCAGCCAAACGAAAAAGGCAGACCTAATGGCCTGCCCTTGTTTCTTTTCGTTTTTATCTAGTCGCTAGTCTGTTGACATGCAGTTTAGATTCAATAGCATCAATTCACGTAGTGCTACTGAGAACTTAGCAAACTCATGAACCGAACCCACTTTGAATTCGTTCAAGATGCTTTCCCAACGATGCAGAGAAACCGAGTTACTTTCCATCCAGTCATCAAGCGCTTTAATCACATCGATATCTGAAGCACAACCGCAGTTAAGCACTTGGCCAGTTAGCTGACGTTGCTGCCAATCCAGATCTTCTCTGAATGCTGCACGTGCCAGCGCTTGCCAATTGTTGTCTACTGCTTGACCATTGATTTGCTTCAAGAACCAGTGCAAAGACAAGCGATCGCCAAGATTGAAGTAAAGCTTAGACGCTTGTTGTACTGTTTTACCTGTTTCACGAGCCACTGTGGATATATCCAGTGCTGAGTACAAGCTAGACAAACGCGCAACTGAATTAGCCAACTCAGCGTTTACGCCTTGGTCAATCCATAACTGTGCCATTGCGTTATGCTCTTCTACTTCAGAAGCCACTAGGTTTTCATCCAGTTTCTCCGTGATAGTAAGAACATCGCCTTGGTAAAGTTCAATCAATGCTTTCACTGACTGTTTACCTGTACGGTTTCTTAACAACCAACGCGCCAAGCGACGAAGTGTGCGGCGAACATGGTAAATCAATTCATACTGAGCTTCAGAACTTGAAACATTATCCAGTTCACGGATGCTCTTCAGAACATGGCCAAGACCGTAGATTTCACGTGATGCCGCGTAAGCATTTGCAATATCAACAATGTTTGCGCCCGTCTCTTCTTGCAGACGAGTAACGAAGTTACAACCCATTTCGTTAACCATTTGGTTAGCCAGCGCCGTCGCAATGATTTCAGAGCGTAGTGGATGGTTATCCATATGCTGAGAATAGTTACGACGTAACGCTGTTGGGAAGTATTGCATAAGCTGTTGAGCATGGAATTCATCATTAGCGATATCATCACTAACAAGATCTTCTTTAAGTACCATTTTACCGTAAGCGACAAGTACAGAAAGCTCTGGTCTTGTTAAACCTTGGCCCTGCTTCTCACGCTCAAGCAGTGTTTCGTCATCTGGGATGTATTCCAAACCACGATCCAAGTACCCTGCTTTTTCCATAGTATGGATGAAGCGGATTTGCTCTTTGACTAAGCCAACACCTTGATGCTCAGTAACCGAAATAGACTCAGCTTGGCAATATGCGTCGTCTAGTACGATTTCACCCACTTCATCTTCCATCGATTCAAGCACTTGGTTACGCTGCTTAACGGTTAGATCACCATTAGACACCAAACCATTCAAGAAGATCTTAATGTTTACTTCATTATCCGAGCAGTCAACACCACCAACGTTATCAACAAAGTCGGTATTAACTCGGCCACCCGTCAGCGCGTATTCAATACGACCCAATTGAGTCATACCCAAGTTACCGCCTTCACCAACAACCTTAGCTTTCAGGTCACGGCCATCGATACGAAGCACGTCATTTGCACGGTCACCAACATCAGTATGAGTCTCGTTTGAAGACTTAACGTATGTACCGATACCGCCATTCCAAAGAAGATCAACCTGCATAGACAAGATCGCTTTGATCAAGTCATTTGGTGCCATTGATGCTTTCTTAGTACCTAGCATTTTCTGAATTTCAGGCGTCAAAGAGATAGACTTCGCTCGACGAGAGAAGATGCCACCACCTTGAGAGATAAGATCTTTGTTGTAATCTTCCCAGCTTGAGCGAGGTAGATTAAACAAGCGCTCACGCTCTACCCAGCTTGATGCTGATTCTGGATTCGGATCGATGAAGATATGCATGTGGTTAAACGCAGCTTGCATACGAATATGCTTAGACAACAGCATGCCGTTACCAAACACATCGCCCGCCATATCACCTACACCAATAGCGGTGAAGTCCGTTGTTTGACAGTTGATGCCCATTTCACGGAAGTGACGCTTAACGGATTCCCAACCACCTTTCGCGGTAATACCCATCGCTTTATGGTCGTAACCGTTAGAACCACCAGAGGCAAATGCATCGCCTAACCAGAAGTTGTATTCGTCAGATACTGAGTTTGCGAGATCTGAGAACGTTGCTGTACCTTTATCGGCAGCAACAACCAAGTACGGATCATCTTCATCGTGACGAACAACACTCTTCGGTGGGATAACCTCGCCTTCAATGATGTTGTCTGATACGTCTAGTAGTGCACGGATGAAACGTTTATAACAACGTTGACCTTCAGCGAAGATCTCATCACGGCCAGACATCATGTGCTGACGCTTACAAACGAAACCACCTTTTGCACCAACCGGTACAATTACTGTGTTCTTAACTTGTTGTGCTTTAACTAGGCCTAGAATCTCAGTACGGAAATCCTCTTGACGATCTGACCAACGTAAACCACCACGAGCGACTTTACCGCCACGTAGATGCACACCTTCAATGTCTGGTGCGTAAACGAAGATCTCAAACGCAGGAACTGGCGCTGGGATATCTGGGATCTCGCTTGGTCTCATTTTCAGAGCCAACCAAGGTTTAGATTGTTTGTTGTTGTCGTCTAACTGATAGTAGTTAGTACGAAGCGTTGCTGTGATCATTTCCATGTAGCGACGAATGATACGATCATCATCCAAGCTTTCTACATGATCCAACTGTTCAGTGATCTTCTTAATAAGATCTTGTTGGCCTTTCGCGCTGCCCTTCAATTTAGGATCAAAACGCTTGCCGAATAAGCTCACTAACCCTTTCGCTAGATCTGGGTAATGAGACAATGTGTCTTCAATGTATTGTTGGCTGAATGGGAAACCAACTTGGCGCATGTAACGCGCATATGCACGTAAGATTGAAATTTCACGTCCAGAAAGGCCAGCACCCAGCACTAAGCGGTTGAAGCCATCGCTGTCTAACTCACCCGCCCAAATCGCAGCAAAGGCTTGTTGGAATAGATCGCGAGCTTCACGAAGATCAATCGTCTTGTCACTCTTATGCAGCATCGAGAAATCAAGGATCCAATAAGTCACTCCATTGGTCTTGCGCACTTCATAAGGTGATTCACCAATAACGCGCAGACCAAAGTTTTCAAGCATTGGCATAACATCAGACAGATGAATCGGCTCATCACTGTGGTAGAACAATTTCAAACGAACAGCTTTAGAGTCTGCCGCTTCTTCTTGAGGTCGGTAGAAAAGCATGCCAAGTTTGTTGTCTTCACTTAGTGCTTCTAGACGCTCGATGTCTGCAACAGCAGAACCAGGCATCATGTCTTCTTTGTACGAACGTGGGAATGCACGCATGTATTCTTTCGATAACGGAAGACCTTTGCTCTCACCGAAGTTAGCAACGATTGATTCAGACAGGCGGTCATCCCACGTAGACGATACTTCCATTAAATTTTGCTCAATTGTTTTCACGTCCACATCCATGTTGTTGTTATCAACACGAACAATATAGTGCGTTCTTGCCAGTGGGCTTTCAGAGAAGTACGTCGTGAATTCAACTTCTTCTTCGCAGCCAAAGTATTGCTTCAAGATGCGCTGGGTTTGACGACGAAGCTCGGTGTTGTAACGATCTTTTGTTACGTAAACCATACAGCTGAAGAAACGGCCAAACGGGTCTTTGCGAACGAACAAACGCAGAAGATCGCGATCCTGCATTTGTACAACGCCCGTACCCACTTCAAGTAGCTCTTCTTCTCGAGCTTGAAGCAGTTCATCACGCGGATAGTTTTCTAGAATATTGTGCAGTGCTTTATAAGAGTATGAACCCTTGCGGTAACCACTTGCATCTAAGATACGCTCAACTTTCTCGCGAACTAGAGGAATGGTTTCAACGGTTTGGTTATAAACGGCAGAAGTGTAAAGACCCGTAAAGCGGTGCTCACCAATGACCTTGCCGTTTTTATCAAACTTTTTGATACCGATGTAATCATTGTAAGCTGGGCGGTGAATACGTGAAGCCGTGTTGCCCTTGGTTACGATCAATACATACGGTTTTTTCGCTTCTAAGCGTGCCGAGTCTGAAAACTCAGACAGCTTAACGTTGCGTACACGATCTGAATTTGCGAACAAACCAAGGCCTTGCTCCTTGGTAGGTTGTAGTTCCGTGTCGCCATTTACAGAAACAAGGTCATATTCCTTGTAGCCCATAAACGTAAAGTTGTGCTCGCCTAACCAACGAAGGAAAGCCAGAGTTTCATCAAAGCGCTGGCCATCGACTGGAATCGTCTCTTTTTGCTGTTCAACTTGATTGGTGACTTCTTCAAGTCTTTCTACCATTTGTAGCCAGTCATTAACCACAAGGCCAGTATCGGTAAAAATATCCAGCAGCTCTGTTTTAAGCGCTGTCATTTCAGCTTTGCTGCTAAGACGGTCAACCTCAATATGGAAAAGCGATTGGAATGCACCTTCATTGTTGCTGACACCAACAACACTTCCCTTATCAGAACGGGAGATTTGTGTTGGGTTGTGAAGCATAAGGTGAGAAGAGAGGTCGAGGCGAGTTAATGCCATTTTTACAGAGTCAACGAGGAATGGGCTATCTGGTACCACTATCTCAACGATAGTGTGAGTAGATTGCCAGCCTTGGCGACTTACTGTCGGGTTAAAAACACGGACAGAAATTTCGTCGGCTTTCTTTTCATTGATGTGATGCCATAAGCTAACTACAGCACCGTATAAATCGGATTCGTTTCTCTGAGTCAGGTCGTCGTGAGAAACGTTACTAAACAAGTGTTGAGCAAGTTGAGTTACGAGAGGTCGATGAGCAAGGTCAAGTTTGTCTTGAATCAGTTTGTACACTTTTTCAAGTAAAACTGGAACCACAGTTTCACGTGCGGTCATAGTCACACTCCACAATTAGAATTATATTTTATTATTAGGGGGCTTACTTAAGCTGGTGTTTGAATTGAGCCGTTGAGCTCTTTTCTACTAACGAGTTAAGCAAAGGTAATGCATTCATTTATTGTAAAAGCATTATTGAGAAATAGTTAATTGTTTTGGAGGTGGTAAGAGGTGAAATGTTTGATTATGTGATTAAGATTCCTTTTAACTCACTAGGCACGCCAAGGTTTACAGAGCTTCCAACTTAATAAACTTATTTTTTTGGTCAGTTGTCAGTCTAAACTGCCCTCTAACCCCTATTTGTGTAAGAAAAGGTCTGAACCGAGTTGCAGGTAACTGTAGGCGTAATCCAGTGGTCGTTATCACTTGGACTTTACTTGCCGCACCAGAATAGCTGGCCAAAAACTGCTGATATGAGATGTTAAGTTGGAAAATATAGCGATTCATACAATACCTGTGTAAATATACAGTACCAGTGTTTTTTGGCACTTAACGATGCCTGACTGTACAACTGAGCTTGAAACTGCTCTAGCTTATCGAAAATTCGATGACCCAGAAACAAAAAAAATCAGTGGCAGATATTCTCTACCACTGATGACTTTTTGTTATTAATAAACCGTTTGTTAGCAAGCCGCTTATTAGCAAACCGCTTATTAACAAACAGTTACGTGAATGAGCGCGAGCTTAAGCCTCTAGTGCTTTCGTCACTTTCTCAAACAAGTCTTTTGCTAAGTTGTCCATGTTCTTTAACGTCTCAAGTTCTTTTCTGATCAGAGCTTGGCGGGCATCGTCGTACTTACGGAACTTAAGCAGCGGGTCAATCAAGCGCGAAGCCACTTGCGGGTTGCTGCTGTTCAGCTCACGTAGGATCTCGCCAGCAAACGCATAACCTTGTCCTGACTTGTCGTGGAATTGAACCGGGTTCATGTTTAAGAATGAACCGACCAAGTTACGAGTACGGTTCGGGTTTTTCAAACTAAACGCTTGGTGTGACATAGACGCCTTGATCACTTCAAGTGCGTTTGAACTTGGGTTCGTTCCTTGAAGAGCAAACCACTTGTCCATGACAAGGCCATCGTGTTTCCACTTATCGCTGTAATCCGCCATTAAAGTTTCACGACATGGGAGTTGTGCACTGTTCGCCGCGCCCATTGCTGCCATGGTGTCTGTCATGTTGTTTGCTTGCTGGTACATAGCGACAACCAAGTCATTACCCTTTTCAGTATGAGCCAAGTAACTTAGACAAACTTTACGCAGAGTTCGCTTACCAATTGAATCATGGTCGATCGTGTATTCTGTTAATGCGTGACTGTGGTAAACCGCAGCAAGTTCATCTTCGAGTTCTTTCGCTAGCGTCACTTTCATCGCTTTCAATACAGATGCAACAGCATCGATATCGACACGCTCATACCAACCAGACACTTCATTATGACTTGGTAGAGAAAGCATCTCAGCAATAAACGCTGGCTCTAAAGAATCACTAAGCAGTACGCCACGGAATGCATCAACAACAGAAGCTGAAAGTTCAAACTCTTGACCTTGTTGAACCTTCTCAACGTTACTGCGGATGTACTTAGCCAATAGCATTTGACCCGCATCCCAACGAGAGAACTCATTGCGAGCATTCACCATCAGGAAGATCAGCTCTTCATCTGAATAATCGTATTCCAATTTCACTGGCGCAGAGAATTCACGAAGTAGCGATGGGATCGGTTGATCTGAAACGTTTTCAAACACAAACGTTTGTTCTGCTTCTTTCACATCTAATACATTGTGAACTGGCTGACCGTTACATTGTAACTCAATCACATCACCCGACGCTGTGTATAGCTCGATATCTAGTGGAATATGCAGAGCCTGCTTTTCGGTTTGCTCATGAGTTGGCGCTGTTACTTGGCGAGTCGTTAACGTGTACTCTTTTTTCTCTGCATCGTAGTGGCTTTCAACAGAAAGCGTCGGCGTACCAGACTGGCTGTACCATAAACGGAACTGAGACAGATCAACACCCGATGCATCTTCCATTGCCGCTACGAAGTCTTCACATGTTGCCGCCGTGCCATCGTGACGTTCAAAGTACAGCTTCATGCCTTTTTGGAAACCTTCCTCACCCAACAATGTGTGGATCATTCGGATCACTTCACTGCCCTTTTCGTACACCGTCAATGTGTAGAAGTTGTTCATTTCTATCACTTTTTCTGGGCGAATTGGGTGAGACATTGGGCTCGTATCTTCAGCGAATTGTGGCCCACGGATAATACGAACATTGTTGATACGGTTTACTGCGCGAGAGCCAAGATCAGAAGAGAACTCTTGGTCACGGAATACCGTTAAACCTTCTTTCAAGCTTAACTGGAACCAATCGCGACAAGTGACTCGGTTACCAGTCCAGTTATGGAAATATTCATGGCCAATGACGGCTTCAATACCTAGGTAATCTGTATCAGTTGCTGTTTGGTCATTTGCTAAAACAAACTTAGAGTTGAATACGTTCAGGCCTTTGTTTTCCATCGCGCCCATGTTGAAGAAATCAACGGCCACGATCATGTAGATGTCTAAGTCATACTCAAGATTGAAACGCTCTTCGTCCCACTTCATTGAGTTAATCAAAGAAACCATCGCGTGGTTTGCGCGGTCGAGGTTACCTTTGTCGACAAAGATTTCTAGATCGACATTACGACCTGACTGCGTTGTATACACGTCACGAAGTACATCGAAGTCACCCGCAACTAAAGCAAACAGGTACGCAGGTTTTGGGTGTGGGTCTTGCCATTTCACCCAGTGACGACCATTTTCAGCTTTGCCTTCATCTAAACGGTTACCATTACTTAATAAGAATGGGTTTTCGGCTTTGTCTGCGATGACCGTTGTCGTGAATTTCGCCAACACATCTGGGCGATCCATATAATAAGTAATACGACGGAAACCTTCCGCTTCACATTGAGTACAGAATGCACCACCTGATTTGTACAGGCCTTCAAGCGCGCTGTTCCCTTCAGGGTCGACTTCAGTCACGATCGTTAGCGTAAATTCTTTCGGAAGGTCATTCAGAGTAAGTAGAGTTTCAGACTGCTCATACTGCGTCCACTTCGTGCCTTCTACCAAAACAGACACCAACTTCAAGCCTTCACCATCAAGTACTAATGTCGAGCTTTCTTTCTCCTGCTTAACACTAGAAACAGCGGTAATGATAGATGCCGAATCGTACAAATCGAAAGTAAGATCGATTTCAGAAATAGTGTGAGATGGTGATTGATAATCTTTACGATACTTGGCTTGAGGTGTATGTGCCATGACGGGTTCCTTTTGATCGTTATACGTAATTATTTTTTAACTGTATATATCTAAAGGTTGAGCGCCAAGAACACAAGAGGATTATTGAAAAAAGGAGGCATTGTAGGAAAATGCCTCCATGTTTTGCTATTTTATCAATCAAATCAGACAGGAACGGCTAAGAAATGAACTGTGAACCATATTATCAACGAGCCCGACTTTACGGCGAGATATAGAGCTTAACGAATGCGATTGAGCACCGCAAACATGTCTCCTTCTTCACCTTGAAGCGTCAACACATCACTGTTCAGTGTGTAACGAGTACCGTGTTCGCCATTTTCATACAGCAATACTAATTGGTCGCCTTCGGTGTAATACACTCCGCGACGAATCACTTCACCCCCTTCTTCATCGGACACTCGGAACATGAAGATAAAGTCAGGCTGAAGCACTAAATCCATTTTTTGAATGTTACTGGCACGCAAATCGCTTCCGGACAGTTCGGCACTTGACCATATTCCTGCCAGGGCGTTGGGCAAGGCTTTGGTGAACATAACACCGTTAAGGTTCAGCATATTGTGATTACTGCTGTAAGCGTAAACCTGAGGCTCAGAAGTATTTAATCCCAAAATAATCGTGTCTTCATTGGCGTTATACAAACCTTCCCAATGGTCGACACTGTAGTCTTTCTTCTGAATATCAATGGAGAAAGAGTAGTTTGAGTCGAGAGTCAGTTTGATTGCTCTAAAGTTTTCAGTACCTTGCTCAGGATCTGGGTTCATCAAATACCAATCACCAAGCAACAGAGGAAGGTCAAAATGAGATAGATTGCTATCACTTTTTGATTGTTGATCGCTCGAAGCTGCTACCTCACTCCCAAAAGCAACAAAACTTAAACAAGATAAAAATAGTAGAATCCATTTCATACGCACCCCCTCGTTTTCTTTAAGCTTAGGCACGTAATGATTAGAAAGCGAAAAAATATGATCCAAGTCACTAAATTTTAAGTGCAAAGTAACTTAAATGTCATTGTTCGACGCAAAATAGAGCTAAATGACCCTGAGTATTGAATGTTCTTTGCGACAATCTCAACGGTTACAATCAGGTATTCCTGTCAAATCATAGACACAAAAAAAGCGAGCCTAGGCCCGCTTTTTAAATTGTGCATCTTTAAACAATCACCTTTTAACAGGTATTTGCTCTATTTCTTGATCATATCCAGCATGATAGCAACAGACTCATCAAGATAAGCATCCGGGGCTTCATAGTCTTTAGGAATATCATCTAACGTTTTAAATGCCTCTAATTTAGCGGCTTTTTGACGTTGGTTGATACGATCTAGACGAAGCGTATCCGCATCATCGCTCTCTTGCTGACGTACCTTTTCATTCAAAGAAAGGTCGTTATCGTCTTTATCTGCCTTATATTTTTCAATATCTTGCGCGATAAAGCCGAATTCCATGTCAGTAGCAATGCGAGCTTGATGTTGGGCAGTCAAAGCAATTATTTCTTCATCGTTACGCTGTAACACTGAATAATTTGCTTTATCAATACTGTCCCAAGGCAGAGCATTATCTTCAACACTTTCACCAGTATCAGCAGGATCAATTGGCGTTGGATAAGCAATATCAGGCACTACACCTTTGTTTTGCGTACTGCCACCATTGATTCGATAGAATTTCTGGATTGTGTATTGAACGTAGCCCAACTCTTTATCGAATAAATCATAGATATGATTCAAAGAGCGATGTTGTTGCACCGTTCCTTTACCGAAAGAGTTTTCGCCAAGGATGATTGCACGACCGTAATCTTGCATCGCTGCCGCAAAGATCTCAGAGGCTGAAGCACTGTAGCGATTGACCAATACCGTTAGTGGACCTTGGTAACTAATTTCGCCATCAGTATCACTGTTCACTTTGACACGACCGTAGCTATCACGCACCTGAACAACGGGTCCCTCTTTGATAAACAAACCAGAGAGTTCAGTTGCTTCAGTGAGTGCACCACCACCGTTGTTTCTCAGATCAACAATAATGCCTTCAACACCTTGCCCTTTAAGCTCAGTGATCAGTTTGTCTGTATCTTTAGAAAGACCAACATAGAAACTTGGTACTTCGAGTACACCAATCTTCTTGCCATCTTTCTCGATAACTTCTGATTTAACAGCGCGGTCTTCTAAACGAATCTTATCGCGCACAATTGTGACAACGTGACTTTTTGCATCTTTACCATCTGGCAAGATCTGTAGCTTAACTTTGGTCCCTTTCGGTCCTTTAATTAATTGCACTACATCGTCTAAACGCCAGCCGATAACATCAACAATCTCTTCGCCATCTTGACCAACGCCAACAATACGGTCGCCGTCGCTCAATTGTTTGCTGTTTGACGCAGGGCCACCAGCAACGAGAGATCGAATAACGGTGTAGTCGTCAGTCATCTGAAGTACAGCACCAATACCTTCTAGAGATAGATTCATCTCTGATTGGAATTGCTCTGCATTTCTTGGAGAAAGGTAGCTGGTGTGAGGATCAACTTCACGCGCAAATGCGTTCATGTAGATTTGGAAAGCATCTTCATTATGCGATTGCGTGATACGCTTCATCGCATTGTTGTAACGCTTTTCCAAAACTTCTTGAATCTCTGGCCATTCTTTACCAGTAAGTTTTAGATTCAACGCATCGTATTTAACACGCTTCCTCCAAAGCTCATTCACTTCGGCGATATCTTTCGGCCATTCCGCTTCATTGCGATTGAGCTCAATACTTTCATCGGTATCAAACTTAATCTCAGTGTCTAGCAAAGACAGCGCATACTGAAAACGTTCAAAACGCTTCTGCATAGAAAGATTATAAACATCGAAAGCAATCTGGTTATTACCCGCTTTCAGCTGATCATCAATTTGAACAGATGATGAGGAGAAAGAGTCAATATCAGCTTGAGTGAAGATATTACGATTATAATCCAGCATCTCTAAATAACGATTAAAGATAGCTTGAGAGAAATCATCGTTGAGATTGAAGTGTTTATAGTGAGAACGAGTAAATCGAGAAGTAACACGTTTACTAGCAGTTTCGTGTTGGGCCTCAGGAACGAGTAAAGGTAAATCGTCCTGATCTAATTTGGCTTCAAGAGCCTGAGCTGAAGCTGCTAGACAAAAGCTAGCAGCAATCAGTGTCAATTTTGAACGGCATTTCATGCGTAGGAGTATCTCCTTTAAGCGCGCAAGTGCTCCGCTTTAACAACCATTTGTAGGCCGTTTGCTAACTGAACACGCACATCTTCCTTATTGATTTCAACAATGGTCGCAGCCATGTTTCCTGTACCCATGTTCACATTTACTTCTTTGCCAGCGATGAATTCGTCAGCGTTCAAAGCGCGTGTTTCTACAGGCTTTTCTACTTTCGGTGCTTTAGGCGCTTGACGACGAGGCTGTTGAGCTTTCTTCGCCTTAGCTTTCGCTTTGCCTTCTTCACGAGCTTTCTGTGCTTGTTCTTTACGACGAGCCTGAACTTTCGCTTTGCTTTCTGCAAGTGTAGCTTTAGCGTGCTCAACGTGCTCTTCTTCTAACGTTCCACACGTGTTGCCGTCTAGGTCAACACGATCTGCGCCAGCTTTTACGCCGTGCAGGTAACGCCATGATGATGTGTACTGTCTTAACGCTGCACGAAGCTGAGTCTTACTTACTTTTTCGTCTTCATTTAGACGTTCAGCAAGATCTTGAAAAATACCAATTTTAAGTGGTTTTGCTTCACCTTCTAGAGTAAAGCATTTAGGGAAACATTCAGCAATATATGCGATAACTTCTTTGCTGTTTTTTAACTTTTCAGTGTTTTCCATGTGGGTTCCTGGTTTTTGCGGTTTTCCGCGAGCATTAAGAAAATATTTTTACGTATTATAGAGAGATGCTTGGGAAAAACCACAGTAAGAGAATAATTTATGCCTTGTTCGCGTGCGAATTAAGCACCTTTTCCACTTCGGCCATAAAAAATGTCAATCCGTCTTCATCAATTTGAGAAAAACGACCAATATTTGGACTATCGATATCAAGAACACCCACAACTTTGCCATCGATAGAGAATGGAATAACGATTTCTGAGTTACTTGCAGCGTCACAAGCGATGTGACCTTCGAACTCATGCACATCATGAATACGCTGAACTGTGTTTGTCGCAACCGCAGTTCCACACACACCACGCCCTACCGGAATTCGAACGCACGCAGGTTGACCTTGGAATGGACCCAGTACTAGTTCGTCTTTTTCCTTAGCTAGATCCTGCTTCATTAAATAGAAACCCGCCCAATTCAAGTTATCCAATTCCATGAATAATAATGAACTAATATTTGCAAGATTTGCAATTAGATCGGTTTCAGATTCAATTAATGCAACGGCTTGTTTGGTTAAGCGTTGGTAATGTTCTATTTTCATATTAACTTCCAATTAAATTGAGACTTCCATTATCAAGAGAACGCAGTAAAATGCGGTCATCAAACTAAATAGGACTTATTCTCATTACAATGAACAATTCAGAAGACACTATTAGCCGTTCTTGGTTGATAACTCAAGTAAAAAAACACAAGTCCAAATTACTGTTTGCTAACTTTGTTGCCATTATTGCAACCCTGATTAGCGTCCCTATCCCTCTGCTTATGCCACTCATGGTCGATGAAGTTTTGCTTGATAAGCCAGCTTCAGGGTTAGAGATGATGAATCATCTACTTCCAGTCTCATTGCAAACGCCAACTGGTTATATTGCGCTTACTCTGTTGTTGGTTATCTTAATGCGCTCGGCCAGCCAAGCGCTGAATATTCTACAAGGTCGCCAATTTACATTGGTTTCCAAAACGATCACCTACCAGATGCGTAGCAAGATGATCGATAAACTTGGCCGCATTAGCATCCGACAATATGAGACCAAGGGCAGCGGCGGTATTAATGCTCACCTAATTACAGACATAGAGACCATTGATAAGTTCATTGGCTCAACCCTTTCTAAATTTATCATCAGTTTCTTAACGGTATTCGGAACCGCTATCGTCCTACTATGGTTAGAGTGGCGACTTGGGCTATTTATCTTACTGGTCAATCCTGTTGTTATTTATTTTTCTCGTAAACTCGGCAGCCGAGTTAAACACCTCAAAAAATATGAGAACCAGTCTTTTGAGCGTTTTCAGAATCGCTTAGTTGAAACCTTGGATGGCATCTATCAGCTCCGTGCCGCTAATAAGGAGCGTATCTTTCTTGATGAACTTAAAGTTCAAGCAAACCAAGTGAGAATCGATGCTGATAAATACGCTTGGCAATCGGAAGCTGCCGGTCGTGTTTCGTTTCTACTGTTCTTATTAGGTTTCGAGCTTTTCCGAGCCGTCGCCATGCTAATGGTGTTGTTCAGTGACTTGACGATAGGTCAGATTTTTGCGGTATTCGGCTATTTATGGTTCATGTTAGGCCCTGTCCAAGAATTGCTAGGGATTCAATTCTCTTGGTATAGCGCGAAAGCAGCGCTGCAACGTATTAACGACCTACTGCAACTAGAAGAAGAACATCGCCCTGTTAGCAAGGTAAACCCTTTTGATGACCATAAAGAAGTGACAGTCGACATTGAAGACGTTACATTCTCTTACACATTAGAAAACACTGTTTTAAACAGGCTATCACTACACATTCCAGCAGGGAAAAAAGTCGCCCTAGTGGGTGCTAGCGGTGGTGGTAAATCAACGTTGATCCAGTTGTTAATTGGGGTTTATCAAGCCGACTCTGGTTGTATACGCTTTAATGGTGAAACAACGGACGACATCAGCTTTGACATAATACGCAGTCAAATTGCCGTTGTTTTACAACAACCTATACTCTTTAACGATACATTAAGGCATAATCTGACCCTTGGTGCTGAATACGATGAAATGTCGTTGTGGCGGGCGCTTGAAGTCTCTCAAATGCAAGATGTTATCAAACAGCTGAGTAATGGCTTGGATACGCAAATTGGTAGGAATGGCGTTCGACTGTCTGGCGGTCAACGACAACGCTTAGCGATCGCCCGCATGGTGCTGAGTAATCCTAAGTTTGTTATTCTTGACGAAGCAACATCTGCACTGGATACAGCAACAGAGTCAGCACTGCATAAAGCACTAAGCGAGTTTTTGAAAGATCGCACAACTTTGATAGTGGCTCATCGATTATCAGCGGTGAAACAGGCCGATCTAATCTATGTTTTAGAAGATGGGCAAGTCACACAGACGGGAACGCATGGTGAATTGGTTGAACAACAAGGACTATATCAAACACTCTATGGCAGTGTGCAATCGCACGCCTGATGTTTATTGTTCTAGGGATTTAAGTCCGTGTAGTTCTAGGCATTTAAATCAGCCTAAAAGTCTGATTAGTGTTTCAACTTGGGAGGTCGCGTGACCTCCCCATCCGAAACCAACTCTTTATCGACTCAGCACCAGTTGTCAACTGAGTCTCCGTTGGCAACTAAGTCTCCGTTAAGAACCGGGCACCAGTGCGATAGCAGCTCTGTACGCCTTTGTCAGGGCTGTGAACTCCCCGTTGATAAAATGGATATCCCTCTGGGGAAATCCGCATATTGTCCAAGGTGTGGCACCCAGCTTTACCGAGGCGGTACACCTAGCCTGTCTGGAAACCTAGCAATCGCGATTACCTGCTTATTGCTATTTATCCCCTCACACTTTTTTGAATTTATCAGTATTCGTCTGATTGGCGTCATGATACCTGCGACGTTACCATCAGGTGTCTTTACTTTAATGGGTGAAGGCTTCCCTCTATTAGGCCTACTCATCCTATTCTGCAGTTCGATCGCCCCGTTACTCGTTTGTACCTCTGTACTCATCACTCATGCAGCACTGCGCTTTAAGATTTTCACGCCATTTAGGTATGCGTTATCCATCATCCAGACATTAAAGCATTGGATGATGTTGGATGTATTTCTGGTAAGTTTGGCTGTCTCATGCTTCAAACTGCAGGATTATTCCGATATTTTTGTCGGCCCTGGTTTAGTTGGATTGATTTTACTGCAGCTTTTCAGTGTATTACTGGTAAGCCGTATCAGTGTGCGTCGTTATTGGGAAGCTTGGGCTCAAGAGTCTGATTACTCTTTTGTAGAAAGTAAGAACGTACACTGCCACAACTGCCACCTTTCTCAACCTGAAGGTCATACTTGCGTACGTTGTCACCATGACTTATATCACCGTAAGCCCTACTCTATACAGAAGACATGGGCTCTGTTGTTTGCTGCGTCAGTGGCTATCGTACCAGCCAACGTTATTCCTATTTCTATCCTTATTACAAACGGACAAAGGTTAGAAGACACGATAATTTCTGGTGTCGCTTCGCTAATCAATAGCGACATGTATGGCATCGCAGCGATCATTTTTATTGCCAGTATCGTCGTGCCTGTTGCGAAAATACTTGGCCTAACGTACATCTTAATTTGTATCAAGATGAAGCGCGCGGTTTACCACAGGCAGCGCATGACCATCTATTTCATTGTGAAGTGGGTGGGAAAATGGTCGGTGATGGATCTGTTCGTTATTTCGATCATGATGACCTTGGTCGACCGTGGACAGATTTTAAACTTTACACCAGGTTATGGTGCAGTCGCTTTTGGTGTCGTTGTTGTTCTCACGATGCTGGCAGCGGAAAGCTTAGATCCTAGGCTAATTTGGGATAACTACACCTCTAAAGATGAGTCAGTGAATGAACAACGATAACCAATCACAAACGTCATATTCACCAGAAGTAAGGAAAAACAAAGGCATTTCACCTTTGTGGATTCTACCGATATTAACCGTCGCATTAGCCGGTTGGTTAGTCATGAAATCGATACACGATGCAGGGCAACGTGTGCAGATATACTTTTCAGATGCCGCAGGTTTAGTCGCAGGTCGAACAACAATTCGTTACCAAGGCTTAGAGGTGGGTATGGTGCGCGACATCACCTTGTCCAAAGATTTATCGAGCATCTATGTCGATGCTGACATCTACCCAGAAGCGAAGAAGCTACTTTCAAAGGGCACACGTTTCTGGCTCGTAAAACCAACGGCGAGTTTGTCTGGTATCTCAGGGTTAGACGCGCTTGTTTCGGGTAACTACATTGCTATTCATCCTAGCGAAACGAAAGAAGAACCAGAAACCGTTTTCCAAGCCCTAGAATCGTCCCCTTCTGATTTACTCGCTTCTGAAGGTTTGAACATTTCACTGACAACCAAAGATCTGGGCGGCGTGTCTGTTGGCTCTCAAATCGTTTATCGTAAAATTCCAATTGGTGAGGTTTACAACTACCAGTTAAACGACAACGCGAAATCCGTTACGATCCAAGCGTCGATTAAAGATGAATACAGCCATATCATTACCGACCAAAGCCGTTTTTGGAATGTCAGTGGTTTAGGTGCCAGTATCGGATTTTCTGGTGTTGATGTTCGTTTAGAGAGCCTAAGTGCATTGCTTGGTGGTTCAATTGCGGTTGACTCTCCCGGAGAAGGTCAGCCCGTCGAGATGAACACCAAGTTCAAGCTCTACCCAGATTTGAAAACCGCCGGTCGTGGCATCTCTATCAAGATCGCCGTGCCAGATGACAACAAGATCAGCGCAACAGGCGCTCCGATCATGTATCGAGGCATTGAAATCGGTCAGATCACTGATTTATCTTTAAGCGAAGGTCGCGAAAACGTGGTCGCATCTGCCGCTATCCAACCGGCATTCAGTGACTTTTTGAATAGCGGCAGTAAATTCGTTTTAGAAGAAGCTGAACTGTCACTTACTGGTATGAAAAACATTGCCAACTTAGTGACAGGTAACTTTTTAACCTTGGTACCGGGCGAAGGTGAAAAGGCGCGTCGATTTACTGCGATTCGTAAAAACGAGTTCAGTCAGGAACAAGAAAAGTCAGTCGCGATTCGCTTAACATCGAACAATTCATTCGGATTGGATGTCGGTACACAACTACTCTACAAAGGCATTGCCGTTGGCTCTATCATTCAAGTTGGCTTAGTTGATGGTGTTGGCACTGGCTCTGACAAGCACGAAGTGTTTATGGATGCGCTTATCGATAACGAATATGCGCACCTAATCAAAAGCCACAACCGTTTCTTTGTGACAGGCAGTGCGACCGCAGAGCTGACCGAATCAGGTCTAAGTGTTACGGTTCCACCGGCAAAACAGCTTCTTACTGGCTCGATCAGCTTTGTGAGTGAAGGTAAACCTGAAGCTCGAACTGACTACCAACTTTTCCAAAGCAAGTCGTTAGCAGAAATCGCTAAGTTTAATCAGTCAGGCTCAAAGACGCTTTCGTTATTTGCTAGTGAGTTACCTTCAATTTCTAAAGGCAGCCCACTGCTCTACCGTAACCTACAAGTGGGTAGCATTTCGGATTTTCAGCTTGCAGATGGTGGTGTAAGAATCAAAGTCACGATCGAAAATCGTTACACGCACTTACTCAATAAGCATACGGTTTTTTGGAACCGCTCAGGCGTTGAGATTGATGCTTCGCTATCGGGTATTAGTATTAAAGCGGCACCCGTTAAAACGCTAATTCAAGGTGGTATTGCTTTTGATTCGCTTCCCGGTATAGACAATAAGCTTGGTGATGTGTGGAAGCTGTACAAAGATTCTAAATCCGCTCGAAAATTTGGCCGCGCGATTACGATTACCTCTTCTGGTGATCAAGAAGTAAGCAAGGGTATGGCGATCAAATACCAAGGTGTCACTGTAGGTGAGGTCACTTTGGTGATTCCTAACTTCAATAAAGGCGGCATTGAAATTACCGCGCGAATCTTACCTGAGTACGTTGACAAGATTGCCGTGGCGAACAGTCACTTCTGGTTGGCAGAACCTGAGATCGGCCTTAATGGCATCAAAAACGTCTCTGCGCTTCTCTCTAAGCACATCAACGTAGATCCGGGCAATGGTGACAGAAGTACGAAATTTAAGCTTAGCAAAGGACCAGTGCAGCCTGAAGGCAAGATATTCCAGCTACAAAGCGAAACGCGAGGCTCGGTGTCTGAAGGCACGCCTATCCTATTCCGTGAGCTAGAAATCGGTAGTGTTATCGATGTTCAACTAGGCGAGTTTGCTGACCGCATCATCTCTACGATTCAAATAGAACCTGACTACGCGTATCTGATCCGCGCAAACACTGTGTTCTGGAACGTGTCGGGTGTCGATGTTTCTATCGGCCTCTCTGGTGCAAACATCAAAGCAGGAACGGTAGACAGTTTATTAAGAGGCGGAATTACCTTCTCAACGCCACCGACGAGTGAACTTCAGCCTGTGGCAAGCGAAGATCAGTCTTTCTACCTATACCCTCAAGCAGAAGATGAGTGGAAGTCATGGAGAACCGCGATTCCTCGCCCATAGAGTGAATCCTCAGAAGCTCCATGCAAATTAATACAGCTTAACGAAGATTAATTCTTCATCAAAATGCAGCCATTCGGCTGCATTTTTGTTGTTTGCCGTAAATATGGTTTAGGACGACCTCATTTTGCTTTAAACTCCCCGCATTAATGCAATAATTCGAGATACTCTTTTGCACGCTAACGTATATATTCCTGAAGAATTCCTAACGCACATCGAAGCGATCATGCCTAGTCACCTAGATATGGCTTCTTTTGTTGCTTCATGCCAAAAACCACTTCGTAAAAGTATTCGAGTCAACACACTGAAAATCAGTGTTGAAGACTTCCTAATACGAGCAAAAGAGAAAGGCTGGGAACTGGAACCTGTACCTTGGTGTGAAACAGGTTTTTGGATTACAGCCGATGAAAGTGAAGCGCCTCTAGGTAATACGGCAGAACACATGTCTGGTCTTTTCTACATCCAAGAAGCCAGTTCTATGATGCCACCTTCGGCACTTTTCCAAGGCGAAGCTGATTACCAAGCCGTGCTAGATACTGCTGCTGCACCCGGTTCTAAAACAACGCAAATCGCTGCGCTAATGAATAATCGCGGCGTGTTGGTGGCCAATGAATACGCTGCAAGCCGTGTGAAAGTACTTCACGCCAACATCGAACGTTGTGGCGTTCGTAATGCCGCACTCAGTAACTTCGATGGTCGAGTTTTCGGTGGTTGGTTGCCAGAACAGTTTGATGCTGTCTTGCTGGATGCACCCTGCTCTGGCGAAGGTACCATTCGTAAAGACGCTGATGCGATGAAGAACTGGACGTATCAATCTGTAGTCGATATTGCCGACACGCAAAAAGACCTGATTGAAAGTGCATTCCATACTCTTAAACCTAATGGTGTTTTGGTTTACTCAACATGTACGTTAAGCACTGAAGAGAACCAACAAGTGTGCCATCACCTAAAAGAAACCTTTGGTGATGCGGTTGAGTTTGAATCTCTTGAATCATTGTTCGACAACGCAAAAGCAACGACTACTGAAGAAGGCTTTCTTCACATCTTCCCTCAGGTGTATGACTCTGAAGGTTTCTTTGTTGCACGTATCCGTAAACTAGCGTCTGCGACTCCACCAGAAGTTAAAAAACGAATGGGTAAATTCCCATTTGAAAAAGCGTCAAAGAAAGCTCAGCAAGAAGTCGCTGAACAACTGCTTAGTGCTCTCGATATCGAACTACCAAGTGATACTCAAGTTTGGATCCGAGATAAAGACGTTTGGCTATTCCCTGAGGCGCTTGAGCCTATGATCGGTGCATTCCGTTTCTCTCGTATGGGCATCAAGATCGCTGAAACCCATAAAAAAGGTTACCGATGGCAACACCAAGTCGCGACAACGCTCGCGACAGGTAATGAAGCTAACATTGTAGACCTCATCATCGAAGATGCTCGAGAATGGTTCATGGGCCGAGACGTTCGCCCAGAAGGCTTGTCAGGCAAAGGCGAAGTGCTAGTAAAATACAACGGCGCAATCATCGGCCTTGGTAAATGGGTAGGTAACCGAGTGAAGAATGGCTTACCAAGAGAACTAGTACGCGACAAAAACCTGTTCTAGTCGTTCGATTAAAGCTCACACTGTACTGAGAAAAACAAAAGCCCAAACAACCTTCATTGTTTGGGCTTTTTCTATTCTTGTCGGCTAGTTCATTTCAAGGGAAGCACTGAAAAATCAACACTTAATTACACAAATATCAATTCAAGTCGCTATTTCCAATAACAAAAATCGCTTATTAGGGAATTTAAACTAGACTTCAGTTTAACAGTCAAAGAATTAAAACGATTAGCGTAGGCTCTTCGGAGCCCTTTCCCCTAAGCCCAAACAGGAAGGTTTGGGCTTTTTTTTGACCGACAAGCTCGCTTATTTAACTAGGCTGATGCCTTCTTTGTCGATAGTGATCTTGCCAGACTTGTACAAACCACCAATTGTCTTCTTGAACGTACCTTTGCTGGTTCTGAATGCAGAGAAAATAACTTCCGGAGAAGATTTATCATTCAAAGGTAAGTAACCACCTTTCTTCTCAAGCAGATCGAGAACCTTAGTGCTTAGGTCATCCATTTTAGCCACACCAATTTTCTGAAGAGACAAGTCAATCTTACCGTCTTCTTCACGAACGTTTTTAATGTAGCCTTTTAGCGCTTTACCTATGAATAGCTTACCGATGATGTCTGATGGGAAAATCATGCCCCAATGCTCACCGTTCACGATCGCTTTGTAACCTAGCTGGCTGCGCTCAGCTATAATGAGATCCACTTGCTCGTTTTGCTTATAAGTCGCAGGCGTGTTGTCTAACCACTTGTTGAACTTTGTTGTACCTACAATGCGGCTAGATGCTTTATCAATATACACATATACTAAGATTGACTGACCTTCGTTTAAACGGCCACGTTGCTCGCTGAAAGGAACAAGAAGATCTTTACCTTTCACGCCCCAGCTCATGAATGCACCGGTGCTGTTTACGCCTTCAACCGTCATCAAGCCAAACTGCCCCACTTGAGCAATTGGTTTTTCAGTCGTTGCAGCAATCTGGTTGTCAGAATCAATGTATAAGAAAACATCCAGTTTTTGACCAATTTCAACACCTTCAGGAGTAAATCGTTTTGGCAGCAACACGGTTCCATAGTCGCTAGCGTCAAGGAATACACCGAAGTCGGCTTGCTTTACTACTTCTAAGTTGTTTATTTGACCAATATTAATCATCAAGATTTTCTCTACTTTAAATTTGGCGGTGATTATACGTGATCTCTGATATGCTTTCGCTAGTTTCATTCATATTTTTACATTCTAGGAGACATCGTTGATCACCGTTGATAAACAAGATGCGATAACACTCAAAATTAACCATGCAATGGCGAAGACCAAAAAGCTCGACATGGACGTTTATCTATTCATTCCCGGTGAACTCGGACTCACTCCCGAAGTACTTTCTGAAAGTGCCTTTTTCTACAGCTCAATTACTCAAAAGCGCGCCTACTACAGTGACAAGACACTGTTACCTTTGGTACACAGTCGCTTGGCAAAACGTGGACGCTTATCAACGACACAGTATCGTGTGAGTTTGAGTTTGTTCGCATATCAATATGTTATTGCTTTAGATAAAGCCGTGAGCAGTTTAAATAAGACTGATAGTGACGACGTAACAGCTGATGAGGTTGATGAGGTCATTGAGCTTGCGTTAGACATCTTGAAGAAGCTTCGCCGAAGTATTCCTTATGAAGAAAACCTCAAACGCTACTACGCAAACATTGATAACTATCTTTCTTGGTACACAGAGCAAAAGTTCTTATCTCTGGTCTCTCATATGCCGCGTGGCAGTGAGTACTCGACGATAAAAGAGCGACTCTTGACGTTGTGTGACAAAGAGACTGCCCATCGTAAACTTAATCGCTATAACTCAGCCAAAGTTCGTGAAGACGTAACGCGCCTGAGTAACAAGATGCGACTGCTGCGACGTTTGATAGAGCACCCTATCGTACTCAAGGAGAAGACCACCTCCATGGGTAAAAACGTTAAGCGTGCCGTTAAAGGTATTGCGACAGGCTTAGTCATGGTGGTCGTGACGACAACCGTCATATTGGCTCGTGATTTTCTAGGAGAGATTACCGCTTCTTTCATCGTGTCGATGTCATTTATCTACGCACTGCGTGAAATATTTAAAGATGACTTGAGAGACATCCTTTGGCGTTGGCTTCGTAAAGGAAAACCCAAGTGGAAGCGTCGCTACTTTGACCCAACAACCAATAAATCTGTCGGCCACAAGCTTGAATGGTTGGACTATGCGAACTTTTCCAAGTTAGCTGATCGTATTCAATCAATACGCAAGAAACGTGTCGTTCAGCGCGAAGAGCAAGTCTTGCACTATCGTTCACATACCGAGATGTCGACGTCAACATTCATGAGTGGTTACGAAGAGACTCGTGAAACGTTATCGATCAGCCTGAGAGCACTGACACGCTTGATGGACAAGGGGTCAAATAACGTATATCGCCTGAATGAAGGGCAAGTAAGCCGTGAGTCTGTCGAAAAGCGTCACCTGCTCAATCTGATCATTAAAGAGAACAATCACGATACTGAACCGACCTATTACCGTTGGAAAATCGTAATGAACCGTTCAAAGATCGTTGATATCGAGCAAATCACTCAAGAGTCATAGCGTTGTTACGGTATGTGGATACTAGATTCACATACCGCCCTTCCACTTGTTCAACAAATGCTTTCTGTTTAACTATGATCTTCAGATTCAGATTCCGTCCAACCTTATACTTCCGAGCTATTTTCTAGAAGGAACTTTCTTAATCGAAAGCGTTAGCGTGAACTCCGCCATTGGTTCATCGCCATGCAAAGACGGACAAGTCGCGATTATGGTCACGGGTTGATTCACACGCTCGCCAGTAGACATAGTTTCAGCCAGCATAGTGTTGATCAGCTCACCATCGTTACAAGTGAAGTGTACGTCACCTTCCGGGCGCTTCAAGAAGTTACCTGTCACCTCTTTAAATGCCAGCGAGATTTTTTCGCCTTGCTGCTGGGATTTACTCATTGCAAGAAAGCCCCCCGCCACATCAGCACCTACTGCTAACACACCAAAGTACATGCTATTGAGGTGGTTCTTAGTTCGTCTTTTGAGAGGAATTTTCACTTCAACATGTTGATTATCCAGCGCGAGCAGTTTTGGTCGGCATAGCCAGATCAGAGGCACTTTGAAAAAGCCAAACATGCTCAAGTAGAAATTTGCTTTTTGTAGAGGGGTCAACATTCGAGTTACCTAGTCAAATAAGTCATCAGACCAGTTAATCGATTAGCGCTCGATATGTCAAAAAAATGTTACAAAAAAGAGATATCATCGCATAATGATATCTCTTTCATTCTCAAAGCTTTATTGCTTTAAATAAACTCATACAGCAAGTTGATTTATTTAGACAATAAGCTCGTCTATGCAGTAACGACTGTCTCTACACCGTCAAGGTCAGCGATGAAGCCTTGTAGACGCGGGTAGTCCACCAAGCCTTGAGTCACAAGCAGGACTGGCTTCTTCGCGTTCAGCGTTGCTTTAACAATCATACTCAACAAGGTAATAACCGCCTCGTTTTGTGGATCAAAAGCGTGTTGCTGAGCTTCATTGTGCTTGTCTACGCCTAAAGTGAAAGACGCTAAGCTATCAACGTTCACTACAACACCGTCAAAGTAATGCAGCAATCTTTCGCTCAGTAGCACTGCAGACGGCACATCGCACGAGAACAGTACTTTCAAACCATTAAGGCCTCGCGGTAAGCCTTGCTCTGCAAGCAAATCAATAATCTTAGCGGCATCGCTTAATGCTCGTACATACGGTACAACCACTTCAACGTTAATACCCTGCTCTCGCAACGCTTTAATTACCTGACACTCTAAAGCGAATGCTTTGCTGTACTCTGATGTTGCATAACGAGCAACCCCACGAACACCTAGTGCCGGGTTTATCTCTTCGGCTTCACAGCTACCACCAAGTAGCGAACGGAAGCCATAGCTGTCAGCACTACTTAACGCGATACGAACAGAAGTATGATTTGGCTGAACGGCAGCTTGGATGGCAATCACTAAGGTCGAAACAAAATGCTTATCGACTGTTTTATCGCCAAGGATCGCATCTAAAGAGGTTTTTTCGATATCAGTCAGTGTATCTAAGTGACTTTCAATACTTGGGTGATAGAAGATACGATCCATAACCAATTCAGATAATGAAACGTATAAGTGGTTAGAATTATTATTATCGTTGTAAGAAGGCAGCACATCACCTAAGACCAGTTCTGGGTGCAAAGTGCTTTGATTTTCTTGAGTCATTGCTGCTCCAGCATTTTTATGTTGTGTTCAAACGAAAATACCGATAGCTGCCTGTTAATACAAGTGAAAATCCCTTATTTGGCGCTGGCCTGCTGATAAAAATAAGAATATTAGCAATAACAGAGATAACTTTGACTTAAGAGAGTTTATTCCTCTGTTCAATTCCGTTATCTTAACCACTTCGCAATAGAATAAAAAAGCCATCACATGCCATTAAAAACTGATGAGTTGAGAACCCAAGCTCTGGGTCCTATGCCAACTCCTGCCGAACTAGGCAATGCACATCCTATTACTGACGACGTTGCTGAGCGCATTAAAAATTCTCGCCGCCAAATCGAAGATATTCTAACGGGTCGTGATAACCGCCTATTAGTTATCGTAGGCCCTTGCTCTGTTCACGATACAGAAGCGGCACTTGATTACGCCGAGCGTCTAAGTCAGATTCAAGACCAGTACAAAGATGAACTGTTCGTTGTAATGAGAACCTACTTCGAGAAACCTCGTACTGTTGTAGGTTGGAAGGGTTTGATTACCGATCCTAACCTTGATGGGTCATACGCACTTGAAACAGGCTTGAACAAAGCTCGTAAGCTTCTACTAGATATCAACAAGCTTGGCCTAGCTACCGCGACTGAATTCCTTGATATGATCACCGGTCAGTACATTGCAGACCTTATCACTTGGGGCGCAATTGGCGCTCGTACGACTGAATCTCAGATTCACCGTGAAATGGCTTCTGCACTGTCTTGCCCAGTTGGTTTCAAGAACGCAACTAACGGCAACATCAAAATTGCTATTGATGCGATTCGTGCTGCGCATGCTTCACACTACTTCTACTCGCCAGATAAGAACGGCCGTATGACGGTTTACCGTACTTCTGGCAACCCATACGGTCACGTAATTCTACGTGGTGGTGATAAAGGCCCTAACTTTGATGCTGAATCTGTAGATAACGCATGTAAGCAACTGGCTGAATTCGATCTACCTCAACGTTTGGTTGTAGACTTTAGCCACGCTAACTGTCAGAAACAGCACCGTAAACAGTTAGAAGTGGCACAAGACATTTGTGAGCAAATCAAATCTAACAAGAATCAAATTGCAGGCATCATGGCGGAAAGCTTCATTGTAGAAGGTAACCAGCCAATGACAGATATCAACAACCTAGAATACGGCAAGTCGATTACTGACCCATGCCTAAGCTGGGAAGATACTGCAACAATGCTAGATATGCTTGCAACAGCAATTAAAGATAGAAACTTAGCTTAAGGAAACAACACAATGCCATCATTTGACATTATCTCTGAAGTAGAAGCAGTAGAACTGCGTAACGCGGTAGACAACGCAAACCGTGAACTATCGACTCGTTTCGATTTTCGCGGCGTTGAAGCAAGCTTTGATTACAAAGATGAATCAGTAAAATTGACTGCTCAAGACGATTTTCAACTGAAGCAAATGCGCGATATCCTTCGTAGCAACCTAACAAAGCGTAATGTTGATCCTAACGCGATGGAAGCGAAAGCGGCAGACCAAACAGGTCGCACTTGGCACCAAACGGTTATCTTTAAGCAAGGCATCGAAACGGATGTCGCTAAGAAAATCGTTAAGCTAATCAAAGACAACAAAGTTAAGGTTCAAGCTTCTATCCAAGGCGACAAAGTTCGTGTAACCGGTAAGAAGCGTGATGATCTACAAGCGGTTATGGCTCTAGTTCGCAGCGGTGAACTTGGTCAACCTTTCCAGTTTGACAACTTCCGCGACTAATTTTTGAGTTTGAGCGACCGCTATTTGGGTTGCTCATTCATCAGTACAATGTCGTGTTCGAAATAGCAAAAAGCCACTTCTTTGGGAAGTGGCTTTTTATTTATCGGGTCAGTCTTATTGAGCGTCTCTAGCCGATTTCAAACAACTAGAAAGCGCTCACTTCAACTAAAATCTATCAACTCAACTGAGCACTTTGGCAACAGACAGTTTAAGGTCTTTGCCGGCCAGTAAATTGAACTCAACACTCGCTGGTGGAATAAAGACACACACTCGCAATTTCTCGGCCCTCGCTTGCTCAAGCTTGGTCGACAGCTCTCCACTGTCAGCATAACCTTCTCTTTCCGCGTCTCGGCGGCACAGGTCAACAAACTCAAATGGACAATCGCTCGGTGCAAGCACTAACTCTGCTTCTTGCATCAAACGTAGGGCCTTCATAGGCAATAACTCAACGTCTTGCTCAAATTCGATCCAAGTTACCTGACCTTCACTATCAACTGGCTCAGTCAGCGACTGTTGATAATACGATTCAAGTTGCTCCCTATCCGTCACTTGATTGATAAAACTGGATGACAAAAAGCGTTCCCAGAATTTGCGGCGTTCATCAACAGTAGGAAAGGACTCCTTAATCGAATTGCGTTTTGATGCACCAAAGTCCGCAATCAAACCTATGTTTTGTGGCAATACCGTTTCGAGTTTTTCTCTAATATTTCTCACCAAAACAGGTGATGCGCCCCCACTTGAGATCGCAATTTGGATTCTTCCGCGATTTATCATTGAGGGAGTGATGAAGTCACAATAGGGTAAGTCATCGACCACATTGACAAGAATACCCATTTTTTTTGCATCATTATGTACTTGATGATTTAGGTTTGGGTTGTCTGTTGTTGCCCACACTTGTAAGTAGTTTTTCGAGATAAGTTGTGAAGAGTAAAAATTTTGAATCCAATGTAATTTATTCTCATCGACAAGCTGCTTTAAGTAAGGCTCTACCTTTGGGGACACTAACGTGACATCCGCCCCAGCTCTTAACAAGCTATCGACTTTTCGGCAAGCAACCTCACCCCCACCCACCACTAAGATCGGCTTATTTTCTACATCTAAAAACATTGGGAAATAACGCATGTTCTTCCTTGAGGTGACTTCAATAACTATTCAGCCATGCTACCAAATTTGGAGCATATTAATAACTATCCAAGTGCAATAAAAATATTTATTCACCAAATTTCAACCTTTCTGAAGTTTAATGTTTCATCATTGTGACATTGATTCAGAATATTAACCTAGTCAATTGTCAATATAAAAATCTAAATCTCGTTGCACCAACAGTGTGAAGCGCTGCACTATTTACATTAAGTTAACATTTGGTCATTCTAATTGTGTTCGGATTTGTGATTTCATTCAAAATTCTTTTTAAATTATACATTTGTGAAAGTACGAATCCTTTCCTAACCTTATAAATAGTTGTTTAAATCGCACACAGTTTCATTTGCAAAATGCAACCAGTTTGATTTGAGTAACAAGGTCATAGAAAACGCAACACATATAGAAAAACTCAAATGAGCACGAGTATCAGGTGTCACCTGGTTAACAAGGAAGGATACAAATGACAAATAAACTAACACTTCTTGCTTCAGTAGTAGCTGCATCAACTGCGATGATGGCAACATCAGCATCAGCGGCAGAAAGCACTCTGGACAAAGTCACATCTCAAGGTTTTCTAACTTGTGGTGTAAGTACCGGTCTTCCAGGGTTCTCTAACCCTAACTCAAAAGGTGAATGGGAAGGAATTGATGTTGAGTATTGTCAAGCTCTTGCAGCGGCTGTACTCGGTGACAAAACTAAAGTTAAGTATGTACCTCTTACTGCTAAAGAACGTTTTACCGCGCTTCAATCTGGCGAAATCGACGTACTATCTCGTAACACAACATGGACACTACATCGTGACACTGCTCTAGGTCTGAACTTCGTAGGCGTTAACTACTACGATGGTCAAGGCTTCATGGTTAAGAAAGAACTCGGTCTAACAAGTGCTCAAGAGCTTGATGGCGCTTCTGTATGTGTTCAATCAGGTACAACAACTGAACTTAACCTAGCCGATTACTTCCGTAACAGTGGCATGTCTTACAAGCCAGTGGTATTCGATACGGCAGCACAAACATCTAAAGGCTTCGACGCGGGTCGTTGTGATGTGCTAACGACTGACCAATCTGGTCTATACGCACTTCGCCTAAACTTAGCTGATCCTAAATCTGCACAAGTACTTCCTGAAATCATCTCTAAAGAGCCACTAGGCCCTGTTGTTCGTCAAGATGATGACAAGTGGTTCAACGTTGCTAAATGGACACTTTCAGCAATGATTAACGCGGAAGAGTACGGTATCTCTTCTAAGAATGCTGACGAAATGCTTAAGTCAAAAGATCCAAACATCAAACGTATTCTTGGTGTAGACGGTCCTAAAGGTAAAGGCCTTGGTATTCGTGACGATTGGGGTTACCAAGTCATTAAACAAGTTGGTAATTACGGTGAGAGCTTCGAACGTACTGTTGGTACAGGTTCACCACTACAGATCTCTCGTGGCGTAAACGCACTATGGAATGCGGGCGGCTTTATGTACGCTCCACCAATCCGTTAATAAATTTACAAGCATCAATTAGGGCGGACTTTTCCGCCCTATTTATTAAATGGATTTGAGGTTATAGCAGTATGAAACCTAATGAAACTATTTCTCCAGCTCAGGCAAAGCCACAGCCCAAAAGTGCCAACCTTTTTTACAACCCCACTTTTCGCTCAATTGTTTTCCAAATTCTCGCCGTCGGGGCGCTTTGTGCTTTCTTTTACACGATTGTAAATAATGCACTCACTAACTTAGATTCCCGTGGTATCGCCACTGGTTTTGATTTTTTATCCCAAGAAGCTGGTTTTGGTATCGGCTTAACACTGATTGAATACGACGAAACATTCTCATACGGTCGTACCTTCTTTATCGGTCTTCTCAATACCGCTTTGGTTTCTGTACTCGGCATCATGTTAGCCACGGTACTGGGCTTTAGTATGGGTATTGCAAGGCTCTCTTCAAATTGGTTAGTTAGCCGATTTGCAGCTATCTATATTGAGATATTCCGAAACATCCCTCTTCTGTTGCAAATCTTTTTCTGGTATTTCGCCGTTCTACAAGCCTTACCTTCTGCTCGTCAAAGTATGAGCCTTGGTGAAGCCATTTTCTTGAACGTACGTGGTTTGTACTTCCCTGCACCAGTGTTAGAGCAAGGCAGTAGCATTGTGATCGCATCATTGATTACTGGTGTCATCGCTACTTTTGTTATCAACATCTGGGCTAATAACAAACAAAAGCTAACCGGCCAACAAACACCAATGTTGCGAATTGCTGCGGCACTGATTGTGGGCTTACCGTTGGTAACTTACTTTGTTATGGGCATGCCTATCTCTGCGGAGTACCCAGTTTTGAAAGGGTTTAACTTCAAGGGCGGTATTAGCATCATTCCTGAACTAGCAGCGTTGATGCTTGCTTTAAGTATCTACACAGCAGCGTTCATCGCCGAGATTGTGCGTTCAGGTATTAACGCGGTAAACCATGGGCAAACAGAGGCTGCGATGTCTCTAGGTCTCCCTAGAACACGAACCCTCAAGCTGGTGATTATTCCACAAGCATTAAGAATTATTATCCCACCATTAACCAGTCAGTATTTGAATCTGACCAAAAACTCATCACTTGCGATGGCCATTGGTTATCCCGATCTTGTGTCTGTATTTGCAGGGACAACATTGAACCAAACTGGACAAGCTATCGAAGTAATCGCGATGACAATGGGCGTCTACCTGACTCTAAGCCTATTAACATCCGCTCTAATGAACATATACAACCGCAAAGTAGCGTTGGTGGAGAGATAAGATGAGTACACATCAATTTCAACCTGATCTTCCGCCTCCAGCGAATACTGTTGGACCTGTCGGTTGGTTAAGAAAAAATCTATTTAATGGACCAATTAACAGTGTCGTCACTGTGGTCCTTGGTTATTTTGCTTTCACTTTATTGTGGGCAATAGCAGATTGGGCATTCATTAATGCTGATTGGATAGGAACAACTCGAGATGCCTGTACAAGTGACGGGGCATGTTGGGTTTTCATTAGTGTTCGTTGGGACCAATTCATGTATGGCTTCTATCCAGAAGCTGAACTGTGGCGCCCTCGCCTTTTCTACGCAACGTTAGCTATTTTTGTCGTTTTGTTAGCTTACGAAAAAACACCTAAGCGCACGTGGATTTGGTTGTTCTTCGTAAACATCTACCCGTTTATCATTGCTGGCTTACTATACGGTGGTGTATTTGGACTAGAGGTTGTTGATACCCATAAATGGGGTGGTCTACTAGTTACGCTGATCATCGCACTTGTTGGTATTGTAGTGTCACTTCCTATTGGCGTTGCATTGGCACTTGGGCGTCGTTCAGAGATGCCGATCATCCGCAGTATGTGTACTGTTTACATCGAAATTTGGCGTGGAGTACCGCTGATTACGGTTCTATTTATGGCTTCGGTAATGCTTCCGCTCTTTTTATCAGAAGGGATGGAAACCGATAAACTGATCAGAGCGTTGGTTGGGGTAGTACTATTTAGTGCGGCTTATATGGCAGAGGTAATCCGCGGTGGTTTACAAGCAATACCAAAAGGTCAATACGAAGCAGCTGATGCTTTAGGGTTGAGCTACTGGAAAAAAACAGGGCTTATCATTCTACCTCAAGCTCTTAAGATCACGATTCCTTCAATTGTGAATACCTTTATTGGTTTGTTCAAAGATACCAGTCTGGTTTTAATTATCGGTATGTTTGATGTATTGGGAATTGGCCAAGCCGCGAATACCGATCCTGAATGGCTTGGGTTTTCAACAGAAAGTTATGTATTTGTCGCGTTAGTGTTCTGGGTGTTTTGTTTTGGCATGTCGAGATACTCGATTTGGCTAGAAAACAAACTTCACACCGGTCACAAACGATAATTAACAAGATCAAGGACGTATTATGACGCAGCAAACAGAAAACAACTCTCAAGGTCTTATGATCGAGTTAAAAGACATGAACAAGTGGTACGGTGAGTTCCACGTTCTTAAAAACATCAATTTAGAAGTTAGAAAAGGCGAGAAAATTGTAATTTGTGGCCCTTCCGGTTCAGGTAAATCCACGATGATTCGCTGTATCAACCGATTAGAAGAGCACCAAAAAGGTCATATCTTCGTTTCAGGTAATGAACTGACAGAAGATCTGAAGAACATTGAAGCCGTGCGCAGAGATGTAGGTATGTGTTTCCAACACTTCAACCTATTCCCTCACCTAACGGTTTTAGAAAACTGTACTCTGGCCCCTATTTGGGTGAAGAAGATGCCGAAAGAGGAAGCTGAAGCCATCGCGATGAAATTCCTCGAGCGTGTAAAAATCCCTGAGCAAGCGGATAAATTCCCAGGACAGCTTTCAGGTGGCCAACAACAACGTGTAGCAATCGCTCGTTCTTTATGTATGAACCCTCAAGTCATGTTGTTTGACGAACCAACATCGGCACTCGACCCGGAAATGGTTCGTGAAGTACTAGACGTTATGGTTGAGCTTGCAGAAGAAGGCATGACGATGTTGTGTGTAACGCATGAGATGGGTTTTGCTAAAGAAGTTGCCGACCGCGTTATCTTTATGGATGCAGGTGAAATCATAGAAGAGAACAACCCTGTCGACTTCTTTGAAAACCCACAATCGGACAGAACGCAGAACTTCTTGAGCCAAATCTTGCACCATTAATGTGTTATGATGCATAAACTATAGAGGCGGCTTAGGTCGCCTCTTTATTTTTCAAGGTTATAGATAGTTTTTCAAAGGTTATAAATCATTAGCCAGTAACTATAAAAGTCTGAACATCGAGTATTAGCGACACGTTATACGTCATTAGAAACACTTTGTTACACCTTAAGAAACACTTAACCGACTATTTTGATTATTATTTTAGGTATACAAAAGGAATGAAAGACTTGATTTTTCGAACTTTCAGCCCCATAAATGTACTAATAACTATTGAAGTCACCTTACGAGGAAGATTATGAACAGCCCTATGTTTTCACGCACAGCAACTCGAGAGAATGCTCTGCAAACCAATAAAGTGTTGCGTAACACGTACGCACTACTGTCTATGACACTACTTTGGTCTGCTGTAGTAGCAGGCGTATCTATGGCGATGAACCTTCCTCGCCCTGGTCTTATCATTATGCTAGTTGGTTTCTACGGCCTACTGTTCCTAACAGAAAAGAACCGTGACAACAGCATGGGTCTAGTCTTCACATTCCTATTTACAGGTTTCTTAGGCTACACCATTGGTCCAATCTTAAACATGTACGTTGGCGCAGGTATGGGTGATGTCATCCTTACTGCACTTGGTGGTACAGCATTAGCATTTATGGGTGCATCAGCTTACGCACTGACGACTAAACGTGACCTTTCATTCCTTAACGGTATGCTAATGGCTGGTTTTGTTGTTCTGCTAGTAGGGATGGTTGCAAACATCTTCCTACAAATGCCTCTACTGTCTTTAGCAATGAGCGGTATGTTCATCCTATTCTCGACTGGTGTTATTTTGCTAACAACGCAAAGCATCATCCGTGGCGGTGAAACGAACTACATCTCTGCAACGATTAGCTTGTATGTTTCGATCTACAACATCTTCATCAGCCTACTAAGCATCTTAGGCATTATGAACAGCAACGACTAATCATAGTTCGTTCAAAATCGAGCCCAAGAGCCTGTCTCTTGGGCTTTTTTGTATCCATAGAAGCAATATTACTAGAGATAACGACAATATGTCTTGAGAAAGGCAAACGTGGTCATGTACCCTATTTACTGAGTTAAACTGATTCTGGACTAAACATGTTTGAATATAACGGCAAACAAATTGAAACCGACGCTCAAGGCTACCTATTGGACTACACACAATGGGAAGAAGGTATGATTGAAATCCTGGCTGAAGACGAAGCGATTGAATTGACTGAAGCACACTTGGAAGTGGTCCATTTTGTAAGAAGCTTTTACGAAGAGTTCAAAACCTCTCCGGCTGTTCGTATGCTCGTTAAAGCGATGGAAAAAGCGCACGGCCCAGAGAAAGGTAACAGCAAGTACCTATTCAAATTGTTCAAGAAAGGCCCCGCTAAACAAGCAACCAAGCTCGCGGGTTTACCTAAACCAGCAAAATGCTTGTAAAGCTTAAACAGCTTTAGGTTGCTCTCAAGGTAAAAAGGTAAATACTGTAGTGCGCTAGCTACAGTATTTTAAATTCCCCTATACGCACATCCTGCCGATCACTTTCTTTAACTTGATGCATCACTACATGATCTACTGTCGCACTCGAAGGGCCAATATTGAGCCAAGCGTGGAACTTCTCTATTTCCTTACCCTTTCCGACAGCTAACACTTCAACTCGGCCATCATTTAGGTTCTTTGCATAGCCTGAAATGCCCAGAGCTTGTGCCTGCCTACTGGTGTGATAGCGAAAACCAACACACTGAACTACGCCTGATACGACAAAAATATATTGTGAACTTTCCATAACGTTGCCTCATAAATTGTATGAATGATATAGTTGCGACTCTATTCATTCACCGCTTATTGGTGGACTTACTTCGAGTATAACGATTATGAAAGAAATCCCATTTCGTTGGATTGACAAATATCTCATTCACCTAAAAATCCAAGAAAAGTTCTATCTACTCTTCTTATTACCTCTTCTCGCCCTGGTTATATTAACTCTTGTTTTAGATAGCGCCGCAGACTCTTTACTTGCGCATCTTTATCAAGAAGAAATGCTCTTGATGAAAGGACTTATCGAAGCGGGTCAACTGACGAAAGATCAAGTTGCTCAACTTGTCAGTAATTCTGAAACCATCTCTTTAGGCTATGGTGTTGGTTCCGTCTCAGTTATGAACGGTGCATTCAGCTTGGTTGCAAACCATGACCAAAACTTATGGTCAGCTCTATCTACGACTCAGGTTTCAATTATCGCAGTAACCCTAACGCTGATCGCGCTAGGTGTTTACTACATCATGACTTTCATCGGCGGCGCAATGTTCTCTATGAACAAAGCGTTAAGCACACTAGCGAGTGGCGATCTCACCTGCCGTATGAACTACTTCCTTGTTCGTGATGAGTTTAGTGAAATCGCAATTACTATTGATAAAGTAGCAGAACGTGAACAAAACATGGTTCTATCAATCCAAGAGTCTGTCGCACTCATGCAGCAGATCAGTTCTGACTTAAACCAGTCGACACAACAGAGCTCAGACATCTCGGGTAACCAACAAGAACATCTGAATAGTTTGGCAAGTGCAACGGAACAAATGGCAGCTACGATTCGTGAAGTCGCAACACTTGCTCATGAGTCTAGCTCTCAGACTATGGACGCTCGCGGTGTTGCACAGAGTGGCCAAGTAAAAGTTTCAAATACATTGGAATCTATCTCAAGCCTATCTCAAGAAATTCAATCAGCTTCGCAAGCGGTAGAAGAGCTTGATGCTAATGCAGCGCAAATTGATGAAGTGGTCGCAACCATCAATGGCATCTCAGAACAAACTAACCTATTAGCCCTGAATGCTGCCATTGAGGCTGCACGTGCTGGCGAGCAAGGTCGTGGATTTGCTGTTGTTGCCGATGAAGTCCGTGCCCTTGCCGGCCGTACTCAACAAGCGACGGTTGAAATCCAAAGTATGATTGAATCATTACAACGTAACAGCCAATCACTGACAAAATTGATGGAAGTGACTGTTAGCAATGCTAACGAAGGTCAAACATTGATGTCGGAAGTAAACGTTGAGATTGGATCGTTAGCTGAAAAGAACCAATCTATTTCTGATAGCAGCACTCAAATTGCTACTGCTGCTGAAGAGCAAGGTGTTGTTGCTGACAACATTGCACAAAGTGTTGAAGAGATTCGTCATCAATCAGACAGCATCTGTGAAATGATCAGTAAGAGTAATGTAAATGTTGACCAACTTCGTATGCAAAGCGATACGATGGAAGGTTTGCTGACAGGTCTTAAAGCTTAATACTGGCATCTAACCACTATGTGTTAATTAATCATTGCTAGGGCTGCTTCTGCAGCCCTTTCTTATTTGCTTTTCCCTTGTACTTCCCCGACAATACCCCTCCTTCAAATTCAACAAACAGAGTAAATTATGACTCCTTCAATTCATCTAGCTAAAGGCCGAGATAAATCACTACGCCGCAAACACCCTTGGGTATTTTCACGCGGTATCGATAAGGTCGAAGGCGAACCACAACAAGGTGAAACTGTAGACGTATATGCTCAAAATGGTCAGTGGCTCGCAAAAGCAGCTTACTCACCAGAATCTCAAATTCGCGCTCGTGTTTGGACATTTGAAAAGGAAGAAATCAATAAAACGTTTTTCATCAAAAGATTTAAAGACGCACAATCACTACGTGAAGATATCATCGAACGTGACGGCCTAACGGGATACCGATTAACGGCGGCTGAATCTGACGGCCTGCCAGGTATTACTATCGACAAGTACCAAGACTTCTTAGTTTGCCAACTACTGAGTGCTGGCGCGGAATTCAACAAAAGCGTTATCGTTGAAGCTTTAGTTGAATGCTTCCCTGAATGTAATATTTACGAACGCTCTGACGTAGCGGTTCGTAAAAAAGAAGGTTTAGAGCAAACCGTCGGCGTACTGCATGGCGAAGAGCCACCTAAGTCAGTAGTCATTGAAGAAAACGGCGTGAAGATCAGCGTGAACATTATGGAAGGCCACAAAACGGGCTTCTACATGGACCAACGCGATAGTCGCAAAGAATCTATGAAGTACGTTAAAGGCAAAGATGTCCTTAACTGTTTCTCATACACCGGTGGTTTTGGCCTTTACGCACTTAAAGGCGACGCAAAGCGTGTGATCAACGCAGACGTATCTCAACTTGCTCTTGATACGGCTAAGTTCAACGCTGAACTGAATGAGTTCGACATCTCGAAAAAGCGTGCTGTATTCCTAAACGCTGACGTATTCAAACTACTTCGCGAATACCGTGACCAGGGCACTAAGTTTGACGTAGTGATCATGGATCCACCAAAGTTCGTTTCAAGCAAAAACAACCTAACATCAGGTGCTAACGGTTATAAAGACGTTAACATGCTAGCGATGCAAATCCTGAAGCCAGGTGGAACGCTACTCACCTACTCTTGCTCAGGTTTGATGGGTGCTGAACTATTCCAGAAAATCATCGCTGACGCAGCTCTAGATGCAGGCAGAACAGTGAAATTTGTTGAACGCTTCGAGCAAGCAGCCGATCACTTGATCGATACAGCTTACCCAGAAGGTTTCTACCTAAAAGGTTTTGCTTGTAAGGTGCTTTAATTCTAGTGCTTTAGAATCTAGTTTTCATAGCAAAACAGACGTATTAAAAAAGGGCCTTTCGGCCCTTTTTTGTTATTGGTCTGGTAAGTTCACAAAGAGTTGATTAACCAAGTTACTCAAATCACTGCTTATCACACTACCATCACCTTGAGCATTCACAGAGTCAAACTGATTCCCCGTATTATCGAGTACAATCGTTTGTGTCTGACTGCTATTACTTGCATCTTCAGAGATAGTGATAACCAAATCTTTATCACCACCCCCGTTATCGACTTTTTCAATAGCGATGTGTTCTAGAAGATCCGACATATTATTCTCAGTTGGTAGCAATTGAGAGATATCTAAGTGATCTTCACCTAGAGCGAAGTCGCTAATAGTATCAACATCACCTTGGAATGGCTGGTCAACCCACAGGAACAAGTCATCACCGTCATCCCCGGTTAAAATATCATCTCCGAGGCCACCAATCAGGATGTCATTACCATCCTCACCTCTCAAATGATCGTCTCCTGCGCCACCAATAACAATATCATTACCGCTACCGGCACGAATGTAATCATTTTCTGAGCCACCATCTAGATAGTCATTTCCAGAACCGCCAGAAATCAAATCTATGCCAGACTCACCTAAAATCACATCATTTCCAGCACCACCTTGACCTACATCAGCCCAGCTTGGCGCTACGTACGGAGATTCAAGAGTACCGTCCTCATTGTTCCCTTGGTAAATATCGTCGACATCCAGTTCAACGAACTCTGTAGCATCCTGCAAATCAAATGCCGCATTGCTGCCACTATCGCCAAGATGGATAATGTCATCAAAATCAGCACCTTCTACATGGTCATTATCACCACCGGTAACAATCAAATCCGCGGCATCAGTAAGTGAAGGGCTTTGCTGGCCGCGTTCAACTTTAATACCGTTAACGGTTATAGATGGTTCGGGCTGACTTTGCCAATCATCGCCATGGTTACTTGAAACGGTCCCTTGAGGCATATAAACCGCATTGATACCTACTCCATCAGATATGATGTTTCCGCTGTGCCCTGTCATCGTAACTGACATAGTAGCTGTATCACTATTACCATTCTTATCGGTAGCTGTGTACGAAATTTCCACTATGTCACCAGCACTAGCGCTATCGTTTGGTACAAACAAAACTTTACCATCGACAATTGATACTTGGCCTAAAGCTGGATTGACCAAAGCCACACTGGATAACATCAAAGCTGAAGTCAATGCATGTGGGTTGTAATCATTCGCTAGCACATCAATCAAAACAGGAACCAACTCAATAGTTGATGTCACGTCATCATTAGCATCGAGCACTGGAGCTTGGATATTAAAGGTCATACTGCTATTGCTCGTATCGCCATCTAAGTCCGATAGTTCATAATCAAAATCTAACGAAATATCGCTATCAACAACAGCAGCGAAGAATTGGTAAGACCCTGTAGCCATGTCTAAAACTAACGTGTGACTATTGTCGATAAAAATCGATATTTCGCTACCGTCTATCGCAGTGCTAACCCCTGATTCCAAACCTGAAACAGATACTGTACTACCATCATAAGAAACGGTTGTTCCTCCATATTTCACTTCAGAGACGTAACCACCATCAGCTCCAAAACCGCTAATAGAACCGTTGCTGCCGTCGTTCACAACCTCACCTGAAATAGGATCAACAACCGATTGAAGAATGATTGGTGGAAGCTGAGTAATATCAGGAACAACAACGGCTCCTATTTCACTGTCTGTTGCACCGTTATAAGCAATATCTTCTAGGTAAGATATTGGAACCGCCTCGCCCATACCGTAAGCAAGCGCAGTGATATCCTTAGCATCAACAAAATCTTCCCACTCAGTTTTCTCTGAAGAACTCAAAGTTCCTCCTGAATTCGGAGAGCCATCCGACAAGAAATACGTGATATTAGAAGGATTACCATCGACTTTGCCCGAGTCGTCCCAATGAGCCATTGCAGCATCTAGTGCAGTGTCGTAATAAGTGCCCCCGCCTGCAGACAAATTATCGATAACGTCAATAGCCTCAGAAACAGACATCCAGCTACTGCCATTTGCTCCGTTCTGAGCATCTGAACTACTTGAGAAGGTAACAACTTGGACTTGTGTAATACCTAAGCTTTGATACTCAGCGAGCAACTGTTTAGCTGCGTCTTGCATAATCGACAATCTAGACTCGTTCGTAATAGTGCTTTGACCCGTAACTGAATCCCACGCCATAGAGCCGGATACATCCAAGATAAGCTGGACGTTTGCACCAGCTTTTGCTGAGGGTTGTAAGTCATTAATAATCGGCTGAGCGACAGGAACATCATCATCGATAGTTAGAGAAATAGATCCGGTTTGAGTACCAGTTTCGTTACTTGCAACGATCCCAATAGCAATGGACATTTCGTCTAATGGAACATTGGCGTCCAAATGATCGACCGGCCCATTGAGAGTCACAGAGTAATTCCCAACATCATCGATAATTGCCGTAATCACTGCTAGGCCATTCGCACTACCAATTAAGGTTTGGCCACCGTTTGATGAAGACCAAGTGATATTTTGTCCCGCTGATGTATAACTCTCAGAAGGCTCTTCTAAAACTATACTATCCGCGTATAAAACCTCTATATTGCCAGAAACAGTTTGTACTGAATCAAAATCTTCAGAAACATCTCGAGAAACACTCGTAACCTCTGGTGACGGTTTTACTATTGAATCCGTAACGATCGTTACCTGTGCTGACGCACTCTCTAAATCAGTAGAGTCTTCCGATTTATAATCAATAGTCTCGGTTACTTTGGCGTCCACTACGTCTACGCCTTTAAAAGTAATATTTGAATTTCTATTTGGATTAGCGGAGCCATCTTGGGTAGTAAAGACTCTTAACTCTGTAAATGGTATGAATCCACCATTGCCATCTGGGATAGATACATTAACTATAGAGTTGCCATTACCGTCTATAGAAAGCGTATATTCATTACCAGAATTTGAAGTGTTTTCAGTATTAAAGTTAAATGTCCCAACAACATTGCCAGATGCGTCTAGTGCAACGACATTAATTTCACCATCTGCACTACTGTTAGCGTTGTAGTTACCAAAAACGCTTCCAAATTCTAAATTAGCAGACAAAATTTCGGCGCCACTATTTCCAAAATCAACAGAAATAAATTCTTTTGATGTAACGTCTAACTCACTTTGACCGCTCTTACTGGTTGAGACGCCAAAGCCATCTTCTACTCTATAGTCATCGTAATTTAGGTAAACCCCTGGATTACTCACTACGTCATTACCTACTGGGGAATTACCAGTATAAGTTCCGGCTGAAATAGAAACTAGGTCGTTGAAGTAACCGATTGATGTACTTCCATTCGAAGTGTCAATTAGTGATGAAAGATCTGACGCACTAAAACTAAGCTGCTCGGCAATATTTGCATCGACAACATATTCAAAGTTGTCTGAATCGCCATACTCTTGACCAATGACAACTTCTGTTTTCGTTCCATCGTCCGCTACTTCATACAAAGTACCGAAAATAGGACCGCTTTCAACAATAACCGAAGTCTCAACGCCAGCAGCATCATCTTCTTCGTCACTAGTGTGAGGAGCAAAGTCAACCGAAGTTGCGCTATCAATTGTGGTTTCGGTGAAGTTCCTGGCTTTTGGCGCGTCGTTGGTGCCCGTGATGGTCACCACGATGTCGTGAGTCGTGCCGTCTGCCGACGTCACCGTGAAGGTTTCGACTTTCTTCTCACCTTCTTTCAGGTAGTTCACGTCCGCGTTGTCGACGTTGTACGTCCACACGCCCGCTGTCGTGATCGTGACGCTGCCCAGTGGAGCATCGCCATTCACGTCATCTTTTGGTGTCACGCCCGTCTGGAACACGTTCTCGCCTGTGTCATCATCGCTGATGGTCAGGGTGCCTGTGTCGCTCAGTACCGTTTGCGTATCGTCCTCGGTCACCGCACCGACCGCATCGCCTGCGATGGTTGGCGCGTCGTTGGTGCCCGTGATGGTCACCACGATGTCGTGAGTCGTGCCGTCTGCCGACGTCACCGTGAAGGTTTCGACTTTCTTCTCACCTTCTTTCAGGTAGTTCACGTCCGCGTTGTCGACGTTGTACGTCCACACGCCCGCTGTCGTGATCGTGACGCTGCCCAGTGGAGCATCGCCATTCACGTCATCTTTTGGTGTCACGCCCGTCTGGAACACGTTCTCGCCTGTGTCATCATCGCTGATGGTCAGGGTGCCTGTGTCGCTCAGTACCGTTTGCGTATCGTCCTCGGTCACCGCACCGACCGCATCGCCTGCGATGGTTGGCGCGTCGTTGGTGCCCGTGATGGTCACCACGATGTCGTGAGTCGTGCCGTCTGCCGACGTCACCGTGAAGGTTTCGACTTTCTTCTCACCTTCTTTCAGGTAGTTCACGTCCGCGTTGTCGACGTTGTACGTCCACACGCCCGCTGTCGTGATCGTGACGCTGCCCAGTGGAGCATCGCCATTCACGTCATCTTTTGGTGTCACGCCCGTCTGGAACACGTTCTCGCCTGTGTCATCATCGCTGATGGTCAGGGTGCCTGTGTCGCTCAGTACCGTTTGCGTATCGTCCTCGGTCACCGCACCGACCGCATCGCCTGCGATGGTTGGCGCGTCGTTGGTGCCCGTGATGGTCACCACGATGTCGTGAGTCGTGCCGTCTGCCGACGTCACCGTGAAGGTTTCGACTTTCTTCTCACCTTCTTTCAGGTAGTTCACGTCCGCGTTGTCGACGTTGTACGTCCACACGCCCGCTGTCGTGATCGTGACGCTGCCCAGTGGAGCATCGCCATTCACGTCATCTTTTGGTGTCACGCCCGTCTGGAACACGTTCTCGCCTGTGTCATCATCGCTGATGGTCAGGGTGCCTGTGTCGCTCAGTACCGTTTGCGTATCGTCCTCGGTCACCGCACCGACCGCATCGCCTGCGATGGTTGGCGCGTCGTTGGTGCCCGTGATGGTCACCACGATGTCGTGAGTCGTGCCGTCTGCCGACGTCACCGTGAAGGTTTCGACTTTCTTCTCACCTTCTTTCAGGTAGTTCACGTCCGCGTTGTCGACGTTGTACGTCCACACGCCCGCTGTCGTGATCGTGACGCTGCCCAGTGGAGCATCGCCATTCACGTCATCTTTTGGTGTCACGCCCGTCTGGAACACGTTCTCGCCTGTGTCATCATCGCTGATGGTCAGGGTGCCTGTGTCGCTCAGTACCGTTTGCGTATCGTCCTCGGTCACCGCACCGACCGCATCGCCTGCGATGGTTGGCGCGTCGTTGGTGCCCGTGATGGTCACCACGATGTCGTGAGTCGTGCCGTCTGCCGACGTCACCGTGAAGGTTTCGACTTTCTTCTCACCTTCTTTCAGGTAGTTCACGTCCGCGTTGTCGACGTTGTACGTCCACACGCCCGCTGTCGTGATCGTGACGCTGCCCAGTGGAGCATCGCCATTCACGTCATCTTTTGGTGTCACGCCCGTCTGGAACACGTTCTCGCCTGTGTCATCATCGCTGATGGTCAGGGTGCCTGTGTCGCTCAGTACCGTTTGCGTATCGTCCTCGGTCACCGCACCGACCGCATCGCCTGCGATGGTTGGCGCGTCGTTGGTGCCCGTGATGGTCACCACGATGTCGTGAGTCGTGCCGTCTGCCGACGTCACCGTGAAGGTTTCGACTTTCTTCTCACCTTCTTTCAGGTAGTTCACGTCCGCGTTGTCGACGTTGTACGTCCACACGCCCGCTGTCGTGATCGTGACGCTGCCCAGTGGAGCATCGCCATTCACGTCATCTTTTGGTGTCACGCCCGTCTGGAACACGTTCTCGCCTGTGTCATCATCGCTGATGGTCAGGGTGCCTGTGTCGCTCAGTACCGTTTGCGTATCGTCCTCGGTCACCGCACCGACCGCATCGCCTGCGATGGTTGGCGCGTCGTTGGTGCCCGTGATGGTCACCACGATGTCGTGAGTCGTGCCGTCTGCCGACGTCACCGTGAAGGTTTCGACTTTCTTCTCACCTTCTTTCAGGTAGTTCACGTCCGCGTTGTCGACGTTGTACGTCCACACGCCCGCTGTCGTGATCGTGACGCTGCCCAGTGGAGCATCGCCATTCACGTCATCTTTTGGTGTCACGCCCGTCTGGAACACGTTCTCGCCTGTGTCATCATCGCTGATGGTCAGGGTGCCTGTGTCGCTCAGTACCGTTTGCGTATCGTCCTCGGTCACCGCACCGACCGCATCGCCTGCGATGGTTGGCGCGTCGTTGGTGCCCGTGATGGTCACCACGATGTCGTGAGTCGTGCCGTCTGCCGACGTCACCGTGAAGGTTTCGACTTTCTTCTCACCTTCTTTCAGGTAGTTCACGTCCGCGTTGTCGACGTTGTACGTCCACACGCCCGCTGTCGTGATCGTGACGCTGCCCAGTGGAGCATCGCCATTCACGTCATCTTTTGGTGTCACGCCCGTCTGGAACACGTTCTCGCCTGTGTCATCATCGCTGATGGTCAGGGTGCCTGTGTCGCTCAGTACCGTTTGCGTATCGTCCTCGGTCACCGCACCGACCGCATCGCCTGCGATGGTTGGCGCGTCGTTGGTGCCCGTGATGGTCACCACGATGTCGTGAGTCGTGCCGTCTGCCGACGTCACCGTGAAGGTTTCGACTTTCTTCTCACCTTCTTTCAGGTAGTTCACGTCCGCGTTGTCGACGTTGTACGTCCACACGCCCGCTGTCGTGATCGTGACGCTGCCCAGTGGAGCATCGCCATTCACGTCATCTTTTGGTGTCACGCCCGTCTGGAACACGTTCTCGCCTGTGTCATCATCGCTGATGGTCAGGGTGCCTGTGTCGCTCAGTACCGTTTGCGTATCGTCCTCGGTCACCGCACCGACCGCATCGCCTGCGATGGTTGGCGCGTCGTTGGTGCCCGTGATGGTCACCACGATGTCGTGAGTCGTGCCGTCTGCCGACGTCACCGTGAAGGTTTCGACTTTCTTCTCACCTTCTTTCAGGTAGTTCACGTCCGCGTTGTCGACGTTGTACGTCCACACGCCCGCTGTCGTGATCGTGACGCTGCCCAGTGGAGCATCGCCATTCACGTCATCTTTTGGTGTCACGCCCGTCTGGAACACGTTCTCGCCTGTGTCATCATCGCTGATGGTCAGGGTGCCTGTGTCGCTCAGTACCGTTTGCGTATCGTCCTCGGTCACCGCACCGACCGCATCGCCTGCGATGGTTGGCGCGTCGTTGGTGCCCGTGATGGTCACCACGATGTCGTGAGTCGTGCCGTCTGCCGACGTCACCGTGAAGGTTTCGACTTTCTTCTCACCTTCTTTCAGGTAGTTCACGTCCGCGTTGTCGACGTTGTACGTCCACACGCCCGCTGTCGTGATCGTGACGCTGCCCAGTGGAGCATCGCCATTCACGTCATCTTTTGGTGTCACGCCCGTCTGGAACACGTTCTCGCCTGTGTCATCATCGCTGATGGTCAGGGTGCCTGTGTCGCTCAGTACCGTTTGCGTATCGTCCTCGGTCACCGCACCGACCGCATCGCCTGCGATGGTTGGCGCGTCGTTGGTGCCCGTGATGGTCACCACGATGTCGTGAGTCGTGCCGTCTGCCGACGTCACCGTGAAGGTTTCGACTTTCTTCTCACCTTCTTTCAGGTAGTTCACGTCCGCGTTGTCGACGTTGTACGTCCACACGCCCGCTGTCGTGATCGTGACGCTGCCCAGTGGAGCATCGCCATTCACGTCATCTTTTGGTGTCACGCCCGTCTGGAACACGTTCTCGCCTGTGTCATCATCGCTGATGGTCAGGGTGCCTGTGTCGCTCAGTACCGTTTGCGTATCGTCCTCGGTCACCGCACCGACCGCATCGCCTGCGATGGTTGGCGCGTCGTTGGTGCCCGTGATGGTCACCACGATGTCGTGAGTCGTGCCGTCTGCCGACGTCACCGTGAAGGTTTCGACTTTCTTCTCACCTTCTTTCAGGTAGTTCACGTCCGCGTTGTCGACGTTGTACGTCCACACGCCCGCTGTCGTGATCGTGACGCTGCCCAGTGGAGCATCGCCATTCACGTCATCTTTTGGTGTCACGCCCGTCTGGAACACGTTCTCGCCTGTGTCATCATCGCTGATGGTCAGGGTGCCTGTGTCGCTCAGTACCGTTTGCGTATCGTCCTCGGTCACCGCACCGACCGCATCGCCTGCGATGGTTGGCGCGTCGTTGGTGCCCGTGATGGTCACCACGATGTCGTGAGTCGTGCCGTCTGCCGACGTCACCGTGAAGGTTTCGACTTTCTTCTCACCTTCTTTCAGGTAGTTCACGTCCGCGTTGTCGACGTTGTACGTCCACACGCCCGCTGTCGTGATCGTGACGCTGCCCAGTGGAGCATCGCCATTCACGTCATCTTTTGGTGTCACGCCCGTCTGGAACACGTTCTCGCCTGTGTCATCATCGCTGATGGTCAGGGTGCCTGTGTCGCTCAGTACCGTTTGCGTATCGTCCTCGGTCACCGCACCGACCGCATCGCCTGCGATGGTTGGCGCGTCGTTGGTGCCCGTGATGGTCACCACGATGTCGTGAGTCGTGCCGTCTGCCGACGTCACCGTGAAGGTTTCGACTTTCTTCTCACCTTCTTTCAGGTAGTTCACGTCCGCGTTGTCGACGTTGTACGTCCACACGCCCGCTGTCGTGATCGTGACGCTGCCCAGTGGAGCATCGCCATTCACGTCATCTTTTGGTGTCACGCCCGTCTGGAACACGTTCTCGCCTGTGTCATCATCGCTGATGGTCAGGGTGCCTGTGTCGCTCAGTACCGTTTGCGTATCGTCCTCGGTCACCGCACCGACCGCATCGCCTGCGATGGTTGGCGCGTCGTTGGTGCCCGTGATGGTCACCACGATGTCGTGAGTCGTGCCGTCTGCCGACGTCACCGTGAAGGTTTCGACTTTCTTCTCACCTTCTTTCAGGTAGTTCACGTCCGCGTTGTCGACGTTGTACGTCCACACGCCCGCTGTCGTGATCGTGACGCTGCCCAGTGGAGCATCGCCATTCACGTCATCTTTTGGTGTCACGCCCGTCTGGAACACGTTCTCGCCTGTGTCATCATCGCTGATGGTCAGGGTGCCTGTGTCGCTCAGTACCGTTTGCGTATCGTCCTCGGTCACCGCACCGACCGCATCGCCTGCGATGGTTGGCGCGTCGTTGGTGCCCGTGATGGTCACCACGATGTCGTGAGTCGTGCCGTCTGCCGACGTCACCGTGAAGGTTTCGACTTTCTTCTCACCTTCTTTCAGGTAGTTCACGTCCGCGTTGTCGACGTTGTACGTCCACACGCCCGCTGTCGTGATCGTGACGCTGCCCAGTGGAGCATCGCCATTCACGTCATCTTTTGGTGTCACGCCCGTCTGGAACACGTTCTCGCCTGTGTCATCATCGCTGATGGTCAGGGTGCCTGTGTCGCTCAGTACCGTTTGCGTATCGTCCTCGGTCACCGCACCGACCGCATCGCCTGCGATGGTTGGCGCGTCGTTGGTGCCCGTGATGGTCACCACGATGTCGTGAGTCGTGCCGTCTGCCGACGTCACCGTGAAGGTTTCGACTTTCTTCTCACCTTCTTTCAGGTAGTTCACGTCCGCGTTGTCGACGTTGTACGTCCACACGCCGCTGTCGTGATCGTGACGCTGCCCAGTGGAGCATCGCCATTCACGTCATCTTTTGGTGTCACGCCCGTCTGGAACACGTTCTCGCCTGTGTCATCATCGCTGATGGTCAGGGTGCCTGTGTCGCTCAGTACCGTTTGCGTATCGTCCTCGGTCACCGCACCGACCGCATCGCCTGCGATGGTTGGCGCGTCGTTGGTGCCCGTGATGGTCACCACGATGTCGTGAGTCGTGCCGTCTGCCGACGTCACCGTGAAGGTTTCGACTTTCTTCTCACCTTCTTTCAGGTAGTTCACGTCCGCGTTGTCGACGTTGTACGTCCACACGCCCGCTGTCGTGATCGTGACGCTGCCCAGTGGAGCATCGCCATTCACGTCATCTTTTGGTGTCACGCCCGTCTGGAACACGTTCTCGCCTGTGTCATCATCGCTGATGGTCAGGGTGCCTGTGTCGCTCAGTACCGTTTGCGTATCGTCCTCGGTCACCGCACCGACCGCATCGCCTGCGATGGTTGGCGCGTCGTTGGTGCCCGTGATGGTCACCACGATGTCGTGAGTCGTGCCGTCTGCCGACGTCACCGTGAAGGTTTCGACTTTCTTCTCACCTTCTTTCAGGTAGTTCACGTCCGCGTTGTCGACGTTGTACGTCCACACGCCCGCTGTCGTGATCGTGACGCTGCCCAGTGGAGCATCGCCATTCACGTCATCTTTTGGTGTCACGCCCGTCTGGAACACGTTCTCGCCTGTGTCATCATCGCTGATGGTCAGGGTGCCTGTGTCGCTCAGTACCGTTTGCGTATCGTCCTCGGTCACCGCACCGACCGCATCGCCTGCGATGGTTGGCGCGTCGTTGGTGCCCGTGATGGTCACCACGATGTCGTGAGTCGTGCCGTCTGCCGACGTCACCGTGAAGGTTTCGACTTTCTTCTCACCTTCTTTCAGGTAGTTCACGTCCGCGTTGTCGACGTTGTACGTCCACACGCCCGCTGTCGTGATCGTGACGCTGCCCAGTGGAGCATCGCCATTCACGTCATCTTTTGGTGTCACGCCCGTCTGGAACACGTTCTCGCCTGTGTCATCATCGCTGATGGTCAGGGTGCCTGTGTCGCTCAGTACCGTTTGCGTATCGTCCTCGGTCACCGCACCGACCGCATCGCCTGCGATGGTTGGCGCGTCGTTGGTGCCCGTGATGGTCACCACGATGTCGTGAGTCGTGCCGTCTGCCGACGTCACCGTGAAGGTTTCGACTTTCTTCTCACCTTCTTTCAGGTAGTTCACGTCCGCGTTGTCGACGTTGTACGTCCACACGCCCGCTGTCGTGATCGTGACGCTGCCCAGTGGAGCATCGCCATTCACGTCATCTTTTGGTGTCACGCCCGTCTGGAACACGTTCTCGCCTGTGTCATCATCGCTGATGGTCAGGGTGCCTGTGTCGCTCAGTACCGTTTGCGTATCGTCCTCGGTCACCGCACCGACCGCATCGCCTGCGATGGTTGGCGCGTCGTTGGTGCCCGTGATGGTCACCACGATGTCGTGAGTCGTGCCGTCTGCCGACGTCACCGTGAAGGTTTCGACTTTCTTCTCACCTTCTTTCAGGTAGTTCACGTCCGCGTTGTCGACGTTGTACGTCCACACGCCCGCTGTCGTGATCGTGACGCTGCCCAGTGGAGCATCGCCATTCACGTCATCTTTTGGTGTCACGCCCGTCTGGAACACGTTCTCGCCTGTGTCATCATCGCTGATGGTCAGGGTGCCTGTGTCGCTCAGTACCGTTTGCGTATCGTCCTCGGTCACCGCACCGACCGCATCGCCTGCGATGGTTGGCGCGTCGTTGGTGCCCGTGATGGTCACCACGATGTCGTGAGTCGTGCCGTCTGCCGACGTCACCGTGAAGGTTTCGACTTTCTTCTCACCTTCTTTCAGGTAGTTCACGTCCGCGTTGTCGACGTTGTACGTCCACACGCCCGCTGTCGTGATCGTGACGCTGCCCAGTGGAGCATCGCCATTCACGTCATCTTTTGGTGTCACGCCCGTCTGGAACACGTTCTCGCCTGTGTCATCATCGCTGATGGTCAGGGTGCCTGTGTCGCTCAGTACCGTTTGCGTATCGTCCTCGGTCACCGCACCGACCGCATCGCCTGCGATGGTTGGCGCGTCGTTGGTGCCCGTGATGGTCACCACGATGTCGTGAGTCGTGCCGTCTGCCGACGTCACCGTGAAGGTTTCGACTTTCTTCTCACCTTCTTTCAGGTAGTTCACGTCCGCGTTGTCGACGTTGTACGTCCACACGCCCGCTGTCGTGATCGTGACGCTGCCCAGTGGAGCATCGCCATTCACGTCATCTTTTGGTGTCACGCCCGTCTGGAACACGTTCTCGCCTGTGTCATCATCGCTGATGGTCAGGGTGCCTGTGTCGCTCAGTACCGTTTGCGTATCGTCCTCGGTCACCGCACCGACCGCATCGCCTGCGATGGTTGGCGCGTCGTTGGTGCCCGTGATGGTCACCACGATGTCGTGAGTCGTGCCGTCTGCCGACGTCACCGTGAAGGTTTCGACTTTCTTCTCACCTTCTTTCAGGTAGTTCACGTCCGCGTTGTCGACGTTGTACGTCCACACGCCCGCTGTCGTGATCGTGACGCTGCCCAGTGGAGCATCGCCATTCACGTCATCTTTTGGTGTCACGCCCGTCTGGAACACGTTCTCGCCTGTGTCATCATCGCTGATGGTCAGGGTGCCTGTGTCGCTCAGTACCGTTTGCGTATCGTCCTCGGTCACCGCACCGACCGCATCGCCTGCGATGGTTGGCGCGTCGTTGGTGCCCGTGATGGTCACCACGATGTCGTGAGTCGTGCCGTCTGCCGACGTCACCGTGAAGGTTTCGACTTTCTTCTCACCTTCTTTCAGGTAGTTCACGTCCGCGTTGTCGACGTTGTACGTCCACACGCCCGCTGTCGTGATCGTGACGCTGCCCAGTGGAGCATCGCCATTCACGTCATCTTTTGGTGTCACGCCCGTCTGGAACACGTTCTCGCCTGTGTCATCATCGCTGATGGTCAGGGTGCCTGTGTCGCTCAGTACCGTTTGCGTATCGTCCTCGGTCACCGCACCGACCGCATCGCCTGCGATGGTTGGCGCGTCGTTGGTGCCCGTGATGGTCACCACGATGTCGTGAGTCGTGCCGTCTGCCGACGTCACCGTGAAGGTTTCGACTTTCTTCTCACCTTCTTTCAGGTAGTTCACGTCCGCGTTGTCGACGTTGTACGTCCACACGCCCGCTGTCGTGATCGTGACGCTGCCCAGTGGAGCATCGCCATTCACGTCATCTTTTGGTGTCACGCCCGTCTGGAACACGTTCTCGCCTGTGTCATCATCGCTGATGGTCAGGGTGCCTGTGTCGCTCAGTACCGTTTGCGTATCGTCCTCGGTCACCGCACCGACCGCATCGCCTGCGATGGTTGGCGCGTCGTTGGTGCCCGTGATGGTCACCACGATGTCGTGAGTCGTGCCGTCTGCCGACGTCACCGTGAAGGTTTCGACTTTCTTCTCACCTTCTTTCAGGTAGTTCACGTCCGCGTTGTCGACGTTGTACGTCCACACGCCCGCTGTCGTGATCGTGACGCTGCCCAGTGGAGCATCGCCATTCACGTCATCTTTTGGTGTCACGCCCGTCTGGAACACGTTCTCGCCTGTGTCATCATCGCTGATGGTCAGGGTGCCTGTGTCGCTCAGTACCGTTTGCGTATCGTCCTCGGTCACCGCACCGACCGCATCGCCTGCGATGGTTGGCGCGTCGTTGGTGCCCGTGATGGTCACCACGATGTCGTGAGTCGTGCCGTCTGCCGACGTCACCGTGAAGGTTTCGACTTTCTTCTCACCTTCTTTCAGGTAGTTCACGTCCGCGTTGTCGACGTTGTACGTCCACACGCCCGCTGTCGTGATCGTGACGCTGCCCAGTGGAGCATCGCCATTCACGTCATCTTTTGGTGTCACGCCCGTCTGGAACACGTTCTCGCCTGTGTCATCATCGCTGATGGTCAGGGTGCCTGTGTCGCTCAGTACCGTTTGCGTATCGTCCTCGGTCACCGCACCGACCGCATCGCCTGCGATGGTTGGCGCGTCGTTGGTGCCCGTGATGGTCACCACGATGTCGTGAGTCGTGCCGTCTGCCGACGTCACCGTGAAGGTTTCGACTTTCTTCTCACCTTCTTTCAGGTAGTTCACGTCCGCGTTGTCGACGTTGTACGTCCACACGCCCGCTGTCGTGATCGTGACGCTGCCCAGTGGAGCATCGCCATTCACGTCATCTTTTGGTGTCACGCCCGTCTGGAACACGTTCTCGCCTGTGTCATCATCGCTGATGGTCAGGGTGCCTGTGTCGCTCAGTACCGTTTGCGTATCGTCCTCGGTCACCGCACCGACCGCATCGCCTGCGATGGTTGGCGCGTCGTTGGTGCCCGTGATGGTCACCACGATGTCGTGAGTCGTGCCGTCTGCCGACGTCACCGTGAAGGTTTCGACTTTCTTCTCACCTTCTTTCAGGTAGTTCACGTCCGCGTTGTCGACGTTGTACGTCCACACGCCCGCTGTCGTGATCGTGACGCTGCCCAGTGGAGCATCGCCATTCACGTCATCTTTTGGTGTCACGCCCGTCTGGAACACGTTCTCGCCTGTGTCATCATCGCTGATGGTCAGGGTGCCTGTGTCGCTCAGTACCGTTTGCGTATCGTCCTCGGTCACCGCACCGACCGCATCGCCTGCGATGGTTGGCGCGTCGTTGGTGCCCGTGATGGTCACCACGATGTCGTGAGTCGTGCCGTCTGCCGACGTCACCGTGAAGGTTTCGACTTTCTTCTCACCTTCTTTCAGGTAGTTCACGTCCGCGTTGTCGACGTTGTACGTCCACACGCCCGCTGTCGTGATCGTGACGCTGCCCAGTGGAGCATCGCCATTCACGTCATCTTTTGGTGTCACGCCCGTCTGGAACACGTTCTCGCCTGTGTCATCATCGCTGATGGTCAGGGTGCCTGTGTCGCTCAGTACCGTTTGCGTATCGTCCTCGGTCACCGCACCGACCGCATCGCCTGCGATGGTTGGCGCGTCGTTGGTGCCCGTGATGGTCACCACGATGTCGTGAGTCGTGCCGTCTGCCGACGTCACCGTGAAGGTTTCGACTTTCTTCTCACCTTCTTTCAGGTAGTTCACGTCCGCGTTGTCGACGTTGTACGTCCACACGCCCGCTGTCGTGATCGTGACGCTGCCCAGTGGAGCATCGCCATTCACGTCATCTTTTGGTGTCACGCCCGTCTGGAACACGTTCTCGCCTGTGTCATCATCGCTGATGGTCAGGGTGCCTGTGTCGCTCAGTACCGTTTGCGTATCGTCCTCGGTCACCGCACCGACCGCATCGCCTGCGATGGTTGGCGCGTCGTTGGTGCCCGTGATGGTCACCACGATGTCGTGAGTCGTGCCGTCTGCCGACGTCACCGTGAAGGTTTCGACTTTCTTCTCACCTTCTTTCAGGTAGTTCACGTCCGCGTTGTCGACGTTGTACGTCCACACGCCCGCTGTCGTGATCGTGACGCTGCCCAGTGGAGCATCGCCATTCACGTCATCTTTTGGTGTCACGCCCGTCTGGAACACGTTCTCGCCTGTGTCATCATCGCTGATGGTCAGGGTGCCTGTGTCGCTCAGTACCGTTTGCGTATCGTCCTCGGTCACCGCACCGACCGCATCGCCTGCGATGGTTGGCGCGTCGTTGGTGCCCGTGATGGTCACCACGATGTCGTGAGTCGTGCCGTCTGCCGACGTCACCGTGAAGGTTTCGACTTTCTTCTCACCTTCTTTCAGGTAGTTCACGTCCGCGTTGTCGACGTTGTACGTCCACACGCCCGCTGTCGTGATCGTGACGCTGCCCAGTGGAGCATCGCCATTCACGTCATCTTTTGGTGTCACGCCCGTCTGGAACACGTTCTCGCCTGTGTCATCATCGCTGATGGTCAGGGTGCCTGTGTCGCTCAGTACCGTTTGCGTATCGTCCTCGGTCACCGCACCGACCGCATCGCCTGCGATGGTTGGCGCGTCGTTGGTGCCCGTGATGGTCACCACGATGTCGTGAGTCGTGCCGTCTGCCGACGTCACCGTGAAGGTTTCGACTTTCTTCTCACCTTCTTTCAGGTAGTTCACGTCCGCGTTGTCGACGTTGTACGTCCACACGCCCGCTGTCGTGATCGTGACGCTGCCCAGTGGAGCATCGCCATTCACGTCATCTTTTGGTGTCACGCCCGTCTGGAACACGTTCTCGCCTGTGTCATCATCGCTGATGGTCAGGGTGCCTGTGTCGCTCAGTACCGTTTGCGTATCGTCCTCGGTCACCGCACCGACCGCATCGCCTGCGATGGTTGGCGCGTCGTTGGTGCCCGTGATGGTCACCACGATGTCGTGAGTCGTGCCGTCTGCCGACGTCACCGTGAAGGTTTCGACTTTCTTCTCACCTTCTTTCAGGTAGTTCACGTCCGCGTTGTCGACGTTGTACGTCCACACGCCCGCTGTCGTGATCGTGACGCTGCCCAGTGGAGCATCGCCATTCACGTCATCTTTTGGTGTCACGCCCGTCTGGAACACGTTCTCGCCTGTGTCATCATCGCTGATGGTCAGGGTGCCTGTGTCGCTCAGTACCGTTTGCGTATCGTCCTCGGTCACCGCACCGACCGCATCGCCTGCGATGGTTGGCGCGTCGTTGGTGCCCGTGATGGTCACCACGATGTCGTGAGTCGTGCCGTCTGCCGACGTCACCGTGAAGGTTTCGACTTTCTTCTCACCTTCTTTCAGGTAGTTCACGTCCGCGTTGTCGACGTTGTACGTCCACACGCCCGCTGTCGTGATCGTGACGCTGCCCAGTGGAGCATCGCCATTCACGTCATCTTTTGGTGTCACGCCCGTCTGGAACACGTTCTCGCCTGTGTCATCATCGCTGATGGTCAGGGTGCCTGTGTCGCTCAGTACCGTTTGCGTATCGTCCTCGGTCACCGCACCGACCGCATCGCCTGCGATGGTTGGCGCGTCGTTGGTGCCCGTGATGGTCACCACGATGTCGTGAGTCGTGCCGTCTGCCGACGTCACCGTGAAGGTTTCGACTTTCTTCTCACCTTCTTTCAGGTAGTTCACGTCCGCGTTGTCGACGTTGTACGTCCACACGCCCGCTGTCGTGATCGTGACGCTGCCCAGTGGAGCATCGCCATTCACGTCATCTTTTGGTGTCACGCCCGTCTGGAACACGTTCTCGCCTGTGTCATCATCGCTGATGGTCAGGGTGCCTGTGTCGCTCAGTACCGTTTGCGTATCGTCCTCGGTCACCGCACCGACCGCATCGCCTGCGATGGTTGGCGCGTCGTTGGTGCCCGTGATGGTCACCACGATGTCGTGAGTCGTGCCGTCTGCCGACGTCACCGTGAAGGTTTCGACTTTCTTCTCACCTTCTTTCAGGTAGTTCACGTCCGCGTTGTCGACGTTGTACGTCCACACGCCCGCTGTCGTGATCGTGACGCTGCCCAGTGGAGCATCGCCATTCACGTCATCTTTTGGTGTCACGCCCGTCTGGAACACGTTCTCGCCTGTGTCATCATCGCTGATGGTCAGGGTGCCTGTGTCGCTCAGTACCGTTTGCGTATCGTCCTCGGTCACCGCACCGACCGCATCGCCTGCGATGGTTGGCGCGTCGTTGGTGCCCGTGATGGTCACCACGATGTCGTGAGTCGTGCCGTCTGCCGACGTCACCGTGAAGGTTTCGACTTTCTTCTCACCTTCTTTCAGGTAGTTCACGTCCGCGTTGTCGACGTTGTACGTCCACACGCCCGCTGTCGTGATCGTGACGCTGCCCAGTGGAGCATCGCCATTCACGTCATCTTTTGGTGTCACGCCCGTCTGGAACACGTTCTCGCCTGTGTCATCATCGCTGATGGTCAGGGTGCCTGTGTCGCTCAGTACCGTTTGCGTATCGTCCTCGGTCACCGCACCGACCGCATCGCCTGCGATGGTTGGCGCGTCGTTGGTGCCCGTGATGGTCACCACGATGTCGTGAGTCGTGCCGTCTGCCGACGTCACCGTGAAGGTTTCGACTTTCTTCTCACCTTCTTTCAGGTAGTTCACGTCCGCGTTGTCGACGTTGTACGTCCACACGCCCGCTGTCGTGATCGTGACGCTGCCCAGTGGAGCATCGCCATTCACGTCATCTTTTGGTGTCACGCCCGTCTGGAACACGTTCTCGCCTGTGTCATCATCGCTGATGGTCAGGGTGCCTGTGTCGCTCAGTACCGTTTGCGTATCGTCCTCGGTCACCGCACCGACCGCATCGCCTGCGATGGTTGGCGCGTCGTTGGTGCCCGTGATGGTCACCACGATGTCGTGAGTCGTGCCGTCTGCCGACGTCACCGTGAAGGTTTCGACTTTCTTCTCACCTTCTTTCAGGTAGTTCACGTCCGCGTTGTCGACGTTGTACGTCCACACGCCCGCTGTCGTGATCGTGACGCTGCCCAGTGGAGCATCGCCATTCACGTCATCTTTTGGTGTCACGCCCGTCTGGAACACGTTCTCGCCTGTGTCATCATCGCTGATGGTCAGGGTGCCTGTGTCGCTCAGTACCGTTTGCGTATCGTCCTCGGTCACCGCACCGACCGCATCGCCTGCGATGGTTGGCGCGTCGTTGGTGCCCGTGATGGTCACCACGATGTCGTGAGTCGTGCCGTCTGCCGACGTCACCGTGAAGGTTTCGACTTTCTTCTCACCTTCTTTCAGGTAGTTCACGTCCGCGTTGTCGACGTTGTACGTCCACACGCCCGCTGTCGTGATCGTGACGCTGCCCAGTGGAGCATCGCCATTCACGTCATCTTTTGGTGTCACGCCCGTCTGGAACACGTTCTCGCCTGTGTCATCATCGCTGATGGTCAGGGTGCCTGTGTCGCTCAGTACCGTTTGCGTATCGTCCTCGGTCACCGCACCGACCGCATCGCCTGCGATGGTTGGCGCGTCGTTGGTGCCCGTGATGGTCACCACGATGTCGTGAGTCGTGCCGTCTGCCGACGTCACCGTGAAGGTTTCGACTTTCTTCTCACCTTCTTTCAGGTAGTTCACGTCCGCGTTGTCGACGTTGTACGTCCACACGCCCGCTGTCGTGATCGTGACGCTGCCCAGTGGAGCATCGCCATTCACGTCATCTTTTGGTGTCACGCCCGTCTGGAACACGTTCTCGCCTGTGTCATCATCGCTGATGGTCAGGGTGCCTGTGTCGCTCAGTACCGTTTGCGTATCGTCCTCGGTCACCGCACCGACCGCATCGCCTGCGATGGTTGGCGCGTCGTTGGTGCCCGTGATGGTCACCACGATGTCGTGAGTCGTGCCGTCTGCCGACGTCACCGTGAAGGTTTCGACTTTCTTCTCACCTTCTTTCAGGTAGTTCACGTCCGCGTTGTCGACGTTGTACGTCCACACGCCCGCTGTCGTGATCGTGACGCTGCCCAGTGGAGCATCGCCATTCACGTCATCTTTTGGTGTCACGCCCGTCTGGAACACGTTCTCGCCTGTGTCATCATCGCTGATGGTCAGGGTGCCTGTGTCGCTCAGTACCGTTTGCGTATCGTCCTCGGTCACCGCACCGACCGCATCGCCTGCGATGGTTGGCGCGTCGTTGGTGCCCGTGATGGTCACCACGATGTCGTGAGTCGTGCCGTCTGCCGACGTCACCGTGAAGGTTTCGACTTTCTTCTCACCTTCTTTCAGGTAGTTCACGTCCGCGTTGTCGACGTTGTACGTCCACACGCCCGCTGTCGTGATCGTGACGCTGCCCAGTGGAGCATCGCCATTCACGTCATCTTTTGGTGTCACGCCCGTCTGGAACACGTTCTCGCCTGTGTCATCATCGCTGATGGTCAGGGTGCCTGTGTCGCTCAGTACCGTTTGCGTATCGTCCTCGGTCACCGCACCGACCGCATCGCCTGCGATGGTTGGCGCGTCGTTGGTGCCCGTGATGGTCACCACGATGTCGTGAGTCGTGCCGTCTGCCGACGTCACCGTGAAGGTTTCGACTTTCTTCTCACCTTCTTTCAGGTAGTTCACGTCCGCGTTGTCGACGTTGTACGTCCACACGCCCGCTGTCGTGATCGTGACGCTGCCCAGTGGAGCATCGCCATTCACGTCATCTTTTGGTGTCACGCCCGTCTGGAACACGTTCTCGCCTGTGTCATCATCGCTGATGGTCAGGGTGCCTGTGTCGCTCAGTACCGTTTGCGTATCGTCCTCGGTCACCGCACCGACCGCATCGCCTGCGATGGTTGGCGCGTCGTTGGTGCCCGTGATGGTCACCACGATGTCGTGAGTCGTGCCGTCTGCCGACGTCACCGTGAAGGTTTCGACTTTCTTCTCACCTTCTTTCAGGTAGTTCACGTCCGCGTTGTCGACGTTGTACGTCCACACGCCCGCTGTCGTGATCGTGACGCTGCCCAGTGGAGCATCGCCATTCACGTCATCTTTTGGTGTCACGCCCGTCTGGAACACGTTCTCGCCTGTGTCATCATCGCTGATGGTCAGGGTGCCTGTGTCGCTCAGTACCGTTTGCGTATCGTCCTCGGTCACCGCACCGACCGCATCGCCTGCGATGGTTGGCGCGTCGTTGGTGCCCGTGATGGTCATGGTGATGGTCTTCGGCTCGCTCACGCCTGTGTCGTTGTCGGTCGCGGTGTATGTGAAGGTCACGTCACGACTATCATTCACTGGCAAGTCATCGAAGTCGCTGCCTGGAGTGAACGTGTAGCTGCCGTCATCGTTGAACGTCAAGTTACCTTCAGTCACATCATCAACCAACTGGTAGCTTTCTACCGTACCGTCCACATCCGTGGCCGCTGGCACCTTGCCGTTCAGTACCGTGTTTTCTTCGGTCGTTTCAGTCGCGTCTTTTGCCACTGGCGCATCATTCACGTCCGCAACACCAACATCAACAGTAATAATATCCGTGCCACCCTGCCCATCGCTCACAATCACAGTAAAGCTATCGCTGCCGTTATAGTTCTCATCTGGGGTGTATGTCCAGTTGCCATTTTCGTCGACGACTACAGAACCATTCGACGGTTCTGTGCCTTTGCTAAACGTTAACTGATCGTTATCTGCATCGGTTGCAGTCAATGAGCCACTTACTGGAGTATCTTCATCTGTGGTGACAGAGACATCTTCACCGACAGGTAAGTCATTGACTGGAGTAACGCCGATATTAACGGTTATTGTGTCTGTGCCGCCTTGGCCGTCTGATACAACAACTGTAAAGCTATCGTTACCGTTGTAGTTTTCGTTGGGGGTATAAGTCCAATCACCATTTTCATCGACAACGACAGTACCGTTTGATGGTTCTGTTGCTTTACTGAATGACAGATCATCACCATCTTCGTCTGAAGCCGACAAAGTGCCACTAACAGGTGTATCTTCATCTGTCGTAAAGGTGACGACGTCACTAGCTTCAGCATTGTTTGAGTCAACAAAAGATGGGTTGCTGTTTAAAGGCGTTGCTGCTTCAGTCAATGAACGATAAGCGTCAAGTAGGCTTAAGCTTTGAGTGCGAGATAAGCCCAATGATTCGAAACCCGTAGTAACGAACTCTGTACCAGGAATGGTTTCTTCACCATCACGTTCAATAGTTCCGCTAGAAGCCAAACTTGAACCGTTTTGACCAGCTGCCGTTGCGAACTCTTCACCTAGCTCAGTCGGGTCTTGACCTTCTTCTAATGCGGCAAAGATATTCGCAATATCTTGGTCGAGCTCAATTTCGCCTTCTTCTGATGAGAAGCGTTTTGCCGATACCTGAGGTTCATTGGACCCGTTCTGAGATTCAAGAACGACATCCCCTGCTTGTAGTGGTTGGCCTTCTTCTAAGACTTTAATCGTACCATCTACCGAGATAACAATGCGCTGGCCAAGTGCTAATGCACCACCCAAATTCAATGTTGTCATGTCCATATAAACCCCTAAAAAAGCATTTCTTGTCATTAACGTCAAAATAGTGACATTATATTTATAATATTAGTTAAAATATAACACTTAAAGTCATATAATTCCTAGTTATGAATCTAGTATTTAACAACTTGAGTGACAAGCTAATGACGGTGATCACATCGCATAACAATCTTAGTGCTCACACCAGTAATATAAGTTATTGTGTTTGCGGAAAATAATAGCTTTAAAAACGTAAGATTGACGTGTATAAAAACACCATAAAACGCACGCTGATCGGTTAACATTCTGACAACTATTTGCGAGCGCCAGCTTAGCGATCGTAATTTTTTTGGCGGTTCATCTAAATTTCATATATAACAGCATGAATTCAAGACTTAGATGCGAGCTAATTTTAGGGAGATGCACATTGAATAGGCTTCAAAAGACAACATTAGGGTTAGCTATAAGTATGAGCTTACCGACGACAGCACAAACCCTAGAGCAAGCCGTTGCGTTCACTTTAGAAAGTAATCCTGAAATCAAAAGTGCTTATAATGAATATGTCAGTAAGCGATATCTTAATGATGCTTCTGGTGGTGCTTATCGTCCAAGTATAGACTTGGATGGAGGTATTGGTTACGAGCATACCGATCTAGCAACTAACTCAAGCACGACCGATCTGACTCGGAAAGAAGCGACAATTACGCTAACTCAGCTTATCTGGGATGGGGCTAATACATCGAATGATATTGACCGTACTGCGGCTGATGCGGAATCAGTGCGTTATCAATTGATATCTAATGCTCAAGATATCGCATTAGAAGTGACCAAAGTTTATCTCGATGCGGTAAAAGCCTATGAAGTGCTTTCACTCTCTGAAAATAACCTCGCAACCCACAAAAAAATATACAGCGATATTCGCAAGCGTGTTGAGTCAGGTATTGGCTCAACGGCAGATATGTCACAGGTAGAAGCACGTATTGCTAAAGCACACGGTAATTTACTTGCGGCGCAAAACAACCTTTTTGACACTCATACGCAATTCAAAAGGCTTGTGGGTCAATCTCCGCTAGGGTTAACCTTCCCTCGCGCAGATGCAGGCGCTATCCCTTACACGGTTGATGGCGCATTAGCAAAAGCGTTTAATCAGCACCCAGTAATTAAGATTGCACAAGCCGATGTAGACTCAGCGAAATTTCAATACAAGCAATCTAAGAGCACCAACTACCCAACGGTTTCTTTTGAAGCCGCTCAAACCTGGCGCGATGATGCCGGTGGCACTCCAGGCAGCAGTGACGAGTTTTCTGCGATGGTTCGTTTAAGATACAACCTTTACAACGGCGGTTCAGACCAAGACCGTGCAGAAAGTGCCGCTTATCAACTAAACAAAGCGAAAGACCTCCGCGAGAGTACTTACCGTAATGTAGAAGAGAGCTTGCGTCTTTCATGGAGCGCACTTGATTTAACCGTTCAACAGAAAGAGTTTTTATCTGACCACGTAGACTCGGCATCAGACACCGTTATCTCTTATGAGAAACAATACCGTATCGGTAAACGTACCCTTCTCGATTTGCTTAACACCGAGAACGAACTATTCGAAGCCCGCAAGGGCTATCTGGATGCCAAGTACGACGAACAATACGCGAAGTACCGAGTAATGAATGCAACAGGAAACCTGTTAACTGGGTTACGCGTCGAAACCCCTCAAGAATGGAATGAAAAGGTAGAATACTAATGAAGCTGATAAAGACTGTATTTCCGCTTTGTCTCATGATTGTCTCTGCCAACGTTTTAGCTGAAACAAGCAATGAAGAATTTGAATATCGAGCTCTTCCAGACATCACGCAAATTTATGATCTCGAAGATGATGATAATGACGGCGTAATTAACGCGCGAGACCTATGTCCCGATACGCAAGTTGGTGCAGAGATCGATAACGACGGTTGTGGTTCATATTTTGAATCGTCAGAAAAGAAAGAGCTCCACATACTCTTTGCTAATAACTCTACGGAAATTAACCCTGTTTTCCTAGGGCAGATACGCCAGATGGCTGCGTTTTTGAAGCGTTACGAGGGTACATCGATTGAGTTACAAGGTTATGCCAGCAAAGTCGGCAATGCCAAACACAATTTAAAACTGTCAAAAGAGCGAGCATTCCACGTAAGACGTGCCCTTATCAGTAATGGTATTCAACCATCTCGAGTCAATATCGTGGGTCATGGCGACTCTGAATTTAGCAGTGATGACAGCCAAGTTAATCACGCACTACATCGAAAAGTTGTCGCTTCCGTTGTTGGATTTAAAGGCAACATCAAAGAAGAGTGGCACATCTTCACCAAAATAAAAAAGTAGGTTCTATCCTGCGCTTACCATACTGAAACGTGATCTTTAGTTAACCTTTCAGTATGGTGATAATTCCTTGAATAGCATGTACCTAAGCCGTCTATAATGTTAATCTTGCGTCGTTATCAACATAGAGAATTAATCCATGAGCAAACTAACAGCTGATACTCAAGCAAATCTAGAACTTTTCGTTTCTGAAACACAAGAAACTAAACTGGTATGGGGCCTTCGCAATGAAGAAGGTTGGCTAGCATGTGACTCAAGTGAATTCGAAAGCAGCGAAGTGATGCCTTTTTGGTCTTCAAAAGAAGATGCTCAGACTCACAACGTTGAAGAGTGGGCTGACTTCGAAGTATTAGAAATTCCACTAGATATCTTTGTAGAAGATTGGTTACTGACTCTAGCTGAAGACGGCGTTCTTGTTGGTATTAACTGGAATGCAACATTAGAAGGCAAAGAACTTGAGCCTTCTGACCTAGCGAAATTATACATCTAATTTCCGATATCGGTCGTGCGAACAGTACGACCGATACACGTCTGATAAATATCAACAAATTAGAGACTTACCTCGCATAACCTCCTACCCATACCATTCAAAAATTGAAGCAACATCAAACTAATAATAGAATATCGTTCTTTATCTGATAGATAGTTTCTTGTGACTCACTCTGTTTTTATTGCCCTTCTACTGTTCATTAGCTTTTATTCTCATGGCCAAGTATCAACACAAGATCGTCACCAAGACTCTCCTTTCAACTCATCCAATTTAAATTCAAACACAACTCCAAATGCTGATTGGAATGCACTCTATCTCTCGACTCTAACTCATTCCCCATCGCGTGCGTTAAACATGCTGCAAACCCGTTACATTGGCTCAACCGTCTATGGAGATAAGCTTTACCTTTCATCTTTGTTATACCAATACATGAGCCACCGAGATCAACCGTTCTATGGAATCGCTTCAAACGACAGTGAGTACCAAGCGATTGAACAAACGTTTATTTCTGCTTTAATGAAAGATGGCCAAGGTCAATATGAGGAAGCGCAACAAAGCTTTCTGACACTCTTGGCGAAGATGCAATCACGCAGTGATTTGACTGGAAGAGCCCTACTAAAATACCAACTATGCCGCTCTCTTAACGAGCAAGCTAAATATCATCAAGCGAACTATTACTGCTCTGCGCTTCAATCAGATTTACATAACATCGCTGACCCTGTGTTACCAAAGTTTGGTACTTATCGAGTCATCGCTAACAATCACCATTTCCGCAGTGACTATCAAGCCGCGCTAGATACCTACCTATCACTGATAAACGTGTTCCCACAAGGACATGACATTTCGGGGATCTATAACGATGTGGGTAATTTGCTCAAAGAGTTAAAGCAATATGAAAAATCGGCAGAGTACCTCAAAGAAGCACTCATATTAAGAGAAAGTGCTTCTGATTTGATGAAAGCACAAGTGCATCATAGCCTTGCAGATCTCTACCTTAACCAAGAGCAAAGTGACTTAGCAATTAACCACTTTCAAACAGCAAGAACACTGCTGAGCTCATCTTCACATAGCTACGGTATCGCACTAACAAGTCTTGGCTTAGGAAAAGCTTACACTCAAATTAGGGACTATGATTTGGCAAGAGGTTACTTAGTCAACTCTCTGTCAGCTTCGAATGAATTGAGTAACGACGTCATTCGTATTAACGCTTACTTGGCGATAAGCGATATGTTCGAAGAGCAAAAGCTGACAAACGAGGCGCTCAATTATGCTCAGCAAGCTCTAGAAGTATCCGAGCAAGTCACAAGACACAAGTACATCGCTCAGTCACTCTTGCAGCTTTCCGACCTTCATCAAGCGCTCAGCGATTACCAACAAGCTTTCTATTTCTACCAGCGATACTCATCTATACAAATTGAAACACGCGATATCGATAACAGGTTGGCTTTTGAAGCACTAGACCTGACCCACGCTAAATATGAGCAAGAATTGGAAAATTCTTTCCTGATAAATCAGACAAAGCTCGACCGCGTTCAAATTGAAAAAATGGAGCATCAAAGATGGATGTACAACGTCATTGTTATTCTGTTGCTGTGCGCCGCAAGCTTTACGGTATTAGCAAACAAAACGATTCGCGCAAAAGCTTCCATCGATGCGATGACAAAAGCGTATGGCCGGACCGAGATAATACGAAGAATCAAACGAGTCAGACGCTGTAAAGGAACGGACAAGCAACATGTCCTCGTTCTGCTCGATCTGGATAGATTCAAGACGATCAATGATGAGCATGGACACCCTACCGGTGATAGAGCGCTCGTCCATATTAGTCAGCAAATACGAAAACACTTAATGAATGACGAATTGTTTGGTCGCTTAGGAGGCGAAGAATTTCTCATCATGCTAAGCAATACCAAGCCTGTAGACGTGCGAGAGCGCGTCGAAGAGCTACATTACGCCATTTCAAGCTCAGTCTTCTTAACAGAAAGCAAAAAGCCACTTAATGTAACCGCGAGTTTTGCTTATCTAGCAACCTCAAACGCATTAAGTGACTTTGATGACTTGTACTCGGTGCTTGACCAAGCACTGTATCAAGCAAAGAGCAACGGCCGAAACTGCATCATTGATGCTTACAACGAACCAATTGATTGACCTGAGGTTATTTATTCTCAGTCTGTTTGCGAACCAACTCAGCCATAATACCTTCACGATCACCTAGGTAATCGTTAAGGCCAACTTTACGCAGTTCACACGCTGGACAATCGCCACAACCATCACCGATGATGCCATTGTAACAAGTCAGTGTTTTATTGCGAACAAGCTCAAGTGCTGAGTACTGGTCGGCCAACGCCCATGTTTCAGCTTTGTTGAGCCACATTAACGGTGTTTTAATATCAAGCGGCTTGTCCATACCTTGTACAAGCGCAGAGTTCATCGCTTTCACAAAGTCATTACGACAATCAGGGTAGCCTGAGAAATCAGTTTCACACACGCCCGTGATTACGGTATTTGCACCGATTTGGTAAGCGTAAATACCCGCCAAAGTTAAGAACAGAATATTACGACCGGGAACAAAAGAGTTTGGTAGTCCATTCTCTTGTAGCTCATGAGACACAGGAATATCGTCACGAGTCAGAGAGCTGATAGCCAGTTCATTCAACAGAGTCACATCCATCACTTTGTGCGCTTTCACACCAAGCTCTTTTGACAATGACTCTGCCACTTCAATCTCGAGTCTATGGCGCTGACCATAGTCAAACGTAATCGCATGAACTTCATCATACTCTTTTAAAGCTTGAACAAGACACGTTGTTGAGTCTTGACCACCACTGAATACTACGACTGCTTTTTTCATCTTAAATCCTTACGAGAATCTTCTACTAGCGACTTATCTAGGCCAGTAAACAAATGCAACCTATGCGATGCTCAAATATTTGTGAGTTTGAATAGATAAACGCCAGTTACGTTCAATACAGGTATCAATACACAGTTGCGTTGCACGTTCTTTTTGGCTAATAGGTTGAAGTGCAATGACTGTATTTTCAGGAACATCGGCTCTAGCAATAAGAGCATCTAGTTGCTCGATATCTTTACCTGTACCAACAGGGTGCTTGATTTCATTCGCACGAACGAGTGCGCTATCAAGGATATCCAATTTGGCTTTCATTGCGACTTTTGGTGACACCGTAACCCAAGTACCCAGTGTGGCTTTTACTTCCGATGTTCCGCTGGTCTCAATCTGACAGCGACAACCGTGCTGCTCAAATGCTTCAGTAAGAGGGACAAGATCATAGATGCACGGCTCACCACCGGTAATCACAATGTGCTTAGCGGTGTAACCTTGCTTGATGTATTCATTCACGATTCCTTGCGCATCAATTGCAGACCAAGTCGGTGAATCCTCTGTCTTAACCATAATATCACCAAGGCTCGTTTCATCTTCCGGCAACGCTTCCCAAGTCTGTTTGGTATCACACCAAGAACAGCCTACAGGGCAAATTTGCAGTCGAACAAAAACAGCAGGAACGCCGGTAAATACGCCCTCGCCCTGGATGGTTTCAAACATTTCATTAATCTTGTACAACTTACCCTCAGCTCAATCATTTGATGAAATTAATCAACCGCAGACCTTAAAGCACTTGCCCCTTTTGGTCAAACAAATGAGTACTGATAAATGAGTTGATCAAAGCCCTAGCCTGAACTTTCAAGTTCCCTTATCCTTTCGCCCATTAGATTTCGTTAGCTTTTAATTTTTTAGTAAGGAACAACATGTACAAACTGATTGCTCTTGATATGGATGGCACACTGCTCAACAGTGATAAAGTAATTTCTCAAGAGAACAAAGACGCGATTGCCAAAGCACGCGCTGCAGGTGTGAAAGTGGTTCTGGCTTCTGGTCGTCCTTTAGAAGGCATGCAGAGTAAGTTAGACGAGCTTTCAATCAACGGCGAAGATGACTTTGTGCTCTTCTACAACGGCTCTATGGTTCAAAACGTCTCTACAAAAGAACTCATTCATAGTGAGATCAGCAATGGTAAAGCCGCGAAAGAGATCGCAGCCCTCGCTGTACAGCTTGGTGGTTATGTTCATGCATTCAGCAAGATTCATGGCTTAATCACGCCTGAAAACAATGAGTACACAGCTATTGAAGCGCGTATTAATGGCTTAGAGATTACCGAGTTCGACTTTTCTCAACTAGAAGATGACCACGAAATCATCAAAACTATGATTGTCGCAGAACCAAGCAAGCTGACTGAAATCATCGGCAAGTTGCCACAAGAGCTTAAGACTCAATTTACTATCGTGCAAAGTGCACCATTCTTCTTAGAGTTCCTAAACCCAAATTCAAACAAGGGTGTCGGTATTGAGGCGATAGCTAAGCACTTGGGTATTACAGCAGAAGAAGTAATCTGCATGGGTGACGCTGAAAACGATCATCATATGCTTGAATACGCTGGCCTTGGCATTGCAATGGAAAACGCAATGGAAGAAACCAAGAAACTGGCGGATCACATCACAGCGAGCAACGACGACCATGGTGTAGCGGTCGCGATTGAGAAGTTTATCTTCAACTCATAAACGCTCAGCAGCTATAGTGAGAATTACTTTTTGCTTGTTGCACAAATGACAAAGGCTGTGCACTGCACAGCCTTTTTTGATTTTATATTAGTCGGTTCGCCTACTCTCTTTTCCATGGCAGACGAAACGCCACTACACCAAATAGAATCAAGATTGGGAAACGTAAGGTCTCAACGATAAATGAAGCGATGCCACTGAATGAGACGAAACTTCCTGCCCAGCTAATCAGCAGATTCCCCGCTAACAACATCGCCATCACTCCAAATACAATCTTGAATGAGAACTGGCCGACCAAAGGCTTCGAATCCGTTAACGTTACTAAGCATGCAATCGTCATCAAAATTGCTACCCAGAAAGAGAATGTTGGCAGTGGCCATATCACCGTGAGAACAATCGACAGTAAGCACAATGCCCACCAGACACCTTTAGAGCTTAATAAGGCACTAATATCAACATCAGGTTTCGCATCTAATCTCACGATGTGCCAAGTCGTTAACGCGCCCAATACGCCTCCCATTAATACATCACTAAAGAACGCACTGCCTGAATAAGACGTAAATAGCATAATCCACAGTAGGCCCGCGAGCACTATCAAAATCGATTTTTGCTCCAAGAGGCGCTTTAGTTTCCAAAAGACTAACAAGGTTAAACTCACCCACAAGCCAGCCAATAAACTTGGAAAGCTATAGCCACTGCTCATCACTAGCTTCAATGTTGGCAAGTAAGCATGCGGACGTGGAAAACCAAACCCTTGATGGGCGATTAAAGTGAGCAATGTCACCGAGATCAAAGTGAAGCCAAACTTCAACGCGAAGTTACGGCCAAAATGCCAAGCAACTAGTGGCAATATCACGATGAAAATCCATGGCTTCGCTAACGAGTCAGTTAAAAGCACAGTATTCGCAAACACGCTTGGCATCTTATCGAACGCGTTTTGAAGCGACACAATCCAATTTAATTCAACTTGATGGACTTTCGGTGCCGCGCCCACCAGCTCAGTCACATACGTCACAGGTTGATCTGTCGCGGATAGGAAGAATTCGTTAATCTCAGACCATTGCTCTGGGTAACGATATTGATTGGCTTGCAACTCCGTAGGTGGTAATAACATCGCGCGACTGACTTCCACACCATAATGAGGAGCAAACCAGATTGGTAGCTCAAAGCCACCTAACTCATTTCGAGCTTTGTAACTGATCACTTCAGAGTCAGAGACACAATCATACACAACGGCACTATCGGTATAACCCAGTACATCACCGACCGTTACCGACAAACCCGCCTCTTCCCAAGTTTCTCGTTGCGCCGCGACCGATGGCGGCTCACCAGAAACCACAGTGCCTCCCGGTAGAGACAATTGCCCCGTGATCAATTCATCAACCAATACGATTTGGTTATCAGCACGTACTACACACAAAGCGCCCGCAATATGATCGGGCAAAGTGTTGCTTGCCCAAGCGGAAGTAGTACTCAAAAGAGATAATATGAAAACTAATAAATATCGAATAGCCAACGAGTTTACCTAAAAATAAGAGAAAAAGTTAAAGACTGCTCTAGTGTAATCAAAGCCGCACAAAATCGCTGTCTACGTTTTGTGCAAAGCCTTCCTCATCCATTGAATGTGAGGTGTGAACCCCATTTTTTGATAGAAGTCCTTGGCAGGTGAATTAAAGTCCCAAACCTCTACAAAGACTTGTTCAACCCCATAATCATCAAAAGTCGCTTCAACTTTGCTAAACAACTTTTCAGCAATCGATTCTTTTCGATAATCAGGCAAGACAAACAGTTCATCGACACTCCCCATCGGCACCGGTTTACTCACCGTTGAGATAAGCTCACAAAAATGTCCGGAGATAAAGCCAACAATGAGCTCACCTTTTAATGCCACATAAACCAAGCATTCAGGATCATCCAAGTAACGTGCAATGCTTTTTTCCTGCTCAATCTCTTCTGCCGTTTTAAAGTGCTCTGGGCTAGCAAGGTGGTGGTGATGGTGGAGATCGAACATTAACTCGTTAAGTTGTTCCAAATCCGTGTGTTTTGCAGCCCTTAAAGTGACATTCATGACTATTGCGCTTCTCAAACCAAATTAATATCTAAACTGAGTCTAGTTTACTTGCCGTGAGTATCTATACAAGTTATTGAATTAATTCATTGTTTGAAGTGCGTATTTTAGATACAAAAACGGCCACATTACGTGGCCATTCTGTTTGAATGATTTTCAATTAAACGAATATCGAAGCTATGGTTTTAGCTGTAGCTTTAGCTTTAGCTTTATGCACCGTTGTCCTCTTTCTCTTCTTTGAGATCAGCAAGCTGTTGTTCTAGTTCAATAAGCTTAATTTCAGCCTCTACTTCAGCAACTCGCTTTTCTGCATCGGTGCGATTGTCTTGCGCTAGACCATCGGCAGTAACTTGGGTTCGTTGTGCGTTTCTTGCATCATCCGTATCTTTCATTGAACCAGCAACACCACCAGTCACACCACCCAATGCAGCACCCTTCGCGGCTAAGCTCGCATCTCCAGTTAGAGCGCCTGCTGTCGCTCCTAATAAAGCACCACCCACAGCACCACGATTACGTGCAGCATTCTCATTTTCGTTATCCATTGCTGGAGATGCGCAACCAGAAAGAGTCACAATCAGTGTCGCTAAAAGAAAAGGTTTAGTGAATTTCATAGGAGTCTCGCTTAGTTCTTCGTTTGGAGTAGAGCCATCTTAAGCAGAACCGTTAATGAGATAAATAAAGCCACGTTTAGACGATACATCATGTTCAGTTATGTATCATTCAACCATCGCATAAGTACTTATTGATATATATCTTTGAGCTCGCCTTAGCCTGACAAACAAAAAAGGCGACCAATAAGGTCGCCTCAATCGAACTTTCTCTATAATTCTTCTCTTTCAGATGTCGCTCTTAGCCTTTGGACCAAAAGTTTTGCATATTTTCTGCACTAGGTGGTGGCCTAACACCGCAATCTCGATAATGATTTTTATCGCCGATCCCCAGTATCTTGCCATTTTCGTCATCAATCATAGCGGCTACTTTGACACCGTCTCCCACATGACGAGTCAACACAACAATTTCACCAGCTCTTTCAGATCTTACCGCGCCTAAGATTTGATATTCGTAGCGACCTTTCCTTGAATTAACGATCATCTTCGAATTAATCGGGTCGGCTTCATACCCCACGCCCATATCAAAAACTGCTTGATAGAGATCGACGCCAGTCTTGGACACACATTTAAATATCTTGGGATGACTCAATGGCTCTAACAACACTCTACTCGCTTCATCCTTTGAAATACTGGCACTAGCAGCACCACTGACCAATAAAGCAATCAACAAAAAGTACGCTCGCATAAAAAGACCTCAATATGTGGGATTCATAATGAGGTCATAGTAAACGCAATGGATAAGCGGATGAATAAAGTAGAGTTTAGGTAAACCATCACGCTGGGTTATGCATTAATAAACAAGCCGAAGGTGAGATTACCTAAACTGCGACGTCTATTTGCCGAGCTTTTCAGCTATTTCAGTTAAGCTGGTAGGGTCGTCAATCGTCGAAGGCACCACATATTGTTCGCCTTCTGCGATCTGTCGGATAGTTCTACGTAAGATCTTACCTGAACGTGTCTTAGGTAACCTCTCAACAACCAAAGCTTGCTTAAAACAGGCGACCGCGCCAATCTCATTGCGAACCTTGCCAACCAACTCCGCTTGCAACTCAATGCCATCGACTTTTACGCCATCTTTCAGCACAACTAAACCAAGAGGTAGCTGCCCTTTTAAGTCATCGTGAATACCGACTACCGCACATTCTGCAATGGCTGGGTGACCACCCACGATTTCTTCCATTTCTCCCGTCGACAGACGGTGTCCCGCTACGTTTATCACATCGTCGATACGGCCCATGATAAATAGATACCCATCTTCATCAAGATAGCCACCGTCCCCAGAAACATAATAGCCCGGGAACTGACTCAAATAGCCGGATTCAAACCGATCATGATTGCGCCATACCGTGGGTAAACAACCAGGCGGCAATGGTCGTTTAAGTGCCACAAACCCTTGTTGATTCGTTTGTGCGATTTCACCCAACTCATTGAGGATCTCCACTTGGTAACCGGGTACTGGCTTGGTTGAAGAACCCGCTTTTACAGGCAAAGATTCAAGCCCTGTTGGATTGGCAGAAATAGCCCAACCCGTTTCGGTTTGCCACCAGTGGTCGATAACCGGTTTATTGGTATGAGATTCAACCCAATCCAATGTTGGCGGGTCCAAACGCTCGCCAGCCATGAAAATCGACTTGAGTGATGATAAGTCATACTTGGTGAGCAACTCACCTTCAGGATCTTCTTTCTTAATGGCTCTAAATGCCGTTGGAGCAGAAAACAATACATCGACGTTGTACTGTTCACACACACGCCAGAATGCGCCGGGATCTGGTGTTCGTACTGGCTTGCCTTCAAACAAAATGGTCGTGCAGCCATGAATCAATGGCGCATAAACAATATAGGAATGCCCCACTACCCAGCCGACATCGGAAGCTGCCCAAAACACACCATCTTGCGGCATATCGTAGATAGTGCTCATCGAGTATTTCATGGCGACCGCGTGACCACCATTGTCACGAACCACGCCTTTTGGCTTACCCGTCGTCCCTGATGTATACAAGATATATAGTGGGTCAGTTGCTAGAACAGGCACACACACATGAGGCAATGCATCGCTAACCGCTTGTTGCCAAAGTACATCGCGTTCATTGTTCAATTCGGCTAGAGACTGCTCTCTTTGGAATACCACCACTTTTTCGGGCTTCCAACGACTGTCCATGATCGCTCGATCAACCATCGGTTTATATGGCAAGACTTTGTTTATCTCGACACCGCAGGAGGCAGTAATCAACACCTTCGGCTCGGCATCTTCAATTCGAACGGCAAGCTCATGAGGGGCGAATCCGCCAAACACAACCGAATGCACCGCGCCAAGTCGTGCACAGGCCAACATTGCCATTGCCGCTTCAGGAATCATCGGCATGTAGATCACCACACGATCGCCTTTGGTAACGCCTTGCGTGGCTAACATACCAGCGACTTTAGCCACTTGGTCACGTAATTGATTATAAGTGTACGAAGATTGAGTTCCAGTAACTGGAGAATCGTAAATCAGCGCGGTATTGTCACCTCGTCCATTTTCACAATGGTAATCAAGCGCGAGCCAGCAGGTGTTCATCACCCCATCAGGAAACCAACGTTCAATACCGTTATCGTCAGTTTGTAATATCGTTTTTGGTGGTTCAAACCAATCTATCGCTTGTGCTTGTGTTTCCCAGAACGAATTGGGGTCTTCCCTAGCCCATTGATACTCGGTGATGTAATCTGTTTTTCTAGTCATTCGATTCGTAGCAGACATAGTGCCTCCTCCATGATTTATCCATTAGTCCAAGCGCCTAGCTTTTGGCAGTGTCACTTGGGTGCACTCTTTTCTCAGCGTTGTGTTCGTGAACATTTGACCGTTCACGACAATCGCTTTACTTAGGAAAAGGCACACGGATGGCACCTTCCATGATCACTCGGGCACTACGACTCATTATCGCCCTTTCTATTTTCCACCCACTTTCCGTCTGAATAGCTTTAGCACCCACTTTTAAGGTTCCTGATGGATGACCAAAGGTAACAAAATCTCGGGAACCCTCACCGACTGCCAAGTTCACTAACGTACCTGGCACACTCGCCGCTGAAGCAATGGCGACCGCTGCCGTACCCATCATAGCGTGATGCAGTTGTCCCATAGACAAAGCACGCACCAGAAGGTCAGTATCTTCGACAGCAACCGATTTACCACTGGAGGCTTGGTACGCTTGAGGCTTAGCAACAAACGCGACTTTAGGTGTATGTTGACGTGATTCAGCTTGTTCTAAAGAATCGATAAGACCCATCGCTACTGCACCATGTGCTCGTATGGATTCAAACAGAGCCAAGGCTTTGGTATCACTATTGATATCTGATTGAAGTTCAGTGCCTTGGTAACCAACCGATTCAGCATCAACAAAAATGGTGGGTATCCCAGCATTAATGTATGTCGCTTTGATGCAACCCAGATCGGGAACATCTAAAAAATCGACAACATTCCCTGTTGGGAACATAGAGCCACTCGCATCGGTGGGGTCTAGAAAATCAACTTGGATCTCCGCGGCGGGGAAAGTCACACCGTCGAGTTCAAAATCACCCAGTTCTTGGACTTCACCACCAGCGATAGGTACATGAACAATAATGGTTTTCTCTATGTTCACTTGCCATACTCGCACCTCGACCACACCGTTTTCTGGAATACGATTCGAGTCGACTAGGCCACTATGAATAGCAAATGGGCCCACTGCAGCAGACAGATTGCCGCAGTTACCGCTCCAATCAACGAACGGCTTGTCTATTGCTACTTGGCCGAATAGGTAATCAACATCGTGATCGGCTTTACTGCTTTTCGAAACAATAACGGTTTTACTGGTACTGGATGTTGCACCACCCATGCCATCGGTTTGTTTGCCATAAGGATCTGGACTACCAATCACGCGCAGAAGTAATGCGTCTCGAGCTTCTCCGGCAACTTGCGCAGCTTCAGGTAAGTCACTTAAATTGAAAAAGACACCTTTGCTTGTTCCACCCCGCATATAGGTAGCAGGTACTTTTATCTGTTTGATGTTCATAACTAGCTCCTAATTTGCAAGAAAGTCTTTGGCGAAACGTTGCAATACGCCACCAGCGCTATAAACATTCACTTCGTCTGCGGTGTCTAGTCGGCAGGTCACAGGAACATCAAGCATTTCACCGTTTTTACGAGTGATGACTAGAGCCAAATCAGAACCTGCTTCAATGTCGCCGTACACGTCGTAAAGCTCGGTGCCGTCCAGTTCTAAGGTATTGCGATTCGTTCCTACTTTGAACTGCAGAGGCAATACACCCATGCCAACCAAGTTGGTTCTGTGAATTCTTTCAAATCCTTCAGCCACAATCACTTCAACACCCGCTAAACGCACACCTTTGGCAGCCCAGTCACGTGATGAACCTTGTCCATAATCCGCACCCGCCACGACAATCAAAGGCTGTTTACGGTTCATGTAGGTTTCTATCGCTTCCCACATGCGAGTAACCTGCCCCTCAGGTTCAACTCTTGCTAATGAACCTTGCACGACTTCTCCAGCGTCCTTCACCATTTCGTTAAAAAGCTTAGGGTTGGCGAATGTTGCTCGTTGCGCGGTTAAGTGATCACCTCGATGGGTCGCGTAAGAGTTAAAATCCTCTTCCGGCACTTCCATTTTGGTGAGGTATTCCCCCGCAGCGCTCGAAGCGAGAATCGCATTTGAAGGGGATAAGTGATCTGTGGTGATGTTGTCACCCAGAATCGCTAAAGGTCTCATACCAGATAGGCTTCGTTCTCCCGCAAGAGCCCCTTCCCAATAAGGTGGTCTGCGAATATAGGTACTTTGAGGCCGCCAGTCATAAAGCGGTTCAGTCGTCGCCTGTTCCTCGTCTGGCTGGAACATTTTCACGTAGATTTGTTGGAATTGCTGAGGCTTAACGTGCTCACCGACAACGGCATCGATCTCGGCATCACTCGGCCATAAATCACTTAAATAGATTGGTTGGCCGTTATTGTCTGTACCTAGACTGTCTTTCTCGATATCAAAGCGAATCGTACCCGCTAAGGCATAAGCAACAACCAATGGCGGTGACGCTAAAAACGCTTGTTTGGCATAAGGATGGATTCGACCATCGAAATTTCGGTTCCCAGATAACACAGCGGTTGAATACAGATCGCGGTCGATGATCTCTTGTTGGATTTTAGGATCCAACGCCCCACTCATTCCGTTACAGGTAGTACACGCATAACCTACGATACCAAAACCTAATTGTTCCAACTCAGGAAGCAAACCTGCCGACTCGAGATAGAGCTTGGCAACTTTAGAACCTGGCGCAAATGACGTTTTCACCCAAGGCTTACGAACTAATCCAAGCTGATTGGCTTTCTTAGCCACCAAAGCGGCAGCGACGACATTTCTTGGGTTACTGGTATTGGTACAAGAGGTAATCGCCGCAATGATCACGGCACCATCTGGCATCTGGTCATCGGAATATTGTTCAGCGTGTTGCTCTTTCCAAGATGCTTGACTGATACCTTGCTTGGCAAGTTCGCTGGTTGGTAAACGGCGATGAGGATTGGATGGCCCTGCAAGATTGCGCTCGACCTTCGATAAATCAAACTCTAATACACGCTCATATTGAGCAGAATCGAGATCGTCAGCCCATAGCCCAGCTTGCTTAGCGTAGCGTTCAACTAGTTCAACCTGCTCAGGCTCTCGACCAGTGAGTTTCAGGTATTGAATAGTCTGCTCATCGATATAGAACATACCCGCTGTCGCACCGTACTCTGGCGTCATGTTGGAGATGGTTGCGCGGTCACCAATGGTCAGTGCACGAGCCCCTTCACCGAAGAATTCCAAATAGCTTGAGACCACTCTCTCATTGCGAAGGAACTCAGTAATCGCAAGCACAATATCCGTTGCAGTTATCCCTTCTTGTCGTTGACCCATCAGTTTAACGCCTACAATATCAGGCAATCGCATCATCGATGGCCGACCGAGCATCACTGTCTCAGCTTCCAAGCCGCCCACACCAATCGCAATAACGCCCAGAGCATCAACGTGCGGTGTATGGCTATCGGTACCAACACAGGTATCAGGGAAAGCGATGCCTTCTTTAGATTGAATAACCGGAGACATTTTCTCCAAGTTAATCTGGTGCATGATCCCGTTACCCGCAGGGATCACACTCACGTTTTTAAACGCGGTTTTACACCATTCAATAAAATGAAAACGGTCTTCGTTTCTGCGCTCTTCAATCGCGCGGTTTTTATCAAACGCTTCGCTATCAAAGCCTGCGTGTTCCACTGCCAGAGAGTGATCAACAATCAGTTGGGTTTCAACAACGGGGTTCACCTTGGCAGGGTCTCCGCCTTGGTCAGCAATCGCGTCTCTTAATCCAGCCAAATCTACTAGGGCTGTTTGACCAAGAATGTCATGACATACAACGCGCGCAGGATACCAAGGAAAATCTAAGTCGCTCTTGCGTTCAATGATCTGTTTTAAGCTGTCTTCAAGGGTTTCAGGATCACAGCGTCTTACTAATTGCTCTGCCAATACTCTCGACGTATAAGGCAAGGTTTTATAACTGCCCGGCGATATTGCTTCTACCGCTTCGCAAGCGTCGAAATATTCTAAGCCCGTTCCCGGTAGAACCTTTCGATACTTGTTTTCATCAAGATCTTGGTTTCTTTCAAGTTTTACATCAGACATACATCCACCATTATCTGTTAAATTCTATTCGTTGGTTCTCGAGGCCTTATCACATGAAGAGAAAAGTCACCTCGAGATATAAGTCGGCTCGATATAGAGGACTAACGTAAATGGATTGGTAGCCAGTCTTGATGCTCTGGCCCGGTGTAGTCTGCACTTGGACGAATGATGCGATTATTTTCTCTCTGTTCGAACACGTGCGCCGTCCAACCCGTAAGGCGGCTCATCACGAAGATCGGAGTAAATAATTTGGTTGGAATATCCATGAAGTGGTAGGCCGATGCGTGGAAAAAGTCCGCATTACAGAACAAGCCTTTCTCGCGCTTCATTACCGCTTCAACACGTTCTGAAACGGCGTAAAGCTGTTCATCTCCCACCTCTTGAGCTAACTCTTTTGACCAACGCTTTATTAGAGCATTTCGCGGGTCGCTTTCACGATAAATGGCATGACCGAAGCCCATGATTTTGTCTTTGTTAGCAAGCATCTGCATGATGTTAGTTTCTGCTTCATCAGCGGTTTGCCAATCTTGGATCATTTCCATCGCCGCTTCATTCGCACCGCCATGTAAAGGACCTCTCAACGTACCAATCGCTGCGGTGACACAGGAGTGGATATCTGACAGTGTGGATGCACACACACGAGCCGCAAAGGTTGAAGCATTAAACTCATGTTCCGCGTAAAGAGTTAGCGAGCAGTGCATCACCTTCTTATGAAGTTCACTAGGCGCTTTATCCGTTAGCATTTTCAAGAAGTAGCCACCCAGACATGCTTCGCTTTGATCTTCAGTATCAATTCGCACGCCATCATGGCTAAAGCGGTACCAATAACAAATAATGGCAGGGAAAAGCGCGAGCATTCGTTCAGTCGCAGGCAGTTGCTCAGAAAAATCAATCTCTTGCTCTAGATTACCTAGCATTGAACAACCCGTTCTCATCACATCCATCGGATGAGCGTCTGCAGGGATCAGTTCTAAGGCCGCTTTCAAAGGTCGAGGCAAGCCGCGCAGACCAACTAACAAGGCTTTGTAGTCATCGAGCTCTTTTTCAGTGGGTAAGTGGCCTCTTAGTAGCAGATGCGCCACTTCTTCGAACTGAGCATGATTAGCAAGGTCGGTAATATCATAACCACGGTAGGTTAAGCCAGTTCCTGACTGGCCTACGGTACATAGCGCCGTAGTTCCCGCACTTTGGCCACGTAGACCAGCACCACCGATTGCAGGTGCGCTTACTGGTGCACTTGCTTTTATTGCGCTTTGTTGTTGGTTTTCTGTTGAAGCCTTATCGACAGCTGCTTTATCACTCAAAGATACAGACATGGTGAACTCCTTTTCTGTGTTAGCCGCCTGCACTCTTTGGTGCTGCCTGTTTATGTGTCCGGTGATCTTTATCATCGGTACTGGATATGGCGACTAACCATTTCACGTTATTGGATTAAGTTGATTTTTGATTAATTGAAACTGGTTTTACCCTTCACTTGAAAACAACTGATCAAGCTTGTTCTCGTAGTCGTGGTAATTAAGGTGTTCGTAAAGCTCTTTACGGGTTTGCATTGAATCCAACAGAGCTTCTTGATTGCCTTCAACTAACAAGTGCTTGTAAACATTCTCCGCCGCTTTGTTCATCGCGCGGAATGCACTCAGTGGATAAAGCACCATATCGACACTTGATTGGGCCAACTCGTTACAGTTATAGAGCGGTGTTTGGCCAAACTCAGTGATGTTGGCCAAAATAGGCACGTGTTTACCCGTTGCAGATTTCAGCGCTGCCGAGAACTTCACGTATTGATCGAGTTGATTCATAGCTTCAGGGAAAATCATGTCAGCGCCCGCTTCAACACAAGCAATCGCCCTTTCAATCGCACTATCAATGCCTTCAACCGCCAATGCATCCGTACGCGCCATAATCACAAAGCTCTCATCGGTTCTAGCATCGGTTGCCGCTTTGACTCTATCGACCATCTCTTGCTGGCTCACAATCGCTTTATTTGGTCGATGACCACAGCGTTTCTGGGCCACTTGATCTTCCATGTGAATTGCAGCTGCGCCTGCCTTCTCCATAGCGCGAATCGTACGTGCAATATTGAATGCGCCACCAAATCCCGTATCGATATCCACCAGCAATGGCAGATCACACGCGTTGGTAATACGTTCAACATCCACCAACACATCGTTCAATGTCGTAATACCTAAATCAGGTAAACCGTAAGACGCATTGGCGATGCCTCCACCAGACAAATAGATCGCCTGATGCCCCAAGTTCTTTGCCATCATCGCGCAATACGGATTCACCGTGCCGACGATCTGCAATGGGTCGTTGTCTTGCACAGCTTGTCGGAACTTAGCCCCTGCTGATAACTTCATAATGACGCTCCCTGTTAATTGTTTATTTCTAATCTTTATGACTACTGATGTTTAGCTCTCGCCAGCAAAGAACCGCTGGCAAATACCAGTCGCCTGTTAATCAAGATCTTTGGATTGAATTTGTTGTTCTATAAGCAATCGACTACCCGAGATGTGTCGTCGCATTAGCATTTCTGCTAGCTCTTCATCGCGATTACGAATCGCTTGTAGGATGTATTTGTGTTCATCGAGCGCCTCTTTTGGTCGAGACTGAGCCCTAGGCGATTGATAGCGGTACATGCGTAATAGGTGATAAAGCTCGTCACACAACAGAGAAATTAATTTGCTGTTACGACTCGCTTTGATAATGCGGTAATGAAAATCGAAATCCCCATGTTGATGGAAGTAAGATGAACCTTCGACTTCATCGATATGTTTAGAATGTGTCGACAATAAGCCTTCAAGCCCGATAAGCTCTTCTTGTGTGATATGTCGCGCTGCTAGGCGAGCCGCCATGCCTTCCAATGCCTCTCGCACCGCGTAAAGCTCTAGCAGTTTGTCTGCAGAAAAAGTAATAACTCGAGCGCCGACATGAGGAATTCGCTCAATAAGCCCTAGCCCTTCCACACGCATTATCGCTTCACGTAATGGACCTCGACTTACCTCGAAGCGTTTAGCCAGTTCAGGCTCCGAGATCTTACTGCCCGGTGCTAATTCACCGTTAACAATCGCCTCAACTAGGTACTCAGTCAGATTTTCCGACTTGGTGTTTTCTTTGTCGCTCACACGTGTTTTCGTGTTTGCACTTAAGGTGAGATCTTTTATCGCAGTATTCATATTCACGCTGCTCACTTCTGATTGCCGACCCTAACTGTCAACAATTTCATAACATGAACATAAAATACACGATCGAATTGTCGACAATCAAGTAGATTGTCGACAATTTAGACTAAGGTAGTATTTTTTATAGACGATAAAGTTTGTTAGAAAACACGAAAATAATGACTTAACCAACTGTTAATAAATGAATTAACCTAGGAGAGGCTCAACAAACCCTTACTTACCCTACAATTATTAGAAATCGATGTGTCGACAACTTGCCATCCACCTTTTAGATATAGTATTCATTTTTACTCATCAGCGATTTAGACCAAAAAAAAGAGAAGCAATGATCGCCTCTCTTTATTATTCACAAGGTTAACACTCTCAAAATAGGTTAATCACGAGACATCAACATGGTACTTGCCAATAACGACATTCCTATTAGCACTACCCCTAAGTTACCAATCTCACCAGCAAGCCCTAGTCCCCCACCAATTAAACAGTAATAAAACAATCCTAGAACCGCCCCTGCCGTGCCTGCTTGCTGTTTATAATTGACCAACGCCGTACTGAATATATTAGGACTTGCCATACCAAACCCTACAACCACAGCAGCCATTCCTAGCAGGAACCAAAGGCTGTCTTGGTAAAAGTACACCTGAACAGCCCCAACAAAGCTGATTAACACCGCGATCTGAATGAGTCGTTGGGAACCCCATTCTTTTACTAGCAATCGTTTATTCATCGAGCTTCCTAAAACGGAGGCAGCCGCCAAGATCACGCCACTGTAACCAAATTCTATGGAACTTAAGCCAAATTGGCTGAACATAAATGGTGCTAAAGAATAATAGCTAAACATCATGACATTAAAGCAAGCCACAAGAATCGCACTTTTCCAAATATCCCTATCTTTTAGCATTACCGTGAAAATACCAATAAAGCTGACTGTTTTAGTATCAGCAGGTTTCGTTTCGGGTAAAGAAAAGGCCGATACGATCAGCAATATAAAAGCCATGACAAGCAGTAAACTGAACACCACTAAGTGTCCAAAATATTCAGCAATCAATCCTCCTGACATTAAGCCAACAACAGGGCTGATTGATACTGCAACAATTGCTAGCGAAAACACTTTCCCTAGCTCTTTGCCTTCATAGCTATCTCGCAGTATTGTTTGACCAATAACTGAGCCTACCGCTGCCCCAAAAGCTGAAACAACCCGCGCAATCATGACCATATCAAATTGAGTTGCCGTGATGGCTAACAGGCAACCAACGCCATAAGTAAACAAACCACACAACATCGCTTTTCTGCGGCCAATAAGATCAGAAACTCGCCCCCAAAAAACAACACCCACAGCAAAAGCAATAAAGTAAATCGACAAGGTTTGACTTGCACTTGCCATTGATACACCAAAATAATCAACTAAGTGCGGCAATACTGGGCTGTAGATAGTTTCAACAATTTGGGGGAACATCAGCAGAATGATGATCAGTCCCATATGGGGTTTTTTATTCATATTATTCTCTTCTAAAACTGGAATAAGAGAAGTATATGGATTCCATTTGTGTTCAAATATCAACAGTAGAACAACAAACATCAAAATAAGGACAAATTATGTTGATCGATGACAACACACCTTTTTATGTTGATGGAATGCCCTATCCCTTTGTCGGCATTGCCGCCCAAGTCGGCAGGCACGATTCTGGTATGCATACACACAACCGTGCACAATTGTTATTTGCACCACACGGTTGCATCAGTATTACCCTCGACGGAATGCATTGTGTGTTGCCGCCCACCAAAGTTGCCTGGATACCCGCGGGAATTGAGCATTGTGCAACCATGACCAATGTCGTGGCCTATCGCTCGCTTTATTTTGATCCTCTTCGTATTAAAAACTTGCCTGAAGAGTTAAGTATTCTTAACGTCACACCACTACTAAAGGAGTTGATCGAACGAATGGCTTTTTGGGATTGGGATAAACCTAGTGAAGAGCAACAAAACACATTGGCGTTGTGTTGCGAGGAGCTTTCTTACGCAGAAAGGTACGAGCTAACGCTGCCTTTACCCAAAGATAAACGATTAGCGTTGTGGTTAGAAAAAGTAAAACTAGGAACACAGTTACCTCAACCACTCAATGAAATGGCCAAGCATATTGGAGCAAGCAGCAAGACCGTTAGCCGATTATTCATCAAAGAAACGGGGATGCCTTACCAAGCTTGGCGTCAACAGTGGAGGCTGTTAAGTGCCATTGAACAATTGTCAGAAAAAAAGAGTGTCTCTGCGGTTGCCCACGAGTTAGAGTTCTCCAGTGACAGTGCGTTTATTCATTTCTTTAAGCAACACACCGGAGAAACCCCCACTCACTACATGAAGTGAGGTCAACAGCCATTCATGCTTTCTGGCAAAGTTAAGCAGCGACGCCTTCAACTACATATTTTGATAGGTCTACATGATCGATCTGTTCCGGTTTTAAATACGTTTCGGCATAACGGATATGTGTCCCGCTAGTTAGAAACAACCTAAACAGTTCTATATCGAGATGCTCGTCCAACGCCATTTTGTACATGATATCGACAGCCACACTAATCGGCTTCGCTTTCTTGTACGGCCTATCCGCAGCAGTTAGCGCCTCAAAAATATCCGATATCACGAGAATACGTTCTGGAATTGAAAGATCGTCGCCAGTCAACCTCCTTGGATACCCAGTGCCTTTGAGTGTTTCATGGTGCGTCGAAGCATAGCGAGGAACACGGCTTAGTTCTTTCGGGAATGGCAGGTTCTCAAGCATCTTAATCGTGCCAAGCATATGCTCATTTATCTTGAACCTGTCTTCAGCAGTTAACGTGCCACGTGCAATGCTCAGATTGTAGACTTCGCCTAAGTTGTATAGGTGCTCCGGCACATCCATTTTGATTTGATGTTTCGGGTCAAACTCTAACGGCCTATCTCTTTTCACTATATGTTCAGGCTTATCACTTAACAGCGGCTCTGTCGCTGGCAAACTTGAAATCGGCTCTCGATTCAAGGCTTCTATCGGTGATAGACCAAGTTGATCATCAAAGTTACGGATCCAAGTCGTCTCAGCTATCGAACGAATACGAGCAACTTTGTCATCACTCATAAACTCGCCACCAACGTTTGATATCGCGATAAAGGCAAAGTCATCTTGTAGCTGCTGCTTCGTTGCCGCAAGCTCATCGGCTATCAGTTGCGTTGATAGCGTACCATCAAGTTGTTTTCTCAAAGCCGCGATTTCCGCATCACGCCAAAGTACTTCAAAACGAGTTCTCACCTCGTGAATTCGGTTGTAGTTCGCTTCTAGCTTCGTACCTTTATCGACGATGTGTTCCGGTGTCGTGATCTTGCCACAATCATGAAGCCAAGCTGCAATCCTAAACTCACGGCGTTCGTCATCATTTTTAAACTCAAAGTCTTTGAAGTGCTCTGATTGTGATTGCTCCGCCGCGTCAGCCAGCATCAAGCCGAGTTCTGGTACACGATTACAATGCCCTGCCGTATAAGCGGACTTATCATCGATCGCTTGAGCGATGAGCTTGATAAACGACTCAACAAACGCCTCTTGAGTTTGCTCATGTTGTTTGAGTTCTGTCGACATCTCTTTGACTGCAACTGACAACTCCCATATTTCCTTAATTCGAGTATCCAGCACGGTCACGCTGTCATAATCACGCAGCTTAATCTTACTCGTCTCTGCTTTTAATTGACGAATAGGACGAACAATTGGCGCACCAAAGATCCAAGCTACCGGTAAGGTTAGGCTCATAAGAAGCACTGTCACGCCAATGGAGGTCGCCACTCGCTTGTTCACAGCGCTGTAAATTTCCGCTTCTGGTATCGCTACTGCAAAATATTCAGAGTAGTGCTCGCCTGTCTCAATCTTTTTCAGATATAAACGCTTAGCTTCACCATTGAGCACAATCTTAACCATTTCGCCTTCGGTGGTCGCTGTCGCGGTTCTATCATAGAGCTCAGTATAAGGAATGGTTGTTCCTGTATTTAGGGCCGTATGTTGAAACCACTTTTGAGATAATGCGGCTTTCTGTTCATCAGCGAGTGCACGAATCGCTTGATTTAGGATTGGTAATAGCTGTTGATGTTTATTCTGTAGCACAATGTGAAACTGGTTTGGATAGCTCGCTTTCAAGTCCAATAGCGCTTCATTCACTTTGAGGTTTGCATGGAAAAACTTATCCAATGAAAACGACAGCACGGGCTTAGCATCGAGTACCGCAAAATATTCACCATTTTCAACAGCATCCAATGCCGATTCCATGTCGGAAAACTCAACAAGCTCGATATTTGGGAAGTCGGCTCTCAATTGAGGTGTAATCGACCACCCTGATAGAATCGCAACTTTTTCACCTTCAAGTTCAACGTAATTTGATAGGGTTTGAACGTCGTCTCGAGTGACAACAGAGAAAGGTAGTTCATAGATAGCGTCAGTGTATAAACCTTTCACGCCATTGCTTTCGTAGTTCTGAATCGAATGCAGTCCATCAATGCTTCCTTCATGAAACTTGCCAGTTAACTCCGCCCACGAAAAGCCATTCACAAATTCAAACCTAACCCCGCTCATTTCACTGATCATTTTCAAGAGATCAATCGCGTAGCCGTGTGGTTCTCCAGATACAGAGAAATCCATCGGACCCCAATCATTTTGATTCGAGAACAGCAAAGGTGGTGTTTTTTCTATGATGCCTTGTTGCTCAGAAGACCATTTGATTTCACTCGCTTTAGGAAGCACTTGTGTCGTTTCAATATCGCAATTAGACGCGATAATGTTGCCGGATTTGGAGTATAAGAAAGATTCAACCTGACTGTCTTCATCAAGATCCAATGCACTGGCCGATAACTTGCTTGCCAAAGAAGACAACACGATATCTATACCTATTACATGTTGCGTATCGCCAGCAGCTTTTGATTCAAAGGCTAGAGAATACGTTTGGCCCGTGATCTGGAGATGTTGGAAAAGATAAGGCTGTGTTTTCTCAACAACCTCCGTATTCGCAGAGATATACCAAGGCCGTGTCGTAGGAAAGTAATTGCTTGGCTCAGTCTTTGAGTCTCGGAGGTTAAACTCAAGGTCGTAATACTTAGTCGTACGGATACGGCCGGCTTCTCTGTCGCTGATCTCGATCACGACCCAGCGGTCTGAGCGATCGGCACCAATTTTTTCTCTAACAAAAGGGGAGGATTCCAGATTGATAATTTGGAAGAAGCGTTCGTTAGAAGAACCGATATAAATACTGTAAAACAGAGGGTTGTCTTTTATTGCTTCAGAGAGGATCCCACGCGACTCTTCCCGAGAGATTTGATGACTAATAGATCGATGCACTGAAGAGAGTAAGCGAGCGGTATTTATCGCATCTGAATCGACATTGCCGATATAGTCGCTTAAATCCTGAGATACCATGGTCAACTTCGACAAAGTATGTTCGGTCGCCATTTTCTTACTGAAGTAGTACTGAAGTGAAACTGCCACGATCGCCGTCAGCACCGTCGCAAGTAAAAACATCCCTCCAACGGTAAACCGCAACGAGATTTTTGTGTTTGCCATTATTCTATCCTTGAATAACCACTAGCCCAGAAATGTAACATGCTAGCAATATTTATATTATTACTACGGCATACTGTCTCTAGCAACACATTATTCTATATATAATTTAAGATCTCCTTATATCCCCCTCTGCGTCGCAATAACCTCGTATTTAAATGACATTTAACAATATAAACCAGCAAGTAATTACCATAATTAAATTAATGGTATTTGTTTTCATAAAATGGAAACACCTCACGCCTTTGTTATGATGCTTATTATATTATTTACTTTATGCTATAAATTTAGATATAAAGTTTTAACATCAAGTCAGTTCGTTAGTATCGACATAACCTTATGTCAGGACACCTTCGAGCATTATCAGGCGAGCCTATGACGGATAATTTCTCCCCTTCTGCCAGCACTATTGTGGCAAAAGATTCTAAAAGCAACGAGCATGCAGTCAGCGATTTTGCTATTTCTGAGTACTTATCGAAGCCTTTTAAAATCGAACTAACCATCATCTCAAAAAGCTTTGTGGTCGATGATCAATTGGGGCAAAAGCTCTCTATCACTCGCTTCGTTAATGACACCGATAACTTGACCGCTACCCGAGTATTCAACGGTATTGTTACCCAGGTTCAATTACTGGGTATGGACGGTAACCTACAGTACTCTAGTTACCGCGTCACTCTAAGGCCTTGGTTCTGGTTATTGAAGCACACCCACTCTTTCCGCGTTTACCAAAACCAATCAACGAAAGACATCATTTCAGACGTGTTAACCCAAGCTGGCTTCAGTGGATCTTATAAGACGGGCACCATGCCTTCGTCTAAACGTGAATATTGCGTTCAATACGATGAAAGCGATTTTGATTTCGTAACCCGATTACTCGCTGAGGAAGGCGTTCACTACTTTTTCCAACACAGCGATTCCGACCACCTAATGATGCTGCAAGATGCTCAAAGCCCCTTTCAAAAATCCGATGCTAGCAAACTCGACATGATTGAGGTCCCATCAGGCAGTAATCCATTAATCAACAAATGGATGCCACAAGGGCAATTTCATGGTGCTAGCATTGAGCTAACCAGCTACGACTACTCACAAACCAAATTGGTGAGCAGCAAAGAGAAAAAATCCAGTCATAAGATCGCCAACAACACCAAGTTGACCAAGCAGTTTTACCCTAACCTTGGTATCACTGGCGGCATGGAGGATCTCGCCAGTAACCTAGTTAAAAGGCGAATCGAACAGCTCGAACAAAGTTATCAAACCGTTGAAGCCGAAGCTCAACACGATTCATTTGAATTAGGAACTTGGTTCTCATTATCTTCCCATTTAGACAAGTCTCAACTCGGCGATTATCTGGTCACAGAACTTCACATTCGATACAACACAGATAATCACTGTGAGACCCAACTGACCCTACTCGATACATCAATTCCTAATTACCCGTCACCGAGAGACAAAGCGAAAATACACGGTCTGCAAAGCGCGATTGTCGCAGGCAGTACGGCAGGTGAAATCAATCAAGACGATCAAGGCCGCGTGCGCATTCAATTTCATTGGGATACCGAAGCCTCTGGCGACAAAACAAGTTGCTATGTGCGTGTCGCTCAGATGATGGCAGGCAGCGGTTACGGTACTCAGTTTATTCCGAGAGTCGGACAAGAGGTATTAGTCAGCTTCATTGATGGCGACCCTGACCAACCGATTATCACCGGAAGCGTTTATAACAGTAAAAATCCGCCACCTTACAAAGAGGCGAACGCCACAAAAACAGGCATTAGCACCAAATTAAGTGGCTTAGCGAATGAGCTCTATTTCGATGACAAGAAAGACAATGAGCTGTTGTACATGCACGCGACCAAAGACTTCACCAAAGAAGTCGAGAACAACCTGACTGAGACAATCAAAGGTGAGTTGCTTCAAAAAACCACCAAGCAAGTTACCGTCTCAACAGAAGATAACTACACACTTACCTCGGATAAAGCGATCAGTGAGAAAGGTAAATCCATTTCACTTGAAGCCGATGACAAGATAGAGCTGACCGTTGGTTCAAGTAAGATCACCATGTCTTCATCTTCAATCAGTATCGAAGCCAGCAACATTGATATCAAAGCCAGCAGTGCGCTCAACCTCGAAGGGATGAACGTGACCAGTAAGGCTACATCTGCAAACAAGATCTCCGGTGTGACGACAGCTCTAGAAGCTACGAGCTCCAACAGCATTAAAGGTCTCAGTGTCGCGATTAAAGCCGATACCACCCTCTCAGCTGAAGGTTCATTAAGTGCTGAGTTTAAATCCGGACTAAAAGGCACTTTCGATGGTGGCGTGATGGGTGAGTTAAAAGGTGCGATTGTTAAGGTTAATTAGCAAATTCAAAACGCTAGTACTTAAACCACACCAAAGCACAAATTTAGGTAGAACGAAAACATGTATAAAAAGATTCCGTATCAGTCAGGCCGACAATTGCTCGATAGATTCTCAAGCTCTGATGAAGCTCAAGCGCTGATCGATGAAGAGCTCAATGTTGATGACTCCATTGAAACGTTGTTGGAAAACGAGCTCTATTTCGATTTGGTTCAACTCCTGGCTCACGGGTTGCCGGTTCGAGAAGCCATTTGGTGGGGAGCGCACACGCTCGATGCAAGAAATGACGTTTGGTCAGCAATGCAGAAGCAATGTATTTCCACAGCCAAAGCTTGGGTCAAATCACCATCAGAAGAGCAAAGGCGCAAGAGTGAACTATTCTCTAATAAGCTCAAATTAAATTGCGGGCCTTCTTGGTTAGCTCAAGCCGTATTTTGGAACGGGTCTGGCAGTATTGTTGCACCAGATTTGCCAACGGTTCTCCCAGATCCTTTTCTATACTCTAAGGCGGTAGCAGGTGCGATCAATCACTCTGCTGCTCTACCAAATTGGGATAAAACCGACGAGTACTATAAGAAATCCATTGGTATTGCTCTTGAGCTTGCCAAAGGCAGTAAGGCATAGGAGTTACGATGACGTTAGCCGCACGATTAACCGATATGCATGTTTGCCCAATGCAGACACCCGCTGTTCCACCTATCCCTCACGTAGGCGGGCCAATCAGTTGCCCCGGTGTACCGACGGTTTTAATTGGCAATATGCCAGCCGCGACACTTGGGGACATGTGCGTTTGTGTTGGCCCTCCCGATAGCATCATCAAAGGCAGTGCCACTGTGCTCATAATGAGTAAACCAGCGGCACGTATGGGCGATACAACCAGTCACGGCGGTACTATTGTTCTGGGTATGCCTACTGTGATGATTGGGGGCTAAATACCTTACTTTTCATGGGGTTTCAAAAAACCGTGACATCGGTCCACTTTCTTAGATGAAGTTCAAAGTTTTAAGTAAATATCTATTTTGCATGAGACTTTTCACGAAAAAGCTCTAGAATTAATAAATGTTAACAAGTGTTTACGAAACATAAGGATTATGTATCAAATATGACACTTTGGTGCGATCGGGATAACAATAGATTTTTACAGGATGTATATGACAGAAATCGTTCACCTACTTGTTCCAATCTCGGATGAAGAGCCTTCAGGCTCTTATTTGAAGTTAGATCGAAGTGCCTATCGCAGTTTGAGAAACGTTTACAATAGCGCTCAATCCTCATTTCGACAGTTAGTTGAAACGCCTGATGCATCGTCTGATCCTGCTATCGTGGATGCCAATACAAAAAACTGGGCTGAGTTGAGAAAGGTTTCAGAAGAAACACTAACTTCACAGTCAAAAGACTTAGAGATATTAGGTTGGTACATCACGAGCCAACTTTTTACATCTCAGCCATTTCATAACCTTGCTAATGCTATCCCTGCTTTAAACCTTTTCATCGACCAATTTTGGGATACGCTAAACCCAATGCTTCCGGAGGCTAAACTCAAAGCTTCTGACGATGCAGGGAAAGCGAAGGAAATCACTGAATTTAAAACTAAACCCCTACTTCAACTCGTTGGTGAGTCTGTTGATTCGAGCTCCGTTTATATTCCTTTTCAAATGCTTGATTTTTGCGCGGGCGTTACTTTTGGTGATTACCTCACTGCAGAGCGTAAAGGCAACATTGCAGAACTAAAAGAAACAGCGTTAGGTTCATTTGATCAAAGCGTTTCAGAAACACTCTATCAACTTGCGAGTATATTTAGTGAATTAGAGGTTGCTGAGAAAAACTTAGCTGAAAAATGCCAAGCTATTGGCGCAACCGTTATCAGTTTCAACTTCATCAAGACCAACGTACGTGATCTGATTAAAGCGATACATTTTCTTGTTGGAGAAAAATTCGCGCCTTGGCCTTTGGATGACAACTTCCACGTTATCCAAAACTCAACAGAAGTACCTCAACAAGACGATTCGATACATTCGGCACCCCAGCAAGCAAGTGATACCTCTATTGACTCAAGTTTAGCCACTGAGACAAGCCAAAATTCAGGGGCAACTAATCCGGTAAACCAAGGTAACGGAAGCGTGGCTAGTGACGGGCAAGCCCAAGCACTAAACAGCCTTGCCTCCCAAAACCAAACTCAAACGATTGTCCAAAACGTCTCGAGCATTAACGGCATTGTTAATCGCGATCATGCGTTTCAAGAAATTAGAAAAATCGCTGAGTACTTTAAAGAAACAGAACCTCATAGCCCTATTGCATTCTTACTCGAGCGTTCAATTCGTTGGGGCTACATGAGCTTCCCAGAGTTACTTCAAGAAATGGTTGGCAATGAAAGTGTCATCGCCCAGATCAATCAAATGACAGGAATGGACAACCTAGACAAAACCGATTTGTCAGGAAAATCCGTTCCAGTAATGACTTCCGCTCCGGAGAGAACTCCGGTAGCAACACCGACTATTGAAGAGCCAGCGGCAGTATCGCCAGTTCCTGATAGTTCAAATAGTACGACAGATACAAACCAAACATCTGAACCGACTTCCAACTCATCATCGAGCAGCCTGCAAGATTTTGAGTGGTAAAGCACATTAATGCGTTGAGCAAGGAGAAAGTAATGGCTTCTATTTTTATGAGAATTGATGGTACGACACCAAAAGGTGCAGCAACAGTAGAAAAGATCGGGGGTAAAGATGGATTCTTTGCACTTGATAGCGTTTCTTGGAGTGCAGTACGTGGTGTTGGTATCGATGTAGGTAATGCAAACAATGCGGACCAAGGTATGGTTGCTCTTGGTGAAGTCAACATGACTCGTGGCTGTGATGGTGCAACACCTCATCTAACCACTTTCTTATATGCGCCGGGTCCAGAAGGTCGCACCGTTGAAATCGTAATGACAAAACCAAACCGTGAAGGCTCTGGTGCTGATCCATACCTGATTCTAACGCTAAAAATGGCTCGTATGTCTAGCTACAACATGTCTGGCACAGACGGTTCACTTCCAAGCGAATCTTTCAGCCTAACCTACACTGAAATTTCTAAGGCTTACTACATTGAATCCGACGGCGGTAAGATCGAGAAAGGCCCTGAGGTTGGCTTCGATGCTACAACAGCTAAAGTCACTTCAACTGCTAAGTAATTAAACAAGGAGAGTTACCGTGGCACTAAATTCCCAACATAAACGCGTAAGTAAGAACCGCGTAAGTATTACCTATGACGTTGAGACTAATGGCGCTGTAGAAACCAAAGAGCTCCCTTTTGTTGTTGGGGTTATTGGTGACTACTCAGGCCATAAGCAAGATAAAGAAGAAGTAGAAGATCGTACCTTCTATAACGTTGATAAAGACAACTTCGATACGGTAATGAAGCGTGTAGGTCCAGAGCTATCATTGAAAGTCGATAACGTTCTTGCAGGTGATGACAGCCAATTTGCGGCGAGTCTTAAGTTCAATTCGATGAAAGATTTCGAACCTGAAGCGATAATCGAACAGGTTGAACCGCTTAAGAAGCTAGTCGAAACCCGTAATCAACTGAAGGTACTGCTTTCTAAAGCCGATCGTTCTCGCGACCTAGAAAAGCTACTTAAAGAAGTTCTACAAAGTGCAGATACGATTAATGCTCTTTCTGATGAGCTTGGTATTAAAGAAGAAGGAGCTGAGTAATGAGTACTGAAACTGAGAATCAAGCGCAACCGGAGGCGGCGGAAGGCTCACTGAGCTTCCTAGACCGTGCGATTGAAGCAACCACTCAAACTCCCGCTGACACCACGAAAGAACTGTTTTCTGTACTTACAGAGCAAGCTCTTTCTGGCACCGTGACGTGGGATAAGAACGTTACAAAAACAATTGAAAACGCAATATCAGAGATAGATAAAAAGCTATCTCAACAGTTATCTGAAGTCATGCAACAAAAAGACTTACAGAAGCTTGAAGGCTCTTGGCGTGGTCTACAAAAACTCGTTAAAGAGAGCGAACTTGGCCGTGATCTGAAGATCAAAATGGTCGATTACACTCAAGAAGAGCTGCTTGATCAATTCGAAGATGCGCCTGCGATTGACCGTAGCCCACTATTCAATGCGGTTTACCAAGGTGAATTCGGTACTGCTGGTGGTGAACCTTACGGTACATTCATTGGTGACTACGAGTTTAGCGCTAAAGATGAAGATGTAGCCCTACTTCGCTACATGGGTGAAGTTGCTGCAGCGTGTCACGCACCATTCATTGCCGCTGCAAACGCTGAGATGTTTGAGTTTAACGACTTCCAAACCTTCTCTGAAGGCAAGCCAGTAGCCGCTGGTTTTGACTCTCCTGCTTACGCTGCATGGAATTCATTCCGTGAGAGTGATGATGCTCGCTACGTAACATTAACACTGCCACGAACTCTTGCTCGCCTACCTTATGGCGACAAAGGTTTGAGTACTGATGTCTTCGCTTATGAAGAGCTTGGTACCGATATGGATGGTAATCCTAAGCCAACCAGCAATGATCAGTTGGTTTGGTCTAATGCAGCGTATGATCTGGGTCTTAAAATGACTCAAGCTTACACGGCTTCAGGTTGGTGTACTTCTATTCGTGGTCTTGATAACGGTGGTAAGGTCGAGAACCTTCCAAACCTAACTTACAAGTCTGAAGCGGGCGACCTACTTCAGCAGTGTCCAACAGAAGTTAACCTAACAGATGAGCGTGAGAAAGAGCTTTCTGACCTTGGTTTCCTTCCTTTGGTTCACTACAAAAGCTCTAACTACGCTGTGTTCATCGGCGGTCAAACAACGCAAAAGCCTAAAACCTTCACTGACCCAGATGCAACGGCAAACGCGGCAATTTCAGCTCGCCTGCCTTACATCATGGCAAGTAGTCGTATCGCCCACTACCTGAAGGTAATGGGTCGCGACAAGTTAGGCTCGAATCTTGAAGCTCCGGATATCAAACGAGAGCTACAACTGTGGATCGACCAATACACCAACGCGGGTGCCATTGGTAATGAGCAACGTGCAAGAACGCCTCTTTGCGAATCTCGCATTGAAGTGGTCGAGCAACCTGGTAAGCCAGGCGCATACTCAGCTGTCGCTCATCTAAGACCTTGGTTACAACTTGAAGAATTGACGACCTCAGTTCGAATGGTTGCGAAGATTCCAGGCTAATATGGATTTGGCCGGAGCAATCCGGCCAAAAATTTTGTATGAAGTTAAATACAGAATGGCAAAACAGATTCAATCAATTAGATGACACAGATAATACCTTTATGAAAGAGGCTTTATCTCTGTTATCTGAGCTAGACAAACACTCCTTAAGCTCTAAATCCTCACTAATTTCATTGATATCAACACTTATATCAACAATCGATTCCAAACTCAGTTTACAGCTTGATGAAGTCCTCCATGAACCCGAGTTTCAAAAACTGGAACGTAACTGGTTAAGCCTTCAGCAGCTTGTTACCCTACCCGTCAGCTACCAAAGAGCGCATGTAAAACTGCTCGATATGAACTGGGCGGAGATCTCTAGCGACGTCAATCAAGCCTATTCAACCAAATCCAGCGACTTGTATAACAAGATCGGCAATAACGAACTGAATACCTTAGGTGGTCACCCTTTTGGTTGCATCACCTTTAGCCACCCTATCTCGATGGACATCGATTTTGATGCCGACTACGACGATCTGTTTACCGTAGAGCTGTTAGGCAAATTAGGCGAAGCAACACTCTGCCCTATGCTGTTTTCTCCAGTAGCAACATTCTTTGGTGAAAGCGGTGCCGATTGGTTGTCTGATATCGAACGTATCAATAAGATCCTTTCCGGTCCCGACTTTAAGGCGTGGCAGGATTTACGCAGTAAACCGAGCTCTCGCTTTATTGGCATGGCGCTACCACAAGTTCGCCTGAGAGACGCATACAAGAATCGACGCGCTGGCTTCATTTACAACGAGCAAGGTCAAGGAGCTTGGGGATTAGCCAATATGGTACTGACTACCACTATCATGCGAGAGTTTCACCGCGTTAACTGGTTTGGCTTCCTAAAATCCCGTTGGAACGACAAACTACAAGGTGCCGTCGTTAACCTACCAACGAACCACTATTTCGACAGTCACCTGCAAAAACCAGTGACGGATATCAGCTTGTTCGGCCAACTGTCGAATTTCTACGCTCAAAGCGGCTTTATCCCATTAGCGAAGAGCCCGTTAACCGATAAATTTTACTTCAATGGTAACAACTCAATTTGGCAGTGCGGACAAAACGACAATGACAAAGTGCTCACGCAGATTCAAACCACACTGATGTCTTGCAGAATTGCTCATTACCTAAAAGTTCAAGTCAGAGAGATGATCGGCAGCTTCAACAACGCAACCGAGTGTGAGCTGTTTTTGACCCATTGGATTGAAAAGTTCTCGAGTAACGTTTCATTTGCCAATGAAGAGACCTTATCTAAATACCCCCTCAGCTTCGCCAAAGTGAGTGTGACAGAGTCAAGCTCTCAAGCTGGCAGCTTCGCTTGTACTCTGCGCATTGTTCCTCAATACCAGTTTGATTACTTCAGCGGTGAAGTTGTGTTGACCACCGACCTAAATGAGGTGGCGTAATGAGCTTTTGGAAGACCTTTATCAGTGATTCAAAGCCCTATCAGGATGCTGAGATTGAAGACATCAAGTTCCACCTCACCAAGCTACTTGAAGCTGAGGCATCATTGACAGATATCGATAAACGACTGATAGAAGTCAACCGCTCTAACTTAAAGTTTGGTATCGAAGATATTCAATTACTGAGCGCCACTCTAGAAAAAACGCAGCTGACTTTACGTATTGAAACGTGGATTAAAAGCTTTGAACCTCGACTTCATGACATCTCCGTAGAGCTTGGAGAGCGCAAAGAGGGTGACAACTCACTGTCGTTCAACATCATCGCCAAGGTTAAGACAAGTCATGGCGAACAAGACCTTATCTTTGACTCCAAAATCGCATTAAGTGACCTAACCACCTCATTAGAAGAAGATAACTATGACTGAACCTATTATGCGTTACTTCGAGCAAGAACTGGCTTTTGTGCGCCGTTCGTTAGGTCAGTTCGGTCAAGAATACCCGACGCACGCTGAGAAGCTCAATATTCATCAAGGTAAGATTGAAGACCCTAGCATGGCTCGTCTATTAGATGGCGTCGCACTATTAAATGCTAAGGTAGAAAAGAAACTATCAGAGCAGTTACCTGAGGTCATCGAAGGTATATTAGGAGTGCTCTATCCGTCTTATATACAAACCGTTCCTAGCGTTGCTTATCTTGAGTTAGTTGCTGAAGAAGGCCCTATTGAATCGAGTACTTTGCCAAAAGGTTCGCTGTTTTCGAGCACCAACACCAAAAACGAATGCCTATTTAGAACAGTCGATGAACTCAAAATAGCGCCATTTAGCTTAGGCAACATCAAAGCGCTAAGCGCCCCGTTTAGCTTCAATAGACCCAAATCGGCTAATCAAAGCTCAGCGGTCGTTCAGATCTCACTGAACACTGGCGACCCCGAAGTACACTTCAGCCACTTAGAACTCAATGACCTCGACTTCTTCGCCAAAGGGTTTGAAAACAATGCGGACTCGCTAGTCGAGCTTCTTCTCAATAACACCTTAGCGATTTCTATCTCAGACAACGAATGCGCTCGACATGTCACCATTGATAGCCACCAGCTGAAAAATCGAATCAGCGATCTCGAGTTTAAGTTTTTACCTGAGCATGGTAATCAATTCACGGGCTATCAACTGATTAACGAGTTTTTCTTTTTCAAAGAGAAGCGACAGTTCTTTAGACTTAAGAACTTTGCGGATTACGCAGGCCAATTTGATGAATCAGAAATCATCATTAACTTGTTCATGTCGTCATTGCCGTCCGAATTTATCCGCCTATTCAATAAAGATGTTTTCAAGTTAAACGTAATGCCAGCGATTAACTTGTTTGAGCAGACAGGCGAACCTATTGCGTACGATCACAGAACCCTTTCAGTTCCTGTGAATGCCGACGCGCACAGCGACAACAATATTGAAATCATCGAAATTCAGAAGGTCTACGAAATCACGCCTAACGGTGAAATACCGTTAGTTCCTCTTTTTAAAGAGAAATACACCCACAATCAGCAATATGACTACTGGCAAAGTAAACACAATCACTTTGGTGAAATGAGCATCGCAATTTCGCTATCTGAAGCGCCAGAAGCTGAATTTAGTAAGCTACTTGGTACTCACTTACTGTGCACAAATGGTAAGCAAGCGTGTGGCGTAAGCGGCACTCTGGAATGCCTCGAGAGTATTGATTTACCCGGTGAGTTTTCGCCTATTTATCCGCCTTCGGCACCCATCACAAAGGAAGTCGACCAAAACATCCATTGGGAATTCATTAGCTTACTGAACACCAACTTTTCATCACTGGTGCAGTCTAGTAATCCGGTTGCTGACCTCAAGCATATGCTGAGTTTGTGCAGTCGAGAGCAAGTATCGAGCGCTGAAATTCAGATGATTCACTCGATCACATTCAATTCACAAGTGTCTGCTATTCGCGTTCTGGGCAAAAACGTATTCTCTCCCGGAACCGAGATTGAACTCACACTCGATGCAACCTCACCCTATTTGGCATTTGCTGATGTACTGAATCGCTTCTTCCAACAATTTTGTAGCTTTGACCGATATATCCAACTCAAGATCCGAATCTACGGTCGAGATGGTGTCGTTAAAAAGTACCCTAAGATTCACGGTAGCCAATTGTGTTTATAACTCAGCGAATGTCGGAAATCCTGCGAACTGAAAATCACCAGAGCTTAGGCTGTAAGGGGGATATATGAAGCATTTCATCGAAGACCTAGCAACTCAGCCTGAAAAGTACGATTTCTCTCAGGCAATGAGGCTATTGGAGCAGCTTCAGTCCCAAAGTAGCTCACCGATACAGATCCAATTGAAATCGGAGGCGATGCCGACTGGCAACCCTCAAGAGATCCAATACTTCTCGTTAAAGGGAAACAAAGCCAAACTCAGATTAGCAAAACAAGCGCTCTCGGGCGTTAAAGGCGTGATACCTAATTACATATACGAAGAGTTGTTAGCCGCGATCCACAATGAAGATCATTCGCTGCAAGATTTTCTAGACGTATTTAATCAACGACACTTTGAAATCACTTATCGAACCAATGCTCGACGTTGGCTACTTGTTGAAAGTGAGCAAAACCCAAAGAAAACAGCATTATTGAATCACTTTGCTGCGCTTGGAAAAGAGCACAAAGAGTATCTCCAATATTCATTACTGCTAAGCCAACAAAGCCGAAACCTGACGACTCTAAAAAAGATTTTAAATGATTTTTTTCCCTACTCCATCGAAGTTGAGTGCAAAGCATTTGAACAACGTCTATTACCGACCGACTCGTTAACTCGCATCGGTGTTAATCGAGATTTTAACAGTCGCTTGGGACAAGGTTTTTTGGTTGGCAAAACTTGCCTAGCTCATTTTAACAACTTGAGTATTTTTGTTACCCCAAAAAACAGAAATGAGTTCCTCGAGATTCAACAAGATGACCAATTTGCAAAAGCTGTGTTGTCTTTGACTCAGCACTATTTAAAAGACAGTACGCCTGTTGCCATTTATCTGAACGTCAAACGTTCATATTTAACCAAACCCCGTTTATCAAGCAAGGTTTCTATAGCCGCTCGTTTAGGTGAAATTGACTACCTTGCACCTGAGCGTAACCCCAATGAAACCGTAAAGATTTTGCTTTTGTAGTTCATAAATACGGAATGTGTAGATTATAGAGATACAAGGAATTGACTATGACACAAGTAACTCTCACTAACTTAGTAGGAAAGCTATCTCCCGAACTGAAGCAAGCGTTGGAAGCGTCTGCGGGCGCGGCGATGAACCAAGGTGTTGGAGCGATAGAAATAGAACACTGGATCCTTCAGCTTATTTCCCAAAAAGATCCAAAGCTAATGGCGTTGTGCGAATCTCAAAAGCTGTCATTAGACGCTTTAGTGAATGAGCTTTCCAAAAAAATAGCTATGCTTCCAAAAGGCAGCGAAGGTCAGCCGACACTAAGTCATGGCTTAACTGAATTAATCAAAGATGCTTGGATGATTGCATCCGTAAACTATGGTCATGGCGAAATTGTCAGCTTGCATCTTATTCAAGCTTTGATGCAACAGAACGTGTTAGGCGTAAGCACCCTACAACTAGAAACGCTAAGCAGTGTTTCACTCGAATCTCTACAAGGTCTGATCAAGAAAACCCCTATTGCCCGCAATTCTGCAGCGCCTTCAGCCGGTGGTTCTGTCGATACTACCCCAGCAGGTAACGACGCACTGAGCAAGTACACGGTGAATCTGACTCAACAAGCGATTGACGGCAACATAGATCCTATTTCTGGCCGTAATGCCGAAGTAAGAAAAGCGATTGATATCTTGTGTCGTAAGCGCCAAAACAACCCGATTATGGTCGGTGAACCCGGCGTAGGTAAAACCGCTGTTGTTGAAGGCTTAGCGTTAAGAATCGCAGCCGACGAAGTTCCTAGTGCTCTGCAAGGCGTGCAAATCCACTCTTTAGACCTTGGCTTACTGCAAGCAGGCGCGAGCGTTAAAGGTGAGTTTGAAAACCGCTTAAAAGACGTCATCAACGAAGTAAAAACGTCAGAAGTACCCATCATTGTATTTATCGATGAAGCCCACACCCTTATTGGTGCAGGCGGCGCTGCTGGACAAAACGACGCGGCAAACCTTCTAAAACCTGCCTTGGCGCGTGGTGAGTTCAAAACCATCGCCGCGACAACATGGGCGGAATACAAAAAGTACTTCGAAAAAGATCCTGCTCTAACACGCCGATTCCAAGTTGTGACGATTGAAGAACCAAATGCAGAAGATGCGATGCAAATGCTGCGTGGCGTAGCCGCTTCATTGCAAGCTCACCATGGCGCTTTTATTGCTGAATCCGCGATTGAAGCGGCGGTCAACTTATCGATCCGTTACCTTCCAAGTCGCCAACTGCCAGACAAAGCCATTAGTCTTCTTGATACTGCCAGTGCGCGAATCGCACTGACACAAGGCGCGAAGCCAGAAGTATTGGAAACGTTAGAGCAAACCATTCGTTACCAAGAAAACGAGAAGTCGGCGTTAGAAAAAGAAGATGCACTGTTCTCAAATAGCGCTGAATTGATCAAAGAGCTCACACAATCGATTGAAGAAAACCAACAAACATTGGCAGCGTATTACACGCGCTGGGAGAAAGAGATTGAGTTAGTTGACCAAATCAAAACGGTTCAACAGGAGATCACCGAAGAACAAGAGCAAGATGCTGTCGACGCTAACAAGCAAAAACAGCTCGACACCCTGCGAACTGAATTGGCCGAGTTGCAAGGTGAAGAACCTCTTGTTTACGCCATGGTAGACGACAACACCATTGCTCAAGTGATTGCGAATTGGACAGGTATTCCTGTTGGTAACATGATGAGTGATGAAATCGCCAAGCTGCTGACTTTAGAAGACGAGCTTAATACTCGAGTTATTGGTCAGGATGTCGCGAAAAACGAGCTCGCAAAAGCAATTCGCATATCACGCGCTGGGTTAACCGATAATCGTAAACCGATTGGTGTGTTCCTGATGTGTGGTCCTAGTGGTGTGGGTAAAACTGAAACCGCCATGGCGCTTGCGGAGCAACTGTACGGAGGTAGTAACGACCTTACCGTGATTAACATGACCGAGTTTAAAGAAGAACATAAGATCTCTATGTTACTCGGTTCGCCTGCCGGTTATGTCGGCTTTGGTGAAGGTGGTGTGTTAACGGAAGCTATTCGACGTAACCCATACTCAGTACTGCTATTAGACGAGATGGAAAAAGCGCACCCTGGCGTGCATGACTTGTTCTATCAAATCTTCGATAAAGGCCATATCAAAGACAGTGAAGGCCGAACCGTTGACTTCAAAAACACCATCATCATTATGACGTCCAACGCAGCTGACCAAGCTATCTGTGATGTGTGCGCTAAAACCACAGACCGTATCGACAACGATGAGTTACTTGAAGCAATTCGTCCAGACTTGCAGCAGTACTTCAAACCGGCTTTCTTAGGACGAACTACCATTGTCCCTTACTATCCGCTTAACGATGAAGAGTTAGCAAAAATCACTGAGATCTCACTAAATCGAATCAAGAAGAAACTCGCAGAACAATATCAAGCTTCCTTTACTTGGGACGCAGACTTCATTCAATTCGTGGTTGACCGTAATACCGATCCAACGACAGGTGGCCGTGCAGTCGAGCAAATCATTAATCGTTCATTGATGCCTAGATTGGCTGAAGAATGTATTGGTCGACTCAGCCGTAGCGAACCGATAACTCAAGTCACTGTTAGCGCGACCAACAACAGTGCTGACTTCGATTTATCGATTAAGTAGGTTTTAACTATGAACAGCAAAGCTAGCCAAACATTGATCAAACCTTCACTAATTAACCTATCACTTAGGGTTAAGTTGATGCTGGCCATCATGGCGGTTTTGCTGTTTTCCATCACCTTAAATGCAACGTTGAACTATTTTAATTTCGAGAAGAGGCTCACTGAAACTTCCGACTCCATCTATGAAATTGTATTAGAAGAAACACATAACGATATCAACCAAGCGATCAGTTTAGGCTTGCCGCTTTCAGCGATATCCAACATCCAAAGTATGTTGGATCGCCGTTTAAAAATTGTTGACGGTATTACCGCCTTGGTTGTCGTTTCTAGTTCGGGGGAGCGACTTTTTGGTACCGGAGAGGGAAATCAAGAAAATGACCGTCAGCTATCGCTCGATATCACTAACTCCTTTGGTTTAGTCGAAGGCCAAGTAAAGCTCTACTATTCCACAACGCTATTAGAGCAACAGAAAACCTTCTTGCTCAAGCTCCAGTTCCTCTATTCGGCAATTTGGATACTACTCTCTTGCCTGATTGCCTTTATCGCCCTGAAGTACCTATTGAAAGGTATTGTAGGCCGAGTAAAAGGCGCAACTGCAATATTTGAATCCGCTACCGATTCGGATGAATTGCTACCAACGATCACCCAAGCTCACAAGGCGCTGCAATCCCCGAACTCATTGTCTAAGTTTGAGAAGTTGAAAAACAAGCACTTTCCGGTGTTTATCATCTCTCTTGCCATCCTGTTGACCATCATTGCTAACCTTGGGGTTTCGTATCAATCGCTAGACAAGTTTTCACAGATTTACGAGGTTAAGCTCGAACAGAAATCCAACCTGATTGGCGACTCGTTAAATCAGATGATTAAAGGATTAATAGACAAAGGCGTTCCTGACGACAAACTGCATGGCTTAGAAGATGAATTTGCTTTCTTCGTTGATCACCATAGCGAAATTCTGTCGATTAACTTTGAAGGACAGTCAGGCTCTTCTTATCGCTACCCTGAAGAACAAGTTGTGCACCCTTCTATCCGAGAATCGACGTTCTCACTCAACAACAGTCATACTATTCAATTGAACGTCACCACCGACAACAACCTGATCATTAACCTGCTTAAAGAAAGCGTCATGGACATGATTACCGTTTTGGTTGCCTCTTGCCTTGTGGTTGCAGAAATCATTCTGTTCATGTGTAACTTCATGATTATTTCACCTTGGAACCAAGTAAAGAAAGTCTTCATGTTGGTAAACCGAGACATCGTGAATCATTTGGCTAAGATCTCGTCACGCGATGAGATTGGCAAACTACTCAATCTGACTAACCAAGCGATCACTAAGCTAAACCCGACTCAACCATCACAAGACATCGATAAGCAAGACTTTCGATTCATTCGTTTACCGCTGTTTTTATTAGTGTTCTCAGAAGCATCTTCACTCGCCTTTTTTCCTAGGTTCGTCTCTTCACTGGAAAATACAACCGGTTGGATACCTGAAAACCTAGTCACGAGCTTGCCCATTTCTCTGTTCATGTTGTGTTGGGCTATCTCACTGCCATTTGCAGGTTACTGGTCAGATAAAGTAGGCAGAAGGCATTCATTGATGACAGGTGGACTCATCACTTGTATTGGCTTGGTTGCTACTGCTTTCATTCAATCTCTCGAACTCTTGTTGGTGGCTCGTGCTTTTACCGCTGTAGGCTACGGTATCGTATTTATTTCAGCACAAGGTTATGTGTCAGATACCACTAACGATTCTAATCGCACCAAAGGAATGGCGACTTTCTTGTCATCATTCTTTTCTGGCTCTTTATGTGGTGCAGCTATCGGAGGAATCTTAGCGGAGAAACTTGGATACTCAGAAACATTTATGCTCGCAGGACTGTTGGCAACATTGAGTGTCTTACTGGTCTATGTGTTCTTTGAAAAGTCGACCACCAGCAACGCGAGTAAACCCGTTCAGCTGAAAGACTTTAAGCTTCTGTTGAGTAATAAGTATTTTGCATTAATTACAATATTCAGTGCGATACCGGCGAAGATCGTACTGACAGGCTTCCTTTACTACATCTGCCCCGTGTATCTGCAATTCCTTGGCGAAAGTAGCTCTGTATCTGGTCGTGTGATTATGGCTTATGGCCTCGCGATCATTCTAATTTCACCATTGAGTGCCATTTTGGTCGATAAGCTTAAAAACAAAATGGCCTTTATTTTTATTGGCGGATTACTTTCGTCCCTTGCCTTGCTCAACTTCTACTTCTTCCAAGGTACATTAGGGCTGCTACTCATCGTAATCATTATTGGTGTCGCACACGGCATCTGTGTTTCTCCACAAATACCTTTGGTCATCGACCTCCTATCTGGTCAGGGTATCGAGAAGGGAAAAATCATCGGCATATTTAGACTTACTGAGCGTATCGGTAATATCGCGGGGCCAATGCTGGCTGGGGTTTGTTTGAGTATCTTCGGTTACGACCAAACTATTCTTATATTTGGTGCGTCGCTTCTCGCGAGTTCCTTTAGTTTAATTGTGTTTTTCTCGATATTCCTGAAGTCTGATAAACAGAAGCTAGGGGTTCAATTATGAGATTTATAGTGTTCGTTCTTAGCTTGATTTTAATGTCCCCATCCTCATTTGCTAAGAGTGATGAAAAACACGTCATTCTTTTATTATGGCGAGGAGTAACGGACGCAGAACAAGGCTTCATGGATTATTTATCCCAACATATTGATGTGAGATTTACCGTTCTTGATGCAAACAGAGATAAAGCTCAGCTCAAACAACATATTAGAGATCTAGAATATAAAGAAGCCGACCTCATTTATTCATTTGGTACCACTATCACATTGAATTTATTAGGAACTTACACAGAACCAAGCGAATTTAGAATAAACAACACGACGCCGGTTGTATTCAGTATCGTGACCGACCCTGTGGGTTCTAAGTTAATCACTGATTTATCTTCAACAGACAGAAACTTTACTGGTGTATCGCACATCGTACCCCATGAAATACAGTTTAAAGCGATAGAAAAGCTCAATAACATTTCAAGCCTTGGGGTTATATATAATGCTGACGAAAATAATTCGATTATCACCGCAAATAAAATGATGGAGTTATCGGAAATTTATAACAAGCGTGTTATGTTGTACCCATTAAACATTGATAAAACCAAGTCAAACAGCGACTTAATTAACATCACGATAAACAATATGAAACGTGATGGTGTCGATATGGCTTATTTACCCCCGGATTCATACATTATCACCCAAGGCGGGGAAGTCGTGTCGGGGCTACATTCCGCAGGCATACCTACTTTTTCGGCGACCGAGAGCCCGATAAGAAAACACAAGGCCCTGTTTGGTATTGTCAGCCGTTACTACAATGTTGGTCAATTCGCTGGATACAAAGCGAAGAACATATTGAAAGGAACTCAAAAAGCTTCAGACATTCCGATAGAGTCACTTAGCCAATATTCCTATATTGTTAATATCGAAGCCGCTCATAAGCTCGACTATTACCCGCCAGTGTCAATCTTGAAGATCTCTGAAGTGATAGGACACTCTAATGATGTTAACTAGAGCCTCTACCATCAGATTATCGCTAGTCACCCTACTCATCTCGACGTTTTGGTCGATGAGTGCTTCTGCTCAAGTAAAAATTGGGCCATCTCGCCTAATGCTGACCACACAAGATTGGCCACCGTACCAAACCTATGAAAACGCTTCGATGCAAGGCATCGCATTAGACAAAGTTAAATGCGCGTTAGGCATGATGGGACAGCCTTATCAACTTACGATGACCACTTGGTCGGACGCACAACTGCGTGTGCATAGTGGTAGCCAACACGGCTTTTTCGTCGCCACTAAAACTTCTGAGCGTGATGAATACGCTACGCTCTCAGCACCCATCGCAAAACAGACGTTGAATTGGTATTTTGGCCCAGGAGTGGAGCCGAAGGTTGATGAATTGTCAAAGTTAAACCTTAACTTTTCTGCCAAATTTGGCTCAAACAAATGGTTTTGGCTAAAACGTAATGGATTTAACGTCGTTAAGCAGCCACGAGATGCTAAAGTATTACTAAGACTTTTAAAACAAAGGGAAATTGATGTTGTTTTAGAAGATGAGTTGGTCTTTAAAAGAGAGTTGAATAAAGCCTCTTTACCACTCGATTACTTCAATTCGACGAATTTAGATACCAAGGATATGGGGGTCTATTTTTCGAATCGATTCCTTAAAACCTATTCGGGTTTCTTAGACAGTTTTAATTCAGCCATATCCAAGTGCAAGGAGTAGCCATTGTCCATCAGTGTCCACATGATTTCTGTACCTGCTGAAGAGGTTGTTTCCTCTAGAGTGACGTATCTGCCCGAAAGTGGCGGAAGCTTAGGTCGTTCTCCGTCATGTGATATTGCGCTACCCGATCAATCAAAATGGATCTCTAGAACTCACTGCCAGCTCTACCCGACAGATCGTGGTTACGTGATTAAAGACATCAGTAACAACGGCGTATCGTTAAACGATAAGTCTTTGGCAAAAGAGAAAGAGTACGTCATTACCGACGGCGACATCATCAAACTTGGTGGCTACACACTGCTGATTAGCCTATTGAGTGATCCAAAAGTCAACGCGGCCAATAACACCACACAGGATGAAACTTTTATAGAACCTTTTAACTTAAAGCTTGATGACAGCGATACTGACTTTTTAGATGACTCACCAGAAGTTGCAATCGTTCAGAAGACCTCGAATTTCTCTTCAAAGAATGTTCTGAGTGACGACCCCTTTTCATCTGATCCATTTGAAGATTTGGACGATGACAAAGTCATACCGAACATTGAAGTAGACGAAATCTCTCACGCCGATAACAACACTCTCTCTTCTGCAGAGTTAGAATATCTGCCCGTCAATGTTGAGAACAATACGCGCATTGAAGAGTCAATCGACAAACTCATCACGCTGACCGAAAAGAATCAACAATACTTACAGAATCCTCAGCTTCAACAAAAAGCGCTGTTCGACGCCCTAGAACAAACCGTTGATCAGTTCTTAAATGAGTTTGCACCAAAGCAGCTTGAGAGCCAATTTAGTGAGTATGTCAGTAGCGGCATTTTTACCAACAAAGATAAAAAGTATTGGAAGATTTACCGAAAGCATTTTCAACACCGTCAAGACAACGGAGATTTCAGACGTCAATTCAAAGCGTTGTTTATGGAGAACATGCAGAAGCAAAGTGAGGAAAGAGAATGAAACGTCTCATACTCTTATCTCTTTGTGTATTGATCACAGCATGTTCTTCATCAGATCCAACTCCTGTTGTCACTCAATATTCGTTGACCGTTAAAGCTGATGCGACCGTCAACCAATACAATGATGACCAAGCGAACCCTGTTGTGGTTAGGCTTTACCAACTCACGGATCAACAGCTGTTCAAACAGCTGCCGTTTATTGATTTGTACAACAATGACTTGCAGCTATTGGCGGCAAACTTAGTTTCAAAACAGGTGTTACCGATAGTACTGCCTAACTCAGAGCAAAAGCTGACGTTAGACATCAACAAAAACACGCAATACATTGCAGCTCTGGTCGAATTCGCGGATTACCAGAATGGCACAACCAAGACCGTTTTGATTATGCCTTCCGATCCAGAGCAAACCTTAGAGTTAACGATTACAGGGAAGAAAGCAGAGTTAGCCGTGATACAGCCTGACTCGAGCTGGTGGCAAATCTTTTAATAAAAAAGCCAATATATAAAAATAATAGAAAAGGATTTTACGTGGACGCTTTCAAAAAAGTAGTGTGGCAAGAAGGGATGTTTATTGCCCCTCAGCACTTTCAGCAGCAAGATCGCTATGTGCAAAACTACATTCGTCAGAACATTGAAACACTGGCTGGTTTTGCCCCTTTCTTTGGCATCACCGAGCTAGTGCTTAACCACGATCTCTTAAAGATCGGTAAGCTATCTATACCGAGCTGTTCAGGTGTGTTCCCCGATGGAACCCAATTCAACCTCAAACAAGAGATTGTTGTCGATATTCCGCAAGGCACCATTGAAACCATCGTCTACCTTGCTCTGCCAATCTCTTTACAAGGCAACAATGACTACAGCGAAGATGGACAAGAGCAGAGCCGTTACATCACACGTTCAATCAATGTATTCGATACTTCTACCTCCGAAAACGCCAGCGTCGAAGTCGACGTAGCTCAGCTGAATATCGGGCTCAAATTCGCGGGAGAAGACACCTCTGGCTTTACCCTCATTCCAGTGGCTAAGATTTTAGAAATCAGCGACTCAGACGAAGTGATGCTTGATAGAGCCTTCATCCCAGCTTGCTTGCATTACGGCGCTTCAACCCTCCTTAGCGAACGAGTCAAAGAAATTCATGCGCTGGTAAGTAATCGCGCTCAAAACCTATTGAAACGCATTGAAGCTGGCCAAGGGCAAAAAAGTCCTCAGTCTATGATGCAAGATTTCCTGTGGCTTCAAACGCTCAACACATGGCTACCGTGGTTTGAATTAACCATCAGTAACAGCAAATACCCGACACACGAACTGTATTCAAAGTTGAAACAGTTTGAAGCTCAAGTCATGGCGTTAACACCAGCGATTCCAGACGAATGCCAGCCTTTAAAATACGACAAACTCTATGACAACTTTAACCCACTGTTTTCGAGCCTGAGAAACTTACTCACTCTAGTTCAACAAGATTCGGTTATTGAGTTCAAGTGGGATGTTTCACTGTTTGAGAAACGCCGCTTACTTCGCACGTTAATCAAAGACCCTAGCAGCGTTTATAACCGTCGTTTCGTTCTCAGTGTTAAGTCCGATATTAGCAGCACAGAGCTTAATGAGCTGTTCCCTATTTCAGCCAAGTTGAGCAGTAACAACAAGATTGTTGAGCTAGTGAGAAGCTCGCTGTCTGGTATCTCATTAACCCCACTTCCGATCGCACCGAGTGAACTCAAACCGATGCAAGGTGTCGCTTATTTTGAAGTCGATGCCAAAGATCGAAATTGGTTGGATATGCTAGATACGCGAGATGCGATTGCGCTGCACGTCGATGCTCGCATACCCGCTCTCGAAGTCGTTCTTTACGCGTTGAGATAATGGCCATGGATTATTTAGACGAAGAAACACTGGTCATAGATAAAGCATCAAAAGGCTCTGCGAATACAGAGTCTGACCAAGCTTTGTCTAAATTGGTTGCGGTGCACTCCACCAGCACCCAAGAAGAGTTTCTGCGTCACTTTGATAAAGCAGAGAATCAACTGATCAACATCAGCAGTGGTTTGCTGACCAAAACACTCAAGATCTCAACGCTGTCTGAACCTGAAGATTTAACCGTTTTCCGAGAGCAGTTTATTCAGGGTATTAACGACATAAAGGCTCAAGCAACCGAGCTTACCTACCCTATTGCTGTTATCGATAAGCTGTGCTTTTTGTACGCTGTAGTCATCGATGAATTCATCATCTATACCGAGTGGGGAGAGAAACGCGGCTGGGAAAACAAAACCCTGCTTAGCGAACTATTTGGCATGCGTAATGGTGGTGAACTGTTCTTTTCTGTTGCTGAAAAAGCCGCAAGACAGCCACACAAACTGATCGATCTTCTGGAGATTATCTACCTGTTCATCAATATTGGATTCAAAGGCCAATATCGTGAAGGCGGCGCTGAACAGTTAAAAGCATTCGTCCACCAACTAGAACAAACCATCAGTCAATATCGTACCGCCAGTGGCGTTCACTGCCGCACGAAGGTAAAGCTTCCTGACGTAAGAAAACCGACTAGACGTAAACGTTACTTCATTACCAGCTTGTTCTTCTTTTGTTTGATAGCAACCAGTATTGGTTTAACAGAGTTCTGGTACAACAAAACCCACGCACAGCGATCGCGTGATTTCACCTTTTTACCGAACTTTAGCCAACGCTACGTTCTATCAGGAGAAATCAAAGACATAGTCTTCATCAGCCAAGATAACGACTTGGAAAACCCTCCTCGTCACGCAAGTAAATCTGACGCGGTAGAAGCCGAAAAAACGACTAACTTCACGCCAAGTTCAGCCAATTGGTTGGTCCAACTCGCGACGTTCTCAAGTAAGAAAAATGCCCAAGCTTTCATCAAAAATCTATCTCCATCCGCTTATGAGCCAATTATCTCACCTTACAAAAAATACTATCGAGTGATATTAAGAGCCAACACCTCAGAAGAAGCGAGAATAACCAAAGCTTGGTACGTAGAAAACGACCAAATAAACGCCATTATTGTTCGCACTTCTGCGCATGACTTAAACAAGGAAGAGTCTAACTGATTATGCCGGATGCCAAATCAAACAAGTCAGGCAACGTTAAAAAGACAGTAGGTATTTCAGCCCTAGCCTCTGTCGCCTTTTTTACCGTCGCCTCTAGCGTTATTCTGTTAACACCACTCAATGCTTATTTGGTGTGGGCGCTGACCACTATCGCCATTATCTCCACGCTTATCGGCTTCATTTGCTATTGGGTGCTCATCAAGCGCAGCGCAAAATCGCAAGAAGAGTCTTTCGATAAAGAACTGATTCAGAAAAGAAAAAAGCAATTAGCAAACCATTTTAAACGGATGATCAACGGGCAAAAGCGCAAAACTCGCTTAACTAGCCGTTACGACCAGCCAATCTATCTACTACTAAGTCAGAACCCAAACAAAGACAAAAGCATCATCACTCAAATGGGTTACGAAGCCTACAAGCTTGATGACTTCGGCAATGACATTGAATTCCCTGTTCTGTTTTGGGTTAGCGAGCATTCTATTTTGGTGTCGGTAAGTATGGGCGAAGACCAGCATCCTGAATATCTAAAGACACTCAGTCAGTCTCTAACTGCATGGCGCCCGAGACAAGCTGCAAATGGTCTGTTACTCACCACCGACGTATCGTCACTACTTGAAAACAACGAACAGATAACACAACAGGCTGACGAGCTTAAATCGACAATCAAGACGTTCAATCAAGCTTTTGGTGTCAGCTTACCGATTTATAACGTCATCTCGAATATGGGCAGCATCAGCGACTTTTGTCAGTTCTTCTCTGCTTTTGACGAGTCGAAAAGAGATGAAGTATTCGGTGCCACAGCCCCTTACTCTGCACATGGTGGCATTGATGCGAACTGGTTCAATGATGAATACGATCATTTGATCAGTGAATTGATCGCGAACATGAGCAATGCATTAGCAGGTCAGTTGAATCAAGATTATCGAAACTCTATTGCCAGTGCTCCTTTCCAGTTTGGACTATTGAAACAAAACCTTTGGCTGTTCCTCAATCGATTGTACCGAGGTGAGCAACTCAGTGACGCGCTGCAGTTCAGAGGCTTCTATTTCACTCATGATGGCCAAAGCGCTTCGCAATCCGACTTACTTGCGAGTGCGGTCTCTTATTCTGTAGGACATGAACACTACCAACAGAACGAGCAAATCCCTGTTAATCAGACTTTGTTTGCCCAATACCTCATGACACACGTGATCCTATCGGAACACGAGTTAGTCGGCGTAAACAAGCGCAAAGAGAACACCTTGTTGGTTAACCAAGTTCTGTTCACTCTCTCTTGGATTGGTTTACTCGCAGCCGTGTTATTAGTGATTAAGTTCGACTTTGATTTCCAAAATCAACGAGAGACCAGAGCGGATGTAATGTTGGAACGCTACAAAGAAGCGATATCTGCCTCACCTTATGATATTGAAAACATGGCAGATAACATTCCGAACCTGTTCTCACTGCAGCGAATCTATAACCTCTACAAGCAGCCCGAGCCTTGGTATAGCTTGCCGTTTATGCCGAATCCTAGCATCAAGGAAGAAGTCGAAGAGGCCTATTTCACGGAATTACAACAGGTGCTTATCCCTTCGATGGAAAATACGATCGAGAAAGACCTGTTTGTATACGTAAACCTTGAAGATCAATCTCAAACGCTGTCTCTGCTTAATAACTATCGTTTACTTTTCAGTAAAGACAGAACCAATGTCCAAGAGCTTAAAAACTACTACGTACGTACGCTGCAAGACCAAGGAGAGGCCGATAGCGTCAATATTGCTCAGCTAGAAGTACTGTTGAATGACATCTTTGCACGTAACCTGACGCCAATGAAATCGAACCATGACCTAGAGAGTCTAGCTAAGAAAGTCATCACTCAGACAGGCATTGAAACCCTGTTGTACGAACATATCCAAAGTTCTAATACCTATGCAAAGCGTGTCGATATTCGTGGTGAATTAGGTGATAACTTTGGCTCAGTACTCCAGTTCTCGCCAAGTTACGCCGGCTACTTAGTTCCTTATATCTACACACCGACGGGTTTTAACGAACTTGATTTATCGGTCAACTCCCCGACTCTTAAATCGGCTTTGCAGTCTTATGAAGGCGTTGCCGGGGCTTACCCTAGCGCACTGGAGCTTCACCGAATCAGCCGAGAGCTGAAGCAAACCTACCAGAATGATTACATTAACTATTGGCGTGATTTGGTTCGTAATGTCGAAGTCAAAGAAGTGTCTGACCCTACGCAACTAAAAAACACGCTAACGAGCCTGTCGGAAGCCAGCAATAATCCATTAGTCAGTTTGTACTCGACGATAGCTAAGTACACCTATGTAGAACTAGAGATACCAGCCAAGGATGACAAGGAACAAGATCCTGCAAGCATGCCGATTCAAGATCCTGATAAAAAAGAATCCGCTCGTCAGATATCTCTTAGTTTCCAAGCATACAAAAAACAGGTTTCTGCCAATGACCAAGGTAAGAAGCCCATCGACAACCTACTGACCGCATTTATTAACGCTAAAAAGTGGGGAGACAAGTTTTACGAGACCAAAGAACCACAAAAGGTCGCCTTTGAAACACTGTCTGTAACGTTACAAGCTGGTAATCCTATCGCATCGCTATCCAGCCTATCCAACAATCATTTAGCGGTAGCTGAAGAGCTGATAAATAAAGTGGTACACCAGAGTAATGAGACGGTGATGTCATTAGCTCACGACTACTTGAATACAGCGTGGTCGAAAGAAGTGTATCAACCTTACCAGCAGCGGTTAGCTTCATTTTATCCGTTCAACCGAAAATCCAAATCGGACGTGAGTGTTGCGGATGTGAAAGCCTTCTTCGTGACTAATGGCATCGTCGATAAGTTCTCTCAAACTCGCCTTAATGGATTCGTGAAAGATAGTGACCAAGCACCCTACTTACCGGGATTATTACCCGGCACAGGGTTATCCATTACGCCTGAAGTTTGGACAATGATTGATAAGGCCGCTGATATAAAGAACGCCCTATTTTTAGCTGATCCATCGAATGTTCTGATCAATTTCCAACTGAAAGCCGTCGATATGACACCAAACATCACGGAATTTTCGATCATTTCAGATAAGCCTATCTTTACCTATCGTCATGGCCCAACACTATGGAGCCAACAATCATGGCAAGGTGACGCGAAGTTTATCGAGAAGTTAGGCATTCAACTCAATGCTCAGGATTCTACAATTGGCCAGAACACTGTAAAAGGGACATGGAGTTGGTTCCGCTTGTTCGAGCCAAACGTGAGTTTCACCTCTGCTCAAGACACTCAGGTTGAGTTTGTTTACGGCGACAGCAAGGTGAAGCTGACCATCAAAACTCAAGGTCAATCAAACCCATTTGTTCCCGGTTTCTTCTCTGGATTCTCACTGCCAAGTGGTATCTGATAACGCGCTTTCAAACAGCTCGTCTTGCCCATCAAGGCGAGCTCAAACTTCTAAGGGTAATATATTCTCAAAAACGAACTTGAACGATGAAAAGCTTCTGCAAGTGTTCAAAGCTCATGGGTACACTAACCTCTCTCGTTTAAGTTCACGGGTTTTCAAAGCCCAACACCCTAGTTGGGGGCTGGTTACGATAAAATCTGCTCAAGAGTTAAAACACCGTCATTTCTTAAAACAAGAGGCGGAGTTTCTGTATTTAAATACCAATTTCAATACCGACTCTAATAAAAAAGATGTCTGGCCGAACTATTGTGATTACTTTTCTAGTCACAAGAGTGACTGTTTAGTTATTTCTTACATGAATGGTCAAACACTACTCGAAATACAAGCAGATTCAGATTTAGCGGAATGCTTACCCTCTCACTGGATTCGAACTTTAGAAGCTACGATTAACCAAGTCCACAGGTTGGGTTTCGCTCATGGTGATATTAAGCGATCCAACATCGTATTTAGCACGCAAGGCCAAGCTAAACTCATTGATTTTGGCTCTGTTACTAAGATAGGCACTGAACACGAACAGCTTCGATTTGAGAGTTACACGCCTAAATACTCTAGACCGCACTTGGTCAAAAGCAAGCTTGACGATTGGTTTGCTCTTGCGGTTATGTTAGAGGAAGTTTTAGATGATGCAGCCCTACCCAGCCGCTATCAAGTTCTCCTGAAACAGCATAGATAAACCAGTCATATCTGTATTTTTATCTTTAGGCATCGAAAAAACGGATGAGCAATCATCCGCTTTTTTGTTCGCTTTAATCCAAGCCACTTGGCCTATGTTATGAACACAATAACGTGAGTGATTCAGGTCGCTCTTTTATTCTGTTCATTTGGTTATTCAAGTAGCTTTGTTATTCAGGTATTAGAAGCGATTCCAATCCACCAGCAACAGTCGCTGCGAGTGCTTTAGGCGTAAGGCTTTCTTTCACGCTATCTTTGATAGTTGTGCCATTAAAGAAGTTCTTAACCTGCTGCTTTCTTACCGCCTTAGTAAACGCTTTTTCATCCGTTCCCGGAATAAAGTTCGGTTCACCACGCGCGGCATTTAAAGCCTGTTTCACTCCCGGTTTATTACTCTCCAATGCGATTTCGCTATTGGCAATAAACGCCTTGGCCTCTTCTTGCAAAGTGGCATAAGCACTCAAGGTCGACTTCTGGAAAGATAGCTTGATCACTGAAGGATCAGTATTCACCTTACGGCCAAACTTACGCCTAATTCTTCGAGTTAAGCGAGTCCTCATATTAGGCGGTGGTGGCGTTATGTCGGTAATTGAAAGGAAATTATATGGTGAACTATAGCAAGGCATGCAAACCATGTAGGAAGCGATAACTGGGATCTCCTCCATCTTCATTTTGAACCAGTCTCGGAAAAAGTTCGCGCCAATAACATCCCTCTTCTGGTTAAGCATCACGCACTCTTGCTTAAACTTACGAAACTTACGCTCCATTACCCACTTGTCGTATAAACCGCGGAAAAAATTGAAGATAGAAAGAACGGCTTTAACAATACTAGTTACGGTAGCACCAATTCCTGAACTGGCTAAGTTAATCGCGATTACACCACCATGAGCTAGTGCAATCATTGAGTCTTCGATTGCAACAGCGCGAATCTCACCACGAATTTTATCGATCACGTCAGCACCAACACGCATCGTTGTCATTGAACTTAAGTGGCGGGTTTTGTGGTTATTAACCGCTTTACCCAGCGCCGAGTAAATTCGTGTTGCCGCTTCTTTAATATCATCAATCGCAGGGGCTAGGTCGGCAAATATTCGTTTAACCAAACTAGGGATCATAGCGAGAATCTGAGCCTTAATATCATCCATCGCTATGCTAGTAATACTCTTCGCATAGTCCAAGAATTTTTCTTTTATCTGCTCGGTTATGTTTTCAATCATACCAGCAAGGCTTGTTCCACTCCCTGTCACAGCCTCTGTAATGGTGCCCGTTAAACTGTCAACTTCTGTTGCGGCGGCAACAGCAATTTTAACCTTATCAACTTTAGTAACACCCACCAAATCTGCATTCGCAAACAGCGATAGCATGTCTTTCTGAATGATGGTCAGCCCTGTATTCGGCATCGTACGTTCTCCCTGTACAAATCCACTTTAGATTTGAAAAGTTACTTGAACGACTAAGTACCTCTGAATCATTCAGTCTTAGCAAACTAGACCCTGAACTATTCAACCTTGATCGCACTACTACACAATCCATGTCGTTATTCTTTGTTAAATAAAGGTTAACATATAAAATATCTATTCATAAAAAGGGACTTCATTATTTCCTTTTAGATTCCAAAACCAATAATTAACCCTCCAGAAATCATGCATTTCCACCAAATTCCACTACGCTTTATTAGCATAGAACATAGCAATCTGATTAAATTTTTTAGGGACGAAAAATGAATCAAATTACGACAGATAAACCGATTATTCTGGTTGTTGATGACATTCCGGACAACATCCATACACTCTCTGGGATCCTCAACGACGATTTTAAGATCAAAGCGGCGACATCCGGCGAAAAAGCATTAAAGATAGCTTCATCTTCACCAAAACCTCATCTCATTCTTCTCGACATCATGATGCCGATTATGGATGGCTATGAAGTTTGCAGACGACTAAAAAGTGACCCCATCACCTCTGATATTCCAGTGATCTTTGTTACCGCCAAGACCGATGTAGTCGATGAGCAACGTGGTTTTGAATTGGGTGCTGTGGATTACATTACCAAGCCTGTTAGCCCACCGATCGTCAAAGCGCGTGTTGCTACCCATATTTCTCTGTATGACCAAAATTTAGCACTTTCTCGCAAAGTAAGGCAGAGAACGGAAGCTCTGGCAATGAGTCGATTGGAGATTATCCGCAAACTCGGTCGTGCAGCAGAGTACAAAGACAATGAAACGGGAATGCACGTTGTAAGAATGAGTTACTACTCGAAAATTCTAGCTCAACACTTGGACGTTAATGAGGATTGGGTAGAACTGCTTTTCCAAGCCGCACCAATGCATGACATAGGGAAAATTGGTATCCCTGATTCCATATTAGGCAAACCAGGAAAGCTGGATCCTGATGAATGGGAAATCATGCAAACACACGTCACCATTGGTGGTGATATTATTGGCGACAACGACTCCAAATTGCTGAAGCTTGCGCAAGAAATTGCGCTCTATCACCATGAAAAATGGGATGGTAGCGGCTACCCTCACAAGCTATCGGGTGAAGATATCCCTCTCAGCGCACGAATTGTCGCGATTGCCGACGTATTCGATGCACTGACCAGCGAACGCCCTTACAAAGAAGCTTGGCCTATTCAAAAAGCAATTGAGCTTATTCAAGAACAAGCCGGCCATCATTTTGATCCTAACTTAGTGCCAATCTTCATTAGTAAGCTCGACGAGATGTTAGCGATCAAAGACTCTTTTACTGATGAACCAGAACACTAAGTTCGCTGATACTTTATCAATACAGGTATTTTATGAATACTGTTTCAAGATTTGCTAACGATTCGAAAATAATCTTAGTCTCTTTTCTCGTAGCGGCTATCGTTGTGTTTTCCGTCGCAGTAGCCGCTTGGATTAATCTCAATAACCGCTTCATCGGCGTTGAAGAATACGCTTCCAGTACTCGAGTGCTGACCTCCCTCGATAAACTGCGTGTTTATGAGCTGTCTTTCAGTAACGACTACAACGAACAAGTCATTGATAGCTTTAATAAAGAAGCAGAAACAACTGTTCCGTTAGCCAATGATTATGCCGACCAATATGCAGCATCACTGCCAATCAATCTGCTCACGGAGTATTTGATTCAATTCAAGCAATACGGCGACATTATTAAATTGAACCAATCCACCCGAGCACTCATGAATGAACGTTCCAATGCTGCGACTGAGTTATTGCGAGAAATGAGGGATCGGCACAATCAAGCCATTAATCAAAGCAGTCAAAACATTCGAGGGTTGCGATTAACCAGTGAAGAACTCACCACCATTGCCTTAAAAACCAGTCAACTCACCACTCTCGCGGTTAATATACAAAACCTCGAAAAAGAGTATTTACTCGACGGTAACCTAAAGACCTACTCACTGGTCAAGATTGAGATGCAAAAGGCTTCACAGTTGATTACCGAATTACACGATCAGATTTTAGATGACAAAGGACAACAGCTTTTAGAGATCGTCGAAAAGGCAAAAAATCGCTATTACACCAACTTAGTTCAGCTTCAAGGCGTACCGGTTTCTTCTAAAAAGTTAAGAGCCTCGCTCATCAATCAAGTCACTTTGAGCGGCTCTGAATTTTCGCGTTCGGTTGGATTACTCTATCAAACCAAGCAGAGCCAAGTCGCGGAACTGAATCACCTCGTTTCTCAATCTCAAGCAGAACTCTCTTCCCAATTGCTCATAGGGCAAGACCTATTGGCAATTCGCACGCTACTAAGTCGTTCAAATCGATTCAACCGAGATTTTCTGCTCGCAAATTCAAAGGAACAGAAGCTCATCGCCGACAAAGTATCGCGCGTTATTAACGAGATGCAATCGAAGTCTTATAATGCGCAACGACTTATTACTTTGTATGCGCCAAACGTAAAAACCACCGCCTTTGACGAGCATATCAGCGTCTATGAATCGCAATTCACTCAGTTAGTCAATTCACAAATGCGAGGTCACCAATTACTCAAAGCGATGGATGAGAGCTTCTTAAAGTTTCGAGGTTTCGTATCCCAACGTCACCTTTCAGAAAGCGTCAATGTTAAAGACTCGTCCAGTGTGACTTACCATTTGGCCGTGGGTGGAGTGATTTTCTTCGTCATTATTTTGTTGATGGGTTTGCTGGCCAACAAAGCGCATTCAGCGTTAGAAACCTTCGCGCACAGCCTAGCTGCTGCACGTGATGAAGCCGATGCAGCGAATCATGCAAAATCCGATTTCTTAGCTAATATGAGCCATGAAATTCGTACGCCAATGAACGCCATCATTGGTATGAGTTACTTAGCATTGAAAACAGATTTAACCAAGGCACAGCGCAACTATATCCACAAAGTGAAGCTCTCTTCTGACACCCTACTCGGGCTAATCAATGACATTCTCGACTTCTCGAAAATTGAAGCGGGAAAACTCGACATTGAGAAAGTGGACTTCCAACTTGAGAATGTACTCGACAATATTACTAACTTGGTTGGTTTACGAGCTTCAGAGCGCGACCTAGAACTACTCATTCAAGTCGACAGAGACGTGCCTACTAACCTGATTGGGGATCCGTTAAGAATTGGGCAAATATTGATTAACCTAAGTAACAATGCTGTCAAATTCACAGAGAAAGGTGAGGTGAAGATCTCCATCTCAGTTGCAGAAAGACAAGGCGATGACATCAAGTTGAGCTTTGCCGTCTCAGACAGCGGTATCGGTATGACGCAAGAGCAAGCCGCCAAGTTATTCAACAAGTTCACTCAGGCGGATAGCTCAACAACCCGAAAATACGGTGGCACAGGCTTAGGCCTTGCCATCAGTAAAGAACTGAGCCAACTGATGGGAGGCGATATTCAAGTCTCAACAGAACTTGGCAAAGGCTCGACCTTTTCATTTACGATTGCCACTCGCGTCATTCATTCTATCCAGAAGCAACGAGTGGTGGTTCCAGCATCAATTAACGATTTAAAAGTGTTAGTCGTCGATGACAACTCCAGCGCGCGCTTGATCGTAGGTGACATTCTAGAGTCATTGAAGCTGACACCAACACTGAGTTCATCCGTTGATGAAGCTCTTATTGAGTTACATACCGCTGACGCTCAGAACAAGCCATTCGATTTAGTTATTTCCGACTGGAAGATGCCTAAGCGAGACGGCGTAGACTTACTAGCAGAGATCAAAAATGGGCAGCAGCTAAACACAATGCCTAAGATCATGATGCTGACCGCTTACGACCGAGAAGAGCTTGCTGAAGCCATTGAACAAAGAGGCTTTGAAGTACCAAGTATTCTAGACAAGCCAATCACCTCTTCTCACCTCTATGACTCTATTGTCTCACTCTATGGGCTAGATTCAGATCGTGTCTCACGTAGTGAACTAGAGCAACAAAATCAGTTAGCCAACGTCCAGCAATTAGCCGGAGCCAAATTACTCTTAGTTGAAGATAATGAAATCAACCAAGAACTCGCGACTGAGCTATTAGAAGGACAACAAATTCAGGTTTCGGTAGCCGAAAATGGCAAGCTAGCGATCGAGTTTTACCAACAAGCCATTGCAGACGGACAACCGTTCGATGGTATTTTGATGGATTGCCAAATGCCAGTGATGGATGGTTATGAAGCAACAGAGTACATTCGTCAGCAGATCAACGATCAAGACATACCGATCATCGCAATGACAGCCAATGTCATGGAGCGAGACAAAGAAAAGGCGCTCGGTTGTGGCATGAGTGACATTATTGCTAAGCCGATCGATGTCGGTTCAATGTTTGCCACTCTCGCGAATTGGGTATCACCTTCCCGTCCTGTTACGTTTGTTGACTCAATATCACATCAGGAAGAATCTGTAGGCTCTACTGACGAGTCAGAAGACAACAGTGCCTTTGATACAGCACTCTCCAAAGTTGAAGGTCTAGACATTACGCTTGGCTTAATCAGAGCCAACAATAATCACCAGCTGTACATCAAGCTATTGAAGCGATTTGTTGAAGCCTATTCTGACGAAAACACCTTAACTACCGAACTATCCAGTAGTACTCAACAACGTTACTTACACACCCTCAAAGGTGTGGCTGGCAATTTGGGTGCTAAACAACTGCACACGTTGTGTGAAAACCTAGAAGCACAGCCAGACGATACCGATTTGAAAGACAGAGTGATCGACACATCGCTTAAGCTAAGTAAATCACTAAGCGAAGCCTTGTCTCAAATTGAAGTATCAAAACATTCTGCAGTAAACAGTTCTACCAAGTCGGAAGAGAGACCTAAACAGCAGCAGTCGACTGCAGACCAACAACTCTACCGTCAATTATTGGATACGACGGTTAATGATGACACCGATGCGCTCACCATAATTCTTAACATTGAAGATGGCGATAAGATTGGATTATCTTCTTCAGAATTCAAACGACTGGAAGTTTCGTTGGAAGAGTTTGATTTTGACAAGGCAACTGAGATCTTGAAAGGATCGACCTTATCTGATTAACCGTCTGACAAATAAAGGAATTCCTTACAAACATTCCAGATTTTATAGAGAGCCTGACATGGCTCTCTTTTTTTCGCCTTCGCACAACACATCACCGTGAACTTTATGAACAATATTAATCCAATGTTCTTTATTCTCAATATCGCCGCATTACAGACATTTCGTTAACACACCGTTAACTTTAACGTCATCTACTAAGCAATACCCTATTCGTGTATTTAGTAGCTGGATATAAAACATAAGTTTCTCTCCATTGAAGAGATCCCCTACATAAGGAACGTGAACCATGTTCAAGGCACTGAAACCTACTCTTGCGGCTTCTATTATCGCAGCAACCTTTTCTTTCAACACTTTTGCTGCTGACGTAGAAAAAATCCACTTCCTAATCCCTGGCGGCGCTGGTGGCGGTTGGGATATGACAGCTCGTGGTACGGGTGATGTATTGGTGAAATCAGACATCGTAGAAAATGTCTCTTTCCAAAACCTTTCTGGTGGTGGTGGCGGTAAAGCGATTGCTCACCTAATCGAAACGGCTCAACGCCAAGAAGACACGCTAATGGTGAACTCAACGCCTATCGTTGTTCGTTCACTAACGGGGATCTTCCCACAATCTTTCCGTGACCTAACTCCTGTAGCAGCAACCATTGCCGATTACGGTGCAATCGTCGCGTCTGCGGATTCTAAGTACAACACTTGGGAAGACGTCGTTAAAGAGTTCGAAAGCAACCCACGTAAAGTGAAAATTGCTGGTGGCTCAGCTCGTGGCAGCATGGACCACCTTGTGGTTGCGGCAGCGTTCAAAGGCGAAGGTTTTGATGCTAAAAAAGTGCGTTACATTGCCTACGATGCTGGCGGTAAAGCGATGGCAGCACTGCTTTCTGGCGAAACACAGCTGCTTTCTACTGGCCTTGGTGAAGTGCTAGAGATGTCTAAATCTGGCCAAGTAAAAGTATTGGCAGTAACGGCGCCAAAGCGTCTTGACGCTGCACCTAACATCCCAACACTGACTGAGTACGGCAACGAAACCGTATTCGCTAACTGGCGTGGTTTCTTTGCGGCACCTGGCACAAGCCAAGCGAAGATCGACGAGTGGAATGTAGCACTTGGCAAAATGTACAAAACCGATGAGTGGCAAGTGGTTCGTGACCGTAACGGTTGGATCGACAACTACAAAGCTGACAAAGATTTTTACGCCTTCCTAGAAGATCAAGAAAAACAGATGGGCGACCTAATGCGCGAGCTTGGTTTCTTGAAATAACCAACAACCATAGAGGGCCTATGTGCCCTCTTACTCTTTCCTTGTTTCGCCGTGCATGAGTTAACTTCAAACTCCTTTGTTTATTCGTAGACGTATTACTAACGCTTGCCGATTCGTTGTAAACGCAAGTGGCTGATAAACCAGTACCGTAATTCGCTTACCTTTGGTTAGTGATCCCAGACATTTCATTAACTCGCTCATGTACGGCTTTTTTACTTTTTATACCACCCCAAATGGAGTTGGATATGTCGGACTTACCAACCAAATTTCTGAGTAAGGAATCTTTGCTTTCGAAGGATCGCATCGGAGCCATGCTCTTTATGCTTGCGTGTTTATGCTATGGCTACCAAACCACGCTGATTCCTTTGTTCCCCGGTGACGAGTACGAACCCTTCACGGCAAGAACCTTACCTATCCTGCTAACGTTTATCGGCATTGGCCTTTCGTTGATCCTGCTTATAACCGGACAGCCAGATAAAAAAGTCACATGCGACACTACGCCGTTGAACTGGAAACTGCTTATTGGCTTCTTGGTGTTAATGGCTCTGTACGGTGTTGGGCTGACTTATCTTGGCTTTGTTTTAGCAACCAGCTTCTTCTTACTTGCAGGCTTTTACCTACTGGGTGAGCGCCGCAAAGCTGTCTTATTTGGCGCGTCGTTTCCTTTCGTTATCGCGTTCTTTCTTTTATTAACTCAAGGCTTAGATATCTACCTAGAGCCTGGTTTAATCTTCACTCTTTGGTAGGGATAACATTATGTTAGACGGAATTTTACAAGGACTTTCGACCGCCGTGATGCCAATGAACATCATGATGGTAATTGTTGGCTGTTTTGTTGGTACCTTTATTGGGATGCTACCGGGACTCGGTCCAATTTCAGCAATCGCGTTGATGATCCCGATTACATACGGCCTAGACCCTTCTTCTGGCCTAATCTTGATGGCTGGTGTGTACTACGGCGCTGTATTTGGTGGCTCGACGTCATCAATATTAATCAACGCTCCAGGTTGTTCTTCAACGGTAGTAACCGCATTCGATGGCTACCCGATGGCACAAAAAGGCCAAGCGGGTAAAGCACTTGCACTCGCGGCTTACTCTTCTTTCACTGGTGGCACACTTTCGGCAATCATGCTTTTGATTGCGGCTCCGGCTTTAGCCAGCGTCTCATTGAGCTTCCAGTCTTCAGACTACTTCGCATTGATGTTGTTAGGTTTATCGGCAGTAGCGGCGTTTGCGGGCCCAGGTCAGGTAATCAAGGCATGGATGATGACCATTCTTGGTTTGATGCTGTCTACTGTTGGCATCGACAAAGGCGTTGGTGTTGAGCGTTTCACGTTTGGTCTAACAGACCTGATGGATGGCTTTAGTTTCCTACTTCTTGCTATGGCAACCTTCGCTTTAGGTGAGACTTTAATGGGTATTTTGAAACCGGAGAAAGACACTAGCGGCGAAGAAAGCCAAAAGATGGCTGATATTGGTAGCATGAAAATTACCAAAGAAGAGTTCAAAGAAGTGGCGCCAGTTTCGATTCGCTCTTCTATTCTCGGTTTCTTTACCGGTGTTCTACCGGGCGCAGGAGCCACTATTGCGGCATTCCTAAGTTACGGTATGGAACGTAGCCTTGCGCCAAAAGACAAACAGAAAGAGTTTGGTAAAGGCAGTATTCGTGGTCTTGTTGCTCCTGAATCTGCAAACAACGCAGCTTCGAGTGGTTCATTCGTTCCGCTACTGACGCTTGGGATTCCCGGCTCTGGTACTACCGCAATCATGCTTGGCGCCCTAATCGCATACGGTATTCAGCCGGGCCCTCGCTTGTTCGTTGAACACCCAGATGTATTTTGGTCAGTAATTATCTCGATGTACTTTGGTAACATCGTACTGGTTATCTTGAATCTGCCTTTAATCCCTTACATCTCTAAACTGCTCGCGGTACCAAGAACGGTACTACTGCCAATGATTATCTTCTTCTCAATCACAGGCGTGTACTTGGTGTCTTTCAACACGATGGATGTTTTTGTAATGCTCATTGTTGCTATGGTTGCGATTGCGCTGAGGTTAGCTAACTTCCCACTTGCCCCATTACTCCTAGGTTTTATCCTTGGTGGATTAATGGAAGAGAACCTACGACGTGCATTGATGATCAGCGATGGCGAGCTGAGCTTCCTATGGGAACGACCAATCACGATGACGTTCACTATTCTGGCTGTGCTGGTACTATCTAGCCCAATCTTAGTAAAACTATTTAGAAGCTTTAAATCGAAGCCAGTAGAAGTGTAAAACTCTACCAATTCAACGAAACCTCAACGAAAGGAGCCATTGGCTCCTTTTTTCAATTAGGTGCTCAATTTGAACCAACGGTTAAAGATGGTAGCAAACTCACAAACCTACCTTTACAACACACATGACACTGATATTCGTAACGAAATCAAGTAAGGTAAACGGTCATTTAACGCATTGGATTCAAAACTATGGATTGGTTGATTCTATTCTTATCGGGAGTGATTGGCGGTGTGCTCAACTCAATTGCGGGTGGCGGTAGCTTCATCACCTTCCCTGCGCTTTTGTTCGCTGGAGTTCCACCAATTGCAGCCAACGCGACCAATACCTTTGCTTCATGCGCTGGCTACATTAGCGGAGCCTACGCGCTACGCCACGAAATTCAATCTGGTACTAAGCAGCTAAAACTGACCATTGGTTTGTGTGTAATTGGCGGCGGCATTGGCGCATTTTTACTGCTGCACACACCAGAAGCCCTATTCACTCAATCCGTACCTTGGTTACTGCTATTTGCCGCTTTGCTTTTCACGTTTGGTGGCACACTCAATAAATGGCTTAAGCAAGCAACAGCAAAACATAAGCACGCCACCAGCGCAGGAGTATTCTTTTCTGCTTTATTGCTTTTGGTCGTGTGTATCTATGGTGGTTACTTTAACGCAGGTTTGGGGATAGTAACGTTGAGTTACTTAGCTCTGGCTGGTTACACCAACATCAACGTAATGAATGGCATCAAACTGCTCGTGTCTGCGTGTGCATCACTCGCGGCAATAGTGTTCTTTGTTGTGAATGGTTCGATTGATTGGCCGTCAGGCATGGCCGTTTTGTTTGGGACATTGGTTGGTGGTTATTATTCAGCAAAAATCTCTCGCCGCATCCCTCAACAATATGTTCGTACCACAGTGATCATCGCGAGCTTTTTGATCACCGCTTACTTTTTCTATGCTGATTAGACGTTCGGTTTAATAAGGCTTGCAACTGGAAAGATAAAGCAAAAAGATTCCACCCTTCTCATACCGATTTCGCTATTTTATTGCTTATAAAATAACCAAACCAAAATGTGTGAGGCGAGTCCTTCAATTAGCAAATTTGATAACAATTTAGACTGTTTTTTAGCCTTTATTTGACCAAAGGTGGGATAATTTTCCTGTCGAAAGTGAGACTTCATTAGGAGGCGTTATGAACATTAAACTCGGTCATGTCATGTCATCAAGTCGACTCATTTGCTTTGTCGCTTTTCTTGCTGCCACATTCGCGTGGATCTTAAAAATGCCCGCTCTGTTTTCTGTGTCAGCGCTATTCTTGCTGATCAGCGCCATTGTTTATGTCGTTGACCTTTGGAAGAATCAAAGAAAGAACCGCGAAGCTTAAGACGAGCGACTAAGCGACACGCATTAAAAAAGGAGCGCTTAGGCTCCTTTTGTATTTTGCAGTCAAGGCTTTGGCTATCTGACGATGCTTAACTTACACCTTTACATAGCGACGCATTTCTATTAACGACGAAAATTACGACCATTACCGCCGCGGCGCTCTTTAAATGCAGACGCGGCTTTAGCTTGTGATGCTAGAATCGATTCAACCGTCAATTCCATTGGCTCACGAGGCTCTAACCCGTGACGGAATGTACGTGAACGCGGAGGCATCTGGTATTCGATATCTGAAGCTTTAGGCATGCGCTTGAAACGGTAAAGGTAGAAGTTTTCTACTTTCTCACGAGCCCATTCAGTCTTCTTCAGATATTTAACAGCACTTGCCACCGTTGGCTTAGTGTTAAAGCAGTTCATGCGCATTGCTGCATCCAAAATTTCCCAACCGTAATGATCCACTAATTCAGTGATCATAGTATCTAGCTTTAAGCCGTGCAGTGGGTTGTTTTGTTGCAGTTCGATTCTTTCTTCTTCAGTCATATCTTTACCTTTTCCAAGGCAACTAAAGGCCTTGAATATACTCTAGAACACCGTCATCACTGACCATATCTAGCTCAATCATTTGGGCATTACATCCATTGCCCTTATCTATGCCTTTATGATGGCATAAAGCATGCTCGTTATCCTATTTATCTTTCAATTTAATTTTAAAATGGTCACTTATCATCCTAATGTTGCGTGCAATACCGCCATGCACTCCCGACGAGTGCTTCTCTTAGATTTCGACCAAATTCGTTCAAGTTAACAAAAACCATGATAGAAGCATGAAATTCCCCTAGTTTAAGTAATGAATTATAAATTTATTAGAACGCAGTGTTGCTAATTAACAGCACGATGCTATGTTAGAAGTGGTATAGAAACCTACAAATAACGATATTAAACAATGATATAATTATAAATAAAGGTTGGCTTTGACCATGTTTGACTACTCCAAAATCAGCAGAGTAGCCGCCCAAGATAAAGACATTATCGCCATCGTTGATGATCTCTTTCGGCTAGCTCGCGAACATTACCCCATTCTGTCTAGGCTCTCGGTTGTGCTATGCAACGAAAATAGAGCGTCGAATTACTTTGTTTCGGATACTCTGTGCCAAGAAGCCGAACATCGCCATGTCGAGCAAGAACTTACGCCAGAATCGGCTTTGTCGCGCATGGCTGAGTCTTTAGATACCCGGATCATCAACGACCTCACCACCATTAGCTCAACCAAACAAATATCTCACCTACTCGATCTCGGTCATCAAAGCAGTTATACAACACCAATTCATCATCAAGAAAGTAATCTTGGATTTGTGTTTATCAATGCTTCATCAACAGGATTTTTTGCTAACCAAACTATTCAGTGTGATATCGCCTATCTCACTCAAGTCATCTCTAGCCTTTTCGTTCAGTGGTTTGAGCGCCAACGTCACTTTCAATCTTCTTTAGCGATCGCTTTAAATATGGGTCATGCTCGAGATCCAGAAACCAAAGAACACCTAATTCGCATGGGTAAATACAGTGAGCAAATTGCTCGCACGCTGTCGCACACCAAAAGAGAAATTACACATCAATTCATTCATCGAATTCGGTTGTATGCGCCCTTCCACGACATAGGTAAATATCGAATTCCAGATAAGGTGTTGTTCAGTAGCGCGCGTTTCAATGAAGAAGAAAGAAACATCATGAACAATCACACCTTGTATGGCGAAGAGATGATTGATGACGTGGTTGCCCTTTCCCACCACAGCTCGATGTGCAGTGAAGAGATTCAATTCATTAAGAATATTGTGCGCCACCATCATGAACGGTTTGATGGCTCTGGGTTGCCTGATGCTTTGAGTAACACAGCGATACCACTAGAGGCTCGAATAGTGACATTAGCCGATGTATTCGATGCACTGATGAGCAAAAGAGCTTATAAGCACGCGTGGTCACTCGATGAAGTGATGGAATACATAGAAGCGCAGAACGGTTCAATGTTCGACCCAGAGTGTGTTGTGGCTCTTAAACAGAACCTAGACGGCTTTATGGCAATTCGGGAGCAATATAACGACGATGCTCAGCCGCACTTAATGACAGCTTAAACTATGGCTTCTTTGTTATTCAGGCCTAAGTAAGAGAACGGGAACCAACAAAAAAGGATGCCAATTGGCATCCTTTTGTTTTCTAGCTTGCAGCTGAAAGAACAAATTTGTTCTCTACTGATTCTAACTAACGATTATACGTCGTAAGTTGTAGAAGCAGTGTCGCCGCCTGTACCAGTCCAGTTTGTGTGGAAGAATTCACCACGTGGACGGTCAGTACGCTCATAAGTGTGAGCACCGAAGTAGTCACGTTGAGCTTGCAGAAGGTTCGCTGGAAGACGAGCTGTAGTGTAGCCGTCTAGGAACGTTAGTGCAGAAGTCATACATGGCATTGGGATACCAGATTCCATAGACTTAGCTGCAACTTTACGCCAAGCGCCCATGCAGTTGTCTAGGATGCCTTTGAAGTATGCATCTGAACCTAGGAATGCGATCTCTGGGTTCGCTTCGTAAGCATCACGAATGTTGCCTAGGAATGCAGAACGGATGATACAACCACCACGCCACATAAGAGCAACGTTACCGTAGTTTAGATCCCAGCCGTTTTCGTTTGACGCTTCACGCATTAGCATGAAACCTTGAGCGTAAGAGATGATCTTAGAAGCAAGTAGAGCCTGACGGATTGCATCAACCCACTCTTGCTTGTCGCCTTCAACTGGAGCAACAGTCTTGCCGAACAGTTTTTCAGCTTCAACACGTTGGTCTTTAAGTGCAGATAGGCAACGAGAGAATACAGACTCAGTGATTAGAGTCAGTGGGATACCCATATCTAGTGCGTTGATACCTGTCCATTTGCCTGTACCTTTTTGGCCAGCAGTGTCTAGGATCTTCTCAACTAGCGCTTCACCGTCTTCATCTTTGTAGCCAAGGATGTCAGCAGTGATTTCTACTAGGTAGCTGTCTAGCTCAGTTTTGTTCCAGTCAGCAAATACAGCCTGCATTTCGTCGTGGTTCATACCTAAGCCATCTTTCATGAACTGGTATGCTTCAGTGATAAGCTGCATGTCACCGTATTCGATGCCATTATGAACCATCTTAACGAAGTGACCAGCACCGTCGTTACCAACCCAATCACAACAAGGCTCACCTGCGTCAGTTTTCGCTGAGATACCTTGGAAGATAGGCTTAACCGCTTCCCAAGCTTCAGGAGAACCGCCTGGCATGATAGAAGGACCAAAACGAGCGCCTTCTTCACCACCAGAAACACCCGTACCGATGAAGTGGATGCCTTTCTCGCGAAGAGCGGCAACACGACGGTTAGTGTCTGGGAAGTTAGTGTTACCACCATCAATGATGATGTCGCCTTTGTCTAGAAGTGGTACAAGCTTGTCGATGAACGTATCTACAACGTCACCAGCACGAACCATAAGCATCACTTTACGTGGCGCTTCTAGCTTCTCAACTAGCTCTTCTAGAGAGTAAGCACCAACAATGTTAGTACCTTTAGCTGGGCCTTCTAGGAACTCGTCTACTTTCGCAGCAGTACGGTTGTGAGCCACAACTTTGAAGTCGTGGTCGTTCATGTTTAGGATAAGGTTCTGACCCATTACTGCTAGGCCAATTACACCGATATCACCTTTCATTATTTTATCTCCTTGCGGCTATTCGCACTTATGCGATAGCACTTGCTGCATTTGAATCTAGGAACCACTCTGTTTCGCCAGTTTTAGACTGGATTTTCGCTGCCGGGTAAGGCAGTTCTGAAGCAGGAGTTGTATGAATTTCTTTAACGATCTCAACTTTACCTGCACCCAGTACTAGGTAGCTGATTCGTTTTGCTGCTTCTAAAACTTTCGCTGTTTTAGAAACACGGATCTGGCCTGACTCTGGGTGAGAAGCTAATACAGATAGGTTCTCATCTTGGTAGTCAGTTGCACCCGGGAATAGTGAAGCTGTGTGGCCGTCTGCGCCAACACCTAGCAGGATCCAATCGAATACAGGCGTGCCGTTTTCAGTTGGAATCACGTCTGCCATCTCTTTTGCGAAACGCTCTGCTTCTGCTTTAGGCTCATCTTCACCACGTATGCGGTGGATGTTCTCAGCCGGAAGATTGACTTGAGTAAACAGCAGTGCGTTTGCTTCGCCGTAGTTGCTTTCAGCATCATCAGGTGCCACGCAACGTTCGTCGCCCCACCAGAAATGAAGGTTATTCCATTGAATGCCTTCTGCGTATGGTGCTTGAGCTAAAAGCTTAAAAAGCATTTTTGGCGTGCTGCCACCCGACAGTGAAATGTGAACAGGTTTACCCTGCTCGCTGTAAGCCTTCATTTCGTTTGCTAGGTTTTCAACGACTAATTCAGGCGTCGCAAAGATCTTGTGATTGATCATAGTTCGCAGTAATCCGTGTCTGTTAAGTTTTTGCATGGGAAACGCCATGCGCGGCCATCACGCTGCAGAAGCTCATCGGCTTCTTGCGGGCCCCAAGTACCACAAGCATAGCCAAACAGTGCTTGAGGGTCTTGTTTGAGATCTAAGATCGGTTGAACGTACTTCCAACATGCTTCTACTGCATCGGTACGTGCAAATAGAGTCGCATCACCGTTCAGCGCATCAAGAAGAAGACGCTCATAAGCCGTCAGCATTTGAGTTTCAGGCAAGTCAGAGTAAGAGAAGTTCATCTTCACTTCTTTTGCTTTGAAGCCTGCACCCGGCTCTTTCAAACCAAAGCTCATCTGAATACCTTCATCCGGTTGGATACGGATAATCAGCTTATTCTCTGGTGCATCTTGACCAAACACTGGGTGTGGCGTGTTCTTAAAGTGAATCACGATTTCAGTCACACGTGTTGGTAAGCGTTTACCCGTACGTACGTAGAAAGGAACACCATTCCAACGCCAGTTGTTGATGTGTGCTTTAAGACCAATGTACGTTTCAGTACGAGAGTCGTCTGCGACACCATGCTCTTCGCGGTAACCAGGCAAGTGCTGACCACGAACGTCTGATGCTGTGTATTGACCTAGAACCAAATCTTTACGCAGGTCGTCTTCTTCCAGTGGTTTCAGACACTGAAGTACTTTAACCACTTCGTCACGAATTGAATCCGCATTGATTTGAGCTGGTGGCTCCATACCAACCATTGCTAATACTTGTAGCAAGTGGTTTTGGAACATGTCACGAACTGCGCCAGAACCGTCGTAGTATCCGCCACGCTCTTCAACGCCAAGGAACTCAGCACCTGTGATTTCAACGTATTCAATAAAGTTACGGTTCCACAGTGGTTCAAACATCGCATTTGAGAAACGAAGCACTAGAAGGTTTTGAACCGTCTCTTTACCAAGGTAATGGTCGATACGGTAGATCTGGTGTTCTTGGAAGTGATGATGGATCTCTTCATCTAACGCTTGAGCTGATGCTAAATCGTAACCAAATGGTTTCTCGATGATCAGACGACGCCAGCCGTTATTTTCATCGTTCAGGCCATGCGCAGCAAGGTTTGCTGGAATCACACCGTATAGGCTTGGCGGGGTTGCCAAGTAAAACAATGTGTTATGGTTTTCGAATTGATAGTCTTGCTCAAGCTTGTCTAGACGTTGTGCTAAACGAGCGTAGTCGTCTACATCTGAAGTGTTGATCGCTTGGTAATGCAGATGTTCAATAAATGCATTCAGCGTCTCTGGCTCAGTTTTTTCCATTTCCTGAAGAGACTTCTTCAGCTTCTCACGGTAAGACTCATCGCTGTACTCAGTACGGCTCACTCCAAGAATCGCAAAGGATTTTGGTAGTTGATTGCTAGCATACAGGTGGTACAAAGCAGGAATTAACTTGCGGTAAGTTAGATCTCCCGATGCACCAAAAATAACGATGCTGCTGTTTTCAGGTATTACCATCATCTTTCCTATAAAAACAAGGTTTTTAGTATTCGCCAAAGGTATCAGCGACATACGAAAATAGATAATAGGTCTTGGCTATTACATCAATAGCGAGTGCCTATTACACTTGAGAATGCGTTTGGTAAACGAGGGTGAAAGCTATCACCTCTATTCGGGACAGTATTGTCTATGAGTATTTGATTTACATCAACCACTGTGAAAGCAATCGATTAAATATTGACTCATTTCGAACAAATTCTAATCGATAGCTCAGTTCGCCGAGCCCGAGAGTGAAGCAAATCGGTATTCTCAAACATTGTAGTCAAGAAAGAACGGTATCTGGTCGGTGGAGTGAATAATAGGAAATGGAGAGAAAGGCAAAACCAGCCTATTCAACTGGCTTTATATTTATTTGACAACATCGCGTTTGTCTTGGTGACTTGTTGTCGCTAAATCTATCTTCTAGCTTTGTTGTAGCAGCGTTCTGGGCGGCCTACTGACCCGTAATTTAAGTCAGCCACTAACTCGCCAGTCGTGATTAGAAATTCCAAATAGCGTCGAGCGGTGGTTCGACTTGCTCCAATACGTTCACCTGCTTCATCTGCTGTAATATCAGCAATATCGGCTTGTTGAAAAATGGCTCTAATTTTATCAAGCGTTACGCCATCAATCCCTTTGGGTAATGTTGACACTTTTCCTGAGTCCGCTTTCGCGTTGGCTTGCAGCATCTTATCGACCAAACCTTGGTTCAAATCAGACACACTTTCAAACTCTTGCAACTGCGATTGATATTTTTTCAGCGCCGCTTCTAAGCGAGGAAACATCACAGGTTTCAGCAGATAGTCCACGACTCCACCGCGCATTGCCTGTTGCAAGGTATCGACGTCTCGCGCAGCAGTAATCAAAATCACATCACAACCCTGATTACTACCACGAACGTGGTTCAAAATATCAAGCCCGCATCCATCCGGCAGATACACATCCAATAAAACCAAGTCAGGCTTTAATATGTCTAATTGCATTAACGCTTCAGACTGCGTGGTCGCAATCCCCACCACATCAAAGCCACCCATCTGTTCTAAATAACGATGATGTAGCTCTGCAATCGCAATATCATCTTCAATGACCATGACTCTCGTGATTGCGCTCATTTATGTTCTTCCTTTAACCATGCTTTTCCGTCACGATGATCTTCACTCGATCACTTCGCGCTTAATTATTATTGTGCTTCTTTTGGCAGATAAACCGTCATTCGCGTACCAAAATCGTGGTTGTCGACCATTTCAAGCTGTCCTTGATATCGGTCTGCCAGTTGCTTTATCAAATACAAACCGACGCCGCGATTCTGTTTCGCTTTGCTCGATACGCCTTTTTCGGTGAGTGCTTTCGTCGCCAAGTCTTTCGGCAAACCACACCCTTTGTCTTCTACTTCTACGATAATTTCATTACCAAAATCACTGATTGAAACTTCAATAACTCGACGCGCTGGAGTAATTTGACCCTCTTGCTTAATAGCCGTCATGGTGGCATCAAAGGCGTTATCAATCAGGTTGCCAAGAATTGTGACAACGTCATCCGCGTTCAGCCAGCTAGGCAATGCTTCAAGCCTTGAGCCTTCTTCGACTTTGAGCTCTAAACCTATTTCTCTTGCACGCTCCGTTTTCCCCAAGAGCATGCCTGCAATGAGCGGGTCTTTAACGGTTTCACGCAAGAACTCGATCAAGCTTTGATAGTGCGCTGTTTCTTGGCCAATCAGCTGTTGTACTGAATCCAACTCGCCCATCTGGATCAAGCCACTAATGGTGTTGAGCTTGTTTTGATGCTCATGGGTTTGTGAACGGAGTAGATCTGCATACTCTTTGGTTTGTGAGAGTTGGTCTGTTAAATCGTTGATTTCATCTCGTAATCGGAAACTGGATACCGCCCCGACCACCTCACCTGCCACTATAATCGGGCTGCGGTTGGCAACGATTCGCTTATTGTTCAGGTACAGCTCGACGTCGTGGTCGGTTTCACCAGTGGATAACAGTTGCTCTAAATCGCTGCCGGCCAATACATCTGAAAGGCGCTGTTGGTTGAGTGCAGACTCTCTATCGATAGACAAAATATCGCAGGCACTCTTATTAATAGAACGTAAAATTCCGTGCTTATCGATACTCAGAATACCTTCTTTCACGGTACTCATAGTCACATCTAACTCGACATACAGTCGGCCGATCTCTTCGGGTTCAAAGCCTAAAATAGCGCGTTGAAAGCGGCGAGACACATAGCTTGAAATCAAAGCGTTGACCGCAACCACCAGCAACGCCATCACAATCAAAAAGGCTAAATAAGGTTCGATTCGGTCTTGTAACGAGTCCAACAAGTAACCAACCGACACCACGCCAATGACAGTGCCTTGTGGGTCTTTAACCGCAGATTTACCACGGACAGAAAAACCAAGTGATCCTTTGGCCGTCGACACATAAGATTCACCCAACACCAATGCTTTTTGGTTATCACCACCGCGCATGGGTTTACCAAGCCGGTCATCATAAGGGTGAATCAGGCGGATACCTTTATCATCTCCCACAACGATAAACGCCGCGCCAATGAGCTGGGTAAGGTTTCGAAATTTAACTTGAGTTTCTTCAGACAGAACGTAGGGAGCGCCATTAGGGCCCATCGTTCCATTTTCTTGAATAATGCTGGTGACAAGTGGCGATTCAGACAGAAATTCAGCAACACCTAACGCTTTCAAACCCATCTCTTGTTCTTGAGATTGTTTGATATAATAAAACCCAGCCGCTGAAAGTATCAAAAGTTCAACAAGACCAGTGACCGTCATGATAATCAGCAGCCTTTTACGGAAGCTGATACTACTCCATTTCATATTCCACCGTCCCTAGTGTTAGACGAGCAATGTTAACACCAAGTTAATTAGATGACCTTTCTACGTACGCGAATTTGTGACTGTTACTCAACTAAATAATTGAGCAGATTATTAATTGATAATCCTTTACGTTGTTCACCTCGATTAATCGTTCGCTTTTAGAACGGATTAGCTTAAAAATCAAAATAAACGAATAAATATTGAGCTAGATCACTAAGCTTTTAGGTGTTTTTTAGGTTGTTTAAAATAAATACAATTATAATAGTTGCATATGAAGAAGTTTATTGTTGCCAAGCCATAAGTCATGATTTTCAGACTCCGTTTTAAATCGAAATTTCGGTTAACAAAAAGACAACAACTCTTCGCTCACTGGACGTATCTATAACGAAACGTTGCACGCTCGCCGCTAAGATTGTTGAACAAGTAGGTTATCAACCTAACCTCATTCATACATCTCTATTTACACTATAGGCCAGCATGACAACTCAGAGGTGCCTGATAAAGCAGCGCCCAATAATAAAACATTGATGAGCAGGAAGTATCGATCAGTGGCAACGTCCAATAGAAACAGGATTAAAAACATAACGTATAAACATTGTTGAAAAGGAAACCAGGCAATGAAACGCGATAATTTTGGAATTTGTCTTACTAAGACCATGCTGTTCAAACACTTGCAATCGACTTTTACTCACGTAAGAGCCTATGAGAAAGACGGCACCTCCCCTCTCGATCTCAAGGTATTGTTAGCGTTCCCGCAAATGTCGGGCAGAGATTTATTACAAACAATGCAAGGTTCAAGACAATTGGTGTGGCGCGCCGATCACCATTGTCCTGGCTTTAAATAAGCCGCTTCATTTTGTAAAAACGCTTCTATACTGAACTTAAAAAGCACGCTTATGCGTGCTTTTTAAGTTTCATTTATCTCTGATATCTTCATCACTCAATCCTATTTACACTTGGTTAACGAGTTATGAGACTTTCTCTAAGTGTGAGAGAATCTAATCAAGACAAATGACTATTGCCCTGTTAACATTAGAGTTAATACTCTAATTGGTATTTAATGCAGATGACCAAACCAAAATTTCGATACCTTGCGATCGCCAGTATGCTTCTCGGCACCATGACTTCGCCAGGCTATGCTGCCCCGCTCACTTTTTCTGAAGCGTGGCAAATATTACAAGAAAACAACAACTCACTTGCGGCTCAACAAGCCAACGTTGAACGTTATCAACACCTTCAGAACTCAACGAGTAGCCTCAACTTGCCTTCTATCACCTTGGGGGCGAACTATACTCACCTTGATAGTGATGTGACGGTTAGCGGTCAACAACTGTCAGATAGCTTAAGTAATGTCCCAGCTAATTTGTCTGCTATTGGAGCCGCGTTCCCTGGGGTAGCATCATCTCTCGGTGGTATCACCTCAACCATCACCGAGCAAGACATCTTTAGCTCTTCCATTCGCGCGGTTTGGCCTATCTTCACTGGCGGGCGAATTACCGCTGCGCAAAATGCAGCTGAAGGTAAAAGCGAAGAAGCGCAAAGCCAGTTGTTGATGGAAAGACAAGCTCGCTACGAAGACTTAAGTAAATATTACTTCTCGGTGATCTTAGCGGAAGACGTCGTGAAAACGCGTCAAGCCGTTGAAGCTGGCTTAACTCAGCATCGTGATTTCGCCATCAAGCTTGAACAACAAGGGCAAATCGCACGAGTAGAACGCTTGCAAGCGGATGCGTCACTAGACAAAGCGGTTGTCGAGCGAACTAAAGCTCAAAACGATCTTAAGATTGCTCAATTAGCGCTGACTCAAATCCTTGGTCAGAGCCAAAGTGTAGAACCCTCAGAGCAACTGTTTATCAATAAGAACCTGCCTCATATGGATGTGTTCATTGACCAAACACTCATGACCTATCCCGGCCTTAAGATTCTTGATGCAAAAGAGAAACAAGCAAGCAGCTTAATTAAAGCTGAGAAAGGTAAATACTATCCAGAGGTATACCTTTACGGTGATTACAGCCTGTATGAAGATGACTCTCTAGCCAGCGAAATGAAACCCGATTGGTTAGTTGGCATTGGTGTGAATGTGCCTCTGCTTGATACTTCTGGCCGTTCAGACAAAGTAGCCGCCGCTCACAGCGCGGTATCACAGGTTCAATTCCTGAAGTCGCAAGCTAAGCAAGACTTAACCGTGTTGGTACAGAAGACTTACCTTGAAGCAAACCAAGCAATTGAAGAGGTTCAAGGCCTCAACTCAAGCTTGGCTTTGGCTCAAGAAAACCTATTACTCCGTAAAAAAGCCTTCACTCAAGGACTTTCGAACTCGCTAGAAGTGGTTGATGCAGAGCTCTACCTTGCGAGCATCAAAACCCAGCAATCTGCTGCGCGATTCAAATACCTAATCTCTCTGAACAAGCTATTAGCGCTAACTAGCGAAATGAATGCTTACTCGAGTTACTTAACCTCTTCTGTTCCGTCTGACTTCGACTCAAAAACAGACACCGATAGCCAGTCAAAAGGATAATTCATGAAACCTATTAAGCCCCTTCTTCTATCTTTAGTTGGTATCGGCGTTATTGGCTGGGTTGGATACAGTTTCTACCAAGCTTACCAACCTCAGCCGGTTAAGCTGCAAGGTCAAATCGATGCGCAGCAATACAGCATCTCATCGAAAGTACCTGGCAGAATTGATGAAATATTCGTGCGTAAAGGCGATTCAGTTGAAAAAGGCGAATTAATCTTTTCTCTTCTTAGCCCTGAGATTGACGCGAAGCTAGAACAAGCAAAAGCAGGTCAAAAAGCTGCTGGCGCATTAGCAAAACAAGCAGAGAATGGTGCCCGTACTCAGCAAATCCAAGCCGCTAAAGACCAATGGTTGAAAGCAAAAGCGGCAGCCGATCTTATGGACAAAACCTACCAACGTGTAAACAACCTTTACAACGATGGTGTGGTTGCCGAGCAAAAACGCGATGAAGCCAAAACACAGTGGCAAGCGGCGAAGTACACCGAAAGTGCTGCGTTCCAAATGTATCAATTAGCACGAGAAGGCGCTCGTGACGAAACCAAAGTGGCAGCCGCTCAAAAAGCATTAATGGCGGCAGGTGCGGTGGCGGAAGTTGAAGCTTACGCAAAAGACACGCAGATCCACAGTTGGTTTAATGGCGAAGTGTCTCAGGTACTATTGAGCAGCGGTGAACTCGCACCACAAGGCTTCCCTGTTGTGACTGTTATCGACACCAAGGATGCATGGGCCGTGCTCAATGTGCGTGAAGATATGCTAAAGCATTTCGAGAAAGGCAGCCAGTTTGAGGCGTATCTACCGGCTCTGGATAAATCATTAACTTTCCAAGTAACTCACATTGCCGTAATGGGTGATTTCGCGACTTGGCGTTCAACAGACGCAGCACAAGGCTTCGACTTACGTACTTTTGAAGTAGAAGCGCACCCTGTTAATACTAGCGAAACACTGCGTATGGGCATGAGCCTTGTGGTTGAGCTTTAGGTGACGTATGTCTGCTAACTATCGATCTACAGGTTCGCAATCTAAAAGCTCACAATCTAAAGGCTCGCTATCTACAGCCTCGCAATCAACTGAGCATCATAGAGCGAAGAATACCTTGCTTAGGCAGTGGGCGATTGTCCGCAAAGACAAATGGTTGTTGTCTTGCCTAACTTGGATACCTTTGCTTCTTGCTGCCAGTATTTGGCTGATTTTTTCACAAGGGATCGCTCGTGACTTACCGGTTGCGGTTGTTGACTTGGAACACAGCCAAATTTCGCAGCAGTTCACACGCCTTGTTGATGCATCACCAACGCTGCAAGTCACTCAGAAATACAGCTCTGCGAGTGAAGCGGCGAAAGCGATGATTGAACGTGATATCTACGGTTATGTTGTGATACCAAGGCATTTTGACCGAGACCTTCTGCTCGGATTGAATCCGCAAGTGTCTGTGTTCTACAACAGCCAATTTATCTTGATAGGTAAGCTAGTGAATTCCGCGTTGTTGCAGGCTCAGGGGACTTTTAACGCGCAACTTGAGGTCGTTAAGCAGTTATCACACGGTGATACCACGGTGCAATCCGCATTAGGCCAAGCAGTAACAGTGCAAAGCCAGATCACGCCATTGTTCAACAAGAACACCAGTTATGCTCAGTTCTTGGTATCTGCGGTTATTCCAGCGCTATGGCAGATCATGATTGTGGTGGGCACGATATTGGTTTTGACGGCGAACGTTAGAGCACGTGGTCTTCATGCTTGGTTATCCAACGCCCCGATGAAGTCACTAACATCAACATTAACGCCCTACCTTGTCTTGTTCTTGATGTTTGGTATCGCGTTTAGCTTTTGGTTCTATGTCCTCTTAGACTGGCCGTTTAACGGCAGTTTTGTGGCACTGACCGTCGCCCAACTGCTTACCGTCATCAGTTGTATCATCATGGGGTGTTTGTTTTTCTTCTTAACGCTTGATCCAGCAAGGGCGATGAGTTTCGCTGGCGCCTTTACAGCACCAAGCTTTGCGTTCATGGGCATTACCTTTCCAGTAACCGACATGAACACTGCAGCGCAAATCTGGAGAAGCTTATTGCCCGTGAGTCACTACATCGAAGTACAAACAGCACAATCAAGTTATGGCGCGAGCGCGGCACAATCGCTTATCAGCCTCTCCTCGATGTTGTGGTATGCGATTCCTGCTTTCGTGGTGATGTTGTTGATTAAGAAACACTTGGCGCAATCTGCTCTGTCTGCACAAACGGATCTAACAGCCCAAGCTGCTCTATCTACAAAAGCGACGCCGTCAACACCTTCAACACCTTCAACACCTTCAACACCTTCAACACCTTCAACACAGCAAGAGAAATCTGAACAATCAGCACCACAAGGAGTAAAACGATGAGCTTTACTCAACTGCTCAAGCAAGAACTCTTAGCGGTACTGCGTAACCCTGTTGTACTTCTTACGGTATTTGGTGGTGTGGTCTTCTATTCATTTTTGTATCCATTGCCTTACGCGCACCAAGTTCCTCAACAACTTAAAGCTTCGGTAGTAAACTTGGACAAGAGTCAAAGCAGCTACCAATTAGAGCGAATGGTGGATGCCACTTCTCAAATCGAGTTGGTACGTCGAGACTCCAGCATCGCTGATGCAAAACAAGCCGTACTTAACCAAGAGATCGGTGGGTTCCTCGTCATTCCAGAAGACTTTTATAAAGACTTACTGCTTGGTAAGAGCCCGACGCTTTCTTACGCTGGCGATGCTTCTTACTTCTTAGTGTACGGAACCATTGTTGAAGGGCTTGCCAAGGCAGGTGGCACGTTAGCTGCGCAAGTGAAGGTCAGTCACTTGTTAGTCGAAGGAGTGCCTTTAGAATCCGCAGCCAAAGGCTACAGCGCGTTTAGCTTGAACCTAAAACCAACGTTCAATAGCCGCATGGGATACATCGATTACGTAGTTCCAGCCGTCTTTGTGTTGATCTTGCAACAAACCTTAGCCATGGCTTCTGGTTTAGTTGGGGCAACCCAAAACGCTCAATCTACGTTTGGCTATTGGAGTAAGACCTCTCCAGCAAAACTGATGCTTGCTCGCTGTTGTACCTTGGTCGGCATTTATTACTTGTTGTCGATGTACTACTTCGGCGCGAGCTTTTCGATGTATGGAATAAATTTGCTCGCCTCAACGACACAAATTTTGACCTTACTGCTGCCCTTCTTATTGGCCAGTTGTTTGATCGGGATTTTTATTGGTGAGCTAGTGCCAAGAAGAGAGTTAGTCACGGTTGTGGTGTTAATCAGTTCAATGCCGCTGATTTTCTCTTCAGGTTTTATCTGGCCTGTTGAAATGATGCCTGAATGGTTAGTACTGCTGTCACAGTTATTCCCAAGCACACCAGCTATCCAAGGTTTCTTAGCGCTCAATCAGATGGGTGCATCTTGGCAAGAAGTAGCGTCTCAATGGACATTACTATGGGGACAGGTCGCTTTATGGGGTTCGTTATTAGCACTTAAGCTTTACCACAAGTCGAGTAAACGTATCACTGGCTCCGTGTAGCGCTAGTCTCTACACGCTAAGCCTCATGTTCATGTTCATGTTCATGTTCATGTTCATCGTAAACCATTAAAAAGGCTCTGATAAAGGGCCTTTTTAATGCCCCCTGGCATGATTCTATCTTCAGCCATCGATTGTTTAAACACTTCACAAGCACAGATCGAATAATCAAACTCGCCAACTTCCCTGTGATCCCGCACTATACTTCACCTTAGCCCGTCGCTATAACCGCTACTGCATATGCCTTTTGCAACCTAAAAAGCATCGACTTATTCCAAAACAATGACAAAACCCGAACAATTGTAAATTTATTGTAAAAATTTCTTTGAGGGTATTATTTTTATGTATAGGATTATCAGTAGGACTTGGTAGGCCGAATACCATAGTCTTATTGGTTCACATACCAAAAGGATATCCATACAAAGCAAGATCAGTACTTATATTTATTTCGTTTTTCGACCTAGCTACAGCCGTTTATGTTGCCGTCGAATGAAGTAGATAAACCACTGAAATGTAAAAAATCAAATAAAAAACAAACACAACAGCAGCAAACATAATTTAATAAAAAGACAGGGAAAACCATGAAAAACTTACGTGAATTATTTTTTGGGTTTATATTATTGTTTAGTTCCAGTGCATTTGCAGAAGAAGGATCATTTAGTCAAAGTATCAGTAACTTGAGCCAAAGTGTTGATGGTTTTTTCAATGACTACACAGGTTGGTTCGTTGGATTAATATTTAAAAGTATTCCACTTGGTGAAGCAAACTTCCCAATCATTGTTGGCTGGCTATTGCTCGCCGCGATTATCTTTACTGTTTATTTTGGCTTTGTTCAATTTAAACGTGTTGGCATGGCCATAGACATTATCAAAGGAAAGTATACCGACCCTAACTCCAAAGAGGATGGCGAAGTTTCTCACTTTCAAGCGTTAACAACTGCGCTTTCTGGTACTGTCGGACTTGGTAATATTGCCGGGGTTGGTGCTGCACTTGCGATTGGTGGCCCTGGTGCGACATTCTGGATGATCTTGTGTGGTCTTCTGGGTATGGCGTCTAAATTTTGTGAGTGTACTTTAGGTGTAAAATACCGAACTATCTTACCTTCAGGTGTCGTTTCGGGTGGTCCAATGTACTACCTAAGCCAAGGCCTGAGCGAAAGAGGACTCGGTGGACTAGGTAAAGCCCTTGCAATTGGTTTTGCATTAATGTGTATTTTAGGTGCGTTGGGCGGCGGTAACATGTTCCAAGCTAACCAAGCACATGCCATGTTAACTTACGCATTCGATGTACCAAGTGAATACGGTGTCATCACAGGGCTTGTACTCGCTACCTTAGTGTTTTCCGTTATAGTTGGCGGTATGCCTTCTATTGCGTCCGTAACAGAAAAAGTTGTTCCTTGGATGGCTGCTCTGTACATCGGTATGGCTCTGATTGTTATCGGTTCTAATCTTGATCAAGTTGGCCCTGCGTTCAGCGCAATCTTTACAGGTGCATTTACCGGTGAAGGTGTGGTTGGTGGATTTATTGGTGCCCTAATCCAAGGTCTAAAACGTGCAACATTCTCAAATGAAGCAGGTGTAGGTTCAGCAGCAATTGCTCACTCAGCAGTTAAAACAAAAGAACCAATCACTGAAGGTCTTGTATCACTACTAGAACCATTCGTTGATACGGTAATCATTTGTACAATGACGGCATTGGTAATCACTATCGCTGGCTTAAACGTAGGTCCATATGATGGAACAGGTTTAACGGGTGTAACGCTTACTGCTGCATCATTTACTGAAACGGCAGAAGTATTTAAATACACACTTGCTCTCGCGGTAATCATGTTTGCGTTCTCGACGATGATTTCTTGGTCGTACTACGGTCTTAAGGCTTGGACTTACCTATTTGGTGAAGGCAAAACAACGGAACTGATTTTTAAAGTGATGTTCTGTGTGTTTGTTGTTATTGGTGCGACGATTCAGTTTGGCGCGGTAATCGACTTCTCTGATGCGGCTATCTTTGCGATGTCTATCTTCAACATTCTTGGTCTGTACTTCCTAATGCCTGTTGTGAAGAAAGAACTGCAATCATTTGTTGCTCGTGTGAAATCAGGTGAAATCAAAACTTACGATAAATAACATTTAGTGGAATGATGTTGATCTAATAACTAATTTAGGTCTCATAACGATACAGTTCTAATAAACGAGACTGTTCTAAAAATTTTTGTAAGACCCTTTGCTTGAGAAAGCGAGAACAGGACTGCAACTTATCCAAATCCCTACTAGCTTTGCTTGTGGGGATTTTTTATGCCTGAATGATTAGGCGAGTTGCTATCCTCAATGCCCTGCTCACTCTTTTCACTCTTTTCACTCTTTTCACTCTTTTCACTCTTTTCATCATCGTGTTCAACGTCGAAACGACGAACTAATTCTTCTACTTCGATCATATCTTTTTGCGCTAATGGCGAACAACAATCATCGAAACAATAAGCTATGGTGCAGTTCTCACAAAGATACTCTGGCATCACTTCATCCCTTGTCGTCAAAGCAGCCAAATGCGAGCTAGCAATCGACTGCGTGTTCATCCTGAACAGCACTATTATGCAGCGACTCTGATCTGAAAATATGTATGCAAAGTCATTTAATAGACAACAAGTAACATATCGTTGTGGATATACGTAACTATTCACAAATATCTAAGCAAACAATGAAAACACTCAAATAATCAATAATGAGAAAGCACCGGATCTATACTGTCGAGAAAACGCAAAACGCCCACATCACGTGTGTGATGTGGGCGTTTCAATATTTACTGCAAACTATCTTTGGGTTGATTAAAGCCTGTGGCTTATAGACCCATCTCTTCAGTGAGCGTTTTGATCTGCTTAAGATCCATGGTGTGGACTTCAATCATTTGTCTGATATCACTCAGACGAGAGTTGGCGTTATCCTGCTTCTCACACGCGTCAGATTTAGCATCCCATGATGTGCCATCTAAGAAAACGTCGCACGCTTTCTTTAGAGAACCAAGGTTCTGCTCAAGTTCATTTTTTTCTTTCTCAAGCTTTTCAAGTTCTTGAGAGATCTGTAATTCTTTTCGGAAAACTTCACGCGAACGCTCAAACAAGGTCGATTGCATGTCAGCCTGACGATTAAGTTTCTGGTTGTCTTGCTGAGTTTGCTCTAACGTTTGCTTCTGTTCGTTTAGCTGCTGCTCTAACGAGTAGTTCGCTTTCTCTAAAACCGAAGACTGCTTCGCTAGGTCTTGGAGCTCTTTTTGATGTTCTTCTGTTTGTTTTACTAGAGCGGCTTCTACTTTTGCATCGATTTCGGTATCGACTTTTGCCACTTTACTTTCAACGGATGTCATCAACTGTGTTTTGCTGTCATGCAGTTCTTGATAACGAGTTTCGAGTACCTGATAAGTGGACTCCCACTTCGAAGCCGTGATTGTAGAACCGATCAAGCCACCTAACGCCAAACCTATAACCGCAGCAATGCCGATATAAAGCTGACTGCGCTTATCGCGTTCTTCAATAACAACCACTTCATCTTGTTCGCTTTGTCCAGATTGCTGGTTCACTGCGGGTACTCCCAAAAATTTGTTTAACGTTACACGGTCACTGATACTGATACTGATACTGATACTGATACTGATACTGATACTGATACTTTAAGCTCAGTTAAACCTATTGCCCAAGCCCGAAGCACTTGAGCTTTGCTAACACGTTTATCCTATCTGCTCACAGACAGATTTAACGAGTTAACTCCGAAATCATCAGGCTGGCAGTATACAAAAGGAAGCTGCTAACGATAACAATCACTACCCATTTTTGCAGTTTTTCGTTTGTCCGGTAACGAAACAGCACAAATGCCAAAGCCAATAAAAAAACAATCGCTATTAATCGAGTCATAACTCCTCCTTGTTTCTCTATTTTATACCATTTAAATAAGCAAGTTACGTCAGAGACTCGTTGTTTGATCATTTAGTTGAACAACATTTGAGCAAACAGATATTTTGTAGCTGACATCACATTTTATATGATCTAGGATACGCCTACAGATTACCTAATTATTTAGGTAATTGTTCCGATGAAGACTGCAGGAGAGTGGTTTTTAACTAAATATTAACATTTAGTTAGATAAACCCGCCGAAGAAGTAAATCTTTCAGGCGCTTTGTGCTGGAGAAATCCAGAAAAGTGAGGACTGTCGTTGGAGGAACCTCTGGAGAGAACCGTACTACTTTTTTTGTAGCAAGCGGTCGCCGAAGGAGCAAGCTTAGTGCCCGTTACTTATCTATAAGTGATTCGCTAAGTGAAACTCTCAGGCAAAAGGACAGAGGAGTGGAAAGCAACAGCCTTAATTAACAAAAGAATTCTATCTAGAAATCCGTATGTATTAAGTAGTGCTATCGATCCCTGTGATCTGCACTGCCTTCCCTCTTCTCCTTAAATTTTATATTTATTAAGGGGAAACTATGAACCATCTACAAGCTACACTTCAAACCATCAACCAATTCGTTTGGGGACCACCACTGCTTATTCTGCTAGTGGGTACAGGTATCTACTTTACTTTTCGCTTAGGCTTACTCCAGTTTAGACACCTTCCAACTGCGCTAAAAATGGTGTTCACCAAAGACAAATCAGGTACGGGTGACGTATCGAGTTTCGCCGCTTTGTGTACTGCACTTTCCGCAACTATTGGTACAGGTAATATCGTTGGTGTAGCGACCGCAATCAAGATTGGTGGCCCTGGTGCCCTATTCTGGATGTGGCTTGCCGCTGTATTTGGTATGGCGACCAAATATGCAGAATGTCTACTTGCCGTTAAATACCGCAGAACCGATAGCAATGGCGAAATGGTTGGCGGCCCAATGTACTACCTGCAATACGGTGTCGGCTCACGAATCTTAGCGGTAATGTTCGCTATCTTCGCGTTAGGTGTTGCCTGCTTCGGTATTGGTACCTTCCCACAAGTCAACGCAATCTTAGACGCAACTCAAATTTCATTTGGTGCTTCTCGTGAGATGTCTGCTGTCGTTCTTACGATATTGGTGGCAGTTGTAACCCTTGGTGGTATTCAATCTATCGCGAAGGTGGCAGGAAAAGTGGTTCCAACCATGGCAATTATGTACATCGTCGCGTGTTTGAGCGTGCTGGTTTCAAATGCCGACCAACTACTGAATGCCATTACCCTTGTGGTTACCTCTGCGTTTACCAACACCGCTGCAACCGGTGGTTTCTTTGGTGCAAGCATCATGCTTGCTATCCAATCAGGTATCGCTCGTGGTGTATTCTCGAACGAATCTGGTCTAGGTAGCGCGCCTATGGCAGCAGCAGCGGCTAAAACGGACTCGTGCGTGAAGCAAGGCCTTATCTCGATGACAGGTACCTTCTTTGACACCATCATCATCTGTACGATGACAGGCTTGGCGCTAATCTTAACGGGTGCTTGGCAAACCGACCTCTCTGGTGCAGCGATGACCACTCATGCATTCGCTGTGGGTTTAAACGCCGATACTTTAGGTCCAATGTTAGTTTCGATTGGCTTAATCTTCTTTGCGTTTACAACGATTTTAGGCTGGAACTACTATGGTGAGCGCTGTGTTGTTTTCTTACTAGGTACCAAAGCCGTACTGCCTTACAAAATCATCTTCATTGCGTTGGTTGCCTCTGGTGCATTCCTAAAGCTCGACATGATCTGGCTGATGGCGGATATCGTGAACGGCCTAATGGCTATTCCTAACCTAATCGGTCTTATCTTGTTACGCCACGTTGTCATCGAAGAAACAAAGCTATTCTTCAAACCTTTAACTTCTTCAAATGATTGTGAAGCCGTTAAAGCATAACTTGAATTGATTGAATACAAAGCCCGCAATAAATGCGGGCTTTTTTATTGATTCAACACTTAAAGTGACTACATTATTACTTGCCCTATATACCCACAAATATAATAAGATATTTATTCGGCGACTGTTCTAATTAAAATAATGCAAAGACTAATAAAAAGGCCACTAATAAAACCAACGCTTAATTAGATGTTACTTATATTTAACAGGTTGTGTCTAAATAGCGTCATTTTTATCATAAACGAATAAGAAACATTTTGTTCCAACCACACAAAAAGACACCATAATAAAATATGTGACTTTAATTCACATATGAGTCAGTTTATAGTCATCTACACTCTTGAGAGAATTATAATAAAAATAAAATGTTGGCTATATGATCAGATTTGACCCAATTAAAAACCGTATTTATAACGACGAACGTTCTATTAAAATAGGATATCGTGAGACTCGCGTTTTAGAGTTATTACTTAAAAAATCTCCCGAAATTGTGCGCAAGCAAGATATTATTAGTTTCGCATGGGGAAGCGAATTCATTGGTGATACGTCACTAGCGAAATGTATCAGCTTGCTTCGCCAAGGATTCGTTAAGCTCGGTATCAAAGAGACGCCAATCGTGACTGTGCCAAAGGTTGGTTACCGCCTTATCGATGGTTGTGTCTTGATCGAATCGCAACCACAAATTGGAGCCACTATTCCTCTCACTCCAGTGAGCGACCACATATCACTATGTCATACCAGTTCACTAGGTCATAGCGGTACACTAGGTAATCGCTGTTCACTAGGTCATGACAGTTCACAAGGTCAAAGCAGTATTGCGCTCTCTCTTGCAAGTAGCCATGAATCTGAATCTAAACAGGCGACACCTGCTTATCATCAAGTCGGCTCATACCGAAATAGACTGTGTTATTTCACTACTGGATGTTTGCTGCTGGCATCTGCGTTGTTGGCTTTCGCTAAAGTTAATGAGAGAAACCTCATTGATATCAACCCTGTTAATCGACTCAACGAGCAGTGGATTGGTCAAGTGCAAGTTTTCCAAGATCCTGAAATGGCGATGACTCCTGAGCTAGAAAGGATCCTCTATCAGTATCAATGTGATTGTGTGGCGTACGTTAGCGAAGAGCCCGGCTATTCAGAACTCTCCGTACTCAACAAAGCAACACGCCAGTCTGTCAATATCTTTTACACGTCAACACAATTGGATCAAGCCAGCACCGAACTGGCGCTATTCTTAGAGAGAGGCCAGCTATGATGCCATTCGTTGCACTCATTTCCGCATTCGCTTTATTAGTTGGTATATGGAATATCCCTTCGCCCCAACCAAAAGAAGAGCATCGCTATCAACATAGCGTGGTGGACTTCATAGTGGATGACAATGTATTACGTACCGATGGATTAACAAAAATAAGTAACAACGAAGTCCTGCATCTTATGTCAGTCCAATACGACAACATGCCCAACCCGATTGTCCTGAGATTCAAAGGAAAAGCTAACCCTTCTCAATCATTTTTCTTTTCTATATCTGGCACCATCGACTTAGTCTCTGTACAAAAAATAAATAAAACAATGAATGACAGCCTATTGTCACCTTATCTTTTAATCAACAATGACCCATTAACGGTAAAGATTGATATCTTAAGTTCAAATGATTTATTTGCCATAATAAAAACGTGTAATACAGGCCGAACACAACTTCTGGCTAAGCGATAATTAGGAACAGTTTGGCCACCAGCAACCGCTACTTTATTATCAAATGACGATCCTTGTCGATATTACACATAGAAAACGGATGGTTATTTTTATTCATCTATCAGTAATACAATGACGACTTGATCCTGACTTAAGGTGTTTCAATGTTAAAAAGGTCGCACATCAAGATATCCAATCTAGATTTAGACTCCTTATGGTTAAATAACCACCTTAAAGTTACGAACATTGTGAATGGTTATATCTAGCTTTCTACTTAACCATTCACATCAAGCGTAACGAAATAACATCAAGCGTAACGAAATAACATCAAAGCGTTTTGACGTTTAAGCCAAAATAATAACACTCTATTTTTCTAAAAACGGTTTGAGCCCCATCAAATAATTTCCTTTAAGTTGCACACACTTTCACCATATAAACACATTCAACAATACAACCCGATGAATTTAAAGGGCAAATTAATTCAAGCCTTTTCAGTATCTATCTATTTATCAACATGAAAAAGTGAACTTGTCTTGTTAACTACACGGCACACAAAACATTATCAAAATAGAAAAATTACAAACGAGGGAATTGTTAATGATTAGTATAAACAGAAGTCTCTTAGCAACCGCAGTGTTGTCTGTTCTATCAACCGGTGTAAACGCAAAGGTGTACCCGGACCAAATAGTGTTTGACCAACTTGGTGAAGATGTATGTCGCTCTGGTTATCGTCCTTTAGACCGTTATGAAGCCGAAGAGCAGAAGAGTGCTTTGGTCGCTCGTATGGGCACTTGGCAGATTACTGGGTTAAAAGGAAACTGGGTAATCATGGGGCCGGGTTATCATGGCGAAATTAAACAATCAAATAGCGGGTCGACGTTCTGTTATCCGAACAATGACCAATCTGAAATACCAAATTACTCTGCTAAAGCCGTCACAGAAGGCAGCGAGATAGACGTTGAATATGACTTAGTGAACAACCGCAATGATTTTGTACGCCCTCTTAGCTATCTAGCTCACAACCTAGGTTATGCATGGGTTGGCGGTAACAACAGTCAGTATGTTGGTGAGGACATGACGATTAAGCGCTCGGGTGACTCTTGGGTAATACAAGGCAACAACAGTGGCTCTTGTGATGGTTATCGCTGTAACGAAAAGACTAAGATCACCGTCGACAACTTTACCTACACCGTTAACGACAATAACTTTTGGCACGGCGATGTCGTCGAGTCCGATCGTGAACTGGTTAAAACAGTTTACGCTACCGCGAGAAACAGAAGCGACATCGCGCAGCAAGTCGTTGTCGACCTAAAAGTCGATGAGTCTACAAATTGGTCGAAAACGAATAGCTATGGGTTCTCCGAAAGTGTTCAAACAGAGAATACATTCAAATGGCCTTTGGTTGGCGAGACTAAGCTAACGATTAAATTAGAAGCGAATCAGAGCTTCGCTGAAACCAATGGTAACTCCACGAGTGAGCAAGTCACACTTCAAGCTCGTCCTATGGTTCCAGCGAATTCAGAACTGCCGATTCGAGTTGAGCTGTATCGTTCAACCATCTCTTATCCTTACCGATTCAACGCCGACATCAGTTACGATGTTGAATTTAACGGCTTCCTTCGTTGGGGTGGTAACGCATGGCACACCCACCCAGACAACCGCCCGTACAAAACTCACACCTTCACTATGGGCCGCAGCAGCAATGAATCAGCCGATATTCGCTACCAATGGGATCACCGATACATCCCAGGCGAAACGAAATGGTGGGACTGGGGCTGGGCGATCAAAGAAGCCGGTTTATCAAGCATGCAGTACGCGACTGGAGGAAGCTTACGCCCATTCCACTCCTACGTATCCGGTGATTTCAACGCTGAATCTCAATTTGCAGGCACCATTGAGATTGGCCAAGCGACACCAATTACTAACAGTGTTCGAAGCAAAAGAAGTGTTGATTCAGTCAACGAAACCACTGAGCGCATTGGCGATATCGAAGTTACCACCAACTTCAATGCAGATGAGTTGAGTGACTTAGGTTTTGAAGGTGCTGAGATGAACATTAGCGTTGTTGAATAACGCAGTGGCTCACATCTAACACTCGAATTACCAATAACAAAAAAGCCCACGGCAGTGTTTATATACAAACCTGACGTGGGCTTTCTTCTTTTTAATTCAATTGTGTAGAGCCTTTAGGACGACTCTCAATAACCTATACCCAAAACGGTTCAGGTTATACTGGCTCTTCCATCAGAAGCTTAACACCCAGCCCCACCAGCACCATACCCGTCACACCTTCCATCCACTTCATAAAACTCGCGTTCTTGAGCAAGTTTTTAGCTGAGTTAAGTGCCCCAGCCAAGCCGCATTGCCACACCATCGCAATCATAAAGTGGACCGAAGCCATCAACATAGATTGCAATAAAGGCGAACCTTCAGGGTTTACAAATTGAGGTAAAAAGGCCAAATAGAAAACCGCTGTTTTGGGATTAAGAACGTTAGACAAGAAGCCTTCACGCAAAGAACGTTTTGCACTGTATGCTTGCTGAGCTTGTTCACCAACCTTCAAACCGCCACCGTTTTTCATCAAAGCGCGTAAACTGCTTAAGCCAAGCCAGATGAGGTAAACCGCACCCACCATCTTAACGGCTTGAAAGAGTTCAGCAGACTGGGCAAGAATTGCAGAAATACCCACAGCAGAGAAAAAGGCGTGTACATAAAGGCCGCTACAAATACCAAAGCTCGTCATAACACCGTCAGATAAACCCGAGCGGCTCGTGTTGCGAATCACCAAAGCCGTATCTAAGCCCGGCGTTAGCGTTAAAATAGTGATGGCAATTAGAAATGCCTCAAAGTTCAAAATATCCATATTATTGTCATTGTTGTTCAGCGAACTATCATCAATACCGCTTATCTGAACAATTCGCAAGCAACAATTGCCATCTGCTATACAAGTCACTGATTTTGTGCACAATGGAACAGTTTGATTTGTTAAGAAATAGTAAATTCTAGGCATCGTACTGCCTCATGCTTTTATCGCTATATCTTCGACTGCGAAGGTCAGCGTCATTAAAAAGCAGAGCCATAATCAAAGTACACCAGAGATGAACCTTAAAGCTGACGCTGTCCTAGGGATCATTTAAAGAAACCAAATTAAGAGTAGTCAAATGAGCGCATTCAAAAAACTAGTCGAGCACTCTCAAAAATGTTCACGCTTTCAACACCTCGCCTCTATTTGTGGTTGGGACCAAGCTTCAATGATGCCTGCCGGTGGTAACCAAGCTCGTAGTGAAGCGATGGCCGAACTTTCGGTTCATATTCACGGGTTGATGACACAACCACAGCTTGGCGATTGGATTGCAGACGCTGAAAACGAAGCGCTAAATGGCGAGCAACAATCGTCTCTACGTGAAATTAAACGCCAATGGCAACAAGCGAACCTACTTCCAGAAAAACTGGTTGAAGCGAAATCTCTAGCGGGTTCAAAATGTGAACATGCATGGCGAAGCCAACGTGGTAACAACGACTGGGTTGGATTCGAAAAGAACTGGCGTGAAGTGGTTGAGCTATCTCGTGAAGAAGCGCAGATACGCGCCGATGCAGCGAACCTAACGCCTTATGATGCAATGCTGGATATCTATGAACCGGGCACCAGCTCTGCTTCGCTTGATATCTTGTTTGCAGACGTTAAAACTTGGCTTCCAGGCTTGATTGATGAAGTGATCGAAAAGCAGTCGAGCGAGCAATTTAATGCGCCATCTGGCACCTATTCAACCGAGAAACAGAAAGCACTGGGTTTAGAAGTCATGAAGCTGCTTCAGTTCGATTTTGAACACGGTCGTTTGGATGAAAGTGTTCACCCATTCTGTGGTGGCGTACCTTCAGATGTGCGAATCACAACCCGCTACGATGAAGCGGAATTCGTTCAATCATTGATGGGCATTGTCCACGAAACTGGGCACGCACGTTATGAGCAAGGTTTACCAAAGCACCTAGCAGGCCAACCAGCGGGCGAAGCGCGCTCTATGGGCATCCACGAATCTCAATCTTTGTTCTTCGAGATGCAAGTTGGCCGCAGCGACCCATTCATCGGACACTTAGCAAACTTGGCGGGGCAGCAATTCTCAGGTTCAGAGTTTGAGAAAGAGAACTTCCAGAAGATCTACACTCGCGTGAAGAAAGACTTCATACGTGTCGACGCTGATGAACTCACCTACCCTGCACACGTTATCTTGCGCTACGAGATTGAACGTGACTTGATCAACGGAAAGATCAAACACACCGATGTGCCAGAACTATGGAATACCAAGATGCAGTCATACCTTGGCTTAAGTACTCAAGGTAATTTCACTAACGGCTGTATGCAAGATATCCACTGGACAGATGGAGCCTTTGGATATTTCCCTTCATACACATTAGGCGCTATGTACGCGGCTCAGTTCATGGCTTCAATGAAGAAAACTGTCGATGTGAACGCTGTGATTGAAAGTGGCGACCTATCACCTATCTTCACTTGGTTAGAATCGAATATTTGGAGTAAAGGCAGCCTGCTTAACACCGATGACTTGGTGAAAGGCGCAACCGGTGAAACCTTGAATGCGCAATACTTCAAAGACCACCTAAGAAGCCGTTACCTTTAATGTTTTATTAAAGAGTTTTCGAACAAATAAAACTAGGTAATAGACGAATAAAAAAGGCTGAGCAGATTATCTGACTCAGCCTTTTTACTGTTTAAAACTAGCTCATTTATCGCCAGTAAGCATATCGAAGAAGATCTGTCTCGATTCTGGAGTGTTGTCTCTGTGCGTTTCGTATTTTACATGCGTATTTGCATCAACTGCTTTTGATAGCTTGATGCTCCAAAGTGCTTTCATTTGATTCGGTACAATTGAATATCGGACATCGATAATACGTAGCTCGTCTGTTGGGTCCTGAGCAATATAACCATTTGAAAACCAGCGGAAGCGCTCAATGTCTTTGGCTTGTTGAGAGTCAGGATCAAGCCAAAGTAAATCCCTGCTAACGTTCAGCTTCGCAATCGACTCTCCGGGATATACGTTTACCGATGTGCCAAACCGCACGGCGTCTACATGATATTGAGCCTCTGTTTCGTACACCACTTTCCAAACCAAGATATTAGCAAAGCTTGGTTTTGCCTCTAATCGAATCGGTGTGTGTTGCCTTTCTTGCGCTAATTGCCACCCAACCGCCTCTGCCCTGTCTCGCTGAATCATCCCTAACGTTGGATAAATTAGCGCCCAAGCAAATGCGACACGCGCTAGCCAAGGCGCTCGTTTCAACGTTGCACACACAAGCAACACTAGGATGGGAAGCGTATAAGCAGGATCGATGATTGAGATGGTGTTCCAAGCAAAACGTGCGTTGGTGAAAGGCCAAAGTAACTGCGTACCATAAGTGGTACAAGCGTCTAACAGTGCATGAGTGCCATAACCCAAAGCACAAAACAGCCAGCTTTGTTTGAAAGAAAGCCCGCGCCTTTTTGCAATGAGATGATGCAGAGCCAAAGCACAGATCAAACTGCCAATGGGGATAAAGAAGAGTGAATGGGTAAATTGTCTATGAAACTCCAAAGCCAACAAAGGGTCACTTTGAGACTTAATCAGTGCATCTAAATCTGGAGCCAACCCGGAGAGCAGCCCTAATACCCCAGCAACAACCAAATGTTGTTTTTTGCTGGCTGATTGTGACAAAGAAGCGCCTAACACGCCCTGCGTTAAAGGATCCATAAATCACTCATTGATAGCATTCCGTTGAATCAAACAAGATACATTTAGCTATAGTGGTGAACTGCTCATAACTAAACGGTTTTATCAATATACTCATGTACATAGCTGTATAAGCATAGACCGATAAACAAAAAAAGAGCAGTTATGAAACTGCCCTTTTCTAATTATTGGTGGTTGATCAATTTATTCGTTTTTATTCTATATATTCACACTGAACGGTCTTTAATTAACGCGCCACCATGCTTGCCGCGATAACAACCAACAGTACTGAGAAGATTTTCTTAATCGTCGGAACAGGTAAATGGTTGGTTGCTTTTGCACCTAACGGAGCCGTAAACCAAGACGTGCACACAATACCCAACAGCGCAGGCAGATAAACAAAGCCAGCAAAACCGTCTGATAGAGCAAAGTGGCTGCTACCTGAACTGATGTAACCTATCGAGCCAAATAGCGCGATCACAATGCCACAAGCTGAGGCACAACCTATGGCCTTTTTCATATCGACAGAGAAGAACGTTAATAGCGGAACCAGCAATGCACCACCACCAATGCCTATCATGGCAGACAAGCCACCCGTAATGGTTGTCAGCACAGTTAGCACGCCCTTGTTTGGCAGTTTTCGTTCCTTAGGTGCATCATTTTTACTGCTTAAGAACATCTTGATCGCAATAAGAACCACACTCACGGCGAACACAATACGAACGACTTTTTCCGGCAACAGAGCCGCCATAAAGCCACTAACCAGTGCACCTAGAGCAACACCGAGCATGATCCAAGGCGCCAGATCCCAAGGCACGTTTCCATTCTTGTGGTGAGCAAGTGCAGAAGAAGTTGAGGTGAACAGTATCGATGCCAACGAAGTAGCGATGGCCGCAACAACCACTTGATCCGCAGGTAGAATCTCTAAGTGAAGTAAAATGCTGCTTAGCACCGGAACAATGATCAGCCCTCCGCCAATCCCCAAAAGCCCGGCAAGAAAACCAACACCACTGCCTAATAATGCACAGTATAAAATCAACAACAGCAATTCACTCATTTCATCCATCTCTTAATTAAATTAATCGTCTTAAATAACACACTATTAATGTGGTTATATTTCCATCAAGCTAATTAATATAACTGACACCGGCTTAAATATTCAAACAGAATAGATCATGAATATTCCTCATGTTCAATGTGAAGTAATACCATTGTTAATGGTGAACCTATCAACGTATAAAAACCTTAAGCGATTAACTTTATACGACATTAATTCTGCTAAGCATTAATGTCAGACAGCATAGCCTTCGATTCTTAATCCGGTCACAAGCAAAAAATAAAAGCCGTTTTAATACTAAAGACCGAGAGAATCAGCAAACAAATTGGGATACCAAATCAGCATGAATAAAGAATTTAATTTTACGATTAAGAGCATTAGCCTCGACGAAAACTACCAGCCTGCAGACAGCACGCGTATCACAACCAACTTTGCTAACCTGGCTAGAGGCGACAGCCGCCAAGCGAACTTGCGTAATGCGCTACAAATGATCGATAACAGTTTCAACGCGTTAGCACACTGGGACAATCCTAAGGGCGACCGTTACTCTGTTGAGCTTGAAATCATTTCTGTTGATATGGACATTGAAAGCAACGGCGAAGCATTCCCTTCAATTGAAGTACTGAAAACCAATATCCTGGACCGAAAAACGAACGAGCGTATTGAAGGTATTATCGGAAATAACTTCTCTTCTTATGTTCGAGATTATGACTTTAGCGTACGTCTATTGGATCATAATAAAGGCCAAGATAAATTCAGCATTCCAGAAGATTTTGGTGATTTACACGGCAAGCTATTTAAATATTTCGTTAACTCTGACGCTTACAAAAAGAACTTTAATAAGCCACCTGTTATTTGCTTAAGCGTGTCAGATAATAAAACCTATTACCGCACTGAAAACCAACACCCAGTATTAGGTTTTGAATACCAACCGAATGAGTCTTCTTTAACTGAGCAATATTTTAAGAAGATGGGCTTACAGGTTCGTTATTTCATGCCGCCAAACAGTGTTGCACCTTTGGCCTTCTATTTCTTTGGTGATCTGCTGAACGATTACTCTAACCTCGAGCTTATCAGCACCATCAGCACAATGGGTACGTTCCAGAAAATCTACCGTCCTGAGATTTACAACGCGAACGCGGTTGCAGGCAACTGTTACCAACCAAACTTGAAAAACTTGGATCACTCGCTGACTCAAATTGTGTATGACCGTGAAGAGCGAAGCCAGCTAGCTGTTGAACAAGGTAAATTCGCAGAAGAGAAATTCATTAAGCCGTACCAATCAGTTCTAGAGAACTGGTCGGCAAATTACGCACTTTAATCGCCTATTGCGCTCTCAAACCACCCAAGGATAGGCAGTATTATTATGAAAACACTATTACCGACTTCAACAGCGGGCAGCTTGCCGAAACCGTCTTGGCTTGCAAAACCAGAGACGCTTTGGTCGCCATGGAAACTTCAAGGCGATGAACTCACAGACGGCAAACAAGATGCGCTGCGTGTCTCTCTGCACGAGCAGCAGCAAGCAGGCATTGATATTGTGAGTGACGGTGAGCAAACACGTCAGCACTTTGTAACGACCTTCATTGAACACTTGAATGGCGTTGATTTTGAAAAGCGTGAAACCGTTAAAATCCGCGACCGTTACGATGCAAGTGTTCCTACAGTCGTTGGCCCTGTTTCTCGTCAGAAATCCGTGTTTGTTGAAGATGCGAAATTCTTACGTCAGCAAACGGATCAACCGATTAAATGGGCTCTGCCGGGGCCTATGACCATGATAGATACACTTTACGATGCGCATTACCAAAGCCGTGAAAAACTGGCGTGGGAATTTGCGAAGATCCTCAACGAAGAAGCGAGAGAGTTAGAAGCAGCAGGCGTTGATATTATTCAGTTCGATGAACCTGCGTTTAACGTGTTCTTTGATGAAGTGAATGATTGGGGCATCGCGTGCTTAGAAAGAGCCATTGAAGGGCTTAAGTGCGAAACAGCAGTACATATTTGTTATGGCTACGGCATTAAAGCGAATACGGATTGGAAAAAAACGTTAGGCACCGAGTGGCGCCAATACGAAGAAGTATTTCCTAAGCTGCAGCAATCGAATATCGATATCATCTCTTTAGAGTGTCACAACTCTCATGTACCTCTTGAGCTACTTGAACTGGTACGAGGTAAGAAAGTGATGGTCGGTGCAATCGATGTGGCTACCGATTCCATTGAAACACCAGAAGAAGTGGCTAGCACTCTTAGAGAAACACTTAAGTACGTTGATGCCGATAGGCTCTACCCTTGCACCAACTGCGGCATGGCACCCCTGCCTCGCGAAATTGCCTCAGCGAAGCTTAATGCGCTCAGTGCTGGAGCAGAGATCGTTCGTAAAGAGCTTTCAGCGTAACGCTTTCCTAAAGAACAAACGCTATCCCCTGAAGCCTAAGTATCACATTGATGCTTAGGCTTCCGTACTCTTCTCAACTTCCACTCTCTATTTATTTGTCTATTTGTCTATTTGTCTAAGAAGGTAGCCATCTTCTTCAGAGTGATTAGCGCCTTATCAAGCTCGTCTCTTTCAATGCCTTCAGCGCCACTTTCAGCCCATACTTCCTGTTTTTTATCTAATAGCGAATACGCTTCCTTGCCCTTTTCAGTCATGTTAACCAATTTTGCTTTTTTGTGATTCGGGTTATCAAGCCAAGTTAGCAGGCCATCTTTCACCATGATGTCGGTAACACGCTGAGTCGCTTGTCTGCTTTGCCCCATAATACGAGCAATTTGAGAAACGGTGACCAGATCATCGGACTTCTCGATCGCACCCATCACCTTCCATCTGGCACTGCTTAACCCTAACTCTTCGGTTAATTTGTCACCCTCAGCATTCAATAGACCACTGACCTTAAAGATCTCTAGTGCGATCTTTGTGAAAACTTCTCCATTCGTATCCATAACACTCACTTTGACAACATGCTGTCATTAAATTAGACTTAAACCAAATTGACAACATGTTACCAAATTAAAGGCGCAAATGATATGAAACCAATAATCCACAAAACAGCGGCATTAACAGCAACACTGTGTGTCGCAACATTCTTTACCAGCACATTGCTTGTAGAACTGTTTGGCACTTTGGAATCAGTGAAGCTAGTCAAGTCGATGATCGTTTTTCCGGGCTTGTTTATTCTTGTCCCAGCCATTGCTATCACTGGTGCGACCGGCGCAGCTATGGCAAAACAACGAAAAGGGAAAATAGTTGAGCGTAAGAGTAAACGCATGCCAATTATCGCGTTCAACGGGATCGTTATTTTGATTCCGGCCGCTTACTTTTTAAATCAGTGGGCAAGTTTAGGAGAGTTCGACTCAGTGTTTTATGGCGTTCAGGTTTTAGAACTGATAGCAGGCGCGACCAACCTAACACTGATGTCTTTGAATATCATGGACGGCAGAAAGTTTCGTCCTAAGAAGGCAACACAAAGCTAAGCTCATCGTATTTAAGCAAACAGATGAGCTTTATACGCGGCTGTTTACCAGGTTTTATCTAAGTCTTGAGCATATAAAGAGATCGCTCGTTGGTACTCTTTGATCGCTTCGCTATTCGTCGTGGAAACTAAAAGCTCAAGTAACAGCGATGTCGCCTCTTTATGGCGACCTAAATTGTACAAACACATTGCGTAAAAAGGTTTCACTTCTATCGAGTCAGGATACTCAGCCATAGTCTGTTCGAAATAGCCTAAAGCCTCTGCATAAAGGCCAAGGCTTCGATAAGTACTCGCCAAGCCGAACAGTGCATCAAAACGCTCTACTGAAGAAAGCACACCAGACAGAGACTGCACATAGTGATCAATCGCCTGTTGCTCTTTGCCTTGGTTGTCGTAAGACCACGCAATCTGTAAATGAGCTTTCGCCGCATAGTTTTCATCAGTGAGTAGCGTTGCCAGTAAGTCACGCGACGCTTGATACTTCTCTTCTTTTCGCAATTCGATTGCTTGTTTGATAATGGTGTCCATAACTCTCCCTTACGCTTAAGCGCTTTGCTATGCGTTCATTTCCTCGAACATCTGTTTATAAGACTGAGTTTGTAGTGCCGATTGAGTCAACCCGAACTTACTGGCTAACAACTCAAGCTCACTTTTATACACAGACAACTTAGATTCATCGTCCGTCATGATAGCAAACTCAGCAAAATCACCGATACCCGCAAGAGAATCGACCGTGATGTGGAACTCTCCAACAAAATAGATACTGCGAGTTTTCTGCGCTTCAAGAATCACTTCGTAACCCAAGTTCTCAAGCATACTCTTCGCATTCGACGCATCGGTGATGTTTGTCGCTTCGCATCGGTCAGACTCTGGGCCTTTTACAATCCATAGCTTAATGCCCGATGGCTCCATTGTGCGAATACACAAGCTTTTATTCTGAGCCTGTAAGCTTCTATCAGGGCTATCGAAATACCAATCACATTCTTGATTGTCTTGCAGCATTACTTCATGAGCAATTAGGTTCAACGTTTTCAAGAACTCAGACTTAGAGCTAAGTCGGTACTTCAGCTCAACCTCATATTTGCCTTTGAAATGATCGTTAGTCATGGATTAGCTCGATGCAAAAAAAGCGATACTAGCACACGAACCAAATCCGAAATACAAACTGACGCACAACACAAACGAAAGCAGTGGAACTATGTTCGACACGCTAACACACGCTGCCATTCATCTTGGTTCATGGCTCCTTTCGGAAGGTAAATATTGCGTTTTTGCATCGCACCTTTTGTGTAGGAAAGCTTGATAACTGACCCGATCCCAAAAGGAAGAATATTTCCCTGTAACTTGATATCGCAAGCGTGACCATCGAAACAAACATGGTTGTTCGATATTTCAAAAGAGCGATTGCGGAACTGCCACCATAACGTGACGACTTTTAATACCGCAACAGCACTGAACATCAACCCAATAGTTGGCAGTGATTGAGGGTTATCACCAAATAGCCAATAAATAGACACTAATAAGAACGCAGCAAGTACGAACTCAAGCAATGTATATTTAACAAAATTTAATCGTATACGGTTATCCATGACACCCTCTCAATGATGATCCTAAAAGCAGCTCCATTTCAACGAGCCCTTTCACTTCAGACAACTTAGTAAAACCTTTTGATTGATAAAGCTTAATCGCGGGATTCTCACTGAACACTCGCAACACTAACTGAGCCGATGATTGATTGTTCGCATGTTCAATAGCTAAATCGAGACACTTAGAGCCAAAGCCTCTACCTTGATATTCAGCTAATATCTGCAAGTCCCTAAGAAACGTTGTATCACTGGTGTAACTGAAGCGGATAACACCAATACGGCTATCCCCTACATAAATTTCATAATTATCCAGTTCATCCCAGCTACGTAAAAACTGACTATGACCCCAAGCGATTCCACGAGCTTGATAGTAACTCGCCATATTCGTTTTGGTGATCGATTCAGCGAACTTAGGATCGGAACCTTTGACCAACCTTACTTCCATATTGTGTCCTTTGTTTTCAAATCACATCTTAATACGGCATAGCAAAATGCCGCATATGTTGAATCACTTTTAGGTACATTCTGGTTTCACTTCCTCCCATTGTGTATCCCAATCTTCGCCTAACAAATTAGAAAGTTTTTCACAGTCGTATAGATAGCGAAGACTATCTTTACAGTACGCAGTAAGTATTTCAGTTAACTGAGCAGACGCTTTCTCGTTGTCTTTGAGTTTTCCGTACATCATCAAACCAGTCCTAAAGGTGTCTTGATCGAGGTCAGACGCTTGCTTCGATAACATCCCAAAGGAAATAGCGTTAATAGACAGGGTTAATGCAATCGCATCGCCTTCATCTCCCTCTAATTCACAGGCGCTGTAGCGCGCTAACAAGTTCGATGTTTTTATTAATGAGGTAAGATCATCTGTGTTTGCATATTTATAGGTTTCAAAACCTTGCCGAACCGCAGCTTTATGACTGTCTTTAATGCTCACAACATAGTCTGTCAAAACATGTAAGCTCGCATATGCGCCTAGCCCGAAAGCCACAATGAACACGGCGATTAATCTGATCACTTATCTCTCCTAAAAGAACCTTGTGCTGGTTAATTTTAAACGGCGTCTTGTAGTAACAACCCTACTTGCCATCGACCGTTTCTAGAAACCAACTTCCTTGGCACGGGCCATTGGTTAAGTGCCAACGGCCATCAAATGTATTGCCACTGCCATGTGCGGAAAAACGATAATCCCATTGGCGATGTTTGGCATATAAACGTAAGTCGCCGCTTTCCGTAATCCAGCCCTCTAACGGGGTTCCATTGTAGGTAAGCCTTATGGTAACTTTGCCCTCACGAATGGTTCCGGTAATAGTTGTGCGTTCACACATATTATTGCCAGTGGTGTTAATGCGACGGCCTAGCCACTCACCGTCGAAATCGGTAGAAGGAACAAATTGGGGAATATCAGGAAGTTTAGGAAACAACTCGGAATTACTAGACCCGAACCACTGAAGAGCACGACCAACAAGGGAGAAGACAACAAAGCCGATTGACATCGCTATCACAAATCCCTTTTTCATTATCCTCTTCCTAATCAGATGACCTCAAGAAAAGAACCCTAACATAATGAAAAGTAATAACTTACTATCAATTTAATTAATTTTGATATATTCCACAAATTGCATTCAAATGTTGAATATAGAGAAAGCGGCATTGAACGAAGTTCTGCTGCATGTTCAGGGAATCTTTCGTGAAGAAAGCACAACGCATCCGTTGGCGTAGCGTATGAGTTTTAGACTTAAGCCAGCAACCAGTGTGTTAATAACTGAATACTAAAACCTAAATTACTAAAAGAGATAGGTAATATATGCACCGAAGATTACATCTTTCAAAGACAAAATCCTTCAGAAAGCGTCCTTCGGTGCATACAATTTCAAGCGACTGACATAGATGACTAGCGTAAGTCGCTAACATAAGTGACTAGCGTAAGCGTCTCAACACAACCTGCTGGTCGAGCTCATTCTGATAGTCCGTGTAATCAAGCCCTTGATCAAATATGTACTCAGTGACAAGAGTGCGAATGCATTCAACTAATGTGCTTGCTTGCCAAGGTTTTTCAAAGTAACGGTCGATGCCTGCTGCATTAATCGCATTGATGGTATCGGTATGAGTGGCCTGCCCCGTAAGAAGAATTTTCTTTGTATTCGGAAAGCGGCTGTCATGGAACACGTCAGTGAGTAACTCCACACCCGTTTTCCCTGGCATCACATGATCAGACACGATGACGGTAATGTGTTCGCCTTCTGCGTCAAGTTCATCAATGAGATCAAGCACTTCTTGCGCTGATTCACAATCTTCAATATTCAGCCAACTCGCCAGCGGCTCTAAATCTTGTACCACTGCGCTCAGTACTTCTCTCTGGTCATCGACACAGATTAAATTAAGCTTCTCCATGTTCACCCTCTACTGGTAACTTGATTCTAAATACAGTTTTAGAAGCATCACTTTTGACAATAATACTTCCGCCATAACCCGCCACAATCCGCTTAACGATTGATAAACCCAAGCCCAATCCAAACGATAAACCACCTTTTTTAGTGGTGAAGTTGGGCTGAAATACCTTTCTACGAGTCGCCTCGTCTATCTCAGGGCCGTTATTCGTGATCGTAACTAATATTCTTTTCTTACTTAATCTGGTTTGAATTTCTATTGCAGCATCGTCTGAATTCGACATTGCATCACAAGCATTCTTTACAATGTTGACCCAAATCTGAACGAGCTCTGTTTTCGAGCCTTTAAAACGCGGCAAATCTGCAGGGCTCAATCGCACAGACACTCTACGTAACTCACTTTGTAACAACGATAAGGCATGGTTAATGGAGTCGTTAATATCAACCGCTTCTTCGGTGTCAATATCAATTCTGCCAAGTTGTTTAACCGATTTTACGATGCCAACGGTGTGTCTAGATGCCAAACGTAAATCATGTAAATCACAGCCCATCTGCCAAAAGCGAATCGCTTCTTCTGGTTTTTTCAGCCAATGTTTTGAAATAACGTCTGTTGCATATGAAGCGTCAATTGGAATCGCCTTTGCAAGAGAGCGAGCAATGTTCTTGTCTAAACCATATTTTCTTTCAAATTGTCGCCCACGTGTTCGCGCTTCTGACGACGACGTTTTCTGACCATGCATTAACCCAAAATCGAAAAATTGACTGGCTTCTGGATGCACTTCTTCAAGTAGCTCCATGATGACCGTTTCAAGTCGACCAGATTTACTATTTACTACACCAATAGCGTTGTTAAGTTCATGAGCAATCCCTGCAGCTAATTGACCCAAGGTCGTCATTTGCTCAGCAGTATGTAATTTCTCTAGCGCTTTTTGTTTCGCTATCGCTTCTTGTGTTGCGCGGCGTTGACGACGCGACAACTCATTGACGATCACAGGTGTGAACTGTGCGGTAAGAGGGCCAAAGTTACGTTCATCTTCTGCAGGCGTGTCTTTATCGATCCACGCTAACTCAACATCGGTTTTAGCAACAACCGTTGAAGATGCTGTCCAATTACCTGAAAAGAAGCTATGAACGCCTATAAAAGCCCCACTACCCGCGCTAAATACTCGCACTTGCGGTGCATTCGCTTCGGTATAAAACCCTTCCAGTTCTCCACTAAACACATAATATAAACGAGTGTTTAACGCTGATTGTTCAATAATGGTGTTACCAGCACGGCACGTCACCCGACGTTCTGTCTGATTAAAATAACGATCGATAAGTGCTTCTAGCTTTTGTTGATACACGTATCGTTATCCTATGTGACCAATTGAATGTAGCACCCACACCATAACAAAACTCAGTAGCACACCAACCACACCCAAAATAATACCGATTCTGGCCATTTGATTACTTTGCACATGACCCGTGGCATGAGCCAACGCATTCGGTGGCGTACTGATTGGCAGCGACATACCTAATGAAGCGGCAAAAGTCACAACCAGAATTAACGTTAACTCACCGCCGAGTGGCGTGAGTGAAGCCATAGACGAACCTAATGCAGCCATAATTGGCATTAACAAGTTAGCCGTTGCGGTATGAGACATAAAGTTTGCCATTACCAAACACAAGAACGCCGCTCCGAACAACACCACATAGGGTGAGTAAGCATCAAACGGAATGCTGTGTACCACGAGCCTTGCTAAGCCAGTTTTATCGAGAGCTAAACCAAGCGCAATACCACCTGATACAAGCCACAGTACATCCCAAGAAATCTTTTTAAGGTCTTCTTTATTGATGATCCCTGTGAGTGAGAACACAGCGACAGGAATCAGAGCGACGGTATAAGAGTTCATGCCATGGCTTGAGCCCATTAACCAAAGAATGATGGTCAGCGCAAAAGTGACGTATACCGCAATGGCTTTTGGCGTTTTAAGGAATTTACCTTTAATGCTTAGCTCGATTTTCTTTTGGTCAGCTTTGTACATAAAGCCTATTAAAAACCACGCTAACGCCATCATAATAACGACAAACGGCACACCAAATGCCATCCATTCACCGAACGTAATGAGGTTATCGCCAACTAAATATTTAAGTGCGATAGCGTTCGGCGGGGTACCGATCGGGGTACCAATGCCACCGATGTTAGCGGCAACAGGGATACAAAGCGCAAATGCTATACGACCGGGGTCTTTGGGGCCAAACACAGCCAGTACCGGCGTTAAAATAGAGAGCATCATTGCCGTTGTTGCCGTGTTAGACATAAACATCGAAAAGATACCAGTGATCAACATTAAGCCGAGCATCACAAACTTTGGGTCTTGTCCAAATGGCTTCAACAACACGCGAGCTAAGTTTACGTCTAATCGATACTTAGTGGCGGCCATCGCTAAGAAAAAACCGCCCAAAAATAGCATGATGATTGGGCTGGCGAATGTCGCCATGATGTCGCTGTATTTTAACAACTCACCAAAATGTTCCTGCCCATGCTCAAACCTTAAAAAGATCAGCCCTTTATCCGACAACATCAATAATTGCAGAACGATAATAACAACAGACGTCGCGTAGATCGGGATGGGCTCGAACACCCAGCACAATGCCGCTAATAAAAATATCGCGATAACGCGTTGTTGAATAATCGTAAGGCCTTCAAATGGAAACGCTGATAGCGGCATTACGAGGATAATGAAAGGAATTAAAATAGGGATAATGTATTTAATATAGGGGCGCATAGCACAAAAACTCTTCCTGAGATAACAACTACTTAGAAATTAGATTTAAAGTTCTAATTTAGTCCGACAACGAATTATCGACCTCTTATCATTATCTCACTATCGGCTAGATCAATGATTACGTAATCGCGATATCCCCTTTTTCGATTCTGTGCGCTACCTCTACGTTTGTGTGTCATTTACTGTTGCTATTAAATTTCGAGAAACAAAAGGCAAACGTTCGCCCCTGCGTGGGAGAACCGTAAACTTTGACGCTTGTAACGTTGCTGAGTACTCACCTAAAACTTCAATCTCAGTTTGGTCTATCAGCTCACTCGTTTTAAGCCACACATTGTTGGTTGTTCTGAAATAGTTATTAAGGTGATTCGTTGCTAAGTAGGCTTTAAGCGAGTGAGGTTGTGGATGCTGGCACTGCTATAAAGTGCCTTTTCCAATAGTTGGTCGCTTGTCATGTTTCCTCCTTGAAACTGACGTTTGGTGAGAGAATCAAGAGAGTTCAACACCGAACGTCCAAATACACATCATATGCTTATCGTAATGCACGGAAAAATACCATGCATTACGATTCAACCTAAAGCTATTATCTAAGTGGCCTATTTGCTCAGGTTGTTCGGAAATACGTTCGTTTTGACTTCCGTAGCAAACTCATTTGCTGCGTCAAAGATAGTTTGGCTGCAATGGGCGTACTGTTTTGAAAATGGAGGCCATCGGTTACCAAGCCCAAGCGCATCATTGATCACTAATACCTGCCCATCACAATCGGCTCCCGCACCAATCCCAATTGTAGGAATGCTTATCTCTTGAGTAATCGATTCGCCAAGTGAAGAAGGTATGTGCTCAAGCACCAACATAAACGCACCCGCTTCTTGAATCGCTTTTGCTTCCTCGCTAACGGTTTGAGCATCTTCAGCAGATTGCCCTACTTTCTTGAAGTTTGTTGCCGTTTGCGGAGTTAACCCCGTGTGGCCAACAACTGGGATATTGTTTGCTACAAGGTGAGCAATCACATCGAGTTTTGCACCTTCCAGCTTTATGCTGTCGGCACCTGCCTGCATCAACCTTTTAGCATTAAATAACGCTACTTCAGGAGAACGATCGGTTAAGTATGGGAGGTCACCAATAATGTGAGTATTTGGAGCACCTCGACGCACTGCCCCTACATGATATTCCATGTGCTCAATGGTCACATCTCGCGTACTGCTAAAGCCCATTTCAACCATGCCAACAGTGTCACCAACGAGAATAATAGGTATCCCAGCAGATTCGATACTTGCAGCCACTGGGAATGTATAAGCGGTCAACATCGGAATACGTTGTTTCCCTTTCATTTCCATAAAAGAACTTGGAGTGTGTTTCATGTTCTTGCTCTCATAAAATCATGCGTTATTAAAGCACTGATACTATTAGTTTTAATTGAGCTATGGAAGAGAAAATCTGGTGTTAACTAAACACCCACAAATTATGTTCAATTCAGCAAATGCGTTGAGTTAGCGGGAGTTAAACCCACGAAGAGTAATGATTAAAACCAACTATTGGAGAGATAGTCGTTTGTTAATCATCTTACTCAAAGTAGTATTGATTCCCCTCCAACCACCGTTGTTCAAGTTGCTTTCCTAAAATAGAGCTTACATATTGCGATTCAAACTCAGAGCCCGTTGTTCGATTTGTACAGATTACGCCATTTTGTACTTTGATCACCCTTAATTCATACAGATGATCGCATCCAAACTTACACATAGGCATTACAATATTAGGGTCTACACGCTCATTAAAAGAGCACATTGATCTTGGTTTTTTATGCGCAGTTACCAGCGATTGGATGGAGAATTCATTTTTACAGCAAGCGCACCTTTCTTTTTCTTTATCACCAAACAGCCAATCACGTAGAATATGTTGTTCTTTCCTCCTATTTGCAGGCGTATCAGAGTCAGTGCCATCCTCACAAACGTTCAATAGCTTTTCCTTGAAAAGGCTATAACGTTCTAGTCTCTCGACCGTTTCATATTTATCGGATCCTAGTAACGTATACGTGTAACTTTTCCTAAGAGTCTTATCTGCATATACTAATGGTGAGTTTAGAATCGCTTTGTCTATTGAAGGCTTACTGTAGCCTCTTTCTTCTAGATACTTTTTAACACCAACAAAACCAACAGTACCTTTCCCCTCCATAAACTCGATAATGTCCTGTTCAATTTCATTTAAACTTGTCGCTTCGAGTTTCAACTTGACCGCAGTGCCATTGAACTCTGTGAACCTTGAGTATTGCAAATAGCTTTCAATCATTTTCAAGGGGGGGTAGTGATTTCCTTTCGGCGGGGTTCTTCGTTTAAACGCGTTAGAGAGTACAACCGAGAGTGTATCTATGTTCACTGAAGTAGTGATATTTTTTATCTTTTCGAGATTGTTTATTAATGTATTATCCCGTTCTTCTATTATGTAGTAAATCTCATCATCAATTTGTGATATCCATGTATCACTCCTAGATCTTAGAATATCCAACAATATCCCTTCATATTGTTTATAGTTTTCATTTTTATCAAAGAACGAATTAAATTTGGCAATACCTACTAGCCCAGGAAACACTACAATCTTTTTTAGCGCTGCGCGGATATTTTTTATTTCAGTCGAGTTTAAAACATACAGTTTTTTTTCTGACTCTATTGTATTCCTTGATGCTTGAACCAACATATTGGTATAGATGTTATAGCTTCCACATAACCCTAATTGCTGTAACAAGTTGAGTATACCTTTGATACTGAACTTGTCAGGGACTAACTTCATCTCAACAAGCTTACTAGATAACTCATCTACAGTTATAAACGTCGCACTATCAATTACCTCAGAGACTTTTCTAGCTACAGGTAACTGACTAACATCAACCCTACTAGTGAACTTATCTTTTATAATCTGTCTAGGCCTCTCTGATCTACGTTTATCAGACTCACCAACATCAAATTTAAGTGCCGCATCTTCCAATGTTGGCCATTGCTCTCCACGAAAGCCAAAGAAAAATAGGATCAGTTGGATATCACGATATTTATTGTCATTATCTCGAACTGAATCATGCAAAAAATCTAATAATTCTTCTTCAATGTTCATCTTAACTTACTTCCATATTATTGAGGCTTAACGCCAAATTACGGTGTGAGGCAGGCGATACCGAAGGTACCTTAATGACTAAAACCAACGCACATTAAAAATGCCACGCATTGCGAATCAATCTTGAACAGTTTGTTATGTACACTTTTTTCCCCACTCGGATTCTTTATATAACTCCGGTGCTTTGAAACGAATAGGAGATATGCTGATCACTTCACAAAAACCCTTTTGACTAAATGCACGATCTACAAATGAAGCAGGTACAAGCCCGTTAATGAAGAAAGAAAAGCAATATATTAACATCGATACTATCAGTGCTTTAAAAAACACCCAAAGCGACTTTTTTTGTGATTTTCTATATATAAAGAGTGTCACTGGCAAAAAGTACAGCCATGCGCTCACGAGTAAAAAGCCAAGCGAGATCTCATAAGAGTATTTAAAACGAGGAAAATAATACTCGAAATATTGTGGCATCACTCCGTGATTCAAGTACAAAGACATGATAAAAATAAAGCCTAAAATTGCACATACTACAACTAATGCATGAACTCTTATGAAATGGAGCGCCATAAAATACGCGTCCATTAAATAGCTATCACTCTTCGCTCTTAACTTAAACACCATACAGTATAAGCTATAAATAACCGAAAATTGAATCGCGGTATAATAGACAAATGAAAGGGCAAACCACTCGAAGTTAAAGATTTTCAAAATTTGACGAAATGAGACTTCATTTTCATTTGCTGGTAACAGAGCGATAACGACTAATGCTACAGAAAATGCCAAAACATAGTCTACAAACGCAAACCTAAGTACATTCGACTTTAACTCTTGCTTGCTGATAATAGGCTTTACTATAAAACATAGAAGTCTCCAGCCGAACTCTAAGAAAGGAACCTTTTCTATCACTAGCTTAAAGGGAATTAAATTGACTGTCACTGTTTAAAGCCTCCTTGTGTACATAACAACTATTAGACAAAAACTATGTATCTAAATGTAGCGTTTGTCCGTCTAGTTTCTTATTCCGTCCATTTTAAGCGACTTACTTTATTCATAACAACGACTTATCGTTCTTAGTTTGTGATTGAACAAGAAAATGTAGATGTTTTCCTGCCTAACGAGACTAAGTGTTAAAAAAGGTGAGCTCTGTACTTAGCGGTATTGTTAAAAAAGTTTACTATTGATAATAAAGACAATATTTCAACTTACAAAAACTCGGTTATTTACTCATTTGTAATTAAGATAAAAACAGAAAAATATCGAGATTAACTTAAAGAAATTTATTCTATCAATTCAAACAAAGCGGGTTTTAATAACTCCCGACCCTTCATACGTTTACGATAAATAACAAACTTAAATTTTATAAAAACAATTTGGTTAATAAGAACTTTTGTAAACTTTGAATTACATACTCTAAAAATAAATCTCCTTGATAAACTTGTCATAAATCCAAATGCTCTTCCAATCTTGATTCGCAACACATGGCATTATCGTGTTGCATATAGACTTCCTATAAAGCCGTTGGGAAGAAGGAGTTTATATTAAAATCAGGAACGAAAAATGAACCAACAACGTCAACTAAGCTGGAAAATAGCAGCTATTCTAGGTACATCTTTTGGCTTTAATGCACACGCTGCAGAAATGGTCAGAGTCGATAATGATGCATTACTACAACAAAGCCTCGTCGCTCAGTCGAAGAGTATTGCTCCACTTGAATTAGGTTTTTCTGAAGTAAAACGGGTGGTACTGCCCAATGGAAAAACCAAAGTCCGCTATCAACAAACTCACTTAGGTTTACCCGTCTTTGATACTTCGGTCGTGGCCACCCTTTCCAAGAACCAACCCACTCAGGTGTTCGGCTCCATGGCACAGGGGATCAGTGGTGACCTATCCAGCATCGCGCCAAAACTGAATCGAGAACAAGCGATTGAAGCTGCGATATCCTCTCACCGCACGTTTACTGTCGGCAAAAAGTCGATTGAAAACAAAAACGCGAAACTGATGGTGAGATTGGATGAGAACCAAGTCGCCCAAGTGGTGTATCTGGTCGATTTCTTTATCGCGTCCTCAATCCCAGAGCGTCCTTTCTACTTTATTGATGCTACGACTGGCGATGTGCTCCAAAAATGGAATGGACTAAACCACGCTAAAGCATTGGGTACTGGCCCCGGTGGTAATATAAAAACCACTCGATATGAATATGGTAGTGACTTCCCTAGCTTTCCCATCGACAAAACAGGCACAACTTGTACGTTAGAAAATGATTCCGTTAAGACAGTCGATTTGAGGAACGGAACGTCTGGCAGCGCAGCCTACAGCTACAACTGTGCCGACGGAACCAACTACACCGATCATAAATACATCAACGGGGCTTACTCGCCTCTCAACGATGCGCACTATTTTGGTAATGTCGTATTCGATATGTACAAAGAGTGGATGAACACGTCGCCTTTAACTTTCCAGCTGACGATGCGTGTTCATTACGGTACCGATTATGAAAATGCTTTCTGGAATGGTACATCCATGACTTTTGGAGATGGCAAAAACACCTTTTACCCATTGGTCGATATCAACGTGAGTGCTCACGAGGTTAGCCACGGATTCACCGAGCAAAACTCCGGCCTTGTGTACCAAAACATGTCGGGCGGTATCAATGAAGCCTTCTCCGATATTGCGGGCGAAGCGGCCGAATACTACTTACGTGGCAGTGTGGATTGGGTGGTCGGAAGCGATATATTCAAATCAGAAGGCGGCTTGCGTTACTTTGATCAACCTTCAAAAGATGGTCGTTCGATTGATCACGCCTCGCAATACTACGATGGCTTGAACGTTCACTTATCTAGCGGTGTTTATAACCGTGCCTTTTATCTTTTAGCGAACAAGTCGGGTTGGAATGTACGTAAGGGCTTTGAAATATTCACGGTTGCCAACCAGTTGTATTGGACGGCAAACAGTACCTTTGACGCAGGTGCTTGTGGCGTAGCGAAAGCCGCAGCAGACATGGGCTATGTGGTTGCCGATGTTGAAGATGCTTTTAATACCGTAGGCGTTAATGCGAGTTGTGGTGTCACGCCTCCAACTGGCAATGTATTAACGAAAGGCACACCGATTTCGAACTTAAGTGGAAACCAATCCTCGGAGAGCTTCTACACGTTCACCGTTGATTCTGCATCCAACGTGACGGTTTCAATGTCTGGTGGTTCAGGTGATGCCGACCTTTATGTGAAATCGGGAAGCAAGCCAACAACATCAAGTTACGACTGTCGCCCTTACCGTGCTGGAAACAATGAGCAGTGCAGTGTGAGCGCTCAGCCGAGTGTGACCTATCATGTGTTACTGCGCGGATACTCGAACTACTCTGGCCTAACGTTACGTTTAGATTGAGTTAGAGCGAGCCTCTCTAATAAGCTGTAAATCGAGAACTAGCGGTTAACCGCGAAATAAAAACCTACTCACTTTGAGTAGGTTTTTTTATGACACACCCTAGTAGCTAATAATATTGTAAGTTATTTACTGATACGTTTATTAATTTATAAATATCAAGGTTACTTAAGCATTATTTTATAAAAACAGTTTAAATTGAGATCCTGTGCTGCACAACGAAACAAAAATAACTGACTAACTTTTGAACACATTCACGTTACTGATAGGTTAATCCTTATAGGGCAAATGCTCTATTAATGATAAAAATTAAAATAAGGATTATTTATGAGACCATCTTTTCCTATCAGTATGGTGCTTGCAACGACAGTGGTTGGCTTCCAGTCTTTTGCGCAAAATATTGAGACAACTGATTCATTAGGTATTGCAGAAAGTAGCGCAGCGCAAAAGCAATCTCTGGCGTTGCAAATCAGCGAGCGTTATTCCGATCTTGAGCTTTCATTGAAGGCTCAGATCTCAGAAAATAACTTATCCGCGCCTGTAGATAAATTGAGCTCTACTCAGCCCTACTCTGCATTTTCAAGCAGGATGCAGAAAGCGGATCTTGGTTATCGCAAGATGAAAGGGATCAACGACTTCAGCGACTCTGTGTTAGAGGTTCGCATGGCTGATGAAGCGATGATCGAAGCTTGGAAGAATGGTGAAAACCCGCTGTTTGCATTTGAACCATCAGGCGATGATTCGAATTGGCAATACATTGAAGCGTATGACGTGTACGGACAGGTTCATGAACTAGACGTATACCAAATGCCAGACGTTCCAGTGTTTGTGGTTGATAGTAACGGTGCTGAAGAGCTCAAAGCCGGCTTAATGGCAATGCAGGCAGAGATGCAAAAGCTGGGTACTACAACGCAAATCAATGCCGTTAGCGATACCAATGCCGACGAGAGTCAACCTCAAAAATCGTCTTTGATGAACAGGGCACGTCGCTCGATGGCCTTGTCGGAACCTGAGCCGTTGAATACCACACAATTAACCAAAATCCGTTTAGCCGTCGACCAAGAACCTTGGATCTCTGGTAAAGCGGAAATCTACGCTATCGTGACGGGTGTCGATTCAAGTCGTTTAGAGCCCCAAATCGACCTCGTTGAGATGCCTTATCTGGACTACGACAAACAGACGTACTACCCGAACCAGACCGTCATCTTCTGGCCTCGCTACCGTTGGGGCGCTGCAGACATGATCTTAATGGAACACGATGATGGCACAGACTACAAAGCGCTAGCAAAACTCTTGGTTCAAGCCGCAGAAGAGATACTGAAGATGATTCCTGATCCAGAAGTTCAAGGTTATGCGATCATCCCTCAGATCACAGGCAAGATTATCGATGTGATTCCTGATGGTGTATTAGTGAATGATGATGACTTCGTGGATGTGTACTACACCTTAATGCAGAACACACCTTATGTAGACCGTCCGGGCGCAGGCGGAAATGCTGTCGCATCGTTTGCACCAGTCACGATTTCACCAACAGAGTAAGTCGTTTCTTATTTAGTTAGGGCTTAAACGCTAGGCCCTAACTCTTCATTATCGAAGGTAAGTCAAACACAAGAGACCTGCTCAGAACCTAATTACAGGGAGTAATCAAACACAATAATGTCTTCTAAAAGCGGACGAAACACATCTTTCAGCGCATCATGCTCAGGGTGCGGAAGGTAATTCTGGCGGCCTTCTTCATCAGCGAAAGTCATTAACACCGAGTGGGTATAACCTTGATTCTTGTTTTCAGGGCTGTCATTTAATCCCCATTCTACTGAAGTGACCCCTTCAACCTTGTTTGGCATCGCTTCAAACAGCACCTTTAGTTTTTGAACCTCTGAAGCCTCAGCGTTTTCTTTAAACTTAATCAGTAGAATATGACGAATCATTCCCGTTTCTTTTTGAGTCATTCCTTGTCCTTTCGAGTCGTTCGCTTACTGGTTTGTAATGCTTAACCAACACCCAATAGCGATCTAAAGTTAGAGCACAACAAAATGCCACACGTTACACAACATGCCAAGGCTAGATCGCTAGAGTTTATAAAATACTCCACAACCCAATAACGAAAAATGCCGCACCGAGGGCGCAGCATTTCTCATGACAATGGTAAGCACGTTTTAACGTTAATCACGACGACCTGTAAGCTGGATCGTTTGGTCTTGATCTACGTTCTTTTGGAATTGGATTCCGCCGTTAGACGCTTCATTTCTTCCTTCCAGTGTTAAGTCAGATTCAACACGCTCAGCCTTTACTTGATTACCTTCGCTTCTTGTCATGTCGATAGTCCCTGTATACGTACCGTCGGCAGCAAAAGCAGTATTCATTGAAAGAGCCATTAAGCCTAGTGCGATTAACTTTTTCATACATCACCTCATATTATTTTTAATTATTTGTTCGTTTGGTATCTGTGTTTCTTTGTTGAGGTAACTTTAGCGCTTGAGTGAAAGCCATTCGAGGAAAAGCAAGATTTACCAAATGGAAAATCAAGGGATTAGCGAAGTTCTGACGCTGTTCTGTCTTATCTGTTTTGTACTGCCACTATGATATTAGAGTCACATAATTTCTGTACGCCTACCGCACCGAAATTACTGCCTATAAAAGGATTCATTTGGAGAGCCTGTGGACATCAATCTAGACATTCAAAATATCCTCGTCATCAAGCGTATGTATGAACTTCGCAATGTTGGACTGGTTGCGGAGTCGTTAGGAAAAACCTCTGGGGCGATCAGCAAGAACCTTTCGAAATTAAAGTTACAGCTCGACGACCCACTGTTCATTCAAACCAAACACGGGTTTGAACCCACGACTTTTGTTGAAACCAACATCGAAAATTTTGAGCAGATCTTGAGCAGCGTTGAAGCCATTAAACACCAAGTATTTTCGCCAGAAACTTACCAAGGTGATATCAAAATCTACGCGAATACCCTGTTCTGGGAGCGCTTTGGCTCGAAGCTCTACTTTGCTCTGAGTAAAGAAGCCCCGCATGCTCACTACTCATTCGTTCGGTGGGGAAGCAATGTGAGGAACAGGCTCATCGACGGCGAAGAATCCATAGCGGTTCATTACTTTGATGAAACCTTGCCACAGTCAATTTATCAAATGGAATTCGGTAAAGGAAAAGTGGTGTTCTTCGTGAGAGAGGATCATCCAGCGCAAGACTTTGAGTCGCTCGCCAACTACCCAATCATTCTATTTAAAACCCCGGGATGGAATGACAATAAATACCCGATCCTTGATCGTCTTAGAAATATCGGATTTCACGTCAGCCCAAGAGTGGAAGTCGACCACCCTGCGATGATTCACGATGTTGTGTTCAAATCCGACTATTTTGGTATCACCCTCAATGGCAGCGTACCAGAAGGCTGTCGTAGTATTGATTTGCCCGAAAAGCTGACGATCGATGTGGGTTATGTGATGAGCTGCCGTCGTTCACAGAAAGACGCGCCTTTGAATCAGTGGCTATTCCAAATGCTAAAGTCTACGCTAAAAAACAAACAAGCGTAGTTCAACATCTAAAGGCCTAAATGATTAACGGGTTAAGAGCTTAAAAGCGTAAAGGCTTAAAGGCTTAGCTGCTTAACGACATAACTCCCCTATCATCCAATAAAGAAAAGGCTCCCGAGGGAGCCTTTGATTATGTTTCTAGTGACTATTAGCTTATGTTTTTATTTTAAAATGCTTCTTCGAGCGTTTGTTCGTTCTTTTTTTCGGTTTGTTTTTCAACGGTTTCAACCTCTTTCAAGCGCGCAGTGAAGTGTCTTAACACCGGCGGCTCGTAGGTAAAGTCGAGCCCTTTCACTTGTCCTGCATTCTCTTTCACTTTTTCGAATGCTTCGATAATGAAGTCCATGTGTGTTTGTGTGTAGGTCGCGCGAGGAATGGTAAGGCGCAACAACTCAGCAGGACATGGGTGTTGTTCACCGGTTGCTGGGTCGCGACCTTGCAGCAATGAGCCAATCTCAACCGCTCTGATACCCGCGACTTTATAGAGTTCACACGCCAAAGCATGTGCTGGGAACTGACCTGCAGGAATATGAGGAAGCAGTTTACCCGCATCCACAAACGCAGCATGACCGCCTGCTTGCTGGCACACGATGCCCATCGCTTCTAAGCCATCAACTAAGTATTGAACCTGGCCAATGCGGTACTCTAACCAATCTTGGCGCATGCCGTCATAAAGGCCAACCGCAAGACGCTCCATTGCGCCACCTTCTAAGCCGCCATAGGTTGGAAAGCCCTCTTGCACCACACACAAAGTTCGACACTCTGTGTACACATCCATGAAAGAGTCGTCTTTAAAGCACAACAATCCGCCCATTTGTACCATGGCATCTTTCTTAGCAGACATGGCTAAGCCATCCGCGTATTTGTAGGATTCACGCGTGATCTGTTCTATTGTCCAATCCTGATAACCCGATTCACGTTGTTGAATGAAATAGGCATTTTCAGCGTAACGTGCCGAGTCCATGATCACTGGAATATCGTACTTCTGAGCAATTTCATAAACGGCTTTTAGATTGGCGATAGACACTGGCTGTCCACCAGCAGAGTTACAAGTAATGGTACTCACAATGTAAGGAACGTTAGCCGCGCCCGCTTCTAAGATCGCTTCTTCCAGCTTCACCACATCGAAGTTGCCTTTGAAGTCCGCATTCACTGAGGTATCGAACGCTTCTTTGGTATAAACGTTTTTCGCCACACAGCAATTCACTTGGGTGTGACCTTGTGTTGTATCGAAGAAGTAGTTCGACAGAGCGACCATTTTGCTGCGATCGAGCCCTTTTTCCATTTCACGCTTCTTGATAAGAACAGGTATGTAGATCTGCTCTGCGCCGCGCCCTTGGTGTGTTGGAATCGTCAACTCGTAACCGAAGATATCCTTAACCGCATTCGACAATGCGTAGTAACTGCGGCTACCACTGTAAGCTTCATCGCCCATTAACATCGCGGCTTGCATACGTTGGGTGATAGAACCTGTACCACTGTCTGTCAGTAAATCGATAAACACATCATCACTGTCGAGCAAAAATGGGTTCATACCCGCTTCGACAATGGCTTGTTCACGATATGCAGAGGTTGTTCTTTTTACTGGCTCTACAACACGAATACGAAACGGTTCTGGTAGATGTTTGAAGTTTTCCATAATAATACCTTTCAATACATTCCGATCAGGTCGAAATGTATTTTCTTTAGATGTCACGAATCCTCACCATTAAATTAATAGATCCATATAAAGACACACGGAAAATTAACAGTGAAAATAAACAAGTTAAATAATTATTTATTAATCAAACCTAAACAGAGGCTGAGATAATTAGCGAGAACGACAAAACAACGAATATTCTTCACGAAATAATAAGTGCGACATTCATGCGTTCAAAGGTTATCAAAGCTGCTGATAGGTAAACAAAGCACGCTGCTTTGCTGGCGCGTGACGCCTAGAGGGTACTACTCTGAAGAAAGGCGGAACGAGAGCTGGTGATCTAAGGTATACCAAGCTAACAAGGTTAGCCATGTTGTTGATTGCCATTTCAGATACATGTTCACAATATATCCCTACGTTGAAATCAAGATGATCCGAAATTTAAATATAGTGCAATTGTTTTATAAATACAGCTTAGAAAAGTATAAATGTGATCAACATTTAGAATGATAATTAAATACGATAGCGTGTTATATAAACTGTGAATCACAGCCGTTTATATACTATTAAACTAGTTCAGCGAGTTACTTAATAATAACGGACATTTTTAAATTCAATGCTTATCCGATATAGGATGAAGGTGGCTGTTTTCTAAAAAGCTATCTTCTAGGAATCTAGTGAGCTAAAAAGATAAGCTCTGATGAGGCTCAAACCTCACCAGAACCGTATTCGCAGTGAATAACTTACTTCTTCTTCACGACTTGCTTGATGGCCATTTCAGCCAGTTTTGGCGTCGCTGCTTTCAATGCACTGGGGGCAACCTTCTTACCCGCCTTGACCGCTTTATTCAGTTGGCCTTTAACCGACGTGCCTCTTTTCATGGCTTCTAAACGTTGGCGATTTCTCTGAACGTTATTTGCGTCAGCGATACGCTCGATCAACGTCTGCCTTAAAGTATCTAAACCAAACTGTACCTTTTCTGGCGCAATCGCCAGCGGTAACACGATATCGGTTTGCAGCAATATATGATTGTATTCGAGCGCTTGAGCAATGATCTTTGCTTTGGTCGATGTTGGATTCTCTAAGTCATACGGTGGTTGCCAATCGTCTACAGGCTTTAATCTGTCTACCTGATTCACAACCGACACCACAATCGGCTTCTTGCGTGAGATGTTCTTAGGATCGTCATAGAAAGCATCAAATCTATCTTTCAATTGCTTATCCAAATCACGTGCAGATTGATTGGCTTTAAGCACCCATAGCACCACATCGGCTTGGGTCATCTCTTTCAGCATTAAGGCTTCGGTTTTAGGATTGCCATCAAGCCCCTGAAGATCAACCACGCGAACATCATTGTCGTCGACAAACGCGTTGTAAACCGTTGAAGTGTCGGTTGATGGCAGTACATCCACTTCAGCTACCAACTCTTGCTTAAGCGCATTGATAAGCGAAGATTTACCAGAACTGGTTTGCCCCACCAGCACGATTCGCACAGGCTCTAATTCAGGAGCAAAGCGTTGTTCGTCGAGTTCAGACACATCGGATGCTTTAAGTGCTTCATCTTCAATGCTGAAACGTCCGCTATAGAGATCAATCGCCACCGCCGCAACTTCATCTAATAAGGCTTGTTTAGCGGCGTATTGCATGTCATCAACCACACCTCTTGTCATTGAAGATGTCGCTTGCTCTCTACCTAAATCAGAAACAACTTTTAACGGGTTCAAATAGAGGTTTTTGAGGTGATTTCCCCAAATAGCGGCCTTAACGATCTTCTGCCCTAGCTCGCCATATTTGTCATAGGCTTCGTAGCCCGCTTTGATGTAAGAAACCTTGAGATACTCAATGCCCGGTATATGCTCTCGCACTACCAGTTTGTAGCGTCGGCTTACCTCTTCGAACAGCTTTAGCCCTTCAGGAATCGAGAAGTCGAGCGATTTCTTATCAAACTTTTTCGCCACAAACTCAAGTACTTCTAAACCGGTTTGGTCTAGGTTGCCCCATTCGATGTCGATCATTAATTGTTGGCGTACATGGTGTTTTGAATCATTCCAGATCGACAGTTCTTTTTGAGACCAATCAGTCGAAGCCTTAACCAATGCATCGTTGATATCAGCTTTGTTATGTTGTGATTCAGATTCAGAAGCATCTTCGCCAAGGCCGTCGCTCTCTTTATTTGAGAAGGGCTCCGTACTTGAAGATCGGCGTGAAGAGCGGCTTGAAGAATCGCGAGAAGAACGGCTAGAAATAAACAAAGGAATGGTGAACACCAAGGTACTCACGGCAATGGCAATCGACATTTCGAGTAGGTAACCGTATTTGATCGCCAAGAACACACCAAAGCCCATCATGATAATGCTTGGGAAGATGGCCAAAATAAGAGCAATACCCCAACGGCCGCTCGATAGCACCGCCAGTAATCGAAATAGGTTTCTAATTTTCTTCATAGCCCGACGCCGCCTTACCTTTTTTCAGGGATTCTTTGTAGATCTTCTGCATCTCTTGTTCAGACACTTCTTCGCCTTTGTTCTTATGATAGAAGTAAAAACAAGCCGCGCGACCTAAACCATAAGAGGTGCCGAAACTCATTGCCGCTGCAGCCACTGCCCCTACCGTTTGACCATAAACTGGAATCAGCTTTATCAACTGTCGAGTGCCCAGCTTCATTCCGTATTGCAACGCAAAGCTGCTTCCCAGAGTGCCTATCAACTCACTGAAGACTCTCTTGTTCCACTCGACCCCATATTGATTCGCCAAGCTATGAAGCATTTTCGCTTGAATCGCAGGTACCGACACCAACCCAACACCCGGAATCAGGTCGCTCGCTGCCGCACTTCCCGCATACCAAAGCACTTCGTTTTCTACTTGATCAAAGTTGGCTTCTTCTTGAGTGGAGTGCTCTTTGTCTTGCACCATCATTCCAATAACAGGAAGAATACTGGTCAGCTTTTCTAACAAGATGTCATAGTTGTAAATTGAACCACTGTTATTGCTCGAGTCATCCGTTTCGAAATCGACCGCGACGGATTCAAACTCTTTACCCCAAGCCTTCTCTACTTGGTTGGTGTTGAACTGAACCTGCCTTGCTCGATCTGTTTCACCGGAAGACAACACTGCAGTATGAACAAGCAGCAAGTGTTTAATTTTCTTCTGTTTCTTAATCTGCTTTAGAGCCGCAAGCACTGAGGATTGTTCAGGTTCGTCGGCTTTCATTACAACGACTAATGCATTACCTGCCTGACCAATCTCTTCCAGATCCTCTTTCGCATCATAATTCGCTTCGCTTAGTCCTCTGGTATCGAGAAAGCGCATCACGGGTTTGTCTTGTGGGAATTCGTAAGACATCGCCGTCATGGTACAAGGTGCAAAACCATTGCCCACTTCAACAGAAGAGTCGCCAGTCACCGCCTGAATAAACGATGACTTGCCCGCCCCCGTTTTTCCCAACAGCCACAATGTTGGCAGATGCTGACGCTGGTATTCATGGGCCTGAGTGAGATCGGGGTTCTTGCTCGGATTGATGAAGTCTTTTATTTGATCAAACATGTTTAGAGTAACGCTCACTTGATGTTGAGATTCGAGTTGATGACAAAGCAATACTGACTTATATAATCACAAATCATATTAAACTTATGTTTGTTCAGTCGCACAGGTTTACAATACCTAAACGCTTGTTTTTATTTGCGCGCTCATTTTTATAGACGCTTTTTTATACGTGCGGGTATCATCGTATTGATTCACGCATCGAACGAACATTAACAAACACAGAGAAGTAAAAGGTAAGTATGGAACAAATTTATTTAGCTGGCGGTTGCTTATGGGGCGTACAGGAATTTATTAAGTACGTTCCTGGTGTTATCAGCACAGAAGCAGGCCGTGCCAATGGAAGCGCCCAGCTAACAGAAAACGGGTCGACACAATGCGATAGCACGCAATGCAATGGCACACAAAGCGATTACGATGGCTATGCAGAATGCGTACAAATTGAATTTGATCCAAGCGTTACGTCTGTAATGATTTTGATGGAACACTTGTTTGAGATTATCGACCCTTACAGCGTGAATCAACAAGGTGTCGATGTCGGAGAGAAATACCGCACAGGCGTATACAGCACTAACGCAGAACACTTAACCGAAGCTAAACACTATATTGCCTCTCGTGACGACGCAGACCGTATCGCACTCGAGATATTACCGTTAACTCACTATGTCGCGAGTGATGATATCCATCAGCATCACTTAAGTCACTTCCCTGAAGATCACCACTTATGTCATATCCCTTGGGATCTGCTGCATAAGTATAAATCACAGTAGTCACGACGTAAGATCGAGATAGTCACGACCTAAGATCGATAAAGCCTCAACAGATATTACCCGTTGAGGCTTTTTAAGTGCTAATGGCCAAGACAGCTATCGTGAATTGGTTTGATAGCTCAAGCCATTAAGCAATAACCAATAACCAATAACCAATAACCAATAACTTACTTAGTCGTATTCTCGAGCATGTAGTTCGGACCCGCGGTTTCAGCCGTCACGACCGCAAGTTTAGACACATCTGCGCCTTCACCTTGGTAAGCGTTAATACCGTTAGTAACTGTCATTGCGGGCAACTCAACAGAGAAGCTCGAGATCTGCTCAGATGCTGTCACTTGGCCAACATATGTTTCATTGTCATACGTTGCGCCCATTAGCGGGTAATCTTGCGTTGCACGCACACTGACAAACTCAGGAGATTGCGAGTTATCAACCACGTTGTGTTTGAACGCCACATCAACACCTGCATAAATCTTTTCAACTTCCGCATTATTGAACAGGCTAACACGGTGAGTTTGGTTGCCATAGATAATGCCCCACTCAGTGTCGACTAGAGAGTTATTTTCGATGGTGATATTTTTCGGCGTCCATTGCTTGTTCAGCTCTTTGCCCTTCACTGACTGATCTAGCTGCTCACCATTCGCTACGTCGATAATGCCGGTATTAATAACAATGCCGCCACGTAGGTCAGCATTGCCTTCAATCACACCGTCACGTCCACGAGTATTTGCAATGTAGTTATTACGGATAACATGGTCTTCGTCGTAGATTCGAATACCACCCGTTAAGTTCTTTTTATTACCTAGAATAATGTTATTTTCAACGCTACTTCCTTTGCCATGACGCAAAGAAATCAAAGCTGAACTTTCAAAAATTGTATTACCAGAAATTGTGTTGCCACCCGACTTAACTGAGACAAGCTCGCGCTCGCCATCCATGTCGATCATCAAGTTATTAACGAATTTTGAATTAGAGTCCCACTGAGAAGATTTTGAATCACCAATACGAAGTGCTTCCCAGCTGTTGCCGTTGTAACGAATCGCCTCTTTGATATCGAATTCATTGAACTGGTTAGGCTTTTGATCCATGAAGATATTATTTGCGATTAGATGGTTGTCTGACGTGTCATCTTTTTGCACACCAATCAACGTGCCGCGTTTTTGCTTACCTTCAAAACGGTTGTTGATGACTTTACCGTCTTTACCCCACAAAGAAACCCACAGGTATCTTGGGTATTCAGAACGACGCTCATCTGGTTGATATTCATAAGCGTGGTTGAAGTAGTAAAATGTTGAGTTTTGAAGCGTGTTGCCATTACCCATCATACGTACTGCACCAAACCTTTCGTTTGGACCGCCTTCGGTAAACACTAGGCCATCAAGCGTGATGTCATCGCCTTTCAGTTCAAATTGAACTAGGCCAGTTAACCACGCAGAACCTGCTTGTTCGGCTTTAATGGTGATGTCACTCGCCGTGATAGTCACTTGACCTAAGTTCGCGTATTTACCAGCAGGGATCACCACTTCGTCGCCATCTTTTAGGTTTTCAAATTGTGCTTTAAGTGCAGCCACTTGTTCTTCTGAAGCAACGGCTAAAGTGTCGCCATCGACCTCAGTTAAGCGGTCACTGCTCAACAGGTAACTACGGTCGATTTCGCTAATAGCTGGCGCAGCTTGTTCAGCGACACTGACTGCGGGTGCTGTTTTTTCTTGGGTTGTACAGCCAGTTGCAAAAGCGAGCGTGAACGCGCTAATAATGCTTACCGATAATAGTTTTTTGTTCATCGTACATCTCACGTTAAAGTTTGGATTATAAAAAATGACGGCCACCCATTTAGGTGGCCGTGATGTTATTTAGGATGCGTATTAAATTAGCCTTCGGCTGGAGTTACTTCGTCTTGTTGCTCGACTTTGTCATCGACCGCTTTAACAAGTAACAGGCCGACAGAGAACACAATCAAACCACACAGAACGAATACCATGCGTCCCCACATTGGGTTTGGCAGTACAAACATAGTCATTACGCCCACACCCGCTACCGCGATAAGTGAACCCAACATACGACGTTGCTTGTTATCCAGTTTCTTCTGTTCATTACTCTCAGCAACTAATGGTGTCGCTAGGTTGTTGAAGAACTTGTCGACATCTTTCTCACGGTGTTCCGGTAATGGCTTGTAGAACAATGTTGAAAGAACGAAGAAGCCAGCAGTAAATACGATGTGACCGATAAGGCCGATAGCCACTTTCAGGTCAGCCCACTCACGGCCAGTTAGTTCGTTTAGACCGAACCAGTTTTGAATCATGTCCGCTGTGATAACGAAACCAACGAAGTAAGAAACCACACCACCTACAACTAGCGTGCCCCAACCTGCCCAATCCGGTGTTTTACGGATGAAGAAGCCACAGAATGCTGGAATCGTCATAGGGAAGCCGATCAATGCGCCCACGTACATCATGGTGTCGAAAAGGCTCAGACCTTTAAGAGAGTTAATGAACAGAGCAACCAAGATGATCGCGATGCCGAAGAAAGTAGACGTTAGCTTAGAAACAACCATTAGCTCTTTCTCTGTCGCTTTAGGGCGAAGAATCGGCTCGTAGAAGTTCTTAACAAAAATACCTGAGTTACGGTTTAGACCAGAGTCCATTGAAGACATTGTTGCTGCGAACATCGCGGCAATCAGAAGGCCAACCATACCAACCGGCATGTACTCTTGAACAAAATATAGGTAAGCGAAATCAGCGGCTTTGCTGCCAGCTTCTGGGTAAGCTGCTGCTAAATCAACACCTTGACCTGCCATGAACCATGAAGGCATGAACCAAATGATTGGACCCAGTGTCATTAGTACACAAGCAAGCAGTGCTGCTTTACGTGCGTTGTTTGAGTCTTTCGCTGCAAGGTAACGGTAAGAGTTCAGCATGTTATTGGTGATACTGAACTGCTTCAAGAAGATGAACACCGCCCAGATGCTGAAGATACTTAGGTAGTTAAGGTTATCACCGGTGATAAATGAATCGGTTGGGAAATCATTGATGATTTGCGTAACACCGCCACCGTGGTAGACCGCTACTACAGCACACGTTACGGTCACTGCCATGATGATAACCATCTGCATAAAGTCAGATGCGATTACCGCCCAAGAGCCGCCCGTTACTGACATCACCAGTACAACCAGACCCGTTAGGACAATCGTCGTTGTCATATCAAAGCCGAAGATACCCGATGCGATGATCGCAAGGCCGTTCAACCAGATACCTGCGGAAATAACGCTGTTTGGCATGCCAGACCAAGTAAACACTTGCTCATTCACCTTACCAAAACGCATACGAATCGCTTCAATAACCGTCACAACGCGCAGTTGGCGGAACTTCGGAGCGAAGTAAAGGTAGTTCATTAGGTAACCGAATGCGTTCGCGATAAAGATAATCGCTACGGCAAAACCATCGGTAAAGGCTTTACCTGCTGCACCAGTAAATGTCCACGCACTGAACTGGGTCATAAATGCGGTTGCACCTACCATCCACCACAGCATATTACCTCCCCCACGGAAGTAATCACTCGTCGTACTTGTAAACGTTCGGAACATCCACCCTATTGCAATTAAGAATAGGAAGTAGATGCCAACTATCAGGGTATTGAGTTCCATCTTGAGACCTTTATTTATGTTTTTTGTTGAGGTCACTATAGATAGATGGCAAGTACATTTGTACTACAATAATCCAAATGCGTGACAGTGATCTTACAGTCTGACACTCAATTAATCATACAAGTGATCGAGTTCAAAGTTGCACCACCTACGAGCATAATTCCTCAAGTGAGTGCAGCCATCCGTAGTGGATTTCGACAAAAACCCCGAAAAACATGAACTAACCCTCTAAAAAACGAATAATTATCGACAAAAACTATTATTTGTCACGATCAAAGCTCAAAGAAGAACAGCAAAAATATCGTTAGATATAATTTATAAAAATGAATCAAACCAACACATTTGTAGTACAAATAGAATTGGAAATTTGCTTTTAAAAGTTCCCTATATTAGGTAGCCAATAATGAAAACTTGAAAACCACTATTAGATACTGACAGTGGTTCTCGGAAGTGAAATGCTTTTAACACACCAGTTACACTTTCCCCTCGTCCATTAAAAAGGTGTCATTATGAAGAAATACGTTCCAATCTTAATTGCTCTTAGTACGGTATCTTCTATGAGCTATGCAGCCACCAGCGATGATGCTGTTGACTACTTACAAATGCGCAAAGGTGTGGCTTATCAAGTAAACCACTCAAAACCCTTTACTGGTCAATTTGAAGAGAAGTTCGATAACGGCCAAGTCGCGACCCAAGCTCAATTTGCCGATGGCCTAGAACTTGGGTTAGAAACCAACTGGTACCCAAATGGCCAAGTTGCTTCTAAAGTGAATTACGTTAAAGGTGAACTGCAAGGTAAGGCCGAGACCTGGTATCCAAACGGACAGAAAAAAGCGGAGCTCAACTATAAAGACAATGAGCTGTCGGGTGTTGCCTCTCGCTGGTATCCGAATGGCGAACAAAGCCTAACAGCCGAATTCAGTGACGGACAAAAAGATGGATTGGTAACGGACTACTACCCTAATGGCAATAAGGCCAGCCAAGCGAAATTTGATGAAGGCGAAGTAGCAAACGGGAAACTCACTCGCTGGAATACTAACGGAGACAAGGTTGAAGAACTGACCTTTAAAGACCACAAAGTCACGTCTAAACAGGTTTGGATGCCGACGGAAAGCTAATACTAAAAAACGGCTCTCACAGGGTTAGTCTCATACATATAAACGACTGCTGCGAATCCGCCTGCAGCTAACCGTCTGCTGCTAACCCGTCTGCAATTAAGCGACAAGAGCAAGAGACACAACAAGAGAAGACAAGAGAAGAGAAACGAGCATTCATGTGACTAAGCGTGAATGTTCGTGGCTTTTTCACTTGCTCTTTTCTCTACCACTTCCCCTCATCACTTGGGTCCGACTATACCTCAGTCTCTCGTTATTATTTACAGCACTCCATCTAGTGATAAAACAATCACCAATAGTCATTGAAAATAATAAATATTTAACTTGCGCATAACCTTTCCATAAAATACTGTAAGCAAACGTTTCCGTTGCGAGTCAGATCCCAGTTATCCGCTTGTAAGCTACTGATCACGCAAATAAGAGAAACGAGATTCCCAAATACGTTGTTGAGTCATATTGTTTTGCTTTGGTGCCTGCCTATGAAAATTAAAACCTCCCTTTTTAGCCTTGCTTGTTTATCCATTATTTCGTTATTGGTTGTCGTCTCATTCACTGAAATGGCAAACCTAAAGCTGATCAAACTTGAGAAAACCCTGATCAAGGTGAAGTCGCTTGAAGTTTCGATGCTTCAACTAAATCGAACGGAACTAGAGTTTCTGATCAGCCACGACAAAGCCCTCAAGCCTAAATTCGCCAAAGAGTATTCACACTTCCAACAGTTGATGAATAGCTTCTCTGTTTTACTTGAAGAGTCAGACATAGCGGTGCCTGAGTTAGACAAACTGAATCGAGAAGTAAAACAATACGACAAAGATTTTTCCTTGATGGTAGACGCGATAGAACGCAACCCAGCAAAGGTCAGCGAACTGAAATCAGAAATGAAAATGCTGTTTGAAGATATCATCTCGATATTTACCGGCGTTGAAGGTCGTTTAGAACAACAGGTCGAATCGATTCAACAAACCATCACTACGTTTATTGTGAGTTCCGTAATCGCCGTCACTGGATTACTGATCGCACTGTCCTTTGGGATCTCATCGCGTGTCGCTAAGAAGATAGCCTCGTTAAACGCAACCATGTTGCACGTATCCCAACAACGTGACTTTACCGTTAAAGCGGAAGACAGCGGTTCAGATGAAATTGCGGATATTGCCAAGTCATTTAACACCGTATTAGAAGATATTCGTCAACTTGTTGGTCAAGTACAAGGGTCGATCCAAGAGCTCGGCAACATTTCGAACCAGTTGCAACACGACGGCATAGAAGTGGAAAGCGCTTTAAACAAGCAGCAACGACAAACAGAAAATATTGCGACCGCGATAAATCAAATGGGCAGCAATATCCAAAGTGTTGCGACCAATAGTGAAAATGCATCAGCAAATGCACAAACCAGCTTCTCCACGGCAAATGATGGCCTGAACGATGTGGCCTTCACCAGAGACACAATCAATACGCTTTCAACTGACTTAGTGAGTGCGAGTGAAGAAGTGAATCGCCTTTCTGTGCACTCAGAAAAGATCAATACCGTACTAGAAGTGATTAAAGACATTGCTGAACAAACCAACCTACTCGCTTTGAACGCCGCTATTGAAGCAGCGCGCGCTGGAGAGCAAGGTCGTGGTTTTGCGGTCGTCGCCGATGAAGTGAGAACCTTGGCTGGCAGAACACAGCTTTCAACCGAAGAGATCTCAACCATTATTCAAGGGGTTCAAGATCAAACCCAAATGGTGGTTAACACGATTCAAAATTGTTGTGAAAAAGGTAACAGCAGTGTCGACTCTTGTGAGAAGGCACATTCAAGAATCACATCGGTTATCGCAGACATGGAAACCATTCTAAATAACAGTTTAGAAGTCTCCAATGCTATGAAGGAGCAAAGTGAAGTTACGTCAGAGATCATCGAAAACGTAGATGCCATTAAACAGCTGACACTGACGAATGTAACGAGCGCTTCAAAAAACGCCGCTTCTGCAACTTCAGTAGTAGAACAAACAGACTCACTTGAACGCGCTGTCATCAACCTAAAAGCTTAGCTCTTAAGCCGCGGATTACACGTTTTTGCTTATCAAACTATTCTCTACTCAAATTTCAGATAAAAAAACGCTCATGTTGCCTGTATCAACATGAGCGCAAGGGTAGATCTTCGACTACCGTCTCCTACCTTTCTAAACGAAAGCAGAAGTTATAATTAGAATAGTTGGGAGCAATAATCAAAATGCTTTCGCAAGCACTTCAACGATTTCTTCTTTGTCACTAATAAGAACAACGGGTAACCATTCGAACCCTGTTCATTCCTATCAAGTTCATTCCTATCAAGTTCATATCTATATAGCAGGCTATGTCACTGCCTTGCCTACTACATTTCAAATCATCTCTGGCCGAGCTCTATAACACCTAAAACAAATGCCTAGCGGTTTAAAGTATTTTGGCTTCTAGCCATTTTTCCTTTCTAACCATTTAGCCTTTAAATCGTTCTTACTTATCCGCTTCGCAGCGTCAGTTCATGCAATCAACACAGCAAAGTTATGTGTTGCTACAGAAAGTTAGTAAATAATAATGTATTACAAATAAAAATGACATCTAAAGATTCAATTTTTTGCTGTAGCGCACATTTATTGATGAACAAAACCCTTAAAAATCATTATCAACAGACAAATAAAACACTAAAAATCAAACGCTTACCAAGGAAAACTGACTTTGTAACCCTTTGTAAATAGTGGTTTTGTCCCCACAACACGATCCAATTCACAGATCATGCGCCTTCAAATCGTTAGCATATTTGTATTATTTTAACTCAAAACAAAAGGCGTAAATATGAAAGCCCCTCGACTCCTACATCTTGCTGCTTGTATTGGTGCTATCACCTTTGGTTCTCAGGCTATAGCCGCTGAATTCGTTTTCTTAGACGAAGCAACATTAGAAGCGAACCGTACTCTTCTTCAATCAGACAATGCTTCTGAATCAATGAAAGACGCGTACACAAAGCTTATTGAAGAAGCCGACCTAGCAATGAACGATGGTCCTTTTAGCGTTGCTGATAAAGGAATGGTTCCGCCAAGTGGCAGTAAGAACGATTACATGAGCATCAGCCCATACTGGTGGCCTGATGAATCAAAAGAAGATGGGCTTCCATGGATTCGCCATGACGGAAAAACAAACCCAGCATCAAAAACTGACGAAACTGACTCAAAACGTATTGGACACTTCACCCGTTCTGTTCGTGCATTAGCGGTCGCCTACTATTTTAGCCAAGACGAAAAATATGCTCAGCAAGGTATCGAATACATAAGAACTTGGTTCTTCAACGAAGACACCAAGATGAACCCGAACGTGAACTACGGACAAGGTGTTCCTGGTGTAGCAGAAGGTCGCCGCGGTGGAATCATCGATACAAGAACGCTGACTGATCGCATGTTAGATTCAATCGCTATTCTGTCTCAATCACCTACCTGGTCAGAGTCTGACGAAACACAAATCACCCAATGGTACAGCGAATACTTGGATTGGTTGATCATCGATGATTTATCTGGCGGTCCTAAAGGCGAAGCTTACGCAGAAAACAACCACGGTACTTGGTACGACTATCAAGTTGCAGGTGTTTCTTACTTTATTGGTAACGAAACGCTTGCTAAGCAAATGGTTCAAAAAGGCAAGATGCGTATCGACACTCAATTCGAAAAAGACGGCTCTCAGCCTCATGAAATCGAGCGCACGCGTGCTTACCACTACCACTATTTCAGCCTAGATCCATTGATCGGTATGGCTCAGATCGGTGACAAGGTCGGTATCGATCTTTGGAACTACACCAATAAGAAAGGCGGTTCTTTAGACACAGGTATTCAGCTAATGGCTGATTACAACGACCTATCGAAAGAGTGGCCATACACACAGAAAGACGAACGTCGTCGCGTTGAACGTATGACTCCGCTTTACCTGAAAGCTGGCGTAGCTATGGAAAACCCTGAATGGGTAAAACTAGCAACAGAGACCGATTTCAGTGAATTCACAGTCAAGAAGCAGCTAGCTGAAGTGTGGGCTCAACGAGACGTAGAACTACTTTACCCAAAACTATAATCCCAAATACAACAAAGGGCTCAACGTTGGCCCTTTAGTAACCCCTTTTTATTTAGATACAGTGGAAACAATAACAATGATAAAAACGAATAAAGTAACACTTGCAGTATTAGCGACTCTTTTCGCAGGCAGCGTGTCTGCCGCATCACTCGACGCGCGCCAAGAGTACAAACATGGCTCAGAAGACTGGGCAAGTCGTATCAAGATGAGCGGTTCTGTCGATAACCACTTCTTCGGCGCTGAAATGAAGCAAAAAGGTAAGCCTTTCTCTGAGTGGGAAGCGGCAGACAACGAGTTCGAATACGGTTACAAATTCAAGCTTAACGAGCACTGGTTAATTCAACCAAGTATGCCAGTAACGTTTGGTTCTGATAGCGTAACCTACAAACCGCAAGTACGTGTTCAATACTCTTTCGAATCAGGCCTAAAGGCGAAACTTCGCTACCGTCACGAGTTCCGTGACTACACATCTGACTCTTCAAACGAGAATAAGAACCGCAGTAAAGTTACAGGTAACATCGATTACAACTGGAATGCATGGCAGTTCGGCTTTGAAGCTAACTACGCAGAAGACTTCATTGACAACGAGTGGACTGGCGGCGGTGGTGCTGACAACGAGTGGGATTACAACTTTAAAGTGGGCTACAAAGAGGCTGACTGGAGCTGGCGTCCATACGTTGAGTTAGGTAACGTTCAAGACAGCCGTGACCGTCAATTACGTAGCCGTGTAGGTATTACTTACAGCTTCTAATCGATAGCTATATAAATAATCTAAGATAATTACTGTCCTAATTTTCTAAGACCTAAAAAAAAGCCAGCTTAATCGCTGGCTTTTCTTCTTTCAAATCAATTCATTCAAATAAGAGCGAGTACTTAACGCTCCTCACCCTAGTGACTGATCCGATAGAGAAATGCAACTGTCACGTCATCGTTAGGCACAACTCGCTTCTGCTGAGCTAAAAACAATTCCGCAGTTGATACTGCATCAGCAAGCGCATTATGATTGTTGTATTCAGGAAGCCCGTATCTTTCGCGAGTGCCTGCTAGAGTCAAATCCACTTCTTCATGATTGCTGATCGCTTTCTCCATACTCTTTTCGATACACAATGTGTCTAGCCAAAGCAGAGGAATCGCTCGTAAACCATAGCAACGAAGAAGATATTGGCTAATGAACCTCTCTTCTACCATGCAAGCGTGCGCGACAATAATCTTGCCTTTCGCAGCTTCGAAGAACGTCAGCATCGCATCATGAATAGAAGCGCCCTCTTCTAACATTTGCGGTGTAATATGGTTGATCACGGCGGTTTCGGCGTTGATCTGCGAATCGTTATCCAGGTAAATATGCTTGGCGGACGCTAAGTCTATTCGCCCCTTGACCACATCGACCCAACCCATGGACAAAATCAGATCTTGTTCGCTGTCTAGACCCGTGGTCTCAAGATCCAGCACGATATAGTCACTGTCTTTGGCCAAGTCCGTCATTTCAGGGCAAGGCTGATCTACGAGATCATGTAACGCTTCTGGCAACTTAACCGTTCCCAGATATTGCTTACGTTTACGTTTAATTCGCTCAAGCGGATGAAAGTAATTTAAAAACGATTTCATTAGCGCGCTCCGAAACGAATTTTCGCCGCTTCTTGAAGGTCAGCAATGATCCTAAAGGCATCTTTCAAGTGTTTACGCTCAAAGCTACCAAAGCTATCTGGATTGATATTGTTGTCGGGCACATCTCCGTTCTTCAACGCTTCAAGTTGATGACCGAATCGGAAAGAGAGAATGAACTGGTAAGCACCTAGAATGTTTTTGAATGCGTCGTCGCTCAGCATGCCTTTTTCATTGGCTGCCGCAAAGCGTTCATCAGTGGCCGACAAGTCACACTCCACTGCGAGACCATAAATACGCGCTAAATCAATAATCAGGTTGATGGCGTATTTCTTCACGTTCAAGGTTTTCTTGTTCTCACCCGATTTCTCTAACACCAAGCTGTTGAAGATACCCAAAGGTGGATTGGTATTGACCGCATCTTTCACGAGCGTACTTAGGAACTCACGGTTGCCGCGAATATTGGTATGCAGCTCATCACGAAGAATGCCTTCGAACTCACTGTTGCCATAAATAGTACGGATCTCTAGGAACACACTGATGTTGAGTAGGCGTTCATACTCAGGGTTGGCAACCCACTTTTTATAGTAGTGCTTCCAAACATTGAGTGGCTGACACCATTTTGGCGTCGCTGCCATGAATTTTCCTGGGCATAACGGGTAATCGCAGCTTGCCAACCCGTTGGTCACCATCATCGCTAAGTGTTTGAAATAAATACGGTCACTGTCTGTCGCATCATCAGCCAGTACAATCGCACTGTCTTGATCCGACAGCATGTGAACTTCGTTACGCGCGTGCGATCCCGCTACGATCCAAGAGAAATCACACGGTGGTGGGCCTAACTTATCAATCGCGATCTGAATCAATCGGCGGGTGTAGGCATCCATGATCATGGTCATTACCTTACCGACGGTTTCCGGTGCAACCTTGCCTTCCACCAGCGCTTCAAAAATAGCTTGTCGCTCTGGGGTAAACGAAGACATGGTTTTCACACTGCCCGCGTATTTGATTTTCTCGATTAAGAAGATCGCTTGGACACGGTGGTTTTGAACTAAGTGAGACGTGGTGAGGAGACCAACGACCTTATTTTCTTTCACAACGGGCAAGTTACGGATATTGAATTGCATCATGATAGATGCAGCATGCAGCACTAAATCATCGGGTTTCACTGTGAGTGGAGAGTGTGTCATTACCTCTGAGATCAGGCTATCAGTACTGACACCGTGAGCGATCACTCGCTTAGTCATGTCACGGTCGGTAATCAAACCAACAATGGTTTCACCCTCATAGATCACCGCACATGGCGAGCGTTGATGAAGCATTTCCACCGCTACCGATTGGATGGTTTGCTCAGACTTAACAATGGCTACCTGCCCGCTTGCCACTTCTTCAACCTTACGAATGAACAAGCCTTTCTCTTTATTTGACCACACAACATCCAATGCCGACTTCAAACGAACCTGAGCCTGTGAAGCAAAGTGTTCTGCGCAACTTGGAAAAGCTTTGAAAAGCGTTTGAAGTGCCGAGTGTGGAATCACATAAAGCAAGGTGTTCTCAATTGCGATGGCTCTATAGCCTTTCTCGTCGTTGACTTCAGAATCTAAGAACGTAAAACCGAACAAGTCTTCGCTACCTAAACGTGCGCGAAGCACACCGTCCGATTTTCGTTGCTCCATAGAGCCAGTTCGAATGATATAGAGCGACTTTTCCTTGCCCGATTCACACAGATCAACCACATCACCTTTGCCGAGGTAAGTGATCTGAACATTAGAGGCAAGTTCACGCAGCGCTTCTTTAGGGATCTTATCGAATGGGTCTATCTGACCGATAAACTGAAGAATATTTGGTAATAAAGACTGAGGCATAATCACACTCGCAATAATTTGATTAGTATTATTATATAACTAACAAGACTGGTTGCTAGTGGTTTTAACAAAACAGCAAAGAATAGGTCAAATATTGGACATCAGTCAGGTTTCCATCAAATTTAGATACAAAAAAAGCACGTATTAAACGTGCTTTTCTGGTGTACCTTTGAGTTCCAATGAACCAGTTCCAACAAAGATTCAAAGTGAAAATCTTTTTAAAACAATTAACTAGCGATTGGTAACCTGTGGTTCGTTTCTAGCAAGTGACTCGCTGACGCTTGACGCGCTTTATCACTGTTCCCCGCCATGATTGCTTCATAAATTTGGCGGTGTTCTTCAATGCAGGTACTTCCCTCTTCAGAAGAGTGAGAAATAAAGTTAACAAACATAGTCGTTAAGATATTGCCGAATGGTAGGTAAAAGTCGTTCCCTGTCGCGTTGAAGATTAGGCTATGGAACTTCATATCAATATCTAGCCAACGCTCTTTATCAAGAATCTCTTCGCTAGATATCTCCACCATTTTTTGGAAAATTTCTGATAATTCAATTCGTTGATCCGCAGTCGCAAATTTAGCGGCCAACGCACAAGCTTCAGGTTCGATGGCACGGCGCAAGCCTAAAAACTGATGGCAGAATTGGTCGGTGTCAGCTAAACCGTCCATCCATTCGATCAATTGTGGATCTAAGAAGTTCCAGAACGCGCGGTCAACAACACGAGTACCAATCTTAGGGCGAGATTCTAATAGGCCTTTTGAAGTAAGAAGCTTAACCGCTTCTCTTAATGCTGTTCTACTGATACCAAATTGCTCACACAGAGCCATTTCACCAGGGATAATAGAACCTTGAGGCAAATTGCCCGACAAAATACCACGAGCGATTTCACGTGCAACTTGCACATGAAGGCTTCGCTTAGAGCCTGAAATAGAATTGAAATGACCAGCCATGTGTCTACTTACTTATTAGATATGTATTATTTAATTCGTACTATAACACTGATTTATATCTCTACCAACTCAGTATCAGAATAACGTGAGGTCACTACCAATATAGGCTAGAGCATTATTTTGACAATCTTGTAAATATTAACCTCATCAAACCAAACATACCCATTTATTCATACAAATAGTTCTTATTTACACATTTTTTGTATGCGTGAACTCACAAAACCACTCTTACTCTCACTATTTATGTCGGTAATGATCAGTTTTTAGATGAACACTCTTGAATATAGCAAGTGTTATTGTATGATTTATTAACGCAAGTAATCTACAATATAGGCGACTCTGATGTTTAACGATTTAAAAGGCAAACGCATTTTAATTACTGGCTCTACTGCTGGTATGGGCTTAGCTACTGCACGCATTTTTGCAAAGTACGGCGCAAAGATTGGCATCAATAGTCGTGCTTTCAGCCCAAAAGTCGATGACGTTCTCACCGAACTCACCGCATTGGGTGGCGATGTTGCGTTTTTTCCTGCAAACCTAATGGACACATTAGAGTGCGAAAGGTTAGTCAAAGAGTTCACCGACCATTTTGGCGGCATGGATGTGTTGATTAACAACGCAGGTGGCCTTGGTGGGCGTGCAAGTCTAGAAAATATCGATGACGAGTTTTATGAGCGTGTGATGAACCTAAATGTTCGATCCGCGCTGATGACAACTAAGTTCTCTATCCCACACTTGCGTGCATCTGCTGCTCTATCCGGGCAAACATCGTGTGTGATTAGCACGGGCTCTATTGCCGCTCGCGAAGGCGGTGGTGTGGGTGCTGGCGTCTATGCCGCATCTAAAGCGTGGTTACACGACATTCACCGCAATTGGGTGAAAGAGTTCGCGCAAGACAATATCCGTTTCAACATTGTTTCACCGGGCACTATCGACACCGCATTTCACGATGGCAAAAGCGACGATCTGAAAGCGACCATTGCTAACAACATTCCAATGGGACGCTTTGGCAATATTGATGAGGTTGCCCCTTCATTTGCTTTTTTTGCATCGCACGCTTGTAGCGGGTACATCACAGGACAAATCCTAGATGTTAACGGCGGACAAATAACGCCCTAGCTAGCTGACTGATATAAGCTCACTAAGTTATATAGAATCGTTAAGTTATATAAAGTCGTTAAGATCGTCACACTAAATAAGGTCATCAGACCCAAATAGATGAGGAAAACCTCACACTAAATTCGACGTATACACTGACTCTAAGCGCCAGATTCGTCTGGCTTTTTTTGTTTTCAAAGTTTCAATTTCAGGTGGTTTAAATGTCAATATTTACATTGGTGGAAGATTCAAGCCGCCGAATTCATGTTCAAGTCGCGAGACAAATTGCTCGAAAAATCTTGTCTGGCGAGTTGAAAGAAAATCAGAAGTTACCTAGCGAAATGGAGTTGTGCGAGATCTTTGGAGTCAGCAGAACTGCCCTTCGAGAATCCACTAAGCTGCTTTCAGCAAAAGGGTTGATTGAATCAAAGCCTAAAGTGGGCACTCGTATCAAACCAAGAACGCAATGGCACTTTTTAGACCCTCAATTACTGTATTGGATCCAAGATTTAGAAGACACCAAACCCTTTTTATCTCAATTCTTGGGCTTAAGAAAAGCGATTGACCCAGAAGCGTGTGCACTTGCAGCATCCAACGCTACGGTAGAGCAACGCAAAGAGCTTTCGATCCTTTTCCAAAAGATGACCATTGCCGCAAACGGCTTTGATTATCAAGAGTGGACAACCAACGATCATCTGTTTCACCAAACGATTTTCTTATCGACGGGTAACCAGTTTTACATTCCGTTCGCGAACATTCTGTCGACGATTTTCAAACAGTTTATCGACCACTCTGCCGAAGGCGGTCGCTTCTGTTTAGAAGAGCACAAAGCGATATACGATGCGATTATGTCAGGCAATGCGAATCAAGCTCGAATAGCCTCTCAAGCTTTACTTGATGATGAAAACCAAAAGCTGTCTAGGGTTGAATTAGCAATCGCATAACCAAGATTGACCAGACTGACTCGTGTATCCCAATACACGAGTCAGTAAGTTTTAGCGCCCATTTTTAACCATCCATTACCGTAGTGTTTCATCTTTAAATGTTGAACTCGGGTCCTCTCAGAGAAAACTTACGGTTACACACATAAGGTGTTGTTTGTGTCTACACAATCGTATGTAAGGAAAAATTTCTCTCTCGCCTGGCCCCTAGCCCTAAACGGTATATTGATGCAGTCGATGTTGATGATCGATACGCTGCTGGTTTCTCCTCTTGGTGAAATACCTTTGGCTGCCATGGGAATTGCGACCACTATGGTTGCCTTTGTACTCGGTATTCAAATGGCGCTGGCAAACGGCACTCAGCTAGTATTGAGTCGCGCCGTGGGTTCTGGCATTACCGCTTCATTATCCAAAGCGTTTTGGGCAGGTCTGTTCATCAACTTAGGTATCGCGACAATATTTTGGTTTCTGCTCACCTTTTTAGAACAGCCTTTAATTCAAGCCTTAACCGACGATAAAGCCCTTTACTTAGAAATCAGCCACTACCTTGATATCTCAAAGTATCTCGTCATTTTCACAGCATTAACGCAAGTAATTATCGCCCTATTTAATGCATTAGGAAGAACCAAAATACCGTTTAAAGGGTATTTGATTGAATTGCCGATCAACGCTGTACTTTCTTATGGACTCATTCACGGCTTTTCAAATTTCGAAGGTATTGGTGTTCAAGGCGCCGCGCTAGGCAGTGTTATTGCTATCACCCTTCGCCTTGTGTATCTGGTTCTTTGCGTGTATTTGAGCTCAGCAATTTCACTCAAATTAGACGCCCAGCGCTCTGAGTTCATGACAAACGTTCGTCGTCACTTTATCGAGATATTCCCTGTCGCAGCAAATGTAACCATGCTATTGATTGGCGCAACGATTTATCAGTTACTGTATTCGCAACTTAACATCAACGCGTATGTTGCGATTACTTTGGTGATGCCTTGGATTAGGGCTGTCTCTCAATTTATTACTGCTTGGGCTCACTCTTCCGCGATTACTATCAGCCAAGCGATTGGCTCTAAAAAGATGGATGACCTAGTCAAAAACGTCGATACCAGTATTGATATTGCGGTCGTCATTTCTTTTGTGTGTGCAATCTTGTTCGCAGGATTAAGTCTGGTCATTGGTGACATTTACCCGAACTTGGATGAGTCTACCTATCAAGCATTGGCCGTTATCGCCCCACTCTACATCTTCTTGCCGATTGTCCGTGGCTACAACACGGTTCATGGGAATGTACTAAGAGCACTAGGAAAAACGACCGCAGTCTTCAAAATCAACTTTACTGGTCAATGGGTAATTTCAATTCCATTGTGTGCATTGATCATCTTTGGATTAGACGGTTCTATCTTTTGGGCCTTCGCTATCCAACCATTCGAAGAAGTCGTTAAAGCTTTCCCATTCCGTCACTTGGCTCGAAAGTCTCTTAAAGAGTTTGATGCCGACAAAGCCAAAGAGTTGATGTATGACTAAACTCCGTATCGAGTTGTCGTCCTAAAATCTTCCTACGCTTTCTGAATACAACCTTGTCTTTTGACAAGGTTGTATTGTTTTAGCTGTACCTTTCATTGGTAGGCTTCATGTACACCCTCATTGATACCAAGGTCACATTAATACCAAGTTCATCTTAAAACTCATATAAAACAAAAAGACCACTCAACATTCGGTTAAGTGGTCTTCGAAAATATTCCTTAAGGACTGCGTCTAGCTAGACTATTGGTTATGCTATGTGCTATTTACCGTTCAACTTAAGCGCAGAGAAAGTCACACTGTTGTAATCGCCATTCTTTTTATCGACAGCGAAATCGCCAGTACCGCCACAACCTGGCCCCCATACAGGGTGAGAATCGCTCACACTACATTGGCCGTATGCGCCCGCTTTGTAATAGAAATCATCTTCAGCATAACCCGTTGGTGAATCAAGTTCATCGATGCCCTTACTCAGGTCGATTTCATACTTAACGGTATCGTGACGCTCGGTTTCAAACGTTAGGTACATCATGGTGCCTTTCACTTCCACTTTGTAGCTAAACTCTTCACCAAGAGCAATACCCGCTTCACCCGGCTCTGCAGGGTTTTCCCACGTGTTACCCCACACTGGATAAGCGATATCGGCACGGTTAGGATCTTTTTTCTCTAGGTTACGTTCATAGTTCCAGAATACTGAACCCATTTCTTGGTCAGGAAACTTCTTATAGAAGATCTTTAGTGGTTCATTACCATGCCCATAACCGGTTCCAGCTTTGATTAGCTCGTTGTGTTTTTTAGCATGAATCTGACCAACCACAACAGAATGAGCTGGGTATTTTTCTGGGAACTTAGCGTTAACTGAGACGTGATTCACTTTTAATGTCGCTTCTAATGTTCCGCCAACAGCACTGTATTCACTAGCCGCTGGGTGACTCGACAGTGCCCACTGGTTTCCTTTATCAGCCGTATCGATAGAGAAATCTGCGCCTCTTGGCATTTGTCGTAATTCAGAACGCGCATTCTTCGAGTTTTTCGTCGTAATCGCTTGGTTCTGCACTTCAAATACAAGGTTGCCGTCTTTATCAAGATGGAAGAAATCACTATGTGAGTAGCTCATCATAGCGACCCCTTCGATTTCATCAACGCGACCATCTTCATTAATATCTGAAGGTATGGTTATTTTCCAATTATGCATATCGAATTTATCGGCAGGTACGGGGTAAGAAACACCGTTATTTGCGAAAGTAACCATTGGCACAGTCGCTAATAACGCCACTGCTAATATGTTTTTCTTAAACATGACTCATCCTTTATTGTTAACAGATACTGAGTACACTCTCAGCACAGAAACTACTTTTGAACACGAATTAGTACTAAATATTTTCTCTTCGACTTAAATAAACCAACCAATAAATAGAATTTACATTTCGCCATCTTTTAACTTTTACCAAACATTTGGCGGTGGTTTATATCTATATCCCTCCACATGCCCCGTTATGTTTAAACCACAACAACTAGAACATCGATATGAAATCGTGGGAATATTCTTATATTTGTATTATTTTAACACATGCAGTTAGTTGGTCTTACAAGGTTTGTTAATATGAGAACTGAGTCATGATTGATTTGATTGGTAAGCCTTAAATTGAGATATTCATAACATTTAGCTATATAAATAGGCCATTAGTCGGAACTTTTGATAGATCTCACAGAAATCTACCCTAAGAATAAATACCATATTTGTCATACATTAATTTAATACCATGTAAGGTATTGGTTTGTGAGCCAGGGGTACATTGGATGTATCCAGAATAAAAAAATAATAGTGAGACAAAGGTATGAATTCTGTTACAAAAATTGCTGCAGCTGTTGCATGTACTCTTTTAGCGGGCACAGCTGCTGGTGCATCTCTTGATTATCGTTACGAGTATCGTGCTGCGACGGATTATACAAAGACTAATGGTGATACGGCTCACGTAGACGCTCGCCATCAACACCGAGTTAAGCTAGGTGAAAGCTTTAAGCTGTCAGATAAGTGGAAGCACTCTACTGGTCTAGAACTTAAGTTCCACGGTGATGACTCTTACTATGATGAAGATTCAGGTTCTGTTAAATCAGCAAACAGCCAGAGTTTTTACGATGGCAATTGGTACATCTATGGTATGGAGATCGATAACACTGCGACATACAAAATAGACAATAATTGGTATCTGCAAATGGGTATGCCTATTGCTTGGGATTGGGATGAGCCTAATGCTAACGATGGCGACTGGAAGATGAAGAAGGTTACGTTTAAACCTCAGTTCCGCGTTGGCTATAAAGCAGACATGGGTTTAACGACCGCAATTCGTTACCGTCATGAATATGCTGATTTCCGCAACCACACACAATTTGGTGACAAAGATTCTGAAACTGGCGAGCGTTTAGAATCAGCTCAAAAGTCTAAAGTTACACTGACGGGCTCTTACAAAATTGAATCTCTACCTAAGCTTGGCCTTTCTTACGAAGCAAACTATGTAAAATCTTTGGATAACGTACTTCTTTATAATAGTGATGACTGGGAATGGGATGCTGGCTTAAAGGTAAACTACAAGTTCGGTTCTTGGAAACCTTTTGCTGAAATCTGGTCTTCTGATATCAGTTCATCTTCAAAAGATCGTGAAGCTAAATACCGTGTTGGTATTGCTTACTCATTCTAATAATAAAATAGTCAAAATATAAAATAGCCCTCTCCTCTTGTAATTTATTTGGGCATATTTTAATTACTTTATTTTAAATAATAGGATGTTCTAATCAGAATTAGCTTCATTCTAATAAATATTTAACGACTATTCATTATCTATTTCTTATGTGATTTACATATGGATTTAATATCATAAAGAGAATATTTTATGCAAATTTCTAAAGTCGCTACAGCTGTCGCTCTTTCGACAGGTTTATTATTTGGTTGTAACAGTGATGGTTTACCTATTCCGACGGATTCAGGTGCAGGCAGCCAAGAATCAGTACTAACAACGGGTTACTGGCAAATTAGTGATGGTAGCTCCGCTTCAATATCCGCGTCATCTAACGCAGATCTACCAAACGTGTATGTTTTCCAAGAAGACGGTAATCATAAATACTATGACGACGACGATGACTTAGGTACATACACCATTAAAGATGCAAGTGCTTCTGCCAATAATTACGATGATGAAGCTGGCACTGTTTCTTTTACTTACTATGAAACTGGCTCGTCAACTCTTGAAATTTTAGATGGTGCGTTTACCTTTGATGATTCAGGCGCTCTCACCATTTCAGATAACTCAACTGGTATTGCATATTCAGGTTCAGATCAGACAGAAACTGACGCCGTACAAGAAGCTATAAGTGAAGCCAATGAAGCAAGTGGCATTAATGGTTATGTTCAAATTTTAGATACCAACAATGGCGGCGTAAAAAATGATGTTGGTGAGTTGCGTTTAAAACTGTCTGACAGCAGCACAGGTGCAACGGTAGACACTATTGCATCAGGAAAAGTGACCGTTGATTTAATCTACCAAGTCGATGAAGACACGGCACAGCCAGAAAACGGCTCAGGTAACAACGCTTATATTAGTCTCTACGCTTCAGGTACATCTAATACGAACCTGCACGGCGAAGTCATTTTTAACTCTGGAGAAATTTTCTACCGCTCTACGGTTACCGATAGTAGTGGTAAGCCTCAAATTCCTGATGAGCCTGTAGGCACTTACACTTTAGGCGAGGATCTAGCGGTTGAAATCAACTGGGCTAACGGTTATTACACATTCAAGGTCAATGACACCGTATACGACAATAGCGGCAACGGATTTGAGGCTTTCGACAAAGCTGCCGTTACTATCGTGTCATTAAAGCTTGGTGATACTTCTAACACCACACATTACGAATTGAACGCTGACAACTTTAAAGTTTATTCGAATGACACAACGACTGATGAGCTGGTGTTTGAAGATAACTTTAACAATTACCCGAATGGCCAAGCGCTATCAGGTAATCCTTACAACAACAACACAGCGGAAGCGACTGTTATTGTTGACGGTGGCAGTACTGAGCCTGACCCAGATCCTACTGACAACCAGGTAGCGGCTATTACTGATACGGATATTAGCGATACTGGCGAATTACGTTACAAGTTTGATTCAGGAATGACGACAGGCACACATAAAGTTTCTATGTACTATGACGTTGCTGAAACGGAATCGGCTTATGTTTCTCTCTTCGATACTAAAAATTCAACATCATCATTGATTGGTGAATTTAAAATCGATGAAGGGAAAATCACACTCCGTGGTGAAGACACTCAAGTAACAACATTCACTCCAGGTACATGGATTGACCTTGAAATGTCTTGGGACACGTCAAGCTTGAGTGCTGCAGGCACTTATACCGTTAAGGTCAATGGTACAGAGTATGGTCCTTATGCATCACAAAACACTACTCCAGGTGTGGAAGTAACTGCGACAACCATTAAATTCTCATCAAACGGTGGAACAGCAGATACAACTTTATACGTCGATGACTACAAGGTTTATTCCGATACAGCAGGCTCGACTGAAATATTCTCTGATGACTACGAGAACTACAGCATTGGCGCAGATTTAAGTGCATCACCATACAACTCAAGTACATTCTCTGCAGTTGTTGCTGAAGATCCTCTAAACGCTGAGTAATAAGTTAAGTTAACCTAAAACTCTGTCAAAAATGCCGTCCTAGTGACGGCATTTTTATTTCCATTCAACTGAACAAATCGTTCATTTGGCAAAAACTAACTCGCAAATAGCCCACTTACCCTCTCCATTAAGAGACTTGTCATTCCATACAAAATTCAAACCTCGAAAGCTCACCAATCCCCGCTTCGAATTCTCAATGTAATTAATAATTAAACTAATCGACATGTTGTTCTGATGCATATCACTAGTAACTTAGGTTAGAAATGGCTCTACATAAATCATGTTGTAACTGCAAGCTCTTCCCTACCTAGATACTACTACAAGTAGCCTGTTTGCCTGGGGTTTAGGATTTAGGATTTAGGATTTAGGATTTAATCACGATATACAAACCAACCTTAAACACCTAGCCATGAGTCGTCGAGAATACTTAATATGTAAATACAAGCTCGTGCGAGCAACCTAAGCCTATCGATCCCAGCAACATTAGCTTGTAACCGCTATTTACTAAGATAGGCAAATGGGAAGCTATGTTGAAGATTGAGCAACAAAATATAGAACTGAGAAACAAGGTTAACCACCAGCCTTTTATCCGAGTTATTGAGCGACCTGTTATTCACTCCACCCAAACGACAGACACAAAAAAGCCTCCAAACCCTAAGGCTGGAGGCTATTGCAATACCTTTAATATTAAGTGTTATTCGGTTAGATTACTTTTGGTATTGATCGTGCGATACGTCTAGCTGGTAGAAAGTCGCTTGTGAGTAATCATCTAGGTCGCCGCTGATGTTTTGGTTGTAAACACCGGCCTTGAAGTACATGTACTTGCCGCCTGCATCGTAGCCACTGTTGCTCATATCAACCACTTGTACAACATCGTCTTTGCCTTCACGCATTAGCGTTACAGTCATCGTGTTGCCTTTAACGTCAATACGGTAGCTGAACACTTCGCCAAGCGCGATACCATCATCACCCACTTCAGCCGTCATGTCGCCCACGAGAGGGTAGAAGTCCTCTTTAGTTGCGTCTTGGCTTTCATGTGCAAAGTAAACTGCGCCCGTAGCTTGGTTTGGCAATTTACGGTAGTACAAACGAATTGGTTCATCGTTTTGATCGTGAATCTGACCAATGATAAAGCGACCTACTTCATTCGCATTACCCGTCGTTGTTGCATGGTCGATTTTCAACGTCGCTTCTAGAGCGCCGTCAATACCCGCTGCCGACTCTAAGTCAGATTCAGGAGCGCTTGAGAATACCCAGTTATTCTTGTTAACACCTTTAGTGCTAATAGACTGATCACCACGACGCATCATTTCACGAAGCTCTGTACGCGCGTACTTAGTGTTTTTAGAGGTACGTACACCTTTCACGTAAGCTTTGAATACTAGGCCGCCGTCATCAGCTGTGTAGAAGATTTCTGGGTGCTGGTAACCGTTTGCAAGGTTCCACTCAGACACATCATCAGGCTTGCCGTTTTTATCATGGTCAAATGGTTGAGATAGGTACCAATGCGTCATGTCAAAGTTTTCGCTTGGCGAGTTACCTGCAACTGGTGTCGCTGGCAGGCCTGTCGGAACTGGCAGTGCACTGCGTGTGTCGCATTCAACGGTCGTATCGCAAGGGTAAACCGCTGCTACGCCGAAGTTACCAGAGCGTAGATCTTTGCGCGCATCTTTACGTGCTTTTTCTGCCGCTTTCATTTCCGCGATAATCACGGCTTCTGCTGCTACCACGTCTGAAGTGATGATATGGCTAGCAGGACATGCGTTAATGCTACAGTTAACCGCCGCTAATCCAGTCACACTGTTCCAACCGTTTTTGGTGTTACCGTGACCAACGTATCTTACGTAGCGTGCTTGCACTGCTGGCTCAAATTGGAAACGCTCTAGGCCGATCGCTTTACCTGAGCTTAGTTGGTTTTCTAGTACCGTTGTCCAGCTTTCGCCATCAACACTCACTTGGATATCAAATTTAGATTGGCGCTGATTACCTTTACTGAAAGATGCCTGAACCGCGTCAAACTCTTGTACTGAACCATAGTCTAGCGTTGCCCACTCGCCGTCACCCGCAGATGACCAACGTGTAGTTAGGTCTTGGTCAACGAGACGATCAGGTCCGTTACCATCATGGCTACTAGCGGAAACAGCAACTGGCGTCAGAAGCGCTTCACCAGTTTCTTTGTTATTTGGAAAATCAGCAGTAGGCGTGCTCGTGCTCGCACAACCAACCGCAAGTAGAATAGAAGAAGCGAGTAAAGTTTTTAGAGTAATTTGTTTCATATTTAATCCATTATTATAATACAAAGACAGCGTTCGTAAGTGAAAGCCAAATCAGCAAACACGAGCTATAAGGCGATTCACCTATCAGTATTTGCGATAACACGAAAATATTACGTAATCTTATAATACAAATAAAACACTTCGTTGGATAAATGAGACTAGGAACACTTTCCGATTTTTCCATACTTTAACTGGATCACATTTCCTATTGATAAAAGACAATATATAAGAATTTGGAATGCGAAATGAGCTAGCAAGGCAGAACAAGCGAGCTGTAATCGTGTGTATTTGCATGATTCGAGCAGAACATTTGTCCTTCAAAACACATCACTGTAAGTGTCCAAAAACAAAAAAAGACCACATTGTTAGGAATCAATATGGTCTTTAAAGCAGTCATTGTTGTTACTCAAACGTTAGCTAATTCAATAATGTTCAGCTCTAAGAGAACTAAAGCTCACATCAAACACCTCGCCGATGTAGTCGCTGTCCGGCTTAAACTGTGGATAGATGCCTGCTTTGAAATAGAAAGCGATGTCTGTCGATGTCCAATCTGATGTTAACGAAACCGTGTCCCCATTTTTATCTGGGTAATCCTTTCCCCACGGGATCAGGTGAGAGACTGTATTAGTTCCATCTAAATCATGAGTCGCTAAGTAGATACCGTCTTGATTGGCTCGAATCGTATATCGCCACTCTTCACTTGCCGAATAAGTACCTAACTCGACACTGAACGGGTCACAATGGTTACAGTCTTGGTTGTTGCGCTCAAAATCAGAGTTCAGTATCACTCTTACTGGCTTACTCTCGCCTTCCCATAACAACTTCACCAATGCTTGATTGATCTTCCAACCGTGTATTTGCCCAAGCACCACTTTCGGGTCTTGGTTATTAATGTTCGGGTAGTCTTCAATTCGTAAGCTTGCGGTTAACTCGTGACTGGTAGCGTTCGTTCTAGTGTCGTCCAAATACCAACTTGTATCTTCATCACTGGTGCTACAATCCGGTTGAACACTGCTTTGATACAACTCCCTGAGCTCAGAGCGAATATAGCTAGAATTTTCGGTAGAGGTGCCATATCCCATATCCGCTCTAAAGTGCACTCTCCCTTCATCGGTATTGAAATAAGAAAGACCAATATCGCTGTCGTAGACATCACTGTCGTTGGCGAGAAGGTCTTTGCTCGATTCGCAGCGCTCAGGTTCTAGTTCAGCCGCACTGTCACCCCCACTTCCATACCAAGTGTCTTTACTCGCAGGAATCGTCAACTTCCAATCATTAATATCCCAATCGTTTGAGCCGTTGACCTGTGTGGTGGTGTATCGCAGTGCCTGAAAGTGAGCCGTGGCTTCACCATTTTCAAATTGATTGTAGATACCCGCTTTAAAGTAACTCAGTAGGTGTTGCCAGTAGGTGATGTCTTCGTCGACTTTAACTTCATCGTTCACTTTGATCGAAAGGGTATTTTCATAAACAGAAAGATCAAACTTGGTGAAGTTATCGAGATCCGCCTCTCCCAAATCGTAGCGATTATATGAAGTGGCATAACAATCCGAAGAGTCAGCGGCACTGCTACAGTCAATGGCATTATTTTTCATGACTGCCCAGTAGTGACCTGTGAGGCCATCTCGTTCTTGCTCCCAAACCACACGCAATAGCGGATGAGGGATATAACCCGTGCCACTCTCGTCTGTACCTTTATTGTGGATCTGTAGCACGGTCACTTCATCGTGATCTGCGGGAGAACTCGCCATTACATGCTCAATATCAGGTAGGCTTATTTCCGCATGTAGACTGCGTCTTACGCCTGCTTCATTGATATCGAAGTTTTCTCCTTCACGAACTTCAGAGCGCATCTTGTAGTTCGCCATTTTGAAGATCAGATTTTCCGTCTCTTCGTCAGCATAAAAATAATCACTGACATAACCATCGAAGTTACCATCTTTGACTTCAGAGGTTTTATTGCCCTCCTCTCCATTAGGATCAGACACCTGAAGATCTGAGCTGGAAAGGATGTTTTGATACTTGGCAATATCATAGGGAGCAACAACACCATAAGATGCTCCTGGGTTATTGGTATCAGAAGGGTCACTAGAGTCACTGGAGCTGCTTCCACCGCAGCCATACGTAAGCGAAGCGAGTACGACGACAAAGATTGGCTTATTCACATTTATCTCACTTATCCATAAGAGTAGAGTGACAATGTATATTTGTACTATTTTATGTCAATTATCTATTTATCAGAATGTGAGATGCGGCAAATGAAGTGAAATGAACGGATATTACGTAGAGTTAGACTCAAGAACAACGCAGAAAAGCCACTCTAAACTCGACAGTTACTGAGTGGCTCTCAGATCAACAACTAAAATTAGTGTGTTGATTTTTAAATATAAATATTAGAAAAGTTAAACCTTAAAGCTGCTCATCAAGTCACTAACGCTGCCGTTAAGTGTTTTGATTTCTGCTGATTCAATCAGCTGATCTTGGCTTAGCTTATTAAGCTCCTCAACAAAGCTTTCAATCTTATGCATGTTCTTAGCAATGCTCTGAATAAGGGCATTTTGCTCAACAGACGAACCCGAAATGTCATTATTAAAACGACTTACTGTTTCCATCTGTTCGGTTAGCTTCGCCAACATGTTTACCGCTTGAACAACTTGAGCGCGAGTCAGTTCACAGTTACTTTTGGTCAACTCAATAGATTTAACCAAACCATCTGATTTAGACTGCAAGCCAGATAACGCTTCATCAATTTCAGAGGTACTGATTTGCGTTCGGTTGGCTAGCGCACGGACTTCATCAGCAACCACCGCGAAACCTCGACCATGTTCACCCGCCCTCGCCGCTTCAATTGACGCATTCAATGCCAGCAAATTAGTTTGTTCCGCAATTCCGCCAATCACAGACACGATAGACTGGATGCTCTGCGTTTCATTGGCCATTGAGCGAATATCATCAGAGGTGGTGCAGACTTGCTTCTCAAGATCACTGATATAGGTTTCCGTCACTGTGTTAATCTGTTTCGTCTCATCACTGAATACAGCCGCTTCTCTTGCTGCTTCTGCCGCCGACTGAGAACTCTTCTCTACTTCGTTTGATGCTTCAGACAAGCCGTTAATCGCAGAGACCACTTGAACCGTTTCATCAGTGTGAACTTTCAGTACATCGCTGGTTTCTTTACAACCTTCGCGAATACTCAGTACCTTGGTATCGAGATCCGAGTTCTTGTATTTCACATCCTTAACCATCTCTTGTAAGCCGATAATGAACAAGTTGATGTCTTTGGCGATATGTCCTAAGTCGTCATTCCCCTTCTCAGCAAGCCTTTGAGTGAGGTCTCCGTTACCTTGAGATAGATCGTGGACGATTTTGCGCAGTGACACGATTGGGCGGTAGAAACGATTCAGAAGTAAAATCATCAATATCACCGAGCCAAGTACACAAGCGACGATAAGGATGCGCGCACTCGACATCACGCCATTCAATTGATTGAGCGCGAGTTCAGGGTCAATACTAGAGAGCATAAACCACTCTTTCTGGCTGCCAATATCCACTTTCTTGGCCATCAAGATTCTCTGGTTACCATCAATCACACCCTCAATGAATTGATCAGGCTGTTCAATGGCACTGTTGAGTCTCATCTGCGTATCTGCGGAAGATATCTTGCTTTGCGGAAGTACGTTTTCGATTGTTGAAGCGACCACCATCCCCTTTTCGTCGATGATAATGCCTTTGGCTTCGTAGATGCTGTCCAGCTGTTCAAGCTGCGTTTCCAAATCGTCAAAGCGTATATCGGCCATGATGACACGATCTTGGTATGAGTAAGTCACACCGATCATAGGCACTTGAGTACTCTTAGTGAAAAATAGATCGCTAAAAGATAAGCCTGATTTCAATTTGGCTTGTTGATACCAAGGTCGAGTGGTTGGATTGTACTTTTCTTTTATTCCAACACCGTTAGGGAAAGACTCTGAAGGGCGAGAGGTATAAGAACGGCCGTCGTCAAAACCCACTACAATCTTGTCAATGCCACCAAGCTTAGCCGCATAATGCATGAGTGCTTCATTCGGCACTTGGTATGGGGATTTCATGAACTCTTGTGCAACAGAGTTAACGGTATCGATGGTGCGCTGAACGGTATTTTCTATTTGATTGATTTCTATCGTAAGCGAGTGATCAATCTCGTTATAAATCGTTTGGTTTACCTGTTCAGTGGCCAAGTTAAGCGTAAACCAGTTCGTAAATGCTAAAGCACTAGAACTGACGATCGCTACCATTAAAATCAATTTTCCTTTAAACCCTAGAGACAATTTTGAATTCATAAAACTCATCATCCATATCAACCTATGTCTATTATTTTCATCCGAATGAAATGGTCATTTTTTACATTTTCGAAGATACGGAAAGCGAAACTTGTTCATGCCGATCCATCGTCACAACCATCAATTTAATTAATATTGTATGCTTAATTAGCCAGATGTTCTGTGAGCGATCTTGGTATATTAAAACTGGCTAAAACCGCCCTGTGACATAGGTATCATTTATGAGTTTGGATTTTGTTCGAAGTTAAACATTGACGCATAACACATTAAAATAGATCGATTTTTAGATAATTGGCTCATCATTTCTCCGATAACATCTTTTCGAAAACTCTTCTTCTTTACCTCACCCAGCTGAGTGAAAAAATGAGTCTTAACTCACACTTCCACCAACTAACCATTCACTAAAGGCATTCAATTTTAAAATTTATTTGTAATACAATAAGTCTTGAGCTATGGTGTATTTGAATCATAACTTAAGTTCTTTCTGGATGCTTTTGTTCAATTCAAAGTGATAATTGAAGCAGCCGCTTTAAGGTCATTGAACGCGTTTAACGTAGAAACTGTCGGGGGATCTCGTTATTCGTTTTTTCACTTACTATTGCTCATTTGTTTGTCCAGACGGCTCGTCCGAACATGCCCATACAGTCACCAGCTGTGTGGGCTTTTTTTTACTTTCTTTTCAGGCCCGATACACGAGCGGTGTTAAGTCATCACCAACAATCCTGTAAGTGCACTGGTTTTAAGTTTACGTAGAAAAGTAAGTGAACGAGTGGGTGCTAGAAGGCTTTGAATTTGCCGTTAGAAATAGATATAGATGTAGATATAGAAAAAAATAGGAATTGAGGCAGTAACAGAGTTAAACAGAGTTTTGATTAGGTGTAGCTGAGGAAGTAGAAGTAGAAGTAGAAGATTTTAACGAGGGAACAAAGGTTGGATATGGCAGATAAAAACGAACCTCGCTCAGGTATCGCTGCCTAGAAGACAGGCAATACCCGAGCGAGGTCGTACGTCGATTACTTCTCTAGTTTAGCGAAGTAGTCGAAGATTACTGGTACGTCGTTGTTACCCATGCCAGCATCTACAGCAGCTTGTAGGCTTGTTGCAGTACCTTGAGCGATTAGAGACTCAGTACCTAGCTCTTCACAAAGAGCAAGGAAGTAACCAAGGTCTTTGTTTGCGTTAGCAACAGAGAAACCTAGCTTCTCTTCGCCGTCTACCGCGTAGAACTTACAGAATTGCATGAACGGAGAGTTAGATGGACCTGCAGACATGATGTCAAACAGTTGTTGGCCATCAACACCAGCGCGTTGAGCAACAGCGAAAGCTTGAGACATAGTCGCAACAGTCGTCATACCCATGAAGTTGTTTACAAGCTTAGTCACGTGACCAGAACCTAGAGCGCCTAGGTGGAATACGTTTTCGCCTTGCTCTTCAAGAACAGGTTTAACTTTGTTGAAAGTTTCCATGTCGCCAGCAGCCATGATGTTCAGAAGACCATCTTTAGCGTGTGCAGGAGTACGACCTAGAGGAGCGTCGATCATGCCCGCGCCTTTTTCAGCAAGAGCTGCGCCAATTTTCTTAGTAGAAGCAGGGATAGAAGTACCGAAGTCTACTAGTACTGCGCCTTCTTTGATGCCCGCTAGAACGCCGTCTTCGCCGTAAATGATTTTTTCAACAACAGCAGAAGTTGTCAGACAAAACTGAACGATGTCACTTGCAGCAGCTAGTTCTTTAGCAGAAGTGAATGCAGTTGCGTTGCCGCGATCTGTTACGCGAGCAACAGCTTCAGCGCTTAGATCCATTACGTTTACGTGGTAGCCGCGCTTTTGTAGGTTTTCAACCATGTTGCCGCCCATAAGACCTAGGCCAATGAAACCGATTACAGGTTTAGTCATGTTCAAACTCCAAATATAGTATTGTATGATTATATGCTCATTATAATAACGACGTCTTTCTCGTTACGCAATAGTTTTAGGGCATTGATTTGATGGTTAGACGCAAGTTGTGACGGGGGTTCACTTTACGAGAAAATATGGGGCACGCTTTGTACTTACAGGAACTATTTGCCACTTTAAAAACCGTCTATTGATGAAATAACATACGTTAAATGTCATACGATTAGTAAGAACAAGCTACGCCTTTATCTATGTATAGTTCACTACTCCCTTACTCAGCCAGTGATTAGGCTGTTCACGGAAAAGTAAGTCATATCAGTTTTTAGGAAACAGGTGTTGCGCCCTACTCTTCTAACAAAGCGACACATGCGAGTCTCGTATACGACTCCTGCAAATTTCATTGAGCATAGTGGCTAAGTACATGCCCGGTCTTTGTGTGTATCAGTGTCCAGATTTAGCCCTGAGCCACTGACTTGGCATCGAGAAGCTATTTATCTCTGACCAATTAAGTTTTCTTGCAACCTGATGGGTTTGCCACTTATCCAACTTAACTGACTTATCCAACTCCAACTTAATTGGCTAGCCAAACAAAAAAACTCCGAGCTTTCACTCGGAGTTTTTGGTATCTAGCTTCTGTTACTTCAGCGGATTACAGTTCGATTGAAACCGTTTCGCCGTCAACATTGAGCAGTAGCGTGTTGCCTTCAAGCTTGTGAGACACTTCAACTTGCTCGCCTTCGTTCTTATTAGGAACAAGAAGCGTCAGGATGTTGTGCTCTTTCGATGGCTTGAATTCCACTTCAACGTGACGGTGGATTTCAAGATCTTTGAACTCGTATGGGTCAACTTCGCCAAAGCCTTCAACGTTCTTAACTGAAGTAATGTTATCAGCAGACTCGTTGATGAAGTTTACGTCTAGGTGCGCAACTTCGCCACGGATAGTGAAAGACTTGTCTGCCACTTCGTTTGCGAAAGTTGTGTGCATTAGCCAAGTCATGTCTTTCTCTTCAGAAAGCGTTGCCTTGTCTTGCATTACGAAGACTTTACCTTGAACGAACCAAACCTTACGCTTGTAAGATTCAATTTCAGGAACGAAGTACTTGTAAGATGCCGTTGCATCACCTTCAACCATCTTCACATCAGATTCAGTGTCGAAGTCAGAGATAGTGCCGCCCGCTTCGATACAGAAGCGATCTTGGTGGTTTTCGTAGCCTGTGTTCTTGTTCTCGCCGTACTGACCTTTACCGCCAAATAGTGGCAGGTTTTTAGAGAACGTTTGACGACGCCACTTAGTGTGCATGTCTACACCGAAACCACCGTAGTAACCAGTGATTGACGCTAGCGTTTCACCGAAAGCATGCAACGTGAATGCGTTTTGGTCACCGTGAGAGTGGCTGATTGAGCCAAACGGTGAACATTTAAATACCATATGGATATGGTTATCACGCTCAGTCATCTTGTTGTGGAATGCAGCCCAACCCGTGATTGGGAATACCTTCAACAGTGGATCGTTCGATGGGGCTTTCTCTTCAGGTGCATCCCAAAGGAAGTTAAAGCGAAGATCATCGTAACCGAAGTCCCACCAACCGAAGTTGTAGAATTTAGTGTGTGCTTCAGTATCACGGCCTTTCAGTTGGTTGTAGTACCAAACGTACTCAGGCTTCTGGTTAACGCCTGCGTAATGCTTGATGTTGTAAGCCAGTTTTAGACCTGGGAAATCACCGATTGAAGACTGGTCACAGAAGCTCGCGCGCTTAGAGTGAACAGGCATGCAGTAAAGCGGGAAATCACCTGTGTTTTCGTAGAATGTTTTGTTAAACATGTCTACACCACAGTATGCTTTCAATAGGTCAAATGCTTCGCCTAGGAATGCAGTTTGCGTGTTCCAGTAATCAGGACCTTCAGCCCAACCGCCGTCTACACCGCCCCATGGTGGGTAATGTACTGCGTAGTATTCTAGCGCGTATGCAATGTACTCACCTGCTTTAGGGTGATCGTGGTAAAGCGCGATACACGTTGGGATGATAGCAGAAGAGATAGAACGAACACCGTGGCTGTTTAGTGGGTTGTTCAATAGATCAACCGTCACTTTCAGGTGGTGCATGATTTCGTCTAGACGCTCAATCAAAGCATCTTGAACTTGCTGGCGTTCTTCATCTGTGAAGTAGCCGTGTAGCCAGTCGTAACCCCAAGCCATAGCAGCGATAACACGGAAAGCCGCTTCATCGTTATAGCCACGAGAAGTCACGCCTTCTGGATCGTACGTAGACAGTTTTAGAGTCCAAGCTTTTGCTTTCGCAATGAGCGCTTCGTCTTCTTTTACAACACCAGCAATCGCTAGGTTACGTGTCGCGTTCAGTGCCATTTGGCAATCAACGTACATTTGACGCCAATAAGGACGCCATAGAGAAGCTTTACCTACCGTCTCAGCTGGGTACGCTTGAGGCTCTTCGAAAGGAGCAGTCTCAAGGAACTTAACGGTAGAGTTGTTGTAGAAATCATCAAACATACAGTGAGCTTGATCAGCTTTCACTTTTGCTTTGAATTCTTCTAGCTGATCAGCTTGAACAAGAAGACGCGGACGTGCTTCGCTCAAGGTGTCTAGGAATGATAGATCGAAGTCACGTGTTTGAACTTCGATAGGGAGTAGGTCTACAAGATTACCTGCTGAAGTATCGTTTTCCAGCTTCATCTTCCTGATTGCATCAAGAGATTTTTGGTCGCTCATTCTAACTCACTTATTTTTCAAGTTGATTGAAAGGAATTAGCAACAATATACGTCTTATTGTAGGACAATTGAATGTATTTCGTTTCAATCGTACAATTTTTTACAGTTTTCGTGATTTAGGTCTGATGTTGTAAGGCTGACACGTTTACTCGCTTCGCAAAGCAAAAAATGCGACGCCCTTTCGAGTCGTCGCATTCTATCTAAGTGTTAGCTATATATTAGCTTTCAGTTACAACTTTAGCTTGCTTGCCGCCGTCATCGACCGCTTTCACAAGTAGAACACCGACACCACCAACTATCACACCACATAAAATGAAGACTAGGCGTCCCCACATTGGGTTCGTCAGAAGAGCCATCAGCATAATACCAACACCCGCTACTGCGATAAGCTTACCAAGCATTTGACGTTGTTTGTTATCCAACACTTTTTGCTCTGCCGATTCTGCTACTAATGGTGTATCTAAGTTGCCAAAGAACTTATCAACATCCGCTTGACGTTCTTTTGATAGAGGCTTGTAGAACATCGTAGATAGTACGAAGAAGCCACCGGTTAGCGTGATGTGGGCAATGAGACCAATCGCAACTTTAACATCAGACCATTCACGTCCTGTTAGAGTATCAAGACCAAACGCCGCTGCTACCATCTCCGCGTTGATAACAAAACCAACCACATAAGATACGATACCACCAACAACTAGCGTTCCCCAACCAGCCCAGTCCGGAGTCTTCTTGATGAAGAAACCAAGGAATGCAGGAATCGTCATAGGGAAGCCGATTAACGCACCTACGTACATCATCGTATCAAACAGGCTTAAGCCTTTTAATGAGTTGATGAACTGTGCGATTAGGATAATAGCGAAACCAAATACCGCTGAAGTAATTTTAGATACGGTTACTAGCTCTTTCTCTGATGCTTGACCTTTACGAACGATTGTTTCGTAGAAGTTCTTAACAAAAATACCTGAGTTACGGTTTAGACCTGAGTCCATTGAAGACATTGTCGCTGCAAACATCGCGGCAACTAGAAGACCAACCATACCTGCTGGCATGTACTCTTGTACGAAGTATAGGTAAGCAAAGTCACCCGCTTTTTTACCTGCATTCGGGTAAGCCGCTGATAAATCAACACCTTGGCCTGCAATGAACCAAGAAGGCATGAACCAAATAAACACACCACACAACATCAACACACAAGCAAGCAATGCGGCTTTCTTTGCATTCTTTGAATCTTTTGCTGCTAGGTAACGGTATGAGTTAAGCATGTTGTTCGTGATTGAGAACTGCTTAACGAATATGAAGAATGCCCAAATCGTAAAGATGCTTAGGTAGTTGATGTTGTTGCCCCAAAGGAACGAACCACCATCTTGTACTGGGAAGTTGTTAACAATCTCACCAACACCGCCACCTTGAACAACCGCTACAACCGCACAAGTCACCGTTACCGCCATGATGATAACCATCTGCATGAAATCAGATGCGATTACCGCCCATGAACCACCTGTTACCGACATTGCCAATACCACTAGGCCAGTCACCCAGATAGTCATGTTCATGTCGAAACCGAAGATACCCGAAGCGATGATTGCCAATGCGTTTAACCACACACCCGCAGATACCACTGAGTTCGGCATTGAAGACCAAGTGAATACTTGTTCGTTGGTCGCACCAAAACGCATACGAATCGCTTCGATTACCGTAACAACGCGAAGTTGACGGAATTTCGGCGCGAAGTACGCGTAGTTCATGAAGTAACCAAATGCGTTGGCTACGAAGATGACCGCTACAGCGAAACCATCGTTATACGCTTTACCTGCTGCACCGGTGAATGTCCATGCACTAAACTGGGTCATAAAGGCGGTTGCACCAACCATCCACCACAACATGTTACCGCCCCCGCGGAAGTAGTCACTAGTAGTACTTGTAAATGTTCTAAACATCCAACCTATCGCAATCAAGAATAGGAAATAAATGCCGACAATAATCGTGTTGAGTTCCATCGTGTATCCTTTGTCCGTTTTAATTTGTTACGAGGACTATAGGAAATTCGACCCTTTATTTGTAGTACAATAATCCAAATAAGTGATGGTGATCTTATTTTGATTGATTAAGTTAATTATATATATGACATAGGATGGAATATGGCTAATCCATTAAGGAAATTGTTAGGGTTTTAGGTAAAAACTCAAAAGATCAAACACTAAAAATAAACCTCACTTTAAAAACAACAACTTAAAACAAAAGTGAGACTTTGCACACTTATTAACAAATACAACCAAACACATATAAACATAAAGATCTCAAAAATAATAAAAGAGAATCCTTGACCAAATCCACATCATTCATCACACAATAAACCAGTGTTTTTTACGAAATCGAGCGGGTAATATCATTAGAATTCAATTTAAATTTGTGTAGTGCTCTTATCTTTAGATCTAAATATAAATGGATGAGAAATCACCTCAATCGAATGACTATTTCAACCATTTCCTGATGAGTTAAGAGAGGAAATTTAAGATGCTGTCTCTGGGAGTGATAAAGAGAACGTGCAAAGATTAGAGGGTATTGAGCAACCCGAATAGCTAAAGAAAGATGGAAAAATAATTGAACCAAAACAGTGCAACACGCTTCCTAAAAACAAACAGATTAGCTCGCTAACATGTTCGTATGTCTCCCATTGTTTTATTGGGTGCTTATTATCACGCCAAAATTTTCGCCCATATGAATAAACAGAACGGTGACCATATGATGGTGAACTCATATCTAAAAAATCAGCCAAAATAAAACTGGGTCTTTGTGCATTTATATCCAGCTTAAAAAAAGACCAGAATCACACTATTTCCGAAACAATACGGTTAAAACAAGATCGAAGTCTAGTTAGAAGACTTCCGGTTGTGATCGCTCCGCGCTTCCAAGCTTTCGTTAATTGAAGAATTATTGTCATACAATATTCTATATACCTAACCAGACATAAGGACATGTGGCATGCGCTCAATGAAAGATATCACTCAAGACGCTATCGATATCGTTAAACCCTCTATCGACAAACTGTTTGAAAGAACCAATAGAAAAGAACTGCATATTGTCGTTATGAATCCACATCTCAAACCTTGGGAAGCCTCTTTCGAAGACGCCATTCTTTATGAAGAGTCTTTAGGAACCCCTGATAACTGGACTATCAAGTTTGATCACCTTGCTCGTAAGAAAGCTCAGCAAGCATGGCGAGAATCGACAAACAATCTAACACTTCATTCTCAACACCCATCTTCATTACGTGACGAAGACTTACTGTTTTATGGTTCGTTTGTTTACGGAAACGTGGTTGTTGCCTGCAGTGGCGTACAACAATGGTATGACATGCTGATCAGTGGCTGGATAGCGGTAGCTATTGAACAGCTAGCAATGCACGAATACCAAACAGAAAAAGCAGAAAACCCTACAAAAACATATCGCTAATAATTAGAAACAGAAGGAACTTACTATGAGTAAATTATTGAAATCCATCATGCTGGCAGCTGGCATACTTGTTTCTGCAACGTCGATTGCAGCAGACTACCCGAGCAAAAACATTCGCTTAGTTGTCCCATTTGGCGCGGGCGGCGGTACAGATGCCGTTGGCCGTACCCTTGCAAATAGTGCGAAAGACATTCTAGGACAAAACATTTCAATCATGAACCGTACGGGTGGTGCGGGCGCCGTTGGAATGAGCTTTGGTGCCCAGCAGCGTGCGGATGGTTACACATTAACAGTAGTAACACGTGAAATCGCTTCGCTCCCTCAAATGGGTTTGATGCGCCATACCGCAGACGATTTTAGACTCATTCGCTTAGTTAACCTCGACCCAGCGGTCGTATTAGTTGCAGCCGATAGCCCATACAACACCATTAATGATCTGATTAAAGAAGCCAAAGAAAACCCTGGTAGCGTGAAATTTGCTTCAACCGCTGCGCCAAACTTCTACTTAATGTCTCTTGAAAAAGACCAAGATATTAAACTCAACGCTATCCCTTATAACGGAGCATCTGAAGCGATTCCTGCAGTACTGGGCCACCACACAGACGTAACCATGGTGACACCGGGTGAAGCTATCGCTCAACTTCGTTCAGGCCAACTAAAAGCATTAGGTGTCATGTCAGAAGAACGTATTCAGTACATTCCCGATGTTCCTACTTTGAAAGAGCAAGGTATTGATGTAGTAACAGGAACATGGCGTGGTATCGGCGCTCCAAAAGATACGCCGGATGCAGTAATCGAGAAACTAGGTGCGGCATTTGATGAAGCAATGGCAAGTGAAGAGTTCAAGTCTTTCATGGCAAAAGGCGCAATGACTATCCACAACCTTGACGATAAAGCCTTCACTACGTTCGTTTCCGAAGATACAAAATCGCTTACTGAACTAATTCAATAACATTCATCCAGAGGCACAACGATCAGTTGTGCCTTTTTTATCGGTATGTACCTTTCCCTTGCTTTACTTTTTAGGGGTAAATTCTATGTCTAATGCCAACTTAAATCGGAATGTCGTTTTCCCTTCCATAATCATCATATTAAGCGCAATAGCACTCGCGTTGATTACTCAGTTTGATCGTCCGATGTATCAAGATGCAAGTGTTGATGCAAAATTCTTCCCGATGATGATTGTGATTGCTCAAATTGCTATCTGTATTGTTCTCATCGTTCAGCACAAACTCAAAGGTGTTCCAGAACAACAAGAAGCGATGATAAGCAAGATGTCTATCTTCGGCGTGGCCTTTCTTATTGGATACGCGTTACTCATCAGTGTGGTTGGCTACCTTTACGCGAGTTTGATTGCCTTTATGTTCTACCTCGTTTACTTCAAAGTTAAGAAGCCAATCTACTACGTTGTCGCCGTTGTCTTTGTGTTTGCGGTTTACTATTTGTTTGGCGAGGTGTTCTACATCGCGCTTCCTGAAGCAACCTGGTCATAGGAGGTCATAATGTTTGAATATCTAATCGATGGTCTCGCAACCGCTGTGAGTTTTGCAGTACTTCCTGTCCTTGTTTTTGGTGTACTAGGCGGTGTAATTTTAGGCGCACTACCCGGTCTAACAGCGACGATGGGCGTTGCGATTCTCCTTCCGTTTACCTTTGGCATGGAACCGACGTCAGCCCTCGTGATGTTAATTGGTGTATACATTGGTGGCATTTACGGTGGTTCTATTGCCGCAATACTGCTTAAAACACCAGGGACACCAGCGTCTGCAGCAAGTGTACTCGACGGCCACACCATGGCTGTGAGAGGACAAGCAGCAAGAGCATTAAGTATTTCGGCTGTTGCTTCATTCATTGGCGGGTTACTCAGTACTATCGTCCTTATTGCCATTGCGCCTAAATTAGCGACCTTTGCACTTCGTTTTAATGCTCCAGAGTACTTCGCACTTGCTCTGTTTGGTTTAACTATCATTGCGAGCGTTTCTTCGAACAACATCTTTAAAGGGCTACTTGCGGGTACGATTGGACTACTGGTTTCTACCGTTGGGCTCGACCCAATCAGCAGTGTGCCAAGGTTTACTTTTGACATCATGGATCTCTACAGCGGAATCAATGTCATCCCTGTTTTGATTGGTTTGTTCGCTCTATCTGAAGCATTAAACCAACTAGAGAAACTGTTCTCTGAAAAGAAAGTCGTCGCGCCGAAGTTTGACCACAAATTATTGAGCAAAGGCGACCTTAAAGAAATGCTACCAACCGCAATAAAAAGTGGTTTGATGGGAACAACCATCGGTTCTGTACCGGGTGCTGGTGCTGATATTTCGGCATTCGTTTGTTACAACGAAGCAAAACGTTCATCGAAAAATCCCGAAGAGTTTGGTAAAGGATCAGTACGAGGTCTAGCAGCAGCCGAATCTGGAAACAACGGTGTAACGGGTGGTTCGTTAGTTCCATTGTTAACACTTGGCGTTCCGGGGGATGCTGTGGCAGCGGTTCTTTTAGGCGCACTCATTGTTCAAGGTTTAACACCGGGGCCTCTGTTGTTTGCCCAAAACCCCGAAGTGGTTTATGGCGTATTCAGCTCGATGTTGGTTGCTAACCTTGTGATGCTAGTGATTGGTTTACTGGGTATTCGTTTCTTCTGCCGTATCATTGAAGTACCCAAGATCATCATGATCCCAATTATTGTCTTCTTGTCGATCGTTGGTGCTTACGCGATTAACAACTCGATGTTTGATGTGGGTATTGCGATCGGTTTCGGTCTGTTGGGCTTTATCTTAACTAAACTGGATATTCCGTCTTCGCCAATTCTGCTTGCAATCATTTTAGGTCCAATGGCAGAAACAAATCTGAGGAAATCACTGTTGATGTACGATGGCAGTTGGTCTTTCCTTTATGAGCGCCCTATTGCACTCGCGTTTATCGTGTTAGCTGTATTCTCTGTTTATTCAACGTTAAAAATGAAGAAGAAACAGAAACAAAAGGAAACTTAACAATGTCCATAGTTGACGGCTTGTTCAATGGATAGCGGTTAAGGCAGAATATTTAGCTTATAACCTATAAACTTAAACCTTAAACCTTAAACCTTAAACCTTAAACCTTAAAAACCACAGCCAGAGACCTACGTCTCTGGCTTTATAGTACACAATAAACAATCAATTTCTGTAAAAACAGACAATAAAAAAGGCATGCACTAGGCATACCTTTTTAAATCGTTTATCTGAGCGTGTGCCTGTTCATCTCGATGTGAGATGGCTCAGGTGCGCTTTAAATCATTTCGCCTACGCTGTAGCCAAACGGTGGTTGGCATCTTGCAAGTGAACGGCAGAAGCAATTCTAGCCTTGTCACAATCACCGGCCATGATAGCTTCATAGATTCTACGATGTTCATTGATACATGTGCTTCCCTCTTCAGAAGAGTGCACAATGAAGTTAATGAACATAGTTGTCAGAATGTTGCCAAATGGCAAGTAGAAGTCGTTACCGGTCGCATTAAAGATCAAGCTATGGAAACGAGTATCAATGTCTGTCCAACGTTCTTGGTCAAACACTTCAGCCTCATCCACTTCGACCATCTTTTGGAAGATCTCTGAAAGCTCGATACGTTGCTCAGCCGTCGCAAATTTTGCCGCCAGTGCACACGCTTCAGGTTCAATCGCACGGCGAAGACCTAGGAACTGTGAACAGAACTGGTCCACGTCGGTTAGGCCGTCCATCCATTCAATCAGTTGAGGATCAAGGAAGTTCCAGTATGCGCGGTCGACTACACGAGTGCCGATTTTCGGGCGGGACTCTAACAGACCTTTAGAGGTCAATAGTTTAACTGCTTCACGAAGTGCCGTTCGGCTGATACCAAACTGTTCACACAACGCCATTTCACCAGGAATAATAGAACCTTGCGGCAGATCACCAGACAAAATTCCACGAGCGATTTCGCGTGCTACTTGCACGTGCAGGCTACGCTTCGAGCCCGAAATTGAATTAAAAGTGCTAGCCATAAGTTCGCTTATTTATATGTTATGTTTATGTATTATTTAAGGAGCACTATAACAGTATTTCAACCTACAGCCAATTGAGTAAAATCAAAGCGGATAGTACCTATTAATTTATGCAATTAATCAATCACTTAGAAAGCATCTAATTTCTCTTAGCTAGAAACACTGTGTTACACCACTAACAAAACCCTCGCCGAGCATGTAGGTTCGTCATTCTCGTTTTCTCTGCTCGCTTCCAAAAACATCACTCAATTGGGCTAAAATAATGGAACCGAAAAACGGTTAGTTTATTCACTACACAAGTTAACCTAGTTCAAATTAATAGGTTCAAGTCGTCTACGTACTGCAAATTCAGACATAAGCTCTGTAGCTCCCAACGCTAATTCAATTCCATCAGAACCGCACTTCGTTGACCACAGTCCCTATCCCTTCAATCGTGACACTCACTTGGTCCTTGTCGGACAAAGCATAGGTTCTTCCCGGCGTGCCCATGAAAACAAGATCGCCCGGTTTGAGGGTAAAATAGTGGCTCAAGTAGCTGATGACTTTTGTAGGTTTGTGAATCATAAACGATGTATTCTCTTGTTGAACAACCTTGCCATTTACACGCGTGGTTAATTGCACGTTGTTATAATCGATACCACGAACAATCGTATTACCAATGGGGCCAAAGCCATCTGAAGCTTTCGCTCGAAGCCATTGTAAATCCGTGCCTTGCCAACTTCTTTCAGTAATATCGTTGCCCACCGTGACGCCAAAGATCGCTTGTTCGGCTTCTTCTTCACTGGCTTGACTGAGCTCTCTACCAATCACAACCACCAGCTCGCCTTCAAAATGAACATTTCTTGCTTTTGGTGGCACTTGAATCACTTCGCCTGTGAGAATCAAAGAGGAAGGAAGTTTAAGAAACATCGGCGGTGGTGCATCGGCAGGTGAGGCTAAGTGGCTAGCGAAGTTCATCCCGACGGCGAATACCTTCTCTGGTTGTGTTGGCAGTAGCACTTCAACCGAATCCAGTGGAATCGAAGCCTTCGCGACTGAATATTCGCCAAAGATGTCGCTACTAATTGGCAGCACTGCGCCTTTATCTAACTTTCCATAGCTGATCTTGTCTTGATATTGATAGCGCACGAACTCCTCAGTTTCGACACTGCTATCAGACTCGTCATTTGCTAAAACAGCGTTAGCAAAAACAAAGGTAGAACAAGAGACCGCAAGTATTGATACCAACCCTTTCATTAACTTCATGGTTCACTCCCTAACCGTTTATTCCTATCAGTTACTGTAGCCTAAACACAGGTGAACATTAGCTATTTCCCTTCGCTTGGGTTAACTCTTTATTCCTTATCCTTTTTAGCAAGCCGTTCTATTCTGTTTCCTACACGCATAAAAAAACCGAGCAACTCGCAGTGAGTTACTCGGTTTGACTTATTCCCGATGTTTTCAGTCGTTGTTGATATCAACGAGCGTTGTTGGTTTCAACGAGCGATCTTGCAATCACGACTGAATTCAATGTGATGCTTCGTTCCCGCAAAGCACCACATCAACACAAGCCATCGTTAAATAACTTGCGTGTGATACCAATCGTAGTAAATAACTGATCACCCTAGCTTGTTAAAAAGCTCGATAACTTCGTTAGAATTTTTGATTGTAGAATAACTACTTATCGAAAAATTCTGCCTTGTTCTCAAGCTTTTTTCCTGCGCTATTTCTGCTCACTTACTTACTGTGATTGGTATTAATCATTTACAGTTGAGCAAATGATCCTTGCCACGAGTATGTCTCACCCGCGAACTCAACAGTGTGAGTTGCTTGCTGCGTGTCTTCAGCTTGGTTTGAGATACCGTAGTGGTAAGTGTTGCCAGAAGTAGTCTGAATGCGAACAACAGTCCCGACACTGTTATGGCCCACAACAGACACTGATTTAACTAGACCACGAGCGCCTACAGAGGCTTCGATAGACTCGTTAAAGTAACCATGCGTTTCTAGTACAGAAGCAAACACGTGGTTTTGACCAGACTGACGTAAGATGAACGCAGGCTCACTCTTAAGGTTGAAGTCTGGATCGTTAGCACCAGTGCGAGCAAAAATCACTTCGCTGCCCGCATTCGCGCTAGTTACTAGGCTGTAGTAGCTGCTGTCATGTAGCCAGCTTACTAGAGAGCCTTCTTCATTCACTTTGCCTGAAGCAACGTTCCATAAGTGCTGGTAACCGTTGTCTTCACCTAGCGGCTTAAGCGTTTTTTCCATGTTGTAATCAAAGTCAGTACGGATGATCTGACCAGAGTGGTGAACGGGTAGGTCGTACTGGTGCTCAGCGTCCGCTTCGATGCGGTATACGTCGATAACAAGTGGCTTCTCGAACTCAGGAAGTTCAGCAAGAATCACGCTGCGTTGCATGTCTACGCCTGTGTAGTACTCAGAAATTGTGCCGCTCATGCCTTGTAGAGACTGGTCGTCTGCTACGAAGAAGTGCTTCTGACCAAACTTAGACTCAGCCAATGCTGTGTTGAAGTTGTTCTGCGTTTTCTGATCAACCGTTACCGTGTTGTGAGCAACCGTCTGCTTACAGTAAGACTTGTTCTCTGGGATGTAACGACCGCCAAACTTAGGCTCAACGTTTACCCAGCGACCGAAGCCGTAATCGTGCAGCACTTCGTGGCCACGGTTGAATACGCTTAGGTGCAGGCCATCGTAGTGACCGTGGTCTAGAGCAGAGTGGTACTGGTGATCAGAACCGTGTTGACCAAACCAGATCAACGCCATCGTGTCGTCATCTTGCTCGTCACGGTGACGAAGGATGCTTACGCCGCCTTTTTCGCCTTCAGGGCCGTCGGTTACAAACAGGCTACCCCAGTTGAATGCTTTGATGTCGTCTGCTGAATCAACCGCGTCAGACAATGTTTTACCTGAAGCATGAACCCAAACGTTTTGTTGGTGGTTAGCCATACCAAGCAGAGTTTCAGTCTGCTCGTAACGGTGGTAACACACAGACGTTGCCATGATAACGCCTTCATCGTTGATAGAGATTGTCTTCGATGAATCGTTCAGTGCTGGCAATGTACCGTCTGGGAATGCCGTTTTGAATACAGAGTAAGACGTTGTCTTGATCACTGAATCGTTGAATTCATAGATACCGACCTCAGGCTGACGACGTTCAATCGCTTCTGCGAACAGGTAGATTGGACGTAGAGAGAAACGGTGGTAGTAAGGACCTTCCATGTAGTAGCCGTCTGGCGAAAACAGTTGGTCAAGTTGCGCTAAGAAACCGCCGCTTACTTTATCTAGTTTCAGGCCGTAAAGCGCTTTGTCTACAGACTCTTGGTCGTTGATTGCGTAACCACAGATACCTACTGCAGCCACTGCCCATAAGCCGTGGTTGTGTACGATATCGAAGTCGTGTGCGTAAGTCACAACGAACATTTCGATCATTTGCTTAAGAAGATCGTCTTCGATCAGACGCTTTTGCTCTTCAGAGATCGTGTGGTAGATGCAGCTGTACGCGCAAGAAGCGTAAAGCATCCACATGTTCTCGTTCAACGTTTGGTGGAACAGCTTACCCGGAGGGTTAGAGTCACGGCTTACGTTGCTTTCAAGTGTTGGGTACACCGTCGCGTACGCTGTTAGCATATCAACGATGTAATCTCGGTATTTTGTTTCCTCAGTGATAAGGAACAAACGACCTGCTAGATCCATATGGATGTAGTTTTGCTTGTGACGGTTGTGCTCGTAACCGCCGCCTTCACCGTGACCTGGTACTTCAATGCCAACTTCCGCCATGTAAGCGTCAGTTTGTTTAATGTCGCGAGTCAGTGCGTTACCTAATAGGCTATCCTTGCCAAGTTCTTTACGAAGTTCAGCTGCTTCATCAAAGTTAAGTAAAAGTGGTTGATAGCTCATTATTATTTCCCCTGCCCTGCAGTGCTAAGTTCTTCTGAATTCGTTTCTTGTAAAGTTGTCTCGACTGAGTAGAAGCCTTTCCAGCTGTATACTTTGCCGTTCAGTTCTACTTTGTGTTCAGTGTTGTCAGTCGCGCCAAGTTGGTTGCTGATCATCACTGTCACGTTTGATTTCTCTGTGGTGATCTCAACTACCGAACCGATATTCGTGTGAGCCACGACTTTGATGTCTTTCACAACACCACGTGCATTAACTGATTGCTCGAACTCTTCGTTAAAGTAACCGTGCGTTTCAACAACAGAAGCAAACAGTGTTGTTTCGCCCTTGCTGCGTAGAATGAACGCCGGCTCTGAACGTAGGTTAAAGCTTGGGTCGTTAGCGCCAGTGCGAGTAAAGATCACTTCAGCATTATCGTTAGACGTTGCACCTAGCCATGTGTAGTAGGTGTTGTTTTGTAGCCAGCTTACAGTTGCTGTGCCCTTCACTTCACCGCTTGCGACGTTCCATAGGTGTTGGTAACCGAAATCGTCACCTAGCGTGTTCAGCTCTTTGTTTGCTTGGTATTCAAAGTTAGTACGAACAATCTGACCTTGATATTGGTGTGAGTAATCGTATTGATGCTCGCCTTCGCCGCCCTTTTCAGAATCTAAACGGTAAAGGTCTAATAGTAGCGGAGATTCTATCTCTTCAAGGTTTAGCATGAACACGCTGCGTTGCATGTCAAAGCCTTGGTAGTGATCGTTAGCAAATGCACTCATGCCGTTGATTTGCTCATCTTCTACTTTAAAGAAGTGAGGTAAACCGTGTACAGCGTCTGCACGTTCAACGTCAAAGTTGTTCTGACATTTTTCATCAATCGTGACTGCGTTGTGAGCAATCGTTTGACGAGCGTAAGATTTGTTTTCGTCTAGGTAACGGCCGCCGAATTTTGGCTCCACGTTAACCCAACGACAGAAACCGTATTCACGTAGCACTTCTTGACCGCGGTTGAAGAAAGAAATACCCAGCGTATCAAAGTTGCCGTGACCCATGCCGTGCTGGCCGTAGTTCATAACAAGTTGAGAAACATCGCCTTTCTTGTCCTGCATGCGGATAAAGCCTTGCGCGCCGTTGTGACCTTGAGGGCCTTCATTCAATTCAACACTAGGCCAGAAAGGCATGCCGATTTCTTTCTCTGCAGAAGCGGCTTCGTAGGCTTTAGATAGCTCAAGACCACATGGGTGCATCCATACCGCGTCTTGAATCTTCGCCATACCCAGAATATTTTGGTCTACGCCGTTTTCAGAAGAGTAATGCTTGCTGTAAACACTTACCGCAACCTGAACACCCATGTCTGTGATACCCATAGTACGAGAAGCATCATTCAGAGCTGGGAACTCGCCGTTCGGGTAAGCCGTCGCAAGCATCGCTTGTACTGTGTTACCAATCACGCCGCCTTTGTAGTTGTAGATATCAACTTCAGGCATATGACGGTGAATCACTTCAGCGAACACACACGTTGGGCGAATCGCATAACGATGGTAGTAAGGACCTTCCATGTAGTAGCCAGAAGGTGCAAACAGTTGAGAAACTTGCGCTAGGAAACCGCCAGTATCATTACGGTCGATGCCGTACACTGACATTTCTAGGTATTCACGTTTGCCTAAAGCAAGACCACAGATACCCACAGCGGCGACAGCCCAAATACCGTGGTTGTGAATGCGGTCGAAGTCGTGTGCGTATTTAACCGTGAACATTTCTAGCATGGGTTCGAAAATGCGAGACTCAATGTTGTCACGCTGATCTTGTGTCAGTGTTGAAGCAACACAAGAGTAAGCTAAGCTTGAGAACATTAACCAACAGTGTTCGTTTAGGATTTGGTGGAACAAACGACCTGTTGGGTTGGTGTTTTTCTGTACGTGGTAATCAAACGTTAGATATTTGTCTGCGTACTCTTCTAGTAATTCTGTAACAAAGTCAGCGTATTTTTGCTCTTTAGTGATCAAGAACATGCGACCAGCTAGGTTCATATACGTGTAATTTTGCTTGTGGCGGTTATGTTCGTAACCCCCAGCTTCACCATGACCCGGGACATCAATAGGTAAACGCATGAATGCTTCTAGGTCTTTCGCGTTCGCTGCAATGGTTTTGCCCATTAAGCTAGAACGGCCCACTTCAAGATGAAGCTGTTCGATTTCAGCTTCAGTCAACAATATTGGTTTAGTCGTCATATTCTTTGTCACCCTCAATAAAGAGTTTATCTGCTTAAACTTTGATTAAATTTTCAAACTCCATATAAAGTAATACAATATGAGCTTTAATTATACCTATTCGTCGCCAAATGATGAGTAGAGTCACATAATTCACCGTAAGCCATTGATGCAGTTAACTAATGCCAGATACCAAGCATTTCTTAAGTTGTTGATTCATTTACGCTATATAAAGTATCGCTTGATCAATATCACACAAATTTAGATATATTGTATTACAATTGGGCTCATTCCCTTATGATGGTTGCAAGTTAAGTAACACTTAAAAGATTTAAACAGATTAGGAGATACACAATGAACTCTTTCTTTATCCTAGATGAAAACCCATGGGAAGAACTTGGTGGCGGCATTAAGCGTAAAATCGTTGCTTACACTGACGACCTTATGGCTGTACACCTGTGTTTTGATAAGGGCGCGATTGGCCACCCTCATACTCACGAAATTCACGACCAAATCGGTTATGTTGTTCGTGGTAGCTTCGAAGCTGAAATCGACGGCGAGAAGAAAGTGCTTAAAGAAGGCGATGCTTACTTCGCTCGTAAACACATGATGCACGGTGCGGTTGCACTAGAACAAGACAGCATCCTTCTTGATATCTTCAACCCTGCGCGTGAAGATTTCCTAAAATAATAACTAGCGCAACCTCAGTTGCTAAGGTAAGCATATGAAATCATTAAACATCGCGGTCATTGGCGAGTGCATGGTTGAGCTACAAAAGAAACAAGACGGGCTTAAGCAAAGTTTTGGTGGCGATACGCTGAATACTGCACTTTACTTGTCACGCTTAACAAAAGAGCAAGATATCAACACGAGCTACGTAACTGCACTCGGCACTGACCCATTCAGTACCGACATGTTAAAAAATTGGCAAGCGGAAGGTATCGACACGAGCTTAATAGCTCAGCTGGATCACAAACAACCAGGGCTTTACTACATCGAGACCGATGAAACTGGTGAACGCAGTTTCCACTACTGGCGTAGTGATGCTGCAGCGAAGTTCATGTTTGATCAGGAAGACACGCCTGCTCTTCTTGATAAGCTGTTCTCTTTTGACGCGGTTTACTTAAGTGGTATTACGCTGGCAATCTTGACAGAAAATGGTCGCACGCAGCTATTCAACTTCTTAGACAAATTCAAAGCTCAAGGCGGCCAAGTATTCTTCGACAATAACTACCGACCTAAACTTTGGGAAAGCCAACAAGAAGCGATTTCTTGGTACTTGAAAATGCTTAAGTACACAGATACGGCTCTGCTGACGTTTGATGATGAGCAAGAGCTATACGGCGACGAAAGCATTGAACAATGTATTACACGTACGTCTGAGTCTGGTGTGAAAGAGATCGTCATTAAACGTGGCGCGAAAGACTGCTTAGTGGTTGAAAGCCAAAGCGCTCAATACGTTGCACCTAACCCTGTAGATAACATCGTTGATACGACTGCCGCTGGCGACTCGTTCAGTGCAGGCTTCTTGGCCAAGCGCTTGAGTGGCGGTAGTGCTCGTGATGCTGCATTTGCAGGTCATATTGTGGCAGGAACCGTGATTCAGCATCCAGGTGCTATCATTCCTCTAGAAGCGACGCCTGATCTGTCTCTATAATTACGCACTTTAACTATTAATCAAGGGTTTGCTTAGTTGAAAGCAGGCCCACATTTAACGTGAGAAAGAATTCATGACGACATTAAATGAACAACTAGCAAACCTAAAAGTAATTCCTGTAATCGCGATCAACCGTGCTGAAGACGCTATCCCTCTAGGTAAAGCGTTGGTTGAAAATGGCATGCCATGTGCAGAAATTACACTACGTACAGAATGTGCAATCGAAGCGATTCGCATCATGCGTAAAGAATTCCCAGACATGCTAATCGGTTCAGGTACGGTACTGACTAACGAGCAAGTTGACGCATCTATCGAAGCTGGTGTTGATTTCATCGTAAGCCCAGGTTTCAACCCGCGTACTGTTCAATACTGTATCGATAAAGGTGTTGCAATCGTACCGGGTGTTAACAACCCAAGCCTAGTTGAGCAAGCAATGGAAATGGGTCTTCGCACGTTGAAGTTCTTCCCTGCTGAGCCTTCAGGCGGTACTGGCATGCTTAAAGCACTAACAGCAGTTTACCCTGTTAAATTCATGCCTACTGGTGGCGTAAGCTTGAAGAATGTAGATGAATACCTATCGATCCCTTCTGTTCTTGCGTGTGGCGGTACTTGGATGGTTCCAACTAACCTTATCGATGAAGGTAAGTGGGACGAACTAGGCAAACTTGTTCGTGACGCAGTTGATCACGTTAACGCTTAATCGGTTTTAGATTTAGTGATGAAGCCTCACCTCGGTGGGGCTTTTTGTTATCTGGCGTTTATTGCGCTGACTAACAGTAAAACACGCTCAATCAACGTTCTGTTTCCCCATACCCTATCGCCGTTCTCCCTATGGCCTCGTACAGCTCCGTGACTAAGACAGGCAAGAACGAGTGATGTAAGGCTTTCAAGCGACCTCGGTGCATCTAGCGAAGCGTTACTGGTGCTCCCTACCGCTTATTCAGCTCCTTACCCATCCCTTTATCCGACAATATTCCTTTGCAATACGTCGTCAAACATCTCTCATAGCATGCACTGAAGACCACGATAGACAAAGTGAGCCGAAAGTGTGTCCCGTCGTCCAATTTAACGCCGACTCAGTGACAAACATTCCAAATACGCGTCTCTCTAGCACGAAAAAATTAATCAATAGCATGGAAAGGCGACAGAACCGCAGACAAACAAAAAATAGCGATGAAAAAACAATGAGCTACACTTGAAATCCCAATACAAAAATTTTCAGTATAGAGTTCCAAATTAACGTGAATGTCGTCGCACAACCGCACTCAGTTGTAGCATATTTGTTACGGTTATAATTAAAATCTTATAAATAAGGCAAACTAAAGCCTCATTACTTATATTGTAATACATATAAACATTTTGACTTCAATTTATCTTGGATCTAGAGCAATTCATAAAAACAATTAAACTAAATAAAAACAGCAGGTTAGATTAACTTACTGTGCATACCCAAAAATCAATGCGACCCAGATCATACTAAAGACATATTGTAGTACAAATAAACCTTTGAACGCGTTAATCTAAGCCCAGTTAATTATGATATTTAAAAGGCTGAAAAGATGACTATTGATACTTTTGTTGTTCTCGCCTACTTCTTCTTTTTAATCGCTATTGGTTGGATGTTCCGTAAGTTCACCACGTCGACTAGTGATTACTTCAGAGGGGGCGGCAAAATGTTGTGGTGGATGGTTGGTGCAACCGCCTTCATGACACAGTTTTCAGCATGGACGTTTACAGGTGCCGCAGGACGCGCGTTCAATGACGGTTTCGTTATTGTAATCCTATTCTTAGCCAATGCTTTTGGCTACTTCATGAACTATATGTACTTCGCTCCAAAGTTCCGCCAACTTCGTGTGGTAACGGCGATCGAAGCTATTCGTCAGCGCTTTGGTAAAACGTCTGAACAGTTCTTCACATGGGCAGGTATGCCTGACAGCCTTATCTCTGCGGGTATCTGGCTAAATGGTCTAGCTATCTTCGTAGCAGCGGTATTCAACATCCCAATGGAAGCAACCATTGTGGTAACGGGTATGGTTCTAGTATTGATGGCAGTAACAGGCGGCTCTTGGGCGGTTGTTGCTTCTGACTTCATGCAAATGCTTGTTATTATGGCGGTTACGATTACTTGTGCGGTTGCAGCTTACTTCCACGGTGGTGGCCTAACTAACATCGTTGCAAATTTCGACGGCGACTTCATGTTAGGTAATAACCTAAACTACATGAGCATCTTCGTTCTTTGGGTTGTATTCATCTTCGTGAAGCAGTTCGGTGTAATGAACAACAGCATCAACGCTTACCGTTACCTATGTGCGAAAGACAGTGAAAACGCACGTAAAGCGGCAGGCCTAGCATGTATCCTTATGGTTGTTGGCCCACTAATCTGGTTCCTACCACCTTGGTACGTAAGTGCATTCATGCCTGATTTCGCATTGGAGTACGCTTCAATGGGTGATAAAGCTGGTGATGCTGCTTACCTCGCATTCGTACAGAACGTAATGCCAGCAGGTATGGTTGGTCTTCTTATGTCAGCAATGTTCGCTGCAACAATGTCTTCTATGGATTCAGGTTTGAACCGTAACGCTGGCATCTTTGTAATGAACTTCTACAGCCCGATTCTTCGTCAAAACGCGACTCAGAAAGAGCTGGTTATTGTGAGTAAGCTAACCACTATCATGATGGGTATTATCATCATCGCGATTGGCTTGTTCATTAACTCTCTACGTCACTTGAGCTTGTTCGATATCGTAATGAACGTAGGTGCGTTAATTGGCTTCCCAATGCTTATTCCTGTACTACTTGGTATGTGGATTCGTAAGACGCCTGACTGGGCTGGTTGGTCTACGTTAATCGTCGGTGGCTTTGTATCTTACATCTTCGGTATCTCGCTTCAAGCAGAAGACATCGAGCACCTATTCGGTATGGAAACAGCGCTTACTGGCCGTGAATGGAGCGACTTGAAAGTGGGTCTTAGCCTAGCTGCTCACGTAGTGTTTACTGGTGGTTACTTCATCCTAACTTCTCGCTTCTACAAAGGCCTATCGCCTGAACGTGAGAAAGAAGTTGACCAACTATTCACTAACTGGAATACGCCGCTAGTAGCGGAAGGTGAAGAGCAGCAGAACCTAGATACTAAACAGCGTTCAATGCTTGGTAAGCTTATCAGCACAGCAGGTTTCGGTATCCTAGCAATGGCTCTGATTCCAAACGAACCAACAGGACGCTTGTTGTTCCTACTATGTGGTTCGATGGTACTCACCGTTGGTATCCTACTGGTTAACGCATCTAAAGCTCCGGCTAAGATGAACAACGAGTCAGTTGCTAAGTAGCTAAACAGCTAAACAGCTAAACAGCTAACAAGCTAACAAGTTAAACTAAAATGAAGCCCATGTTATTCGATAACATGGGCTTTTTGTTTACCACTCAAACTTGCTGATACTTTTAACTCTGATTAGCACTTTAATGTGTCTCCTCTCCTTCTCGAAACCCATCCAATACACCCGTTACCCCCTCTTTCAGACAGAGTTTTCTTACCTCTATTTTTTGTAATCTCACTTTCTTTTAAACTTTCCAATGGTTTGATCTCTTTCTGCTTTTCTTTCTGTTACTTTTAACAACTAGACAAACACAACAGATAATTACAATGAAAAAAATATCACTATTACTTGCTTCCATTGCTCTGGCACTTTCTGGTGTCGCACAAGCTGACCAGCTAGAAGACATTCAAAAATCAGGCACACTTCGCGTCGGTACTACAGGCGACTACAAACCTTTTTCTTACTTCGACGGCAAAACCTACTCTGGTTATGACATTGACGTAGCCAAACATGTTGCAGAGCAGTTAGGCGTTGAATTACAGATTGTTCGTACCACATGGAAAGATCTGCTAACCGACCTAGACAGCGATAAATACGACATCGCGATGGGCGGTATCACACGTAAAATGCAGCGCCAGTTAAACGCTGAACAAACTCAAGGCTACATGACCTTTGGTAAGTGTTTTCTAGTCGCGAAAGGCAAAGCTGGACAATACGACAGCATTGAAAAAGTGAACCTTTCTTCTGTGCGTGTTGGCGTTAATATCGGCGGGACTAACGAGATTTTTGCGGATGCTAACTTGCAAGACGCGAGCTTTACACGTTACGAGAACAACCTAGACGTTCCGCAAGCCGTTGCGGAAGGTAAAGTTGATGTAATGGTGACAGAAACTCCTGAAGGTCTGTTCTATCAAGTGACGGACGAACGTCTTGAAGCGGCACGCTGTGAAACACCGTTTACCAACAGTCAATTCGGTTACCTGATACCAAAAGGTGAACAACGCTTGTTGAACACAGTGAACTTCATAATGGATGAGATGAAATTGAAAGGCGTCGAAGAAGAGTTCCTGATCCACAACTCTCTTAAGTAACTCTTTACGATTTATACAGTGACAAAAAAGAGGCCAGCAATGCTGGCCTCTTTCGTTATGGTTAAATGGTTCGCTTTTAGTTTAATCGTTAGATTCTAATAGCTAGCCTCCAATTTGGCGTTAACCGTGAGTGATGACATTTTGTTGCACTAACGCATCCAGAATGTCTGACGGCATGGTGCCACTTAAGGTTAGTTGTGGCGCAAGGTCTTCAACCACAATCACCTGTTCCGTAGTGCCTAAACCATCAGGGTTGATCGTTAGTTCAATATCATCCCCTTCCACTTTCGCGTCTATCTGTTGTAGCAATGCAGACATGTCTGGAGATGTATTCTTCAACTCAGGTAATACTTCTCGTAGATCGATTTGGTCTCCTTCAGACAGGCTGAAATCGGTAATGGTGTCTTCAACGCCATCTTCAATATTGAGCCATACAAACGAATCCATACCATTGCCACCGGTTAGAATATCGGAACCGCCGCCACCAATGAGTGTGTCGTTACCGTCACCGCCAACCAGCGTATCGTCACCCGCTCCACCTACAAGTCGATCATTTCCAGTTCCGCCAGTGAGGTTAGTATCAAAGTTACTCGCTAAAAGTTGCACATCGTCTGTTTCAGAAGACAGATCGAGATCTATTGGATTGGCAACAATATTGAGATTCAGATCGATGTTTTGAGATATCGCAATATCGTTGTTGTCCACCTCTTCAGATAGCGCCTCAACTTTCAAGGTGTAATTACCCGGGGTTAACGGCTTGCCTAATGATGACTGCTCGACGAGTCTGAGACTATCGATCGCATCAGCGGTCGCTATCCAAGTATCACCCACCAACGAAACCGTACCCACATCACTGGTTACATCAACACCATCCGGAACATCACTGATCTTCAACGTTAACTCTTCAGTAATGTCCGTCAATGCAGCGACAATTCCAACTAAAGCGACTCCACTATTAGCGACCACAGATGAGCTGGTCGTAATGTTTCTCACATAGTTAAATGCCGGATCAATAGACAAGGTTGGCGCATTAGCGACTGGTGTCACTGCGATATTATAAACCACTGGTGCAGTTTCAATCGCGATACCAGAAGGGTTACCGCTGTCTTTGGCGATTACTTCTAAGCCAATGCTATTGGTTGGAGACAAGCTCGCATCGAGGTAGACACCGTTTGGACTGGTTGGCGTATCAATCAGCGCATTCAGGTCACTCAAAGTACCAACTAAGATAACCGAACCAGTGTTGTTGCCGTTGACCATCACTGTCGTCACTGCCGGAAGTGATACGTTCAATGTACCGTAATCCACTGTCAGCGTGACTGTCATCAAGTCATTAGAAAATGCATCCACATAATCTGGGTCACTGACATTGATACCACTCAATAGCTGACCAGCATCCTCGTCAACAATCGTAGTGACACTGTCACCATTAACAACAGGCGTATCGTTCACTCCGTCGACAATCGCTGTGATCTCTGCAGTATCCGTTAGGAAATCATTAGCGCCGTTGGTTGTACCATCATCCTCGACGGTATAGGTGAACTTAACGTTACCGTTGTATTCATCAGCCGCCGTAAAGATCCAGTACGGGCCAGTAATCATAGCGTCATCAGCGCCACCGACGTTCTCGAAGCGCTGTAATTGGCCTTGGCCTTCATCGAGCACCAGATTAGTCACGGTAATCGTGTCGTTTTCCGGATCGCTCGTCGCTGTAATTAAGTCGCCCTCTTTAATGATCAACTGCCCTTCTTCAAGGATGTTTCCTAAGTCGATATCCGTTGCCACTGGCTGATCATTCACTTCCGTTACCACAACGCTAATTTCGCCGGTATCTGTTAAGAAATCATCAGTGCCGTTGGTTGTACCATCGTCCTCAACGGTATAAGTGAACTTAACATCACCGTTGTATTCGTTGGCTGCGGTAAATACCCAGTACGGGCCAGTGATCGTAGCATCATCAGCACCGCCCACGTTCTCAAAGCGTTGTAATTGGCCCTGACCTTGATCGAGCACCAAACTGTTCACAGTAATCGTGTCGTTTTCCGGATCAGTGGTTGCGGAAATCAGGTCTTCCTCTTTAATGACCAGCTGACCTTCTTCAAGCATGGTGCCCAAATCAATGTCCGATGCCACTGGCTGGTCGTTGACTTCTGTCACCACAAGGCTGATTTCAGCGCTATCGGTTTTAAAATCATCCGCACCATTGGTTGTACCATCATCGATAATGGAGTAATTGAATTTAACGTCGCCGTTGAAATCATTATCTGCAATGAATATCCAGAATGGCCCCGTAATCCCAGCGTCATCAGCACCACCAGCATTTTCAAAGCGCGTTAGCTGACCTTGCCCTTGAGTAAGAGTTACGCCGGTTACCGTGAGGTTATGGTTTTCTAGATCAGAACTCGCTGCAATCAAGTCACCTTCAACAATCACGATTTGACCATCTTCCGCAATCGAACCTAAATCAACATTAGTCGCCACAGGAGCATCATTCACTTCCGTCACCTTAATAGTGAAGGTAGCTTGATTGGTTTGACCGGTATTCGGATCACCTGCGTCAATCAGACCGTTATTACCACCATCATCGAGGGTCGCATTGATTGTGACTAAACCACTCTGGTTGAGGTAGTTCTGGTCTGGGTCGGGTTTGAATGTCACTGCTCCATTAGTCAATGCGGTATTGATGTCGGCTTCTTTACCAGTAATCACCAATGAGCCGTCTGGCTGCAATACAAACGTCACGTCAGGTGAGCTGGTAAACTCAAACACGCCTTGCGCTCCCGGCAGTGTTTGATCCACTTGCAACGTAAGAACATACGGCGCATCTGGGTTGTCAAAGTTAGCGTCGACGTCGTAGATACTAAAGTTATCGATGGCAACACTGATGTCTTCCGATGTTTCAATATTCGTTACGTTCACAAAGATCGGTTGATCGTTAATAGGATCAATCACCAGATCGACATCGAAGCTGGTTGGCGTACCTAGGTACTCTGTATTATCAGCATCAGTATCTACAGAACGTACCGTAATCTGCAGTGGACCATTGATACCCAGTACATTGCCTGTATCACTATTATGTTCTCCAGAATTGAATACGATCTTATCGAGCGACTGTGCAGGAACATCAAGTGTCCAAAGCTGTGTCGCCGGATCGTAGCTAGCCAATGTCGTGCCATCTGGATAGAAAATAGAAGCATCTTGAGGAACACCCGCCACTTCAACTCGAAGCGTTTCGGGCGCATTCTCGGTATACGTCCCGCTTCCTGTTGCAGACAATTCTTTATCCAAAATAGTCGCATTGATTTCGATATCAATGTTTTGGCCTTCATTACCTGTCACAGAATCAGTCGGGTTAGTATCAACATCATCACCAACAGGTACCACATGCAGTTTGAAGCTTGGCAAGTTTGCCGCCGCAGTAGGCACACCCAGCAACGATTCTTGAGTGAAGACTTCCACACCAAACTCAGCAGTACCACTGAAGTTTTTAGGCGGCAAGATCGAAATCTCACTTAAATCGAATGACAACCCCGAAGCTTGAGGCAGTTGAACACTCCACTCTCCATTACCATTATTTTTCACGGTATATGTCGAGTCTGCATCTGCACGCATTTGGAAGCCATCAGGGACATCGGTAAACTTAATCGACACAAACTGTTCTGAACCATCAAGGTCAGTCAGTGCAATCGATACAGGCCCCGTACCTGACAAGGAAATAAGTTGGTCTTCGTTACCTGTAATCTCGATAACATCCGGATCGCTACCCGGTCCAGTGACAGACACTTCATCGACCACAGGAACGACTTCAAAGCTGACACTCGTAGAGAAAGTATCTGAGTCTGTTGCCGTACCCGCAGGAGAAGCAGGATCATTATAGGTTGCGGTATCTGTGACTGTACCGCTGACATTAACCTGCACTTGGTTAATATCATTACCCGTTGGGTAATTTTCGATTGCCCTAAAGAGCACGTTATCGAGTGCACCCGCTGCTATTTCAGCCTGATTAAACGTAACAGATGTACCTAATGAAGTACCCGTGTTGTCATAGAATGCACCTATAGAAGGGTCGTCCAACGTTAAAGTAATGGACGTAAACGCTTCTTGGCCGCCTTCGACGCCGGAAACCTGATCCGAAATGGTCGAATTGAAGTCGAGCTGAATATAAGTGTCTTCGTAACCCACCGGATCTTGCCCAGCTTGACCGTCGGTATCAACAGGATTAAAGGCATCATCAAGCGAACCCACGACATTCACCTCAATCGTTGGATCCGTCTCAGCATCTGGTGCGACTTTGATGATAACTTCAGTCACTAAGGTCTTCTCATCACCAGAGAGCGTGTCTTTGGTGACGATTGTTAGTGGTAATCTAAAGTCACCAGAGTAGTTTGGTGGCAGATTCAATAACAAACCCGATGAATCGACGGCTACGCCCTGTTCGACAGTCGTCTCGTAAACATATTTCCCATTCACAAAGTCAACATCACTTGTTCCCGACAGGCTAATTGGGAATGATGTTGTAGCATCAATGACCAGAGTACCATCAATGATCACCGTCACTTGGTCAGTAGAATCATCGCGACCCGTCAAGCTCAAAATGCCGTTGAGTGCCGCGCCGAGATCAAGCTGAGTATCCTCAACGGCGTCGATAACACTGTCTGGCACAATCGCAATATCTGCAGCAACTTTGTCAGGTGCCGTCAGCACCTCAGGATAAGAAAGCGTTACCTCTCCGGTGCGTTGCACTTGGGCGGACGTTTCATTGTTAGCGTCACCAGGATCTGATACCAAAGTGAAAATTGTCATCTTGATATCATTGAAATCAGTAGCGACATCATCCGCATCATTGGCAGGGGTGAAATCTAATCCATTGGGCGCACTGACGCTAAAGGCATCTTCATTGGTCACAACCCAACGGCCACCGCCTTCGTAAGAGGCGCCAGTTACTAAAAGTTGCCCTAAGATATCATCAGATAACGCGCTTCCGTCGGTGTTAGTCAACTGAACAATCACTTCGTCGACTTGCTCTTCTACTGTGCTTAAATCCGTTTCTTGGTATCGGACGACGTATTCACCGTCCCAGATTTCGTCTCCGTTAGTATCAGTCGTTTGGTTATCACTGTTAGTTGTAAATTTAATGACACCATTAGCATCAGCCGTAATCGTAGTGAGATCTCCAGAGCCATCTTCGTTTGAAACGACAATCTTGTTGTCGGCATCTCCAGGTTCAACCACAGGTCGTACTTGAACGTTAATGATTCCGGTTATATCTGGATCGGCTTCGACATAACCACCATCTTCATCCTCTAGGCCGCTAGACGTATACTCATGATCTCGCTCTTCCATTTTAAGTTCGGTGGTCAACGTAAAATCTGCACTAGAATCAGCCGGAGGCGTCATTTGAATGAAGTTATTAGCTAATGCAATTTGAGTAAATTGTTCAGGAGTTTGGGAAGCATCTTTAGGCGTTATAATCAATGTTCCTGGGGTTGAGTCATCAACGGTCACATCACCGTTGACTACTGCAGTAACACCCAGTGGTATTCCATTAATAGTTATCTTAGTGAAATGCTCATCGTCATCAATGTAATCCGTGCCTTCAGGGTGCCAATCAATATTGATAGCCGTATCTTCATCACCGTTAGTCGTATTGACATAAGTTGCTGATGTGTCGATTCGAGGTATAACAAGCACTCGAATTTCTTGATCAAACGTAAGCGTGTGACCATCGTTCTCAGTCACAATCACTTTACCTTGAATGTGAATATTCTCGGTTGAAGAGTCGACAGGTCTGATGCGAATGCCTGAAGTTTTACCCGCCTCAGTAATGTTCGCTTCGTAGATAGGTTTGGATAAGTCAGGACTACCGCCCGGTCCGGTTTCATAACCGACAAAGTTAAGGTCAATCACTGTACCGTCACCGTCTTCTAGAACAACCCCATCGGGTATACCCGATAGAATAACGGTTATTGATTCTGACCCATCGTCAGCTAATGGTGTAGTGCCAGTATCTGGTCTTCTCTCTCCCGACAACACGGTGAAATCAAGCTCAGCAAAGGTATCACCATTTTGGCTCTCTTGAATCGTGGTTTGAACACCAGATGTAGTGCCATCTGTAATTGCACTCCAAGCCGTGCCATTCGTTCCACCATAAGGAGTATCGGCAACGCCTTTGACTTCAACGTTGACGGTTTTAGTTCCTAGTATCTCCTCATCGATTTGGGCGCCCGTGGATAGATTTGCCGTATCTTTGACCACTCCCGTAACATCGAAGGTGAAATCGACATTACTGTGTTTGGTTGGAACAACCTCAACGTTAGCCAAATCGGAATACGCGATTTCTTGATAATCCACACCATTGATCGTGATGGTCGGAACGACTGTCGTGGTGCCTAAGAAGTAAAGCACAGCTCCTTCCGTAACATTACTGATGCGCACAAACAGTTCTTCAGAACTGTCAGAATCGACCGACCCTGTCATGGTGATGACTTCGTCTAACGTGAACGCGTCTTTATTGTCCAAAGGCCCGACGTAATCTGGATCATCGATATTGTCTTCGTTGATCTGAATTCGACTAACACTGAATGTGCCAGGGTCCGCATCTGCGGTCACATCAATAACAATACTTTGTTCCACAGAACGAGCCGTCGTCTTATCGTTTGCTCCACCGTTGGCTGAATCATCGTATGGGTTAAGCGTCTCTTCCGTAATTGCCGTCGCTTTGAACTCAATCTGCCCTGAGAAGTTATCAATAGGGTTAACTACGGTGCTATTGATATCAGCAGATGCGATGATATAAACACCATTAACGGGCGTTAACACATTGCCATTTTGATCAAGTAACTCAAACTTCCCGTCGCCTTGAACTGCTTCAAGTTCATAAGTAATCGTCTCAGTATTACTGTTATCTTGCGACTCTGCGTTCAGCTGCAACGTGACATTGTCTTCATCTTCGTTGACTTGATACTGATACGTGCTGTTGGAATCATCCCAAGTCGCAATATCCGCTACCGCTTCAATCTCGATTCTGAAGTTTGAGTTAATGGTGTGCTCCGTAGTGCCATTTTTCTCAATTTCAAGCTCATAACGAACTCGCCCACCAGTTTCATCCGAACTAGCGTGTTGGTCTGGAACAAAGAACAGGTTGTCTATCGTCGCGATAGTTTGTCTTGGTTCACTCGGGTTTGGAGCGAAGCTTTGTTCGAGTTCAGGAGAGCCAAATATAATGCTCCCATTTGACTCAGGCACTAATTCTATGTAGTCAGCACCATCAAAGTAATAAAAAGTACCTTGATGACTATCACCTCCGTTCGGGCTTTTAATCGTCAACTGGCCAATAGATTCAGCGTTATCTTGGTCATACAGGCTAACTTGCAGCGCAACTTGAGCTGGTGCATTAGGCAAGCCATTTTGGTTATCTTGAACATTCTCAAGAGTCGGCTCATCGCCTGTTGCGTAAGGTATGGTTGAGTCTCTACCCGCATCCTCGAAGGTCGTCACTTTCAGCGCAATTCTTGTAGAATCCCTATCAGTAATCGTAATATCTAACGGTGTTTCAGAGGTGTCTAAATCGCCATCTGTCGCAATCACGTTAATCGAGAAGTCGATAGTGTCTAGGCCGTCATGATCGAGATAGCCGTTAGCTTTGAATTCAACCTCACCATTTGAGTTGATGCGTAAAGTACCAAGCTGCCTTTCCTGAGTACCACCATTGCCATCATCGGTTTGCTCATAAACGCGGATAATTCGACTTCCGCTTTGAAGATTTAATGCGTCACTGTAATCAGTCGCATTACCTCTTTGGAAAACAATATCTGCACCATTATTTGAGATACCCTCAATTCGACTCAGTACCGCACCATCAGCCCCCACATCCGTCGCATTAGCAAACATGTCGACTTTAGAGTTGTTGTAACCCTGCCCTTCAAGACGAGTAATCGATTGAGTTGTCACCAACGGAACATCATCAGTAACCGTGATTTTTAAATCGATCGCGTTTGATTGGTCTTGATCAAAATCTTCTGCAACAACAGAGAAATTAAGGTCAATCGCATTTTCATCTGCACCATCAGGGTGTTTAAGTGGTTTAAACAATTCAAATTGGTAGCTATTATCCGAGGTATCGAAAATAATCTCGAACACCGCTTCATTACTCGTTGCAGTTTGAGCAACGTAAGTAAATGTTGTGCCGTTTTGTGAAACAGCTAGCCACTCTAAGCTTTCTCCATCAGAGGTTAAGCCCGTCAGAACCAAATCTTCATCAACCAGCTCATACAGCACAACGCCATCCACACCTTCATCAACAGTGAACAGTCCATTGATAATGGTATCTTCAGATTGATCGGAACCAATACCAGTAAGATCGTCTTCATCAACAACCGTTTCACCCGTCGGCGCCGTCATTACAGGCGCATCATCGATCACCTCGATTGGTAATACATATTGGTTAGAATCGTCGCCATCACCATCAACAGCAACAACATCAAACGGTATTGTGAGTGTATCGAGGTTACTCGGTGTAGTAGCGTGATTGAGAGGGCCAAGCAAGGTAAACGTGTAAGCACCATCATCAGTCAGCACTAATGTGAAGATTGGTGTTCCACTTGGGTCAGTTACGCCTTGGTAGGTGGTCGTGTTAGCAGCACCTGTGATCTCAGCGATCTTAATACCTTCACTGCCCGACGATAGCGTTGCTTCCAACGTTGATATATTACGTAGTTCGTATACCTCGACTTGGTCTGCACCTTCTGTGGTAACAAACGAACCTGTCGCTTGTGCCAGAGCGCCCAAATCATCTTCATCAACCACAAACGTACTCGCGACAGTGGTGTCAGTAATGGTTGGAACATCATCGGTAATGGTCACGGTAAGGGGTTTCATCACTGAATCAGTGTTGTCTTTGTCGACTGCGATCACTGGCAAGGTGAAGATTTGATCATTGTTACCTTGTACAGGCAGGTGATCTAACTCTTCCAACAAGGTGAATGTGTACTCTCCTAGAACTACGCTGCTAAACGTGATGGTGAAGATATCCGTTTGAACACCGCCGCTTTCAACGTAACCAATATAATGATCGCTGTTTAGGGGATCTTCTTTTAACTGAACCACCAAACCATCCGCTTTCAGATCGCCTGATGTGTTGAATTGAGCCGGATCAATACGGAAGTGGCTCACATCATCACTTCCTGCTGTGAAAGTAATGGTTTCAGTTTGGCTAACAGGTAAACCCGGTGAAGAACCATCAATCAGATTTGCTTCAGCCAACGCGACAGTCGGTACGGTGTCGATAGTTGGTGGCGCGCCATCGGCAATAGTTAACGTCACTGTAGACGTCACGATATCGCCGTCTTTATCTTCAGATGTCACCGTAATGGTCTTGACGATATCGCCACTAGAGTGGTCTAGATTGCGGTTAGGTTCAAAACGTACATCCCCTTCGAGATTGATAAACAAGGAACCTTCAGTGAACACAAATTCTTGCTCACCCGTGTCGGTTTGTACCAAGGCTGTTTCAGCTTGATTGTCATACACAAACTTAGTGATTGTCGCGCCATCTGCACTTTGCGCAGGCATCACATCAAATGTCGTTGTGGTTGGTGTTCCCGTGGTTGGCTCAGTAATGTTGAGCGCACCTGACTGCATCAGCTGAACATCATCGCTGATGGTGACAGTCAGTGGTTTAGACGCTGAAATATCACCATCAGTATCTTCCGCGTAAACAGAAAGATCAAAGCTCAGATCGTTGTTTCCTAAACCATCAACATGATCTAAACGTTCAAGCAGAGTAAATGTATATTGGCTCGGATTCGTGTCATCAAAATCCAGAGTGAAGATTACTTTCTCAACACCTGAACCATTAGTAGTAAATGCAATATAGTCGCCTGAACCAGCTGGATCTTCACGTAAACTCAATTCAAGGCCATCAGACTTCAACGCGCCGTTGGTATTGAACAACCCTACTTCCACCACTATTTCAGCAATATCATCACTGCTTGCAAGTGAAGTAATGGTTTGAGTCATACTCACAGGGGTTACGCTAGGCGTCGAACCATCAGCAAGTAAGCTTTCTGACAATGCCACACCCGGCACAACGTCGATTGTTGGCCCATCACCATCAACAATGGTGAGCGTAACCGTCGACGAAAAGATATCGTTATCAAAGTCTGAAGACGTGAACACGATTGACTTAACAATGTTCCCTGCAGAGTGATCAAGGTTTCGATTTGGCTCAAACCTCACATCACCATCTAATGTCACAAACAGTGAACCTTCCGTGAAAACAAACTCTTGTTCACCGCTAATGCTTTGATTCAGAGTAATTGGAGAGCCACCGTCGTACGTAAACTGCGTAATGTTCGCGCCGTCTGCACTTGGTATTGGCATCACATCAACGGTAGTTGTTGTTGGAGTACCAGAACTTGGTTCGGTAATGGTTAAGAAGCCATCTTGCATTTGCTGGAGGTCATCTTCTATCGTAACCACCACATCGCGCTTCGTTGATTCAGAATCATCTGTATCAACAGCATAGATAGGTAAGCGGAAAGTAAGGTCGTTGTTGAGCACGCCATCAAGATGGTCGAGTGCCTCTATCAAGGTAAATGTAAACTGAGCTTTGTTTGCACTATCAAAGCTAATGGTAAATACATCGGTAACGTTACCCATACCATCATCGGTATAACCAATGTAATCGCCAGCAGAAGCTGGATCTTCTTTTAGTTGAACAACAAGACCACTTGATTTCAACAGATCGCCAGGATTGAATTCGTTGGTCGCAATTCTAAAGTGACTAAAATCATCACTTCCTTCGGTGTAAGTGATTGTGTGAGTCGAACTTACCGGAGAACCAGTTGGCGTAGAGCCATCCGCTAGGTTGACTTCCGATAAGTTAACATCTGGAACCACATTGATAACGGGATTGATACCGTCTTTAATCGTCAAAGTGACATCCGCGGTATCTGTATCGTTATCAAAATCACTGGTGGTGACGACAATCGTTCTTACAATGTCGCCAGATGAATGGTCTAGATCTCGGCTCGGTTCAAAACGAACTTCCCCTTCAATAGTGATGTACAGCAAGCCATCTGTTACGGTAAAGACTTGTTCTGTAGAGATGCTTGGGTCTAACGTTACAGCTGTGCCACCATCGTAAGTAAACTGTGTCACTTTCGCGCCATCAGCACTCTGCGTTGGCATAACATCAATGATTGGCGTCGTTGGTGGCGTACCCGATGCCAAATCAGCTAATGAAGGCTCAGTGATACTCAATGTACCATCTTGAACACCTTGTACGTCATCGGTAATCGCAACCGTCATTGGCGACATTGCAGAATCATCACCATCCGCATCAACCGCTAACACAGGGACATCGAAGCTTAGTATATTGTTTTGTAATCCATCGACATGATCTAATGCCTCAAGCAGTGTGAACGTGTATTGCCCTAAATTGCTCGTCGAAAAGCTGATCGTGAAGACGTTGGTTTCTACGTTAGAGCCATCTTTAACGAAGCCAATGTAATTACCAGAATTAGCTGGTTGCTCTTTTATTTCGACATCTAGACCGTTCGATTTCAAAGCCCCTGAAGTATTGAACTGCGTAGGGTCAATTCTGAAATGGCTTACGTCGTCACTACCCGCTGTATAGGTAATGGTTTGTGTCATTGTCACTGGATTACCGGTTGGCACAGAGCCATCGGCCAGATCCACTTCAGATAACGTAATTCCGGGAACAAGGTCGATAGTAGGAAGGTCACCATCAACAATCTTCAGTGTCACTGTCGATGTGACAATATCGCCATCGAGGTCAACAGACGTCACCTCAATAGACTTAGTAATGTCACCAGCAGCATGGTTTTGATTGCGCACCGGTTCGAAACGTATCTCACCTTCCGTCGTAATGAATACCGAACCTTCCGTGAAGACGAACTCTTGTTCACCATTCACATTTAAATCAAGGCTTTCTGCAGTATTGCCGTCAAAAACAAATGAAGTGACTTTGGCTCCATCAGCGCTTTGGTTTGGCATCACATCAAAGGTATTCGATGTTTCTACACTTGTTGCAGGTTCACGACTGGTGATTGTGCCGTCTTGCATCAACTGCACGTCGTCGCCAATGGTCACGCCAAGCTGAGAGACTAACGAGTCATCGCCATCACTATCCACCGCATACACAGGTAGATTAAAGCTTAAATCGTTGTTGCCACGCGCATCTTGATGATCCAGAGCTTCGATTAAAGTAAATGTGTATTCACCTAAGGTTCCGGAGTTAAAGTCCAACGTAAATACTGTTGTCTCAACATTAGACGAACTGGTGGTAAAGCCAATGTACTGACCAGAGCCTTGAGGTTCTTCGCGCAGTTCGACCGCTAAGCCATTCGATTTAAGTGCATCGTTAGTATTGAACTCGGTTGGTTCCAGACGGAAGCGAACCACATCATCACTTTGGTTGGTGAAAGTAATCGTCTGTGTTGAGCTGACCGCGCCAGCATTTGGTGCAGAACCATCAGCTAGGTTTGTTTCTGAGAGCGTAACGCTTGGTACCGCATCGATAGTTGGAATATCACCATCGGTAATGGTCAGCGTAACGGTTGAAGTCACAGGATCGTTATCAAAATCACTTGAAGTAACCACTATCGACTTCACGATGTCTTCGCTGGCAGAGTGGTCAAGGTCACGATTTGGTTCAAAGCGCACTTGACCTTGAAGAGTGATGAATAGCTCACCTTCGGTGAAACTAAACTGCTGCTCACCTACGATGCTTTGATCGAGTGTTTTGACAATACCGCCAAATGAGAATTCAGTGATCGTCGCACCATCGGCACTCTGATTTGGCATCACATCAATGGTGTTGGTTGTGATTGTTCCGTCTGCAAGATTTGGCTCAGTGATATCTAACGTACCGTCTTGCATGATTTGAACATCATCACCAATGGTCACATTGAGTTGAGACACCAGTGAATCATCGCCATCACTGTCTACCGCATAAACAGGAAGATCAAAACTCAGATCGTTCTTATCTAGGCCATCTGCATGGTCTAGCGCTTCAAGTAAGGTGAAGGTGTATTCGCCCAACGTACTTGTAGAGAAAGCAATCGTGAATACAGGAACTTCAGTATTCGAACCATCGGTAATAAAACCGATATAAGTACCCGGATTAGCCGAATCTTCTTTTATCTCAACCGCAAATCCATTCGATTTCAGTGCACCGCCCACATTGAACTCTGTTGGCTCAATACGGAAACTCGCCACATCATCACTTTGATTGGTGAAGGTAATCGTCTCTGTTTGACTTACAGCACTGCCGCTTGGCGCTGAGCCGTCACTAAGATTAGTTTCAGACAGAGTAACGCTTGGCACTGCATCAATGGTTGGGATATCACCATCAGTAATAGTCAGAGTGACCGTTGACGTCAGTACATCGTTATCTAAATCGCTTGAAGTCACCACAATCGACTTAACGATGTCTTCGCTCGCTGTGTGGTTTAGATTGCGATTTGGCTCGAAACGCACTTCACCTTGCAAGGTGATGAACAGTGAACCCTCAGCAAAGACAAACTTCTGTTCACCGGTGTCGTTTTGGTCGAGTGTTATTGCCGCCCCGCCATCGTAAGTAAACTGAGTGATTGTCGCGCCATCGGCACTTTGGCTAGGCATCACATCAACAGTGGCTGTCGTCGGAGTACCTGCAGCCAAATCAGCAACCGTTGGCTCAATAATATTAAGCACTTGGTTTTGCATGACCTGTACATCATCACCAATGGTCACATTCAGTTGAGACACCAGTGAATCATCACCATCGCTATCAACCGCATAAACAGGAAGATCAAAAGTCAGATCATTCTTCACTAAGCCATCTACATGATCCAACGCTTCAAGCAGGGTGAAGGTGTATTGACCTAAATTGGTATCCGAGAAGCTAATCGTAAACACGTTAGTTTCAACGTTCGAACCATCAGTCACAAAACCGATGTAGCCACCCGGTGTAGTTGGGTCAGCTTTCAGTTCGACCGCCAATCCGTTCGATTTCAGAGCACCACCAACATTAAAATCAGTCGGTTCAATACGGAAACTCGTCACGTCATCACTTTGGTTAGTAAAGGTAATGGTTTGAGTTGAACTTACCGCACTTGCATTCGGAGCAGATCCGTCGCTCAGATTCGTTTCTGACAGAGTAACGCTTGGCACCGTGTCAATAGTTGGGATATCGCCATCAGTAATGGTTAGCGTTACCGTTGAAGACACAAGATCGCTATCGGAATCACTTGAAGTTACGACTATCGACTTCACGATATCGCCACCAGTATGGTCAAGGTTACGACTTGGTTCGAAACGAATATCGCCTTGCAGAGTGATATATAATGCCCCATCAGCAACCACGAACTTCTGCTCACCTGTATCGTTTTGATCAAGCGTTAATACCGCCCCACCATCATAAGTGAACTGAGTAATGGTCGTGCCATCAGCACCTTCTTCATCAAGTACATTAACGGAAGCTGTCGTCGGAGTACCTGCTGCCAAATCTGCAACCGTTGGCTCTTCAATTGTGAGAGAGTCATTAACCATCACTTGAATATCATCAGTGATAGTTACAGCCAGTGGCGACATTAGCGAATCATCACCGTCGCTATCAACCGCGTAGACTGGCAAGTTGAATGTTAGATCGTTATTGCCTTGAACAGGCGTGTGGTCAATCGCTTCCAGAAGCGTGAAGGTGTACTCACCCAAAGTAGTACTGCTGAAATCGAGTGTAAACACAGTGGTTTCGACATTCGAAATATCGGTCGTGAAACCAATATAATTGCCTGATCCTGTTGGTTCCTCTCGAATCTCAATGATCAAGCCATCGGACTTGAGCGCGTTGTTAGTATTAAATTCACTTGGTTCTAAACGGAATTTCTCAACATCGTCACTTTGATTAGTGAAAGTGATGGTTTCCGTTTGACTAACCGCGCTGCCACTTGGCGATGAGCCATCAGTTAAATCAGCTTCTTCAAGTACAACGCTCGGTACCGAATCGATAGTCGGATTATCACCATCAGTAATGGTCAGCGTAATGGCTGAAGTCACCGGATCGTTATCGAAGTCGCTTGAAGTCACTACTATCGACTTCACGATGTCTTCGCTAACGGAATGGTCTAGATCGCGATTAGGTTCAAAGCGCACTTCACCTTCAAGGGTGATAAACAACTCGCCTTCTGTGAAGCTGAACTGCTGTTCACCAGTGTCATTTTGATCAAGCGTTCTTAGCTGACCGTCATAAGTAAACTGAGTGATCGTCGCACCATCAGCACTTTGGTTTGGCATCACATCAATGGTGTTGGTTGTGATTGTGCCGTCTGCAAGATTTGGCTCGATAATATCTAACGTACCATCTTGCATGATTTGAACATCATCACCGATGGTCACATTCAGCTGAGACACCAGTGAATCGTCGCCGTCCGTATCAACCGCATAAACAGGCAGATCAAAACTCAGATCGTTCTTATCTAAACCATCCGCATGGTCTAACGCTTCAAGCAGAGTAAAGGTGTATTCACCCAACGTACTCGTAGAGAAAGCAATCGTGAACACTGGAACTTCAGTGCCCGAACCATTGGTAATAAAGCCGATGTAAGTACCCGGATTAGCAGAGTCTTCTTTTATCTCAACCGCAAAACCATTCGATTTCAGTGCACCGCCGACATTGAATTCAGTAGGTTCAATACGGAAACTCGCCACATCATCACTTTGGTTCGTGAAAGTAATCGTCTCAGTTTGACTTACTGTACTTCCGCTTGGCGCAGAGCCATCGGCTAAATTAGATTCCGAAAGCGTAACACTTGGTACCGCATCAATCGTTGGGATATCGCCATCAGTAATCGTCAGCATCACTGTGGAAGTCAGTACATCGTTGTCTAAATCGCTTGAGGTCACCACAATCGACTTCACGATGTCCTCGCTAGCCGTGTGGTCCAAATTACGATTAGGTTCGAAGCGAACTTCACCTTCAAGCGTGATGAACAACTCACCTTCTGTGAAGCTAAATTGCTGCTCACCTGTGTCCGTTTGATCCAGTGTTCGAACTTGACCGTCATAAGTGAACTGAGTGATCGTCGCACCATCGGCGCTTTGCTCTGGCATCACATCGATGGTATTGGTTGTAATTGTGCCGTCTGCAAGATTTGGCTCAGTGATATCTAACGTACCACCTTGCATGATTTGAACATCATCACCGATGGTTACATTTAACTGAGACACCAGTGAATCGTCGCCATCGCTATCAACTGCATAAACAGGCAGATCAAAGCTCAGAACATTATTTGCCAAGCCATCAACATGGTCTAACGCTTCAAGTAAGGTGAAGGTGTACTGGCCTAAATTGGTATCTGAAAAGCTAATCGTGAACACGTTAGTTTCAACGTTCGAACCATCAGTCACAAAACCGATGTAACCACCCGGTGTGGTTGGGTCAGCTTTCAGTTCGACGGCCAATCCATTTGATGTCAAAGCGCCACCAACATTGAACTCCGTCGGTTCAATACGGAAACTTGTCACATCATCACTTTGAGTGGTGTAAGTAATAGTTTGAGTTGAACTCACCGCGCTGCCGCTTGGTGCAGAGCCATCACTCAGATTTGTTTCCGACAAGTTCACTGTTGGCACATTATCAATGGTTGGGATATCACCATCGGTAATGGTCAACGTGACGGTTGAGTTCAGCACATCGTTATCGGAGTCACTAGACGTCACCACGATCGATTTCACGATGTCTTCGTTCAGCGTGTGGTCTAGATTACGATTAGGCTCAAAGCGCACTTCACCTTCAAGAGTGATGAATAGTTCACCTTCCGTGAAGCTAAACTGTTGTTCGCCATTGTCATTTTGGTCAAGTGTTCGAAGTTGGCCATCATAAGTGAATTGAGTGATCGTCGCGCCATCGGCACTTTGATTTGGCATCACATCAATGGTGTTAGTTGTCACAATGCCAGCGGCCAAATCTGCGACAGTTGGCTCGACGATATCTAACGTACTATCTTGCATGATTTGAACATCATCACCGATAGTGACATTTAACGGAGACATCAGTGAATCATCGTCATCACTGTCTACCGCATAAACAGGCAGTTCAAAACTGAGGTCGTTGTTGCCACGGGCATCTTGGTGGTCCAACGCTTCAAGCAAAGTGAAGGTATATTCACCTAATGTGGTGCTAGAAAAACTCAGCGTAAATACCGTGGTTTCGACATTCGTCGCACTAGTAGTAAAACCAATGTAGTCACCCGACCCCGCCGGCTCTTCACGTAACTCAACGGCTAAACCGTTCGATTTAAGATCGTCGTTAGTATTGAACTCAGTTGACTCAATACGGAAACGAACCACATCATCACTTTGATTGGTAAACGTGATGGTTTGAGTCGAGCTTACCGCGCTGCCACTCGGAGCAGAGCCATCGCTCAGGTTAGTTTCAGAAAGGGTAACGCTTGGAATGACGTCGATCGTAGGGTTATCACCATCCGTAATCGTCAGCGTTACGGTTGAAGTCAGAGCGTCGTTATCGAAATCACTTGAAGTCACTACTATCGACTTCACGATGTCTTCGCTAACGGAATGGTCTAGGTCGCGGTTTGGCTCAAAGCGCACTTCACCTTCAAGGGTGATAAACAATTCACCTTCCGTGAAACTGAATTGCTGCTCACCGGTGTCATTCTGATCAAGTGTTCGTAACTGACCATCATAAGTAAACTGGGTGATAGTCGCGCCATCAGCACTTTGGTTTGGCATCACATCAATGGTGCTGGTTGTGATTGTTCCATCAGCCAGATTTGGCTCGATGATATCTAAGGTACCGTCTTGCATGATTTGAACATCATCACCAATGGTCACATTAAGCTGAGACACCAGTGAATCATCGCCGTCTGTATCAACCGCATAAACAGGCAGATCGAAGCTCAGATCGTTATTCGTTTGGCCATCTGCATGGTCTAACGCTTCAAGCAGAGTAAAGGTGTATTCACCAAGTGTGGTTGCCGAGAAACTAATAGTGAAAACTGGGATTTCAGTGTTCGAACCATCGGTAATAAAGCCAATGTAAGTACCCGGATTAGCAGAGTCTTCTTTTATCTCAACCGCAAATCCATTCGATTTCAGTGCTCCGCCGACATTGAACTCTGTAGGCTCAATGCGGAAATTCGCCACGTCATCACTTTGGTTCGTGAAAGTAATCGTCTCAGTTTGACTTACTGTACTTCCGCTTGGCGCAGAGCCATCGGCTAAATTAGATTCCGAAAGCGTAACACTTGGTACCGCATCAATCGTTGGGATATCGCCATCAGTAATCGTCAGCATCACTGTGGAAGTCAGTACATCGTTGTCTAAATCGCTTGAGGTCACCACAATCGACTTCACGATGTCCTCGCTAGCCGTGTGGTCCAAATTACGATTAGGTTCGAAGCGCACGTCACCTTGAAGAGTGATGAACAACTCGCCTTCAGGGAAGCTAAATTGCTGCTCACCGTTGTCAGATTGATCAAGTGTTCGAACTTGCCCGTCATAAGTAAACTGAGTGATCGTCGCGCCGTCAGCGCTTTGCTCTGGCATCACATCGATGGTGTTGGTTGTGATTGTGCCATCTGCAAGATTTGGCTCAGTGATATCTAACGTACCACCTTGCATGATTTGAACATCGTCACCAATGGTTACGTTAAGTTGAGAAACCAATGAATCATCGCCATCACTGTCGACGGCGTAGACTGGCAGATCAAAGCTCAGATCGTTATTTGCAAGGCCATCCGCATGGTCTAATGCTTCCAGTAAAGTGAAGGTGTATTGACCTAAATTGGTATCTGGGAAGCTAATCGTGAACACGTTGGTTTCAACGTTCGAGCCATCCGTAACAAAACCGATGTAACCACCCGGTGTGGTTGGGTCAGCTTTCAGTTCGACGGCCAATCCATTTGATGTCAAAGCGCCAACAACATTGAACTCCGTTGGTTCAATACGGAAGCTTGTCACATCATCACTTTGAGTGGTGTAAGTAATAGTTTGAGTTGAGCTCACCGCGCTGCCACTTGGTGCAGAGCCATCACTCAGATTTTTTTCCGACAAGTTCACAGTTGGAACATTATCAATGGTTGGGATATCACCATCGGTAATGGTCAACGTGACGGTTGAGGTCAGCACATCGTTATCGGAGTCACTAGACGTCACCACGATCGATTTCACGATGTCTTCGTTCAGTGTGTGGTCTAGATTACGATTAGGCTCAAAGCGCACATCACCTTGAAGCGTGATGAACAGTTCACCTTCTGTGAAGCTAAACTGCTGCTCGCCATTATCATTTTGGTCAAGTGTTCGAAACTGGCCATCATAAGTGAATTGAGTGATCGTCGCGCCATCGGCACTTTGATTTGGCATCACATCAATGGTGTTAGTTGTCACAATGCCAGCGGCCAAATCTGCGACGGTTGGCTCGACGATATCTAACGTACTATCTTGCATGATTTGAACATCATCACCGATAGTGACGTTTAACGGAGACACCAGTGAATCATCGCCATCACTATCTACCGCGTAAACAGGTAAATCAAAACTGAGGTCGTTGTTGCCACGGGCATCTTGGTGGTCCAACGCTTCGATGAGTGTGAACGTGTATTCACCTAATGATCCAGAATTAAAGCTTAATGTGAATACTGGAGTTTCTACGTTCGTCGCACTGGTCGTAAAACCAATGTAGTCACCCGACCCTGCCGGGTCTTCACGTAACTCAACAGCTAAACCGTTCGATTTAAGATCATCGTTAGTATTGAACTCCGTTGGCTCAATACGGAAACGAACCACATCATCACTTTGATTGGTAAAAGTAATAGTTTGAGTCGAGCTTACCGCGCTGCCACTTGGAGCAGAGCCATCGCTCAGGTTAATTTCAGAAAGCGTAACACTTGGAATAACATCAATCGTCGGGTTATCACCATCAGTGATCGTCAGCGTAATGGTTGAAGTCACCGGATCGTTATCGAAGTCGCTTGAAGTCACGACAATCGACTTCACGATATCTTCACTCACTGAGTGGTCTAGATCGTGATTAGGCTCAAAGCGCACTTCACCTTCAAGGGTGATAAACAGTTCGCCTTCTGTGAAGCTGAACTGCTGTTCTCCTGAAATACTTTGATCCAGTGTGTTTACGACACCGTCATAAGTGAACTGAGTGATCGTCGCGCCATCAGCACTTTGATTTGGCATTACATCAATGGTGTTGGTTGTGATTGTACCGTCAGCAAGATTTGGCTCGGTGATATCTAACGTACCGTCTTGCATGATTTGAACATCATCACCGATAGTCACATTAAGCTGAGACACCAATGAATCGTCGCCGTCCGTATCAACCGCATAAATAGGCAGATCAAAGCTCAGATCGTTCTTATCTAAACCATCTACATGGTCTAACGCTTCAAGCAGAGTAAAGGTGTATTCACCCAATGTGCTCGTAGAGAAAGCAATCGTAAACACTGGGATTTCAGCGCCCGAACCGTTGGTAATAAAGCCAATGTAAGTACCCGGATTAGCCGAATCTTCTTTTATCTCAACCGCAAAACCGTTCGATTTCAGTGCACCGCCCACATTAAACTCGGTTGGCTCAATACGGAAACTCGCCACATCGTCGCTTTGATTGGTGAAGGTAATCGTCTCAGTTTGACTGACTGCACTGCCACTTGGTAAAGAACCATCTGAAAGGTTGGTTTCAGATAAGGTAACGTTTGGCACCGCATCAATGGTTGGGATATCACCATCTGTAATAGTCAGAGTAACAGTTGAAGTCAGTACGTCATTGTCTGAATCGCTTGAGGTCACCACAATCGACCTAACGATGTCTTCGCTAGCCGTGTGGTCTAGATTGCGGTTTGGCTCGAAGCGAACTTCACCTTCAAGAGTGATAAATAACTCACCTTCTGTGAAGCTAAATTGCTGCTCACCATTGTCAGTTTGATCCAGAGTGCGAACTTGACCGTCATACGTAAACTGAGTGATTGTCGCACCATCTGCGCTTTGCTCTGGCATCACATCAATGGTATTGGTTGTGATTGTGCCGTCTGCAAGATTTGGCTCAGTGATATCTAACGTACCATCCTGCATGATTTGAACATCATCACCGATGGTTACATTTAACTGAGACACAAGTGAATCATCGCCATCACTATCGACGGCGTAGACTGGCAGATCAAAGCTCAGATCGTTATTTGCAAGGCTATCCGCATGATCCAACGCTTCAAGCAAGGTGAAGGTGTATTGACCTAAATTGGTATCCGAGAAGCTAATCGTGAACACGTTAGTTTCAACGTTCGAACCATCAGTCACAAAACCGATGTAGCCACCCGGTGTAGTTGGGTCAGCTTTCAGTTCGACAGCCAATCCGTTCGATTTCAGAGCACCACCAACATTAAACTCAGTCGGTTCAATACGGAAGTTGGTTACATCATCACTTTGAGTGGTGTAAGTGATGGTTTGAGTTGAGCTAACCGCGCTGCCACTTGGTGCAGAGCCATCACTCAGACTTGTTTCTGACAAGCTCACTGTTGGCACATTATCAATGGTTGGGATATCACCATCGGTAATGGTCAGAGTGACGGTTGAGGTCAACACATCGTTATCGGAATCGCTAGACGTCACCACAATCGATTTCACGATGTCTTCGCTCAGCGTATGATCTAGATTACGATTAGGCTCAAAGCGCACTTCACCTTGAAGCGTGATGAACAACTCACCTTCCGTGAAGCTAAACTGCTGCTCGCCATTATCATTTTGGTCAAGCGTTCGAAGCTGACCATCATAAGTGAATTGAGTGAGCGTCGCGCCATCGGCACTTTGATTTGGCACCACATCAATGGTGTTAGTTGTCACAGTGCCATCGGCAAGATTTGGCTCGACGATATCTAACGTACTATCTTGCATGATTTGAACATCATCGCCGATGGTCACACTTAACGGTGACATTATTGAATCATCACCATCACTGTCTACCGCATAAACAGGCAGTTCAAAACTGAGATCGTTGTTGCCTCGGGCATCTTGATGATCCAAAGCCTCAAGCAGAGTAAAAGTATATTCACCTAATGTAGTGCTAGAGAAGCTAAGCGTAAATACCGTGGTTTCTACATTCGTCGCACTGGTCGTAAAACCAATGTAGTCACCCGACCCTGCCGGATCTTCACGTAACTCAACGGCTAAACCGTTCGATTTAAGATCATCGTTAGTATTGAACTCCGTTGGCTCAATACGGAAACGAACCACATCATCACTTTGATTGGTAAAAGTAATAGTTTGAGTCGAGCTTACCGCGCTGCCACTTGGAGCAGAGCCATCGCTCAGGTTAGTTTCAGAAAGCGTAACACTTGGAATAACATCAATCGTCGGGTTATCACCATCAGTAATCGTCAGCGTAACGGTTGAAGTCAGAGCGTCATTATCAAAATCACTTGAAGTCACCACAATCGACTTCACGATGTCTTCGCTTACCGAGTGGTCTAAATTACGATTTGGTTCAAAGCGCACTTCACCTTCAAGGGTGATATAAAGCTTACCTTCCGTGAAGCTAAACTGCTGCTCACCAGTGTCATTCTGATCAAGTGTTCTTAGTTGACCGTCATAGGTGAACTGAGTGATCGTCGCGCCATCAGCACTCTGATTTGGCATCACATCAATGGTGTTAGTTGTGATTGTGCCGTCTGCAAGATTTGGTTCAACAATATCTAACGTACCGTCTCGCATGATTTGGACATCATCACCAATCGTGACGTTAAGCTGAGACACCAGTGAATCATCGCCGTCCGTATCGACCGCATAAACAGGCAGATCAAAGCTCAGATCGTTCTTATCTAAACCATCTACATGGTCTAACGCTTCAAGCAGAGTAAAGGTGTATTCACCCAATGTGCTCGTAGAGAAAGCAATCGTAAACACTGGGATTTCAGCGCCCGAACCGTTGGTAATAAAGCCAATGTAAGTACCCGGATTAGCCGAATCTTCTTTTATCTCAACCGCAAATCCATTCGATTTAAGTGCACCGCCCACATTAAACTCTGTTGGTTCAATACGGAAACTTGCTACATCGTCGCTGCCTGCGGTAAAGGTAATCGTCTCGGTTGCGCTAACTGTACTTCCGCTGGGAGCAGAGCCGTCATTAAGGTTGGTTTCAGAGATAGTCACAGGCGGGATCAAATCAATGATCGGATCTTGGCCATCGGTAATACTTAACTCAAGCGTCGAACTATCAGTATCCCCATCACCATCTTCGGCTAAAAATGAGAACTGTTTGACGATAGTTTCACTGCTTGAGTGGTCGATATCACGAGCGACTTCAAAACTGAAGTCACCGTTTAATGAGATAGTGACGACACCTTCAGTAAAACTGAAAGTCTGGGTAGCATCGGGGAGCAGGCTTTGATCGAGTGAGTAATCAACACCGTCATAATTAAATGACTGAATGGCTGAGCCATCAGCGCCTTCAAAATTAAATAGGTTGTACGAAACAACCGTATCACCAGCCAAAGTCGGTTCATCGACAGAAACAACATTATCGACTAATTCAACAACATCATCATTTACATTGACTAGGATCTCAGCGGCTTCTGGTGTACTTGAACCGCCAGATAGTGCAGAACGATCTCCATCCGCATCCACCGCATAAATTGGCAATGCAAAAGTTAGCAGCGCATCTTCAGCGCCTTGATGAGAAAGTTCTTCATAAAGATTAAACTCATAGTTGCCCAATGAAGGGCTATCAATTTTAACGTCAAAGACCGTAATTCTCGAACCATTGACCTCAACATAACCTTCGTAAGTTCTTACACCGTTGGTTTCATCAATCAACTCAAGTAGCACGGCCTCGCCATTTGAAACCAAGCTGCCACCAGTATTAAATTCTGCAGGTTCAAGTTCATAATGGTCAATGATGTCACTTTCAAAAATGTCCGCGGTGATACTGCCAGTGCCAGACACTGGCGCCGTGCCCTCTTGTGAGCCGCCAACAATACCCGCTTCATCAACATCAATACTGTCAACATTAGTGATAACAGGGCTATCGCCATCAGTAATGGCAATGTTGATCGTATTGGTTACAACATCTTGGTCAAAATCGGTAATCGTGATTGGCAAAGCGAACGTCAGTGAATCGGTACCCACTTGTTCTATTGGATTAGACTGCTCGAATTTATAGGTGCCACCGGTATCTAGAGAGATAGTGAGAACAACCTCACCTCGACCTTGGATGGACAGAGTAATCGTTGTTCCATCATCAGAAAGTCTCGCAAGCGTGTTTTGATTATCACTGAGCAACCCATCAAACTGGTCCAGTGCACTTGCATCAAATACGGCTGATTGAAGGTTATCACTACCAATATTTGAGAACGTCCCTTCGATTGCCGCGCTGCTAGTTTCAACGTTAGTGATATTGACACTTTCAACAGACGGATCTATCCCGTCAAACACTGAAACTTGTGCGTTAACGGGTGTTGCTAGCGGGTTCCCAGCGGTGTCTTCACCTTGAATATCAAAGGCAATATCTATTTGATCGCCAGTGTAAGAAACCTGACCACCGCCAACCGACGGTACATGATCAATCGGCTGGGAAATCGTTGTGGTTAGAGAAAGCTCAATGTTATTACCAACACTGACGGCATCAATATCGATGCTTAAAACTGTATCGGAGCCTTGGACACCAACGATAGAATTGGTCACCGCGTCATACGTGAAGGTGACGGGCAAACCACTTGACGTAATGTCGCTGTTTAATTCACTAAGCAGTGAAGCGAGGGATAGCGTTTCTGGAATGAAAGAGTCAGGGGCGAGAGCTAAACTACCAGCAATGATCGTTTCGGTAGTTGTTATAGATTGGGGATAGGTATTGCCAGATATGGAGCCTTCAGTCAGTGTTTCACTGATTGATTGACCACCGGATGAACGAGTAATTGACCTAAATTCTTCTCTGTCTTCATCAACGGTTTGTTCTGCTAGACCAGCGGTCTCAAAGAATGTCGATGGATGAGTTTCTGTGTAGTTATAATCTATCGTCACAAAGCCAGCGTTTGCAGAACCTTGTCCGCCACCAGCAGCTGTTGCCTCTAAAATTTGAGTCGGATCGGCACCACCTAAAATGGCTTCTTGAATAACAGCAAGATCGTCTTCGGTGAAGGTTTCTGCGTCTGCTTGCTGTAAATCAAAATTAACCTCACCGGCGATTGGAGCGTCTACCCATGCGGCAGTCTCATCAACACAGCCAACACAATTCTCTCCAACCGGTATCGAATCATTCTGAACGCCTAATACAAGCTCTGACTTGTTGCCCGTAATCACGATCTCATTTTCACGGATGATATCGCCAACTGAAATCTTTCTTGCGCTGCCGTCAGGCTTAACTACGACGACATCTCCACTAGTTGCTTCAACTACCGCAACCTGGCGCGAAACTTCGATATCCATATATCCCCCGTTGTCACAAAGCACTATTCTCTAGAGCTGTGAAAATTATTTGTAATAGCAATTTCAGGTTTTAATTAAACACATACTTAGCTCTCATCAATGGCAATCCATTGTTATGCCCAATCGGCTTGAAAAGAGAGAAGTATTTCACCTGTTTTTTTATAGTTTACGTACCCTTAAGCCTAGTCTTCCCCATAAAAAATGCCATGTCTGTGCGACGAGACGTCTTTTCAAAAATCTAGGGATTCTGGCTGGGGTTTGAAAATCTGAGTTAAAAGTTAGTAGGATGCTGATTTATATGCAAATAAACGCACAATGTAATTGCACCTCTTCGTTTTATAAATATATACAGTAATAAAGTTGATAAATCATTAGCGAATATGGGGCATTAATAGAGGTGAGATATGCGTTAACAGCAAAGCAGAGGTAAGTCCCATACTTGAGACAACAACCAGCGTAAAGATGATGTATTTCTACCCAGAATCAATTAAACGACTTGCATAAGGCACACCTGATAGCGCATTAATTCATAACAGGGAGAAGCTGCTCATTTCCAACGATGAGTTACTCTATTTGTCCACTACCAAAAATAAAAAAGCCCACTAAGTTGAACCTTAGTGGGCTTTAAAATCAGTATGTAGCGTTACGCTGTTAACAATCAAACACTATGATTTAGCGAGGCGATTTGCAGTCCAAACATAAAGCAGTTCAAGCGCAATCGTCGCGCCAGCCAATGCGGTAATCTCACTTTGGTCATACGCTGGAGACACTTCTACCACATCCATACCAACCATGTTGATACCTTGTAAGCCACGGATGATTTTGAGCACTTTATCTGAGTTCAAACCACCACACACTGGCGTGCCCGTACCCGGTGCAAACGCAGGATCCAGACAATCAATATCAAACGTTACATAAACAGGTTTGTCGCCAACAATATCTTTTACTTGAGCAATGATCTCATCCACGCTCATGTCATTCGCTTGCATCGCATTGATGACATTAAAGCCGTGACCTTCCTGCTTATACTCTGTACGAATACCAATTTGCACAGAATGCTCAGGCGATATTAAACCCTCATTTGGCGCATGGTAGAACATAGTGCCGTGATCGTAACGGCTGCCTTGACTGTAAGTATCAGTGTGCGCGTCAAAATGAATCAGAGCCATTTCACCGTACTTCTTGCCGTATGCTCTTAGCAAAGGCAATGTAATGAAGTGATCGCCACCTAATCCTAACAATGTTTTACCGCTGTTTAGAATCGCATCTGCGGCTGCTTCTAAACGTTGAGTTAAATCTTCAGCATCACCGCAATCAAACACAAGATCGCCAGCATCAATCACCGAGGTATGTTCAAATACATTGAAGTCCCAAGGAAACTTTTTGCCTTCCCACGCCAAGTTTACCGACGCACGACGAATCGCATCAGGCCCCATACGAGCGCCCGGACGACCCGAGGTCGCCATATCTAACGGCGCGCCCAACACAACCACATCAGCCTCGTTATCAATTGGGTTTTGTACCAATGGACGACGCATAAACGTCATCGCGTTGGAGTACAGCGAGTAATCTGGTTTGGTAAATAAATCGTTCATTAAAAATCCTCAAGATAGGTGTAACCCATCAAGCCTTGCTCTAACTCTTCAAGCACGCTTTGTTGCTCTTTTGCTGGTACTTTCGCCGTGACCAAATCTTTGTAGTTCTGACGAATCAGATCCGTATCGATGTGAACATAACGCATCATGTCTTCAACCGTATCGCCTTCGTTGATGTAGTCGATATTCGCTTGGCCACTTTCATCAACATTCACCACTACACTGTGGGTATCGCCAAATAGGTTATGCATATCACCCAAGATCTCTTGGTATGCGCCTACTAAGAAAAAGCCCATTAGGTAGGGTTCATCAGGGTTCCACGCAGGAACTGGCAGCGTTGTTTCAATACCTTGACCGTCAACATACTGGTCAATCGTACCGTCAGAATCACAGGTGATATCCAATACCACAGCGCGTCGCTCGTCCGCATTATCCAAACCACTTAGAGGCAATACAGGGAATACCTGATCGATACCCCAAGCATCTGGTAACGATTGGAACAGCGAGAAGTTCACGAAGAACTTGTCGGCTAAACGCTCGCTCAACTCGTCCAAAATAGGACGGTGGTAACGGTTTTTAGTACTCATACGAGAACTAAGTTCATAGTTAATTCGCAAAGACATCTGTTCTGCCCAAGCACGATGCTGAAGATTCAGCATGCCTGTGGCAAATTGATTGTGCGCTTCTGCGATATCACTCTGCGTGTCGTTGTAGATCTCGATCAACGCTCGATCATCGTTACCTGCATCTAATTCTAAGAAATTCTTCCACATGTTGTTTAGCAACATTGGTGCATCAGCTTCTGGAGCCGCCATGTCTTCCGGAGAATAGCTTTCTGTACCAATAACATTGGTTACAAGTACAGCATGATGCGCAGTCAATGAACGACCAGATTCAGAAATGATCACAGGTTGTGGCTGATTGTAGAGCTTACAGATATCCCCTACTGTCATCACAATGTTTCGAGCGTATTCAAGCAAGCCGTAGTTCATTGAGTTTGAAGACTGGCTACGTGTACCGTCGTAATCCACAGCCAAACCACCACCAACATCTAAGTACTTCAATTGAGCACCGATATCGCGCAGTTCACAGTAGAAACGTGCCGCTTCACTCACACCATTTCGCACATCACGAATATTGGCCATTTGTGAGCCAAGATGGAAATGCACTAACTCTAAAACATCCAGTTGGTCTTCTGCTTTTAAACGTTCAATAACGGTAAGCACTTGTGATGCAGACAAACCAAACTTCGACTTCTCCCCACCACTTGCTTGCCATTTACCTGCGCCTTGAGAAGCAAGACGAATACGTAAACCTAAACGAGGTTTCACGCCAAGCGCTTTCGCTTCAGAAAGAACAAGATCAAGCTCAGATAGCTTCTCTAGAACGATAAATACTTTATGACCCAGCTTTTCGCCAATAAGCGCAAGACGGATGTATTCTCTGTCTTTGTAACCGTTACACACGATCACCGAGCTCGCTTTTTGAGCCAGTGCCAATACCGCTAATAGTTCAGGCTTGCTGCCCGCCTCTAAACCAAGCTGCTTCTGCTCTAATTGAGCTTGGCTCGCTAAGATCTCGTCAACCACTTCTTTCTGTTGGTTAACTTTAATCGGGTAAACAAGTAGGTAACGGTTATCGTACTGATATTCGTCGATCGCTTGGTTGAATGCGTTACAGATATTGTGCACACGTTGGTGCACTATTTGAGGAAAACGCACAAGAGCAGGCAAACCAATATTTCGCTGCTCTAACTGTTTTACGATCTGACTAAGCGGAACTTGATGATCGGTTTCGCTCGGTGAAACATACACCTCGCCGTTATCATCAATTCCATAAAAACCTTGGCTCCAGTGCTTTACATTATACTCAGCACGGATGCGTTCCAAATTAACCGAATTTTCCAATTCTAGAGACCTCACACTATAGGGCCATCGACAGAAGATACCTCATTGGAATAGCGAGGTATAACCCAACAAAAAACGTTCGAAAACGATTTGTTGGCTGCATTAACCGATATTATTAAGAGTGAGTCCAACCATTGATATTTGTGGTTACGATTACGTTTTTTTATCGTCGATCCGACTTAAAGTGACAGGTAAGGTATTACAAGGTTTTAGACCAAAAAACAGGCTGAAGCGCATGAGATTTAAAGCACTTTCTAACAAAAAATCAGGTGAATAAAATACCAAAGACACATAAAATTCTTGGCTAATCAGGTCAAGTTAAGTCAGGGTTTTGACAAATATGACCACTTCCCAATCTGAACTCTCGCTATTACAAACACTACTTGTATCCCACGATTCGAGGCCTATAAACACTTCGTTCTTCCTACTAAAACTCGCTCACGTCAATGTTGTAACCGCTCAATTTTTGAACTTTTCTCGCGCATATCTTGTATTCGGTTCGATCTTCTTGTAATTTCAGCTGACCAACCAATCGGTCAGCTTTCGAATTTAGGGGATACTATGAGCCATAATCTAGACCTTGAACCAATCACGTCGAACATCAACGACATGGATAAAATATTCAACCGACAAAAAGATCACTACCGCAGTAATGTTAATCCAACGCTTGAGCAGAGAAGAAAAAACCTCTCGGAATTAAAAGCGTTGCTAATACACTACCAAGAGCAATTGATTGACGCAGTGTCTGAAGATTATGGTCATCGCGCAAAACACGACAGCTTGATTGCTGATATCACCCCTTCTCTTCACCAAATTAATTACAGTGATAAGAACCTTAAGAAGTGGTTGAAGCCATCACGCCGCAAAGCCGGTTTGATGCTGACGCCAGCAAAGATCACGGTTCATTATCAGCCTGTGGGCGTTGTAGGCATTATCGTTCCTTGGAACTTTCCTATAATGCTCTCTTTAGGTCCTCTCATCACTGCGTTAGCGGCGGGCAACACTGCAATGCTCAAGATGTCCGAGTTTACTCCTGCGACCAACCGAGTTTTAAAAGCCATGCTGGCCGAAGGCTTTAGTGAAGATCAAGTCGCGATTATCGAAGGTGAAGCGGATGTTTCCGCTAAATTTAGCCAGCTCCCGTTTGACCATATCCTTTTCACAGGCTCGACCTCTGTGGGTAAGCACGTCATGAGAGCAGCAGCCGACAACTTAACGCCAGTAACTTTGGAGTTAGGCGGCAAGTCTCCAACGATTATTGCTCCCGACTTTGATGTGGCTGACGCCGTTGAACGCATCCTGTTTGCAAAAAGCTTAAACGCTGGCCAGATTTGTGTGGCGCCCGATTACATCTTATTGCCACGAGAAAAAGTCGATGCGTTCATCACAGCTTATAAGCAATACTTCAAAAAGCTGTATAAAGCAGGCATTGAGAGCAAAGACTTAACTTCAGTGATCGATATGCGTCAATACAATCGTTTGAAGGGGGTGATTACAGATGCTCAATCTAAAGGCGCAGTCGTTCACACCGTCACCGAACAAGCGCAAGACGATGTAAACCACAGAATGACGCCGCACCTTCTCACCGAAGTGAACGACGACATGGTCGCAATGCAAGAAGAGTTGTTTGGCCCTATTCTGCCTATCGTGCCTTATGATTCTATTGAAGAAGCGATCAGCTACATCACAGCAAGAGAACGTCCACTTGCTTTGTACCTGATGAGTCATGATAAGCAGACTCAAGACCAGTTCTTATCGAATACGCATTCTGGCGGTGTTTGTATTAACGACTCGCTAGTGCATGTGGCAGCAGAAGACGCGCCGTTCGGTGGCATTGGCCCTTCAGGCATGGGACACTACCACGGCATTGAAGGCTTTAAGACCTTTAGCCATGCAAAAACTGTTCTAAGTAGAGGAAAAATTAACTTCACCAAGTTAATGCACCCTCCTTACAACAACCCAATTAAAAAGATTCTGTTCAAAGTACTAAATAGATGATTACGAAAAGGCAAAAAATCCTAGATGCTGCCCTCTTGCTCTTCTCTCAACAGGGGCTAGAGGGCACATCTACAGGACAAATAGCGAAAACAGCAGGCGTAGCAAAAGCGACACTGTTTCATCACTTTGAGAACAAATCTCTACTGATTGATGAACTGTTTCGTGAACTGAAAATAGAGCTATTTTCTACCCTTGACCAGCACACAGAAATCGCTGAACAAGATCGCTACCAAGCCTTTAAGTTCATGTGGATTACAGGGCTTGAATGGGCGTTAGAAAATCCAGTTGCGATGAAGTTCTTCACTAATGTTCATTTCGATCCGACGACTCAAACACGAGAAGTCATCGTCTCACAGATGTTCGCATCATTAGACGAGATCATTTTGAAAGGACAAGAAACTGGTGAACTGATGGTGTTAGACATCAACCTTGTTAGGCACTTCATCCACAGCCATTTTTTGATTTGTGCAAACTGGTTGATTGAACAGAATGAGTTACCACCAGAGCAGTCAGCCAAGTACATCAGCGATAGCTTTGATATGTGCTGGCGAGCTGTCGGCGGACAAAACCTGTAATTTCCACATTCGTTGAAGCACTTGCCTTCAAAGAACACTCTAAAGCGCCTCATGGTTATATCTATATAGGCATGAGGCGCTTTAATTATTTGGATACATTTTAATCACATCACCATATTGACTTTAAGCACCCTCTTTCAGTACCATCCCACCATCATTTCAAAAGAGAATAACGCCATAATGAAGTACTAACATCCTGACATCCGATTTATTTTTATAAAAATCATTTGGACACTCGGGGTTAGTGGGCGTTACTTCGTCATCTATTTTCGCGACAAATCAAACTCTTAAAGATCCGTTTTTTGACAAGCTACATCTTTAAGATCAGTACCTTAAAGACAGAAATCAGATCAGCGATCTATACATAGAATTCTGTGTAGGGTTCTATATAGAAAAAGCGCCTCACCCCTTTTACTCGTTTACACGTAAAGGGAGGTATTTTTATGCCTACTATATTAGCCAACAATCTCTCATTCCAACTCGATACTGGTGAGTGGTTATTCAAAGACATCACCTTTAATTTGAGCACTCGCCTCACCGGCCTAGTCGGAAGAAATGGGGCTGGAAAGTCACTACTTCTTTCGTTACTGATCGGGCAAAAACAGCCCACAACAGGCAGTGTTTCGCGACAAGGTTCAATAGGCTTTTACTCTCAGTTACCATCAACGCTACTGGGTTCCAACATCACCATCGCTGACTTCTTAGGGCTCACCGAAAAGTTAGATGCATTAAAAGCGATAGAGCAAGGTAGCTGCGAACTGCAGCACTTCAATATCGTTGGAGATGATTGGGATTTAGAGACACGTACCCAGCAGTTGCTAGGTACACTCAAGATCACTAGTGATTTGAACACGCTTTGTTGCTCTTTGAGTGGTGGGCAACTCGCCCTGTTACAGCTTCATCAGCTGTTCGTATCAAATAACGACATACTGATCCTCGATGAGCCTTCGAACCATTTGGATAACGATGGACGCAATTGGTTACTAGAACAATGCCAGTTGTTTGAAGGCAAGGTACTTGTCGTCAGCCATGATCGAAGCTTATTGAGACAAATGGACGGGATCTATCATCTAAACAGCTTGGGCGTACATTTCTATAAAGGAAATTATGATGATTACTTCAAACAAGTGTCTAGCCAAAGCGAAGCGCTAGACAAACAGATTGCGCATCATCAGTCCGAAAAGAAACGACTCGAGCGTCAAGCTCAAGCCAACAAGGAAAAGGCGCAGCAGCGAGAATCTCAGGGAAACCGACTCAGAAAGTCAGGTAGCCAACCCAAGATCTTATTGGATGCGATGAAAGATAAAGCAGGACAAAGCCAAGCCTCGTCTGCGACAAGCCAAAGGAACCTCATTGACCAAAACCAACATAAACTTCAGTCGCTTAAAGAACTGAAGGAACGGCTGAAACCACAAGCTTTGTATCTACAGCAAAGTAATAGCAGTAAAAAGAGCTCTTTGTTAACCGTTGAGAACTGCCGCCTTATTTACGGCTCAGGTGCGCCAATCAGTTTCTCTTTATCACAAGGGGAACGGTGTTATCTAACCGGTGCTAATGGGTGTGGAAAGTCGACACTGTTAAAAGCGATTCACGGTCAACACGCCAATTATAAAGGCTCGATCAAGCGCTTGGGGGCGACCGTCTATTTGGACCAACACTTTGGCCTGTTAGACACCAACGATACGATGTTCGATAGCTTGATGACACATAGCTTTGGGTTAACAGAGAGTGACGCACGAATCTTGTTGGCTGGAATAGGGTTCCGACGAGACTCCGTATACCGAAAAGTGGCACATTTAAGTGGTGGTGAAAAAATGAAACTGGCGATGTTGATCGTTAGCCACAAGCAAGACACCCCACTTCTATTGCTCGATGAACCAGACAATCACTTGGACATAGACTCACAACAAATATTGGCGTCCGCTTTGCGTGGATACAAAGGCGCATTTATCTTGGTCAGTCATGATGCTGATTTTGTTGAGGAGGTCGGCGTCAGCCAAAACCATATACGACTTTAACCTTCGTAGATTCGTTCACTTAGTTTAGTTAGGCGAGTATTCTTCCGGATACTCGCCTTTCTCGATTGAGACAAGTAAACTACGCGCCTCGAACATCTATTCATAAGGCTAAGGTTTGCATACTCTAGAACAATTAAAATCAGGGCAACTCAAAGGTATTAAGCGCTTAAAACTGTCAGAAGGTCTCACCGAATTTCCATTAGAGATCTTAGAACTCGCTGATTCTCTTGAGATTCTAGACCTTTCAGGCAATCAACTGTCAGATTTACCAGAAGAGTTATCGCAGCTGACTAACCTGCGAATTATCTTCGCGTCGAATAACCTGTTTACGCACCTTCCTGATGTTCTAGGTACTCTTCCTAAGCTCGAAATGGTTGGCTTCAAAACCAACCAAATCAAAACCGTTAGCGAGCAGTCTCTGCCTACTCAACTACGTTGGTTAATCCTGACCGACAATGAGATTGAGATTCTGCCAAGCTCACTAGGTGAAAGACCACGACTACAGAAACTGGCATTGGCGGGTAACAAGATTCGCGTGTTACCAGAAAGCATGGAAAACCTATCCAACCTTGAGCTAGTTCGCCTGTCTGCAAACCAACTGACTGAATTCCCTGAGTTCCTAATCAAGCTACCAAAATTGGCTTGGTTAGCGTTTGCGGGTAACCCGTTTTGCAAACACCCAAGCAGCTTAGATAGCGTGCCTGCTGTTAGTTCACAATGCTACTCACTGAATCAAGTACTTGGCCAAGGTGCGTCTGGCGTAATTTCACATGCTAACTGGTTAAACGGTGACTTTGATTTCCCACAAGAAGTGGCCGTTAAAGTATTCAAAGGCGAAGTGACCAGTGACGGTTACCCACATGATGAACTTGAAGCGTGTCTTCAAGCAGGCCAACATAGCAACCTAGTGAAGTCTATCGCTCAAGTCGACGAGTCAGACTACCTAGCGTTAGTCATGGAGCTTATCCCAAGCAACTATTACAACCTCGGTTTGCCCCCTACTCTTGAAAGCTGTACTCGCGATACGTTCAATGAAGGCTTTGAGCTTTCAATTGCTCAGATCAACAGTATTACAGATCAGATGATTGATGTGTTTGAACACCTTCATGCCAACAAGGTCTGTCATGGTGATTTATACGCACATAACACTTTGGTTAATGAACAAGGCCAAATGATCTTTGGTGACTTTGGCGCTGCGACTATCTACGGTTACCTAACTGAAGAACAGCAACAAGGCATTCGCCGAATTGAAGCGCGTGCATTGAAGTACTTTATTGAAGACCTACTGACGGTTTGTGCAAAGCAAGACCAAGACAGCGAGCTTTATACTCGATTGGCGAACTTCAAAGCTTAATGGTTTAACTTAATTGCTTAATAGCGCGTTGATTAGAAGTACTCGGTAGAATTGAAAACAACAAAGCCAACATCACTGTTGGCTTTTTATTCTTGGAACATCACTCATTTTAATGGGCAAGCAAGGTCGACTAAAAAGGATTAACGCTCAGCCTGCACCAATTTCAGATACGAATGCAGCTCACCATTTTTATATTCCACCGCAGAATGAATATTAAGATCAGCACGAGCCACAACAGCAAACTGGTAGCAGTTGTCACCCTTCAGAATCTCGACGAGTAACAAACCGTCAGCTAACTGCCACTGCCCTGTTGTTTCAAATCGATCGAACAAACGGTATTCAGTTAGAGAACCGTCAGCATTAAAGTGCACTTCAGTGATATAGCCGCCGGGGCAACTCTTCACCCACACTCGACTCTCGATATCACTGACAGTAAAGTCACGCTTGGTATCACGCCACGCTAGAAAGCCTTCGCTATCATAAAGAGCAATGTTGAGATCAGTTCTAGAAATTAACGGCTGCTCAGTTTGCTCACGACAATAAAGTTGAAGTAGGATTTTCTGAACTGTTTCGTTCTGTAATTCACTCATTGTGAATTCCCTTTCTTATTGCTCAGCAGTTAAACACTGTAGTGATCAACAAATTTCATTTAAAGCGGGTTACACAAGCTCGTAAGAAACCACATACAGCTCAGAGATACCGGGATAGATATCTTGAATCACGTCTTTGAGTACTTGCAGCGTCATGTTCTCTTGCTGAGCATGGAATTCACCTAAGTCATCAAACAAAATTGGCTCAACGCTGATGATCTTAAGATTACAGAACACACGTCCTTGCTCTAGCGTTGATACTTCCACAACACTGCCTGGTTGGTAGTCACGCTCAGATTCATCGCGAATAGTAATCGTCTTCTTGCCAGAAAGGATGTCAGTTTCAAAACGTTCGAAGAACGTCATAGTGGTAGGTGCGGTCATTTATTTCGGTCGCTTAACATTAAAAGGTTAGGTAGATGTTTATATACCAGAATGCGTGTTCAAGCGAATAAAAATTAGATGCGAAATTTCATCTCGTCATTCCCTAGACTGACGAAGGAAGGAAGGAAGGATGGAGGGAAGGAGGGAATCTCTAAAGAGCCAAATTACAGGCAATAAAAAAGGAGAACCGAAGTTCTCCTTTTCTTAAACCTTTAAGCTAACTCTAAATTATAGAGATGCTTTCGCTTTTTCAACTAGAACAGCAAATGCTGCTTTGTCGAATACTGCGATGTCAGCAAGAATCTTACGGTCGATCTCGATAGATGCTTTCTTAAGGCCATTGATGAAACGGCTGTAAGATAGACCATTTTGACGAGATGCCGCATTGATACGTGCAATCCAAAGTTGACGGAATTGACGTTTCTTGTTGCGACGGTCACGGTAAGCGTATTGACCAGCTTTGGTAACTGCTTGGAAAGCTACGCGGTAAACACGTGAACGTGCTCCGTAGTAACCTTTAGCTTGTTTTAGAACTTTCTTATGACGTGCACGAGCTTGTACACCACGTTTTACGCGAGGCATTATGCTTCTCCTAAACTAAACGAATTTATAAACTAAAAAGAATTAAGCGTATGGCATCATACGTAGAACTGCAGCCACTTCACATTTTGGAAGGATTGAGTTCGGACGAAGCTGACGCTTGTTCTTAGTAGTACGCTTAGTCAGGATGTGACGTTTACCAGCGTGCTTAAACTTAATACCACCAGCAGTTTTCTGGAAACGCTTAGCAGCACCTTTGTTGGTTTTCATCTTAGGCATGATGAATAACTCCGCATTGTTGAGTTGTTAATAACATAGTAATTAGGGCGAATAAAACCCTACAGCCTATGGCTGCAAGGTTTAATTACTTGTAAAGCCGTTAATTACTTCTTTTTAGGGGCCAACACCATGATCATCTGGCGACCTTCAATTCTCGTTGGGAAAGATTCGACAACTGCAAATTCTTCAGTATCGATTTTCAAACGATTAAGAACGTCAACACCGATTTCTTGGTGAGCCATTTCGCGGCCACGGAAGCGAATTGTTACCTTCACTTTGTTGCCGTCTTCAAGGAAACCAGTCAGGTTGCGTAGTTTTACCTGATAGTCTCCAATATCAGTTCCAGGTCGGAATTTAATTTCCTTGATCTGAACCTGCTTTTGCTTTTTCTTCTGCTCTTTCGCAGCTTTGCTCTTCTCGAAGAGGAACTTACCGTAGTCCATCACACGACAAACTGGCGGCTCGGCGTTAGGGCTGATCTCTACGAGATCCATACCAGCTTCATTTGCAGCTTCCATCGCTTCAGCGATTGTTACTACACCAACAGCTTCGCCGTCTGCGCCAGTTAGACGCACTTCACGAACGCCACGAATGTCACCGTTTAAACGGTGCTGGTTTTGTTTGGCCGGTTGTTGGCCACGTCTTCCGCCTTTAATAGCTATTCCTCCAGATTGAGCTTACGGTTTGAAACCTCGGCTTGGATGTATGAAATAAAGTCATCCACTTTAAATTTACCAAGGTCCTTACCTTTACGTGTACGTACTGCAATTTCGCCGGCTTCCATTTCTTGGTCACCACACACAAGCATGAACGGTACACGTTTCAAAGTATGTTCGCGGATTTTAAAGCCAATCTTCTCATTTCTCAAGTCTGCTTTGACTCTAAATCCACTTTTTTGCAGTTTTTTCGCAATTTCTTGTACATATTCAGACTGTTTGTCCGTAATGCCCATAACAATTGCTTGTTCTGGCGCCAACCACGTTGGGAAGAAGCCAGCGTATTCTTCAATAAGAATACCAATGAAGCGTTCTAGTGAACCTAAAATCGCGCGGTGGATCATAACTGGCGTGTGACGCTCGTTATCTTCACCTACGTAAGTTGCACCTAAACGTTCTGGTAATGCAAAATCGAGCTGCACTGTACCACATTGCCATGCGCGGTCCAAACAATCATGCAAAGTAAATTCAATCTTAGGTCCGTAGAACGCACCCTCGCCTTCTTGAATCTCGTATGCAATCTCCATCGCCTCAAGCGCTTGCTTAAGATCGGCCTCTGCACGGTCCCACATTTCGTCTGAACCTACGCGCTGTTCTGGACGAGTAGACAGCTTAACAACAATGTTTTCGAAACCGAAAGTTGTGTAAGTATCGTAAACCATTTCAATACAAGCTTTAACTTCTTGCTGAACTTGGTCTTCAGTACAGAATACGTGAGCATCATCTTGAGTGAAGCCACGAACACGCATAATGCCGTGAAGTGCGCCAGACGGCTCGTTACGGTGACATGAGCCGAACTCAGCCATACGTAGCGGTAGATCACGGTAAGATTTCAAACCTTGGTTGAAGATTTGAACGTGACCAGGACAGTTCATTGGCTTAATCGCGTATTCACGGTTCTCTGAAGAAGTAGTGAACATCGCTTCAGCGTACTTATCCCAGTGACCAGAACGTTCCCAAAGAACACGGTCCATCATTAATGGGCCTTTAACTTCTTGGTAATCGTACTCAGTCAGCTTCTGACGAATAAATACTTCTAGCTCACGGAAGATAGTCCAACCATTGTGATGCCAGAACACCATGCCTGGTGCTTCTTGCTGCATGTGGAATAGATCTAAGTGCTTACCGATTTTACGGTGATCACGCTTAGCCGCTTCTTCTAGGCGCACTAGGTGAGCCTTAAGCGCTTTCTTGTCGTGGAATGCAGTGCCGTAGATACGTTGAAGCATCTTGTTGTCACTGTTACCACGCCAGTAAGCACCCGCTACGTTAAGTAGCGTGAAGTGTTGGCAGAAGCCCATATGTGGAACGTGTGGACCACGACACATATCGATGTATTCTTCATGATGGTACAGGCCTGGACGATCGTCTTTAGAAACGTTCTCGTCCAAGATTTCGATTTTGTAAGTCTCGCCGCGAGCTTCGAATGCGTCACGCGCTTCCTGCCAGCTAACTTTCTTCTTAACAACCTGGTACTTGGTCTTCGCTAGCTCTTTCATACGCTTTTCAATCTTTTCTAGATCTTCTTGCGTTAGAGAGTGCTCAAGGTCGATATCGTAGTAGAAACCGTTATCGATGGTAGGACCGATCGCCATTTTCGCTTCTGGAAAAAGCTGCTTAATCGCGTGACCTAAAAGGTGAGCACAAGAGTGACGAACGATCTCAAGGCCATCGACTTCATCTTTAGCTGTGATGATTTCTAGGCTTGCATCGTTTTCGATAAGATCACAAGCATCAACACGCTCGCCGTCTACACGACCAGCAATGGTTGCTTTCGCAAGACCCGGACCGATTGATAGGGCAACATCTAGAGTTGATACAGGGTTGTCAAATTGACGCTGACTACCGTCAGGAAGAGTAATAATTGGCATTATTTGTCCTTTACAGTGGTGTTGCACACCAAGCAACACATGAAAATGTTTAATATATGTTTTTCAACCAACAAATATGTTGATCGGAGATATATGCATAATAAAGATACCCACATAGAAGCAAATACAGATGCCCCATTTGTGAGTAGCCGAACATTGTAACGAAATTATATGAAATGACAATGTTAGTCCCACAGCGCCACAAAAACTACATAACTTAAATGTCTCTTCTATATAGGACCTTCTAACACCCTAAGCTAACGTTCAATGATTGGTTCTTTGTCTTTATTTACAAACAAAAAAGCCGAACGGTTAAGTTCGGCTATAGAAATCGTACTGTCTTGTCTCTATTAATAGAAAGAGCATCTACTAACAGAGAGAGCGACTACGTACTCATGATTCTTGATACAGCGTTGCGAATGTCTGAATCGGCGGCGTTCGCAGGCAAGCTGAATGAGATGTATTGGTCGCCGCGGAAGCTCATTGAGCGGTCGATTTCTGCTAGGCAGTGAACCATTGAACCTTCAACGATGAATGACAGCTCGATCTCTTTATTATTCATGAAGCCGCCGCTGCGAAATTCAATCTCTTGGTAACAACCCGAACGAGAAGCAAAGCTGTTGCCTTTTAAGAAACCCTTCTCTACGTCTGCTTTCACCATTGCCATACCGGATGCTTCCACACCTTGGATGATTTTAGCAACCGTTGGCAGTGGGTGAACAGAGATAAAGTCACGGTCTTTAGGGTCAATCGCGAAGCCTATATCTAGGTTGGTTTCAACCCACACATGGCATTGGTTCATTTGTGCGTTCAACGCGGTGACTGGCGTTTCATCATGTAACTTAAGTCGGAATGGAACCAGTTTGGTTTCACCCGGTTGGATAACGAAAGGCTCTACCGCTTGAATACGACCCAGTGAAAAGGTTTCGTAGCTGGTACTGTCTTCCGTTTCTACTTTTACTTCTGTGTTGAGAACCAAGTTAATCAAGTCGATTTGTTGCTCAACGTCGCCACCAACAATGTGAACATTGCCAGACAACTCTCCACCTTGGAAAACTTCAATATTATCTAAGACAGTATCAACCTTTGCTGCACCGATGCCCAACGAGGCCTTTAATTTCTTAAACATATTATTTCCCTTTCTAATTATCTGATTTACGAATAGTTATTGCGTGACAATTTGCGACACTTGCCTCACAGAATCAAGCAATTTGCCCCATCTATGTTGAATAAGGTCACATTGCCCGAGGAAATGTTGAAATCGTGAAAAATTCCGTTACTCTATTTGTATAGTCAAATAAGGTTTCATTATGTCGAAAGCGCCGCTCTACCTTCAGATAAAACAGTTCATAGACGAGAATATCACCAGTGGTCACTGGCCAGTGGGTTACCAGATAACCACAGAGCTAGAACTCACTGAGCAGTTCAAAGTGAGCAGAATGACAGTCAATAAAGCCATTCGAGATCTGGTGTCTGAAGGCAAACTCATCAGGAAGCCAAGGCTAGGTACTTTTGTTTGTGAACCAGACGAAAAAGCGCAATCTCCGCTGCTTGATATCAACAACATCGCACAAGAGATCAAAGACCGAGGTCAAACGTATGCTAGCCAGGTTATCAAGCACAAGAGCATCAAAGCAGATGAAAGCACCGCGACACGGTTAGGTGTGATGATCAACGCAGAAGTGTTCTATAGTGAAATCATCCACTTTGCTGACAACACACCGATTCAATTGGAAGCGCGCTGGGTGAACTCGCAAGCCGCACCAAAATACCTAGAGCAAGACTTTTCAACCTCTACACCCAATGAATACCTTTCAAAAAGCTGCCCGTTGAGTGCAATCGAGCACACGGTTGAAGCCATTATTCCTGACTCTCAAATCAGAACGTCACTAAAGCTATCTGAATCAGAACCTTGCCTACTTTTGAATAGAAGAACATGGAGTAAAGAGCGCCTCATCAGCTTTGCATTGCTCTACCATCCTGGTTCTAAGTACAAATTAAGCTCCAAGATACTTCTAAATTAAAGAACATCATCCTGATCGCCGATCACATTTTTGCAACATCGACTTGATTCGGGTCAGCGTTTAGCCTATTTATTTGTATATACATTTAATGTTTAGCAAAGATCTAGGTGATTATGAATTTGATCCTCAAAAACGCACGAGTGGTCTCCATGAATTCGGGAGCCGATGGTTATCAGCCCTCCTCCCCTCAAGATATCGTTATCGAAAGCGGTAAAATCGTGTCCATCTCTTGTTCAAACCAAGGCGTACTTGCTTCTGAGTTAGAACAAGTAAGTATTGATGGTTCTTTGGATTACATCACCTATGATTGCAAGAACAAACTCGTCACCCCTGGGCTGATTGATTGCCACACTCACCTCGTATTTGCGGGTAATCGCGCCAACGAGTTTGAGCAGCGTTTGAATGGTGTCTCTTACACCGACATCGCCAAGCAAGGCGGCGGGATTCTCGCGACAGTCACAGCAACCCGCGCAGCCCAAGAATCTGAACTGGTTGAAATGGCGCTGCCTAGACTTGATGGCCTACTAAGAAGTGGCGTAACCAGCATCGAAGTAAAATCTGGCTATGGTTTAACACTTGATGATGAACTCAAGATGTTACGCGCAGCTAAAGCGTTAGAGAATCATCGCCGAATTAAGATCACCACCACTCTCCTTGCAGCGCATGCTGTGCCACCTGAATATAAAGAACAACCGGACAGCTATATCGATCTGGTTTGCCAAGAGATCATTCCTAAAGCCGCAGAGCAAGGGCTCGCCGATGCCGTTGACGTGTTCTGCGAATCTATCGGCTTCAACCTAGAACAAACCGAACGTGTCTTTGCAGCAGCCAAAGAACATGGGCTCGCGATTAAAGGCCACACTGAACAACTTTCGAATATGGGTGGTAGCGCACTTGCAGCAAAATACGGCGCACTCTCTGTTGACCATGTTGAGTACTTAGATGAAACCGGAGTAAAAGCACTGGCAGAATCAGGCACAATTGCCACCTTGCTACCCGGTGCTTTCTACTTCCTGAAAGAGACTCAACAGCCGCCTATCGCCCTACTTCGTGAACACAACATTCCAATGGCAATAGCGACCGACTTAAACCCCGGCACTTCTCCCTTTGCTGATTTAACGCTGATGATGAACATGAGCTGCACCCTGTTTGGTACAACGCCTGAAGAAGCGCTGCGCGGTGTAACTTGTAACGCAGCTTCTGCCATTGGCGACTCACAAACCAAAGGCAAAATTGAAATTGGTTATGCCGCTGATTTGGCTATCTGGAATATCGACCACCCTGCCGATCTAAGCTATCAAGTCGGTGTTCCTCATCTGCATAAACGCATTGTTAATGGCGAGGTATGTCATGACTCAATCTAATTCCAACAGCATTCAAAAGAACGCAACAACCGTGCATAACTTTGTGTGGACAGGGCGTAATGATCTTGAAGATGGCGCACTCGGCACACGCGTTCATCACATTACCAAGCAAGTGCAAAATAGTGAGTTAAATGACGAGCTGACTAGCAGTGCTATCGCCTTGGTTGGCTTCGCCAGCGATGCAGGTGTTGCAAGGAATAAAGGACGCGTGGGCGCGAAACAAGCACCTAACCTGATTCGCCAAGCGTTGGCTAATATGGCTTGGCACAGTGACGCTCACATCGCGGACCTTGGTGATATCGAATGCAATGATGGTCAACTCGAAGTCAGCCAAAAACAATGTGCTTCGGTTATTGCCAATGCTTTAGCAATCAACAAAGTGATTACCCTCGGCGGTGGTCACGAAGTAGCTTGGGCATCTTTCCAAGGCCTCGCTGATCATTTACATCAAATGGAACACCTTGATAAAGGTCAGCCAGAACGCAAACCTAAGATCGGTATCGTTAATTTTGATGCTCACTTTGATCTTCGCGAATTTGAAAGCAACATTGCCGATGTTAAACCGAGCTCAGGCACACCTTTCAACCAGATAAGTGATTACTGCCACACACATCAATGGCCGTTTCATTACGCTTGTCTTGGTGTGAGTGCGGCTAGTAATACCAAAGCGCTGTTTAACAAAGCCGACCAACTGGGTGTTTGGTATGAACACGACCGCAACATGACCCAAGTTAACCAAGTCGCTCAACTGGTTAAGTTACAAAAATTCATCGCTGAGTGTGATTACCTCTATCTCACTATCGATCTAGACGTATTTCCAGCAGCGACAGCGCCGGGCGTAAGTGCACCAGCGGCAAGAGGCGTGAGCTATGAAGCACTTGCTCCTTTTCTAGAACAGATTTTCCAACACAGTGAAAAACTCATTATCGCGGACATTGCGGAATACAACCCAGACTACGACGTCGATGGCCAAACGGCTCGATTGGCGGCACGTTTGTGTTGGGATATTGCCTCTGCAATGGCCAGCGACTAATCCAGCTATACCGATAACTACAACTACAACTACAACTACAACTACAACTACAACGATATAACGTGAAACAGAAGGAATTCCAAAATGACGGAACACCACAACAGTGACCCTCGTCTCGACACGACTCGCGAAATTCGCGCACCTCATGGTACCACTTTGCGCGCTAAATCTTGGTTAACAGAAGCACCGCTGCGTATGCTGATGAATAACCTAGACCCTGATGTGGCAGAACATCCACATGCACTGGTTGTGTATGGCGGTATCGGTCGCGCGGCACGTGATTGGAAATGTTATGACAAGATTGTTGAAGTATTAGAGCGTTTAGAAGACGACCAAACGTTACTTGTTCAATCAGGTAAGCCTGTAGGCGTGTTCCCGACTCATAAAAACGCACCCCGCGTACTGATCGCGAATTCTAACCTTGTTCCACACTGGGCGAATTGGGAACACTTCAACGAGCTCGATAAAGAAGGCTTGATGATGTACGGTCAAATGACAGCAGGTAGCTGGATTTACATTGGCTCTCAAGGCATCGTTCAAGGTACTTATGAAACGTTTGTCGCTATCGCGAAGAAGCATTTCCAAGGCGAAGCAAACGGTAAGTGGGTTCTAACGGGTGGTCTTGGCGGCATGGGTGGTGCTCAACCTCTCGCAGCTACAATGGCTGGCTTCTCGATGATTGCGGTTGAATGTGATGAATCACGAATCGATTACCGCTTGCGTACAGGCTATGTAGACAAAAAAGCCACCAGCATCGATGAAGCGATGGCAATGATTAAAGAATCAGACACACCAATCTCTGTTGGCTTGCTTGGTAACGCAGCAGACGTATTCCCAGAGCTTGTTGAACGCAATATCACGCCTGACGTAGTGACTGACCAAACCTCTGCCCACGATCCACTGAACGGCTACTTGCCACAAGGTTGGACAATGGAGAAAGCAGCGCAAGAACGAACCATTGATGAAGCTAAAGTAGTGAAAGCCGCTAAGCAGTCCATGGCCATTCAAGTTCAAGCTATGCTAGACCTGCAATACCGTGGTGCTGCGACCGTAGATTACGGCAACAACATTCGCCAAATGGCACTGGAAGAAGGTGTGGAAAACGCATTTGATTTCCCAGGCTTCGTTCCCGCCTATATACGACCTTTATTTTGTGAAGGCGTCGGTCCGTTCCGTTGGGCTGCCCTATCTGGCGACCCAGAAGACATCTACAAAACAGACCAAAAAGTAAAAGAACTGATTCCAGATAACCCACATCTACACAACTGGCTAGATATGGCGCGTGAACGCATTCAGTTCCAAGGCTTACCCGCTCGTATTTGTTGGGTTGGTTTGAAAGATCGTGAACGTTTAGGCCAAGCATTCAATGAAATGGTTAAAAGTGGCGAACTAAAAGCACCAGTTGTTATCGGTCGTGACCACCTAGATTCAGGCTCAGTAGCGAGCCCGAACCGCGAAACAGAAGGCATGATGGATGGATCTGATGCCGTATCAGATTGGCCACTATTGAACGCTCTGTTAAATACTGCAGGCGGCGCAACATGGGTTTCCCTGCACCATGGCGGTGGCGTTGGCATGGGCTTCTCGCAACACTCAGGAATGGTGATTTGTTGTGACGGCAGTGAAGATGCATCACAGCGCATTGCTCGTGTACTTCACAACGACCCAGCAACAGGCGTTATGCGTCATGCTGATGCGGGTTACGATATTGCCAAGCAGTGTGCTAAAGAGCAGAAGCTTGATTTGCCTATGCTAAACGAAGAACTTCGTCGCCTTTAATTTCTGGAGAAAACATGTTGAATTTATTACTTAAACCAGGACTTCTTGGCCTACCTGAACTGCGTAAGATTAGCCGTAGCCCTGTGAACTTATCACTTGATCCCGCAGCTATTCCTGATATTGAAGCGAGCATGCACGTTGTAGAACAAGTGATTGCTGAAGATCGCACTGTGTATGGCATCAATACGGGTTTTGGCTTATTGGCAAATACCAAAATTGCGCCTGAAGATTTAGAAGTATTACAGAAAAGTATCGTGCTTTCTCACGCGGCCGGCATTGGTAAATTCATGTCTGATGAAACCGTGCGCTTGATGATGGTGTTAAAGATTAACAGCTTGTCTCGTGGTTACTCGGGTATCCGACTCAAGGTCATCAATGCTCTTATCGATCTAGTGAACGCACAGGTTTACCCGTGTGTACCACAAAAAGGATCTGTGGGTGCTTCTGGAGACCTCGCTCCCCTCGCCCACATGAGTACGGTACTGCTTGGTGAAGGCCAAGCACGTCACAACGGCAAGATCATCACGGGCTTAGAAGCAATGCAGATCGCAGGCTTAGAGCCAATCACACTTGCTCCGAAAGAAGGCTTAGCTCTGTTAAACGGCACACAAGCATCAACTGCCTTTGCATTAGAAGGTCTGTTTGCAGCTGAAGACTTGTTTGCGTCTGCAACCGTGTGTGGTGCGATGTCTGTAGAAGCAGCGCTAGGTAGTCGTCGTCCGTTTGACCCTCGTATACACCGCGTTCGTGGTCATCGTGGCCAGATGGATGCAGCACTTGCTTACCGTCATATGCTTGATCAAAAGAGTGAGATTGGTGAATCACACACTTGTTGTGAAAAGGTTCAAGACCCTTACTCACTGCGTTGTCAGCCTCAAGTGATGGGGGCATGTTTACAGCAGATTCGTAATTCAGCAGAAACCTTAAACATTGAAGCAAATGCCGTATCCGACAACCCACTTGTTTTCGCTGACGATGGCGACATCATTTCAGGTGGTAACTTCCACGCAGAACCTGTCGCAATGGCAGCCGATAACCTTGCACTAGCGATAGCTGAAATCGGTAGCTTGTCAGAGCGAAGAATGGCGTTATTGATTGATAGCGCGCTAAGCAAACTACCGCCTTTCTTAGTCGATAACGGCGGCGTGAACTCAGGCTTTATGATTGCTCAAGTAACGTCTGCAGCACTCGCTAGTGAGAACAAAACATTGGCTCATCCTGCGTCAATAGACAGCCTACCTACTTCAGCAAACCAAGAAGACCACGTATCAATGGCTACCTTTGCCGCTCGTAGGCTTAGATACATGGCTGAAAACACCCGTGGGATATTGGCAGTAGAATATTTAGCAGCAGCACAAGGGCTAGACTTCCGTGCTCCGAATCTATCGTCTCCTCGTGTGGAAGAAGCGAAACAGATTCTGCGTGAAAAAGTCAGCTTCTACGACAAAGACAGATATTTTGCACCGGATATTGAACAAGCTAACCTGTTGCTCAAATTGTCCGTTCATAATCACCTAATGCCAGAAGGCACTTTGTGTAGCTTTTAAAGCAAAAACATTCTGAACAACACCCATTAGAGTGTCATATAAACAAGGGCTATTAATTGGCCCTTGTTGCATTGAGCCAAAGGCCATATCTCCCTTAAAATCGTCACATACCATCCAACGTATTTATCTAATTGACTGATACATAAGAAAAGTTAACTGGATAGACCATTAGAACGAAGTTAGTTAGCTATAATCCACCCCAGATTTGATGACTAATAGCGATACTATGTTTCTGACACCTTACTTTTCTACCGAAGACAATCAATTTCAATTCACTCGTGAACAGGCTAGCCACTTTGCTAAAAAAGTAGCCGCTGACTTTAACCCAATTCACGATGAAGACAACAAGCGCTTCTGCGTGCCTGGCGATCTTTTGTTTGCAGTACTGCTGCAAAAAGAAGGCATCAGCCAAAAAATGCGTTTTGATTTTTCAGGTATGGTGGGTAACGGTATTGCGCTAAGCGTTGACAACAAATGTGAGAAAGAAAGCTCACTGGTTGACGAGAAAGGCAAAGAGTACCTACACATGTCTTGTGAAGGTGAAAAGAGCCACGACCAAGCATTCATCGAACACGTAGTAACGAACTACGTTAAGTTCTCTGGTATGAACTTCCCACACATCATGGTTCCTCTTATGGAAGAACAGCAAATGATGATCAACTGCCAACGCCCTCTTGTGATTTACGAGAGCATGGAAGTTGAATTTACTCGCCTAGACCTATCTCACCCAGAAGTTGAATTCTCTGGCGCGACTTTTGACGTTGAAGGCAAGCGTGGCATCGTGACACTGAACTTCGATTTCAAAGAAGACGGCGAAGTAGTCGGTAAAGGCGTGAAGCGCATGGTAGCAAGTGGCCTTAAGCCATACGACCAAGCTTCTGTCGACGACCTAGTAAACCGCTTCAACGAGCGTAAAGAGATGTTTCTAGCTCAGTTCGCAGCCGCTGCATAATCAGCATTCTTATTTACATCAAGTGGTGTAAATAGCTCTAGAACAAGATCAATAAAGCCCAGCTTGATATCCTCAAGCTGGGCTTTTTTAGTACGATCTCTGACTACACGAAGACACTCAAGTCAAAACTAAATCCAGCGCCTAACCTTTTGTTTGTAATCAACATATTCCGCACCGAACAATTGCTCTAGAGCGCGTTCTTCTGGCTTAATTTGGAACTGATTCATGTAGATTACGAATACAAAACTGAGTAAGACACTGAACAGGTTTTGGAAGAAGTAGCCAAAGCAAAATAGCAGGATAAACAACCCTAGATACATTGGATTTCGCGTGTAGCCAAAGATTCCACTGTCCACGACTGCTGACGCGGTTTCGACTTTAATCGGGTTAACGGTGGTTTTCTGTTTTCGGAATTCCCATATGCCTGATATTCCAATCACACCACTCAATATGATCCCGACGCCTAGCACAACCATTCCATAAGGTAATGCCAGTGTCCCTTGGCTCGACTGCTGAGCGCAGAAGTATGATGCTGCGAATACAATAATAAACAGTGCAACGGGTGGTACTTTTAATTCTAGAAATTTCATACTTTTCCTTATTAACATTCCTTTGTTAGTTTAGAAAAAAGCCCAGCAATTGCTGGGCTAAATGTATTAAAGAATTTTTGCTAGCGCCTGTAATGGGTGAGCAAGCTTCTCACCTTCAAAACGCTTCACTTGGCTACGGCAAGAATAACCCGTCACCAAACAACGATCTTTTGGTAAGTCCTGCATTTGAGGTTTCCAGCTTAAACCGTATATATCTTTCGACATTTGAAGCTTATCCACTTCATGGCCGAAAGTACCCGCCATACCACAACAGCCGACAGGAACGCTGGTTAACGCAGCACCAAAGTGTTTGAAGATAGCGCCCCACTCTTTTTCAGCGTTCGGCATTTTGGTCTTCTCAGTACAGTGAGCGAACAAGTACCACATCTCTTCACTTGCTGAGCGCGCTTCGAACTCACCTAACGATGGCATTAACCATTCATGCACGGTGAGCACATCAAAGTCGCCACGCTTGTCACCTAAGATCTCGACATATTCATCGCGATAACAAAGTACCAGTGCAGGATCAACACCCACCAAAGGAATACCGATATCCGCCACCATAGACAAGAAATCCGATGTAGATTTCGCCTCACGAGCAAAACGATTTAAGAAGCCCTTAATGTGCAGCGCTTTTCCATTGGGTTTGAACGGCAGTAGTACCGGTGTTTTACCAAGCTTCTGAGCTAGAGTAACGAAATCTTCGACTACCTCTGCATCATAAAAGCTAGTAAACGGGTCTTGAACGATAAGTACATGCTGTTTCTTCTGCTCAGAAGACAAACCTTCTAAGTACTGTAAGTCGAAGAGTTGCAATTCTTTACTCGCCAAACGATTTTTTAGCGTAGGCACCGACATCAATGGTGCATCAACATAACCGACTGTTTTAGCCGTTGCGGTTTGTATCCACTTTTGACCCAACGCTGCGTTAACAACCTTTGGTGCTTTCGCCATTAGCGGCAGCATGGTTTCAATGTTGGCAACTAAATAGTCTTTTGCTGGGCGCTGATAACGCGAGTAATAGATGTTCAAGAATCGAGAACGGAAACTCGGCACATCGACTTTAATAGGACACTGGCTCGCACACGCTTTACATGCAAGACAACCGTTCATCGCTTCGTGAACTTCATGCGAGAAATCGTATTCATGGCGTTTGTTCATCGTGTTACGAACACGCTCAACCATGGTTTTAACCGGAGTATTGTCCTTCAGCGCTTCTTGCTCTAAATCGAGAATATCGACGCCTTGTTCCGTTAACTGACGCAACCACTCTCTTACCAAACCTGCGCGGCCTTTTGGTGAATGACGACGGTCAGCCGTAACTTTCATTGAAGGACACATTGGCGAGCTCGTATCGTAGTTGAAGCACAAGCCGTTACCGTTACATTCCATGGCTTGTTTGAAGCTATCACGAACTTGTACGTCGATCTGGCGGTCGTAGAAGCCGCGCTTGGTATCGGTGACTTTCACCAATTCAGCGTCGCTTTCTAACGGCGTACAGATCTTGCCTGGGTTCATCTTGTTGTGCGGGTCAAAGGCTGCTTTAACACGTCTTAACTCAGTAAACAGCTCTTCACCAAAGAAGTCAGGGCCATACTCAGAACGGAAACCTTTACCGTGCTCACCCCACATCAAGCCGCCGTATTTAGCCACCAGCTTAACCACTTCATCAGAGACTTCGTGCATCAGTGCTTCTTGCATCGGGTCACACAGATCAAGTGCCGGACGAACGTGTAATACGCCCGCATCCACGTGACCAAACATGCCGTAGTTCAGCTCTTTTGAATCGAGCAGCACTCTAAATTCAGAGATGAAGTCCGCCAAGTTTTCCGGTGGTACACAGGTATCTTCAGCAAAAGCGACTGGCTTAGCTCGGCCTTTCGCCGCACCTAACAGACCCACCGCTTTTTTACGCATGTTGTAGATTCGGCCAATGCTCGCTAAGTCGCTGCACACTTGGAAGCCAATCACACCCGCTTCTTCAGTTTCTAGCATGCTTTCAAGTTGTGCAGTCAGCGCTTGAACTTGTTGTTCAACTTCCGCTTCATCTTGGCCTGCAAACTCAACCATGTTGATACCAAGCATCTCTTTATTGGGAACATCCATAAGCAGGTCGCTCACGGTGTGCCAAACGATGTCTTGCTTCGCTAGGTTCAATACTCTTGAATCAACCGTTTCTACAGACAGTGCTTTCGCTTCTACCATAAACGGAGCATTGCGCAGCGCAGAATCGAACGTGTTGTATTTCACGTTAACCAGTGTGCGCGCTTTTGGAATCTTGGTTAGGTTTAACTTTGCTTCCGTGATGAAGGCTAATGAGCCCTCTGCACCACACAGGACGCGAGTCAGGTCGAAGCTGTCATCTTGTTCGTTGATTGCGTTCTTTAGGTCGTAACCTGTTAAGAAGCGATTCAAGGGTGGGAATTTATTAAGAATTTGAGCGCGCTTGTCTCGACAAACTGCCTCAGTAACCGCAAGGGCATGGTGAGCAAACTCTCCCTCAACTGGCAAGCCGTGTGATAAATCAGACTCTAGACACGAGCCATCCGCGAACACCGCTTGTAGCGACAACACATGGTCAGACGTTTTTCCGTACTTCAACGACCCTTGTCCCGAAGCATCGGTATTGATCATGCCACCTAATGTTGCTCGGTTACTGGTAGAAAGGTCTGGAGAGAAAAAATAACCGTAGGGACGTACCGCATCATTCAATTGGTCTTTAACGACACCAGACTGAACTCTTACCCAGCCCTCTTTCTCGTTAATCTCAAGAACCTTATTCATATGTCGTGAAAGGTCAACCACGACACCTTTTGTTAAGGATTGTCCGTTGGTTCCGGTACCGCCGCCACGAGGGGAAAAGGTCACGCGTTCGTAAGCGGATTTAGCACCCACCTGACCGAGCAACACAACGTCTTGAGTTGTTTTAGGAAGTATGACCGCCTGCGGCAATTGCTGATAGACACTGTTATCAGTCGCCACAGCCAAACGGCTAGAATATTGAGATTCAATGTCGCCAGTAAAGCCCGCTGTTTTTAGTTCATCTAAAAAGCGTACGACTACTGGATCGACATCAGCATTAAGTTGAAGTCTTGGTAACATTTGCTTCCTGCCCCTACTTCGCTGATCCAATCAGCATTGGGTTATCTGGGATTTTTAATAATTTTCTTTGAATTTCGTCACTTTACTACTATTAAGATCATATAAAAAGGTGATCAAATCAGAATCTCAGTGCAAGAATGGAGAAATAGTCACTTTCGTCTTAATTCAGTCCAATATACTGAATAACATTTTGTTTAAGACATCTCCATGAGCACATCACAATGAAAAAAAACAAAACAGTCACAACTGAAGATATTCTTCTTAAGCTATGCCAATCAGTCTCAAGCGTACTCACTTCAGCGACGGCTTCTCAGGTGTCCTATTCAGCTATGGTTCAAAAGATCAACAAGACAAGTCTGAAGCCAGACTTTGGTTGTTTCGTCTTATTTGACGGTGGCTTTTCTGGTCTTGTTGTCATCAATTTTACGTCTAAAGCCGCGCTAGAGATCTATACCAATTACATGCGTAACATGGGTATGCCAGAAGATGAGCTGGCGGTACTGCACACTTCAGACGAAGTGGGTGATGTTTTAGGTGAGTTAATGAACCAGTTAGTTGGTGATTTCACCAATAAGATCCGTAAAGAACTGCAAACCAACATCACACAGAACCAACCGAAAATGCTGGCATTGAACAAGCAAGTAAACCTTTCTGTTGATACTAACCTCGATCGTCCACAAGCCCGTCGTGTGACCTTCTCGACAGCAAACAACAACATCTTCTATCTAGAGCTTGCAATGGATAAGACAGAATTCATCCAATTGGAAGAATTTGAGATCGCTGAAGACGAATGCCCAGACAGTATTCTTGAGGCTACTCAGAAAAAAATGCAGGAAGCGAATAAGCCCGCTCAAAGTTCAGGTAATGATTCTGCAGCCGATCTACTCGATGAACTTGGTATCTAGTTTGCTAATGCTCTAGTTAATCCGGAAAATCGTGTCACTAACGCCATCAATACGCTTGATGGCGTTTTTGTATTACCCAGAAGCCGCCTCTTCCATCCTTCATAATGGCTCACCGCGTAATAACAAATGACTTTTGACTTTGCTGTTACCTGCCAAAACATGTAAAATGTCGGACTTTTCAAAATTTGCGGTAATGATTAAGTAGTCGATGGATAAGAAAAAAGCCCTAAAGAAAATTGCCAAGTGCCTTGAGCTTGGAAATTCTGCGAACGTCAATGAAGCGGCCAATGCGATAAAAATGGCGCATAACTTGATGCTGAAATATGGTCTCGAGAAAGACGATATTGAATTTATCAAGATGGGAAAAACTCAGTCCAGTCATCTGTTACCTGCAAATATCAGCTCTACACTGCTGCGTGTTATTCGCGGTATTAACACCAAGTTTGGCGTAGAAGCCGTGTTACTGAACCACAAAGGCCTTAAGCGTGTGGAGTTCATTGGTGAAGCTGATCGAGCGATCTTTGCTGCCTTTGCTTTCGATATTATTTATCGCGAATTAAACGAGCATACGGGTCAATTCAGAAACAGCTTTGCAGGATCTGGTACAGGAACTCTCGAAGTCACTCGTCGTGTAAATTCTTACGTCTCTGGTTGGGTAGAAGGTGCGCTTGAAAAGTTGCCTATCATTACCCCGGACGACGAGTCAAACAACAAAATCAATAACTACATTGATAAAGAATTTGAAAATATTGACCGTGAAACCTTCAAACAACAACTCAGAGAAGCGATGAAAAACCTCACCGCTGACTATGAAGTTGGTTTGAAGAAAGGTCGTAAGCTTTCAGTAAACCGCCCTGTTGGCGGAACTCAAGCGGCTAAAAAAATCACCAAATCGTAGAGCATGCCATTTAGCTAAATCATAATGCTTGCTCTTTACATTTCCTCAGCACATTGTTAAAACCATCAATAATACTTATAGGACTATATGTTTGTCATTCGCAGTCCATGCGTTTGACAGAAGTACATGATGGAGAAATACGTTGAAAAAAATCACACTAGCCCTAGCGCTTACTGTCGCTCTAACGGGTTGTCAGGCAACTCAACGCCAAAATGCTACAACAGGCGAATCTGAGACGAACTCTGCAACTCAAGGCGCTCTAATTGGTGCAATCGCTGGTGCCGTTGCTGGTGCTGCTACTGGTGACGATTCTAAAGATCGCCGTAAACGTGCACTCATCGGTGCTGCTGGTGGCGCCGCCGTTGGTGGTGGTATCGGTTACTACTTCGACCAACAAGAAGCTGCACTTCGTGAAGAACTCATGAACTCTGGTGTTCAAGTTGAACGCGTTGGTGAGAACCAGCTTCTACTTCGCCTAGAAAACGGCATTGGTTTTGGTTCTGGCTCTTACGCTTTAGAGTCTAGTATTCACAACACACTACGTGGTGTTGCTCGTATCTTAGTTGAATACCCAGACACTAGCCTAGTGATCGACGGTCACACTGACAGCACTGGCAGCGAGTCGTCTAACCAAATCCTTTCTGAGCGTCGTGCTGAATCTGTTCGTGCATTCTTGATCTCTCAAGACGTTGCTGCCGGTCGTGCCATTGCTCGTGGTAACGGTGAACGTTACCCTCTGTGTGACAACAACACCTCTCAAGGTCGTGCTTGTAACCGTCGCGTAGAAATTCAAATCTTGCCGCTTAAGTAGCACGATTAAAGCCCAGTTACCTTTATCTATTGAATTATCCACTATATAGTTGCTTGTCATTCGTATCGCTTATTTTAAGCGTTACGACTTAACACTCAGCCACATAGCGTATTCATCCTGATACATCGGGGCTGGGCTTTTTTACGAGACTTATCTTTTGCTTATCCTATCCAACTTCTGGTCATCGTCATTTCTTAGGCCTCTATTTCTAGCCCTCATCTTTTCCACGATACCGTTGTCCACCACACATTTCGTGCACGCAGAAAGCAGTGATGAATTTTCATTAGCTCAAGAATCACAACCTCAAGACCCAATTTCTCAATATCAACTAGCTCAAGCTTATGAATCGGGTGTCGACGTTCCTGTTAGCACTATTGATGCATTTTATTGGTACACGCAGTCAGCAGAAAATGGCAACCCAAACGCGCAATTTAGACTGGCTGAATTATATTTATCAGGGACAGGTGTAGAGCAAAGCAACAAGCTAGCTTTAGAATGGTTTATCAAATCAGCATTGCAAGGTAACAAACGCGCCTCAGTTGAGGTCGCAAAGATCTATGAGTCCTCACTTGAGAAGGATCTACTCCAACCATTAGATGCAGCACAGCTATGGTATGAAGCAGCCCTAAAAGACAACCCTGATGCAGAAGATGGTTACAATCGCGTTCTCGAAGCCCAATTCAACCAACAACGCGCCAAGCAGATCTCTTCGATTGAGCAGCTCAATGACAACGTCAATGCAGAAGCCAATACGAATCAACCAAGTACCTTCCCTTTGGCACTAACTTCTAGAGACCAAGCAACACGTTCTAACCTAACAAACTCTGACTATATGATCGGCGCAGTACTGGCCGTTTTAATTGCAATAGTGAGTATCAGCGCGACTCTGGTTGTATCGCGAAAGCGACAGACCCTGAAGTCTGGTGAGTTAAATCAGCAACAACAGACACTTGAAGCGCAGCTTAGCGCGAAAGACTTCACCATCAAACAGCAAAAGCGCCAACTTCAGACTATCTATAACGAACTGAAAAAGCAGAAAAACAACAAGAGCTTGAACAATTTTCAGGTAGCTTGTGCGCTATTTGGCTACACGCCTAGCTCAATTCCGGACCAGAAAAGCATCAAGATACGATACAAACAATTATCAAAGATCTACCATCCAGATGGTCACGGATGTGACGAAGAAATGAAACGTTTGAACAATGCGCTAAAAACCATTTTACAAAATGTTACAAAATCGTAAACAACTACACATATTAAATTTGCAAGGTCGCAAAGATATCGATTTTATTAGTGTTGCAATCGATCCCCCTCTCAAAAACGGGTAACAAACTATTAACTAATGGGTCTTACTTGTGTCATAATTTGCGCCGAAAATACACCTGACTTAAACAGGTGAGGAGAGAATATGTTCACAATAGAAGGCGTTTGTGATTGGTGCAAAAAGCCAAGCCTAGTTAAAAAGCACGACTACCTAGATGGTAAGTGTCATCATGCATGTAAAGAGTGCAATGATATTGCAACCATTGATGTTCGCCAGTTCAATATTGGTGAAATGGAAATGAGAGCAAAACTCTCCCAAGCGACATTGAGATAAGCAACACCGTTGAAATATAAGAAAGCGCCTAAGGCGCTTTTTTTGTGTCTGTGGTTTTAGATCTTCTCTCTTCTCTCTTCTCTCTTCTCTCTTCTCTCTTCTCTCTTCTCTCTTCTATACAGGTGTATACAGTACTTTTCTGTCAAAACCACTGTATACACCTGTATAAGGCTCACATTTTTTCAAATTATGAGACAAAACAGCAAATTCATTCAAATTTAATTTATCATTTAATTTCAACAACTTAACTATGTTCAATCTATAACTTAAGACAAAATCGTCCAATAATCCCGCAAAAAACGCTTGATCTTATAAGCAACTAAAACTACTGTATACACATACAGCATGTATATAAGGACAGCAAAATGATTCAAGCACACGTTAAAGCCCAACACTCTAGCCCGCTAGTTCACTGCGCATTTACATCAGTTTCTCGTAAAAGCAAAAATTCAAACGAGGAAGCGTTATTTGCAAGAATGGCGTTGCTGTCCAACCAACATCAGTGGCTACTGTTTACCGCTCAAACACCGAGACCATCCGCCAAGCAGCTGAAGCAACATAATGTGTGCTGCGACCGAGTTATTCATATGAAAGCCTCTCATCAAATGACTGAGGTAGAAACCGTCGAGAAAGCCATTCGCTCTAAGAATGCGAGTGCGATTGTGGCAAGTGCATCGATTGATCAATTCAGTCAGCAATACCTAAGAACATTAGGCATGCGCTTTCAGTGTGAAGTCTTCTTTATGGATGCGAATTCAGAGCGTATTCACTAAGCCACCTTGCTTAATATCATGTTGGCTTAATAACATTGTTGGCTCAAAAACATAGCCCATACACATAGCTTAATCTTTTAGCTAACAAAGTTAACTTAACAAACATAGCTCCAAAACACAGTCCAAATATACTGCCTTCCCCTGCCCTACGATTCGCCTATTTTTTGGCGAATTGTTAGGCGGGGGTTTTTATTTAAACAATAGATTTAGCAATCGTTTGCTTTTTATCTGGAAGGAAATAGTAGATTGAGTATAATGCCCGTCTAATCATGTGCACACCGCACTTCTCTGTATGACGTTTGATAAAAGATAGGAATGTCTAAATGAGCCTTGCTGATCAAGTTCTTGCCGTAAATGATGACCTACCAATCCGTACTGACAAACCTGTCCACAGTGGCAAAGTTCGCTCAGTCTACTGGTTAACTGAAGAAGATAGTCAACGACTAATCAAAGAGAAAGGCTACGATGTAGCACCAGATGCGCCTTTAGCAATCATGGTGATCAGTGACCGTATCTCTGCATTTGATTGCATCTGGCGTGGTAAAGGTAATCTTAAAGGTGTTCCAGGTAAGGGAGCGGCTCTGAATGCTATCTCTAACCACTGGTTCAAATTGTTTGAAGACAACGGACTTGCTGACAGTCATATTCTTGATATCCCTCACCCGTTCGTATGGATTGTACAAAAAGCTCGCCCAGTCATGATCGAAGCGATTTGTCGTCAATACATCACAGGTTCAATGTGGCGTGCATACGCAAACGGCGAACGTGAATTCTGTGGTATCGAGATGCCTGAAGGCCTCGAGAAAGACAAGAAGCTACCAGAGCTACTGATCACGCCTTCAACAAAAGGGATTTTGAAAGGTATCCCTGGTGTTCCAGAAGCTGACGATGTGAACATCTCGCGTAACAACATCGAAGATAACTTCGCAGCGTTCAACTTTACTCAAGCAAGCGATATTGCGCACTACGAGAAGTTGCTAAAAGAAGGCTTCAACGTTATCAGCCAAGCACTCGCGAAAGTCGACCAAACCTTTGTGGATACAAAGTTTGAATTTGGTTACGTCAACGATGCTCAAGGTAAAGAAAAGCTGATCTACATGGACGAAGTGGGCACGCCAGATTCATCTCGCATTTGGGATACTCAGGAATACAACAAAGGCAATATCGTTGAAAACTCTAAAGAGGGTTTCCGTCAGTTCTTGCTTAACTACTTCCCTGATGCAGACATTCTTTTGAACAAAGAACGCATGCCAGAACGTGAAGCATTAGCTCGTGACAATGAACTGCCTCTCGATTCACTGATGTCTCTGTCTCGTACTTATCTTGATATCGCAGCGAAAATCACAGGTGCAGAGATCGTACTGAGCGAGAATCCTAAGCAAGAAATCATCGATGTACTGCGTGCTGACTATGGTCTAGTTGACTGATTGACTGATTGACTGATTGCAGTCTAGAAAGCGAGTAAGCTCGTAAACACAAGTTTCAGATACTAAAAGGGCCTCATCATTATTGAGGCCCTTTTTACGTGTGCGATTTTTAATATTCTTTGAGCTCGCTTCTAAGCTGTATGCTCTAAGCTCTAAGCTCTAAGCTCTAAGCTCTAAGCAATAATGAGAGATTACAGCTTGATAGTAAACTCTTCTCCAGTATTCTCGGCGATCACCAAATGACTGCGCGTCTCGATGTACTCTATCTGCTCTTCTTCAAGAGAATATGGCATAACAACTTTGAGCTCATTGATCCCTTCCAGCCTAGCTAGCTTAAGTAAGGTAACAATGTTTGACTCATCACTTTTACGCGTCGACATTGATTTTAATGCCATCTGCCATAAACGATCTTCAGGGCTTGCTAGCTCTTTAATGCTATCTCGCCAGACGGTACTGAATACTGGCGCAATTGTGGTTAGTGCTTCCAGAAAAGTCCATTTTTTACTGCATGAGGCGCCAAGAAAGGTTGTGTAATCGAACTCTACACGCGTCTCTATCTGTTTTTCCATGATGTCCCCCGACACTTTGACAACACAATATACTCAATATCTATCAACTCTTTCTTTATAGCAATAGGATATAGAAGAATAGTCTTTTATGACCTTTTGATTGGTTAAAAAGGCATATAAAAATCAATTTTGTAACAAAATAAGCACTGAATAATCATATATGCACCTATTTGATTAATATTTTAGAGATAAAACTTATCTATCTATTTTATATCAATTATCCGGCTCGCTTTTTTGTATTGAATACGCCAGCCAGACCATGTTGGCAGCTCCCAGCGTTTTGGTGATAACTTTCGGCTACCCGATTGATAGTGCACGTAAATCAGCTTTCGTGCGGGCAAGTATTCTACATCGAGTTGTAAGTCGGCAAGGCTCAGTGCAAACGGGTATTTTTCAGAGAACTCTGAATAGAACCAACTTGGAATCCCATCGAAAGGTATGTCTGCATGGTCGAACATTTCCAATTCGCTCACATCAGTGACACCTAGCACCTCAAGCTGCTCTATCAACCATAGCTCAAAGTTAATATGCTCAATTTCTGGTGTGTCTTGGGTTTGTTCATCGAGACCGAGTTTCACATACAGCTGCCAGTGTTTGATTTCTTGAGTGCGAACCTTTGCAAAACCGGGAAGTTGGACGCCTTTTAACACAAGTTCGACGATTGGCTTTAATGATAACTGCCCTTCAGCCGCGACGAGCTTGGTCGTAATTGTACGGCCTGCGTACACCAAAGCCATTTCGGTAAAGACTCCATCATCATTTACTCTTGTTTCACCTTGCTCCCACTCTCCGAGTTCAGCTTCAATGATAAGCTCAAGAGGAATGGGTGCCGTGACCGTCGCTAAGGTCAGTGTTTGCTTAACACCTCTTCCCGGCAGGCTGTGCGTGTCCAGCACCAACATCGCTTGTGCATTGTCCGGGAAACGATTCTGACGGCCGAGTACTGCCTCTAACACTCCATTGGCAAAGGCTTCTTTCCTCTTCAGTCGGCGCACAAACACCAGCTCAGGATGCAAATTCACAATAGTCTTAAGCAGCTCAATACGTTGGAAACGTGACGCGACTTCTAACTGAGGAAGTTCAAACACCTCACGCATTTGCTTTGCCAGTCCTTGCGCTTCATTCAGTGCCTGTTGGTCTATTTCTAGATGCGGATAATCGCGACCACGAACAATCTGAATTAACAGGCTTAAGTCACACCCTTCTTTCTCTTGCTGAGCCAGCGCTTCCAAATGTTCTGCATTGTTTGGTAATTGGTACAAGCGAGCAGGAACGGACAACGCCGCGGTGAGATCGACCATCGCTTCTTTTAATGCTTTGGTTTTGATTCGAGTAACGATATCGGCATACAAAGCATCAATCGGCAATGGATACAGCTTTTTGCCATGCTCGGTAATTTGATGGTCGGCGTTAATCGCCTCCATCGTCAGCAAGGTTTGAGTCGCGCTGTTTAATGACTTCTCAGGAATAGGATCAAGGAAGGACAAGCTCTCAAACGGAGCACCACAACATGCCGCGGCCAACATAGGTTCAGTCAACTCTTCACGTTGCAATTCAGGCGGTGTGACTAACTCTAACGCCGCATGCTCGCCATATAGACGAACACAGACACCATCCATTACCCTACCCGCGCGGCCAGCTCGTTGTTTGGCACTCGCTCGTGATATGGACTTAAGCATCAGTGTGGTTCTTCCGTTTCGTTGAACGGTGCGTCTTTCTAATCCTGAATCTATCACCACACCAATATCAGGTATGGTGAGGGAGGTTTCAGCAACGTTGGTCGCAAGTATGACCTTTCTCAGGCCATTACCTTCAGTATCGATATTACGACCCGATAACGCTAAATCTCGTTCTTTTTCACTGACTGACGCATGCAACTTCACCACTTGGATATCTGGATTCTTTGCCAAGGCTTGCTCACATTGCACGATCTCTTTTTTACCCGGTAGGAAAACCAAGATATCGCCATGTGAAGCGATCAGTTGATGATTCACTTCTTCCGCAATGCGTTGCTCTAGATGTCGAATATCGGGCAATGCTCTGGATTCATTCGCCCTGTGTTCAATAGCAACTTGATAAGTTCGGCCTTCACAGCTAATTCGATTCGCATCCAAGTAATGAGCAAGACGCTCCCCTTCAATGGTTGCTGAAGTGATCACCAAGCGATGGCTCTCTTTTTGTTTGAGAATCGCCACCAGCAGATCAATGTCCCAGCGCCTCTCGTGAAACTCATCCACCACAATCACATCAAAACTGGCTAATCCGTCTTCTGATAACCAACGCAGCGCGATACCGGGAGTCACAAAAACAACGTTAGTTTGCTCGTTATACTCTGACTCAAGCTTAATCGCATAGCCAACCTTGCTACCAAGCTTCTCACCCGATTGCTGTGCGAGGTATTTAGCCAATGACGTACACGCGATGCGTCTTGGCTCCACCACCAACACTCGTCCATGCTGGGAAGCCCAAATTGGCAAACGCGTTGATTTACCCGATCCGGTTTCAGCTTCGACTACAAGGTGAGAATTGGCGATTTGCTCGTGGAATACGTTTTGATAAGAATCGATAGGAAGTAATGACATAAAAAGGAGGAGTCGCGAAAAAGTGTGAGCGAAGTATAACGAATTATGGCGCTAGAATTCGATAAGTGTGGGACATGGGTAAGAATATCATTTTGTTTGCAAAGATCGGAGGGAAACTATTTACAATTGAATAACTAAACCGTTATCATTTTTCGGTTACCCTTTCTCCCATATTAGGCATCCAATGAACAACGATAAACGCCCTCTATATATCCCTTATGCTGGTCCTGCTCTACTAAGTACCCCTCTTTTAAACAAAGGCAGCGCATTCTCTGCTGAAGAGCGCAGTTCTTTCAACCTTGAAGGCTTGTTACCGGAAACGACCGAAACAATCCAAGAGCAAGTAGGACGTGCATACAAGCAATATTGTAACTTCGAAAGTGATATGGATAAGCATATCTACCTTCGTAACATCCAAGACACTAATGAAACGCTTTTTTATCGTTTAGTTCAAAACCACATTTCTGAAATGATGCCTATCATTTACACGCCAACGGTTGGCGCAGCATGTGAGAACTTCTCAAATATTTACCGTCGTGGCCGTGGTCTGTTTATCTCATACCCGAACCGCGATCGTATCGATGACCTACTGAACAATGCGACAAACCACAACGTTAAAGTTATCGTGGTTACGGATGGTGAGCGTATTCTTGGTTTGGGAGACCAAGGTATCGGTGGCATGGGTATTCCAATTGGTAAGCTAGCACTGTACACAGCTTGTGGCGGTATCAGCCCAGCTTACATGCTACCTATCGTGCTCGATGTGGGTACAAACAACCCTCAACGTCTTGCAGACCCAATGTACATGGGCTGGCGTCACCCTCGTATCACAGGTGCTGACTATGATGCATTCGTTGAAGAGTTCATCCAAGCGGTTCAACGCCGTTGGCCTGATGCATTAGTTCAGTTCGAAGATTTCGCACAAAAGAACGCAATGCCACTGCTTGAGCGTTACAAAGATCGCCTCTGTTGTTTCAACGATGACATCCAAGGCACAGCAGCCGTAACGGTTGGTTCTCTACTTGCAGCATGTAAAGCAGCAAACAGCAAACTTTCAGATCAACGCATCACCTTCTTAGGTGCGGGTTCTGCAGGTTGTGGTATTGCTGAAGCTATCATTGCTCAAATGGTGTCTGAAGGTATCAGCGATGCACAAGCACGCTCTCAAGTTTACATGGTCGACCGTTGGGGTCTGCTACAGGAAGGCATGCAAAACCTGCTTGATTTCCAACAGCGTCTCGTTCAAACCAACGAAAACACCAAAGACTGGGAAAGCGACGGCACTGGCTTCTCTCTACTAGACGTTGTTCGCCACGCGAAACCAACCGTATTAGTTGGTGTATCTGGTGCTCCAGGTCTGTTCAGCAAAGAAGTCATCAAAGAGATGAACCTACACTGTGAACGCCCTATCGTGTTCCCACTGTCTAACCCAACAAGCCGTGTTGAAGCAACTCCAAACGACATTATTCGTTGGACTGATGGTCAAGCACTGGTTGCGACAGGTAGCCCATTTGAGCCAGTCACTCATAACGGCACCACTTACCCAATCGCTCAGTGTAACAACAGCTACATCTTCCCAGGCATTGGCCTTGGTGTATTGGCTGTGAATGCTTCACGTATCACTGATGAAATGCTGATGGAATCAAGCCGTGCGCTTGCTACGTGTTCTCCACTTGCTATCAATGGTTCAGGTGCGCTACTTCCACCATTGGAAGAGATTCACACCGTATCTAAGAAGATTGCTCTTGCCGTTGGTAAGAAAGCGATTGAGCAAGGTGTTGCACTAGAGATCACTGAAGAAGCACTGCAACAAGCGATTGACCAGCACTTCTGGCAGCCGGTTTACCGTCGCTACAAGCGTACTGCATTCTAATAAAGCGTGCTGTACTTTGAATAAAGTGCACTGCGCTTGGAATAAAGAGCACTGCGCTTGGAATAAAGAGCGTTAACTACTCTTATAAGAGCCTCTGCAACTGCAGGGGCTTTTTTCTTTACACTGTCTTGTCTTTTTAACTGATTTTTCTCATTTTTATTTGGTATTATCGAGCACTCAAAAATTAATGCTCAGTCAAAGGACCATACCGAGAGTGAAATTTGATTCTCACATTATCCGTAGCTACATAAAAAAAGCTTACAAAAAACTGCAAGGTTTTCTGTTTGGCGCTTTCCTCGTGTTCTTAGTTGGCAGCGCTGCGGTTATTGCGATCGATTATTGGGTTTCATGGCAAGCGGAAGATCGCATCATCTACGATATTGATGACGTGCCCGAGCTTGAGGTCGCGGTTGTGCTTGGCACAAGCAAATATCTGGGTCGAACACTCAACGACTATTATAAGCACCGAATCGAAGCCGCGATTGAGCTGTTCGATCGTGAGAAAGTTGACCAATTTCTACTGAGTGGCGATAACGCTCATCGCTCTTACAATGAACCGTGGACGATGAAACGCGACTTGTTGAAAGCGGGTGTCCCCGATGAACGCATCAATCTAGATTACGCAGGTTTTAGAACCTTGGACTCGATTGTTCGCGCTAAAAAGATATTCGATACTGATAATTTTCTGATCATCACTCAGAAATTCCACTGTGAAAGAGCGCTATTCATCGCCAATTCTTACGATATTCATGCGCAGTGTTTGGCGGTTTCAGGACCAACTCACCATTCGGGAACCTCAATACGTTTACGTGAAGTGTTTGCGCGCACCAAAGCATTCCTTGATCTGTATATTATGGGGACAACGCCAAAGTTCCTTGGACCTAAAGAGCCAATTCAACCCAGTCCAAAACCGGAATCATTTCCGATTCCAAACCCTATTACTGACCCCACTGTAAACCCTGTTGTAGACCCTACAGCAAGCCCTATTTTAGAACCAGCAGAGACCGATGTGTAGAAAACTACACATTTTGAATTTGTTGCCTCACACTTCCCCATTGTTAAGCAAAAACACACCAACACTCCTTTATTAACTTGAGTAACATTCTTCCAACAAAGTCTGACCCTACATCAAGCTATATACCTCGAAAATAATAAGCACGACTCAATGAAGGTCGTGCACCAATAAAACGAGGATAACAAAAGGAGCGTCTTATGACGGCACTTGTTACTACACTGAAACACTGGTTGTTTACCCGCAACAGCATGATCTTAATTGGTAATTTCACGTTATTTGCAGTTTTGCTCAATAATCTCCCTTTCGAATCACAAGTGAATACGGGGTTGAGTATTCTCGTGTTCGTTGCCATTTTATGGTTAACAGAAGCTATTCACGTCAGCATCACCGCTTTGCTCGTTCCCCTATTGGCTGTCTTGTTTGGTGTATTCAACACGCCCGCTGCGCTGGCTAACTTTTCGAACCCAATCATCTTCCTGTTCATGGGTGGCTTCGCATTGGCAGCCGCTCTGAACAAGCAAGAGTTAGATAAAGCGATTGCTGACAAAGTACTGTTGATTGCAAAAGGCAGAATGTCTGTCGCCGTGTTCATGCTGTTCGGTGTGAGTGCGGGCTTATCAATGTGGATCTCTAACACCGCAACCACAGCAATGATGCTTCCTCTTGTTCTTGGCATCATGAACAAGGTTGACCAAAGTGAAGACCGCAACACCTACGTGTTCGTACTATTGGGTATCGCTTACTGTGCTTCAATCGGTGGTATCGCAACCTTAGTGGGTAGCCCACCAAACGCAATTGCTGCCGCAGAAGTTGGTTTAAGTTTCACAGAATGGATGGCGCTAGGTCTACCTATCTCAATGATCTTATTGCCAATCACAATGGTTGTCCTGTACGTGATGACTAAGCCAAAGCTCGACCATAAATTTGAGCTAGACCACGCTCCTGTAGAGTGGACAAACAGCAAAAAAATCACACTGTCTATCTTCCTTTTAACCGTAACGCTTTGGATATTCGGAAAACCAATCAACGCAATGATTGGCGGATTCTCTAAGTTTGATAGCTTGGTAGCGATTGGTGCCATTGTACTGCTTGGCGCTTCTAGAGCGGTTGAATGGAAAGATGTCGAGAAGACAACGGATTGGGGTGTGCTTATCCTGTTCGGTGGCGGTATCTGTTTAAGTAACATTCTTAAAGCGACTGGAACCAGCGTATTCCTAGCACACTCACTAAGCGGATTTTTAGAAACAGCAGGTGTACTTCTTACGATTCTAGCCGTGGTAGCGTTCGTGGTATTCCTAACGGAGTTTGCGAGTAACACAGCGAGTGCGGCATTGCTTGTCCCTGTATTCGCAACCATTGCTGAAGCGCTGGGTATGTCACCTGTTATCTTATCTGCACTGATTGCGATTGCCGCATCTTGTGCCTTCATGCTACCAGTCGCGACACCACCTAATGCGATTGTATTTGGCTCTGGTCATATCAAACAAAAAGAAATGATGCGAGTCGGTATGGTGTTGAACCTAGTTTGTATCCTAGTACTAACACTGTTCGCTTGGATCTTCTGGTAAGCACTAACGCCCTATAGACTTATGTTTATAGGCAAGAGCTTAGATACACATATTTATAGGTAAATGCTTATAGATAAATGTTTACAGGAATGCCCCCCTAAAAAAATCTGGTTGCAGCTTCCCCCGGCTCAACCAGTACAAAAATACCCGCTCAGCTAACAAGATCAGTTTAACTAACAAAACCAGCTAAACGGGCATCTAAAAACAAGAAACGCTTTTCCCTTTTGGTGGCCCCGCGCCACCTTTTTTGTGTCAGCTTGTCACCTTTTTTGTATCAACTTGCCGCCAACCACTCATTACCGTTCTAAGATCTGGCTCTCACGCCACACTTGGCACCAAACGCGTCCAACCTAACAGCAGCATAGAAGCACACATAACCCAAACGACAGTGGCTAAAGAAAGCGTCGATACCAAATTGTAGCGATAACTGAACACATAAACCGCGCCAAGATAAGCCGCGTATGGCACAAGCGAGAACAAGCCAAAGAGTGCCGTGGTACGTAACTCCACCATGGTTTGTTCCGTGCCAACAATGTAGTGAGCAATCAGAGCAAAGGTTGGAAACAACGGCACTAACCCTGCGATGTAAAAGCTCTTACTTTTCGACAGCAGCGCAATCAACAAAACAGCCGCCGCACCAAGCAAACATTTAAAGAACAGTGAGATCATTTTTTATACGCTATCCAAGCAAATCAACAAAGGCTCTAGAGGGTAAACTCATATAGCGCCCATAAAAATGCCACACGTCACATATGCACGTGTGGCTTATAAACTAACCAAAACAATTTTCAGATTAGTGACTCAAGATCACCTGATTTCGGCCTGAATGCTTCGCTTGATATAGAGCTTCATCAGCGCGAGCAATGGTCTCTGTCACCCGCTCTTGTTTCATCTCAGCAATACCGATGCTGCAAGTGAGTGGATCGCCATGAACCCAAAGGTGTTGGCTGACCAACAGTCGTATTTTCTCAGCCTTTCTTTGAGCTTCACCAGCCTCAGTCTCCGGGCAAAAAACAATAAACTCTTCACCACCCCATCTCACCAACTTGTCGGAAGCGCTGATCGAACTGCCCACCACCATGCTGAATTCTCGTAAAATATGATCACCCATTTGGTGTCCGTATTTATCGTTGACGCTCTTGAAGTAGTCGATATCGAGATACAACATACTCAGCTTTCCATGCCCCTGCTTTACCTGCTGAGACTGCATTTTTAGCCAATCACGAATCGCGTGTCGGTTGAGAATCCCAGTCAGTTCATCACGATGAGCCTTTTCTGAAAACTCAAAGTTTTGCTCTCTCAGTGCTCGATTGACGTTCTTTAAATGATGATGTCTTTTCTCTGCAAGCACCATGCGTTTTCTTGAACGGTTTAACTCAGACAATAAGAATACGGTGCCTGTACCAACCCAAACAAACAGTAAGATAAGGAACAAGCTTTCGCCTGAAATATAAGATCCCTCGAACTCAATACTACGGATGACTATTCTGTGGTGACCCAGTTTCGCACCAGACGCAGTAGCAAACTCGACCATATTCACATTCGAATACTCAGGCGCTGAATGCTCTAGCGCAATCTCGTTATCCGCTAACCACCATGTCATTACTTGCAGGTTTTTGATCGGAATCTCAATCACACCACCATCCACGCCAGGAGAAAACTCCATTCCGTTGTACTTATGCGTGTACTCGTCATCAGGAACCGAATAAGCAGGATTATAATTACGCAGGTAAGTTCGCAAACGACCGCTAGAATCGGCCTCCGCATGGTAATCAATATTGACTCTAAAGGTGTGGTACTGAGAAAGGTCAAGGCCAGTGGTAATGTCTGGGTTGATACGAATCGATAGGCCGCAATAAGGCCACGGATACTCAGACCTTTTAAGCTCGCAGTCGAGAATATACTGGCCATTTTGATAAGATAATTGGGACGTACTGACACCCCTATCCACTTGATCGCTGGTCGCGATAAACTCATATTTATCCGGCGTAATTGCCGTTATCACACGATTTCCGCTCACACGGTAATACTGGACAATCGCCAGCGTCGTGATAACTAAAAAGATGACTATTTTATGGATCCACTTCACGTCTAAGCTTCCGGCTTAAGGTCCCTATAGTTGGGATTTCACGATAGAAAATAAGTTAGGTAAATTAGTGATCTTAATGCCAATAATTTACTAAAAAACGTTATATCACGCCTGAACAAAATGTCATACCATAATTTTGAACGAGCGTTTACTCATCAATTATCCATCGCAATAATCAAGTAATATTGCGTATTAAAACGGACTCTATTTGTTATACTCATCGCATAATCATCGTTAACCGTAGCGCCTGCTTACAGAGCGTCCGAGTCGACGAAATAATAATCAAAATACAACGAGTAATGTCATGTCTTTATTAGCAAAAGGAACACTCAAGAAAATGAGTGCTTCGCTCGATGGTGCGGTTACCTACCGTTTACCTGTCGGTGAAGAGTTTGTAGAGCTAAACCCTCTGATTGGTAAAACCATCAACCTCACTCACACCGGTAATATTTTTTGCTGCTCGTGTGGCAAGAAAACCAAGAAAAGCTACTCTCAAGGCCACTGCTTTGTGTGCATGAGAAAGCTAGCAAGCTGCGACATGTGCATCATGAAGCCAGAAACTTGCCACTACGATGAAGGTACTTGTCGTGAGCCTGAATGGGGCGAAGCGAACTGCATGGTTGATCACTTCGTTTACCTGTCGAACACATCAAGCCTAAAAGTGGGTATCACTCGTCACACTCAAATCCCTACTCGCTGGATTGACCAAGGTGCCACTCAAGGTCTACCGATCTTGAAGGTAAAAACACGTCAGATTTCTGGCCTGATTGAAGTTGAGTTAGCAAAGCATATTGCTGACAAAACCAACTGGCGCACGCTGCTTAAAGGCGACGGCGACGATATGGAGTTGGTAGAAAAAGCCAAAGAACTATTGCCGTTGGTTGAGGATAAAATCCAAGAGATCAGAGCGAAGTTTGGCGACGATGCAATCGAGATTCTTAGTGAGAACATCACTTCACTCAGCTACCCAGTTGAGCAGCACCCAGTGAAGATTGTTTCTCATAACTTTGACAAGAACCCTGAAGTATCTGGCGTGCTGCAAGGTATCAAAGGCCAATACCTTATCTTGGATACTGGTGTGATTAACATCCGTAAATTTGGCTCTTACGAAGTAGAAGTTTCTGCTTAGTAAGCCAACGGTTTTGAGATGTTCGCTGTTTTGATAAACCAAAGCTAAACGGTTTTGATCGGTGAAAGCTAAACGGCTTTGATGAGCTAAAACTAAAATGCCCTCAGCAATTGCTTGAGGGCATTTTTGTCTCATGACCAGACATTATAACGGGGTGACACCCTAGTTAGCTTTATTTTTTATGCTTCTAGATTTATTACTTATGCTGCTAAATTGATCGAGTTTACTCAATAGATTGAAGTCGTTTAGTGCGGTAATGCTTGGCTTATATCGTTGGCAAACACTTCTCCACACACGCAGTTCTTTCCATTCGCTTTGGCTCGATATAAAGATTGGTCTGTGAGGTTGACGAGTGCATCGATGGACACTTTTCCTTCGCAAGATCGACTATCACTCACTCCGATACTCACACTCACATTAAAACGAATCTGTTCGCCCACTTTGAACTCGACCTGATTAAATTTCTGTCGGATCTGATCAGAAACTTCTCGCGAAACGTTAGATGACGCATTGGGAATAAACAGAATAAACTCTTCTCCACCCCAGCGGCCTGCCACACCACCCACGCTCTCAACATTACGTTTAGTAATGTTAGCCAATGCGCAAATAACCTCATCGCCCACCATATGGCCGTAAGTATCATTGATCGATTTGAAGTCATCGATATCAAGCAGCATACTAACGACATGAGTATCAGAGGCAATATGTTCCCTTAACCACTCATAAATCGCTCTGCGATTGAGTAAGTCAGTCATTTCATCGTAATTCGCTTGATGAACCAATTGCTTTTCCAACATTACCTTTTGAGTTACATCTTCGAGCACAACCTGAACGGCCGGCTGACCTTGCCAAGTAATCGCATTATCGTAAATATTGAAGAATCGATGAATGCCATCGAACCCAATGTTTTCAACCACAGTGCTGGTTCCCGACAACTCACCCGACACGATCGCTTGATAGTGCTTACTGATGCCATCCGTATTCTGTTTTGGCACCAATGTAAGGATAGAGTCCAGCTTTAAAACCTCTTCTATGGAAGAACCACCCTGCATTTTAACCCACGATTGATTGACCATCAGCGGCTTGAACTCTCGATGAACCAAGATGCCCTGCCCTGATTGCATGATCATATCGTGATACATCTTATCTTGTTCACGCACCGCATTTTGTAGCTGAATCGCAGGGGAAAGATCGATCACCGTGACTTGCAGTGCTGGCCGACCTTGCCACTCTGTCACATGGTCAATAGAGAACACTGTGAACTCTCGACCATTGCGATCAACATTAACATAGGTGTGGACCTGCGGATCGCGTTGACCGCTGATCGTTTCAAGGTAATTTTGATAGGCTAAAACATGGTATTCTTCTGAGATTAGATCTAGGAAGCTATCTATATTAGTAAGTAGTTCTTCGGGTGATTGGTATCCATAGATGCGAGCATAATTAGCGTCAACACTAACTACATTCATATCTTGAATAGTTATTACACCGTACGTGGATTCGAAATTTATTGAAGACATTGCCAACTCCGCACTCTCGCTACACTCCACAAACTGGAGCATAACAACACATCCTGCCAACGCTTCCACACAATCTTTCACGCGTTAGGGGCATTAATATGGTATCTAGTATATCGTACTGCTACAGGCTTCTCTACAATTCTATCGCTAACACGAGTCACTAAAAGTAGACAAGTATCTCAATCCTATTACTCGCGTCAAAAAACAAAAAAAGATAACGTATATCTATGTAAGCATTAGCTTTTCTGTTTTCCGCTTTCAAATAGGTAGCTAGCGCTAATCACGACTCTTTTCAAATCCGTTCATTATTCACTTCTATCTTGTGGCTGTTAGCTTGAAACCTTGTCGGTTATTCATTCCAGTCCGAAAAGTAAGCGACTAAGAAGTCGATCGCTAGTCTTGCTCTCTGGGGTAAAAAACGGCGGTTTTGATATACGACCCAACTGCTGGTTCCTGCTCCCCAATACTCTTCAAGCACTGGGACAAGCTTTCCATTACTAAGGCCACCATTGAAGCTGCTTTTGGGTAGGTAGACAACACCAAGCCCCTCTTCACATGCTTTCAGTACTGCACTCGAATTGTTGCTGCGCCAGCGCCCATGCACTCGCACCGCATTTAACGGTTTACCCTCTTTCTCAAATAGCCACTGATCACTGTTGGCGATAATACAGCTGTGCATTTTTAACTGCTCTGGATGAGTCGGCGTACCAAATTGCTCTATGTAGTCTTTACTGGCTGCCGCCGCCATCGGGCGATCGACGAGCTTTCTTGCCACCAATCCTGAATCGTCCAATCGGCCATAACGAATCGCGAAATCGATGCCATCTTCGATGAAGTTAACCATCTTGGTATTGAAATTCATTTCTATGGTGAGCTCAGGATGATCTTTAGCAAATGCCATCAGCGCCGCCGCGACATGGTTTTCTGCAAACGCGCCTGCGGCACTCACACGCAAAGTACCGCTAAGCTGAGCCTGCTGAGAAGTCACTTGCTCGTTCGCTTGCTGAAGCCCAATGACCAAATCTCTACACTGCTGATAATAGGTGTGACCCGATTCGGTCAGGCTCACCATTCGTGTAGAGCGTGCAAGCAGTGCCACACCCACTCTCTCTTCTAACCTTGAAACTTGGCGGCTTACATGACTGGTACTGCAACCCAGTTGTTTTGCTGCTGCAGAAAAGCCGTGACATTCAGCTACCGCAACAAACTCATTAATACCTTCAAAGCTATCCATACTTCACCTGTTTACGTCTAACGAATTCACATTCGACTAATTCACATCCGACTATTGCTATATAGCAATAATGTTTTGCCTATTCGGCATATTATCACTCAAATGGTTTACTACTAGTATTACAGGTAACGAAACAGCGGCATCTCTATTAATAAAACCGAATGTCTGTCTTAAAAACGCGGATGTCTAAACAACGACGCTGAAACCAAACAAACGTGCTCAAAGGGACGAATCATGAAAAAAATACTAATACCTGTAACTAACCACGCAACACTAGGCGACACAGATCAAGCGAACGGTACTTACGCGCCTGAACTGACTCATGCTCTGAAAGAGATCATTGCTGCGGGTTTTGAGTACGACATCGCTTCTATCAAGGGTGGCAAAGGCCCATTGTACGGAACCGATATTGAAGGGGATTCAGTAAACGCTGAGATCTTGGCTGATGATGATTTCCAGAACCGTATCAACAACACGATTCCAGTAAGCCAAATTAACGTAGAAAGCTACGACGCTATCTTCTACCCAGGTGGTTTCGGTTTGCTTTCTGACTTAGCAACTGACGAGCAATTCGCAGCGATGGCGGCTAAGCACTATGAAGATGGCGGTGTGATCGCATCTGTATGTCACGGCCCAGCAGCCCTGCTTCCGATTGTTCTGAGCAACGGCGAGAAGTTACTGAGCTCTAAATCGGTGACTGGCTTTACTCGTGAAGAAGAGATCGACTTTGGCACCATCAATGACATTCCGTTCTTATTGGAAGAGTCTCTTGCTCGCAGCGCAGCGCGTTTCAACAAGGTTCAACCTTGGCAAGAGCTTGTGATTGTTGATGAGCGAGTGATTACTGGCCAAAACCCAACCAGCGCGCACGCTGTAGGTGCAACTCTGGTTAAGCACCTGTCTTAATTAAATCAAGGGCTTTTTCGATTAGCGATTAGCGATTAGCGGCTTTAGTCTTAGTGACCGTCCTAATAGAATAACTGCCGTTAAACAGATATAAGTTCAATCAAACAAAAAGAGCACACTTCCTACTCAATATTATTGAGAGAAGTATGCTCTTTTCTAATTTTGTAGCTATTAAAGTGCTAGTGGCTACTCGCTAGTGACTTCGTAAGATCCCTTCAAGCACATTAAACAACAAGTCGATCTCTTCAATCGAGTTGTAATGCATACACCCAATACGCACCACGCCCTGCTCTTCAATACCCAACTGCTTCACCAAACCTAATGCGTAGAAATGTCCGTTCCACACACAGATATTATGTTCACCTAACTTCTTAGCGATGAACTCTGGAGAGTGATTATCAAAGGTAATCGCAAACGTTGGGGTTCTTAGGTTCGAATCAAATTCGGTTTTCCCGTAAAGCTTTGCCCCTTCAAGATCGGACAAGCGTTTAAGGAAGTACTCACTGAGTTGGCTTTCATGCTTATTATAAAGCGCGTAGCTTTGCTCTAAACGAGAACGTAATGAATCGGCGGGATCACCTAACTGCGCCAAGTAATCCACCGCCGCAATCACACCGGCAAGGCCTTCGAAGCTTTGCGTACCTGTCTCAAATCGACCTGGGCCGATATTGGTTGCAGGCTCAACCTTGTAAGGCTTTAACGTGTGTAGCCATTGAGGCGCAACATAAGCAATGCCCACATGCGGGCCGAAGAACTTGTACGCTGAACACGCTAAGAAATCACAATTCAGCTGCTGAACATCAATCAAATGATGCGGTGCGTAATGCACGGCATCGACATAAACCTGCGCACCATGCTGATGTGCAAGCTCGATAACTTTCGCCATGTCGACAATCGAGCCTGTGGTGTTCGAAGCAAACGTCACCGCGACAAGTTTGGTTTTCTCGTTAAGCAGCGATTCAAAATGCGCCATATCCAAACTGCAATCCGACTCGTCTACACGAACTTGGCGAACAATCGCGCCTTTGTCGTCTGCCGCTTGCTGCCAGCTCGATACATTTGAGTAATGATCTAACGCCGTGACGATAACTTCATCGCCCTCTTTCCAATCGCGGCTGATCGCTCGGCTCAGTTGGAAGGTCAGAGATGTCATGTTCGCACCGAACACAACGTTGCCAGAAGACTCCGCATTAAGCAGTGCTTGCGCCGCTTCTCGCGCTTGCTGCATTAAGCTTGTGGTCTTTTGGCTAGAAAAATAGTGGCCGCCTAGGTTTGAATTGAAATGCCCTAGGTATTCGGTCATTGAAGCTAAAACATTCTCAGGCACCTGAGATCCACCCGGACCATCAAAAAAGGTCACCGGCTTGCCGTTATGATATTGGCCTAAAGCACTAAACTGTTGGCGCACATCATTAAGAGTGAAGGACATTGCGCGCATCCTTAGCTGTTAGAACAAACACATCCATGTAGCCCATCTCATCGTGGTCTATGGTGCGAATCGGTTGTGCATTGTGCCAAAGCTTACTGTCTGCCAGCATCGCAACCTCGCCATCGCCTAACACTTTTCTAAAGAATGGCGCTTCATGTGAGTCTTGATACAGCATGATTTCACCACCCACAATGTTATGTCGGTTCACGCCGATCAAAGCGATGTGGTCAAAACCATCTTGGTGAACCCCTTCAGGAGCAACCTGAGTTTCTTCAAAAATAGCGGCAATGCGGATCTGATGGATTTCGATTTCTTGCCCGTCTTCAAGCCCATTGGTTTCAATAAACAGTTCACACATTTCCTGCATGCCTTCACTGCTTAGAATCTTCGCTTCAATCGGCTCGAACTGACGAACAACGTCACCTTGAAAGTGATTAATGTTTTCAGACTGAACAAAGTTATGTTTGTCTTGCTCAACGACTTGTCCATTACTGAATTGAACCACCGAGTATCTTCTCAATCGGAACTGGCCATCCGCATGCTCTGTGCTTGGAAGCTTAGAGAATGATGGTGACAACTCCTCAACCGCGTGGTTACTGAGGTGGGTAATATGTAGGGTATTTTCGTGAGCATGTAACATCATCGACTCCTTAATGATTGTTAATTTACTTTCGATATTTAACGTTTTGTTTACATAAAGGATACTTGAAGATCTTGTCAAATCAACATTAAACAATCATTTATCCCGTCAGATTTAATAATTCAGACACTAAATCCAATTTGAAAATAAAAAGCAGTGTATAACACCAGAATAAAAGATGACCAACTCTTAAAACTAGCACACTCCACTAGCTAGTTATAAATCCCTACAAATTTAAATCTAACGATATTATTAACTGGCGAGCCATGTTTCATATTGTGTCAGCCCTTTCGCTTCAATACGCCAGCCTCCTTGCATGAACTCAAGTACCACGCTCGCCATCATTCATTTCTATGCTTTTACACAGCAAAATACGACCTACCTATCAATTGCCAAGCTATTGATTATTTACACAACAAACTGAAATTGGTTAATTTATGAGTACGCCAGAAACCAAACGCCTTTGCTTGCGCGTCTGGAACAGGTCGAGTTCGGGGGGAACTCGGCCGCCCTCAAATCAATTTACTTCCTTTTACACCGCAGCTTCACTGACCTTTCAGTCACGAAAACGTCTGTCTTCACTAAGCTCTAGCCTCAAACACCTATTGTTATGCTCAATAAAACAACTGAATGGCGACAATGCCAAGTTTCAAATGGCGCGTACCTAACTCGAATTGATAATGTGGTTTATGTGAATTGCTTGAAATGGAATATTGCGAGAGGAATTTACTTTGTAGTTTCTAACAACTAAGAGCATGAAGCTTTTGAAATCAGTCATAACAACGGACGTAACTTCAAGATCATCGGCAGGTATTCACCAATGTTAGACGTTCACAAATGTTAGGCGTTCATCGCTAACACGTTAATGCCTCATTCAAAGTTAAGCTTTTACTCATACGCATCATATTAATGTACATTTTTCATACTGAAACTTATCCCTTTAATACTGTTCACAGTGAATCCTCGTGATATATCACGGGTAAGTTCGACGTAACAACACGTTCTATAAACATTAAGGAACTGATTTTATATCCACATATTGACTATTTACTATCTTATTGATTTAGCAATAGTATAATGGCCGTAATCCCCCATTATTGAGTACTCAACTATCGTATGACAGCTCACCCACTAGTTAACGAACAAAAGCAATTGATCTTGCCTCCTGAGTTGGCACGAATATTTGTCGAAAAGCTAAAGGCCATGGACAAATATGAGGAAGCGTCAAAATATACCCGAAAAGAAGACGACGAAGGACCAATTGGAGGCGATACCCTTGAGGCAACAGAAGAGCACTTCTGTACTCGTTTTTCAAACTCTTGTGTTCGACTTCAATATGTAATGATTGACCCTGACAAAAAGTTTGTAGATGCCGCAAGTCAATTTAGTTCATCGTTTTACAATGGAGAAGTTTGCTTAGTTGATATCCCTTGCGGTACTGGAGCTGGGTCGCTATCTTTACTGCATACTTTGTGCGACTTACGTGACGCAGGTCTAGCGCCACCAACCAAGTTAAAAGTACATATTTACGCAGCGGACTACTCTAACCATGTTTCAGGTATTTTATCTCATATGATAGATGCTTCTCTTGCTCGATTTACTGCGTGCAATATACATGTGACCTATGAAATTCATCATTGGGACGCATTTGATATAACATCTACTTCTAACCTTGTTGATAATGTTAAAGCTATAAAATGTAATGAATATTTTATTTTGGTTTCTGCATTTAACGGTGTTGGCCATGACAATTATCAAGAGATCAAACCATCATTAGATCTGATCCAAGGTTCATTTGCTAACCAAAACTTCACTTTGATACATGTTGAACCTAGCTCAAATAAAGGTATGAAGTTTCTGAAAAGTATTGCAGGCGCTGTTACTACAATGTTTAAGGGCAAAATATTCAGTAAAATTTTAAATATAAAGCCACGATTTGAATGGGTTGACCCCGTTAATGATCGCGTTGTACAAAGCTCTGTTTCTGTTCATTTAAATACGAGGAATGAGTAATGAGCGTTGCAAAGAAAATTGCAGTTCGAGCAATCAATAACTATAAATTTGTCTCGCCGATTACCTGCCTCGGCATAAAATGTCTTTTAAATCAATTCGATGATGACAATATTGACTCATTACTTCCAAAAGTTTTAGACAGAAAACTCAAAGTCAGTGACTCTTTCGACAAACGAAAATATCAGATATACAAGGAAGGTTTAAAGGATAAGACATATCGTTCAATGTATGTACCGTCACCGACTAACGCCTTGATCGAATCAAGTTTTTTATATAAGTTGTCCGACAGTGATTACGACGTGTCTAAGTCAGTTTTTAGCTACCAATTACCGACAGCCGGAACTAAATCTTTTAGTAGTTTTGAAAATTACTTCAAGATGTATACCGAAATGAATGATGGAATCACCACATTCATGAATGATAATAAAAAAGAAGGCGTTTTAATCGTTGATATTAAAAAGTTTTATACTTCTATTGACGATAGTAAGGCGCTAGAGAAATTCTATAAACGCCACGGAAACGTAAGTTTATTACGCGATGCTGTAGTTGCAGATAATGGCGGTTTGACTATTGGAATAAACCTCTCACATATAGTCGCGCAAGAATATTTGCGAGACTTCGATAATCTTATGATTGCTCAATTTGGTCAAGGATACTTCAGGTATGTCGATGATATTTCTATCCCTTGCGATCGAGAAGAATTGGATACCATCGTCGCTTATGTTAAGACCCATCTACCTCAAGAACTCAGCGTAAATTTAGAAAAGTTAGACTTTATAACGCGTGAAAATTGGTCAAATTTAATGGTAAGTCAAAGTGGTCAAAACAATCACATTAAGTTTTTTGAAATAGTAAACCTTTTCATTTCAGGTAACTTAGACCGATTAGATGATATCGAGTCTCACTTGCGCAAAAAGAACATATTTCTGCCAATTAATCGAGTTCGAAGCGATGTAACAACTGATACCTTTGATAGATTTTTGAAGCACATAAGCAAAGCCAATTTTTTCAGAACAAATCCAAGACGTTGGACAATAGATCGTTTCGATAACTTTTTATTAGACCGTAAAAAATTCCATTTAACGAGCTTAAAAGGCGTGATAGACGGTTTTGGTATCAACCTAGGCTCCAAAGAAATTAAAACACGAATTTGTATTAGAAATATCAATTTCCATTTAAGTAATTTGTACTATTTACTAAACGATGAAGAGCTTTTAGAGGTCGCAAATCTATTACCAGAGCATGAAGGATTGTACCCAGCACAATGCATTATTTCTTGCTTGGTGGATCAATCGTTCGATAACTTGACAAAGCTTAGTGCCAAGCATGTAAGTTTATTGGCGGAGCTTTGGATATCTCGCACAAAAGCCCCTTTTCAGTTTACTTGCTCAAAATACGATTCTGACTTTATAGAAAATATTACTTACTTAAGGTTAATGAATGTTATTACTTTCAATTTAGACGATGCCAAATCTTGCCTTGAAAAGGAGTCTTCGGATTTTCTGTCGGCGGTATTTGACAAAGAGACTAGAATTGAAGCGCCATCCGATTATAACGAAGAACTGCAAAGCTTATTGTTTAGATATACAGAACAGGAATTAAAAGCACTAATACTTAAGCCTTTAGATGTTGCTGTAGAGGCTAACTATTCGTTAGAGAGTTACTCTCTATATTAGACTTTAGTTTGTTAAATTATTTCCAAATAAAAGCCGGACTGAACAAGCCCGGCTTTTTCTCCTTGATATAACCTAAAAGAAGGACTGGTTAATCTAACAAGGTATTTCTTTGCTCCAGTTAAAATTGTTTTATCTGCTTGAAGCATAGTTCTGCTGCCTCCTCTTTGGTCATTCGGCTCTCTAAACTCTTGCTCATTTCGCGACGCTTCACAGCAAATATAATTAACTAAAACACACAAGCTTCTTCAAGATCGATGTCAAAATCAACGGGCGGTAGGTTGACTAAGTGCTTGTTCGTTGCATTCAGTAATTCGACTTTCGCGGGCTTCCCTACTTCGTTTGTGTAGATAGTCGCTAGGTAAAGTTTGTCTGAACGGTAGAACGCATCGTGAAAACTCACTTCTTTGTTTAACAAGCTGGCCAGCAATGGTTTGGTTACCGGAATGTAAGCCCACTTAATGCATTGGCCGTTGTCGTAATCCCCACTCCAATACACCATAAACCTTTGGGTGTTTTCATTCTTAACCGTGAAGCACTTCGGCCCTAAGACGTCTTGATACACTTCCAGTAGTTCCAATTTACCTAGCTGTGTGCCTGTTGGGAGTAAGTTCATTGCTCGTTCCTCATCTTTCTAACGTTGCCTATCAAACGTGCGTGCAATCTTATAATCAAATACTGTTTTTATATACAGTTATTTGATCATATTTTGATATGGCGGTTCGAAATCAAAAAGACGGCAGCAACAATCCATGAGGAAGACGGTGGTTTCGCCGATCTTTAAGCCACGAAAACGTTTGTCTTCATTAAGTTCTAACCTATAACGATTAATTACACTTCTGCCCTTGTTTACACTTTTATTGCCTCCATATTTTCCATACAATCCTAAGCGATTATAAATAAAAACAATTTCAATTTCGGAGTCCTCATGAGCGACGTAAAGCACTGTAATTTATTGATTCTTGGTTCTGGCCCTGCTGGCTATACAGCTGCAGTTTACGCTGCTCGTGCAAACCTAAACCCAGTACTGGTTACCGGTATGCAGCAAGGTGGTCAGCTTACAACCACGACAGAAGTAGAAAACTGGCCGGGTGATCCTGAAGGTTTAACGGGCCCTGCTCTAATGGATCGCATGAAAGAGCACGCAGAGCGCTTTGAAACAGAGATCCTGTTCGACCACATTAACGAAGTAGACCTATCTAACCGCCCTTTCCGTCTTAAAGGCGATTCTGGCGAGTACACGTGTGATGCATTGATCATCTCAACGGGTGCATCAGCTAAGTACCTAGGTTTAGATTCTGAAGAAGCATTTAAAGGCCGTGGCGTTTCTGCTTGTGCAACGTGTGATGGTTTCTTCTACCGCAACCAGAAAGTTGCGGTTGTTGGTGGTGGTAACACGGCTGTTGAAGAAGCACTTTACCTATCGAACATCGCGTCTGAAGTTCACCTAGTTCACCGTCGTGACACGTTCCGCGCTGAAAAGATTCTAGTGAAGCGTTTAATGGACAAAGTAGAGAACGGCAACATTGTTCTTCACACTGATCGCACGCTAGACGAAGTTCTAGGCGACGATATGGGCGTAACTGGCGTTCGTATTAAAGATACTCAGTCTGATAAGACAGAAGACATCGAGGTAATGGGCGCGTTCATTGCTATCGGTCACCAACCAAACACTGAAATCTTCAAAGGCCAAGTCGACATGAAAGATGACTACATCATTGTTCAGTCTGGTCTTGAAGGTAACGCGACACAAACCAGCATCCCTGGCGTATTCGCTGCGGGTGACGTAATGGACCACAACTACCGCCAAGCAATCACTTCTGCTGGTACAGGTTGTATGGCTGCACTGGATGCTGAACGCTTCCTAGATGGCCTTAACGATAAGTAAATCTGAGATTGCAGATTTAAATATCGAAGCCCTCACCTCAGTAGATGCAGGGTGTCATCACATTTTGTTGTAAATCCCTAGAGCCCAGTGGTATATCCACTGGGCTTTCTTTTGTATACTAGCCGCCCTCAACAAATAATAATTATCATTAAGCCTTCATAATGGATAAGAAAAAACAACGCAGCTTGAACAAGTGGCTTAAGCAACAGAGTAAGTTAGCGAAACGCTGGCTTATGATTGCGATTAGCCTTGGCGTACTTTCAAGCGTGTTCCTAATTGCTCAAGCAGCTCTTCTCGCCTCTATTCTTCACCAGCTGATCATCGATAACGTCGATAAATCTGAACTGGTTGGTCATTTCGCAGGCTTGGCATTATCGGTCGTTGGCCGTGCTGGCTGTACATGGGGACGTGAAATCGCAGGTTATCGCTGTGGTGAACAGATCCGTGTCTACATCAGGCAACTCATCCTAGATAAATTACGTGAGTTAGGCCCTGCTTACATTAAAGGTAAACCTGCCGGTACGTGGGCAACGCTGTTGCTAGAACAAGTAGAAGACATGCAAGACTTCTTCTCTCGTTACTTACCTCAGATGTCTTTATCTGTAATGATTCCATTCATTATTTTGGTTGTGGTGTTCCCAGTAAACTGGGCAGCAGGACTGATCTTCTTGATTACTGCTCCACTGGTACCTATGTTCATGGCACTTGTTGGTATGAAAGCGGCCGATGCAAACCGTAAAAACTTCAAAGCGCTGCAGCGTCTTTCAGGTCACTTTTACGACCGTTTACAGTCAATGACAACCATTCGTCTATTTGATCGCACCAACGCTGAAACAGAGGTACTTAAAGGTGCATCTGAAGTGTTCAGAACGCGTACCATGGATGTGTTGAAAATCGCTTTCTTGTCTTCTGCGGTACTTGAGTTCTTCACGTCTATCTCTATCGCGATGACCGCGGTTTACTTTGGTTTCACCTACATCGGTGAGCTGAACTTTGGCCACTACGGTGCAGGCATTACGCTATTCGCTGGTTTGTTTATCCTTATCTTAGCGCCAGAGTTTTATCAACCTCTACGTGACTTAGGTACTTTCTACCACGCGAAGCAACAAGCGGTTGGCGCAGCCGAAAGTATTGTCGAGTTCCTAGAAACAGACATCACTAAGGTTAAATCAGGCGACACTCAACTCGACCCGGCTCAAGGCATCAATATTGAAGCTACCGACCTAAAAGTGTTAAGCCCTGAAGGTGTTCAATTGGTTGGTCCTATCTCGTTCGCATTGAACACTCGCCAATCAACTGCGTTAGTTGGCCCAAGTGGTGCGGGTAAAACAAGTTTGATCAACGCTATCCTTGGTTTCATGCCTTATGAAGGAAGCTTGAAAATCAATGGTATTGAACTCCGTGACCTCGACTTAGCCTCTTGGCGTAAAACCATTAGCTGGGTTGGTCAAAACCCGTTGCTATTGCACGGCAGCATTCGTGACAACGTCACTCTTGGTAAGCATGATATCGCTGACCAAGTTGTCGAGAATGCACTTGAGCAATCATTTGCTAGCGAATTTGTAAACGAGCACGGCTTGGATTACATGATTTCTGATCGCTCTGGCGGCCTGTCTGTTGGTCAATCTCAACGTTTGGCTCTGGCTCGCGCAATGATTCAAGACGGTCAGTTCTGGTTGTTAGATGAACCAACAGCCAGCCTAGATACTCGTAGCGAACAGTTAGTGATGAAAGGCATCAATAGCAACATTGAAAGCCGCACTGCCCTACTTGTGACGCACCAACTCGCTCCTCTTAAATCAGTCGATAATATTCTGGTTATGCGCGATGGTGGTCTGGTTGAACAAGGTCATTACTCTCAGCTTTCAACTGCGGGTGGTTTGTTTGAAGAGATGCTGAACGCGAACTTAGCTCAACAAGATAATAAGGGTAATTTAGATGCGTGATTTACTGCCTTACCTGAAACTCTATAAAAAGCATTGGTTTGGCCTATCGCTAGGCATGCTATTGGCTTTTGCTACTCTGTCAGCTTCTATCGGCTTGTTAACGCTATCAGGCTGGTTCATTTCAGCTTCTGCGGTTGCAGGCCTTACGATTGCACGAGAAACCTTCAACTACATGCTACCGGGTGGTGGTGTACGTGGTTTGGCAATGAGCCGTACTGCGGGTCGTTGGGGTGAACGTGTTGTCAGCCACAATGCAACATTTAGACTGTTAACTGATTTACGTATCTTCTTCTTCAAGAAGCTGGCTCCGCTGATCCCAGGTCGTATTTCAAACCTTCGTGATGCTGATCTTCTGAACCGTTTGGTTGCTGATGTCGACGCGATGGATCACGTGTACTTGCGCTTAGTAAGCCCTGTGACGGTGGGTGTGTTCGGGATCTTCTTCCTGACTCTGTTCTTGATGTGGTTCGATAGTTCGCTTGGTTTGATCTTGGGTTCTATCCTTCTGATCATGCTGTTGGTTTGGCCAATCTTGTTCTACAAGCTGGGCAAGCGTAACGGCGGTGAACTGACACAGAACAAAGCAGATCTTCGTGTGACAACGCTAGATTGGATTGAAGGCTACAGCGAACTGACTCTATTCGGTGCAGAAGAACGTTACCGTAATGCCATTCTAGAGACGCAACGAAAGTTGATGGCTAATCAGTTTGTAAACGCTAACCTAACCGGTATGGCTTCGGCTGCATTGATGCTGTTCAACGGTTTGACGCTGGTTCTTATGCTTTGGCTTGCGGCTGACGGCGTGGGTGGTAATGCACCAGACCCGTTCATCGCGCTAATGGCATTCGCAACCATGGCAAGCTTCGAGCTATTAATGCCAATTGCAGGTGCGTTCCAGCATTTAGGTCAAACTCTGTCTTCTGCTCGTCGCTTGAACGAAGTTATTCTGTCGGAGCCTGAAGTTCAGTTTGCTGAAGAGAAACTCGACATCAACAAGCCGCTTGATATTACGTTCTCAAACGTGACGTTTAACTACCCGGACTCTGAGCGCAGCGTTCTGAACGCTGTTGACCTAACGATCCCTGCCACGAACAAGGTTGCGATTGTTGGTCAAACGGGTTCTGGTAAATCGACTCTGATTCAGCTACTGACTCGCTACTGGGATCCTAAAAAGGGCTACATCTCTATCGCGGGCATTGAACTGACTCAGTGGAACGAATCACAGCTTCGTGAATCAATCAGTGTAGTAAGCCAACGTGTCGACATTCTAAATGGCACTTTGCGTGACAACTTGTTGATTGCAAGACCAGAAGCAACCGATGATCACTTAGCGAATATCCTAAAAAACGTTGGCCTAGAAAAGCTGCTTGAGAATAATGCACTTGATAGCTGGTTAGGTGACGGTGGTCGTCAACTGTCTGGTGGTGAGAAGCGCCGTATTGGTATCGCACGTGCCATTCTTCATGATGCCCCTATCCTGCTTCTAGATGAACCAACAGAAGGCTTAGATAAGCAAACAGAACACAGCATCATGACACTGTTCGAGAAGCACTTTGAAGGGAAGACGGTTATCTTCATTACACACCGTTTGATTGGTCTAGAGTCGATGGATTCTATCGTTCTGATTGAACAAGGCGAGATTGTTGAGCACGGCTCTCATGAGAAACTGTTAAACGAAGCAGGACGTTATTTCCAACTTCGTCAGGCAATCTAGCGCCTCATAAGTTATAAAGAAAACCATCCAAAGCCCGAGTTTATATTCGGGCTTTTTTGTGTCTTTAATTCTATTACCGAACAGCTCCTAACCGACAACCAATAGCTTCAATAAATAACAAGCTATTCATTTGTAAGCGTGATCAATACAAAACTTACAAAGGCTTACCAAGAGCAAATGCCATTTCTTGTAACATGCAGGCTTTATAGCTTGCAGATAACTTGGTTCCCTATGGTATACAAACTCACTATTCCAACTCTTGTTCTGACTACGATGCTCACTGCATGCGGTGGCGGCGACAGCAATAACACTAGCGCGTCAAAGAATGTCATCGATGCATCAAGCGCAAAATCCGTTGTTAGCTTAGGAAGCAATTACTCACTGCATTTCAGCGTGAAGTCGCTTACTGCGGGTACAGACAAAAACGTGAACATTGATATCACTCAGTATGGTAATAATCTAAAATCTAGCGGCAGCTTCGCACAAGTTCACGGCGTTCCTGAGCGCAATTACAAAACTCAAAGAGATGCCGATATCACCTTTTCAGTAACGGCAACAAACTCTGCAGGAAAAACGTTTAACGTTGAAAATTTCGATATTTACTACGAGAACTTTAACGCAACAAAGACACTTGCAAAGCTTGCTATCGCCAAGGTTGAAAACGACATAAACAACGTCATTCGATGGAAAAAATCGGACACCGTAACCATCAATAAGCCATTCATTCTTGATAATATTGGCGTCAAATTTAATATCGATCAAATGAGACCTATGAACCTCTATGTTCGTGTAGGCAATACATTAAGTAATGGCATTCAATTTGTTCCATCCTTCGCTCAAAGCGCCTCAGAGACATTCTCACGAGTGCCTACAGCTGACTGTTCTGTTATCTCAAATACAACGGGTGAGCTGCTTACAAATGGCATCAAGCAACGAACTTGCGTAGAAGCTCATGGCTATAAGATCCCACTATTAATTGAAGACAAATCTGCAAACAATTCGGAAGCAAAGGTCGCTCATGTTAAGAACATCATGGAGTACTACCTTGATAGCTTCCCTGCTGAAGTGACTAAGGCAATTTACGACAGTAAAGCTGCGATGGCATTCCTATCAGATCAAAACTGGGATAAGAGAGTTGGTGACTTCTTAGAAGAAAATTACCGCTTCCAAGATCTGTTCGCGACTGAAACTACTGACACGACAACAGGCGAGAATAAACCGGATCTAGTCACTCAAAGAGACGCTGCGTTTGAAGAGATCATTCACTTTGTTCACGATTACGGTGTGATGAACCTAGCGGTGCAATCATCTTCGTCGAAATGGGCTACGATGCAAAAAGAGTTAGATGTGCTCAATGAGAAAGCGATTCTTGCAGGTTCTTACTTTCCAAACGGAAAAGACTCGACTAAGGATGAAGCAGACTTAGATGCAGAATCTTATGACCAAGAGTACCTAGCCTATTCTCTGTATGCCTACTACGACCTGAACCATAAAGGTTACAGCGCTGATGAGTTAAGTTCTGCGACGTTCACTGAGCTGCAAGCGAACGACCCTGCGATGATTAAATTTATGGAGCAGCACTTCCCTAAGCGAGTTGCCTTTAAAGCTAAATTCCCAGGTTACCCGAACAACTAGTTTGGATTCATAACTCTAACTAGCACGCACAAAAAAGCCGAATGTGATATTCACATTCGGCTTTTAAATAATGCTATTACAGATTAATCACTTAAAGCTTGAAGCGGCTGATTTCACTTTCTAGCTCGTGAGACAGTTCAGACAGCTGAGCTGCTTGTTCTGCAGCTTGGTGCGCTTCGTCTGCTAGCTCGTTAGATACGTCACGGATTCCTTCAGTGTTACGAGTAATCTCAGACGTTACTGACGCTTGCTCTTCTGCAGCAGAAGCAATCTGTGTTGCCATGTCGCTGATGCGTTCAACAGCAGCATGGATTTGCGTTAGGCTTGCAGCCGCTGAGTTCGCGTCATCAACACTGGTTTCAGCAAGACTACGGCTATCGTTCATGATGCTAACCGCTTTGCCTGTTGTACCTTGTAGCAACTCAATCGTTTGCTGAATCTCTTGCGTTGAACCGTGTGTACGTTGGCTCAGAACTCGAACTTCATCCGCTACAACCGCGAAACCACGACCTTGTTCACCCGCACGTGCTGCTTCAATAGCGGCGTTAAGTGCAAGTAGGTTCGTTTGTTCTGCAATACCTTGAATGTTAGACAAGATAGCATTGATGCTGTTGCCGTGCTCTTCAAGCTCTAGAATCACGTTGGTTGCGATTTGAACTTCTTGAGCAAGGTTTTGGATAGAGCTTTGAGTCTGTGTTACTTGACCAGTACCATGCTCACACGCGCCAACTGCTTCAGATGAGTTCTGTGCAGTATGGTCAGCGTTACCCGCGATCTCTTGTGTTGCTGCAGCCATTTCGTTAACGGCTGTTGCTACCATGTTGATCTCGTCTTGTTGCATTTGGATACGAGCACTACGTTCTTCAGCTTGAGAAGCCGTTTGACGTGCTTGGTTACCTAGCGCAGCAGATACTTCGCTTAGCTTGATCACCATGGTGTGCATGTTGCCTACAAAACGGTTGAAGTTTTCAGCAAGCTTACCAATCTCGTCATCGCTCTTAGGCTCAAGACGTTGAGTAAGGTCGCCCTCACCTGAAGCAATTTCTTCAAGTGCCGCTGAAACACGGTTCAAATCACGGAATAGGAAGCTCACTAACCAAGACACTAATACGATTACAATTAACGTAATAATGACAGCCGTTGTGATCAACTGAGTAAGTAGTGTTGAGTGGTTCGCTTCTTCTGTTGCTTTGTCCATCTGAACCGCGAAGATCCAGTTAGTGTTAGGCACCTTCGTGAAGTAAAGCAGCTTCTCAGCGCCACGTTCTTTGATGATCTCGATGCTACCCGTACGCACTGCGTTTTCGATAATTGGCATAGAGATGTCGTTTGAAAGCTGGCTTACCGGCTTCAGGCTCAGTGCAGAATCTGGGTGTGCTAGGAATGTGCCGTCAGAGGCATCAATTAGCATTGCGTAAGCGTTGTCACCAACATCAAGGCTGATTACATCGTTAACCAATTGGTCGATAAGTACGTCTGCACCCACTACACCAACAAGTTTGCCGTTATGACGCACAGGTTCCGCAATCGTTACTAGCAATGCTTTGGTGATCGCATCTTGGTAAGCCGTTGTAATGATTTGCTTACCTGCAGCGTTTGCTTCTTGGTACCAAGGACGTTGACGAGGATCGTAATCTGCACGATTACGTTCAGGATGTGAACGGTACATTCCGCCTTCTGGAGTACCTAAAAAGATATCGTCAAAGCCACCCGCTACACGAGCTTGCTTAAGGAAAGGAACAACATCATCCTCTCGTGAAAAGTCATTAAATGCTGATGCGATATCGGTGCGGATATCAATCCAGTTTTTAATACCTTCAGATGCTGCTTCTGATACGCTTTCAGCTCGCAGGTATACGCCGTTACGAGTCTGTTCAAATAATTGGTTTGCTGATAACCAAGTTAACGCTGTTGCCATAACGACAACAGCAGATAGGCTAGCACCTATTAACTTCTGCTTAAGTGTTAGTTTCATGTCAAAGTTTCACGAGTAGTGGGAAATCTCGCGCATACTACCCAATATCAGTATTAAATTCGAGCGATTTTATAATTTAATATCGGAATATAATTTTAAGCAAACCATAAGCTTACCTAATGTCAATTCCTTGGCTTGTCGCCAAATTTAAGGCGGAATTATCTCTACGGTTATTAGTATTTTTATCGCACTTTACACGATAAAAATAGACAAAAAACACGGTAAAGAAGAAACAAAAAAGGCAGAAGAGTTTCCTCTTCTGCCTTCATATTATTTACCGTTCTACTGCGTATAAATTGCAGTAGATTTCAGCTTAAAAAGCCTAGCGTTTTTCTGTACGCATACCCATTAGCAAGCTCACACACATCAGTAATAGAATGATGGTGAATGGCAATGCCGTAGAGATTGCGCCCGCTTGTAGAGCTTGTACTGCTTCAGTACCGCCAACCCACAATAGAGCGACAGCAATCGCACCTTCTAGGAACGCCCAGAACACACGTTGAGGTACAGGCGTATCAACTTTACCACCAGCAGTGATGCTGTCGATAACTAGAGAGCCTGAGTCAGACGACGTAATGAAGAATACTAGAACTAAGATAACCGCAATGATTGATAGCAGCGTACCGAACGGTAGAGCATCAAACATTTGGAACATCGCTAGTGATACATCAGTCAAACCATCTTGGCCAAGGATACCAACGTTATTCACGATTTGGTCAATCGCCATGCCACCAAATACTGACATCCAAATGATAGTAACAGTCGTTGGAACAATCAGAACCGCTGTGATGAACTCACGAACCGTACGACCTTTTGAAACACGCGCGATGAACATGCCTACGAATGGTGACCATGAAATCCACCAAGCCCAGTAGAATACAGTCCAGCCGTGCATCCACGCTTCATCTTCACGACCATGAGGATTACTCAAAGGAATGATGTTTTCAACGTATGCCATAAAGGTTGTTGGGATAGAACCTAAACTCACCGCATAGCCGATTAGAGCCACTAAGATAAGCAGTAGGAAAGCAACCAACATGTTGATGTTACTGATAACTTTAACGCCGCCATCAATACCGCGAAGCACTGACACGACCGCTAATAACGTTACTACGGTTATAACAACAACTTGTAACCCTAAGCCAGCCTCGATTCCGAAGACATGTTGAATACCACTTGCTGCTTGTTGTGCACCTAAGCCCAGCGACGTCGCCAAACCAAACAGCGTTGCAAGAACCGCCAGAATATCAACAATGTGACCAGCCCAACCCCACGCTCTATCACCCAAGATTGGGTAGAAAATAGAACGAATAGAAAGAGGCAATCCCTTGTTGTAAGAGAAAAACGCAAGTGACAGTGCTACTACGCCATAAATCGCCCAAGGGTGTAGACCCCAGTGATACATGGTTGCACCTAGCGCTAACTTAGCAGCTTCTGGTGTATTTGGTTCAACACCTAACGGAGTTTCAAACCAACCCGTGAAGTAAGCCGCTGGCTCAGCAACACTCCAGAACATCAAGCCGATACCCATACCTGCGGCAAACAGCATCGATAGCCAAGAGAAGAATGAGTAATCTGCCGTCGCATCAACACCACCAAGGCGGATTTTACCATACGGAGAAACAATTAAGCCTAAGCAGAAAACAACAAAAACATTACCCGACCAGATGAAAAGCCAATCAAACGAATTGATGATCTGGCCTTTAACGCCATCTAGTGCTGCCTTTGCTGAAGCGGTATCTGTAATCAGAATACCGATCAGGAACAAAGCAATAAGTCCTGCACTGATACCAAATACTGGGTTATGAACATCAAAACCCCATTTTTGGACGTTATCTTGACCGACAGTGTAATCCGTACTGTCGATACTGTATTTATCTATACCTTTAGTCATTATCCCTCTCTACGGAATACTAATAGGGTCTATTGACCTCGTATTCCTTACTTACCTGTGACTTAATCACAAACTCGAACATACAATCCAAGTAGTACAAGCTGTTGTCACAATAATTCAAATACTTGGATGTCTGAAGTTTAGCAGGTTAACTTATTGTTTTCAGTAAACCAGAATCGGTTCGATTAATTTTCAAACAAAATTCACGAAATCACTTAAGTATATGACGAAAAAAAGGCCGACCCTGTCGACCTTTATTCAGAAAATACTTTTAGCTCAAAGCATTTTGCTGGTTAACTAATTGATTTTCAGTTCGTAAACCTAACAATAAGCTTAGGCACATAAGCAATAATATGAACGCAAATGGTAGCGCCATTGATACCGTTCCAGCTTGCAGTGCTTGAATGGATTCCGTACCGCCAACCCACAATAGAACGGCTGCAATCGCACCGCCCATCAACGCCCAAAATACACGTTGAGGAACAGGGGCATCCACTTTACCGCCAGAAGTAATGCTGTCGATAACTAATGAGCCTGAATCTGACGAGGTGATGAAGAACACCATAATCAAACCAATCGATACTACAGAAAGCATAGAACTCATTGGCAGCGCATCATAAGTGTGGAATAGAGAAAGCGTAATATCTTGCAAACCATTCACGCCTATCTCACCCACCTTGTTCGCCACTTGATCAATCGCGATACCACCGAAAATAGCCATCCAGATGATGATTACTGTCGTTGGGATGAACAATACAGCGACGATGAATTCACGAATAGTACGACCTTTAGAGATACGAGCGATGAACATACCAACGAATGGTGACCAAGACATCCACCAAGCCCAGTAGAATACCGTCCAGCCTTGCATCCAAGTTTCATCATCACGACCATGAGGATTACTTAGAGGAATAAAGTTTTCAATGTAGCCCATTAGTGCGGTTGGGATTGCTTTAATACCCGCCATACCACCAGCGATCGTCACAAAGATAAGTAAACCCAAAGCAACCAACATATTGATGTTACTCAGAACCTTTACACCACCGTTAATGCCGCGAATGACTGACATTGTTGCTAAGAAAGTAACCACTGCGATAACAACTAGCTGCATGCCAATACCACCATCGGTACCAAACACATGGTTAATACCACTGGTCGCTTGTTGTGCGCCTAGGCCCAATGATGTTGCAAGGCCAAATAGTGTTGCCAATACCGCAACGATATCAACAATATGACCAAACCAACCCCAAGTTCTATCACCTAATAGTGGGTAAAAGATTGAGCGAATTGAAAGCGGTAAGCCTTTATTGAATGTGAAGAAAGCGAGGGCTAGAGCAACAACAGCGTAAATCGACCAACCGTGAAGACCCCAGTTGTAGATGGTTGCACCTAATGCCAACTTAGCCGCTTCAGGAGAATAAGCTTCAACACCGAGCGGTGTTTCATACCAACCAGTAAAGTAAGCGACGGGTTCAGCTACACCCCAGAACATCAGGCCAATACCCATTCCTGCGGCGAATAACATCGACATCCAAGACAGGTTAGAGTGCTCTGCTTTGGCATCATTGCCACCAATACGTATCTTGCCATACGGGGAGACAATGAGGGCAAAACAGAAGATAACGAAGATGTTAGCTGCCCACATGAAGAAACCATCGAAGTTACCGATGACTTTCCATTTGATTCCATCCAGTGCCGCTTTTGCGGTTTCTGGGTCTGCGACTAGAAGTGCAACCAAGAAGACAATGATCGCTCCTGCACTGATTCCAAATACTGGGTTATGAACATCAAAACCCCATTTCTGAACGTTATCTTGTCCTACTGTATAATCGGTATTTTCAATACTATACCTATCTTTTACAGGCTCCATGCTTCCTCTCTAATTGGTAGCGCACAGTTTGCAACATTGCATTCTGCACCTAAATTTCGAAAAGAAGAATATCAACCTGTCGCAAAAATACTAAAAAAACCTCCAAAAAGCAGGGCTGAATTACACATTTAGTAATTAAATTACACATTTAGTGTCATTTAGCGTACGATTACTCCACAAGCCCCGAATTGACAGCGTACTTAGCAAGCTCTGCCGTAGAGTGAATATCCAGTTTATGCTTGATGTTTTGTCTGTGGGTTTCAACCGTTCGGTAACTGATATTCAAACCCTTCGCGATCTCTTTACTGCTCTCCCCTTTTGCGACTAATTTCAATACCGCTTCTTCACGCCTGCTCAATGGATTTTTCACAGATTGCGTGGGAGTAATCGGCTGAGTAAACAAATTCTGCGTCACTTTTTCACAAAAATAGGTCGAGCCTTGATTGACCGTTTTGATCGCTTGCACCATTTTTTCAGCCGAAATCTCTTTCAACATATAGCCGACTGCGCCCGATTGCATCACCTTCATGATGTATTCACGATTGTTATGCATGGTCAGCATCAACACTTTCGCTTCTGGGTCTTCTTCTTTAATCAGATGGGTCGCATCAATGCCGTTCATGATAGGCATGCTGATGTCCATCAACACCACATCAGGGCGCAGAGACTTAACGACCTCAACCGCTTCTAATCCATTACTGGCCGTACCTATCACGCTAATATCTGGCTCAAGTTCCAATCTCGCCATAAAGCCATCCAGTACCACTTGGTGATCGTCAGCGATCACAACTCGAATAACTTCACTCATTCATTAATCCCTCTAGTGTCAGTAACACTGTAATTTCCGTTCCAAGGCCAATCTCACTCATCAGCTCAAAATCACCACCAATGAATTCCACTCGCTCTCTCATGTTACGCAGACCGATCCCTCGTTTTTCCATCGCTTTATAGGTGTTGAAACCGACACCGTTGTCTTGGATTAGAAGCTGTAACACGTTGCCAATTTGCTGCGCGATAACCGTTACTTTGGTCGCTTGTGCGTGTTTCTCTATATTATTTAGGGACTCTTGCACCACTCGATATAAGGTCGTCGCAGCCTCTGATTTCAATTTCCCGGGCTGAGTACTAAACAAGGTTTCAACCTCAATACCCGAGTGCGCCTGAAAATCTAATAACAACGAAGACAGCGCCGCTTCTAAGCCGATATCATCCAAAGAACTTGGGCGAAGTTGATGCGAGATGTGCCTCACCTCTTCGATCGCTCGCATCAATGAATGCTGCGACTTATTCAAATGCGCTTTGAGGTCTTCATTTTGTAACTTATTACCAAGTAGTTCTAAGTGGCAACGACTTGATACTAATAATTGATTAATACCGTCATGTAGCTCTCGCGCTAAATGCTTCTTCTCGTCTTCTTGGAACATCACCGTTTTATGGGCGAGCTCTTTTAAATTGTTATCCGCGATTCGATGTTCATGCATGTTAATGGCCAACGTCAGCACGATAATAACCGCCACCGTCACGCTAAGAATCACCACAATCGAGAAGAACGTGGTTTCAATATTCTTGTTGATCGCAGCCTGCATCGAAGCCACTTCTTGGTGCACGTCTTCAATATACAAACCCGTGCCAATCATCCAATCCCAACGCTCTAACCAAGCGGCGTAACTCAGCTTAGAGACCACTTCCCCTGTTGAGGGCTTTTGCCACAAATACTGGTGGAATCCTCCTCCGGTTTGCGCCTCTCTTAGCAGAGCTTCTATCAGAAAGTCGCCATCTTCATCTTGCAATTGAAGCAGATTTTTTCCAATCAATTCCGGCTGTATTGGATGAACCAAATTGGTTCCGTGGCGATCATATGCGAAGAAATAACCATCAGAGCCATATCTAAGTTTAGACAATATGGTTCGAACTTCTTTTTTGGCTTGGGCTTCTTTGATATCGGGGTCGTTGTAGATATGTTCGATCGCATCGAATGCGAGGTCGACCGTGTCTTTGAGGGCGTTTTCACGCGACTTGATTAAGCTGTCTCTGAAGATCTCAACCTCTTTCGCACCCAACGTCTTGGTTTGGTGTAACGAGATCCAACTTATGCTCGCCGTGACCAGAAGCAACGGGAGTAGCGTCAGCAAAATCAGCTTAGCTTTTAGAGGCATTCCTTTCCCTCACAAAAAACGGCTTACTGAACATCAATAAGCCGTTTTACTTTAGCAATTTATAGATAGCCGTTGAAACATATCATTCACATTCTTGGCTTCACTCACATTCCATAGAAAGAAGGGAAAGCGAGAAGTGATCCAAGTACGAGGATTTGAATCAGAATGAACGGCATCACGCCTCGGTAGATGTCTTTTGTGGTGACGCCTTTCGGTGCAACCCCTTTCAAATAGAACAAACTAAAACCAAATGGCGGCGTTAAGAAGGAGGTTTGTAGGTTCATCGCGATAAGGATAGCGAACCAAGTCATGTTGATGCCCATCAGTTCAGCAACAGGCGCAATGATCGGCACGATAATGAAACAGATTTCTACGAAGTCGATGAAGAAACCAAGAATCAAAATCACCAACATGGTAATGATCAAGAAGCCCCATTTTTCACCCGGCAACTGCAGCATCCACTCTTCAACCAGATAATCACCGCCAGTATAAGTAAACGCCATCGAGAATGCCGTCGCACCAAGCAAGATAGCAAAGACCATTGCCGTGACTTTCACTGTTTCTTTGGACGCTTCATACACCATCGACCAACTGAATTGACCGTACAGCAAAGCAAGTACTAAGGCACCCGCGCCACCTAATGCAGCTGACTCTGTCGGCGTGGCAACACCCGCGAAGATAGAACCCAATACGACAATGATCAGCGCGAGTGGCGGTACGATAGCTTTCAGTGCATTGATGACTTCTTGTTTACGACTAATTGAGTCATCACGTTCAATTGGTTGAGCCGCTTCTGGGTTAAGTTTTGCGTATATCAAGATATAAACGATATACGCGCCCACCAACATTACACCCGGCCAAATCGCCGCTTGGAACAAGTCCCCTACTGGCACACCGAGTACATCACCTAATAAGATCAGTACGATAGAAGGCGGAATGATTTGCCCTAACGTGCCAGACGCACAAATAGTGCCGCAGGCTAAGCCTTTGTCGTAGTTGTACTTGAGCATAACTGGCAACGAGATAAGACCCATAGCAACCACAGAAGCACCTACTACGCCCGTTGAAGCAGCAAGCAGTGAACCCACAAGTACCGTCGAGATCGCAATACCACCACGAACACCACCAAACAGTCGTCCCATTGACTCAAGCAACTGCTCAGCAAGCTTGGTCTTTTGTAGAACAAGCCCCATGAAAACGAACAATGGAACGGCCATCAGCACCGTATTTTCCATGATCGATTGAATTCGATATGGCATGAAGGCGAACATTTCGATGCCTTCAGCCCAAACACCAAAGATTAACGCGATACCACCAAAGGTGAACGCGACCGGGAAGCCAAGTAAAAGTGCAAACAAGGCTACGAAAAACATTACTATTCCAATCATGTTCAGCCTCTACTTATTCTTTGTGTGAGTATTGTTTGTGTGAGTATTATTTGCATGCGTGTTATTTGCATGGATAAGGTGCGGATTAAAAATCTTGTTCAACGAATGCAGAATCAAACCAACACCACTGACAGCCATCAAGAAAAACGACAGTGGGATCATCGCTTTAATGATCCAACGATGCGGCAAGCCACCGGGATCGCCCGACGTTTCACCCAGGTTATAACTCTCTTTGGCAACATCGATACCAAACCAAGCCACCAGCAAACAGAAAGGAAGCAGGAAGACAACGGTACCTATTAGGTCAATAATCGCTTGTGCCTTGAAGCTGAGTTGTTCGTAAAAAACATCCACTCGCACGTGGCCACCCGCTTTGATGGCGTAAGGAACACCCAGCAAGAATACGGCTGAGAAAAGGTGCCATTCCATCTCTTGGAAGGCGATAGACACATCGTTAAAGGCGTATCGCATCACAACGTCATACACAACGTTCGCAACAAGAAGGATAAACAACATACTGGAAAGCCATCCCAGTGCATCACCGATACGATTAAATAGGCGTTCAATATAAATTAGACTTCGCATTCCCGACTCCATGGAATTTGAAAAGACATCGTGTATTAGAGTTAGGGCAACTAAAACAAGTAGCGCTAACAAGATGCACGACGTAGAAAGGGTTCTTGGGATCTTGTTACAGGATTTATCCTGCTTAATTATTATGGTTAAAATGAACCCGCCGCTTAGTCACTCTTAGTTACCTAACAAGAACAGCTTTGGGTTCATTTAGCTTCAGTTCAACAACTGTCGATTATTTCGCTTGGCTATTTAGATAAGCTCTGTGTGAAATATCCGTCCATGAGCGCACTTGCTCTAGGTAGCTTGCTTGTGAAGCTTGGATCTCTTTTGCCAACTCATCTTTCTCAGCATGTGCAGCAAGTAGGCGATCGTTCGCTTCTTTCAGTGCCGACATGACTTCAGGCGGGAAATCTTTAACTTGTACATCTGGGTATTCTGTTTTCATTGAAACCCAGTTCTTGCCACTTTCGTGCGTTGCTTGTGTGTACATGTCGTAAGCCGCTGTACGCATTGCAACACGCAAGATTTCTTGTAGGTCTTCAGGAAGCTTGTTCCATGTACGCTTATTCACTAGGAATTGAAGCTCTGAACCCGGCTCATGCCAACCTGTGTAGTAGTAAGGCGCGATTTTGTGGAAACCCATACGCAAATCAAGTGATGGACCCACCCACTCTAGTGCATCGATTGTGCGACGCTCTAAAGACGTGTAAAGCTCACCAGGGGCAATGTTAGTCGGCTTAGCACCTAGCTCCGCAAGGATCTCACCAGCAAAGCCTGGGATTCGCATTTTCAGACCTTTTAGATCTTCAACGCTGTTGATCTCTTTTTGAAACCAACCACCCATCTGAATATCCGTGTTACCACCTGGGAACGACATTAGGTTGTGTGGAGAGTAAACCTGCTCCATCAACTCCATACCGCCACCGTGATAGAACCACGCATATTGTTCAGCTGGCGTCATACCGAAAGGCATAGAAGTGAAGTAAAGAGTGTTTGGAACTTTACCTTTCCAGTAGTAAGAGCCTGAGTGACCCATGTCGTATTGACCAGACTTAACCATGTCAAAAACGCCAAGCGGTGCTTTGTGTTTGTTCGCTGAATCGATTCTGATTTGCAGTCGACCATTCGACATCTTCTCAGCCATCGCAGCCATGTTTTTGGTTGCATCACCGAAAACAGGGAAGTTTGGTCCCCATGTTTCAGCAAGCTTCAAGCGATAAACCTTATCAGCAGCTGTGGCGCCAGTTGCGACCAAAGCTAAACAAGCCGCTGCAGTAACCGCAACGTTTTTGAAAACTCGTGTGAGGGAGTTAGAAATGAGACTCATGTTCACGTCCTTTTGTTGGATTAACACTCTTTCTGTGAGTATTTTTTATGGTTCAACATAAGAGTGCACCTTGATGAGGCAACTAGATATCAGGGAGAGCACGCACGACAGGCCCACACAAACTGCGTATTAGACCAAAGGATTACGTAGAACTACGTAGGAGATAATTGAGTTATGTCGATTTTAAAGGACTTACTCCATTCATCAAGGGAATACTTATTGATAAGTACCTAAGTATTAATAATTAAATGCCGTTAACAATTGATTGCCATTTCGTGATGAGGCTCTATTCACACCACAGATCAAATACGCACCTAAATGCATTCAATCCATGAGAATCAAGGTTTCACAGAATCAGACGCCCTACTTTGGTGCTTACTGATTCGTAACATGGGACACGCGACAGACAGATGAATAACGAAAGAGATCAGCCGATTGGAAATAAGGCTGCTGGGGCTAGGTTCGAATGCTAGGTTTGAATATGAGTATGGGTTTAGGGGTTTTGGTTTTGGTTTTGGTTTTGGTTTTGGTTTTGGTTTTGGTTTTGGGATTAACATGATCCGCCAGATACAAAAAAGCCTCGAAAATCGAGGCTTAAAAACTTAACGAAGCGAATGTAATCCCACAGGATTAGATAGCTTTGTAGATAACCTTGTTACCTGCAAGTTGCTCTTTCGCTACTAGGTTTTCTTCAAGAAGTTTTTTCAATGCGCCTGTTGCCCATGAAGCTGCTTTCGCGTCTTCTTGACCAGCTGCTAGGCCGATACCTTTAGGGTTAATGCCTTCAGCATTGCTAACAACGATGTCTAGAACTTGTTGTTGCTTAGGAGTCAGTGCTACTGCAACTTCTTTAGTTGCTGCTACTGCTTTCTCTACCGCTGGTTTTGCTGCTACAGTTTTTTCTGCTACAACTTTCTCTGCGACAGGCTTCGCTTTTTTCGGCGTTGCCACTGCTTTAACTACAGCCGCTTTAGTGCGTTTCTGCAGTTTAGCCTGCACCTTACGCTTATGAGCAAGTCTCATTGAATATTTCTCCAGTTCACTGCTCTTTTCGCAGTGGTGAAAATTTGAAGCGCGATTTATACCAAAAAACAGGAGCTATTTGTAGAGTGAAGCGCCGAAAGTCGACGAAAAATACCGATATTGTCTACTAGCGTCTATTATTTAATCATCGACTTATCAATTCAGGGTCATATACACTGGTTATCCATCCAGACAAAAATATGAAAACTTGGTGTTGCCTATGGACACTCGTCACCTTACAAATTTCTCTTTGCCTTCGTTCACACGTTCGTACCGTATTCTGGCCGTTGTTTTAGGCTTCGTTTGCTTGATCGTTGCTCTGTACAGTGACAATCCAAAGTTACTGATCGTGGGTGCATTTTGCATTATTGCCCTACTCGGAACTGGTTATTATTTAATGTTGCGCAGCAGAGTGATGTTCACTCTCACACCGACGCATTTTCAGCAGCATTTTTATAAAGGTGGGTGGGTTTTAAAGTGGAGTAATATTGAAAAGATTGGCCTATGTACTTACGAACAAGATGGGTGGCATCAACCTCTTCCTTGGGTTGGTATCAAGGTTAAAGATTACTCGCCCTACCTCGATTCAATTTGCCCTAAAATCACTTGCGAGTTATTGCTGAGCCAGCGAGCACTTTTGTATCTGGGCGCCAAGCAAGCGGGTAAAGAGTCAAACTTTGAAGATATGGTGCTCGACTCATCGCATTACCATGCGCGCTGCACTGAGAGCGGCTGTGTGGAACTGAACAGATATAAAGAGTCACAAAATACTGACGAGGTTATCTTCAACGATAGCCAAACACAGACTAGCCCAGATTCACCCCATGAATCGAAATCCCATAAATCGAATGCGAAAAACGCAGTGATTAAAGACTATTCCGGGTTACAGGCGATGCTTGCGAACAGGATGAAATATCAGAGGGGTTTCCACGGTTACGATATTTTCATATCAACTCAAGATTTGAATATGAGTGGAGAAGAGTTTATTGGACTTGCTCGACGCTACTTGGCGGCTGCCGAGCGTCTTTCTGATTAAAATTAAACAGGTTTAAAAATAAACTCGCACGCAATAAAAAAGCTTAGCTTTCATAGGAAAAGCTAAGCTTCATTTTAAATCGTTCTTCTATTAAATCAAAGGCCTAGTACAGAGGCATTTCATCTGCTACGAATGGGTTTGATGCGCGTTCGCGGCCAAATGTCGATTCAGGGCCATGACCCGGAACGAATGTTACGTCGCTGCCTAGTGGCCAAAGCTTAGTCTTGATTGAAGCAATCAGCGTGTTGAAATCGCCTTGTGGGAAATCCGTACGACCAATAGCACCGTTAAATAAAACATCACCAACAAACGCCATGCGCGCTTGCTCGCTGAACAGTACAACGTGACCAGGTGTGTGGCCCGGAGTATGGATCACATCAATCACTTGGTTACCAAAAGTAACTTTGTCGCCCTCTTCCAACCATGTGTTTGGTTCAAAAGCTTTGCACAGTGGGAAACCAAACATCTGGCTTTGATTCTCTAGACCTTGAAGCCAAAAGTTATCGGCTTTATGCGGGCCAACAATGTTCACGTTCAAGATCTCAGCAAGCGGTACAGTGCCACCCACATGGTCTAAGTGACCGTGCGTCAGGACCAAGTTCACCACTTTAACACCTAGCTCTTCGATGATCGCAGCCAGCTGTTGAACGTCTCCGCCCGGATCGACAACGATGCCTTCCATTGTCTCATCACACCACACAATTGAGCAGTTTTGAGAGAAAGAGGTAACAGGGACAACTTGATACTTGAGAGACATATACAAACCTTAGAGGGCAAACTGAAATTTGGGCAAACTATGACATTGGATGTCTACTTTGACAAGTCCCTACCGTTTCGCTCGTAATCTAAGCCTAGCGCTACCAGCTACGTACTGGGCCAGTATCGATATGGATAAAGTTGCTACGTGCATAATAACCTACACCACCCGCATTCAGGCTTTTGGCTACGTCTCTTAATTCTTTTAGGTTGACGCCATCAATACGGAAATCAATCGCTTTACCCAACATGTGGTAGCTCTTCTTAGCTACGCCACTCGACTTAGAGCGCAATGCTTCATTGGTCGCAGGAGAACGGTAACCAGAGATGATTTGAACTTCTTTTTGAATACCTAAGACATTTTGAATCTGAGTGATCTGATCAAACAGGTTCTTATCCATTGGGTGAATTTCATTACGGCGGAAATCGCGACATAGTTTGCTGAGGCGTGCCATCTCATCACCAACATAGTTAGTGCCATCGAAATAACAGGTCTCTAATCGTTCACCAGTGTGAAGATTGTTCATGCTAATCGTTCTTGGTTGATCAGGGTATGAAGCAAAAGCGATAGAAGGAGTAATTGAGGCGACAACAGCGGTACCACCAGCGTAAGTCAGAAACTGACGGCGTGAAAATAAACTTTGAGACATACAGCAAAAAAACCAATTAGATCGAACGAAAAATGCACGATACATAATGGTAATTGCTGCGTCAACGTACAAAAACCGCCCAAAAGGTTAGTATTTGTAACCTTTGCACGGTTAGTTATTGATCCACATTATAATTTTATCAATAGAAGCTTAGTTGTCATTTTTTGGTCAAGATCACCCTTATTGGCTTCATTGATAATTAACCACCCTCTTTATCATATTGATAGATGTCACCACGATACTGTATGCCCCCTTCTTCAAACAATACGGTTTGATAAATGATATGTACGGGGATTCGCTTCTTGAGTCGCACCTTAGTATTCGGAGCAAGATCATCATTTTGGTTCGGTACTTTCCTTACCTGGGTAGCAAACAACAACTCAGCCAATTCCTCTGCATGTTCAACACGTATGCAGCCGGAGCTATAAGCACGGAAGTCGTCATTAAACAGACCTTTGCTTGGCGTATCGTGCAGATAGATCGCTCGCTTGTTAGGTGTGTTGAACTTGTACAAACCTAATGCATTACGCGACCCGGCCTGCTGACGCATTCGATATGGGAAAGAATTGAAATTGATGGTCTGCCAATCGATCTCAGTGGTGTCGACCGTCTCCATAGTGCGCCAACCGTCAATCACTTGGAAGTTGTGTGTATCTAGATAGCTTTCGTCCGCTTTCACCTTAGGCAAGATGTCTTTGACCATGATTTTCCATGGCACATTCCAAGTCGGGTTTAGGATGACCGAATCGAGGTTTATCTCTAAAAGCGGCGTTTTTCGCGACTTTCTGCCCACCACGACTTTGGACTCAAAGACCTCTTCGCCATCTTCCCAATACTTCATATCAAAACTAGGGACATTGACGACGATGAGAGAGTCTCTGTCTCTTGGCCACAAACGAACACGTTCGGCATTCAGAGCCAATGAAGTCAATCGATCATCAAAGCTCATGTTGATCCATTTGATCGTATCTGGCCCGACGATCCCATCGTCTGTAAGGCCGTGCATGCGCTGAAAAGATTTAATTGCCGTTTGCAGATCTCGATCGAACTCGGGAAAATCGACCGCGATCATCGAGGTATCAACACCAACCAAGGCAATGCGCTCAACAAGAACCGTTTTGTCTGAAAGCTCGTCACCCAAGCGCTTCAAACCTTTCTGTCTATATCGTTCAATATTGAGTTCAGAGGCGGTTTCTAACACCGAATAGGTTGCTTTGAATTGGTCAAAATCCCCAACAGGCGGCGCGTAAGACAACACCATCTCCAATAAGTAATCATTGGCAACGCTGCTTTTTAATCTCATCAGAATATGCGGAGAAGGCGCAGGTAATTTGGAATGCAGCTTGCCCGAGAAGTACCACTCTTTACCGGCAAGCGGCGCATTTTCAACGTAGCTCAGGTAGTAGATAAAAGTATCGGTGAGTAATATGTCCAACTCTTGCCATTGAGCATGGGATTGATAGTGACGAATTTGCTTGAGTTGTCGATCGAAGAGTGGTGCCATTTGAGCTTGTTCGAGAAGCGACAATTGAAATTCAAACGCCTTAACCAGTTCAGGTGAATCCCAAAGAACAGGCAGAGATGAGTCTTGATAAATACTCTGGGTAAGCTCTGGATAAATCAGCATAAAAGAGAGCTCTGAATCAGCCGGAATAAATCGGCTCTCGTCAGAACTCGTATAGCTCCATGCGTGCACAGAAACTAGAACTAATAATCCACAGAAGTATTTTGCGAACATGCTTAACTCCATCACCAACCATCTCATAAGTATGGCAAAGAAATGGGAGTAAGCATGTTATTTTTAAGAGGCTTTATAAATCAGATTGAACTCCAATGGTTATCCCACTGGACCGATGATTGCTGAGTTGACTTCTCATAAGGCTTGCTCTGGCTTACCACACTTCCCGCCCCAGAGCTTAATCGAAACTCACCATCAAGCAGCACAGCACCAGAAGCATCAGATAATGCAGAGAGTTCTACTAACTCTTTGGTTTCTTTAGACCAAATACCGTAGCAGTTGCCTCTTGGTGAAGTCGCAATAATCCAATCATCTGACGCCGCAATACTTGCGATATAGTGATTGAATCTTGCCCATTGCTCAGGCTCTGCGTTCAGTGATTCAAACTGGCCTCCTTTAGTATGCATCGCCAATAGCGAAGGATACTCATCTGGTTCGCCACGATATTGCTGGCCACAAAGCACGGTTTCAGCACCATCATGGGCTAAGTGTCGAATGCTCAGCTTCTTATCCAACAATTCAACCTGATCAAGTAACACACCTTCAGGAGAAACATAACTCAAGCTCGGCTGCATCGAATCGAGGTTTTTCGGTGTTCTACCATCAGTATGAACGCCACCAACGCCGATCGCGAGATTACCATCCGGCATGATGATCACTTCATGAGGCCCAATACCAAAACCGCTGAACTCTTCGACCTTACGATAGCCTTGCGCGACATCGTAAACGCCAATCACACCTTGGCTGCTGTCCGTTTTCCCTTCAGTGGCATACAGTAACTTGCCATCTAATGAGTAAACGCCATGACCATAGAAGTGACGGTTGTTACCTTTCACGACCATTTTGATCTGCTGACCGTTTTTATAGTCAAACACCATAAAATAGTCACCAGGACGACGAGCAAAAACCACCGCATGTGATGAGGTAGGGCAAATCGCGACGCCATGACCACGATCTGGGATCGGCAGTTGACTCAATGGCATTCCATATTCGTCAGCCACAACCGCTGAATATTGACCTCGCCCATTCAGCGCACAACCGATTAATTGAGGCTCACTAGATGAGCTCACAGCACCAGAGCGACTAGCGCAGCCAAACGGAAGCAATGGAACAGCTGCACAACCCAGTGCAGCCTTGAGTAGCGTTCTTCGCGTAGTATCAGTCACCATCGGTAGCATTAAATCCTATTACCACGCCAAGCTCTATCGCCACTTCTTCATGAATGAGGTACTTCAAACGTTCTAGTTTGTTGTATTGAGTCAGCACATCTCTATAGCCCTCTTTGCTCTGCAATAACTCAAATAAGCTTGAGTCTGTAGGCCAAGTATCTAGCGTCAATGTGAACTGGTCAGCAACGCGATCAGCTAGGTCGTTTAAGCCCTTCTCTCTCAACAAGCCGTCTAGGCCATTGCCATCGGCAAGGTACAAATTCTGAAGTGCTGCTACATTCGCTTTTAGTTGAGTCATCGAGGTTTGTGCACGCCATGATTCTGAGAAGTAAGGGCGCGGATGACCAATTTTCGCCATCGGGCGACTCAGCTTTTTCATGCTGTAATCAAGTTGGTTGGTCAATAAAGCGATGTATTCCGACTCCCAGCGAGTCTCGTCTAGCGCTAACCAAGGGTTAACCTGCCATGCCTGTGCAATCGAAGATGACTTAATCGCTAAGTTTTCAGTAATCGCTTGTGATGATTGGCAACCTAGCGCTTTGTCTTGAAGCAGTGGCGATTGCTCGTCATAAAGCGACCATTCCAACGCACCTAGCCCTTGAACAGTCACACTCTGCTGTGCGATTTCGTCTTGAGTCCAAGCTTTGTTCTGCTGAGTTAACTGACGCATCTTAAGACCCGTCGTGTTCTTTTTGTCTGGCCAGAATTGAACATTCCAGCTCTCTTCAAGCGCTGCTGTTGGGCCTCTTTCTTGGCCTTGTAGTGCCATCCAGCTGTTCATGGTGAGCTGCCACTGATTTTTCAACGCATCTAGTTCTACATTGTTGGTTTGGCAATAACCCTGCATCAAGACTTCTAGCTCGTTGGCTTGCTTGGCGAATAGGACTGCAGAATCAAACTCTTGTTGATAGACACTGCGACTGATGTGGTCGGTCGTGTCTGCTTGATAAGACACACCGTTAACCTCAGATGAAGCAGCTTGCTCACCCGATGATTGGCAGCCTGCCATGATTAATACCGACAAAGGCATTAACAAAAATTTATGTGTCATGCTGTTACCTTACTTCCTAATTTTTCTTTTAATTATATGAGTTCATTAAATACGAAACGACCGCTGGACTCGTATTCCTACAAGTTCAGCGGTGCTAAGTGGTTTGATAGCGGCTTTCTTAAGTCATTAGCCGTTAACTAAACTGAATTCAACTCAGCCTATAACGAGTTTAAGAACGCCAATAACGCTTCACGCTCGCTGCTACTAAGAGCTAAAACGTTTTGTTTCGCCATTTCGGCTTCACCGCCATGCCAAAGCACAGCTTCCATAACATTTCTCGCACGACCGTCATGAAGTAAGAACGTGTGACCATTCACTTCTTTGGTATAGCCTAATCCCCATAAAGGTGTTGTGCGCCATTCTTGGCCATTCGCAAGATACTCAGGACGGTTATCCGCTAAGCCTTCACCCATATCGTGCAGCAACATATCGGTATATGGGCTAATTAACTGCTTAGACAGTGCCGGTAAGCCTTCACGCTCTGCCGTGCGGAATTCAGCTTGGTGACAACTTTGACAACCCGCGTCTTTAAACAGCTTTTTACCCTGAACAACGACTGGATTGTCGACATTACGACGAATAGGTACCGCTAGATGCTGCGAATAGAACTCAACAAAATCTAAGATGTTGTCGCTGACTTCTGGTTTGCCACCATTTGGAAAATCATCACAAGTGGATTGCGCTGATGTGCAGTTTTCATTCGGGAATAAACGACTCGTTAAGCCCAAATCACCGTTAAACGCCGCCGCATTTTGCTGCATTAGGTTTGGCTGTCCAGCTTTCCAACCAAAACGACCTAGAGCCATTTCGTTGGTTTGAACATCGAGAACATAGTTAGCTTTACCTGAAATACCTTGTTTGTCGGCCAATTGCTGATCAGCAAATCCAAGAATCGTTTCTTTTGAAATGCTCTCCAGCAGACCAAGGCCAATCATTGGCGGCGCAACGCGCGCAGAAAACTCTGTTTTAGGGTGCATCTCGCCAAAAGCAAGATCAGTAATCTTTAGGGTTGGTTTACGCAGAGTCACGACTGTGCCGTCTTTGAATTCAACCGGAACATCTGTGTAGCTGATGTTCACTTTACCCTCTGGTTTCACACCTTGAAGCGCGAAATCTTGTAACTGGCCGCCGTAAGTCGGTTCTGGAATACCACCATCGCGAATGAAAGCTTGTCTCTGCTCTGGCGTTTCGGCTGGGATACTTAAGCGAACCAACATTGAAACCGCGTTCTCATCGCCTTTTTCAGGCGCATGACCACGACCATCTTTAATATGGCAGTTTTGACAACCGTTGGTGTTGAATAGTGGGCCTAACCCATCACGCGCATCGGTTGATGAGGGTGCAGGTACCCAAGGATTTCTAAAGAAGCTGTTACCAACACTGAAATCCAAGCGTTTGCTCATTGGTAAGTTGGCTGCAGGAAGAGAAAAAGCATTCGCTCCCTCTTTCTTCACAGTCGTTTTACCACCAGAGTAAGTTTCATGGGCATGTAATGGCGATAAGAAAAACAGTGCGGTTAATAGTGAGGCTGATAGATACGACTTCATACATTGCCTTGCTGTGTTTTTGATTTTAGTTTTTATTTGGGAGTAACTTTCATGAGTAACAAACAATTAAGGGCTCAATGAGAGCCCTTACATTAGTTTTGGCCTCGGGTTCTTAGAACTCGTGATCAGCCGTGTCTGGGTTAAGGCTATCAATACCAATAACACCAGCAGCACGCTCGATTGCAGCAGTTTGAGACACTAGAGCAACAATTGTTTTGTTTACTAGTGCATTACCTGCAGCGTTGTCAGCAGCAATTAGCTGATCGAAGTGCTGGTTATTTGTCTCTGCAGAAACAACAAGCTGACCAACTTGTGCACGTGCTAGATCAAACTGCTTTTGAATCTCTTTCGCAGCTTGCTCGTCTTTTTGTTCAACTAGGTCAAACAGGCTAGGGCCTGAAAGTAGAGAACCATCTTCACGCTTGTACAAGCCAGTGTATACGTTGTAGATACCTTGCTCGTTGTAGTAGTGAGAGTTGTGCGTGTTATCAGAGAAACAATCGTGCTCGTCTTCAGTAGAGTTTGCTTCTAGTGCAACCTTCATACGCTCACCCGCTAGTTCACCTAGAGACAGTGAACCCATGCCAAATAGCATTTTACGTAGGCCGTTGTCGCTAGATTCAGAAAGAAGCTCTTGACGGTAGTTACCTTTCTCGCCTTCAGCCCACTGTTTTTCCATCCATTCTAGATCTTGGATAAGCAATTCAGCTGATGCTTTTAGGTATGCGCCACGACGGTCACAGTTACCGTTAGTACACTCAGCGCCAACAACGAAGTCAGTGTAAGCACGCTCACCTGCACCGCTGTTTGTGCCGTTTAAATCTTGACCCCAAAGTAGGAATTCAATCGCGTGGTAGCCAGACGCTACGTTTGCTTCAGAGCCACCGATCTCGTTGAGATCTGCAATTAGTTCTGGAGTAATGTTGGTTGCGTCTACCGTTGTCTGACCAATTTGGAAAGTTTTATTAGCAACGATGTTTGCGCTAGCGCCTTCGTTACCAAGCTCATATTGGTAATCAGTCGAAACGTAATCGATTAGGCCTTCATCAAGTGGCCATGCGTTCAATTGGCCTTCCCAATCGTCAACAACAACGTTACCAAAGCGGAATACTTCTGACTGTTGGTAAGGTACGCGAGACTCAAGCCAAGCTTGTTTTACTTGTTCGAAGTTGCCAGCAGAAGGAGAAGCTAAGAAGGTATCAATAGAAGAGTTCAACGCTTTTGCTGTAATTACGGAATCTGCAAACACGGCATGAGCAATATCTGCGTAATGTTCTACAACTTGATCTTGAGTTACTGCTGCGAAAGAAGAAGCAGAGGCAAAAAGGAGTGACGAAGTTACGGCTTTTGTCACTAAAGATTTAATAGTCATGAAGCATCCTTGTTGAGCTTTAAATTATTATTCGTAGTAATAGTGCAAACCATTATCATTTGCACTACGGATTGGAATAATACAAACTTACAATTTTATTGCAAGATAAATACAAAAAAACCTCACATATGTGAGGTCTTTAAACATTTTTATGTTAAGCGCAACAAAGAGACTAATCAGATATCCAGATTATGCTTACCGTGTGAGACTTTTGCCTTCAGGTAGCTTTCATTACCCGACTTAACATGAGCAGAGGTGTTCACCACTTCTTCAATCTCAATACCAAAAGATTTCAGCTCATTGATTTTCTTGGGGTTGTTAGTGACTAGGCGAATTTTTGTGGTTCCTAAAGCACGAAGCATTTCTGCCGCTTCAGTAAAATCACGCAAATCATCACCGAAACCTAGATGGTTATTGGCTTCGTAAGTGTTCATACCTTCACTTTGCAGGCGGTATGCATCGATTTTATTGTACAAACCAATACCACGACCTTCTTGGCGTAAGTAAAGAATCACTCCACCCATCTCACCCATAATTCTAATGGTTTCGTCTAGCTGCTCGCCACAGTCACAGCGAGAGGAATGGAAAACATCACCAGTCAAGCACTCAGAGTGCATACGAACAAGAGGTATGTCTTGTGTCTTGTCTGCTGATTTAAATATCACAGCAACATGCTCTTTATCTGTTTTCAATCCATGAAAAGACAGAAGTTCAGCATCAATACTGCTTGTTACCCCTACTTTGAAATCTATTCTGGCACGCACTTCCGCCATAGCTATACTCACTTGAAAATTCGATGTATTTAACAACACTACATTATATGTCTAGGCAATATTTTGTAGCTAACTATCTAATGATAGACACTATGAGGCTGTTAACAATTTTTTTCAAGGTCGACCATGCACTAATTGTTATATTATAACAATAATTTTTCAGGTAAGAAAAAACCCCACATTGGAATGACCAACATGGGGTTATAAATTAATCAGTTGCGGCTAAGGCTACGATTTTTTACAGAACGATCAACTTACTTGAGTTTGCTTCCAGATGACAAGCTGAACCCAAGCGTTCTCTAATTCGTTTAACTCTTCTTGAGTAAGCGTAGAAATGCTCGACTTTGCACTGTATTTTTCTGCCCATTTGTCAGATCGGACACGAGTATGGAACTCTTTCTTTAAATTTGAGATTACGTTATCCACAGATACATCCTTATATAACAGTGCTTAGCCTTTATAATCCTTTAATGTTACAAAATACAGGTCAATTGGTAAACAGTAATACATAATTTTTATGAGCTCTTTCTAACACTTTTTACTGATAAATATATAAATAAGAGAAATAATACGCTCGGAAGTAGCCAAAGTAATAAGTTTGAAACACTCATTGCTGGTTTATAGAGCACAAATTCACCGAACCTTTCCGTCATATATTGAGTAATTTCATTATTACTCTTCCCTGCTTTCACCATATTGAATACAACGAGGCGTAAGTCTTTTGCAATTGGAGAGTTCGACTCAATCAGATTTTGATTCTGGCATTGCGGGCAACGTAGGGTTTTTGCCAATGTAATAGCGCGCTGCTGCTGTTCTGGGTTTTCAAACTCAAACAGTTCAACTTGAATACTCGTGTCCTTATTACTGGCTGTAAACAGATCTTCTGCCAAAGTCGGAAAACTAATAACCATAAGCGTAGACAGCACAACGAGTGCTTGTATTAAAGGCTTCATCATCCATTCGCACCATCAAAATACATCGCAAGTTCTTCTTGCCACACTGATTCGTTGATCACGCCCAGTAACTTCTTAATGATTTGGCCGTCAGCGTCGACCAGATACGTTTCAGGAGTACCGATTACGCCGAGTTCTAACGCTAGCTTACCTTGAGGATCACTGATCACCGTTGAGTACGGATTGCCATCGCTCGATAACACATTGATCGCTGCCCCGGAGTTATCTCGATAATTGAGCCCAACAATTGGAATACCTTTATCATGAAGTTTGAGCAAAAAAGCGTGCTCAGCTTTACATATACCGCACCACGAAGCCCATACATTAACCAGTTGATAAGGATGCTGAGTGACATCAGCCAACGTAATTTCCTGTTTACTACTGATGCCTTCACTATTCGCTAACGCAGTAGATATGAATTCTGGGAATGCCCTTTCTTGCTCCGACACAATCGTCGATTGCTGCTTATTATTGAGCGCAAAGGCAAAACCCAACACCACCATTAATGCCAAGATAATTAACGTGATGAGCTTGTTACGAACGCTGGTATGCATACTGTGACGCCTTAACGGTTTTCTTTTTACGATGAGTCAATGAGAGTAAAGCGCCAAGAATGGAAAACAACCCACCAAACCAGATCCAGCGCGCATACGCCTTGTATTGCACTCGAAACGCATAAGCGGTGGAATCTACTTTCTCGCCCATGGTGATATAAACATCGCCATGCCAGAACCACTTCATTGCAGGCTCACTCATGTTCATGACTCGAACTTGGTAGTGTCTTCTTTCTGGCGCGATGGTAAAGCTTTTATCGTCGGCATCTAAGTTTAGTATCGCCTTCTCTGCGGTAAAATTTGAGGCGACATAAAGCTCAGTATCACGATGAGAAAGCGTCCAATCCATGAACTCTACTTGTGCGCCCGGGCTTAGTTTATAGCTGCGCTCAAATGAGTGATAGCTATTCATTGCAGCACCTACAGCGAGTACTGCAACCCCGACATGAGCAAAGGTCATCACCCAGACTTTGCGTTGGAACTTAGAACTTCGGGTAACCACTAAGCCGTAAATATGCGTCAGTAACACCCAGAATGCGAGGCCCCAAGTCAGCAGTGCCATCACTTGGGTCTGCTCGACTTGCAAAGCGTAACAGGCGAACCCTAGACCAATAGATACTAGAGCGATCAGCGTAATAACACCTTTAGTCGCTTGAGGTTTAATACTCAGTAAAGGGGCTAAGCCGACGACGGCTAACGCAAGCAAAGCCAAAGGAGCAATCAACAGATTAAAGTAAGGCGCACCTACCGATATGTTCCCCAACCCAAGCAGTTCAAAGACCATTGGATAAAACGTACCAAACACCACAACAGCGGTCGCCAGTACAAAAATGAGCACCGCGACTAGGCTTAAAAAGCTCTTACTCGCGAAGCTAGTAATCGGGTTAGATTCAAAAGACTCTCCTCTGATGATAAGCAGAGAAAATGAGCTCACCAGTACCAACACTAATATAAGTAGCAGTGCGATACCTTTGGTTGGGTCAACAGCAAAAGCATGCACCGACGTTAATACGCCAGAACGAACAATAAAGGTGCCTAAGATACTCAAACAAAACGTAATGAAAGCAAGGCTGAGAGACCACTTCAGAAGCTGTTGTTTGCCCTTGGCAACGCCTAAGCTGTGCAGTAAAGCTGTTGAAGTAAGCCACGGCAACAAGCTTGCATTTTCAACAGGATCCCAGAACCACCAGCCGCCCCAGCCTAATTCGTAATACGCCCACCAAGAGCCAAGAATGATCCCTGCGGTTAAAAAGATCCAAGCGACTAGACACCAACTGCGACAATGGGCAACCCAATCAAACTCAATAGGATCAACCAGCAAAGCGGCAACTGCAAATGCCAGCACCACAGAAAAGCCGACATAGCCAAGGTAAAGTAATGGAGGGTGAAAAATCAGGCCGACATCTTGCAACATTGGGTTAAGGTCACGCCCTTCTAGCGGCAAGATCGAGTTCATTTCAAATGGATTTGATGCGAATAACGTGAACCAAGCAAATATCGCGAGCAATAGATTCATTACCCACAACACACGGCTTTGGTATTCATTCGAATAGTGTTTTTGTAAGGCAATAACGCCAGACCAGACGCTGATCGTCAGTACCCAAAACAACAAGGAACCTTCATGGCCTGCCCATACGGCTGCAAGCTTAAAAAATGAGGGTAATTGAGTATTTGAATGTTCAGCGACATAGAGGATAGAGAAGTCATCACTGACAAAGGCATAGCCAAGCAATGCGACAGAAGTGAGAGAAAACAATGCACTTGAAAGAGAGAAACTGCGGACTAAACCTATATTTTGCGTCCGTTTGTTTAGCATTTGATAAAACGAATGCACACCAATAATGCTACTGAGTACAGCAACCAACACTAAACTAAACAGCCCCAAAGAACCGACCATATCACCTCAATAAGGCTCCGCTTGAGCAGAGCCGATCTGAACACGCATCTCATGTTTGTTTAAAGCATGTTCATTAATAAGCAGATATTTAGTATCCAACATCTGCTCACTAATAAACTTGAGCAAAATTAAGCTATCGTTAACTGCCCTGCATAAAGAACAAAAGTTCGTAGCATCAATACGCCCATTAGGCTTAGCGAAGTCACGGAGAAAATATACACCGAGCTATGGCGGATTGAGGTTGGTGTAACGGCATTCAGCAGCAACGGTAAAACCATACCGACACCGATGACACCATACCAGAACCAACTCGCCCAGAAACCACTGCCTATTGCGTTCCATACTGCTTGCTCACTTTGACCACCAGCGAAGATAAGCCCAGTAAAGAAAGTAATTAGAACAAACAATTCAAACATCACGACTGGACGTTCGAATCCGTGAATCCATGAAATAGTCGGGCTATGAGGTGATTCTTTAAAGACCAGCACACCAAATAAAATACACGCCGCCGCTCCCGAAGATAAGCTCGAGAATAAGAACAAAATCGGCAGCACTGGGTTATTCAATAGTGGGAAAGTATTTAAAGCTGAAAGCAAGAATCCGGTATAAGCAGCAAGCATAAGAGCAAGAACAGCTAAGAATATTTCCAGAGCATTCTCAAACACTTCTAATTTGGCAATCCAATTACCGACAAAATCAAGTCGCCCTTTTAGCCATGCTTGATCATTCAAGAACACGACTATTTGGTCTCTAAATATAATGCCGATCCAAAGGAATAAGATCACCATATATACTTGGAATAAGATCACACCCATCGACATCACAGACGTTGGATTATAGAAGATCATGATCTTCCAAAAGGATAACGGTTTTGTCAGGTGGAAAACCAAGATAAGCAGACCTGAAATGATCCCAAATGGCGCAAGAAAAGCCGTGGCCTTTAACACACCATTATGAGCAGGATCGCCTTCAATAACCTTACGCTTTAGGTAAATGGAGATCATTACGGCACCCGCCGACATCCCCGCGAGAAATAGATAGATTGCTATAATCCAGTCCCATACCACCGTACCAGACTGAAAAGCTGCGTCCCATGCACTCATAATCAAATCTCCCCTTTTTGGTGTGGCACTTTATAGAGTTTTGGCTGAGTACCTAGATAAGCTTTATCTCTGTAAACCACCTCAGATTGAAGCACCTGGTTTATCTCACTCTCAGGGTCATTTAGATCGCCAAAGACCAGCGCATTGGTCGGGCAAGATTCGACACAAGCAGGCAACTTCCCTTGTGCAAGATTGGTATCACGACAGAAGTTACATTTATCTGCGGACTTGTTCTCAGGATGGAAAAAGCGCACTTGATATGGGCAAGCCAATAGACAATAACCACAACCGACACACTTCTCTTGATGAACGTCGACAATGCCGGTTTTTTCATCTTTGTAGGCCGCGCCTGTTGGGCAAACCATCACACAAGGTGCGTTATCACAATGCTGGCAAGAGTTACGAGTAAAACGGTAATCAACATTGGGATATTCGCCTTGGGGCTCACTCTTAATAATTTCTAAGCGCGATACACCTTCAGGTACTTTATTTACTTCACGACATGCTTCGGTACAGGCGGTACAACCAATACAAGCGGTTTCGTCATGAATCATTCCATAACGTTTAGTGCCATCTTCTTGAACATTAGCTAGCGTCTTGCGACTTGTTACTGCCGCAGTTCCCGCTACACCTGTGGTAAAAATAACGGCACCAGCGCCTGCTAAAAAGTTTCTTCTTGAGCAGCTCATAGATTACTCCTCTTCTTTCTTCTGGTTGAAGTCTGAATGGCAATCCACACACAGCTTGATGGTTTGCTTCTTATCTAAGCCCAACACCTTTGCTTCAGTCGCATGAACATCATGGCAGTTTGAACACGTTAAGTTTTGCGCGTGAACATCGTGAGTCCAACTCGCTTCACGCAGATCATCAGGCTTGTGACAATCGATACATTGGCTATTGGCATCTAAAATTAAGCTAGGGTCTAGGAAAACCTTTTCAGTTCCCGGTTGTGATTGAGCCTCGCGATACTTCACCACTTCAGGCGCACCTTCACGGTGATCGGGGCTAATAGAACTATGACAGTCGGTACAATTTACTTCGCGGCCAAGCAAAGCGTGTGCACTTTCACCATGTGAACCCAATACCGTTTCTTTTGAATCTTTATGGCATTGAACACACTTGTAGTCTTTGTCGCGGATTAATTCGACTTCATGTCTTGTTGATTCTCCTACTGGCGTAACAGCAGGCTCAGCAACAGCATGAATGGAATAACCATAGAGGCAGAATGCTAGAAGGGATTTAAGCATTATGACTATGGCCAATTTAATATTGCCCATTTTATCCTTTCCTTATACCGGCATTATTTAACTCTCAACTAAATAATATTCCGGTTAAACAAAAGTACCCTTAAACGATATTATTACCGCTTAAATGATATCAATTCTTATTTTGGATAAGCCACAACGCTTTCTATAGTTAGAATATACCTCTAATTGGGTAATACGAAATTTGGATGGGTTAATCTGTGAACGCAATCACCCTATTTATATCATGGTCAATTTAGGTAATTGATTGTTATATATGATAATAATTCTCAATTAAATTTTAATAACACTGCCCACCAATACCCCTTTAGGGGTATATAAACTTCAACGTGATTGAAGTCACTACCATTAATTGATCTAAGACAAGCTATATCCAACACGTAACAAAATGTGTTTGTTTATGAATTAATATAAACAGGAATTCTCCAGTTCTTAATTTGAATAGCAAACTCACAACGCTTGGTATAAGAATCAGTATATTGGAGATATCACTGTGAAAAAGCATTGGATACGTAATTCGGTCACAGCACTATTAATGGTTAGCGCATCACTAGCAAGCGCGACCAGTTTTGCTGCGTCTGAACAAAAAGAAATTGGCGATCCTCGTAACGACCAGTTCGAGCAAAACCACCCAGATCAATATCATTCATGGAGACAGACTTCAGAAAGCGAAGTTATTGAAGACGCACTAAAAGAAGATCCCAACATGGTTATCATGTGGGCTGGCTACGGCTTCGCAAAAGATTACAACAAGGCACGTGGTCACTTTTATGCGATTGACGATGTACGACAAACGCTTCGTACTGGCGGCCCAACAGACGAAAGCTCAGGCCCAATGCCAATGGCATGTTGGAGCTGTAAGAGCCCAGACGTAGCACGTGTTATTGAAGAACGTGGCGAAGATGGTTACTTCGAAGGTAAGTGGGCGCGTCTTGGCAACGAGATCATTAACCCTATCGGCTGTTCAGACTGTCACGATACCAAAAGCGAAGGCTTTAAAAATGGTGAACCAGCACTTAAGGTGACTCGTCCTTACGTTGAACGTGCATTTGAAACGATTGGTAAAAAGTTTGATGAACAAAGCCGCTTAGACCAACAAGCTTCTGTTTGTGCTCAGTGCCACGTGGAATACTACTTCACAGGGCCAACCAAAGGTGTGAAATTCCCTTGGGACCAAGGTACAACCGTTGGTGACATGGAACGCTACTATGATGCAATCAACTTTAAAGATTGGACGCATAAAGTATCGAAAGCACCCATGCTGAAAGCACAGCACCCAGGTTTCGAAACATGGCGCGAAGGCATCCATGGTAAGAACAAAGTCGTTTGTGCTGACTGTCATATGCCGAAAGTGACCAAAGAAGATGGCACTGTTTATACCGACCATAAAGTGGGTAACCCATTCGACCGCTTCGAAGATACGTGTGCAAACTGTCACACTCAATCGAAAGAAACCATGCGTAACATCGTTTCAAGCCGTAAAGCACAAGTTCTGAACATGAAGCTAACTGCTGAGAAACAAATCGTAGCCGCTCACTTTGAAGCAGGCGCGGCATGGGAAGCGGGTGCGACAGAGCAAGAGATGGAGCCTATCCTACTGGATATCCGTCACGCTCAATGGCGTTGGGACTACGCTATCGCGTCTCACGGCATTCATATGCATGCACCTGAAATCGCTCTAGAAGTGCTAGGTACTGCCGTTGACCGCGCCGCGGATGCTCGTACTAAGATTGTTCGTCTACTGGCGAAGAAAGGCATCACCGATCCAATCGAGATTCCAGATATCTCGACAAAAGAAGCGGCTCAAAAAGCGCTTGGAATGGACATGGATAAGATGAACGCTGAGAAACAACACTTCTTAGACACGGTTGTTCCTAAATGGGAAGAGCAAGCTGAAAAGCGTGAAGCCAACTACGAATACTAGTTTCTTCAATTAGACCATTACGTAAAAACCAGTCACACTATTGTTGTGTGGCTGGTTTTTTTAGGTTTTGGGGGAATACACATCAATATCGCCCCCCGATCCACTCGCCAATTCAAGGGATAAACAATGAAAATCTTACTTTCGCTTTCGGCATTATGTATTGCACTACTCAGTTCAGGCGTTCACGCATCTGAGCGTGCTGAGACAGGGTGGGAATTAATAGAGAAAGGTGCATTAGTGGTTGATGTCAGAACACCTGCAGAGTTCGAACAAGGGCATCTAGATAACGCCATCAACTACCCTCTTTCTGAAGTGGCTACTCACTTTGCTAAGATAGATAAAGACCAACCCATCGTGTTGTATTGCCGCAGTGGCAATCGTTCAGGGCAAGCTTATCAATTCTTGCGCGCTCAAGGGTTTACTCAAATCCACAATGCTGGTGGCTTAATCGAAATGCAGGAAAACCAATAGTCTTCGAAATGATCTCTTAAGTACAATCGCCTCTTTAGCAGTTAGCCAAGCTTAGCGGATCATCTGTTTGGCTTGGTTGATCGAATGAATAATAGAGACACGATCAATGCCCTTTTGATTGGAATCGAGAATTTGAGTCCACGCATCAATCGCTTGTTGATAGCGCATACTAATGAAGTGATCGGTCGCAATCAGCATCAATGCCGTACGATCATTGGGATCAAGCTGCATTGAGTGATCCAGTAACGCATTCACGTCATCGCTCATAGCTTGAGAACGAAGATAGTAAAGTGCCGTTGCTTTGGCTGCATAGAGGCCAGAAGGTGCTTGAGGGTCTAATCGAATCGCGTAGTCGTAACAGGTAAACGCAGCATCAAACTCCCCTTTCTGCATATACACACCACCAAGCTTAAACCACAAATCGGATTGATTCGGGTCTTGCTCAAGGCTCTGCTGAAGCTCATCTTCGAAATCTGTTGCCGTGTAGTTATTATTATCATCTAAAGGCAGTTGAGGTAACTCTTGTTTAAGTTGAGACCAGACAAGCACACTCAAAGCCACAGCAGTAAGTGAAATCATCACATTGCCTTTTAGATGACTGCCATTGTTGTTCGCGGCAATAACGATCACAATCAAAAACAGACTCATCAGTAGTAACGCAACCAACAACCAGATATCCATTCCACATCCCTTTTATTTAGCTCTATCTCCTACTCTATCGTTTTCGCCGTGCCTCGTTATTGATCAAAGTTTAGCGTTCGAGATTTAGTGCTCTAACTTTCGCATAAAAGCACGGATTAAGGTTGGCGCTTAGACCCAAGCGATAAGCCATAAGCCATAAGCCATAAGCGAAATGAGAAGTGAGAAGTGAGAAGTGAGAAGTGAGAAAAATAGTGGAATGACAGGCAATAAAAAACCGAGCACTTAGGCTCGGTTTTTTCATTGGTAAGCTAAATTACTTAACGTAATCGAGATTACTCAGTGTCTTGCTCGCTATCACTTTCAGAGTCAGAAGCATCTGATGCTTGCTCTTCACTTGATTCAGAAACGACCGTTCCTTCTGCATTAACTGTTTCTGCGTTTACTGCGTCAGCATTTGCTTCTTCAGTTTCTTCGCCTTCAACAATCTCAGCTTCTTCTACTTCGTCGATACGTTGTAGACCTACAACATTCTCGTCTTCAGCAGTACGAATCAGTGTCACACCTTGAGTGTTACGACCAACTTGGCTTACTTCCGCTACGCGAGTACGTACTAGTGTACCTGCGTCGGTGATCATCATCATTTCATCGCCTTCTTCAACCTGAACAGCACCAACTACTGGGCCATTACGATCAGAGACTTTGATAGATACTACACCTTGCGTTGCACGGCCTTTCGTTGGGTATTCAGCCAGCTCGGTACGCTTACCGTAACCGTTTTGAGTCACAGTTAGGATATCGCCTTCGTTTGAAGGAACAATCAGTGAAACCACTTGATCGTCTTCTGGGAGCTTCATACCACGAACACCAGAGGCAGTACGACCCATTGGACGTACTTTGTCCTCGTTAAAGCGAACAACTTTGCCCGATTTAGAGAACAGCATGATGTCGCTATTACCATCAGTAATATCAACGCCAATCAGTGAATCATCGTCACGTAGGTTAACTGCGATTAGGCCGTTAGCACGTACGTTTGCGAATTGATCCAGTGATGTCTTCTTAACGGTACCGTCGCCTGTTGCCATGAAGATGAATTTCTCGTTTGAGAATTCAGAAACAGGCAGGATAGCCGTAATACGCTCACCTTCTTCTAGAGGAAGAATGTTAACGATAGGCTTACCACGAGCTGTACGGCTCGCTTGCGGCAATTGGTAAACTTTCAGGCGGTACGTTTTACCACGAGTAGAGAAACATAAGATGTTATCGTGAGTATTAGCAACAAGCAGACGCTCAATGTAATCCTCATCTTTCATCTTAGTTGCACTCTTACCTTTACCACCACGACGCTGAGCTTCGTAGTCGCTTAGGATTTGGTACTTAACGTAACCTGCGTTAGAAAGCGTTACTACAACGTCTTCTTGAGCAATTAGCTCTTCCATGTCGATGTCATGAACCGCTGCTGTGATTTCTGTACGACGCTCGTCGCCATAGATATCACGTACCGCTTCAAGTTCTTCACGGATCACTTCCATCAAACGCTCAGTGCTTGCAAGAATATGCATTAGCTCAGCGATCTCTTCTAGAAGTGCTTTGTACTCGTCTAGAATCTTCTCGTGCTCAAGGCCAGTTAGGCGGTGAAGACGAAGTTCTAGAATAGCTTGCGCTTGAGTTTCCGTTAGGAAGTATTGACCATCACGGATACCGTATTGGTCTTCAAGCCAATCTGGACGAGCTGCATCAGTACCAGCACGTTCAAGCATTGATGCAACGTTACCAAGATCCCAACCACGAGATACTAGACCAACTTTAGCTTCTGCTGGTGTTGGTGCGTTCTTGATCAGTTCAATGATTTCATCAATGTTTGCAAGCGCTAAAGATAGAGCTTCCAAGATATGTGCACGGTCGCGTGCTTTCTTCAATTCGAAGATAGTACGACGTGTCACAACTTCACGACGGTGATCAACAAAACACTTCAACATATCTTTAATGTTGAAAAGTTGTGGTTGGCCGTTGTTCAGAGCAACCATGTTGATGCCGAAAGTTGTTTGCAGTTGAGTTTGTGAGTAAAGGTTGTTTAGTACAACTTCACCGACAGCATCACGCTTACATTCAATAACAATACGCATACCATCTTTATCAGATTCGTCACGCAGTGCACTGATGCCTTCAACTTTCTTGTCTTTTACAAGTTCTGCAATCTTCTCGATCAGACGAGCTTTGTTCACTTGATATGGAATTTCAGTAACGATAATTGTTTCTTTACCGTTCTTTTCCATTTCAATATTCGCGCGCGAGCGCATGTAAACTTTGCCACGACCAGTCTTATATGCATCAACAATGCCCTTACGGCCACTGATTAATGCTGCTGTCGGGAAGTCTGGACCCGGGATGTAGTCCATTAGCTCATCAATAGTGATGTCTTCATTATTGATAAATGCTAAACAGCCATCAACAACTTCGCCAAGGTTATGTGGCGGGATGTTGGTAGCCATACCTACTGCGATACCAGAAGCACCGTTAACCAATAGGTTTGGTATTTTTGTTGGTAAAACTGCTGGTATTTGCTCGGTTCCATCATAGTTAGGAACGAAGTCAACCGTATCTTTATCAAGATCCGTTAATAGCTCACCAGCTATTTTTGACATACGAACTTCGGTATAACGCATTGCCGCAGCTGAATCGCCGTCAACCGAACCAAAGTTACCTTGGCCATCGACTAACATATAGCGTAGTGAAAACGGCTGAGCCATACGAACAATTGACTCGTATACCGCACTATCACCGTGTGGGTGATATTTACCGATTACATCGCCTACTACACGAGCAGACTTTTTATATGCTTTGTTCCAATCATTACCTAGTACATTCATCGCGAATAAAACGCGGCGGTGTACTGGTTTTAGGCCATCACGCACATCTGGAAGGGCACGACCAACGATGACGGACATCGCGTAGTCTAGGTATGAACCTCTAAGCTCATCTTCAATATTTACGGGCGTGATCTCTTTCGCTAGATCGCTCATAGAGCCATTTTCCCTCTATAGTCAGATCGTATTTTTGAATACGTATAAGACCGAAAAATATAACACAAATTTACCTACGGAGGCATCACTTTCCCTCTCCTTTTACCATCTTGTGACCCTCGTAGCCAATCTATTGATGAGAAATTGCACCTCAGCGTCATATCTTGCTGAAACATGGTCACTTTACACCCAATAAACTAGCAAAATTGTAGATCTTCTGGTCAGCAGGAAAAGGCAAGTTATAATGCCTGCAATTTCATGGATGCATTATTTAACTTGGAAATGCCGATTATGACTAAATCACAGAACGTAGACCCAGCAGAAATCAAAAAATTCGAAGACATGGCGTCACGCTGGTGGGATCTAGAAGGCGAGTTTAAGCCACTACATCAAATCAATCCGTTGCGCTTAAATTACGTGCTAGAGAAAACCGAAGGCCTTTTTGGTAAGAAAGTTCTCGATGTTGGCTGCGGCGGCGGTATTCTGGCTGAAAGCATGGCTGTAGAGGGTGCGGTAGTCACCGGACTAGATATGGGTAAAGAACCGCTAGAAGTCGCTCGTCTGCACGCATTAGAAACTGGCACCAAGCTCGATTACATCCAAAGCACCATTGAAGACCATGCAGAGCAAAACCCACACACTTACGATGTGGTGACGTGCATGGAAATGCTAGAGCACGTTCCTGACCCACAATCAGTTATCTCGGCTTGTTCAAAATTAGTGAAACCGGGCGGCCATGTGTTCTTCTCAACATTGAACCGTAACTTTAAGTCTTACCTGTTCGCTATTGTTGGTGCAGAGAAGTTACTTAAGATTGTGCCAGAAGGTACTCACGACCACGAAAAGTTCATTCGCCCTGCTGAGCTTATCAAAATGGTTGATAACACTCCGCTTCAAGAACTAGGGATTACAGGGCTGCACTATAACCCGTTAACGAACACCTACCGTTTAGGCCAAAAAGTCGATGTGAACTACATCGTTCACACTCAAAACTTGGGCTAAAAAATATCGGTAGCCCTACCGTAAAATATTTTGTAAAAAAGACGAATGAAAAGAGTTGCAATTACCATAAGTTTGCGACTTTTTTCAGTCTAAATTTCGTGCGCTAGCTTCCATTTTGACCACCTCGATTTAAATTTAATCGTCCAAAATCCATTGCCTATTTTACCCAAAGATCAAGGGATTTTTTTTTATGGGCGTGCAAAAATAAAGCATCCTTAAAAGGCGACTTTTGTACAATCAAGTCTCGTCTAACGTCATCAGTTAGTGGTCACTTACAGTTTTTTTTCAATCCACCACTTATCCACAAGCAACCCCATTTCTTTACCTTGAAAAATATCAGTTGTAGCACTATCTTGTAACCCAACAAACAAATGACCCCTATATGTTGTGTTTGAACTACAATATATGGGTAGACCAAGATCACAAAGCCGAAACGTAATTTACAAAAATTACACAGAAATACACAAAAACACGGCCTTGTTCAGTTTTGTTAGGGAAATTAAGCAGAATGAACCAACAACTTACTGTTACCAAGCGTAACGGGCGCAAAGAAACGATCGATTTAGAGAAAATCCATCGAGTGATCACATGGGCAGCTGAAGGCTTGCACAATGTTTCTGTATCACAAGTAGAATTGAAAGCTCACATTCAGTTTTACGATGGCATTACCACGACTGACATTCATGAGACAATCATCAAGTCAGCAGCGGATTTAATCTCTGAAGAGACTCCTGATTACCAATATCTAGCAGCACGTCTGTCAGTGTTCCACCTACGTAAAAAAGCGTACGGTGAATACGAGCCGCCTGCACTTTATGACCACGTTGCAAAACTGGTTGATATGGGTAAATACGATAGCCACCTAATGGAAGACTACACGAAAGCTGAATTCGAAGAGCTTGACGCGTACATCGACCACAAGCGTGACTTGAACTTTTCTTACGCGGCGGTTAAGCAGCTTGAAGGTAAATACTTCGTGCAGAACCGTGTAACAAAAGAAATCTACGAGAGTGCTCAGTTCCTTTACATTTTAGTTGCTGCGTGTTTATTCGGTAAATACCCGAAATCAACTCGTCTTGACTATATCAAACGTTTTTACGACGCCTCGTCTACGTTTAAGATTTCTCTACCTACACCAATTATGTCTGGTGTACGTACGCCTACTCGTCAATTCAGTTCATGTGTACTGATTGAGTGTGGTGACAGCCTTGATTCTATCAACGCAACAGCAAGCTCTATTGTTCGTTACGTATCTCAACGTGCTGGTATTGGTATCAACGCAGGTCGTATCCGTGCGCTTGGTTCTGAAATCCGTAATGGTGAAGCGTTCCACACTGGCTGTATCCCTTTCTACAAATACTTCCAAACAGCAGTAAAATGTTGTTCTCAAGGTGGTGTTCGTGGCGGCGCAGCAACGGTGTTCTACCCATTATGGCACGGTGAAGTTCAGTCTCTATTAGTACTGAAAAACAACCGCGGCGTTGAAGAGAACCGTGTTCGTCACATGGATTACGGCGTACAGCTGAACAAGCTTATGTACTCTCGTCTTGTTCAAGGTGGCAACATCAGCCTGTTCTCACCTTCTGACGTACCTGGCCTTTACGACGCGTTCTTCGAAAACCAAGAGCGTTTTGAAGCACTTTACGTGAAGTACGAAAACGATCCTTCAGTGAAGCGTGAAACGGTTAAAGCCGTTGAGCTATTCTCTCTGCTAATGCAAGAGCGTGCTTCTACTGGTCGTATCTACATTCAGAACGTTGACCACTGTAATACACACAGCCCGTTTGATTCTGAAGTAGCACCTGTTCGTCAATCGAACCTATGTCTAGAAATCGCGCTACCAACTAAGCCGCTTTCTAACGTAGAAGATGACGAAGGTGAGATTGCACTATGTACGCTTTCTGCGTTCAACCTAGGCGCAATCAACGAGCTAGACGATCTGGCTGAACTTTCTGAACTGGTTGTTCGTGCTCTAGATGCACTACTTGATTACCAAGACTACCCGCTTCCAGCAGCTCGTAAGTCAACAATGAACCGTCGTACTCTAGGTGTGGGTGTAATCAACTACGCATACTACCTAGCGAAGAATGGTGTTAAGTACTCTGATGGCAGCGCAAATGGCCTGACTCACCGTACTTTTGAAGCAATTCAATACCACTTGTTAAAAGCGTCCGTTGAACTAGCGAAAGAGCAAGGCCGTTGCCCATCTTTCCACGAGACCAACTACGCGAAAGGCCTACTGCCAATCGATACTTACAAAAAAGATATCGACTTAGTATGTGAAGAGCCGCTGCACTACGATTGGGACACGCTACGTGAAGAAATCATGGAACACGGTCTGCGTAACTCTACGCTAACAGCGCTTATGCCTTCTGAGACTTCGTCTCAAATCTCGAACGCGACTAACGGTATCGAGCCACCACGTGGTTATGTATCAGTTAAAGCGTCGAAAGACGGCATCCTGAAGCAAGTTGTTCCAGATTTCCTAAATCTTAAAGACAACTACGAGCTACTTTGGAACATTGGTACTAACGACGGTTACCTGCACTTAGTGGGTATCATGCAAAAATTCGTTGACCAAGCTATCTCTGCAAACACTAACTATGATCCAAGTGTTTACGACAGCGGTAAGGTACCAATGAAGCAGCTGCTTAAAGACTTGCTAACAGCGTACAAGTACGGTGTTAAGACGCTTTACTACCATAACACTCGTGATGGTGCTAAAGACGACCAAGGCGATGCAGTTCAAGTGCCGGAAGAAGATTGTGAAGGCGGCGGTTGTAAGATCTAAACCGCAATAAACATTAAGACCCCAGAGAAGTTATCTTCTCTGGGTTTAAAGCATTAACAGGGTCCGTTTTATTGCGGGTCTTTAAAGGATTTGAGGCATTTATGGCTTACAGTACTTTTTCTCAACAAAAAAATGACCAACTAAAAGAACCAATGTTCTTGGGTCAGTCGGTAAACGTTGCACGTTACGACCAACAGAAATTCGAAATCTTCGAAAAGTTGATCGAAAAGCAGCTTTCTTTCTTCTGGCGTCCAGAAGAAGTAGACGTGTCTAGCGACCGTATCGATTACAACAAGCTTCCAGAGCATGAAAAGCACATCTTCATCTCTAACCTGAAGTACCAAACGCTTCTAGATTCTATTCAAGGCCGCAGCCCTAACGTTGCCCTACTTCCTTTGGTATCACTGCCAGAAGTTGAAACTTGGATTGAGACTTGGTCATTCTCTGAAACGATTCACTCTCGTTCATACACGCACATCATCCGTAACATTGTGAATGATCCAGGCGTAGTATTTGACGACATCGTTGAAAACGAAGAGATCCTGAAACGTGCGAAAGACATCGCGTTTTACTACGATGATTTGATCAAGCTGACGGCTGACTACCACCGCTACGGTGAAGGCAACCACAACATCAACGGCGAAGACGTTAAGATTTCACTTCACGACCTGAAGAAGAAGCTTTACGTATGTCTAATGTCTGTAAATGCACTGGAAGCGATTCGTTTCTACGTAAGTTTCGCATGTTCATTCGCATTCGCTGAGCGTGAGTTAATGGAAGGTAACGCGAAGATCATCAAGCTAATCGCTCGTGATGAAGCACTTCACCTTACTGGTACACAGCACATGATCAACTTGCTACGTAATGGCCAAGATGACTTCGAATTCATGCAGATCGCTGAAGAGTGTAAGCAAGAGTGTTTCGACCTATTCAAAGAAGCGGCTGAGCAAGAAAAAGAGTGGGCAGAATACCTATTCAAAGATGGTTCTATGATTGGTCTGAACAAAGACATTCTTTGCCAATACGTTGAATACATTACCAACATCCGTATGCAAGCGGTTGGTCTAGGTACTGCTTACCCAGAAGCAACATCGAACCCAATCCCATGGATCAACGCATGGTTATCTTCAGATAACGTACAAGTTGCTCCACAAGAAGCTGAAATCAGTTCTTACCTAGTTGGCCAAATCGACAACGAAGTAAAAGCTGACGACTTTGAAGGGTTTGAGCTGTAATGCCAACAATCAAAATCAACAAGCTGACTTCTATTGAATCTAACCCTTCAAATACTCTATTGGAAACAATGGAACAAGCAGGGTTAGAACCAGAATACAACTGCCGAGATGGCCACTGTGGCGCTTGCCGCTGTACGTTGGATTCTGGTGAAGTCGAGTACGTTGGTTTTGCTATGGCTTACACACAAGCCAATGAAATTTTGCCATGCATCTGTAAAGCAAAGACTGAGCTATCGCTGAGTAACGTTATTCATAGAAGCAAGCAAAAACGCGCATAAGCCAACTGGATTTAGGTCGCTTTGCTCGAATAACTTCAATAAGAATTAAAAAGGGTCCGCTTCTTTTAGGAATGCGGACCCTTTTTTATTTATGTCTTTAGGTATCTGAGACGACTCGCCACTCACTCAACCAAAGCCTTTCTGCTAGCTCGCTGCCACAAAGCCAAACCAGACGTTTACTACTGAATAAGATTCAAAGTCACTGAGCCAATGTAACAAGCGCTTCGGCACTCTCCGCAGCCGTTACACTTATCTTTGTCCACCGTAGGCAACTCCCCTGCTTCGATTTGAATCGCACTTGCTGAACAAGCAGCTTGGCATGCTGAACAGTCCATTTGCATGTAGTTATTACAGCTATCAGCAAAGCTAGGCTTGAGGTCGATATAAGGCGTGACCGTTGGATGAAGTGCGCCAGTCGGACACACTTCACTGCACTTGTTACACATAGAACAACTGTTGTAATCCAAATTCAGCAGCGCACTGCCCTCTAGCATCTCTATAACGCTATTCGGACACGCTTGCTCACACAATCCACAACCGTCGCAAAGACGCTCAAACAGCACCTCATCGACCGCTCTTGGCGGCCTTGCATACGAGCGCTGTGATATCTCTTCATAATTCGCGGCAGCTTTAACCGGTTTAGAAAGTCGAGTTAAGAAACCGCGTCTATTTGAATTTATTTGTTCAGACATTAATCGATATATAACTTTTTAGGAACAACGTTTATTTTATATTCAGATGTTAGGTATTTAAGCCAATCTATTACATCAGTTGATAGCTTCTTATAAAAAGATAGTTCTGATGCTGAATTTAATTTTTCCAAATAAACAGGAGACCAAGTTAATAAATGGAACCCCAATAATTCACACGCTGAATTAATGTTATTATTCTCTAACAAATACGCATGGGCGAATAACATTAAACCAAATTGATCTTCCGGTTCTCTTAAGCCCGTGTCTAATTCAATCTGATTCAATTCTAAAAACTGTCGATACTCTACAGTAGAAGCACCGAACACAACTCGATCTTTATCTAGGTAAACAGACCCCCAAGGCGGAGCTGGCATGTCGCCAACGCCTTCAAACAGGCGGCTAAACTCCGATGAGAGTGCATCTTCGTCTTCACTTCTCAATGCGAGCAAACATTCTTCGGAGAGCACTTCACTCTCCACCAAAGCTTCGACAATGGTGATCAACTGTTCTTTACTTGTCGCTTGATAAAATAGCGAACCCAATAATTTATGCGTATCGATAATCATTATTATTTATACCGTTATAGGTTTAAAGATAATTATATTAATAAATACATTTCATTCTTTGATCCATTTTATACATTCGATTCATAACATTTAAATTTCGACCTTATTTGATGCCAATCAATCAATATTTAAAAATTAAAAGACAAAAACAAAACTACCTATAAAGTGCTAGTCATCAATAACAATAGGCATCTTAGAATGACGAATAAGAAAGAATCTGGGGTAATGAATCTTACTCGAAGAGGCTTCATGAAGGCTTCTTCTGCAGTAGGCAGCGCAGCTGCACTCGCAGGCGGTATTGCGTTACCTTTCAAATCCAAACCCGTAGCGGCTGCGGTTGCTGAGAATGTGGATGAGAAAATCGTATGGAGTGCATGTACAGTAAACTGTGGCTCTCGCTGCCCATTACGTATGCATGTACAAAACGGTGAAATCAAATACGTAGAAACAGACAACACAGGTACTGACGAATACGGTCATCACCAAGTTCGTGCTTGTCTACGTGGTCGCTCTATGCGCCGCCGTGTTTACAACCCAGATCGCCTGAAATACCCAATGAAACGTGTTGGTAAACGTGGTGAAGGCAAGTTTAAACGTATTAGTTGGGAAGAGGCTTACGACGAAGTCGCTGGCACCATGCAACGTCTTATCAAAGACTACGGTAACGACACCATCTACCTAAATTACGGCACAGGTACGCTGGGCGGTACGGTAACTAAGTCTTGGCCACCAGCACAAACGCTGATTGCTCGTCTAATGAACTTAAGTGGTGGTTACCTAAACCATTACGGTGATTACTCAACGGCGCAAATCGCGAAAGGCTTGAGCTACACCTACGGTGGTTGGGCAAACAACAACTCTTTCTCTGACCTAGAGAACACCAAGCTTAACATCCAATTTGGTAACAACCCGGCCGAGACACGTATGTCTGGCGGCGGTCTGATCCACCACTATGTAGAAAGCAAAAACAAGTCGAACGCAAGAACAATCATCATCGACCCTCGCTATACCGATACTGCCGGTGGCCGTGAAGATCAATGGATCCCAATCCGTCCTTCTACAGATGCTGCATTGGTAGCGGGTCTTGCGCACGTGATGATCACTGAAGACCTTGTCGACCAACCGTTCCTAGATAAATACTGCGTAGGTTACGACGAGAAGACACTGCCGGCATCGGCGCCTAAAAACAGCGACTACAAATCTTACATCCTTGGTTTAGGTGAAGATGGCGTAGAGAAGACACCAGAATGGGCTTCTAAGATCACCGGTATTCCCGTTGATACCATCGTTAAGCTTGGTCGCGAGATGGGTACGGCGAAACCATGTGCGATTCACCAAGGCTGGGGCTTACAGCGCACAGCGAATGGTGAGCTAGCGTGTCGTGCAATCGCAATGCTGTCATTACTCACCGGTTCTGTGGGTGTGTCTGGCGGTTCAACAGGCGCTCGTGAAAGTGACATCAACATTCCGTTTGTTCGCTTCCCTACTGTGCCAAACCCAGTTGAAACTTCAATTTCAATGTTCATGTGGACAGACGCAATTTACCGTCACCATGAAATGACTGACATCACTGATGGTGTTCGTGGTGCAGAGCGCCTTAAGAACCCAATCAAGATGATCTGGAACTACGCAGGTAACTGCATCATCAACCAACACTCAGACATCAACAAGACTCACGCGATTCTTCAAGATGAAAGTGCGTGTGAAATGATTGTCGTGGTTGATAACCATATGACTTCTTCAGCGAAATACGCCGATATCATCCTGCCAGACTTAACAACGTCTGAGCAAGACGACTGGTGTATGGATGGTAAAGCAGCGAATATGCCTTACTTCATCTACGCGCAGAAAGCGATCGAACCTCAATTCGAAGCGAAATCTATCTATGAAATGTGCTCTCAGTTAGCTAAGCGTATGGGCGTCGAAAAAGAGTTCACAGAAGGCCGAACTCAAGAGCAATGGATTGAGCATCTTTACGCTGAAACTCGTAAGAACGATCCAACACTGCCAACCTTCGAAGAGATGAAAGATCTAGGTATCTACAAACGTAGCTACGACCACCACTACATTGCTTACGAAGACTTCCGCAAAGATCCAGAAGCGAATCCACTGACCACACCAAGTGGCAAGATCGAGATCTACTCGGAGCAACTGGCTGATATCGCGAAGACTTGGAAGCTGAAAGAAGACGAAGTGATTCACCCACTTCCGATTTACGCGGACTCTTTTGAAGGTCATAACGATCCACTAGCAGAGAAGTACCCACTTCAGCTAACCGGTTTCCACTATAAGGCTCGTACTCACTCGACTTACGGCAACGTTGCTGAAATCAAAGCAGCAGCACCGCAAGAATTGTGGATCAACCCGATTGATGCTCAAGAGCGCGGTATTAAAAATGGCGACATGGTGAGTATTTTCAACGACCGTGGCGAAGTACACATTCCAGCAAAAGTGACACCTAGGATTCTTCCTCGAGTTGTCGCACTAGGCGAAGGTGCATGGTACGCACCAGATGGTCAGAAGATCGACCATGCAGGCTCTATTAACGTGCTGACGACTCAGCGCCCGAGCCCACTTGCTAAGGGTAACCCTCAGCATACAAACCTAGTTCAAATCAAAACGCTAAACAAAGCATAAGGTAGGTTGGAATGAAACAATACGGCTTTTACATTGATTCAAGTAAATGCACGGGTTGTAAAACCTGTCAGCTTGCTTGTAAAGATTATAACGATCTAGACATCAAAACGAACTACCGTCGCGTATACGAATACGCTGGTGGTGGCTTCACTCAAGATGGTGATACCTGGGTTCAGAAAGATGTCTTTTCTTACTACCTTTCTATCGCTTGTAACCACTGTACTAACCCAGCGTGTGTGAAAGTGTGTCCTTCGGGCGCGATGCACAAACGTGATGAAGACGGTTTGGTTGTGGTTGATGAGAGCGTATGTATTGGTTGTCAGCACTGTAGCAATGCCTGTCCTTACGGCGCACCACAATACAATGCTAAGAAAGGTCACATGACGAAATGCGATGGTTGTTACCAACGTGTTTCTGAAGGCAAACAGCCTATCTGTGTTGAGTCTTGCCCACTTCGTGCATTGGAGTTTGGCGAAATCAATACACTTCGCGAGAAGTACGGCTCTGGTGCGGATGTGGCTCCACTGCCATCTTCAACAGAAACGCTACCGAACATCGTGATTAAGCTGAACAAAAACGCGAAGCCGACTGGCGATACCAGTGGTCACCTAGCAAACCCGAAGGAGGTTTAAGATGATTTTTCATGAGTGGTCTTTAATCTTCTTTACGGTGCTGGCGCAAACTGCGGTTGGTGGTTACTTACTGATTGGTGCTCGTGCACTGGTACTTGGTCATGACGAAGAGAAACTGAACAGCTACAAGGTTCCAATGTTCATTCTGTGGGCATTAATGGGTCTTGGTTTTATGTTCTCGACAACTCACCTAGGTTCTCCACTGCGCGCGTTCAATGCTTTTAACCAACTAGGTTCTGCTTGGTTGTCTAACGAAGTGTTCTTCGGTGCAGCATTCTTCGCTGTCGGCGGCCTGCAATGGCTACTGTCTGTGGTTAAGAAAAGTGGCGTAGCTATCCAGAAAGCACTGATGGTTGGCGCTATGGTGTTGGGTGTTATCTTCATGTACGCGATGATTAACGTATACATGATCAATACAGTACCGACGTGGGACAACATCTACACACCATTGAGCTTCATCATGACGATGGTTGTGGGCGGCTTGCTGCTATCTCAGTTTGTGATTGTATTCGCAAACGACAGTCGCTTTACGGTTGACCGTAACATCACCATGCTGGCTGTTATCGCAGTTGCTATCAGCTTGCTTGTGACCGTAGGAAAACTGAACCTAATCGGTGACATCCAAACTTCAGCGGCAAAAGCGTCTGAGTTAGTCGATGGTTTAGGTAACTATGTGATTCTTCAAGTGGCACTGCTAATGGCAAGCTTGTTGATTTGGATTCTACCTATGCTGAACAAAGCAAAAGTGAACCCAGTAAACCTTAGCTTAGCACTAGTATTGTTCTTGGCTTCAGAGTTAATCGGCCGTGGTTTGTTCTATAGTCTACATATGACAAGCGGTTTGTAATCAAGTTCTTACAGACATGAGTTACGTGTAAACAACGCTGCTTGTTTGGTTATCTAGAAGGCTAGATAAACAAAAGGCCCAACACCTATTTAGATGTTGGGCCTTTTTATTTCATTTTTTCTAGCGTTTTTAGTACAGACTTGGTTAGCTCACCTAAATACTTATTTAATAATAGCCGCTGGAATAAACATGTCTTTCAATCGCTTAACCGAAGAATAAGTGCCAAACATCGGTTTGTTGTCTAAATGCCTTCTCAGCATATCGGCAGCAACGGTCTTAATCACGTTACGTTGGTCTTCGCGTGAGTATTGACGATAAAATTCAAGCACCTGGCCCCACTCTCCCGCTTCGGTCGACAATGCAACGCTGAATGTGTTGCCTTCTAACTTGCCAGTCACCAAAGCTAGCTCAGTACCGCACTTCTCTCTTGTTGCGCCAGCCAGAGCAAAGGTTGCCGCTAATGGATCGCTCTTCTCAAGTTCACTCTCTTTTGGCTCAGCCATCACCCACGAATGCCCGAAGCAATCTTCAACCTGCTCATTCAATTGCAGCCACGCTGACAATGCGCCTTTGGTCGACACTTCAGAGACAGATAACGTCTTCTTTTTCTCAGCCATGATGTGGCCAATATGATCAACCATAGGCTCATCAACACTGACGACATTACTTTCTAGCAGCTTGTAAACCATTTGCAGCAACTTAACGCGAGTTTCTAAGTCTGCCTTAGGACCAAACAGTTTGACCTCAATGAACGGCAGATAAGAACGGTAACCCAACTCATAACCTTCAGGCAGCTTTAATTGGTCCAAAACATCAGAGATACCCGACTCAGACAAACCAAACGTAAACAATCGACTGCATTCAGAGGCAACCACTTGAGGATAGGTACGTGACAGATCAGGAATGATCTCAAACGTGACCATGCGTTTGAATTCACTAGGGACACCCGGAGTGAAATAGAAAGTCGCATCGTTGATTTTCAGTTTGAAGCCGCAAGCCGTGCCCACAGGGTTATCGACAATCTCTGAACTCGCTGGCAACAAAGCTTGTTTAAGGTTGCTGTCCGGCATCGGCATGCCACGTCCAGAAAACATCTCTTCCATACGAGTTAGCCATTCAGGGAACATGACGAGTTTCTGCTCTGAAGCCGCCGCAGCAGCAGCAGCACTCATATCATCAGTTGTCGGTCCTAAACCACCATTAACGATAACCACATCATAGTTAAAACTCAGCATCAGCAGTTCTTCAACTAGAGCATTCATTTGGTCACCCACAGTCGAACGTTTCGCTAGGGCAAAACCGTGCTGATAAAACTCAGCAGACATCCAAGCTGCGTTTGTGTCTACAATGTCCCCATGAAGAACTTCTTCACCAGTGCTTAACATTGCGATTTTCGTCATATTTCTATCCTTTGTAGTCATAAAAAGACACTGCATTATTTACAAACTGGTCTATGGTTGAGTTTGAGACATTTCATCTTTTCACAAATATTAATAATGTTAAATCTAAGGTTTTCTTAGGAAAAGCAATAAATTATTAGTTCCCTAAATCAGGCATTTAATAGATAATTGTGACTCTGATCAATTCTTAACTTCTCATGGAGACCCTTGTGGCCAAATCACCGTTACTAACGAAGGTTACTGCTGCATTTTCAATGCTAATGTCAGTTAACTCGGTTGCAAGCCAATACGACTTCGACCAGCCAATCAACCTTTCTTACTCGGATGAATGTGCTCAAGATTACTGTGTTAATGAAAGCTTGTACACCTACAAGCCTAGCAAGAACTATGCACTAAGCGAATCAAGTGATCAGTACGATCTAACTATCGATAAGCAACCAATCTACCTTACTGTCAGCGATGGCAAAGATTGGGATTACTTAATGGGTCAAACCTACACAATTCTTGGCCTAAGTGTCGCAACCGTTGGTCTAATGACTCTTTTACCTGAAAGTATCACTAAGTGGGATGATGACCAACGTGATATCAGCGCACTGGGTAAAAAATGGAAAGATAACGTTTCCGAAGGCCCAGTATGGGACCGTGACGAACACTTCCTAAACTACGTGATGCACCCTTATTTCGGTGGTGTTTACTACACCGCAGCGCGACATGCTGGTTACGACGAGTTTGAGTCTTTCTTATACTCTTGGACAATGTCGACCTTCTTCTGGGAATATGGCGTAGAAGCGTTTGCTGAAGTACCGTCATGGCAAGATCTCTTCATCACACCTTTCTTCGGTGCGGTTGTGGGTGAAATAATGCTAGAAACCGAGCAAGATATCATTGCTTCCGGTGGCGAAGTGATGGGCTCTCAAACCATGGGTGATGTTTCGTTATTCTTCCTTAACCCTGTTGGCCATATCCACTACTGGGTAAGTGATGCATGGGGTGGTGACGCAGAAGTTAATCTGAATACTAACCCTTGGTGGGATAACCAAGACGCCGCTCGATTCGCCTACGATGCTGGCGCACGATACGATTCTCAATTTGTTGGTATGAACTTTAAAGTAACGTTCTAAATCGTCTTTCAGTCTATGAAATTCAAGTTACTGCATTCCTAATAAAAGCGACAACTCTTCTAAAAAGCGGCTCTCTAGCCGCTTTTTTTGTGCCCTACTCTTCATTCTCTTTTTTTACATCACAGCTTAGTTTCAAAAATTGACATAGGTCAAACATTGTTCGATGTAAACTTCTACACTGAAATTAAAGAACTTTATCGCGTGATATCAAACATTTAATTAGCAACGAATCATTGAAACTTTTGGGGGCTGATATGAACAGTACATTTATCGTAAACTTTATCGGAAAAGCATCACCAGCAACAATCAAACAACTTGCTGCGGTTACTCACGAAAACGACGGCAAATGGCTCATCAGTAAAGTGAATTTTATTGAAGACCAAGTCGCAGGCGTACTTAAGGTTCAACTTCCAGCCATCAACGAATCGATTGTCAAAGAAGCTTTCAGCGCCAATCCAGATCTCATCGTACAGTTTGTCGATTCAGATCATACGCACAATGCTCAAGACACAATCCATCACCTAAGACTCGACTCTAACGACAGAGCGGGTATCGTCAACGAAGTGACACATGTATTGGACAGACAAGGGATCAGCATTCTTGATATGGATTGCCACCGAGTTTTCATCGCTGGCGGCGGTGGTGTTAGCTCAAGCTTATTTACTTCCAAGATTGCCGTTAAGCTACCAATCGAAGTTTTGATTGATGACGTAGTGAATGAACTAGAAACACTCAGCGAAGATACTCGAGTGATGATTGAGAGCTAACGGATAGCACTTCACTTCTATCCTTACTCTTTTCTCTGGTAACAGTTATCTAAAAACAAAAAGAGCAGCTCACCGGCTGCTCTTTTTATTGTTCTGAAGCTTATGACTCAGTTACTTAACTGACCACTGTGACAGAGAACGTTTAAAGTCTTCATAGCCAAACTCATTAAGCTTTTGAACGTCGCCATTGCTGCGCTCGCAGTAGATTGAAGGCATTTTAAGGCCGTTGAACCAGTTCAGTTTCACCATAGTGTAACCAGCACTGTCTAGCAGATGCAGCTTTTGACCAATTTTCAGCGGCTCATCAAAACTCGCTTCGCAGAACTGGTCGCCAGCCAAGCATGAACATGAGCCAATCACATAGTCATGACTACCATTTTCAGACGCTTCTAATACCGATGCTGGTTCATTATAGATAAGCGTATCAAGGCGGTGTGCCTCGGTAGCTGAATCCACAATAGCGGTTTTCTTCACGTTCTCTACGATATCAACCACTGTCACAACCAAGTCAGTTGTTTTAGTGATGATGGCTTCACCCGGCTCAAGGTACATCTGCACGCCGTGCTTTTCAGAGAAGGCTTTTAGCGCAAGACCAAGCTTTTCAATGTCATAGCCCGGCCATGTGAAGAACACACCACCGCCCATGCTCACCCAGTCCAATTTATCTAAATGCTCACCAAACTGTTCTGAGATTGAATCAAGTAGGCCGATAAACGCATCAACGTCTTTGTTCTCACAGTTCATGTGGAACATTACACCATTAATCTCATCGAAGATTTCTGGTTTGATGTGGTCAGCTTGCACACCCAAACGCGAGAATTGACGCGCAGGGTTTGCCAAGTCTTGCCCTGCGTAGCTTACACCCGGATTCAGACGTAAACCCAGCGACGCTTTGCCTTCAACAATATGACGGTACGCTGCGAATTGGCTTTGCGAGTTGAAGATCATCTTGTCGCAGATATCGGCAACTTCTCTCACGTCATCTTCGCTGTAACCGACACTGTAAGCGTGCGTTTCACCACCAAAGGTTTCGTGACCAAGCTTCACTTCGTATGGACCAGAGCTTGTCGTGCCATCGAGGTAAGGTTTGATGATGTCAAACACACCCCATGTCGAGAAACACTTGAGTGCCAATACCAGCTTCACACCTGAAATCTCTTTCAGCTGTTTAGCTATCTCTAAATTCGCAATCAACTTCTCTTCGTTGATCATGAAATAAGGCGTTTTTAGTTCGTTGTTTTGCATGTTAATACCTTGCGGCCCTCGAGTTCACGAAGGCACATGATAATCGAACAAAGCCGACGCAACAGCATCGGCTTGTAATTATACGTTCTCGTCAATCATATGACTTTGAATGGAATTCGCAGAGCTTTGACCTTGTCGCTAGGACATCGCGCGGAGTTTACGAACGTAAATGAGCACGATGGACAACGCGACAAGGGCAAAGAGCCAGAAATTACTTCAAAGTATGGATTAGAGGTAGACCGGCTGTAGGCTCTAGCTCTTGAACGTGCCAATCTAGACCGATTTCAGGCATAGTTGCTAGGAACGGGTCTGGGTTTAGCTGTTCCATGTTGAACACGCCTTTATCAGCCCATTCGCCACGGAAGAACTGAAGTGCAGCGGTAATTGCTGGAACACCTGTAGTGTAAGAGATCGCTTGGTGCTCTACGTCTTCGTAAGCCACTTCGTGATCTGCGTTATTGTAGATGAATACGCTGCGCTCTTTACCGTCTTTCTTACCTTGAACCCAAGTACCGATACACGTTAAACCTGTGTAACCCGGAGCTAGAGATGTTGGATCTGGTAGTAGTGCTTTAAGAACATGCAGAGGCTGAACCACAGTGCCATCGTGCAGTGTTAGCGGATCTGGGCTAAGAAGACCGATATCACGCATGCAGTTGAAGTAGTTCAGGTATGCATCACCAAAGCCCATCCAAAATTCGATACGCTTAGCTGGGATGAACTCTTTCATTGAACGAACTTCATCGTGCGCCATTGAGTAAACTTTGTGAGAACCACAGTTCGGGAATTCAAACTCAAGCATACGAGAGTGGCAAGGTACTTGTTTCCACTCTTCATTTTCCCAGTAGAAAGAATCGCCTTGGATCTCAAGCATGTTGGTTTCTGGGTCAAAGTTTGTCGCAAACTTCTTACCGTGGTCGCCAGCATTCACGTCCATTACGTCAATTGAGTCAATCTCATCGAACAAGTGCTTAACCGCGTACGCAGCAAAGATTGATACCACACCTGGATCGAAACCAGCACCAAGAATACCTGTGATGCCCGCTTCAGCGAACTTCTCACGGTAGCCCCACTGCCAATCGTAAGCTTGTGGTACTTGTTGGCCTTCAGAACATAGGTCAACCGCTACCGATGTATCTAAGTAAGATACTTTAGATTGGTAACACGCTTCCATGATCGCCATGTTTACCCAAGGAGGACCAGCGTTGATCACTAGATCCGGCTTAACTTCTTTAATCAAAGCAACAAGCGCATCAACATCGTCAGCGTCTACTGAACGTGCTTCTAGTTTCTTAGTTGAATCTTTAAGGTTGTTTTTGCCCTTGATAGATTCGATGATTTTTTCACACTTCGCGATTGTGCGAGAAGCGATTGTGATATCACCCAGTACTTCGTTATTTTGTGCTGCTTTGTGTGCAACAACCCAACCAACGCCGCCTGCACCAATTTGTAGAATAGCCATAGTTTTAATTACCCTTGTTGTTCTGCTAGCTCAATAGCTAAAGTTTGAATTTTGTTAATTAGAGATTTGAAATCTGATGTCGTTAAGCACGGATTCAAGATAGTGAATTTCAGCGCACTTTTACCATCAACGACCGTTTCGCCAAGCACGGCAACACCACGAGTCAGCGCTTCCAGCCTTAACGTTTGATTCAGTTTGTCCAAATCCATAGCGCTGTTTGCTGATTGCCCATTGCTAGGCACCGAACGGAACAGCACAGTCGACAGTGACGGCTCAGCAAGAAGTTCAAAATCATCATGCTTCTGAATCAGGTCGGCAACCTCAAGCGTCTGCTCTAGGAGATGATCGTACATATCACCCAGTTGCTTTGGCCCAACGCTTTGCATCGTCATGAAGACTTTCAGTGCATCGAAACGCTTGGTGGTAGCGATAGACTTATCGACTAGATTCGGCAGCTCATCGTGTTCACGATTTAAGTAGTCTGCGTGATGCAGTAGGTACTTAAAGTTTGCTTTATCTTTCAGAAGCACAGCACCACAACTGATTGTTTGGAAGAACAACTTGTGGAAATCAACGCTCACAGAGTCCGCTTTCTCGATGCCTTTTAGACGAGCTTTATGGCTACTTAAAATAAGTGCGCCACCGTATGCACTGTCGACATGGAACCAAAGATCTTGCTGGCTTGCGATTTCTGCAATCGCATCAAGGTCATCAATAGCACCGTGATCGGTTGTACCCGCAGTGCCAACCACAGCAAAAGGAATCAGACCTTGTGCTTTAAGCGCTTTCACTTCTGCGTCTAGCAAATCAGCTTTGATGGTGCCGTTTGCATTGGTATCAACACAACACACTGCAGCTTCGCCTAAACCCATTAAAGAGGCCGATTTTTGAACCGTGAAGTGAGATTTTTTTGAACACAAAATACGTAATTTGCTCGCGTACTCTGGCAAACCAAGCTTTTGAATCGAGTGGCCATCGTGCTTATCGGCAACCCAGTCTCTCGCTAGCAATAAACCCATTAGGTTACTTTGCGTGCCGCCGCTTGTAAAAACACCATCAGCTTGATCGCCAAGTTGGTATTTCTCACACATCCAATCCACGACTCGTTGTTCAACATAAGTCGCTGCAGATGCTTGGTCCCATGAATCCATTGATTGATTCAACGCCGCGATAATGGATTCCGCAGCAACAGAAGCCATAAGAGGAGGAGTGTGAAGGTGTGCAATACAGTCTGGGTGCTGCACGAAGATGGAGTTTGCAGCGACAAGGTCTGCAGTGCTATCTACAACATCAACCAGAGCGTGCTGGTTGTTATCGAGATCGACAGCTTTGATGGCTGCTTCTAGCACTTTAGGGTCTAAACCTGAGTAAGGGGCTTCAACCTGTTCAAAAACCGCTTTCATCGCTTGAGTAGTTTGGTTCATCACGTTAGCAAATTCGTTGCTACCGCCTAAACCCGTCTGGATGAAATGCTTGTTCCATTCTTGATTTGATTGTTCGCTTTGTGTTTGGTCTTGTTTTAAAGCACCACCCGCTGCGATGATGGCTTCTTCCATCACTCGCAATGCAAAGTCGATTTGTTCGAAAGAGATAATCATTGGTGGAAGGAAACGAATAACCGAACCATCACGACCACCCTTTTCAACCATCAAGCCGCGCTCTAATGCTGCTCGTTGAATCGCTAGGGTTAATTCGCCGTCTGATTGTGGTTCGCCAAACTTGTTAAGCTCACCATTTGGTTGCTTGATCTCAGCGCCAAGCATTAAGCCTTTACCACGAACTTCAGCAATACAGTTCACGCGAGATTGAATCTTCTCAAGCCCGTGACGTAAATATTGGCCTGCAATGCTTGCGTGCTCAACTAAGCCATCTCGCTCGATGATTTCCAACGCCTTAGCGCCAGATACCATTGCCAACTGGTTTCCACGGAATGTACCGGTATGCTCACCCGCTTTCCAAGTATCGATGCTCTTATCGAATACAAGCAGCGACATAGGCAGTCCGCCACCAATCGCTTTAGACAAGCACAAGATATCAGGGTTAACGCCTGATTCTTCAAACGCAAATCGATGACCCGTTTTACCCACACCACACTGAATTTCATCAAAGATCAGTAGGATGCCATGCTCATCACAGATGCGACGTAGGCCTTGTAGCCAAGATGCCGGAGCTGGAATCACGCCGCCCTCACCTTGTACAGGCTCAACGATCATTGCAGCCGGTTTCATGATGCCAGATTCGTCGTCATTCAACATACGTTCGATGTAACGAATACTCGCGTTGGCACCTGCTTCACCACCAATGCCAAACGGGCAGCGAAGGTTGTATGGGAAAGGCATGAAATGTACGTCAGACATCAAGCCGCTACGACGCTCTTTAGTGCCAAGGTTACCCATCATGCCCATGGTGCCGTTCGTCATGCCATGGTAAGCACCACGGAAAGCAAACATGGTGTTACGACCTGTTGTTTGCTTGGCTAGCTTGATCGCGGCTTCCACAGCATCAGCGCCAGACGGGCCACAGAATTGAAGAACCGAGTTCGTTGAAAAGTCTTGAGGGAGAAAAGCTTTAACTCGCTTGATAAACGTCTCTTTTGCTTGAGTCGTAATATCAAGAGTCTGGTATGGCAAACCTGAATCGAGTTGGTCTTTAAGTGCTTGGTTGATTTCAGGGTGGTTGTAACCCAAAGAAAGTGTACCGGCACCGGCTAAGCAATCGAGAAAGAGTTGGCCACGTGTATCTTCAACTAAAACACCACATGCTCTTTTAATAGCAATCGGTAGGCGTCTTGGGTATGAACGAACATCCGATTCATGCTGCTCTTGCTCGAGCAAAATAGCGTCGGGTGTTAGGTCGTAAGTTCCCTCTACGATAGGAACCATAGTTGAAAATGAATTTGCGATAGTATTAATATCGACTTCAAAGGCGGTAGTCATAAAAGTCCCCTTGAATGTGTTCATACTCACCTCCATCAGACGCAATTGCACACCGTCTCTCTATTGATTTAGAGAGAACTCATAGTGAAACACGCGTATTGTCTAGAAATGAGATATAGCTGTACGCTCGCATAAGTCAAATGACGAATACGAAATTAGGCCGTCTTAGGACAGCAAAAATTAGTTAGCGTGAGCTCAAGGTTCAGTAATGCTACTGTTTTGAAGAATTGGACATTTGTGCAGTATCGGACAGCTATGAAGAACTGACCCTTTTGGAAATGCAGAGCTGATTAGCAATGTTGTTATTAGTGTGTTCAATGTTGGGTTTCCCATTAGCATGGCGAATTGCGCCATAAGTATCCCGTCTATCAGCTAAAGGATTAGCCGATACCTACCCTACGTAATGTCCCAATCAGCAAGAATGGTCACTACGCGTATCCCCCAGAAGCAATCACGGCTCTTTTTGAGCATCGCCATTCCGAGATTGCGCGGGAAAGTAACATAAAGTGAAATGAACGATCAATAGTTTTCAATAATAGCTTAGTAAATAGCAGCCGTGATTCAAAAATTGCCGAAAATATCGTCAACTTATTTTTTAGGTAAGGAGATCCTCGGTTCATTCGTTCCTCATGCCCGAGGATGACGACGTGGGTATACGGGCGGTGTTAGTGATGGCTTTGAGACCATAGCATCCTTTCATCACTCCCTAGTACGAAGAGCGAGTTCATAGGGAGTCTCGCAGTTAACGAGCCTTAAAAGCTAACAAAGTAATAAGATGAGTCAAGCCTCAGAGGTCATTTGAGTACAAACGTCATTCCCTAGCACGAGGAACGAGTTCATAGGGAATCTCGCTTTTAAAAGCTAAGTAATATAAACGAAATTGATAGCGACATTTTTAGATAGAAAAGAAGTTTGAGTGTGTGTTCAAACAGAAAGAGGAATAACGCATAAAAATCAGAACGGCAGAAACCAAAAAGCCCGAACATTTCTGTTCGGGCTTTTTAATTTGGAGCGATACATCGGGTTCGAACCGATGACCTCAACCTTGGCAAGGTTGCGCTCTACCAACTGAGCTAGTATCGCATTTGCTACATCCGTTAAGACGTAGACTTTAATAGATGGTGCCCCGGGCCGGACTTGAACCGGCACAGCGCGAACGCCGAGGGATTTTAAATCCCTTGTGTCTACCAATTCCACCACCAGGGCACGCAATTCTTTATTGCGATGCCGATTACTGAAAAGTAAAACACCATCTTAATGCTGACGCCAATCAACATTACAAATTTTGGAGCGATACATCGGGTTCGAACCGATGACCTCAACCTTGGCAAGGTTGCGCTCTACCAACTGAGCTAGTATCGCATTTTCATTACTCTTACCTCTTCTCATTAACTAAGAAAAAGAGATAATGGAGGCGCCTCCCGGAGTCGAACCGAGGTCCACGGATTTGCAATCCGCTGCATAGCCACTCTGCCAAGGCGCCTTAGTAGCTCCAATCGAATCGCTTATTGCCATCCTCTTGGGTACGGGATGCATTCTACGGATTCAGAGGATTGAGTCAATATTATTTTTGTATTTTTAATTCGTTTGAATAGATTTCATACGAAACAGGCTAAATAGCTGACTTTGTGTGCAAAGGACTTTGTGGACAGGCCATTCAAAGGCGATCTATATCACATTAGATATCCACTATTGATAACTTAACCTTAGGTTAAAGATCAAAAAAGCGAGCCTCAGCTCGCTTCTTCATCAATGATGTTTTTCGTCTAACAAATCGTCTTTGGCAGCCATCAAGTATTGCGCCATTGACCAGTATGTAAGAACGGTTGCAACATAGAGCGCAATGTAACCTACCCACACCATCCAGTCGTCGTATCGCCAGATCAGTACCCAAAGAGCGAACATCTGAGAAACGGTTTTGACTTTACCAACCCAAGATACCGCAACGCTTGCACGTTTACCGATTTCAGCCATCCATTCACGAAGCGCCGAAATAATAATTTCACGAGCGATCATGGTAACCGCTGGAATCGTTATCCAAATCGAATGGTAATGCTCAGTCATCAAGATAAGAGCCGTAGCAACCAGCACTTTATCCGCCACAGGGTCAATAAAGGCACCGAAGCGAGACGTTTGCCCGAGTTTACGAGCCAGCATGCCATCTAGCCAGTCAGTAAAACCCGCTACCCAAAACACCATTGCAGCAGCAAAAGGAGCCCATTGGTAAGGTAGGTAAAAAACAACAACGAATACTGGGATCAAAAATAGTCTCAGTAAGGACAAAATGTTAGGTATATTCAAACGCATATTATTGGGCTCTTATTAATTGCGCTTTAATGGTGCGGGATTTTTACTATTGTTTCAATGCTTGATAAATGTTTTCTGCCAAAGAATGACTAATGCCCGGTACTTTGGCTATTTCTTCGACAGTTGCACGCTTAAGTTCTTGTAAGCCACCCATATATTTCAGCAAAGATTGACGGCGCTTAGGCCCTACCCCTTCAATTCCTTCAAGCGCACTGGTTCTACGCGTTTTACCACGTTTTGCTCTATGCCCTGCAATCGCATGATTATGGCTTTCATCACGAATATGTTGGATAAGGTGCAGTGCTGGCGCATCACTTGGTAAATTAAACTCTTCACCTTCAAGGGTCACCAAGGTTTCCAAACCGGGTTTACGTGTTACCCCTTTCGCAATACCCATCATTCTTGGTCGAAACGGCCAATCACCCCAATATTTGGAAATGATCTCATGGGCACGATTCAACTGACCTTTACCGCCATCGATAAAAATGATGTCTGGGATCTTGTCGACATCGAGTTGTTTTGAATAGCGTCTCTCAAGCGCCTGAGCCATTGCAGCGTAGTCATCACCACCGGTAATACCTGTGATGTTGTAACGACGGTATTCCGGTTTAACTGGCCCTTCTTGATTGAAGACCACGCAAGATGCAATCGTACTTTCACCCATGGTGTGACTGATATCGAAACATTCCATGCGTTTGATAACGTCCATCGACAGCACTTCTTGAAGCTCCTTAAAGCGCTGATTGATCGTCATCTTGTGATTAATCTTGGTGGTAATGGCTGTTAATGCATTGGTGTTAGACAGTTTAAGGTAGCGACCACGAGTGCCAGAAGGATTGGTATTGAAGTGGATCTTACGACCCGCAACTTCACACAAGGCTTCTTGAATCGGTGTGACATCTTCCATCAAATCAGCATTAAGGATGAGACGAGTTGGGATGGTTCTCGCTTCATTATGTGCAAGATAGTATTGGCTTAAAAAGCTCGAAAAGACTTCCTCTCGCACCGTATTGTTTGGAATTTTCGGGAAATGGCTTCTACTGCCTAAAACCTTTCCTTGGCGAATCATCAAGATGTGAATACAAGCCACGCCATTTTCTTGAGCAAAACCTAACACGTCCATATCTTCCATTGAGTCGTCAGATACGTACTGTTGCTCTTGCACGCGTCGAATCGCTTGGATCTGGTCACGGAAAGCAGCAGCTTGCTCAAAGCGAAGCTCTTGGCTTGCCTTGTCCATTTTATCGATGAGTGTCTCAAGAACTAGCTTGTCTTTCCCCTGCAGGAACAAACGAACGTAGTCGATAAGCTCGCTGTACTCTTCATCAGAGATAATTGAGCTAACACAAGGCGCAGCACAACGACCAATCTGATACATCAAACACGGGCGCGTTCTGTTGGCATAAACCGTATCTTCACACTGACGAGCAGGAAAGATTTTCTGTATTAGGTGCAACGTCTCACGCACAGCGCCGGAATCAGGATAAGGACCAAAGTACTCTCCCTTTTTCTTCTTAGCACCACGATGCATCGACAAACGAGGATGTTTGTGACCGCTAATAAAAATATAGGGATACGACTTATCATCACGCAGAAGTACGTTGTATTTCGGTAGGTACTGCTTGATGTAGTTGTGCTCAAGGATAAGAGCTTCTGTTTCTGTATGCGTTACAGTGACATCGATTTTGTCGATATTGCTAACTAAAGCGCGCGTTTTTTCACTGTCGACTTTTTTACGGAAATAACTGGAAAGGCGTTTTTTGAGGTTCTTAGCTTTACCGACGTAAATAACAACAGCCTCGGCGTTATACATACGATAAACGCCGGGCTGTTCTGTTACTGTCTTGAGAAATGACACTGAGTCAAACAAGTTGGTCACTATACGATCTCAGTGTTAAAGGGTCTCAGTGTCTAACATTCCATGTCTAATCGCTAAATGCGTCAGCTCTACATCGCCACTGATATCCAATTTGCTGAACAAACGGTAGCGGTAACTGTTGACTGTTTTAGGACTTAGATTGAGTTGTTCTGAAATATCCGTCACTTTCTGACCTTTGGTAATCATCATCATGATTTGAAGTTCACGCTCAGATAAGTCTGCGAATGGATTTTCAGACGCAGGCGAGAATTGGCTCAAAGCCATCTGCTGCGCAATTTCTGGTGAAATGTATCGTTGGCCACTATTAACCACTCGAATTGCATTTACCATTTCATCCGGACCTGCCCCTTTAGTAAGGTAACCAGCAGCTCCAGCTTGCATCACTTTAGTTGGAAACGGATTTTCCGTATGAACAGTTAAAACGATGATTTTAACATCAGGGTTGAAACGCAAGATTTTCTTGGTTGCTTCTAAGCCACCAATACCAGGCATATTCATATCCATCAAAATAACGTCAGTATTATTACTACGACACCATTTTGCAGCATCTTCACCGCTTTCAGCTTCCCCTGCTACGTTCATTCCACGGACGTCTTCAATAATACGTCGTATCCCTGTGCGAACCAGCTCGTGATCATCTACAAGGAAAACATTTATCAAACTTGTATCTCCACACTATTAATTGGCTCTGCAACCACTGTGTCATTTCATCTGTTTGAAACAATTGAACAAAGGAACAGTGGATCGCAGCATTGAGTACATCTTAACTTAATTACTAAAAAAAAGCTCTGTTGAATATGTGCTGAAACACGAACTTTAGCAAGTACTTATTAACAAATAAGCTAACTAAAACAACAAGCTTTTTCTAAAAATCAACCAGTTAAAACAACACCCAATAAAATTACACAAGATAAAGATATTTTCAATACCATTGAATAGCCATTCGCGACAATTTCACTTATTTGCTTATGGAGTCCCGTTATTTGCCTCTGTTAACTAGAATTTAGTTAGTATTTTGGTTGCCTGTTGTGCGCAGAGAGCCGCTAGATGGTAGTATTCGATTCCCCATTTCAATAGGTTACTACATTGGATATTCAGCAAGGCTTTGTACTCACAAGACAAGCGAGAGACTTTTCAGGGCGTACCCAAATTGACTTGTGGTTAAGCTCCCCTCAAGGCCCAACTCTGCTGACGATTCAAAATGAAAAACCTGTATTTTTCGTCGCTCAATCTGATGTTGAAGAATGTCAGGCAATCGCAGCGAAAGAGTCGATTGATTGCCAATTCAAGTCCCTAGAACTCGCCACATTCGATCAAACCCCTCTCGCCGCATGTTATACATCACTAGCGAGAAGTAGCTTTGGTTTAGCACAAGCCTTTCACAGCGAAGAAATTCAGACCTTTGAAAGCGATATTCGACTCGCCGATCGATATCTGATGGAACGCTTTATCAAGGGCAGCATTGAGTTCACTGGGACTGCCGTGAAAAAAAGTCAGCATCTTAGAGTTTCCAATGCAAAATGCAGAGCGGGCGATTACTTACCCAGTTTATCTGTGGTTTCGCTTGATATTGAATGCTCGGAAAAAGGCGTACTTTATTCCATTGGCTTAGACAGCCCGATGGACAGCCGAGTCATCATGGTCGGCGAACCACAAGAGGCTGACACAAACGTCCAATGGGTTCCTAATGAAAAAGCTCTAATCGAGGCGATGATTAGATGGTTTTCTGAATTTGATCCCGACATCATCATCGGTTGGAATGTCATTGATTTCGACTTTAGGCTACTGCACAAACGTTCAGAATGGAACGAAGTGAAGCTCAGCATCGGTAGAGACAATCAACCAAGCTTTTTCCGTAGTTCTGCACAAAACCAGCAAGGCTTTATCACGATTCCAGGCCGCGTTGTGTTGGATGGCATCGACATGCTCAAGACAGCGACCTACCACTTCCGCTCTTGGTCTCTTGAATCTGTATCTCAAGAGCTACTCGGCGAAGGCAAAGACATCCATAACGTTCACGACCGCATGGATGAGATAAACCGGATGTTTAAGTTCGATAAGCCTTCGCTCGCCAAGTACAACCTTCAAGACTGCGTGCTAGTAAATCGCATCTTCGAACACACTCACCTACTCGACTTCGCGATTGAGCGCTCTCGATTAACCGGTGTCGAGCTGGATCGTGTTGGTGGCTCTGTCGCTGCTTTTACGAACTTATACATGCCTCAGATACACCGAGCGGGTTACGTCGCGCCTAATTTAGAGCCCGAGAACTGGATCGCTAGCCCCGGTGGCTATGTGATGGATTCGATTCCCAACCTTTATGACTCGGTGTTGGTACTCGACTTTAAAAGCCTGTATCCATCGATCATTCGATCTTTCTTGATTGATCCGATGGGGCTGATAGAAGGACTAAAGTTAGAGTTAGGCTCTGAAGAAGACCAAGCGGTGGCTGGGTTTCGTGGTGGTCAGTTCCACCGCTCTAAGCATTTTCTACCAGAGATGATCGAAAACCTGTGGGCAGCACGTGACGTTGCAAAGAAGAACAACGAAAAAGCGTTCTCTCAAGCGATTAAGATCATCATGAACTCCTTCTATGGTGTGCTTGGCTCTTCTGGCTGCCGCTTCTTCGATACCCGTTTGGCCTCGTCGATCACTATGCGTGGGCACGAGATCATGAAGCAAACCAAGGTTCTAATCGAGGATAAAGGTTATCAAGTAATTTACGGAGATACCGATTCAACCTTCGTATCGCTAAACGGCAGTTACGATCAACAAAAAGCAGACGAGATCGGGAACGCACTGGCCGCTTACATCAACGATTGGTGGACGAATCACTTAAAAGAAACCTACAACCTAACCTCAATACTCGAACTGGAATACGAAACTCACTATCGCAAGTTTCTAATGCCAACCATTAGAGGTTCAGAAACCGGCTCGAAGAAACGCTATGCAGGCTTGATCAATCAAGGCGACCAAGAGAAGATCATCTTTAAAGGGCTTGAAAGTGCGCGAACCGACTGGACACCTCTCGCTCAGCAATTCCAACAAACCCTGTATGAGATGGTGTTTCACGACCAAGATCCAACTGACTATGTCAGACAGTTTGTCGATGAAACCGCTGCTGGTAAACACGATGATTTACTGGTGTACCAAAAGCGTTTGCGCCGCAAACTACACGAGTATCAAAAAAACATTCCGCCACAGGTTCGCGCAGCTCGTCTGGCCGATGAGATAAATGCCAAGCTAGGTCGCCCGCTGCAATACCAAAACAAAGGGCGTATTGAATATTTGATTACTCTGAGTGGCCCTGAGCCAAAGGAGTACTTGAAGAATGGTATCGATTATCAGCATTACATCGACAAGCAGATTAAACCGGTCGCAGAGGCTATCTTACCCTTCATCGGTTTAGATTTTGAACGAGTCAGCGGACAACAGTTAGGTCTGTTCTAGATTGAATCCTCTTTTCGAGGCGACATTAGACTCGAGATATCTATTAATACTCGAGCCAGACATAAAAACGAAAAAAGCAGAGGAGTGCTTAACTCGCTCTGCTTTTTCATATCAACGGTTAGCTTACGAAGCCCTATCCGATTCGAAACTCAGTTTTCTGATACTGCTTAACCAGCCACTCGCCAAAGCCATCAAGAATCCCTATCACCGAACGTTTAGGAATCGGTCTACCAGAAAGTAAAATACCTAACCTTTGGATTTCGACGTCTTTCTCTGGGTGATACTTCAAGAACTGTTGACCACACTCTATTGGGTCATCGAGCCAATATTTGTCACGATACATCACCAAAGAATAACTCGCTCGCAGTAGCTTTTTAGCAATGATCACCTGTGCTGCAACTTGTTGTTCTGGCGTTGTTGCTCGGGCGATCTTATTGCGATACACCGCTAACCAGTTTTCCGCATCCATATTCCAGTGCTTAGCGATTTCCCAACTTGTTTCAAAATCACCATAACAATCCGATAAGTCTTCACCATGCACGCACACTGCTAAATGCTTGAGCATAAAGCCCCACGTGAATATGTTGTCGAAATCGACTATTTCACTCACTAAGGTGGTTTTTATCGCCACTTGTGTGACCTGTGGGAAGCTCTTTTGAAAACGCCATTTGATAGTATTCAGCAACGTGGTTCGTTGATCTGGGAAAGGACGATGGGTAACCACAACCACATCTAGATTCGAGCGACCGACGACGGCTTGTTTGCGTGCCACACTGCCATAAACATAGACACTGTGTAGATTGGATCCTAACCCGCCTTTTAAAAAGGTAATCAGATCGTTAACCACAGGTTGGAATTCAGGTTGAAATGGCTGTGTTGGGTCAATAACAGGTAGCTGCATAGGTCGTTTCGGTAAATAAAATAATGATTTAACTGTCTCTCTATGATCGCTTAGGTGACTTTATGATTCAAGCTATTCCTATTTATAGCGTCTACGAGATATAATCACCGGATAGACCCAATAAGGACAAACACAAAATGCCTAGAGCAAGTGAGATTAAAAAAGGTTTTGCGATCAACGTTGATGGCAAAACAGTACTAGTAAAAGATATCGAAGTGACAACACCAGGTGGCCGTGGCGGTCAAAAGATTTACCGCTTCCGTGGTCACGATGTAGCAACTGGCGTTAAAACAGAAGTTCGCCACAAGGCTGACGAAATCGTTGAAACTATCGACGTAACTAAGCGTGCAGTGATGTTCTCTTACGTTGACGGCAACGAGTACATTTTCATGGATAACGAAGATTACTCACAGTTCATCTTCAACGGTGAAATGATCGAAGACGAACTACTGTTCATCAACGAAGAAACTCAAGGCATGTACGCGATTCTTATCGACGGTACTGCAGCAACGCTTGAACTACCAACTTCAGTTGAGCTAGTGATCGAAGAAACAGACCCTTCAATCAAAGGTGCATCTGCTTCAGCTCGTACTAAGCCAGCTCGTCTGTCTACTGGCCTTACTGTTCAAGTTCCTGAGTACATTGCAACTGGCGACAAAGTTGTTGTGAACACAGCTGAACGTAAATACATGAACCGCGCAAGCTAAGATATTTATTATGACCGAAGCTAACGACCTAATGTCTTACGACGACGCAATTGACACTGCATACGACATCTTTCTAGAGATGGCTCCTGATAACCTTGAACCAGCAGACGTGATCCTATTCACGGCTCAGTTTGAAGATCGTGGCGCTGCAGAGCTCGTTGAAACTGGTGACGATTGGGTTGAACATGTTGGCTTTGAAGTCGACAAAGAGATCTACGCTGAAGTACGCATTGGTCTTGTAAATGAAGCTGATGATGTCTTAGATGACGTATTCGCTCGTCTGCTGATCAGCCGTGACCCTGAACACAAGTTCTGTCACATCTTGTGGAAACGCGACTAGGCTCTTCTTAAATCAGCTCAGAGTACTGAGCTGATTTTCTTACGACTTCATAGCCTCATCACTTTACCAAACTGTAACTCTACAAAATTATGACCAAAGCAAAGACAGATACACTATCCAAAGGCTATGCCTGTGTTGGATTAGTAAACCCCAAAACACCCGAAAATGTTGGCTCAGTAATGCGAGCGGCTGGTTGCTACGGAGCAAACTCTGTATTTTATACTGGCACCCGTTATGACCACGCTCGACAGTTTCATACCGACACCAAAGAAAAGCACCTTGAGCTACCATTAATTGGTGTTGAAGACCTGAAAGACATTATTCCAGTTGGCTGCGTACCAATCGCGGTTGATTTGATAGAAGGCGCTAAGCCTCTGCCTGATTATAAGCACCCACCTCGTGCTTTTTATATCTTCGGCCCTGAAGATGGGACTTTAAAAAAAGAGATCACGGACTTCTGTCGTGAAACTATCTATGTTCCGACTAATGGCTGCATGAACCTTGCTGCCGCGGTCAATGTTATTTTGTATGACCGCATGGCGAAGGGTGACAACTTCTCGAATCATTTGAAAGTGACCTAATACCAATCGTAGTCCATAGCTAGTCACCCTAGCTAGTGAAGCACTTCTACCTGGTTAATCGTTTCTACTTGGTAAGCACTTCCACATGATTTGAACTGCGCCATATTCAAGACGAAAAAAAACCTGCTAAGTTAGCAGGTTTTTTAGTATTCGAAACGTTGGATTAAGCTTTAAGCTTAAGAACTGTAGCAACTACTGGTGTAATTACTTACGTGATCTTGGCTTAGCCGGTTTAGCCGGGCGTCCGTTGTTCAGTTTAGGCTTTTTGGTAGCCTGAGGCTTGCCATTGGTCGCTGGAGCACTACGACCTGAATCAGGTGTTGTAGTTCCGCGAGTAGCAGGCTTCTTACGCTTAGTCTGGTTGCTACGGCCTTTAGGAGCATTTGCACGCTCTTCGTGACGCTTAACAGCACGACGAATTTTTTGACTACGAGAACGCTCACGCTTACGAGAAGTGTTTGCAGGATCAAGATCCAACAGTGTCTCTTTTTCTGGCTGAAGTTCAACAAGCTCACGCAAGTAGTTTACTTCTTGAAGATCTAGCTCTTTCCAACCGCCACGAGGCAGTTTCTTATCAAGGTAGATATCACCGTAACGTACACGTTTCAGACGGCTTACTGTTGTTTCTTGTGATTCCCAAAGACGACGAACCTCACGGTTACGACCTTCGTTAATCGCTACGTAGAAAGTATGGTTCATACCTTCACCGCCAGCGTAAACCACGTCTTCGAAACGAGCCATACCATCTTCAAGTTGAACGCCACGAGTCACGTTTTTAACTTTTTGCTCAGTCACTTCACCAAACACACGTACTAGGTACTCACGCTCAACCTGACGGCTTGGGTGCATTAGGCGGTTTGCAAGTTCACCATCAGTAGTGAAAAGCAAAAGACCCGATGTGTTTGCATCAAGACGGCCAACTGAAATCCAACGAGAACCACGGATCTTAGGTAGACGATCGAAAACAGTGCGGCGGCCTTCAGGATCATGACGAGTACAAAGCTCACCTTCAGGTTTGTAGTAAGCAAGTACACGACAAACCACTTCTTCAGAGGCTTTGCCTGTAATAGTGTGGCCATCGATACGGATCACTGAGTTCTCGTCTTCAAGACGCTCACCCAATTTCGCAACTTGACCGTTAACACTTACACGACCAGATTTAATTAAACCTTCTAGTTCACGACGAGAACCGTGACCAGCTCGCGCTAAAACCTTCTGTAATTTTTCGCTCATTTACTCTTTTCTACCTAATTGTCGTCTTCACAGACGTCGAATGAATTTTTCGCGACCAAATCGCGGTCGCGTATTATCGCAAATAACCTGCCAAAAAGCACTTGTTATTTACTCTGGCAGGTTTGCTGTTTCGTTACAGACTGTTAATCAGTAACGCTATTATTCAAACGGCGCTGGATCGCCGGCACCACGACGTAAAACAACGGCGTCATCGTCACTGAAGTCAATAACCGTAGTCGGTTGCTCACCTAAGTAGCCGCCATTCAAAATGACATCAACCGCATGCTCTAGGCTGTCGCGAATTTCTTCTGGATCCGATTCAGTTGTCTCGTTACCCGGAAGAATCAGAGACGTCGACATCAATGGCTCGCCCATTGCTTCCAACAGGTCTAGGGCAATCTTGTTGTCTGGTACACGAATACCAATCGTTTTACGCTTAGCGTTCATCAAACGCTTTGGCACTTCTTTGGTTGCTTTGAAGATAAACGTGTAAGCACCGGGCGTGTGCGCCTTAAGTAAACGGAAAGCAACGTTATCAACTCGTGCATACAGTGACAATTCAGAAAGATCACGGCATAACAACGTGAAATTGTGCTTATCATCGATTCGACGAATTTTACAGATGCGTTCAAGTGCTTGTTTGTTTTCAAGCTGACAGCCCAGCGCATAACCGGAATCTGTTGGATAAACCACAACGCCGCCATTGCGAATAATCGCAACCGCTTGAGTAATTAAGCGCGCTTGTGGGTTATCTGGGTGTACATAAAAAAACTGGCTCATTGTTGATCCTCGTTATCGAATCTCTCGACTCTATCATCAGAAGGAGCTGGTTCACCTAAATACTGTCATCGGTATCAGTTGGTGAAACCGTTTGAAACTCCCAATCTTTCCATACTTCTTCGACCCCAGAAGGTAGCCAGAGATTACGTCCAAGTTCCATCCACGGAGATGGATAATGGAAGTCACTGCCTTGGGAGGCTAATAGTTTGTATTGTATAGCATAATCCGCAAGTGTGCGTCTTTCTTGTTGCGCTTGCTGAGGCTGAGCGACTTCCATGGCGTCACCTTTTGCTTCAACAAATGCAGCTAACAGACGCTTAACCCACTTCGCTGTTAAGCCATATCGCCCGGGGTGAGCTAATACGGCTTGACCACCAGCAGCATGAATAGCCGTTACAGCATCACTCATTGAACACCACGTTGGCGGCACATAACCTGGGTTATTGCGAGTCAGAAACTTTTTAAACACCTGCTGCATGGTTTTTGCGTAGCCGTTATCGACTAACCACTTAGCAAAGTGAGCACGAGTGATAGGCGCGTCACCAGCTATCAACTTAACTTCTTCTAGCAACCCTTCACGAGTCGCTTTCTCAAGACGTTGAGCAATCATCTCTGCACGCCCGACACGGTGTTGCTTCTGTTGTTCAATTAACGCTTTTAGCTCTGGTGACTCCGGATCAACATTTAACCCAACAATATGGATATCTTTGTTTTGCCAAACAGTCGAAATCTCAATGCCGTTGATCAACTGGATAGGAAGGTTGTTATCAGCAATATAGCTGCGCGCTTCAGCAAGCCCATCAGTCGTATCATGATCTGTAATCGCTAACGCTTCGATATTAAAGCCTAGCGCTCGGTCAATCAGTTCAGGTGGAGTAAGTCGGCCATCTGAGGCTGTTGTATGACTATGTAGATCAATTCTCATATATTCTTTTTCATTGTTTTCAATTTTTATCGTTATATTTGTGTCAACGCACTTGACCTGCAATCGCAAAACTAGTTAACTAGTACACAAATACGAAGTATCACATTTGATAGGTTCACCATGTTACAAGAATTTAACCAAAACCATAAAGATAAAGTTTTAGAACTTTCTTCAGTAGAAGCAAGTTCGGAGCTTAATTGGTGGCGCACTTGGACAAGTTCTTGGTGGGCTAACGTGTACTTCTAGTTAAACAGTTTGTTTATAAAAAAGTTATCACTAAGCCCGCTTTAATAGCGGGCTTTTTAATTTGTCGAACATCTCACATTCAACTGACTAACAAATCATCGAATTGACCATATTCTAGATTGGGTGAAAGGTATCTTTATGCGACTATGTACGGCAGGAAATTTAAAGAATCATAAAGGAGGTCTTGTGAACAAGGCCATTGAAATCAAAAAGCTGGGAACCATTGAGGTCATCAATTCTTCAGTTCCTTACTCGCAAGATCCAACCAGCGTTTTTCATACTTTGTGTGAAAACAAAACAGACAGCCTGTTGTTGGAATCTGCTGAGATTGAATCTAAACAGAACCTGACAAGCCTACTCCTTATCGACTCTGCTGTTCGCATCGTATGTCGCGGACATGAAGTAACCTTCCAAGCATTGACTGAAAATGGTCAAGCGCTTATCGAACATCTAACTCAAAACGTTAAAGCAGAAATTGAATCTGACCTTACCAATAACGTTTTGACGCTGACTTTTGTCGAGCCAAGCAACGAATTAGATGAAGACTCACGTTTAAGAGAAGCTTCTTCATTCGATGCACTGCGTTTGGTTCAACACAGCTTTGAGCAAGACGCGGATAACAAGCACGCGTTATTCATGGCGGGCCTATTCGCTTACGACATCGTGGCGAACTTTGAACCGCTAGGTGATGCTGAAGCGACTAACAACTGCCCTGACTTTGTTTTCTACGTTGCGGAAACACTATTGCGTTTCGATCACCAAGAGAACGAAGGTCTGCTTCACGCCAGCTTGTTCACTCAAGATGAAAACATCAGAACACAATTAACTGAGCGTCTAGCTGACATTCAGACACAATGTCAGTCATTGAAAGCCATCACAGAAGTGACGCCGCTCGACAACGTTGAAGCTGTACCAAGTGTTTCAGATGAAGACTTCTGCCAAACGGTTCGTGACTTAAAAGAGTACGTAGTTAAAGGCGATGTATTCCAAGTTGTACCTTCACGCCGCTTCACGCTGCCTTGCCCTGCTCCACTTGCGGCTTATAAAGAGCTCAAGCAAAGTAATCCAAGCCCTTACATGTTCTATATGCAAGACGAGCTGTTTACTCTGTTTGGTGCTTCTCCAGAAAGTGCTCTGAAATACGAAACCGAAACCAACCAAATCGAGATTTACCCAATTGCTGGTACTCGCCGTCGTGGTAAGCGCCCAAATGGCCAAATCGATTTCGACCTAGACAGCCGTATTGAGCTTGAACTGCGTACCGACAAGAAAGAAAACGCTGAGCACATGATGCTTGTTGACCTAGCACGTAACGATGTGGCTCGTATTGCGGAAGCCGGCACTCGCCACGTAGCAGACTTGCTGAAAGTGGATCGCTACAGTCATGTAATGCACTTGGTTTCTCGTGTTGTTGGTCAGCTACGTGAAGACTTAGATGCTCTGCACGCTTACCAAGCTTGTATGAACATGGGCACGCTAACGGGCGCACCAAAAATCCGCGCAATGCAGCTTATTCGTGACGTAGAAAAAACGCGTCGTGGTAGCTACGGTGGTGCAGTCGGTTATCTAACCGGTGAAGGCACTTTAGATACTTGTATCGTAATTCGCTCTGCTTACGTTGAAGATGGCGTGGCACAAGTACAAGCAGGTGCTGGTGTGGTATTCGATTCAGACCCACAAGCAGAAGCCGATGAAACTCGCGGCAAAGCTCAAGCGGTCATCTCTGCGATTCAAGCTGCTCATACTAAAAATACGGCACCAAGCCAAAGCACACCAAATAAGAAGGAGTCGTAATCATGGCTGATATTGTATTCATCGATAACTTCGACTCGTTCACTTACAACCTTGTAGACCAATTTCGTTCATTAGGTCACAGCGTAAAAATTTACCGTAACAACATTCCTGCAAAAGTAGTTGAAGCGGCGATCAACGAACTAGACAACCCTGTTGCACTGCTTTCACCAGGCCCTGGCGCTCCAGCGGATGCGGGCTGCATGCCTGAGCTAATTCAGCTGCTAAAAGGCAAGGTGCCAATGATTGGTATTTGCTTAGGCCACCAAGCTATTGTTGAGGCCTACGGCGGCACCGTTGCAGGCGCTGGCGAAATCATTCATGGTAAGGTGTCGATGATGGAACACCAAAACCATGCGACTTACCAAGGCTTACCTTCGCCGCTGGCTATCGCTCGCTACCACTCTTTGGTTGCAACGCATGTATCCGATAGCTTAACGGTGACCGCTGAAGTCGATGATTTGGTGATGTCTGTAGTTCAAGAACAAGACAAGGTTTGTGGATTCCAATTCCACCCTGAATCGATTATGACGACCTACGGTGCAACGCTTCTAGCGAACGCTATCGAATGGGCTCTTGAGAAACCTCTTCATCTAGAGAAAAGCTCTACTCTTGATAAAAAGACTAACTAGGAAACGATCATGGAACAGATTAATAAACTTTACGAACAACAGTCTCTTACTCAAGAAGAAAGCCAACAACTGTTTGATGTGATCATCAAGGGCGAACTAGACCCAATCTTGATGGCTTCTGCGCTTACTGCACTGAAAATCAAAGGCGAAACGCCGGATGAAATCGCTGGCGCAGCGAAAGCACTGCTTGCCAATGCAAACCCGTTCCCACGTCCTGATTACGATTTTGCAGACATCGTAGGTACAGGTGGCGACGGTCATGACACCATCAACATTTCTACAACTTCTGCATTTGTAGCAGCAGCGTGTGGTTTAAAAATAGCTAAGCACGGCAACCGCAGCGTATCGAGCAAATCAGGCTCTTCTGACCTACTGGATTCGTTCGGTATTAACCTAGCGATGACAGCAGAAGACACTCGTACTGCAGTCGACGAACTTGGCGTAGCATTCCTATTTGCTCCGCAATATCACGTCGGTGTACGTCACGCGATGCCGGTTCGTCAGACGATGAAAACGCGCACTATCTTCAACATCCTTGGTCCACTGATTAACCCTGCTCGCCCTAATATCGAGTTAATGGGTGTTTACAGCAAAGAGCTCGTCCGCCCTATCGCGGAAACCATGCTGCAAATGGGTATGAAGCGTGCTGCAGTTGTGCATGGTAGTGGCCTTGATGAAGTGGCTATTCATGGCGAGACAATCGTTGCTGAAATTAAAGATGGCAAAATTCACGAGTACACAGTGACACCGGCAGACTTTGGCCTGAACACTCACCCTCTTGAAGCAATCAAGGGCGGCGAGCCAGAAGAGAACAAAGCCATCACAACCGATATCCTGACGGGTAAAGGCACAGATGCTCAAGTTGGCGCTGTGGCAGTCAACGTTGCTCTGCTAATGCGTCTATTTGGTCACGAAGATCTAAAAGCCAACACACAGCAAGCGATTGACGCGATGAACTCTGGCAAAGCATACGAGCTTGTACAAAAGCTTGCTGCACACGCCTAACGAACGACGGAGTTGAGACAAAGAATATGACACAGACTACCGATAAACTGTCGACCCACGTTTCAGTCAAAGACGCTGAAATGGCGGAAGTATTAGCAAAAATCGTTCGTGACAAATACCAATGGGTTGAAGCGCGTAAGCAAACTCAACCATTGGACGAGTTTAAAGCAGCGTTAACCGCAACAGACCGCAGCTTTTATGATGCATTGAGCGGCGAACAAACGGTTTTCATCACTGAATGTAAGAAGGCATCTCCGTCAAAAGGTTTAATCCGTGACGAGTTTGATTTGGACTACATTGCATCGGTGTACAACAACCACGCCAACGCAATTTCAGTACTGACAGACGAGAAATACTTTCAAGGTGACTTTGAGTTTTTACCAAAGGTTCGCAGCATTGCTAAGCAGCCTATTCTTTGTAAAGACTTCATGGTTGATACCTACCAAGTTTACCTAGCTCGTCACTACTCAGCTGATGCTATCTTGTTGATGCTATCGGTATTGAATGACGAAGAGTACCAAGCGCTTGCTGAAGTCGCTCACTCGCTAAACATGGGTGTACTTACCGAAGTCAGCAACGAAGAAGAGCTTCATCGCGCTGTCGCTTTAAAAGCAAAAGTGATCGGTATTAATAACCGTAACCTACGTGACCTTTCGACGGATTTGAACCGTACTAAAGAGTTGGCTCCGCTGATTCGCGAACTGGCTCCAAACGCAGTCGTGATTTCAGAGTCTGGCATCTACAATCATCAGCAAGTACGTGACCTTTCAACATTTGCAGACGGCTTCCTAATCGGTAGCTCTCTGATGGCTGAAAAGAACCTAGAGCTTGCGGTGCGTAAAGTGACACTCGGTGAAAACAAGGTGTGTGGTTTAACTCACTCTGACGATGCCGCGAAAGCGTATCAAGCAGGTGCAGTATTCGGTGGTTTGATTTTCGTTGAAGCGTCTAAGCGTCATGTGGATATCGAGGCAGCTCGTTTAACCATGAGCGGCGCACCTTTGAACTACGTGGGTGTGTTCCAAAATCATAGTGTTGCTGACGTTGCTAACACAGTTTCTGAACTCGGTCTGTTTGCGGTGCAACTACACGGTGATGAGTCTCAAGCATTTGTCGATGAACTAAAACAATCTCTACCTGAACACGTTGAGATTTGGAAAGCTTACGGTGTTGCTTGCAGTGCTGAAAACGGCGCTGAAAACGGTGCTAAAAGCGCGCTACCAGAATTACTGAAAAGCAACGTGACTCGTCACCTGCTAGATACTAAAGTGGGTTCTCAAACGGGTGGTACAGGTCAAGCATTTGATTGGAGCCTAATCAACAACCAAAGCGCAATCATGTTGGCGGGTGGCCTAAACCCAGACAATGCTAACCAAGCAGCGAAACTAGGCTGCTTAGGGCTAGACCTAAACTCAGGCGTTGAATCCGCTCCAGGTAAAAAAGACGCAGACAAACTGCAACGCGCTTTTGCAGCGATTCGTAATTACTAGTCCAAGCTCGGCTCTAGGAATTAGAAAGCAGAAACTAAAAACATATTTGTGGGCTTTGCCTTTTGCGAAGCTCAAGCAAGATTAAATGACTTGGTGTGAAGACACTCCAATAGAATTGAAGGAATAACACAATGGCTAAACTCGATGCCTACTTCGGTGAATACGGTGGTCAATACGTACCGCAGATCCTAGTGCCAGCACTAGACCAACTAGAACAAGCATTTATTGATGCACAAGCCGATCCTGAGTTCCGCAGTGAATTCATGACGCTTCTGCAAGAGTACGCAGGTCGCCCAACTGCACTAACGCTAACGCGTAACCTGACTAAAGGTACAAAAACCAAACTGTACCTAAAGCGTGAAGATCTACTTCACGGCGGCGCTCACAAGACAAACCAAGTTCTTGGCCAAGCATTGCTAGCAAAACGTATGGGTAAGCAAGAAATCATCGCTGAAACAGGCGCAGGTCAACACGGTGTTGCGACGGCGTTAGCGTGTGCTCTACTAGGCCTTAAGTGTCGCGTTTACATGGGTGCAAAAGACGTTGAGCGTCAAAGCCCGAACGTATTCCGCATGAAGCTAATGGGCGCAGAGGTTATTCCTGTTCATTCTGGCTCTTCAACGCTAAAAGACGCATGTAACGAAGCACTACGTGACTGGTCTGCAACTTATGAAGACGCGCACTACCTATTGGGTACTGCAGCGGGTCCTCACCCATTCCCAACGATTGTTCGTGATTTCCAACGCATGATTGGTGAAGAAACGAAGCACCAAATCTTAGCTCGTGAAGGTCGCCTTCCAGATGCCGTTATCGCTTGTGTCGGCGGTGGTTCAAACGCTATCGGTATGTTCGCTGACTTCATTGAAGAAGAGTCTGTTCGCCTGATCGGTGTAGAGCCTGCTGGTAAAGGTATTGATACCGACCAACACGGCGCGCCACTTAAGCACGGTAAAACCGGTATCTTCTTCGGTATGAAAGCACCACTGATGCAAGATGAGAACGGCCAAGTAGAAGAGTCTTACTCTGTTTCTGCGGGTCTAGATTTCCCATCAGTTGGTCCTCAACACGCGCACCTAAATGCTATTGGCCGTGCTGAATACGACAACGTAACCGACGATGAAGCGCTAGAAGCGTTCCAATTGATTGCACGCAAAGAAGGTATTATCGCAGCACTAGAGTCATCTCATGCTGTGGCTCACGCTGTCAAAATGGCTCACGACGACCCAGAGAAAGAACAGCTATTAGTGGTTAACTTATCTGGTCGTGGTGACAAAGACATTTTCTCCGTACACGACATTCTTAAAGAGAAAGGAGCATTATAATGGATCGCTATCAATCACTCTTCACTCGCTTAGCTGAAAAGAATCAGGGCGCATTCGTACCATTCGTAACGGTTGGCGATCCTAACCCTGAGCAATCACTTAAGATCATGGAAACGCTAGTTGAAGCGGGTGCTGATGCTCTTGAGCTTGGTATTCCATTCTCAGATCCGCTTGCAGATGGCCCGACAATCCAAGGCGCAAACATTCGCGCGTTAGATTCAAAAGTAACGCCAGATGTGTGCTTCGATCTTATCGGTCAAATTCGAGCTAAATACCCAGAGCTGCCAATCGGCCTACTGATGTACGCAAACCTGGTTTACGCACGTGGTATAGAAAATTTTTACGAACGCTGCGCAAAAGCAGGTATCGATTCAGTATTGATTGCTGATGTACCTACCAATGAAAGCGGTGAATTTGTTGCTGCAGCTGAAAAGTTTGGCGTTCACCCAATCTTTATTGCTCCACCAACAGCAAGCGATGAAACGCTTCAATCAGTATCTGAGCTAGGTGGCGGCTACACTTACCTACTTTCTCGCTCAGGAGTAACGGGCGCAGAAACAAAAGCAAACATGCCAGTAACGGCACTGCTTGATCGCTTGAACAAGTTCGATGCGCCACCAGCACTGCTTGGTTTCGGTATCTCGGCTCCTGAACAAGTGAAAGAAGCGATTGTAGCTGGCGCTGCAGGTGCTATCTCAGGCTCAGCCGTAGTTAAAATCATTGAAAACAACGTTGAACAACCAGAAGCAATGCTTAAAGCCCTTGCGGAGTTTGTTACGCCAATGAAAGCGGCTACGCAGAAATAATCGACGCTCGTAATCAATGGTCATTAAATAGAACCAGCGATTCAAATACTAAAAGGCTCCACAGTTGTGGAGCCTTTTTTATTGCTCTTCATTTGAGCCAATCACTCATCGGCTTTCATCGCTTTCTTGATTGCAGCCTCATTGAGTGTCGCTTTGATTGGGTCGGTTATCTTCTCGACCAGATCGATGGGCATTGGGAATATGATTGTGGAAGTTCGCTCATTCGCTACTTCTGTTAGTGTTTGCATGTAACGCAGCTGAATCGCATTTGGCGCTTGATTAAGAACCTCTGCAGCCTCTTTCAGCTTGGTTGATGCTTCTAGTTCCCCTGTTGCATGGATCACCTTAGCTCGACGTGAACGTTCCGCCTCGGCTTGCTTAGCTAGAGCTCGCACCATACTGTCATCCAGATCAACATGCTTGATCTCGACATTGGCAATCTTGATCCCCCAGTTATCCGTGTGTTGATCCAGTATCGCTTGCAAGTCTCTATTGAGCTCTTCTCGCTCAGACAGCAATTCATCCAACTCATGCTGTCCTAATACTGAACGTAACGTTGTTTGTGACAGTTGGCTTGTCGCTTCGAGGTAGTTCTCTACGTTGTTGATCGCCATCTTCGGATCCAGCACTCGAAAATAGACCACGGCATTCACCTTCACTGACACGTTATCGCGTGTGATCAAATCTTGCGTCGGCACGTCCAACACGATAGTTCGTAGATCCACTCGCACAATTTGTTGGATGAAAGGAATGATGATAATCAAGCCCGGTCCTTTAACGCCATAAAAGCGTCCAAGGAAGAACACCACTGCACGTTCATATTCGCGCAGCACTCTGAACATGCTGGCTATCAACAAGATAACGAGCACAATGACAATACCTATAGTGTGTATAAACATAACCGCCCCCTAATGGTAACGATGGCTAAGCAATTAATAATTCAATAACGTTTGTTCTAGCATGCCGCGCTAGCTAGATTTCGATGATGTATCATCGGGCAGCGCCTCAACATCCAAAGATAGCCCCGTCAGCTTGGTCACTCTGATGATCTGCCCCACTTGCAATTCACTCGCACATTTGGCTTGCCAGATCTCACCTTCGACTAGCACACGCCCCGCACCGGGGAAGCCGCTTACCACTTTGCCCGTGTCACCGACTACCGCTTCCATCCCCGTAGTCACTGGTTTGTTTCTCACTCGGACTAGCATTGATATTGTTACGACGATAAAGGCAACAGAGAACAAACTGATCCCGATAATTAGCGGCAATGCGATTTGATAACCCGGCACTTCGGTATCCATCAGCATGATCGAGCCCAATGTGAATGCGGCGACGCCACCCAAACCGAAGATGCCAAAACTGGGGCTAAAGGCCTCTGCGACCATTAAGGCAATTCCCAATAGGATTAAAGCAAGGCCCGCGTAACTCACCGGCAGCATTTGTAAGGAGTACATCGCTAATAACAGACAGATCCCCCCCAAAACACCCGGTAGCCCGACGCCGGGGTTATAGAATTCGAGTAACAAACCGTAGATACCAATCAGCATCAAAATATATGCAACGTTCGGGTTCGTGATCACTGACAGCAAACTAAAGCGCCAGTCTTGTTCTCGCTCGACAAAAGCAACATCACTAAGTTGGACTTCCTGACTGACACCGTTGATGGTTACGGTGCGCCCGTTACTCAGTTCAACCAATTGCTGAAGGTCGCTGGCAATAAAATCAATCACGTTAAGAGCCAGTGCATTCTCAGAATCCAAACTTGCTGCCTCTCGCACCGCTTTTTCTGCCCATTCTTCATTACGGTTGTGTAACTTAGCCAAACTGACAATGTAAGCCGCAGCATCATTGATGACTTTCTTTTCCATCGCAGTGGTGGCTTTTACTTGGTCTGAGTTCTCTTGTTTGGTTTCGTCTTGGTCACTCGCCGAAGTGTTATCATCTTTATTAGCATCGTCTTGAGGAGATAACGGATTAGCAGGCGCTTTGCCCCCACCGAGCGACACAGGGGTTGCTGCACCTAGATTAGTTCCGGGCGCCATGGAAGCAACGTGGCTGGCAAGTAAAATATAGGTTCCGGCACTCGCTGCTCGTGAACCCGCAGGCCCAACCCAAGTTGCTATCGGAATCGGTGACGTGGTGATGGATCGAATAATGTCACGCATCGACGAATCTAACCCGCCAGGCGTGTTCATTTTCAAAATGATGAGCTTTGCTTGCTCATCGTGAGCTTGTTCTATTTCTCTAGTGAGGTAATCACTGGTCGCCGGACCTATCCCTCCGTTCACCTCAATCACCCAGACATCATCGGCCTGAGCGAACACAGAGCTGAACAACAGAAGAAACGCAAACAAGTACTTTAATATAAAAGTCATAGCCCCCCTCCTTACAACTGAGATGCTAGATAGACGTTTTATTTAAAGCGCAGAGGTAACATCTTGGTAATAAATAGATACCTTAAGCATAGTTCAGGCTAAATTTCACACAACACGTAACTGTGGATTCACCCCAACATAGGCGTTCAAAAAACACTCGCAAATGAAATCAAAATGTTAACAAGACGTTTTCAATACCAGCGCTTGCAAATCATTCACAAAATCTCCAGCGAAAAGTCTTTTATAAATTCAACAAATAACATCGCAATAAAAAACCAAAGCAAACGATTGCATTATTGTGCAAAATCAACAAATGACATTAGACCACCTGTTTTTCAGAGACTTTCACCTCTGCTCATATTGATAAATGTAAAGGATACGTGTAAAACTCGTCGCGAAATATTAATCCAATGGTACATCGTACATTGGTGAGTAGTTCTGGGATTTTTATATTTAGTAGCACAGAGGTTATGGAAGTGTTAAAAGAAAAGAGTTTACTAAGCAACATCGGCGTTCAAGTCGTTATTGCAATGATCATCGGTACCGCTGTCGGTGCAATGATGGGTGACAGCGCAACAATGTTCGCTCCACTGGGCGCAATCTTCATCAATTTAATCAAGATGCTGGTTATTCCTCTAGTCGCAGTCGCCCTAATTTCAGGTGCTGCAGGTCTAGGTAATAGCTCATCAGCAGGTAAAGTTGGTGTGGTTACACTGGGTTACTTTGCACTAACGTCTGCACTTGCTGTAGCACTAGCGCTTGTAATGGGTGAAGTATTCGAACCGGGTCGTGGTATCGATGTTTCTGGCGTTGAAGGTATGTTCTCTTCTGAATACGCTGCGAAAGGCGAACTTCCAACGTTCTGGGCAACCATCACGGGCATGATCCCTACCAACGTTTTCCAATCACTGAACGAAGCTAACATTCTGCAAATTCTCGTTTTCTGCTTATTCTTCGGTATTGCGATTTCTAAACAAGCGAAAGAAAAACGCGACCCAATCATCAATGGCGTAAACGCGATTGTTGACGCTATGGTTTGGATGATCAACAAGGTTATGATCATTGCACCACTTGGCGTATTTGGCCTAATGGCAGAAGCAGTCGGTACATTCGGTTTTGGCGCACTTATGGTCGTGTTCAAGCTGTTCATTGTCTACATTGCTGCGATTCTTATCTTCGGCTTTGTGGCTTACCCACTGATGATTCAAATCTTCACTAAGACTTCTGCGAAGAAGTTCCTAGTGGCAATGAAGAAGCCTCAAGCGGTTGCACTATCAACAGCCTCTTCAATGGCAACACTGCCAGTAACAATGGAAACGGTAGAGAAAGAACTTGGTGTTCGTAACTCTACGGCTTCATTCGTTCTGCCACTTGGTGCGACGATCAACATGTCTGGTAACGCAATTTACTACGGCCTAGTTGCTATCTTCTTCGCACAGCTGTTCAACATCGACCTGTCTATGGGCGCTTACATTGCTATCATCGTAACGTCGACTCTAGGCGCAGTTGGTCAAGCAGGTGTTCCAGGTCCTTCTTTCCTGGTGGTTGCGGTTCTTCTAGCAGCTGGTATCCCTATTGAAGGTCTACCTCTGTTGTTCGCCCTAGACCGTATCTTCGATATGATCCGTACTGCTCTGAACATCACTGGTGATGCAGCATGTGCAGTTATCGTTGATTCTCTAATCGAAGACGAAGCGAAAGAAGCTGAGCTACAAAAACAGCAAGCGTAATATTAAGCTTCAGTTTTGATTGATAAAAAAACCGCCTTCATACAGGCGGTTTTTTATTAGGTGATGATCAATATTGAGTCGGTAAATCTTACCCTTGTAATGCTAATTGATTAATCCAAACGCACGAGGCAGAGCCAAACTAATTTCAGGAATAAAAGTAATGGCCAACAGTGTGACGATCAATACGGCACAAAACGGCATGATACTTCTTATAACATTCTCAATCTTGGAGCCACTGACACTACAACCCACAAATAGCGCCGTACCAACGGGTGGCGTTGCAATACCAATACATAAGTTGAAGATAATCATCATCGCAAAGTGAATTGGATGCATGCCTAAATGCTCAGCAATCGGCATAAAGATAGGGGTAAAGATCAATACGGCTGGCGTAAGGTCCATAAACATACCCACAATCAGTAGAATCAGGTTCATCAGAATAAAGATGATAATTGGATTGTCTGAAATAGAGAGCATCCAATCACTGATCATGGTTGGTAGACCGGTAAACGCCATTGCCCATGACATAATGGTAGAAGCACCAATCAAGAACAGCATAATGCCAGTGACCTGAACGGTTTCTCTACAAATTATCGGGAAGTGTGCCCATTTAAGAGTTCGGTAACAGAGTGACAGTATAAAAGAGTATAGAACCGCTATACATGCCCCTTCTGTTGCAGTGAAAATCCCACCAATAATACCGCCAATAACAACAACAATAAGCCCTAAGCTTGGTGTTGCTTGCCAAACAATATTCAGCACATCTTTTGCTGTGAAGCCGTCATTCGCACTTGTTTTGTAACCTTTCTTTTTAGCGATGAAATAGGCGACGACCATACAACTTAAGCCCATTAAAATACCTGGGACATAACCTGCGATAAACAGCGCCGCAACGGATGTTCCACCCGATACCACTGAAAATACGATCAATGAATTACTCGGCGGTATTAGTAAGCCTGCCGGGCAAGATGCAACGTTTACTGCTGTTGCTAAGTTTTTATCATAGCCATCTTTTTCTAATTCAGGGCCTAAGGTTTTACCAACCGCAGCTGCAGCTGCAACGGCTGATCCTGAAACGGCGCCAAACATCATATTGGCGAAGATGTTCACGTGAAAAAGTGAGCCCGGAATCCAACCAACCAAGAGCTTTGCAAGGTTGATAAGTCGACTCGCGATGCCACCCACATTCATTATATTCCCAGCGAGGATAAAGAAAGGGATGGCTAATAAACTGAAACTATCGATACCGGTAATGATTTTTTGACCCGCAGTAATACTGGCGACTTCAAACGGTAAGATGAAATACATGATCGTTAAAGATGACATGGCAATTGCAATCGCAATCGGCATGCTAATCGCGATCATGAATAAGAATAGGCCTAGCAGCCAAACACCAATGGACAAATCCATAATATAGAGTCCTTTTAAAACTTACTTTTTGTTGGGTTCACAAAAAAGATCAAACGTATTCATGACCAAATAGATGAGGATAATAACGGCTGAAATCGGCAATATTGAATAAACCGTCGACATCGGTAATTGCAGTGCTGGAGAGAGTTGTTGTGTGGTTCTTCCCATTAGGGCGGTGCCACCTTGAAGCATTGCTAGAAATACAAATGCGCCAGAAATGATATTGATGAGTACATGTAATGCGATATGTGCTTTACCCTTAAGATAACCATCCAATAACGTTATTGCTAAGTGTCCTTTGATACCGAATAAGTAGCTTGCCCCTAATAAGCCAAGCCATACCATCGCATAACGGGCAAGTTCATCAGTCCAGTTACTTGGATCATTCAAAACATAACGACTAAAGACCTGCCAAGTGACAGTAACGACAAGTAACATGAGTGCAAAAGAAGAGACAAAAAGAATCAGCCTATCAAGTAGGTTTCTGAAAGTTGCTAACATGGTGTGATACCTCAAAAAATTTTGCCTTAGCAAAGCCAAGGCAAAATTATATTTTCACTAAGACTGATTAAAGAGCTTCAATTTTTTCAATGAATGGAGCTAGTTTTGGATCTTTTTTCGCCTCATCAATCATAGGTTTAACAGCTGCACGGAAAGGGGCTTTATCAACTTCAACAAACGTTACGCCTTCTTTCATTCCTTTCTCTTTGTTCATGTCATCTGTTGCGTCCCAGATTTTGATCTGCTCCTCAAGAGACTCAGCAGCAGCTTCTTTTAAGATTTTTTGCTCTTCTGCCGTTAATGAACCCCATTTGTATTCTGAAATGATGATCACGTCAGGTGTCATCATGTGCTGGTCCATAGAGTAAAATTTGGCAACTTCGCTGTGTTTCATTTCAACTAAGCTAGAAATATTATTTTCAGCACCGTCAATTACGCCTTGTTGCAGCGCCGTGTATACCTCATTGAAAGGTACAGGCGTTGCTTTACCACCTAATAGGTTAACCATTTCCATCATGGTTGGAGAACCCGGAACTCGAACTTTCATACCAGCTAGATCAGCCGGTGAGTTAATGGCTTTTTTAGCGTAGAAGCTACGTGTGCCTGAGTCATAGAATGTAAGACCGATGAAGCCTTTACCTTCACTTGAAAGCAACATCTCTTGTGCAGCTTCACTTCGCATGAACGTTCTCATATGTGGAACGTCACGGAATAAGAAAGGCAGTGCATTAACCTTAAACGTTGGTTCAAAAGATTCGGCTAACCCACCATTGATTTTGGCCATATCAATCGCGCCAGTAACAACTTGCTCCGCTTGGTCACGTTCAGAGCCTAATTGACCGTTTGGAAAGATCTTAATCGTAAGTTCACCATTCGATTTTTCTTTAACTTTATCAGCCATGATCACCATGCCTTGGTGAGCTGCGCTTTCTAATGACATTGCATGCCCTAAGGTCAAAGTTTTTGCTTGAGCGCCAAATGCCATCAGAATTGATGCCGCTGCAATCGTCAGTAGGTGTTTTTTCATGTTCTTCTCCAGAATCCATTTTGTAAGAGGTGCAGTTTTTATATGACACGTTCTAGCTGAGCTTGAAATCTAACGTTCTATTGCATACTGCTCATGACCGTAACGTTTCATTACAATATTCTTACCTTCATATATTTTGTATTACAATACTATGTGTATATTTTGTGAGCTAAGGTTCATCTATTTGCCAGAGAGCTGAATTGATTGTGATACCAATCATATTTGGCACCAATTAGACCATTAAGCAGTCTAACTTCGGATTTTTGGGGAATTTCGATCGCTTTCAACTGCTTTTAGAACAGTCTATTAGCAATAAATTACGCGCAAATTTGTGTTATTTTAAGATCTTAAAATCAGTAATTAAGCACGGACAAAGAAGGTCTCATCGATTGAAAAAGCGAGTCGTGAACTGCGATTTCTGAGGTGGTCGAGGTAAGGTTTTAGGCTGAGCGTATGGAACAAGAGTGGATAAGCAGGGATAAAGACAACGGTGGGAATCTTACTAGGACGAATTGTTTGTAACAAAAATCCGAGAGCCTCACAGCCCTCGGATTTTTTTGATGATCTAGTTTTTAGGCGTTAGACGAATTACAAATCAGCACCATAAATATCAAACGTGAAGTACTTAGCGGCGATCTTGTCGTAAGTACCGTTCGCTCTGATCTCTTCAATCGCGGCATTGAATTGTTTCGCCAATTTTGAATCCTGCTTTCTTAACGCTAGTGCCGTGCCTTCGCCAATGTAGGCTTTGTCGGTCACTGCTTTGCCTTTGAATTCAAAGTCCTCTCCTTCTTTCTTATCTAAGAAAGCGAGTGATAGTTGGTCGGAGTTACCAAACGTTAGATCTAAACGACCATTCTGCAGATCCAGATAAACTTCATCTTGGCCGGTATAGCGTTTAATGTTTGCCACATCACCAAACTTGTCTGTTACGTAGCGATCGTGAATCGTACCTTGCTGAACACCGATGGTTTTACCTGCTAAGCCTGCCTCATCGACGCTGAATTCCGCGCTTTTAGCAGCAACAAACACGGCTGGTGTTTGGTAGTACTTATCGGTGAACAAAACCTTACGCTTACGCTCTTCGGTAATACGCATTGAAGCCATGATCACATCTGACTTTCTTGCCAACAAACTTGGAATTAACGAGTCCCAACTTTGTGAAACCCAAGTACAATCGAGTTTGGCTTGCTCACACAAGGCATCAGCTATCTCAATATCAAACCCGACAGGCACACCGTCACTGTTTTTATAGTTGAATGGCGGATACGTAAAGTCCGACGCCAAACGGATTTCTTTCGCCTGTACCGTTGTACCAAGTAAAGCGGCCGCACAAGCGAGTCCTAGTATTATCTTTTTCATCATTGCCATCCTAGATATGATCTTTATCGAGTTGAGATTGAGTTTCTTTATGTTGAGATTGTTGAATTTGTTTGCCTTGTTGATTCTTTTCTAATTCGGTTTGGTAACGTGTTAGTGACGTTATCACTTCTAACATGCTCTCTTGGCTACCAATACTGATTCGAACACAGTTACGCAAAGCAGGTTCGTGGTTTTGATTCCTTGTCACAATGCCATCCTTCGCCAATACACTGAACACTTGATGCCCAGGTTTTTGACGCAGCAAAATAAAGTTCGTCGATGAAGGGTAAACAGACTCGATGAAATCAAACTGCGTTAACTCACAAGCAAACCAGTTACGTAGTTCGACCAGCTTTTGTGTGGCGTCTTCCATCACTGAAACTCTGTCATCAGACAATGCGTCTAACACGATTTGCGATGAGCAATCTGGCATTGGATACGGTGGAATTAATTTAGCGACATACTGCATCACATTTTGACTCGCTAAGATAAAGCCACATCGGACCGCAGCCAATCCAAACGCCTTAGACAAGGTGCGAATCACTACCAAATGCGGATAACGCTCAATAAGGCTCACCGCTGACGTTTGTGGTTCAAATTCGATATACGCTTCATCGACTACCACTAGAGATTTTCCAATCGTGCCTTCCAGTACCTGAATCAAATCCGATTTGGGAATCACATTGCCCGTTGGGTTATTTGGTGAGCAAAGAAACACGATATTAGCCAACTTCGCTTTGTTCACAATATCAGTGACGTTAAGGCTGAAGTCTTCCTGCAATGGAGAATCCAAGGTATTAATCGCCAATGCATCGGCGCAAAACTCATACATTGCATACGTTGGTGAACAAATAAGTATATTGTCACTCGCTGGCTTACAGAATGTTCTGATCAGTAAATCTATCGCTTCATCGGCGCCACGAACGGCAACCGTTGCAACATCAGTTCCGCAATACGCTTGATAAGCTTTGGCAATATCTTGCGGTAAAAAATCTGGGTATCTATTGTGGCTTGCTTCTCCTGGAAACAACGAGCTTTCCAATTCATTGGCGTTTAGCCAGACTCGTCCATCACCACCAATTCTTCTTGCCGATTGGTAAGGTATTAATTTTTTTACAGCCTGAGGTACTAAACTATCGATAAAAGATGTCAAGAAGCTATCCCTTTCACAAAATCAAAATGTCTTCACCACTGCCTTCATATTCAAAAAATGTGACTTATACACATATTGAATCACAAATGATGATTAAGTATTTACATTCAAACAGAACACTATTGATAAATGAATCGAAATAATCACATAATAGCCATGATAAAAAGTCATAGGTAAAGATATGAATCGCACACTTCCTTCAACTAAAACCTTGCTCGCGTTCTTGTCGACGGCAAGGCATCTCAACTTTACGCGAGCGGCACATGAGCTCAATGTTACGCAAGGTGCAGTAAGTCGTCAGGTATTGTCGTTTGAAGAAAGCCTTGGCTGTGATCTCTTCTATCGCCATGCTCGAGGATTGTCTTTAACGCCGAAAGGAGAAGAACTGGTTCCCCTGATACAAGGAACGATTCATCAGCTGCAATCGGCTCTCAATCAAGTGGCTAGCTCTCCCTCCAAGATCAAACTCAACGCACCAAGCTGTATTACCTCTTGGCTGCTACCCAAGTTGATGTCTTTTCAGCAAGCCTACCCTGAAATTGATGTCGAGCTCACGTCGACCATCAAGCACGTTTTTGAACCAAGCTTTGACCCGTTTGACGCCGTAATCACCTATGGTAAGAAACCAAACCAACAATCGATTGTGAGCCAGTTATTGTTCAACGAGCAGCTGGCTCCGGTCTGCCAGGCGCAAAGCATTATTCAGGGCCATCTTGTAAGCAGCGCTTCTACTTTCATCAAGCCACACAAGCTTGCTCAATACACTTGGTTGCACGCTAACAATGAGCAAAGTGACTGGCGACTTTGGTTAGAGCACATAGGAAGTCATGACCTTTCAAGTAAGAACAACCAACAATTCGCGACACTTGATCAAGCGATGAATGCAGCCATTCAAGGGTTTGGCATTGCCATAGGCGATATCACGCTGGCTAAGCAAGATATTGATTTGGGCAGGTTGGTGAAAGTGAGTGAAGGCAGTGTCTTTTCTGGAAATGGTTACTTCTTGCTGCAGCCTAAGAATCGACAAAATACATCCTTATCTACGCTGGTTGATTGGCTCGTCGATTAGCGGCAATCATCGTTGGTAGGCTCCACTATAATCGGCAGTAGTACGTCATAATGAGAAATTCATCGTTCTCAAAATGAAACTATTTTATGTCTGTTACGTATTGGTTGTCAGAGAATAGAACGTACCTTGCTTTAACTATTTGAAAAGAAGTTCAATTCTATTTGGTAGGGAAAATGTTCCGTTCAATTAGAGAAAATGGCATTCGAATTGCTTTGTCATAGATAACCCAACCAATATACAGCAGGTTGCAACATTTTCACTGCAGCTTGTCACGGAGGATAGGCTATGACCTTACAAAGACATACGTATTACGGCTTGATTCACCATGGAATTAAAACCTTATTAATGGACAGAATTGGCCACTTCACAGAGCGTGAATATCACGAGTATCTCGACCTAACGACAGGCAAATCGACATGTTTTGCCATGAGTGAGCAAGAGCTCGAAAACACCTTAGACAGCTTAAAGAGCGAAGGTTACCTTGAAGATATCAAGAAGCTAATACCTCGCTACCAAACCACATCATTGCGATAACGTTATCCAACTCGATGATGAAAAGATCCGACTAGATAAAGCATTTACATGGAATTAATTAGCACCCAATTGTCTCGGGCTATTTAGCATCGAGACAGTTTTCGTTAGACTGTCTGCAACTCAACTAACTGGACAGTCAGTGCCACATGAAGCAAATCCTTGATTTCATTCCTCTCATTATTTTCTTTGCGCTGTATAAGATGTATGACATCTACACGGCTACAGGTGCATTGATTGTTGCTTCCGCAGTACAAATCGTTTTGACATACGTCATCTACAAGAAAGTAGAGAAAATGCAGATCATCACCTTTCTGATGGTTGCCGTATTTGGTGGCATGACCATTTTCTTGCACGATGACAACTTCATTAAATGGAAAGTAACCATCGTTTATGCATTGTTCGCTATCGGCCTGACCGTCAGTCACATCATGGACAAGTCAGCGATTAAAGGCATGCTGGGTAAAGAGATCACACTTCCTGAAGCGGTATGGAGCAAGATCAACTGGGCTTGGACTTTGTTCTTTACTCTATGTGCCATTCTCAACGTTTACGTTGCTTTCAGCCTACCCTTGGATGTTTGGGTAAACTTCAAAGTGTTTGGCTTACTGATCGCTACTTTTGCATTTACCTTGCTAACGGGTGTCTATATTTATAAGCATTTGCCAAAAGACCAGCATCTACAAAAAGATCAGCATCTACAAAAAGACCAGCAGAAAGAGTTAACGGATAAAAATACCGACGAGAAGTAACCCTAAGGGATGAGTCCTCATCCCCTTTTTGATACAATTATTATCAATATGCTATTTAACAGTGGCCAATGATACTCGTGATCATTGGCCACTGATTGTTTGTGTTCGGTGAATACGTTAAAAATACGACCACCGCGAGTCCCGCAAACACATCTATTTAAATTTAAAACAATCAATACCATTAAGAGTACAACAATGACTATTCAATCAACTTTGAACCCGATTGGTTCTTTACTTCTTCGCACTTTGGCGATGCCTTCTGATACCAATGCAGCAGGCCAGATTTTCGGTGGTTGGATAATGTCTCAGCTCGACCTTGCTGGCGGGATACTGGCGAAAGAGATCTCTAACGGCAAGATAGTCACGGTTTCAGTATCAGGTATCGAGTTCAAACAACCAGTTTCAGTGGGTGATGTGGTATGTGTTTATGGTGACTGCACCAAGATTGGTCGCAGCTCGATGAATATCGACCTAGAAGTATGGGTTAAGCCGGTACTTGATCACGGCATCGGTGACCGCTACAAGGTGTGTGGCGCGACATTCAACTACGTTGCTGTAGACGAAAGCGGTAAACCCCGCCCAATTAATAAATAGTACTTTCGACAGCCCTATCGCACTTTAAGGTCTTTAGTCGTTTCGATTAAAAATGCTAAAGACCTTCTCACTCTCCCGCACCATTTCACAATTTCTTATCATTAGCTCTTCCAATACCCATTAGTTCGCGTAAATTAGCAAGATAGCGAATTTAAACGCCCTCAATTTAGTGAAGTAAAATAAGGATATCTCAATATGTGGTACGTGATTTTTTCTCAAGACGTCGAAAATTCATTAGAAAAACGCCTAAGTGTTCGCCCACAACATCTAGAACGCCTACAAACACTTCACGATGAAGGCCGCCTTTTGACAGCAGGTCCAATGCCAGCGATTGATTCAGATAACCCTGGTGAAGCGGGCTTCACAGGTTCTACTGTGATTGCTGAGTTTAATTCTTTAGACGATGCACAGGCATGGGCAGACGCAGACCCGTACATTGCTGCAGGTGTCTACCAAAATGTGATTGTTAAACCATTCAAGAAAGTATTTTAACGTGAAAAAATGGATTATCGGTTCACTGGCCGCTGTTCTGCTTGCAGGCTGCAGCTCATCAAGTGAACAAGACAAACAAAGACAGCTAGAAATGATGGCGCAGCATCGCGCTGGCGTTTTATCCGCAGGCTTGCCGATTGAGTATGGTCCGCTATCGGTCATGCGCGTGCTAGCAAAAAACACGGTTATCGAAATCATGATGATCTACAACCAAGATGCAAAAGGTGCTAAACCTTTAAACCAAGTTGTAGACATGAGTGTGAATAGCTACTGCACCAACTCTGAAGTAAGAGCAAACCTCGACATGGGCTTGGCTTACAACATCAAGATTCGCAACACTCGCGGACAACTGATCGTTGAGAAGCTGATCAGTAAAGATACGTGTCAAAGTAGCAGCTAGTTTCTAGCTCGAGATTCGAACAAGTATAAAACCAGAAGGCCTCGCAAATGCGAGGCCTTTGTTGTGGCTCATCGTGGGTTAACGGATCAATCAAAATCTTAGACTGAATTATACCTCAGCTGATTCCCACTCTTTACGCAGTGTCTTAGTCGCCGAAACTAAGTTAGTTAGTGCGGCTTCTGTCTCTGCCCAGTTACGCGTCTTCAATCCACAATCTGGGTTCGCCCACAAACGTTCTGCTGGGATTTTTTCTGCCGCTTTCTTAAGTAAATCCACAATCCACTCCTCTGAAGGAATGTTTGGCGAGTGAATGTCATAAACACCCGGTCCAATCGCATTCGGGTAGTTAAACTCTTCAAACGCTTTCAGTAGCTCCATGTTCGAGCGAGAAGTCTCAATGGTAATCACATCGGCATCTAGCGCGGCTACTGAATCAATGATCTCGTTGAACTCGCTGTAACACATATGGGTATGAATCTGAGTTTCTGGTTTAGCACTCGCCGCTGAAATCTTAAAGGCATCGACCGCCCATTCTAGGTATTCTGCGTGGTCCCGCTTTTTCAGTGGTAAACCTTCACGAATAGCAGGCTCATCAATTTGAATGATGTTAATGCCTGCGTCTTGTAAATCAGACACTTCATCTCGCAGAGCAAACGCCAGTTGATTGGTGATCTCTTTGCGTGAGATGTCTTCACGTGGGAATGTCCAACATAGAATAGTGACTGGTCCTGTCAGCATGCCTTTCATCTGCTTCGAAGTCAGAGATTGTGCATAGGTCGACCATTCTACCGTCATTGGTTTTTCACGCTCGATATCCGCGACCACAATCGCGGGCTTCACGCAGCGAGAGCCATAGCTTTGTACCCAACCAAACTTGGTGGTTTGAAAGCCTGCTAGATTTTCCGCAAAGTACTCCACCATATCATTACGTTCCGCTTCACCATGAACCAACACATCCAAATCCAGAGCTTCTTGACGTTTAACCGCATCCGCGATGTGACCTTTCAGTGCAGAGTTATATTCCGCTTCACTCAGTTTGCCGGTGCGATAGGCACTGCGTTGAACACGGATTTCTCCGGTTTGTGGGAACGAACCAATGGTTGTAGTTGGTAATAACGGTAAGCCGAGAACTTCAGACTGATGTGCCGCACGTTCTGCATAAGGCGCACTTCGATCTGCTAGTGCTTTCGTGATGGTATTAAGGCGCTCTCGTACCTGAGGCTTGTTCACATGAGTCGCGCTCTTGCGTGCAACAATAGGTTGGCTGTAAGTCTCACACGCCAAAATGGCATTTTGTTCGCCGTCTAACGCCGCACCCAATAAGCTCACCTCGGTCACTTTCTGTTTTGCAAAGGCAAACCAACTCTTCACTTCTTCGCTAAGCGTCTCTTCTAACTCAAGGTCAACCGGGCTATGCAGCAGTGAACATGAACTTGCGACCCATAGTTTATCGCCTAGCTTTTCTTTCACAGGTTGCAGTAACTCAAGCTGAGAAGCTAAGTCTGCTCGCCAAACATTGCGTCCATTGATTGCACCCGCAGAAAGTACCCAATCTTCCGGTAACTTATTCACCACTTCATCGAGTTGCTGCGGTGCGGCAGCCAAATCGATGTGTAAGCCGTTGACGGGCAGTTCCACGATCTTATCTAACGTGTCAGTCACCGAATCAAAGTACGTAGTGAGCAGTAGCTTTACGTCGCCTTGAATCACTTGATAAGCCAGTTTGAATGAATCAGCCCACTGCTTTTCAAGTTCCAGAGAAAGGATAGGTTCATCGATTTGAACCCACTCAACACCCAGCTTGGCAAGTTTAGCCAAAATCGCTTGATAGGCAGTAAGAAGGCGAGGCAATAAAGTTAAGCGATCAAAGCCCTCTTCCACTTCTTTGCCTAAGTACAGATATGACAGTGGGCCGAGAAGTACAGGCTTAACTTTGTGTCCTGCTTTTATCGCTTCGTTCACTTCGTCAAACAGCTGCGGCCAGCTCACTTCAAAGGTGTCGTCTTTACTGAACTCAGGAACAATGTAGTGGTAATTGGTATTGAACCACTTAGTCATGTCGGAAGCAGCCGAACTGTCTTTAGTGCCATCATTAGACGTATGCGTACCACCGCAGCAAGTAGACTGAACTTGAGACTGACCGCGACCTACACGGAACAAGGTATCCAGATCTGGGAAGGCTTTTTCATCTTCTGCTCCACCAGCATGACGTTTTGGCACATGACCTAGAAGTAGAGTCGTTGTTAGAACATGGTCGTACCATGCGAAGTCACCCGCAGTTGCAAAGCTTAGATTCGCGTCAGCTTGTACATTCCAGTTACGATTTCTTAATTCGCTGCCGAGTTGCTTGAGCTCAGATTGATCGATTTCACCGCGCCAGTATTTCTCGAGCGTGAATTTAAGTTCTCTTTTTTCGCCGATACGTGGGTAGCCAAGAATATGCGTTGTTGTCGTCATGAGTCTGTTCCTTATTCGATAATTTTAATTTCCGGTCAGGCTGCCTTTGATGATTTCACTTTCCCACAAAGGCGTCTGGATGGCTAAACTATCGCCTTAATCCGATCTATGGACAACGTCCAAATATTCATCTTGTTTATTAATAATATTCATCTTGAATCATCCAAAGATGAACAATTTAAATCCATCTGGACATCTAGACGTTTACAAAAGATCAAAAACACCGTAGGGTGATTATTAAGAAATATTGAATTGGCTTAGGGAATATGAGGAATACTCATGATAGAGCTTAAACACCTTCGAACATTGACCACCTTGAGAGACAGCGGATCGTTAACAGCCACTGCGACCTCTCTTCACCTGACTCAGTCGGCGCTTTCTCATCAATTAAAAGACCTTGAAGCGCGTATTGGCGGTCAGCTTTTCCTACGAAAAACTAGGCCAGTGAAATTTACCTCTGAGGGTGAGATCTTGCTTAAGCTCGCGGATGAGATACAGCCAAAGATTGCTAAAGCAGAGAATGAGTTGGCGAGTCTAAAAGAGGATGTGAATGGCCGATTGCACATGGCGATCGAGTGTCACTCATGCTTCCAATGGCTAATGCCCGCTTTGAAAGAATACCAAGTTGCTTGGCCAAGCGTGACGCTAGATTTCTCGTCAGGGTTTGGATTCGAGCCTCTACCGGCATTGATGGCAGGTGAGTTAGATTTGGTGATCACCTCGGATATACAACCGCGTTCTGAAGTTCACTACGAACCGCTTTTCGATTTTGAGATGCGTCTTATCACCGCGATCAACTCTCCTTTAGCCGAAAAGCCGAGTATTGAACCGCAAGATCTTAGTGATATTACGATGCTCTCTTATCCGGTTCAAAAGCAGCGTCTCGACGTAGTAAAACACTTTTTGCAACCCGCAGGCGTTGAACCAAAGAAATGGAAACAGGCAGACAACACATTAATGTTGGTGCAAATGGTATCGGCGGGTTTAGGTGTGGCGGCATTGCCAAACTGGGCGATCAGTGAGTTCTCAAGACAAGGTTTGATAGCCAGCAAGCCGTTAGGTAAAGGGCTTTCAAGAAGACTGTTTGCCGCAGTAAGAAACTCAGAAAAAGACAAACGTTACCTACAGGCTTTCTTTAGCACAGCAAGACAGCAGAGTAAGAGTCACTTAGATGGTATCGAGGTCGTTTAAGAGACGCGTTGTTGGGTTAGTTTATGCCTGCGTTGAACCTGATAGGCATGCGCCAGAAACAAAAAAGTCACAGATTATCTGTGACTTTTTCTTTTAGCTTTAGTACCGACGATGGCGGTACTTGTTCATTCACGATACTGGCTCACTCTCGATAACTAGTTCATTCTCGATAACTGGCTCACAATCGATAGCTGGCTCACTATCAATAGAACATGCGCCAGTTTGTTGCTTATCTTGGATAAGACTTAAACTGGTTAGTTAATGGATCGTATTGATAGCCAAGCATATCAAGCTTACCTACAACACTTTCTATATCCATTTCATACATACTGATCAGCTCTTCAAAGCTATCGCATTCTAAGCGAAGTTTTTCATTCACGATTCCCAGCAAAATAATGCTATCGAAACCTTTGACGTTGCTTAAATCCATCCCGTACTCCTAACGAACACACCGACTAGATTTAAGTTTAGAACGCTTACCAGTCGCATGCTTAAAAACAGATCACACTTCTTTCGCTACAACGGATTTTATCAACTAAAAGTTTCGAGAGTTCGACAACCTCTTACAACGCCCAAACAGGTGTTAAGCCAATCACTGATGCTAATAACATCAGCAATGCTATCGTTAATTGCAGCTTCTCAGGTGTTTTGACAAACAGCAAATGCCAACACCAAACCACGATAGAAGAGATAAGCAAAGCAAAGCTAAACAACAAGGTTGAAATAACAGGTTCGAGTTGCGCTTCAGAAAATGAATAAACGTTTATCACGGTCGCCAACACCACCAGCATGCCACTCAATACGCCCACAACAGGCAGAACGCGGTGAAATGCTTGTAAGCGCGTTCTTGCGATAGTCAGCAGTAAATGTCCGAAAGAAGCACCCAGTAAAGCCACCAGCAACACAGTCGCAATAATACCGACTGGATTTACCTGTTCGCTTGCTTGGATAGCGACGTATGACAGCGCCAAACCACACGCAAGATACATCACCCAGATAGGGCCTGAATCACGTGTCTTCTTAGTTTGAACTTGAGAATAGAAATAGAAGATAGCGAATACGATCAGAAACGCTTCAATTCTTAATGAAGCAACAGCAAGCCAAAGCACGCCAATCGCAGGTAACATCTTGTGAATACGGCCACGTTGGCCAGGGCAAATATCACCCTTCACTAAGATTAAAGTTAAGATCAGTTGGGCTCCTAATAGCATGGGAGCAAATTGTACTAATAATGATTCGACCATTGTGGATCTACTTCTTCAGACTTATTTTCGCGAATAATATCAAAAACTGCTGCGAACACTAATCAAAATCACAAATTAGCGACGTTATTCAAGGCTTCAACTATGCTGTTGTATGGTTCTTTTGCCAGCATTATCTACAAAATGGCAAAAGACATCAGAACTAACAGGGGCATGTTCTACTGGCTAGTCTAGGCTCATGCCGCTATAATTCCCGCCTCAAAAATCAGAGGTTGAAATATGTACAGCGATATCACTCCTATTCACGAACACAAAAAATACTGGGCCGAGTGCTACGGAACAGCACCCTTTTTGCCTACCAGTAGAAAGGAGATGGATGCTCTTGGATGGGATAGCTGTGACATTATTATTGTAACTGGTGACGCCTATGTCGATCACCCGAGCTTTGGTATGGCTATCATTGGCCGTTTGCTTGAAGCTCAAGGCTTCCGCGTGGGCATCATTGCCCAACCAAAGTGGGACAGTAAAGATGCCTTCATGGAACTGGGTCGACCTAACCTATTCTTCGGCATCACGGCGGGTAACATGGACTCCATGATCAACCGCTACACCTCTGATCGCAAACTTCGTCACGACGATGCCTACACACCAAACAATGAAGGTGGTAAGCGTCCTGACCGTGCAACTCTGATTTATTCTCAACGTTGTCGTGAAGCCTACAAAGGCACGCCAATCGTTCTTGGTGGTATTGAAGCGAGCTTACGTCGCGTTGCACACTACGACTACTGGTCTGATAAAGTTCGTCGCTCTGTATTGTTTGATGCAAAAGCAGACATCCTTCTTTTCGGTAACGCCGAGCGTGCACTGGTTGAAGTGGCACATCGCATTGCTGACGGCGAAGACATGTCAACGCTGACAAACATTCGTGGTACAGCAATCAACCTGCCTGCAGCGCCTGAAGGTTACAAAATTATCGACTCTTCTCGTATCGAAAAACCGAACAAAGCCTATGTTCCGGTTAACCCATACGAAGTAGAAACGCAGTGTGATACCAAGAAAGACGAAAAAGAAGAAGTAAAGGCGCAGCCCATTACTATTCGCCCTTCTCGTCACGATGCAAAAACAACTGCGGTTCGTATCCCTGGTTTCGAAAAGCTCAATAACGACCGTATTCTTTACGCTCATGCTAGCCGTATTCTGCACCTAGAGACTAACCCTTATTCAGGTCGTGCTCTTATTCAACGTCACGGTGACCGCGAACTATGGGTAAACCAAGCGCCAATTCCTCTTGCTACTGAAGAGATGGATTACGTGTTTGGCCTTGCGTACAAGCGTGTTCCTCACCCTATGTATGGCAAAGCAAAGATTCCTGCATACGACATGATCAAAACTTCGGTTAACATCATGCGTGGTTGTTTTGGTGGTTGTTCTTTCTGTTCAATCACAGAGCACGAAGGTCGTATCATTCAGAACCGTTCGAAAGAATCGATCTTGGATGAAATCGAAGACATTAAAGATAAAGTACCTGGCTTTACCGGTACAATTTCTGACTTGGGTGGCCCAACTGCGAACATGTATCGCCTAGGTTGTTCTGATCCTAAAGCTGAAATTAACTGTCGTCGCCCATCATGTGTGTTCCCTAAAATCTGTGAAAAACTGAATACAGACCACCAACACACTATTGACCTTTACCGCTCTGCGAGAAAGGTTCCGGGCATCAAGAAAGTAATGATCGCATCAGGCGTTCGTTATGACCTTGCGATTGAGTCTCCAGAATACGTACGTGAGCTTGTGACTCACCACGTTGGTGGTTACTTGAAGATTGCTCCAGAGCATACTGAAAAAGGCCCTCTGGATCTGATGATGAAACCGGGCATGGGCACTTACGATCGTTTCAAAGAGATGTTCGAGAAGTACAGCGCTGAAGCGGGTAAGAAACAGTATCTAATTCCTTACTTCATCTCTGCTCACCCGGGCACGGAAGATGAAGACATGCTTAACCTTGCGTTGTGGCTGAAAAAGCACAACTACGAGTGTGACCAAGTACAGAACTTCTACCCATCGCCAATGTGTAATGCGACGTCGATGTACTACTCAGAGACTAACCCTCTGAAGCGCGTGAAATACAAAAAACGTGAAGATGTTCCAGTGCCTAAAGGCGATCGTCAACGTCGTCTGCATAAAGCATTGCTTCGTTATCACGATCCAGAAAACTGGAAGATCATCCGTGAAGCACTGATCAGCATGGGCAAAAAGCACCTAATTGGTGACAAAGCGAATTGCTTGGTGCCAGAAGAAGATTTTGAGGCTCAGACACCGGCACAGCGTCGTAAGTCTGGTCGTCATGGTTCACAACGTTTTGCAACTAAGCACAGTAAAGCTCAACCGGGTCTTGGCGGCGAAAGCCCACGTAACCATTCTAAACCAGGTGGCAATAAGCCTAAACCGGGTGGTAAGAAGCCAACAGGTAGCCAAGGTAACGGCAATCAGGGCAACGGAAAGCAGAACGGTAATGGTAACGCGAATAAACCAGCGACTGGCTTCATCAAAAAAGCCCCTGCTAGTCAGCAATCTCAAGGCAATGGCGGCGGGAATGGCAAGCCAAACCGCAGCAAAGCGGGTAATGGTCAAGGTGGTAAACCTGCAAGTAACGGAAAGAATCGCCAGCGCGCAACACAGCGTTAATATAGCGAACCGATACAATTCACGATAATAAAACACAAAGCGCAGCTATTTAGCTGCGCTTTTTTGTGTCTGTTACCAATATTTTTACTTGGCTAATTGATTACAAGGGAGCTTAACGGGTGAAGACCCAATACTGACTAAACAAATAGTTAGTGACCATACCCACCAAGATACCAACGGCCATTGCGATAAATACAGCCCCAGTAAATGCAGGAAGCAATTCCGTCATCAGCTTAAAGCACAGCAAATTAGGTATCGCCGATATCGATGCGGAAAACATGAACTTTTGCCACTGAATCAACTTCTCAGACCAACTACCCTGCCCTTTGAAGTCAAAAGTTAGCACTCGATTACCAAACCACGTTGTCGTGGCGGCTGCAATGAAAGATCCTATCCGTGCACTCATCAAAGGCAGCCCAACGGCATAATGCAATAACGCAAAAACTAAGCAATCAACAACAAACCCACCAACCCCAACCACAGCAAATCGAACCACCTTGTGGTGGGACTGTAACCTCTGACTGTGCGTTTGAAGCTTGTTGTTGAACATTCGTAACCCCGAGTTAACGCTGAACATCGCTGCCACTTTGAATATGACTCAACGATAGATTTGGCTTGATGCTTGAGCTATGACAGCTGAATAAAGCACGCTTTATTTTCACCGTTGGCTCTAGAATACACGTTAATGCGTTCTCTTTAATCTTGGTTTCCACTTCAGATCTTTTACCAATCAGATAGAACTTATCAATGCCATCTATCTGCTCGATATCGAGAAGTCTTTTCGCTTGACCATGACTGTAAAATTGCCCAGAGAATGGTCGTTTACCCACGTAAAAGCTTGGCGCAGAATCCGTAATCTGTTCGAAGATAATACGGTCACTTTTCTCGTTCGCCTTGCCGAGATTCAGGTAGACCATCGCAATCATTAGCAACACAGGTAGAACCAAAGCCACGCTCGAGAACCACTTCTTATCTTTTTCCACTACGAGTATAGCAATCAACAAGCCAAGGGCCGGAATACCTGGCAGGACGTAAGCTGGGAGAATATTGCCCGCCATAGTGAAAAGAATCAGAGGTGAAATCAACCAACAGACAAGAAATGAAAACAAGCCTCGATTTTCAGTATTAATTTCTGCAATTTTCTTACGTCGAGCAAATGCCAATATAGGTAATACAATCGACCACGGCGCAGCCGCTTGAAGCCAAAACAGCCAGATCATGCCTCTTGCTTGGTCATGGGCAGAACCGTATAAATCTCCCTCCCAGCCACTCACAACAAAGCGCTTAAAGTGCTCGCCAACAATAAAGTAATCAATAAAGCCCGGTGTTGCCATTTCAGCCATGATGTACCAAGGCAAAGCAATCGCTAGCATCACACCCAAGCCAGACAACAATGGAAAGCGTTGCCACAACACTTTGAAAGCACCAAAGAAGCCGTGTTGTAAGACTAACCAAGGGAACACGGCGATGCCCATAATGACAATCGCTACTGGCCCTTTTGCAAGCAAGCCTAGTGCTAAACCAATGAAACCAACATAACCCCAAGATCGATTAGTCTTCGCACTGCCTTCACCTTTCCAACCCTCTCCTCCTAGCCAGCACAAGTAGAAGCCTAACATGGCAATGGTCATCGCTAAGGTTAACGCGATATCTGTCATCACAGCGCCCGCGGCAATAGAGAAAATACCGCATGTCGCCAACACTACCGCGGCAACCAACGCACTTTGCCCAGTTCGCTTCGCCATGTAAGCGGTTAACAAAATTGTCGCTACTCCCGCTAACCAGTGAGGTGCACGAACAGCAAACTCACTCAAACCAAACAGCTCAATCCCCGCAGCACTCATCCATGTGAACAACGGTGGCTTGCCCCAAAAAGGAATGCCGTAATCAAACTGAGGTGTTAACCAATTGCCGGTTTCCACCATCAAGCGAGCCATTTCTCCGTAGCGCGCCTCCGTAGTATCCATTAACGGATAAGTCGCCAAAGATAGGAGTCTTAGAACCAGTGCAAAAGCCAACAAATACCATAGGTGCGTTCTGTTCAGGCTCATGCTGACTCCTCTAATTTGAAATGTGTTTTTAATGCAGGTGTATCGACCACCGATTGGATCAGATACAAAGGACGATTCTTGGTTTCAATGAAAATACGACCTATGTACTCACCCATTAAACCAATACTCAGGAGTTGAATACCGCCAAGGGCAAGTTGCACGACCATCATTGACGGGTAACCCGTGATAGGCTCACCAAACATAATGGTTTTGAATACGATGAAGACGCCATACACAAAAGCAGTAAGCGCCACTAAACCACCAACGGCCGTCGCAATACGCAGAGGTCGGATAGAAAACGAGGTAATCCCATCCATCGCCAAACCGATTAACTTAAGGTAGTTCCACTTGGTCTCACCACAGAAGCGAGCATCACGCTTAAATTGGAGCGTCGCTTGTCGGAAACCCGGCCATGAAAAAATGCCTTTCATGTAGCGGTTACGTTCTGGAAGCTGATTGATATGGTCGACAACTTCTCGGCTTAACAGTCGAAAATCACCCACATTCTCAGGAACATCAATCTTCGCAGCCACGTTCATTACTTTGTAAAAGCTCGCTGCTGAAAACTTCTTGAACCATGTTTCACCGTCGCGCTGGCTACGCTGCATATTGACGACGTCATAACCTTCGCGCCACTTGGCAATCATTTGCGGAATCAGCTCAGGTGGATCTTGTAAGTCAGCGTCTAGCAAAATCACCGCTTGTCCACGACAGTGCTCAAGGCCTGCGCTCATCGCTGATTCTTTGCCAAAATTACGGCTTAAACCGATAACAGAAATTGAGCTATTGATTGAAGTGAATGAACTCACCAACTCCAAGCTGCTGTCTTTGCTGCCGTCATCGACATAAACGATTTCACTCTTGATGGGCAAGCTATCAAGCACCTTGGTAAGGCGAGAGTGGAACTCTTCCAATACCTCTTGTTCATCGTAAAAAGGCACAATGATAGACAGAGAAACCGCAGGGTTGATCTGCGATGTAGATATCTTAGGGCGGCTTATATGAAGTTCAGACATAATACGTTCTTCTATTTTTTAATCTGAATCCAATCTACCCTCCCATAAGTGAAAGTTATGTTATTGACATATTTTTCACGCTCACTCAGGATAATGTTACCGTCTATTTCTGTATGAGAATCAAAATGAAACGAGTTCTATTAGTCGAAGATAACCGTGAAATCGCAGGTGTCTTGTTTGATTATTTTGAGTGTATTGGTATGGAACTCGATTATGCGGACAACGGCGAACTCGGCCTGCAACTCGCGTTGGAAAACTCATTTGATATCATCATATTGGATCTGATGTTGCCAAGAATGGACGGCCTCACGGTTTGTAATAAACTGCGAGACCAAGGCAACGCAACGCCTATTCTAATGCTGACCGCGTTAGATAGCCGAGATGATATGTTGAAAGGGTTTGAGCATGGTGCCGATGACTATCTAACCAAACCTTTTGATTTGGATATTTTGGAAGCCAGAATGAACGCGCTTGTTCGTCGTTATCGAGGAAAAGTGGCTTCTTCTAAGCTTCAGTTTGATGAACTCACTATTGATCAAAAAACCCGTAAAGCTTACCGTAAAGACAAACTGCTCGCGCTTAACCCAACCACTTACACCATCCTTGAGATGCTGTGCCAAAAAGCACCTGAAGTAGTGACTCGTGAAGATATTTCCTACAAGCTATGGCAAGAAGACGAACCCAACAACGATGTGTTACGTAGCCATATCTATCAACTGCGTAATCAACTCGACAAGCCTTTTGACACCCCAATGTTGATTACCGTTCCTAAAGTTGGATTCCGTCTGGAGCCATCGAATTGATTTCAAATGTTCTGACAAGCACCAAAACCCTCACAGGCCGCCTAGCAGTTTTCTTTGGGTTGATGGCCGTGATTGTGTCTGCATTCGTCTATGTCGTTTTTGTTGCCGGGTTGTATATGTCAGAAGACCGGGTTGGCGAAAGACGCATCCTGATTGACCGAAACTATGCTGTCGAACTCTTTCAAGCTGGCGAGAGCGGCGCAATACGTATTGACGGTCTCACCATGGCGTACAATGACCTCTCATTTGTACCAAAAGAGTACACACCCTATATAGAAGGCAAGGATAACTTCCTTGGTGAAGTCGGCGACGAGCCGGAATCACGAATGATCTATGTAGGAGAATACTCTCATGAGGGTAAAACTTACCCGATCATCCTTATGTCTGAGATAGATCGCGTCGAATTTGATACCTATGAATTGGTATACGCCATCTCGTTCGTGTTGGTGCTGCTATCCATTTTGATATTTAGCTTTGGTACCTTACTCTCTCGCCTTTCCAAACGACTAATTGAGCCTTTCAATTCCCTATCTGAACAACTCAACTCGAACAAACTCGACCTAGGGGAAGAGTTTGATGTCAGTGACGGTGCAGCTGTTGAGTTTCGTCAGTTAACAGACCAACTCAATCAATACCGTAGAGAAATCAATTCCTTGATCAAACGTGAACAGGCGTTTGCTCGTTATTCAAGTCATGAATTAAGAACCCCACTAACGGTCGCTCGTGGTGCGAATAAATTGCTATTAAGAAGCGAAACAACGGAATTTCAATCTCGTCAGGTTGAGCGCATCGATGAAGCCATTATCCAGATGTCAGAAATGGTCGATGCCCTGCTCGGTTTAGTTCGTTATGAAAGAAACAGTGACGATGCACCGCTGCGCTTGTTTAGTCAGCAAGAGTTAGAAGCTATCGTTTCCAAGAATTCATTACAGGCGGATGAAAAGCTAGTCGAGATATCCCTACACATTCAATCAGAGCCGACCATTCAAGCCACCAGCGCGATCATGAATATGTTGGTCGGCAACTTATTGAGGAATTCCATTGCAGCGACCAATAGTGGCACTGTCACGGTTACCCTGTCTGAACAGAGTATTGTGATTGAAGACCAAGGTGAAGGCCTTCAGGAACAATACAATCCGAATGGTCATGGATTAGGTTTATTGATTGTCGACGACTTGTGCCAACGCTTCCATTGGGGCTTTGAGTTGGTCAATCGCAACTCTGGAGGGTGCACTGCCAGAATCGCCTTTCAGACAGATTCAACCTCATCTAAACAAACATCGACAAAAACATAAACATCAACTAGATCAGCACCAAATAAACTCTTAGAGCTGTACTCAATATCCGACGAAAACTTGATTTAGTTGGTTTACAGCACTTGCAGGCTACTAGATACTTGTTAGTCCTATTTGAACTAAAAATGCTGGCTTCTTAGTCAGCATTTTGTCTAAGTGCGATGAAACTAAATAATAGCCCTGTAACTCAACATCAATACAACGACCGCACCTTTTTCTTGAAGCGTGACGATCAACTCCACTCTCACTTTTGCGGCAATAAAGCGCGAAAGTTCATGAAGCTACTCGAAGACGATCACCCAAAGATCACCACTCTAATAAGCTACGGTTCCGCTCAGGCTAACTCATTGTTCTCGCTAGCCGCACTTACAAAAATTAAAGGCTGGACGCTTGAGTTTTACGTTGACCACCTTCCTCAATGGTTACAAGAACGTCCAATCGGCAATTACCGTGGCGCTGTAGACTTGGGCGCTAAGGTTATTTCAGTCAAAGAGACGGGCTCTGAGCTTCATCCGCAGGAGTATATTGAGCAAATAAGACAGCCAGATTCTCAGTGCATTGTATTGCCTGAAGGTGGACGCTCTCAGCTTTCTGAATACGGCGTGAAGCAACTGGCAATGGAAATACTCAGCTGGACGCGTTTCGAGAACAAACACGATTTCGTGGTGGCACTACCAGCAGGCACCGGCAGTACAGCTCTATATCTACATAAGCATTTAAAAATGCACAACATCCCGGTGTTAACCTGTGCGTGTGTTGGCGGTAATGACTATTTAACGCAGCAATTCAATGAACTTGGCGAAACCGATCACCCGCAGATCTTACCGCTCAAAACCAAGCACCACTTTGGCAAGTTGTATCAGCAGGATTATCAAACCTGGTTGGATCTACAAGAGCAAACCGACATTGAATTTGACCTGCTCTATGACCCTTTGATGTGGCAATGCTTGGAACAATGGCAACAAGACAACCCAACCAAAACCGTCATCTATATCCATCAAGGCGGCATCTTAGGCAATGAATCGATGTTGCCACGCTATCAGCGTAAGTATCCAGAGATGAGCATTAGCAAAACCAACGCATCTTGGTAGTTGTTTTCCTTTATTCCCCAGTTTAGCTATTCAAGTTTTGGTAAGCTGAAAACATCACAAAACAGCCATCGCACTCCCTCTCGATGGCTATTCATCAGCAATAGCCACCGGCTATCCCTGCCATACATTTCAAGTTAGAGACAGAAATATGGCGAGAATCATCGCGTTATCTATACTTTCGATTGGAACGTCAATTGTCATCGAAAGGAATAACGCATGCGAACACTCACCACGCTAGGCTTGTTTTCAGTTTTACTGCCCTTCTCTGCGATTTCAGGAGAAAACATCACTTACCAAGTCGATGGTATGGATTACGAAGGTTATTGGAGTGAGGCCAGTGACCAAGCGCCTTTGGTGCTGCTAATTCACGATTGGGATGGCTTAACTGATTACGAAAAGAAACGTTCTGAGATGCTCAACGAACTCGGTTACAACGTGTTCGCCATCGACCTATTTGGTAAAGGCATTCGCCCGACCGAAGTGAAAGACAAAAAACAACACACAGGCGAGTTGTATAAAGACAGAGAAAAAATGCGTGCACTACTTAATGCGGGAGCGGTGGAAGCGAAAAGGCTTGGTGGTAACTTAGATAACAACGTGATGATGGGTTACTGTTTTGGTGGCGCTGCCGTTTTAGAAGCCGCTCGTGCGGGTATCCCATCAAAAGCTTATGTGACCTTCCATGGCGGTTTATCGACACCAAAAGGACAAGACTACTCTGAGACAAAAGCTCCGGTTGTCGTGTTCCATGGCACAGCAGATTCGATGATTACAATGGAAGATTTTGGCAGCCTTGCCGCTCAACTTGAAACAACCAAGGTTCCGCATGAAATGATCACCTACAGTGGTGCGCCACATGCCTTTACCGTATTCGGCTCAAACAACTATCAACAAGAAGCTGACCAAAAATCGTGGGATAGATTTACCCATGTGCTAGAAACCACCACCAGATAACCTTCGACATCCACCCAGAAAAAACAACCCCATTCTAAAACTTAGAATGGGGTTACTTTCACCATCATTACATCATGTTGTTACAAATAACGATGAATACTCAAGTCATCTGTTTTGATATCACTTGAAGAACCACTGACTATGCCTGCCAAGATCTTCCCTGAACCACACGCCATCGTCCAACCTAATGTTCCATGGCCCGTATTGGTAAATAAGTTCTTAATCGGAGTCTTGCCGATAATAGGAGTGCCATCTGGCGTCATTGGTCTTAGCCCAGTCCAGTATTCAGCCTTAGAAAAGTCACCCGCTTGTGGAAAGAGATCTTTGACCACCATATCAATCGTGGCTTTACGTTTTTCAGGAATAAGATAATCAAAACCAGCAAGCTCTGCCGTTCCTGCAATACGAATCCGGTCATCAAAACGCGTCATCGCTACTTTGTAGGTTTCATCCATTACAGTAGAGGTTGGTGACTTATCTGCATTCACGATCGGTAGTGTTAGCGAATACCCTTTCACTGGATAGACAGGAATAGACAGGTCAACTTGCTTCAACAAGTCTCGAGAATAACTGCCTGAAGCGACCACGTAAGCGTCCGCTTTGAATTCACCTTGAGTCGTGGTAATACTCTCAATGGTTTGATTCTGATGATTGAGCTTGACCACTTCAGTATCAAACACGAACCTAACACCGAGTTGCTTGGCTTTCTCAGTCAAGGTTAAACAGAACTGATGGCAATCACCGGTTTCATCATGTGGTAAATACAGGCCACCCACCAGCTTATCTTTCACGTCTGATAAACCTGGTTCAATGGATAGGCATTGCTCAACATCAAACAACGAGTGCTCTATCCCGCTCTCTTGTAGCAACTTCATATCTTGCTGAATGAAATCCAATTGCTTTTCGCTTCGAAACACTTGTAGCGTCCCTTTCTGCCTACCTTCATAAGCCAATTGCTCACTGGTTCTTAGCTCAGTCAGACAATCTCGGCTGTAGTTTGCGACTCTCAGCATCCGCGATTTGTTCCGTGCATATTTAGCTTCGTTGCAGTTGGCGAGCATCTTCGTCGCCCAAGAAACCAACTCAGGAGAAAGCGAAGGCTTTACTTTGAGAGGGGCATGTTCTTGGGTTAACCATTTCATCGCTTTCAAAGGGATACCAGGCGCCGCCCATGGTGAAGAATAGCCATAAGAAATTTGCCCTGCATTCGCAAAGCTGGTTTCTTTGCCACTGCTATCTTGACGATCAATAACCGTGACCGAGTGACCTTCTTTCGCTAGGTACCAAGCACTGGTCAATCCAATAACACCACTGCCAATTACAATAACTTCCATTCTCTTCCCCTAACGCCCGACAAAGCCAAAACCAGTCGAACGCAGTTGTCAGTCTAAAACTCGTTTCGTTAATGCTTTGTAACTTATTCCGCACATGTTGACTTAACAATAGAGAGCGCGTTGACAAAAACTCAATTCGACTTAAAAACGAATTCGGCAGTTTGGAACTGTGATATTGGCGGTATTTGAAAGCTTAGGTAGGAGTCGCTAAGTAAATCGATTTAGCCTAGATATTGTAAGCGTCATGACTCAAGAAAGTGGCGTTTTCCAGTAAGAAATCTAACAAGGTTTCGGCCTGTAACGTAAGTGCGCGACCTTTCAAAGATTGAACCTTAACCGTCGCCTTCGATAGCATCTCCAACTCGGTCGCAACCACTTCGATCTGCCCTGACTTGATCTCATCGATCACGGTGAGTTTGGGCATAAAGGTGACGCCCAACCCTGCTGAAACAAAGTTAGTCAGTGCAGTCACCGAGTTAGTTTGAAGCTTTGGCTGCAAGGTAAGATGGGAAATTTGTTCGGCCTGCTTTACCAGTCTCCCCATGCCTGTCGAGTTATCAATCAAGGCGAGAGAAGCATCTTTAATATCTCGCAGTGTCACAGGTGCACTTTTCATCGTCAGGGAGTGTCCTTTCGGAGCAATCAATTCCAGCGGATGACTGCGTTCAACGTGGGAGTGCAGTTTAGGGTGCGGTGCAGAAGCATAAGTAATCGCGAAATCGATCTGTTGATCTTCCAACATCTTGACAGCGTCCAATGCACCCGCAATCTCAATAGAAAGATTGATATCAGGATAACGAGTCATGAAGGTTTGCATCGGCTTTGACACCAAGTTGGTAATAAATCCTTCACCGATGGCAATGCTGACATTGCCTCCTTTGAGGTTTTTAAGCTTGGTTAGTCGAGCAAGCACTGCAGCCTCTCCACGAACAATGGAACGGTAGTAATTCAGCAGTTCATTACCCGCTTCAGTTAACAGTGATTGGCTGTTGTTGCGCTCCCATACTTTCATTTCCGCTTGCGCTTCTAACTGTGTCAGCATTCTACTCATCGCGGCAGGGTCAACGTTCATCATCTTAGATGCTTTACGTAACGACCCATATTTTGATAACGCGTTTAAGTACTCGAGAGCACGGATATTAAAGTGGTGCATTCAACTTCCTTGTGATTCAACTGACACTGATTCAAGCGTCTCACAAATTTACTGCGAACATGTATCCCAATTTATCAAGATCGTGTTTGCACTTACTAACTTGTGCACCGAGTCACTTCAAGTGCATTACATCAAAGGCTGATATACGTATTTTTAACTTGCTGTAGATAAAACAAAGGCGACAACTTTCGTTATCGCCTTTGTGGTCATTATCCTGATGTAAACATCGAGCAGTTAATAACCGGTCACTTCACTACATCCCAACAAAAAAGCTAATCACCAACGCATTAATCAAATCAACAAAGAATCCACACACTAATGGCACCACAATGAATGCTTGTGGGCTTGCGCCATAGCGGTGAGTTACCGCGGTCATGTTAACAATTGCAGTTGCTGTCGAGCCAAGAGTGATACCACCGAAGCCTGAACATATCACCACAGAGTCATAGTTTCGTCCCATTAGGTAATAAACGACGAATATCGTAAACAGCAGTGAAAGCAGGATCTGGATACTCATGACAACAGAGATATAGCCAAACAGTCCATCGAGATCCCAGATACGCAGCCCCATCAAGGCCATGGTCAAGAACATACCTAAGCAGATATCAGAGATCATCGCTAAGCCTTTACGGCCTTGAGCAATTTTCTCTTGTGTACGACGCTTCTTGAACAATGCTCGACCAATGTTTCCTATGAGGATACCGGCAATTAAGCAGCTTACGAATAACGGCAGTTTTAGGCCCATCGAATCGATAACTTCGCTCAGGCTGTAACCGAGCATCAGTGTTAAGTTGAGAATCAACCACGCCCATAAGACACCGTAATGGCTCAATTCAGTGCGAGTTTCACTTTCTTGGTATGCACCAACTGTCACTTCTTCTTCATTGGATGGGCTCACTTTGTGCTTGTTTAGTAGGTAGTTGGCAATTGGACCACCAATCACACACGCAGCAATTAAACCAACCGTATTTGACGCCACACCTAGCTCTAGCGCGTTAGCGATACCAAACTCTTCCACAAACATTGGTGCCCACGCTAACGTTGTACCTACGCCACCGATTAAGCTAACAGAGCCCGATAACAAACCAGCTTTAGGATCCATTCCAAAGCCAGAAGCTACAGCCATCCCTACCACGTTTTGCAGAACGATAAAGACGGCAGCAAGAAACAATAGAATGAACAACGGTCGCCCACCCTTAATCAGTGTCTTAATATCCGCTTGGAGTCCGATACCAGCAAAAAAGTAGAGAAGTAAAAAGTCTCTGACATCTAGGCTAAAGGTGATTTGGATTTCAAAAATATAGTAAAGCGCCGCTACGGTTGCAGCACAAACAAAGCCACCAATCACAGGCTCTGGTAGTGAATACTTTCTTAATACTTCAGATCGTTCAATCAAACCTTTACCGATAAACAGTAACGAAATCGCGATAGTAAAAGAGAGCATTGGAGAAACTAGGGTTTCTGTCATGGGGTAATGAATTCCTAATAGTTAGATTATTAATAATATTTCGTACTATTAATAATCTAGATTCATACCAAAAGATCAAGCGTTTATCGATGATAAAAACACCAAATATGGTTCATTCTGCGACGCCATTAATAGAGGAAATAACTGTAAAGAAATGATTAAAGGAATTGATACTAGGAATGGATGTAGATGACGTGAAATATAGGGGCTCTAAAACGAGAAAACCCCAGCATTTCTGCTAGGGTTTTGAATAGTGGTGGAAGGATGGGGATTTGAACCCCAGATACGCTATAAACGTATACTCGCTTTCCAGGCGAGCGCCTTAAGCCACTCAGCCATCCTTCCACAAATTGTGTGTTGAGCTTGTCACTCAACGAGGCGCTACTTTATTGATTCTGCTTGCTTTGGTCAAGGGGCTTTGTCAAAAAAAGTGCCTTTTTCAGTTTGTTCGATTACAAATTAACTCATTAGATCAAAAACAAACCAAATTTCATTCTTTCGCTGCACTTACGCTTGTTGCTTTTCTTAAGCTTGTTGATAGTAGCCCGGAACTCGAAACCATTTACGGCACATATCTAGGAAGTAGCCATAAAGTACGCCCATACCACACGAGATAACCGCATTACTGGTGACAGCCGTAACGATCTGGTCGCTTGAAGCACCCACCGCCAATAAAATACCGGCATACACAGGCGACTGGAACAACACGTAAGCTAAAAGGTCAGAAATATTCTTCATCAACGAACTTTGTGAAAGCTTTGCACCATTACGTAAAAACCAATCACGAAAAAGACCATAAGGCCAAGCAATAGCAATGTTCACTGGGATAGATAACGTTCGAGAAGCGAGAGACTGCTCAAATGTCATACCAGAAATAAACACTTCTACGATCATGCCTGAAATAAAACAGAAAACGACCATAGCAAATGTATCCGCAGCTGCGTTTCGAATACAAAATGGACCACGAGACTTCATCGACGCCAAACCTAAAATATATCACTGCCTATTGAGTGAATTAGTAACATATAAACAAGGTGTATTTACACCTTACCAGATAATGTCGCTATTAAATCATAAGATTAGCAGTCATACATTCCAAATTAAAAATCAAGTTGTAAATTAACAACTAAAAACCTCTTCAAAAGCAGTAGCTTCCACCAAAAAATCAAACCAAGGTCAAATATTAGACAATTCGTCATTTACTTACCGTAATTAAACAACATTTAAGCCATCGGTAGATTTACGGTAATGATATTAATGACATCTTGTGTAGGTGGTGCTCCTAAAGAAACCTGCTCTAGCGCTTTATCGACTTGTTCAGTAAGTTCAGCGTTGTTCATAGGTTCAACGTGGGCACGTAGACTCTCTAGTGCAAATTGAATCAGTTCTAGGTTGTTGTCTTCTAGCGCCACATACAGCGTCACCAATAGCTCTTCGGTGTTATCTTTATTTCGCAGATCAGGTTTAGGCAGTGACTCGCTTTTACTTTTCGAGTCGTGTTTTTTTACATCTTGGCTTTCGAGAGCATCCGCTTTTGCTTCATGGTATTGGTAAAGCTTATTTGAATAGCGGAACAAGGCATCATCCAGTTCACGCTCATCAATCGGCTTAGCGATAATGTAGTCCACACCCGCCCCCAGCATACGTTCGCGAGTCTCTTTAAAGACATCAGCCGTACAACCAAATACCAGTACCGATGACACATCACCTATCAAAGCACGAATCGCAGTGGTTGATTCAACGCCATCCATCACAGGCATATGATTATCCATGAGTACCAAATCAAAGGGCTCAGCAACCACGGCTTGTATTGCAAGTTCACCATTTTCGACGCTCTTACAAGTGAAACCTTTGCTGCTCATGAAGGTTTCAATGATCACCGTATTCGTTCGGTTATCCTCGACAATCAATACTTTTAAGCCTGAGTAGTCCAACTTCTTATGTGGCAAGCTCTCTATCTCGCCAGGCTGGCATGGCTGAATCTTCAAGCGAACATCAAAACTCGTGCCTATCCCTTCTTCACTGGTGACGGTAATACTGCCATCCATGAGTTGGGCAATTTTCTTCACTATCGCTAAGCCAAGGCCTGTGCCGCCAAAACGCCTTGTTGTGGAAGACTCCGCTTGTTCGAAAGGTTTGAAAATACGCTTTTGAGCTTCCTTAGAAATACCAATTCCGGTGTCGCGAACTCGAATACTAAGATAGGTGTCACTCCCCTCTATGACTTCTTTCAAGTACACCTCGACAAAGCCTCTGGAAGTAAACTTCACCGCGTTGTTCAAAAGATTAAACAAGATTTGTCGTAGACGTGCTTTATCTGAGAAGTACCAACGACCAGAAGGCACCTCAGAATACACTTTGAATTGCAGCCCTTTCTCTGAAGAGAGTGTGTAGTAGACACTGTTGATACTGCCGATGATCGAATCGAGTGGGAAGCGAGTCTCATCAAGATCCAACCTTCCCTGCTCGATCTTCGAAAAGTCTAAGATCTCGTTAAGTAAGGTCATCATGTGATCACCTGACTCATACAAACTCTTAAGATGCTTCTCTTGTTCAGAATTTAGAGGCGTTTTTAATAGGATCTGAGCAGTACCCAATACCCCATTCATAGGGGTACGAATTTCATGTGACAGGGTCGCAAGGAAAGCGGTTTTTGCATTGGTGGATGCCTGAGCTTTAACCTTTTCCGCTTCAAGATAAATGGTCTTTTCGTTGAACGTTTTAATCAAGTGACCAATTTCGTCTTCACTTGAGTAGTCAACATCTATGATTTCGCCTGCTTTCGAGCTATCTAGCTGTGCGGCAATCGTTGTAATTGGACTAATCAAATAACGGTTCAATAAGTAATAGCCCGCCATCACACAAAGTAGCAATAGCGGAACAATACCGCCCTCAATACTCATCACCTGACGAAATACTTCGTCTGCTACACGTGACTTAGAATTAACTACATCCACTTGCCAACCGAAATCACCAAATTGATTGCTACTGATGTAGATCCCTTCAACGAGATTGAAGTTATGCGAAACTAACACTTGATTGAGTTTATCTCTGAGCATAATGCCAAGATTGTATTCTTCGGCGTGGTTCTTAATAAAGCCAAGCAGCTCTTCGAGCGAGAGATCCACCGTGGCAACACCTGCAAAAATGCCGTCGTAATAATAAGGGGAAGACGCCGTAATCATTCGAACGTGTGTGTATGGGTCGATATAGACATCGCTCCAAGAGATCGTTCCTTGTTCTTTGTTGACTACAGAGGTGTACCAATACTCTTCTTGATAAGGGGTATTTTTAGGATTGTTATAAGAAAACAGCTGATCAATTTTTCCATCGTCGGCTTTATTGAAAAAGTGGCTGTTAAGAAGCTTTTTAGGGTCAAGCGCATAAGGTTCAGGCCAAATTCCAGCACTGACGATCGTATCGTCGCTCGCCGCCAACATGAATTTAAAGAGCGGAATAACATCATCACCGTTACGATGCGCTTGAGCAAAGCCAACTAGACTATCAACAAAGCCTTGAGAGCTGCTGAGCGGCTCTGTAATCAATGCGGATAAAAGTTGCGTACGCAAGTCGAGGTTTTGTTGTAATTTGGCGCGCACAGGGGATTCTACGACGTAATACGTCACACTACCGACAATGGCAATAAACATCGCAAGGTATAACCCAAGCGCTACCATACTTTTTTTCTTTAAAGACGACCGTATCTGCATAATTCTTTTATTGTTTTCTTTTCTGTTAAACCTAGAGTTTATCATCCATGACATCAAGCCTTTTTAGATTGAAGCTTGATTGGCACAAGTTCATTGGTACTATAAGCGCAAATATGTTCCCTTTTACGGTACCTCACTTTGACTTTACAAGATATTCTTGCGCTTCCAGAGTTGGAAGGAAAGCTAATCACAGAACACAAAACAATGGGATTTGTCACTGCAATGGCTGCGGCACCTAATGTGTTAACCCCTCATGAGTGGCTACCGTTCTTATGGGGTGGCGAAGAAGTCGCGCCTTTTACGGATGGTGAGCAGCTAGAGAGCTACATTGAAGTTATCATCACGCTTTGGAATAAAACACGTCCTGAACTAATTGAAGGAACGTGGGTTTGGCCTGAAGCTTGCCAATTGGATGATGCAGAAGTGGTGAATACCGCTGCTCGCGATTTCTGTGAAGGCTTACTTCAAGGCTGGCAGATCGCCCGTGATGACTGGGAAACATTGATGCCTGAAGAGAGCGAAGACAACGCACTCGTGGGCGGTGTGTTGCTTTCACTGAGCATGCTTTACGACCCAGAAACGTCAATTGCGACACTTGCAGAGCAAGGCATCGAAGGCCTAGAGCAATTTGAAGAGATCTTTAACGCTGTTCCTGTAATGCTTTGCGGATTAACGCAGCGTGGTATTGCACTGGCTGAAGCTCAATAAAGTTAGCTGTATACATACCCAAAAGGCCTCACAATGAGGCCTTTTTTCGTTGTTGGACGAGATTAAAATAGTAGCTCTAGAAGCCTTTCCAATCGAAGTCATCAATTCGCTCGTCGGCGATATAAAATAGTTTAGTACCGCTGCTGACCACTTGATCGAGTTCTGGGTTAAGTTCAATACCACTACCCGTATCAATCGCGATCAACGTTGCTTGATACTTCTCTTTGAATACAGAGAAAATAGGCGCAACGGTGACAGACTCAGCATTTTCAGGGAAGTACGTTGAATACTGTGTCATGCCTCTTGTGGAACTTAATAGCTCTTGGTGAAGCGCACTAGAACCAGGGTCGACAGCAGCTTTGGCCAGCATTTCCGCACCCACAGCAGGAATACACTCTGAGTTAGGGCAATGTTTATGTAGCAGGTCGCTCAGCGCTTCATCTTTAAAATAAACCAGTAAGTGAGCTTTCGGGTTTCGGTTAGCACAGTAAAGTGCTGCAGACAGGGTGATGTCGTCTTCTGGGTTATCAATCAGGATGCAACTCGCAGACTCAATACCCGTTTTCTCCATCTCTTTTCCATCGGTGTAGCTGTTTACTTTGACGAAATTGATTTCACCGGGTAACGGGTTTTCGATATCTGAACGAGTACATAATACGATTGGTCGCTTACCCGTTTCTTCGTGTTGCAGCATGCGGATGAGGTGAATAGTTCTTTGTTCATTCCATCCCAACATCAAAATGTGGTTGTCCACTCTAACTCTCCTTTTCCCTAACAAGCCCGCTCGCCAATATTCAACACCTTCTGTTGCCACTTTACCGAGTAATGCGGCAAAAAGGCTGAGTCCACCCGGAATCACAAATAGAATGACTATCCACTGCCCCGCAGCCGTGGTCGGTGACAAATCACCATAACCAACTGTAGAAGCCGTCACCACCAAGTAGTAAGCAAATACGGTAACCGAACTGGTTAAATCTGTTTCACCCGCCAAATAAAGCATCGACCACGATAGAACTATGTAGCCAAGAAAAGTGAACAGTAAGTTTTTGCCATTCAAAACAAAGATGTTTGCTTTGATCCAGCGTTTGAGTTGTAACCAGATTATCATTCGAGCCTCAATCCATTTCTCTTAGTTACATGCTAGAAAAAATACGCGATATCAACAAGATGTATCATCAGAAAAAGATACATGACCACAAGATTGATATGGTCGCCCTATACTCAGGTACAAAAAAACCAGCACTATTGGCTGGTTTTTCACACGTTAGATAAAAGAACGGCTTACGCGTTACCTTTTACCTGCACATTTAACTGCTCTGCAAAATCTAGCATACGGTTCAATGGAATAAGAGACTTAACGCGTAATTCGTCAGAAACGAAGATTTCGTGTTGCTCACCACCATGCTCAAGTGCATTTTCAATCGCTTCAAGGCCATTCATAGCCATCCAAGGACAGTGTGCGCAGCTGCGACAAGTTGCACCAGCACCCGCAGTCGGCGCCTCAATCAGCTCTTTTTCAGGAACCAATTGCTGCATCTTGAAGAAAATACCTTTGTCAGTCGCGACAATCATCTGTGGATGAGGCAGCTCTTTCGCTTTCTTGATCAGTTGGCTTGTTGAACCCACAGCATCAGCCAGTTCAACAACACTTGCTGGTGATTCTGGGTGAACCAAAATAGCGGCTTCTGGGTAGACCGATTTCATTTTCTTCAGAGCATCAGCTGAGAACTCATCATGAACGATACACTCACCTTGCCAAAGCAACATGTCAGCGCCAGTTTGATTTGCAATGTAAGAACCTAGGTGGCGGTCTGGCCCCCAAATAATGGGTTTGCCTTCAGCATCTAAGCTTTCAACAATTTCTAAAGCGATGCTCGACGTAACGACCCAATCTGCACGTGCTTTAACAGCCGCAGAGGTGTTCGCGTATACAACCACTGTGTGATCGGGGTGAGCATCACAAAATTCTGTAAACTTATCCGCAGGACAGCCAAGATCAAGTGAACATTCAGCTTCAAGCGTTGGCATTAAAATGCGTTTTTCAGGGGTAAGGATCTTTGCAGACTCACCCATAAAACGAACACCAGCGATGATCAAAGTGCTTGCTGAATGACGGTTACCAAACTTAGCCATTTCTAATGAATCGCCAACGAAACCACCAGTTTCTTCTGCCAGAGCCTGAATTTCAGGATCGGTGTAGTAGTGTGCAATTAGAACTGCATCTTTTTCTTGAAGTAGTTTTTTGATGTTTGCGATGTGGGCCTGTTTCTGAGCGTCGCTCAATGGAACTGGCTTAGGCGGAAACGGGTAAACTGTATCGATTTTATCTAGTATATGACTCATTGCTCTTGCTCTACGCAACTTCTTCCGAGGATTAGAGTATTCTACACAGGACAGCGATGAGGATCAAAAAGGATTGGTTGCAAGTAGTGACTAGCTAATGCTTAAAACGCATAAACAAGGCGATGTGTTGGCATCATAAAGAAGATAAGTAGACACCAAACGGGAGTGATCAGGTATAAAAAAGAGGTACCTGAGCACCCCTATTTTGTTTTACAAGTGGGTTTTAGCCACTTTAGCCGAAGCACTGTTTGGGTACTCGGTAACGACTTGTTGGTAATATTTCTTAGCTTGCGCCGCATTGTTGTTGCGTGCAGCTATGTCACCAAGCTTAACCAGTGCATCTGCTCGCTTATTTGAGTCTTTGTATGACACAACAGCGGCAAAGCTCTTCACGGCTTCTTTATCTTGCTTCTTAGCAAAATAAAGCTGACCTAACCAGTAGTGTGAGTTAGGTGTGAAGGTTGAATCTGGGAAGTCTTTTTGAAACTTTTGAAATGCTGCGATAGCACCCGTGTAGTCTCGTTGCTTTAGAATCATATCTACAGCATTTTGATAAGCGGTTTGCTCATCCACATCAGTACTGAACGTACCAGAAGCGTCTTTAGAGCCTTCGCTCGCCGCTACTGCTACTGTTGCTGTTCCTGCTGCTTTCACCTCGCCTCTCACACGATCCAGTTCAATGAACAGTTCGCGTTGGCGCTCTAGCATTTGCTTCATATCGTAGCTGTTTCGTTCCAGCTCACCACGAAGTTCACTGATCTCCAGTGCCATGTCGTCGATTTGCTGTTGCATTTGAAGCTGAACGAGATTGCGATTTTGAAGCAGGCGCTCTAAACGCTCAATATCTGATTCGTTAGATGCAGATACTGCTCGAGAGGAAGATGATGAATTGGTTGCGGTGCTATTGAGATCGGATACTGGAGCTGGTGCAGCGAACGTAGTGTTCGCTGCACTTGCCAGTAACGAAAGCAAAATGACTCGCTTTGTGTTACTGAACATGAGGCAATTCCTCAATTATATAGTCTACTAAAATTAGTAAACTAGTACTGCGCGACGGTTTTTAGCGTACACATCTTCAGATTGACCTAGAAGAAGTGGCTTCTCTTCACCGTAGCTTACGATAGAGATTTGGTCTGCTTGAACACCTAGAGCTTGTAGGTATTTCGCTACAGCTTGTGCACGACGCTCGCCAAGTGCGATGTTGTACTCAGGAGTACCGCGTTCGTCAGCGTGACCTTCGATAGTAACGTTCATGTCAACGTTGTTGCTTAGGTAAGCTGCGTGAGCTGCTAGAATTTCTTCGTAGTCGCCAGCGATAGTAGAGTTATCGAATGCAAAGTAGATTGTTTGAGTTTCGCGTAGCGCTTGCTCTTTAAGCTCTTGCTCAGACAGTTGAGCGTTAGCATCAATTGGCGTTACAACAGTTGTGTCTACGTTGCCTTCTGAACCTGAAGTTGTTTGGTTGCTTTCAGTACCTGAAGTTGCAGATGTTGCTTCATCAGTTGAGCTACATGCCGTTACTGCCATCACTGGTAGTGCAATCATCAAGCCTTTAAGAACTTTGTTAAGTTGCATCTTTTTTTCCTTACGTTATCAAACTTAGTTTCTACAGCGACTAAGTGCTATAGATAGTTAATTGCCACAATAGTTAACACTATCAATAGCTAAAAGAATATATCACTTTAACTAGAGGAACGGTGACCATGCAGGCGCTCTTACACGTCCGTTGGTTGCCGGTAATCTAGCTTTGAAACGGCCATCGATAGAAACCATCGATAATACGTTTGTTTTGTTGTAAATAGAGCTATAGATAACCATACCTCCATTTGGCGCAATACTTGGAGATTCATCTAACAATGTCTTTGTTAGCACCTGAACCGCACCGGTTTCCAAATCTTGCTTAGCCAAGTTGAAGCCTGAATTACTGCGATTGACCATGATTAGGAATCGACCATCAGGGGTGATCTGGCCACCTAAGTTTTGGCTACCTTGCCAAGTAATACGAGAAGTCGAATTATTGGACAAATTTACATTATAAATCTGTGGTTTACCACCACGATCCGATGTGAAAATAAGAGACTTGCCATCTGGGTGCCAGAATGGTTCAGTGTTATTAGAACGGCCACGAGTAATTTGAGTCAGCTTACGGCTAGCAAGGTCAAGTGTGTACACCTGAAGGCTGCCTGTTTTAGACAATACCAATGCCAATGTTTTACCATCTGGCGAGAATCTTGGCGCACCATTATGACGAGGGTATGACGTTACTTTCTCACGCTCTCCCGTGTAAATATTCATGATGAATATTTCAGCTTGGCCATTTTGGAAACTCACATAAGCAAGCTTTTTGCCATCTGGTGACCATGCCGGTGACATTAGAGGTTGCTTAGAACGAAGTACCAAGCGCTCGTTAAAACCATCGTAGTCAGCAACACGAAGTTGGTATGGGTATTTATCTTTGTCGTTCACTACCACATAAGAGATACGTGTTAAGAACGCACCTTTCTCGCCAGTCAGTTCTTCATAAACTAAATCAGAAATACGGTGTGCGTACTCTCTCAAGCGTTTACCAGGAACTGTCGCTTTCTTATTGAACAACACGTGGTCTTTAGAAAGTACCAGTTGGCCCTCATCACTTAACGCACGGCTTTGTCCTTTGGTCAGTTGACCACGAACGATGTCGATCAGTTGATAGTTGACTACATATTGGCCTTCAGCATTTTTAGTAATGCTGCCAGTAAGCAATGAATCAACGCCTAAGTTAGTCCAAGCATCAAAATCCACCTCACTTTCGCTGTAAGGCGTCTGGGGCATTTTGCTTGTTGCTACTGGGCTGAATTTACCACTGCGTTGTAAGTCAGAAGCAATAACCGCTGATACATCGTGTGGCAATGGCTCTGCACCTTCCCAACGGAAAGGGACAATAGCGATAGGTCTTGCGGAGTTAATACCGTCTGTAATAACCAGCTCCAGTGCCGCGTGTGCAAACTGGCTGCTTGTAGCTATTAAGAAAACAAAACTCAGTAATAGTTTCTTTAACACAAGTTCGTCCTTTTACTCTGGTGATACAGTTAAGTTAATGTCTTTCAGTGATTTCACAATGTCTGGGTCTTTCGGCAACGGGTAAGATTGCACTTGTGCCACTGCACGCTTGGTTGCTGCACATAAACGGCTATCGCCATCTAAGATACTTAAGCTACCCAATATCGCGTTAGAGCCCGTTGGAATCAGCTTAAGGTTCACTCGACATGAGCGCCCTCTATAGCTGTCTTCTAACAACAGGTTCTGCTGAATCAGCTGGGTATAAATAGCGCCGTAACGCTGTGCTTCATCACTAATAAACTGTTGTCTTGCTGAAGAGTTTTGAGTCGATTCAGTCTCCAGTCCAGCAAAGATGTCGTTCAATGCTGCTTCTTGCTGTTTACGCTCTTTTTCAGCTTTTGCTGCAGCTTCTTTTGCTTTGCGCGCTTTCTCCGCTGCGGCTGCCGCTTCTTTCTCTTTCGCTATACGTTGCTTTTCAGCACGTTCAGCGGCTTCTTTTTCTTTACGAGCTTTATCTGCAGCTTCTTTCGCGGCCTTTTCTTTTGCCACGCGTTCTTGTTCAGCTTTAGCTATCGCCACTTCTTTGGCTTTTCGCTCTTTTTCCGCTTTCACAACCGCTGCTTCTTTCAATTTACGATCAGCTTCTGCTTTAGCGGCTTTCTTTTGTTCTTGCTTTAAACGAGCCTCTTCAACTTTACGTTGTTTTTCATTCTCAACTCGACGCTTTTCAGCTTCGCGAGCGGCTTTCGCTTCTTTGGCTTGCTTTTCTTTCAGCTTTCGAATGTTCTCTTCTTCAGCTTTACGATTTTTTTCAAGTCGTTCGCTTTCACGTCTTAGTTTATCTAGACGCTCTTGCTCTTTCTTACTCGCCGCTTCTCTTTGTTGACGAATCTGTTGAGCTTGTTGGCGAACCAACTGAGGATCAATCACCACGGCTTGAACCATCTGCCCAGTAGGCTTCGGTTCCGACATCGTGAAATCCGCCCCCCAAATAAGCGCAACGAATAAGATGACGTGCAGCCCAAGAGAGATAAGAAGCGGTGATCTAAAATTATTGGATTTCTTATTATTCGCTTTCATGAATGCTACGGAGCTATTCCCTTATATCCGTTAATAGGCCAACCTTTGGCACACCTGCACGGCTTAATTCATCAAGTAATAAAACCACTTCAGCGTAAGGCGTTGCGGCATCACCACCAACCGCCACTGGAGAGTTTGGCTTAAGAGACAATTCCGCTTTAACCCGAACAATAATGTCTTCAATTGACAGGCCTCGTTGAACCTCTTCATCATTAACGCTCAAGCCAAGCTCACCGTCTTTGTTCACTTCAACGACAATGAAGCTCGCGTTCTCGTCACCCAGCAAATCTTGAGCTGACTTAGCCGTTGAAGCCTTTGGCAATTCAACATCCACACCTTGTGTGACGAATGGTGAGGTCACCATAAAAATAATCAGCAAAACCAGCATAACGTCGATGTAAGGTACAACGTTAATCTCTGCCGTCATTTTGCGTTTTTTAGGTTGGTATCCAGCCATCTATTATTCCCTGCCAGCCATCGCTTGACGGTGAAGAATGCTGTGGAACTCTTCAGAGAAAGTCGCGTAGTTATGTTCGAGTTTACCTACTCGGCTACTGAAGCGGTTGTAAGCCATAACAGCAGGAATAGCAGCAAATAGACCCATTGCTGTTGCAATCAGAGCTTCTGCAATACCAGGTGCAACCATAGCGAGTGTCGCCTGCTTCACTTCGCCTAGTGCGATGAATGAGTGCATGATGCCCCAGACCGTACCAAAAAGGCCGATATAAGGACTGATAGAACCGACGGTCGCTAGGAAAGGTAAATTGGTTTCTAGCTCATCCACTTCACGGGCAACCGCAACGCGCATTGCACGACCAGTGCCTTCCATAATGAAATCAGGAGAAGTGGCATTAGATTTACGAAGGCGAGCAAATTCGGTGAAGCCTGCGTAGAAGATTTCTTCAGTACCAGAAAGCTCGTCTTTGCGTTTATTGCTCTCTTGGTACAATTTAGCAAGATCAACGCCAGACCAAAATTTGTCTTCAAAGACTTCTGTTTGTTTAGAAGCTTGAGATAATACTTTACTTCTTTTTATGATCATTGCCCAAGAAACAACAGACATGCCCATAAGAATCAGCATGACCATCTTAACTAGTAAGCTAGCTTCTAATATTAGGCCTAAGATTGAGATTTCAGCAGTCACTATTCGTTAGCTCCGTGAGAATAAATGTTGGCATTGCTTTGGGTTTCATTTTTTGATTATCGATACATGCTACCTTAACCATTGCTTTACACAATGCCTTGCCATCAGGATTTACGATCTCTTGACAGAAGACCAAGGTAGCTCGCTTCAACTCGTAAATATTTGTAATGACTTGTAAAGAATCATCAAGTCGCGCACCTTGAATAAAATCAATGTCCATATGTCGGACTACGAAACCGATATTTTGTTCTAACAGGACTTGCTGAGAGACGCCAATTGAGCGCAACATCTCAGTTCGAGCGCGCTCAAAGAACTTAAGATAGTTGGCATGATATACCACCCCACCAGCATCGGTGTCTTCGTAATACACTGTCACAGGCCAAGTAAATGGCTTAGATAATCCCTGCAATTTGCTACCACAACCCAAAACGATAAAGATCTCACTATAACCTAACTCTTTATCATTAAAAGTATATGGCAGTGATTTATTTGATTTGAAAGACGAAAAAAAAGGCCATCTGTATAAGATGACCTCTTTTTGGCTAAAAACCCAACAACTACCTAGGTTTACTTTGTTATAAACCTAGTCCACAACCCCATTTAGATAAGGCGCAGCACGGTTAGATAGAGCAAAATCGTGAGTGAAACGTAAGGGCTGAATAATAACTGCCACATCCAAGCTCTTGGCTTAAAACCGATACCATAAACCATGCTCGAGCATACAGCCCAGATGAACATAGGCCCAATGATAGCGTTAAAGCCACCGATGCTTGCCGCATACGTTTCAGGATCCCACATTACTAAACCAACATGCATGAAACCCAATATTAGGGATAAAGCTCTTAACAGAGTCTTATCCATTGGTTGATGCAATTTAGCAACTTGCTCTGCGAGATTACTCACTGTCTTTATCCATCATTTCTGAATGCTCAAGCCAAAGAGCATTGATGATGCCGAATGCACATGCTAGAAGTACACCCAAAATCCATGCGAAATACCACATAAAATTTCTCCTAAGTTATTTAACTTCTAGCTTAGTAAGCTGAAACGTCATTATCTTCGATGTGTTTCTTATCTAGACGACCAAACATTTTGTAGTATGTCCAAGTCGTGTAGCCCAGAATCACAGGAACCATTACCGCCGCAACTCCAGTCATAAGACCAAGCGTTAGCTCACTTGCTGTTGAATCCCACATAGTCAAACTATGGCTAGGGTTCAGGCTAGATGGCATTACGAATGGGAACATTGCAAAACCAGCCGTTAAAATAACACCAGCGTTAGATAGGCTTGAGAACAAGAATGCGAAACCACCACGCTCAAAGCGAGATGCAATCACAGCAAGCAGTGGCATTGCTACACCAAGAATCGGTGCAGCCCACATTGCTGGATACGTTTCGAAGTTTGTCATCCAAGCACCAACTTGAAGTGATACTTCTTTGTTTAGTGGGTTTGAATCAGCAAACGTATCGATAGTGCTTGTAATTACATAGCCTTCGATTGATTGAACCCAGAAGCCGCCAATAACGAATAGAGCTATAGCAATTAGGCCAGTGATCTGAGCAACGTTACGAGCGCGACTGTGCAGCTCTTCTGTTGTCTTCATTTGAAGCCATGTTGCACCTTGCATCACGAACAACATCAGAGCCAACACACCACAAAGCAATGCAAACGGGTTTAGCAGAGCGAAGAACGTACCATGGTACTTAGACATCATGAATTCGTTCAGTTCGAATGGAACACCTTGTAATAGGTTACCAAATGCCACACCGAAAATGATTGGTGGAACTGTGCCACTAAAGCAAAGTGCGTAGTCCCAAGTCTTACGCCATTTTGGATCTTCAATCTTAGAACGGTAATCAAGAGCAAGTGGTCGTAACCAAAGCGCTGCTAACGTCGCATACATTGCGAAGTAGAAACCAGAGAAAGATGTCGCGTAAACCAGTGGCCATGCAGCAAACAATGCACCACCCGCAGTGATAAGCCAAACTTGGTTACCATCCCAGTGAGGGGCAATCGTGTTTAGCATAATACGACGTTCAGTGTCGCTCTTACCGATAACAGGTGAAAGGGCTGCAACACCCATATCGAAGCCATCAGTTACGGCGAAACCAACCAGTAGAACACCGATCAATACCCACCAAATAAGTCGTAAGCTTTCGTAATCAAACATAATATTCCCTCACTTATACTTCGACTGAACGGCTAACTTTGTCTTCAACAGAGTTATCGTTTTGTTCGAAGTGGTAACGGCCTGTCTTTAAGCTACTTGGACCTTTACGTGCGAATTTCAGCATTAGGTAAACTTCAGCAATCAAGAACACTGTGTACAGTGCCAGAATAGCGAATAGTGAAGTCCAAAGCTGTTCAATAGTTAGTGCTGATGCAGCCACGTTAACCGGTAGGATTTCACCAACCGCCCATGGTTGACGACCAAATTCAGCAACGAACCAACCCGCTTCGATCGCAATCCAAGGTAGTGGGATTGAGAATAGCGCCGCTTTAAGTATCCATGGTTTCTGTTCGATCTTCTGACGACACGTTTGAACAAACGCCGCACCGAATACAAACAACATGATGAAGCCACAAGCAACCATCAGACGGAATGACCAGAATAAAGGCCAAACTGTTGGGATAGAATCATCCGCAGCCATTTGGATTTGATCTTCTGTTGCGTCAACAACGTCGTCTGTGTAGCGCTTAAGAAGCAGACCGTAACCTAGGTCACCTTTCACTTCGTCGAACGCTGCAATGTTTTCTTCAGACTTGTCACCTGAACGTAGCTTTTCAAGCAGCTCGTATGCGTACATACCAGTGCGGATACGATCAACGTGATCATCACGTAAGTCACGCAGGCCCGTTACTTCAGTATCAAGCGAACGCGTTGCGATGATACCCATTACGTAAGGGATTTTAATTGCGTAGTCAGTATTCATTGTTTCTTGGTTTGGAATACCAAAAACAGTAAATGCTGCTGGAGCTTCTTCAGTGTGCCACTCTGCTTCTACCGCAGCGAGCTTCACTTTTTGAACTTCACCAAGCTCGTAACCAGATTCATCACCTAGCACGATTACTGACAGGATCGCCGCCATACCGAAAGATGCTGCAATCGCAAAAGAGCGACGAGCAAAGGCAAGGTCACGACCTTTAAGAATGTAGTATGAGCTGATACCAAGGATGAACATAGCACCCGTTGTGTAACCAGACGCCACTGTGTGTACGAATTTAACTTGCGCTACTGGGTTTAGTACAACTTCAGCGAAGCTCACCATTTCCATACGCATGGTTTCAAAGTTAAATTCCGCACCCACTGGGTTTTGCATCCAGCCGTTCGCTACCAAGATCCAAAGCGCTGAGAAGTTAGAGCCAAGTGCTACTAACCACGTTACCGCTAAGTGCTGACGCTTTGACAATCTGTCCCAACCGAAGAAGAAAAGACCAACAAAAGTAGACTCTAGGAAGAATGCAACAAGCGCTTCAATAGCTAGCGGAGCACCGAAGATGTCTCCAACGTAGTGAGAATAGTAAGACCAGTTCGTACCAAACTGAAACTCCATGGTTAAGCCTGTCGCTACACCAAGAGCAAAGTTAATACCAAACAATTTACCCCAGAACTTGGTCATGTCCTTGTAAATTTGTTTGCCAGTCATTACATATACTGACTCCATAATGGCAAGAAGAAATGCCATACCTAAGGTCAGTGGAACAAATAAGAAGTGATACATCGCTGTAAATGCAAACTGCAATCGCGACAGATCAACAACATCAATCATGGTAACTCCTTTGTGTCGGCTGAATGACACTTGTGTGATTATTCACCGCAAATATCCATGTTAAAACAATTTATATAATTGTTATTACAAATTGAAATTTGTAGCAAAAACGTACCGTTATAGTTAGATTATTGTTAAGCATGAGCTAATATAGCTGGCGCTAATATTACTGGTAAAATCAGTATGTTTCAAAAGGTTTATAGGAGAAGTCTGCGTTGATTTGTATCAATTTTATTCAAGCAAATTAGAGTTATTTTTAAACAATCATGATTAAAATCACACCAATTTTAGCGTTGTTAATAACCGCGCATGATATCTGTGACAAAAGCTCAGCACCACTTCAACATCCAAATTACAACTACCTATAAAGTATTAACAAAAGATATGACAGTTTATTTCATTTTTTGTTAGCTAAATCAAACTTGAAATCAAAGTTTCCATTTTTGAATTTCTCTATTTAGCCTTTTTATCGATTTGCTCAAAGAGTTGTTATTCAATAAAAACCAAAAAATCCCAGCGCTTATGCAACTGGGATCTTTAGAAATGAATAAGTTAACGATTTGAGGGCTTGTCTATTCCGAAGTGTAAATACGCTCTGTCGGTAGCAATTCGACCTCTTGGTGTTCTTTGCAGATAACCCTGCTGAATCAAATACGGTTCCAATACATCTTCAATCGTATCTTTTTCTTCACCAATCGCAGCTGCCATGTTGTCGATACCGACCGGACCACCACCAAACTTCTCCATAATCGCAAGTAGAAGCTTTCTGTCCATGTAGTCAAAGCCTTTGGCATCAACGTCCAACATATTGAGTGCCTTATCCGCTACGTCTGGGCAAATATGTCCGTCGGCTTTCACTTCCGCGTAATCTCGTACACGGCGTAATAAACGGTTCGCGATACGCGGTGTACCACGAGCACGACGAGCAATTTCTAATGCCCCATCCGACTCCAATGAAAGTCCAAGGCAATCTGCACTGCGCTGAACGATATTTTGAAGGTCTTCAACCTTGTAGTACTCAAGACGCTGAGTAATACCAAAACGGTCACGTAATGGCGATGTCAGTGAGCCAGCACGAGTGGTTGCACCAATCAAAGTAAATGGAGGAAGGTCAATCTTGATAGAGCGAGCCGCAGGGCCTTCACCAATCATGATATCCAGTTGGTAATCTTCCATTGCTGGATACAGAACCTCTTCAACCACAGGGCTTAAGCGGTGGATCTCATCAATGAAAAGCACATCGTTTTCTTCGAGGTTAGTTAATAGCGCGGCTAAATCGCCCGCTTTTTCTAAAACTGGACCTGAAGTCGTGCGGATGCTCACATCCATTTCATTGGCAACAATGTTCGCCAACGTGGTTTTACCTAAACCGGGAGGGCCAAAAATCAACAGATGATCCAGAGCTTCATTTCGCATTTGGGCTGCTTGAATGAAAATCTCCATCTGGTTACGAACGTGGTCCTGACCTTGATAGTCGGCTAGCGCCTTTGGACGTATTGCACGGTCGATAACATCTTCATCTTTAAAGACCGGATTATCCGGTGCAATCAGGCGATCGGCTTCAATCATAAATTCTGTTATTCCTAACTCTGCGTACAGGCAAAGTGAATGAGTCTATTTTATAGAACAAGTATATGAGGTATTAAACCATCGACTTCAGTGCTTCGCGAATCAATTGTTCGCTGGTCATGCCATCTTTAGCCACTTGAGCAACAACTTTAGAGGCTTGCGTCGGTTTATAACCCAACGCAAGTAATGCGCTTACGGCTTCTTCTTCAGCATCGTGAACCGCTGGCATCGAGTCCATTGGCGCAGCATCCGTTGCAGGCGTAAACAGATCACCTGCTCCCCACCCTTTCAAGCGGTCTTTCATTTCAACAACAAGACGTTCTGCCGTTTTCTTACCAACACCCGGCAGTTTAACCAGCGTAGAGATATCTTCACGTTCAACGCTCTGAACGAATTGGCTAGCAGTCATGCCTGAAAGAATCCCAAGACCAAGTTTAGGACCGACACCATTCGCTTTAATCACTTCACGGAACAAGGCACGCTCTTTAACGGTGTTAAAACCATAAAGTAGCTGAGCATCTTCACGTACCACAAAATGAGTGTAGATAATTGCTTCTTCGCCTACGTTTGGTAACTCATAAAAACAGCTCATTGGCATTTGAACTTCATAACCAACACCACTGACTTCAATCAATAATTCTGGTGGCTGTTTTTCTATTAATGTACCGCGGAGACGTCCGATCACAATTCACTCTCTTGATGGAATTTAATTTGAAGGACAGAATATAAAAGAACTGGATACTTATCCAGTTCTTTGTGTTTTTTGAAGTGAATTATTTAGGCTTGTTTGGCTTGCGAGACCACGCTGTTCAAGCTCGCGACCAATTCTTTAACCGAAGTCACATGACCCGTTAGCTCAGAACCATAATTCGCGACTAAGCCTGACACCGATTTAGTTTCCGCCACACTTTGGGCGACTTCTGAACTGGCGAGATCGAGCTCTTTTAGCGAATTCATCTGCATTGCCATAATATTGGTGAGCTGATTAACATCTGTTGATATGGTTTGCACCTCAGAGATAATACCGTTCATCTCGCTCGCCGTGGTTTCGATGATTGCTCTGCCGTGTTCAACTTCTTCTTTACTGCGATCTAACAAAGTTCGAATCTCTATCGCCGAATGACTGCTTTTCGCCGATAGCTCTCTTACCTGATCAGCTACCACAGCAAAGCCTCTTCCTTGCTCACCTGCTCGAGCCGCTTCGATTGCCGCGTTAAGTGCTAACAGATTGGTTTGCTCAGCAACCGAAGTGATCAAATCAGCGACCTTCATGATTTCTTGATTACTTTGAATGATTTGACTGATCGCATCGGTTGAAGCTTCTAGTGACTCTGAGCTCTTTTGCGCTTTGGTTCCCACCGCTTCGCTGCGTTCTTTCAGTTCACCTACGAATGAATTGGATTCTTCAATGCCTTGAGTCATTTGATGGAGTTGTTGACTCATCTCTTCTGCAGCGCTCGCTTGAGATTCACAATTGACATTCAACACTTCGACTTGAGCATGCAAGTCTTGTGACTGCTGATCTAAATGAACCGAAACACCTTGTAGACTCTCTGAATTCGAATTAGCTTGGTCGAGCACGATAGACAACCGACCTTCACTTTGCGTCGCTTGATTGGCAACATGTTGGCTTTCTGAAATCGCATCCTCTGCCATTTCGATGGCCACCTCTTTTTGCTTAGCTGTAAAGGCTTGAGCAATACAGATCACCACCAGCGGCATAATCACACCGGACCAAGTTTCTACCACTAACGCATCAGGGGTTAGCTCAAGCTGGGGAAATGCAAATCCATTGAGATGTGCTGAGGTCATCACTAATGAAACACCGATAACCAGTCCACTCCATACCAAAGCCACAATTCGTGTTCCTGATAAGAAAAAAGCGACCACTAACAAAGGCACCCAATAAGCTTGAGTGGAAGCCACAACCCCACCGCTTTGATAAATGATGTTCAACGCGTGGACAGCCATGCCGACAAAACCAAAGTTAAGTGCAAGGCTCGGCTTACTCGTCACACGAAGTAGCAGTGCAGAGATCAGTTCGAATACGATAAGAAATACAGATGTGGCGATCAGAAGTTGCTCTTCGTGCTTAGTCCACTTGATTAAGCTATAGACACCCACGAAGAATGCGATAAAAGTGAAGAGTAATAAGATATCGGCTTGTCTGACTTCGTTGTTACTCCACCCATTGTTTTTAGGTAGAAACAGCGCGCGCCACAGCTTGATTGGGTTCATCAGTGATCATCCTTGATTAACTTGTAAGACCTCCGACCAATGTTAATAACATGTTAAATGATACGCAATGTTATTATCTGGGTTATGTTCGAAAGATCTCATTTCATCAAGGATTTAGAGGTGTATTGTTTTGATATGAGCCAAACAGGGCGTGAGGCTCATCAATAGAATAAGTTTAAAAGGCAGAATTAGGAACTAACAATAGAATTAGATTTAACGGTAACGCCCTTTTCTTGCTCCTGTTGCTTTGCCTGCAAGTGCGACCAAGGTTTTATTGGTGTTAGCGTGAGTGATCGCTACGCCTAGAGCATCGGCTGCATCGGCTTGTGGCTTAGCGGGTAGTTTGAGCATGCTCATCACCATATTCTGAACCATAGACTTATCAGCGCCACCATTACCAGTCACCGCTTGTTTGATCAAACGAGCCGCATATTCATGTACAGGTAAATCTGCATTCACCGCTGCTACAATCGCACTGCCACGAGCTTGACCAAGTTTAAGTGCTGAATCGGCATTCTTCGCCATGAACACTTGTTCGATCGCGAATACGTCAGGCTGAAACTGAGTGATGATTTCGCTCACGCCGGCGTAGATTTGTTTGAGTCGGCCTGGCAGTTCTTTTTCAGAGGTGCGAATACAACCGCTACCTAAGTAATATAGATGGCGACCATTTTGACGAATCACGCCATAGCCGGTAATACGAGAACCAGGGTCAATCCCTAAGATAATAGACATAACTTCAAATACTGATTATTTATACATGCTTTATGAGCTTAGTATATCGAACGCAAAAAAAAATGCCCGTCAAATTAACGGGCATTTCGTTGTTCTGCGAAAGAAAAAATTCTATCAAAAACTAAGTTTTGTTGAAAGCTTAAGTGCTATCTAAGACTTAAGCTCTATCGAAAACTCACTGCTTGATTAGAAAGTCGAGCTTAATCGTTTGATTAGTCTTCTTTCTTCGCTAAGTTAACAGCGATTGCTAGCTCTTCCAGTGATGCTGGGTTTGCTAGGCTCGGCGCGTCTGTTAATAGACATGCTGCAGCTGTTGTTTTCGGGAATGCGATAACGTCACGGATGTTCTCTGTACCACAAAGAAGCATTGCTAAACGGTCAAGACCGAATGCTAGACCTGCGTGTGGTGGCGTACCGTACTTAAGTGCTTCAAGTAGGAAACCGAATTTCTCTTGTTGCTCTTTAGCTTCGATACCTAAGATACCGAATACAGCCGTTTGCATTTCTGCGCTGTGAATACGTACAGAACCGCCACCTACTTCGTAGCCGTTGATTACCATGTCGTATGCATCAGAGTTAGCTGCAGCTGGATTTGCTTTTAGCTCTTCCGCGCTCACGCCAAGTGGTGATGTGAATGGGTGGTGCATTGCGTGAAGGTTGCCTTCACCATCTTCTTCGAACATTGGGAAATCAATAACCCAAAGAGGAGCCCACGCTTTCTTGTCTGTTAGCTCTAAGTCATCACCTAGCTTGATACGAAGTGCGCCCATTGCTTCAGCAACGATGTTCGCTTTATCTGCACCAAATAGGATGATATCGCCAGATTCAGCTTGAGTGCGCTCAAGAAGACCGTTGATTACGTCTTCGTTTAGGAACTTAGCAACTGGAGATTGGATTCCTTCCATGCCAGCAGCACGGTCGTTAACCTTCATCCAAGCTAGACCTTTCGCGCCGTAGATACCTACGTGCTCTGCGTAACCGTCGATTTGCTTACGAGTCAGCTTAGCGCCACCCGGTACACGGATTACTGCTACGCGACCTTTTTCATCGTTCGCAGGGCCAGAGAATACTTTGAACTCTACATCTTTCAGTAAGTCAGCAACGTCTACTAGTTCTAGTGGGTTACGTAGATCTGGCTTATCAGAACCGAAACGACGAATCGCTTCAGAGAAAGGCATAACTGGGAATTGGCCCAGTTCAACATCTAGAAGCTCTTTCCACATATCGTGAACTAGCTTCTCAGTGATGTTACGCACTTCTTGAGAAGACATGAACGATGTTTCGATATCGATTTGAGTAAATTCAGGCTGACGGTCAGCACGTAAATCTTCATCACGGAAACATTTAACTATTTGATAGTAACGGTCAAAACCAGACATCATCAGCAATTGCTTGAACAGCTGAGGAGATTGAGGAAGTGCGTAGAAGCTACCTTTGTGAACACGGCTTGGTACTAGGTAATCACGAGCGCCTTCAGGTGTCGCTTTCGTTAGTACTGGTGTTTCGATGTCTAGGAATAGGTTCTCGTCTAGGAAACGACGAACGAAGCTAGAAGCACGTGCACGAAGCTTAATACGATCGCTCATTTCTGGACGACGAAGATCGATATAACGGTACTTTAGGCGCTGTTCTTCAGAGTTCGTTTGATTGAAATCTAGTGGAAGCGCTTCTGAACGGTTGATGATCTCAAGGCCAGTTGCGTAAAGCTCAACTTCACCCGTCGCCATATCTTTATTTACTTGGCTGTCAGGACGAACACGTACTTCACCAGTAAATTTGATACAGAATTCATTACGCAGTTGGTTAGCGATCGGGAAGATATCTTTCATATCTGGATCGACAACAACCTGAACGACGCCTTCACGATCTCGCATATCGATAAAGATAAGACCGCCTAAATCACGGCGACGGTTTACCCAGCCGCACAATTCTACAGTTTGTCCCGCCAGGGACTTGTTCAGGTTACCACAGTAATGGGTACGCATAATGAATTTCCCAATCTCTTAATTATTTACTAGTTTCCAAGCTGTCAGTGGTCATTCCACACAACAGAGCAAAGGAACATTTATACGCGGAAACTCGTTTAAAATCGACCTTCCACATTCGAATTTATTGTGTTTTATCTGGCTTTGCTGCTTTTTAGCCCATCAAGTGCGCAAAGATTCATCAAAACCGAAAAAATTGCGCTAATTATATCTCGAAAGTACCTTAATCAGCAAAAGTCTCGTAAAGTAGATTTTAGGGCGCGTTGACCTTTCGTGGTTAAATTTTGTTCGAGATAAAAGCGTTTTAATCGCGGCGAGGGAGAAGTAGCCTAGTCATTCTAAGCAAATCTCCCTCAACAAAGAGTAAAACGCTTTTAGCCGAACCCTTCGGGCAGCGTTTGCTGGTCATTTCTACTACGTTATCGGCTTCTCATGTAGGCTAGCTACACATCAAAGCCTCTGCCTTGTATAAATACCCAGCAACTCGCTGCAAAAACCAGCTCGAAAGATCAACACGCCCTAACTTCAAACCAAAAACTTTTTGTAATGACTGATCGCGTGATGAATAACGGTGTAATAGATGGATGATCGTGTAATAACAACAGAAACTTTACCTTTAAGACTTGGGTTAACCATGTGGTCTCATTCTGAGTGGCAAAGTCAGTTCTATGGCAAGGGAACCAAGCCAGCCGAACGCCTAGAAAAGTACACGCAAGTTTTTCATACCGTTGAGGGCAACACCACCTTTTACGCTACACCGAGTATGTCGACCGTTCATAACTGGAAAGCCGCTAGTCACGGTGATTTTAGGTTCACCTTCAAGCTGCCAAAGTTCATCACCCACCAGCAACAACTTAGGCACTGCCAAGCCGAGCTCAAGGATTTTTTAATGACCATGTCGCCACTGCACGATCGTATTGGCCAATGGACGATTCAGCTACCACACAGTTTTGAACCTAGTATGCTCCCTGCCCTGCAAAAGTTTTGTACCTTGTTCCCCAAAAATATGCAGCTCGGCGTAGAGGTTCGTCACCTTGGTTTTTTTGATAAGGGCGATGCGGAAAAGCGCTTCAATCATTGGTTAATAGAAGAAGGGATCAATCGCATTATTATGGATAGCCGCCCCGTTTTCTCCGCACCACCAACCACAGAAGCGGTGATCGATGCTCATCAGAAAAAGCCGCGCGTTCCCGTGCATGCGATTGCGACCGCCAATAATCCTATGATTCGATTTATTGGTCACCCAGACCAAGAACCTAATATTGAGTTTTTTAAACCTTGGTTTGCCAAAATTCCAAGCTGGCTTAATGAAAGCAAACAACCCTATTTAATGATCCACACCCCAGACAATAATCACGCACCTGAACTGGCGATAGCTATTTATAAGCAGCTACAAAAGCAAGTGTCTGAAAATACGTCACTTATCTTGCCAGATCTCGCTCAATTTCCAGCACAGAAAGGCAATCACCAAATCTCGATGTTTTAACCCCTCACCTATAAGTAACTTCGAACCTTGAGCTAAATCTCAGTTTTCGTGACAGCCGCGCTTTTTTTACGTAAAATACGTCCCCTTTTATTTGGTATGAATTTTGTGCCAATTACGCTGACTGTCGAGAGAAAATGCCATGAGCAACACAGACAATATCTTTTCCGCTCCTATTGATAAAATTGGTGATTTCACCTTTGATGCAAGGGTTGCTGAAGTATTTCCGGATATGATCCAACGCTCGGTGCCTGGCTATAGCAACATTATCTCCGCAATTGGCATGCTGGCTGAGCGCTTTGTAAAACCACATTCAAATATTTACGACCTAGGCTGCTCTCTTGGCGCGGCGACACTTTCAATGCGTCGCCATATTCAGCAAGAAGGCTGCACCATTTTCGCTGTTGATAATTCACAAGCGATGGTTGAACGCTGCAAGTTGCACGTTAATGCTTACCGCAGTGACACGCCAGTTGAAGTCATTGAAGCCGACATCCGTGAAATCGAGATTAAAGACGCCTCTGTTGTGGTTCTTAACTTTACGCTGCAATTTCTGTCTCCCGACGACCGATACGCTCTGCTTGAGAGAATTTATGCAGGCTTGCGCCCTGGCGGGATCTTAATTCTGTCAGAAAAATACGTATTCGAAGATGAAAGTTCAAATGAACTGCTTATCGACCTGCACCATGATTTCAAACGTGCCAATGGATACAGCGAGCTTGAAGTAAGCCAAAAACGCAGTGCAATTGAAAACGTGATGCGTCCAGACTCGATCCCTATCCACAAGGAACGCTTTGATAAGATTGGCTTCTCAAGCAGCGAAGTGTGGTTCCAATGCTTCAACTTTGGTTCAATGTTCGCGATTAAATAGCGTACATACCCAGTCAGCTCGTACTAAAACGTCATCCTCAAGAGCGAGGAACGAGCGAGTTGGGGATATCTATCAAGTTCGATAAACCGAGATTCCCTATCATGTTCGTCCCTCACTACAGGGAATGACAAATTTAATTTTTATTTTGGGGTTTATTGACCCTATTAACTCAGTGAAAAACTATGTTTAATTTTGCCAATTTTTATCAACTCATTGCCCAAGACACTCGCCTACAGCCGTGGCTCAATGTTCTTCCTCAACAGCTGACGGATTGGCAAAATGCAGAGCACGGTGACTTCGACCGTTGGTTACGTGCACTGAATAAAATCCCTCAAGGCGTGCCTGACCAAGTTGATCTGAAAAACTCAGTAACCATTGGTAGCTCGACACCATTTCACACAGGTGAACTTAAGAAGTTAGAAAGCTTACTAAAGACCTTCCATCCGTGGAGGAAGGGTCCTTACACCGTTCACGATATTCATATCGATACGGAGTGGCGCAGTGACTGGAAATGGGACCGTGTCCTTCCTCATATTTCTCCATTGAAAAACCGCTCTGTGCTTGATGTAGGTTGTGGCAATGGTTACCACATGTGGCGCATGCTAGGTGAAGGCGCACGTCTAACGGTGGGTATCGACCCTTCTCACCTATTCTTGGTTCAGTTTGAAGCGATTCGTAAGTTAATGGGCGATGACCAACGTGCTCACCTATTACCTTTAGGTATTGAGCAACTGCCAAAACTAGAAGCCTACGACACTGTATTTAGCATGGGTGTTCTGTATCACCGTCGTTCACCTCTGGATCACTTGATTCAGCTAAAAGACCAATTGGCATCTGGCGGTGAGCTGGTTCTTGAGACCTTGGTGATTGAAGGTGACGAGAATGCGGTATTGGTCCCTGTTGACCGTTACGCGCAAATGAGAAATGTGTACTTCTTCCCTTCTGCTCTCGCACTGAAACGCTGGCTAGAACAGGTTGGGTTTGAAGACGTGCGTATCGTTGACGAAAATGTCACGACGATTGGCGAACAACGCACAACAGAATGGATGACACACAACTCTCTTCCAGATTACCTCGATCCGAACGATCCAAGTAAAACGGTTGAGGGTCACCCTGCACCAAGACGTGCCGTTCTTGTCGCGACGAAACCGTAATTTCTATAGGACCAAAGCCATGAACTCTGTGGTCACTAAGTCTTAGTTATTTATATGTGTAAGTTTTGAATAGCATGAGCATGAATTATATAAAATTCGCGCTCATGCTTAACAAATGAACGAACTCAGATCACAATAATTTTCGTAGCGCTCACATAGCGATTCAATATGACCAGACTCTTACAATAGGATGCTTCACGCGTCCTTTTTTGTGGGATAAACTACTAAATAGTCTGAACTATTCTCTAATTCTCAAAGGTTTTTTATATGTTTAAGCGATTATCGCCTATCGTGGCGGTTGGTTTGCTCTCTGGTTGTACCCTCACGAACGGTGCTACCTACCACCAAGAAACTCTCGACGCTATTGCCCGCTCAGAGACAAACATCGCAAATAAGGTTCAAAATCTTGAACTGCAACTAAGTAATCAAAGTGATTATATTGAAAGCTTAGAAGACGAAATCACCACTCTTTCTAGTCAATTAGATGTTCACCTGACAAGTATGGAACACAAGGTAATTGAAGAACTAGAGCAAGAAGAACCCGTCGTCGTTGCCGCTACTCCTGTCACTACTACGTTACAACCGACCATCCTTGGCGGAATCGAAAAAGTGTCTATCGACTCGATCAAACAGAGCTTTGATGCGCGTGTTGATACTGGCGCAACCACCTCTTCTTTAAATGCTGTCGACATCAAAGAATTCGAACGTAACGGTAAAGACTGGGTGAGATTCCATTTGGCCGATAAAGCACAAGCTGTAGAAGACCAAAAATGGATTGAAGCGCCCGTTGTGCGGTATGTAAAAATCCGTCAGTCAACCAATGACCAGACAGAACGTCGAGCTGTGATCGAATTATGGGTAAAAGTTGGAAATATCCATGAAAAAGCGCAATTTACATTGGCGGATCGCTCTCAAATGAGTCACCCTGTATTACTAGGGCGCGAATTTATCAAAGACATAGCGCTAGTAGATGTAAGTAAAAAGTACGTACAAACGGAAGTTAAATAACAATAGTAGGGTAAGCTATGACGTCAAGAATTCCATTTTATATCTCTATTTTCCTGCTCATCGTGGCAGGTATAACACTGAGTATGTTCAGACATACGACCTACGGTGTACCTTGGACTCCAGGGGAAACCAGGCAGGTTTGGGACGTTGAAGCTCGTATCGAGTTCAATGCGGTTGGTAAAGAAGCAAAAGTTTCATTAGCTGCTCCTCACACTCAATCTAATTACACACTTATTGGTGAGTCAGCTTCATCTCCAGGTTACGGCATCTCTTACTTGAACACCGAGTCAGGTCGTCGTGCAGAATGGTCTATTCGCCACGCTGATGGCCCGCAAACTATCTACTACAAGACTCAATTCCTAGTTGATAACCAAGCAAAAATTGATGCGATACCACCAGAAGGTGAAATTACGCAACCAAGCTTTGATGGTCCAGAAGAAGCGGCAGCGTTGGCACTGATTGACCGAGCAACCAAGCGCTCAGCAGACAACATCACCTTCACTCGTGAACTTATCAAAACGCTTAATGATCCAGACAGCCAAAACTCTGCACTGATTCTGAATAACATGAGCAAAGTTGAAGCAACACACAAGCTACTTTCAGCAGCCAATATCCACAATAAAGTGGTTGGTGTTATCGAGCTAGAAGATGGCCGTCGTCGTCAATCTATTCAGCAAATGAACCAGATCTGGGATAACGACCAATGGGTTTTATTCTCTCCTGAATCAAGCGAACAGCAAGTTCAGCCAAACCTGCTAATTTGGGATGAATCAAATGTATCTCTATTAGACGTGGTTGGCGGTCAGAACAGTAAAGTTCACTTCTCGATGATTGCTCAGGAGGTGACTCCCACTGAAGCAACCAACAGTAAAGTCTCTGCGGATCAACTGTTAAACCTTTCCATTCATAGTCTGCCGCTAGAAGAGCAAGCGATGTTTAAAACCATCATGCTGATTCCTATCGGTGCTCTGATTGTTGTGTTCCTACGTGTCATCATCGGTCTGAAAACGTCTGGTACGTTCATGCCTGTACTGATTGCGGTAGCCTTTGTACAAACACAATTGGTAACGGGTATTGTCGGCTTCCTACTTATCGTAGGTACAGGTCTTATTATTCGAAGTTACTTATCCAAGCTCAACTTGCTACTGGTCGCCAGGATATCCGCCGTAATCATTACGGTAATCATGATTATCTCTGTGTTTACTGTAGTGGCGTTTAAAGTCGGTCTGACTGAAGGTCTATCGATTACGTTCTTCCCAATGATTATCCTATCTTGGACTATCGAACGTATGTCTATCCTTTGGGAAGAAGAAGGGGCGAAAGAGGTAGTGCTACAAGGTGGTGGTTCTCTATTTACCGCTGTTCTTGTTTACTTAGGCATGACTAACCCGTTCATCCAGCATTTAACGTTTAACTTTATTGGTTTACAGCTTGTTATTCTAGCGACCATCTTGCTACTAGGTAACTACACAGGCTACCGTCTAACCGAGCTTCGTCGCTTTAAACCGCTAGCGGAGGACTAAGTTATGTTTGATCAATTTACTTCACCGTTTAAGTTGAAAGACAAAGGCATAATGGGAATGAACAAGCGTAACCATAGCTATATTGGTCGCTACAATGATCGTTCCAAGTATCCACTCGTTGATGACAAGCTTAAGACTAAGATTATTGCTGAACAAGCTGGTGCAACCGTACCAACACTGATTGGCGTTATTGGTCACCAAGCTGAAGTAAAAACAATCCACAAGATGGTTAAAGAGTGGCCGGGGTTTGTAATCAAGCCCGCTCAAGGTAGTGGTGGTAAAGGTATCCTTGTTGTTATTTCTCACAAGGATGGTGTTTATACCAAGCCATCGGGTTCGACTATCAATGAAGAAGACGTAGAGCGTCACATCAGTAACGCTCTCGCGGGTCTTTTCTCACTGGGTGGTAAGAACGACGTAGCCGTGGTTGAAAACCTCATCAAGTTTGACGAGTGTTTTGATGGCTTCAGTTATGAAGGTGTGCCAGATGTACGAATTATCGTATTCAAAGGCTACCCTGTGATGGCGATGATGCGTCTTTCTACTTCAGCTTCTGACGGCAAGGCAAACTTGCACCAAGGCGCTGTGGGTGTGGGTATCTGTATCGCTACGGGTAAAGCCGTTCGGGCGGTTCAATTTGACCACCCTGTGACTCACCACCCGGACACGGACAAAGAGTTGGCACAACTTCAAGTACCGCATTGGGAAAAACTGCTTACGCTAGCATCAAGCGCGTGGGAAATGACAGGCCTTGGTTACATGGGCACTGACATGGTTTTAGACCAAGAAGAAGGCCCAATGGTACTAGAGCTAAACGCTCGTCCAGGATTAGCAATACAGATTGCAAACGGCGCGGGTTTATTGCCTCGCTTGCATCATATTGAAAACCTAGGCACGCCAGCTGAATATCCAAAACCTGCCGAGCGCGTTGCATACGCCGCAAAACAATTTGGTGTTCACGGTAACGAACTCGCTTCAAACTAAATGATTAACTTGGTCATTTGACACCGAGTCTAGCTCAATAAATAAAGCCGCATAACTCTGAGAGTTACGCGGCTTTTTAATGCCTATCGTTAATTAGCTTAACGCTCGGAACTAAGCTTCTGTTGTTTCTGATTCAGACTCACGAATTGGGTCAATGCGGACTGCCGCCACCTTAAACTCTGGGATCTTAGCGTGCGGATCGGTTGCAGTCGTAGTTAAGCGGTTAACTGGAGATTCGACAAAATGGAATGGAATAAATACCACACCCTTTTGCATTCGCTTAGTGACAAATGCCGCGATTTCAATTTCTCCACGACGGGTTGATACTTTGAGCATCTGGCCATTCGAGATCCCTAACGCTTCGGCATCATGAACACTCACCATCGCACGTGGTCCTGCCAAGTTATCAAGCCCTTTGGTTTTACGTGTCATGGTTCCTGTGTGGAACTGTTCTAGGATGCGACCTGTCGTTAATACTAGCGGGTATTCCGCATCAGGAAGTTCTGCTGCGTATCTAAAAGGAATCGCTTCCATTTGACCACGCCCGCGAGTGAATTGAGTCTGGTGCATGATGCGTGTACCGTCAGGATTATTCTTATTAGTTGGCCATTGGACGCCGTTCACCGTAATATTCTCCCAACGTAAACCACCATACTGCGGCGTTACACGTGCTATCTCATTGGTGATATCAGCAACGGTTTTGTAGTCCCAACCGCCGCCCATTGCATTGGCTAGCATTTGAATAATCACCCAATCTTCTTTCGCGTCACCGGGCGGATTAACAGCAGGATTAATACGTTGGACTCGGCGCTCTGTATTGGTGAAGTGGCCAGACTTTTCAGCAAACGAACAAGACGGCAGAACCACATCGGCATACTGAGCGGTTTCGGTTAAGAAAATATCTTGAACCACTAGGAAATCCAACGCTTCAAGACCTTCAATCACATGCGCTTGATTCGGGTCACTCAACACTGGGTTCTCACCCATGACATACAGACCACGAACATCTCGATGGCACGCTCCATCAATAATTTCGGTGAGCGTTAACCCCGCTTCCGCTGGTAAGTCAGAAACACCCCACTCCATCGCGAATTTTTGACGAACTATCGGATTATACACTTTCTGATAACCTGGAAGGTTGTTCGGCAATGCCCCCATATCACACGCGCCCTGAACATTGGATTGGCCACGTAATGGGTTTATACCACCGCCTTCAATACCAATGTTGCCACACAATAGTTGTAGATTAGCGATTGAACGTACGTTGTCGTGACCAGTGGTGTGTTGCGTAATACCCATCGAATAATACACTGCGGTGCGTTCTGCAGTACCAATCAAGCGAGCCATCGCGAAGATATCTTCCGCTTTCACGCCAGTCACCAATTCGACTTTATCAAGTGAGTAGCTTGGTGACATGACTTCTTGCAATAAGGTATCAAAGCCGTCGACACGATCATCAATATAATCTTGATCGTACCAACCGTGTTTGATGATCTGCTGCATCACACCATTAATCAGCATCACATCGGTGCCCGGTCGGTGCGCTAAGTAAAGCTCAGCGTGGTCAGCAATATCGATTCGTTTTGGATCAGCAACGATCAATCGTGCTCCACCATGCCTCACCGCTTGCTTGATGTGCGAGCCAATAATTGGGTGTGCTGAAGTCGTGTCTGAACCGATAATAAAGATCACATCTGAGTGCTTGATACTTGGAATATCATTGGTCATCGCCCCGCTACCCAGCGAAGCCTCTAAACCGGTAACAGTAGAAGCATGACAAAGACGTGCACAGTGATCGACGTTATTAGTGCCTAATTCACGGCGTATGAATTTTTGGAAGGCATAGTTGTCTTCATTGGTGGTTTTCGCCGACGAGAAGCCCGCCAAAGCATTGCTACCAAAGCCCTGTTTAATCGCGGTAAATTTATCAGCAATGAGTTTAATCGCTTCTTCCCAACTTGCAGGTTGCAACCAGCCATCTTTACGAATTAATGGTGTGGTTAAACGCGCATCACTGCCCACAAAATCGAAGCCGAATCGCCCCTTAACACACAACATGCCTTCATTGACCGGAGAGTCACCGCCTTCGATATAACGGATTTTGTTTTTCTGCTCATCAATATGCATGGTTAGCTTACAGCCCACACCACAATAGGTGCAGATGGTATCCACTTTCTTGAGTAGGTCAGTGTCTCCCTGCTTTCTATCACGAGCATCCACCATTGCACCGGTTGGACACGCCTGAATACAAGATCCACATTGAACGCAGTTTGAGTCACCCATTAAGGTCTTGTCTGCCCCAAAATTAGGACGACATTCAGGTCTTGATGCAGGCTTGCCATCAGATTGATTCATGAAGCTTAAAACACCATGTACATTCTGTTCACGACACGCTTGGATACACTGCCCGCAACTGATACAGCGGTTGGCATCAAAGATAATAAATTCTGAACTGTCATCAACTGCAAATTTTTGTCTTGTTAAACCGACCTTCGCTTCTTCTGCACGAATCGCCTGCCAACTATCATTCGAAGCCACATCGATTTTGTACTCTGGATGTGTTTGCGTTGCCTTGTATTCAGTCGAGTAGTCTCGTAGGTCGCAATCGGTATTGGCTTGGCAGCCACATTCTAGGCATCTTGCTGCTTCCGCAATTGCATCAGCATTATCAAATCCTGTTTCTACTTCGTCGAAGCTTTGTTCACGCTGCTCGGGTGTTAGCTCTGGCATGATCTTACGCGCCATACGCTGTATGGATTTGTATTGCTCAGGATCCACCGCTTTGAGCTGCTTGTGCTTTCTTGAATTAAACGGTTTAACCGGAATGTTATCCATATCGCCATGAAAGAACCGATCAATCGCCTGTGCAGCAATGCGCCCATCCCCCACCGCTTCCACTGCGGTTGCAGGGCCGCGTCGGAAATCACCAATACTAAAGATATTGCCAGTACCTGTATGCATGGTTTGCGGATCGGCATCAGCGGTATTCCAACGAGTAAGAGGAATATCAATCGCTTCATTGTCCATAAAGCTCAGATCCGGCTTTTGCGACACGGCAGCAATAACCGTATCAAACGCTTCAACAAAGAATTCGCCTGTTGGTTTAGGGCTGCGACGACCTGAAGCATCAGCCGGACCCAAAGCCATACGCTCTAATCGTATTTCTGATACATGACCATTTTCATCGGCTATGTTTTCTGCCGGGTTGGTTAAGAAATGGAACTTCACACCTTCATGCTCAGCTTCTTCGATTTCGTAATCTTCTGCCGGCATCTCATCTCGAGTACGACGATAAATCAGCGTGGTATCCGCACCATCACGCACCGCTGTTCGAGCGCAGTCAATCGCGGTATTACCGCCACCAATTACTGCGACCTTTTTACCAGTGACATACTGCTGATCGGTCACGTAATCTTTCAAGTAATCGACGCCTAGATAACAACCGCCAAGCTCGCTGCCCGGATAATTCATTTCAACCGCTTGCGACGCGCCAACCGCTAAACAAACCGCATCAAAATCGTTACTTAAATCAGACAGTGTAAAATCAACACCGAGTTTTTTATCACACTCTACCGACATCCCGTTACGACACATCAGTTCGATTTCTTTATCTAGAATCGACTTAGGTAAGCGATATTCAGGGATACCGTAACGCAACCAACCTCCCGCTTTGGGCATCGACTCATAAACACTGACATCGTAGCCTTCGTTAGATAGGTAATAACCTGCCGTAAGCCCACCGGGGCCACTACCAACAATCGCAATACTCTTGCCTTTGATTGGTTTCTTAGTTGGCATGTAGCTCTCTTGAGCGGCTAAATCTGCGTCGGCAGCGTGTCGTTTGAGTTGACGAATCGCGATGGATTCATCGACCAAGTTGCGACGACATTCAGTTTCACAGAAAGCAGGACATACTCGACCAATCGACAGGGGCATTGGTAGTGTCTTTTTGATGACCTCTATCGCTTTTATGTGATCATTTTGAGCAATATGATGCAGGTAAGATTGGATATCGACCCCAGCAGGACACGCTGTTTGGCATGGCGCTTCACAATCGGCGTAATGATCGGTCATGATGCGGTTCAACGCGTCTTGCCGATGAATCGTTAACTGTTTTGACTGGGTGGTAATATTCAGCCCATTAGACACTTCAAGCTCACAAGAACGAGTGACACCAACGCCATCAACTTCAACAACACACAAGTCACACGGTACTTTATCCGCTGTTTTGTTCAAACCACATAAAGATGGGATCTCTAAACCACATGTTTTTGCCGCCTCAAGAACGGTTTGTCCTTGCTCGACAATTCGATATTTCCCATCAATAACGATTTGAATCATACCTAAGTCCTACCTTTACCTTTCGCACACGCGAGTTATCAATAATTAAAATTTAAGTAATACAATATTATTAATATTATTAAATCTATGTCATTACCATACATTATTTGTGGTTTTGTGCGTGTGACCTCAAACAAGTTCCATTGATAATAACCATAAGGTATGAGTGGTCTTATCAGTATCGACGAGAGGACTAGGCGGAAGGTGTTCTACTGTAGAAGTAAGGAATAAGAAATTAGATTCAAGGTACAAAAAAGCCCCTAATCATTAGGGGCTTTGAACAAATATCATTGAGTCGCTTTCGAGCTTATAGCTAAGCTATCAAGGTTATAACACAGCTATCAAGGTTATTGCTCGGCTATCAAAGTTATTGCTCAGTTTCTTCGATAAGCTCTTGCACCGGAGATGCTGGTTTGTTTTGAGCAAAACCGCGCAGGCCAACAACGTGTACGTGTTCGTGGTCTTTGAAGACCTTACGAACCAGTTTGTAGGTTGTACCTTTCTCTGGGCTAATGTTTTCAGGTGCTGCAATCAGAAGTTGCATACCCAAACGGTCACACAGTTCAAACAGCGTAGAGATCGATTTAGAATCCAGACGTGCTGCTTCATCAAGGAACAACAAACGACATGGAACGATGTCTTTACTACGAAGTCGACGAGATTCCTCTTCCCAGCTCTGAATAACCATCAATAGGATTGACTGACCCGTACCGATCGCCTCACCCGTAGACAGTGCGCCCGATTCAGCTTGTAACCAACCATCTGAACCACGGTTAACTTCAACACTCAGCTCTAGGTAGTTACGGTAATCCAGTAGCTCTTCACCAAGAACTTGCGGAGAACGTTGACCCATATCGATATGCGGGTTCACTCGTTGGAACAACTTCGCCATCGCTTCTGAGAAGGTAAAGCGCGTTGATTCAAACAAGTCTTTGTGTTGCTCTTGCTGAGTCGCTAGCCCTGATAGCAAGATCTCGTGGCTTTCACGGATCTTAACGTTCAGACGTACGCCTTTAACCTGACCAAAGTAAATGTTAGACAAACCTTGGTTCAGCATTCGAATACGGTTCTGCTCGCGCTGAATCGTTTTCTTGATGATGCTTGCTACAGACTCAGAGCTGATTGCTAGGCGATTTTCACGCTGCGTCAGTTCTTCTGTTAGTCGAGCTAGCTCAACTTCCATCTCTTCGATTGCTTCAACCGGATCATCCGTGTGAATAATGTCTTGGCGAATACGCTCACGAAGGTGTTGGTAAACCGCAATGTAGAACAGTACTTTACGCTCTGGATGCGCGTTGTCTTCAGATAAACGCAGCGAATCACGCAGGTCGTCATTGTCGGCTACCGCCAGACGTAGCGCACCCAGTGATTTATCCGACATAGAGCGAAGCTCGCCCGCCGTTAGATAAGCCAGTTCACGTTTATGCAGACGACGTTCAACGTCATTCTCACGAGCTAAGCGAAGTACTGAACACCAGCCTGCTTTTGCTGCAACAACGAAGGTACGAAGCTCTGTGTACTCTTTTTGAACTTTCTTAAGACGCTTAGCCAATGCTTTCATCTCAAGTTCAGTTGATGTAATGGTACGCTCGTATTCGCTCTTACGGCTGCGAGATGTGTGCAAACGCTCTTGAAGCTCGTCACGACGACGTACAGCACGCTCTTCAGCGCCTTCATCAGCATTGACACCAAACTCTTGCAGCTCTTGTTTGAACTCTTGAACCGTTTCTTGCTTCGCTTGATGTGAGCTCTTCAGTGCTGCCAATACTTGGTTGTATTGGTTCATCTGTTCGCGAGCTTGCTTGAAGCCATCACGGCCTTTGGTTCTTGCTTGTTCTGCTTGCACCAACTTCGCTTTCAATTGCTCGCTCAGTTCGCTGCTCTTGTTTAGAAGATCAACAGAATCCGCATAGGCAAAGTAGTGACGACGTTCAATCAAGTCAGACAGAGCAAACACTTTACCTTTCAGGCTTTGTAGAGCTTGGTCAGCTTGTTGGTATTGTGCTTCTAGTGTCTCGAACTGTTCAGGGTCTGCGTCTAGTGCAGAAACAATCTGCTCTAACGAAGCAAGTGCTTTGCCATGGTTGTTCAAGTACGACTTAGCTTCGCTCAAGCGCTCTAGTTGCGCTTCTAATTCAGCTAGGCGTTCAGCCAATGTTTCGTCTTCTAAAATACGAACCATTGGTGCTAATTTGTCTAGCGCACCCAACGCTTGTTTACTCTGTTGTAGCTGACTACGTTGCTGTTGCTCTTTAGAATTTAATTCAGCCAAAGAACGTACAATCTGGTTACGCTTGTCACGAATAGACACTAGTGCCTGTTCAGGGTCAGCGTTAAACGCAACGTGTAGGTGCTTAGCAACAAAGCTATTGAAAGCTTGGTATAGGCGATTCAGCTTTTGTGCATCAAACGCCGCTTTCGCGTGATTTTCCACAACAACATCACGCTCTTCACGCAATTTCTCTAATCGTTGTTCACGAGCCGCACGGCCAAACAGAGGGATCTCAGGGAAACGAGAATAACGCATTTGGCGATCGTTCAGCTGAACACACACCGCGCCCTCTAACTCATCAGCATTGAATGAGCTGTCATCAAATGCATCGACATCGCCTTCAAGGATGTAAAGGTCATCTGGACAATCATCAAGATCCACCAGCTTCTCTTTAATACCATCAAGATCAGAGACCACAATCGCATGACGAGCAGGACCGTACATCGCACTGAAATATGGCGCATCACCAATGGTAATGTCATCGTAAATCTCAGAAAGCAGAACCCCACCAAGCGTATCCGCTAAACCTTTCAAACGAGGATCGTTAGAACCACCCGGAGAAGCTAAGCGTTCAATCTCTTGCTCAAGTTGCGCACGACGAGTCGCTAATTGATCTTTCGCGACCGCTTGAGATTTTTCGTCTTCAAGCACTTGCTGCATTTGAGTCATTACTGCTTGGCTATCTTCTAGCTCAGCGTCTGTTTGATCTCTTAGTGCTTCAAGTGCATCGTTCGCCGTGATCCACGCTGGAGCAATAGACTCAAGTTTTTGAATCTCTTGGTCGTGGTTTTGTTGCACACGACGTTGCTCACTCTTCGCTTCACGCAGCTCTTCTTGAGCGTACTCAAGAGACTCGATCTGCATTGCATGGCGTTCACGTTCTTCATCGAAAACCGCTTCGTCAGTCAGTGAGATGTTGTGTTGCTTTTGGTATTCAGTCGCAAGCTCTTTTGCTTGACGCTGCTGCGCCACATCACGAGCCATGTCGCGGTGCTGAGCACGCCATTGTTGTTCGTTTTCAACAACGTGTTTTGCGTTACGGCCTTTTTCTAAAGCTTGCTTAGCACTGTTAGATGCTTCTTTACGCTCAACGTCACCAACGATGCTTTTAACAAGAGCGAGCGCTTTGTCGAACTGCGCAGACGCAGCAGAAGACATGTCTAGTTTATGCTTAGTCGACAGTAACGTTTGAGTGCTTGATTCTTCTTGTGCTTTTAGCTCAGAAACCAGAGTTAATGCGCTTTCTGCAGTAATAGACTCATCACCAAGTAGCTGCTTAGTTTTCTCTAATGCTTGAACCGCTTGTTGGTATTGAAGCGCACGAGTCTGCTGAACATCCAACGCTTGTTGGTAGTCAGCAAGCTGAGTTTTCAGGCTATCCACTTCTTCTTCAGTAATGGTTGCCTGCTCTTCAGCAAGAAGTACTCGCTCTTGAGCTTCTTCAACTACCATCATCTGTTCTTCTAGACGCTCATTAAGCTCTTCTAGATCTTCACTGTAGCGAGCAATTTTATCTTGCTGACGAAGTGCAGTTTGAACCAATTGAAGATGATCCGAAGCCGCTTGATAATCTTGCTCTAGTGCCGATTCTTGATCGACCAACAGCTCAAGCTCTTCTTGAACGCGGTTCAACAAGTTGTTTTGATCAAGCAAGGTTTCGCGAGAACCAAACAGTTCACCACGGAATTTCATAGTTTGATCAAGCTTGTTGCGACGATCATTGGCATGGCGCATGTAATCTGCTGCCACGTAGTTCGTAGATTCAGTGATCAAGTGCTTGAACAAGTCACGATCCGACTGAGTCGTTTTGATCGCTTCTAGCGTCATGCGGTTTTCACGCAGTGCTGATTCCATGTCTTGGAATGCTTTCTTCACGCCACCATTTTGCGGTAGAAGGTAATCACGCAGAGAACGCGTAATCGCACTAGAAATACCACCGTAAAGTGATGCTTCAATTAAGCGGTAGAACTTAGAACGGTCGCTGCTGTTACGCAATTTCTTCGGTACTACACCGTATTCAAACATCTGCGAGTGGTAATCAACAATCGAAGAGAAGGCTTTGAAATGTGCGCCTTCGTATTGCGCTACCGCCGCTTTCACGTCATTCAACTGACATACACGTGCGTGGCTGTCTGAAACATTCTGAATCAATACATCCGTTGGTTTCACATGGCTTGGAAGGCCTTGGATAACGAACGGTTTGATGTCGACTTTCTTATCACGACCCGCGACTTGCTGCAGTTTTACTGCAAACAATAGGCGTTGGTTACGAGAGTTCACAACATCTAGCGCGGCATAACATGCGCCTGGCTGAAGCTTACCGTAAAGGCCTTTATCACGAGATGACTGCGAGCTACCCGCTTCCGTTGTGTTACGGAAATGCAGAAGGCTTTGGTCAGGGATCAGTGCTGTGATGAATGCCGCCATTGTGGTCGACTTACCTGCACCGTTACCGCCAGAAAGCGTTGTAACCAATCCATCAATATCAAAAGTACGCGCAAAGAAGCCGTTCCAGTTGACCATGGTTAATGATTGATACTTACCTCTTTCAATCATGCTTCACCTTCTACTTTTGTTTGTTCGCCATCGTTTGACTCAAGGTCAAAGTCAGCTTGATCGTTAAAAATGTCTTGTTGACCGTTTTCGTCTACGTCTGAAACGACTTCTGATACAGCTTCCGCTTGTTCTTCATTCAACAAGCTACCTTGGTTAGGCTCTTGGGTATGAACCACAGCTTCACCATCACGGATAAGACGTAATTGCGCTTCTTTCATATCGTCGCCAACACGAACGTCGGCGCCAAAACGGAATACCGCTTCGCTGATACGGAACTTGCCAGTTTCACCAATCGCAATCAACATGCCGATACGGCGTAAACGACGTAAAGAAGTGCGTACTTTTTCGAAGAGCTTTTCTTTATCTAAATCAGAACCAGACGCACGGTTGGTTGCTAGCTTCATGAGTTTTTTCTCATCCGCTAACGACATCAATTCATCAAACAGTTCTTGATTGGTGAAGATACCTTCATGAGCCAGACGTTCTGGGCTTAGGTATAAGAAACACAACACTTTGCCAACCAACATGTCGAGCTCAGACAACACACTACGACCAATCAGAGACGTAGAACGCGGACGCAAGTAAAAGAAACCTTCCGGCGCTTTTACCAGTTCCGTATTGTAGCGTTGATAGAAATGCTGAAGCTCAACTTCAAAATCAGACAGCAACGCGTGGTTATCTAAATCTTCTGTTGAAACATGCTTACCTGAACGCAGCATGCTATCTAGCGCAGGGAACAGTGGGTTCGCTATCGCTTTTACCAGTTTCTCTGGCATGTAATCATCAGTACTTGTTAATGACATTTGCTTGTACCTTTGCACCGAAATCGTTGATTGCCTGCCAATCTGGCTGAATAGCCTGATAGTCAGACTCTGAGTAACCTAAGCGTACGGCTTGGTCGACAACAATTCTGGCTAAATCAAAATGGTGTGTGCGAGGGTGTGCAGCGAGGTAATCGCGTAACACAAGGCCAAGATCAATTGGCGCGCCTTGCTGTTTGTGAGCTTTTAACATCTCTGCAATTCGATCTGAAAGCAGGTCATTCACTTGCTCAAATTCTTCGTACTCTACGTCGATTGGTGCTTGTCCCATCACTTCGTCATCACGAAGCACGAGCGCTTCATCACGAAGATCCGTCAGCTTCTCAGCATCGGCGTAGGTCAAAAGCCAAGGCGCATCAAAGTAGTCGGTAACCGACTGACGCAAGCGTTGGCTAAAGGCACGGTTTTTATCCATATCAATCGCGGTACGGATAAACTTGTGAACGTGGCGGTCGTAACCGATCCACAAATCGATCGCTTGCTGACCCCAACTAGTGATTCGGTCAAGCTTCATCTGCAAGCCGAATAGGGTTTCGCCAACGAACTCGAGTTCATCGTCACCGTAAACAATTTCTTGAATATCGAGGATCTGTGTTTGCAGTTCATCACCCGCCGCTTGCAAGGTGTCTTGCAATTCTTTCAGCGTGGAAGAGGTTTCTGAAAGCAAGGTTTCACAGTTGTTAATCGCCTCTCGCCAATCCTTGTTTAAAAGGTCGGCAATTTGCTGTTTAACGGTTTGCTGCTGCTCATCCATAACACGTTGGTTAAGATCAATCTGATCGAAAATTTCACCAACAGAATACTTGAGCACGCCGTAAACATTCTTTCTCCAATGCCCTGGAGTTCCGCCTTTTTGTGCAGCTTCAATGGCTTTTGCCATCTCGTCCGCAACCATAGAAAGCTGGATAGACAGTTTCAACTTAGAGAACTGACGGTGGCGTAAATAATAATCTGAAATACCAATCGCCAATGGTGATAAGCGATAAATACTCGCACCATCGGTGATTTCGCTGGTAAAGCGGCTAATCAACTTCTGTTTAACTAACTCGTTGATGGCATTGTTGGCACGAAACGCAGACGCTTCGCCAGTATCTTCAAACAGTCGAGTGACGATGGTAAATGCATCGTGCAGTTCACCCTCGCCCAACTCTTCATCGAACCTTTCATTGCTTAGTACTGCGATAGCAATCAAAAATGCTAAGCGCTCTGGTGGCAAGTTTAATGAAAAATCATGCTGCTTGACCCAGCCCACCAACTCATCAATTGGCTGCTCTTCGGCAGTTTGAGTCATTTCACTCATTGTGGTTCCTGTTACTGTTCTTCGTCATATCGAATGTAATAGATATGACGCCTATTTCTTTATGACGCGGGCTTGTTACGATTGCATAGCGCATGTTGTGGCTTCTTTTACCACATTCACCGCTGTTATTGCGCAGGTTTTTGAGCCCAAACGTGAATATAACGGCCTAGTGACAGATATGGCTCTTGGCGACATAGCTGTTTTTCCAGTTCCAATACATCTTCAAATTGGTAATCGCCCATGTACTCCATATTACCTATGTAGTCACTGAAAGAGCGAATGCCTGATTTACCACAGATTTCTAGACCAGCGTCTTCTATCCATTGATAAACCTCTTCCGGCTTCAAGCCTTTTTGTGGTTGCAGCTTAAACCGTTTTCGATGTGGCATCCCATTCAATACATGAGGAATGTTGCCACAAATCACATTTTTCAGGACTAATCCGTGGTGGTTGTAAAACATTATCGAGGCAACGCCACCCGGTTTAACTTGTTCAAGCAATAAATCAAGTGCCTCTTTAGGGTCGGCTAACCATTCCATTACGGCATGAAACATCACAAAATCGACTTTTTCATCGAGATGTTCTGCGACTTTTTGTACTGGTGAATGAATAAATCGATATTGCTCTAGCAAACCCGCTCCGCTGATACTTTCTTCTGCGAGCTTCAACATTTCAGAAGAGAGGTCACAAAGAAAAACGTTATGCCCAAGCGCGGCAATTTTTTGCGACATCTGCGCAAGTCCGCCTCCAGCATCAAGCACATGCAGCGGCGAAGCTGATTGCTCAAATTTGCTCAAAGCTTGTTCTAAATCTTCCCATACGATGATCTGACGGATCTCTCCTTTGTCAGAGCCGTAAATATTTTTTGCAAATTTGTGGGCAATATCGTCGAAATTACGGTCTTCAGTCACGGCTACTTGAGTTATTATGTCCTATCGTGCCTGCTATTCTGTCACAGGAATTTCAGGAATAAAGAGGCGATGTCTCTTTTTACTACTAAGTGATGTTTTTTCGGACTATTCGGATATGTTTGAGCTGAAAAAAGTAGTGTCTTCGCTATTGATGCCACTGCCAGCAATGTTAATTCTCGCTTTTCTGGGTTTAGCCCTAGTGATGTTTACTACCAAAAGGAAGACTGGTTGCCTAATCACCCTTTCAGCCCTATGTGGTATTTTCCTAATCGCTTTCCAACCAGTTTCTAGTCAACTTTTAATGCCAATGGAAAGGCAACACGCCGCATTTTTACCTGTCGATGAAACCGTCGATTACGTGATGGTTCTCGGAAGTGGTCACGTCGTAGACGACCAAATCCCACCGACATCAGAACTTAGCCGCACCGGCCTGATGCGTTTAAGTGAAGGGATTCGTATTCTACGTCTTTACCCTGGTGCAAAACTCATTTTGTCTGGCTATGGCGCAGGCACTGAAGTAAGTAACGCAAGAATGATGGCCAAAGTTGCGTTGGCTCTAGGTGTCGCAAAGCCCGATATCATTCTGCTTGAAACAGCGAAAGACACATGGGAAGAAGCCCGACAAGCCGCTGCATTCGTTAAAAATAAAAGAATGGTACTGGTAACTTCCGCTAGCCATATGACTCGCGCATTGAATGAATTCCATGCAGCTGGCATGAAGCCATTACCAGCCCCAACCAATTACCTTGCACAAGAAGGGATTGTTGAACCTTGGAATAAGTACATGCCTAAAGCTCTTTACCTTGAGCAAACTGAGCGTTACTGGCACGAAACAATGGGGTTGATGTGGCAAAGCCTGCGTGATTGGCTTGATACAAGCAATGACACCGTTGAAGAACCCATTGTTGTTCCTGAAACATCTCGCTTAGTTGAAGATGACGGTGGTATTTCTGCGGCGCAGCCTCAATAAAATCAACCGAATCAGTGAACTGAATTTTATCAGTAGACATAGTCTTATCTGTAGACTCGGCCAGATAGGCAAAACTGATTAACCAAGTAATTTGCAGGTTTCCAGTTCGTAAACAGTAAAAGCTAAGCAATAAAAAAGCCGAGACATCAATGATGTCTCGGCTTTTTACGTTTAAATATCGTTGTTGATTAGTCACTCCCGAAGGAAATCAATCACCAGCGAACATGTAACCTTCACCGTGAACCGTTACAAAAATTTGTGGATTCTTAGGGTCAAACTCCATCTTCGCACGCATACGACGGATTAACACATCGATAGTTCGATCGTTTGGAGCATCCACTCGGTGACTGATCATATTCAGAATGCGTTCACGACTTAATACCTGGTTAGGATAAGAAGATAGCGCAACCAACAGTTCATATTCAGCTTTAGTCAGTTTTACTGGTTCGCCGTTTTTGCTTAGCGCACGACGAGGGATATCAAACGTCCACTCACCAAAACGAACCACAGATTCGTCTTCAGTCTCTTCAACCTTACCTGCTGCTGTTTTACGAGCGGCAGAAATGCGCCAAAGTAGGTTTTTAACTCGAACCAATAACTCGCGAAGTTCGAAGGGTTTAGTAACGTAATCGTCAGCGCCCATTTCAAGGCCAACGATTTTGTCGATGCTATCCGTGCGTCCAGTAACTAAAATAATTCCAATGTCTGATTGACTGCGTAATTCGCGAGTTAGCATCAATCCATCTTCGCCTGGTAAGTTGATGTCCAGCATAATGAGGTCAACGTTGTTTTCTTCTAACACGTTTCTCATTTGAGCGCCGCTTTCTGCTTCGCTTACTGTGTAACCTTCGTTCTGGAAGTATCCAACCAGTTTACTGCGGGTTACCACATCATCTTCTACGACTAATACGTGATAGCTCATCTACACCACTTTTCTTATTTAATAGTTTCAGTGACTATTCTATTCATAACTCGTAACAATTCTAGTGGTACACAAGATAAAAGCCAGAAACATGGATCTTTTTTGATACAAGACAATCTTAAACCTTGCTATTTATCGTCCATCGCAATTCAATATAGGCATTACTACTAACGAGTAACTTTGCGTTTCGCAAATAACCTTGTTATTCAGCCTTGGTGTGCTTATGCACTAGTGACTTCAAGATGTATATAAGTAACACCACAAGACTAAATCAGGATCTAAGAAATGAAAGATACGAAAGCGTTCAACGAGCAAAGAGCAGAAATATACTGGTGGCTATCAAGCTTATTCGCTAAAGAGATCACTCAAGAAGAACTCGATCACTACCACTCTGTTGAAATTCGTTCTTTCCTAACTGGTTTAGGCGAAAATGAAACACTAAAGCCAGCGATCGATAGCCTAGTGGATGCGCTAAACCGCCTACAAACGCGTGAAGATGCTCAACTAGAATTGTCTGCAGACTTCTGTGACTTATTCTTAAAAACAGATAAGCATGGCGCACTTCCTTACGCTTCTATGTATATCGGTGAGACTGGCCTTTTGAATGATAAGCCAGCAAAAGATATGGAAGAGATCATGGCTAAGCACAACTTAGTGGTGAACCAAGACCTAAAAGAACCCGCTGACCATATCGCTATCGAACTCGACTTCCTTGGCAATTTGATCATCCGTTCTAATGAAACGGAACTTGAAGAAGAGCTAGAAAAATCGTTCATTGTTCAACAGCAATTTATCGAGCAACAACTTCTTACTTGGGTACCAAAGTTCAACGTTAAATGTCATGACGTTGACGAATTCGGTTTCTACGCATCAGTCTCATCTCTGCTACTTGCATTCTGCAAATTGGACACCCAATACCTCGCTGGTGAATAAGCTTATTGGATGACTCGTTAAATAAATTCAGAAGAATGTGACAATTCACCCGGAAATCCGGGTGAATTTTATTGCGAGTAATTTCTAGTCAGTCTAAAATTGTGACCGCAAACGATAAAATATGAAACATTCACGAAATGCTATGCTTATTATAGTTTTGAGCATTTCGGTGTTAAGACAAGCCGCTCAATAGCGGTTTTTTGTTTTTTAGCACTTTAGTACCCAAAGAGCCCTACAAAATTAAGCTCTTAGTTAGGTAGCTTAACGGCTACTTTATTCCGTACTTTGGGAAAGTAGCTTCTAATAGGATAAAACCATGGCCACTATAAAAGATGTCGCTCGCTTAGCAGGCGTATCAACAACAACCGTTTCTCACGTAATCAACAAAACTCGCTTTGTTGCAGAAGCGACGCAAGAAAAAGTAAATAAAGCCGTAGACGAACTGAACTATGCACCAAGTGCCGTTGCTCGTAGTTTGAAGTGCAATACAACCCGCACTATCGGCATGCTAGTTACTCAATCAACTAACCTATTCTTCTCTGAAGTTATCGATGGTGTTGAAAGCTACTGCTACCGTCAAGGCTACACTTTGATCCTGTGTAATACGGGCGGTATCTATGAGAAGCAACGTGACTACATTCGAATGCTTGCAGAGAAACGTGTAGATGGCATCTTAGTTATGTGTTCTGACCTAACTGAAGAACTGAGAGGCATGTTAGACCGTCACGCTGACATCCCTAAAGTGATTATGGATTGGGGCCCTGAGAGTTCTCAAGCAGATAAGATCATCGACAACTCTGAGGAAGGTGGTTACCTAGCGACCAAATACCTCATTGATCACGGTCACTCCAAGATTGCTTGTTTAAGTGGCCACTTAGACAAAGCGGCATGTGTTGAACGCATCGCGGGTTACAAACGCGCACTCAACGAAGCTAAGATTGCTGCCGATGATAACATGATCATTGAAGGTAACTTCGAGTGTGATACTGCGGTTCTTGCTGCAGAGAAAATCATTAAGATGGTAGATCGCCCAACGGCAGTATTCTGTTTTAACGACACGATGGCACTCGGCCTAATGAGCAGACTGCAAGAGAAAGGAATTCGTATCCCTGAAGATATTTCAGTGATCGGCTATGACAACATCGAGCTGGCTGAATACTTCTCTCCGCCGTTAACAACGGTTCACCAACCCAAACGTCGTGTTGGTAAGAACGCTTTCGAAATTTTGTTAGAACGCATTAAAGATAAAGACCATGAAAAGCGTGTGTTCGAAATGCATCCTGAAATTGTTGAGCGAAGCACAGTTAAAACGTTAAATTAATTGATAAATTCAGTTTAATATAATTAAGCGCACCTTTAGGTGCGCTTTTTTTATCAACAACATAAATGAACCTGGTATCATACTGGAAAGATCATTAATTGAAGCAATATCACATTTTGAAATAACAAGTGTGAGCCTCATTCAACAAAAACTTTATTCTATTCAATCAGTCACGCACAGGGCAAATCACTTGAAAGAGTGAGACGCAAAGCTTCCGGCCTAAACCACTCGTTGGTATGGTAGCGGGGTTACCGATGGCAAAATGCAGTAACTACTAATAATTTAGTAATTTACGGCTAATTGACAATTTAATTGCAACATTTTGCTAATCTCTCGGACCTGCTTATTTGGTGGCGTAGTTCAAATACACCGAGATAAATAACATGGATAAACCGATACTAAAGGATTCAATGAAATTATTTGAATCCCTAGGAAAAATAAAATCACGCTCGATGTTTGGTGGCTTCGGTCTTTTTGCTGATGACACTATGTTTGCTCTGGTTGTAAATGACCAGTTGCACATACGAGCAGACAAATGCACAACAAAACAGTTCGAACAACAAGGGTTTCAACCGTACGTCTACAAAAAACGTGGTTTCCCTGTCGTTACTAAATATTTCGCTTTACCCGAAGGCCTGTGGCAAGACCAAGAGAAAATCTTGCAGCTTGCAACGACGTCTCTGGGCTTTGCTAAAGAAGAAAAAGCTGAGCAATCTTCAGCTAAGCCTACTCGACTCAAAGATCTGCCCAACCTTCGACTCGCCACTGAGCGTATGTTGAAAAAAGCAGGGATCGATTCCGTAGAACGTTTATATGAATCTGGCTCTGTAAACGCATTTAACGCCATCAAAGAATCACATGCGTCTTCTGTCAGTATTGAACTACTTTGGGCGTTAGAAGGCGCGATCAATGGCACACATTGGTCTGTTATACCGCAGCAGCGTCGTGAAGAGCTTATCAATCGCGTCAATTAACATTGTCAGTGCAATCTATATACATAACTAAGCCGCATTTACTGCGGCTTTTTTTATATCTGCTGAAAGTTAATCTATGCTTTGCCTGTCTATCTATACTAATGGTATACATTGAAAATTTAGAGGAAGTATCAATGAGTAAGAAAATGATATTGGGTATTGTGTTGGTCGTAACCATCGTCTTGTTAGGCGTCAATTTCGGCCAATACCTAACGCTTGAAAATGCCAAGGCCCAACAAGCCGTTTTAAATGACTACATTGATAGCAACTTCATTGCTGCCGCTGCTATCTATTTTGTCGCGTATGTAATGATTACTGCTTTCTCCATTCCTGGTGCCGCTGTTGTGACCCTATTAGGGGCCGCGCTATTTGGCTTCTGGAACAGCTTGCTGCTGGTATCTTTCGCGAGTGCGATCGGTGCGACCTTAGCCTTCTTAAGTAGCCGTTATCTTTTACGTGACTGGATCCAAACCAAATTTGGTGACAAATTAGCAACGATTAACAAGGGCGTTGAAAAAGACGGAGCATTTTACTTGTTTTCTCTGCGTCTGATTCCTGTATTCCCATTTTTCCTTATCAATCTGTTGATGGGTCTAACACCGATGTCCGTGAGTCGTTACTACATTACGAGTCAAATAGGGATGTTACCGGGTACCGCTGTTTTCTTGAATGCTGGTACTCAACTCGCGGAAATTGATTCACTTTCGGGTATCGTGTCCCCTTCAGTACTATTGTCATTTGCCTTACTGGGTGTATTCCCAATCATTGCTAAATGGTTGATGAATAAATTTCGCTCAGCACCTGTGGCTGAATAACGTCTATAACTGAATAACGTATACTTATAATAGCTAAATAATGCATATAGCCAGATAAGGTTCTATCTCAATGAAAATCTTCAGTGCATCGAATCCGACAGAAGCCCACATCATCTGTGGATTGCTAGAAAGTGTGAATATTGCGTGTGAAGTTCGTGGTGAAGGGTTATTCGGTTTGAAAGGGGAAATCCCATTTACCGAAGAAACTGACCCTTACGTATGGTTATATGAGCCAGAATTGGCGAGCAAAGCCCGGGCAGTTGTTAATGACTACCAGAAACAGCAAGATTCGATCATTTATGAAGAGTGGCGTTGCGGAGAATGCCATGAAGTCAACGAAGCACAATTCGGTTCTTGTTGGCAGTGCGGTGCTGCTTCACCTGAATAGCAGGTTTTGAAAGGTGAAGTGGCTCCAACGGCCTTATATAACAACTCGGTCAGATACCTCCTCCAAATAAAAACGGGAAGCTAAAATTAGCTTCCCGTTTTTATTTCAATTCTATTCGAGCATCTGTTCTGCTAAAGAATCACTGAATCTGCTTTTGAATAAAAGCGATAGATCGTTGATTGAATTCTTCAGGGTTTTCTACGTTGCACACATGCCCACAGTTGGCAATTTCTACCAACTCACTCGACTTATGCGCTTCTACCATTTCTTTTACTGGCTTGATGAACATGTAGTCGCGCTCGCCCATCAAATACAAAGTTGGAATCGGCAATTCTCGGTCTTTGAAGTACTTCATCAATGGGTTCACATCAGCCGTAAGGATAAACCAGCGTTTAAACTCTTTTTGGCACAGCTTTTTGGCTTCGCGTATAAACAGGTGACGTGATTCTTTTTGGCTTTTTTGTGGCATCACAACGTAAGCAAAAAGGCTGTATAACCACATATAAGGAATGATGTGCTTACTCAAGTTACCCAACTTGATTAAGACTTGAGAGCGAGTGTTGAGTTTGGTCACGGCACCACCTAGCACCATTGAACGTACTCGGCCAGCCGCTAGCTCTGCGACATTACGGACAATAATCGTGCCCAAAGACATGCCTACAAAGTGTGCAGAACGGATTTTCAGATGGTCTAACACCTTAAGAATATCGAGCGTTACCGCTTTGAACGTATAACGATTCGAAATCAGCTCTTTGAGGATGTTGTCTGATTTACCATGCCCTCTCAAATCAATGAGAAGCAAGTTGAAGTGCTGTTTATACGCTTTGATCTGCTTAAACCAAATGGAGGAACTGCCTCCTGCGCCATGCACAAATACAACCCACTCATCGCTCGTAGGGTGAGTAAATGTTTTATGAAATAGTAAACTCTCAGACATACCTATCGCTTTAATTATTGGAATGGAGCTCTGCCTCATCACAAGGCGATGGCTAAGGATATCACGCAATCAAGAAATTTAAGTGATAATAGTGTCAAACCTAACATTAGTCATGTGAATACCTACCCCACCTTTTCTACCTGACTAAAATGAGTTTGCAAGTTTTCTCTTCCTAAACGTGATGTGATCTGACCAGAAAACAAAAAGGCACTCTACTATCAGAGCGCCTTCTACTATTAAGTTCAGTTGTTATACATCAGATTATTTTACAGCTAATTCAGCACGTTAAAATGCAGAATGGTACATCGTAAGATATTCCTTTGCCGCATCTTCCCAACTAAAATCTTGTTGCATCGCGTAAAGTTGAACACGTTTAATTTCAGCGGGATTTTGTGCATAAAGTAGTAATGAACGATGCAATACTGCCAGTAACGCTTGCGGTGTTGGCTCTTCAAAAGCAAAGCCGGTCGCTATCTCGGGATCCTGATCGTAATTATTCACACTGTCTTTTAAACCGCCCACAGAGCGAACAATCGGTAACGTACCGTAAGCCATGCTGTAGATTTGGTTTAAGCCACAAGGTTCGAACTCCGAAGGCATCAAGAAGAAATCAGAACCCGCTTCAACTAAGTGCGCAAGCTCATTATTATACGCTTCTACAAACGAGAACTTATCTGAGTGAAGTGCCGACAGCTCTTTCAGCTGGCTCGCTAAAACTGGATCACCAGTACCGACAATCACGATCTGAAGATCGTTTTTCAAAAACTGTTCGATGATAGGCAGTAAGTAATGAACACCTTTCTGATTAGTCAAACGACAAACCATGCCATAAACCGCACACTCGGTGACGGGGAGGCCAACATCTTGCTGCAGTTTTTGCTTACAAGCTGACTTCCCACGAACCATGCTGTGCTTTGTCGCTTTGAATTTACGAGGGAGGAAAGCGTCCGTTTCCGGGTTCCAAGCTCCGTAATCACAACCATTCAAAATACCAAAAAGATCCGCGGATCTGTACTGGAATTCTGCTGCCATACCATGACTGCCTAATTCCGTTTTCAACTCCTCGGCATACGTTGGACTGACTGCGTTCACCTTATCAGCACACATCACGCCGGCTCTCAGCATTGTGACATGCGTGTCACTCACTGAAGCTTCAGGCACATTGTAGCTATGCATTTCTGGTAGAAATTGCAGTTCATCGTATGCGAACACACCTTTGAAAACTGCGTTATGAATTGAGATAACACTGCGCGTATTTTCAAAGAAATCATGTTGTTGATAACGTGATTTAAGCAAAAAAGGAACAAAGCCTGTATGCCAGTCATTTACATGAATGATATCAGGTTGGAAGCCAAGCTTAGGAAGCATATCAAGGCAGGCTGCACTGAAGAACGAGAAACGCTCTCCGTTATCTGCGTAAGCTTGATTATTTTCTGCGTACATTTCTGGACGGTCGAAATATTTGGCACATTCGATACCAAAAACTTGAACACCTTCTACACTCAGTTTTTTGACTTGGTAAGCGGTATGAGGCCAATGATCGAGCTCGGTCGATAAAATGACTTCGGCTGCATCAATGTTTGGAATGTTTCTATACGCGGGGATAGTCACTCGAACGTCCTGTTCGAGTGTTTGTAACGCTTTCGGCAGTGCCTTGGCTACATCAGCCAAGCCACCACTTTTAATCAAGCCTTCAACTTCAGACGCTACAAAAAGTACCGAGAGAGTTTTAGTAACCAACTCGTGCTCCTTTAGAAATAACAACTACACCATCGTCAGATACGTGGTAATGCTTTTTGTCTTCTGTCAGGTTTACACCAATTTGAGTGCCTGGTGCGATGTCTGCATCTTTATCAATGATAACGCGACGAAGTATACAACCCTCGCCCACCTTCACATCACCTAATAAAATACTCTCACTAATATCACACGCTGATGCGATATTGCTGCGGAAGCCTAATACACTCTTTTCAATACGCGAACCACGTACGTAACTACCGCTACACACAAGGCTATCAATGATCTGAATTCGACCATTAGCCGAGTCAGTAAATGTAGCTGGTGGTAGTGGCGGATAGTAAGTGTGTAGAGGCCATTTACGGTTGTATAGCGAGAATGGTGCATCTTTCTTAAGAAGGTCCATATGTGCTTGCCAGTACGCATCAATCGTACCTACATCGCGCCAGTAAACTTCTTCTTTCTCACCAGTAATACGGTTGGTGCTGAAATCATAAACAAACACATCACCACGTGGGAACATGTTTGGAATAATGTCTTTCCCGAAGTCATGTGAAGATTCAGGTTTATCTGCATCTTCCGTGAGTTCAGCAAAAAGTTCTTTCGCTTCAAACACGTAGTTGCCCATTGAAACGAGCGCTGACTCTGGGTCTCCCGGAATCGACTTAGGATTTGCAGGCTTCTCTTCAAAGCCAATCATGCGGCCTTCAGCATCAACCTCGATAACACCGAATTCTGATGCTTCAGCAAGCGGCATACGCAGTGCAGAGACGGTTAATGCTGCTTTCTTTTCTTTATGGAAATCAAGCATTTGTTTGATGTCCATTTTATAGATATGGTCAGAACCAAAAATACAGACTTGATCAGGTTCTTCCAGCTCCATAAAACCCATATTTTGGTAGATAGCATCTGCTGTGCCTTCATACCAACGCTTTCCTTTACGCATTTGCGCAGGAATTGGGTCGATAAAACGATCTGTGATGCCACTGATATTCCAACCTTTTTTCATGTGGTGGAACAGAGATTGTGACTTAAATTGTGTTAATACGTAGATCTTCATAAGATCAGCATTAACGAAGTTGTTCAAAGCGAAATCAATTAAGCGGTAACTACCACCGAAAGGAACCGAGGGTTTGCTGCGAGATTCAGTCAAAGGTCTTAAGCGAGAGCCTTCACCACCAGCAAGAATCATTCCCAATACACCAGCCATTTTATTCTCCATATATCTATAGCTTGTCGATGTCAGTACTCGTAGAGGTGTCTTCCTCTGGGGGATGAGCACTAACACTTATTTCGGTACTTAACGAATATTCATTCACATACAGTGACAATATCCTAAGCCAAACGTTGTTATGCGTGCACTATTCTTTGCACTTGGTTTTATATACGTTATCGACTTTTCGGTCGATTTCAATTTTTAATACGCCATTCTGTGCTATGTAAGCTGATTGCTTTCCTAAGACTTAAAGCAGCTCACACTACACCGTGCGGGCGAAACATTACATTAACACCCGTCACACATCAGGTATACAACTAAACACTGATCTTTGAGTTACAATATTTGAATTAAGTTACATTCTCGTTAAAGTTGCATAAGAAGATATAATTAATCACCTCCATTTATTTTACCCTGTGAATTTAATAAATTCTCGCAATCAATACACAAAATCAACCAGTTGCATAATTAGTCGTATTTTGGTCAAAAAAAAACAGCCTAATGGCTGTTTTTTTCAAATAACGTTCAGTTACTTCTCTTTAGGCTTTTTACGTTTATCCGTAATTTCCCACTTACCATCGATGTACAACGCAGTCCAACCAGATGGTTTACCATCCGCTTCAGTACGAACGTAGTTCTCTTTGGTCTTACGACTAAAACGAACGACTGTCGGCTTGCCATCAGGATCAGCAACTGGTGCTGATGTCAGGTATTGGAATTTAGGTGAAATACGGTCTTTAAAACGTACCAGCTCTTCCACTAATGGCGCACGTGTTTCACGTGATTTAGGAAAGTTGCTCGCTGCCATAAATAGACCAGAAGCACCGTCACGAAGTACGAAGTACGCATCTGAGTTTTCACATGGAAGTTCAGGAAAATGCACTGGGTCTTCTTTAGGTGGCGCTACTTCGCCATTTCTCAGAATCTTACGAGTGTTCTTACAATCTTCACTCGTACAGTCCATGTATTTACCGAAACGACCGTTCTTCAGAACCATGTCAGAACCACATTTGTCACACTCAACAAGTGGACCATCGTAGCCTTTGACTTTGAATTCGCCGTGTTCAACCACATAACCTTCACAGTTAGGGTTGTTACCACACACGTGCATCTTACGCTTATCATCAATCAGATAAGCATCCATTGCCGTTTCACAAATAGGACAACGCTTTTTCGCTCGAAGTGCTGCTGTTTCAACGTCTTCTTCAAGAACGTTAATAATACCTTCTTCATCACCAAGGTTGATTGTTGTCTTACAACGCTCTTTTGGTGGAAGTGCATAACCAGAACAACCTAGGAATACGCCTGTCGAAGCTGTACGAATACCCATTTTACGGCTACAAGTTGGACATTCAATATCGGTTTCTACGATATGATTTGGCTTCATGCCACCAGCGTCTTCGTCTAAATCCGCTTTTTCCAAATCGCCAGTAAAGTCTTCGAAGAAGTTATCTAGCACGCCTTTCCAGCTTGCTTCGCCTTCTGCAATTTGGTCTAACTTCTGCTCCATACGAGCAGTAAAGTCATAGTTCATTAGATCATTGAAACTGCCATCTAGGCGGTCAGTAACAATTTCACCCATCTTCTCAGCATAGAAACGGCGCTGTTCAACTTTTACATAACCGCGATCTTGAATCGTCGAGATGATTGATGCGTAAGTTGAAGGACGACCAATACCGCGCTTCTCAAGCTCTTTAACTAGCGCAGCTTCAGTGAAACGTGCTGGTGGCTTAGTGAAGTGCTGTTTAGGGTCGAGTGCGATTAAGTCTAGCTTTTCACCAACCTGTACAGCAGGAAGAATAGTATCTTCATTTTTGCCCATTGGACGTTGAACGCGAGTCCAACCGTCAAACTTAAGAATACGGCCTTTCGCTTTTAACGTGTACTCATCCGCTTTAACGCTTACTGTCGTTGAATCGTATTGCGCAGGTGTCATTTGACAAGCAACGAATTGATTCCAAATCAGTGAATATAGCTTGTGTGCGTCTGCGTCTACGCCGTTTAGGTCTTCCGACTTAACATCTACACTTGAAGGACGAATCGCTTCGTGGGCCTCTTGAGCGCCCTCTTTGCTGCCGTATACAAGTGCTTTAGGTGGGAGATATTGCTCGCCGTACTCAGAACCAATGTATTCACGAGCGGCTTCAACAGCTTCTGAACTCAAGTTGGTTGAGTCAGTACGCATATAAGTGATGTAACCCGCTTCATACAAACGTTGAGCCAACATCATGGTTTTCTTCACGCCGTAACCAAGACGCGTACTCGCCGCTTGTTGCAGCGTAGACGTGATGTAAGGGGCAGACGGCTTACTCTTAGTTGGGCGGTCTTCACGTTTACATACTTCGTATTGAGCTTTTTCTAAAACGCTAACTGCAGCTTGTGTTTGCGCTTCATTATCAGGTTTAAACGCAACGCCGTCTTTCTGAGCGACTTGCAGTCTGAAATCTGTTTTCTCTGCTGTTTTGGTATCAGCATGCACATCCCAGAACTCTTCGGGGATAAAAGCGTTGATCTCGCGCTCACGCTCAACCAGTAATTTTACAGCGACTGATTGAACACGGCCAGCGGACAGGCCTCGTGCTACTTTCTTCCAAAGCAGTGGTGACACCATAAAGCCAACAACACGGTCCATAAAACGTCGTGCTTGTTGTGCGTTTACGCCATCAATGTTTAGCTCACCTGGAGTTTCAAAAGCTTGTTGAATAGCATTTTTAGTGATTTCGTTAAACACCACTCGCTTGTATCGCGTTTCATCACCACCGATGATCTCACGAAGGTGCCATGCGATAGCTTCTCCTTCGCGGTCCAAATCGGTTGCGAGATAAACATGGTCTGCGTTCTCAGCCAGTTTTTGCAATTCAGCAACGACTTTTTCTTTACCAGGTAAAATTTGGTAGTTCGCTTCCCACTCTTGATATGGGTTGATACCCATCTTTTTAATGAGAGCTTTGCGATCTTTTTCTTTCTTGATACGAGCTTTATCTTCTGGGCTCATACCCTTGGTTGAAACTGCAGCAGCCTTTTGACCAGTACTTTGACCCGCCGTTGGTAAATCACGTACGTGACCTACACTCGACTTAACGACAAAGTCTTTGCCAAGATATTTATTGATAGTTTTAGCCTTGGCTGGCGACTCCACTATAACGAGCGATTTACCCATATTGACTCTAACGTCCTTAATCACGATGCTTCAGCACCAACAATTTAGCTTGTGGGCTTTTACGCATGATATTCTAAATTCATTGCTTCTTTTTTTACTATTGTGCGAGATTACTAGAAGATCAACCGCTTTTTTCAAAATTGGATCTGATCGCTCGACAATTCGACGACTCATAGAGAAAAGGGGCACAATATAAAGAAGCTATAAAGTACTCACTAAGAATACTTGCAAGAGCCTATTCATCAGGCATTACGTCTAAACGGGCTCATACTAAGCTTGTCCGCGAATCTAACGCGAGCCCCATTCAATTATTTTTGCCGTAAATCACAAAATAAATTGTGGATGTTTGAAAAGACTCTCTTAATCGGTTGTGAAATCATTGAATTTCTAGTTCGACACCATAAACTCAACGTTATATTCAGTTATCAGAGATAAACTCATGACAAAGAAAGTAATAGCAGAATTTGATTTACTGCTTATCGCAAACCAAATTATCCAATCACATGATGACTACATTGAAGGCATGCGCGCAAACAGCGTAGTAGAAAAAGACGATGTCCTCATCTTCAAAGGTGAATACTTCTTAGACAGCAATGGAATGCCGACAGAGAATACAACCGCAGTATTTAACATGTTTAAATACTTAGCGCACCATCTTTCAAAAGAATTTACGCTTCAGCAATAACGAAAAAGCTTGCCATTTAGGCAAGCTTTTTTACTTCCTGGACCGTTATATGCTTAGCATTTTTATTGACTCAGCATTTTCAGCTTGTCGAAGTAGTCAGGGAAAGTCTTTGAAGTACAACCTGGATCATTAATTGTCACAGGTGTATCACTCAACGCCACCAGCGAGAAACACATCGCCATACGGTGGTCATCATAGGTATCGATCGCCGCATGTGTCAGTTGAGCAACAGGATTAACGATGATGTAATCTTCACCCTCTTCGACCTCTGCGCCAACTTTACGAAGCTCTGTCGCCATCGCTGCTAAGCGGTCGGTCTCTTTCACACGCCAGTTGTAAACATTACGGATTGCCGTTGTACCTTTAGCAAACAAAGCTGTCGTTGCGATAGTCATCGCTGCATCTGGGATATGGTTATAGTCCATATCAATGCCTTTCAGCTCACCACAACGAGAGATAACGTAGTCGTCACCCCATTCAATTTCAGCACCCATTTTTTCAAGCGCATCAGCGAATTGGATATCACCTTGGATACTGTTTTTACCAATACCCGTTACTTTAATCTCACCGCCTTTAATCGCTGCGGCTGCAAGGAAGTATGACGCAGATGATGCATCACCCTCAACCAAGAAATCACCCGGTGCTGAGTAAGATTGCCCAGTCGGAATTACGAACTCTTGGTAATCGTTGTTGATCACATCCACACCAAATTGTTTCATAATGTGTAGCGTGATATCGATGTAAGGTTTAGAGACCAATTCACCCTCAATTTTGATTGTTACCTCACCTTCAGCTAAAGGCGCAGCCATCAAAAATGCCGTCAAGAATTGGCTAGAGATAGAACCATCGATTGAAACCGTACCGCTTTTAAGGCCAGTACCCGTGATCTTCAATGGTGGGTAATTTTCGTTTTCTAGGTATTCAACGTCGGCGCCGGCTTCTTGCAGTGCAGTCACTAAGTGACCGATTGGTCGCTCTTTCATGCGAGGCTCGCCAGTCAGAACATATTCACCACGCCCCAAACAAAGTGCAGCAGCCAGCGGGCGCATCGCCGTACCCGCATTGCCTAAGAAAAGCTCTAGGGCTTTGTCACTTGAGAATGCACCACCCACACCCGTCACTTCACAGACGGTTTTATCTGCAGACAGCTGATAATCAACACCTAATTGCGTCAAAGCATTCAGCATATGGCGAATATCATCACTGTCTAGTAAGTTTGTTAGGCGCGTGGTTCCCGTTGAAAGTGCTGCCAAAAGAAGCGCACGGTTGGAAACACTTTTTGAGCCAGGTAAGTTAACTTCCCCGCTCACTTTTTGAATTGGTTGTAACGTAAGGCTTTCCATTAAATCTTATAGTCCTTGTACCACCCGAAGTCACTGGCGCGTATTTATTTTCGGGTGATGAATAATTCTTCGTACTTGCAGACTAACGAACTTTTCCAATGAACTCCAGAGCTAATCCCCTCGATAAAGGCGATTAATTAGCCAACCAAACACATTTTCATACTAGTACACGAGATCAACTCGAACGCCATCTGAAAAATAGAGAATTCGCACATCATCACCTCGGTTAAACAACATCGAGTTATCGACGTCTTGAATGATGTTAACCAACTTGTCATCTTTAGTTTTGACCAATAACTCGACGAGCTTATATTCCACTTTGTATTGTGTGTTACCTCGATTTCGAGCAATCCCGGCGCCCGCCACAGCACCGACGGCCGTTGCGACTTCTTTGCCGGTACCGCCACCAAATTGATTACCTATCAAGCCACCAATAGCCGCACCTAACAAGGTTTCCCAACCATTCGCTTTCGACTCTACGATCTCTTGTTGGGTAATGTATCTGACTGTGTCAATTTCACCATAAACGACCTCATTGACTGGTCGAGCTTGGTTTCTGTTGTAAGCTGCATTTGCCAACATGGGCAAAACAAGTAAAATCCAAAGCAACTTTTTCATGGTAAAACTCCTAAAGACCTCTTGGTCAGTGATTAATCTGTAACGCGGTACTTATGACTATATACCTAACCGAACTTGATACTACTAGTATAGAGTTTCCTTCGCCTTTCGACGCGCTTGATGAACCTAACGGTCTGCTCGCCTTCGGTGGTGATTTGTCACCCATGCGAATTTTAAACGCTTATAGCCAAGGTATATTTCCATGGTACGGCCCAGGGGAGCCTATACTTTGGTGGAGCCCAGCACCACGAGCGGTATTTAATCCTAAGACATTCGAACCGTCAAAAAGTCTTAAAAAGTTTCAAAGAAAGCATAATTACCGTGTCAGCATCAACCAAGCGACAGACAAAGTGATTGGCTACTGCTCCTCGCTAAGACCCGAAGAAGAAACTTGGCTAAACGGTGACATGCAGTCAGCGTACCGCAAACTTTCTTCATTAGGCTTCTGCCACTCCGTTGAGGTTTGGCAAGGAGACGAGCTTATCGGCGGACTTTACGGTTTACAAAGAGGCCAAGTCTTTTGTGGTGAATCGATGTTTAGTCTGAAGACCAATGCCTCTAAAATTGCACTGTGGTACTTTTGTGAACACTTTACACGATTCGGAGGAAGGCTCATCGATTGCCAAGTCATGAACCCTCATTTGGAATCCTTGGGCGCTATCGAAGTAGAAAGAGATGAGTTCCTTAGTGCTTTGAAAATACTTAAAGAAAACCAACTTAGCGATGGATGTTTTAAATCACAATGGCTAGAGGGAACGCCTTCATGAGTTCAGATTTACAACAAATCAGAATTGGATTGACAGATAACCATGCTTGCAGCTACCTGCCACATCTTCAAGAAAGAGTGGCGGTCACGCTTGATGAACACATGCATACTTCAGATAATTATGAAGTTCTGCTCGCCAACGGATTTCGCCGCAGTGGAGCGACCATTTATAAGCCACATTGCGATAATTGCTCTGCGTGCCAAGCTATTCGCCTCTCGATTCCCGAAGTCAAGTTTTCCAAAAGCCAACGACGAATCCTCAACAAAGCCAAATCACTACGTTGGGAATTGAAAGACGAGATGGATGACAACTGGTTTGACTTATATAGTCGCTATATAACCGCTCGTCACCGTTCCGGAACCATGTATCCCCCAAAAAAAGAAGAGTTTCTACAATTCTCTAAAAATGAATGGCTTGCCACAAAGTTCATGCACATCTATGATGATAACCAGTTAGTCGGCATCGCCGTCACTGATGTGATGTCTCACTGCACAAGCGCATTTTATACCTTCTTCGATCCTGATATCGACATCTCTATGGGAACACTAGGTGTTCTGTTTCAAATCCAGCACGCCCAGAAAGAACAGAAACAGTGGTTATATTTGGGTTATCAAATCGATGAATGTCCTGCGATGAACTATAAAGTACGATTTCAACGTCATCAAAGGCTAGTAAATCAGCGGTGGCAAGGGTAGAATACGCGACAACTTTACATATTTTGATTTTAACGGCACAATCAAGCCGTTGAAAACCGCCAAATTTCGAAAGAGGATTAGATGGCTAAAGAAGACGTAATCGAGATGCAAGGCACGGTCCTTGATACTCTACCAAACACGATGTTCCGTGTTGAGCTTGAAAACGGTCACGTAGTGACAGCACACATCTCTGGTAAAATGCGTAAAAACTACATCCGTATTCTTACTGGTGATAAAGTAACTGTTGAGATGACTCCATACGACCTTTCTAAAGGCCGCATCGTCTTCCGTGCTCGTTAATTTTTAATTACCGAATACGATAAGAAGCGGAGCTTGATGCTCCGTTTTTTATCGACCAAACAAATACTAAAGAAACACCTGGTTAGCTCTCCAAGAGCCCCAACAACACCTTCAGTCTCTCGTAACATTCCCCTGCAATACACTTCCTAATAACAGTATCACCAATAACAGTATCACCAATCGCTGTTTGTATATGCGTAGGTTAGCCAGCATAAACGGTTTATGGTCAAACAGTGCCACAACCCCAATCCACAGCTTTCTCTTTGTTTCAGCTACTCTATAACTAAAAAAAAACGCACAACCGAAGTCATGCGTTTATTATCATGATTAGCTGTACCGCGCTCTCAATAAGCAGTCAGCAACAGCTTAAGCTATTAAGAAATAGGCTTAATGCATAACCTCTTCTTTAGCACCAACATAGATGAAATCTAGATCGTCTTTAATCAGGGATACTTTAACCGTACCGCCGTCAACCAAACTACCAAACAGCAATTCATTAGCAAGAGGCTTTTTAAGCTTCTCTTGAATCACTCGTCCCATAGGACGCGCACCCATAGTCTTGTCATAACCTCTTTCAGCTAACCAATGACGAGCATCCTCAGAAACTTCTAAAGACACGCCTCGAGCGTCCAGTTGAACCTGAAGCTCAACAATGAACTTGTCGACAACTTGGTTAATCACACTTGGATCAAGGCTGTTGAACCAAATGACATTATCAAGACGGTTACGGAACTCAGGAGTAAATACCTTCTTGATTTCGCCCATCGCATCTGGCGCATGATCTTGTTGGATCAGGCCGATCGATTTTTTCTCGGTTTCAGCCACACCTGCGTTGGTCGTCATCACTAGAATCACGTTGCGGAAGTCCGCTTTGCGACCATTGTTGTCAGTTAGCGTGCCGTTATCCATCACCTGCAGTAGCAAGTTAAAGATATCTGGGTGAGCTTTCTCGATTTCATCCAGTAACACAACAGAGTGCGGGTTCTTGATTACGGCATCAGTTAGTAAGCCACCTTGATCGTAACCAACATAACCAGGAGGAGCACCGATCAAACGGCTCACAGAGTGACGCTCACCGTACTCAGACATGTCAAAGCGCAACAGTTCAATACCCATCAACTTAGACAGCTGTACAGTCACCTCTGTTTTACCTACACCAGTAGGACCAGCGAATAGGAATGAACCAACAGGTTTATTGTCTGCACCCAATCCTGCACGAGTCAGCTTAATCGCTTCGCTCAATACATCGATCGCTGGGTCTTGTCCGAATACCAACATTTTCATGCGGTCATCCAGTTTCTGTAACGTATCTTTGTCTGAAGATGATACTGACTTCTCAGGAATACGAGCCATTTTCGCAACCATTGACTCAATATCAGCCACGCTTACCGTTTTCTTACGACGGCTTGCTGGTGCCAAACGACTACGAGCGCCGGCTTCATCAATCACGTCAATTGCCTTATCTGGAAGGTGACGTTCATTAATGTATTTAGCTGACAGCTCCACAGCGGCACGCAACGCTTTGTTGGTGTAACGCACTTCGTGGTGAGCTTCGTATTTTGGCTTCAAACCGATCAGAATCTTGGTTGTGTCATCTAACGATGGTTCAATAATATCAATTTTCTGGAAGCGACGAGCTAAAGCACGCTCCTTCTCAAAAATGCTGCTGTACTCTTGGTATGTCGTTGAGCCGATGCAACGTAATTTACCGCTGCTTAGTAATGGCTTAATTAAGTTTGCCGCATCAACCTGACCACCCGATGCTGCACCTGCACCAATAATGGTGTGGATCTCATCAATGAATAGGATTGCGTCTTCTTCTTTCTCTAGTTGCTTAAGAATCGCTTTAAAACGTTTCTCAAAGTCACCACGATATTTAGTCCCAGCTAGAAGTGAACCAATATCTAAAGAATAAATCACACTACTCTGAATGATTTCAGGCACTTGACCTTCAACAATACGCCAAGCAAGACCTTCAGCGATTGCGGTCTTACCCACACCCGCTTCACCCACTAACAAAGGGTTGTTTTTACGACGACGACATAGAACTTGAACCGTACGCTCGAGCTCTTTATCACGCCCGATAAGCGGGTCAATATTACCTTGTTTCGCTACTTCGTTAAGGTTAGTTGCAAAATTTTCTAGACGATCTTCAGAGTTAGCTTCTTCTGCATTCTCTGCACCACCAAATGAATCAGACGGTGATGAACTATCACCTTCGTTACTGGCTTTGGTAATGCCATGAGAAATAAAGTTAACGATATCTAAGCGGCTAATGTCGTTTTTCTTGAGTAAATATGCCGCATGAGATTCTTGCTCACTGAAAATAGCCACAAGTACATTTGCACCTGTAACTTCGCTACGACCTGAAGACTGAACATGAAAAACAGCACGTTGAAGTACTCGTTGGAAGCTCAACGTAGGCTGAGTCTCACGAGTCTCGTCACTTTCTGGGATAAGTGGGGTTGTTTGATCGATAAAAATATCGAGCTCATTGCGAAGAGCATCGAGATCAGCCTGACAAGCTTGGAGCGCTTCCTTGGCCGCATCATTTTCTAATAATGCTAGTAGGAGGTGTTCGACAGTCATGAATTCATGTCGCTTGTCTCGCGCACGAGCAAATGCACCATTTAAACTCGTCTCTAATTCTTTATTTAGCATAAGTACCTCCTAAGGGAACAACAGTGTTGTTCGAGCAATTTATACTTGCTCCATTGTACATAGTAGCGGATGCTCATTTTCCTTTGAGTACATCTTTACTTGCGCTACCTTTGTTTCCGCTATTTCAGCACTGTATGTGCCGCATATAGCTTTACCTTCATAATGAACCTTGAGCATCACTTCCGTTGCTTGTTCGATATCTAGTGAGAAGAATCGCTCTAGGATCTCGATTACAAAGTCCATAGGCGTGTAGTCATCGTTATTCAATACAACGTTATACATCGCCGGTGGCTTTACTTTTGTCTCTTCTTTCTCCAGTAAATCTGAGCCTGGAGATGCCCATTCAAAGTTTCTGCTCATATCGCTTTGCTAAGAGTTATTTTTCGGAAGTCGTGAGTGTTACGTCATTCAAATTTACCACATTCACGCATTACGGTGTACTAAGAAACTGCACCGAGAAACAGTACCAAAAAATATTCCTCTATACTGAGCCTAATCCACCATTTCCATCGCTGCAAATAAAAGATCTCTATTAACAGGATTAACATATGTGATTGATTAAAAAGACACCATAACTATTGATGCTAACGATAAGATTACCGCTAAGTTACTATTTAGTTAATAGTTTGCAGTTAATCTCGAATGTGATTTGTTATTAAAATTGATCACTTTTATACCAATTTACTATTGACTGCGCTCAATCATTAGCTACATTGGAGCTAAAAGGTTTTTCTGATACAACTTTATAACAAGATTCGAAATCGAGTAATACGCGTTAAGAATGACCAATAAGGAATAATTACGCAGGGTAGCGTTAATTTCCGTAAGCAATGTATGAGATTCAAGCTATCAGCTGAAATTCTTTAGTTGGTAGGAATGATATCAATCGCACTTACAACAATTGATATAACAACGTTAGTAACAAAATGCATGAGGGATGTATAGCATGGCTACAGGTACAGTAAAATGGTTTAACAATGCCAAAGGGTTTGGCTTTATTTGTCCAGAAGGTGAAGACGGCGATATTTTCGCGCACTACTCCACAATACAGATGGAAGGTTATCGAACCTTAAAGGCAGGTCAGCAGGTCGACTATGAAGTAGAAAGTGGACCTAAAGGCTCGCACGCTAGCTCTGTTGTTCCTGTAGAAGGCAGCGCCGCTAAATAGGCGATGGCCAAATCATGTTAACCTCCATCAGTCGTAATTAACGGCTGACAGGTAAGCAGAATATTGAAACCGCTCATTTGATACCCCTAATACAGGATTAAATGAGCGGTTTTTCGATCTAGAAGCTATAACGTCGCTCACAATACGATTCGCTCGAGGATGTTTGCCCCCAAGGTACTTCTGGGTCTAGGTCTAGGTCTAGGTCTAGGTCTAGGTCTAGGTCTAGGTCTAGGGAAGCATTATGAATAAAAAAGACGCTTTAACGTTATCGTTAAAGCGTCTTTCGTTTTGTCTTGGTCTACGATCTAACTGTCAGACCAAGCAACTCGTTAGTAAATCATGACCATAATTTGCTAACGGTGAGTCTAATCACTATGCGTCAATGAATGCGTTCAGTGTTGAACTTGGACGCATTAGTGATGAAACCAATGCATCATCAAGTAGGTAATAACCACCTAAATCACCTGCTGGACCTTGAGCGTTGTTTAGCTCAGCAACGATAGCTTCTTCACTTTCAGCCAATTGACTTGCCACACCTGCAAACTCAGCAGCAAGGTCAGCGTCAACCGTTTGCTCAGCAAGCGCTTTAGCCCAATATGCTGCTAGGTAGTAATGGCTACCACGGTTATCAAGCTCACCTACTCGACGTGAAGGAGATTTGTTTTTATCTAGGAACTCACCCGTCGCTTTATCAAGCGCGTCAGCTAGAACTTGTGCTTTAGCATTGCCAGTGACCACGCTTAGGTGCTCTAGAGATGCCGCTAATGCCAAGAATTCACCCAGAGAATCCCAACGCAGGTGGTTTTCTTTCTCTACTTGTTGCACGTGCTTAGGAGCAGAACCGCCAGCACCTGTTTCAAACAGACCACCACCGTTCATTAGTGGAACAATCGATAGCATTTTAGCTGACGTACCAAGCTCTAGAATTGGGAATAAATCCGTTAGGTAGTCACGTAATACGTTACCTGTAACAGAAATAGTATCTAGACCTTCTTTGATACGAACCAATGAATATTGAGTTGCTTCAAGTGGAGCAAGGATCTTAATTTCAAGACCATCAGTATCGTATTCAGGAAGGTATGCTTCTACTTTCTCAATAAGCTGAGCGTCATGCGCGCGAGACGCGTCTAGCCAAAATACCGCAGGAACACCCGATGCACGAGCACGAGCAACCGCTAGCTTAACCCAATCTTGAATTGGTGCATCTTTAACCTGACACATACGGAAGATATCACCTTCCTCCACGTCTTGCTCAAGAAGCACTGAACCTGAAGCGTCTACAACTTGAACCTGACCAGCAGCTTCAAGGATGAAAGTCTTATCGTGAGAACCGTACTCTTCCGCTTTTTGAGCCATTAGACCAACGTTTGGTACACTGCCCATCGTTGTAGGGTCGAAAGCGCCGTTCTCTTTACAGAAATCAATAACAGCTTGGTAGATGCTCGCGTAGCTACGATCTGGAATCATTGCTTTCGTGTCTTTTTGCTTACCTTCTGGATCCCACATTTGACCTGAAGAACGTAACATTGCAGGCATCGATGCATCAACAATGATGTCACTTGGAACGTGTAGGTTAGTAATGCCACGGTCTGAGTCAACCATCGCTAGTGGAGGCTGAGTTTCGTATACTGCTTGCAGGTCAGCTTCGATTGCCTGTTTCTGATCTTGAGGAAGTGCAGCGATTTTTGCGTATACATCGCCGATGCCGTTATTTACATCAACACCTAACTCGTTGAACAGCTGACCGTGCTTAGCAAATACGTCTTTGTAGTAAACCTTAACCGCATGACCAAAAATCACTGGGTCAGACACTTTCATCATCGTCGCTTTCATGTGAAGAGAAAGCAGTACACCTTGCTCTTTAGCCGATGCGATTTCTTTCTCAAAGAACGCAACCAAAGCAGCTTTGTTCATCACTGACGCATCAATGATCTCTTTATCTTGCAGTGCAAAAGCTGGCTTCAGTGTTTTCTTCGCGCCATCTTTGCCAACAAATTCGATGCTCACTTCTGTGGCACCTTCAATCGTTACTGACTTTTCGCTACCGAAGAAGTCTTTGTCGTCCATACTTGAAACGTGCGACTTAGAATCTGCAGACCATGCACCCATTGAGTGTGGGTTCTTCTTCGCATAGTTCTTAACAGAAAGTGGAGCACGGCGATCCGAGTTACCTTCACGTAGTACAGGGTTTACTGCACTACCTTTGATTTTATCGTAAGTCGCTTTAACGGCTTTCTCTTCGTCAGTGTTTGCTTCTTCTGGGTAATTAGGAAGTGCGTAACCTTTTGACTGTAGCTCTTTGATCGTTACTTGAAGCTGAGGTACAGATGCAGAGATGTTTGGAAGCTTGATAATGTTCGCTTCTGGTGTCTTAGCCAATTCACCTAGTTCTGCTAATGCATCACCAATACGTTGCTCTTCGTTCAAATAGTCAGGGAAGTTGGCAATAATACGCCCTGCAAGTGAAATGTCGCGAGTATCAACGTTAATACCAGAAGAAGCTGTAAAAGATTGAATGATTGGCAGCAGAGAGTAAGTTGCTAGCGCCGGAGCTTCGTCTGTAATGGTATAGATGATCGTTGGTTTTTCAGTAGGCATGAAATTTCCCTATAGTTCTTACAAGCTCATTTAAAGTATTGAGCATGTTATAAATTGACCAGTAAGCCACTCAAAGAGTGAAAACTGCTTACTCGATAGTCGTACTCTATCTTATTTTTCATGCAATCTTGATGACAGCATGAACCAAATCCGTGAGTGCGTTGTTATAATAAAACACGAAGGTATAATTAAACAAATCAGGCTTAAGAGTCCATCAACTTGTTCTATTTTGTGTCTTTTAGGCGCGCAAATGATAGCTCAATTCCGTTTCAGTGAAAACTTTTCAGCACACTTCGTTTACATTTTTGCAAGGTAGTTAACATGTCTACTCGCTCACACAGCGTATCTCGTTCAGACAAACCAGCTCGTGCTGGTGCAACATTAAAACAAAGCGGTAATAGACAAAACCGAAGCAGTGATAAAAATAACACGGGTAGTTCGCATAAAAAATCGCACTCGAGTAAGCACCGATATAAAAGTAAACCTACCAACGTGAAACCTAAGGTGGCAATCGAAGATCGCAAAGTCATTTTGTTCAATAAGCCTTTCGATACTCTCAGCCAGTTCACTGATGGCGAAGGCAGGAAAACACTCGCAGACTTTATTCCTGTTAAAGATGTTTACGCGGCGGGTCGACTTGATCGCGACAGTGAAGGGTTAATGGTCTTGACCAATGATGGCATCTTCCAAGCCAAATTGACTCAACCAAACTCAAAATCACCAAAGACTTACTGGGTGCAGGTTGAAGGCGCACCTTCTGAGGAAGATTTAGATAAATTGAGAAAAGGTGTGGAGCTAAAAGACGGCATGACACTGCCTGCTCAAATTGAGGTGATGTCTGAACCTGTTGTGTGGGAAAGAACCCCTCCAGTGCGTTTCAGAGCCGCAATACCGACAACATGGTTAGCGATTACTATCATTGAAGGGCGTAACCGTCAGGTAAGACGAATGACAGCAAATATCGGCTTCCCTACCCTGCGACTTATTCGCTATTCAATGGGCAACATGAATGTAGGACAACTTCAGCCTGGTGAGTGGAAAGAGATTTAAAGTGATACTTCGATAAGTAGAGAAATGGCCGCTATATAAGTGGCCATTTTTATATGCATTGATGAATTTCAGACACAAAAAAGCCAGTCATAAGACTGGCTTTTATCAACATTTAACAATTACTGATTAAGTAACTATTAGAAGCTGTAGAATGCAGCTGCGAAGATGTAAGTTTCTTCGTCGTTGCCTTTACCAGCATCGATGTCTTGTAGGATATCGATACCCATATCTACGCGGTCGTTAAGTGTGTACATTGCAGCAACGTTTACGCGAGAGATGTCTTTGTCAGCTTTGCCATCTTCAGTAGTAGAGTTAGCGTTGTAACCAGCGGCAAGAGTTAGTTGCTCAGTTACTGGGTAACCGGCAGATAGGTAGTAGCCAACTGTTTCTAGGTTAGTAGTGTTCTTAGTCGCTGTTTTGTCGTCTGAACCATCGTTAATCCAGAAGTTAACACCTAGGTCTAGCTCACCAACTTTAGAGTTACCAGATACAGAGTAAACTTGGTAATCAGCTTCGTCACGAGTTTCGTAACCACCGTAAACATTTACTACTTCGCTTTCAAAACCAACGTAACCGTTCACGCCTTTATCAGCAGCAGAGTGGTCGTCATCAGTTTCGAAGTAAGAGATACCGTAAGCGAAGCCTGAAGTAGCGCCTTGGAACTTAACTACGTTGAATGCATCAGAAGCATCACCAGCAGAAGAACCGAACTCGTAAGTCATGTCGCCAGCGCCATCAACTTTATCAAGAGCAGTATCGTTTTCCCAACCGAAAGATGCAACACCAACACCAGTGTCAAAACCTAACCATGCTTTATCAACGTCAGTACCGAATTCGTTTTTAACGCCGAAGCCGTTGTCGTTTTCGTCAGTTGTCCAGTTAAGTTCGAAATCAGTTTCGAAGTAACCAACTAGGCGGTTGTTTTTGTAGCTAACTGCTAGAGTAAGAGCTGTTGCCCAGTCATCGTACATCGCGTTAGTTTTAGTATCGTAGTAACCACCAAGACCAAGTGAACCAGAAACAGAGAACTGTTCTTTGTGCATTGGGTCAAATTCAAATGTTGGTTTTGCGTTGCCTAGGCCTACGTTCGCGAAAGCTGAAGTTGAAGCTGCTGCGATTGTTAGCGCTAATAGAGTCTTTTTCATAATAAATCCACTGCCTTTTCTAAGAATGGGAGATCCTTGCCCGGTTCCCTTTTTTTATTTTGTGCGACTGGTCATTACCACTCTTTGTTGGTTAATCACCGTCACTAAATTTCGAGGTCTAGATTGCAAAAGATTATCCTGCGTGTCAAATAAACTAAAAACACATCTAAAAAAAACACAAAGCAATAACAATCAAAGACTTACATTTTTTTTCATTGTTTTACGAGTAACTTATCCTTAGTTTTATCAGGAAATATAATAATATAAAAAAAGAACATAACAGCATTTAAAACCAGACAAGCCAATAAAAAAACAACAAATCAGAACTTAACACCTACAAGTCAGTCTTTTTTAATATTTATATTTCACAACATAAATAAAACCGTTAAGTTCCTGATGGTTCAGTTTTTTTTTGTGAACAAGATCTACCTTTGATTTAAAAGCAAGCTATTTCGCCGCAAATGTACCGACTAGTGATATGTGCTACTATCCTCGCTCCGTTATGTAGGTCACAGTATGCTAACTACTAAAATTCAAAAATCCATTCGCACCAGTTATCAAAACCTCCAAGATCAGTTGGACAACTTTGTACCTCGACGTGCTCAAAATTACCTAGTTGCAGAAATAGCTAAGACACTTTGTGGTCAATACCACAAAAGTAATCGCATGATTGTGGCTGAAGCGGGAACAGGAATCGGGAAATCACTCGCCTATCTCATGGCAACGATTCCTGTCGCTGTGCTAAATAATCGAAAAATCATCATTTCGACAGCTACAGTTGCCCTACAAGAACAACTCGTCAATAAAGATCTCCCTCTATATAGAAGACTTACTGATAGAGAGTTTTCTTTTATATTAGCGAAAGGAAGACAGCGTTATTGTTGCTCCGAGAAGTTAGCCGCTGCTTGTGGGCTTGATGGTGGACTAGTTGATGGTGGACAAATGGCCATGTTCGAGTCCAAACCAAAAAAGAAAGACATCGAACAACTCCAAACCATGTACCGCAGCCTAACCCAAGGTAAATGGGATGGCGACCGTGATTCGTGGCCAAAACCTATCGACAACATGATTTGGCAGATGATCGTCAGTGATAAACACAGCTGTAACAACAGTATGCCTACGCACAGAGACTGCCCTTTCCAAAAAGCGCGTTCAGAGCTAGATAAAGCAGACGTGATTATCGCCAATCACAGTTTAGTGATGGCAGATGCTGACCTAGGAGGCGGTGTGATACTGCCCGAACCAGAAAACAGCATCTATATATTTGATGAAGCTCACCACTTACCACACGTAGCCAGAGATCATTCCTCTGCGGCCGCAAGTTTAAAAGGAGCTGCATCGTGGCTCGAGCGTTTGAATCAATCCATCACCAAGCTTTCAGGCCTCGCCGACGAAAAGCGTGTTCATCGATTTAGAAATGAACTACAAGACTCAGTGCAACAGCTAATCCCTACCCTGACTCAAATGAGCAAACAGTTTGATGCTAGCCACTTTGAAGACGGCTTGTATCGCTTCGAGCATGGCGACTTACCTGATTGGCTAGAGAATGAATCTAAAGATCTCAAGCAACTCACACAAAAGGCGAGCCAGGCCGTTGCGAAGATTGCAGACCTGATTGCAGAACGAGTTAAAGACGGAGAGCTTTCAGCAAAGCTTGCAGAACCTGCACTTGCAGAAATTGGCTTCTATATACAAAGAACAGAGAACCTTGCCCAAGTTTGGCGCTTAATGGCTGAACCTAAGAGAGAGAAAGGAGCGCCTTTAGCACGTTGGCTTGAACTGAATAAAGAAAGTGAAGGCGATTTCGTTGTGAATGTTTCGCCACTAGAGGTGGGTTGGCAACTGGACCAACAGATCTGGAGTCGTTGCGTTGGTGCAGTACTCGTCTCTGCGACAATGAGAGCACTCAACTCCTTCAACTTTTTCTGCCATCAAGCAGGTATCAGTCAAAAAGCCGAGGACGGTGTACAATTTCTTGCTTTGGCATCGCCGTTTGATTATCAGAACCAAGCTGAGCTGGTTGTTCCTGCAATGAAGTACGAACCACAAGCACCTCAGTTTACTGAATATCTTATTGAAATATTGCCTAAGGTAATAGAAGACAACAAAGCCAATCTCGTTTTATTCTCTTCTTACTGGCAAATGAATAAAGTTGCAGAAGCTTTGGCAACAGATTTCGTTAAAAAGTCGTGGGCATTGCAGGTTCAAGGTGATACTTCACGAACCGAAATCCTAAAAAAACATAAAAAGCTGATAGACCAAGGTAAAACCAGCGTCCTTTTTGGAACGGGTAGCTTTTCTGAAGGTCTTGATCTACCTGGTGAGCTACTTGAAAACCTCGTGATTACCAAGATTCCTTTTGGTGTTCCTACCTCTCCTGTAGAGCGAGCACATTCAGAATATATTGAATCACGCGGCGGTAATCCTTTTATGCAGATTACTGTTCCAGAAGCGAGTAAAAAGCTTATTCAATCTGTGGGTAGATTGCTGCGTAAAGAACGAGATTCTGGTAGAGTCACGATCCTTGATAGACGCATAGTCACGAAGCGATACGGGAAATCCCTACTCGATTCGCTACCGCCTTTTAAAAGAACAATAAAATACTAATTTTACTGCCCTTAAGGTAGTTATGGGCCTGTCATCGCTAGGTCCTTGCATTCACAACCCAACATGGCTAATCCATTGATTATTCATGTGGCTGCCCTAACAGCCGATAACGAGAACACTAGCTATTTATGGAAATGATTGAGCCAACCATGTTGGTCATACTTGCCTTGGTTGCATTTGCAGCAGGCTTTATCGATGCTGTCGCCGGTGGCGGAGGGATGTTAACCGTCCCAGCTTTGCTATCGCTTGGTTTACCGCCACATATTGCACTCGGAACTAATAAGCTGGCCGCAACGTTTGCCTCATCAACTGCCGCTTTTACTTACTATCGTAAGAAACTGTTCAAACCTGAATGTTGGACCAATGCATTCATATCGACATTAATAGGTGCAACAATCGGCACCCTAACTGTTGATGCCATCAGTACAGAATGGTTAGAGAAGGTATTGCCATTAGTTATTCTTGCCGCTGCTGTCTATACCATTTTTCATAAGACTCCGGATGTGAGCCATAATGTATCTCCTAAACCGTGTCCGGTACTTAAAAGAAAACAAAAGTACCAAGGATTCATTCTTGGCTTTTATGATGGTGTTGCAGGCCCAGGTACTGGCGCGTTTTGGACGGTGAGTTCTATGGCGCTTTATCGCTTAAATATCTTACTGGCTTCTGGTTTGTCTAAAGCGATGAACTTCACTAGCAACTTCACCTCTTTGGTGACCTTTGCGATTCTCGGTCATATTGATTGGGTTCTAGGTTTAACCATGGGGCTTTGTTTGATGGCTGGTGCATTTGTTGGAGCACATTCTGCTATTCGCTTTGGTGCTACATTTATACGACCTGTCTTTGTGACTGTTGTGAGTGTCCTTGCGATTAAACTGGCTTACGAAGCGTGGTTTGTAAACTTATAGCCACCAGCCAATGGGAAGCGAAATGAACCATTTTTCAAATCTTAAAAGTGTACTGGATACCTTAATTGGGCACAGTTCTCAGGTCGACAAAGCCCGTGGTGCTTATCATCAAGCCTTGTTTGACCGAACCTTATTTAAGTGTAGCTCTTCTATTTTAATGCCCTACGCACTTGAAACTCAAGCAACGTACAACACCATTATTCGTGAACAACATACAAATCAACTGACCGCATCTCGGGCCAACTACCTGACGGAAAAGCTGACTAACCAGATAGCTGCAATCCAAAGGGAGCTCGCTAACCATGATTTACGCTTAGACCGAAAAAGTAAGTCAGGCAAAAATCTCAACGACCTATACAACGAACTCGCTCAGCACCAAGATTGGCAAAAGCGACTGGTCGATTTAGTACGAGTACGAAAGTTAGCGTTTGATTCTGCGCCTCGCCACAGTAAGAAAAAAGCGGACGAGGCTTGGCAATTAGCAAAAGAACGATTAGAACGCTGTGAAGACTCAATGAAAAATATTGAGAGACTGATTAACTTAGAGAACCCTAAGCGAAATGAACACTGATAACACATCATCACCACTGGATAATGCGCCAGAAGAAGTTAAGTTAGCTGTCGACCTGATCTATCTGCTCGAAAGCAACGAAATCGACCCAAAAGTGGCGTTAAAAGCAATTAAGATTGTCCAACAGGATTTACAAGCCAAACTAGCATCTAGCATCTAGCATCTAGCATCTAGCATCTAGCATCTAGCATCTAGCATCTAGCATCTAGCATAAAAACATACAGGATTCACATGTACCAACTTAGCTTTTCTATGCCCGAATTTCTTGAAAACTACTGGCATAAAAAACCAACCATCTTAAAAGGTGGCTTCCAAAACTTCGTCGACCCAATTTCGCCGGAAGAACTTGCTGGTTTATCGATGGAAGAAGAAGTGGATTCTCGCTTTGTTTCTAATCTCGATAACCAATGGACTGCAGAACATGGTCCATTCTCCGAAGAAAAATTTGGCGAGCTAACTAAAACACATTGGCAATTGATCGTTCAAGCAGCGAACCACTGGCACCAAGGTGCAAATCAGCTGACAGAAGCGTTCCAAGCTTTACCAAACTGGTTATTCGACGACCTAATGATCTGCTACTCAGCACCAGAAGGTGGCGTTGGCCCCCATATTGATCAATACGATGTATTCATCATTCAAGGCCAAGGTAAACGCCAGTGGAAAGTCGGCGCAAAAGATGTGGGCCAATACAAAGAGACCGTTCAAGCTTCTGCACTTCGTCAAATCGAAGGTTTTGAACCGATCATTGATGAAACCTTAGAGCCGGGCGATATCCTTTATATCCCACCGGGTTTCCCGCATGAAGGCAACACGTTAGAGCCATCAATGAGCTATTCTATAGGCTACCGCTCTCCTAAAGAGCAAGAGCTAATCAGCAACTTCGCCGATTTTGTGCTTGCTCATGATATGGGTGACGTTCATCTTCACGATCCAGAATTCAAAACGCAAGAAGGCTACGGCAAAATTCGTTCATCGGATTTAAGCAATCTCACTGACATGTTGAAATCTGCACTAGAGCAACCTGAAACCATCAGTGAATTCATGGGTTGTCTACTCAGCCAATCACGCCACCAGCTTGATATCGTCGCTCCTGATCCATTATGGACAAAAGAAGAGATCGCTCAGCACTTAGAGTCAGAAGGCGAGATCTGTCGAGTATCGGGCTTAAAAGCGCTCTACCATGAGAATGAAAGCAACACGGCTTACATCAATGGTGAAGTGGTCAAGGTTGAAGATGCGGATTCATCGCTACTAAACGTACTGTGTGATGACTCGGTGATTAACTCAGCAACCACTTTGACTCCTTCAGGTATCACTGTCGTGACTGAATTGGTAAACAAAGGTTACTGGTTTATCGAAGACTAACTTGGTTAATTGGTTTCGGTGGATATCATCGAGATCTAAAGCCTTAGAACCTTAGAAAAACAGAAAAGGGACAAATGAAATCTTCATTTGTCCCTTTTTCGATTCAACCGTTAGCTAAACTTAAATAGCCAAACCGTGAACAACTAGAGTGTCAACTACTAGACCTTGAACTGATTCACCAATTTCTGTTGCTGTTGAGATAGTTGCTCGATTTCGCTGCCCACTTGCTCAGAAGCTGCAGCTTGTTCCAAAATTTTCGCACTTAAGTCGCGAATGTTAACCACACTTTGATTCACTTCGCCGGATACCGATTGCTGCTCTTCTGCTGCTCTCACGATCTGGCTATTCATATCGCTGATCTCTTCAATTGAAGTGAAAATCGAACCAAGATCTTCAACTGCATTTTGAACATGTAACGCAGTATCGTTGGCTAAGATATTACCTTCTTGTATCGCTTCGACAACATCTTGAGTTCCAGCATGAACCTTGTCGATCACCGCTCTGATTTCACCAACCGATGATTGCGTACGACTTGCTAAGTTTCTTACCTCATCAGCTACAACAGCAAAACCTCGCCCTTGCTCACCCGCCCTCGCCGCTTCAATCGCCGCATTCAATGCTAGTAAGTTGGTTTGCTCAGAGATCCCTTCAATAACACTTAAGATTTCGGTGATGTTACCGTTATTTTTAGCTAACTCTTCAACAATAGGAACAGCGCTCGACATACGCTCCACCAGCTTTCTCATTTCTCCAGCTGAGAGCTCGATGACTTGTTGCCCTTGTCGAGCAGAACGGTTCGCTTCACAAGCAGCATCAACTGCAACTTCTGCATTTTGTACCACTAAGCCAGCAGTCTGAGTCATCTCTTCTGCAGCTGTTGCCACTAGATCGACTTCTTTAAATTGAGATTCACTGCTTTCACGTGTACTCGATGCTGATGCCTTAGCTTGACTTGTCGTACTCGCTACTTGCTCAGTGGTTTGAATCACTTCTTTAATCGTGTGCTGAAGCTTGTCTAAGAACAGGTTAAACCCTTGTGATAACTGACCAATTTCGTCTTGAGATTTCACTTCCAAACGCTGAGTCAAATCACCTTCACCAGAAGCGATATCATTGAGCCTTTCGACTACCTGTCGGATAGGCTTAACAATAGACAATGAAGAAAACGCGATAATAGCTAAACCAAAAAGAATAAAGATGATGCCTGCAATCACTTCCGTTTGGATGCCTTCGCTTACTTTAGTACTAATGATTGAATCCAATCGGTTAGCATCGGCAACCACACTCTCACGCGGGATCTCAAACAGCACGCCCCAAGTTTGGTTCGCCGCGGTAACAGGAGCAAATGCGAGTAACCACTCACCATTCTCACTCCACTGAGTCGTCACTTCACCACCGAAGATAAAGTCGGTCATTAAATCACTGTTGGTATTGTCACTTTGAAAGACCGAGCCGACTGCAATACTTGAGTCATCTGAAGCAATAACCGAACCGTCTAGGCTGACAACATAAACGGCACCAGCGCCATCAAATAAGCTTTGATCTGATTGCGTGACCACACTGGTCAAGCCATCTAGCCTTAGGTCAATACCCAAGAAGCCAATAGCAACATCATCAACTAAGATAGGTACTGAAATTGAAGAGGTAAGTAATGCAGTACCACCGCTGTTCACGACTCGTGGAGTACTAATACACGTTTGCCCTGAAGACAAAGGACAATAAAAGCGTTCGCTATTGCTATCATCGCTCAAGATAGGTTCTGACAGAACGTTCGCTAGAACATTTTCGCCGTTATCCGCCACCTTCCAATAAGGAGCAAAACGACCCTTTTCATTAGATCCAACATAGTCCGCATCGACATAATTCGCATCTTCACCATCAAGTAAATCAGGTTGGAAAACTAAATATGCACCTTGAATAGAATCAAAGTTCAAAACTGAGCGACGAACCATTTCATCTAACGCAGTACGAAGCTCTTCACTTGGGGTAAAGTTTTCATCCGCATTGTTCTTTAGAAACTGAGCACTGGCTGCTAACATTTCTGCGCGGTAAACCGCTTCGTCTACATAGCGTTGGGTTTCTTGAGCATTAAGCTGAGAAACAGACGCCAGCAACTGCTGAGTTTTATTGATAACTGATTCTGAGCTTTGAGATTTGATGACTTGTTGGTTACTGGTCGCGTTATAGATTGAAAAACCAATAAGAGACAGTGAAGTAATGATTAGACAGCAGCCTGCAAGCAGGGTGATTTTCCACTGTACCGATAGTGAGCGCATTTAATATCCTTATTTAAGCCAAAAGACTTCCATAACCGTAACTACCACATTGAGATGAATTGAAGAGCACAATGTAAATAAGTTTGACGAATAGCTTAGCGGATAATTACAGCACAAATTGCTTACATATAAAACGAAAGTTTACATAAATGTTAATAGGCCGTGTCTTTTGCCTTTTTTCTGTGATTTCAACTAAATGTATTCACGCCATCATGGGCCATGTAACTATTGAACTAACACTTTGGGCATAACCATAGCATCGAAATTTCTAGGAAAAACATTCCCCCTTTTGATCTTTGAGAACACAGTAACTTCGGATTAGTTTTAATAATCCAAACTATAGATTTTTATCTTGATCAACTTCACACTTTTTGATTGCTAACTCGGCATTCAAGATCTAATATCTCGCGCCTAGATTCCCTGAACACTTTATTCATTTGGCTCTCCTCAAAGGAGCGCTAAGGCTTTTTACGTCTTTATTTTTTGGAGAGATACGCAAATGTCCGCCTCGTTTCCATTAGCGAAACTTACCTTTTTAATCGCTATTCTGACTGCCGTAGGTCAAATGACTCAAACGATGTACGTGCCTTCTATCGGTCATATGTCGGGTGAGTTCTTGGTTTCGGCGTCTTCACTCCAAGCAGTGATGGCGTGTTACTTGATCCCTTATGGTCTGTCGCAATTTGTCTACGGTCCACTTTCTGATCGCCTAGGTCGTAAACCGATCATCGTGATTGGTTTGATCATCTACATCATCGGCACTCTGGTGGCATTGTTCGCTCACGAGTATGAATGGTTCTTAGCGGGTAGCTTTATCCAAGGTTTGGGTATCGGTTGTGGCGGTGCGATGTCTCGTACATTGACTCGCGACTGTTTTGAAGGCGCAGAACTGCACCGTGCAAACAGCTTAATTAGCATGTGTGTGATTTTCTCACCATTGATGGCTCCTGTATTGGGTGGTTACCTAACAGAAGCTTTCGGCTGGCGTTCTAGCTACTTGTTCCTTGCGCTGTTTGGTATCGCCGTTGTGATTACCATGATGACGAGCATGATGGAGACTCTGCCGAAAGAACGACGCAAGCATGAATCAGTTGCCAACAGCTACAAATTCGTTCTGTCTGACAAACGTTTCCAAGGTTTCTTATTGGTATTAGTCGCAACCTTTGCTGGCGTAGCGGTATTCGAAGCAGCGGCAGGCGTACTGCTTGGCGGTGTACTTGGCTTACCAGCAACCACAGTAAGCTTGTTGTTTGTCTTACCCATTCCGGGTTACTTGGTGGGTGCAGGCCTATCTAGTTACATCGCACAACGTCGCAGTGAGCGCCGCGTATTGAATGTTGGTCTAGTTGCTATCTTGGTAGGCTCAACAGTGGTATTTATACCGGGTCTATTCGGTCAAACAACAGCATTAACGTTGATTGGCGGTGCAACGATTTACTTCTTAGGCGCTGGTATCTTATTTCCAGCAGCAACTACGGGAGCGCTTTCGCCATTCCCATTCCACGCAGGTACAGGGGGCGCGATCCTCGGTGGTATGCAAAATCTAGGTGCTGGCATCGCAACACTATTGGCATCGTTCTTCCCTGCTCAAGACCAACTGCCACTCGGTTGCTTGATGATTGCAATGTCATTCATCGCCATGCTTGGTTTACGTTGGGTTAATCGTAAACCTGACCATTCAAACGAAATGCCATTAGCTATCTAAAGTAAAACTCGAACCCAGCCCAAACAACGAAGAGGGACATACTGAAAAGTGTGTCCCTTTTTTGTTTCGCATTTATTCCTTCCATTCTCACGTATCAGCAATTTCATTTAACATTACTTTGATTTTTTGAAAACAATAACAGACACTTACGCTGAAAGTGCATATCCAGAATCCAATTATAAATAACATCACTGGAAGAAACCTAACCAACAAAGGATGCTGGCATTAAAACGAGTAAGGTGCACACTAAGGATATAAAGATGCGTTTCGCTTTAACCACATTAGCCGTATCGGTCGCGCTTGTCGCCGGATGCAGCAATCAAGGAATAACAACCATGAACCACTACTCTCCATCGCAACTTGTCGCCCAGCAAACACAAGCTCCTGTTGCTAGGAAAGTCCCTCATGCAATGACGATTCATGGTGATACCCGAATCGACGATTACTACTGGATGCGCGATGATGAACGCCAAGACCCAGAGATCTTGAAACAACTTGAGCAAGAGAATCAGTACGCAGATACGGTGCTTAAACATACAGAAGCGGCACAAAAACAATTATTTGAAGAGATCAAAGGGCGAATCGCAAAAGACGACAATTCAGTACCGGTTCGCAAAGGCAGTTACTTCTATTCGAATGAAGTCACAGGTGACAACGAATACCCCGTTCACTTACGTGAAAAAGACTTTGCAGGCGCAGACAAGCAAATCATTTTAGACGTTAACGCACTGGCAAAAGAACATGAATTCTTCAGTGTTGGTGGCTTGACGATCAGTCCAAACGAAAACTTGTTGGCCTATGGCGAAGATACGCTGAGCCGCCGAATCTACACCATCAAGATTAAAGACCTCACGACAGGTGAATATCTGAAAGATGAAATTGAAGGTGCCTCAAGTGCAATTGCATGGCAAAACGACAACCAAGCCTTCTACTACATCAAGAAAGATCCACAAACATTGCTGGGTTACCAAGTTCTACGACATGTATTGGGCACATCTCAGACAAGCGATGAGCTAATCTACGAAGAAACTGACAGCGCTTACTACACCTCTTTGAGTAAAAGCAAAGACGGTGAACAGGTCTACATTTGGCACTCGAGCACTGAAACCAGTGGTGTTTCGATCATTGATGCCAACAACCCAAACGCGAAAGCAGAACCTTTCTACCCACGAGAGACTGGCATCGAGTACAGCATCGCTAAGCTAGATGATTGGTATTACATCGACACCAACTACCAAGCCGTCAACTTCCGTTTAATGAAAGTAAACACAGCAGACATGCATGACCGTTCAAAATGGGTCGACGTCATCCCAGCAGACGACGACACTCAACTTGTAGATTTCGAACTGTTTGATGACCATCTTGTTTACGAACAACGTGCGAATGGCTTGTCTACCGTGAAAGTTCGCCAACTATCAACAGGCAACGAGTTCCCACTTGAATTTAACGACACCGCATTTGCCGCTTACCTAACGAGTAACTATGAATTAGATAACTCAAAAGTTCGTGTCTATTACAGCAGCTTAACTACGCCAGGTACTTACTATGATTTCGATCTAAGTACAGCTGAATCTGAGCTAATGAAGCAAACACCTGTATTAGGTAATTTCGAAGCGGATAACTACCAATCAGAGCGAATCATGGTAGCGGCTCGCGATGGTCAACAAGTTCCTGTGTCTTTGGTTTATCGTAAAGATCTATTCAAGAAAGACGGTACCAACCCTATTTACCAATACGGCTACGGCTCTTACGGCCACACAATCGAACCAACCTTTGGATCGGCTCGCCTCAGCTTACTTGATCGCGGATTCGTTTATGCTATCGCACATATCCGTGGTTCAGAAATGCTTGGTCGCCCTTGGTATGAAGATGGCAAGAAACTGACCAAACAAAACACGTTCAACGACTTTATTGATGTCACTAAAGGGCTTGTTGAAGAAGGTTATGGTGCTAAAGATAAAGTATTTGCGGTAGGCGGCTCAGCGGGCGGTCTATTGATGGGCGCAATCATCAACCAAGCACCAGAACTGTACCGTGGTATTGGTGCACATGTTCCGTTTGTAGACGTGGTGACGACTATGCTTGATGAATCGATTCCTCTCACCACCAACGAGTATGACGAATGGGGCAACCCCAACGATAAAACCTACTACGATTACATGCTAGGTTACTCGCCATATGACAATGTGAAAGTTCAAAGCTACCCGAACATGTTAGTGACAACAGGCCTGCATGACTCACAAGTACAGTACTTTGAACCAATGAAGTGGGTGGCGAAACTGCGTGAAATGAAAACAGACAATAATGTGTTGTTGTTCAAAACCGATATGGAAGCTGGTCACGGCGGGGCTTCTGGTCGCTTCAAAAGATTGAAAGAAGACGCACTTGAATACGCGTTCTTTTTAGACTTACTAAAAACTCAGTAGACTCAGCGTAACTGTAGGTATTCACACAATTTAACGTCGCCATTTAGTCTTTATAAAGTGGCGACAGAAATTATTAAGCATGGTTAAATACGATTAACCATGAAATCCACCAAATCAACAAACCCTTGATAAACAAGCAAGCACAAGGGTTTACGAGAGGTATAAAAACAAATGAAAGTCATTAGCTTCAACATAAATGGCCTTAGAGCCCGTCTTCACCAACTGCAAGCTATTATCGATAAGCACCGACCCGACGTGATTGGTCTTCAAGAGATAAAAGTGCACGATGAAGCCTTCCCATTAGCCGATGTTGAAGCAATGGGTTACAAGGTTTACTTCCACGGCCAAAAAGCGCACTACGGTGTAGCAATGCTGTGTAAGCAAGAACCTATCTCTGTGCAGAAGGGGTTTCCTACTGACAATGAAGACCATCAAAAACGCATGATCATGGCGACGTTTGAAGATGAAAATGGTGAAAAGGTTACCGTACTAAATGGTTACTTCCCTCAAGGGGATAACATTAAGCATGAAACCAAATACCCGTATAAGCGTGAGTTCTACAAAGACTTAATGACGTACCTGAACGATTACCACAACAAAGATGAACAAGTGATCGTAATGGGCGACATTAATATCAGCCCTACCGATATTGATATCGGTATTGGTGAACCTAATGCGAAACGTTGGTTGAAAACAGGTAAGTGTTCTTTCCAACCAGAAGAGCGCGAATGGTTGAAAACACTGATGGATTGGGGTTTTGTGGACAGCTTCCGTTTACTACACCCTGAAGTGAACGATCAATACTCGTGGTTTGATTACCGCTCAAAAGGCTTCGTAGACAACCGTGGTCTGCGTATTGATGTGGTCCTCGCAACTCAAAAGCTTGCTGACAAATGTACTGAAGCCGGTATCGACTACGAACTGCGTGGCATCGAAAAACCGTCAGATCACGCTCCGATTTGGTCGACGTTTAAATAGTTATTTTTAGGTAACAAAACTTAGCCAGATCAAGCAGCAAACAAATAGTGCTCACAACGCTGATCAGAAGCTAATAAGGAAAGAGAGGAGATAATATCCCCTCTCTTTTTTATATCGTATGGTCTAGTTCAGCGGCCAAGCAGTCGTGCCATCAACATCCAGCGCTGCCTTGGCAAACTCGTCTAAACAATACCCTTGATTAGATGATGCAAAATATGTCAAAGGCATGTTACTTAGACTAAGAGCCGTGACTTGTTGCTTCGCTTTATCACTGAAACTGAACCCCCACATGTCTAAGTATTGCGTCATATTCCGTTCTGCAACGTAACTCAATGCGATAAGCAACCAATCATTGTTTGTAATATCTACCGCTTCTTGTCTCGTATAATCTGAAAAACCAATCGAGCCTTTTCGATCGTTCCAAAGTTCATCACCGCCTTTCAAGCGATTAAACTCTCTCTCAATCAAGTGCAAGCGCCCTAATAAATGCCAACCCGAATTCAATACACCCTGCTGCTCTGCAAGCATCATCATTTGAATGTAGATACGAGCTCCCCAACTCCAACCAGTTTGATTTTGAGCCGCCATAAAAGCATTGGGATCAGGTTGAGTCCGGCTCTGCTGTAAAAGCCGATACTGCCCTTTAAAATCTAAGCCTTGGCAAGAAGATACCTTTCCGGTGTCTTTGTAGTATTTTGATTTGCTAAAATACGAATAGTAGTTGGTTGTTGAATGACCATCCCATCCAGAAAATCTGAAACGACCTCTCTCTAATCCATGCCCTAACTCATGAAGATCACCATGCCCTAACGGGTGAAAAGACCAGTAAGCATCGTAAGGATTTCCTGAACAGCCGTAACCACAGTTCGCTTGATCGGCATTCATGTGCTTCACTATATCAATGTTCGCGATTTCCCAACCCTTTGCCTCACCGTATTGATGTACTTCAGTAATTTCATCAATCCCAGGACCTCTAAAACCTGCAAGCGCATGAGGAAAGTTATGTACATAACGCTCAGTGGCGAGTGCCATATCATGCGGCTGCGCCCAATCTGAGGCACCGATAGACTCTTTCATCTTGTCTAGTTTAGAATGGACTTCGAACCCAGGTGTAACCAACTCGGCCCAATCAAACTTTCCTTCTTCAAGCTGGGCGACAAAACTGTCGTTGTCGGCTTCACTTCGCCAAACAGGGTGTTGAGCAACATTCTCAAAACGCAGTTCAACATCAATATCATTGGTATCAAAATGAACCTGTAATGTTCCGCCATAGGCAGAAGTCAGATAAATCGTCTCTCCTGTTTTCACGGGATAGGTTACTGAGGTCAAAAACTTCGGCCTAGCATAGCCGTCATCGCCCGAAAATTCGTGAGTCGCGCCACTACGTAGGGTATTAAATGCTATCGATGTCGCCACCTCATTACCGTCCAAACGAGTCACTTTGATTGTCTTACCCGGCAAAGCATAAACACCAGCCGCACGAAAGTTTCTCTTAGACTCTAAGGAAATAAGCTTGGTGACCAACGGTACATTATCAAAACTCTTAGAGCTGAAATTACCTAAGCTTGGTTGCGCTGCATTATACAAACGGCTGTTGTATGTGGCGTAATCACTATAGTAAGAATGGAGAAACTCGATTCTCTCAGTTACGCCTTTACCCATCGGGTATTGAACATCTTGGCGATAACGATCAGCGAGTAACAGCAACAACTTTTCATATTCGTAATCATCGGTTGCAAACAGATCAATTTTTTTGCTATCAAGAGTCGTTAGGTGTGAACGAATACTGTTCGCAGCGGCATAGAACTCTTCATTCATGTTGGAATCGTCAGGACAAGATTTGTCATCACACGAATTCAGATCGATGGTGAAGCTGTTGTCTTTCAGTCGCTGTAAAAGCGCTTGTTGTTGAACAATATTATCCGGCATTCGATCTATCAGCTGTGTAGAATCCCAGTTCGATAAACCGAGCTTACGCCAATAGTTGTCGCCAACGTAAGTCATGTGCATTTCTGAAAATAGTGCGTTACCTAAATCCGTCATGCCGCCATCAAGGTGTAGATATAACACTGGTATATTTTTATTGAACGCCAAGCGTAAACCCGTAATCACATCTTCAATGTCATCACCATCATTCAGCTTTTGAGACAAAACCAGTAAATCAGGGTTATTGTTTTCAATGCATTGACTCAACTTACCGCCATCACAAGTATTGTCGGCATTAATAACCATTGAAGGATTGATATTGCTAGTCAACCAGTTGCGTGTAGCTTGGTCGTCAGGAAAATAATGAGATTGATCGAGCTGAGCTAATACGACATTTTGTGGTGAATCATTATCAGCAGCCCACTTAACCAAGTTTTCTAGCCAAATATCCATCTCTTCGTTGACAGAATCTGGAAAGCGTTGCTTAGTTCGAAACGGGTTACTTGCCAATGCTGCATAGCGACTGTTATCTGACGTATAACCCGCGATACCAATGACAAGCTCTTGGTCGGAATACCCATCTTGCATCGCTTTATTGGTTTGCAAGATGACATCGTTAAAACCATAAGTTGGTAAGATAATTGCCGTATCGTGTGTTGGATCCCAATGAAGATTGCGTAAAGGCTCACCATCAGAGTTTTGTGATAGAGCTTGCTTAATGTGGTTGTAGTTCGAGTTGTATTCAGTAACTAACGCTTGGCTTGCATCAATGAATTCATTGGAGTCTGCTACATAAGAAGCGTCACCTGTGGACAACGCCTTTTGAACAGCAGTTTGTGGAGCCGGAGTGATACCAGGCTCGCCACTTCCGCCGCCTTCATTACCTTCCCCTCCAGAACCTCCAGAACCTCCAGAACCTCCAGAACCTCCAGAACCTCCAGAACCTCCAGAACCTCCAGAACCAGTTTGGGCACTTTCACCGCCACTACCACCTCCACATCCTAAAAGTGATAACGCGATAACACAAACAACCAAATTCGACAGTAAGTAACTCTTTTTCATCATTATTCCATACAACAACAAAATTTCGATGAGTCTATCTATCGCCAAACCTAAAGCAATCAATCTCATGAATGCGTGAGTTTAATTTGAAGCAAGGTAACTATTTCGTTGGGATGTAGCTTCTCGAAAGTTCGTGGAATTCAAAAGCACACGACTTATTTAATGCTATTAAAAACGGCGCTATAGAAGCGCCGTTTTTTTAACTATGATTTGTACAAAGTGCAATTAGCTAAGTGGTCTTAAGTAAGCTAAGAAACGTTTCTCTGCGAATTTGAAAATCGCAATGATGATAAACGTTAACCCCATATAGAACAGGCCTGCCGTTAGGAACGATTCAAATGGCGCGTAGTAACGTGAGTTGACCAAACGGGCAGCTCCCGTTAGATCCATAATGGTTACGATACCTGCTACCGCTGAGCCATGAAGCATAAAGATAACCTCATTACTGTAAGCCGGTAATGCTCGACGTAAAGCACTTGGAAGAATGATGCGGCGGTATGTCTTGGGTGTGCTCATACCATAAGCTTTTGCTGCTTCAACCTCACCTTTAGGCAAGCCGTTGATAGCGCCACGAATGATTTCTGCTGTGTATGCCGATGTGTTAAGAATGAATGCCACCAAAGCACAAAACCATGCATTCTCCCATAGTGTATCTTTTACCGGGAAGAACTGATCCATTCCGTAGTAAATCAGGTACAACTGCACCAATAATGGCGTACCACGGAAGAAATAGATGAACGACCAAGCAGGGGCGTTAATCAGCATATTTGGGCTGTTACGAGCGATAGCTAATGGTATTGCTACACATAAGCCAATGATCAAAGCGACGCAAACCATCCAAGCCGTTGTCCATAAACCACTAAGGTAAATCGGCAGGCTTTCAATTATCAATGAAAAGTCCATAACTACCTCGCGTGGATACTGAATTTACGTTCAACCAACTTAAGCAAGCCCGTCGAAACACTGGTGAAGAATAGGAAAATAAGTGCCACTGTCATATAAAAGGTAAATGGCATTTTGGTTGAGCCTGCAGCCAACGCGCTAACACGTACCATGTCTTCTAGGCCGATAATCGAAACCAACGCGGTGGTCTTAAGTAAAACCAACCAGTTGTTACCAAAACCCGGCAGTGCGTGACGAATCATTTGAGGTAATAGAATACGGCGGAACGCTAATACAGGGCCCATACCGTAGGCCTTTGCCGCTTCCATCTCTCCGCTATCAACAGCCATGATGGCACCACGGAAGGTTTCAGCCATGTAGGCACCGAAGATAAAGCCAATCGTTAAGACACCGGCAATAAATGGGCTGACATCAATATAATCCGGTAAGTAAGCGGTCCACTCGTGGTTAGGGTCACTCGACGTGAACCACTCATTGAGCCACTCATTGATGGAGTACAAACTGTTGTTTAAAAGGATTTGTCCACCAAAGAAAATCAACATCATCAATACGAGGTCAGGAATGCCTCGAATAACGGTTGTGTAGAGGGTTGCGATAGCACGAGCCCAGCGATAAGGCGCGAGTTTAGCTAAGGCACCTAGCATACCAAGAACCATAGCTAAAATTAGCGACAGCAAGGCAACTTCGATCGTAAGCACCGCCCCTTTCAGGATCGAAGCTTCATATCCTTGTAAATCAAACATAATGAATTCCAACAGAACTGCGAAAAAGTTGGTAGACAGGGAGAGGATAACCTCTCCCTTAAGAAGTGACGCTAGAGATTACTGGCCGTATACGTCGTAGTTGAAGTATTTAGCCGCGATATCTTGGTAGATGCCTTTTTCACGTAGTGAAAGGATTGCAGCATCTAACTGTTTAGTCAGATCTTTGTCTTGCTTACGTAGAGCAATACCAAAACCATCGCCGAACCATTTAGGATCGGTTAGAGATGGACCAACAAACTCGTAGTCTTCGCCACCCGCTTTGTTGAGTACGCCTTCTTCTAGAGCCGATGCATCACCCAGAACAGCAGCAACACGGCCGTTAGCTAGGTCAAGGTAAGCTTCATCAAATGAACCGTAACGAACGATTTCTACTGTGTCGCCGTAGTTGTCTGTTAGGTACTTATCGTGAGTTGTTGCACGTTGAACGGCAATTTTTTGACCACTTAGATCATCAAAGTTAAGGCCTGCACCTTTTTTAGCGATGAACTTGTTTGGGATAAGTGCGTACTTACCAGTAAAGTCGATTTTTTTCTTACGCTCTTCTGTAATCGACATTGCCGCGATGATCGCATCATATTTACGAGCAAGTAGAGAAGGAATAATGCCATCCCAATCTTGCGCTACGATCTTACACTTCACCTGCATTTCAGTACAAAGTGCGTTCGCCATATCGACGTCAAAGCCTTTTAGTGAACCATCAGCTTCAGTCCAGCTAAATGGAGGGTAAGCACCTTCAATACCGAAGCGTACTGTTTTCCATTCTTTTGCTTGAGCTACGCCCGTTGCAGCAGTTGCAGCAAGTGCCGCTACTAATAACCACTTTTTCATATCCCTACTCCTGTGATTTAGGTTTTTATGTTTTGCTAATTTTAATATTGTGTTTGTTGTTACTTATTAAATTACTTGTTGTGTTTTATTGCTTATACCGCTGTCATTGACCTTAACAACAATATTTCAATTTTTATTTACTTCAATCGACTGCGTACATAGCTGCTTATTAGTAGATAGAAGAGATAAACTGTTGTAGACGCTCTGATTCAGGTGCCGTAAACAGTTTAGCTGGATCGCCCTGTTCTTCCACCAGACCTTGATGTAAGAACATCACGTGGTTGGATACATCACGAGCAAAAGCCATTTCATGTGTTACCACAAGCATGGTTCTTCCTTCTTCGGCTAAGTCACGCATTACACCAAGAACTTCCCCTACTAACTCAGGGTCAAGTGCAGATGTCGGTTCATCAAATAGCATTACTTCAGGATCAACCGCTAACGCTCTTGCAATCGCAGCACGCTGTTGTTGACCGCCAGATAAATGACCCGGGTAGTAATCTTTACGTTCATATAGTCCTACTTTCTTCAGTAGCAGCTCAGCATTTTCAATTGCTTGTGCTTTAGGTACGCCTAAGACATGAACGGGTGCTTCGATAACATTTTCGAGAACGGTCAGGTGAGACCAAAGGTTGAAGCCTTGAAAAACCATAGCCAAACGAGAACGGATTCGTTGAACTTGTTTTTCATTTGCAGGAACGGAAACGCCTTGGCGGTTATTTTTCATTTGAATTAATTCGCCATTAACCCAAATCTCGCCAGCAGTAGGTGTTTCTAAGAGGTTGATACATCTAAGGAAAGTACTTTTACCCGATCCTGAAGATCCGATAATCGAGACTACATCGCCTTTATGCGCAGAAAGTGAAATTCCCTTTAAAACTTCATTTTGACCAAACGTTTTGTGTAGATCCTTTATGTCCAGCGCTGGTACATCTTTCATGCGCTTTCTCTCCCAAGTTTGTGAAAATGCAAGGTACTCCGACCTTTTCATGCGATACAAACTAGCACCACACGGAATAACATGCAACAAATTATTAACCTAATAATTTGGAATAAATAGCGATTCACTCTGACTTATTATGCAAAAGGTAGCGTTTTCACCTCAATTTAATGAATGAGTTCTATCAATAAGTCGTAATTACCACTCTTACATTGTTTAAATAAAGTTAATCAAAATGAGATTCTCGTAGCCTGATAGCTCACAAGAAAAACACGTTTTGTGAACTTAGAAACATCGCTGTCGAAAACATACAACCAATGCATTCAGCACATCCCCTCCATCAATCACCGTTCTGTTTGAAGTCATTACACGGTAAGTATTTCAAAAGGAATGGATGACAATCGAATAATAGTGAAATAACTCAGTTGGCGTTGAGCATTCAGCTAATGCCATAACGGGAGAGGCTCAAAGAAGATTGGAAAACGTCAGTTTGTGAAAACAAATTACACTTTTTATCAACGGTACGTTAATGAATCGCTGCGTTTTGTAGCTTTCTTTCACATACACTCATAAAGTGATCAAGATCAATCACCCTAAAGGGTAAGCTTGTTAGACTCCTCAATACAAAATAAGGCATTAAAAATGCCAAACATTTCTTTTAACTTAGCTGCATAAAGCACATCAAAACCGTGCAACATAATGTTAATAAGTTATAACTAAGAAATAACGCAATTACGCGAACTTATTTAATTCAATTTTAGAATTACTAACATAAAAATATGAGGAATCTATGTCAGACGTTGTGAATAATGCGAACTCTGAAGTAGAAGAGAAAAGCTATAAAGAGCTACACCGCCCTTCTTCGGAATTTGAGAGCCGCTCAGATTATCTAGATCACGAACTTCAAATCATGAAGCCTCGCCGCTTCGGTTTAAACCTTCCAGGCCGTGATTTCCGTTTTGAACTTGAAGATCTTGTTCCTGCACTTGCTGGTACCATCGGTATCATCGCGATGTACTCAGCAGTTATGATGTCTTGGGCTGATGGCCTAACTCAAGCTTGGGATCACGTAAACCTAGGTAAAGACTTCGCAATTGAAGTTGCTCGTGTAGAAATGCTGATTCCTGCACTGCTGTTCTGTATTCTTGCTTCTGGTTTCTTCAACCCTAAAGCAAACCTTGCCGGTAACCACGGCCCAATGATTCCTCTTATTGGTACCATCGCTCTCGCTGGTGCTCACCCTCTTGCATTGGCAATCCTTATCGGTGTCTTCGGTCTAATCCTAAGTTTCCTAAAAGGCGGTTCCAAGCTGGTTAACCTGACTTCCGAAGGTACCGCTGGCGGCTTGCTCATTTTCTTAGGCCTAACAGGCACCATGAGCCAAATTAACTCGATTCAAGAATGGGCGGTTGGTCTTCAATCTTCTACTGTCGAAGCGGGTAGCATGGGTTACGTTGGTTTGATCGTTCTTGCTATTACGATTGCTATCTACGCTTTCTTAGCAAAAGTGAACAAGCGTTGGTTGGCTATCCCAGTTTGTGCATTCACAGGCCTTGCTATTGCATTAGCACTAGGTGCTGGTTTCGATATCGTATTCGAAACTGAAATGGGCATTCCAAACCTAAACCCAGTTTACTGGTGGGGTTCTACTTCTGAAGGTTGGATGCTTGGCTTGCCAAACGTTGAACACTTCATTGCTTCTTTACCATTCGCAATTCTTGCCGTAGCAATGTGGTCGCCAGATTTCCTAGGTCACCGTATCTTCCAAGAACTGAACTACCCTAAACGTTCTGAAAAAGTTCTGATGGATGTTGATGACACAATGACTATGTGTTCAGTTCGTCAAATGGTGGGTACTGCAGTTGGTGGTGGTAACATCACATCTTCTTGGGGTACTTACATGATCCCAGCAGCAATCGCGAAACGTCCAATTCCTGGCGGCGCAATCTTGCTTGGTTCTCTGTGTATTATTGTTGCGATTCTTGGTTTCCCAATGGACGTAGCTGTATGGCCACCAGTGATGCGTGTTGCGCTGCTTGTAGGTGTATCTCTGCCTCTACTTGAAGCGGGTATGCAAATGGTTAAGGATTCAAAAGATTCTCAAGCAGCTGGTATCTGTATCTTCGGTTCAGCGGTTGTTAACCCAGTATTAGCATGGGCACTGACTATGCTTCTAGATAATAACGGTCTAATTGGTGATAAAGAGCGTGCGAAGCGTCTATCATTTGTAGACAAGATTGTTATCCCAGTTGGCGTTTTAGTTATCTGTTTAGTAGCAATGCTTGCAGTTGGTATGCTAGAAAGTCAATATGGCCTAAAAGCTTGGCTATAATGGTTCTAACTACACAAAAGTAGTATTGGGATTAAAAAAAAGTTTGGGTGGCAACCCCTGCCACCCATTTTTTTTCAACTTTTTTTGGCATTTATTGATTTAGTTTAAGGTTTACAGAAATTTTTTAGCGTAGTCTTGAATACATAGAGTAAAGACAACATATAAAAGGTAGTGACAATATATATAACCATATGATGCGAATATGCTCATATATATTGTTATTAATAAGAGTGTACTACCCTTACGAGGGGCGCTGGCTCAACAGTGTTAATGTACGTATTTTTTCTACTAAAAAGGTAGGTATGTCATGGCAGAGCAATTTGCTAAAGCTTGGGAAGATTTTGCTGCAGGTGAGTGGCAAAGCGAAGTAAACGTTCGTGATTTCATTCAAAAGAACTACACGCCGTATGAAGGCGACGAGTCTTTCCTAGTTTCTGAGGGTACTGAAGCAACTAACAAGCTTTGGTCTTCGGTAATGGAAGGTATCAAACAGGAAAACGCAACTAAAGCACCTGTAGATTTCGATACTTCTGTTATCTCTACCATTACTGCTCACGATGCAGGTTACATTGAGAAAGATCTTGAGACTATCGTTGGTCTACAAACTGAGAAGCCACTAAAACGTGCAATCATCCCTAACGGTGGTGTACGTATGGTTGAAGGTTCTTGTAAAGCATACGGTGAAACTCTTGACCCAATGGTTTCAAAAATCTACTCAGAATACCGCAAAACACACAATGCTGGCGTTTTCGATATCTACACTCCTGATATCCTAAAATGTCGTAAGTCTGGTGTTCTGACTGGTCTTCCTGATGCTTACGGCCGTGGTCGTATCATTGGTGACTACCGTCGTGTTGCACTATACGGTATCAACTTCCTAATGAAAGACAAAGCGGCTCAATTCGCATCTCTACAAGAGCGTTTCGAGAACGGCGAAGATCTTTCTGCAACAATGCAATTGCGTGAAGAGATCTCTGAGCAACATCGTGCTCTAGGTCAAATCAAGCAAATGGCTGAGAAATACGGTTTCGATATCTCTGAGCCAGCTCAAACTGCTCAAGAAGCTATCCAGTGGACTTACTTCGGCTACCTAGCTGCTGTTAAATCTCAAAACGGTGCTGCAATGTCTCTAGGTCGTACTTCGACTTTCCTAGACATCTACATCGAGCGTGATATCGCTGCTGGCAAAATCACAGAAGACCAAGCACAAGAGATGATCGACCACTTCGTAATGAAGCTGCGTATGGTTCGTTTCCTACGTACTCCTGAGTACGATGAGCTATTCTCTGGCGACCCAATCTGGGCTACAGAGTCTATGGGTGGTATGGGTGTCGATGGTCGTACGCTAGTAACGCGTTCGAACTTCCGTTTCCTTAACTCTCTATACACTATGGGTCCTTCTCCAGAGCCAAACATCACGGTTCTTTGGTCTGAGCAACTGCCTGACGGCTTCAAGCGTTTCTGTGCGAAGGTATCTATCGATACTTCTTCTATCCAGTACGAAAATGATGACCTAATGCGTCCTGATCTTGGTTCTGATGATTACGCAATCGCTTGTTGTGTATCACCAATGATCGTTGGTAAGCAAATGCAGTTCTTCGGCGCTCGTGCTAACCTTGCAAAAACTATGCTTTACGCAATCAACGGCGGCGTTGATGAGAAGCTTAAGATGCAAGTTGGTCCAGTTGGCGACAAGATCACTGACGAAGTACTTAACTACGATGACGTAATGGGTCGCCTAGACACATTCATGGATTGGTTAGCTAAGCAATACGTGACAGCTCTAAACAGCATTCACTTCATGCACGACAAGTACAGCTACGAAGCGTCTCTAATGGCTCTTCATGACCGTGACGTTCGTCGTACTATGGCTTGTGGTATTGCAGGTCTGTCTGTTGCTGCTGACTCACTGTCTGCAATCAAATTCGCGACTGTTAAACCAATCCGCGACGAAGATGGCATCGCAACTGACTTCGAAATCGAAGGCGATTACCCTAAATACGGTAACAACGACTCTCGTGTAGATGACATTGCTTGTGAACTAGTTTCTACGTTCATGAACAAGATCCGTAAGCTTAAGACTTATCGTGATTCAATCCCTACGCAGTCAGTTCTTACTATCACGTCTAACGTGGTATACGGTAAGAAGACAGGTAACACTCCAGACGGTCGTCGTGCTGGCGCTCCTTTCGCTCCTGGTGCTAACCCAATGCACGGTCGTGATGAGAAAGGCGCTGTAGCTTCACTAACGTCTGTAGGTAAACTACCGTTTGCTGATGCTCAAGATGGTATCTCTTACACTTTCTCTATCGTGCCAAACGCGCTAGGTAAAGAACAAGACAGCCAACGTGCTAACCTTGCAGGCCTAATGGATGGTTACTTCCACCACGAAGCTGGCATTGAAGGTGGTCAACACCTTAACGTTAACGTTCTTAACCGCGAAACTCTTGAAGACGCAGTTAAGCACCCTGAGAAATACCCTCAGCTAACGATTCGTGTTTCTGGTTACGCTGTACGCTTCAACTCTCTAACTACAGAGCAGCAAGCTGACGTAATCGCACGTACATTTACTGAGTCTCTATAAGCTCACGCTAAATAGACGGTAAATATTATTAGCCTCGCCAATGTGCGGGGCTTTTTTATATCTGCTGTAAATCGCACTGAACTCACCTACCTCCCAAAATGTTAGGTTGAGCAAGAAAGCACCCAATCATTCACTTTTTTTCCACAAATTCACTTAAATTACGGTAATATCTCTGTTCATAATTTAAGAGTAACTGCTCCATGAAATACCTGCGTTGTTTACCCCTGATTCTCCTCTCTTTTTCATCTTTGGCATCTGATCGTTCTACGCTGACTTTTGCTTTAGATAACGATGGTATTTTTGGTGTTGACCAAGACTATACCAACGGCTTATTTCTGGGTTACACATCATCAAGTATTACGCCATATAATTGGGTAAAACCATTGAGTCTTTCCTACTGGGGGGCAAGCTCTCTAGACAAGTGGGAAATCACCATTGGCCACAAGATGTATACACCTTCTGACATTGAGTTAGAAACACCATCGCCTAATGATCGCCCATACGCAGGTTACCTTCACACCGAATTCAACTACATCAGCTTGAACCCACAGCAAGCCCAGCGTTTTAATATCACGTTTGGTACTACGGGCGAACGTGCACTGTCTGAAGATGCTCAAAAGCTGGTCCACTCGATCACAAAATCAGATGAACCGATGGGTTGGGAATACCAAGTTGATGATGAGTGGGCGGGAAGCGTTGGTTACCTAAGCCATTTCAACTTAATGCGTAATCAAGCACTAGCAAATACAGACTTCGAGATCTCTAACGTTTCAGAGATCAATGTGGGTAACTTTAGAAGTGATATCTCGACTGGTTTTATGTTTCGTTGGGGTACGGACTTAGGCGGTAACTTTGGTGCAGCTAACATCACCACAGAAAACCCATTCAAACCGGGCATGATCGGCGCATCAAACACAGGTTGGTTTACCTATGCAGGCCTTGAGGGTCGTTACCGATTCAACGATCTGACTATCGAAGGCGATCGTTCTGGTGTTGATGAATACGCTAACAAAAACAATGAAGATCCCGCTATCTACGATGTAACTTTAGAAAACATTCAAGCTACTGCTGTACTTGGTGTGGCATGGTATAACCAATACGTTGGTGCCTCTTTCGCACTAACAGCAAAAACACCGGATTACGAAGAAGCAAAAGAGTCAGTGTACACCACTGGCGGTATCACCATGTTTGCATTCTTCTAGCCACCAGTAAGGGCTTTCGTCCTTTACTTTTCAAGTTTAATAAAGGCAATCATCTTCACAGGTGATTGCCTTTATTTTTAAAGGTCTCGTTACCATTTGACCCTATTTTATGTACCGTTTTTGTAATAAAATAAACGGTATAAATTCCTCTACGAGAATAGCTCATGTCTACAACTGGTCGCATTCACTCATTCGAATCTTGTGGTACTGTCGATGGCCCTGGTATCCGCTTCATTGTGTTTCTTCAAGGCTGCTTAATGCGTTGTATGTACTGCCATAACCGCGATACATGGGATCTTCATGACGGAAAGGAAGTAACGGTCGAAGAGATCATCAACGAGGCAAAATCATACCGTCATTTCATGAAAGCATCGGGCGGTGGTATCACCTGTTCTGGTGGTGAAGCGATGCTACAACCTGAGTTTGTTCGTGACTTTTTCCAAGCGGCGCAAGCTGAAGGCATTCACACTTGTCTTGATACTAATGGCTACATTCGTAAGCACACTGAAGTGGTCGATGAAGTACTAGAAGCCTCTGATCTAGTGATGCTGGATCTTAAACATATGCGAGATGAGATACACCACGATTTCATTGGCGTATCAAACAGACGTACTCTGGATTTTGCACGCTACCTGCACAAAATCGGTAAGAAGACGTGGATTCGTTACGTGATAGTTCCTGGCTACACGGATACGCCTGAAGATGCTCATCTTCTTGGTGAATTCATTAAAGACATGGATAACATCGAGAAAATAGAACTGCTTCCATACCACAAGCTTGGTGCTCATAAATGGGAAGCGCTTGGTTATGACTACCCTCTTGAAGGTACAAACCCGCCAAGCAAAGAGAAAATGGACGAGATTGTTGCGGTTCTAAACCAGTACCATTCAAACGTAAAGTACTAGTACTGGCTAAAGTACCAATACTGACGACGTTAAACCCCCTTTTTAAACGCCTCAATTTCGATTGGGGCGTTTTGTTTTATGGTTATACCAATCGTAGTAAATAACTGGTCATCCTAGCTGGTTAAAACGCTCAATAACTGCGTTAGAAATTTTGATTGTAGAATAACCACTTATCGAAACTCTTTGTCGAATAGAGCTGCCTTGTTCTCAAGCCTTTTTCCTGCGCTATTTATGATCACTTATTTACTGTGATTGGTATCAAAACAATCCTTTCACTTTTCTTTACAACTTTTGTTTATCAATTCAAAAAATCATATTAAATCCGTGTTGAGATCATGTTTCCACTCGTAGGAATGCTGTTACTCTTACTGCAACAAAAGAATATAACATTTAGTTTTTTAGTGAGGCTCCTCCCATGGAAATGACCAATGCTCAGCGTCTAATTCTATCAAATCAATACTACCTAATGTCTCAAATGGATCCTGAGAACTCCGCTAAATACCAACGTCTACAAACGGTTGTAGAACGTGGTTACGAACTTCAAATGCGTGAACTTAATAAAGAATTTGGCTGTTTGACTGAAGCCGAGTGTCGCGAAGTTATCGACATCATGGAGATGTACCATGCCATGCAAGAGTCGAATAAAATGCTTGCAGAACAAGAACGTGCTGAAGTAGACCAACGTCGCCTACAGTTCCTAGGTTTTGATATCGCTTCTGAAGCTCAGAGCGTACATTACGTGCGTTTCCTTGTTGATTCTGAAGGTCTTTACCCTCAATTCGACAAAGCAGATCACCACTTCAATAGCCAAATGCCAATGCTAGAGAAGTACCGTCGCATGCTAACAACATGGCGCAACTGCCCTCGTCAGTACCACCTATGTGCGACAGAGCTATCTCAAATCTTTAGCGCTTAATACGTTAATAGATCAGCGATAACTTTTTAAAAAGTTTCAAGAAAAAGGGTTACTCATCATGAGTAACCCTTTTTTAATGTTCGCATACAAACAGAAAACGGGACTTATGAAGCGATGTGGATAAAAAGTGTACTTTATATACAGAAAACGCAATTAACCATGAAGATAAGATATTAAACATTGAACCATTTTCAATTAATTTCTCTGATATCGCCCATTAGCCAACGAACACAAACCTAGAATTTACAACCAATTAAGTCATTCATCTTTATTAATTCCACTTCGAAACATTTAATACAAATTAAAAACCACCGATCTATTTTGAACGGTGTTTTTTATTTCAAATAAGATAGCTAGAATGCTCCCCGAAATTTATTAACCAGAGCGATAAACAAAATGAGAACATTCATCCTTGCATCACTAGCTATCATGTCTACTTCAGCTTTCGCAGCTAACGAAATGTACGTACTTGGTGGCGTTGGCATCAACGAAGACGACACAGGCGTACAATTCACTGTTGGTTCACAAGTTCTTGATACAAATTTTTATCTAGAATCAACCATGAATTACATCGATTCAGATAACAGTGATGTAACTTCAGACGTAAACGGCAAGCTAACTAAGTACAAAGGCAATTTGAAACACTTCAAAATGTCTTTAGCTCCAATGTATAAATATAGCTTCGATGAGTCTTTTGCTATCTACGGTAAAGTTGGTCTTGCATACTCTAACCTCAATTCTAAATTAACGACTACTGATAAAGATGGCTCAGTGTATAACAAGCATTCAAATAGCGAATGGGGTGCAACTTACGGCATCGGTGCTGAATTTAAGTCAGCGCAGCCAATGTTTGGTAACTCGAAGTTTATGGCACGTGTTGGTTTTGATTGGTACGACTTCAGCTCAGGTGGTCTAAACCTAGGCAGTGACGGCACTCTAGGTCTACAGGCCGGTTTCACTTTCTAAGGTATGAAGTAGAAAGGTTTTACACTAATTGAGCTGATCATCGTTATTGCTATTCTTGGTATCTTAGCGTTAACCGCTGCCCCAAGTTTTCAAACCACTGGGTGAAGAGTTTGGTAGTAGGTTGATTTGTAGAAAAGTCACTGGTGGGAGCTAAATCTAGCCATGTCTTTCCTTGATTCGATTCGATTCGATTACTGTAATAATCGGTCGGTACTTCGCATAAATAAAAAGGGTTACTCATCATGAGTAACCCTTTTTTAATGTCCGCATTTAGAGAGGGAAACCAAAGCAACTAGAAGACGTAAGCAACACCGACGTTTGCGGCCATGTTGATGCCACTTTCAAGTATTGGGCTGTTCTCAATATCACCTTCAAGGTTGGTATAACGAACGCCACCAGTGACCCGGATATTTGGCGTCACATGCAAGTAACCACCTAAACTAATAAAGTACTGACCATCCCAGTCTGCATCGAACTCATTCAAATTAGTTCTCGACGCTTCTGCTGAACTCACCCCGTATAAGTGGTTATTCAAGCGCTCACTGTTATAAGCATAACCAATAGAGGGTGTAATCGCCCACCCATTGCGACGAATCGGTAAACGCCATGCAGCTTCCGCATAGATACCATTATGCCTAAACCCTAAGTCAGAGCCTGCTGTCGCTTCAAACATCCCGACCAAGGTGATCACTTGGTAGCTAATGCCACCTAATACTGATGCTTTACGTTCATCTAACTTTTGAATATCAACGTTATCAGAATCACCCGGCTTTAATGTTCTAGAATCATAAACCGCTCGAAACACAATATTCTGTGGTGAGCCCGCAGGAAGTAAGCGATAACCTGCACTGAATCCACGCATGAAAAAGTGCTCACCTTCATAACCAATCATAGGAATCACAGCGCGGTTTGACGGTGTATCTTTATAGACAGCAGGAGAATAAGAAGCGGCAACGCCCAGTGACCACTGTGATATTTTTGCATGTGTTGCTGTCGAAGCCAGTAACGCAACACTGATAGCCACTATTTTTAACCCATAATTCTTCACTATATCTACCTATTTATTGAGCAATTTTTGATAACGCTGCGCATTATATGGTACTTCATTCCAGTAAATCAATAGAGCTCAGTTATACATCTAATACACATAAATCCAGTGTGAGTATTATTAAGCGACCTAAAATCACAAAACAAACGGCTAGATCCCCTCGAATGTAAAATAATTGGATTCTACACGCCTCAAGTTGCCTATTGCGCTCGCTAGGTTTTTCACACGCAAAATTGTAAATAAATACATAATTGTTAAGCAAAATTGTGCAAGCGGGTCTAACCTTAAAATGTAGGGAGAGCCTATTTTTCAATCGCTCATCAGTTTTGACTGGTTAACAAGGGGAATGTGACTATGAGTATTTTTGACCACTATCAATCACGTTATGAAGCAGCCAAGGAAGAAGAGCTCACATTGCAAGAGTTCTTAGGGCTGTGTAAAGACGATAAAAGTGCTTACGCTAACGCTGCTGAGCGCTTACTACTGGCCATCGGCGAACCGGAGGTTATAGACACCGCTCAAGACCCCCATCTAAGTCGTATTTTCTCGAACCGTGTCATCTCACGCTACAGCGAATTTAAAGATTTCTACGGCATGGAAGATGCGATTGAACAGATTGTTTCTTACCTAAAACACGCTGCACAAGGCTTAGAAGAACGGAAGCAAATCCTTTACCTGCTTGGCCCTGTGGGCGGTGGTAAATCTTCCCTTGCTGAAAAACTCAAAGCACTGATGCAAAAGCTACCAATCTATGTGCTGTCTGCAGATGGTGAGCGAAGCCCTGTGAATGATCACCCCTTCTGTCTATTCGACGTAAACGAAGATGGCGACCTTTTGAAACAAGAGTACGGAATAGAGAAACGTTACATACGCTCTATCATGTCTCCTTGGGCAGCGAAACGCCTCCATGATTTCGGTGGTGATATCTCTAGATTTAAAGTCATCAAACTACGCCCTTCGATTCTCGACCAAGTTGCGATCGCGAAGACAGAGCCTGGTGATGAAAACAACCAAGATATTTCGTCTCTGGTTGGTAAAGTCGATATTCGTAAACTTGAACACTTCTCTCAAGATGACCCTGATGCCTACAGTTACTCTGGTGCGCTGTGTAAAGCCAACCAAGGTGTGATGGAATTCGTGGAGATGTTCAAGGCGCCAATCAAAGTCTTGCACCCACTTCTAACGGCAACGCAAGAAGGTAACTTCAACGGTACTGAAGGACTTTCTGCACTGCCGTTTGACGGTATGATTCTAGCTCACTCAAACGAATCCGAGTGGCAGACCTTCCGTAACAACAAAAACAACGAAGCCTTCCTCGACCGTGTGTACATTGTAAAAGTCCCTTACTGTCTGCGCGTCTCTGAAGAGGTTAAGATCTACCAGAAACTGCTTGAGCACAGTGAGCTGTCCAAAGCCCCTTGTTCACCAAGCACACTCGATCTGCTATCGCAATTCAGCATCCTATCGAGACTGAAAGAGCCAGAAAACTCTTCTCTGTTCTCAAAAATGCGGGTTTACGATGGTGAAACTCTAAAAGACACCGATCCAAAAGCGAAGAGCTACCAAGAGTACCGAGATTATGCGGGTGTTGACGAAGGCATGTCTGGGCTATCAACGCGTTTCGCCTTTAAGATCCTGTCTCGTGTGTTTAACTTCGACCAAGCCGAAGTAGCCGCAAACCCAGTGCACCTGTTCTATGTGATTGAACAGCAAATCGAACGTGAGCAGTTCCCTCAAGAGACCGCTGAGAAGTACCTTGAGTTCTTGAAAGGATACTTAGTGCCACGCTACGTTGAGTTCATCGGTAAAGAGATTCAAACTGCTTACCTAGAGTCTTACTCTGAGTACGGTCAGAATATCTTCGACCGCTATGTCACCTACGCTGACTTCTGGATTCAAGACCAAGAGTACCGCGATCCAGAAACAGGCCAGCTATTTGACCGTGCTTCTCTGAATGGTGAACTAGAGAAAATCGAGAAAACAGCCGGTATCAGTAATCCTAAAGACTTCCGAAATGAGATTGTGAACTTTGTGCTTCGTGCCAAAGCCAACAATAACGGTCAAAACCCAGTTTGGACAAGCTACGAGAAACTGCGCACTGTGATTGAGAAGAAAATGTTCTCTAACACTGAAGAACTGCTTCCTGTTATTTCGTTCAATGCTAAGACCTCAACGGATGATCAGAAAAAACACGACGACTTCGTTGCTCGTATGATGGAAAAAGGCTACACCGAGAAACAAGTGAGACTGCTATCCGAGTGGTACCTAAGAGTTCGTAAATCCTCATAACCAAACCGTACTGAGCTGCTCAAGTGAGCAGCTCGTACAAACCAATAACTTTTATACCCTAGTAAACGAATAGCTCTAATAAACCAATAACTCTTAAAACCTATAAAAAGTAGGATCGCGACATCAGCTGAGAGGGAGTTCTTATGGCACAATTTATCGATCGGAGGCTCAATGGCAAGAATAAGAGTGCTGTGAATAGACAGCGTTTCTTACGACGTCATAAAGAGCAAATCAAAGAATCTGTGGCCGATGCAGTCAACCGACGCTCAATCACCAATACTGAAACCGGTGAAGACGTCACTATTCCCCATAAAGACATCAAAGAGCCAAGCTTTCACCAAGGTCAAGGCGGCGTAAGAGAACGCGTTCACCCAGGTAATGACCAGTTCATCACGGGCGATAAAATTGAACGTCCTAAAGGTGGCGGTCAAGGTGGTGGCGCAGGCCAGGGTGACGCAAGCCCTGATGGCGAAGGCCAAGATGAATTTACATTCCAAATTTCAAAAGATGAATATCTTGATATTCTCTTTGAAGATTTAGCTCTTCCTAATCTAGAGAAGAATCAGGTCAACAAAATCACCGAATGGAAGACACATCGCTCTGGTTATCAAAGCGCGGGGATCCCTTCCAACATCGCGATCGTTCGTTCACTGCAGCAATCTCTGGCTCGTCGAACCGCGATGACAGCAGGTAAAAAGCGCGAGCTTAACCTACTGATGGAGCAGCTTGACCAAGTTAAAATGACGGAACCAGCACAACCCTTTGAAGAAAGTCGTTTAAAAGAAGAGATTGCCGAGTTACGTAAAAAAATTGAAAGCGTGCCATTTATTGACACCTTCGACCTGCGTTTTAAAAACTACGAGAAGCGCCCTATTCCATCTAGCCAAGCCGTCATGTTCTGCCTAATGGATGTATCTGGCTCAATGGATCAAGCCACGAAAGACATTGCGAAGCGCTTTTATGTCCTTCTGTATCTGTTCCTAAATCGCACCTACGAAAACGTCGATGTTGTGTTTATTCGTCACCATACTCAGGCTAAAGAAGTCGACGAACACGAGTTTTTCTATTCACAAGAAACCGGTGGCACCATCGTTTCCAGTGCACTGAAACTGATGAAGGAAATTGTCGCAGATCGCTATCCTGCAAATGAGTGGAACATCTATGCAGCACAAGCCTCTGATGGCGATAACTGGGCTGATGACTCGCCTCGTTGTAAAGAGCTATTAGTCAATACACTTCTGCCAACTTGCCAATATTACTCTTACATCGAAATAACACGCCGCTCTCATCAAACACTTTGGCACGAATACGAAAAACTCGAGAGTAGCTTTGACAACTTCGCCATGAAAAATATTAAAACGGTGGATGATATTTTTCCTGTGTTTAGAGAACTGTTCCAGAAAGAGACAGCGTAAGGGGGCTTGCCATGACAGCGAAATCAAACGTTGCAGAAAAAGACAAAGCGACACAGAAGAGAAACGACAAGATGCTGCCTGATGGTCCAGATTGGACATTCAACCTCTTGGAACAATATCACGTAGAAATCAAGCGTGTGGCGCAGCATTACCGTTTAGATACTTACCAGAACCAAATTGAAGTGATTACTTCTGAGCAGATGATGGATGCTTACTCGAGCATCGGTATGCCGATCAATTACAATCACTGGTCATTTGGCAAAAAATTCATTCAAACCGAGCAAAACTACAAGCATGGTCAGATGGGATTAGCGTACGAAATCGTGATCAATTCAGATCCTTGTATCGCATATCTGATGGAAGAGAACACGGTCACGATGCAGGCGCTCGTAATGGCTCATGCTTGTTACGGCCATAACTCTTTCTTTAAGGGCAACTACCTATTCCAAACCTGGACCGATGCCAGTTCCATCATCGACTACCTATTATTCGCTAAAAAATACATTACCGATTGTGAAGAAAAATATGGTGTTGCCGAAGTCGAACAACTTCTCGACTCTTGTCATGCCCTCATGAATTACGGCGTAGACAGATACAAACGCCCTGAGAAGATTTCCATAGCTGAAGAGACAGCAAGGCAAGAAGAACGTGAAGCGTATCTGCAATCTCAAGTCAATGAGCTGTGGAGAACTGTGCCTAAAAATCAAGACAAGGAAAAAGAGACCAAAATTCGCTTTCCTAGCGAACCTCAAGAAAACATTCTCTACTTTATCGAGAAGAACGCACCACTACTTGAACCTTGGCAGCGTGAGTGTGTTCGTATCGTTCGAAAGGTGAGCCAATACTTCTACCCTCAAAAGCAAACTCAAGTAATGAACGAAGGCTGGGCAACCTTCTGGCACTACACCATTCTTAACCACCTTTACGACGAAGGCTTGGTGAGTGACAAGTTCATATTAGAATTCCTACACAGCCACACCAGCGTGGTCGCACAGCCCGCCTACAACAGCCCTTATTTCAGCGGGATAAACCCTTATGCGCTTGGCTTTGCGATGTTTAGAGACATCCGACGTATCTGTGAAGAACCAACCGATGAAGACAAAGAGTGGTTCCCTGAGTTAGCCGGAAGTGATTGGTTAGAAGCGGTGCACTTTGCCATGCACAATTTCAAAGATGAAAGCTTCATCAGCCAATACCTCTCACCAAAGATCATTCGAGACTTTAAACTATTTTCTGTGCTCGACGACGACCGCAAAAACACCATTGAGATAAGTGCTATTCACGATGACCCAGGCTATCGCTTGATTCGTGAAAAGCTTGCGGCGCAATACAACCTAAGTAACCTTGAGCCGAATATTCAGGTGTTTAACGTCGATGTTCGTGGTGATCGCTCGATGACATTGCAGTATGTGCCTCACGGCCGTATACCGCTTGATAAAGGCTACGACGAAGTGATGAAACATCTCTATCGCTTATGGGGCTTTGATGTAATTTTGGAAGAGCTCAAAGATACGGGTCATAGAGAGATTCTGACTACTTGTCCAAAACGTAATGATTATGGAGCCAAGATTTAATATCAATCACAGTAAGTAAGTGCTTGGTATAAAACTCCGCTCCCCCTACAACATAGTGGTCACCCGCTCGGAAGTGGAGCAATAAAAAAGCGCATAAGTCTGATGACTTATGCGCTTTCTTTTTAAGGCTCAAACGTCTTCAATAGACGCAAGGCACTAAACCTAGATACTAGATACTAGAGCTAAAACTAAATAAGCTTAAACAATCGGCTTTTGGCCGCGTTCAATCAGCTTCATCAGCACGCTGTCTGCAGATTTACCTGCCACGCCCGCTAGTTTGTCTGACAGCTTTTTCTTCTGTACGTAGTGAATCGCTAGAACCGTTTTGTCCTTACATGCCGCTACGACTAAATCATCAGAAGTGCTGATCTCATCCACCAGCCCAAGCTCATGTGCTTGTGTACCAAACCAGTGCTCACCCGTTGCTACTTTTTCAAGATCGAGTGCTGGACGATGGTCACGGATGAAGTCTTTGAATAGGCCATGTGTCTCTTCGAGCTCTTCTTTAAACTTCTCGCGTGCTTTATCGCTGTTCTCACCAAACATAGTAAGTGTGCGTTTGTACTCACCCGCCGTTAGCTGTTCGAACTCAATATCATGTTTTTTAAGCAATTTATTGAAGTTTGGCAGTTGAGCAATAACACCAATAGAGCCAACAATAGCAAAAGGTGCAGATACAATTTTGTCCGCGATACATGCCATCATGTAACCACCACTCGCGGCTACTTTGTCTACCGAGATAGTCAGAGGCAGGCCTGCTGCTTTGATACGGTCGAGTTGAGAAGACGCCAAACCATAGCCGTGAACCATGCCACCGCCAGACTCAAGCTTAAGCAATACTTCATCACCTTCACGAGCCACAGCCAACACCGCCGTTACCTCTTCACGTAGCGAAGCCACTTCTTTCGCATCAATGCTGCCGTTAAAATCGAGAACGAATAGATGTGGTTCACGCTTGCTATCAAGCTCACCCTCTTTCGCTGCTTTTTTCACTTCTTTGCCACGTGATTTTACTTTTTCTTTTTCCGCTTTCTTTTCTGCTTTATCACGGGCTTTGATGAAAGCATCATCGTGTAGATGGTGCTCTAATTGTTCAATCGTCTGTTTATGGTGCTCAGATAGGTTCGTGATTTCCAGCTCACCTTTAATCGCGCTTGATTTTCCACCCACCGATTTAGCAATCACTAAAATTGCAATGATGGCGATTACAACGGTCGCAATCTTGGCTAAAAACAAGCCGTAGTCCAACAAAAATTCCAATGTCATATCCCCTAATGTATGAATTAGTGTATTGTAACCATCTTGTCACGATTACCAAGAATTTCTCATCATTCCTGCGTTTATCTGTGTGATTAAACACCAATGGAATGACGAACATAATAAAAGAAAGAAGGATAAGCACAGTGGATTACCCAATCTCTACAGATGCCCTCAAAGATAAAGTAATTTTGGTTACAGGTGCCGGTGCTGGCATTGGTCGCCAAGCCGCACTAAGCTTCGCTCAACATGGTGCAACTGTCATTCTGTTAGGCCGCAATGTTAAAAACCTTGAATTCATTTACGATGAAATCGAAAGTGCTGGTTACCCTCAGGCTGCGATCATTCCGCTAGACCTCAAAGGAGCAACAAAGCAGAACTACATTGATATGGCTGAAACCATTGAATCACAGTTCGGTCGTTTAGACGGCCTACTGCATAACGCAGGTGTGCTTGGCACGTTAAGTCCATTTGATCAAATCGATGAAGAGACGTTTGATGGCGTTATGCAAATCAACGTTAAAGCTGAATTTCTAATGACTCAAGCATTACTGCCTGTCATTAAAAAAGCTGAAGCCGGTCGTATCGTATTCACCTCTTCTACAGTTGGTCACTCTGGCCGTGCATTCTGGGGCACTTATGCGATTTCTAAGTTTGCTACCGAAGGCATGATGCAAATCCTAGCGGACGAACTTGAAGACACCAACATCCGTGTAAACGCGATCAATCCTGGCGGCACTCAAACACGCATGCGTGCAAAAGCGTACCCAGGTGAAGATGCGAACAAGCTGAAAACGCCACTCGACATCATCCCGCTTTATCTACACTTAATGAACCCAAGTGTGACAGACATTAATGGCCAATGTATCGATGCTCAACCTAAGTAACTGATATCATTAACCAACAGTAAGAAGCCGCTTCCATAGCGGCTTTTTTTGTATCTAAATCAACCATCTAATATTTAGTTCATCTGATTTTCGTCATTTTTCTTTGCATCTTTTCCATTGTTAAATATACTGTATAAATATACAGGTATTTAATTATGCATGAACTAATAAAAAACTTACAAGACCGCCAGCTAATCTGGACAGGGTTACAATCAACAACGCAAGGAAGTACTACTTCAACAGGCTATTCTCAATTGGATAAACAGCTTGATGGTGGCTTTCCGACGCATGGTGTTATTGAGGTTGAATCGCAACAAGGGATCGGTGAACTTCGCCTGCTTACACCCTATTTAGCTCAACAAAACTCACAACAATTGGCCATCTTCATTAACCCACCGGGGAAGATCTGTGCTGAGTTTTTTAGCAGCCAAGGTATTGAACTAGAGAACATCCTCGTTATCCAACCTCAGCGCGATCTCGATGCATTGTGGGCAGCTGAGCAATGCCTTAAAAGCGGCGCCTGTCACTCGGTATTGCTATGGGGAGCCGACCTAGAAATACACCAAACCAAGCGCCTACAAGCAGCAAGCGAAACCGGTAAGTGTCTGCAATTTCACTTTAAGGCCACCAGCCATAATCAGTTATCCCTACCCGTTTCTCTAAGCATGAAGCTATCTTCTCACGCCCAAGGGCTAAAGGTTGAGGTCACAAAAAGGAAAGGCAGTTGGTCGTATGGCAGCTTTATTCTAGACATGAGCCAAAATTGGCCGTTACTCACTGAAAAAATCACCCTTCAAGACAGTTCACATAGTGCTTTATCAAATAACACCGTGCTGGCTTTTCCTATTGCGAAACAAGGCTAGCGTATGTTGTGGCTTTATCTGCACTTTCCATCTCTGCAGTTGGATACCTTGTTTAATTCTGAGCTATCTAACTCCGAGAAAGTTCACTCTAATGAAGAGTCACACGAGCAACCTATTATCATCGTGGATGAAAAAGATCACCGTGTGCTGCAAGCTAACCAAGCTGCGCTGCAATCGGGAATTTCACTTGGTATGGGGCTAGGGTCTGCGGCGGCGCTTTGCCATAACTTACACGTCCACCCTTACAGTATTGAGCTAGAAAAAAGTAAGCTCAAAGAGATCGCTCAATGGGCGTATTTGGTCACTTCTGACATGGCTTTACTACCACCGAATGGTTTGTTGATTAAAGCATCTAATATGCTGTCACTTTACGATGGGCTAGATAACTACTGGCATCAGCTCAAAAGCCACTTAGAAACGCTCAATATCCAGTTCAGCTTCGCGACAGGTTACTCGCCACTTTCTGCGATCCTTTTGGGTAAGCAATCCATCAACCAAGTCACTAATAATGTTGAGCAAATGAAAGCATGGGTCAATCAACAAGCATTGAGTTCTAGTGAGTTGCCAACTAAGCAAGTGGAACGTCTGAACCGTGTCGGCATTAACTTAGTGGATGACCTATTGAAACTGCCTTTGCAAGATGTCGCACGTCGCTTTGATATCGATTTGGTGAACTATGTGGGTCGCCTTAACGGCCAGTTCAAGCACCCGATTGATTTCTACCATCCACCGGAGAATTTTCAGCAATATCTCGAGCTATTGTTTGATATTGAAAACATCCTGTTTATCGAAAAGCCGTTACTGAAATTATTAAATCAACTCGAGTGTTTTTTGAAGCTACGCGACCGAGTTGCTTTCGAGTTAACGCTGACTTTGCATCTGAGAGATAAAGACGACCACCCTGTCTCTTTCTATTCAGCACAAGGCGATTACCTTGCTGCAAAGTGGGCGAACCTGACTCATCTAACCTTAGAATCACTGAAGATCACGGCACCGGTTCAGGGGCTGACCCTTTCCGTAATTCGTCATGGAGAACCGCAAATGGCCTACCGTGATCTTTTTGATGGCAATACAGGAACACTTGCCGCGTTAGATTTGCTCTCATTACTGCAAGCTAAGTTAGGGCAAGCCTGCATTCAAACACCGAAAATACAACACGACCCAAGGCCAGAAAAAGCCAATCAGTACTCGCTTCCAACACTGAGTAAGTCTATGGCAAAGAGGCAAACACCCCCAGAGTTCGAGCAACAAACAGCGACTCTCAACATCAACCAACAGCGACTCAGGCCCAGTATTTTATTGCCAGAGCCCGAAGCCCTAACCGAAAATGTCACCTTATCCCAAGGCCCTGAGCGCATTGTTTCTGGCTGGTGGGATGGCGAGAAAATCATTCGTGACTACTTTATTGCTCACAGCGAAAACGGTCGGTGGCTATGGATCTTTAGAACGCCAGATAAGCAGTGGTTTTTACACGGCTTATTTAGCTAGCTTGTAGGAAAGTAAGTCAGTAAGAAAGCTAGTCTGTAAAAAAGTCAGTAAGAAACTTCGTTAGCTCGTCCGTTCCACGTACTCAATTTCAACATCCCTTTTCAATCATGTTCACTCGCAATGGTTAAGTAAGATTACGTTATGTCTCAGCAATACTCAGAGCTATTTTGCCAAAGTAATTACTCCTTCCTTGAGGGAGCCTCACACGCAGAAGAGCTTGTTTTACAGGCCGACTTCTTACGTTATAAAGCACTCGCTGTCACTGATGAGTGCTCGGTGGCGGGCATCGTTAAGGTTCACTCTGCAATCAAGCAACATAAACTGTCGCTCAAGCAAATTGTCGGGAGTATGTTTTGGTTAAATGAAGAGTGCCAAGTGATCTTGATATGCCCAAACAGACAAGCCTACGCCGAACTGTGCCGTATTATTACCAATGCTAGACGTCGTAGCACCAAGGGACATTATCAGCTCTCTGAGTGGGATATCATGTCGGCTAAGCATTGTTTTATTCTTTGGCTCCCTCAACAGAAAAATGAAGACGCACACTGGGGGCAATGGCTCTCCCAGCATCATTCAGGCCGGTTGTGGATCGGCTTACAACGACACCTAAAACAAACCGACCAGCAGTACACAGATTACTGCGTCGAGCTGTCACAACATCATCACCTGCCGATAACGGCTTGCGGCGGTGTATTGATGCACAATGCTAACCGCTTACCCTTGCAGCACTCACTCACTGCGATCAAGTACCAAAAACCCATTACTGAAGTGGGTAGTCACTTACTGGCCAATGCCGAGCGCTGTTTACGAAGCATCAATAAGCTCTCACGTATTTTCAAAGCGGAGTGGCTAGAAGAGAGCAACCGAATCTCAGAACTGTGCGAATTTGAGTTAAACAGTTTGCGCTACGAATATCCCAGTGAACTGATTCCTCAAGGTGAGACACCCATGAGTTATCTGCGCATGTTGGTCGAGAGAGGGAAACAAGCTCGCTTCCCACAAGGTGTGCCTAGCAACATTCAACAAATCATAGATAAAGAACTCGGATTGATTGATGATCTCGACTACCCTTTCTTCTTTCTCACCATTCATGACATCGTCATGTTTGCCAAAAGCCAAGGTATTCTTTATCAAGGTCGAGGTTCAGCGGCCAATTCCGTAGTCTGTTACTGCCTAGAAATCACCTCTGTCGATCCAAGACAGATCTCGGTGTTATTTGAGCGCTTCATCAGTAAAGAGCGCGATGAGCCGCCTGATATTGATGTCGATTTTGAACACGAACGCCGTGAAGAAGTCATCCAATACATCTACCAAAAATACGGTAGAGAACGGGCCGCGCTTGCTGCAACGGTCATTTCTTATCGCTTTAAAAGTGCGGTAAGAGATGTTGGTAAAGCATTAGGGCTACAAGAAGCCCAGCTCGACTACTTCATCAAGAACACCAACCGTAGGGACAAAAGCCTAGGTTGGCAGGCTCAGTTAACTCAATTGGGGCTGCAACCTGATTCTTTGAAGGGGCAACAATTTATCCACTTGGTGAATGAGATCATCGGCTTTCCACGTCACCTATCTCAACACGTTGGTGGCTTTGTCATATCTTCAGGGCCTTTGTATGAACTGGTTCCCGTCGAGAATGCCGCAATGCACGATCGAACCATTATCCAATGGGATAAGGATGATCTTGAAACATTGGGGCTGCTGAAGGTTGATGTGCTCGCGTTGGGTATGCTCTCTGCGATTCGTAAATGTTTCGACCTAATCAAACGCATTCATGGTCGCTCGCTAACGATCGCAGAGATCACACGCCTCAAAGACGATCCTCAGGTTTACGGCATGATTCAACGGGCAGACACAGTAGGGATATTCCAAATTGAGTCACGAGCGCAAATGAGCATGCTGCCAAGGCTTAAACCGAGAACTTATTACGACTTGGTGATTCAAATCGCTATCGTGCGTCCAGGGCCTATTCAAGGCGATATGGTGCATCCGTTCCTAAAACGTCGAGATGGCATTGAGCCAATCAGTTATCCATCTAAAGACGTGGAATCAGTACTGTCGCGCACCTTGGGTGTACCGATATTCCAAGAGCAAGTGATTAAACTCGCGATGGTGGCCGCAGGCTTCACAGGCGGAGAAGCGGATCAACTCAGACGCGCGATGGCCGCTTGGAAGAAAAATGGCAACGTCTTTAAGTTTAAAAACAAGCTTATCGAGGGCATGCAAAAACGTGGCTATGAGACAGAATTTGCCGAACAGATCTTTAAACAGATATGCGGCTTTGGCGAGTACGGCTTTCCTGAAAGCCACTCGGCTTCATTTGCAGTATTAGCGTATTGCTCAGCTTGGTTGAAATGTTACTACCCAGAATGTTTCTACGCTTCTTTGCTGAATAGCCAACCCATGGGCTTTTACAGCCCTTCACAGTTGGTACAAGACGCACAACGACACAATGTGGTGATACTTCCGGTATGTGTGAACGCCTCACAAGACAACCACATAGTCGTTGAACATCAGAACGGTTTAGCGATTCGCTTAGGGCTGCGACAAATCAAAGGATTCAGCGAGCATGGAATTCAAAGCGTGCTCGCCAATCGTCCACCATCCGGTTATCGACACCCTAGTCAGGTGAAACAGTTATCGATGAATAAGAAAGACATCGAACTACTGGCATCGGCCAATGCGCTACATAACGTTTCTGGAGACCGCTTCCAGACTCGCTGGGCGATCATGGACTCAGCCTCTGATCTACCTTTGTTTAACCAAGTCGATGACTATGCAGAAGATGATAATGGCGAGCTCTCATTGCATCAACCCAGTGAGATGCAAGATCTACTCGAAGATTTCACCAGTGTCGGGATTTCATTAAACAAACACCCAATCACTGTGCTCGAAGAAGCCAATCGATTAGGTCGATTCACACACATGAAGGACTTAATACAACAGAGACACAAATCCATGGTCACCGTTGTCGGATTGGTCACGGGTAAACAATCACCTGGCACCGCAGCTGGGGTCACCTTTGTCACATTGGAAGATAACACAGGCAATATTAATGTTGTGGTCTGGGGAGCCACCGCGCGCGCCCAACAACAAGCTTATCTCACAGCCAAGGCTTTAAAGGTACAAGGGATATTAGAAAAAGAAGGGGAAGTCGTGCATGTTATAGCGGGGAAGCTCATCGATATTACCGAAGAGATTGTTGGCTTGAACACCAAGTCTCGGGATTTTCATTAGCTATGTACCAACTGTTTTTCTATCGTTCATTGACTAAGAAACGATAGACGGAGAAACGAAAAAGGAAAGCATCAGCTTCCCTTCGATTCCAATTGTTGAGTTATGACTCAACTTCAGCTTCCGTACGTCTTTTCTTAAATTCCCTATACAGTAATAAGCTCAAAGTCATTACGACTTTAGAAGTCAACCATATCATTAAGAGGAACTACCTTAGATTGTGTGTGAAAAGTTACGCTAGTAGTTGAGCATATTTCGTTAAGAAAAATATGCTGTATGAATATTAGCAAACGTTTTCCATAAGGTCACTCAAAATAACCGTACAGCAGTCTTAATTATAAAATCTGACGCATTCGTTCTTGAGTCACTTCAACCAGAAGGTCCGGTTGGAACTTAGAAATAAAGCGATTACACCCTACTTTCTCAACCATGGCTTCATTAAAACTTCCACTTAATGAAGTGTTTAGCGTGATGAATAGGTCATGCATTCTTGGATCCGTACGCACTTCATGCGTCAGTTTATAGCCGTCCATTTCAGGCATTTCGGCATCGGTGATCATCAGCAATATTTCTTGATTGATGTCTTTGCCTTCATCACACCAACCCTTAAGTAAGGTCAGTGCTTCTAAACCATCACAACATTCAATAATGTTCAAACCCAGTTGCGATAAGGTACCTTTAATCTGGTTACGCGCGGTTGAAGAGTCATCAACGATAAGTACATTGCGTCCAACCATTTCATTGGCAAGTTGCTCATCTAATACACCGTCAGAAATCGAAACATCATAATCGATGATTTCAGCGAGTACCTTTTCAACATCAATAATCTCAACGATCTTGTGCTGCTCTTCTTCTTGAATATGCGTGATAGCCGTCAGGTAATTGGCACGACCCGTTGTCTTTGGCGGCGGCTGAATTTCAGTCCACGTCGTATTCACGATATTACGCACTTGTCCAACCAAGAAACCTTGCACAGTTCGGTTGTATTCCGTGATGATCAAGTTATTTTCTTGAGTCTCATCTCGTGACGGTGGGAAGCCAATCGCGCTGCGCAAATCGATAACAGGCACCGATTCACCACGTAGAGACGCAACACCCGTAATATGATGGTGAGAGCCCGGCAAGCGAGTGAGTACTGGCACTTTTAGGACTTCTTTCACTTTAAATACGTTAATCGCAAAAAGTTGACGACTGTTTAAGCTGAATAACAAGAGCTCCAGACGGTTTTCACCGACCAGTTTGGTTCTCTGATCAACCGAATTTAAAACGCCAGACATACAACACCTTAGTGACAAATAATAACTGTGGCTACAATAGCCTACTTCAATAGGTTAAAGCAAAGCGCCAATGCACAGAATGCTTAAACTAAGTACAACAAATGATGTTATACAAAGCTTAAGTACATGGAAAGGTTTCGGGTGAGGCTAAAAGACGAGTATAAGGAGTTAACCTTCAACAACTTTCATTAACAGTTGGCCATCATATAAGGCTTGTTTAACAAGCGCAGCACCAGGCATGGTTGCTTGTTTATAGAATCGAGATTCCACCAGCTCTAAATCTTGATGGTAAACCGATAAACTCTGCTCTTCGATACACTTTTGAATCGCAGGGTACAACACGCTTTTAGCCTGATTGATAACACCACCCACCAAGATTTTCTCAGGGTTGAAAAGGTTAATCACAATCGCTATCGCGGCACCTAAGTAACGACCTAGCTGTTCAATAACTTCAACAGCCAATGGATCGCCATCAGCAGCGGCAGCACAGATCTGTTCAATAGTGACATCTTCAAACACAGTTAATGACGATGCTTCACCATTAGCCAGTCGCTCTTTCACTTGATCACGGATCGCCTGAGAACTCGCGACTGTTTCTAAGCAGCCTCGGTTACCACAATGACAAAGTTTGCCCTGCTTATCGATCTGAATATGCCCAAGTTCACCGATATTACCGTGGCGACCTTGCAACACTCGGCCGTCAAGGATGATCCCAGCACCGACACCATGGTGAATCGAGATAAGAACTGAATTATCGTTGTCTTGTGAGTGACCAAACAGCTTCTCTGCTAATGCCCAAGCTCGGGTATCATTGGCAATAAAAACAGGCAGACCGGTTTCTTTGTAAATCTCAGGACCCAACGCTAAATTTTTAACGTTGTAGTGCGGCATCTGCAACACAATACCTTGCTCAGAATTCACAAGGCCCGGTAGCGTAACCGCAATGCTTGTTACCCTATCGAGTTGCTCAGCATAGGTTTGGAAAAATTCATCAATTTCATGTAGAAGACGCGCAAGTACATCATCTTGGTCACGTTCATGAATATCAATCTTGGTATCGATAAGCACGTCACCGCCCAATTCATGAAGCGCGATCGTCAAGTATCCGCGACCAAGACGCATCGACAGAAACTGCCAACCTTCGTTATTGGTTTGCAGACCGACAGCAGGACGCCCACGAGTCGTGGCTTCTTGAACCGTCGTTTCGTGAATAAGGTGAGCTTCAATGAGTTCACGGGTAATTTTAGTAATACTCGCCGGAGCCAACTCACTTTGCTTGGACAGATCGATACGAGAAATAGGACCTTTAAGGTCAATTAGTTTATATACACGACCAGCATTGACCTGTTTGATATGATCAATATGGCCCGGTTGAGCCATGTACATTTTACGCTCCAGAAATCATCAACGAGTTAATTTTTTTACTTTGCGAAGTAATTGTGAAGTCACTTGGTATATCGCCGTGACCAGTATCACGTATATACATGAATCTTTGTGTATCGAGTCAAATAGTTCGAGGAAAATTAACACCAAAATCGATAAATTGAGACTTAATTTTCAGAATAAAACATCGTTATTGAGCCCTGAATTCAATAATTAGAGACAAATAATGAAATATCTCCCTAGCTCCCAATAAATAATCAATTAATGCATATACTTAATTCAGTCTTTTAAAAGATTACTTGGCCTCACTCTAGGAGTATTCATGACAGCCGAATTAAGAAAAACGAAAATCGTCACAACGCTAGGCCCTTCTACTGATAAAGGTAACGTGCTTGAAGAGATCATCAAAGCCGGTGCCAATGTCGTCCGCATGAACTTCTCTCACGGCACCAGCGACGACCATATACAACGCGCAGAAAACGTCAGAGCAATTGCAAAAAGACTTGGCACTCAAATCGCTATTCTCGGTGACTTACAAGGCCCCAAGATTCGAGTATCGACATTCAAAGATGGTAAAATCCAACTTGCTGTGGGTGACAAATTCACTCTCGACAGTAGCCTAGGTTTAGGTGCAGGCAACCAACAAGCGGTCGGTCTTGATTATAAAGAATTACCTAACGACGTTTCAGCTAACGACATCCTGTTACTCGACGATGGTCGTGTTCAGCTGAAAGTGACCGAAGTGGAAGGCTGTCGCGTTCATACAGAAGTCATCATTGGCGGTCCACTGTCAAATAACAAAGGCATCAATAAAAAAGGCGGTGGCCTTTCCGCAGAAGCGCTGACAGAAAAAGATAAGCGCGACATCGTCACCGCAGCCCAAATCAAAGTGGATTACCTCGCAGTGTCTTTCCCACGCAACGGCGCAGACATGCACTACGCTCGTCAGCTTGCACGAGAAGCGGGCTTAGAAGCTCACCTTGTAGCAAAAGTAGAGCGAGCAGAGACGGTAGCCACTGTTGAGAACATGGATGACATCATAATGGCCTCAGATGTGGTCATGGTGGCTCGTGGTGACCTCGGAGTAGAGATTGGCGACCCTGAGTTGGTCGGGGTACAAAAACAGCTTATACGCCGTGCTAGAGCGCTTAACAGAACTGTCATCACCGCAACTCAGATGATGGAATCAATGATCTCAGCACCAATGCCAACCCGTGCCGAAGTGATGGACGTTGCCAATGCGGTACTTGATGGAACAGATGCTGTCATGCTTTCAGGTGAAACCGCTGCCGGTGATTACCCAGTTGAAACCGTAAAATCGATGGCAGAAGTCTGTATTGGCGCAGAGAAAATGGCGGGCATTAATAACCAATCTAATTACCGTATTGACCGTACTTTTGTCACCGCCGAAGAAACTGTCTCAATGGCAACCATCTATTCTGCAAACCATATGGAAGGCATTAAGGGCGTAGTCACTCTCACCGAGTCAGGCCGTACTGCACTGATGATGTCTCGTCTAAGTGCTGATATGCCTATCTACGCGCTGTCTCGTAACGAAGGAACACTTAATCGCTGCACCTTATACCGCGGTGTGACACCTATCTACTTCGAGACAGAAGCCGAAGATAGCTTTGACATTGCCCTATCTACGCTCACTTGCCTAAAAGAGAAAGAGCATCTTAAGTTTGGCGATCTCGTGATCGTCACTCAAGGCGACATTATGGACGTGGCAGGATCAACCAACTGTATGAGAATCTTGCCTGTCACTTAATCAGTTAGTGTTTGATTAGGTCAGTTCGTTGATCAGCGACCCAGCCAAGATCAAAAAAGGGTTATTGAACTAAGTTCAGTAACCCTTTTTCACTTCAGAACCTTGTTAGCTCATTACGTACTAACTTTCAAATTCGAGTATTACTTATCAATTTCGAATATTACTTAGCAATTTCGAATATTATTTATCAGCAGCGCAAGTCGCCAACTGTGGCATATGTGAGCTGCGAGCGTTTTCCGTTGAAGTATAGGTTTCTACAAATCGGTAACCCGCCTCTAAACCTAAGTCGTAATCGTACAGCAAATCTTCCTTGTCACTCATCAAAGAGCTCGACTTAAGCGGTTTGCTGGGTGCAATTTGAACAACAAACGCATCGTCCGGTGGAGAGTTCAAAAAGTTCTGAGTTAATGAGTAGGTCTGATAATGAACCATCAACATGTCAGCTAAGCCAGAATCAAACTTATCGCCAATCAAATGACTTAAACGATAAATATCATCAGCACCAAATAGCCATCGTCCACCATTGAGCAGGTCAAGGTGCCCTCTATCGCGCTTTTGCTCCTTTGAACGGAGAATTTGCTGCTGAAAGAATGACGTCCAATCGGTTTTCCATTGTTCTACTTTTTGTTGCCAATGATCTTGCACACTATCAAACGACTCACGGAACCATTCCAACTCCTCAGCCGATATAGGCTTAGGTGCTTTCATTAAGGCATGTTTACCTTGAATCTCCTTGGATAGCTCGGCTCCCTCTTCCAATACAGGCTCAGTACGTATCACGACTATCGATCGAGCTTGCCTACGCCATGCTTCTTGCACAGGAATAGACGCAGACACGCCACCGTCAACATAAGCACTGTCACCAATGAAGATTTCATCATTGTACAAACGAGGGATGGCACAGGTCGCAATCATCACTTTGTACCAGTCTTCTCCCATCAACGGAAAATAATGGTCTCGTAAGTCTTTAGAATCGGTTACTGCCGCCGAGAAATGGCGATCACCTAAGGTTTGTCGTCCCAAATCAAGATCAAGCTTGTATGGGTAAGCCATGATCTGTTCTAAGGCCCACTCTAAACCTAAGTTCTGTCGCTTTCGTATATAAGAGAAAAGATTGAAGAATTCTGGAGCCGTCGTTAAATCAAGAACGAAAGAACGACCTAGCCCTTTATCACGGCACAGATAGGCACACAAATTAAGCGCACCCGCTGAGGTGCCAAAGAATTCGTCGAAAGGGTCAAAATTAGAAAGAAGAAATGCGTCCAGCACACCAGCCGTAAAAATACTTCGCTGTCCGCCGCCTTGGGCAACCAGTGCTGTTTTTCCAGCAATAAACTTAGCGTAGTAATCTAAGTCTATTGCCGAATCAATATTGGTTATAATCCCACTATTCATTATTCCCTGAGTCTAGAAACTCAGCCTCGCAATAGATGGTATTAGCTACCAATCGCAATAAAGCCAAATGAAAGAATGATGGTGTAGATTACTACTGTTATTTGTAGCGCATTTTTCAGATTATGGTCCATAAACACCTCTGGCTTATTATTAATTTGTCGAGTATCTATTTAAGTATTATCAGGTGTGTGAAGTATCTTCAAGAATCGTCGAAATTAGTCGCACAATATTGATGTAACCATCACAATTAGTAAGTGTATGGATAAGGATATACTCATGAATAACAAAGCAAATATGATTGCGCTTGTTGCGCTCATTTCCGCTTCAAACTTGTATGCAGCGCCGGAAATTATTATCACTCCGATGATTGGTTATACAGGTGGTGGTAGCGTCGAAGACCAGGATGGTAATACTTATGATATGGAAGGTTCAGAAAACTTCACCTTCGCCATTGAAACTCCTCTTGAGAAAGGTCGTATCGGCTTTTTCTATTCCAATCAGAGCTCTGAGTTAGAAACGCTCAATCTAAGCTCCTCAATTCAATACCTGCACTTTCAAAGCAGTATCTACTACCCTGCTTCCTCTGCGTTGTCAGGATATCTAGGGTTAGGTCTTGGTGCTTCTTACGTTGATGTAGATTGGGCGAAAGATAAATATGGGTTCTCAACTTCTATCTTTGGTGGCTTAGAGTACAAATTCAGTAACCGCTTAGCGTTAAATACACAATTACGTTGGCTAGGTACTGTGGTCGACAACGACACTTCTGGTGTTTGTAACGTACCGAGCAATGGCCAAGACTGCATCATCCGCTTTGATACTGACTGGATGAACCAATTCCAAGCCAATGTTGGATTGAGTTTTACCTTCTAGGTTGAGTCCCCATATTGGATCAATCAGTCTTTAGACTAGAAGTATTCTAACGAAATGAAAAAACCAGCTTGATGCTGGCTTTTTCATTATAAAAACGGTTTTCAGTTCAACTTAGAACTTGTAGGTCACACCTAGTGCGCCGCCTACTTGTAACTCAACACCTTTGTACATGTCGAGCTCAGGGTGAACTTGTGCGTAAGCATTCCAACCTTCATAGAAATTCACTTTCACGCCTAGCGGCAAACGCAAACCAAAATCGTCATTCCATTCAGCCCAAGCACCTGCACCAACATACCAACTTAAAGGCGCTTCAGTTTCAAACTGACCACGCTTAAAAATATAGTCAAATGCGGCACCATCGTTACCAACGGTTGCACGATACTTTTGATCAAACTCAACAACGACACTTAAATCTTGGTCGAGGGCTAAACCAACTTCTAGGTTTGGAGCTTCAGAAGCGTGAGCGAACGAAATCCCACTGCAGCACATAAGGCCAATCAAGTAACGATGTTTCATAATATTCTCAGACTGTTTTGAAAAAACGGTAGGTTACTTGAATCATAGCTAAAGATGTCATCACTTGGTTAAAGATCGCAGCCATTAAACGATCAAGAACGAGTAACAACACATCGAGTTAAGTGGTAATTCACTGATTTTGAAAAGATGAAACGTAGAAAGGTCTTTATGTTGCAGAAAACAAAAAAGGAGGCCTTTCGGCCTCCTTTCAATTTATTGAATCAGTGAATTAACCGTTGTTACGAATCCACTCATCCATGTCTGTCTTAAGGTTGTCAGACTTAGTACCGAAGATAGCTTGTACGCCACCAGCAACTACAACAACACCTGCAGCACCTAGTTTCTTCAGTTTGTCTTGGTCAACAGCTTCTGTATCAGCTACTGCAACACGTAGACGAGTAATACAAGCGTCAAGACCAGTGATGTTCGCTTTGCCACCGAATGCAGCAACTAACTCACCAGCAAGCTCAGTACCAGTTGCAACGATGTCGTCTTCTGACTCGTCTTCGCGACCTGGAGTTTTAAGGTCAAGTGCTTTAATCACAGTGCGGAATACAATGTAGTAAATTGCAGCGTAACCAATACCACATACAACCATTAGGCCCATCTTAGACGCGTTGCCAGATAGAACTAGGAAGTCGATTAGACCGTGTGAGAAAGATGTACCGTGTACAAAACCTAGAGTGTTCGCAAGAACGTATGCAGAACCAGCTAGTAGAGCGTGGATTGCGTACAGTACTGGAGCAACGAATAGGAATGAGAATTCGATTGGTTCAGTGATACCCGTTAGGAATGAAGTCAACGCAGCAGAAGCCATGATGCCCATTACTTTAGCTCGGTTTTCAGGCTTAGCTGAGTGTGCAATTGCGATTGCAGCAGCCGGTAGGCCGAACATCTTGAACATGTAACCACCAGCTAGCTGACCGAAGCCATTGCCCGCTGCACGAGATGCGTCATCAGCAACTAGGTAACAAGTAAGAACACCGTTTTGAGTTTCGCCAGCAGCGTTTACACAAGTACCAGCTTCAAAGAAGAAAGGTACGTTCCAAACGTGGTGAAGACCAAATGGAATTAGAGAACGCTCAACGATACCGTAGATACCAAACGCCACTTGTGGGTTTTGGTGAGCAGCCCAATCAGAGAACGCAGAGATAGCGCCGCCAACTGGTGGCCATACTACAGATAGTAGGATTGCTAGACCAATCGCAGAGAAACCTGTGATGATTGGCACGGCACGCTTACCAGCGAAGAAGCCTAGGTACTCTGGTAGTTGAATACGGAAGAAACGGTTGAATGCCCAAGCAGCAACACCACCGACTAGGATACCACCTAGTACACCAGTATCGATTTTATCAACGCCCATTACACCAGCCATTACGCCAAGTGTAGCAGTCATGATGCCGTAACCAACGATAGCAGCTAGACCAGCTACACCGTCGTTATTAGTAAAGCCAAGTGCTACACCTACTGCGAACAGTAGTGCCATTTGACCGAATACTGAACCACCCGCTTGTTCCATTAAGTTTGAAACAATTTCTGGAATGAAAGGAAGGTCTGCTGCACCGACACCTAGCAAAATACCCGCAACTGGTAAAACTGATACTGGTAGCATCAGAGACTTACCAACTTTCTGCAGGTTAGCAAAAAGGTTCTTAAACATGTTTATGCTCCTGATAAAGATAAAATAATTATATGGGTTCTAACGGCACACCCCCGTAGCCTATATGTTAGCACCCAGTGAAAATGTAACCATGTATTGCATTATATTTTCTGCCGCTAAATATATATTGATGCGGAACTAACTTTCTAGTCACTTACGAAATTTAGTTTCAAAACACGTCTTGGATCACATGTCAAATCTAGAAATGCAATGCTTTACAAGACATTAAATCATTGAAATATAAATATATTTTTTGATGGGCGTATTATTTTACTGGGTAAATAAAATAGGAGCTAATGTTATTTTTAGTAACAAAATTACAAATGATGTAAATAGTGCTCTCAAGTTCAACATAATTAGTAAACATTAAAAAAAAACGTACTTTTGGTGATCAAAAACACAAAAAGGGAGCTTTCGCTCCCTTTTATTTGTTTAGTTAGTTTTTTATCGCAAAAAAAGTTTTCGGTAATTTTTGGTTGTTTGTTCAGCAACCTCTTTCATTGACAGCCCTTTCAACTGCGCGATATAAGCCGCTACTTCGACCACATATGCAGGCTGATTCTGTTTACCTCGATATGGAATCGGAGCCAAGTATGGCGAATCCGTCTCGATCAGCAACCTATCTAGCGGTAGGTTTTTCACAACATCTTTAAGTTCTGTGGCTTGTTTAAAGGTCACAATACCTGAGATCGAGATATAAAAACCTAACTCCATTGCCGCTTCGGCGAACGCTTGATCTTCAGTAAAGCAATGAATCACACCGCCGCACTTCTCTGCTCCACCATCGCGTAAAATAGCTAACGTATCTTCACGCGCGTTACGCGTGTGGATGATCAAAGGTTTATTAAGCTCAACAGCCAACTCAACGTGCTGCTTGAACCTAAGCTGTTGTAGTTCTGCCGTCTCTGGCTGGTAGTGATAATCTAAGCCTGTCTCACCTATCGCCACAACCTTTGGATTGCTCGCATACTCACGCATTCTTTCTAGACAGAAATCGCTCTCTACATCGAGAGGGTGAACGCCACAAGAAGCTTTAACGTTATCGAACGGCGAGATCATCTCAAGCATATTTTCAAACGAGTCTAATGTCACACCGACAGAAAGCAGTTGGTCTACGTTTGCTGCCTTCGCCTTATTAACCACGTCTTCTACACTGGTGTGTAAATCTTGGTAATCCAGTTTGTCCAAATGACAGTGGGAATCTACGAACATGTTTCCTCGCAAGTGGCAATCAGCCAGTTCATTATGAGTAGCTCCGTATTGAGCCCGGGGTGTTGCTTTAACTGCTCAATCAATATCAACAGTTTATTCGATGCTGCGTAAGCACTTTGATAAGACATTACCTCAACCAAAGCTTTCGCACTCGGAGTCATCGCCTGATTCGCCAAACCAAAATGCAGCTTTTGCACGTCAGACAGTAAGTGCCATAGCCAGCCTAGTTGAACCAAAGGATCTTTACTAAGCTCTGTGGAAAACTTCAGCATGTCAGGTTGAGTGCCTTTGATTACATTGACAAAGCCATCGAGCACTTTTGTTGAGGCTTCAACACCGCCTTGCTCAAACATGGCTTTCGCTTTCAAAGGCGCGTTGTCATTGAGCGCTAGAATATACTGCGGAACCGCTTTACCTACTTCCCCATCTAGCCAAGTCGATCCAGTATCCAACTGTGGGCTAACCACATTGAATTGCTGACAGCGGCTAATAATAGTCGGCATTAAGCGATTACTGTTACGAGTAGAAAGAATGAAGATGCACTTACTTGATGGCTCTTCTAGAGTTTTCAGCAATGCGTTCGACGCCGATTCGTTCATCGCCTCTGCAGGGTTAAGCAAGATAACGCGCAAACCACCTAACTGGGACGATTGTTGAGCCCAGCGGTTACTCGCACGTACTTGGTCAACGGTAATCGATTTACCTTCTTTCTCAGGTTCAATCACATGGAAATCCGGATGACTCCCCGACTTCATCAATTCACAACTGTGGCAAAATCCACACGACTCGCTTTCGTAATTAGTACACATTAATGCATCGGTAAGTTGGCTAATCAGCGCATCAACGCCGAGCCCTTCCGGTGCATTAACAATAACAGAGTTAGGAAAACGTTCTGCATCGAGACTTTTTTTCCACTCACTCCATACCGGTGTGAGCCAAGAATACACTTCAGCCATGACTACCTACTGTTTATTGAGCCAAGCACTGAGCGCGACTTTAATATCAGCGGCTACTTGCTCAATTTCTTGCTGCGCATTAATCACGAGTACAGAATCGTCTTGCCCTGCAATTTCTAAGTAACGCTCACGCGTGCGATCGAAAAATGAGATGTCCATTTTTTCAATTCTATCAAGCTCACCGCGGCCTCTAGCACGCTCTAGTCCTACTCTAGGGTCTAGGTCCAAATATAGCGTTAGATCTGGCTTAAAGCCGCCTAGCGTGGTTGCTTTCAGTGATTCCATCGTAGTGCGTGCTATCTGACGACCACCACCTTGATAAGCTTGAGATGACATATCATGGCGATCACCCAACACCCATTTACCGCTGTCTAATGCGGGCTTGATGACGTTCTCGACTAATTGAACACGTGCCGCGTACATCAGCAATAGTTCCGTCATATCTTGAAGCTTCTCACCTTCGTGCTCTTCTTTAACCAATGAACGCATCTTTTCAGCTAAGACAGTGCCACCCGGCTCACGAGTATTGACGATATCTTCAACACCCGATGCTTTTAATGTCTCAACGATGGCATTGATTGCTGTACTTTTGCCAGCACCTTCAAGGCCTTCAACTACGATAAATTTCGACTGATTCATAATTATTTCTTTATTTGTTTTTTCTTAATTGCTTTAAGTAAGCTCGTACTGCACGGTTATGCTCAGTCAAACTCTTTGAAAATACGTGACCGCCGGTTCCACTCGCAACGAAATACAGGTAGTTACTCTTCTCTGGATTCAGCGCAGCATTGATAGACGCTTTGCCCGCCATTGCAATCGGCGTCGGTGGTAAACCACTCATTGTATAGGTGTTGTATGGCGTTGGAGTACGTAAGTCTTTCTTACGTATATTGCCTTTGTAACTGTCGCCCATGCCGTAGATAACCGTTGGGTCAGTTTGCAGACGCATACGCTTGTTCAAGCGATTAACGAACACAGAAGACACACGTTCACGCTCTGACGCTACTGCAGTCTCTTTCTCAATGATAGACGCAAGAATTAGCGCTTCATATGGCGATTTAAGAGGCAGTTTATCGGCTCTATTTTCCCACTCATCATTGACCACGTTCATCAGATCTCGGTGGGCGCGTTTCAACAAATCTAAATCCGTTGTGCCATAGGTGTAGTGGTATGTTTCCGCTAAGAAAAGGCCTTCTAGCTTTTCATTTTCGATACCAAGCTTTTGTGCGATCTCTTTTTCAGAGACATCATTCAACGTCTGCTGAATGAATTCGTTGTCTTTTAGCTGAACAAGCCACTCGTCAAAACGACTGCCTTCTACGAAGGTAATGGTAAATTGGTGCTCCTTACCTTCTACAAGCACTTGTAGCGCCTGCTCTAGAGTTAAACCGGGTTCAAGCAGGAATGTACCCGCTTTTACGTCTACAAGCTCAGGATGTAACTTACGGATTAATTTCTCGTAAGGAGAAGCCTCAAAAAGCCCCTCGTTAATCAACTGTGCTAGAACACGGTTAAAGCTGCTACCTGAAGCAACGGTAACCACCTGCGGTTTTTCTAATTGAATAACTTGTTTCAGGTTATCTTGCGCTTGGTTGTAAACGTAGAACCCAGCAGCTGCGGCTGCAATTAGGCACAAGATAATAAAAATAAATAACTTTTTGATCACGAGTTTAGTTGTCCTTGAAGGCTACGAGTAACGGTTCCAATGTTAAATTGGGTATCACTAATACGGGTAACTGGGGCAACCCCTAAGATGGAGTTGGTCATGAAAATCTCATCAGCTTGCATGAGTTGAGATAAGCAGTAGTCACTAATTGTAACGGAAAGTTCAGCTTGATTCAGCGCGGTTAACACTTGCTTACGCATAACCCCCGCTACACCACTTTGCGTGAGTTGAGGTGTATATATCATCTGACCTTTGCGCCAAAACAGATTAGCCATGGTGGTTTCAATCACATTGCCCGAGATATCAAGAACTACACCATCAGCTTCATCGGCCTGATCCATTTCATCTTTCATCAAGATCTGCTCAAGACGATTATTGTGCTTATGGCCTGCGAGCAATGGGCTCAAACCTAGTGCTTGTTGGCAGATACCGAGTTCTACACCAGAATCTTGCCACGCTGAATAATGACTAGGGAAATCAAATGTACTGATGGTTATCGTTGGCTTGGCGATATTCTTGGTACTGTAGCCACGACCGCCGACCCCACGGCTAACGTGTAGCTTTATCCCAGCTTTTTGATTATGAGGCTTGTTTGTATCATGGAGGATCTTTGAACCATAAAGGCTCTTTGTTCCATGAAGATCGTTATCTTGGATATGTTGAAGTGCATTATCGATCCAAAGGCTAACAACATCCCAATCAAGTGTTGGTATACGCAACGCTTTAAGGCATTCGTCGACACGACATTGATGATCATAAAAATGCTGAACCTGACCCTCTTGGACAAGCATGGTGGTAAAACAACCATCCCCGTACTGGAACGAACGATCCAAGATATCGACAGTTTGCTGGCTTTCTCCATCAACCAAAAACATGTTTTTCCCCATAAAAAGAAACGGCTCAATGCTAAAGCATCAAGCCGTTTAAAAACAAGTCTAATTATGACTATCTACGAATGTTTACATCTTTAATAAGATGATTAAATCTTTTTGAAGATCAAACAGCCGTTTGTACCACCGAAACCGAATGAGTTACATGCAGCATATTCCATACCGCTAACTTTACGCGCAGTGTGGGGTACTAAGTCAATATCTAAGCCTTCTTCAGGATCATCTAAATTGATTGTTGGTGGAACAATTTGATCAATTAGAGACATCGCTGTGATAATCGCTTCAGCAGAACCTGCAGCACCTAGAAGGTGGCCTGTCATTGACTTCGTAGAAGAAACCAAGACTTGCTTGCTGCCTGCTTCGCCAAGAGCACGCTTGATGCCCTTAACTTCCGCTACGTCACCTGCAGGAGTCGAAGTACCGTGTGCATTAACATAACCGATTTGTTCACCAGTAATGCCAGCATCACGCATAGCCGCTTCCATTGCTAGTGCACCACCAGAGCCATCTTCACTTGGAGATGTCATGTGGTAAGCGTCACCCGACATACCGAAGCCAACTAGCTCACAGTAAATCTTAGCGCCACGAGCTTTAGCATGTTCATACTCTTCAAGAACCATCATGCCTGCACCGTCACCAAGAACGAAGCCGTCACGGCCTTTGTCCCATGGACGAGAAGCTTTTTGAGGCTCATCGTTACGAGTAGACAGTGCTTTAGCCGCACCAAAACCGCCCATACCTAGTGGTGTAGATGCTTTTTCAGCACCACCCGCTAGCATTGCGTCAGCATCGCCGTATGCAATCATACGAGCCGCGTGGCCAATGTTATGTAGGCCAGTCGTACATGCTGTAGAGATCGCGATGTTTGGACCGCGTAGGCCACGCATGATAGACATGTGACCCGCAATCATATTCACGATCGTCGACGGTACGAAGAACGGGCTGATTTTACGAGGGCCTTTTTCAGTTAGAGCCTTGTGACCGGCTTCGATCAAACCAAGACCACCAATACCAGAACCGATAGCAACGCCTACACGAGGAGCGTTTTCTTCAGTAATAGTTAGGGCTGAATCATCTAAAGCTTGAATACCTGCTGCGACGCCGTACTGGATGAACAAGTCCATCTTACGAGCATCTTTTTTAGTCATATACTCTTCGCAGTTAAAGTCTTTAACTAGACCTGCAAAACGAGTTGAGAAATTGGTTGCATCAAAATGATCGATATTAACGATACCACTTTGACCAGCTAGCAGGGCTTTCCAAGAAGATTCTACAGTGTTGCCTACCGGCGACAACATACCCATGCCAGTGACAACTACACGACGCTTGGACACGATATTACACTCCGGGGATTGAGGTGATTTAAGATGAGGATAGATGAGTTAGATAAAACACAGGCGGTCAAGGTGACCGCCTGGGAGAGATTATTACTGAGCGCTAGTTACGTAATCGATAGCAGCTTGAACAGTAGTAATTTTCTCAGCTTCGTCATCTGGGATTTCAGTGTCGAATTCTTCTTCTAGAGCCATTACTAGCTCAACTGTGTCTAGAGAATCTGCACCTAGGTCATCAACGAAAGAAGCTTCGTTTTTAACTTCAGCTTCGTCTACACCTAGCTGTTCAACAATGATTTTCTTTACGCGTTCTTCGAGGTTGCTCATTTTTTCTTTTCCTTTACAGAGTTCGCTTTATGCGATGTTTTCCGTAGTTTATTCAATCTATTGAAAGTTGCAAGGTCAACTTTTCTGGTCAAACCACAATTTTCACGATTTTAACCGAAATTACGTATGATCTTGACTTAAATCATGCACAAATGTTGCACATAATTTACACCATGTACATACCGCCATTGACGTGAAGTGTTTCACCTGTGATATAAGCTGCCGCAGGTGACGCCAAAAATACCACAGCTTCAGCGATTTCGCGAGGGTCACCTAGTCGACCTGCTGGTACATTCGCCAAAGTTGCTGCACGTTGGTCATCATTTAGCGCTTTAGTCATGTCTGTTTCGATGAAACCTGGCGCTACAGTGTTCACTGTAATACCACGAGACGCAACTTCACGAGCCATTGATTTAGTGAAACCAATCACACCAGCTTTTGCTGCTGCGTAGTTAGCTTGACCAGCGTTACCCATAGTACCTACTACAGAACCAACGTTTACGATACGGCCTTGACGCTTTTTCATCATGCCACGCAATACAGCTTTAGACATGCGGAAGATAGGCGTTAGGTTAGTATCGATGATGTCATTCCATTCATCGTCTTTCATACGCATAAGAAGGTTATCACGAGTGATACCTGCGTTGTTAACCAGAATGTCAATCGTACCGAATTCATCGTTGATGGTTTTCAGTGTAGCAGCAATTGAGTCAACATCAGTGACATTAAGAGCAAGACCTTTACCGTTCTCACCAAGGTACTCGCTGATTGCAGCAGCGCCGCCTTCAGACGTAGCAGTACCGATAACTTTAGCACCACGCTCAACTAAAAGCTCAGCGATTGCACGACCGATGCCACGGCTTGCGCCTGTAACTAGTGCAACTTTGCCTTCTAAATTCATCATAACTTCTCTATTAATTGGTTATTTACTTAGCAGCGTCTAGTGATGCAGTGTCATTAACTGCAGCAGCTGTCATAGTTTTAACAATACGTTTTGTTAGACCAGTAAGAACCTTACCTGGGCCTAATTCTAGTAGCTTTTCAACGCCTTGCTCATTCATCGCTTGTACACCTTCAGTCCAACGAACTGGGCTGTATAGCTGACGAACAAGTGCGCTTTTGATTTTTGCAGGGTCTGTTTCAGCAATAACATCGACGTTATTGATAACAGGCAGTGCCGGTGTGTTGAACTCTAGAGCTTCTAGAGCAACCGCTAGCTTGTCTGCTGCAGGCTTCATAAGGGCACAGTGAGACGGCACAGATACGGGTAAAGGAAGAGCACGTTTAGCGCCTGCTTCTTTACATAGTGCACCAGCGCGCTCTACTGCCGCTTTGTTACCCGCGATTACAACTTGGCCAGGTGAATTGAAGTTAACTGGAGACACAACTTCGTCTTGTGCCGCTTCTTCACACGCTTTAGCAATCGCTTCATCATCTAGACCGATGATTGCGTACATTGCACCAACGCCAGCAGGAACCGCTTCTTGCATCAGCTGACCACGTAGCTCAACTAGCTTGATCGCTTCTTTAAAGTCGATAACACCCGCACACACGAGTGCAGAGTATTCGCCTAGGCTGTGACCTGCTAGGTTTGCAGGTTGCTCTAGACCAAGCTCTTGCCATACACGCCAGATTGCAACAGACGCAGTGAGTAGAGCCGGTTGAGTACGGAAAGTTTCATTTAGATTTTCTACTGGACCATCTTGAACCAATGCCCATAGATCGTAACCAAGTGCTTCTGAAGCTTCAGCAAATGTCTTTTTAACAACATCATACTGTTCGCCTAGGTCAGCAAGCATACCGATAGCTTGAGAGCCTTGGCCTGGGAATACGATAGCAAATTTGCTCATTGTAATTTTCCTTTAAGCAAAGCAAAAAATTGAATAAGGCACATAAGTTATGTGCCTTGTTTGTTGATTATCGCTTGGGGTTAGAATTTAACTAACGCAGAACCCCAAGTGAAGCCGCCGCCAAATGCTTCGAGTAGAAGCGTTTGACCACGTTTAATTCGCCCGTCGCGAACAGCCTCATCAAGGGCCGTTGGTACGGTAGCTGCCGACGTATTGCCGTGCTTATCAAGAGTAATCACAACTTGATCAAGCGACATCGTCAGCTTTTTAGCGGTTGCCGAGATAATACGGTAATTCGCTTGGTGTGGAACTAACCAATCAAGCTCTGACTTATCCATATTGTTCGCCGCTAATGTGTCTTTAACTAGCTTAGAAAGCTGAGTTACCGCCACTTTAAATACTTCGTTGCCCGCCATGTGCAGCCATTTGTCTGCATCACCGCCACGCTCTGGAACTTCTAAGCTTAGAAGCTCACCATATTTACCATCAGAGTAAATGTGAGTAGACAAAATACCTGGCTCTTCGCTTGCGCCTACAACCACCGCGCCTGCAGCATCACCAAATAAGATGATAGTAGAGCGGTCAGTCGGATCACAGGTTTTTGACAGTGCATCCGCACCGATTACCAAAACGTTTTTACACATACCAGTCTTGATATGTTGATCAGCAACAGACAGTGCATAGACAAAGCCAGAACACGCCGCAGCTAAATCAAACGCAGGGCAGCCTTTGATACCAAGCTTACCTTGTACCTGACATGCCGAAGACGGGAATGTATGGCTACTGCTGGTTGTCGCGACGATGATTAAATCAATATCTTCTTTGTCGATACCTGCCATCTCAATGGCATTCTCAGCAGCGTAAAACGCCATATCCGCAACGGTTTCGTTTTCCGCTGAAATACGACGCTCTTTAATACCTGTTCTAGCAACGATCCACTCATCGCTAGTCTCTACCATTTTCTCTAAGTCTGCGTTAGTACGCACCTGAGATGGCAAGTAGCTGCCAGTACCTAAAATTTTGCTATACATGAAGACTAATAATGCCTCTCGAGTAAAACCGCTTCCAAACGATCGCTAATGCGGCTGGGGACTTGTCGTTTGACCTCGTGTACTGCTTCACCAATCGCGTTGACGACTGCAGACACATCAGCACTTCCATGACTTTTAATGACAATGCCGCGCAATCCTAACAAACTTGCGCCGTTATACTGGTCGGGGTTCAAGGTTTTTAATTCAGTAAATAGCTCAGAAAACAACATTCTGGCGATCCAACCCTTTATTGTTGAAGCCATCATGCGCGTTTTTAGCTTATCAATAAAGAGCTGAGCCGTACCTTCGCACGTTTTTAAGCAGACATTGCCCACAAAACCATCACATACGACGACATCAGCAGCATCTTGAAGTAATTGATTACCTTCAATATAGCCTATGAAGTTCACAGACTGAGTATTAGACAACATTTCCGCGCATCGTTTCACAAGGTCATTGCCTTTGATTTCTTCTGCACCGATATTCAAGATAGCGACACGTGGAGCGCGACCTAAATGTTGTTCTGCCAATGCACTGCCCATTACAGCAAACTGAAACAGTGAATCTGCGTCACTAGAAACGTTCGCTCCTAAATCAAGCATCCATGTACGATTGCCAGAAGCAGTAGGCAAAGCTGAAACCAATGCAGGCCTATCAATACCGGGAAGGAGTTTAAGTCTGAAACGAGATAACGCCATCAGTGCACCAGTGTTACCACCACTCACACAAGCATCAGCCTGTGATTCGGCAACCAGATCGATAGCAGCACGCATAGAACTACCTTGACTATTACGTAAGGCTAGTGAAGGTTTTTCAGAATTGGAAATGACTCGATCACAATGCTGGATACTCAAACGAGAATCAGGCATTCGACCTAATGAAGATAATTGAGATGTGATCGCATTTCGATCACCTATGAGAATGACTTTTAGCTCTGGGAAATACGACAGTGCCTGCACGGCGGCAGGCACTGTTACACGAGGACCGAAGTCCCCGCCCATTGCATCAAGCGCAACGGTTAGATTTTGCAAAGGTCAACCTTACTTGTTGATAACCTTTTTGCCGCGGTAGAAACCTTCGGCAGTCACGTTGTGACGTAGGTGAGTTTCACCTGAAGTTGCGTCTACAGAAAGTGCAGCTGTAGTTAGCGCATCGTGTGAACGACGCATGCCACGCATTGAACGTGATTTCTTGCTCTTTTGTACGGCCATTGACCCTACTCCTATGTAAATTCTTAAAGATACTTATTAATAAGTTACTTCTTTAAGTTTTTTAAAACATCAAATGGATTCGGCTTTTTATCTTCCTCAATTTCTTCAGGAAGTTCACCAAACACCAAGTTATTTGAGTTAACGCTACATTTCGCATCGTCGTGCATTGCTATTTGTGGCAATCCAAGGATGAACTCGTCTTCAACTAATTGAATCAGGTCTAACTCACCGTACTCGTTCAGATCTACCAAATCGTACTCTTCCGGTGCTTCCTCTTCACTTTTCTCGCTGTAAACAGGAGTATAAGTAAATTGGACATCGCACTCATGTGCGAAAACCTCATTACAACGTTGACACTCTAAATCGACTTCGACGTTAGCTTTACCAGAGATAACGACTAATCGTTGTTCATCAAGCCCAAATGACATTGAGACTTGCGCGTCACGTTTTACGCCTTCAGTTGTTTCAGTTAAACGCTTCAAAAGACTGACTTGAATGATACCATCCATATCGAGTCGTTTTTGAGCCGTTCTTGCCGGATCAACTGTACGCGGTATTTTTTCCTTTTGCATAGGGCGCGAATCTTATCTTCCAAATCGTGTTTAGTCAAAGGAAATGGCAAAAAAAATGTACTTTCCTACCTTTCCTGTTCAGAGCATTATGAATAGCAGGATAAGTTACGTTATCCTGAACTAAATGCTTACACGAATTGTAAATTAAAATGAGAAATTACCAACTAGTTTTAGCTTCTACATCTCCATTTAGGCAAGAGATCCTCAAAAAACTACAGTTAGACTTTGTCACAGCGAAGCCTGACTGCAATGAAACACCACTTCCAGAAGAGACACCTCAACAGTTAGTGATGCGTCTTGCCGACACAAAAGCCAAGTCTTGTACTGTCGAACAACCAAGCCTAGTGATTGGTTCCGATCAAGTGTGTGTGATTGATGGAGAAATCATTGGTAAACCACACACTCGTGAAAAAGCGATTGAGCAGCTATCTCGCCAAAGCGGCAAAAGCATCACTTTCTATACTGGGATAACCATATGGAACAGCGAAACCAATAAAGCCGACACTCGCTTAGATACCTTCATCGTACATTTCCGTGATTTAACACAGCAGCAAATCATTTCTTATGTTGAGAAAGAACAGCCTTATTACTGCGCAGGCAGCTTTATGTGTGAAGGGTTAGGTATCGCGCTATTTAAACAGATGGAAGGTAAAGACCCGAATACCTTGATCGGTTTACCTCTGATCGATCTGGTTGATATGTTAGAAGCGCAAGGAATGAGCGTACTATAATGGATACTCTCTCTTTGTTAGAGATTCCCTACTCCTTCCTTCGTCAGTCTAGGGAATGACGAAGATAGCCACATTATCCAATCAGCTCATGATGTAGAACCTGACTTTAAAAAGTCGTCATCCTCAAGAGCGAGGAAAGAGCGAGTTGAGGATCTTCTACAACAGATGAAAACAAAAAAGGTTGACGAATTTCGTCAACCTTTTTTGTTAATAGATAAGTAAGGCTAGAAACAGCTAACCCTTTCGTATCTAGTATCTAGTATCTCGTATCTCGTATCTTCTTAAAGCTTACGTAGACCAGTGAGTGCTCTCTCTAGCCTTTTTTCCATTGGAGCCGAGATATCTATCTTCTCTTCGCTACCTGGGTGGGTAAACTTAATGTTGGCGGCATGTAAGAACAAACGATTCAATCCTACTTTACCCGTGTAAGCATCAAAACGACGATCACCGTAACGGTCGTCCCAAGCAATTGGGTGGCCAGTATACTGAGCATGTACGCGAATTTGGTGCGTACGGCCGGTAATTGGGCTTGCCTGAACTAACGTCGCATCTTGGAATTTTTCCAAAACCTTAAAACGAGTTTCAGAAGCCTTACCATTCGGGTTAACGCGAACAATACTGTTTACTTCATTTTTCAATAAAGGGGCATTAACCACTTTACAGCTGTTCTTCCATTCGCCCATCACTAAAGCGAAGTAGTATTTTTGAACCGTTTTTTCACGGAACTGTGCTTGAAGGTGTCTTAGCGCTGAGCGCTTCTTAGCAACAAGCAAAATGCCAGACGTATCTCTATCAATACGGTGCACTAATTCAAGAAAACGAGCATCAGGGCGAAGTGCACGCAATGCTTCAATCGCGCCAAACTTTAGCCCGCTACCACCATGAACCGCAGTTCCTGATGGTTTATTCAGAATCAGCATGTGATCATCTTCATAAATGATGCACTGTTCTAATTCAGAAACCTTATTGAGTTTCGTGCTTGGCACGTTCTCTTCTGTTTTCTCTTCAATAGTGACTGGCGGGATACGAACTAAATCACCTGCTTTTAGTTTGTATTCAGCCTTGATGCGTTTTTTGTTTACGCGGACTTCGCCTTTACGCACGATTCGGTAAATCATGCTTTTCGGGATGTTTTTTAATTGGTTGCGTAAGAAGTTATCAATACGCTGACCAGCCATATCTTCGTCAATGTCGACAAATTGGACTTGGGTTCTAATTTCGCTCATTGGGCCATTGTATCACTGTCACTTTTGATAATTGAGATTTTCTTAACCCTATTCTGAACTTATTTATCTATAATCCCTGCCGATCTATCCCTAAAAGGTCATTGAAGTTCTATATTTCTTTGATTCTTCGAACAAAAAAGCACCAAGCTTCCTGCAAATTAAAATATCAATTGATAAATTATTTATAGACAGTGAGTTAGAGCTATCAAAACCCAAACAAAAACTGTTTTTTTTACCGCATTACGACAAAGCAGATTGCTGTGTTTACCGACCACTGCTATAGTTCACAGCTGCTATCAATGGATTGACTAATATTTAAACAGCTAACCATTCATAAGCAAGTAAATGAGTAGATGACTCAGATTAGACAGTGCTGCAATCGGCGTAAGACACGGTCAACTGAGTTCCTTATCGCTCTACTCACGTACACTCATGTTGAGTATTCACCGCCACATCGCGGATCATAGGCTAACTCCCTATGATGACTGACGTGCCCCAGAGCATCCCTACTCCAGCCGGGAGGCTGCACCGATAAAGCCATGGGATCTGGCACCATGAGAAACGAATAAAGCGATAAGACCAATGATGAAAATAAGAAAAGACAATGAGAATTTCTAAATGAAAAGAATGTTAATTAACGCAACTCAAAAAGAAGAGTTGCGTGTCGCTTTGGTTGATGGCCAGCGACTGTTCGATCTAGATATCGAAAGTCCAGGTCACGAGTCAAAGAAAGCGAATATCTACAAAGGACGTATTACCCGTATTGAACCAAGCCTAGAAGCGGCATTTGTTGATTACGGCGCAGAACGTCACGGTTTCCTCCCTCTTAAAGAAATTGCCCGCGAATACTTCCCTGAAGGTTATACATACCAAGGCCGTCCTAGCATTAAAGAAGTGCTAAGAGAAGGACAAGAAGTAATCGTACAAGTTGAGAAAGAAGAACGTGGTAGCAAAGGCGCTGCACTGACAACTTTCATCTCTTTGGCTGGTAGTTACTTAGTTCTTATGCCTAATAACCCTCGTGCTGGCGGTATTTCTCGTCGTATCGAAGGTGATGAACGCACTCAACTGAAAGCAGCATTAAGCACTCTTGAGCTTCCTCAAGGCATGGGCTTAATCGTGCGTACAGCAGGTGTTGGCAAAAGTGCAGAAGAGCTAGAGTGGGACTTGAATGTTCTATTGAATCACTGGGGCGCTATTAAGCAAGCTTCTGATTCAAATGCAGCTCCTTTCCTTATTCACCAAGAAAGTAACGTTATCGTTCGTGCGATTCGTGACTATCTACGTCGTGATATTGGCGAGATTCTAATCGACAGCAATACTATTTTTGAACGTGCACAAGCGCACATTCAATTAATACGCCCAGATTTCATGAATCGCGTTAAGAAATACGATGGTGAAGTGCCACTATTTAGCCATTACCAGATTGAAAGCCAGATCGAATCAGCTTTCCAACGTGAAGTTCGTCTTCCGTCTGGTGGTTCTATCGTGATCGACCCAACAGAAGCTCTAACTTCTATCGATATCAACTCTGCTCGTGCAACAAAGGGCAGCGATATTGAAGAAACAGCGCTAAACACTAACCTAGAAGCAGCCGATGAAATTGCACGTCAATTACGTCTACGTGACCTAGGTGGTCTTGTTGTTATCGACTTCATCGATATGACTCCGGTTCGCCACCAACGCGAAGTTGAAAGCCGTCTACGTGACGCCGTTCGTTTAGATCGTGCGCGTGTTCAGATTGGTCGTATTTCTCGCTTTGGTCTTCTAGAGATGTCTCGTCAACGTTTGAGCCCATCACTAGCAGAAGCAAGCCACCACATTTGTCCTCGTTGTACAGGTACTGGTGTTGTTCGTGATAACGAATCTCTAGCACTTTCTGTTCTACGTTTGATTGAAGAAGAAGCTCTGAAAGACAACACAGCACAAGTACTTGCTGTTGTGCCTGTTCCAATCGCCTCTTACCTTCTGAACGAAAAACGTCGCTCAGTAAACCACATCGAGAAGAACCAAGAAGTTAAGATTACTGTTGTTCCTAACTCTGACATGGAAACACCACACTTTGAGGTTATCCGTGTTCGTGAAGGTGAAGAGTTCGATCTACTCTCTTACTTGCTGCCTACCAAGCTAGAAGCTTTAAAAGAAGCAGAAAGCAAAGAACCAGTAGAACAGACTATTCGTCCTAAGAAGATCGAAGAGCCTGCTCTGAAAGGTTTCGCGGCTCCAGCTCAATCAGCACCTACTCCTGCACCAGCTCCTAAAGCTGTTGAAGAGAAGAAAGTTGAACCAGCTGCAACGCAAGAACCTAGCCTAATTGGTCGTTTCTTCAAAGCTATCGGTAGCTTCTTATTTGGCTCTTCAACTCAAGAAGAGAAGAAAGAAGAAGAGAAGCAAGAAGAAAAACCTAAGAACAATCGCAACAACGGTAACCGTCAACGCCGTGATCGTAACGACAACCGCCGTCGTAACCAACGTGGTGACCGCGGCGAACAACGTAACGAACGTGGTGACAATCGCAACGAAAACCGTGACAACAAACGCCGTCGTAAACCTGTACGTGATGAGAAACCTGAAGAGCAAAAAGAAGCAGCTCCACAGCAAACTCGTCAGCCTCGTAAGCCTAAGCAAGATCGTCGCAATAAGCCACGTGATGAGCAGAAGCAACAGGAAGAGCAAGTACCATCTAAATTAGCAGAAGAAGGTCTACAGCTAGCGGCAGAAGCTCAAGCTGATAAACCAGAAGCGCCAAAGGCGAAGCCTGAAGCAAAAGCTGTGAAAATTAAAGAGCGTCGTCAACGTCGTAAGCTGAACAAACTGGTTCGAGTTAAAGACCAGCAAGCTCAAGCAGAAGCTGACAACAATGCCGATAACGCTTCAAAAGAGCAAAAGGCACAAACAGCAAATCACGAACAAGCTGTGGCTCAAGAGCAAAAAGTTGTGGAACAAGTAGAAGCAACTCAAGTAAATGCTGAGCAAACAGAACAGGAAGAGCCGAAGCAACGTCGTAACCGTCGTTCTCCACGTCACCTACGTGCAAGTGGTCAACGTCGTCGTCGCGGTCGTGATCGTCGCCCTAACCCATTCCGCCTACGTAAAGGTGGTGTAGCTTCTCCTGAGATGGCTATGGGTAAAGTGATGCCTCGCTTCATTCCAAAACCTCACCACAATCAGACAAAACCTGAAGTGGCTGAAATGGACGTTGCTGTTGAAGCTCAAGTTGCTACTGAAACTCAAGTTGCTGTTCAGGCTCAAGAGCAAAATACAGCTCAAGAGAATGCACCTCAAAGCAACGTAGTGATGGCTGGCGGTTTTGCTTGTCCTGAATTAGCTATGGGTAAAGTAATCATCTCTCGTGAAGACGCGGTTGTTGCTGAAGAAACTCGCTCTGAAGCTCAGGTAACTGAAGCTCCTGTAGTCGTTGAAGAAGCACCAGTGGTCGTTGAAACTGAGAAAGTTGAAGCTCCAGTGATTGTAGAATCGACGAAAGTCGAAGCGGCTGTTGCAGTAGAAGAGACAACACCAGTTGTTGAAGCTGAAAGTGCAAAAGTTGAAGAAGCGCCTGTTGTAAAAGCAGAAGCTCCTCAAGCTGCACCAAAAGCAACGGTTGCTAAGAAGCAAGCAGGCTCACCAATGACTAAAGCTCCTGGTCCACAAGAGATCAAAGAGATTGAAGTTGTTGCAGCTCCGTTCCGCGCTGAGCGTTTTGTACCGAAAGGTGCAGGTAGTCAGGCAGCGTCGAACCAAGCTGGCGCAGGTATGACTAAGCCAAACTACTAGCGATTACTGATAGATAATCACAAGTAAATAGAATCAAAGGCTGCTTATTAAAGCAGCCTTTTTCATATCTACTAATCGAATAAAAATTAACAGATATATTACTCAAAGTTAGGTTCAACCTTGAACTTAGTCACATTTTTGGGTAGCATTCGCGCACTTATCTTTTCGACACTTCGCTATTGCCGCTCTTTTCCATCACTGTTTGGCTACGCAATACACTCGTGTCGGTAAATCCATTTTTAGCATAGCTGAGCAAACATGTTCGAATTCCCACAATTTTCAAAGCACTCTGTAAAGAATGACGTGCTTTCAGGTCTTACAGTAGCCCTAGCTCTGGTACCTGAAGCCGTAGCATTCGCCTTTGTTGCTGGCGTTGACCCAATGGTTGGTCTTTACGCAGCATTCATCGTAGGTTTAATCACTTCCGTTTTCGGTGGTCGTCCAGGTATGATTTCTGGTGCAACTGGCGCAATGGCCGTTGTAATGGTGAGCCTAGTGGCAACCCATGGCGTTCAATACCTATTCGCAGCCGTTATGCTGGCTGGCCTTCTGCAAATTGCAGCGGGTGTATTCAAGTTAGGTAAATTTATCCGTATCGTTCCACACCCAGTAATGATTGGTTTCGTGAACGGTTTGGCAATTGTGATCTTCCTAGCTCAGCTTGGTCAATTTAAAGCGCCAGACGTAACGGGTGCATTAACTTGGTTACCAAGCGGTCAAATGACACTGATGTTAGGCCTAGTCGCACTCACTATGGGTATCATCCACTTCCTACCTAAACTCACTACAGCAGTACCTTCTTCATTGGTAGCTATTGTAACGGTAACGGCTTTGGTTGTAGGCCTTGATCTTGAAACTCGTACTGTTGTTGACTTCCTACGTACTATGTCTGGTGACGAAGCCGCTACGCTAGCGGGCTCTCTACCAACGTTCTCTATTCCTGCAGTTCCGTTTTCTTTCGAGACACTTCAGATCATCCTGCCATACGCAATTATCCTTGCAGCTATCGGCCTGATCGAGTCTCTACTGACACTAACGGTACTAGACGAAATGACAAACACTCGTGGCCAATCTAACCGTGAATGTGTTGGTCAAGGTATGGCTAACGTAACGTGTTCTGTATTCGGTGCGATGGGTGGTTGTGCGATGATCGGTCAATCGATGATCAACGTAAACTCAGGCGGTCGTGGTCGTCTTTCAGGTATCGTAGCGGCAGTCGCACTACTGATGTTCATCCTGTTTGGTTCTGCACTGATTGAAATGATTCCTCTAGCAGCACTTGTGGGCGTAATGTTCATGGTTGTTATCGGTACGTTTGAATGGGCAACCTTCAAGCTTGCGCGTCGCGTTCCTAAGCAAGATTTCTTCGTTATCGTTCTGGTTACCGTGGTAACAGTACTAACGGACCTTGCGGTCGCTGTTGGTGTGGGTGTTGTTGCTTCGGCACTAATGTTCGCATGGCAACATGCTAAACACATCTACGCAGACAAATCAGTTAACGCTGAAGGCTCTAAAGAGTACAAAGTTAACGGCCCAATCTTCTTTGGTTCAACCGCTAACTTCCTTGAGTTGTTTGACGCATACAACGATCCACAAGATGTTATCGTTGATTTCGCAAACTCACGCGTAACAGACCACTCTGCAATTGAAGCGATCGACACGATTGCTGACCGTTACGCTGCACTAGGTAAAACACTTCACCTTCGCCACCTAAGCCAAGACTGTGTTGCTATGCTGCACAAAGCCGGTAGCTTAGTTGAAGCGAACGTTGCAGAAGACCCAATCTACAAAGTAATGTCTAAGTAAGCTTAGTCATGGCTTAAAGCTAGATTTAGAAAGGCCGACATTCGATGTCGGCCTTTTTTATATCGATGAACCTTGATACTTTATCGCCCAACCAAGAACACAGCCTCTACGCTACATTGAACGCAGTATCGCTTCGCTAGACTCTTCGATTAAATCCAACACCAACTCAAAGCCATTTCCCTCACCATAATAAGGATCCGGTATCTCTTGATATTGTGACTCTCCAAAGCTCAAGAATAGCGCAAGTTTGTATTGAAGGTGGGCTGGGCACTGATTCGTTAAATCATCTAAATTCGCCTGATCTGCGGCTAGTATTAAATCAAACTCATCAAAATCATGCATCACTACCTTGCGAGACGTAATACCTTTGAAGCTGTAGCCACGATTTTCACCTGCTGACTTAGAACGTGAATCTGGTGGGTTACCTTGATGAAAGCCAATCGTCCCCGCGGAGTCGACCGTTACATCAATATCCATCTGTTGAGCTTTCTTTCTAAGCACCGCTTCACCTGTTGGCGAACGACAAATATTCCCCATGCAAACAACGAGTATCTTTTTCATCCGTAATCACCTGTTCTTCCGATGGTTTTTGCTATCGTTAAGTTAGGCTATGATAGGCGCAATCACAACTTAAAAGGATTTGTTATGTCGACCGAAGACAACAAAGAACAACGCCATAAAGCAAGACAACAGAAAGTAAAAGAACAAGTTGATGCACGAGTGGCTGCAGCACAAGAAGTGAAAGGCCTGTTATTGGTTATCACTGGTAACGGTAAAGGTAAATCAACATCCGGATTTGGCACCATCACTCGTGCCGTCGGTCACGGTAAGAAGTGTGCAGTCGCTCAGTTTGTGAAAGGAACTTGGGACAACGGCGAAAAAAACGTTCTCCAAAAGCTAGATGTTGAATTCCAAGTAATGGGGACTGGCTTTACATGGGAAACCCAAGACAAAACAAAAGATATTGAAGCCGCACAACGTATCTGGAAAGAATGTCAGCGTATGTTGGCTGATGAGTCCATTGACGTGATTCTGTTTGATGAGCTGACTTACATGGTGAGCTATGGCTACATCGAGCTAGATGAAGTGGTAGAGGCTCTGAATAACCGTCCTAAAATGCAGTCAGTAATCATTACTGGCCGTGGCGCGCACCGTACTCTTACAGAGATGGCGGATACGGTATCTGAAGTCCGTAACGTGAAACACGCTTTCGAATCGGGTGTTAAAGCACTGCAAGGTGTCGACTGGTAATCACATTCAACTAGAGATCCCCGACTCGGTCATTCTTCCCTCTCGGGGGTGACGACCACTAGACTGTCACGTACTTGAACAAAGCACGACAACCTATCGTCATTCCCTAGAACGAGGAACGAGTCTCATAGGGAGTCTCTTTGCTTACTAAGCCCGGATAATAATCAGCACCCAAACAAAAGCGCCACTCCTACAACAGGAATGGCGCTTCTTTTATATGCGAGTTAGGTAAAGATTAGTTAAAGAAACCTTTCAACAAACCGTCAACCGCTTCTTTGGTCTTCTCGTCTTTGATCTTATCCGTTAGCTTATTCACACCACGGTCGATCTCTTTTTGTGCTTTTTGCTTCAACACATCATCAAAAACAAGCGCAAATTTCGGGTCAGCCCATTGGCCTGTTACCTTAATTGGGATGGTCACATCTTTCAGGTCATCAATGTTCTTACCGCCCTGACCTTCAAGCGAACCAACAATCGATGTACGTACAAGGAAGTCGACCGTTTCATTAATGAAGTTTGCTTTACCTTGACCTGTCACGCGTAGCAGTGGTGACTGTGCCGATAAGTCGTTCGTTGAAACCCAACCTTTGTCGACCTTCAGTGTCGCTTTCATTGCACTGAAGTCCGTTTTTTGAGCTTCATTTGTGCTTTCAACTTTTTCGCCTTTGATCTTAGCGTAGTTTTCTCGAATCAATTGAGCAACGTTGATGCCATTCACCGCACCATCTTCAAAGTTAATCACGATAGTACCGACTAGGTTCTTCTTGATTCCTGTTGGCGTCAGGCTCTTACCTTTAACGTTAACATCGATATTACCGGTACCTTCCAGCATGTCGTTGTTCGCTACATCAACCAGTAACGGTTGAACCTTCACACCTCTAATTTTCTTCTTAGCCGTGTAAGTCGCTGGTGTTTTACGAGCGTCTAGCTTAGCGGTCGCAGAAATAGAACCTTGGTAAAGATTCGATGTGAATGAGGTTAGCTCTGCGATACCACGGTTAACCGAAAATGCCGTTTTAACATTCTGCATCTTCGCGTTGTTCGCCTTGAACTTATCAATCGTGATGTCACCTTTCACGTCTAACGTTTTCAGAGCCGACAGATCAGGTTCTACTTCTTTAGCAGGAGCTGAACTACCAGAGTTTGACGTTGAGCCACCAGCAGAACCAGAAGGAGCTGTGCTCGCTGTTTCTGTTGTATTGCCTAAGCCTAAGAACTCGTCCAAGTCGATATTCGGGCTATGAAGAGAGAAACGAACCTTTGGTATTTCAGATAGGGTTACGTCTGCTTTACCGTCTAAAGCAATAGCGTTAGCTTGTAGCTTCTCTAACACAAAGCTCAGGTGGCTCTTATTAAGATCGAAGCTTAAATCAGACAGCATGTCGACTTTCATTGGAGACTGAGGAAGCGTGTCACCTTTGAATGTTGAATCTAACGTTAGCTTATTCAGCGTTACTTTTGAAATCGCGCTATCAACCGTAAGTTCACCGCCACCTTTAAGATCAAGGTCAAGGCCAGCCGCATTGCCGATTACAGCGTAAGTCAGTTGGTTTACCTTATCGAACTCAAACGTATTCAAACCAATCTTTGCTGACTCAATCGACGTTGCTGGATCATTGAACTTAGCGTTTAGGTCAATATTACGCAGTGCGTAACTTGCGAAGCCTTCCGCTAATTTGAATTCTGCACTGCCGTTTGCAGAGAACTTCTGTTGGTTGTTTTCACCAGAAGCCGCAAACGTCGCGGTTGTCCATGTATCAACGGCAAACTCAGAAAGGTTCAAAGACACATCGTATAGCTTAGTGAATGAACCTGCTTGCTTGTCGTCCATCTCAAACAATGCATTTGAAACAGTGACGCCTGCAAGGTTGATCGTCCAACCAGATGCGTCTGTAGCACTTTGCTCTTGAGGCGCAGGTGTTGATTCAGAACTTGCGTCGGCTACAGGCTCAGACTCTTGAGGAGCTGATGCTTGCGTTAGCGCGTCGATATTCTTACGACCATCTTTAAGCGTTTCTAAATAGAATTCTGCACCATCTAGAGTAATGTTGCCGATCTCTAGTTGGTTGCTAAATAGCGGGGTAACCGAAACATCAACGCCAACGGTATCAACCTTAAACAGGTTTGGTTGGGTGAATCCTTCAGGGTTACGTAATTCAGTTTGACCAAGTTCGAAGCCAATAGATGGGAAGAATTGCCAGCTGATATCGCCCTCGATCACGAGCTCTAGGCCTGTGTGTTTTTGGGCTTGTTCGACAATTAATGGCTTAAATTGGTTAGGGTTCACTAACAGCACTAGTGCCAGAATTGCTGCAACGACAACAAACACTGGTACAGCTATGAAAATGAGTAGTTTCTTCATCCGCATATTCCTTGCTTAGATTCCAAAAGAAAGTGGCACTATAAAAGTGCCACTGATTCGGTAAAAAATAAAGCTAAGTGAGTCACTTAGGCAAATTTTTATTCGATTAAGACTTCAACAACTTCGCAATGTGCGCTTTTAGCACGTCAATCGCAATACGGTTTTTACCACCACGAGGAACGATGATGTCTGCATGTTGTTTTGAAGGCTCGATAAACTGCATGAACATTGGACGTACTGTTTCTTGATATTGCTTAAGTACCGTGTCCATTGTACGACCACGTTCTTCTACATCACGCTTAACACGGCGTAGTAGACAGATGTCTAACGGTGTATCCATAAACACGCTTGCGTGCATTAGTTTACGAAGGCGTGGGTCTGTTAGAAGCAGAATACCTTCTAAAATGATCACTTTCTTAGGTGTAAGTGTAGTCGTTTCAGAAGTACGTGTGTGTTCTGTGTAGCTGTATTCAGGAACTTCTACCGCATTGCCACTCATTAGCTGCTGTAGGTGTTCACATAATAGATCATGATCCAGTGCATTTGGGTGATCGTAGTTAGTTTTAACACGCTCTTCCATACTCAAGTGGCTTTGGTCGCTGTAGTAGCAATCTTCCGTGATAACACCAATTTGATGGTCGCCTACTTTCTCGCGCAACTCATTATAAATTGTACTAGCAATCAGACTTTTTCCTGATGCTGAAGCGCCAGCGATACCTACGATGACACATTGATTATTATCAGACATTAATTTTGCACCCGATATGGTTTGGTGGTGGGAAGAGATAAACCGCCTGATTATAGGGGCTAAACAACATAGATTCTAGTCGCCATTCTAGCTAATTGCAGTCAAATTGATGTTATCTATACATTAAATGAATACAATCGTTTGCTTTAGAATAACTGGCGTACAACTATTTGCACAAACCCAACGGCTCTTTAGCCAAATACAAAAGCTATTTATCTCACCCAAACATTATTTATACGGCCTTAAGACTTATCTACTCTAATCAACCATAGAAAAGTTGATCGCTTCCGGTCTCGCTTTTCCCGTCCAGAACATTTTCGCAGCCACATTTTCAGCCAATTCTAGGTAATGACGAGTGTGTTCGCTGTCCGGGCGACGTATAACCGTTGGGCAACCCGCGTCGATGTCTTCTCGTACATCAATATGCAGTGGAATTTGCGCCAAAATATCGAGGAAGAACTCTTCCGACATGGCTTCTGCACCACCAGCACCGAAGATATGCTCTTTTTCGCCACAGTGACTACAAATATGGTAGCTCATGTTTTCCACTAAGCCTGCAACTGGCACGCTCACTTTATCGAACATCGCTACACCTTTACGTGCATCGGCTAAAGCCAAGTCTTGAGGAGTCGTCACGACTACCGCGCCCGTTACTGGGATCTGCTGTGAAAGCGTTAGCTGAATATCACCTGTGCCCGGTGGCATGTCGATAACAAGATAATCCAACTCTGGCCATACGGTTTCGTTAACAAGCTGACCTAAAGCCTTCGCTGCCATTGGGCCACGCCAGATTGCTGCATCATCTTTCGACACAAGATAGCCAATAGAATGAGTAAAAATGCCATGCGCCTCGATTGGCATCATCCATTTGTTGTTCTGTACTTCTGGCTTGGCATCCAACTGACCGAGCATCATAGGCACAGATGGACCATAGATATCCGCATCCAACAAGCCCACTTTTGAACCTGACTTAGATAACGCAAGCGCAAGGTTTACCGAAGTTGTCGATTTACCCACCCCACCCTTTGCTGACGTCACGGCGATAATGTTCTTAACGCCTTTCAATGGTGTTGCGACTGTAGTTTCTAGCGCAGACGGCTTCACTTTTACTTCAAACTGAAAAGTGCTGACAAGCTGTTGTTCAATCTGGGAGTGAATCCACTGTTCCAGTTCAACCGCGAGCTGATTAGCTGCAAAAGGCAAGGTAATGACAAATGACCCACGAGGATCAACCGATACTATATTTTGGTGTAGCGCCCACTCTGGGATGAGGATTGGTGACTCGAACTCATTCAACCATGAACAGAAATCTTGCTTAGAAGTAAAGTTACGCATTGGGGCTCCTTTTTTTATTTATGCTATCACCCACGAGATGAAGACTGAACCCCTAAAAAACTAGGGGAATCCTTTGTCTGATACCTTGGCGTATCACACGTTATAAAGTAGTATTACCTCTCAAAATTTATACCTATCAAAAAAGCGAATTATTAAGTATGGCAACTGATCCAAGACAACTTTTGGTAACTTGTGCGCTTCCGTACGCTAACGGCTCTATTCACCTTGGCCATATGCTTGAGCATATCCAAGCTGATATCTGGGTTCGATACCAGCGTCTGCGTGGCAACACTGTAAACTTCATCTGTGCTGACGATGCTCACGGCACGCCAATTATGCTTAAAGCTCAACAGATGGGTATCACGCCAGAAGAGATGATCGCTGCTGTTAGTGAAGAGCACCAAAAAGACTTCGCTGGCTTTGATATCAGCTTTGATAACTACCACAGCACACATAGCGAAGAGAACCGTGAACTGGCTTCTCACATCTATCTAGAACTTAAAAAGAACGGCTTCATTTCTAGCCGTACTATTTCTCAGCTTTTCGATCCTGAGAAAGAGATGTTCCTACCAGACCGCTTCGTAAAAGGTACTTGCCCTAAGTGTAAGTCAGAAGACCAGTATGGTGATAACTGTGATAACTGTGGTGAGACATACAGCCCAACTGAGCTAATTAACCCTAAATCAGCGGTTTCTGGCGCAACTCCAGTAATGAAAGATTCTGAGCACTTCTTCTTCGACCTACCTCAGTTCGAAAGCATGCTTAAAGAGTGGACTCGTTCTGGCTCTCTACAGAATGAAACTGCAAACAAAATGCAGGAATGGTTCGAGTCTGGTCTGCAACAGTGGGATATCTCACGTGATGCACCTTACTTCGGCTTCGAAATCCCAGGCGAGAAAAACAAATTCTTCTACGTATGGCTAGACGCTCCTGTTGGCTACATGGCTTCTTTCAAGAACCTATGTGACAAGCGTGACGATCTAAACTTTGACGAATACTGGAAGAAAGACAGCACAACTGAGCTTTACCACTTCATCGGTAAAGACATCGTTTACTTCCACAGCCTATTCTGGCCTGCAATGCTAGAAGGCGCTGGTTTCCGTAAGCCAAACAACGTATTCGTACACGGCTACGTAACGGTGAACGGTGCGAAGATGTCTAAGTCGAAAGGCACATTCATCAAAGCAAGCACGTACTTAAACCACCTAGACCCTGAGTGTCTACGCTACTACTACGCTGCGAAACTAAACAGCCGTATTGATGACCTTGACCTTAACCTTGAAGACTTCACTCAACGTGTAAACGCTGACGTCGTAAACAAGATTGTTAACCTAGCGTCTCGTAACGCTGGCTTCATCACGAAACGTTTTGAAGGCAAACTTGCTGCTGAATTTGCAGAACCTGAGCTATACAACGAATTCGTTGCTGCTGCTGAGCGTATCGGTCAGCTATACGAAACTCGTGAGTTCAGCCGCGCTATCCGTGAAATTACTGCACTAGCAGATAAAGCTAATCAGTACATTGACGAAAAAGCACCTTGGGTTCTTGCGAAAGAAGAAGGCAAAGAGAAAGAGCTTCAAGAAGTTTCTTCTGTCGGTATTAACCTATTCCGCGTGCTAATGGCTTACCTGAAACCAGTTATGCCAGAGCTTGCGGCTCGCACTGAGGCTTTCCTAAACGAAGAGCTAACGTGGGAAGCGATTGCTACACCGCTAACTGATCACGAAATCACTAAGTTCAAAGCGCTGTTTAGCCGTATTGATCCGAAGAAAGTGGAAGCAATGATCGAATCTTCTAAAGAAGATGCAGCCGCAGAAGCAGCTGCGAAAGAAAAAGCAGAAGCTGAAAAAGAGCAAGCAAGCCAAACTGAGCTAGACAAAGAGCCAATCGCAGACGAGATTGAGTTCGATGCCTTTGCAGCAGTCGATATGCGTATTGCTCGTATTATCTCATGTGAAGAAGTACCAAAAGCGAACAAACTACTGAAGTTCCAACTGGACATCGGTGGTGAAACTCGCCAAGTATTCTCTGGCATCAAGTCAGCATACAAACCTGAAGAGCTAGAAGGCAAGCTAACCGTAATGGTTGCAAACCTAAAACCTCGTAAGATGAAGTTTGGTATGTCTGAAGGCATGATCCTAGCCGCGGGCCCTGGTGGCAGCGACCTGTGGATCCTTGAGCCACACGAAGGTGCTCAACCTGGTATGCGTGTAATGTAATTCTGGCTTCAGTCAGATAACAAGCACTCATAGCGAAATCCCTAATGCACTTTTAACTTGAATGAGTTAATAAGCATTGGGGATTTTTTATATCTACCGAAAATAAGCGTTCTCTGTTAGAGTCGCCGTCAACTATGCTATGTAGAGTAGAAATTGGTTTGTCGACGATAACGGGCTAACCAACACCTCTTTACTCTCCAAACCCTTTTTAGGAATCCCCAGTGACTAACAACGAAATCTTGCGTCGTATTCAACACGCGCTAAACCTTAAAAATGCACAGATCATTAAAGCTATCGAGCAAGCTGATGTGACCGTTGCTCATGACCAAGTGATCAACTGGCTAAAAGAAGACAACGACAAGTCATGCTCTACGATGAAAGATAAAGAGTTAGCGGTATTCCTAAATGGTTTTATCAACCTTAAGCGTGGAAAAAAGGAGGGTGTTCAGCCTAAACCTGAAGTTGCTCTGACTAACAACATGATTTTCATGAAGCTGCGTATTGCGTTGAACATGAAAGCAGAAGATGTATTAGATATATTAGAAGTGGTAGGCATCAGCCTAAGTAAGTACGAAATTGGTGCCTACTTCCGTAAGCCAGAGAACAAGAACTACAAAGTATGTGAAGACCAACTACTTTGCGATTTTCTAAATGGCGTGCAATTTACTAACCGTCCAGACTCAGAAGAGTTTGCAGGGTAAGTTACTGCCTATTGATAAGTTTTCACCAACTATCGATAAATAAAAAGCGGCGAGATAATTTGATTATCTCGCCGCTTTTTCGTTTTCTTTACGTCGTTTACTTAATAAGTAAACCAACCTAACAGTACTTTAATGAAAAGACTTAGCTGTCGTCTTCAGTAAAGTTTGTTGGTAACGTTGTTTTCATCTCGTTCCAAATCTGTGCGCTTGCGATACCGTAGTTACGAATCACAAGTGGCAAGTTTTCACGCTCACCACTTTCACAAATAACAAACAAGTCTTTGTAGAACTCCATGGCTAAGCGACGAGCTTCTGGGTTAGAGAAGTAGTAGCTGCCAACACGGTCGTACAATTTACGAACACCGTTGAAGATCAGACCATAAATTTGGTTACCTGAATGGAATGCTAAACGTTGGAAAAGCATGTAATCGTAGAAGTTAAAAGTTTTAGCAACTAAGATCGTTTGACGCTTCGTTTCATCTTTTTCTACGTCTTCTTTCACTGATTGTTTGATCTTGTCAGCGTACGGGGAAGACTCTAAGAATTCATCCCATGTCGGTGCCGCAAGTAAAGCTTCACAAGATTCAATCACGTTAGTAATCGTACGCTCAGAAGCTTCTTTATTTGCTTTAAATGCATAACGCATAAAAATAGGGCTGATGTTGGTACGTGCAGCAAGTAAGTCTTCTACCATTTTGCTTGCGTTATCAACATCCAACGTCATTAATGTATCAAGAATATGAAGACCTGACGTTTCCATAAACTGGTTAACTTTAGTTGGCTTACCGTGTTGTATTGTCAACCAACCATCACGAGCAAGACGCTGAAGTACTTCACGAAGCGTAGTACGTGTAACACCAATCAGCTCAGAAAGCTCACGCTCTGCGGGCAAGATAGAACCTGGAGCGAAACGGCCATTCCAAATACTTTCAATGATATACTTTTCTGCAAATCCTGCCGGGCTTTTAGCCTTAATGACCATCTACACTTCAATCCAATTTAATTATTCTGTTCTAATTTACTCATCATACCACTAGTTCACACCCAGCGGAAACACCCTCAAAAATTTTACTCCTCCAAAACACCAGTAGAGTTAAAACTCTAAAGTTCAGCACACGTTTGCACCCTAGGTTTGAAAAGCAAGCAACGATAAACCACCATTTCAACAAACTATTAACACAACAAATTTTCTTTAAAATCAATGAGATTGGTCATAATTTCAAAGTTATTAATTTGCAATATTAAGTTGTAATAATCATATATAAACCGTCGTTATTCTGTTAATTTCAATCATTTCGCTGAAATATTGATTCTAGTCGGTTTTTATCACATTTTAAGTGGTATGCTTGCGCTACTTTGATCGCGTTTCTCAACAAAAAAGAGGTATTTTTAGGGCTACAGGGGTTTTCCTGTTGACTAAATGTTATCTAAGAGTAGAGTTGCGCTCAAAAATTAGCAGTGCTTGAGTTTCTAAGGGAGTGACTTGGCAAGACCACAGAACATTACATGGAATGTAGTTTTTCTAAGTCACTGTTAGTTATAGTTTTTAACAACCTCTATAGCTCGATTCTCAAATGTTGTATTGCTTATCTATTCATAATCAACATAAAAGAGTATTAACATGCCGATGTCTCTCGGAAACGCTTTTATCAAGAACTTCCTTGGTAAGGCTCCTGATTGGTATAAACTTGCCATCATTTCCTTTTTAATCATCAACCCGTTTGTTTTCTTCCTAGTTGACCCATTTGTTGCGGGCTGGCTATTAGTGGTTGAGTTTATTTTCACTCTAGCTATGGCTCTAAAATGCTACCCTCTTCAACCGGGTGGTTTATTGGCAATTCAAGCGGTCGCCATTGGCATGACCAAACCCGAAATGGTTTATCATGAGCTACAAGCAAACCTTCCAGTTTTACTCTTATTAGTATTCATGGTTGCTGGCATCTATTTCATGAAAGAACTTCTTTTGTTCATTTTCACGAAGATCCTGCTTGGCATTCAATCCAAAGTTCTACTCTCTGTCGCTTTCTGTATCGCAGCTGCTTTCTTGTCAGCATTCTTAGATGCTCTAACAGTAATCGCCGTTGTTATTAGCGTTGCGGTTGGCTTCTACTCTATCTATCACAAGGTTGCATCAGGTAAGGGCACAACGTCAGCGCACGATCATACTCATGATGAAGAAATCTCTGAGCTTACACGTGACGATTTAGAAAACTACCGTGCTTTCCTACGTTCACTACTTATGCACGCTGGTGTGGGTACTGCACTCGGTGGTGTAATGACCATGGTAGGCGAACCGCAAAACTTAGTGATTGCTAAGCAAGCAGGCTGGGAATTCGGTGAATTTATCATCCGTATGTTGCCAGTAACATTGCCTGTATTCATCTGCGGCATTATCACTTGTGCACTTGTAGAGAAATTTAAAGTATTTGGCTACGGTGCAGAACTGCCAAATAACGTTCGCCAAATCTTAGTTGAATTTGACAACAAAGAACGCGCAAACCGTACAAAACAAGACGTAGCAAAACTATGGGTTCAAAGTGCAATCGCAGTTTGGCTTATCGTAGGCCTTGCGCTTCACGTCGCTGAAGTCGGTTTGATTGGCCTTTCAGTTATCATCTTAGCAACGGCGTTTACTGGTGTAATTGAAGAACACTCGATGGGTAAAGCCTTTGAAGAAGCGCTACCATTTACTGCACTTCTTGCTGTCTTTTTCGCTGTCGTTGCTGTAATCATTGACCAGGGACTGTTTAAGCCAGTGATCGATGCAGTACTTCACGTTGAAGATAAAGGCGCACAGCTCGCACTATTCTATGTGGCCAACGGTATCTTATCGATGGTGTCAGATAACGTGTTCGTAGGTACGGTTTACATCAACGAAGTGAAAACTGCACTGGTTGAAGGCATCATCACTCGTGACCAATTTGACCTACTTGCTGTTGCTATCAACACAGGTACTAACCTACCTTCTGTTGCTACGCCAAACGGTCAAGCTGCATTCCTATTCTTATTAACATCGGCACTTGCCCCGTTAATTAGACTGTCTTACGGCCGCATGGTTATCATGGCTTTGCCATATACTATCGTACTGGCTCTTGTTGGCCTTGCTGGTATCGTGTTCTTTGTTGAGCCTATGACCGCTTGGTTCTACGATGCAGGTTGGATCATTCAGCGTACTGGTGAGGTTGTCGCTCCAGTTATCTCTGGTGGTCACTAATCCGATTTTGTGTTGCGAAACACAATAAGTGTATTTAGGGCGTGTTGACCTTTCGAGCTGATTTTGCAGCGAGTTGCTGGGTATTTATACAAGGCAGAGGCTTTGATATGTAGCTAGCCTACATGAGAAGCCGATAACGTAGTAGAAATGACCAGCAAACGCTGCCCGAAGGGTTCGGCTAAAAGCGTTTTACTCTTTGTTGAGGGGAATTTGCTTAGAATAACTAGGCTACTTTCCCCTCGCCGCGATTAAAACGCTTTTATCTCGAACAAAATTTAACCGCGAAAGGTTAACACGCCCTAGCTAATCAAAAATATTAGTTGATTAGGAAACTTATCCAAGATAAAAAGCTCTGAGTATTCAGAGCTTTTTTATTTTATAGACGGGATTAAATTCGTGAACTTTTTTGCAATGCTCAAAGACTTCTCTAAGGGACGTTTATCTTGGCTTTTACTGCTGGCTTTTATTGTCTTTTTTGAGGCATGCGCTCTCTTCTTTCAACACGTGATGATGCTTGGCCCTTGTGTTATGTGTATCTATGAGCGCGTTGCTATGCTTGCTATCGGTGTCGCTGCAATGATTGGTGCTATTGCTCCGAATAACCCAATATCACGTTGGTTAGGCCTTGCTGGTTGGGGATTTGGCGCCTACAAAGGTTTGACGTTGGCTTTAGAGCACGTCGATTACCAGTTTAATCCGTCTCCTTTCGCAACCTGTGATTTATTCGTTACTTTCCCTAGCTGGGCACCTTTAAACCAATGGGCTCCGTGGATGTTTGAAGCTTACGGTGACTGTAGCAAGGTGGTATGGCAGTTCTTAGAGCTTTCAATGCCTCAATGGCTAGTGATTATCTTTGCGGGTAACTTGGTTGCTTTCGGTTTTGTGGTTATATCTCAATTTGTAAAATCGAAAAACGATTAACACTAGATCATCTAAATTAGAACAACAAAAAAGTCGACCACAAGGTCGACTTTTTTATCGCTAAAGATTTTTATCACTTAAAGAAAGTCTGTTACTCAAGCTGAGTTACTCAACAAGCCGTGATTAACTGTTTTTGCCACAACATTGTTTAAACTTTTTTCCGCTTTCACATGGGCAAGGGTCGTTTCGACCGATATCTTTAAATGGGTTCACACTCTGTGACTTATTACCCAGCATCGCCTCATCAGCCGCCATTGCAACCTCTGAAATCATCAGATCTATTTGATCGATTAAATCGGCAAGTGCTGGTGGATTTTCGAGCCCGGCCGCAACCATTTGTTGTTGAGTTTGCTCTTCATCAATCCCAAGCATCAAGGTTGTTAGGAGTGCTTGCAGCATACGCAGAGTACCATCCGCGACAGTCACACTTTGCCACTGCTTTTCCACTGTTGGCCAAACCATCATGAAGCCTTCAGCGAAATCCGCGAATTGTTCGTTAAAGTCACCATCAACAAGTACGTCTGTCAGTAAGTATTCACTACGCTGAATCAGGTTGTGCTGGCGATTAATCTGTTCCGTCACGATTGTTACAAGCTCTTTACCTGTTTCAGGTGCAACGATAGCTAACCATTCTTCTGGATCGAGTGGTTTAGTCGCTAAGTTGGAAGCAAGGATTGAACCTTCAATGAACTGTGGAGTAATGTCAGTGATTGATTCCGGTAGGCTTAATAATTGATATGTCATGAAAGCTCTGAATATTGGGGCATTTTCGATATTATAACGCCATACTCCCCAAGATGTCGCCAACCACTTACCTCTGTTTTCCCGCCAGTAACCATACGCAAACCATTGCTATTCAAATATCGTCGACATTTTACTTATTTCGCTTTGATAATCAGAATATTGGGTGTAAAAAGCCCACTGAAACATTCAGTTACATATAGGCGTATTCATCATGAAATCAAGGTCCCAAGGTTTTACATTACTCGAGCTTATCGTGGTGATCGTTATTTTAGGTGTATTAGCGGTAACCGCGGCGCCTCGTTTTCTTGGTGTTCAGCGAGACGCTCATGAAGCGTTAGCGCAAGGTGCGTTTTCAGCATTTAGAAACAGCATCGATATGTACCACTCGCAATGGCTTGTCGATGGTGAGCCTGCTTTTGATCAAGTGGTGAATTATGGTGAAGGAGATGTATATCCGTCGGAAACTGGTTTTCCAATTTCGGTTAGAGAACAACCGCCTACAGGAGATCCGCAAGTAGAAGGTGACCAATGTGTGGCACTTTGGAACTCTTTAATTGATTCTGATTTAGTCGCTCGTTCTCAATATGACACTGGCTTTATCCTTCCTTCTGATGAAGCGATTGTTAGTTGGTATACAGGAACACCCGAGTGCTATTACTACTACACTCCGAGCTTTACAACTTCTGAACGTTTACCCATTCTCTATTATTCACCGATTACCGGAGAAGTGAGAGTAACCCGAGAAATGGCGAACACCGCTCCTTAGTGACAATCTAACTAACAAACCGTACAATCACGCCTCGAATTTTTCGGTTCACTTAGTTTCGGTAAAGCAGCATGCGAGTAATACTTGGCCCTATGGAGGGCGTACTAGACCACCTAATGCGTGAGATTCTTACAGAGATCAATGATTACGATCTCTGTGTGACAGAGTTTGTGCGCGTCGTTGATCAACTTCTTCCTCCGCATGTGTTCCACCGTATTTGCCCAGAGCTGCATCAAGGCTCTCAAACCATGGCTGGTGTGCCAATCCATCTGCAACTTCTAGGGCAACACCCGAACTGGATGGCCGAAAATGCTTTTCAAGCGGCAAACTTAGGCGCTAAAGGCATTGATCTTAATTTTGGGTGCCCAGCAAAAGCGGTAAACAAAAGTAATGGTGGGGCTTCACTGCTAAAAGAGCCAGAGCTCATCTATCAAGTGGTGAACGCCTGTCGAGAAGCAGTCCCTGCGCACATTCCCGTGTCCGCAAAAATCCGATTGGGTTGGGAGCACCCGGAAGAGTGCTTTGAAATTGTCGACGCTATCGAGCAAGCAAAAGCTGACGAACTCACTGTGCATGCAAGAACCAAAGTAGGCGGCTATAAAGCCAGTGAAATCAAATGGGATTACATCAATCAAATAAGAGAGAAAACCTCTCTGCCGTTGATTGCTAATGGGGAAATCTGGAACTACCAAGATGGTCAAGATTGCATAGAAGCCACAGGTGTTGATTCATTGATGGTCTGCCGCGGCGCTTTTAATATTCCCAATCTTGGCAACGTTGTTAAGCACAACCACCAGAAAATGCCATGGGATAAAGTAATCGCACTTTTACTGCGCTATTCCGAGTTTCAAATTAAAGGGGATAAAGGCATGTACTACCCCAATAGAGTGAAACAATGGTTTGTCTATTTAAGTAAAGGCTACCCTGAAGCGAACGAACTATTTAAAGAAATTCGTACTTTCAAAAAAGCGCCACCTATTGTAGAGCGCCTTCAACGTTATCAAGAAGAATACCACCAACCCGTTTGAGTTAGTTCCCCCCCCTATCGCAATATTGAACTTCATAGAGTGGCTAAAATACGATCTGGTCTTTACCTGTCGTCTTAGCCACGTACAGTTTTTCATCGGCGTATTTAAATATCTCTTCAAAGTTAAGCTTGTTTTGCTCTGTTTCAACAATACAAACACCGCCAGACACCGTAAAACCATTAGGAACAATGTCGGCCGAGTTTGCGCAGACCGCATTTTTTACACGCTCTAATGTCCTTATCAACGTCTCACGATCATCGCCTTTCATATAAACGACAAACTCTTCTCCGCCAAACCGTGCTGCCACATCACTACTTCGAACACTGTTACTAATTTGACGTGACATATAACGAATCACATCATCACCTTTATCGTGACCATGAGTATCGTTAATTGACTTAAAATCGTCTATATCAAATACCGTTAAGGCAAACAGTTGATCGTGCTCTACGCTGCGCCAAAACGCTTCTAAGCCTCGTCGATTCAATAACCCGGTCATTGGGTCTTTAGCTGCTAATTCTTTGAAGTAACCACGTTCAATATTGGAGTTAACATAAAAGAAAATCGTAACCGAGAACAGATACACGATAATAGCGACGATTAGGCTGTCTTTTTCATAAACGAAAAAGTGCTCCACTTCGTTAGCAAGATCCAACTCGTAGTACATCGCATGATGAGACGCGACCCCTTCTAGCTTAATCTCGTGATAGAACGTGGCCGTATCAATCGGGTTAGCTAAAGTCGTATCAATAATATCGATCCGACCCGCTAGGTGCTCATTAGAGCTCGCGAGTAACCTGTCAGCATCAATATCTACTGAGAGCATCCCTTGGTGCACTCCTTGATGGAACACGGGAATCGTCATACTAATAATTCGGTCAAGGGAGTCAAACCGATATGCAGGGCCAGATAAAGTCAGTAGATCTGGGTTGTTAGCGGTTCTTTGCCAATATGGACGGCTTTTGATGGTCGAAAGTAATTCCTTTCCTAGCCCTTTAGCAAAATCTTCCGGTGACGAAATAACGTATCCGCGTTTATCAATAAAATGCACACCATTGTGGAATTCATCAAGTTGAGAGAGAAATGAAAGAATAGGTGCTAGAGCTATTTTCTCGGAAGCACTTTTATAGGTACCGCTGGTTTCTGTACACAAAGATTCTTCACCGACCAGCATATAATCAATATCAACGGAAGGAATGTCGGTAGTTTTGCCATCGGCAAGAAGCAGGCTATCGATAGGCCAAATACGGCAAAGACCATCAACCACTTGCTTGTTGTGGTCGAGGAAAAGAGGATTACCGGATTTGTAGTAATTTGAGAAACTGTAGTCTAAGGCGGTGACAACTTTAGTGGTTCCTTTGAACACATCTTCAATACGGTTGAATTCGCTGCTGATGTCTTTTTCTACCGCGTCAAAGTGGTTCTTTCCTATTAGGCCAAGTAGCATCGCGGCGATCACTGCGGGAAACCCGAAGACAAAGGTAAGGCTAAAGTGCCTGTTTACTTTCATATAATGTGCTCTTAGCGATCAGCTGTTTTCATTTACTTCATTAATATTATTACATTAATGGACATTTTCCTCGAGGTAAAAGAGTGTAAGTTGATATGAATCAGGCCGTATCATTGAACAATCGACTCCTTTAAAAAACTACCCCTGCATTAAGCAGGGTTAGCGGATACTGTCTTAGTCAGTTTAAATTCAACGATTTACCACGTCATAAATCTTAGCTTCCATCGCTGTGACCACAAGATCAACGACACCATTAACAATTGGCTCGCCCTTCACTTTACCTTGTAAGTCAATCAACTCACCTTGTAATTCAATCAACTTCCCTTGTTCTTGTCCGAGCATCCACACAGGTAAAGACAACACTTTTTCATCTTGAGATAGGTTGAGCACAACCAGTGTCTTTTCACCCCTAAGGCAACGAGTAAACACTAACGTCTCTGCATCACAATATAACTCTAGGTAAGCACCACTTTGTAAGCTGCAGCGTTCTGTTCTCAATTTTATCAACGCTTTATGGAAAGGGAACCAATGCGAAGTATCTTCTTTATCCCACGGGAAGCATCTGCGATTATCTGGGTCTTGACCACCTTCTAATCCCACTTCTGTCCCATAGTACAAACATGGAGTTCCGACATAAGTAAACAGTAGTGTCAGCGCCAGTTTTTGCTTAGCTTGGTCACCATTTAGAAGCGTTAGCAGTCGAGCCGTATCATGACTGTCCAGTTGATTTAGCTGCGATAATTGATTCAACCAAGGAACTTTAGCTCTCGCTTCAGCTAACCAATCAGAAAAAGCCAACATATCAATATCAATCGGCTCGTACGCGATGTCTTGCTTTGCCAATAGCGCACGAACTGGGTGAGCAAATCCATAATAGTTCATCGACCCGTCTTCTTGCTCTCCCTGTAACCATGATGTGGCCTCGAAGAAGTGCTCTCCCAAAATGTAGGCTTCGGGGTTCTCTGCTTTTGCTGAGTCACGGAATGCTTTCACATAATGTGCGTTGTTATAGGCTCCCTCCCCTTCACCTAACATATGAATCACATCGAAGCGCCAGCCATCGATGTTATAAGGTGCTTTTAACCAGTGCTTAATCACAGAGTCTTGTGACTGGTATATATGTTCTCGCACGGAAACATTGGAGAAGTTTAAGACTGGAAGTGAGCTAATATTTTTCCAACTAACATATTGCTGAGTGTTTTCGGGGTCGAAAAAATAATAGTCATGAAATGCCGAACCTGGGTTGTCATATGCACCGGAGTCAGTGGCTTTCAGTTTATCAAACCAAGGGTGCTCAACCGAAGTGTGATTAAATACCGCATCCAGAACGATTCTCATATCACGCGTGTGAATGTCTTTTGAAAGTGCAGAGAACTCATCATTGGTCCCGAAATGGGAGTCGACATTGTAGTAATCGGTTGTGTCGTATTTATGGTTGCTCGGTGACTGAAAAATGGGGTTGAGATACAACGCGGTGATGCCTAGATCTTGTAGGTAATCTAACTTGCTATGAATACCCGCTAGGTCTCCACCAAAGAACTCTGCGGCGCCCGTTCCATTGTGTCCTTCGACAGGCTCGCCCCATTCTTTCACTACGACATCTAAGGTATCTTCTTTTAAGCGATACTCGCCCGCTTTGACACTGATAGTCGGATTTCCGTTGCAAAATCGTTCAGGGAAGATTTGATAAAATACCTGCTCCGACACCCATGATGGTGGGCGATGTTGGGTATTAAACTTAAAGTGAAACTCACGACTCGCGACGCGGCTATGGACGCCCTTAGCATCAAGCCAATACTGTCCTTTTGAATCGACAAGCTTGAACGCATAGTGAGTAACGTTTCTGTCTGTATTCGCAGGGAAAGAGGCTTGCCACAGCGTCAACCGCCCTTCAGTACCAACTTGCACCATGTCGAGTAGATACTCTTCGTTATCTGGCTCATGCCTCAACTGAACCTTATTCCAGTCAGTGCGTTCAGACACTAATGTTACGGTTAGCACACCCTCTTTTTCGTGAAAGTAATCGGAGGTTTGAGCATGAAAGATAAAAGGTTTCATAGCGGTTCTCGAGCAATATTTAATTTGCTTAAGATATGAAAAATTTCTTTGACCACAACGAGAAAAATAACATCAGTCAAAGTAGATCACGCTTTGTAGATCCACTTTGTTTACAGTAAGTCGATTTCTCTCAAAATGATCAAATGAATCGACCATTTTTCAAGAGGAGGTCCAATTTTCAATTACTCCATCAACGGCTAACTATCGCACGATCAATCACAGACTGAGGCAATGTGACACCAAGCTCTCGAGCAGCATCCAAATTCACAACCAGTTGCGAACTCTGTGCAGTTTTAACACTCAGCTTCCCCGGTTTTTGTCCGTTCAGAATAGCAGCTACATAATCGGCGGTTTGCACCCCAACATCATAGTAGTCTAGACCTAAGCCAGCTATCGCCCCCTTACCCACATAAGACGTCGCTCCGGCAACCACTGGCGTTCCAGCCCGGTTCGCAGCTTCTATAAGCCCTTCGATACCACTTGCAACAGTGTTATCTGTCAATGCGTAAATAACATCAGACTTCTTAGCAATGGATTCGGTTTTTGATTCTACATCATCGATGGTTAGCGCTTTTTCAGTGTGCAGAGTAAAACCAAAGTCTCGTGCCGACTTCTTCAATAGCCCAACTAACGCGACGGCATTTGCCTCGGCGGGGTTATAAACCACCCCGATTGAATCTGCATTAGGGAGTAGCTCTTTAATAAGAGATACGTGCTGGGAAATAGGTGATAAGTCAGAAAGGCCCGTGACATTTCTTCCCGGTTTATCCAATTGTTTAACAAGCCTTGCACCGATAGGGTCCGTAACCGCGGTAAATACAATCGGTATTGAGCGAGTCGCAGAGACCAAAGCTTGCGAAGTCGGTGTCGCGATGCCAACTAAGACATGAGGGTTTTCGCTGACGAGCTCTCTGGCAATTTTTGCTGCCTGAGCGGGGTTACCATCAGCCATTTCATAGGAGAATTCTAAATTTTTTCCCGGTTCGTAACCTTTGGCTCTTAACCCTTCAAGAAGCCCTAGACGCGTCGCATTCAGATCTGGATGGTCGACAACTTGTGAAACCGACACTTTGGCGACGTTCGCCATTACATTGCCAGTCCATAGCAACAACAGACAGCTTAAAACTGCTGCCAATACCTTTCTTACAGAACTCATTATCGCTCCCTAAATCAAGCTCTACTCGTTATTACTCGCTCGAAGAGAACAACATCAAAAATCACTATTGACATTATTACCAGTAACCATTGATAACTTGAAGTGATATTTAACAAAAATACAACAAGGTTCGAATTATGCGGGGATAAGCGGGTTTGTTTAATTTAAAAGGTAAGAAACTCAATGAATACAAGATAAGCACGGCAAATAAAGGCAAGGCTATGTGGATCAAGGGAGGCTAAGCGAATAAAAGACAAGTGAAGCGATTAGAAGAGAGGAGCAAATCTGAGAACGAGTTATCGATGATGTATGACTGTTCTCAGACTAGAGGGAGAGATAAGACGACCTGCTAGAACCAACGTTCCATTGAAGATTTGTCTAGCTGACGAAATGCGCGATTCAAAATGATCGCCAACTCTTTGTAACGAGGGCGTGGTTTCATTGGTTCCAATGCAAAACCTGTTTCGCTGATCTTCTCGTGCAACTCTCGATACCAAGAAACCAATGCTGGCGGTAATTGAGTATTCGAACGGTTACCTAACCACCACATGCCTTGAAGCGGCAAGCTGATCGCAAACAACGCCATAACCACAGCTTGCGGCATCGCATGATAATTGTTGAAGACCATTTGTGTCAGAATACTAATAGCAGCTATCGCTGGCATCACTTTCACACCAAAACGCGTGGCTTTAATGATGCGCTGTTCAGGGAAGATAGCGTTTAACTCTTTTCGAACAGGCCAGAGATCCATGTACTTTTGGCCATCTTTTAAACTGCTCGCTAAACCAACTCTATTACTCATATGAGTCTCCCATTAAAAAAAAGTTGAAATCATCAACTAAAAACACAAAAATTTGACGAAAAATAATATTCTTTCAAATTTTTTTGTTATATTTGCACAATATCGCTATTATTTGCAGACCTCAATCTCATTGTTGCCCTTATTTACAATTTAAGCAACTTTGAGACGACTTCTGCAAGGAATGCAAAAGCCTCTTTTTCTGAAAAAGTGCGCTTTCACTTTAATACGGAAATTAACGTTTTTTTGACCAAGGTTAGTACGCAAGCCTATGTGCTTCGACTATTCTTGAGATTAATTTTCATCCTTAACTGATTTCGATCAGAAAAATAAACAGGTAGTCATTAATGTCTAAGCTAGTTTTAGTTTTAAACTGTGGTAGTTCTTCTCTTAAATTTGCTGTTGTTGATGCAGAAACAGGTGCTGAGCACCTAACTGGTCTTGCTGAGTGTCTTGGTCTTCCAGAAGCTCGTATGAAGTGGAAACTTGACGGCAAGCATGAAGCACAACTAGGCGCGGGCGCAGCTCACGTAGAAGCACTATCTTTCATGGTAGAAACTATTCTTGCTTCTAAGCCTGAGCTTAAAGCTAACCTTGGCGCTATCGGTCACCGTATCGTACACGGTGGCGAACAGTTCACTTCTTCTGCACTTATCACTGATGAAGTTCTTAAGGGTATTCAAGACGCTGCGACTTTCGCACCTCTTCATAACCCAGCTCACCTTATCGGTATCGAAGCGGCTCAACAGAACTTCCCTGGCCTACAAAACGTTGCTGTATTTGACACTGCGTTCCACCAAACAATGCCTTCTGAGTCTTACCTATACGCTCTACCGTACAACCTGTACAAAGAGCACGGCATCCGTCGTTACGGCATGCACGGTACTTCTCACCTGTTCATTACTCGTGAAGTTGCTGGTCTACTAAACAAGCCAGTTGAAGAAGTTAACATCATCAACTGTCACCTAGGTAACGGCGCATCTGTATGTGCTATCAAGAACGGTCAATCTGTAGATACTTCTATGGGTCTTACTCCTCTTGAAGGTCTAGTAATGGGTACTCGTTGTGGTGACCTAGATCCTGCGATCATCTTCCACCTACACGACGCTCTTGGTTACTCTGTTGAAGAAATCAACAACATGCTAACTAAAGAGTCTGGCCTAGCTGGTCTAACTGAAGTGACTTCTGACTGTCGTTTCGTTGAAGACAACTACGGTGAGAAAGAAGAAGCAACTCGTGCAATGGACGTGTTCTGTCACCGTCTAGCTAAGTACGTTGCTGGTTACACTGCAACTCTAGAAGGTCGTCTAGACGCAATCACTTTCACTGGCGGCATCGGCGAGAACTCTGGCCCAATCCGTGAAATGGTTCTTAACCGCCTAGGCATCTTCGGCATCGAAGTTGACAGCGAAGCTAACCTTAAAGCACGTTTCGGCGGCGAAGGTACTATCACTACAGCTAACAGCCGTATCCCTGCAATGGTTATCTCTACTAATGAAGAGCTAGTAATTGCTGAAGACACTGCGAAACTAGCAGGTCTTTAATTGATTTTCCTGACTAGCTTCACTCGAAGCTAGTCAGTTTTTCATATCAAGAAAATGGGGCTCAACTTCTATTCCTACCCCAATTTAAATGTCGGTAGGAATAGCAGTTGAGCTTTTTTTATTTCCAATAGTCAAAGGTGTTCGTCAATGTCCCGTACTATTATGCTTATCCCTACAAGCGCTGGTGTTGGTCTTACTAGTGTTAGCATGGGTGTTCTTCGCGCTATGGAGCGTAAGGGCGTAAGTGTTTCTTTCTACAAGCCAATCGCTCAACCTCGCAGCGGTGGTAATCAACCTGATTTAACGTCTACTATCATCAGCGCAAACAGCGACATTAAGATTGGTGAGCCAATCGCAATGACTAAAGCTGAAGCTTTGATCGGTAGCGAAAAAATGGACGAGCTTCTAGAGTCTGTTGTTGAGCAATACAACAAGATAAACAAAGATGCAGAAGTAACGCTTATCGAAGGTCTAGTACCTACTCGTAAGCACCCATTTGCTAACCAAGTGAACGCGGAAATCGCTAAAACACTAGGCGCAGAGATCGTATTCGTTGCGACTCCGGGTACATACAACCCTATTCAGCTTAAAGAGCACATCGAAGTAGCATGTTCTAACTTCGGCGGCACTAAAAACAAGAACATCTCAGGCGTTATTATTAACAAACTGAATGCACCTGTTGATGAAGCTGGCCGTACTCGCCCTGACCTTTCTGAAATCTTCGATGATGCAGATAGCGCTCAACAAGCGAACCTTGAAGTAATGCAAATCTTCAACTCTAGCCCTATCCGTGTTCTTGGCTGTGTGCCATGGAGCATCGACCTAATCGCTACTCGTGCGGTTGATATGGCTAAACACCTTAACGCTGAAATCGTTAACGAAGGTGAAATCTCAACTCGTCGTATTAAGAGCATCACTTTCTGTGCACGTTCTCTACCGCACATGATTGAGCACTTCAAACCAGGTTCACTGCTAGTAACTTCTGCAGACCGTCCTGACGTTATCGTTGCTGCGGCTCTTGCTGCCAAAAACGGTGTTGAGATTGGCGCAATCCTACTGACTGGCGGTTACGACATTCCAGAAAGCATTGCTAACCTTTGTGCACCAGCATTCGCGTCAGGTCTACCGATCTTCAAGGCTCAAGGTAACACTTGGCAGACGTCTCTAAACCTACAGAGCTTCAACCTAGAAGTTCCTGCAGACGATAAAGAGCGTATCGAGTTCGTTAACGATCACGTTGCAAGCCACATTGATGGCCCTTGGATTGATTCTCTATCTGAAGGTACTCAAGGCATCCGTCGTCTAAGCCCACCAGCATTCCGTTACCAGTTAACTGAATTCGCTCGTAAAGCGGCTAAGCGTATCGTTCTTCCTGAAGGTGATGAGCCACGTACTGTTAAAGCAGCTTCTATCTGTGCTGAACGCGGTATCGCAACTTGTGTGCTTCTTGGTAACCCAGACGAAATCCGTCGCGTTGCTGCACAACAAGGTGTTGAGCTAGGCGCTGGCGTTGAGATCATCGATTCTGCATCAGTTCGCGAAAACTACGTAGCTCGTCTAGTAGAACTTCGTGGCGCTAAAGGTATGACTGAAGTTGTCGCTCGTGAGAAGCTAGACGATTCAGTATTCCTAGGTACTATGATGCTTGAAGCTGGTGAAGTTGACGGCCTAGTTTCTGGTGCTGTTCACACAACGGCGAACACAATCGTTCCTCCGTTCCAGATCATCAAGACGGCTCCTGATGCTTCTATCGTATCTTCAATCTTCTTCATGCTTCTGCCTGATCAAGTGCTTGTATACGGTGACTGTGCGATCAACCCAGATCCAACAGCTGAACAGCTTGCTGAAATCGCTATCCAATCTGCAGATTCTGCTGCGGCATTCGGTATCGACCCACGCGTTGCTATGATCTCTTACTCTACTGGTGAATCTGGTAAAGGTGCAGACGTAGATAAAGTACGTGAAGCAACCAAACTTGCTCAAGCGAAACGTCCTGATCTAGTGATCGACGGTCCTCTTCAGTACGACGCAGCAATCATGGAAAACGTAGCCGCTTCTAAAGCGCCTAACTCTCCAGTTGCAGGTAAAGCGACAGTATTCGTATTCCCAGACCTAAACACGGGTAACACGACTTACAAAGCTGTACAGCGTTCAGCAGACCTAGTGTCTATCGGTCCAATGCTTCAAGGTATGCGCAAGCCAGTAAATGACTTGTCTCGTGGCGCTCTAGTAGACGATATCGTTTACACAGTAGCTCTAACGGCTATCCAAGCAGACCAAGCAGCTCAAGCTGAAGAAAAAGTAATTAACTAATTTTTCTTTTGTAGAAAGCAAAAACCCTAGATTCTTATCTAGGGTTTTTTATGTCTAATGCTTAAGGTTATTTGATACTTTTAAGATTAATCTAGCCTCGCCCATGGGCTGACTCTAAATCTAATGCTGGTCCTTTGGGCACAACTTGAGTCGGATTAATACCAGTGTGGCTGTAATAGTAGTGACGTTTGATGTGATAAAAGTCGGTCGTCTCTTTAATACCTTCGACCTGGTAGAGCTCTTTTAAGTAGCCCTGAATATGGACGTAGTCTGAAATTCGCTGCTTGTTACACTTAAAGTGACCAACATACACTGCATCGAATCGAACCAGAGTGGTAAACAACCTCCAGTCTGCTTCTGTGATGTCATTACCCGCTAGATAACGATGTTCACTAAGATGTGCATCTACTTTGTCTAACGCCTCAAATAACGCGTCATACGCTTCTTCATAAGCTTCTTGTGTCGTTGCAAAGCCAGTACGATAAACGCCGTTGTTGATGTTCGGATAAATATAATCATTCCACTCATCAACCTTCTTTGCCAACTCCCATGGATAGTAATCATCCGTGTTGCCTGTTAACTCATTAAATTCTGAGTTGAACATGCGAATAATTTCAGACGACTCGTTGCTCACGATGGTGTTGGTTTTCTTATCCCATAGCACTGGAACCGTTACTCGCCCTGAGTAATCAGGCTTGGCTTGAGTGTAAATTTGGTGCATACGAGTATGGCCGAATAGAGGTTCAGGTAGCCCCATTTGCCACCCTTCACTCATCATGTCTGGGCAGACGACCGTCACGTCAATATGATCGGTTAGCTCTTTAAGTTCACGGAAGATTAAAGTTCGGTGCGCCCAAGGGCAAGCCAATGATACGTATAAGTGATAACGACCGCTTTCTGGCTGAAATTGTGCACCGGCTTTGTTCTCTATCCAATGACGAAAGCCTGCATCTTCGCGAACAAACTTGCCACCGCTTTCCTTGGTGTCATACCAAACGTCATGCCAAACACCTTCAACTAACTTACCCATATCCAAACCTCTGTCATCCAAAATTTTTTATACCAATCACAGTAAGTAAATGTTCAGAAATAGCGCAGAGAAAAGGCTTGAGAACAAGGAAGAATTTTTCTGTTAGTAGTTATTCTACAATCAAAAATTCTAACGCCGTTATCGAGCGTTTTAACAAGCTAGGATGAGCAGTTATTTACTACGATTGGTATTAGTATAAAAAAAGCCAACTTTTTCAAAACTAGAAGAAGTTGGCTTAGTTGTTCAAATAATTTGATGAAGGTGAAGATCCTCGAATACGTAAGCATAAAAAAAGCGCAACCTATAAAAAGTTGCGCTTAAGCCTGTCACAGGCTGAACCGTATCAAACGGGTTCTAGACTTGTACGTGCAAGCAAGATACTGCGTGTACGTCATCGCCTTGAATGGTTGGCTTGGTTTGCGCGCAGGCCTCGGTTGCTTCAGGGCAACGAGTACGGAACACACAACCCGATGGTGGGTTGATTGGCGATGGTAAATCACCTTCCAACATCTGAATCGTTTTGCTGCGCTCTAAGCGAGGGTCTGGGATCGGAACTGCAGACATCAATGCTTTGGTATATGGGTGTTTAGGGTCTGAGAACAAGGCATCTGATTCACCTAGTTCAACAGCATTACCTAAGTACATCACCAATACACGGTCAGAGATGTGTTTCACAACCGACAAATCGTGCGCGATGAATACCAAAGACAAACCTAACTCTTTCTGTAGTTCCATAAGAAGGTTTACTACTTGAGCTTGGATAGAGACATCCAGAGCAGAAACCGGCTCATCACAGATGATCATCTTAGGCTTCAAGATAAGTGCACGTGCGATACCGATACGTTGACACTGGCCACCAGAGAATTCATGTGGGTAACGGTTGATTACGTTGGGTAGTAGACCAACCTTTGCCATCATCTCTTTAACTCGATCTTTCACTTCCTGTTTAGAAAGCTCTGGATAGAAAGTTTGTAGAGGCTCAGCAATAATATCTCCAACTGACATACGTGGGTTAAGCGATGCTAGCGGGTCTTGGAAGATCATCTGAATCTCTTTACGAGTCTCACGACGCTTCACTTCCTGCATCTTAGTCAGGTCTTGACCTAACCACATAACCTCGCCTTCAGTTGCCTCAACTAAACCAATAATTGCGCGTGCAAATGTTGACTTACCACAGCCAGACTCCCCTACTACACCCAGAGTCTCACCTTCGTAAAGGTGAACATCCACACCATCAACCGCTTTAAGGTTTGATGGTTTCGCCCAAGGCCAAGCAGACTTAGCCGCAATGCTAAAGTGAACCTTAAGGTTTTTAATATCTAATAGTAATTCTTTACTCATTTTGTCCAAGTCTCCCAATCAGAAAAACAAGCACGCTGGCGATCTTTCGCAAATGGCTGCAAAATTGGTGCTTCTTGCTTACAACGGTCCATTACTCGATGACAACGATCTTGGTAAGGACAACCTGTTGGCAGGCGAAGTAAGTTAGGTGGGTTACCTGGAATCGTCGGCAGAATTTCACCTTCGGTATCCAAACGAGGAATTGCTTTAAGCAGGCCTTCCGCATAAGGGTGGCTAGGCTCATAGAAGATTTCATCTACTGTGCCGTATTCCATGGTACGGCCAGCGTACATCACTAGAACTTTGTCACAAGAACCGGCAACGACACCCAAATCATGGGTGATCATGATGATTGCTGTATTGAACTCATCTTTAAGCTCGTTCAGCAATTCCATGATTTGCGCTTGAATGGTTACATCCAACGCCGTTGTTGGTTCATCAGCAATCAGTAGTTTTGGACGACATAGCAAAGCCATTGCAATCATCACACGTTGACGCATACCGCCAGAAAATTCGTGTGGATACATGGTAATACGTTTACGTGCCTCAGGGATTTTCACCGCTTCCAGCATACGTACTGATTCTTCGAACGCTTCCGCTTTGCCCATGCCTTTATGCAGCATAAGCACTTCCATCAACTGATCACATACTTTCATGTAAGGATTCAGTGACGTCATTGGATCTTGGAAGATCATCGCGATCTGTTCAGCGCGAACTTTGTTCAGTGCTTTCTCAGGTAGATTGAGAATCTCATTACCTTCAAACTTTGCACTGCCTGAGATGATGCCGTTCTTAGCCAGCAGTCCCATCAGTGCAAATACCGTTTGAGATTTACCCGAACCCGACTCACCAACAATACCCAGCGTTTCGCCTTGATTGAGTGAGAAGTTCAGGTCGTTTACTGCGGTTACGATACCATCTTGCGTGGTAAATTCGACGCGCAGATCTTTGACATCTAATAAGCTCATTATTGCTTCCTTAATCTTTTATAGCTTTTAATTGCTATTTCTTTATCTGTCTTTTGGATCAAGCGCGTCGCGCAGACCATCACCTACGTAGTTAAAGCAGAACAGCGTAACTACCATGAATGCCGCTGGGAATGCCAGTTGCCAAATAGCAACTTCCATTGTTTGCGAGCCTTCTTGTAACAGCGCGCCCCAACTTGTCATAGGCTCTTGAACACCAAGACCAAGGAAAGATAAGAACGATTCAGTAAGGATCATGCTTGGAATAAGGAGCGTTGAGTAAACCGCAACAATACCCAATACGTTCGGTACGATATGACGTGTAATGATTTTCCATTTACTGACACCACATACGTGCGCAGCCTCAATGAACTCTTTACTACGTAAACTCAACGTTTGGCCACGTACAATACGCGCCATATCGAGCCAAGCAATCGCACCGATAGCAACGAAGATAAGTACGATATTACGACCAAAGAATGTCACCAGTACGATAACTAGGAACATGAATGGCACTGCGTATAGGATCTCTAGGATACGCATCATCACTCGGTCAGTGCGACCGCCAATGAAGCCTGAAGCTGCACCGTAAAGCGTACCAATCAGTACCGCTACGAATGCACCCATCACACCAACCATAAGTGAAATACGGCCACCGATCATCGTACGAACATATAGGTCACGGCCTAAACTGTCGGTACCAAACCAGTGATCAGCATTTGGGCCTACGTGCATTGCGTACCAGTCAGTATCATCGTAAGCATGCTGTGCCAACATAGGTAAGAAGATTACCGATAGCACCATAACAATTAGAATGAACAGACTGATCATTGCGGCTTTGTTGCGCATAAAACGAATACGCGCATCCTGCCACAAGCTACGACCTTCAATTTCCAAACTCTCAGAGAATTTTTCGATCGCTTCTAAGTTTTCTTTTTTCTTCAACATAACCATGCGTCCCTGCTAGTAGCGAATTTTCGGGTCAATAAGCGCTAGTAAAATATCAACGATTGCGTTGAACAAGATGAATAGGAAACCAATCAAAATGGTTACACCCATTACTAACGAATAATCACGGTTAAACGCGGCATTAACAAACAGCTTACCAATACCCGGTAGGCCGAAGATGGTTTCAACAACAACTGAACCTGTAATGATACCTACAAACGCAGGCCCCATGTATGAAACAACAGGTAGCATTGCTGGCTTAAGCGCATGTTTAAGAACGATATAACGGTAACTTAGACCTTTAGCTCGAGCGGTACGGATAAAGTTACTGTTTAGGGTTTCAATCATGCTACCGCGAGTGATACGAGCAAAGGTTGCTACGTATAAAAGAGACATCGCGATAACGGGTAGGACGATGTACATGTACGTACCACCGTGCCAACCACCTGCTGGAAATATATGCCAGTGTAGAGAGAATAGGTAGATAAGCGCTGGAGCCAACACGAAGGATGGCATCACCACCCCGAGCATGGCGGTCGACATTATGGTGTAGTCGATCCAGGTGTTGTGCTTCAAGGCGGCAATGGTTCCGACCGTTACCCCCATCAATAATGTGAAGATAAAGGCAACAAAACCTACCTTCGCAGATACTGGAAGCGCAACCGCAATCAGCTCATTTACTGTGTAATCTTGGTATTTAAAAGATGGACCAAAGTCACCCTGAAGGATGTTGGTCAAGTACGTGGTGTACTGTTCAAATACAGGTTTATCTAAGCCGTATTTAGCTTCGATGTTAGCCATAACTTCTGGCGGTAATGGACGTTCGCTTGAAAACGGGTTACCCGGTGCGAAACGCATGAGAAAGAAAGATATAGTGATCAACACCAACATGGTTGGAATCGCTTCAAATATCCTTTTCATAATGAATTTAAGCATAAACTCACTCTTTCAGTCTGTGACAATTAAAATTAGAAAGACGCTACATGCGCGCTCTGCGCATGTAGTGTCTGTATCGTTATAGTTATATTAACTTTTTAGAATCTAAGCTCTTATTATTGAGCTTTGATGTATAAGTCTTTCGAGAAGATCTTATCTTCCGCGTTGTTAGTAGGGAAGCCACCAACGTGCGGATTTAGTAGACGTGATTTCACGTATTGGTAGATAGGTGCGATAGGCATGTCTTTAGCCATTAACGCCTCAGCTTCTAGGTAAAGTGCTTCACGCTCTTCTGCTGATGTAGAGTTAAGTGCTTTATCAATGATTTGGTCGTACTCAGCGCTATCGTAGTGAACACCACCGGTAGTGTTGTTACTCTTCATTAGCGTTAGGAATGACGACGCTTCGTTGTAGTCACCACACCAACCAGCACGTGCTACTTCGAAATCACCTGAATCTTTAGAAGATAGGTAAGTTTTCCACTCTTGGTTTTCAAGCGTTACTTTAAGACCCAGTGTTTTCTTCCACATAGAACCTAGCGCTACAGCAATCTTCTTGTGGTTTTCAGAAGTATTGTAAAGTAGGTTGAAGTTTAGTGGGTTGTCTTTGCCGTAACCCGCTTCTTCAAGAAGGCGTGCAGCTTCTTCATTACGTTCTTTTTGAGACATCTTGCCGTAAGCAGGAAGTTCAGGGTTAAAGCCAGCTGTGATTTCAGGCGTTAGGAAGTAAGCTGGTTTTTGACCTTGTGCTAGGATTGCGTCACTTACGATATTACGGTCAATTGCGTAAGAGATTGCTTTACGTACACGAACATCATCAAATGGTGCTTTCTTAGTGTTAAAGATGTAGTAGTAAGTACATAGGTTACCCGCTACAGATACATCTTCCGCATACTCTTTCTTAAGGCGCTTGAAGTGCTCAGTTGGAAGTTCATTTGTAAAGTCGATTTCACCAGATAGGAAACGGTTCATTTCCGCAACTTGGTTTTCGATTGGTAGGAACGTTACTTTATTCAGAACAGTTTTATCATTGTTCCAGTATTGATCGTTACGCTTGAGTACTAGGCGTTCATTAACAACCCATTTATCGACAGAAAACGCGCCGTTACCTACAAAGTTACCCGGCTTAGTCCATTGGTCACCGAATTTTTCAACAGTCGCCTGATGTACTGGCTTCATTGTTGTGTGGCCCATCATCATTACGAAATATGGTACCGCTGTATCTAGTTCAACAACAAGCGTGTTTGCATCTACAGCTTTAACACCTAGCTCACTCTTGTCTTTCTTACCCGCTACGATGTCTTTCGCATTCACCATCTTGGTATATTCCATGTACCAAGCATATGGAGAAGCAGTGGCAGGATCGACTGCACGTTGCCAGCTGTAAACGAAATCTTCAGCTGTTACAGGATCGCCGTTAGACCATTTTGCATCTTTACGTAGGTGGAAAGTGAATGTTTTGTTGTCCGTCGTTTCCCAGCTTTCGGCTACACCTGGGATTGTATTACCTTCGCCATCTTGGTTCACTAGACCTTCTAGAAGATCACGAATTACGTGAGATTCTGGTACACCTTGAGATTTGTGTGGGTCGATAGTCGCAACTTCAGTACCGTTACCGCGAACAAGTTCCTGAACTTTTGCTAGTTCTGTGCCAGCTGGAACTTCAGCAGCGATAGAAAGAGTAGAAGTGGCAGCCACTGCCAAACCAGCACCTAGAAGAAGGGCCTGAGTGATTTTATTCTTGTACATTTAATAAACTCCAAGTTTTACGTATTGCATCCATGACTTCTTTGCTAAGTTCACTGAACGGCAGTGATTTAGATTTATTTAGCTCAAAATTTAAGCATAAAAATCTAAAACCTTACAAAGATTGAGGCACACACTATCAACCATTGAAGTAATTTGCCATAAACAAGTCGCAAAAAATCGGATAATTCTCCGAATTACTCAAGGTAACAGTGTAAATCTCTAATAAAAACCTAATGAATAGTTAATTACACATAGGAATTAATTAAAAAACAGCCTTTAGTGTTGATGTATCTGAATTGATACTTTTATTTAGCATCTTATGCTAGAACACTGTCGGCAAATTAACATTAATGCCACATGAAATCTAATTGCACATCACATATCCCCTAAATAGACTGCACTATTTGTGAGGATTATCACTTTATACAAAACAGCATAAAGCACTGCACCAAAACAGATTTGGAAATGCACCAAGACAGACTAAATCACGCGTTGAATTCATATGCAACTTGACTGCTTAACCATTTATTAAAGAACCTTTTATTTATAAATCACTTTGTGGCACGCACAAAAAAGCCGACGTCAAACGTCGGCTTTCTTACTATCTACGTCCCAATCTGAAATACGCTTTCACGTTAAGATCGAAACACGCTATGGAGTGGATTACTTCTTCCAACGCTCCGCTGCTTTCGCGTCGGAGTCTCGAGAGTCAACCCAACGAGTCGCCTCAGTAGTACGTTCTTTTTTCCAAAACGGCGCTTTGGTTTTCAGAAAGTCCATAACAAACTCACACGCTTCGAAGGCAGCGCCACGATGTGCACTGGATACACCAACGTAAACAATCTGGTCACCGATATCTAGGTCACCAACGCGGTGAATCACTCGCATCTTCTGGATAGGCCAGCGCGCTTCAGCTTGATCACAGATCTCACTCAGAGACTTCTCTGTCATACCCGGATAATGTTCTAGAGACAAACCAATCACGTTGTCGCCAAGGTTCATGTCGCGAACTTTACCTACAAACGTCACAACCGCTCCCGCAGCCGTACCTTGAGCTAGATAATCGTATTCGTCACCCACAGAAAAGTCTTCAGCAGTAACTAATACTCTTGGATCAATAACTCGAGAGTCATTCATGGTTAACCTCCAGTAACTGGTGGGAAGAAAGCCACTTCGTCGCCGTCTTTCACTTCAGTCGTCAAAGGTACAATTGATTGGTTGAGTGCTGCCAGCAGCTTGCCCTCTTCCAATGCGATATCCCATTTGCCTTCTTGTGTTACAAGGTGGCTGCGAATCGCTTCAATAGTATTGTATTGCGCATCGATCTCTAGGCTATCAACACCGACAAGTTCACGAGTTTGTGCAAAGAAAAGTACAGTAATCATGATTCCACCTTGAAGTGACCTGATTTACCACCCGTCTTCTCTAACAGGCGCACATTCTCGATAACAATGTCTTTCTGAACAGCTTTACACATATCGTAAATCGTTAGCGCGGCAACAGAAGCGGCCGTTAACGCTTCCATTTCTACGCCTGTCTTACCTGCAAGCTTACATACCGATTCGATACGAACCTTGTTTTCAGACTCAATGGCTTCAAGTTGTACTTCTACTTTAGTGAGTAGCAAAGGGTGACACAGTGGAATCAAGTCCCACGTCTTCTTCGCTGCTTGGATACCAGCAATACGTGCCGTTGCGAAAACATCACCTTTATGGTGGCTGCCAGAAACAATCAGCTCTAGCGTTTCTGCTGACATTTGAACGAAAGCCTCTGCTCTCGCCTCACGTACTGTCTCTGCTTTAGCCGACACATCGACCATGTTCGCTTCGCCAGACGCGTTAATGTGTGTAAATTGGCTCATGCTCAATCCACCTTATACAGAAAGATGTGGCATGAAGTTACAAGGACGGTGACTCGCATCCATCTGTTGCTTGATGATCTTAGTCCAACCTGTGCGGCAAGCACCTGTAGAACCTGGCATCGCAAAGATTACTGTGTGGTTAGCAAAACCCGCAATCGCACGAGATTGAATCGTCGATGTACCAATCTCTTCGTAAGACACTTGACGGAAAAGCTCACCAAAGCCTTCTACTTCTTTATCGAATAGTGGTTTAAGTGCTTCAGGCGTGCTGTCACGAGATGTAAAACCCGTACCACCAGTGATCATAATCGCTTGAACGCTTTCGTCAGCAATCCACTGAGATACGATCGCACGGATCTTGTACATATCATCGATAACGATTTGCTTATCAACCACGTTGTGGCCTGCTTCTTTAGCATGCTCAGCTAGGTAACCACCTGACGTGTCATTTTCTTCTGTACGAGTATCTGAAACGGTTAGTACTGCGATGTTTGCTGCTTGAAATTTGCTTTCTGCGTGACCCATTTGTTCACCTATATAAATTTTTCAATTATGAGGGCGTGTTGACCTTTCGTGATTAAATTTTGTTCGAGATAAAAGCGTTTTAATCGCGGCGAGGGGGAAGTAGCCTAGTCATTCTAAGCAAATCTCCCTCAACAAAGAGTAAAACGCTTTTAGCCGAACCCTTCGGGCAGCGTTTGCTGGTCATTTCTACTACGTTATCGGCTTCTCATGTAGGCTAGCTACACCTCAAAGCCTCTGCCTTGTATAAATACCCAGCAACTCGCTGCAAAAATCAGCTCGAAAGAGCAACACGCCCTAGACTGATTCGCCTAGCTTAAAGAAGCTGAGCGATAAAATGCTTTAGAGTATATAGCGGGTTAACCGCCGATTGACGCCAAGTTTGGAGTCATGCCACTGTTGCCATCGTGTAAGAAGTGGCTAACGGACTTGGTTTGAAGCTGAGCCTGAATTCGATCAATGAGCTCTTGCTCTTGTTGATCTTCTTGAATTAGATCTCTCAGTTCAACACCATGGTCGCCAAACAGACATAAGTGAAGTTTACCGGTCGCAGAAACACGCAGTCGGTTACAACTCTCACAAAAATCTTTCTCGTAAGGCATGATCAAACCAATTTCACCCTTGTAGTCTGGGTGGACAAACACTTGCGCGGGGCCATCATTAACGGCTTTGACTTTTAACAGCCAACCATTAGCAATAAGCTGGTTGCGGATCGCAACGCCAGACACATGGTGTTTATCGAACAACTCGTCCATCTCGCCGGTTTTCATCAGCTCGATAAAACGTAATTGAATAGGTTTGTCTTTGATCCAATTAAGGAAGGCTGGTAATTCCTGACTATTGAGGTCTTTCATCAATACGACGTTGACTTTGACTTGTTCAAAGCCAACCTCAAACGCTTTATCAATGCCTCGCATAACCTCTGTAAACTTATTCTCACCAGTGATCTGATGGAACATGCGCGAATCTAAACTATCCACGCTCACGTTTATATGGGTTAAACCAGCATCACGCCATTGCCCTACTTGTTTCTCCATGCGGTAGCCATTCGTTGTGGTGGCTACTTTTTCGATGCCTGGAGTAGAAGCAACGGTATGTATGATTTCAGGAAAGTCTTTACGCAGGCTCGGCTCTCCGCCTGTAATGCGGATCTTTGAGGTACCACAATCTGCAAACGCTTTTACAACGCGTTTGATCTCGGGAACACTTAAAAAAGACGAGTTTTTTTGCCCTGACGGTTTGTAACCATCCGGCAAGCAGTAAGTACATTTAAAGTTACAGACGTCTGTAACCGACAAGCGCAAGTAATAAAACTTGCGATGGAATCTATCTTCGAATTGTTGCGCCACGGAACACCTTTCCAAACACGGGAGGCATAATCATTTCCAATTAAGCCCTTGTGACAACATGTCACTGGCTCTTGATGCGTATCGGTACAGCAAATACCACTGTGCGACTTAGCATGCGAGAGCTCGGAGTTATGGCAACCGCACGTTATATTCACACGCGCAGTAGCTGAGTAATAAAATACTTAATATTTGTACGTGAATCTAGCTCTGATGACAAAAAACGGGTCACATCGGCAAAAAAAACGTATCAAACCCTCAAAATAACTCTTGTTGAGTATCTGACGAGAAGCATTTAACCTAAATTATAGTTGGTAATAATCTAACAAGAACAAAAAATGAATATTTACTCTTCAAAGAAAGTCGTAGCAATCGGTGGGGGCCATGGCTTAGGTCGCATGCTGGCTGCATTAAAAGACTTTGGTAACAACGCAACTGGCATTGTTGCAACGACAGATAATGGTGGTTCCACCGGAAGAATTCGAGACTGCCAAGGTGGTATTGCTTGGGGAGATACACGCAACTGTATCAACCAATTAATCACAGAACCTTCAATCAGTTCGATGATGTTCGAATACCGCTTTCGCGGCCAAGGTGAACTCGATGGTCACAACTTAGGTAACCTAATGCTAACGGCACTAGACAACCTTTCCGTTCGCCCATTGGAAGCAATTAACCTAATTCGAAATATGCTCAAGGTCGATGTCAATATCGTCCCAATGACCGAGCACCCTTCTGACCTCACGGCTTTATCAATGGACGGTCGTTGGGTAACTGGCGAAACCAACGTTGATGACATGACAGAAAAGCTGCGCATGATGGACTTATCTCCAGAAGTACCGGCAACCAAAGAAGCTGTTGCTGCAGTTGAGCAAGCAGACTGCATTGTCCTTGGACCAGGAAGCTTTTTAACCAGTGTGATGCCCCCGCTGCTACTGCCAGAAATTGGCAAAGCAATCGCGGAAAATACCAAGGCAAAAGTTATCTTCGTTGAAAACCTTTCGCCAGAGCACGGCCCTGCAGGAAAAATGACGCTTCAAGAACAATTGGAGTGGTGTGAACGTACCTGTAAGGCAAGAAAAATAGACATTGTACTGGGCAATGAACCACACCCTGAATTAGAAGGGCAATGGAATTGTGTGACCACTGATCTTGCCTCTCCTAACCGAGATTGGCGACACGACCGTTTAAAACTCCAACAAGCGATTAGGGATCAACTGGCTTAATGCTTGTCGCTTAGGCTAGACGACAGAGACCAGTAAAAACAAAAAAGGAGCATCATGCTCCTTTTTTAGTCTCTTTAATAACTAGCCGCTTTAGAGATCCGTCATCAACTGCTGATATTCAGTGTACGTTGATAACAGGAGCTCTTGCATATCTTGGAAATCAATCTCGGTTACAGGCAATGCTTGCTTCACTTTTGCGTCTAAGCTAATCGCAAAACTACACAAAGAGTCTGCGCCAAAACTCGCAGCGCTACTCTTAAGTGCATGGCTTATATCAGCCAAGTACTTAGATGTATCCGACGCTTTATTTATCTCTAGATGTTCGTAGTAGCCTTTCAACTCACCTAAGAAGATTTCCAGCAAAACTGGTACATTCTCTTGCCCTATTTCACCGGCAAGCTCATCAACTTTTTGCTGATTTAATACTTTCGTCATTATGATTTTCTTATTGTTTGGTGATTACTGCTTCGCATTCCACGTTTGCAACTTACGGTATATCGTCGATGGACTGACATCTAAGAAACCGGCCGCGCGGGGAATGTTGCCGTCACACGCTTTTATGGCCTGTTCGATAGCCGTCTTCTCAGTGATCCACAATGGGAAAATATCTTTTACCGTGATGTCTTCGTTCTGCTTCTCTTTCAAGCGCAAGCTGTTTTCAATCGGTTGGTTCAATGGTGGTGGAAGCATGTTGAGAGTAATCTCTTTGCCGTTATTCAATACCACCACGTTCCGTAATACGTTTTGTAGCTGACGAACGTTACCCGGCCACTCATATTGATTAAAGCGATCAAGCACTTCCTGAGCAAAACGCACAAACGCCTTACCTTCCTCAACCGACATGTAACCTAGTAACGAGTACGCAATCTCGATGACATCTTCACCGCGCTCGCGCAATGGCGGCAGGTGCAATGGAATCACGTATAAACGATAGTATAAATCTTCTCTAAAGCGACCTTCTTGTACTTCTTTCCAAGGGTCACGGTTGGTTGCACATACGAAACGAACATCGACACTCTTCATCTTCGAAGAGCCAACTTTTTGAAAAGTACCGGTTTGGATAAAGCGCAGCAGCTTGGTTTGCAGCTCTAAGTCCATTTCGCACAATTCATCAAGGAATAGTGTTCCGCCATCAGCAAGTTCAGCGGCACCTTGACGATCAGTTGCAGCACCGGTAAAGGCGCCTTTAACGTGGCCAAATAGCTCACTTTCAATTAGATCTTTAGGGATAGCCGCACAGTTAATCGCGATGAAAGGCTTGTCACCACGCTTGCTCGCCGCATGAATAGCTTCTGCACATACCTCTTTACCCGTACCACTTTCACCCGTGATGAAAATACTGGCTTTACTCGATGCTGCAGAGTCGATAGTTCGGTAAACCTGCTGCATGGTTTGGCTACTACCAATGAAGCCTTGGTAATTTTGGTTTCCCGGATGTTCCGAGCTATTTTTAAGTTTGGTGGCTTTGCGGATCGCGTTGTTCACCGTAATACGGAGTCGGTCGGCTTCACACGGCTTGATAAGGAAATCTTGAGAACCATGACGCATGGCTTCTACGGCGGTATCGATAGAACCGTGAGCCGTCATGAAGATAACCGGAACTTCAGGGTATTTTTGTTTTACAGCAAATAGCACGTCCATACCCGTCATGTCAGGCAGACGTAGATCTAATAAAATAAGGTCTGGGATTCGATGATTCAAACTCTCGATTGCATCGCGGCCAGTGCCGACAATGTTGATATCAATTTCGAGCGGTGTAAGATACGAGCGATATAAAGCTGCTACCGAAGCGGTATCCTCGACCATCAACAAATACTTCGATTTGTTATCTAGCGTTTTTGATTGCATATCCTAGCCATTTATAATTTGCATTTCTTATTATAGTCGCATTCCGCTTTGCATTATGCAAATTAGCCACAATATTTGTAGTGTGTTTTTTTACTTACTTCAAATAATCAATGTTTTATCTATCTGGCACGAACGATGCAACGGTATAAATGACCTTCGGGTCACCTAGCCAACTGACGTTGTTAGTGGACCGAGTGTTCACAAACGTAAGCCAGTAGAACATTTACTACTGGCTGTTTTTTTGCCTGAAACACTCTCAATTCTTGTATTGAGGGGAACAATTCTTCGAATGAAAAGTGAGATTAGCTGTTGGTAATAAACTGCTTTCTTAGCTGCTCAATTTCATCACGCTTCTGTGCTGCCAATTCAAATTCTAGGTTCTGAGCATGCTGATACATCGCAGCTTCTAGCTTGCTGATCTCTTTATCAAGCTGCTGTGGTGTAAGCACTGCATAACTTTCAGAAGGTTCAGCAACCTTAGATAACGGAACTTGTTTAGACTGTCGCTGTTGTTTGGATTTAGTCAGGTCACCCAGCTCCATAATGTCTTTGATATTACGTTTCAACGCTTGCGGCGTGATGCCTTGCTCTTCATTGTAGGCTTGCTGCTTCTCACGACGACGATCGGTTTCATCAATCGCTTTTCTCATCGACTTAGTAATCGAATCACCATAAAGGATCGCTCGACCTTCCAAGTTACGCGCAGCACGACCAATGGTTTGAATCAGAGAACGCTCAGAACGTAAGAAACCCTCTTTATCAGCATCAAGAATCGCCACCAGCGATACTTCCGGCATATCCAGACCTTCTCGAAGTAAGTTAATGCCCACTAACACGTCGAACTCCCCCAAACGTAGGTCTCGAATGATCTCTACACGCTCCACGGTATCGATATCTGAGTGCAAGTAACGAACCTTAATACCATGCTCACTAAGGTATTCGGTTAAGTCTTCTGCCATTCGTTTAGTCAACGTAGTGACCAATACGCGCTCTTCTTTCACTGAACGGATTCTAATTTCAGACAGCAAGTCATCCACCTGAGTCGCGACAGGTCTTACTTCGATGATTGGGTCTAACAGACCAGTAGGACGCACCACTTGATCAGCAATCTCACCATCTGATTTCTCAATCTCATAATTACCCGGCGTGGCCGACACAAAAATGGTTTGTGGCGCGATCGATTCGAACTCTTCAAATTTCATCGGACGGTTATCCAACGCAGAAGGCAACCTAAAGCCAAACTCAACCAAAGTTTCTTTACGAGAGCGGTCACCTTTATACATGGCGCCAATTTGCGGCACAGTTACATGTGACTCATCGATGATCAGCAAACCATCATCAGGCAGGTAATCAAATAACGTTGGAGGCGCTTCCCCTTCCGCACGGCCACTCAAGTATCGTGAATAGTTTTCGATACCGGAACAGAAACCCAACTCCGTCATCATCTCGATATCAAACTGAGTTCTTTGAGAAATACGCTGTTCTTCGAGAAGCTTGTTGTTGTCTTTTAAATATTGAGCCCTATCGCGCAACTCATCCTTAATCTTCTCAATCGCCTCAAGGATCTTCTCTCTTGGGGTTACATAGTGAGTTTTTGGATAAACTGTAAAACGCGGTAAGTCTCTTTGTTTCACCGCACCAGTCAGAGGATCAAAAATACTAATGCAGTCCACTTCGTCATCGAACATTTCAATTCGAACCGCATCTTGGTCAGATTCTGCTGGGAAGATATCAATCACCTCACCACGAACACGGAACTGACCACGTTCAAATGCGACATCGTTTCTTGAATATTGCAGCTCAGCTAAGCGGCGTAGGATGTCTCGCTGATCCATCACCTCACCACGACTCAAATGAAGCATCATCTTCAAATAAGACTTAGGATCACCAAGACCGTAGATAGCCGATACAGACGCAACAATAATGGCATCTTTTCTTTCTAACAAAGCTTTGGTAGCTGAAAGTCTCATTTGCTCAATATGAGCATTTATCGACGCATCTTTCTCGATAAAGGTATCCGTGGTTGGAACGTAGGCTTCCGGTTGGTAATAATCGTAGTAAGAAACAAAGTACTCAACGGAGTTATTCGGAAAGAAAGATTTCATCTCGCCATAAAGTTGAGCTGCCAACGTTTTGTTAGGGGCTAACAAGATTGCAGGTCTTTGAGATTGAGAAATGACGTTGGCTAACGTAAAGGTTTTACCAGAGCCCGTAACCCCTAATAGAGTTTGATGTGCCAAACCGGAATCTAATCCATCTAATAATTTGGTTATCGCAGTCGGCTGATCTCCGGATGGGCTATAGTCCGATACCAAGTCAAAGAGTTTACTCATAGGTCGCCATTTCCATACTGTTTTTATAATCAGGTCATTGTCACTCTAGGAGGAGTGTAGTTGCAACTATTATCTAGAGAAATGCATCTTAAGATTAGATATCAGTGATAGCTTTTACTTTTAGAACTTGGTATTATCCGTGCCCTTGCAAGATCTCTTCAGCTAGATCACTCAATTTTTAATCCACTACTTTTCCCCAAAAAATCTAAAAATAGCACTTGTTTTACTGTATATTTTATAATCGTCAAAAGTTATACAATCGTGATATTTTGATACAAATCTTTTAAATACATTACCTTACCTCAGATTTTTATATTCTCAGATTTATCCCAATTATTGTTGTTAAAGTTTCACACACATACTTATCCACAATTTTGGTGGATAACTAAAGAAAGGCTAAATCCGGTAAGGCGTCCAAGAAAGTAAAGTTTTTTATATTATTTTTTTCTGCTATTTTTTATTGACAGAAATTCAGACTATTATTAGAATTCGCGTCGCTAACAAGCAATTCCCCTTTAGTTCAGTTGGTAGAACGGCGGACTGTTAATCCGTATGTCGCAAGTTCAAGTCTTGCAAGGGGAGCCAAATTTAAAGAAGCCGCATCACTCGATGCGGCTTTTTGCGTTTTAGCGGTTTGGGAACGTATTCGACTCGCAGCTTTCCTTCTCTTTTTGATAGTTCTGAGCACCAAAAATCCACAAATATGACCCTATTCTTAGGAAGAAAATCGAGCTCAATTCAAGAATGATCTTATAAAAGATCCAATTCAACTACTCCTACAAACTTGTCTCACGAAGTAAAAATTGGCCGTCTATACTTACGGTAACTTTAATAATCAATCGATTACCTGATGTTTTTTTCACCAAGTGTCTAAATCCCTAGTGATCCTTGGTTGTTATTAGGTAAGCAAAGCAGGATAATATCGGGATCGGAATCTCAAGAATTAATCCATTATGACCGAATACCTTTTGTTGTTGGTTGGCACTGTGCTGGTCAATAACTTTGTGCTAGTGAAGTTTTTAGGGCTATGTCCTTTCATGGGAGTCTCCAAGAAACTGGAGACTGCGATTGGCATGGGCCTCGCGACGACTTTCGTTCTGACGTTAGCGTCGGTATCTGCATACCTAGTAGAAACCTACATCCTTACCCCCCTGGGTATTGAATACCTGCGTACCATGAGTTTCATCTTGGTTATCGCGGTAGTTGTTCAATTTACGGAAATGGTCGTTCACAAAACCAGCCCAACTCTATATCGCCTGTTGGGTATCTTCCTGCCTCTTATCACCACCAACTGCGCTGTATTAGGTGTGGCACTTCTGAACATCAATGAAAACCACAACTTCATCCAGTCAATCATCTATGGTTTCGGCGCGGCTGTTGGTTTCTCTCTTGTTCTGATCCTATTTGCTGCAATGCGTGAGCGTATTGCGGTTGCTGATGTTCCAATGCCCTTCAAAGGCGCATCGATTGCGATGATCACAGCAGGCCTAATGTCTCTGGCATTTATGGGCTTTACTGGGTTGGTGAAATAAGCATGAGCACCATCTTAATTGCAATCATTGCACTCGCCGTTTTAGCCGCCGTTTTTGGCGCTATCTTAGGCTTTGCTTCTATCCGCTTTAAAGTGGAAGCCGATCCGATCGTTGATCAAATCGACACCATATTGCCGCAAACTCAGTGTGGTCAGTGTGGCTACCCAGGTTGTCGTCCATACGCAGAGGCGATCGCTAACGGAGACAAGATCAACAAATGTCCTCCGGGCGGCCAAGCAACCATTGAGAAGCTAGCAGATTTAATGGGCGTAGAAGTTGAAGACTCCGCTCATGACTTAGATAACAAAGTAAAAACCGTTGCCTTCATTCATGAAGATATGTGTATCGGCTGTACCAAGTGTATTCAAGCCTGCCCTGTTGACGCCATTGTTGGTGGTACCAAGGCACTGCACACAGTAATCAAAGATGAATGTACAGGTTGTGATCTATGTGTCGCACCGTGCCCTACTGACTGTATCGAAATGATTCCAGTGGCAACAACGACTGAAAATTGGAAATGGCAGATGAACATCATTCCTGTTACTGATATCACTAACCAAGCAACTGATGCGACCGCGTCAGAGCCTAAAGCATAGGGTTAGTATGATCTCTTTAATTGAACAAATTCGCACGGGCTCTATTTGGAACTTCCCAGGCGGTGTGCACCCTGCTGAAAACAAGAAACAGTCGAATACTACTGATATCGTGCATGCAAGGCTTCCTGAAGAAATCGTTCTTCCGGTGAAACAGCACATCGGTAAGCCCGGTAACTTGTTGGTTGCTGTCGGTGATGCCGTACTAAAAGGTCAACAACTGACGGCCTTAGAGACTGGTTTCACTTTGCCAGTACATGCACCAACATCGGGTGTGATTACCGCTATTGAACCACGAACCACCGCTCACCCTTCAGGCTTGAGTGATGTGTGCGTGGTGATTAAACCTGATGGCCTAGACTCTTGGATTGAAAAAAATCCAGTTGAAGATTTTTCGACAAAGACTTCTGACGAACTGCTTGATGTGATTCGCCAAGCTGGCATTTCAGGCATGGGCGGCGCAGGCTTCCCTACGGCTAAGAAGCTTCAATCCGGCTTAGGTCGTACCGACATTTTGATCGTCAATGCTGCGGAATGTGAACCTTACATCACCTCTGATGACAAGTTGCTTCAAGAACATGCCGACGAAGTATTAAAAGGCATCGAAGTGGTTGAACACATTCTTCAACCAAAGCTGACGGTTATCGGCATTGAAGACAACAAACCAGACGCGATAAAAGCACTTGAGATTGCAGCAAAAGACAAAGATATCGTCATTCGTGTTATCCCAACTAAATACCCTTCTGGTGGTGAGAAGCAACTTATCAAGATCCTCACCAACAAAGAGGTTCCAGCTGGCGGCATTCCTGCAGACATTGGTGTTTTGGTTCAGAACGTCGGCTCTCTTTACTCGATTAAGCGAGCGGTAATTGACGGCGAACCCGTGGTTAACCGCGTGGTGACTTTAACCGGTAAAACCTTTAAGCAACCTCGTAACGTTTGGGCGCTATTAGGCACACCAGTACATGAGTTACTTGAAGAGTTTGGCTACAAAGCAGATAAAAAACTGCCGCGTTTAATTTTGGGCGGCCCGATGATGGGCTTTACCTTGCCGCATGCCAATGTGCCAATCACCAAAACGTCGAACTGTATTTTAGCGCCAACGCGTCGTGAGATCTCACCAAGCACTTACGAAATGGAATGTATTCGTTGCAGCGCATGTGCTGAAGCTTGTCCTGCATCTCTACTTCCTCAACAACTGCAATGGCATGCGAAAGCCAACGAGTTGGATAAGTGTGAAGAGCTGAATATTAAAGATTGTATTGAATGTGGTGCTTGTGCGTTTGTCTGCCCTAGTGAAATCCCTCTTGTTCAGTACTATCGCCAAGCGAAAGCCGAAATCAAAACAAGAAAAGATGAAGCGACAGCTGCAGAGCGCGCCAAGATTCGTTTCGAAGAGAAAAACGCTCGTATGGAGCGTGACAAAGCAGAACGTGAAAACCGCTTCAAGAAAGCTGCTGACAACCGTCGTAAAGATATGAAATCAGCCGATGGTGATGATGCGATTGCAGCTGCGATTGCTCGCGTTAAAGCTCAAAAAACAACAGTAGACCAAACACCTAATGCAGAACCAGCAGTGAAACCTGCGGTAGCCGCTGCGATTGCTAAGGCAAAAGCGAAACAAGCTGCAGCTCAAAAAGCAAACGACGCCGGACCTGATAACTCTGAAATGTCTAAGTTACGAGAAGAGCGTAAGAGACAAGCTAGAGAACGTAAGGCACAACAAGCTGCAACGGATAATCCAGCAGAGAACTCTGGCGATACTAAGAAAGATGCTGTCGCTGCGGCTATTGCTCGCGCTAAAGCAAAGAAAGCTCAACAAGCGGAATCAGCGTCTGAAGCTTCAGCTGAAAGTACTGGCGATGCCAAGAAAGATGCTGTCGCTGCGGCTATTGCTCGCGCTAAAGCCAAGAAAGCTCAACAAGCGGAGTCAGCGTCTGAAGCTTCAGCTGAAAGCTCTGGCGACGCTAAGAAAGATGCCGTCGCTGCAGCCATTGCTCGTGCTAAAGCCAAGAAGGCTCAGCAGGCAGAATCTGCTTCTGAAGCTCCGGTTGAAAAATCAGGTGACGCTAAGAAAGATGCAGTCGCTGCCGCTATTGCTCGCGCTAAAGCCAAGAAAGCTCAACAAGCGAAATCAGCTACTCAAACCGAAAGTGAAGCGCCGGTTAAAAGTTCTGGCGACGCTAAGAAAGACGCAGTCGCTGCAGCAATTGCTCGCGCTAAAGCGAAGAAAGCACAACAAGCAGAATCAGCTGCTCAAACCGAAAGTGAAGCTCCAGCTAAAAGCTCTGGCGATGCCAAGAAAGACGCAGTCGCTGCGGCCATTGCTCGTGCTAAAGCCAAGAAAGCTCAACAAGCGGAATCAGCAGCTCAAACCGAAAGTGAAGCTCCAGCTAAAAGCTCTGGCGATGCTAAGAAAGATGCTGTCGCTGCCGCAATTGCTCGTGCTAAAGCCAAGAAAGCACAGCAAGCTAAGCAGGTCGAAGCAGAAGCAACCGCTCCTGAAGCTGTAGTTGAAATTGAAGTGGAAGCTGAGATTCGATCAGAACCAGTCGATCCTAAAAAAGCAGCTGTTGCTGCCGCAATTGCTCGTGCTAAAGCAAGAAAGGCGCAGCAAGCTAAGCAGGTCGAAGCAGAAGCAACCGCTCCTGAAGCTGTAGTTGAAATTGAAGTGGAAGCTGAGATTCGATCAGAACCAGTCGATCCTAAAAAAGCAGCTGTTGCCGCTGCAATAGCTCGCGCTAAAGCGAAGAAAACACAGCAAGCGAAACAGTCCGAGACAGAAGAAACACTTAAGCCTGTGACCGACATTAAGACTGAGACTCAACAAGAACCAGTCGACCCTAAAAAAGCAGCAGTTGCTGCAGCGATTGCTCGTGCTAAAGCAAGAAAGGCGCAGCAAGAGCAAGACAAAAAGAATAATGAGGAGAAAGAGTAGTGGCCTTCTTTATCGCCAGCTCACCGCACGCGCACAATCGTAGAAGCACCCCTGATCTCATGAAATGGGTCGCTATTTGTGCATTGCCAGGTCTACTAGCTCAAACCTACTTCTTTGGATGGGGCACGCTCATCCAGTTAGTATTTGCTATTGCACTTGCTGTTACCTTTGAAGCCGCTGTAATGCTGCTAAGAAAACGTCCGCCAGTGATGGCATTACGTGATTACAGCGCTGTTGTGACCGCTTGGCTACTCAGTGTCGCGATTCCCCCACACTCTCCGTGGTGGATTCTAGTGATAGGTATGTTCTTCGCTATTGTCATCGCTAAGCACCTATATGGCGGCCTTGGACAAAATCCATTTAATCCAGCGATGGTCGCTTACGTTGTTTTGCTTATCTCATTCCCAGTTCAAATGACGAGTTGGAATGCGCCGACCAGTTTAACGGCTGAAGCTACGAGCTTTGTTGACTCATTTTTGATGATCTTTACTGGCTTCAATAATGAAGGTTTATCTCTGCAACAAGCGCGTCTAGGTATTGATGGCACAACGATGGCAACGCCACTCGATGCCTTCAAAACCGCATTAACGGCAGGTAACACAGCGTCTGAAGCTCTGTCTCAACCGCAATTCAGCTGGCTAGCTGGCGTAGGTTGGGAATGGGTGAACCTTGCTTACCTAGTTGGTGGCTTGGTACTTATCAAGCAACGCGTGATTCAATGGCATATTCCGGTAGCTTTCATCGGCAGCCTTGCGCTGTTTAGCCTGGTATTCTTAATCTTAACTCCAGGTGAAACCGCTTCGCCAACCATTCACCTATTGTCTGGCGCGACTATGCTTGGTGCATTCTTCATTGCAACCGATCCGGTTTCCGCCTCGACGACAGTGAAAGGTCGCTTGGTATTTGGTGCGCTGATTGGCGGGTTAGTCTTTATTATCCGCAGTTGGGGTGGCTTCCCTGATGGTGTGGCGTTCGCGGTATTGTTAGCCAACATGTGTGTTCCACTGATTGACTACTACACCAAACCTCGTACATACGGCCACTAAGGAAGCAGATGCTATGCTAAATGCAATTAAGAAAAACGGTCTTGTACTTGCGATTTTTGCCTGCGCTTCGACAGGTTTGGTGGCCGTTACTCACTACCTGACCAAAGATCAGATCAAACAGCAAGAACAGGCTCAGTTACTGTCTGTTCTTAACCAAGTGATCCCGCACGATCTGCACGATAATGAACTATTTTCAGCCTGTACTCTGGTTCAAGCAGAAGAGCTGGGCACTGAACAAGCAATGCCGGCTTATATTGCTACACTCAACGGTGAACCTAGCGCGATTGCGATCGAAGCCATTGCTCCTGATGGCTACAATGGTGCAATAAAAGTAATTGTTGGGATGAAAATTGACGGTACCATTTTGGGTACACGTGTGCTTTCCCACAGGGAAACTCCGGGGTTAGGCGATAAGATAGACCTTCGAGTGAGTGATTGGATACTCTCTTTTGCAGGTAAACAAGTAACCGAGTCAAATCTTGATCGTTGGAAGGTTCGTAAAGATGGTGGTGATTTCGACCAGTTTACTGGCGCGACCATCACACCAAGAGCTGTCGTGAAGTCCGTCAAACAGGCGGTGCAGTACGTTAACCAAAACAACCAAGCATTGCTTGCTCAACCTCTAAATTGTGGTGGTGAATAATGAGTGACCATAAAACACTGATTAAAAATGGCATGTGGGCCAATAACCCTGCCCTAGTGCAACTTCTTGGGTTATGTCCGCTGCTGGCTGTATCGTCAACAGTCACTAACGCACTTGGGCTAGGTATCGCTACCTTGCTTGTATTAGTCGGGTCGAACGTGTCTGTTTCTCTGGTTCGAAACCATGTGCCAAAAGAAGTGCGTATTCCAGTATTCGTGATGATCATTGCATCACTGGTAACCTGTGTTCAACTACTGATGAATGCCTACGCATACGGGCTTTACCTATCTTTGGGTATCTTCATCCCACTGATCGTAACCAACTGTATCATCATTGGCAGAGCTGAAGCCTTCGCGTCTAAAAACGAAGTGCTACCTGCTGCTCAAGATGGTTTCTGGATGGGCCTTGGCATGACATCGGTACTGGTTGTATTGGGTGCGATGCGTGAGGTTATTGGTAACGGAACCCTATTTGATGGCGCAGACTTGCTCCTTGGTGATTGGGCTTCGGTATTGCGCATCCAGATATTCCAATTTGATAACAGCTTCTTGTTAGCCCTGCTACCACCAGGTGCCTTTATTGGTGTTGGTTTCTTGATTGCTTTGAAAAATATCATCGACAACCAAGCTAAAGCTAGACAGCCCAAACAAGAAAAACCAGCTATTGAACGCGCTCGCGTTACCAATGCCTGATAAGTTACAGTAGCTTAAACCCTGCTGAGTAACTCAACCGCTCAGCAGGTAAATAGATAAACCAAGTACACATAATAATGACGCTCATAAGAGCGCGTAACCGATGATAAAGCCTGAACCATTGCGGAACTTGTTATTTTAAAACGAGTAAGTTTGAAAGAACTCCGCCGGAACTCAAGCCCTAACTATTTGAAAGTAATGTCGCTATGAACAATGTAAAACGAGTAGAAATACTTGAGCGTTTAAGAGAAAACAATCCCAAGCCAGAAACTGAGCTTAACTGGAACAGTCCTTTCGAGTTGCTGATCGCCGTGCTCTTATCTGCGCAGGCAACCGATGTCAGCGTCAACAAAGCCACTGATAAGCTTTACCCTGTGGCTAATACTCCACAGGCTATTTTCGACCTAGGTGTCGATGGCCTAAAAGAGTACATCAAGACCATCGGTCTGTTTAATTCGAAAGCAGAAAACACCATCAAAACGTGTCGTATGCTGCTTGACCTACATAATGGGGAAGTACCGGAAGATCGCGCTGCATTAGAAGCCCTTCCAGGCGTTGGTCGTAAAACAGCAAACGTAGTGTTAAATACTGCATTCGGTTGGCCAACCATTGCCGTTGATACTCACATCTATCGCGTATCAAACCGCACTAAGCTCGCCATGGGTAAAACCGTCGATGATGTCGAAGCAAAGCTACTTAAAGTTATCCCAAAAGAATTCAAACTGGATGTCCACCATTGGCTCATTCTTCATGGACGTTACACCTGTGTTGCGCGTAAACCACGCTGTGGCAGTTGTATCATTGAAGACCTGTGTGAGTTCAAAGAGAAGACGGACGTCTAGGCTCATAAACTGTTAACCCTAAGCGAAAGAAGCTAACAAGCCTATTGGCCAAAAAGCGCCGCGTTTATCTAGCGGCATAAAACAGAATTACAAAAACGTATACATAATTAAAGCTAGGAGCAAATCATGTCAAACGGTCGTATTTTACACACCATGCTGCGCGTGGGTGATCTAGACAAGTCTATCGAGTTCTATACCAATGTAATGGGCATGCAGCTATTACGTAAGAACGAAAACAAAGAGTACGAATACACGCTGGCTTTCGTTGGCTTTGGTGACGAATCTCAAGGTGCTGTGATTGAGCTGACTTACAACTGGGGTACCACTGAATATGACCTTGGCTCAGCTTTTGGTCACGTTGCTATCGGTGTTGATGACATCTACACAACGTGTGATGCAATTAAAGCAGCAGGCGGTAATGTAACGCGTGAAGCTGGCCCTGTAAAAGGCGGCTCTACTCACATCGCATTCGTTAAAGATCCTGACGGTTACATGATTGAGCTAATTCAGAACAAACAAGCAAGCGCAGGTCTAGAAGGTTAATTCCTCAACCTCTATACGAAGTTGGGCTTGAACGCCTGATGAAATGAAAAAAAGAAGCGAGCACTGTGCTCGCTTCTTTTTTATCACTCTCACCATAATCGATATTCTCTACCAATTATTCTTAACAATCTCATTGATGAAACTTTACATGATAATGATTATCATTTAAATTAACCACCTATTGATTAGTGAGGTAATACAATGATTAGCGAATGGGAAAAACACACGTTACTTGCCGATACTGCATTGCAGCTCGACGATCCTGTACGAAGTATTCTTCACTATCAGCAAGCACTGAACTTGAGCGAAGAAATCACTGAGCGTACCGATATTCAGGCTGACGAACGCCTACTGATCTCAGTGATCTCTTGCCACAATCTCGCACAATTCTGGCGATGGGCTGGTGATACCGAATACGAGCTCAAGTATCTTCAATTGGCTTCAGAAAAAGTGCTGACACTGATCCCGCAGTGCCCTAACACTCAATGTTCCAGCTTTATCGATTCTATTGGTTGCTGTAAGAAAGCGCTGATCGATTTCATGAAACGCCATCCCAATCCTAAAATTGCTTCTATGGTAGAAAAGATCGATACCGCGACCAACTGTGAAATGATCGCTCGTTTCCGCTTGAACTAAACGAGTTACGTTTAGACAATGGCTCCAAATTTTAAAGACAAAAAAGCCCGTCATTACGACGGGCTATCTGATTTCAAAACAAGCAATTATTCTGATTAAACCTGCGTACGACCTAAAGAGATAACAACGCGTCGGTTCTTGTCTTTACCAATTGGCGAATTGTTGTCTGCAATCGGGCGACGTTTACCATAGCCCTGAACTTGGATACGATCTTCTGGCAAGCCTAAAGATTTGAAGTACTCTCTTAACGATTCCGCTCTGCGCTCTGAAAGGTTTTGGCTAATACCTTTGCTGTCGACAGAATCGGTGTACGTTGCCACCAGCACAAGATCGATGTCTTGGTTATAGCGAACGTAATCGGCGATCTGGCTCAGCCTTTTGCGCGACGACTTGTTCAGCTGATCACTATTACGGTCGTAGTGCAAAATAGTGAAAGAGATATCTTCAAAGCTGTAAGGCAACAGGTTAGCAACACAGTCACTGAACACATTGTATTTTTCTTGGAATAACACCGACGACAGCGACACTTCGATTCGCTGATCTCGGCTCTGCCACTCTTGGTAACTGAATGTCGGGTAGCGACCTTTCTCCAACTCACTCAAAATCCCCCAAGCTGTTTGACCACCGACGTAGCCATCAAATTGTTGGAAGAACTTAATGGTTGTCATGCGATCAGCACTTTCACCCGGACGCCAAGGTGGCGGCATCGAAATCAAGCTGACATTACGCGTAGCACCCATTGGGCGACGCATTTTAAGCTCAAAGTCCAAAATGATTTTTTTACTCGCGCGAGATGAGAACTCAGCATCACCAAAATTTGGGATAGGGTGAACCAAGCGGCATTCGAGTGGCGTGTTGGCCACCATCTCCCACTTTGACTGTTGAGGAGATGCTCCATAACGCTTTTCTTGTGCCATTACTGGTAACGACATAAGTAGCGAAAATAGCATTGAACCTGTTATGAGTTGTTTCTTCATAAAGTGGAGTATCTCTTAAGCAATTCGTTTAACAATGCAGCCAATTGCCGCATTTTTCTCTCACGTTTAAATATGCAATTATCAAGCCGCAATGGATTAGGTAATTTATGATTTATTGCCCTTCCCTAGTTTTTATCACTGCTATTATCTGCAATAATGCAGCCTTAATCACACTTATTTGGGCTAACATGACTGTAGAAAACGAAGCTCTGACCCTAAAAAAACGCTTTCGTGGCTATTTTCCAGTGGTCATCGACGTGGAAACCGCAGGGTTTAACGCTGAAACCGATGCATTATTAGAAATCTGTGCCATTACATTAAAAATGGATGAGAACGGAGATCTGCACCCTGCATCAACGCTTCATTTTCACATTGAGCCTTTTGAAGGCGCAAATATAGAGCAGGCAGCATTAGACTTTAACGGAATTAAAGACCCATTTAGCCCATTACGTGGTGCTGTGTCGGAACAAGAAGCCCTTAAAGAAATCTACAAGCTAGTGAGAAAAGAACAAAAAGCATCAGATTGCAGTCGTGCAATCATGGTTGCTCACAACGCTACATTCGATTTGAACTTCGTTAATGCAGCAAGTGAGCGCTGTAAGCTTAAACGCGTCCCTTTCCATCCATTTGCTACTTTTGACACTGCAGCTCTTAGTGGTCTTGCCTACGGTCAAACCGTTTTGGCTAAAGCTTGCCGCACTGCAGGGATGGAATTTGACAACAAAGAAGCACACTCTGCTTTGTATGATACGCAAAAAACCACAGAGTTATTTTGCGGCATTGTAAACAAATGGAAAGCCCTTGGTGGTTGGCCTCTTGTTGACGAAGAATAAAAAATAGAGTCGGTAAACGTTCACTCGTATTGCCTTCATAAAAAACACAACATCCCGAGAATAATATGAATCCTGTTGTAATTTCAGTTTGCATCATGCTTGTTTTAGCTTTGATGCGCGTAAACGTAGTCGTTGCTCTCACGTTCAGCGCAATTATCGGTGGCGTAGCCTCTGGTATGGGCTTGAACGACGCAGTCGCGGCTTTCGAAAGTGGATTAGGTGGTGGTGCAACTATCGCACTTAGCTACGCTATGCTTGGTACATTCGCTGTTGCTATCTCACGTTCTGGTATCACTGACCTGCTTGCTCAAAGCGTCATTAAGCGCATTCACGGTAAAGAGAACAGTGCAGCATCTAATGGTCTAAAATATGGCATCCTAGCGTCTTTGATCCTAGTGACCATGTCTTCGCAAAATGTAATCCCTGTACATATCGCCTTTATCCCAATCTTAATCCCACCTCTATTAGGCGTATTCGCAAAAATGAACCTAGACCGTCGTCTGGTTGCGTGTGTGCTGACTTTTGGTCTGATTACACCTTACATGGTGTTACCGATTGGTTTTGGTGGCATCTTCCTAAACAACATCCTGCTAAAAAACCTTCACGACAACGGTCTTGAAAACGTAGTAGCAAGCCAAGTACCAATGGCGATGTTGTTACCGGCTGCAGGCATGATCTTTGGCCTTCTTACGGCCGTGTTCTTTACTTACCGTAAGCCACGTCAATACAAAGAAACGTCTCATACTGTTGTTTCAACCGAAGTGAAAGAGATCAACAAGAAGCACATCCTAGTGGCTGCTGCTGGTATTGTTGCTGCGCTAACGGTTCAGCTATCGACAGGTTCTATGATCATCGGTGCATTGGCTGGTTTCATGGTATTCACCTTCGGTGGTGTAATCGCTTGGAAAGAGACACACGATGTCTTCACCAAGGGTGTTCACATGATGGCAATGATCGGTTTCATCATGATTGCAGCGGCAGGTTTTGCAGCGGTAATGAAGCAAACAGGTGGCGTTGAGTCTCTGGTTGAAGCGCTTTCAACAAGCATTGGTGACAACAAACCTCTAGCGGCATTGCTTATGCTAATCGTTGGCCTGTTGGTAACAATGGGTATCGGCTCTTCGTTCTCTACGATTCCAATCCTTGCGACTATCTACGTTCCACTAGCAGCAGCATTTGGCTTCTCGCCAATGGCAACCATCGCTCTAGTTGGTACAGCTGCAGCACTCGGTGATGCGGGCTCTCCGGCTTCTGACTCAACATTAGGTCCAACGTCTGGTCTAAATGCTGATGGTCAACACGAGCACGTTTGGGAAACCGTTGTACCGACATTCCTGCACTACAACATCCCACTGATCGTATTCGGTTGGATTGCAGCCATGGTTCTGTAATTAGGTTCTGTAGTTAAAGAGTCCTACGCTCACTTTTATAAAGACCGCCTCGTGCGGTCTTTTTTGTTCCTGGGATTCATTCCACTCTTCCTTCCTCTCACTCTCACTCTCACCCTCAATGAACCGGCAACGCCAAACAAAAAAGGCTTACTCTAATGAGTAAGCCTTGGACATAATTTACGTTAATACAGACAGCTCTAGCTGAATTATGCAGCGGGAGCGTTATTCACCAATACTTCGCGAATAGACTTAAGCGTCGCTTCCGTTGAATGGTAATCCAGTTCTACTGCCGTAAAAATACCATTTACTTCAAGCATTAACGTCGGGTAAGAATGCACACCGATCGCTTCTTTAAAGCCTAACTGGTCATCTAATTCGCTTTCCAATAACTTACTAGAAAGATCATTTTCAAACTGTTGTACATTCATCCCTAGCTCTTCAGCTAACTGCAAATGCGTTTCTTGACTGTGTGGCAACATCGCACGAAGGTAGTAAGCGTGTTGAATTGCTTCAAGCATCGCTTCGTAATGGTCTTGAAAACCAGCAGCGATCACGGCACGACAAGCAGGGTAAGTGCTACGAACTGGTTGGCATTCAGTCCAAAATTCGTGGTTGAACTCAGTACCCAACTTAGCTTCAATCTGCTTCCAGATAGCTTGCAGCTTACCTTTCATCTCTTCTGACATTGGATCTTCAGAATCAGGGGCCAAACCACCGACTACGTAGTTAAACTCAATACTCGCAGGTAGCTGCTGTTTTAAGAGTTCTAATGTTGGCTTATAACCCCAGCACCAACTGCACATTGGGTCATGCACATAATGAAGTTTTACGTCCATTGTTCATTCCTTATCGAGTCTTTCAAACCATTCAAACAAAAAAGGAGCCTCATTAAGGGCCCCTTCCATTCAATATTTAAGCGCAAAGGCTTAAAGCTTACTCAGCGTCGTCGCCAGCTACTTTTGCAGCCGCTTCTTTAACGATTGGCTGAAGTTCGCCTTTTTGGAACATCTCAAGAATGATGTCACAACCACCGATCAGCTCACCGTCAACCCAAAGTTGTGGGAACGTTGGCCATTGTGCGTAAGCTGGAAGCTCTGCACGGATGTCAGGGTTTTGTAGGATATCTACGTAAGCAAATTTTTCACCACATGCCATTAGAGCTTGAGATGCTTGAGAAGAAAAACCACAGCTTGGCAGCTTAGGAGAACCTTTCATGTAAAGTAGAATGGTGTTTTCTTCAATTTGCTGTTTGATTTTATCGATAGTTTCCATTGCTTCCTCGTTAATGGATTACGGCTTTTATTGCCTTTATTCTACCCCAAACCAAAAGAATAAAAACCATATAAAAAAAGCGGTTTACGAGCTAAGCTAACAATTCACACAAAAGTGATGAATTAAGCTTTTAATAAAGTAAAAACTTGCTAAACTATATCGCAAGTCAGCAAATTGACCATGGTTGGCTGTAAAGCGAACCATGAATAATAATATCACTGGAAGCAATCGAAAGAGTTAACTCTTTCATATCAATGGAGAATTGAGCAATGGCATTTGAACTACCGGCTCTTCCTTACGCGAAAGACGCGCTAGAACCACACATCTCAGCAGAAACGCTAGATTTCCACCACGGTAAGCACCACAACACTTACGTTGTTAAGCTAAACGGTCTTATCCCAGGTACTGAGTTTGAAGGCAAAACACTAGAAGAGATCGTTAAGACTTCTACTGGTGGTGTTTTCAATAACGCTGCTCAAATCTGGAACCACACGTTCTACTGGCACTGTCTTGCTCCTAAAGCAGGCGGCGAACCAACTGGCGCTGTTGCAGAAGCTATCAACGCTGCATTCGGTTCTTTCGAAGAATTCAAAGCGAAATTCACTGATTCAGCAATCAACAACTTCGGTTCTTCTTGGACTTGGTTAGTTAAGAAAGCTGACGGTTCTCTAGACATCGTTAACACTTCTAACGCTGCTACTCCTCTAACAGAAGAAGGTGTTACTCCACTTCTAACTGTTGACCTATGGGAACACGCTTACTACATCGATTTCCGCAATGTTCGCCCTGACTACATGGCTGCATTCTGGAACCTAGTAAACTGGTCTTTCGTAGAAGAGAACCTAGCTAAGTAATTATTACTTACGCTGCGCTATTTATAGCGAGTTATCTATTGAAAGCTCATGCCTCGGCGTGAGCTTTTTTGTATCTGTCGTATTCCACAAAATCTAGAACTTTCTTAGCCTATTAACCTATTAACCAGTTAGCCTATTGACCAGTTAGCCTATTGACCAGTTAGCCAGTTAGCCAGTTAGCCAAGAGAGCTTACTTCTCGACCAACTCCTAGCACTCTTCCCCACCCTGCATAAATTCTCTATTTGCCTGTAATTAAACACTAAAGTTTGCCGACTCCATGCCGTTAAAGGTGTATCCAATGAGAGGCAGCATGCAAATACATACTTTAGACAAAGCAGGAATCATCAACGAACTGAAGTTCGGCATCGGGATCAGCCAAGCGGTTGAGCAAGGTCGCCGTGCGGATTTCGCGTTGCTGTTGTCTATGTTTTCTAATGACGTTCGTGATTGCACGCCGATTGACACCATTGAAGTCACAGAGACAACTGAAGATCGCCTGCGTAAACACTTCGGCGTTGCAGAACCGCAGCAGCTGCGTTCGAACCAATCTTCGTATGAGATTTCAGCTCAGCAATCTAATCATTTTCATCAAGCTAGCCTTGCCAGCGCAAAACTCAGCCATTACTTGAAACCGGAAGCGCTTGCCTTCATGCCTGAAGATACAGCCAACTTACCCGAAGAGGTTTACCAAAACCTTTCTGGTCATGACCGACGTAAATTGGCAAACAAACAGGTACCTGATTTGCCACTTGCTACCCTCTACAATGAACTATCAACTGCCCAGCGTCAGTACCAAATACAAGCTCAAGTATAGCGGTCACCTACTTTTCCTCTTTTTCGCTCTCTATCCACTGTTATTCTTGATTAGTTCGCCGCATTTCAAATCATTCACATGCGTGATATGAACCACCAGCCTTGGGTGAACATGAAATACGAGTTGTCGATTACTACTTGAAGTTACTGCGAAATGTGAGCTGCCACTAAGTTCATAAAAACTTATCAATTGGCACGCCTTAGTTTGAACCTCTTCACACCCATTGTATGAAATTTAACCCATCCTTATCCGACATGGACGATTTATTTAGGTGCTGGGATGGAAATAAAAAGCTCAATCATATTGGTGACATCTGCAGGCTCGCAACTCGGAGGGACGATTGCGAACCACTTTGTTAACCTGGGAGCCACAGTCATCCTTTGTGATAAAGACACGGAAGCACTTCAAGCGACCTATTTACAATGTGCTCGTTTTTCTGACTCGGTTTACCACTACACGCTCAAAAGTAATGACAACCAAGCAATTCTCAGCGTGTTTGATTTTATTCAAACCACCTTCAACACTACGCCCGATGTACTGGTCAATAATTGGATAAGCTCCCCGATGCCAAGCCTAATTGGCGATCAACCTGTCAGTAGCTTTATCAATGATCTTTCTTCTATGGCTACGACTCTTTTCGCATTTGGGCAAATCAGTGCCGAGAGATTGCGAGAGGAGGATAAAGAAGGCGTTATTGTGAATGTGATCTCTCACGATGACTTCCATGACGTGTCCGGCTTAGAAAGTGCGAACTCAATGATTACTGGCTTTACCCATAGCTGGGCCAAAGAACTGACTCCATTTGGTATTCGAGTCGGCGGTGTTGTCCCGGCAATCCATAACTCCGATGGCAAGCTCAACCGATGCCACTGGGCTCAGCTGCAAGATGAACTGACCAGAACAACGGAATACATCGTCTCTAATGATTACTTTAGTGGGCGAGTGGTCGCTGCTGAGGTTTAGTTCTTCCCCGATGCCAAGCACATTTGAGCCATTCATTTCTAATCGAGTGACATTACTCTAGCCTTTCAAGCCGCGTAGATCAGGCAACAAACATAAAAAAAGCCCCAGTCTCTCGACTAGGGCTTTGATCTTTTCCCGATAGATAAGGTTCGTGCTAGCGAAAACTTATCTCAAAACTAATGCTTACTTATTACGCGTTAGCTTTTTCTTTTTTAGCTTTTGGCGCTTTCGCGTCAGCTGGCTTTTGGTCAGCTTTCTTAAGAATCACTGTAGTGCCTTCGAAAGTTTCACCTTCAACGTAAGGAGTACCGAAGTAAGACGTTGTTAGTACTTCTTTTAGCTCAGTGATTAGTGGGTAACGTGGGTTAGCACCGGTACACTGGTCATCGAACGCTTCAACAGCTAGCTCGTCTAGTTTAGCAATGAAGTCAGACTCGTTAACACCCGCAGCTTGGATTGATAGTGGGATGTCTAGGTCGTTCTTAAGCTCTTCTAACCAAGTTAGTAGACGTTCAATCTTCTGAGCAGTACGGTCACCAGCTTGGCTTAGGCCTAGGTGGTCAGCAACTTCAGCGTAACGACGACGTGCTTGTGGGCGGTCGTACTGAGAGAATGCAGTTTGCTTCGTTGGGTTATCGTTCGCGTTGTAACGTACAACGTTTGAGATAAGTAGTGCGTTAGCAAGACCGTGTGGTAGGTGGAACTCAGCACCAATTTTGTGAGCCATTGAGTGACACACACCTAGGAATGCGTTCGCAAAGGCAATACCAGCAATCGTTGCAGCGTTGTGTACTTTCTCACGAGCGATTGGGTCTGCTGAACCGTTTTTGTAGCTTGATGGTAGGTATTCTTTAAGCATCTTAAGAGCTTGTAGAGCTTGACCATCAGAGTATTCGTTCGCAAGAACTGATACGTAAGCTTCAAGAGCGTGAGTTACGGCATCGTAACCACCGAACGCTGTTAGAGACTTAGGCATGTTCATTACTAGGTTAGCATCAACAACAGCCATGTTTGGCGTGATTTCGTAATCCGCTAGTGGGTATTTAGCACCAGTCTTGTCGTCAGTAACAACGGCGAAAGGCGTAACTTCTGAACCCGTACCTGAAGTTGTAGTGATACATACAAGCTCAGCTTTTTTACCCATTTTAGGGAACTTGTAGATACGTTTACGGATATCCATAAAGCGCATTGCAAGTTCTTCGAAGTGAGTTTCTGGGTGCTCGTACATAACCCACATGATCTTAGCAGCATCCATTGGAGAACCGCCACCTAGAGCAAGGATTACGTCAGGCTGGAAGCTCTTCATTGCTTCAGCGCCTTTCTCAACAACAGACAATGTTGGATCCGCTTCTACATCGAAGAATACTTGAACTTCAATACCTTGAGATTTCAGGATTTGTACTACGTCATCTGCGTAACCGTTGTTGAACAAGAAACGGTCAGTTACTAGGAATGCGCGTTTCTTACCTTCTAGGTCGCTCATTGCGATTGGAAGGCTGCCACGACGGAAGTAGATAGACTTAGGTAGTTTGTGCCACAACATATTTTCAGCTCGCTTCGCTACAGTTTTCTTGTTGATAAGGTGCTTAGGACCTACGTTCTCAGAGATAGAGTTACCACCCCATGAACCACAACCAAGAGTTAGAGAAGGTGCAACGTTGAAGTTGTACAGGTCACCGATACCACCGTGAGTAGTAGGGATGTTGATTAGGATACGAGCCGTCTTCATCTTGTCACCGAAGTAACGAATACGATCTGCGTTTACGTCTTGGTTAGTGTAAAGACCAGACGTGTGACCGATACCACCGATTTCAACCATCGTTACCGCTTGAGCAACAGCATCTTCGAAATCGTCTGCGCGGAATAGACCTAGAGTTGGAGACAGTTTCTCGTGAGCGAATTCGTCATCGTAAGAAACTTTACCAAGACCTTCACCTACAAGAACTTTAGTATCAGCAGGAACTTTAACACCCGCCATTTCAGCGATTGCTGGAGCAGGTTGACCTACGATTTTAGCGTTTAGGTTGCCGTCGATAAGAAGAACTTTACGTACTTTGTCTGCGTCAGTTTTAGATAGAACGTGAGCTTTGTGAGAAGCAAAACGCTCTTTAACTTCGTCATATACTTCGCTAACTACGATTGCAGCTTGCTCAGAAGCACATACTACGCCGTTATCGAATGTTTTAGACATAAGAATAGATGCTACAGCACGTTTGATGTCAGCTGTTTCATCGATAACTACAGGAACGTTACCAGCACCAACACCGATAGCAGGCTTACCAGAAGAGTATGCTGCTTTAACCATGCCTGGACCACCAGTAGCTAGGATAAGCGCGATACCGTCGTGCTTCATAAGCGCGTTAGAAAGCTCTACAGATGGTTGGTCGATCCAACCGATGATGTCTTTTGGTGCGCCCGCTTTAACAGCCGCATCTAAAACAAGTTTAGCAGCGTCGTTAGTAGAGTTCTTTGCACGTGGGTGTGGCGAGAAGATGATGCCGTTACGTGTCTTAAGAGAGATTAGAGATTTGAAGATTGCTGTAGAAGTTGGGTTCGTTGTTGGAACGATACCACAGATGATACCTACAGGCTCAGCGATAGTCATTGTGCCTAGGCTGTCATCTTCTTCTAAGATGCCACATGTTTTTTCGTCTTTGTATTTGTTGTAGATAAATTCAGATGCAAAGTGGTTTTTGATAACCTTATCTTCAACAATACCCATTCCAGATTCAGCAACTGCTTGTTGTGCAAGTGGGATACGAGCGTGGTTAGCAGCAAGAGAAGCTGCACGGAAGATTGCGTCTACTTTCTCTTGAGAGAATGTTGCAAATTCTTCTTGTGCTGCTTTAACGCGAGCTACTAGAGCATCAAGTTCCGCTAAGTTAGTTACAGGCATGGTGGATCTCCTAAAATAATAAATATTAAAAACTTTTTATTAAATTCGCTGCTTGCTTTTAACCTTAAACATCAGCGTTCTTAGTAAATTGCTTTCAGGACTGAGTATATTATTTCACTGTGTGAAAAAAATTGACCCAGATCAGTTACCCAAAAAGAATTAACCAGAAAGTAGTAAGGCAATCGCAAAAATCAACTTAAGAGCATGATTTACATAGATTAAAATCACACTTTTCGTTAGCGCAAAAAACAAGCAAACAGACAACTTTTTTCTACATAGCGTCATAAACTGTAAAAAAGTTTCATTTTTAGTCCGTTAAATTACATGTATACAGCTATATTCGTGCTACTGAGAGTATATCCATACCGTTGCAGCGGCTAGATTCTGACATAATTTTTATTAAATTCGTGCGATGGTTAACAGTTACTCAATAACAAGTTACAAAATGAAACACTAACAACTAGCTTTCAACAAGGCGAATACAAAAGTGAGATTCAATTAGTTTTTCTAAAAAAAATCCCCTATTTCAGGTTAGTTTTTTTCATTCGTGCAAATTCAGTTTGTCCCTTACATTACGCGCTCTGACTATTCACAGATCAACACTTCTACTTTAAGTACGCTAACTGGAGACCGCTCTCATGCAAGGCTTAGAACTCGCAATTTTTATGCAATTCTTCCTTGGGCTTGTTGCTGCCGTAAACCCTATCGGCATCATGCCTGTTTTTGTTTCTCTTACTGCTCATATGCCGCCAGAAGAGAGGAACAGGACAGCCTTACAAGCAAACATTGCTGTTGCCGTTATCCTGATTGTGTCGCTTGTTGCGGGGCAAATGCTGCTTGATATGTTTAGCATCTCGCTAGATTCATTTCGTGTTGCAGGTGGTTTGCTATTGCTGAGCATCGCATTTTCGATGATGAGCGGTAAGCTCGGTGAAGATAAACAGAACAAACAAGAGAAATCTGAATACATAAGCAAAGAGCAAATCGGAGTTGTTCCACTGGCTATGCCGCTAATGGCGGGTCCGGGTGCAATCAGCTCGACCATTGTTTATGGGTCTCGCTATCCAGCAGCCATTGATACCGTAGGCATCGGCATTAGTATCATCGCGTTTGCAACATGCTCTTGGCTTCTGTTCCGTTCAGCGCCAGTTATCGTTCGCTTTTTAGGTCAAACGGGTATCAACGTGATCACTCGTATCATGGGCTTGATTCTTGGCGCATTGGGCATCGAGTTCATCGCCAATGGCCTACGTAATCTGTTCCCAGGTTTGGCATAACGTTTAACGGCATTTCGGTTGCTCTATAAAGGGCAACAATATTGAAATATAGATGAGGCGAGTAAAGCAATTGGGCTTTCACTCGCCTCGTTATTATGAAGCTTGTATAATGATTGTTAATGCATTTAACAGAAGATGAATCTTTCCTTATGTCACGCAAGCCACTCAAGCATCATTTGTACGTCATTATCTTTGGTACTCACACGCCAGCCGGACGTGCATTTGATATCTCTCTGATCGTTGCAATCTTGGCTTCGCTGTTGGTTCTGATCTTAGAGTCCATACCTAATGTGATGACCGAATGGTCACAGCAGCTGCGTTATATCGAATACACCTTTACAGCCCTCTTTACTCTCGAGTATTTGTTGAGACTTTATTGCTCTCCAAAACCTAAATCCTACGCCACCAGCTTTTACGGTGTCGTTGACCTATTGGCGATTCTTCCAACCTACCTAGCGATCATCTTCCCAGGCGCTTCATTTATGGGTGTAGTGAGACTGCTGCGTGTGATGCGTATCTTCCGAATCCTAAAACTGGTTCGCTACCTGCAAGATTCCAATATCTTGTTGCGCTCACTGTTGATGGCACGACGAAAGATACTGATCTTTTTCAGTACAGTGGGTATCTTGGTCGTTATCTTCGGCGCTCTGATCTTTGTTATTGAAGGACCAGAAAATGGCTTCACCAGTATTCCCCACAGTATTTATTGGGCAATCGTAACCATCACCACGGTTGGCTACGGTGACATGATCCCCCAAACTGCGTTAGGTAAAGCGATCGCTTCACTTACCATGCTATTGGGTTACTCTATCCTAGCCGTCCCAACGGGTATCATTACCGCAGAACTCAGTAATGAAATGAACTCACACAAAGAGTTGGTTAAATGCCCGAACTGCAACCGAGCAGGCCATGATTCGGATGCCATGTATTGCAAACACTGTGCGAGTGAATTGGCAGACCCAGACAAGCGTGTCGTCACCGACGAAACAGAATAAAAACAAAAAAAGAGCCCCTAAAGAGCTCTTTTACTTTATTAACTAACCTAACTATTCATTAACAGCATCATTAACAGCCGTCTGTGAAGACCTCTACTTTATAGTCATCGTTCGCTTCCATCGCAGCCGTGTATTCCACGTAGCATTGCGTATTCTTGATAGCGGTATTGAAATCATCACCCACCATATCCTTTAGATACTCAGATCGAGTGATAACCCAAATGTCAGGGGTTTGCACTGAGCCATTATTATGCGCTGCCCATGTCCACTCAGTAGTCAGGTCATGAAACCCTGAATCAATCGCTAAAAAGTTTTCCATTCCCCCCTTTTCAACCGCGGGGTAACCAAACTTCACTCGCCCATACTCAGGAATCAAATATGATTCTTGGTCTTCCATACCTTCCACGGCGGCTTTTTCAAACGCCAAATCAGCCGCAGTATGGACAGATGCTCCCAATCCTTCAATAACCGAAGCCCTTGCATCATGTTGTATGTTTAAAAACCTAGGTGCTGCAACAACCGCTAAAACACCAATAATGACGATAACAACAATCAACTCGATAAGAGTAAAACCTTTAAGGTTTGCTTTCATTTTCTAGCTCCAACTTTAAGACGCACGAAAGGTAAGGTTTTAAAGTCAGGCTTCTGTCATCAGAAACAAAAAAAGCGCCCTAAGGCGCTTCTTCGTTAATTATTCTCAAAAATGAGGCAGTTACGCTTTCTCAGCAAGGATAATGCGCAAAGTACGACGTAGTGGTTCTGCAGCACCCCAAAGTAATTGGTCACCGACAGTGAACGCGTTCAGGAAGTCGTTACCCATCGACATCTTACGCAGACGACCAACTGGTACAGACATAGTGCCTGTTACTTTCGCTGGCGTTAGCTCCTGTGCCGTGATGTCACGGTCATTAGGAACCACTTTAACCCAATCATTGTGCGTCGCGATGATCTCTTCGATCTCGTCCATTGGCACGTCTTGCTTAAGCTTGATTGTTAGTGCTTGAGCATGACAACGCATTGCACCGATTCGTACACAAGTACCATCAATCGGGATTGGCTGACCATCTAGGCCAAGAATCTTGTTCGCTTCAACACCTGCTTTCCATTCTTCTTTGCTTTGACCATTTTCACGCTTCACATCGATCCAAGGGATTAGTGAGCCCGCAAGCGGAGCACCAAATTGGTCTGTTGGGAATGAAGATGAACGAATGGTATCAGCGACTTTTTTATCAATATCAAGGATGGAACTTGAAGGGTTTGCTAGCTCTGAACTTACGCTATCGTTGATCACACCCATTTGTGAGATCAGTTCACGCATGTTCTTAGCACCTGCACCAGAAGCCGCTTGGTAAGTCATGGCACTCATCCACTCGACCATGCCTTTCTCGTAAAGGCCACCCAAAGCCATAAGCATTAAGCTCACAGTACAGTTACCACCAACGAAAGTGTTAGTACCGCCGTGAATGCCTTGCTGAATTTGAGCCAAGTTAACAGGATCAAGAGTGATGATTGAATCAGCGTCCATACGTAAGGTAGAAGCCGCATCAATCCAGTAACCTTTCCAACCTGCTTGACGCAATGCTGGGTATACTTTTGATGTGTAATCGCCACCTTGACAGGTAATCACAGCATCAAGCTGTTTTAGGCTATCAATATCAAAGGCGTCTTGAAGTAGACCCGCATCTTTACCACCTAGAACAGGGGCAGGAATACCAATCTGAGATGTGCTGTAATAAACAGGCTCAATCAAGTCGAAGTCTTTCTCTTCAACCATACGTTGCATTAGTACAGAACCAACCATACCGCGCCAACCAACTAGACCTACTCTCATCGCTCACTCTCCATGTATAAATTAAAAATTGCTCTCCCCCATCTATAAGTTTTTCAGAAACAGAACTCAAGCGCTTTTTGTCAAAAAGTGTAACTTTTTCGTTTCTTTTAAGTGAACGTAATGAATCGTGCAGTTATCTCTGTATCGACATTCAATGTCTACACCATTGTTAAAGCACCCATTATCGTCAGATTCAAACATTTACATCGCCAAAACCGCTTGAATCGACACCCATCACAAACAGTAAATCCCTCTTTTAAACCAAGGTTAATCAGAATTATATTTTACAAAACGAAAACAACGTGCGACAAACTTCAACATGTAACAATCATGAATTTAACAAAATTTCAGATTATGAAACCACAATTGATTGAGTTAGCAGTCAAATATCACAACTTGGGCGTATTTTTTCGATATAATAAACTAATTACTGTAGTGTCCGTTTTGCACCACACACTATAACGAAGCACTATAAATGCTCGAATTAACAAGAGGCTTTTATGAAGCAGAGTAAAACTCGCCTACCGAACCTATTACAGGTATTCATCGCGTTAGGACTATTTCTATCCCTTGCTTTTTCCTTTACAGCAAAGCTTGACCTTCCAATTCAACTTGCCTTGTATATTGGTTGGTTCATTATCATGGTTCTTGGTATTCGTCTTGGCCACGAATACAAAGACTTAGAAAAAGCAGCACTCAAAGGAATATCCAATGGCTTAGGCGCAGTTTTAATACTTTTAGCCGTTGGCGCTCTTGTTGGTACTTGGATCTCAGGCGGGATCGTACCTACTATCATTTACTATGGTCTGAAAGCTATCCATCCTTCTATCTTCCTTTTAGCGACCATGATCATCTGTTCTCTAACCGCATTGGCGACCGGTACGTCTTGGGGTGCTGCGGGTACTGCAGGCATCGCGATGATGGGTATTGGCCAAGGCTTAGGTGTTCCAGCACCAATTACAGCGGGTGCGGTGCTATCAGGTTGTTACTTCGGTGACAAGATGTCTCCACTTTCTGATTCAGTGATTCTGGCTTCTTCAATGTCTGGTGTCGAAGTGGTTGAACACATCAAGGGTATGCTGCCTGTTGCGCTAATCAGCTACATTATTACTGGCATCATGTTTACTGCGTTTGGTTTCCACTACGCAGGTAATGTTGACATGAGCCAAGTAGATTCTGTCATCAAAGCAATGGAAGTTCAGTTCTACATCACGCCTTACTCATTCGTTCCAGTACTGATCGTGCTTGGCCTGTTGGCTTTCCGTATGCCTTCATTCCCAGTAATCAGCTTTGGTTCTCTGCTAGGTATTATCTGGGCAGTCATGATCCAAGAGATCGATTTCCTAACGGCATTCAACACTGCTTGGGCACCGTTCTCTATCTCATCTGGCGTAGAATTCATTGATTCAATTCTTAACCGTGGCGGCATGTCTTCAATGCTTGGTTCGGTTGCGGTTATCGTATTTGGTCTAGGTTTTGGTGGCTTACTGGATAAAGTGGGCGTACTAGAGACAATTGCTAAAGTGTTTGAGCGCCGCGTAAACAGCGCAGGTTCACTAGCAACGAGCACAATTGGTACGGCTTTCATGGGTAACGTGTTCGGTTCTGCGATGTACGTATCGTTAATCCTTACGCCAAAAATCTGTGCGAAGAACTACGACCGTTTGGGCTACAAACGTAAGAACCTATCTCGTAATGCTGAGTTTGGTGGCACGTTAACCTCAGGCATGGTTCCTTGGAGTGATAACGGTATCTACATGGCGAGTATTCTAGGCGTTGCAACGCTATCTTACGCACCGTTCATGTGGCTAAGCTTCATCTGTATCATCGTGACTATCGTGACCTCTTACATGGGTTGGTTCGTTGATAAGTGTGAACCAACAGCGCCTGCGTTTGAAGCTGAAGAAGCGACAGAGTTAAGCAAGCAGCAAGCGTAAGTCATTAAAACGTTAATCATTTAAATACAAAAAGAGCGCCCTAGAGCGCTCTTTTTTGATCTACATAGTTACTGAATTAGTAATTTACTTATTTGTTGGCGGTTCGCTTACCCAACCAGTAACCGATGCCTAACGGTGCAAAGAACACCACTAAGATAAACAGAATGAAGTAGATAATCACACTTTTGATTAACTCCATCAGCTTATCAATCGCCAGTACCACCACCTCTTGAGATACGCGGTCAAGGTCTTGCGTAAACAACTCCCTTTCTGAAGTCACGATACCTGCAATCTCAATGCGCTCTTTCGCAATCATCTCTACCAGAGCTTCTCTTTCGCGTGTCACCATTTTTTCTAACGCCACACGCTCTTCAGTGAGCATCGCTAATTTCTGGTCTGTCTTGTCGCTAAGATCGTTGAGTAGAGGCTGCATTTCTGTCGACATAATAGAAGCCAGTGTTTGCATGTACTCAGGGTTGTTCTCGATGAAGTCTTGCATGCTTGCTGACGTTTGACGAAGACTTTCTAATGTCATAGATAGGTCTTCACCCGTTAGCGAGCTGTTTAACGCAACCAGCTCCGCTTTCCAAGACATTAGTTTAGGCGCCTGGTCAGCCATCAAACTTAAACGATCGGATGCGTCACTCATTGCTTCTGGCATAGTGCCTAAGCTCTGGACAATTTGCGACTCGTCTTTACCTAGGTAGCTCAGCCATTCACGGTAAGCAGGTGTGCTTCTGAATGTGAGGTCTTTAAATGGGTGGCTAGCAGCAAACTGCGCAACGAACACTTTGCTGTTCTTGAAATCACTGGAGCTCAATACACCCTTTGCCAGTTTTTCTGCTTCTTGATCAAGAAAACGAGCAGTCTCTACCGCATCATCCGTCGCGAACAGATACGCGCCATCGCCTTGGCGATAAAACTGATTCATTTGGGCAGTGAACACCCACGAGTCGATTAAGGCAGACATCGGTGAAGCTTGATAAGCCGCTTGCTGTAAGCCCTGCTCCGCATGGATCTTCCAAAGCAAGACGTAAGATTGATGTAAGGTGTCATCAGCAGGATAAGATTGAGCAATGAGATCGGCTGAGTCTTCTACTCGCATAAAAAACATCTTGGCGTATTCACGCGTCATGATTCGAGCATTCAGCTCTTGTTGAGTGAGAGGCGTCGTCTGAGTATCTAACTTAACTTCTAATAGAGAACAACCACTTAGCACAATACTAAGCACCAACACCATCCAACGTCGACTCGAAAATCGTGACATGTAAACCTCTGACAAAGACTAAGGGCGCGGATTGTATGAGCACTTCGTCAGAGTATTGTCAAAATTCCTACAAAAGTTAACGCTGCTTATCTAAATATTCAAACGCAGCATCTATAGAGGCTTTTATTGCCGCCTCTAGTTCTTCTAAATCGTGTTCACTGATCGCTCTCGACTGTTTCATTGTCATTTCAATGGTTGCTGCAATGATCGCTAATCGAGACGCTTTGATACTGCCAGCGACACCTTTTAAGCTATGTACAATACGAGCAGCAGAGGTTTCATCTTTAGTGAGAAGAGATTTGAACTTCGTGTAATCATCAGCGTGATCTTGTACAAAAACACCAAGTAGCAATTCGACAGACTCAGCATCACCATCAAGCGTTTCTAGCATGTCTTCAATATCAATCGCAGGCTTTGAATCAGTGACACTTGCGATGTGTTTCTCTGCCACTGGAGCTTCCTCAGTGTTCTGCTGAACAATTTTCTGGCTTGTTACGTTAACGCCCTCTTGAGGTTGAAGGTCGGGATGTTTACTTGGTGGCGTAATCTCCAATACGGAAGAGTCATCACTTGGTTGCTTCACCGCAGAGAGAGCATTTTCCTTACTTGAAGCGGTTACTGGTTCAGGACTCAGTTCTGTGTCTGCTTGTTGAATCAATTTTCTCGATCTAACGCCCCACAACACTAATGTGATCATCGTTACCAAGCTTAAACCTAGCATCACTAGCAATAGGTTAAACTGACGGTCATGGAACTCAGCTTCAAGTTTAATGATCTGTTCGTTCACCGAGTTTTTCTTGATTTTATCGACTAAATAATTGAGCTGAGCGTAATCACTCAACAACGCTGAGGCATCAGCCAATAACTGTTGCAGTGCGTCTTGCTCTTCAGTTTTTAATGAATATGATTTTTCTAGAATGGAATCAAACGCACGATAAGTCGCTGACGAGCTTTGATTGTCAGAATACATCGCTTCAAAGACAACAACGCCGAATTCATTGAGTAGCGGTTTTAGTTTAGGGGAAAGCTCTTTATCAGCGCGCAGTATCTTAATATTGTCAACGATGTCTTGAACCTGACTTTCTATCGGGATGAACTCATCAAACTTTTCTAGGAACTGATCGGCTACGTAAAGCAGTTGATTCACATCAGGGCGAAACAAGGCGTGTTGAAAATCAGATTCAATCTGCAGTCGGATCGAATAAACCAACTGAGCATCAAGTGCTAACTCATTGATACGAGAGACTCGCAGCGGCTCAGAGAAATAAAGCGATTGCCTCAATTCATTGACGCGAATGCCGAGTTCTTCAATTTGAGCAAGAGAATTGGTGTAGGAACGGCTTAGATTAAGGAGAGCCAATGAAGGAAGTAGCCACAGAGCCAAGAGCACAACCAAGAAAGTGGCCGGTTTTTTAAAGCGTTTGGGCTTTGCTACTGATTGTTCCATCTATATTCCTTGTGCGTGTTAACTTGAAGCCATGACACTTGCTAAAAGACTAAGCACAAAACAAGCGACAACATATTGCTGCCGCTTTTACTCGTTAACTTCGGACTATGACTTATTGCGAGTCAGTTGGTCACGTAAGTTCGGTGGAGTGCCTTTAATCGTTAGCGTGTCTGTCTCCGGATCGTAAAAGATACGTTCGCCTAGAAGCAGACTATCAAAACTAACATTCAAACCGCCACCAGCACCAACAAATTTTGTTAGTTTACGCATAGTTGCGCGATCAGCAGGGAAACTGTCTTCTAACTCGTAGCCTTGCTCACTAGTATAGTCAAAGAAGCTTGTACCATCTGTGCTTGCTGGCAGTTCTCCAGAAAGTTCACGAACTTGAACTTCATCGCCCGCTTTTAGCTGTTCGTTACAGTAATCCGCAACCTGCTTTTTATAGCTGATCGCTTCTTCTTTTTCTAACTTAGAGTCTGAAACGAAATCTTCTACCGCTTGCATCAGTACTTGGTTTTGCTGTTTCGCATCCAAACCGACTTCAGCTTGTAAGAAATCTAAGAAGAAATCCGCGACTTTACGGCCAACACGTCCTTTAATGTAAGTTAAGTAACGGTTTGACTCTTTGTCTGTGTCGTATGTTGAAAGATCAAGGCGCGCCACAATATCCATCTTTGAGATATCAAGGTAATCAGTCGCACTGATGTCTAGCCCTTCAGTCACTTTCAAACTTTGGTTCGAAGGCAGTAAACCGATGAAAAGGTAGTCTGTCGCCAGTGATTGGTATTCAGCGAGTACCAAAGTGCCTTCGTCAGCAAATGGGTACTTCGATAACTCATCTTTTAGACGTAGCGCACTTTTTTGAGAGAAATCATAAAAACTTTGCTCTCCCGCTCGAAATTCATGCAACGACTGCTGGAATTCGCTGTCGGATTTGAAAGAACCAAACCCTTTGCCTGCTTTTGAATTAAAAACACGGTGAAGTTCAGCAACTAGGCTTTCAGATGAAGCATCGTTCTCTAGAGATTCAGCACGATAGTTAACAATCAGTTCATCCTGATCGTTCTTGCTCAGCTGGTGTAAAATTACGTTGGAAAGGTGAAGGCTCATAGTGAAAATATTACCGTTCAGGTTTCAGTTGTCGTGCATAGTAGGTTATCATAAGCCGCTTTTACTATCATTATTAGAGTCCTTATGCCGATTATATCTAAATACACAGATGATCAAGTTGAAAAAATCCTAGCTGAAGTAGGTGCTGTACTCACTAAGCACAAAGCTTCACCAGAACTTTCACTGATGATCGCTGGAAATATCGCAACCAATGTCTTAAATCAGAATGTTGCTGCTTCACAACGCAAAGGAATTGCTGAAAAATTTGCCGAAGCTTTAATCTCTTCTCTTGAAGATAAAAAGTCTCACTAAATTTGATTGACGGATAAAAGAATTATAAATGGTAGACAGCGCAAACTCATATAGCGATCGCGTATCTCGACTTGTTGGTTGGGGTCACTGGTTTGCATTTTTCAACATCATTGCTGCGATGTTGATTGGTACTCGTTATATTACTCAATCTGCTTGGCCAGAAACCCTACTGGGTCAATTTTATTTGGCTGCATCTTGGGTTGGTCATTTCGGGTTTTTAGTATTCGCGCTTTATCTATTAGTGCTGTTTCCGCTCACTTTTATTCTTCCGTCGAGGAAGTTATTACGTTTGGTTGCCGTTTGCTTTGCAACCATAGGTTTAACTGTCCTACTGATTGATACCCAAACGTATCAAAATATAAACCTCCACCTGACACCTGTCGTGTGGGAGGTTTTATTCAGTGGAGAGGAGTCTGCATTCACATCTGATTTGCAACACCTCTTCATTGTTATGCCACTTATCTTCTTATTACAGCTAGGTCTGTCTGAGTGGGTTTGGCGCAAGCAACGTAAACTGTCTCATAAACACATTGGTCGTCCGATTACTGCCGTCTTCTTCTTGTGTTTCATCAGCAGCCACTTGACCTACATGTGGGCTGATGCGTATTTCTACAACCCAATTACTAGCCAGAAAGCGAACTTCCCACTGTCATACCCAATGACAGCGAAAAGCTTTATGGAAAAACATGGTCTGTTAGACCGTGAAGAGTATCTACAGCGTTTAGAAGCCAACAAAGAGAACGTAAACTTAGTTAGCTACCCGCTCGAAAAAATTCAATACAACCGCCGCAGTGATGATCTTAATATCCTGATGGTGAGTGTAAACAACCTTCGCTCTGATGCACTTAATGCCACAGCGATGCCAAACAGCTACGCATACTCACAACAATCGATCAACTTCACCAATCACTACAGTTCAAGTAACGACATGTTTGGTATCTTCGGTTTGTTCTATGGCCTTCCAAGCAGCTATGCAAGCAGCATCGAAGCTCAAGGTTCAAGTGCAGTACTGTTGGACGTTTTAGATAATCACAATTATAAGTTTGCGGCTTTCAGTGGCGACAACTTTGACGATGCACTTTACTCGGAAATCATCTTCCGAGGCCGTGATGTTATGCCAGAGCAAGCAACTTATGATGACAAAAGCGCGATACAAGCTTGGTCTAACTGGATTCAATCACCACAAGCTAAACGTCCTTGGTTTAACTTCATTGAGCTGACCACGCTGGATAACTTCTCTAGCTACGATTCAAGTTCAGAGTCAGACTCAACGTTAACGACAGCAGAACGTTTTGCTGCAGACTATCAAAAGTCTGCTCAAGCAGCCGATGCTCAGCTAGCAACAATCTACGCTGAACTGGAACGCTTAGAGCTAACCGACAACACGGTGGTTATCATTACCTCTAATCACGGTAGCGAGTTTAACGAAACTAAGACCAACAGCTGGGGCGCAAACTCCAACTACAGTCGTTATCAGTTACAAGTGCCACTGTTTATCAGCTGGCCTGGTAAGTCTGCTTCTGAATACACTCACCGTTCTAGTCATTTAGACGTGTCCGTAACGTTGATGCAAGAGCTATTGGGCGTATCTTCAAACCCAACAGATTTCAGTAGCGGTCGCAGCCTGTTTAATGAGCGTAAAAGAAAGTGGATTCTCGCGGGTGACTCACGTGAACTTGCCCTTGTTACCGACCAGCAAACCACTGTGTTAGATAAATTTGGTAACTACAAATTGTACGATCAGAATTACAAGCGCCTGAAAAACGTAAGCCCTCGCTTACCGGTATTGATGCAAGGCCTGACTGAGCTACAGCGTTTCTACACAAAAAATGACTAAATAGTCACCAAACAGAAAAGGGAAGCTAATGGCTTCCCTTTTTTATTGCCGCTAATGACTAGAAAACAAGCAACCAAACAAGATTATGATAATTAAGGGTTTACAAGGCAGTCTCCCCCTTATATTATTCACGCCAATGGAGGGATGGCTGAGTGGTCGAAAGCACCGGTCTTGAAAACCGGCAACCGTTAATAGCGGTTCTAGGGTTCAAATCCCTATCCCTCCACCACTTTAAAGAAAGCCGCTGAGAAATCAGCGGCTTTTTTGCATCTAGCGTATAATCAATCGCGCCTAAGATCTGATCTTTCACAATCCCTAGAACGTTGTTGCACAATTAAGTTTAGAAACGGAACTGCCCAGTTCTGTGTTTTTTAATCAACGAGGCAAGTTTCAGGCATACCAAGTCCAGCAAGCTTATTCAGAGCTTTGTGATCCATACCATCAATTCAGGACATCCAGCTAAACGACTTTCATCTAGGACCGAGTTGGCTAGTTCACGGCTGAATCATTCCAGTGTCTGTTTACTTTAACAAACTCGATTTTTGCTTAAATCCAATCTATCCGAACCTAACGATCTAGTGCTCTAACTGTAACTCTAAGTCGATATCTGCCTATTTTATAGGGTTGTGACAAACACTCTCAGATGTAGGCTACACCTTGATGTCGGTGCACCTTCAATACGATTTACACGTTCGAGTATTGTTGACTCCATTGATTTGAAGTGGGGAGTTTCTGTATCTTCAAAGGCAAACGTTTAAGGTGATTAAAGTGTTTCTTTGAACTGCTCTAAAAGTTCTTTTTGCTGATCCGTTAATTGGGTCGGTGTATCTACGTGAATGCTGACTAATAAATCGCCGGTAACACCTTTACGGTCAGTAACACCTCTACCTGAAACTTTAAATTTGCGTCCGCTCTGTGTGCCTGCGGGCATTTTAAGTTTAAATTTATTATCGAAGACCTTGACTTCAACTTCGCCACCGAGTGCCGCAGTTACCATATCAATATGGCTAGTACAAATTAGATTGTTTTCTTCTCTTTTTAATACTGGGTGGGGGCGAGTTTTTATGACGATTAACAAATCACCCGCGGGTCCACCGTTAGCACTAAGTCCACCTTTTCCAGAAAAGCGGATTTTTTCTCCGTCTTTTATCCCAGCAGGTATCTTAACGTTAATCTTCTTTTGCTGCCCATTCATTGGCAGGTCAACGATTTTGTCAGTCCCTTTTACCGCGTCAACAAAATCAACGGTCAGATTGAACTCAAGATCTTGCCCTTTTCTAGGACGAGCGCGACCACCGCCTCTTGCTTGTGAAAAGATATCTTCAAAACCACCGAAGCCACCACCGCCAAAACCTTGATTTTGTTGTCGGAACCCACCACTAAACATATCTTCAAAGCCACCCTGGGCAGAGTGTTGTTGGCGCTGACCAGAACCGCTGTTGTCAAACGCAGCATGACCAAACCTATCGTACTCTTGACGTTTTTCTACGTTGGTTAAAATCTCGTATGCTTCTTTAACTTCTTTAAAGCTTTCTTCTGCACGCGCATCATCTGGATTTTTATCCGGATGATATTTCATGGCGAGTTTCTTATAAGCTTTCTTGATTTCTGTTTTCGAGGGAGCCTTAGAGACACCTAACACTTCATAATAATCTCTTTTGGACATGCTCTTTTTCTCACTAAATAAACGAAAAAAGGGCGCTCGAGTGACCTCTAACGCGCTAAATAATACTGCAATGGTATTCTTCCAAAATGAAGAGCTCAACTGTTTCTTAAAGTAAGTTCACAGTTGAGCTCCTTGTTATTTCATTTCTTCAAAGTCAGCTTCAACTACATCATCATCTACGTTTGACTGTGCGTCATTCGCATTTGATTGTGCTTGTTGTTGAGTATGTTCTGTTAACGTTTTCACTGCAGTAGCAAGGGCTTGCGTTTTGCTATCAATAGCTTCTTTGTCATCCAAAGTACATGCATTTTCAAGTTCTGATATCGCTGTTTCTATCTGATGTTTATCATCAGCAGCCAGGCTTGAGCCTACTTCTTCTAATTGCTTGCGAGTAGCATGAATTAATTGGTCCGCTTGGTTTCGAGCAACAACTAAATCTTCGAACTTTTTATCCGCTTCTTTATTTGCTTCTGCTTCTTGAACCATTTTCTCAATCTCAACATCACTCAAACCACCAGAGGCTTGAATAGTGATTTTTTGCTCTTTGCCCGTAAGCTTATCTGTTGCAGACACATTTAAAATGCCATCAGCATTCAAATCAAAGGTCACTTCAATTTGAGGTAAACCACGAGGTGCAGATTGAATACCTTCTAGGTTAAATTGTCCTAAAGATTGATTTAACCCAGCTTGTTTACGCTCGCCTTGTAAGACATGAATCGTCACAGCGCTTTGGTTATCTTCCGCTGTAGAGAATATTTGATTCGCTTTTGTTGGAATTGTTGTATTTTTCTCTACTAGTTTGGTCATCACTCCGCCCATGGTTTCTATACCTAGGGATAGTGGCGTAACGTCGAGTAACAATACATCTTTAACATCACCTACAAGTATGCCACCTTGTACAGCTGCACCCATAGCAACTGCTTCATCAGGGTTAACATCTTTGCGTGGCTCTTTACCGAAAAATTCTGTTACCTTTTTTTGCACCATCGGCATGCGTGTTTGACCGCCCACCAAAATGACATCATCAATATCAGTTATAGAAAGTTCAGCATCTGCCAAAGCAACTTTCAATGGTTCTAAAGAACGCTGCACAAGGTCATCAACAAGTGATTCCAACTTAGAACGCGTTACTTTTACGTTCATATGTTTAGGCCCTGAAGCATCCGCAGTAACATAAGGAAGATTCACATCTGTTTGCTGAGTTGAAGACAATTCAATCTTTGCTTTTTCAGCCGCTTCTTTTACACGCTGCATGGCTAAAGGATCATTCTTAAGATCAATACCCTGTTGTTTTTTGAATTCATTAACCAAGTAATTGATCATTCTGTTATCGAAGTCTTCACCACCTAGATGAGTGTCACCATTTGTCGCAAGCACTTCGAAGGTTTTTTCACCATCAGCTTCATCAATCTCAATGATTGAAATATCAAATGTACCACCGCCCAAGTCATAAACTGCAACAGTGCGGTCACCTTCGTTTTTATCAAGACCGTACGCTAGTGCAGCTGCTGTTGGCTCGTTAATAATACGCTTAACTTCTAAACCAGCGATACGACCTGCATCTTTTGTTGCTTGACGCTGTGCATCGTTAAAATAGGCAGGGACTGTAATAACCGCGCCAGTAACCTTCTCACCAAGGAAGTCTTCCGCTGATTTCTTCATTTTCTTTAGAATTTCAGCTGAAACTTGAGATGCAGACATTGATTGACCTTTTGCTTCAACCCACGCATCACCATTCTCCGCTTCTACGATTTTATAAGGCATGATTTCAATATCACGCTGCACTTCTTTATCTTTGAAGCGACGTCCAATCAGACGCTTAATTGCAAACAATGTGTTTTCAGGGTTGGTTACAGCTTGACGCTTTGCTGGTTGACCAACCAATGTCTCACCATCGGTATACCCTACAACAGATGCTGTTGTGCGTTCGCCCTCTGCATTTTCGATAATACGAGGGGTCTCTCCATCTAATACAGAAACACAAGAGTTAGTTGTACCTAAATCGATGCCAATAATTTTACTCATAATAATACCCTTATTAATTTGCATAAGATTTCTTGTGCAAATTTTAAGTTTGATTTCTTAAAATCAAACTTCACTCTACTTATCTAATTAAAACAATGCCTTATGAAATCATTGCTCTTCGTGAACATCAACAGAGTGATGACTCAGGGTATCTTTAGCTACCGCAGCCTCTCCTTCATCAAGGTCTAAAACGATCAAAAACTTGTCCATCTTAACCGCCGTTTCATATTTGACTACACTATCTTTCGGTATCCCCACGCTGACCAATGCACCACCTAGAGCACTAAAGCCACCCGTAATCGCAGCACCCTCGATAGCTCCTACAAATGCTGACACTAAAGGTCCAGCAACAAGCAGTGCACCAAACGTTGGAACCCAAAACATTCCAGATCCCAATAATGCACCCCATATCCCGCCCCATAATGCGCCAGATTTACCCCAGGTTTTCACTCGATCACGCATGTTATAAAAGCCAGTAGCGTGTTCTTCTTTTTCTAACCCTTTGCCAACAATAGACATATGATTTACATCAAAGCCACTGTTGACTAAAGTTGTTATCGCTTCTTCCGCTTCTGCGTGTGTATTAACTACAGCTACAACCTTATTTTTTTTCATGCTTATTTCCAATTAATCTATTTAATAATGACGATCGAGAACCAATGAATGAAACCTCATGAGGGTTCATCATTCTTCTCATCACAAAACACGAACTACAAAAGAGGCAGTACCTCTACGTAATTAAGCGAGCAAGGTTACCTAAATCAGCCTATCGCTCTGTGTTGATGAGGAGAAGTTTAAGTAAGCAGGAAATGGAAATCATAATACAACCGTAAAATACCTATAAAACCTCAATAAAAACATTAATAAACAATTGCTTAGTAATAATTATTTATAATTACTTTATGTCACATGAGCATTATTTTATGAGTTCTGAATAACAGGAGAGGTAAAGTTATCAAGTTTGAGTGAGTATCAAGAAATGAGCTAAGATAATTTATGATGATTGATTTTTTAGGTGACGATATTCGCCTAAATATTGGAGATGGCAGATTTTGTTGTTTAATTCGGTGAGGAAGCAACAAAGCCCATTGTCAGTTACGAGACGATATTGGTGTAAAAAGTATGGTTCAATTTATTGTAAGAAGCGGTTAAGCAATGAATGTCATCTAAGCGTTGATTCATGCACTAATATATTTCGAGAATTTATACGATGGCGAAAAATGGGTCATCATACAAGGTCACATCAGACACAATATACCTATCCCCAATCAAACATACTTTTGAACAATACAGGTAATCAAATAAAAAAAATCCAGAGGCTTCATCTAAGTCTCTGGATTTCTAAATTTGGCTTGAGCGCTACTTTAATTAAGCGTTTTCTTGCTTAGTCTCTTGCTGCTCTGCTTGTTTCTTTTGTTCAGCTTCATTTGCTTTTTCTTCGTGGTTTGAACCACCACATCCGCCACAACAGCTCATAATCATACTCTCTTTGATTGTGTTTAAGTCATTCACTGCAGACATAATATTAAAGATGTATTTTAAATGCAACTTTAAAGTCATCAATATTGCACATTCGCAACTTGTAGTAATTTAAGCTTTTGGTTTTATTAAAATTGGTAAGTACAACACAACGAAACAACTGTATGCAGCGACCCACAGAGCGCTGGATAAGGTGATGATAGAGACAATATCATGGGTAAAGTATCCACCAAACACTCGAACAATAAAGGCAAAAACAATGGCGATTAACGCCGCAGTCATTATTTTACCAATCGCAATAGCTCGACCTGTATGTCCTAGAGAAACACGTGAGATCATTGATAAGATCATCACTCCCATTCCACCAACGGTTAATGCATGAATCGCTTGTGATTGTGTGACCAATGACGAAATGATCGAAACGCCATACAAGACCAACCCTAACGAAATGGCCCAATAGCTTAAGTGTAAAGACCACACAAGAGGAGTCTTAAAAGCGACCCATATTTTCCACCTTACCGCCCTAACCGCATTTGCCAAGCCACTGACAATAAAAACGAAAGCAACGAGACTTTGTGGAACTGGAAGTATCTGAAAGCTCAACACAACGGCGAAAATCGTGCTCACAATGCTCAGCTTTTCAAGCCATGGTAATGCAGGGGTTCGTGGTGTCTGTGTGCCATTAGCGGTAAACATAGGAAAAACTCGTCCACCCATAATGCACATGACTAGGGTCACCAACAGCACCATGCTTGTGCTAGCTTGTGAAATTAAGACTGGCTGCTGAAATAAAACGCCATAGTGCATTGCGGCATTGGCAAAAGTCATTAGCAATAAAATGGGGACGAACAACAGGTTTCGCCAAAGCTTCACACTGACAATATTGTGAGCAAGATAAATTACAGCGATCGGTAAAAACAGTAAATCGAGTCCAGCCACCAGCCAAGGGCTTAGAACCTCAGGTAGGAACATGGCTATTCTCGCACACAACCAGATAGCCAGAAGTATCATTAACCCGTGTCCGTTAATGCTGCGAACACCCGTCCAATTTTGTACGGCCGTCAGTAAAAAACCAACCACGACAGTGGCTGCAAAGCCAAACAACATTTCATGAATATGCCACCACATTGCACCGCCATAAACATTTAAGGTTTCGCTGCCATTCCAAAACGCGGCCCACCCGACTAACGCTGCAATACTAAAAAGTGACGCAAACAAGAAAAACGGTCGAAACGCGAGTTCAAAAAATGCCGTCATTGAAACGCCATTGTTAGGGTTTTGATTTAAATCTTTCATCATCGTAAACCTAGTGAGTAAACAAACTTGCTTACTTTTAAATAACTTCAACCGCCAAAAGTCGCCCTAGCTTGTAGCTGTGCCCTTCGCCAAGGAGATCTTGTAAGCTATAAGCATCTAAGCTTTTGTAAAAACACTCTTGAGCTTCAGCAAAGATAGTTTTCAATTGGCAATTTGGTGTAATGACACAGCTATTATCCTCACCAAAACATTCAACCAAGTTACGTTTGTCTTCTAACTCTCGAACTAACGTACCGATGTTGATCTGACTTGGATGGCAACTGAGTTTCAAACCACCATTTTTTCCTCTTGTGGCGATCAGATGTCCTTTGAGGTTGAGTTGCTGAACGATCTTCATTAAGTGGTTTTTAGAAATACCATAACTGTTAGCAATGTCGCCGATGGTGCTAAGAGATTGGTTGTTGATCGCTAAATAGATCAGCACTCGCAGGGAATAATCAGTGTAACGTGTGATATGCATGGTGGGATATTTCACTCTATAAGATGCATTCATTATGAATCTTATAGACAGCAAAGGCAAGTTAACCCTAATGAGGAATGGTGGCTACACACCAAAAGCTAAGGCTTCGGTCCTAATTACGTTCCTCACATCAGTTGTATTAGATCCTTTCTCCATTCTCCTTCCTCAAACGATACCTAACCCCCTAAGCCGAAACGATCAGGAACATTTTTCGATGTATTTTCACTCTAACCATATAAAAATGCACAAACTTGTTCATAAAAAAAGCAGTCAGTTGATAAGGGTATTTACAAGCCTAAGCCACCCTTATATTATACGCGCCATTGGAGGGATGGCTGAGTGGTCGAAAGCACCGGTCTTGAAAACCGGCAACCGTTAATAGCGGTTCTAGGGTTCAAATCCCTATCCCTCCACCACATTAAAGAAAGCCGCTGAGAAATCAGCGGCTTTTTTGTATCTGGAGATCACACAAGCTCACCGCTCAACTGCTAACAGCAAATGCGGCCTTCAATAACTGCATGTGAATCGGTACCAAATCTTGATGTTGAGTTCGATATCCGCCACCGACTACGCATGCCATCGGAATAGACTCTGATTTCGCTAACTCAATCATCAAACAGTCGCGTTCAAATATCCCTTTTGTCGAAACATTCAAGTAACCCAATTCATCGTCTTGATGGATATCGATCCCCGCATCATAAATAATCAGATCAGGTTGATGGTGAGCAATCGCTAACTTAGTGACTTGTTCAAAACAACGTAAGAACTCTTCATCCTCTGTTTCACGACTTAACGGCACATCTAAATCAGATAGCGGTTTTCGTGCAGGGAAGTTTTTGTCGCAGTGGAACGACAAAGTAATGATGTCGTTATTCTCTTGGCAAAGAGTCGCTGTGCCATCACCATGATGAACATCGCTGTCGACGATAAGCACTTTATCGATATGCTCAAAGGTCAGCGCGTGTTTTGCCGCTAACACCAGATCGTTCAACAAACAAAAGCCACTGCCAAAATCATGATGCGCATGATGATAACCACCACTCAAATGAATCGCTAAACCACTCTCTATTGCCATTTCAGCGGCCAAGCAGGTTCCACCACTTGAGTAGAGTGTTCTTTCGATAAGTTGTTCACTCCAGGGGAAACCGATACGTCTCATCTTTGCTGCGGGCAAATTACCAGAAACAAGCAAATCCACATACTCACTATCGTGAATCTGTTTTACCTGTTCAACCGAAACTGGCGTTGGCTGGAACATTTCGAATGCATTACCCCATTGTGGATCGCTACCCATTAACGCTTCAACAGCACTGTGTAACAACTGATATTTGTTAATCGGGTAACGGTGACCTTCTGGTAAAGGTAACTGCGAATAGATTGGGTGGTAAATTAAAGGAATCATAATCAGGTTAATTGCGTATCTTTCTCAAAATCATAACAGTCTCAGCCTAGGCGACAACCTTAATTGATGATAATAGTTATCATTATCTTAGCTTTAAAAAAGAGACAGCAATGAAAAACCTAATACTCATCTTTGGGGTGATCTGCGGCTCAGTAGCAGCAGTAATGATTTTTATAGGAATGCTAATGGCCAGTTGGTGGAGCGTTGATTTTCTCGTGTTAAGCCATCAAACTTAACTAATTGAACTAAAAAGGAATCACCATGAGCGTTATTTTCATTACTGGAGCAAATCGCGGCATTGGCTTAAGCCTGACTCAACAATACTTGGAAGGTAGCCACAAGGTGTACGCGACTTATCGTGATGCCAATTCAGCAAAAGAACTGCTCTCTCTCGCAGACCACAACAGCAATCTAACCTGCATTCAATTAGAGATAACCGATTACCAAGCGGTGAGCCACCTCACTTCGCAAATAGAGTCGATTGATATCTTGATCAACAACGCTGGCTACTATGGTCCTAAAGGTTATGGTCTGGGTAATACCGATGTCGAAGAGTGGCGCCGTGTATTCGAAGTCAACACCATTGCGCCATTGAAGCTTGTCGAGACTCTATTACCTCTTATAGAAATTAGTGACGTCAAAAAGATCGCTTGCCTGTCTTCTAGAGTCGGTAGCATGTCCGAGAACACCTCAGGAGGCGGCTACATCTATCGCTCCTCCAAAGCCGCTCTAAACTCCGTTGTGAAGAGCTTAAGTAACGACTTAACGGATAACGGCGTTACGGTGTTAGCTCTGCATCCTGGTTGGGTACAGACCGAAATGGGCGGCCCTAATGCTCTGATCGACACCGGCACCTCAGCTTCTGGTCTTATAAAAGTCATCGAGTCCGCGAATACTGAAGTAAGTGGTCACTTCTTTAATTTCGATGGCAGCGAAATAGACTGGTAACCCGCAGATGAGTGATGGCCCTCTCTCAAACCTAGTTAAGCACTCAACACTGTTTTGTCTGACGGTGATGCTAGCTGGCTGTTTTAGTGATGGCCCCGGAGGCTTATTCGACGACTACCAAACCAAGATAGCCAGAGTACAAGATGCTGACGAGATAAAAGAGGAACGGGAATTTGAAAGCCTACCGAGAAAACGAGAACTGCTGCTTGACGTGCCCTCGCTTTCTATCGGTTTAATCGACAGTTACCAGCTTCGTCAGTGTGGATTGTTCAATCTGATTGCAGAAAGAAATTCGGTTCTTGGGAAAGTCGCGGATGAGTTTCGTAATTACGATTATCAAGTCGCCCTACTTGCAGGTGTTGGGAAATGTTTATCCGGTAGCGAATTAGACCCTGAGGTCGTAGAGCTACTGAAAGAAATCGAGCAGCAGAAACTCACACAGTTTCCGCGGCACCAATGGAATCTAATCTATGCCAGCGATGCCATGCAGTCACAAATGCGTGGTAGTCAGTGGTTACACGCTGATATCGGCGATCAGGTACGACAAACCAGTGATGCCTTAGAACATATCAATCAAGCGTTAAACGTTCCGCTCGTTTCGGGAAAGACTACTGAGGTTCAAGAAGTATTAGAAAAGAGCTCTACGCTCGGGGATTTATACTACTCGCTCACGCGAGCTTCATCCGAACTTGATACCATCACCAAACAGCTGACAACTTTTGATGACAATATCATCTGTGGTAAACAACGAGATACGACTAAGTTTCGCTATATCAACAATGTGTTCGAGCAGCAATATATAGGCAAAGTTCAGCCGTACATGGCGCAATTAGATGGCTACTATCAGCAGTTAGCCCCGCAACTTGGTATGTTTGACGCGCAGCCTGACTTGCACAGTTATTACTTTCCCATCAAAGATGCGCATCACGCCTTTCGATCATCAACTCGTCGCCATGTAGACTATTGGCAGCAGCTGTTTAAACGTTGTGGGCGCAAGGTCGGTCGTTAATATTGATTCCCAATATCAATAATGGGTGTTGTTAGCTTTCAGTTTCTAACTGATTAACTTTTAGCGCCTTTCTTCGCGTAAGTCTTCTTCCTTGTCCCACCGCCTTTACGGCGCTTGAATGCTGGTCTTTCAACTTTAGGAAGATGACGCAGGGATTCAGGGACTTCACCTGTTTTTACCTTACCCATTAAGCCATCGATCTTACTTTCTAGCGCTTGCATGAAGGGTTGATACGCTTGGTTTCGCTCAGCCATACCTTGCAACTGATGCTCCCAGTGAGCCGTCATGTCGGGAAAGGTCGAGTCCCCAGGTAAAGCATTAATCAAACCTCTACCTGCAGGGCTACTATGGATGCTTTTACCTTGTCGCGTTAACAGTTGTCTCTTGAACAAAGTATCTAGAATACCCGCTCGGGTTGCTTCCGTTCCAAGGCCATCGGTCTCTTTCAAAATGGCTTTAAGGTCTTTGTTCGCGACAAAGCGCGCGATACCTGTCATCGCTTGTAGCAAGGTCGCTTCCGTGAAGTGCTTTGGTGGTTCGGTTTTCTTATCACCAATAATACCTTCACGACACGTCAACACGGTTCCTTTATCCAATGGAGGAACCGTATCCGTACCATCACCTTTTTCTTCAGTGTCCGTTTTCCCCATCAACACCTTCCAGCCCGGGTGGATAAGCTGACGTCCTTTAGCGATGAACACGCCACCAGCGATATCAAAAACCAGCTTAGCATCGGCAAAAACCGCAGGTGGATAGAATTGCATTAGATACTGGCGAGCGATTTGCTGATAGATTTTCATCTCGTTGGCAGACAGGCCGTTCACCGATGATTTCTTCGGTGTTGGGATTATCGCGTGGTGAGCATCGACCTTGCTGTCGTTCCATGCTTTGGATTTAAGAGAAAGATCCGCACCTTGAGCACCACTTTGCAGCTCTTTCGCATTGTTAGCGATAGCATCCACGACCGACTCTCTTTGTGAGTAGTGATCTTTAGGTAGATAGCGGCTGTCAGAACGCGGGTAAGTGATGAGTTTGTGTTTCTCGTACAACGACTGACAGGTGTCCAACACCTGCTGAGCACTCATACCAAAACGTTTAGACGCATCAATCTGCAAAGCTGACAGCGAGTAAGGCAGTGGCGCAGCTTGTTTACTTTGCTTTTGCTCTGATTCCGTCACCGTCGCGGGTTGATTCGCAATTCGGTTAGCAACGTTCTCAACCAATTTTCGATTGAGCACCCGGCCTTCTTCATCTTGCCATGGCTTACATGCTTCGCTTGGTTTCCAACGCGCTCGAATATCAAAGCACTGGCCGTTGTTTTGGTAAGGGATCAGCGCATGCAGAGTGAAGTAATCTTTCGGAATGAAGTTTTCGATCTCTTCATCACGCCTTACGACCAAACCAAGTACAGGCGTTTGCACTCGCCCTACCGACAACACGCCTTGGTAACCCGCCTTTTGACCAAGCAAGGTGTAAGCTCGGGTCATGTTCATGCCATACAGCCAATCGGCTCTAGAGCGTGCTAAAGCAGAAATAGACAATGGAATAAAGTCTCGGTTACTGCGCATCTGAGAGAGCGCACGCTTTACCGCTGGTAAGTTCAAATCGCTGATCAGCAGCCTGTCCATCGACTCTTTCTTGGCCTTAGACACCTTGCAGTAATCGATCACTTCATCCACCAGCAGCTGCCCTTCTCTATCCGGGTCACCCGCATGGACAATTTGGGTCGCGTCTTTCAATAGCTTTCGGATCACCGTGAGCTGTTTGCTGGAAGTCTTGCGTGGTCTTAGTTGCCATTGCTCTGGCACGATAGGAAGATCGGCTAAGTTCCACTTCTTATAACGGTCGTCATAAGCGTCTGGCTCAACCTGCTCCAATAAGTGTCCAATACACCAAGTCACCACATCCCCATTACCACATTTGATAAACCCTTGGTCTTTCTTCTGTGGATTCGGTAGTGCGGCGGCAATCGCGCGGCCGAGGCTTGGTTTTTCAGCAATAATAAGGCGAGACATGTTTTTCCAGATGCTACAAACAATTAGGGACACATTATCTAATTCCTACCCCGCCAAGAATCAGCATGACAGACTGTAAAAGGTAATGCAGGTGAGTTTAATTACTTAGACCCTGATTTTATTGATTATCTAACGGGAATGATACCCATATAACAGACTTTATAACCTATGGACGTGTTTCGACTAAGACACAGTTGAACGATGGAAAACTATGTAAGCAAATCCAATTCTCTCCCGATCAGAAGATAATCGATGAGCACAACGGACGTATTGTTAACGAATACTTCGATGCAGGGCTATCTGTGTACAAGGGTGAACACATGGCTGATGGTGGGGTATTGAAGGAAATCTATGATGATGTACTTAACGACCATTACAAACGTGGTACAGCGCTCTTGATGTACTCATCAGATCGATTCAGCCGACAAGAACCAGAGCAAACTGCAAACTACAAACTACTTCACTGATTTAAACTGGAAGGCGTTTTGATATGGACATACATTGATGGGTTTGCAGAAGTACGAGGCCTTGTTACGTAATTCGGACAGAAAACCAAACCGTCTGAAGTTGAGCAATTCTTATACAACATACTGAACTTCAGGCATACCAAACCCTGTAAGCTTGCCCAACGCTTTTATCATGGAGTCGGTTGCCAACCTGAGCATTGTAGTTTCTTAGACTTAACCTCCCGCCTAGTAACTGCTTCACACGATACATGGCTGTTTCAGATAGCGAACGCTTATGATAACCATACCGCTTTTTCCAATTCTTGTTGGAGCCGTAAATCTTTTGGCAACCCACTGCTAAATTGCGAGGATGTCCTTGTTGCCAGAAGGCTGCCACTTATCTTGGTGGGATAAACGGAATGTTAGCCAGCTTAAATACTGAGCCCAGAAAATCTTGTAGTGCTCTCAATGGCATAGAGAAAATGCGTTTTACCATCAATGCGGTAGTAATGGCTAGGTCACTGAATCGACGTGGCCTACCACGCTTACTCTGCTTGCTTTGTTTCCACTCTTTTATAGTTTTTTCATCAATCCAGAAAGTGAGTGTTCCACGCTTGATTAAGGCTTTATTGTACTGTTTCCAGTTAGTTGTTTTATAACAAGGTTTCGGCATAAAGCTACGATGATTGACTGATGTAACCGATCAGATCATAACTTCCTAGTTTAGTTCCATCGAGTTACGCAACAAAGCCATTGCAAGACAACATAAATCAAGTAGTACAAAATTGTTAGGTGCACCATAGGCTTAATAAGGTTCTTGGAGGACTCTGATTGATTACTCAGTTCATCACTAGATAAATTGAAACCAAAGCCTTTTGAAAACCCCGCTTGAGACTCTTAGAACAAGCGGGTAAACACTAGGTTTATAGGGTATTCGTTAGAATGCGTACTGTGTACCCGCACCAATTACAACATCATCCGAAGACGCTGCAAGTGTGCCTGAGGCAGACCAACCAGTATCAACAAAAGAGTGAGCAACACCAACAGAGATAGCAGCTTCTGAACCTGCGTAACCAACACCCGCACCAAATGCTGTCTGACCGTTAGTTACCATTGGACGCGCATTCACTGTCGCAGCGTTAAGTGCTTGTGTTTGGTCAATACGTGTATCAAGGCGGTCAACTTCGTTGAACAGCGTTGCAATGTCTGAAGTGTTTTGTTGGCCTTGTGCATAGATTTCATCAATCTGTGCTTGTTGTTGTGCTGCTTGTTGTGCTGCTGCACGACCTGATTCATTCAGATTGTTACCCGATTCAACAAGTTGTTGTACCGCTTCTTGAACGCGTTCAGGGTCGATACCAACAACAGGCATTTCTTCTTGTGGTGGACGAACGTCTGGAAGTGGAGTAGGTTCAGAATCTTCAATTGGAAGTTTAATTTCTAGCTTCTCATCACGTGCTGCTTGGTTAGCGTCACGCTGTGCTGAAAGTTCTTTAACACGGTTATCAACCTTAGTGTGGAAGTCGTTCTTGTTGATAGTAACGTTTTCGTTAGTGCCGTCTGTATTAACTTTTGTGAATACTAAATCATCACCTTGAACTTCAACACCGTAACCATGTGTATTAGCACGTGCATTGATTTCTGTTAGCCAAGCATCACCATCCCAACCTGAAACTTTGTTGTTAACGTGGTCAACAGCCTTTGCTGAAATTACTGTACCAAGAACCGCTTTGTCTGCTTCGCTTAGGTGCTTAGGCAATTCGATAATAGGAAGAATCGGATCGATAACTACATCAATTGGATCAACACTTGGCAAGCCTTGAGGCGGTAGAACTGGATTAGTGTCGATTGCTAGAGCGTTGAAAGAAGTAGCAGCGATTAGTGTAGCAAGAATTGTCTTTTTCATTTTTGATATACCCTATCTAAAAAATTTAATGTTTGTGTTGCAGTTAGTGCAACGAAATAATGATTTAACGCCAAAAAAACGGTGATACCATTCTCTTGGCACTAATGCGTAATGATACGCAAGCCGTCTAAAATAAAAGGGAACTTAACGCTGCCCCCTTTCTTGTGCCGCCCATTAGATACTTTGCGTAACAATACGCAATACATCTAAAATAAAAGGGGACTTAACGCTGCTCCCCTTTCTTGTGCCGTCCATTTTACACAATGCGTAACAGTACGCAATGCTTTATTTGAAATAATTTAAACTTTATTTTAGAACACTCGTAAGCGATTGATTCATATAGTACATTACTGATTTACCAAGAACAGCTTCCAATGCATCAACAGCTTCTTCTTTAGTCATTGTGTTCTCAAGAACACCAACCATACGATAAACACCCTTCTTTATGTTGTTATCGGTGTTGGTCACAACTGAGTTTTCAATGATCATCTTTATTACCATAGCAAAAAACCAATCATGCATAGCTTCAGCCCATGATTCTATGAACACTTGCTTATTATCAAACTTCAGGTGTTTAGCTAATATAGGTAATATGTGACCGCTTAACGCGTCGCCAAAGTCAGCACGGTGTGGATAGTATCGTTGAATAGAACTATTAGTTGTTTTGAAGTGCTTTGATACACGTTCATAACTGATTGCCTCCCAACCTTCTTCTAAGAAGATTTGAAGTACATAAGCATCAAACGCTTCTTTTTTGCGTTGTCGCTCTTGTGGTGAAATGTAGGCCATTTTTGTATACCATTGTGAAGACCAATGATTAACTATACGCAAAAAGCACCTGAAGGTGCTAATTGTTTTTGTTTGGCAAAAAGCACCCGAAGGTGCTAATTGTTTTTGTTAGAATGTAAAGAATTGATCACCCATTGCAGTTACCCATGAATGAATGCTTTACTTGCTCTCAAATGATCAATGAACAACTACCAATGAAAACACCTTACCTTCCAATGCTCTTCCAAAATCGCGTCTTTGCGGGTAATAGCGTTGAATGCTGCTATTAGTAGTCTTGAAGTATTGGGAGTTATTAAAAACGTTGGCATGGGCTATACGAACGCTTACAGATTGATTTAGATGCAACAGTAAGAATTGTTCACCTATCTGACCTGTTCAAAGTCACAACTGTCAAATCACAACAGGGTAAACGTTCTCTAATGTGGCCCCTAGAAATCAAGGAAAACTGGTTGTTTATACAGTTAGCATTCCACTATTCAAGCTTCAGCTTTCTTTATAAGAACTCGACGAACTTTGAGAAGTCACGTTCTGGCGCTTTCATTGGCGTACAGCCCGGAGTACCCAAATATAGGAAACCAACGATTTCGTCGTCGCCTTCTAGGCCGAAAGCTTGGTGAACTTCAGGGTGGAACATCCACTTACCTGAACGCCAAAAACCTTGGAAACCTTGTGCAACGGCAGCCATTTGCATGGCTTGCGCAGCACAACCTGCAGATAGGTGTTGTTCGAACGCGGGCACTTTTTCGTGCTCAGTTACCTTTGCGATGATAGTGATCACCATCGGTGCTCGAAACGGCGCTTTTTTAACTTTCTCAATGACCGCTTCTTCGCTCTCGTCAGCTTGTGCTGCACGAACCAAAATATCAGAGAGCTTCTGTAACCCTGAGCCTTGTGCGATAACAAAGCGCCATGGTGTCAATGCGCCGTGGTCTGGAGCACGTAAGCCCGCTTTAATGATATTTTCTAACGCCACACCTTCAGGTGCCGGATCAGAGAGTTTTGCGATTGAGCGTCTGTTGAGCAATAGATCCAAAGCATCCATTTGAAGTCCTTACTAATTTTTATTGTTTGTATAATTGAACTGTAGCACAGAACACAAACGATAATAAATCTCAACGGCTGTCTATTTGAAGCAATATTTGAAACGACACTAGAAACAACAAAGGCCCCTAAATCTATGACTTAGGAGCCTTATTTATCTGTCTAGTCCAAGCTCAGTTACCCGTCGAGTTCAGCTTATTGAACTTTCTAATTCAAGCTTATCAAACGAGAACATTCTGTTTGTTGTTAAAGCTTAATCGCCAGCTCAACACCTTGTCGAATCGCACGCACGGCATCCAGTTCACCTGCGTAATCGGCACCGCCTATCACGTGTAGTTTGCCACCAAACTCTTGCCACATGTCTTCGAATGGACGAACTGAAACTTGGCCCGCACACACGATAACGGAATCGGCATCGAGTACCTGATCTTTCTTACCAACGCTGATATGCAGACCTTGGTCGTCAATCTTGTTGTAGCTCACGCCTCCAAGTAAGTTCACACCACGTTTTTCTAATGTGCGTTTATGAATCCAACCTGTAGTCTTACCCGGACCTTTACCGACACGACCCGCTTTACGCTGCATCACCCAAACCGTTTTATCACTGAACGAATCAGGGTAAGGATAAAGTCCACCAGGGTGTTCCATATTCTTATCAATGCCCCACTCATGCAGCCAGTCATCCAAGCTGTGAGAAGTCGGCTCTGTTAGCATAGTTGCCACATCAATACCGATACCACCGGCACCAACAATCGCGACTTTTTCGCCTACTGGTGTCTTTTCTCGAATCAAGGTTTGATAATCGATTACGTTTTCTTGGTCAATCCCTTCAATATCAAGCTTTCTTGGCTCAACACCGGCAGCCATCACGACTTCATCGTACTTCAACAACATCTCAAACGTCGCTTCAGTATCCAGTTTTAAGTTCACGCCTGATGCATCTATTTGATTAGCAAAGTAACGAATCGTTTCTCTGAACTCTTCTTTACCCGGAATCTGCATTGCCAATCTAAATTGTCCACCGATACGGTCATTTTTCTCAATCAGATCAACATTATGACCACGCTGTGCCAACGTCGTCGCGCAGGCTAAACCAGCAGGCCCAGCACCAACCACGGCAATAGTTTTGGTCGCTTGTGCAGGCTGAACAACAATTTCAGTCTCGTAACAAGCACGAGGGTTCACCAAACAACTCGCTCTTTTGCCTTTGAATACGTTATCAAGACAAGCTTGGTTACAACCGATACAGGTGTTAATGAACTGAGCTTGGTCTTGAGCCGCTTTATTAACAAAGTCAGGGTCTGCCAAGAATGGACGAGCCATTGATACCATGTCGGCCTGTCCTGAACTGAGGATACGTTCAGCCTCTTCTGGCGTGTTGATACGGTTACATGTCACCACTGGGATCGACACGTATGGTTTAACTTTTTCCGTCACCCAAGAGAATGCTCCTCTTGGAACTTGTGTCGCAATAGTCGGGACACGAGCTTCATGCCAACCAATACCAGTATTAATAATGGTCACGCCCGCTTCTTCTAGCTTCTGAGCCAAAAGTACAACATCTTCGAACGTGCTGCCTTGCTCAACCAAATCCAGCATCGATAAGCGGAAAATAATGATGAAATCTTTACCCACCGCTTCGCGAATCGATTTAACGATCTCTAGCGGGAAACGCATGCGCTTCTCATAAGAACCGCCCCATTCGTCATAACGCATGTTGGTACGTTTACAGATAAATTGGTTAATCAAGTAGCCTTCAGATCCCATGATCTCAATGCCGTCATAGCCAGCAACCTGAGCTAGTTCTGCACTATTGGCAAAAGCACCGATGGTCTTTTTAATTTGACGAGGGCTCATCTCACTCGGTGCAAACTTAGCGATTGGCGCTTTGATGCCCGAAGCACTTTGCGCGAATGGGTGCATTGCATAGCGGCCAGCATGCAGCAACTGAAGAGCAATTTTACCGCCATGCTTATGCACGGCCTCGGTAACAACTTGGTGAGCTTTTGCGTGCTTAACTTTACTGAACTCAGCACTAAATGGGGTCAATCTGCCACGTAAATTAGGAGAGAAACCACCGGTAACAATAAGGCCAACGCCTCCTTTTGCTCGCTCTTCATAAAACGCGGCAAGCTTGTGGAGGCCTTCTTTATTTTCTTCTAAACCCGTGTGCATTGATCCCATCAATACACGGTTACGTAACTGAGTAAATCCAAGATCGAGTGGTTCGAGTAAATGTGGGTACATGGCAGACATCACTTCTATTATTATATCCTTGTGGTCTGACCACAATATAACTCAATCACCAAAAGTTCAAACAACCGTTTACATTTTTGTAACACCGATCATAATGCAGGACGCATTAATCGTTCAAAAGTCCTTAATCTGTCTACACTTAATGAGAATATATATCGATTAACAATTCTTGGTGTAGTTTGAGCTAGGGAATTATCGTAGGATACTAAGCAGTTCATATTATTGAGATTAATAGTACTGTTGCTTGTTAAAGCCACGTGATCTCACTGCGGAGACATAATGAAAAAGATATTCAAATTTATAGGTATGATCTTTAAAGGGATTTGGAAGCTCATCACGTTTGTGCGTCTTGCGCTCGTTAACCTCTTCTTTTTACTCAGTATCGCCATCATCTACTTTGTATACTTCCACTCAGACACAACTCAGCCCACTGTTCCACAGGAATCGGCTTTAGTACTTAACTTGTCTGGTCCTATCGTGGAGCAAAGTCGCTATATCAACCCGATGGATTCGGTCACAGGTTCACTACTTGGCAAAGACCTTCCGAAAGAGAACGTCCTGTTTGATATTGTTGAAACGATTCGCTACGCCAAAGACGATGACAACGTTACTGGTATCGTTTTAGCACTCAAAGAACTGCCAGAAACCAATCTGACCAAGCTTCGCTACATTGCTAAAGCGCTTAACGAGTTCAAAGCAACTGGCAAACCAATTTATGCGGTGGGTGACTTTTACAACCAAAGCCAATACTACCTAGCCAGCTACGCAACTAAAGTCTTCCTGTCACCAGATGGTGGGGTTCTTCTTAAAGGCTACAGCGCTTATTCGCTTTACTACAAAACGTTATTAGAGAAGCTAGACGTCAACACGCACGTGTTCCGTGTTGGTACCTATAAGTCAGCTATCGAGCCTTTCATTCGTGACGACATGTCAGATGCAGCGAAAGAATCTGCTTCTCGTTGGTTAGGCCAATTATGGGGCGCATACGTTGATGACGTGAGCAACAACCGTCAGATCGACGCGAAAACGCTGAACCCAAGCATGGACTCTTTCTTAAAAGACCTTGAGTCGGTTGATGGCGATATCGCAAAACTGGCAGAGAAGCTTGGTTTAGTTGACGAACTGGCAACTCGCCAGCAAGTACGACTAGAGCTTGCTGACGTCTTCGGCAGTGATGGTCAAGACAGCTATAACGCGTTTGGATACTACGAGTACCGTACAACCATGCTTCCAGACCTAACCAGTGAATCGCACGATGTTGCTGTGATTGTTGCTAGCGGCGCAATTATGGATGGTAAGCAGCCACGTGGCACCGTTGGTGGCGACACCACAGCAGCACTACTTCGCCAAGCGCGCAACGACGACAAAGTAAAAGCCGTTGTACTTCGTGTAGACAGCCCAGGTGGTAGCGCATTTGCTTCAGAAGTGATTCGCAATGAAATAGAAGCGATCAAGCAAGCGGGCAAGCCGGTTGTTGTCTCTATGTCTAGCCTTGCCGCTTCGGGTGGTTACTGGATCTCGATGGGTGCGGACAAGATCCTGGCTCAACCAACAACCTTAACTGGTTCTATTGGTATCTTTAGTGTTATCACAACTTTCGAAAAAGGGTTGAACGATATTGGTGTTTACACTGATGGCGTTGGTACGTCGCCTTTCTCTGGTCTTGGTATTACGACTGGGCTTAGCGACGGCGCGAAAGATGCGTTCCAAATGGGCATTGAAAACGGTTACCGCCGATTCATTAGCCTAGTTGGAGAGAATCGCGGCATGGAAGTCGATGCTGTCGACAAGATCGCTCAAGGCCGAGTATGGACTGGCCAAGATGCAATCCAGAAAGGTCTAGTCGATGAAATTGGTGATTTTGATGATGCGATTGCGGCAGCGGCTTCACTTGCAGAGCTTGAAACCTACAACATCTACTGGGTAGAAGAACCACTTTCAACGACTGAACAATTTATTCAAGAATTTATGAATCAAGTTCAGATGTCGATAGGCTTTGATATCCAATCAATGATTCCAAGCAGTTTACAACCTGTTACTCAGCAGTTAGCTCAAGATAGCCAGCTGTTAGGCAACTTTAACGACCCACAAGGCCGATACGCTTTTTGCTTAAATTGCCAAGTTCAATAAGATAAGGCTAACGCTTTGTTATCAAGAGGTGCCTCTGTGTGAGGCGCCTCTTTTTATTGCATGATAATTCGCTATAATCGCCCCCCTGTTCCCTATATCACACTAAGTATTAATCGCCATGGAAAGAAAACACATCTATATCGCGTATACCGGCGGCACAATTGGCATGCAGAAGTCTTTGGACCACGGCTATGTCCCAGTCGCAGGTTTTATGGATAAGCAGCTAGCTGGCATGCCTGAATTCCATCGCCCAGAAATGCCTGAGTACACCATTCATGAATACTCTCCATTAATGGACTCTTCAGATATGACGCCACTTGATTGGCAGACTATCGCTGATGATATTCGCGCGAACTACGATAAGTACGATGGTTTCGTTATCCTACACGGTACAGACACAATGGCTTACACCGCCTCTGCTCTGTCTTTCATGCTGGAAAACCTCGGCAAACCTGTGATTGTTACGGGCTCTCAGATCCCATTGGCAGAGTTACGTTCAGACGGACAAGCAAACCTGCTGAACGCTCTGCACATTGCAGCGAACTACCCGATCAACGAAGTGACACTGTTCTTCAACAACAAGTTGATGCGCGGTAACCGCAGCACAAAATCACACGCAGATGGCTTCAATGCGTTTACCTCTCCAAACCTAACCCCATTGCTAGAAGCGGGTATCAATATCCAGATCAGCAATAACGTTAAGGTAAACGAGCAACCTGAAGGTGCTTTCAAGGTTCATAACATTACTCCGCAACCCATCGGTGTAATCACTATGTACCCAGGCATCTCACATGAGGTGATTCGCAACACACTACTACAGCCTGTTAACGCAATGATTTTGCTTACTTTTGGTGTTGGTAACGCACCACAAAATCAAGAGTTACTTCAGCACTTAAAAGATGCATCAGAACGAGGTGTGATTGTAGTGAACCTAACTCAGTGTTTGGCGGGTAAAGTCAATATGGGTGGTTACGCGACGGGTTGTGCACTAGCAGAATCTGGAGTTGTCAGTGGTTACGATATGACACCAGAAGCGGCACTGGCGAAGTTACATTACCTGTTGAGCCAAAACTTAAGCTACGAACAAGTGAAGGATCAAATGCAACAAGTGTTGCGCGGTGAGATGAGTTTATAAGCTTGTTCAGCTAGAGGTTTAGAGCTATAGGTTCAGAGGTTTAGCTATGGGGTTAGCTATACGTTTAACCAAAACCTTCGCATTAACCCAGTCGTTTCATGGGTATCGCAGGCGTTTAACGTGAACTAAATCGTTTTATTGCTTATAAATAAACGGCTTAACAGTTAAAGGGGTGGCACAGTGCCACCCCTTTGTGTAATTTAAGTCTAATGATTCGGGTTAACCCTAACAATATCTTCTTGGTCTGACTTAAATTGCTTCTTAAGCTCAGACTTAGATTTAAAGCTAATATCACCACCAGCTGCAATTGTCATATGTTGAGCTTCGGAGTTATGTTTAGATTGATATAACATAACTGCTTGCATACACGAGTCGCGCTGTTCTTTAGAGAGCGCCGTACCTTCTGGCCATTTACCCGTCTCAACGGCGTAAGTTAAACGTTCGTAGACCTCGGGTGTCATTGCGCTAAGAAGTTGTTCTGCATCCATGATAAAGCCTTAGTTTTAACAATTTTCACCAGAAAATAACCCGTAACAGAATTGAGTCAAGAACCTGACCGATAATAAGTGCATTCGATCACAAGTGAAGGAATATGAAAATGATGAAACGGTTGGCGATCAGCCTATTACCTTTCACTCTGGTTGGGTGTCTTGAAGGAAATAAAAATACCGATCAACTCTGTCAAAGTAATCCGGGGCTGCAGTGTGAGGAATTGAACATGAACGATGGGCAATGTCGCGTCGCACGTACCGACCTCATCTGGCATCGATTTGAAGTTCAGAAGCAACCCTCCGAAGCCAATAAGATTAAAGAGTTCAAGTTAGTCACTGCGTACAAAAAGTGCCTAGAGCTTGCGGCGCAGATCGAGACGATTGATCAATCTAAGCTGCAAGAGCGTCGCTTTACTTCTTTAATGCACAGCATCGAAGAGTCTGAGCGTATTGTAGATGAACTATCACAATCCAATACACCGGAAACGCTTTACTTCTTGTGGTCACAAACCGGGGACACCAACGCCAGACGCAGTTTCCTACAACTAGAAGGGAAAGAAGCGTTAAATACGGCAGAAATGCAATATGCCTTAGCCACCTTCTATACCACCCGCGATCATGCAAAAACGCTTAAGCTACTCAATAATGCGTTAACGCTTTCAAATGGTTCGGTCGTCAACACTGAAATCTTCAAGTCGATGGCCAGTATCAACCACAGCCTTGGTCATATGGAAAAAGCGTATGTGTGGGCAATGGTTGCCAAAGACTTTGATGTGCCCATTGCTTCTGAAGCAGAGCTCACTGTGCTGTATCGTTTCGACAAACCTCAATACAAGCAATTCAATGATGATGCTGAAAAGATTGTCGAAGCCATTGAAGACGGCGTTTACACCGCGTCTATAGTGCCGAACTATTAGTTTTGATTTCTTCATGCACAAAAAAAACAGCTACTTCATGGTAGCTGTTTTTATTTGTACTAGAGTTAATTCTGAAATCTTGGGTTGTTCAATAGTCCTTAATCGACAAGTACGACCTGTAAGGATTAAACAATTGTGACAAGTTATTTCGTACTTTTGTCATTTTTGTTGAAAATTAACGACACAGAATTAACACAGAATCGCTCACCTGTTGTCTGTGGGCCATCAGGAAAAACGTGACCTAAATGGCTATCACAAGCAGTACAACGGATCTCCACACGCTTCATTCCGTGACTTAGATCTTCTATATAGCGTACTGCTTCATCATTCACTGGGGCATCAAAGCTTGGCCAACCGCACCCTGAGTCATATTTGTTATCCGACAGAAACAAAGGGCTTTCACAGCATGTGCAGCTATAGACACCAGTGTTATGGTTGTGCAGTAACTTACCGCTATATGGGGCTTCAGTACCACGTTCACGGCACACAGCAAATTCGTCGTCCGTTAGGCGCTCACGCCAGTATTCATCAGGCTTTATCATATTCCCTCCCTTTTGAACCACGTTAATATCTCTCCACATTCTCTGTTATTATATTTACTTTTTTCTATAAAGGCTTGCATATCAGTCGTTTTGTAGCACATACTTTCTCACCAGGAAACATTGTACATATACACTCATAAGTGAATCATCATTTAGGGGTATTTTACCCAACTGGAAGGGTACAGAGCCACTTGCAATGGTCAATTTTCAACCACTTACGCCCAATTGTTAAGAAAAGCGGCGCTTTTTTTTGACATTAAACAAGTTAAGTCGGATTATCTATTGCAGATGTATACTGGATTCTGTAATTTTACTACCAGTTATCTTTAATCAGAAATTAAGTTGTGGAGCAACTACAATGACTATCAAAGTAGGTATTAACGGTTTTGGCCGTATCGGCCGTTTCGTATTCCGCGCAGCTCAAGAGCGTGCAGACATCGAAGTAGTAGGTATTAACGATCTAATCGACGTAGAGTACATGGCATACATGCTTAAGTACGACTCAACTCACGGCCGTTTCAACGGTACTGTTGAAGTTGAAGGCGGTAACCTAATCGTTAACGGTAAAACTGTACGTGTTACAGCTGAGCGTAACCCAGAAGATCTTAAGTGGGATGCTATCGAAGTAGACGTAGTTGCTGAAGCAACTGGTCTTTTCCTAACTGACGAGACTGCACGTAAGCACATCACTGCTGGCGCTAAGAAAGTAGTTCTTACTGGTCCTTCTAAAGATGCAACTCCAATGTTCGTAATGGGCGTTAACCAAGCATCTTACGCTGGTCAAGACATCGTTTCTAACGCTTCTTGTACTACTAACTGTCTTGCACCTATCGCTAAAGTACTTAACGATAAGTGGGGCATTGAGTCTGGTCTTATGACTACAGTTCACGCTACTACAGCAACTCAAAAAACTGTAGATGGCCCTTCTGCTAAAGACTGGCGCGGTGGCCGTGGTGCTTCTCAAAACATCATCCCATCTTCAACTGGTGCTGCTAAAGCTGTAGGCGTTGTTCTTCCAGAACTAAACGGCCTTCTAACTGGTATGGCTTTCCGTGTACCAACTGCTAACGTATCTGTAGTTGACCTAACTGTTAACCTAAAAGCATCTGCATCTTACGAAGAAATTTGTGCTGCAATGAAAGAAGCTTCTGAAGGCGAAATGGCTGGCGTTCTTGGTTACACTGAAGACCAAGTAGTATCACAAGATTTCATCGGTGAAGTTCAAACTTCAGTATTCGATGCTAAAGCTGGTGTTGCTCTAACTGACAAATTCGTTAAAGTTGTATCTTGGTACGACAACGAAATCGGTTACTCAAACAAAGTTCTTGACCTAATCGCTCACATCTCTAAGTAATTTCTTTTTAGAAATAGCTTTAGATAAGCATTAGCGAAGACTGTTTTGAGCAGACTTTGAAAAAGGCGACCTTAGTGTCGCCTTTTTAATACCCGCTATCTTTTAAACGGCTTCGCCCCCGATCGCCAAAATGCCTTGGCTAGTCACACACTAAAACTTAAGCTAAACCTAAACCTAAAACTTAAGTCAAAACGCAAAATTTAATTCCAATACTGGCTCTGCTTGTCACTCATAAAATCACAAGCACTGTTCTAGCCAGCATTTGAATTCAATTTCCTTAGAAGGATCATGTAATGGATTTATCTACTCTAACTACACTGACAGTACTTTCTGACAACGTGACTATCGTTGAACACGAAGGTGTAAAATTGGTTCGCGTTATCCACGATAAAGCAAACGCAGCCATTTCATTGTTTGGAGGCCATGTGGTGTCATTCCAACCACAAGGTCAACAAGACCTTATTTGGATGAGCCAACAAGCTAAATTCGATGGAAAAACAGCCTTACGTGGTGGTATTCCAGTATGTTGGCCTTGGTTTGGTCGCATTGCAGCACCGGCACATGGCTTTGCACGTTCAAGCGAATGGCAATTAGTTGAGCACCGTGAAAGCGAAGCTGGCGTGATTGTAAGCCTAGGCCTAAAGCCGAATGAAGAAACTCTGGCAGTATGGCCGCATCAGTTCGATGCACGTTTAAATGTTGAGATTGGTGACCAACTAAAAGTAACTTTGGATGTGAAAAACACAGATTCACAACCATGGACTTTCTCTGGAGCACTACACACTTACCTAAACGTTGGTGATATTCATAACACAACTACAACCGGTATGGGTGCTGAGTACATTGATAGCCTGCAAGGTGGCAAGATCTGTCAAGGTGGTTCTGAACTGGTACTAACCGACACGATTGACCGCGTTTACACGCAACCAGAAGCGCAAATCTTTGTTGCTGACAAAAAGCTGGATCGCACGCTAACGGTTGAGAACCACGGTCATAACTCTGCAGTATTGTGGAACCCGTGGGCTGAAGGCGCTGCTGGTATGGGCGACATGCAAGACGACGGTTACCTAACCATGATGTGTGTAGAATCAACACTGCACGCACCAAGCCTAGAAGCAGGCAAAACGCTACAGCCTGGCGAAAGTCACCAGCTGATTACGGTGATTTCTTCAAACTAGGCCTCTAGCGAGTTTAATTAGACAAAAAATGCAGCTCATAAAGCTGCATTTTTTATTGCCCCTAACCTTACACGTACCGTCCAGTAATCAACATCTTAACACAAGCCAGTAGTCCATCGCCTCTCCGTTTAAACCCACGCCACGTGGTTCTCATCACTCTAGTTTATAAATATAACTATCAATTCATTAATTATTATCAATTACTGCCGATAAATAAGTACCTATGATAGAAAGCTCAATAACAAACTTCCTTAAAACCACTTAACAACACCTCAATGAAGACAGGATAGTGAATTCATGTTCGAGAAATACAAAAATCAAAGTGTTGGCTTCCAACTTAAGTTGGTCATTTTGCTGTGCTTGCTTATCGCCTTTGGTTCCATTGCAACACTCGTGTACCGCAATGCCTCACAGGTATTATTAGACAACACGTTAAAAGAACACCAATCCAAAGTAGAAGCGATGGCCAAAACCATCTCTGGTCAGTTTGATGCTTACCTGCATACCGCTAAAGTTTTAGAATCCACTTTTCGTAACGGCTACCTAGCAGGTGTTTATGTTGAAAGTTATGACGTTGAGTTCAACGGTCATTCTATTCCTAACATGACTCAATACGGTGAGAGCCTAATCAACGACACCAAACTGGTTGATAGCTTTACTCGCGACACCGGCGCCGTAGCGACTCTATTTGCCCCATTTGGCGACGACTTTATTCGTGTCTCGACTTCTCTTAAAAAGCCTTCAGGCGAACGAGTTGTTGCGACCACGCTAGGGAAAAATCATCCAGGCTATAGCAAGCTCAAAAATGGCCAGCCTTATTACTCGCAAGTTAAGCTCTTCGGCCAACGTTACATCACCTACTATGCGCCTTTGACCAATGCTCAAGGCAAAGTAAACGGTATCTCTTTCATTGGTCTGCCAGTAGAAGAGGCGACTCAAAGCCTGTTTGAATCTCTACGCTCGGTTTCTTGGGGGGATACGGGATACACCATCATTGTTGATAACGAGAAAGAGCATCAAGGCCAGTACTTACTGCACCCTACTAACGTTGGCGGTGGTAAATCGATTGTTGATGTTGCTGACTATGACGGCAACAAACCTTTCTATCAGATCTTTGAACAGCAATCCGGTTTGATTCTCTACCCTTTTGAGTACCAAGGAACGGTAGGTGAAAAATATCTCGTCTACACTGAAGTTCCTGGGTGGGATTGGAAACTGCTTGGCGGTACTTTTATCAAGGAAGTGACCAAGGGCAGTGATGAACTGTTGAAGCTCATCGCTATTATTGCCACCTTGATTGCTGCCGCTACCATCGTCGCGTTAACCTTCGTTTTAAACCGTACACTGACGCCACTAACGACGTTAAACGAGTACATGCTGCGTTTAGGAAAAGGCGAAGTAAGCCTGCATATCCCAAACAATGGCAAGCAGACGAAAAACGAGATCAGCAACCTAAATACCGGCGTTGCAAACATGGCTGCTCAATTAAATACACTCGTTGGAGAAATTCGTACGACCAGTGATCAAGTACAAAACAGTTCTAGCAGTGTGTCACAGGATGCTAGCCACAACCTGAGCCAATCTGACCGCCAACAAGCACAGGTTGAGCAAGTCGTTACCGCCATTGAAGAGATGGCTACCTCGGCAGAATCTGTAGCGCAGCAAGTGAATAGCATTGCTGAAAATGTTCGCCTTGCAAATGAAGACAGCCAGAAAGGTTTAGAAGTCGTTGAAGGTGTGTGTATTGATGTTGCCCAGCTGAATGATCAATTAGACAAGTCAGCATCGGCCATCGAGCAAGTGAGTTCTGATAGCGAAAGCATTCAAACCGTCACTAAGATGATTGATGACATCGCAGAACAAACCAACTTACTTGCGTTGAACGCTGCGATAGAAGCAGCACGTGCGGGTGATCAGGGTCGTGGTTTTGCCGTTGTCGCTGACGAAGTAAGAACATTGGCTCATCGTACTCAAACGTCAGTGCAAGACGTAGTGAGCATCATCGAGAAGTTGAAATCTTCCACTAACAATGCCGTAAACCTGATGACACAAAGCCAATCGAATGCCAACCAAGTACTCGATAAAGCGCAAGAAGCCGGTACGGCTCTAGAGTCGATTGCCTCTCAAGTTGAATCTATTGCTTCTCAAGCTGAAACCATCGCTGCGACATCAGAAGAGCAAGCTCAGGTTTCTCAAGAAATAGCAGCGAACGCACATGCGATCAGCGACCTCAACCAGCAGAGCCGTGAAACGAGCGCTAAGACCTCTCACAGTGCTGATGAACTTCAAAAACAAGCTGAGTCGTTAAAGAACCAAGTTAACTTCTTTAGCTAGAAGCCGAGTTCACTGTTTCTATCAGTGACTTGCTCATAACCAATAGAGCCAACCATACGTTGGCTCTATCTCTTCACTAACTGGCTATACCTATTCACGGATTGCCGTTAGCCAAGACAGCTGCGTTTATTCTAGCGCCCCACTATGCTTCCTGTTAAAATTTTGGACTTGAAATTTCTACCTCGAGTTCGCAATGACTTACCAATGCCCTTTGTGTCACCAACCTTTATCTCAAAACGATCGTACGTTTAAGTGTGAAAAGAACCATCAGTTCGACCTAGCGAAAGAAGGCTATGTCAATTTGATGCCAGCACACCACAAACGCTCAAAAGATCCAGGTGACAACAAAGAGATGATGCAGGCTCGTCGCCGCTTCCTTGAAGGCAACCACTACGATCCAATGCGCCAAGCCGTTGTTGGTTTATGCGCTAGCTATCTGCCAGAAACAGCCCCTAACCTATTAGATATAGGTTGTGGTGAAGGTTATTACACCAATGAAATTGCGGTAAACCTTCAAGAAAAGAATGGCGCTACTTTTGGTCTAGATATCTCTAAGATTGCTATCAAATATGCCGCTAAACGCTACCCAGCGGTCGACTTCTCAGTCGCTTCGAGTCATCGCCTACCCTTTGCTGAAAATAGCTTAGATGGCATTCTACGCATTTACGCGCCTTGCAAGGCAGAAGAGCTGCAACGCACCATCAAAGACAATGGTGTGGTGATCACCGTGACACCTGCTAGCCGACACCTTTATCAGCTGCGTGATGCGATTTATGATGGCGTTCGTTTGCACGATGAAGATCCAGAGATGATCGAAGGTTTTACTCTTGAGCACCAAGAGCAACTAAACTATATGATGGAACTATCGGGGTCAGACGCATTCGACCTGCTACAGATGACGCCGTTTGCTTGGAAAGCGAGTGAAGAGTTTAAACAACAACTCACTGATTCAAAGCAATTCAACTGTGAAGCTGACTTTATGCTACGAGTGTACCGCAAACAACTTTAATTGATATTGATTATCGTTTGCATTGAAATCTCATCTTGCCTCCTTTAGTATGCGTGTTCTTCAAGGAGGCATTTCATGCAACGTATTATTCTTATCGGATTAGCGACCCTGCTTACAGCTTGTGCTAATCAACCTTCAAACAGCACTTCTCAAAAAGTGGCTAACACGCAAACGCAAGCCGTTTCCACATTCTACGACTACCAATTCGCGTCTCCACAAGGTGAAGCGCTTTCTCTCAATGCATTACCTAAACAGCTGATTGACGCTGATGTGGTTCTTATTGGCGAATGGCACACTCACTCGGCAATCCATCGCTTTCAAACCGACTTCTTAAAAGCGCGCCGCAATGCCACATCAAACATTGCGCTTTCAATGGAACAATTCACTCGAGAGCATCAAGACACATTAAACCAATATCTAAATGATGAGATTGGCGAACAAGTTCTTATGTCTCAAGCGGCTGCTTGGCCAAATTACGAAAGTGATTACCGCGCGTTAGTGGAGTTCGCTAAAACCAACAACGTCGATATCATTGCGGCAAACGCACCAAAACCCTTTGTACAGTGTATCGGCCGTAAAGGGTTATCCTATCTAGATCAGCTAACGACGGAACAACGTCAATGGATTGCTTCAGAAGTGGATACTGGCGATAGCCCTTATAAAGAAAAGTTCATGGCTTCGATGCATCACGGAGCACCAGAGCAAACAGAAAAACAGTTTGCGGCTCAAGTCACATGGGACGAAACCATGGCAGAGTCGATTGTTGATTACCTCGCATCAAACCCAGACCAACAAGTGATTCATGTGGCCGGTAAGTTCCACACCGAAGGTGGTTTAGGCACGGCAGCATCGATTCTACGTCGTAACCCTGATTTGAAAATTGCCATCATCAGCCCAGTTGAAGAGATCTCATCGGATAGCAGTGACTATCAGCTTGAAGTTCTCTCGCCACCGGCTCGCTTTGTTAAGAAAGAGAACCGAATGAAGGCATACAAGCACCTATCTAAGCGCGGGTCCGCTCTCAAGTGCGACTAAACTCGCTATCCAGACTTAATCTTATTCAAGTTTAGGTCTAGCATGCTACAAGTCTGGCAAATTAAAAGCTTGTTCAATCGCGCCCTAAGATAAATATTGATATCGGCATAGGAATTGCTTAATTACCAAGCAGTTTTGATTAAGCAGACGAAGATACATTGTGCGAATAAAAAAACATCACCACGGTGATTAAATGCACAAGTTTTTCACACCTCTGCCGATACTATATTTAAGGATAGGTAAGGAGAGCGATATGACGCCAGTAGGAACGAGTAACACTCAGCTGTATTCACCTTCGCAAATGAACGCACAAGCTAAAAGCATTGAAGCTGACAAGCCTGCACCTCTTAAGGTTGAGCAAAATACCGTTAAGCTTTCCGATGAGGGCAAAGCCCTATTATCTGCCCTTAAAGAAATCGATAAAGAAGCCAAGAAAGTCGAAGCTGAAAACGCGACCGTTACTGATAAGGTTGAGTCATTTGCTCACGGCGCATTAGGTATGGATCACCCAGATAAGATTGAAGAAGAGGAAGATAACTCTTATTCAGCAGGGCAATACTTATCCGCAGCGGCAACGGTTGGTGGCATTCTTCTCGCTCTTATATAACCTTACTTTCCTTTACGGCATTCCTTTCACCGCACCACGTGCATTGTTTGCACAGCACTGCTTACATTGTCCCTATTGCTCTGAGCCTCTTTCATTGCAAAAAATCGATTTGTCGTCACGACAACAGACCTGATTTGTCCTAAAAAACGAGTTCACGACATAATTCCGCTCTCATTTTAATGGAATAATACTCGTGAAAAACTCTTTTGCGCTTATTGATAAGCCAACCTTTTTTGGTGCGATAGCACTCCTACTCACGATCATCTTCCCGCTGATTATGTTCCCGACGCAAGGAGCAGACTGGATCGCGGTCGCTAAAACCTTTATGACAGACCAACTTGGTTTCTTGTACCTAGCGCTTGGACTCGCAGCTTGTGCCTTCATGGTCTACGTTGTGTTCAGTGATATGGGACAAATTAAACTGGGTGAAGCCGATGAAGAACCTGAATTTAAAACCGCTTCATGGGCAGCAATGCTTTTCTGTGGTGGTATCGGGGCAAGTATCTTGTATTGGGGTTGTATCGAGTGGGCTTACTACTACCAATCACCGCCTTTTCAACTAGAACCCGGCAGTGAAGAAGCCGTTCGTTGGGCTGCGACCTATGGTTTATTCCACTGGGGTCCAATTGCTTGGTCTATCTACCTAATCCCTGCTATTCCAATTGCCTACTTTTTCTATGTACGTAAACAACCTGTACTAAAAATTTCTAGCGCATTAATGCCAGTATTGGGTGAACACCATAGCCGCGGCGTTGCAGGTAAAGTTGTAGATATCCTATTCATCTTTGGTCTATTAGGTGGCGCAGCAACAACGTTAGGTTTAGCAGCACCTCTTATTACTGAAGGTCTTAACCACTTATTCGGCCTACCAAAAAATAACGTCACTCAAGTTATGGTGCTTCTGGTTTGTACTGCGATATTCGCATACTCATCGTATGCGGGTTTGGAAAAAGGCATCAAGATCCTCAGTAACATCAACTTCTGGGGCGCAATGGGCTTATTGATATTCGTCCTAATCGCTGGCCCAACGATTTTCATGCTTGAAACGGGTCTAGACTCGATTGGTCGCCTATTGTCTAACTTCTTTGTGATGGCAACGTGGGCAGAACCATTCGGCGGCTACGGTACGTTCGAAAATACCCATTTCCCACAAGATTGGACCATTTTCTACTGGGCATGGTGGCTAGTTTTTGCACCAAGCATGGGCCTGTTTGTTGCGCGTATCTCTCGCGGCAGAACCATTAAACAAATGGTGTCAGGATCTATCTTCTTTGGTTCATTAGGCTGTTTCTTATTCTTCATGATCTTAGGTAACTACGGTTTATCCCTACAGTTATCTGGTGAGCTAGATGTCGTTGCAATCCTAAACGAAGAAGGCGCAACCAAAGCTATCTTCTCGATGCTGGCACAACTGCCAATGAGTACGTTAGTGATCGCCGTATTTACACTGTTGTGTATTATTTTTACTGCGACAACCTTTGACTCTATATCTTACATTTTGGCTTCTGTGGTTCAGAACAACGTGACCGAAGAGCCAATGCGTTGGAACCGTATGTTCTGGGCATTCACACTGTCGTTCTTACCAACGATTCTGATGTTCTTGGGCGGTCTAAGCACGCTTCAAACCGCTGCAATTGTCGGTGGCTTACCGCTACTGGCTATCTCTGTGATGTTGATGATCTCAGCCGTTCGTGCAACGAGCCTCGATTTACGTCACCAAGAGAGTTACATCGAGCCGACGATTAACATCGAAGAGCTGCCAGACATGGATCCATGGTCGGCAGAAGGGATGGCACTGGCACAGTTCGAGAAAGAGAAAGACGCAGCACAAGAAGCCGCAGAACTTGAACGTGAAGCTTATAAAGCCCTTGCTGATGTGAAGAAAGAAATCCGCGCTTATGTTCTTGAACAGGGTGCACAAATGGAAACACATGAGCTTCCTGAAAACCTACAACAAGCACTTGAGCAGGCTGAAAACAACCTAAGCACAGCTCAAGCGAAAAAAGTTGAGTTATCAGAGCAAGCTCAGAAAGCTCGAGTCGCGTTCAATCAGGTGGTTGCAGAACTGCCACTTGCTTGACATTAGCCATGACACAGTCCATTTATTTGGACTCTCCTAAATACGACAAAGGCTCACAGAAATGTGAGCCTTTTTTTATGCTTTTCTAAAAACTTGAGTTATTGCTCAATTTCATATTGATGAAACAAATATGAAACGACTTTGACACAAATCGGTGTTCTAATCATCCCGCTTATATAAAAAGGGATAACTAATGAAGCACTTTATGAAACCAATTGTTACCGCAGTGGTAACCTCTACACTCTCATTCAACGTACTTTCAGCAGAAATCAAAAATGTCATTCTGATGATCGGCGACGGCATGGGACCTCAGCAAGTTGGCTTATTGGAAACCTACGCAAACCAAGCGCCAAATTCCATCTATAAAGGGAACAAAACGGCCATTTATCAACTTGCTCAAGAAGGGGTTATTGGTTCATCCCTAACGCATCCGGAAGACGCAATCGTAGTGGATTCAGCTTGCTCTGCGACCATGCTTGCAACGGGTATCTACAGCGGTTCAGAAGTGATCGGTATCGATTCCCAGGGTAACCATGTTGAGACAGTACTTGAGAAAGCGAAAAAAGCAGGCAAAGCGACTGGCTTAGTTTCCGACACGCGCTTAACTCACGCGACCCCTGCTTCTTTCGCCGCTCACCAACCTCACCGTTCTTTAGAGAATCAAATTGCATCTGACATGTTAGCAACGGGCGCTGATGTGATGCTCTCTGGAGGACTGCGTCATTGGATTCCTAAATCGACCAACGACAAAGGTGAAACCTATAAGCAACTTGAGAAACTGACTCAAGGTGATGTTTACCTAAAATCGAAGCGTAAAGACGACCGTAACCTGCTGACTGAAGCAGAGACAGACGGCTACCAACTGGCGTTTAATCGCAATATGCTAGACGATGCTAAGGGCGATAAACTACTTGGCCTATTCGCCTACTCAGGCATGGATGATGGCATCGCTTACAGCAACAAGAAAAAGAGTGGCGAACGAACTCAGCCAAGCCTGAAAGAGATGACACAAAAAGCGCTCAACATCCTATCCAAAGATGAAGATGGCTTTTTCCTAATGGTCGAAGGTGGCCAAATCGACTGGGCGGGACACAGTAACGATGCAGGCACCATGCTGCATGAACTGCTCAAGTTTGATGAAGCGATCCAAACGGTGTATGAATGGGCAAAAGATCGTGAAGACACAATCGTGATTGTGACCGCAGACCACGAAACAGGCTCTTTCGGTTTCAGCTACTCTTCTAACGACCTACCAAAACCACAGAAACGTTCTGGCGAAGCCTTTGCTGATCGCGACTATGCACCCAACTTTAACTTTGGCGCATTCGACATTCTTGATGGTTTATACAACCAGAAGCAAAGCTACTACGGCATGATCAGCGAATTTCAGAAGTTGGATAAATCGCTGCAAACACCTGAAAAACTGGCTGAGATCGTCAACAAAAACAGTGAATTCCCTATCACAGCGGAACAAGCGAAAAACGTATTAGCCAGTAAGCCGAACCCATACCGATTGGCTCAGCACAAATACTTGTCGGCAGAAGAAGTGCCTGCTATCAACGATTTCGATGCTTTCTTCCCTTATAACGACCGTGGCAACCTGCTTGCTCGTGAACAAGCAACAGGCCAAAACATCGTTTGGGGTACAGGTACACACACTCACACACCAGTGAACGTGTTTGCTTGGGGCCCTGCTGAAAAGATACTGCCAGTTTCGAAAATCATGCACCACTCAGAACTGGGTGAGTACATTAAACAACAAGTAAACTAGCCTGAATCTTTTTTGCTCGTTTAACTTTAGCGCCCTTCGGGGCGTTTTTTGTTTTTAGATTAAGAAATAGTAGCAACTGCATCTTATTTAACCACCATGTTACTTACACATATTAAGCTATTAACTCAATATCATAATCCAATTTAAGAAACGGTAATTCATACACTTAAGGAGTTCTTTTTATACAAAAAAATTGTTCTAGATGCTACCCGAAAGCTAACCACAAATGCTATTCTACTAGGCTCAATACAACCCTATTGGTATAAATCAATTTAGACGAGTTATCATCCACTAACTGAAACGCCTACCGAACAAGAAGCTCGAATTTTCGTTCAATGATCCACAATTCAAGTGGCTTATAAAATAATTAAATTGATTGCACATGGAGATAAACAGAAGTGAACCCTGTAGTTGATAAGCTTACTGACCCAACATTCACAAACTCATCAAAAGGATTAATGACACTGTTTTGCATAGGGTTGGCACAAATGGTTATTGGTGTTGAGCTAACAGATACAAAGATAGCGATTCCTTGGTTCCCCACTATCAATTTCCTTAACCCCCAGAACTTAGTGCTTCTTTATTGGGGAGTCGTAGCTTATGCGATGTATCGCTACATTCTTGAACATCATACACAATTTAGAAAACAATGGTTTCATGCACTAGCGATAAGTTTGCGAGTCGGCCAAGTTGGAGAAAATTTCGTTCGTAAGAACATATATCTCACTGACCTTTTCTATGACGTTAAAACAACTGAAGAAAACGGCTACCACTCAATTAGCATTACAACTTATGAATATGAACATTCAGAACGAGATGTGGGGAGCATACTTACCTTCAAGTTCTCAACTGATTATAAATTTGAACTTCTTGAATGGAGTGAAAACCCTTCATATAGCATTGATGAAATAGCTATCCATGATAAACCGCTAAGGGATGCATGGGGCTTAGAAGCAAAAGCTAGTGATGTCGGAGAGCCTGTTTATCTAACGACTAAAATAGCTTCCTCTGCTTACCGATTTTGGCTAGCACGCTTCCAACTTAGGGGTTATGTAAGAACGATGCTGACCAGTCGAGAGGTTTTCGATCTAACGTTACCTTTGGTTTTCAACTTCTCGTTGTTTCTTATATGGGCTTACGACGAACTATCAAAAGTTGTTTAATGAATAACGAAACTAATTACCTTAATTGTCATTATTACTATTTACTTCCGGAGAGACAACACCAAAGGTCTCACAAAATTAGCTTCAACCAATAGAAATAAGACAAAGCGTCACTAAGCATCTATACACTCTTTTCTATGGCTTCATAGGCTGGTCCAAAAAACTAGAAATAGCTTTAGATCAGGTGTACTAATTCTACACAATGGGCAATTGAAAACCTTCATTGAAACTGGCGAACTGCCGGAGGATGTATAAATCGCTCTATGAAATCTATTAATTAATAGGAACCTTGATGAGTTCAACTGAAATGGAGCAATCCGATAGTGGTGGCCCAGGAGCCCTAAAAGGGTTTACCTTTCAAAATTTTGCCGCGGCTTATTATGTCTTAAGTATGCTGAGAGATAAGTCGTTAAAGTCTGTTCGGTGTGAGGTTGTTGACGATATTGATTTGGTTTTCGATAATCGAATAGAGTACGTTCAAGTAAAAACGACTGACAGTGATACTAAATGGTCAATTACAGAGTTTGCTGAATCGTCGACGAAAACGATGCCAAAAACAGGACAACAGAAAAAAGACCAAATTGTAAGTAATGAAGATTCCATCCTACATAAATCCATGGCGTGTGATAAAGCCACATTACCTGGTCACTTCCGAATATTAACTACTCGTGACGTCAAGAAAGAACTTCTATTATTAAAAATTGATTTGGAAACTAGGAAAACGAAGGCTGGTAAAGACAAACTCTTAGCATCTCTTCAACGAAAGATTAAGTTTAAAAAATCCCGTAAAGCTACCGAATTCAAAACACCAAATGGGAACGATGTCGAATATTGGTTGAACCATGCTGAATGGACCGTAATCCCAACCTCTATTCAATTAGAGCTAGCTTGTACTAATATGATTTTGCAATCGGCCCAAGACCAGGGTATTTATCTCAACGCCAACAATGATGATAAGAGAATTTTAAGCTCACTTCTTACTACCCTAACAAAGAAAAGTGCTACATCTAGAGTACTACACTCTGCGTCTGACAAGTCTTATCATCGAGTTGAATTCATAAAATGGTTCAAGGATGAAATTGAGTTTTACTCAAACCTTAATCAGACTCATGTGAAAATTTACTCAACTAATACCAATAAGTTGAAATCTATCCTCGAGGTGTTTTTTAACGACGCATCTATGTATGACATTCCTGACTATGAAGGTGATAAGATTTGTACAGGCTTACACGGCGGATACCAACGAAGAGAGTACACCTATAAAAAAATCGCCAAAAACATACTTTCATGGCTGCCAGAAATATTACTACTTCCCAGTGAACTAGCTGATCATCAATCACACCGTTTCAATGATAAAGTTACGATTTACGCTAGTAGAAAAAAACAACATTTAAAATATATCAATGAATTAACTGCTAAGGCTCTACTTCATTCGACAATTAGAACTAAACATAAATCTCAACCAATAGCTGCTAATTTATACTTTGATAATGATGCCGGGACATACTTTGACAACATTCATATACTGTTAAATGATCACTCGCCCGATACATTATTGATGGGTTTCAGCCATCTTATTGAAGGTGATTTAAAAGCTGCTATTGATAATGTCGTTACTAAATTTGACGATTTAATCGGCTCAGAAGAGTTCGATACGCAACAAGAAAAAATCCTTGAAGCAAAGGACCAAAATGATGGGTATTTATTAAAGCACAATCTTGACGAAATACTTTCGTCAACCTCTTCATTAGACAAACACCTTGATCGCTTTAGGTTTGCGTTTTTCTTGGGCTATGAGTCAAGCGAACTGAATTGTAGTAGTAAAAATATGCCTAAAGACTATTTAGTAAATCTTGAAGATGAGGTGAAAAGCAAATTCAATAGATTAGTTGAATGCTTAGTTGAAGAAAGTGAGTTTTATAAAGATGTACATATTGATGTATATCTATACCCTATCCCATCTATTTCATCTCTTACTCAAGCGGTTAAAGTGCAGGTGGAATCATGATTGAAACAAAAGTAGCCCCTCAAAAGTATCTTGAGAATGTTAAGAATGGTGAATTATCACCGTTCTTGTACTTAAAAAAAACTAACCAATATCTATCAGAGCCAACAAACAAAGCTTTGGGTCGAGAATTACTTATAAGAGCATTAGAGGAAAATATACTTTTTGAAAAACATGCTCCTCTTTTTCAGAACTTAGTTCGTAAAGCTGGGCTATACCCATACTTAAAAAAATATTTCCAAAATCTATCCCCAGAGAAGCAGTTAGTACTAGATCTTTATCAAAGTAATTTTGATGAAAATTTTATTTTCCACTCAATGCAAGCCAGAATTTTCAACCTTTTGGCCTCTGGAAACAATGTCGTTTTGAGCGCACCTACAAGTATGGGTAAAAGTGCGATTGTCGATGCTCTAATAGCAGAAGACACGCTCAATAAGATTGTGATAGTAGTTCCGACAATAGCTCTTATTGACGAAACTAGAAGACGTATTCAAAAAAGGTTCAGCGCTGGATATCAAATAATTCACCATGGTTCTCAAGAAAAACGTAGAAACAAAGTTATTTACATTTTGACTCAAGAGAGAGTTAACGAGCGCACTGACCTAAAGAATATCGACTTATTTATTGTTGATGAGTTTTATAAGCTTGCATACAATAACGATGATTCTTCAAGAGTAATAGCTTTAAACATCGCATTAAGTAAACTTATCACTGTGTCAAAGCAATTCTACTTAATTGGCCCTTATATAGATGCAATTAGAGGAATGGAAACAATACAACGCGATTATGTGTTTATTCCATCCGAGTTCAATACCGTAGCTCTAAATATTCATGAGTACAATATTGCAGCTATGGATCTAGAATCCAAAAATCGTCAGCTAGAAAAGATTGTCAATGACCACAATGGACAAACTATTATCTACTGCAAATCAGCGACCTCGATCGCACAAATATCCCGTCACTTGCAAAGCTTACCTCATATTTCAGAATCTAAATTTTCCTATTCCGGCGTAGGGCCATTAAGAAGCTACCATAAGTGGCTTACTAAGCATTATGGTAAAGATTGGGGTTGCACTAATGCAATTCAGCACGGCATTGGTATCCACCACGGAGCCTTACCTAGAGCAATCCAACAGAAAAACATTGACCTATTTAACTTGAGACTAATCAAGACATTAATATGCACATCGACTTTAATCGAAGGGGTAAATACATCTGCTGAAAATATTATTATTTATGACAATAGAAATGGTACACCTAAAATAGACAACTTTACCCATAAGAATATTTCTGGACGAGCGGGTCGAATGAACCAGTACCTAGTCGGTAATGTATTTTGTTTAGAGACCCTACCCAAACAAGAACTACAAACCCAAGTAGTCGACCTGCCGCTCGGACAACAAGACAATGATTCGCCCATAAATCTACTTGCAGGTATCCAACCTGAACACCTTTCAGATTTAAGCTATGAAAATCTAAACCGCTTTGCTAAAAGTTCAGATGTTCCAATAGAAATAATTCGAAAACATTCGACATATGACGTAGACGTTATTACTGAGGCATATGACTTAATCACACGTATGTCTATCTCTGAGATGGAACAAGTTTCAACAATCAAAAAGCCTAAGAAGTACCTAATAATTCTTCTGACTGACTTCATTAAAATGGTGGAACTGGGTGCTTTACGTCGCCTTAACCTACACCATAAACATAGCGACGAACTCCAAAATAGAATTGGGTGGTATATCTACTCCAAAAGCCACTCTGCTTATATCAAAGAGCGTATAAAATATATTTATGAATTGAGACAAGATCAAAAGTCTCGGACAGAAGATACGGACAAAGAACTGAAAATAATTAGAAATATATTTAGATATGCTATTCCAAGATCTTTACAGCTTTTAGAAGACCTCCTTAACTACGAGTTCTCTCTCCTAGAGCTACCTCAAAAAGCAGATCTTGGTTACCTAATTCATTTATTTGAACATTGTCACCTTTCTTCTGCTTTCTCCGCTTTAGAAGAAATGGGGATTTCAATAGAGACTTTGGAAAAGCTCAAAACTGAACGATTAAGCGAAGCAAATATAGATTCACTAGTCCGATATTTACGTTGGCATTATGAATCCCTTAAACAGCTAAACTCTGTTGACAAAATGTTTATCAAGCAGGCGATTTCCTAGCGATAACTGTGCGTAACCTTAAAGACGACAAAAGAAAACCTTAGCTTTTCGATACTTACCGTCATACCTTAATGGGAGGCACATTCGTAAATGCTTAGCCACCAAAGGTAAAGCGCTCGCTAGTGAGAAATTGACTCTTAAGGAAGTGGATTCTAAACGAAGGCTTACTCAACTCAGTGATTGTTGAGCTATGAAGAATTCGTGTGTGCATTAAACAACAAGTAAACTAGCCTGAATCTTTTTTGCTCGTTTAACTTTAGCGCCTTTCGGGGCGTTTTTTGTTTTAATTTTTTAAGTCTTTAAGCTAAGTAAGTTTAAGTTTAGGCGACGCCAAATAGCAAAACAGCCGCTAAAGTGCGGCTGTTTTTATAATACTTAGCGATTCGGATGATTCAGAATGTGGTCTTCCCAATCGACAACATCGATTTCGTATACCACTTTGTTACGAACACTTTCACCTGCAGCATGCATCTCTGATTTAGAACCCGTAATCAATGGGTGCCACTCAGGAATCGGCTTAGATTCAGATAGAAGACGGTAAGCACAAGTGTCTGGTAGCCAATGGAATTCATGAATCTTGTCACGAGTCAGCTTCAAACACTCTTCACCTGAAGTGAAGCGGTTCGGGTAGTCTTTACAAGAACATGTTTTGTCGTTTAACCAGCTGCACGCCACGTTGGTGTAGTAAACTTCATCACTATCTTCATCCATTAGTTTATGCAGGCAACACTTACCACAACCGTCACACAGTGATTCCCACTCGTTCTCGGTCATTTGCTCTAGTGTCTTTTCTTGCCAAAATGGATTCGTCATAGGATTACTTCTTACTCTTTTACTGGGGTGCGTGTTATACCGCTAGCCCATAAAAAGTTCAAGGATAATAATTGTTCATTCTTTGATTCAATCAACAGCTGTCACTCTCATCATTTTTTGCTACTATCGCGCACCCTGTTATTTAGTGAGTTTAATTTGATGGAATGTCGCCTAGGTTGTGGAGCTTGTTGTATCGCTCCAAGTATTACATCTGCTATTCCTGGAATGCCTAATGGTAAGCCTGCTGGTGTGCGCTGCATTCAATTAAATGAGCAAGATCTATGCAAATTATTTGGTCAACCTTCACGCCCGAAGGTATGTCACCAGTTCAAAGCCTGCCCTATCATCTGTGGTAAAACAGACCAAGAAGCGCTTGATAACCTTATTGAGCTCGAAGCAATAACCTAACAATACTTTTCTTCTTATATATGCCCAAGATTTCACAACTTTGATAGATCTAAACTATCTTATTGATACTGGTAAAGATTAATAAGGATAGTTATGAATAAGTATATCGCAGAAATGTTCGGTACGTTTTGGTTGGTGTTAGGTGGTTGTGGTAGTGCCGTCTTAGCCGCGGCTTTCCCTGATGTGGGAATTGGTCTACTCGGAGTTTCCCTCGCCTTTGGTTTAACCGTACTCACCATGGCTTTTGCTATTGGCCATATATCCGGTTGCCACCTTAACCCTGCTGTCACCATCGGTCTATGGAGTGGTGGTCGCTTTGATGGCAAGGATGTTGCGCCTTATATTATTGCCCAAGTGATTGGCGGTATTATCGCGGGCGGCGTGCTATTTGTGATTGCTTCAGGCCAAGCTGGCTTTGATGCCGCGGCATCTGGCTTCGCTTCCAATGGTTATGGTGAGCACTCACCGGGTGGCTATTCGCTAACCGCAGCACTCGTGTGTGAAGTGGTCATGACTATGGTGTTCCTATTTGTGATCATGGGGGCAACCGATTCGAAAGCACCGGCTGGATTTGCACCTATCGCGATTGGTCTTTGTTTAACCTTGATCCACCTTATCAGTATCCCCGTCACTAATACCTCTGTGAACCCTGCTCGAAGTACTGGCGTAGCCGTATTTGTTGGGGACTGGGCTGTTTCGCAATTATGGCTATTCTGGATTGCACCGATTATTGGCGCCGTGATTGGTGCTGCGATTTACAAAGCCGTGCGTGGCTCTGATTGATCGTTTGAAAAGGTTTTAGAGTAGACGCGTTTCAGAATAAAGCTTTATAACAAAAAAGAAAAAGCCGCTTAGTGATGATTCACCAAGCGGCTTTTTTAGATCTTATGACGACCGAGTAAGGAGTGCGAAAGCGTGGTGCCATCCACCAGCTCTAGCTCACCACCGACGGGAACACCATGGGCGATACGGCTAGCGTTCACTTCATGGGCATTACATAGCTCAGCAATGTAATGCGCTGTTGCTTCCCCTTCTACTGTCGGGTTAGTCGCTAGAATTACTTCAGTGATATCACCACGACGTAAACGGTAATCCAAGACATCGAGACCGATATCACTTGGACCGATACCATCAAGTGGTGAAAGATGCCCCATAAGCACAAAGTAACGACCTGAATATTGGCCAGTTGCTTCAATGGCTGCAATGTCTGCAGGGCTCTCTACTACACAAATTTGACCATTTTCCTGACGTTTAGGATTGGTACAAATGTGGCAAGTATCTTCTTCAGTAAAAGTACGGCACTCATTACAATGACCAATTTCGGTCATTGCTTGGCTAAGAGCTTCAGCCAACTGTAGGCCGCCTTTTCTATCGCGCTGTAACAAATGAAAGGCCATACGCTGCGCCGACTTGGGGCCAACCCCAGGTAGACAACGTAAGGCCTCCATCAAATGCTCCAGCATATGACTGGTACGCATATTTAACCGTTCTAACTTTAAATAACGGCTTATTCAAGAACAAGCCGTTGGAAGAGACAGGTCTCTTATAAATAAGTCGCTTAGAAAGGCATTTTCATACCTGGTGGAAGTTGCATCCCACCAGTTACGCCAGCCATTTTCTCTTTTTGAGTCTCTTCAACACGACGAGCTGCATCGTTGAAAGCGGCTGCGATAAGATCTTCAAGCATCTCTTTATCGTCTTCCATTAGGCTTTCATCGATATCAACGCGACGAACACTGTGACTACCAGTAATCGTAATTTTTACAAGGCCAGCACCTGACTCACCTGTAACTTCCATATTTGCGATTTCTTCTTGAAGCTTTTGCATGCGTTCTTGCATTTGCTGGGCTTGCTTCATCATGTTGCCCATACCGCCTTTACCAAACATGTTATTACTCTCTGGTCTAATTGGTTTATTAAAATCATTTAAGCTACTAGGGCTTAAATGGGGGTTAAAACACTGTGATTCAACCCCACGAGTTCAGTTCTCTGATTTGCTTTCCAAGGATGATATGCTCATCACTAAATGAAAGGCATATCGATATTGGAGGAACACTATATTGGACGAACGCTGTCTCTATCCAACTCGGCAGCAAAACGTCTTTCGATAAACTGTACGTTGGCATCGTTTTCCAAACTGGTAAACGCGTCTTTCAACTTACTTTGATACAATCTTTCTCGCAGTTCTAGCGGTGTTTCTCCACCATCACCAATTTCAACACTCAAATGACACTCTTCTCCAAGCACAGTATTGAGAGACTGTAATAGCTCACTCTGTGCACGGTCCGTATTCAAGTGAGCCTGGCTCGCTCTTAACGTTAAGGTGATTGATGTGTCAATCTTAGTAAATACTGAGTTCAATGCTAACTGTTCAACAAGCTTGGCTGTCTCTAGCTTTTGAATCGTGGCGGACCATTCATCTTGAACAACCGACTCTTGAAGCAATTTATCGACCATTTCTGGTGTCTTAATATGCTCTAACGCACGCTTGATCTGAGTAGGTGTAAGCTCTTTGCTCACCTCTTTCACTACAGGTTTAGACGGTTTCCAGCGATAAGGTTCATTATCGTTGGTCACATTTTCTGTCGAAGAGGCGGTTAAAGAAGCTGGCGACACCCGCTCAGAACCACCGTGTTGCTGAGCAACTCGGTCAAGAACTGAAGTTTTAGCTGGTGTCGCTTTAGCCTTTTTTGGCGCCGAACCTTTGTTTTCTGTTGCTGCACCACCTCTACGTTGAGAACGCAATTGGTGACGTAAACCACTCACAGGCGAAGTTGCACGCGCTGGTTGCTCTTGCGAAGCAGAAGGAACAGGTGGAACAGAAGGTGCAACGGGAGCAACATTTGGCTGCTCTTGATTCTGATAATTAGCTTGCTGAGTCATGGGACTCATCGGCTGCTCTGTGCCGTAGCTTGGACGCTCATCATAAGCAGGTGGCGCGTCATACTGACTGTGCGGGTAATCCTGTTCTGGATAACCTTGGTTGCCTGAATGATCAGCGTAACCTTGCGAATCTGAATATTGGTTCTGATTCTGCGGCGGTTGCTGTTGCACAGGCTGCTGAACAGGAGCTTGCTGAGACACTTGAGGCTGTGAAACCGCTGGAGCATGAGCTGACTGTCTCGGAGCGGCCATTGGCGCAGCTTGACTCACTGGCTGAGCAACACTCTGAACCTGGTTCTGAACCGGATTCTGAGCTGCAGGAGCAGGCGCTGGGCTAGTCGACTCAGTCGAGATAGCCGTAGCAACAGTTTGCTCAGCAGGTCTGAATGCCAACATACGCAGAACCACCATCTCGATACCAACACGAGCGGTTGGCGATAATGGCAAGTCTTGACGCCCTTTCAACACTATCTGGTAGTAGAGTTGGATGTCTTGAGGGCTTAACGCTTTGCTCAGCAGTTCTAGCCTTTCAGCATCAGGCTGAGCCTTGTCTAAAGTCGATGGCAGAGCTTGATACATCGCTAAACGGTGTAATTGAGTCGCAAGTTGACTCAGCAATCCATCCCACTCAACGCCATTTTCAGCAAGAGCTTGAATGCAAGCCATCGCTAATTGTGGTTGTTTACTGCTAATCGCTTCAAGTAGATGAATCGCTTGGTCTGTATCCAGCGTTCCAAGCATGTGAGCAACAGTGTCTGTCACTACATTGCCATTACCTAATGCGATAGCTTGGTCTGTTAGGCTAAGAGCGTCACGCATACTGCCATCAGCAGCATGAGCAATCATTCCAAGCGCACGAGATTCAGACGTCACATTTTCTTGTTCAAGAATATGATCGAGTTGCTCGTGGATATTATCAACGCTAATCGGCTTAAGGTGGAATTGCAGACAACGTGACAATATCGTCACAGGAAGCTTTTGCGGATCCGTTGTTGCGAGCAAGAACTTCACATACTCAGGCGGCTCTTCTAAGGTCTTTAGAAGCGCGTTAAAACTGTGCCTAGACAGCATGTGTACTTCATCGATTAGGTAAACCTTGAAGCGACCACGTGCAGGCTTGTACTGAACATTGTCCAGAAGCTCGCGGGTATCTTCTACCTTAGTACGTGAGGCAGCATCGATCTCGAGCAGGTCAACAAAACGACCTTCATCGATCTCTTTACAGGTTGCACATTCATCACAAGGGGTTGAAGTAATGCCTGTTTCACAGTTGAGTCCCTTAGCAAACAAACGGCCGATGGTCGTTTTACCGACACCTCGTGTACCGCTGAATAGGTAAGCGTGATGCAACCTATTTTGGCTAAGGGCATTCTCTAATGCTGTTAAAACATGGGCTTGACCAACCACTTCTTTGAATTTGGTTGGTCGCCATTTTCGCGCTAACGCAAGATAGCTCATGAATAATTCCGAAAAGGATTAGTGACCGTCGAATTCGCAGATGCTAAACACTTCTAGACCTAAGCCTTGTAAGCGCTTGTCACCACCGATTTCTGGAAGGTTAATAACAAATGCAGCGTGTTCTACCACACCACCAAGCTGACGAATCAGCTTTGTTGTCGCTTCAATCGTACCGCCTGTTGCTAGCAAGTCATCAACCATCAGCACTTTATCGCCTTCGACGATAGCATCGGTATGGATTTCTAGCGTATCAGTGCCGTACTCAAGTTCATAAGATTGTGCCACAGTTTGACGAGGCAACTTGCCCGGTTTACGAACAGGGATGAAGCCGACACCTAGCTCAAGAGCAAGAGGCGCACCAAATAGGAAACCACGAGCTTCAGTACCAACGATCTTAGTAAAGCCCATGCCCTTGTATGTGTCCATTAACAGGTCGATTGTCGCTTTGTAAGCGGCAGGATCTTCCATCAAGCTTGTTACGTCACGGAACAAAATACCCGCTTTAGGGTAATCAGGAATGCTTTTGATGCTTGCTTTGATCAGAGAGATTTTTTCTGTGTTCATAATCTTATGCACTTCATTAGGCCGCTTTCCAAACTCTCGTTAACGAATCAAACATCAACGCTCGGAATTAAGGAAAGGTACGATTGGTATTCATTGCAACGAGAGTCATAACTCTGATTGCTGAAATAATAAACGCCCGCTATACAAGCAGGCACACTGGCTTAATGGTAGTGATTTTCTTTGCTGTCAGCAACCAACTCATGGGTTGGAAGTCGCATAAACCATGTGAGAAGAATAACAAGTACACAAATTAGGAAAACCTTGACCCAAATGATCGGGGCAAAGTAGATCGATAACGCAAAACTCAACAAGATAAAGAACACGCCACGCGTTTTAACTTGTTTGGTCACAGCACCGTGTTGATACCAATTGTTCAATAACGGGCCGAGCGTTTTATGCTCATGCATCCATTTGTGAACTTTGGGGTTGCTTCGCATGAAACATGCACTGGCAAGAAGGAGAAAAGGCGTGGTTGGCAGAACGGGTAAAACGATCCCTAGAACTGCAAGAATGATACAAAGGCCACCAGCAATATTGAGGCTTAAAACTCGAACGCTAATTGTGGCCTCCTTGAGTTAGCTATCACCGATCGGCGACGATAGCTTAACTAGAATGTTGCGTAACCATTGAATACTCGGATCAACGTAAGGGTTGCTGGTAGTAATGGAATCGCTAAAAATGCGGCTAAAAATCCTAAAAAATAGAATACATTAAACGGGTCTTGAAAGTCTTTGTTATCTGCCATGATTGCTTCTTGTTTTTGTTAGTAAAGGTAAGTATCTGGCGAACCAAACCCGCTTTGCTAAATCGACATTTAACAAAAAAGGCATAGCCACACCATTTGCGCAACTATACCTTAATCAATTATTCACAAAAACCGAGGAAATATAGGGTTAATCAGTGGACCCTTGGTGTATGTCTAAACTAAAACTGGCCGATCCAAGCAGGCTCAATGATAGCTGGCAGCCTTGTTCAATCGGAAGATCCCGTGTAATGAAGTTCTTCTTACAGTTCTCACCCAAGCGCTCGCCCGCCGCAATATGTTGATTCAATTCGCCATTCGACCATTGTCCATCTAAACCCGCAGGTAAAATAGAGATAGTTCCCACAGCAAGATCAGCAACACCAAACAAAGCATTCACAGGGGTCGAACATTTAGAGCAACGAATCCCCTTCTCCAAAATTTCCGCAATATCTTTGAGATCAACATTAAAATCTTTTCTATTTCTGATGTAATCGTGGAATAACGCTCTCACCAACAATGTGGCCGCTGAGCCGCCGTTATCAGAAGACGACGAATCGACAAGGTAGAAAGCAAACTGCCCGTTCATCATCCACGCATAATCAAACACAAGCGGCATCATTTCTGTTGATTGCAGTAAACGGTAACTGCAACGCCATGAGCCTTGTCGTGTGTCTTTCTCTGGAAGCAGCGCGTGCAATAAATCTCTTGCAGCACTCGGGTTATCTTGCAGGTAGTTTAGATGCCAATGCAGCTCTTGGTCTTCAGGGATCTCGCCACCGTCATCAACGCAGAACCATTGGCTTGAAAAATCTCGTTGGTCTGAAATGTTATCGAACGAATCTGTCAATGTATTCGCAATCGCACTTCCTAAGTGACCGTGATCCTCTAGAGGTTTCGCTAAAAAGTCTTTGATACCAAATCGTAATGCTTTCGCCACATCAGACATATCATCAGTGCCAGACACAACGATCATAGGCAGTGACGGATACTCTAAACTGAGCTCTTCTACAAGCTCAATGCCATCCAGTATCGGCATTGATAAGTCACACACAATTAAATCTGGCGCTGAGTCTCTAAGTTTTTGCAGAGCGTCCAGCCCATTTTCAGCCTCAACCACTTTATAACCAATCTTGTCTAAGTACGCGCTGGTTATCCGGCGAAAAATAGGATCATCATCAACCAACATAACGCATTTTTGGTTGAGAACTTCCTGAGCCGAGGTCATAACTGGCTGACTGTGAGTTTTGTACATAATCTCTAACCTCACAAAACTAAGTCGAATTATTATTGTTATCTGTTCTAAGAACTAATATAAAACTTAGTAATAAAATACTAAATACACAAATGTTCACTCTTTACTGGTAATTCGTGACAAGGGTTGGAATACTGGTAAATAGTGCAACGAGTTGACGTAACGCAAACATTGATCTCAATATTACGTATAAATTAGATGAGATTGTAAACAAATGTGTCTGGATTTATGAAATTAGATGATTTAAACCTCTTTCGACTTGTCGTTGAAAATGGGAGCTACACCGCAACATCGCGCAAGACAATGATTCCGGTTGCGACCATTACACGACGCATCCAAGCCTTAGAAGATTCTTTGAACCTAAGGCTTCTCAATAGACACGCGCGTAAACTCTCTTTAACAGAGGCTGGCGAACGTTTTTTCAATGAATGCTCACCGTTACTACAACGTCTATCTTCTACTGCAGAAGAACTCACTGACGTGTGTAAGGGTGCTTCAGGGAAGATTCGCATTACCGCCCCCTCGAACCTGACCAAGCGCATGATGATGCCGATGTTCAGTGAATTCATGACTCAATACCCTGATATCAATATTGAGCTGATGATGAACAACCAAGCTGATCAGCTTGATCCAACTGAGTGGGATGTCATTTTCAGAGTCGGCCCGCAGCGTGATTCAAGCTTAATCGCAAGAAAGATCAGTGAAGTGAAGGATATTCTTATCGCGAGTCCTGACTACTTAGCGAAGAACCCGGCACCAAGTCATGCAGAAGAGCTCGCGAATCATTCGCTACTTAAAGGCTATCCGCTGATTAAGTGGCAGCTGAGTAATTCGAATGAAGAGACGGTCGTGAATAGCGAGAAAGGTCGTTTCAACGCGAATGCGCTTAATGTCGTAAGACAAGCCTGTTCAGAAGGCCTAGGTATCACCCTAATGCCTGACGTAATGATCCGTGAATACATTGAAGATGGCAGCTTAGTGCAAGTCTTAGAAGACTGGAGTGCTAACCCTCGTGATATTTACATGCTTTATAACCACAAAGACCACCTGCCAGAGAAGGTTAGATTGTTTATCGATTTTGTGATCGCATACCACATTCACTAAGATTCAATCCCCTTCCCCCGCAAACAAAAAAACCAGAGCCGATGCTCTGGTTTTTTATTACTCATTTTTTATGAGTACGCTAAGCGCCTTCGTTATGTAACTCTAGGTTCGCGAGATCTTGTTGGATCTCACGCTCAACCTTTGAATCGTCATTACGTAAAGAGTCTAGGAAATCTAGGTACGCTTGGTCGATATCGCCCGTTACATACTCGCCGTTGAATACAGATGTATCAAAACGAGAGATGTCTTGATTACCCATACCTACCGCCGAGATTAAGTCTGGTAGCGTTTGGAAAATCAAAGCGTCTGCACCGATCTGCTTACAAATCGTTTCGTTGTCACGGCCATGAGCAATAAGCTCCGTCGCGCTCGGCATATCGATGCCGTAAACGTTCGGGAAACGAACCTCAGGAGCAGCAGAAACCATGAAGACTTTGCTTGCGCCAGAATCACGAGCCATCTCAATGATCTGCTCTGATGTCGTGCCACGAACAATAGAATCATCAACCAATAGAACGTTCTTACCTTTAAACTCAGAACGAATTGCGTTGAGCTTACGGCGAACCGACTTCTTACGCTGTTGCTGACCCGGCATGATAAACGTGCGGCCAACATAGCGGTTTTTCACGAAACCTTGACGGTATGGCTTATTGATCGCTTGAGCAATTCGTAGCGCAATATCATTCGATGTTTCAGGGATTGGAATTACCACGTCAATGTCTAGGTCTGCGTACTCTTCTTTAATACGCTTGCCTAACATCTCACCCATCTCAACGCGTGCGCTGTAAACCGAAATTTTATCAATGAATGAATCAGGACGAGCAAAATAAACAAACTCGAAAATACATGGGTTTAATTGTGGGTTATCTGCGCATTGTTTAGTGAAAAGCTCACCATTGAATGTTGCGTAGATAGCTTCACCAGGGGCAACATCGCGCATAAAATCAAAACCAACAGCGTCTAACGCTACCGATTCAGACGCAACCATGTACTCAGTTTTACCGTTAATTTCACGCTTACCAAGACACAGTGGACGAATACCATGTGGGTCACGGAATGCGATCATACCGTGGCCGATGATCATCGCTGTCACTGCGTAAGCACCACGAATAGTACGGTGCACGTTTGCAACGGCGCGGAACACATCTTCTGAAGTCACATTACCTTTAACAGTATCGATTTCATGAGCCAATACGTTCAGTAGAACTTCAGAATCAGAGGTTGTGTTGACATGACGACGGTCTTTTTCGAACAACTTCTCACGAACTTCACTTGCATTCGTTAGGTTGCCGTTGTGCGCCAACGTGATACCAAAAGGAGAGTTTACGTAGAAAGGCTGCGCTTCAGAAGCACTCGAGCTTCCCGCTGTAGGATAACGAACATGACCAATACCCACGTTACCTTGGAGGCGTTGCATGTGTTTTGCTTCAAAAACATCTTTAACTAAACCGTTCGCCTTACGCAGACGGAAACGATTGCTTTCTATGGTACAAATACCAGCGGCATCTTGGCCACGATGCTGCAATACCGTTAAAGCGTCATAAATAGACTGGTTTACAGGTGTTGAACCCACGATTCCAACAATACCACACATGTCCTAATCCTCGATTTTCGACATTAACTGGCGCTAAAGCGCGCCAGATAAGAAACTAGATGTTGCTTGTAAATGCTCAAAGAACGGCGCAATGATTCGGCTAAACTCCGGAACCAACTGCGAATTCTCCCACCACTCAGAACTTGGGAATGCAGTAAACGCATCCATGAAAAACAACACTGCTGAGACAATCAGAACACCACGTAAGCCGCCAAAGACGACACCGAGGATTCTGTCTGTACCCGACAGGCCTGTTTTCTGAACTAGCTGACCGATGACATAGTTAACTAAGGCACCGACAACTAACGTTGCAACAAATAATGCTGCTATCGCAGTTCCGTTTCGAAACATCTCATCTTCGATATTGGTGAAGTACATGGCTAATTTAGCGTAGTACTGGCTAGCAATAAAAAATGCTCCAAACCAAATAACAAGTGACAACGCTTCTTTAGCGAAACCGCGAACTAAACTGATCACGGCAGAGAAGCCGATCACGCCTAAAATGACAAAATCTAACCAATTCATGAATTCTTCATCTTAAGTTGGCGCGCATTTTAACAGAAAAAATGCTGACGCAAACGTTTTCTTATGGATTTAACGGTTTAAATTTGAGCAACTGGCCTTTTGAACCCGTAATTTTTTCTAATTCCTTAATTTGTCGCTCAAGTTTGGATTTAGAGACATCCGGGCCAATAATTACTCGCGTAAACGTTTTTTCTTGCTTGGTGTGAGCCTGGTAACCACGCTTTTGTAAATCCTTAACAACGTTTTTTGCGTTGTCAGCATTCTTCAAAGCCATCAATTGAATAATCCAAGCACTGTCTTGGTATTCATTTTTTTCAGGTACTGGCTTAACCACCACGGCCACTTTATCCGCTTCTTTACTATTTGAAGCCGACGCAGTTTGCTTATCTGAATTATCAACACCACTTTCAACCACTCGCTCAACCGGAGAGTCCGGCAGTGCAATCTGATCTTCAACAGGGTCGAGTACTTCAAAAACTTCTACATTACTATCAAGCTCTGGCTTAATCGGAATGCTTGCAAACTCTTCTTTATAGTGGAGCTTCTTACCATCCAGCACATCGGGCAATACAATCACACCAATGGCCACTAAAATGATGGTACCGACTAATCGGCTTTGGAATTTACTTGCCATTTAGTTTCCTTTTTTCTGCCAATGCTCCAATACTTCACCCACAGTATGGAAAGAACCGACCACCAGTACAACATCGTCACCTTTAACAGAAGCTAAAGCCGCTTCAAACGCTGCTACAGGGTTTGAATGCTGCTCTACGCCTTGAGGTAGGCTTTGACACAATTCAGCAGCCGTTGCGGCTCGTGGGCCGTTCAGCGAAGCTGGGTACCAATGTGTTGTGATTGGTGCTAATACTTCCAATGTCGCAGGGATATCTTTGTCATGAAGCATGGCGACTACAACGTGTAAATTTTTGCCTGCATACTTCTTTGTTACTTGCTGCGCAAAGTATTCAGCCGAATGCGGGTTGTGCGCAACATCAAGCACAATCACGGGTTGTTCGCTAATTTTCTGCATACGCCCAGGTAGCTGTGCGTTCTTCATGCCATTAACGATGTTCACATCGCTAATGCTAAGTTCTGAAGTACCTAATGCCATCAATGCTGTTGCTGCGTTAGGTAGCGGCAGGCTTGGAATAGGCAGTGATTCTAGTTGGAATGCCCCACTACGCCAGTTCCAAGTATCGCCGTCTACATCATAGGTGTATTGAATGCCCACCTGATAGAACTCAGCCTTAATGTCATCAGCGTGAGCAGCAACCGTAGCTGGTGGTTTAGGTTGACCACAGATAGCCGGCTTGCCACTACGATAAATACCGGCTTTCTCAAAACCAATCACATTGATGTCATCACCTAGCCAATCAACATGGTCGACAGCCAAACTGGTAATCACAGAAACATCATGCTCAACGATATTCGTCGCATCTAGGCGTCCACCTAGACCCACTTCTAATAACACAACATCAACCGCTTCAGTTTGAAAAGCACGTAACGCCGCTAAAGTCCCATATTCGAAAAAGCTAAGGCTGATCTCGCCGCGCTCTTTCTCAATGAAATTGAAAGACTGAACCATCTTTTCATCGGATAGATCTTGGCCGTTAATACGAACACGTTCGTTATAGCGAATTAAGTGAGGAGAACTGTAGACACCAACTGAGTAACCAGCATCCAACAGAATAGCTTCCATTAGTGCACACGTTGAGCCTTTGCCATTAGTTCCGGCAACAGTAATAACGTGTTGAGCAGGTTTGGTGAGGTTTGCCTTAGAGGCGACGGCCTGAACTCGGTCTAATCCAAGATCAATAGCACTTGTGTGGATGTTTGATAAATAATCAAGCCACATCTCCAAAGAGGATGTGGCTTGAGGAATAGGTTGTTGACTCATCTAACTCATAACCATGATTAAGTAGGTTTGTTAGAAGGTACTTTACCCTTTTTCTGGCGCTTCTGGTACTTCATAAGTAGCTTCATTCGGTGAATCGTTCACAGAAACTACTAATGGTGAAGGCTGGTTGGTCATTTTAGCAACAAGGCTTGCAACGCGCTGACGCATCTCACGACGGTCAACGATCATGTCGATAGCGCCGTGGTCGAGTAGGAACTCACTGCGTTGGAAACCTTCAGGAAGGTCTTCACGTACAGTTTGTTCGATTACACGACGTCCAGCAAAACCGATAAGCGCTTTTGGCTCACCGATGTTGATATCGCCAAGCATTGCCAAACTCGCAGAAACACCACCCATTGTTGGATCAGTCATTACTGAAACAAACGGTAGGCCTTTCGCAGATAAACGCTCTAGAGCAGCACTGGTTTTTGCCATTTGCATTAGAGACATCAATGCCTCTTGCATACGAGCACCACCACTTGCAGAGAAACAAACTAAACCACAGTTGTTCTCAATAGCCGCATCTACCGCTTTCACAAAACGAGCACCAACAACAGAGCCCATTGAACCACCCATAAATGAGAATTCAAAAGCACACGCTACGATTGGTAAACCTAGTAGTTCACCTTTCATTGCGATCAGCGCGTCAGTTTCACCACTGTTCTTTTGAGCAGTAGAGATACGTTCTTTGTAACGCTTAGAGTCTTTAAACTTCAGTTTGTCTTGTGGCTCAAGATCAGCACCTAGTTCAACGCGCTCACCTTTGTCTAGGAATGTATCCAGACGGCGACGTGCCTTCATGCGCATGTGATGGTCACATTTTGGACACACTTCTAGGTTACGCTCTAGTTCAGCATGGTAAAGAACCTGCTCACAAGAAGTACATTTAGTCCAAACACCCTCAGGGATAGACGCTTTACGAGATGTTACGATGTTGCTTTTTTCTAAAATCTTTTCAAGCCAACTCATGGAAGACCTTTTTGTTTCGATTCTTACGCTTGATTGCGAAAGAAATAAATTTGGGAATTATGCGTGGGAATTAAAGCACATAAAACAGCGACTGTAGATAAAAAACTGGTTGTACCTATTTTCTGGCACTATTTTACGCACGAAACCGTAATATTTTTTGAACCTAAGTCTCACATTTAGTTCAAATTATCCGGTAAAAACAGAGGTCCAATTGGCTCTCGTGGTAACTCAAAATGTTCAGGATAATCAACATCTACCAGATACAAGCCTTCCGCTTTGGCTGTTGCGCCAGCCACTTTTCGATCTTTAGCCTCTAAAAGCCACTGGATCCACTCTGGTTTTTGCTCACCTTTACCTACTGCAATTAGGCTACCCGTAATATTCCTCACCATGTGGTGAACAAACGCATTCGCTTTAATATCGATCACTATGTAGTGTCCATGACGAGTCACGTTTAAGTGAATCATGTTTCTCCATGGACTACGAGATTGACAATGTGTCGCTCTGAATGAAGTGAAGTCGTTCTCGCCTAACAAGTACTGACCCGCTTCATGCATCTTTTTTTCATCAAGGTGACCATGGTAATGGCTCACGCCTGAATTCAGAATGCCAGGACGTAGTGCATGATTAAAGATAATGTAGCGATAACGGCGTGCAGTTGCAGAAAAACGAGCGTGGAAATCCTCATTCACTTCTGTCGCCCAACGAACCGCAATATCTTTTGGCATGTTGGCATTCGCGCCCATTGTCCAAGCAACCATTTTACGATCAACATTAGTTTCAAAGTGAACGACTTGTCCCGTACCGTGAACACCGGCATCTGTACGACCTGCGCACATAACCTCTACAGGGTGATTCGCGACAACTGAAAGAGCCTTTTCCAATTCTTCTTGGACACTTTTCACGTCTCGTTGGCGCTGCCAACCAAAGTAGTGGGTACCGTTATATTCAATACCTAAAGCAATTTTCATGTTCTTGTTCTCTTTGAAAATGGGCAAGAAGTATATACGGAAATGAGTGCTAGCCCAAATAGGATGGGGCTAAAACTGCAATAAACAATCACTACCGCCCTAGACGGTGGTTTTAAGAAGCCAAATAAAACAAAGGCGCTTGGGCTCACCCAAAAATAAAGGGTAGCCAACGCTACCCTTTATGATTTTTTTAAATTTATCGACCGTTTAAGGTATCGATAAGATTCTTTGCCTCTCGACGAATATCATCGCTCCCGTCAACTATCGCCTCTTCTAGAAGTTTAATTGCACCTTGCGAATCACTCATCTCGATATAGATTTTAGCCAAATCGAGCTTGCCAGCAGCTTCTGCATTGTTGTCGACATCATAGTTGCCGATATCACCGATAACATCAGGGAATTCATTGAGACCAACATCCAGCTTCAACTCTTCATCATCTGGATTAATGGCTTCTTCGCCTTCTTGCTCTACTTGAGCCATCAGTTCGTCAATCGTCATGTATTGCTTATCACGACTGTTACCTGACTCTGTTAGATTATCTTGTTGACCCCAATTCTCTTCTTTAATTTTAGGTTCAGCTTGTTTTTCAGCCGATGCCCAAATCTCTTGTTGATCGTCAGGAACACCATTATGCATGCTTGATTGCTGCTCTGGAGCTAAGTTAAAGCCTTTCCAATCTTCACCGCCAACTTCAAGCATCGCATCGATATCGAGCCCTGCACTGTCAATCGACGTTGCATCTAATGGCTTCTCAAACATATTGTCGACTGAGTCTTGTACATCTTCTGAAAGCAACTCAGCCAATGCTGTTTCATCAAAATCGTCAAAGCCTTCTAGTGGTTCGTCTTGAACCGCTGTAGGTGCTGAGTTTGATTCTAAAGACGTTGAATTTAATCCTGAAGATGAACTCGGTGAATCATCTGGTTGTGCGAACGCTGCCAGTTCAGGTTCTTCTGCATCTGAGAAACCTGCTTCGCCCGAGAAACCCTCTGTATCGGAGAAGTCGTCAGCGTGACTAAAGCTTTGCGGGTTTGAGAACAAATCATGCAACGCATCTTGCTCTTCACCTTGAGGACTAAAAGAAGTCAGTGGTGTCGGCTTCTCTGCAAACGCATCTGAGATGGCTTCGTCTTCACCGTATTCAGGCAAATCAAGCTCATCGAACTCGACGCCTTCTTCTTCCGCTACTGGCTCTGCGCTGCTTTGCTCAATATCATCTAAAACAGAGTCTGCTTTTGCGCTTTCTTCGTCATATTCAGGAAGGTCAAGATCATCGAACTCAAACTTTTCTGCCTCAGGAGCGAGATCTTGCTCTAACTGAGCTTCATCAGGCTCACTAACGACTTCCGCCAATGCATCTTCTTCACCAAACTCTGGCAGTTCGAAGTCATCAAACGAGAACTCGTCTTCTTGTCCTAGAACTTCAGCTTGTTCCGTAGCTTCAACTTGCGGTGCCGTTTCTGCTTGAGGTTCAGCGTCTAGTTGAGTTTCAACAGCAGGAGTAACTGGTTCTGGTATTACTTCAGCTTCAGCATCGGCTTCTGTCAATGCGTCTTCTTCATTAAACTCAGGAAGTTCGAAGTCATCAAACGAGAACTCTTCTTCGCTGTCTTGTCCTGGAACTTCAGCTTGTTCCGTAGCGTCAACTTGCGGTGCCGATTCTACTTGAGGTTCAGCGTCTAGTTGAGAATCAACCGCAGGAGTAACTGGGTCTGGTATTACTTCAACATCAGCTTCAGCATCGGCTTCTGCCAACGCGTCTTCTTCATTAAACTCAGGAAGCTCGAAGTCATCAAACGAGAACTCTTCTTCGCTGTCTTGTCCTGGAACTTCAGCTTGTTCCGTAGCGTCAACTTGCGGTACCGTTTCTGCTTGAGGCTCAGCGTCTAGTTGAGAATCAACAGTAGGAGCAACTGGTTCTGGTATTACTTCAACATCAGCTTCAGCGTCCACTTCTTCCAACGCATCTTCTTTAGCTGTATCGTCTCCAATCAGCCAATCATTGTCTTCTGGTACACCGAACTCATTTGGAATGATTTCTGGCATATGTGCAGCACGGACTGGCTCTGGCTCTGGCTCTGGCTCTGGCTCTGGCTCTGGCAAGGATTCAACGATATTTTCAAGTTCATCGCTACCTTGAATTTTCGGTTCAAAGTCAAAATCAGAGTCTATATTCGCAGGAGATTCAACATCATCAATGGCTTCGGCTAACCAATCTTCTACCGTTTCTTCATCGTCTTCAGAGATATCATTTAAAGACGACGGCGAAGCTTGATCTTCAGTACTCGCAGCGATGTCTTCACGCTGATCTTGTACGTCGGCTTCTTTCGGTTCTAATTCTTGTTGCTCAGTGTCTTCTTGAGTCGACTCTTCAAAAACTGGTTTGTCAAAGTCAGAATTCTCAGAGAGCAACGAGTCAACATCCAGCTCATCATCTTTAACAGATGACACCGCTTCTTCTGGTGATAGTTCATTACTATCAGAAAGAGACGTTTGTTCTGGTTCCAAAGCACTTTCAATTGATGCTTCAGCTGTCTCTTCAGTAGCTTGCAACGAATCGCTGTCATCAGAAGTCATCAGCTCATCAATCAATGCTTCATCTGTTGTTTCTAGTGCGTCATCAAGCAACGCATCCGTTGCAGGCGCTACACCAAACAAGTCATCGATAAAGTCATCACGATTAAAGGCTTCATCATTTTCTGGCTTAACATCAGCACCGTCTTGAGTCAGTTCTAAATCTAATGAAGTATCACCAACAAGTTCAGGTTGTGGTGTTTCAGTAATGTCCGTTATTTGCTCAGACTCGGCTTCAGAAGGCTCTGACGTTAATTGAGTATGTTCAACATCTGAATCCTTGATAAGGTCGTCGCTGGCTTTGTCAGAACCAAAGGCAGCATCTAGCTCTTTATCAAACGTCTGCTCTTCTGATTCAAGCTCGTCTTCAATACCACTTGTCAGTAAATCATCAAACGGGTCTAAAGATTCAGATTTTGGTGAATCGGCTTGGTCCGCTGAAAGCGCATCATCCGATAGTTCACTATCAAGGAAATCATCCAGTAAGTCGGTGCTCTCTGCATCGAGTTCGAAATCATCATCAGAATCTCCGATTAATTCATCCAGAGTTTCCGTGCTGTCTTCTGCAATGTTTAGCTCATCATCAGTCGATAAACCAGAAAGCTCTTCAAGTTCGGATAAGGCATCAAAACCTAAAGGCTCACTTTCAGGCTCATCATCCGATTCATCGCCCAGCATTTCATCAAGGAGTTCGGTCGAGTTGCTTAGGTCAACGTCATCCCCTTCCAACTGCTCATCAAGTAGATCAACGCTGTCTTGAGTCTCTTCATCAACGATTGGCTTATCAAACTGAGACAGGATGTTTTCGATATCATCATCGGACGCCAAACCATTGTTTAGGTTCGTCGCTATTTCATCGTCGCTATCGAGGTTGAAAGGATCATTCGCTTGCTCGTTCTGAGCGGCAACCTGAGCAAAGATGTCATCAATATCATCCTCTACACTAGGAGCTGCGGATTGAGTGGTCTGTTGTTCAGAGATCAGAGCATCAATATCAAAATCGTCATTGCTTATGTCCGAAGGCGTAGCATCGCTTTGTTGTTCTGAGATAAGCGCATCGATATCAAAATCATCGGTTATTGATGTGTCGGCACTAGAAGTAGAATCACTTTGCTCTTCCGAAATCAAAGCATCGATGTCGAAGCTATCATCATCTTCGTCATCAAGAGAAAACAGGTCATCTAATAGTGACTGGTCTAATTCGTTAGAGCCTAAATCTTCAGTCTCGGATTCTTTAGATAGCAGTGCTTCAATGTCATCAGCAGACATTGCGTTATCATCTGAGAGGTCAAAATCGACTTCATCTGTATCAAGTGCGCTTTCTGCGCTTTTATCGAGCGCGCGCTCCATCTCTTCAAGACCAAGCGCTTTCTCTTCACCATTAACACTGATGCCGTTGCTGCTGTCCAAGTCTAGATCATCAAAGTTAGTGTCTAAATCACCATTTTCGCCAATGCTCGCAAATGGGTCATCATCTTCACCGTCGAGATTGAAATCGAGATCAGATTCATCCAATCCTGCAAATACATCGTCTTCTTCAGCAAGAGCTTGGTCGTCAAACAACTTATTGGCGTCATCTTCAGTGCCAAACAAGTCATCGTCTAAAGACAGCTCGTTAAGGTCGTCCATCTCGTCGCCCAGTGTAATAGGCGCGACGCTGCTTGGTTCAGGCTGAATCGTTTGTTCTTGAGTGGTTTGCTGTTGTTCTTCATTTTTAGAACGACGGCCTATCAGCATCACGATGATCAAACCAAGTAGAAGACCCGGAATAATCGCAAGAGCCGCAACTAACCAACCATTAGATAACAGTTCATCCATGGCACTTGGTGCCATTTTTTCAATTTCGGCGTTCTTTCTACGCTCTTCATCAAGCAGCTTTTCCACTTCGCTACGAATGCGGTCTTCATCACTGAGCTCTGTTTTTAGCTCATCCACTTCCAATTGAACATTCGACAGCATCAAACGAAGTTGATGGTTTTTTTCTTCAAGTGACAGTAACTCAGTTTCTGAAAGCTCTAACTGCTTCTCAAGGTGGTTCATTTCCTTGGCACCGGTTAGCGGCTTGTTACTCACTATCTCTTGATTACCAATTATCGATTTATCGACAACTTTAGGTTCACTAACCTTGGCTTTGGATTGTGCATTTTTAGGGGCTACATCTGGTCGACTTGGCGCTTGCGCTACTTTAGGTTTTGAAGCGGTAGGCTTTGTCGCAGGCGCATCAAGCTTAGCAAGGTGCGAGTTCATGATGTTGATAGCTTGCTGCGTCGAACTTGCACGTGCTTGCTCTAAAGAAGGCACACGTAAATTACTGGCAGGCAGCAGGCTATGGATATTCTGATTTTCAAACGCTTGTGGGTTTAAGCGATAAATCGCCAACAATGTTTGTTGAACTGAAACGGAGTTATCAGGGCGTAACCTTGAAGCAATAGACCATAGCGTTTCTGAGCCACGAGTTGGACCATAGAAACGTGAAGGCTCAGCGCTATTCAATTGCGCTCTTTGAAGAGGTTCTGAAAACGTAGGCGCTGATTGTATCTGGCCATTAGGCCCTACAACTCGAATGGAATCTGCACGAACAACGGAAATCTGAGTCGCAATGATAAAGGCAAAAGGCATTAACCACGGCTTGAAAAATTGAAACATAAAAGGCTCAGCTAGGTGCTTAAATTCGGAAAAGTGATGATCTATTAAATATATCGGATAAATGACGTAAAACTATAGAGATGAAAACAAAAAATGTGTTGCAGCAACAATATTCGCAGCAATTTCACACAATTTGACTAACAATATTTTCAATCGATTAAAAAAGCCCCACTAAAGAGTGAGGCTTGATAATCAAAGCAATGAAGCTTAGAAGTAATCGCGAATCAGAACTTCAGCGATTTGAACTGCGTTTGTCGCTGCGCCTTTACGAACGTTATCAGCTACTACCCACATGTTCACGCCGCTGTGATGGCTGATGTCGCTACGAATACGACCAACCATTACGTGGTCCTTACCACCCGCATCACGAACTTGAGTTGGGAAGTCTAGAGCTTGGAATACTTCAACGCCTTCCGTGTTCTCTAGAAGCTGAATAACTTGCTCTGCACCGATTGGCGCACGAGTTTCAACGTGTAGGGATTCAGCGTGACCGTAGAACACAGGAACACGAACACAAGTCGGGTTCACCGTGATTGACGAATCAGCAAAGATTTTCTGAGTTTCCCAAACCATCTTCATTTCTTCACGTGTGTAGCCGTTCTCTGTAAATTCATCGATTTGAGGAATACAGTTGAACGCGATCTGCTGTGAGAATGCTGACTTGTCAGCTGGCATGCCGTTAAGAAGCTTAGCAGTTTGGCCTGCTAGCTCATCGATACCCGGCTTACCTGCACCAGACACAGATTGGTAAGTAGAAACGTTAATACGCTCAAGACCTACTTCATCGTGAATAGGTTTAAGTGCTACTACCATCTGAATAGTAGAACAGTTAGGGTTCGCGATGATGTTGCGGTTACGGAACTCAGCAATCGCTTCAGGGTTCACTTCTGGAACAACCAGAGGAACATCGTATTCATAACGGAAACGTGATGTGTTATCGATAACAACCACACCTTCGTCAGCGGCGATTGGAGCCCAACGTTCTGAAAGCTCGCTACCTGCAGAGAAAAACGCAATATGTACTTGAGACCAATCGAAGTCTTCTACGTTTTGTACTTGTATTGTTTTGCCGTTAAAACGGGAAGTTTTGCCTTCACTACGTTCACTTGCTAGTAAGTGCATTTCACCGACAGGGAATTTACGCTCTTTAAGTACTTCAAGAATGGTTTCACCAACCGCACCAGTCGCACCTAAAATAGCAATATTAAATTCTTGGCTCATTGTTTCTCTCTTTTATAAAGTTGGCTTTACCATAAAACCGAGTTTAGATAACGGCGTTAAATTACAAGATTCGTCGCCCGTTAACTCGACTGCACTGTACTCTCTGCGGTCCCAATATTCTTTACGCATCTTGTCAAAAGAACCCGGCGTAGAGATATTGCGACGGAATAAGGCGTCGTCTTTGCGCACATCATAGATCAACTGAGTCAAATTGTGCAGTGTTGCTTCATCCCAAGCTCTATCTAATTTCATTTGAGGCACTGGCGCTGTTGGCAGAAGATCGCTTGCATAAGCACGCTGTTCAGTACCTAAAAACTCACAATAACTGTTGAAGATCATCGTGGTACCACGTGCTTTACCCTCTAAACCGTAGCCCGCTACGTGAGGAGTTGCAAAAGCAAGCAGTGGAAGTAGCTCAAAATCGACTTCAGGCTCAAACTCAAATACATCAAGAACGGCAGTAAAACCATCGGCTTTTTGCAAGCGAGCTTTTAACGCTTGGTTATCAACAACTGGGCCACGAGCTGCATTAATCAAAATTTGATCAGCACGTAAGTTGTTCAGCACTTGCTCATTGATCAAGTGATGTGTTGGGAACTCACCCGTTTTAGTAATTGGCGTATGCATAGTGATCACGTCCGATTGCTCAAGCAGTGTCTCTAATTCAGTAAACTCACGAGTATCACCCTCTTGTTGTTTTAGAGGATCGTTCAGCAGAACTTTGATACCAATACCTTCAAGGCACTTCGCTAAGTAGCTACCTACCTGACCGCAACCGATAATACCGACCGTTTTGTCGAATACAGAGAAGCCTTGTTGCTGCGCAAGTACCATCATTGCGCTGAAGGCATACTCAGCGACACCCACCTTGTTACAGCCAGGCGCCGCAGTAAAGAAAATGCCACGCTCTTTCATCAATGCTTGGTCGACATGGTCCATACCTGCCGTCGCAGTGCCGACAAACTTCAGCTTGTTGGCTTTGCTAATCAATGACTCATTCACCTTGGTGACAGAGCGAATCATCAATGCGTCTACGTCAACTAGATCGTCAGCAGTTAATGTGCGACCAGACTTCATTGTCACTTCCCCTAGCTGGCTAAATAGCGCTTCAGCATAAGGCATATTTTCGTCGATTAAGATTTTCATTTGGCGAGTACTTTAGTTGGGGTCTATCGACCTAAATGTGAATTGAAATGATTGTGCAAAATTCCACACTCGGTGTCGAGTAGCAAATGGAATACATTATATATAAAGGGCTACGTTGGCATTTATCACACCATATTCCAAAACCGAATCAACACTGAAGATTGTGTAGCCCAGAAACGAAAAATGCCCGATTGAATAAACAATCGGGCAAACATCCAGAACAAAAGGATCCTATCTCGCTCTCCAGGAGACAGAGTCTTGCGTCTGTTCAACCAGTACTAACCAAAGTCAGCACTGATCAAGCTCTGGAAACCTTTCAACTTCTAAATCTTGATTTAAAAAGCTATTTTCTAAAGCGAAGCTTACAAAGCTAGGGTTAAAAAACACGCTTAAAACCATATTTATAAAAGCTATGTTCTGATGGTCATGATTACTGGGCGACCTGTGCGTGTTGAATCTGCATTCACGTCACCCATTAACGATTAACCTTTTATTAATTTAACCTTGGCTTCAATTAGCCTTGGTATTTTTTGATTACTAGCGTTGCGTTCGTACCACCGAAACCAAAGCTGTTAGACATAACCGTTGTTAGCTCTTGTTCACGAGCTTCCGTTACGATGTCTAGGCCTGCGCCTGCTTCGTCTAGGTTTGCAACGTTAATGCTTGGTGCGATGAAGCCGTTATCAAGCATTAGCGTTGAGTAAATTGCTTCGTGTACACCAGCCGCACCTAGAGCGTGACCTGTCATCGCTTTAGTTGCTGAGATTGCCGGGCTGTTTCCGCCAAAGACTTCTTGGATTGCGCCAAGTTCTTTAACGTCACCCACAGGAGTTGAAGTACCGTGAGTGTTCACGTAGTCAACGCCATCAACGTTTTGCATTGCCATCTTCATACAACGAACCGCGCCTTCACCAGAAGGAGCAACCATGTCGTAACCATCTGAAGTTGCGCCGTAACCCACGATCTCGCCGTAGATTTTTGCGCCACGAGCAACAGCGTGCTCAAGCTCTTCGATAACTAGCATGCCGCCGCCACCAGAAATAACGAAACCGTCACGGTCAGCATCGTAGGTACGAGAAGCCAATTCTGGAGTGTCGTTGTATTTAGTAGAAAGTGCGCCCATTGCGTCGAACATCATAGTCAGAGACCAATCCAGCTCTTCACCGCCACCAGCGAATACAACGTCTTGTTTACCCAGTTGGATAAGCTCCATTGCGTGACCAATACAGTGTGCAGATGTTGCACATGCAGAACTCATAGAGTAGTTCACGCCACGGATTTTGAATGGTGTAGCAAGACAAGCAGAAACCGTAGAAGCCATTGTACGTGGCACCATGTATGGACCAACGCGCTTCACGCCTTTCTCACGAATGATGTCTACTGCGTTTACTTGGTTTAGAGATGAAGCACCACCTGAACCCGCTACGATACCCGTGCGGTCATTAGATACTTGATCTTCAGTTAAACCAGAATCAGCAATTGCTTGCTCCATTGAAAGATAAGCGAATGCCGCTGCATCACCCATAAAGCGCATTTTTTTGCGATCGATATGGTCAGCAGGGTTCATTTTTAGGTTACCCCAAACTTGAGAGCGCAAGCCATTTTCCTTGAACTGCTCTGAAGCGGTAATACCAGATTTACCCTCTTTCAGTGATGCTAAAACTTCTTCGACGTTGTTACCGATACTTGAAACAATACCCATACCGGTGATTACGACTCGTTTCATGTGACATTCCTATAATTCTAAATTCAGCTAGATGATAACTAAGAAGCCTAACAAAAGTGGTCAGCTTTCCTAGAAATTCGTACAATCCCTACCAACATATCGCTTCAAATCACAAAATGATAGATTTTATGACTTCAATTACTAATGCAGAACTGGAATGGAATGAGTCTGGCACGCCAGTTTCAGACCAATTTGACGACGTTTACTTCTCTAATGTTAACGGTTTAGAAGAAACTCGCTACGTCTTTTTAAAACAAAACCACCTTCCAGAGCGTTGGCTTGAACATCAACAACGCCGTTTTGTGATAGCTGAAACCGGTTTTGGTACAGGTTTGAACTTTCTCGCAGTCTGGCAATGGTTCGATGCTTTTATTAAAGATAACCCACAAGCGATGACCAAAGAGTTACATTTCATCAGTTTTGAAAAATATCCTCTCAATAAAGAGGATCTCATCAAAGCGCACCAATCGTGGCCAGAATTAGCGGAGTATGCGACACAACTCCAAAAACACTACCCTATCGCCCTGCCTGAATGTCACCGTATTGTGCTTGGTGATGGTGCGATCACGCTTGATTTGTGGTTTGGTGATATTAAAGATTGTATGCCAAACGTGCCGACCCCGCATGAAGGTTTGGTTGACGCTTGGTTCTTAGATGGCTTTGCGCCAAGTAAGAACCCAGAAATGTGGAATCAAAACCTATTCAACGGCATGGCCAAATTGGCAAAACAAGATTGCAGCTGCGCCACTTTCACCGCCGCTGGTTTTGTTCGCCGTGGTTTAATCGAAGCTGGCTTTGCGATGAAAAAGGTCAAAGGCTTTGGTACTAAGCGGGAAATGATTGCCGGCCGACTTGATGAGAAGCACGCCCACACCAACATTAAACCTTGGTATGGCCTAGCTCAACACAGTGATTCACAAGATATCGCCATTATCGGTGGTGGTGTTGCCAGTGCTGCGCTTGCAAAAACGTTAAGCCGACGTGGTAAAAACATCACCCTTTATTGTGAACACCAACAAGCTGCGGGTAATGCCTCGGGCAACAACCAAGGTGCGATTTACCCGTTATTGAGTGAAGCGACATCGAACGTGTCTCGCGTGTTTGGCCCAGGGTTACTGTTTGCTCGTCAATTTATTAATCAAGCGGCTCAGTCTGTTCAATTTGATCACGACTGGTGTGGCGTGAACATTTTGATGTGGGATGAAGGCTCCACTAAAAAGCTCAACCGCATGTTGGAAGGCAATTTTCACACAGACTTGATTCAGCGCTTAACGCCAGAGCAAGCCAACGAAAAGATTGGTTTACCGGTCGATAAAGAGAGTGTTTACTTTCCATTGGGTGGGTGGCTAAGCCCTCTTCAGCTTACTCAAGGTTTGATTGGTAAGTTAGAAGAGACAAACCAAGTGAGCGCACACTATCAACACCAAGTTACGCAACTTGAATGGTTAGAAGCAGAGCAGCAATGGTTGCTGACGATTGAGACACCTCAAGGTGAAATTCAAACCAAGCACGATCAAGTGGTTGTCGCGAATGGACACAAGTTCACCCAATTTGAACAAACTCGCCCCGTACCTCTGACACCAGTTAAAGGGCAAGTAAGTCATATCCCGACTACAGAGAATCTCAGCCAGTTAAAAACGGTATTGTGCTTTGATGGCTACCTGACGCCACAAAACCCAAATAATGGTCACCACTGTATTGGCGCGAATTACGATAAAACCAATATCGACCAAGAGTTTGATATTGAGGTTCAGCAACATAATGGCGAGCGCCTGCATGGGTCGCTACCAGACCAAGCATGGACAAAAGATGTCGATACCAGCGGCAACTTAGCGCGCCAAGGTATCCGCAGCGTGAGTCGAGATCACCTACCATTCGTCGGTAATGTTGGCGATTTTGAATCCATCAAAGAGCAATATCAGAATCTGCACAACTTTAATCCGCAGCGTGATGCTAGCGACGATATCGAACCTGTTAGCAGCTATCCGAACTTGTTCTGCTTTATCGGTTTAGGTTCGCGTGGTTTGAGCTCGACCCCTCTTTTAGCTGAAGTTTTAGCATCGCAAATTTGTGGCGATCCTCTACCTCTTCCGGTTGATGTGCTCGAAGCCATTCATCCAAGTCGAATGTGGATTAGAAGATTACGCAAAGGCAAAGCGTTAACAGAAGGTTGGGTTTCAACGAAACAAACCAGTGCGGAATAGTCGATTCTAGACTAGGTCTAAATATTCAAATAAGTATTAGGACGACCCAAACAAAAAGCCCGAGCATCTCTCAATGCTCGGGCTTTGTTTTTCTATCTTGTCTGCGTCGCTGCTTCTTATTCTAGAGCCGTTAGTTACTTTGCAGCTATTCGCTTTACTTTCCGCTTTTACAGCTTAGCAATCACGTCTTTAATTTGAGCGGCAATCTCTTCGTTGCTAATTGAACCCGACTCAAAATCAAAGTTATCGTAGAAGCTTGGTACTGAAAGTGACGCTTTAACGTTACCGCCAAAAAATGGTGCTGAACCTGTTGCTGCGCCAAGTACAGTCTGTGCGCCACCCGGGCCCGGTGAGGTTGCTAAGTAAATCGCAGGCTTCTCACCAAATACTGAACGCTCAATGCGTGTCGTCCAGTCAAATAAGTTTTTGTACGCTGCTGGGTAATGACCGTTGTGTTCAGCAAACGAGATAACGAATGCATCGGCTTCAGTTAGGTCACGTAAAAATGCTTGAGCGCCTTCCGCTTGGCCAATCTCTTTTTCAGTGTCTTCACTGAACATAGGCACGTTGTAATCGGTGATGTTTAGGACTTTTACTTCAGCACCTTCAATCAAGTTTGCTGCGTAAGTTGCTAGTGCTTTATTGATAGAGGTAGAGCTTGTGCTTGCGCCAAATGCGATAACTTTCATGATGTGACCTTTTCTGTAATTCCGTTAAGTGGGATTAGAATAACGTAGTCAGAAAATGGAACCATCACAAGAAATGAACGGACTCATTCAAAAATTTCGAATGAGTCTCAAATTATTGGTTCGCTCAAAAATGAGGAGGAAGAGTAATGAGCGAATTACGGTAGACGAATAATGCTAGACGAATAAAATTAAGCTTGGTTTTGCAGCTCAACCCAAAGGTCATTAACGATCGTGCGATCGGCTGGCGTCAATTCAGAACGCGCGTCTTCTAGGCTCTTCTCAATACGTAATTTAACTTCTGCTACGTCTTCAATGCCGTCTTCTTCACATGAAGCCACTGAAAGAGAAATATGACCACGTAAGTAACCACCAGCAAACAGTTCATCGTCTGATGCGTTTTCAATGCGAGCATCAATTACTTCAAGTAGTTTTTCTTCAAATTCGATAATCATAATATTCTCTTATTTCACAATAAATTGGCTAGTACATAAAGGTGCAACATCATAGAAGCTGCGTAATGCTTCAGAGAGCATTTTCACGCGAGGCGGAAGACCAGCTTCAAAGATACCCATGACTTCGCTGTGTACTTTATTCATAAAGGCCAAACGATCTGGCTCAAAATCGCCGTGTAGATTGTCACAGCTGACATTAAAAGGAAAGCCTGCACTGGTCGCAATGATCCATTCATACGCTTGTGGGCGAATTTCTACTTTTTCAAACTCAGCTTGAACCGACTCAGTTCGGCCATCAGGCTCATACCAGTAACCAAAATCTTCCAATAAACGACGCTCAGGACCAGCCACACACCAGTGTGCTATCTCGTGAAGTGCTGACGCGTAAAAGCCGCGAGCAAATACGATACGGTGATGAGAAACCTCCCCATCGGCTGGCAGGTAAATAGGCTCGTCCGCTCCCAGTTCTAGCTTGGTATTAAAGCTCTCGAAAAAGGTTTGATTGAAAATGTCGATGATATCTGGGTATTGGTGCGTCATAAGATCAAATTTAAATAAAAAGAACTGGGGCATTTTGCGTTTTTTTAAGCGCTCGGTAAAGCCCTATCACTGGCAATGACATTAGGTTCATCATAATACTTTACGATGACAATCGATTGCTGATCCCAGATTACACCATTTTGAGGTGAATGATTAGTTTAGCTAATCTGAAATGCCTATTCACGGTACAAATATTCATTCGTCAATCAGCGTTTTTACTACTACACTCGCGCTTCATTTTTATATCCCTATGGCCTATAAGACTCCAATTTATAGACCTAAATTATAGAGCTACAGCAATGCTACTAAGTGTTTTGTATATCATTGGCATCACGGCAGAAGCCATGACCGGCGCTCTCAGCGCTGGCAAACAAAAAATGGATTGGTTTGGTGTAATGTTGGTTGCAAGTGCAACGGCAATTGGCGGCGGTACAGTACGAGATATCTTACTCGGCCATTACCCTTTAGGTTGGGTTGAAAACCCACAATATCTGGCGATCACCTGTATCGCGGGTGTTATCACAACAGGACTGGCTAAATGGGTAATCAAGCTAAAAGGGTTATTCATTCGTTTGGATGCGCTGGGGCTTATCGTATTCAGTATCATTGGTACTAAAGTGGCGATGACCATGGGTCTGCACCCAATGATCTGTATGGTGTCTGCATTGGTTACTGGCGTATTTGGTGGCCTGCTGCGCGATCTTATCTGCCGTCAAACACCATTGGTTCTGCATGAAGAGCTGTACGCATCTGTCGCCCTTGTCGCTTCAGGTTTATACCTAGGTTTGCTTGAGCTTGGCATTAACGACGTAACAGCAACGATTGTTACGCTTGTAGTTGGCTACTTGCTGCGTATGGCTGCCGTAAGATTCAAATGGCGCTTGCCTTCGTTCCAGCTTGATCCGGAAAGCTCTGTGCATTAGATATTCTCAATGACGCAGAATATAAAAAGGGTTGCTTCATTACGAAGCAACCCTTTTTTGTTTCTATCAAATCAGTTTCAAATCTGTTTTGAATAAAACGAAGCAGAACTAGATTTTTGGCGTTTCTGTTGTCACACCAAAGTTTTGACCACGGTGACGTAGCAAGTGATCAAGCAATACAATCGCTAACATCGCTTCTGCGATAGGCACTGCACGAATACCAACACATGGATCGTGACGACCTTTAGTGATTAACTGCGTTGCTTCACCGTCTTTAGTGATCGTGTCACCAGGAACAGTAATGCTTGATGTTGGTTTAAGCGCAATGCTCGCCACAATATCTTGGCCAGTAGAAATACCGCCTAAGATACCGCCAGCATGGTTGCTGCTGAAGCCTTCTGGAGTTAATGGATCACGGTGTTCACTACCGCGTTGATTAACGACATCAAAGCCATCACCAATCTCAACACCTTTCACCGCATTAATGCTCATTAGAGCGTGAGCAATGTCAGCATCTAAACGATCAAAGATTGGTTCACCAAGGCCTACAGGCACTTTAGTCGCAACCACTTGAATCTTCGCACCAATCGAGTTGCCTTCTTTTAGCAGGTCACGAATCAGTTGGTCAAACTCAGGCACTTTGTCGGCATCTGGGCAGAAAAACGCGTTGTTTTCGATCTCATTCCAATCCACTTTATCAATTGAGATGTCACCCATTTGAGAAAGATATGCTTGGATTTCAACACCAAATTCTTGTTTCAGGTATTTCTTCGCAATTGCACCTGCCGCAACACGCATTGCAGTTTCACGAGCAGAAGAACGACCGCCGCCACGGTAATCACGCACACCGTACTTTTGATGGTAGGTATAGTCAGCATGACCAGGACGGAATTTATCTTTAATTTCGGAATAGTCTTTAGAGCGTTGGTCTGTATTTTCAATCAATAGACCAATAGAAGTGCCCGTAGTTTGGCCTTCAAATACACCTGATAAGATTTTCACTTCATCCGCTTCACGGCGAGCCGTTGTATAGCGAGAAGTACCAGGGCGACGACGATCCAAATCTCTTTGAAGGTCTGCTTCGGTAATTTCTAATCCTGGTGGGCACCCATCTACGATACATCCTAGTGCGATACCGTGACTTTCTCCGAACGTAGTCACGCGGAAATGTTGTCCGATACTGTTTCCTGCCATTACTTCCTCTAAATCAGCCATCACTCAGAAGGTTTGATTCCTAAACCGACTGGCTAATAGCCTTACTTGTCTATTCTTCGTGAATTCATAGTGGCTTTATTACTAAATGATGTAAACCCCAAAAAACGAACAATTTTAACTTTCTATTACATAAGCCGAATGAAATGAATAACGAGGGAAAATTAGTGGCGCTTTAAAGTGGTGATTTTGAATAGTTTCATGGCCAGTTAACAAAGGTTAATGAACTCGGTTTGAATACTCTCTATGTTGTAGCCCAAAATAATAAGGAGAAAAGTGATGATCGAGTGGAGAGTTAAAAAATTTGCGGAGCTGTCTGTTCAAGAGCTCTATGATTTCTTACAGCAAAGAGTCGATATTTTTATCGTGGATATGAACACTCCCTATAGTGATCTAGACGGCAAAGATAATCATCCAGAGACCTATCACGTCATGGGTTATGAGAACGGACACCTAGTGGCTTACAGTCGAATTATGGCTCAGAAGCTTGGATACCCCGTAGATGTTCTCCCTCTGCTCGATTCTGATGCAGATGATGTTTGTATCGGGCGAGTGATCGTAGCGAAAGAATGCCGAGGTAAACAGATAGGTAACCAGCTCATGCAAGTCAGTTTTGATACCACTCGGAAGATCTACCCTGATTGCTCAATTTTTATTTCGGCACAAGCTCATCTTAAAGATTATTATGGTAAGTTCGGTTTCGACGTAGTGACCGATCGTTACTTGGAAGATGGATGCAGTATGCTAGGCCTTAGATATACCCCACAGCTCGTTGCCGTTTAGCAAAAACTGAAAGACAAAGGCATCTAAAGACACAACATGGTATTGAAATATTAAGTCGTTCTGAAATGCAAAAAACCCGACAACTCAGAGAGTTATCGGGTTTCTTTAAATAGTGGTACGCCCTGAAGGATTCGAACCTTCGACCACCTCCTTAGAAGGGAGGTGCTCTATCCAGCTGAGCTAAGGGCGCGCTACAGGAAAGGATTATACGAATTCGAATCAGTAAAGCAACGGCTTTATCTAACATTCTGATCCAAGTGAGTAAAAAAAGGGCAATAAGATTATAAGTGTTGGAAAATAGAACAAAGCAAACGTTTGCTTGATGGTAATCAAAAAGATTTTCTGGAATAATGCGCCAAAACATCAGCCACTAACTTGAATATCAATACTAAGGAAATTCATGACTGCTCAAAATATTGATGGAAAGCTAATTTCTCAAACGGTTCGCTCTGAAGTAGCGGCACGTGTAAAAGCTCGTACTCAAGCTGGATTACGCGCCCCGGGCCTAGCGGTTGTTTTAGTGGGTGAAGACCCGGCATCTCAGGTTTACGTTGGCAGTAAACGCAAAGCGTGTGAAGAAGTTGGTTTCGTCTCGAAATCTTTTGATTTACCAGCAACTGCCACCGAACATGAATTGCTAACGCTAGTCGATCAACTCAACGAAGACCCAGAGATTGATGGCATTCTAGTTCAACTGCCTTTGCCTGCTGGTATCGATACTACTCACGTTCTTGAGCGTATCACACCTGAAAAAGACGTTGATGGCTTCCACCCATACAACGTAGGCCGTTTGGCTCAGCGTATGCCTAAGCTGCGCTCTTGTACGCCTAAAGGCATCATCACGCTGCTTGACCGTTACAACATCGATTTACGCGGCAAGCACGCGGTTGTTGTTGGTGCATCAAACATCGTTGGTCGCCCAATGACTCTAGAACTGCTTCTAGCAGGTTGTACGACAACAACATGCCACCGCTTCACCAAAGACCTTGAAGGTCACGTACGTCAAGCAGACGTTGTTGTGGTTGCCGTTGGTAAGCCTAACTTCATTCCTGGTGCTTGGATTAAGAAAGGTGCTGTTGTGGTCGATGTTGGTATCAACCGTTTGGAATCTGGCAAGCTCGTTGGCGACGTTGAATACGATGTGGCTAAAGAGAGCGCAAGCTTCATCACACCAGTTCCGGGTGGTGTAGGTCCAATGACAGTGGCAAGCCTAATCGAAAATACTATGATCGCTTGTGAGCAATTTCACTCGAAATAGTCGGCAATGACAGCTTAGGTAGTAATACCAGTGGCATGAATTGCCTCGCCCTAGAGTAAAATAAGCTAGGGCAAAATTAAAAAGCCGCAGCGTGAAGACGTTGCGGCTTTTTTGATACTGAGCGATTCGTTTTTGATACAAAGCGACTCGCTTTAAATACAGAGCACTCGCTACTTATCCGGAGTATCGATACCTTCAATCTCTTCCGAAGGCGGCAATAAACTAATGACCTGACACTCCGTTGATATGAGTTTTTCCAAATCAGAACCTTGCGTCACTAAACGGAAATCACCGCCAGTAATCACACCCAATGGAATCGCTTTAGGATACAGCGCGTTAAACTCATTAAGGTCAAATGCTTCGGTCAAACCCGTGCTCTTAATTTGGCTACCTTGAGCCATCAAGGAGTTAAGTTTGGAATAGGTAACCCCTTCTGAAAACAGGCTTCTATTGCCATCACGGCTCACCTGATGCCTTTCATGTTTATTTTCTGATGATTCAAGTTCAAACACCTTATTCTCACCAAACTCATCTTGATAGTGCATACTGACTAATGGGTTGGTTTGACGGTAAGGCGAAACGATCATGGCACGCCCTATCCCGTCCAATTCCAGATTATTTTCAGCATGGCTCGAAGCTGGATTACCGAAATAGACATTCAAGTTGTCCATGCGCGCTAAGCGAATGCTCTCCCAGTTGGTATCGGCAAGCACACTGTTGATATTGTGTGTCGCCAGCACTTTGGCAAACTGACGTGAAAAATGAGTCGCACCAAAGAAAATAACCCCTTGTGCCTTCTCTTGAGTCACACCCAGCCTTCTAGCCCACCAACTCGCGGTTAGGCTCTGAATCACAACCGTGCCTATGATGACCAAGAACACCATTGGCACCAGTAGGTCAGCCCCTTCGATTAATTGCTTCTCTTGAAGCTTGATTGCAAATAGAGAAGAGACTGCAGCAGCAACGATCCCGCGAGGCGCCATCCAGCTCAAAAACCATTTATCTGCTGAAGTAAGATCCGTGCCGATCCCGCTGATCCACACACTTAGAGGACGAGCCACCAGCATGACGACCGCTAATAAGCCAATTCCGCCCCAACCTATTGAGAGGAAAGTCCCAGAATCAAGCCTGCTCGCTAACAGTATAAACAACGCAGAAATGAGTAACACAGTCAGGGTTTCTTTGAATTCAATAATGTCTTCGAGATCCAAGCCTTTCACATTGGCGAGCCAAATACCCATAATGGTCACGGTTAATAAACCGGACTCTTCACTCAGATCATTTGAGAAAGAGAACGCCGCCAGCATTAATGTCAGAACCGCCACGTTACGCAAATAGTGCGGAACCCAATGCCCTTTCAGCATCTTGGCAATCAAATGGCCACCGATGATCCCTAAGCCCAAACCAATGGCTAAAGTTAGCCCCAACGCCGACAGAACATGGCTTGTAGGATCGGCTGAAGAGACAATGTATTCGTAAACGAGAACGGCAAACAGAGCGCCAATCGGGTCAATCACTATCCCTTCCCAGCGCAAGATACTGCCTAGCGAAGATTTGGGTTGAATGCTGCGCAGCATGGGAACAATCACCGTTGGGCCAGTCACCACGACTAATGCAGCAAACAGCGCCGCCAATGGCCAACTGAAATCGACAAAATAATAAGCCCCCACCACGATGCACGCCCATGTAATCAACATGCCGAAACTCACTAAGTGAGTCACCATGCGGCCATGGCCTCTGATTTCTTTGAAATTAAGAGTCAATGCACCTTCAAACAGAATGATGGCGACCCCTAATGAAATCAACGGGAACAGTACATCACCAAAAATGGCATCAGGATTAAGGATGTTTAGACCGGGACCTAACAGCAGGCCAACGATAAGCAAAGGAAGAATAGCGGGAAGACGCAAACGCCAACCAAGTAGCTGGCAAGCCAAGGACAAGAGTCCAATTAACGCCAAAGAAGAAGTGATCGACAAATCCATTTGTGCCCCTAAACATTTGTACCACACCCTGTGGTACAAACTTATTCACTGAAATAAGAAAGCCTACGTTCTTACACTATAGGCTCTCTTTATCATACTAAGCGAATATTATTGTGGTTAATCAGTCACTTTACTATAGGGAGAGCAAAGCCACGATTAGCTAACTAGGTGATTATGGCCGAGTTAGAAAGTGCTTATAAGTCACCAATGATTACTTATAGAGAAAGCACCACGCCCGCAATCGCTGCGCTCATTAGGTTGGCAAGCACACCCGCACAAATTGCTTTAAAGCCGTATTGTGAGATGAAAGAACGACGCTCTGGAACCAAGCTGCCCAAACCGCCAATCAGAATTGCCATCGTAGAGATGTTTGCAAAACCGCATAGCGCGAAAGTAACGATCGCTTTTGAGTGCTCACTCAGTGCGTCTTTTACGTCCATTAACTGGATGAAAGCCACAAACTCGTTCACAACGATCTTGTTACCGATCAGCGAGCCAGCAACCACAGCCTCAGACCACGGCACACCGATCAGCCATGCAACGGGTGCGAACACATAACCTAGAATAAGTTCGAAGCTTAGGTTTACGCCAAACCAGCCACCAACAATACCTAACAAGCCATTCAGCATGGCAATCACACTGATAAAGGCCAGAAGTGTCGCGCCCACAGCAACGGCAATACGAAGTCCAGACATAGCCCCATCTGCCATTGCCTCAACGACGTTTGTTGCTCGTGGAATTTCAACGTCAGACTCAATATTTTCTTGAGCCTCATCTGCGCTGCCAGGTACCAAAATCTTGGCCATCAATAGACCAGCAGGTGCCGACATAAACGCTGCAGCGATAAGGTAATTCAAATCAACACCAAGCGATGCATAACCCACTAACGTACCACCAGCAACAGAAGCTAAACCACACACCATTACGGCAAACAGCTGTGAATCCGTCATGTGCTTCAAGTAAGGTTTAACCACCAATGGCGCTTCGATCATGCCAACAAAAATATTCGCAGTAGCAGACAGTGACTCCGCACGACCTGTACCTAAGAACTTTTGCAAAGCCCCACCGATTAGGTTGATCACCTTTGGCATAAAGCCGATGTGATACAAACCTGAAATCAATGCAGAGAAAAAGATAATGATGCCGAGAACGTTAATAGCGAATACAAATCCGTTATTCGTTAGGCCACCAAATAGGAAGTTAATCCCCTCTTGACCGTAGTTGATCAAACTAGACACTGCACCAGTGGCTGCATTCAGCACTTCTTTACCCATTGGCACATACAGAACCAGTAGGGCGAATGAGATTTGCAGTAAGAAAGCCAAAGAGACGGTTCTTAGCGGGATATTTTTTCTGTCCGTAGATAGTAACCAAGCGGTTACTAAAATAGTGATAATTCCAAGTAGGGAAGCCATGTGCGTCAACCTAAAAGTTGTAGGTAGGAAAGGCGACGCATTCTATAGAGGAAATCGTTTGCGGCAAGTTGAGGTTGTTAATGTGATGTTGGTTGAATCACTCTTTAATAGCCCCTCCCACTAAGTCATTGAATTGTAATAATTAACTTTGATTAAAAAACAAACTTTTTCCATATGGAAATTATATTTATAGATTGGGAAACAGTTAGCGGTGCAGTTCAACGCAGGTTTTGAGGTTTTTGTCCCAATAAGTCGGTGATCCGATATGATCTTTGATGAACTCAATCACTGCAGAAAGCTTCTTCGGCATGTTCTTTCGGCTCGGATACACGGCATAGAATGGCATCAGCTGACTCGCTCGCCATTCCGGTAAAACTTGGATGAGCTTGCCCGTTCTAAATTCTTCTTTGACTAAGTAAGTCGCTAGGTAAGCAATGCCCCAGCCTGATACTGCCGCGTCTCGTACCGCTTCAGCCAAATCCACCGAGTAATCGCCCGCCACTTTAACACTGAGATTTTCTTGGCCGTTATCAAATGCCCATGACGTGTAATCACGTTCACGGCTGCGGTAGATAAGACAGTTATGGTCAATCAGATCAGATGGCACGTGTGGAGTCCCTGCCTTAATCAGATAATCCGGTGATGCGGCTACCACAAACTGGCTGTCGGCTAGGCGCTGCGCAATGTAACCTTCAGGTAAGTCTTCATTGTTAGTGATCCAGAGATCCAAACGCTCCTCAATCATGTCCACTTTGTAATCGAACAAATGCACTTCAATTCTCAGCTGAGGGTAAAGCTGTCTAAGCTGGTCAATCGCTGGAATGATATGCAGTGTGCCAAATGACTGAGACAAGCCTATGCGGAATATTCCAGAAATGTCGTCACGCTGGCTATCCATGTCCATTTGAGCCGCTTTCACCGTATTGAATAGCTGCTCACAATGCTGATAGAACACTTCTCCAGCTTCGGTTAACGTAAGGCTGCGTGTGGTTCTTTGCACTAACTTGATACCTATCGAATCCTCGAGCAAAGCAATTTGTTTACTGATGTGAGATACCGACACATTCAAGCTTTTTGCTGCACTGGTAAAGCCTTCATGCTTGATTAACGCATGGAATATCACCATCTGTGCGGCTCTATCTGTTAGCACAAAACCACCTTCTTAAATCTCTGAAATATAAAATAAAAAGGACTCCGAAGAGTCCTTTAATCTGTTCTGCCTATAGTAGGCTAAATGCTATTCAAAGCGACCTAGTTCTATTAATCAGATTAAGTCTATTAATCAAATTAGGTCTATTAATCAAATTAGGTCAATTAATCAAACTTAATTCTATCGGCTAGGTGGCTGACAGCCAAAGCAAAGTAGTAAGAACGATTCCACTTCATTAACACATTGTAGTTATTGTAAATGAGGTACGAACGGCCAGTTTCATCGTCTGGCATAATTAACCAAGCTTTAATATCTTCATCAAGCGTTGGTAATGGGCGATCGTCATAACGCTTAATACCAAGTTCAGACCACTCTTTTAGGTATTTCGCTTTGTCTTCGTCTCGACCTTGCATCTCAATAGACACGGTTGATGGAACGTGAACCTGACGCCCCCAAGTATATTTGTCATCCCAACCCGATTGGCTGAGATAATTAGCCGCCGAAGCAAACACGTCTTCTTCGGTACCCCAAATATCTTTCTTGCCATCACCACTGCCATCAGCGGCGTAAGCTAAGAATGAGCTTGGCATAAACTGAGGTTGCCCCATCGCGCCAGCCCAAGAGCCTTTCATCTCTTTTGGTGCAATATGGCCTTGATCCAGAATCTTCAATGCCGCCATCGCTTCGCTACGGAAGAAGGCTTCTCTGCGACCTTCATAAGCCATGGTTGTTAGAGCATCAATAACACTGTAATTCCCCGTGAACTTACCAAAATTACTCTCTACACCCCACAGAGCGACAATGAATCTTGGTTGAACACCATATTCATCACCAATACGCTTTAACGCCGTGTAGTGTTTCTTATAGAGTGATCTCGCCTGCTTCACTTTCCAGTCAGGAACCGCACGTGGAATGTATTCATCCAGAGTCAGTTTCTTTTCTGGTTGGTTTTTGTCAGCTTTTACCGCTCTTGGCTTAAACGTCACACCATCAAAAGCTTCATCAATGATCGCTTCAGAAATACCTTCTTCACGACCTTGTTGCTTTAGTTTTTCTACATATTGCTCAAAGCTAAGCTCTTCAGCTTGAACCGAGCCAATGGTCAGGCTATTACCCAATAGTAATGCCGACACAGCCAATATGGTTTTCGAAAATTTACTCAACGATCACTCCTCCTTGAATTGAGGTGGCTATCACTCTTCGTCTTGACCTTTTTTTTGAGCTTTACGCTCTTTATGAAGCTCAAGTTCGTTAACTGGTGGTGGCGGAACCTGCAAAAAGAAACCATCGGTGTTCAGTGATTCTCTCACTTTATCGATGTTCACTTGAGCCAGTTTACGGCCGTCCATTTTAATTACCATTACAAAACTAGGTTTACCAAACATTTGCATCAATGCGTCAGGAACTTGTGAAAAATCATCCTTCTTAGGGATATAAAGGTATGTTCCTTCTTTCTTTGAACTTTTATATATAGAACACAGCATGACAAACCTTTTTTAAATGTTTATGACTACAAAACTCTCACTTGCGAGATCAATAGTTTATGTTAGGGAAATATTGGGAACAAAACGTTCATTTGACAACAAGATTACTTGCTGTGCTTGGTTTGGGAATATAACATGATAAACCTAGTTTCAGGCAATGCCCTTTATTTTATTGATAAAGAAATTGTACCAATCCGCTATTGAGGTCCTGTAGTTTTTCGATGTCTAGTAACCCAGATCTAAAAGGTAGCAGTTTCACGCTATCTGTTTTGCACTTATCCGATGATCAAGTCGAAAATGCAGTGTCTTTTCTTCAAGAGAAGGTAGACCAGGCACCCACTTTTTTCGCAGCTGCGCCTGTTGTTATCAACATTAGCAAAGTCGCGGGCGATATAGATTTCGTGCAACTGAAAAATGGTATATCTCAAGCGGGCATGATCCCGGTTGGTGTGGCAGGCTGTTCAGATAAACGCATGCAAAACTTAGCCAGAGATGCAGGTTTTGCCGTGATGACAGCAAGTAAATCACCTTCTCAAGCTCCGGCGAAGATGGCCCCGATAAAGGTGGTGAGAACCCCGATACGTTCTGGTCAGCAGGTGTATGCGAAAGATGGCGATCTATTGATCCTCAGCCATGTGAGCGCTGGCGCAGAAGTCATTGCCGATGGCAGCATCCATATTCATGGCACTTTACGTGGCCGTGCGATTGCAGGTGCAAGTGGTCAAACTGAAGCAAAAATAATTTGTAATGATTTACAAGCCGAGCTGGTTTCCATTGCAGGAAATTACTGGCTCAGCGATCAAATTGAAAGCGAGTACTGGCAGAAGAAAACCATGTTCAGTATGGCAAACGATGTATTACACGTTGATGTCCTCGCAATATAAGAGAAATAAAAGGAAAACAGAATGGCACGCATTATCGTTGTAACGTCGGGTAAAGGCGGGGTAGGCAAAACGACCTCCAGTGCAGCTATTGCCTCGGGTCTGGCTTTAAAAGGGAAGAAAACCGCAGTCATCGACTTTGATATCGGTCTGCGTAACCTAGATTTAATCATGGGTTGTGAGCGTCGTGTTGTGTACGACTTCGTTAATGTTATCAATGGTGAAGCGACGCTGAACCAAGCGATGATCAAAGACAAGCGTACAGAGAACCTGTTCATTCTTCCTGCTTCTCAAACTCGTGATAAAGACGCACTAACAAAAGATGGCGTTCGTCGTGTGTTTGATGAATTGGATGAAATGGGCTTTGATTTCATCATCTGTGATTCTCCTGCGGGTATCGAGCAAGGCGCTCTAATGGCGCTTTACTTTGCTGATGAAGCGATTGTAACCACCAACCCTGAAGTCTCTTCTGTACGCGACTCAGACCGTATTCTAGGTATTCTTGACTCTAAATCTCGTCGTTCAGAAGACGGCTTAGAGCCAGTGAAAACACACCTTCTACTGACTCGCTACAATCCAGCACGCGTAACTCAAGGTGAGATGCTCAGTGTGGAAGACGTTGAAGAAATCCTGCACATCTCTCTACTGGGCGTGATTCCAGAGAGCCAGGCAGTACTGAACGCATCGAACAAGGGTGTGCCAGTTATCTTTGACGAAGCAACCGACGCAGGTATGGCTTACAATGATACTGTAGAGCGACTACTGGGTAGCCAAGTGGACTTCCGTTTCTTAACGGAACAGAAGAAAGGCATCTTCAAAAGACTGTTCGGGGGCTAATACGCAATGTCATTATTAGAGTTTTTTAGACCACAGAAAAAGACAACCGCAAACCTAGCCAAAGAGCGTTTGCAGATCATTGTTGCCGAGCGACGCAGCCATGACGACCCAGCGCCGTCTTACTTGCCGCAACTGAAAGAAGACATCTTGAAATGTATTGCGAAGTACGTTGAAGTCGATCCATCAATGGTTGATCTGACGTTCGAACATAAAGATGACGACATCTCAGTATTAGAGCTGAACGTTAAGCTTCCAGAAGAAGATCGATAACTAAAGCCTGAGCTGTGCTTATCAATACTCAATAAAAAAGAGAGCCTAGGCTCTCTTTTTTATGTCTGAAACTTTTATCTCTGCAGCATTCGTTGCTTACTGAAGATATAAGGTTATTTGATTGCTTTATTTAGCTTCTCACCAACCACGTCTAGGCGCCAACCTTGCATTACATCAGGCAGCTTCTCTGGATTACGATCGTACTTCCAAATCCAGCTTAACACTTGATTAAGTTGCTTCTTCGATGCCAAAAACTCAGTCGCTAAACCACTGTGTTGCGATGCTGTTTTCACTTCATCTTTCAACACTTTGAAGAGTTGCTTGTAACCTGGGTAGTCCATTAGACGTTCTACTGGCGCTGGGTACTCTTCTTCTGGCGTATGCTCAGCTAATTTCACGATTGAGCTGATCTTCGCACCATGGCGACGCACAGAACGGTAATCAAACCCTTCCTGCTCCATATGCTTAGGATCTTTCATCGCGAAACGCGCTACTGCCCATAAGTCTTGCTCTTTAAAGACAAAGTTCAGCGCTAAGTCACGCTTAATCGCTTCTTTTAAACGCCAAGTTGCTAGCGGTCTTAAAATAGCTAGCTGCTGAGGCTTTAGCTGCCACGCGCCTTTAATATCAAGGTAAGCGTTATCTGGGTTTGCTTTGCGGATGCGCTTAGCCACTTGTAAATCAGACTCTTGTTGCGCCGCTTCCCACCAGCCCGCTTCCATCACTTTTTCTAGAAGCTTGTTGTACATTGGCATCAAGTAGTGAACGTCTGCTGCTGCGTAGTCGAGTTGCTTTTGAGAAAGCGGACGCGCTAGCCAGTCGGTTCGAGATTCACTCTTATCTAGGTCAACACCTACAAACTCAGAAACTAGAGCCGCAAAGCCAGTTGAAAGACCATGACCTAAGAAGGCTGCCATGATCTGCGTATCAACCATTGGTGTTGGCGTACAGCCAAATGCGTTCTGGAATACTTCTAGATCTTCGCCACACGCGTGCAACACTTTCAGTACTGAAGTGTCTTTCAACAGCCCAACAAACGGGGTCATTTCATCAAGAGCAATAGGATCAATCAGTGACAGCGTTTCACCATCAAATAACTGAATTAAGCCTAATTGAGGATAATAGGTTCTTGTACGAACGAACTCTGTATCAAGCATAACAACATCGGCTTCACGTGCTTGTTGGCAAACTCGCTCAAGGTCTTTCACTTGGGTAATGATTTGATAATCCACAAAAACTCTCACTGATTTTACTTTGATCGCCGGATACAAAAATGCCGACATTAACTGTCGGCATTCTAACACCATTTTTCAGCGCTCGCTTAGATTAAGCGCCTGAATGGTTTCGGGTGCTAATTTCTCGCGAACCCGAGCATTACTCGCTTGCGCGTTTGGCAAGCTCTGCGTCATTTTCTTCACGAAGCACTCTGCGCAAGATTTTGCCTACATTGGTTTTTGGTAGTTCTTCACGGAACTCAATCAATTTAGGGATCTTGTAGCCAGTTAGGTGTTCACGACAGTGCGCGATAATGTCTTCTTTGGTTAGGCTAGGGTCACGTTTCACAACGTAAATCTTAACCAGCTCACCAGACACCTCATGAGGTTGGCCGATAGCCGCAACTTCTAACACTTTACCATGCAGAGCCACAACATCTTCAATCTCGTTCGGGTAAACGTTGAAGCCTGACACTAGAATCATGTCTTTCTTACGGTCTACGATGTACAACAAGCCTTCGTCATCAAACTTAACGATATCACCAGTCGATAACCAACCATCTTGGTCGATCACTTCTTTGGTCGCTTCTGGACGTTGCCAGTAGCCTTGCATCACTTGAGGACCACGAACCTGCAATTCACCCACTTGGTCATTGCTAACTACTTTACCTTCATCATCAACAATACGAACTTCTGTCGATGGTACTGGTAGGCCGATTGCACCCGTATAGTCTTTCAGATCGTATGGGTTACCCGTTACTAGAGGAGCACACTCGGTTAAACCATAGCCTTCAAGTAGATGGACACCTGTCGCTTTCTTCCATTGCTCAGCAACAGCGCGTTGAACCGCCATACCACCGCCAACAGATAAACGCATATTACTGAAATCCAACTCGTGGAAATCTTCGTTATTGACTAGCGCATTGAACAAGGTGTTTACGCCAGTAATCGCGGTAAACGGAACCTTTTGCAGCTCTTTAATAAAGCCAGGAATGTCACGAGGGTTAGTAATCAGAAGGTTACGACCACCCATCTCAACAAACAGTAAGCAGTTCACAGTCAGTGCGAACACATGGTAAAGCGGCAATGCCGTTACCACCAATTCACGGCCTTCTTGCAGAACAGGGCTATATGCCCCTTTCGCTTGAAGTACGTTCGCAATCATATTGCGGTGCGTTAGGATTGCGCCTTTCGCTACGCCCGTTGTACCACCCGTGTACTGTAGGAATGCGATGTCATCGCCAGCCATAAATGGCTTCACATACTGTAGGCGACGGCCTTTGTGCAGTGCTTTTCGAAATGAGATAGCACCCGGCAGATCGTACTTAGGCACCATGCCTTTTACGTATTTCACTACGAAGTCGACAATCGTACCTTTTGCTCGTGGCAGCATTTGCCCTAAGCTGGTTAGCACAACGTGTTTCACCGGAGTTTTATCAACGACTTTTTCTAGCGTGCTCGCAAAGTTAGAAACGATAACAATCGCCTTTGCGCCAGAGTCATTCAATTGATGTTCAAGTTCACGAGGCGTGTACAGTGGGTTGACGTTCACTGCAATCATACCTGCACGCAGTACACCAAAGAGTGCAATTGGATATTGCAGCAGGTTTGGCATCATCAGCGCGACACGATCGCCTTTCTTCAGTTTTAGATCATTCTGCAGGTAAGCAGCAAAAGCACGACTGCGCTCTTCAAGCTTACGGAATGTCATGATAGACCCCATGTTCTCGAATGCTGGTTGGTCTGCGTACTTCTGTACTGACTGTTCGAACATTTCAATAAGAGATGGGTACTGATCTGGGTTGATCGTCTCTGGTACGTCACTTGGATAACGTGAAAGCCAAGGTTTGTCCACTATGTTACTCCTCGTTTATCAGCTGACGACTGCTTCGCCGCTTTTTATCATTGCGGTATTACAGCACAGCTTTAGTGCATGAGCACTAAAAGGCTCAAACACTTGTTTAAATTTTGTTAACTACACCAAGAATTAGCTCTGAAACTAGCTCTGGGCTCTCTAAATGGCAATGATGTCCGCCAGGAACAGTCTCTATATTCAGAGAACTATGGGCTGATTTGTAGCGATTATGCTGCAAATGTCGGAATCCATCATTTCCTAAAACTATTAATTGAGGGCATTCAATAGCCGCCATGATCGCTTCAGCATGCGCTTGTGACATTCGATATAACGAGTCACATTTTAGGTTAGGGTCGCATCGCCATTGCCAAGAGTTATCAAACTCGGCACTACCTTGAGCTACAGTTGCTTGATCAAAAGCAGCTTGATCTACTGTCGTTTCCTCAAAAGCAACTTTAGTAACAACAGTTCGATCAACAGTACTTAGCTCAACGATTCCTCGTTCAACAATAGGAGCAATGAGTTCTGCTTTGATTTGATTGGCGTGAGCTCTCAGCTTAATAGCATCCTCAAGACTTGCCAGAGGACGTGAAGGCTTTCTTCGCTGTCGAAGACGACTGAGTACCCCATCCCTCAAACGAGAGACTGTTTCGTGGGGAGCTTCTGAAAGAGGTCCATGACCTTCAATTTGAATTAATCCTGACACCTTTTCAGGAAAGGCGGCACTATAGCAACTTGCGATCAATGCACCAAGTGAATGTCCTACCAGTACCAGTCTGTTTGGCGATAATTTAGTCACCAACTGATGCAAATCATCAATATAGTCGTGAAATGGGTAGTAACTGCCCGACTTATGCGATGAAAACCCATGGCCAAAGAGGTCAATAGCAACCAGATGAGAATTTGGTGAAAGTACTTCTAGATTTGATATAACAGAAGAAAAACTCGATGAGTTATCTAACCACCCATGAATAAAAACGACCGTCGTAGCGGTCGTTTCGGGGTTACCAATCTGTTGTGTTGCAAGCGTCCCGCTCGCAAGAGAGTATGACTTTTCAATCATTGATTGTATGGTGTCCCTATCGTTTAGTGTGTCGATTTCAGGTTCGACTATTCCACATCTTGAATCACACGGCCTGACTTAGGCATGGTTTGAAAGCTGCGGCAATGCAAACTGCGGCAAGAGTAGTAGGTTGGCGCAAAGTCGTTGATGACCACTCGCTCGGTGATCTGCCATAAACGTTGGTTGTAGACATTCATTACAGGGAAGGTATAAGGGTAATCACCAACGGTACCATCTTCAGTACCATTTGATGTTCCAACCAAGGTGATTAAACGGCCTTCAGCAAAGCTCAAAGGTTCTACATAGCCATCAATGTAACCAACAAAACGCCCTTTTGGCTCGGCATCAATATCTGGTTTACCGTTACTTGAGATAGGTAAGTTAACCACTTCAACACGAGTCTTATCTTGTAAGTTAGTGACTTTAGCTATCACACCACCTAAACGAACGTCACCAGCGTCTGGCACTGTGTTTACCCACTCTTGGTAGTCAGTTACCACCTGTTCAGAGTTTGCATTAAGTTCTTCTGGTAGAGATGAGCAACCCATCACCATCGAAGAGAAGGCGACAAGGAAAAATAAGCGAGATTTAGAAATGAGAGAAAACATAATGCTGGTCCTTAGAAAAGGATAAATGAAAGCACAAAGCTAGATATAAATATCGACCCCAATAAGCTTCGCAAGTTCCTCTTTTTTAGCTTGATTCATCACGTCCATATACTCCTCCATCGCACGTCGTCCACGCCCTTCTGGAAGATCATATTGAACCTGAGCTTTGTGGATCTCAGATTCTTTGACTTGGCGAATCGAATGCGAGACAGCATTCGCGACCTTAGTTGGCTGACCAACTGAGGTTTTTGCATCGCCTTTTTTTACCTCGTTCTTTTTGTTGGTTCGATTGGTTTTGGATGTATTGCCTATCGAAGAAGGAGGTAAGCCGTTTAGTGAAACCATGCTTAAAGAGTTTATTACCTGATGTTAATGATTGTGTATCTGTTTTTATTTTGGCTCTGCAAAGTGAATGCAAAGCCAAAATAATACGTATTTACTCTCGACCTGGCAGTTTTTTCCACGTCACTTTATCACGAAGATAAACAGGCTCAGACTCTTCTGCTGCAACCGCTTTACCTTCTGCATAAGCAAATTGAGCAAGGAACGCCATGTCTTGAGCTTCTGGAAACAGGACTTCACACGCTTTGGTGTTAATCGCTAGTGTGTCCATGTGCTCTGCATACGCTTCCCAACCGGTGCCGACTTTTGCCCATGTCTCAGAATCCGCTTCAAGCTGCGCAGCTAATTCGCTTGGAGGCGTGACACATTCCGCATCAACCGCAGTCCAACGACCATCGTCTTCACGGCTGTAACGAGCCCAATATACTTCACTCATGCGAGCATCAATCGCTGTAGCTACGTGAGTTTCACCAAATTTACGGTAGCTGCCTTGCGCCATCGCGGCCAGTGTAGATACACCGATCATCGGTAAATCAGCACCAAAAGCCAAGCCTTGAGCAATACCGATACCAATACGCACACCCGTGAAACTGCCTGGGCCTTGGCCAAACGCGATTGCGTCGATATCGGTTAAAGCGACATTCGCTTCTTTCAGTACTTCATCAACCATAGGTAGAATTTTTTTCGTATGGTCTCGAGGAGCCTCTTCGCTACGTGCGAACACCTGGTCACCCATTACTAGTGCAACTGAACAGTTTTCAGTTGCGGTATCTACTGCAAGAATTTTCGCGCTCATTCGTGTCTCAAATATTCGTTATCTAATCTAAAAATAATGGCTAAGCTCAACAATGCCAATTACTCAGCAGCGGTTGAATGGTCTTTAGCTAAGAATTCTTTAATGATCCCTAAGTCACGGGTACGTGGGATAGGCGGTAAACTCGCCAAAAATACACCACCGTAATCGCGGGTCACCAAGCGGTTATCGCAAATAATCAAAGCGCCATTATCACGTTTATCACGTATTAATCGGCCAACACCTTGTTTCAAGGTAATCACTGCGTCTGGTAACTGTACTTGTGCAAAAGGATCACCCCCTTTTAACTTACAGTCCTCGATTCGAGCCTTAAGTAACGGGTCGTCTGGGGCGGTAAAGGGCAATTTATCGATGATAACACAGCTTAATGCGTCGCCCCTAACATCTATACCTTCCCAGAAGGCGCCAGTGGCCACCAGCAATGCGTTACCTAATTCCATGAATTCGGCTAAGGTTTTTTGCTTACTTGTCTCACCTTGTAACAGAACTGGAACCGAGAGCGTTTCACGGAATCGTTCCCCCAACTCTTTCATCATGCTGTGTGAGGTGCACAAGAAGAAACAGCGACCTTGGTTTTGCTCAATCACAGGGGTCAACATTCTTACTAGCTTATCCGCTAAGCCCGGGCTATTTGGTTCGGGAAGATAGCGAGGTACACACAAACGCGCCTGATTTGGATAGTCAAACGGGCTTGGCAGTGAAAACTGTGCTGACGGTTTTAACCCGAGTCGAGAGGTGAAATGGTCGAAATCATCCGACACCGCTAGCGTTGCTGAAGTAAACACCCAAGCACCCGGTTTAAGCTCGATTTGTTCATGGAATTTATCCGCAACCGAAAGAGGCGTGATGTGCAAAGCAAAGTGGCGTGGCGTGGTGTCATACCAATAGGAATAACCGGTAATCGACACATCACACACACGTTCGATACGCGACTTAATCATGGTTGCACGCTCGAAAGCCGTGTCTAACAACTGACTTCGACCCAACGCTAATTTCAATACATCCACAGCCAGTTGCAACGCATCTTGTAAACGCACGAGCTCTCTTGCAATCGACTCTGACTTCAATGCTTCACGCCAGTTACCACGAAAGCCGGTGTCGCCGAGCACAATGCGTAAATCGGCGGCTGATTGAATGAGCCTCTCGCCAACCTTTTGCAGCTGCCGCATGTCTTTGGCTTCAGTGCGGTAAGCGATTTCAATGTCTTTGGCTAGTTCTTGGATTTGTCGGCTTGATACTGATTGTCCGAAATACTGACTGGCGATATCAGGAAGTTGATGCGCTTCATCGAAGATAAACACATCGGCTTCAGGTATCAGCTCACCAAACCCGGTTTCTTTGATAGCTAAATCCGCGAGGAATAGATGGTGGTTTACTACGACAACATCCGAATCCATCGCTTTTTTACGCGCCTTAAGCACAAAGCAATCAGTGTAGCTCGGGCATTCTTTGCCTAAGCAGTTTTCGTTAGTCGAGGTAATGGTTGGAATAACTGGGCTATCTTCAGCAATATCATCGCAATCGCCTAAGTCACCAGTTTGAGTCGCCGAAGACCAGCTGCGCACTTTCACCAACTGAGCTAACAGCGTTGGATCGGTATGAGTGCCATGACTTTCGATCATCTGGCGACTGAGCCTGTCCAAACACAAATAGTTTGAACGACCTTTCAGCAGAGCAACCTGACCATAAAAGCCAAGCGCATCGACCATTAATGGTAAATCACGATGAAACAACTGCTCTTGAAGGTTTTTAGACCCCGTACTGATAATAGTTTTCTTGCCACTAAGCAGTGCCGGTACTAGGTAAGCAAACGTCTTACCGGTACCCGTCCCTGCCTCAACAACCAATTGGCTTTGTTGCTCAATGGCCTGTGAGACTGCCTCAGCCATATCCAACTGAGCTTGTCGTGGTTGAAACCCAGGGATCGCTTTACCCAGAGCACCATCAGCAGAAAACGTTTTAGATATCATAGAGTACGTGGTTTAGAAAAATAGAAGGCGAATTATGGCAGGTTTAGTGAGCCGGTGCGAATCAGAAATGACTGCACACCGGAGGTGTCTATCGAATAGAACATAGCAGGCTAAGTCTTGTTAACCAACCTAGCCCAAAACAAATGAAGGGGTTGTTTAACTACTTGCGATTCAAGTAACGAGATAACCAAGGCGCACCAGAAAAACCGGAATCACTTGGTTGCATAGCTTTAGCAGCATCAGTCGGAGAAGCTTTGCTTTCCCACATTTCATCAAGAACGTTGTCGTCCACCTGAACATCACCCACTAATGAATTTACACGCTTACAATACAACTTTTTCGCTAGTAACTCTTTATCCATAAATGATCACCTATGCATGGCTGAAATGTTGGCTCGCTCTAGTGGAACTTGACCGAGAATATCGGTTAAAACCGTCAGAAATCTAACCTCTACCTAAATTTATTAAGCCTCTCTATTTATTAATCCCCTAAATGAACGGTAGATTTTGTTGAAACCAAATTGATAATAGATTAATTATAACGGTGATATTGCGGCTCAGTTCACCGTTCGACGGCCTGCATTAAATTTGAAGAATCCCGATTGCATATAAAAAAGTGCAACATTCATGGAAGTAAGATGCAAATGGAAAGAAAAACTTTATTAACACATTGTACTGACGCCCCAGGCCTCATCTCAAAGATCACCAACATTTGTTACAAGCACCAACTCAATATTATTCACAACAATGAGTTCGTTGATAACACTAGTGGTCACTTCTTTATGCGTACCGAGCTAGAGGGTTACTTCAATGACGAAACCTTGCTTGCCGATTTAGACCAAGCATTGCCAGAGAATGCGAAACGTAAGCTGATGGGCTCTTCTCGTAAGCGTGTCGTGATACTCGTGACTAAAGAAGCTCACTGCCTTGGCGATATTCTGATGAAGAACTTTGATGGCAGCTTAGATGTCGAAATCGCGGCGGTGGTTGGCAACTACGATACTCTGCAAAGCTTAACCGAGCGTTTTGATATTCCTTATCATCATGTTTCTCACGAAGGATTAAACCGTGAAGAACATGAGAAGAAGATGCTTGAAGTGATTGACCAGTACGAGGCGGACTATCTGGTGCTTGCTAAATACATGCGAGTGCTGACTCCGGGGTTTGTTGAGAAGTACAACCACAAAATTATCAACATTCACCACAGCTTCTTGCCAGCATTCATTGGTGCTAAACCATACCAACAAGCATATGAGCGCGGCGTAAAAATCATTGGCGCAACCGCGCACTTCGTGACAAACGATCTCGATGAAGGCCCAATCATCAAGCAAGACGTGATTCCAGTGGATCACAACTTCAGCGCGAAAGACATGGCTCAAGCGGGTCGTGACGTAGAGAAGAACGTGTTGAGTAAGGCTTTAAACAAAGTGATCAATGATCACGTGTTTGTTTACGGTAACAAGACTGTGATTCTGTAGGTCGGAGGTTCGATTTCCGGTAAGACTTCCAGTTAGAACCCAATAAAAAACGCGCAACAGGGTTAACCCATTGCGCGTTTTTTGTATCTGATGATCTGACTAGCTTTATGAGATTCCCGACTACGCTCCTTCGTCGCTATCGGGAATGACGAACTCGGTGATGAATCTTCTAGCTATAGGCTCTAACATACGCCCTCGAACGCTCAGTCTGTCAGCATCCAAAGATGACTCTGGCCAATACCATCAAACACCCCGTCATTCCGACGAGCCTAGGCGAGATCAGGAATCTATCCCAGCTATTCTCTGCTCAAATTAAGCCTGTTCTGACTCAACAATTTTCTTCAAAGAGTGTGGATGCAGCTTAATACAAATGCCTTGATGTTTAAAAGCCACCGTTGGGTTATTCAAACGTTCACCCTCGCCTTTCGGGCTAGAGAGTTTTATCTTAACGCCTTGCTCTGCCAAAGTTTCAAACTTAGCAGCGAACTGCGGGTAAGTTTCTTTAAGATCCGCTAGATACTGTTCGGCAGTTTGCGCGTGAGAAGGAATCACAAACTCGACATGTTCCCAATCTTGGCTTGGATAAATTTTACCTTCTGCTGGATATGGCAACTCTAAGCACTCAATCTTCCAACCAAGGCTTTGCAATGGCTCATCGAAAGCCAACACCACAATTGGACGGCCATTGATCATCGCTTCTGAAATTGTAGAGCCATATTCAGACCAAGCCAGATGTGCTGATTTCGCAAGCTCAGTTTCATTAATTCTTAATGCAATATGATCCGCTTGAGCAAAGCTTAAATCTAAACCCAGTGCATTTCCTAGGTTCTCAATTTTCGCCATAAACGTATCAAGGCGCGCAATCATTTGTTGTGGTTCTAGTTCGGCTTGCTTCAGGCTCATCGTCATTGTCTTTGTTCTCCAAATAATGGCTGCATGGTATCAGTTTTACTTTCAGCAACAAGCGTTGCTTTTACAAAAAAACGTTCAAAAAGTACGGTGTCTTACTTTCCTAAATAGACAAACCTGGCTTGGTCAAAGTCGATTGTCAAAAACCCCTCAGGAAATGTTAATTTTCTATCAATTCGACCTATAAGAAACCCCACAAAATTGGTATGATTAACGCCATTTTTGTGAACTTAAACAGAGTCTGTTGTTCATTTCGGCATTAAATCGTTAACTCGAAGCATAATTAACCAAATTTAATACCCACGAAATAACGGCCACTCTTATTCATCCTTGAATTGAAGGAAACGCGTGTGAATATCCAAGCACTGATTAATGACAAAGTATCTCAGGCTCTAGAAGCCGCTGGCGCACCTGCAGGCTCTCCTGCGGCTGTTCGCCAATCTGCAAAACCACAATTTGGTGACTACCAAGCAAACGGCGTTATGGGTGTTGCTAAACGACTAGGCACCAACCCACGAGAATTTGCTCAAAAAGTATTGGACGTTCTAAACCTAGACGGTATCGCTTCTAAAGTTGAAATCGCAGGTCCAGGTTTCCTAAACATCTTCCTAGATGAAGCATTCCTAGCACAACAAGCAGACGCAGCACTGGCTGACTCTCGCCTTGGTGTTACAGCAGCTGAAGCACAAACAATTGTTGCTGACTACTCAGCACCAAACGTTGCAAAAGAAATGCACGTTGGTCACCTACGTTCAACGATCATCGGTGATGCTGTTGTTCGTACACTAGAGTTCTTAGGCCACAAAGTTATCCGTGCTAACCACATTGGTGACTGGGGTACTCAATTCGGTATGCTTATCGCAAACCTTGAGCGCATCCAAGCTGAAACTGGCGAAGTTTCAATGGAACTTTCAGATCTTGAGCAGTTCTACCGTGAATCTAAAAAGCTTTACGACGAAGACGAAGAATTCGCAGTGAAAGCACGTGGCTACGTAGTGAAACTGCAAAGCGGCGACGAATACTGCGCTGAAATGTGGAGAAAGCTGGTTGACGTAACCATGGTTCAAAACCAACGTAACTACGATCGCCTGAACGTATCACTGACACGTGATGATGTAATGGGTGAAAGTATGTACAACCATATGCTTTCAAACATCGTTTCTGACCTACAAACACAAGGTCTAGCAAAAGAGTCTGACGGCGCACAAGTTGTATTCCTAGACGAATACAAAAACAAAGATGGCGACCCGATGGGCGTTATCGTGCAAAAACGTGACGGTGGCTTCCTATACACCACCACCGATATTGCATGTGCTAAATACCGTTTTGAAGAACTGGGCGCAGACCGCGTACTTTACTTCATTGACTCTCGTCAGCACCAACACCTAATGCAAGCTTGGACTATCGTTCGTAAAGCGGGTTATGTTCCTGAGTCTGTCTCTCTTGAGCACCACGCGTTTGGCATGATGCTAGGTAAAGATGGTAAGCCATTTAAAACTCGTGCAGGCGGTACAGTACGTCTTGCTGATCTTCTGGACGAAGCAGAAGTGCGTGCAACTCAGCTAATTGAATCTAAAAACCCTGAGCTAGCAGAAGACGAGAAGAAAACCATCGCGAACACAGTTGCAATGGCGGCTGTTAAATACGCAGACCTTTCTAAGCACCGTACCACTGATTACGTGTTCGACTGGGAAAACATGCTGGCATTTGAAGGTAACACAGCACCGTACATGCAGTACGCGTACACTCGTGTCGCTTCAATCTTTGCTAAAGCAGGCATTTCTATGGACTCTCTTGAAGGTGAAATCAAAATCACTGAAGAGAAAGAGAAAGCCCTTATCGCGAAACTTCTACAATTTGAAGAAGCGGTACAGTCTGTTGCTCGTGAAGGTCAACCGCACATCATGTGTAGCTACCTATTCGAACTTGCTGGTCAATTCTCTAGCTTCTATGAAGCGTGCCCTATCCTTGTGGCTGAAGATGAAACCGTTAAACAGAGCCGCCTGAAGCTTGCTGCACTGACAGCTAAGACTATCAAGCAAGGCCTGTCGCTTCTAGGTATCGAAACTCTAGAGCGCATGTAATTCCCTTCGGGTTACAATGAATAAATACAAAGGTTGATGTTAGAGCATCAACCTTTTGTTTTATTTGGAGGTTTCGTTTACTCGTTTATCTTTGCGACGAGTCGGCCTACGCAGCAAGAGATCTCCTACTACGCTCCTTCGTCGCTATAGGAGATGACGAAAATAAGTGTCGTTAGTCCAACTCGACATTAATGAACTTATCAAACTACACCGAATCGTTACCGCCTATAGTTAGGGACAAACGTAATAGGAAATCTCCTCCAAACGCGTAACACAAGCAAAGCCATTCGCTAAAACTCTCCCCGCCCGTCATTCCCTACAGTGAGGAACGAACGTGATAGGGAATCTGCTTATTGAGAACGTAAGCGCTAGCCACATCCCAACTCCAACCTTATACTCAAGTAAAACAATTAATTGGAAAGATCATGAACTTTGAACTTCACCCACAGTTAGCAAAAGACACCACGCTTATCGGCGAATTTCCACTAAGCTTGGCACTGCTAAGCAAAGACAGTGCTGTGCCTTGGGTTATCTTGGTACCAAAACGTGCCAACCTAAAAGAGTTGCACCATCTGCCAATGAAAGAACAACAGCAGTTCTTGCTTGAGTCTCAAGCGGTAAGCCAAGCATTAGAAGCGACATTCCAACCAGACAAGTTAAACCTAGGCGCGCTGGGTAACATGGTGCCACAACTACACATTCACCATATTGCACGTTTCAAAGACGACATCGCGTGGCCAGGTCCAGTATGGGGCAACACCAAAGGCGAACAGCGCAGTGAAGAACAACAAGCCGCAATCCATACTCGTATTCAAAACGTTTTATCGCTGAGCTCTATCTTTAAGAAAGCGTAATTCGAGTTCATCTCACTACGCATTAAAGCAAGGCTGTTCAGAATAGACACATGACAAAAAGCCGCTCATCTAAAATAGGTGAGCGGCTTTTTATTGTCTAATCTCGTCGTTTTCAACGAGAGTATGAAGCTCTGAACTACATCATCACATTCAGTGACAGACCATCTTGTTTGCTGATGGTGTAACGAATACGTGTTGTATGGCCATGCTTGTTGGTATCGACCAAGCGGGAAACTTTCCCTTTCTTGACCCAAAAACTCAGCATCGCATCGACACCGTCTTCGCTCATTCCAAACTTAGACGCGAGTTCACTACGAGCAGCGACACCTTCGTTATCGATGTATTGATGAAGTTCAGTTAAAATCATACTACTTGCACCTCTAACGCTTTTTGCTTACTGCCGATTTTCTTGAAGACGCGATACGTCACCACAAAGCCACCAGCAATTGCCACCATCCACACAGCACTACTTACTGGGTGTACAGCGAAGTTTGCTGCTTGGTAGTAGAAAGTTGCACCGAAGTAACCAAGAGCCATTGTCCATACCGCAATGAAGCGGGCAAACGTCTGACCAAACTCACGTACATAAGCGCCCATCGCAGCAACACAAGGTGTGTAAAGCAGGATAAGAATCAAGTAAGCAAACGCAGCGTGGCCTGATACAAACTTGTCTTTCAAGTTACCAAAGATCGAAGTATCAACCTCTTGATCTGCAGCCACAGAGCTTGAGTCAGACAAGTCGCCCACTTCAATGCCTAATGGATCTGAATAGCTCAAACCAGCTAGGTTTTCAGGGATAGTCATGACGGCTTCTTGCAAGCTTGCTGCTAAATCGAATTCAGCCGCTTCTTCATCTGATGGCGTGGTGTACAAGCTGTTTAATGTACCAACAACGGCTTCTTTCGCAAAAATACCCGTAATAATACCAACCGTTGCAGGCCAGTTATCTTCAGTAATACCAATAGGTTGGAACACTGGAGTCACAACTTGAGCCGCTTTAGATAGCACTGAGCTTTCGCTGTCTTCGTTACCAAAACTGCCGTCCATACCTAATGAGTTCAGGAAGCTAAGAATAGCCACAACCATTACGATGGTTTTACCTGCGCCAAGCACGAAACGTTTCAGCTTCTGCCAAGTTTTCAGCATCACGTTTTGCACGGTTGGCAATTCGTAATCTGGCATCTCCATAACCAAGCTATCACTGCTACCAGGATAGATAGTATTTTTAAGGAATAAGCCCGTAAATACAGAAGCTACAATACCCATGATGTACAGAGCGAATACGACATTTTGTCCGGCACCAGGGAAAAACGCAGCTGCGAATAGTGCGTATACTGGCAAACGAGCTCCACATGACATAAAGGGCGCCATTGATGCTGCCAGTTTACGTTCACGCTCTTGGTCAAGAGTACGGGTTGCCATGATTGAAGGTACGTTACAACCAAAACCAAGTACTAACGGAACAAACGCTTTGCCCGGTAAGCCAATCTTCTGCATCACTTTATCAAGTACAAATGCAGCACGAGCCATGTAACCCGAGCTTTCTAATACCGCTAAGAACAAGTAAAGCGCGGCAATAACCGGAATAAAGGTCGCAACCGTTTGAATACCACCGCCGATGCCATCGGCAAGAATGGTGACTAGCCAAACCGGTAAATGGCCATCTAATAAGTGGTGTCCACCATCAACTAATATTGCGCCAACACCAATATCAAAGAAGTCGATAAACGCACTACCGATATTGATAGAGAACATGAACATTAGGTACATGATGACGAAGAAGAAAGGAATACCGACCCATTTATTCAAAATGAATTGGTCTGCTTTCTCAGTAAAGTTACGGCTTAGTTTCCCTTCACTGCGACGAACACGTTTACAAAGGTCATGTAAGAAAGTGTATTTAGCGTCAGCAACAGCAAGGTCAATATCGAAATCGGCACCTAGGCGCACACTGTCGATTTGAGTACGAGTTTGAGGAGCCAATCCGTTCAAGACTAAGTAATCGTTTTCTAAAGCACGAATAGCCAGAGCTCGGTGAGATACATCAGCATCATCAAATTGTGACTCAACAGAAGGGATAAGAGCTTCTAACGCGGCATCGTAATCAATAGAGATAGGATCAAGACTCACACCTTGAACAAGCAGTTTATGCAGACGCTCTTTAAAACGTGCAACTTGGCCTTTGTCGTTTGCAGACAAGCTTAAAACTGGACAGCCAAGCTCTTTCTCTAGCGCTTTAAGGTTAATCACCTGACGCTCACGCTTTAATACATCCATCTTGTTCAATACAACGATCATTGGGCGACCCAACTCTCGTAATTGTAATGTCATGTATAAGCTTCGTTCTAAGCAGCTTGCATCTACAACATTGATGATCACATCTGCAGGGTGAGTTAGCACAGCACGAGACGCGATAGATTCATCGATACTGTTCGCATCATTACCACTGTCTAGTGCGTAGATACCCGGTAAATCCGTTAGCTGAAACTGATCACCAGCATGCGAATACAAACCCGTCTTCTTTTCTACGGTTACACCAACCCAGTTACCAACGTGCTGCTTAGCACCAGTTAAGGCGTTAAATAATGTTGTTTTACCACTATTTGGGTTACCAACGGTAAGAACTTGATAATCCATTTAGATAACCTCGATTTGTTCTGCAATGCTTTCACGAATGGCGATAGAAACACCTCTCACCTCCACTTGAAGTGGATCACCCATCGGCGCACGACGGATTAGCGTCACCTCAGTTTTTGGCAACATGCCCATAACCATAAGTTTTTTTCTAACGTCTGGTGTTAAGCCTGTTAGTGCAACAATAGAAGCCGCTTTTCCTTGCTCGAGTTGTGAGAGTTTCATAAATGCCCAATTCGTGACTGATAATGAGAAAGATTGTTATTACCGCCATGATACACATACATGACCACAATTCTATTGTGTGAAATCAATGTTTTCGAAAATACATACTCGTAAATTTCGTTAAAAACGTTTACGTCAAAAACGTTACTTTCAACAAACAACGAGAACTACCTCACTAATACCAATCAAGAAAAACCAACACAAATCATTAATTATCAATAACTTAAAATAATGTCGGTTTTCTCATGGCCATCTGTCGTTAATTTTATAAGTAAAATAAGTGGGCAGACGTATAGTTACTCCAACGAAGAGAAACTACTTCTCTTTAGTTTTATTCCAGAGGTGATGTGGCTTGCCATATCACTCCGGCAGCAAGCGAAGGTGTCCTTGGCACCCGTGGTATAGTCCCCCCGGCTATACCACGATATTTTTTTTCTTCCTTTTGTTTTATCTCAACAGCCTTTTAAACTACCCACTGCTCTCTATCTCTATCTCTATCTCTATTGATGTGAACTAATCAACTAAACCCCTGTGTCTACTTTTTAGGGGCCATATCATATCTCGTATCTCGTATCTCGTATCTCGTATCTCGTATCTCGTATCTCGTATCTCGTAGAAGCATAAAAAAGCCCCAACACGAATGTCGAGGCTTAGAGTATCTTTATCTATGTGGACGTAGAGTAAATCCGCAGCTCACTACTCTTCGCTGTTTTCAGCAAACTTAGATGGCGACATACCAAAATGGTGCTTAAACCTCTGACTGAAATAGGAAGGGTCATTAAAACCAGAATCAAACGCGACGTCTGAGATCTTCTCTCCCGCAAGTAACCGCTCACACGCATGCTCTAAACGCACTTCATTCAAATGCTCTTTAAAGGTCTTGTTATAAGCCGATTTAAAGCGTCTCTGTAAGCTTCTCTCAGACATGAACAAGTACTTAGCAGTAGTTGCAGTACTGAACTCTGCATCGGCGTAGTTTTCGCTCACAAGCTGCGACACTCTGTTTTTCCACTCTTGTTCAGCACTCAACCTTTGTTGCTCTGGCGTTGAAGCGGCAAGCTTAATGGTTTCAATCTGCTCAATGGTGCTAGCTTCCAGATTATCCAGCACTTGATATTCAATCGGCCACGAAAGCTGAACCTTATTTTGATAGTCAGAAACAAACGCGTTCAGCTCACCACCACTCTGATTCATCAATAGAGGTAATTTTTCGATATTTAGATCAGTCGATTTTCCGGTGTTGTCACCCATGCTTGATGCCAATTTAGGGAAAGGCATCCCATGATCTCGAATCGTAACGACAAGATGCTCCTTCACTTCTTCAACCAGAACCACCATGCTTTGTGACTTAAAGTTTCTCTTGATGATGCTCGCAACCAAGTTGTTGAAAATAATATCGAGATTAAAATACAGCAAGGATACGTATCGTTGTTTGGTATCAACTCTAATATCCAGTTCAATACCCGCTTTGGCTAAATCATCTTGCCAAGCTTTGAGTACCGCTTCTAAGATCAAAATTATATCGTAACTGACCTTCCCTTCTCCTTGAGGTGTATTACTCAATTGAGCCAAGCCATTTTTCAGCGTTAAGATTGGCGACTTGCCTTTCTCATCATTCCAATTCGGGAGCATCGCAGCAATATGATTAACTTCAGATGAAAGTTCATTTGCTGTGTGCGATACAAGCGCACTCTTAACTGATAGCTGCTTTTTAAGCTGTTGATTGGTCGTCAACAGAATGCGACTTTGGTGCCTCAGTTGATCGGTTTTTAATACAACTTGCGCTTTTAGGTGTCTATTGGCAAAAGTGACATAACGCGAACGCCAAAAAACCAAGATAGTCACAACACCAATCAGCAGTGCCAGAGAGCTTGCGGCAGCCCAATTGCTCAGATACCAAGGCTCAGCGATTGAGAAGCTTTGATTCGTTGACACAAAGCGATAATGCGAGTCCTTAACGGGTTTAACTTCCAGTGTATAGTCCCCCGGAAGAAGATGGTCGAGCGTTAACAAGCCTCCTTCAAATTCACTCCAAGGTTCATCGTCGCTCAGGCGATACTCCATCGCAGGGGCAAACGTCGCAGGTAGGATGCCCAACTTAAAACTCATGGATGAACCATAAGGGATTTCATCCAAATCAGCAGTCTTACCACCAAGTGATACGGTTTGCTGATCAACACTGATCTTACTCAGCAATGCTCGACTATGAGGTGTTGTTGATACCAATAACTCATCAGATAACGCACTGACTACGCCATACTTTGATCCAAAAATAAGCCTCGTAGATTGGCTGCCTTCGCTGTCAAACAAGGCACATGCCCCTGCCGCCAGTTCATTGGTGATCAAGCCAAATGGTGAACCGATATGTTTATGCAGTTGCCCATCCAGTCCGTAATAGCTGATACCTTTCGAAGAACCTAACCACACACCATTGTCATCGCTTATTAAGCAATTTGGGCTAATATTGTCTTCAACAAGCGTGACCTCTTGAATAATAGAGCTGTCATAAGGGATTCGATACACGCCATAACTACTCGCAAACCATTGAGCCCCATCCTTCGCTTTTTCAATATCGACCACTTTGCCAAATCGTTCACTTGAGCGACTAAAACTAATCCGTTTATCAATAAAAGAGTAGAAGCCGTGGTCAGTGCCTATATAAATACGACCTTGTAACCCTATATTGAGAGCAGTGATTTTTGCTGGCAAAAACTTATCAACTAACCAGTCAGTACCGTACCCCGTCAGCTTCATGGTTTCGATAGATAACGAATAAAGGTCTTGCCCCGATGTTATCCAAAGTACGTTATCAGCTTGAAGCGCAAAGTTCTCAACGTGTACCCCTTTGATAGACCTTGGTAAACCGATCACTTCAGGCTCTAACGTATCCGTATTAAAACTAATAATGCCTTCTTCTGTAGCCAACCAAATAGAAGAACCAAAGACCTCAAAGTCCTGTACCGAGTTGGAGTAAACACGAATTGGACTAGCTTTGCTTTGAGCATCGACCAAATAGAGGCCCATTGAGGAAGCAACCCAAGATAATTGTTCACTAACCGGCTGTACTTTGTTTATCACGACACTACTTGAGTGCATTCCCATACCCGTTAATGGCGTTCTTGAGAATGTCTTACTGAACAGTGAGAAATATCGGATGCCGTTATTTGTCGCAACCCACATCCCACCAGCATGGTCGTTGATTAACGAATATATTTTCTCTCCCGGTAACGAGAAATCTTGATTAGCGGCTTGTTCGAATCGTGTAATTTGACCCGTAATGAAGTTATAACTAATGAGTCCATGCTCAGTGCCAATCCAATATTGGTCTGAAGTTTCAGCAAGCGAGAGAACGTGCGACCCTTTTATTTTGTTCTCTTTATCTGGATTCGCGAGATCAACAATCACCGCACCATTTAAAGTGCCAATCACTAACTCTCGTCTAGCATTAGAAAAATAAACCGTCTCAATATGGTGCTTATCTGATGCAGTGATGTGAGTAAACTCTTGCGCCTCAGAAAGGTAAGCACCAGAACTGGTCGCGAGTACCCATTTTGACAACACCCACTCCGCATCGTTAATCGCAATATCACTGCTATTGTTATATCGATACAGTTTGAGTAGTGAGTAGGTGGTAAATTCTAAAGATTGAGTGTTGTAAGTATAAAAATTACTGCCATCTGTGACCCAAATATAATCACCTGATGAGCCGATATTCGCGATCTCAGCGCCGGGGCTTAAACTAAACGCAAGTTCATTGCCAATACCAGGGCTGTGTCGGTACACCTCATTATCAAAAAATGTCCAAAACTCATCGTTAAGAAACGCGACTCTTTCTGAAGAAAATTGCAAAAGGCTGCCCTTTCGAGGGAATAGGGTTCGGCCATCATAAAAGAGTACTTTTCCATGGACATCATGAACCCATAGCCCGCCACCGGCACCTAAGTACAAGTTTTTAGCCGCAAGAAAGTTCCCTTGCGCTTGAACGGGCAAAGGATAGAAAACGGAGGGTGAGGTATTTACCGCGAGAACGCTAAATGAGGTGCTCATTAACATGAACATTCTGAAGATAATTCGATACAACTTTTCATCCTGAACAGCAATAACACATGAAATTATGGTGTCCACAACGTCTTATCGCTGCTGAACCAAAAATTCAGTTTTTTTGTGCTTATTATTATCTTTCTATTTTAGCGGAAATTAACAAAGGAGAAAGGAGGTTTGCTATTTGTTGAGAGGTTTTATCTTAGCGGTCACGAAAATGCCGCAAAAAGCGGCATGATTCATAAATTAACGAGAGCAAAGTGTCGTTAGGAATATTGGTTATTGATTACTTAGCACTCAAGCAGCTGGTGTAGCTGTCTGTAAGTTGCTGAAGAAAATCGAAATAACTTCCACTCTTCACTTCAACCTGTGAACCAACAGGATCAAGTTGCCCTTGCTTAGCATTGCTTCCGCGAGTCACCGATTCGATCACAGCCGGTGTAAATTGAGGCTCTGAAAATACACATTGAACATTTTCACGCACCAAGGTTTTCTTGATAGCTATCAAGCTTTTTGCACCCGGCTTGCGCTCTGGGCTCACGGTAAAGTGGCCTAAGTTATTTAACTCAAACTCCTGTTCGAAGTAGCCATACGCATCATGGAATACGTAGTAACCTTTGTCTTTCACTGGCGCAAGCTGTTCATTAATTGACTGCTTCTTCTCTTTCAAAGCAATCAAAAATGAGTCTAGGTTCTCTTGATACGCCATTGCGTTATCAGGGTCAGATTCAATCAACTTAGCTGAGATATATTTTGCCGCGACTTCAACTTGGTCGATGCCCAACCAAAAATGCGGGTCATGGCTACCATGATGGTGTCCTTCATGAGCATCGTGATCTTCATGCCCAAACTCTCGCAAGTTAATTCCTGGAATCTCACTGATCTTGATAACGTTTTCTTTTGAACCAATCACCTTAGTCAGAAAGGCTTCTAGGTCAGGACCAAACCAGATAACCATATCGGCACTGTGAACTTTTTTGACATCCGATGGCTTAAGCGCATAATCGTGCGGCGAAGCATTGCTGTTCATCAACACATCCGGTTCACTAACGCCCTGCGTTAATTCTGTCACAATCATTTGAATTGGTTTAAAGCTTGTTAGAATAGTATTGGCACTTGCGACACTTGGCGCTAAAAGCAAAGTAGCAAGTATAAAAGATGAACGTGACATAATCCCTCGATAATAGAAAAGTAGCTTAGGCTTGAGGTAAATGTTACATTATAACATTAGCGAATTGCAAATGAGTTCTATTCATGGATAACTTAATCCAACTAGATTCTGTGAGCGTCGAATATGACGGTCGAAAAGTTCTAGACAACATCTCTCTAAATATAGAGCGCGGCAGAATCACTACCCTCATTGGGCCAAACGGTGCAGGAAAGTCGACATTAGTCAAAGTGGTACTGGGTTTACAAACTAAATTTTCAGGCACAATAACAAAAGCTAAAAAACTGAAAATTGGCTATGTACCGCAAAAATTAAAGCTCAATGATTCACTACCGCTCAATGTAGAACGTTTTCTAAAGCTCACTGGTAAGTTCAGTCAGCAGGAGATCCTTGAAGCATTGAAGCTCGTTGGCGCCGAACATCTGCAAAAGAGTAACATGCACCAGCTATCTGGCGGTGAAAACCAACGTGTGCTGATTGCTCGTTCATTGCTAAGAAGACCAGATCTACTTGTTCTTGATGAACCAGCTCAAGGCGTTGATGTACAAGGGCAAATAGACCTGTATGACCTGATTGACACCATTCGTCACCGCTTTGGTTGTGCCGTATTTATGGTTTCACACGATCTGCATTTAGTGATGGCAAAAACAGACGATGTTATCTGCTTGCACCATCACATCTGCTGTTCAGGCGCACCTGCAGACATCAAACACCACCCTTCGTATATTGCGCTCTTTGGCACCGCGACCCAAGAAACACTAGCGTTTTATCATCACCAACACGAACATCACCATCATGATCTTGCAGGCCAGCCTGTCGAAGGCGACGTGCATGAATGTTCAAACCATAAACACGGACATCACTAATGCTTGAGTTTCTTCTTCCCTCTATTCTGGCGGGTTTGGGTATTGCGCTAATTGCAGGCCCATTAGGATCGTTCGTGGTATGGCGCAAGATGGCTTACTTTGGTGACACGCTTGCTCACGCTTCTTTGATGGGCTTAGCACTTGGCTTTCTGTTCAACATTAACTTGTATCTCGCGCTGCTGATTTGTTGTTTGATGCTGGCTGTGTTGCTAGTGACTTTACAAAAACAAAAGCTAGTCGCGACCGATACCTTACTGGGTATATTGGCGCACAGTGCTCTGTCTTTGGGTCTTGTTGCTGTGAGCTTCTTAGATAATGTTCGTGTTGATCTAATGAGCTACTTATTTGGTGACTTGCTTGCGGTATCTCCGACTGATTTAGTGTTCATCTATGCGGGTGCTGCTGTGATTGGTTTAGTGCTTGCGATATTTTGGCGACCACTGCTTTCAACGACAGTAAATGAAGATCTTGCAGCAGTAGACGGCATCAACATTGACTTAATGCGTCTTATTTTGATGTTGCTGGTTGGTATCGTGATTGCAGTCGGTATGAAGTTTGTGGGTGCATTGATCATGACGTCATTGCTGATAATCCCAGCGGCAACGGCAAGAAAATTCGCCAATACACCCGAACAAATGGCATTCCTCGCCTCAGTTATTGGTTCTATCGCTGTGTTCGGAGGGTTGAGCTTGTCTTGGTTCTATGACACGCCAGCCGGCCCTTCTGTTGTTATCAGTGCAGCAGCAATGTTTATGCTGTCTCAAATGTACAGAACCCGCGCCTAAAGTGAAAAGTCGAGATTCATTCTGGCTTTTAACAACACAACAATTGATGTGGTTGATGCGATAGTCGATCAAAAAAATCGGTCACAAAAGAAAAAGGCTTGGTCAATGACCAAGCCTTTCTTATATCGTTCAGTTAGCTTCTATCTCGTTAGATAAAAGCCAGCTGATTACCAACCCGTGATTTCACGTAGGCCTTTACCGATGTCAGCAAGAGACTTAACAGTCTTAACGCCTGCTGCTTCTAGCGCTGCGAATTTATCTTCAGCAGTACCTTTACCGCCAGAGATGATTGCGCCAGCGTGGCCCATACGTTTACCCGGAGGAGCAGTAACACCAGCGATGTAAGATACAACTGGCTTAGTTACGTTTGCTTTGATGAACTCAGCAGCTTCTTCTTCCGCAGTACCACCGATCTCACCAATCATTACGATTGCTTCAGTTTCTGGGTCTTCTTGGAAAAGTTTTAGGATATCGATGAAGTTTGAACCTGGGATAGGGTCACCACCGATACCAACACATGTAGACTGACCAAAGCCTTCATCTGTTGTTTGCTTAACTGCTTCGTACGTCAGAGTACCTGAACGAGATACGATACCTACTTTACCCTTCTTATGGATATGACCAGGCATGATACCAATCTTACACTCGTCTGGAGTGATAAGACCTGGACAGTTAGGACCGATCATGCGAACGCCAGTTTCTTCTAGCTTCACTTTAACGTCGATCATATCTGTAGTAGGGATACCTTCAGTGATCGTTACGATCAGTTCGATACCTGCATCAATTGCTTCTAGGATTGCATCTTTACAGAAAGGTGCTGGTACATAGATAACTGTTGCTGTTGCGCCAGTTACTTCTACTGCTTCACGTACTGTGTTGAATACTGGAAGGCCTAGGTGAGTTTGACCACCTTTACCAGGTGAAACACCACCAACCATTTGCGTACCGTATGCGATAGCTTGGTCTGAGTGGAATGTACCTTGACCGCCAGTGAAACCCTGACAGATTACTTTAGTGTCTTTGTTAATTAATACAGACATTATTTAGCCTCCGCAGCAGCAACAACTTTCTGAGCAGCATCTGTTAGAGATACAGCAGCAATGATATCAACATCAGAATTAGCAAGTACTTCGCGACCTAGGTCTGCGTTTGTACCTTCTAGACGAACAACGACAGGAACTGTTACGCCAACTTCTTTAACTGCACCAATAATACCTTCAGCGATCATGTCACAACGAACGATGCCACCGAAGATGTTTACGAGTACTGCTTTAACATTGTCATCAGAAAGGATGATCTTGAATGCTTCAGCTACACGCTCTTTTGTTGCGCCGCCGCCTACATCAAGGAAGTTTGCTGGCTTGCCGCCGTGTAGGTTTACGATATCCATCGTACCCATAGCAAGGCCTGCACCGTTAACCATACAGCCAACGTTGCCATCAAGTGCTACGTAGTTCAGTTCCCACTGAGCTGCGTGCGCTTCGCGCTCGTCTTCTTGTGAAGGATCGTGCATTTCACGAAGCTTTGGCTGACGGTACATTGCGTTTGAGTCAATGTTGATCTTGCCGTCTAGACAAAGAAGGTTACCTTCATTTGTAATAACAAGCGGGTTAATTTCTAGTAGAGCTAGGTCGTACTGAGCGAACATTTCACCAAGACCCATGAAGATCTTAACGAACTGTTTAATTTGATCGCCAGCTAGGCCAAGTTTGAATGCCAATTCACGGCCTTGGTAAGCTTGAGGGCCAACTAGAGGATCGATCGCAGACTGGTGAATCAACTCTGGAGTTTCTTCAGCGATTTTCTCAATGTCCACGCCGCCTTCAGTTGACGCCATGAATACAATTTTACGAGTTGCACGGTCAACAACAGCACCTAGGTAAAGTTCGTTAGCAATGTTTGATGCTTCTTCAACTAGGATCTTTGTTACAGGCTGACCATTAGCGTCTGTTTGGTAAGTCACTAGGTTTTTACCTAGCCACTTTTGTGCAAACTCTTTAACGCCTTCTTTAGTGTCATGTAGCTCTACGCCGCCCGCTTTACCGCGACCACCAGCGTGTACTTGACACTTAACGACTTTCTTGGCTGTACTGATACGACCTGCAGCTTCGAAAGCTTCTTGTGCTGTATCACATGCGAAACCTTCTGGTACAGGCAAACCGAATTCTGCAAACAGCTGTTTGGCTTGGTATTCATGCAAATTCATTTTGATATTCCGTTTATTTTCCCTTAAGGGATTATTATTTCCATAACGACACAGTTTCCTGTGGTACGTCTGTAGGGTCTTCTCAAATCAACTGCTGTCCATTTTCTAATGGCTTTACAGTTCAAGTGAAGGCCAGACGTTGAGCAGCCTAGCCTTTGAAACTTTTTACGTCTAGCTAACGAGGTTAACTAGACGTTTTAGCGATACTAAACGTCTAATAACAGACGTGCAGGATCTTCTAGAAGCTCTTTGATAGTCACTAGGAAGCCAACTGATTCACGGCCATCGATTAGACGGTGATCGTAAGAAAGCGCTAGGTACATCATTGGTAGAATTTCTACCTTGCCATCAACAGCCATTGGACGATCTTGGATTTTATGCATACCCAAAATTGCCGCTTGAGGCGGGTTGATGATTGGCGTAGACATTAGAGAACCAAATACACCACCGTTTGTGATAGTGAAGTTACCGCCCATCAGTTCATCAACAGTTAGCTTGCCGTCACGGCCTTTGATTGCTAGCTCTTTGATGCCTTTTTCGATGTCAGCAAAACCTAGTGTGTCACAGTCTTTCAGTACTGGAGTCACTAGACCGCGTGGCGTAGATACCGCCATGCTGATATCGAAGTAGTTGTGGTAAATGATATCTGTACCATCAATCGAAGCGTTAACTTCTGGGAAACGCTTCAGCGCTTCTGTTACTGCTTTCACATAGAAAGACATGAAACCAAGACGCGTATCGTGACGCTTCTCGAATTGGTCTTTGTACTGCTTACGAAGGTCCATGATTGGTTTCATGTTCACTTCGTTGAAAGTAGTCAGCATTGCTGTGCTGTTCTTCGCTTCTAGAAGACGGTTTGCAACTGTCTTACGTAGGCGAGTCATAGGCACGCGTTTTTGGCTACGAGCCGCTGCTGGCGCTTCAACTGCTGGTGCAGATGCTGCTACCGGAGCCGCTTTCGCTGCTGCTAGGTGCGCGTCGATGTCTTCGCGAGTAATACGACCACCAACACCAGTGCCTTTGACGTCAGCTGGTTGTAGGTTGTGTTCTGCAAGAAGACGACGAACAGCTGGGCTTAGTGCGTCGTTGCTTTCTTCTGTCAGTGCCGCTTTGTGGCGCTTATCAGGAGAAGCTTCTGTATCTTCAGTGGTATCTTTCGTTGGTTCACCAGCGACAGCACCAGGTTTGATCTTTGCAAGAAGCTGCTTAGAAAGTACCGTAGCACCCTCTTCTTCTAGGATAGCTTCCAGAACACCCGCTTCAGGAGCCGGTACTTCTAGAACTACTTTATCTGTTTCGATGTCTACAATGACTTCATCACGTGCAACGGCTTCGCCTGGTTTTTTGTGCCAAGTCGCCACTGTTGCATCAGCCACAGATTCAGGTAAATCTGGAACCAGAATTTCAATTGTCATGTGCGTATTTTCCTTTTACTTCTAGTTCTTAAGTAGGGTCAAAGCGTCGTCAACTAACGCTTTTTGTTGTTTCAAGTGTACCGACATATAGCCAACAGCTGGTGATGCTGATGCAGGACGACCTGCATATTGAATATCAGCACCCACTGGAATAGCAGCTCGGAAATTATGTTGGCTACTGTACCAAGCACCTTGGTTTTGTGGCTCTTCTTGACACCAAACGTAATCGACTACATTTGTGTATTGTGCGATTGCAGCTCTCACGTCCTCGTAAGGGAACGGGTAAAGTTGCTCAATACGTACAATAGCGACATCGTCTTGCTCGTTCTTACGTCTTTGATCAAGCAGGTCAAAGTAAACCTTACCTGAACAGAACACGACGCGTTTTACGTTCTCAGGAGCCAGATCATCAATTTCTGCGATAGCTGGTTGGAACGTACCTTCTGCTAGATCTTCCATAGAAGACGTACATAGAGGGTGACGAAGCAATGACTTAGGTGACATTACGATCAGTGGACGACGCATTGGTCGAACAACCTGACGGCGAATCATGTGATAAACCTGTGCCGGCGTTGAAGGAACAACAACCTGCATGTTTTGTTCAGCACATAATTGAAGGTAACGTTCAAGACGAGCAGATGAGTGCTCTGGGCCTTGGCCTTCATAGCCGTGAGGAAGCAGCATAGTTAGACCACATAAACGTGCCCACTTTTGCTCACCTGACGAAATGAATTGGTCGATTACAACTTGTGCACCGTTTGCGAAGTCACCAAATTGTGCTTCCCAAAGGGTTAGACCGCTTGGTTCTGCCGTTGCATAACCATACTCAAATGCGAGTACCGCTTCTTCAGATAACACAGAGTCAAATACTTGGAATGGCCCTTGTTTATCATGAATGTTCGCAAGAGGAACATACGTGCTTGCATCTGATTGATTGTGCAGTACTGAGTGGCGGTGGAAGAACGTACCACGACCTGAATCTTGGCCTGAGATACGAATACGCTTACCGTCATCAACAAGTGTTGCGTAAGCCAGAGTCTCGGCCATACCCCAATCGACTTGTTTCTCACCATTCACCATGGCAGTACGATCGTTGTACAGTTTGTTTACTCGACTTTGCAGCTTATGGCTGTCTGGGTATTGACAAAGTTTGCTACCAAGCTCTTTCAGGCGCTCGATATCAATCTTGTTGTCCCATTCGATGTTCCAGTCGTGACCTAGGTAAGGTGACCAGTCCACTGAGTGAAGTGCCATTGGGCGCCACTCTTTAACCACAACTTCACCGTGATCAAGTGCATCACGATACTCGTTAACGAGTTGAGTTGCCGTATCAATACCAAACTCACCGCGTTCCATTAGCACGTCAGCATAAAGCTTACGTGGCGTTGGATGCTTCTTGATTTTTTGGTACATCAAAGGCTGCGTTGCATTCGGCTCATCGGCTTCATTGTGACCGTGGCGACGGTAACAAACCAAATCAATAACAACATCACGCTTAAACGTATTACGGTAATCTAATGCAAGACGTGCTACGAAAGCGACAGCTTCTGGATCATCAGAGTTAACGTGGAAAATCGGAGCCTGAACCATCTTCGCGATATCGGTACAGTACATCGTAGAACGTGTATCGCGAGGGTTAGACGTTGTAAAACCAACTTGGTTATTTACAACGATACGAACCGTACCACCAACACAGAAACCACGAGCTTGAGACATGTTGAACGTCTCTTGTACTACACCCTGGCCAGCGATAGCTGAATCACCATGGATAGTAATTGGAAGTACGCGGCTGCCATCTTTATCGTCTAGACGATCTTGGCGAGCACGTACCGAACCGATAACTACCGGGTTTACGATTTCTAAGTGAGATGGGTTAAATGCAAGTGCTAAGTGAACGTTGCCGCCTGGTGTTGCGAAATCCGCAGAGAAACCTTGGTGGTATTTCACATCACCAGTGCCCCACGAGTCATCGCTGTGCTTGCCCGCAAACTCGTCAAACAGGTCTTGTGGCTTTTTACCAAGCACATTGACCAGCATGTTTAGACGACCACGGTGAGCCATACCAACAACAACTTCACGCATGCCCTGTCCACCTGCATGACGAATAATTTCCTTCGTCATTGGGATCAACGCATCACCACCTTCCAATGAGAAGCGTTTTGCGCCTGGGAATTTAGCACCAAGATAGCGCTCAAGACCTTCAGCAGCAGTTAGCTCTTCTAGGAAAGCTTGCTTTTCTTCTTTATCGAAAGAGGGTTGACCAGAAACAGACTCTAAACGTTGTTGGATCCAACGCTTTTGCTCTGTGTTAGTCATGTGCATGTATTCAGCACCAATCGAACCACAATAAGTTTGCTTTAGAGATTTGTACAAATCTCGAAGCACCATCGTCTCTTGGCCAATGGCGTAAGAGCCGACGTTAAACGTCTCATTGAGGTCATCTTCGGTAAGAGTGTGAAAAGAAGGATCCAGTTCAGCGACTGTATCTCTTTCCCATAAACCTAGGGGGTCTAGATTTGCTGATTGATGCCCTCGGAATCGATAGGCATTAATAAGTTGCAGAACCTTTACTTGTTTCGCATCGACATCTGGATCACTAACTTGGACACTGTAATGCTTTGTTTCTTGAGCGAGTCGACGGAAGTATTCACGAACACGAGAGTGTGGTTGTTCCACTGCTTCTGAAGCTTGCACAGGCAATTCTTCAAAAACACTTCTCCATTCGTCACTTACCGAATCGGGGTCACTTAGATACAGTTCATAGAGTTCTTCTACGTACGTTGCATTGGCGCCAGCCAAGTGTGAAGACTCGAGCCATGCCTTCATCACGCCGTTGTGCATATTTTCCCTTAACCAGTAGTTTTCACGTTTGCTGCGGTCTATGCCGAGCTATTAAAAGGCCGCCCCAAAACTTCTAGGGCGGCAATTTTTATATAACTTAAACCGAACGATTCACAAGCATGGTCTTGATGTGACCAATTGCTTTCGTCGGATTTAATCCCTTAGGACAAACACTTACACAATTCATGATGCCATGGCAACGAAAAACGCTAAATGCATCATCAAGATCGGACAGACGTTCGTCTGTCGCCGTATCTCGGCTATCTATTAGCCAACGGTATGCTGCAAGCAGGCCAGCTGGTCCAATGAACTTATCTGGATTCCACCAGAATGATGGGCACGAAGTCGTACAACATGCACACATGATACATTCATACAAACCATCTAAATGAGCACGCTCATCAGGGCTTTGTAGGTTTTCACGAGCCGGTGGCACATTGCCATCAGACACTAAGAACGGCTTAACTTTTTCGTAGTTATCGTAGAACTGAGTCATGTCTACGATTAAATCACGCACGACAGGCAAACCTGGAAGTGGGCGAATTACGATTTTATCTTGGCCAGTAAGAGCAGACAGAGGCGTAATACACGCCAACCCGTTTTTACCATTCATGTTCAAGCCATCAGAACCACATACACCTTCACGGCATGAACGGCGGAATGAAATCGTTGGATCTTGCTCTTTCAAAAGAATAAGCGCATCCAAAAGCATCATGTCAGAGCCTTCTTCCACCTCTAAGGTGTACTCTTTCATGTAAGGCTTCTGGTCCACATCTGGGTTGTAACGGTATAAAGAGAAATTCAGTTTCATGGTCATATCTCCTTAGTACGTACGTGCTTTCGGCGGGAATGCTTCACGATGGATAGGTTCCATGTTCACGCCACGCTTAGTCATACTTTCTGATTCTGGGTTGTAAAGTGAGTGGCATAGCCATTGCTCATCATCACGGTCTGGGAAGTCAAAACGAGCATGCGCTCCACGACTCTCTGTACGGAAGTTTGCTGCAACCGCAGTTGCGAATGCCGTTTCCATTAAGTTTTCAAGCTCTAAACACTCAATACGTTGCGTGTTGAACTCTGTCGACTTGTCTGAAAGGTGTGCATTCTTAAGACGCTCACGAATCACTTTAAGCTCTTCTAAGCCATCAGCCATCGCTTTACCTTCACGGAATACAGAGAAGTTGTTCTGCATACATTGCTGAAGATCTTTACGAATTACCGCAGGGTCTTCACCGTCTGTACTGTTTTCCCAACGATTGTATCGCTCTAATGAACGTTCAATGTCGGCTTCAGTTGCAGGTTTTGCTTCAGCTTGCTTATTCAGAGTCTCACCAAGGTGAAGACCTGTCGCACGGCCAAACACAACCAAATCAAGTAGCGAGTTGCCACCTAGACGGTTTGCACCATGTACAGATACTGAAGCGATTTCGCCACAAGCGAATAGACCTTGAATTTCAACGTCTGTACCGTCTTCAGTTTGTTTGATTGCTTGACCAGAAACCTGCGTAGGAACACCGCCCATCATGTAGTGACACGTTGGGATTACAGGAATTGGTTCTTTAACTGGATCAACGTGAGCAAACGTACGAGAAAGCTCACATACACCCGGTAGACGAGACTCAAGCGTCTCTTTACCTAGGTGATCAAGTTTCAGCTTAATGTGAGGACCCCATGGGCCATCGCAACCACGACCTTCACGAATCTCAACCATCATCGAACGAGCTACCACATCACGACCTGCTAAATCTTTAGCATTCGGAGCATAACGTTCCATGAAGCGCTCGCCGTCTTTATTGAGAAGGTAACCACCTTCACCACGACAACCTTCTGTTACCAAAACACCTGCACCAGCGATACCCGTTGGGTGGAACTGCCACATTTCGATGTCTTGCATTGGAACGCCAGCACGAATTGCCATGCCAACACCGTCACCAGTGTTAATGTGTGCATTCGTTGTTGATGCATAGATACGACCAGCACCACCAGTAGCAAGGATTGTTGCCTTCGCTTTGAAGTAGCAAACCTCGCCCGTTTCCATACAAAGCGCGGTAGTACCTAAGATTGCACCATCTTCGTTTTTAACAAGATCCAGTGCATACCACTCAGAGAAAACCGTCGTTTTGTGTTTAATGTTTTGTTGGTAAAGCGTATGAAGCAGTGCGTGACCAGTACGGTCAGCTGCCGCTGCAGTACGAGCCGCTTGCTCACCACCAAAATTCTTAGATTGGCCACCAAACGGACGTTGGTAAATACTGCCGTTATCAAAACGAGAAAATGGAAGACCCATTTTTTCTAATTCGATAACCGACTCAGGGCCATTTTTACACATGTATTCGATAGCATCTTGGTCGCCGATGTAATCGGAACCTTTAACCGTATCGTACATGTGTTGTTCCCAGTGATCTTCATGCGCATTACCAAGAGCAACGGTGATACCACCTTGCGCAGATACAGTATGAGAACGAGTTGGAAAAACTTTAGAAAGCAACGCACAAGATAGGCCTTGCTCAGAAATTTGTAGCGCGGCGCGCATACCAGCACCACCAGCACCGATTACTACAGCATCAAACTCACGAACAGGAATAGTCACTTACGCACCCCACAAAATAAACAGACCAGAGAAGAAATATCCTAGAAGAACCGCAACAACACCGACTTGAAGACCAACGCGCAATTTTGCACATTTGATGTAGTCAGTTAGTACTTGCCACAAGCCGATCCACGCGTGAACCAAAATTGAAGTAAGTGCTAACATGGTGAAAACTTTAGTGAAAGTACCACCAAAGAATTGCGTCCAAGATGCGTAAGAAATATCACCTGAGAAAGCACAGAAGCTCACTAGGTAGATAGTGTAAAGCGTCATAATGATGGCTGTTGCACGAATCAATAGATAATCATGCACACCATTACGACCAAAAGTAGAAACGTTGTTTACCATACTAAGATCCCCGCTAGTAGAGACAATACCGCTGTTGCTGCGAATGCAACCTTCGCGCTCTTAGCGCCAGATTCCAGCTCTTCAAAGTGACCAAGGTCCATAAGAAGGTGACGAATACCACCAGCAATGTGGTAAGCCAAAGCGGTTAAAATGCCCCACAGAATAAACTTCACGAAGAAACCGTCGACAATGTCGCTAGCTTCCATAAAGCCTACAGGGGAAGAGAGGGAAATGGATAGTAACCAAAGCAGAATTCCGATCGCAACAAAAGTAATCACCCCAGACACACGGTGTAGGATGGAAGCTATTGCTGTGATAGGAAAGTGGATGGTCTGTAAATCTAAATTAACAGGTCTTGTCTTTCTTTCTTTCACGGGCTCGCTCACTCAGCTCCATTGAGCATGATGGTCATTAAATAACCTTATGTATTGTTATGGACAAAATTTGATTGCAAACCTTCAAAATTTAACATTAACTTAACAAATAACGTAAGTTGAGCCTTAGATAATTGTAAAATAATTGTTAACAGCTAGGTTTCTGAAGACACCTCACATTTCTTCTTAGCCTTGCATTTATAAGGTTTTAACCAAACTTTTCAGCGCCACTATACGGCTGGCAACATTCTAATACAATTGATGCAACAAATAATGCTACACAGAACAGATTTTTAACGAATTTAATGTAAAAAACACTAACAAGTGCACACAAAGCTGCAGAAAAATTGACTTTCTCACGTAAGACCAGTAAAAAAATGGCACATAAACATCCTGGACGGATTAATAATAACAAAGGAGATTGTTATGGCGGATAAGAAAGCTACCCTTCATATTGAAGGTCAAGCACCGATCGAATTGCCGATTACAGAAGGTGTACTTGGTACTCCGGTCATCGACGTTCGTACACTGGGTTCTAATGGTTTTTTCACTTTTGATCCTGGTTTTCTTGCCACTGCATCTTGTGAATCGCAAATAACTTATATTGACGGTGGAAAAGGTATTCTTCTACACCGTGGTTATCCAATTGATCAACTGGCCAATAACGCTGATTACTTAGAAGTTTGTTACATTCTTTTATACGGCGAAGCCCCTTCTCGAGCTCAATACGAAGAGTTCAAGACGACAGTCACACGTCACACCATGGTTCATGAGCAAATTGCTAGTTTCTTCCACGGTTTCCGCCGTGATGCTCACCCAATGGCTGTTATGTGTGGTGTGGTAGGTGCGCTTGCTGCGTTCTATCATGATTCATTAGATGTTAATAACGACACACACCGTGAAATTGCGGCATACCGCCTAATTTCAAAAATGCCTACACTGGCTGCAATGTGTTACAAATATTCTATCGGTCAACCGTTTATCTACCCGCGCAATGACCTAGGCTACGCAGAAAACTTCCTACACATGATGTATGCAAACCCATGTGAAGAATACGAAGTAAACCCTGTTGTGGCTCGCGCAATGGACAAAATCTTTACGTTACATGCTGATCACGAACAAAATGCTTCAACGTCAACGGTTCGTTTAGCAGGTTCTTCGGGTGCAAACCCATTTGCTTGTATTGCTGCTGGTATCGCTTCTTTGTGGGGTCCTGCTCACGGTGGTGCTAACGAAGCTTGTCTAATGATGCTTGAAGAGATCGGTAGCGTAGACAACATTGAAGAATACGTAGCAAAAGCAAAAGACAAAGATGACCCATTCCGCCTAATGGGCTTTGGTCACCGTGTCTACAAGAACTACGATCCGCGTGCAACTGTAATGCGTGAAGCGTGTCACGAAGTACTTAAAGAGCTAAACATTCAAGATCCACTACTAGACGTAGCAATGGAACTTGAGCGCATCGCTCTTTCTGATGAGTACTTTGTTTCTAAGAAGCTATACCCGAACGTAGATTTCTACTCAGGTATCATTCTGAAAGCGATCGGTATTCCAGTATCTATGTTCACAGTAATCTTCGCGATGTCTCGTACTATCGGTTGGATTGCACACTGGAACGAAATGCACAGCGATCCGACGAACCGTATCGGTCGTCCTCGTCAGTTGTACACTGGTGAAGAACAGCGTGATTTCCAAGCTCTACACGAGCGCGAATAGTAAAGTTTCGACTTTTCTAATCGATTGAAATCAAAAAGGGTTGATGTATTAACATCAACCCTTTTTTGTCTTCCAGTATTTCGTATCACTTCAATGAAGGTACAAATATCCAGAAAGTCATAATCTCTAAACGTGGTTACACTGGATTATCAATATCGATAAATTCTACGTCTAAGCCATGTTCTTTCGTTAGCCATTCACCTAGCGCTTTCACACCATAGCGTTCTGTTGCATGGTGGCCTGCGGCAAAGTAATGAATGTCTTGCTCACGTGCAGAGTACGTTGTGCGCTCTGAAATTTCACCAGAGATAAATGCATCAATACCTTTAGACGCAGCTAACTCAATGTAGTCTTGACCACCACCAGTGCACCAACCGACAGTCGTAATCATTTTATCTTGGTTTTCTGGAGCGATATGTAATGGCTTGCGGTTCAAAGCTTGACCAATCTTTTCTGCGAACTCCGCACCTGTCATTGGTGAACTCAACTTACCAAACATCGCAACAGATTGTGGATGCCCTTCCAAGCCGCCTTCAACTTCAATGTCGAGCAACTCTGCAAGCTTGGCGTTGTTACCAAGTTCAGGGTGGATATCCAGTGGTAAGTGGTAACCCAAAAGGTTAATGTCATTTTTAATCAAGGTACGAATGCGCTTACCCTTCATACCACGAATGGCTTCTGACTCACCTTTCCAAAAGAAACCGTGATGGACCAATAAAGCGTCTGCGTTCAGTTCTACCGCTTTATCAATTAATGCTTGAGAAGCTGTAACACCAGTAACAATGCGCTTTACTTGAGAAGTACCTTCCACTTGAAGACCATTAGGACAGTAATCTTTAATCTGCTGTGGCTGAAGTTTTTCGTTAAGTAGCTTTTCTAATTGTAAGTTATTCATTTTTCTTTCCAGCTTAACTTTATAATAACGTCGTTATATCAATTTACGGGTAGAATGTCGAAAGCCCCACGATGAGTTTATGAGGAACCGATGACAGCACTGCAACGTTTTTACCAATGGGTCATCGACTCACCGCCGTTACTGAAAATTAAGCCACCGATTTCCGATCTTGGTGCATTCTTAAGCCCCCAAGCCATCGACTCATCACACACTTATAACGGAAACCCAAGGTTAGGTTTCCTCTACCAGCATCTATGTGAACAAGTCATTGAAGCCTCACCTGATTATTCGGTCAAGTACGATGAGATTCAGATTAATGTAGATGGCAGAACACTCGGTGCTATCGACTTTATTCTTGAAAAAGAGAACAACCAAAAGCTGCAACACTGGGAAGTCGCGATCAAGTTTTACCTGCTCCATGAACAGACATGGTTTGGTCCTAACTCTCACGACCAATTAGATAAGAAGTTAGACAGGATGCTCACCCATCAACTTGGCATGTCCTCTTCAGCGGCGTTTGTGGAGCAATATCCAGAGATCGATGTCGACTCAAAACATCTCCTCATGCAGGGTCGTCTATATACCAACCCATTCTTAGATCAAAAAGTACCTACTGAATGTTTAGGCTATGACATTAATTCAAGCCAAGTAAACGGTTTTTGGTGTTATCAAAACCAAGCCCATTTAATTACTGACGTGCTCTACCCTCTCACCAAAGAGCAATGGGCAGCTGGCACTGATGACTTCACCTGTGAACCTATCATCGAGTTTGGTGATCGCTTCGTTCATGGGCAAACTAAATCAGGGCAGTTTTGGTTTGTGATGCCACAAAGTTGGCCACACGGATAGTATAACCTACTCAGTTGTACAGTAATTCAACCACCTAGCTTTAGCCGCTTTACCCACTTTACCCACTTTACCCACTTTACCCACGAGCTGATATAAAAAAGGGCTGATGCTTTCACATCAACCCTTTCACTATTTACCTTGTGACTCTACTAATCGGTATTCGATTATAGGCCAGCCGCTGCAAATACTTGATTAACAATCTCTTGAGCTTCTGCTTCGATTGCTTTCAGGTGCTCTTCACCTTTAAAGCTTTCACAGTAGATCTTGTAGATGTCTTCTGTACCTGATGGACGAGCAGCAAACCAACCGTTTTCAGTCGTCACTTTTAGGCCACCAATCGCAGCACCGTTACCTGGAGCGTGTGTTAAGCGTGCAGTAATTGCATCGCCAGCCAGCGTCTCAGCAGAAACCATCTCTGGAGATAGCTTTTTAAGCACATCTTTTTGAGCGCCATTTGCTACCGCTTGAATACGGTTGTACTTAGATTCACCGTGTTTAGCAGCAAGCTCTTCGTAATATTCTTGTGGGTTCTTACCCGTTACTGCTGTGATCTCAGCCGCAAGCAAACAAAGAATTAGGCCATCTTTATCTGTTGACCAAGGCGTTCCGTCTTTACGTAAGAAAGATGCACCCGCACTCTCTTCACCACCGAAACCAAACTGACCGTTGTATAAGCCATCAACGAACCATTTGAAACCAACTGGCACTTCGCAAAGTTCACGGCCTAAGTCAGCAACAACACGGTCGATTAGTGCACTTGATACTAGTGTTTTACCCACTGCAACGTCTTTGCCCCAACCTTCACGGTTACGGTATAGGTAGTCAATACAAACCGCTAAGAAGTGGTTTGGATTCATCAGGCCTTTTGGCGTAACGATGCCGTGGCGATCGTAATCAGGGTCGTTACCAAACGCTAGTTGATAGTCATCTTTAAGCGCCAGTAAGCCTGCCATTGCGTACGGAGAAGAACAATCCATACGAACCACACCATCTTTGTCTAGAGACATAAATTGGAACGAAGGATCAACCGCTTCACTGACCAGAGTAAGATCTAAGTTGTACGCTTTGCCAATTTGACGCCAGTAATCAATACCGCTGCCACCCAGTGGATCAACACCAATCTTGATGTTTGCTTTCTGGATCGCTTCCATATCAACCACGTTAACCAAGTCAGCAACGTATGGTGCAACTAAATCAACTTCTTTCACTAGCTTAGACTGTTTAGCCTGTGCGATAGGAGTACGCTTTACACCTTGCATTTGCTCAGCAATGATGACGTTCGCACGATCTTCAATCGCTTGAGTTAGCTCAGCCTCAGCAGGGCCACCGTGTGTCGGATTGTATTTAATACCACCGTCTTGTGGTGGGTTATGCGAAGGCGTGATAACAATGCCGTCTGCTTTTTTGTCATTCACTAGGTTATGCGTAAGAATCGCGTGCGAGATACCTGGTGTTGGAGTAAAGCCATTGTTTTCTTGAATAATAACTTCAACACCGTTGGCTACAAGCACTTCGATTACAGTAGAAAACGCAGGCTCAGAGAGAGCGTGAGTATCTTTACCTAGGAAAAGAGGCCCTGTTGTACCTTGCTCAGCACGAACTTCAGCCACCGCTTGTGCGATTGCTAGAATGTGGTTTTCATTAAATGTTGATTTGTCTGCTGTACCACGGTGACCTGAAGTACCGAACAGTACTTTGTGGTCTGGGTTAGTAGCATCCGGTTGCTGTAAGAAATAGTTAGCAACTAAAGCCGGAATATTATGAAGATCTTCCTGCTGAGCTTTCTGCCCAGCACGAGGGTGCATAGCCATTTTTCGACATCCTTATATATAAAATTTAAAAACAAAAAAACCTCATAATATCTTCTTATCCATGGATATTATGAGGTTTAAATCAGATTTCGTTAAATTGAACCTGTTACTTTTTCTATCAATTCTGCTTGGAAACTCATGCGGCTCATAAGCTGTTCAACCATTTGTCTTTTACGGCTAGTGTTATTATTAGTTATAACCCAAAAAGGACTTTGTGGAATGGCTTTAGGCTTAGTTGTGTTGCCGTTTGCTAGCAGGGTCTCTTCGTTGTCTGCAAAGTAAACACGCTTGCGGCCTTTTACTTGAGTTGCTTCTGAAAAGCTTAAAGGGTCGATTTTATGCAGTGTCGATAACACAAGCATGAAACGATCAATGGCTTTCTTCAGTGATGCAAACTCATCTGATATTAGTAGTGAGCGCATTTCTTTAACACCATCGAACTTCTCTGGAGTAAAGCCTACCTCTTTGCTAACAACGATACCTTTTGGCTCAACGATCTCTTCGATCGGAACCATGCCTTGGCTATCAACCTGTAATAAGCGGCGCAGAATATCTGAAGCGCTTTCGCCAATACGTTCTGTCTGACCCGCAATAAAACGGTATAGGTCCTCATCAACCTCAATTGTTTTCATTCGCTTTTCACAATCTCAATGTTTAAACTCAGGGGGATTATAGCGAGATCCGCGCGGATACTCTACGTCAAACCCACCATGAATAAGATAAAAATGTCAGTACAGCTCAACTATAAATTAGAAGGTGCGGGTCACACCATTGTTTTGATCCATGGATTATTCGGTAATCTGGACAACCTTGGCTTGCTCGCTAGGGATCTAAAAGCCGATCACCAGGTACTTAGTATCGATCTACGCAACCACGGCCAATCCTTCCATAGTGACACTCACAGCTATAAAGCAATGGCACAAGATGTGGCTCAACTACTGAATGATCTTGAGTTAAATGATGTCACTGTGATTGGTCATTCCATGGGTGGCAAGGTAGCGATGGCGCTGACACAACATCTTACGCTGCATAAATTGATTGTCTTGGATATGGCACCAGTCGCGTACACCCAAAGTCGTCACGACAACGTATTCGCCGGCCTACAAGCCGTGATAGAAGAAAAACCGACCTCACGCTCAGACGCGCTTAAGATCCTCGCAAAACATATCGAAATTGATGGGGTTCGCCAGTTCTTGACCAAATCTTTGTTCAAAACGGAACAAGGCATCATGGAATGGCGCTTCAACGTTGCTTCGTTATTGAGCAACTATCCACAAATTATTGGTTGGGAACCGATCGAGAAAACCTCGGTCAAAACCTTGTTAATAAAAGGTGGGGATTCTGATTACCTCACAGCTGAGCATCAAACCGCCGTTCAACAGCAGTTTTCCAACGCAAAGGCTCATGTTATCGCTAACACGGGACACTGGTTACACGCGGAAAAGCCAGCTGAAGTACTCCGTGCAATAAGAAAATTCATCGCTTAGATAGGTTGATTAGTCGATATAAATGAGAGCTGTGTAATCACAGCAGATTAACTTTATCTCACAACAGTGATATAGTGCGCCCAAGCAAATTTGGTATATAAGGTTCCCATGCTTTACGACTACATGAACATCATTGAATCTATTGGTTTAGATCTTCTGTTTGCCGCGATTTTCTTTCTAATCGGAATGGCAATTAAAGACGTTCTAAAGGAAGGAAATGTTCCTGCATTTGGTCGTCGCATCGTATGGTTAGTACTTTTCCTTGGCTGCGCAGGTTTTATCGCAAAAGGGATAATCCAACTAAGCTGGGAAGGAACTGGAATCTAACGATTTCCTCCGAACTTTATTACACCGACAACAGACAAAATGAAAGGTAATGATTCTATGGCAAGTGTAGGTCTCTTCTTTGGTAGCGATACAGGTAACACTGAAGCTGTTGCTAAGATGATTCAAAAGCAATTGGGCAAGCAGCTCGTTCAAGTTCAAGACATTGCAAAAAGCAGCAAAGAAGATATCGATAACTTCGATCTACTGCTGCTTGGTATCCCTACGTGGTACTACGGCGAAGCACAATGTGATTGGGACGACTTTTTCCCTGAGCTAGAAGCTATTGATTTTTCAACTAAGCTTGTTGCTATCTTTGGTTGTGGCGACCAAGAAGATTACGCAGAATACTTCTGTGATGCTATGGGTACTATCCGTGACATCGTTGAAGCGAAAGGCGGTACTATCCTAGGTCACACATCAACTGAAAGCTACGAATTCGAAGCATCGAAAGGCTTAGTTGAAGGCGATGACAGCCAATTCGTTGGTCTATGTATCGATGAAGACCGTCAACCTGAGCTAACTGATGAGCGTGTATCTAACTGGGTTAAACAAATCCACGAAGAAATGTGCCTAGCAGAGCTAGAAGACTAATTCTCTACCGATTGTTAATTGTTACAATTAATGACCGATATGTAGATATGAAAAAACCTCCTTATAGGAGGTTTTTTGCTATTTAATGTTCACCAATCAACACTCAGCTTCTAATGCTTCGTCATCATCTCTAAATTGTGGCTTCTTTCTCACATACAGGGTTCGCTGAATTTCTGACACTACATTCCCCTGCTTATCTTTAACGTGGATAATAAATTCGGGGAAACACTTCTCACCAAGCTGCGTCTGACGATAGATATCATCCAGTTGCCCTTGGCTTATCTCAAAATCTGCATACAAGTCGGATTGACCCGGCTTGATAAAGTTAATACTCGCCTCTTTATCCCAAACATAATATCGCTCACCTAAAATTCCCATTAACATCAAAGAGTAAACTGGATCGGTAAGAGAAAAGATACTGCCGCCATATTGAGTACGATTGGCGTTCTTATTCCACCAGCGCAGCTTTAGTATCGTCTTAACAACCCTAAAGTCAGGGCTAATGTGAGCTATTCGAATTCCCGATCCCCAAAAAGGAGGCCAAATATTGAGAGCAAATTTTACAATGTTGGGTTTATATATTTTTGCGAGTTGCTTATTCATAACAACATTCCATGTTCATATCAGAAACACCGTCAGCTTGACTGGTCGTACCTCCACTATAAGTGAGATACTTCCAATTTACAAAACAGATTGTGATGTCAGTAAGTAACCCTTTGAAGTTCGTGGTTTATTGTTATGCCTGACTAAACTATAATGGTATTAATATTGAATTCTGTTAATTGCTGCAGATCATCAACAGGAAAGTATATGTCAGACAATAATCAAGCGCTAAAAGATGCTGGTCTTAAAGTGACCCTCCCACGGCTCAAAATTTTAGAAGTATTACAACAACCAGACTGCCAACATATTAGTGCTGAAGATTTATATAAAAAGCTGATCGACTTAGGTGAAGAGATAGGTCTTGCGACCGTTTATCGCGTACTGAACCAATTCGATGATGCTGGCATTGTAACTCGCCACCACTTCGAAGGCGGCAAGTCTGTATTTGAACTTTCAACACAGCATCACCACGATCACCTAGTATGTTTAGACTGCGGTGAAGTTATCGAATTCTCTGATGATCTTATCGAAGAAAGACAAAAAGAAATCGCTCAACGCTACAACGTACAGTTAACTAACCACAGTTTATATCTGTATGGTAAAAGCATCACTGGGGATTGCAAAGGCAACCCAGACGCACATAAAGCGAAGAAGTAACACAGAACGCTGGCTTAGGCCGGCGTTTTTTATTTGGGCTGATACCGTATTAAGAATCACAGCAACTTGGTCCACAATTTGGTTATTTCCCAGACACAAAAAAACCGGCTCTAAGCCGGTTTTTTATTAAGCGAATCTTGAGAAACTAAGCTTTAAGACACTAAGCTTGGAAAAACAGAGTTGAGAAAAACAAAGCCATTAAGCTTCAGTTTTACCCCAAGTGTCACGTAGACCAACCGTGCGGTTGAATACTAGTGCGTCTGCTTTAGAGTCTTTCGAATCCACACAGAAGTAGCCTGTACGTTCAAACTGGTACGCTTGCTCTGCTACACCTTCCGCTAAGCTAGGTTCAACAAAACCATTTAGCGTAACAAGTGATTCAGGGTTTAGCGTTGCAGCGAAGTCATCAGCAGCGGCTGGGTTTGGCACTGTGAATAGACGATCGTACAAACGAATCTCAGCAGGCAGCGCTTTATCAGCAGATACCCAGTGGATAACGCCTTTCACTTTGCGACCATCTGCAGGATTCTTACCCAATGTTTCATTGTCGTAAGAACAGAAGATAGTCGTAATGTTGCCTTCTGCATCTTTTTCGATACGTTCAGCTTTGATCACGTAAGCACCACGAAGACGAACTTCTTTGCCAAGAACCAAACGCTTGTATTTCTTGTTTGCTTCTTCACGGAAGTCGTCACGCTCAATCCAAACTTCACGTGTAAATGGAACTTCACGAGTACCCATTTCTGGCTTGTTCGGGTGGTTTGCCACTGTCAGTGTTTCTACTGTATCAGCGTCGTAGTTTTCAATCACGACCTTGATAGGGTCAAGAACAGCCATTGCACGAGGTGCATTTTCGTTCAGATCATCACGGATACAAGATTCAAGTGAGCCGAACTCAATCATGTTCTCTTGCTTAGTCACACCAATACGTTTACAGAATTCGCGAATCGAGCTTGAAGTGAAGCCACGACGACGCAAACCAGAGATTGTTGGCATACGTGGATCGTCCCAACCTTCAACTAGGTTTTCAACCACAAGTTGGTTCAGCTTACGCTTCGACATTACCGTGTATTCAAGATTCAGACGGCTAAACTCGTACTGACGAGGTTGGCAATCAATCGTGATGTTGTCTAGAACCCAGTCATACAAACGACGGTTATCTTGGAATTCAAGCGTACAGATAGAGTGCGTAATGCCCTCTAGCGCATCAGAGATACAGTGAGTGAAGTCGTACATTGGGTAAATGCACCACTTGTCAGCAGTCTGATGGTGGTGAGCAAAACGAACACGGTAGATAACTGGATCACGCATAACCATGAATGAAGAGCTCATGTCGATCTTAGCACGTAAACATGCTTTGCCTTCTTCGAAACCACCGTCACGCATTTTTTCAAACAACGCTAGGTTTTCTTCAGGGCTGCGATCACGGTATGGGCTCGCTTTACCAGGCTCTTTTAACGTGCCACGGTATTCACGGATCTGCTCAGGACTTAGCTCGTCAACATACGCTAAGCCTTTATTAATTAATTCCACAGCATAAGCGTAAAGCGTATCGAAGTAGTTTGATGAGTAACAAATATCACCCGACCATTCGAAGCCTAACCAGCTTACATCATTCTTAATTGACTCAACGTATTCAACGTCTTCTTTTTCAGGGTTTGTATCATCGAAACGAAGATTACATTGTCCCTGGTAGTCCTGAGCAATACCAAAGTTCAAGCAAATAGATTTAGCGTGACCAATGTGCAGGTAACCATTTGGCTCCGGCGGGAAACGAGTATGCACGCTACTGTGTGTACCATCCGCTAAATCTTTATCGATAATTTGGCGAATGAAATTCGATGGACGAGCCTCAGCTTCACTCATCTATAGCACCTCTATGTATTTAGTATTGTCAGAGAAAGTTATCTTTCATATCCGAGACAAAGGCGGCTTTTGCTGCCTATCAAAGATAGAAAGATCATTGTTGCTAATCATCCACAATTCTTCGCCTTTGCACAATAAGAACCATCAGTTAATTGTGATTATTTCTGCTATTCGATGAAGAATAGAACGAACCTTGTTCACTGGCCTTACATGACAGGCACAAAAAAGCCTCCCGTGTGGGAGGCTTTCAATTTGAAACTTAGTTAAGAGCCGTTGTTACGTCTTAACAAGTACTTCCTTTACTATGGAAGTTTTACATCAGATAGGTCTTCACCTGCACCGATAGCTTTCATTTCGCCAGCGACGATTTCAGCTAGTGGGCCTAGGATAACCTGTAGGTTGTTCTCACCTAGTTTAACCACACCTTTAGCGCCAAGTTTCTTAAGAACAACTTCATCAGCGATAGAGCGGTCTTTAAGAGTTAGACGTAGACGAGTGATACAAGCATCGATTGAAGTCAGGTTTTCGTGACCACCTAGAGCTTTCAGGTATTGACGAGCAACGTCACCTTTTGGCGCGTCACCAGCAGGAGCTGCTGCAGCTTCGTCATCATCTTCACGACCTGGCGATTTCAAGTTGAAAGCGCGGATTGCGAAAGAGAAAGTGAAGAAGTATAGAGCACCGAATGCTAAGCCAATCAATAGTAGAGTGAATGGTTTAGTTGCTAGACCCCAGTTCAGTACGAAGTCAATTAGACCAGCAGAGAAACCGAAACCGTGCAGAGTACCAAACATGTTTGCTACTACTAGAGACAGACCTGTAAATACCGCGTGCATTGCGTATAGAGCAGGAGCTAGGAATACGAACATGAATTCTAGCGGCTCTGTGATACCTGTTAGGAATGAACAGAATGCAACTGAGAACAATGCGCCACCAACTTGGCTACGTTTTTCAGCAGGAGCAGCTAGGTACATTGCAAGTGCAGCACCTGGTAGACCGAACATCATTACTGGGAAGAAACCGTTCATGAATACGCCAGCGCCTTTATCGCCACCGAAGAAACGGTGTAGGTCGCCAGATTTAACTGTTTCAGTCACTTCTTTAACAACAGTAGTAATCTCTGGAGTTACTGAGTTAGCGAATGTGAATGTATGCTCTTGACCAACAACTAGAGTTTTAGCCAGTGCAGGGTCAACACAAAGTTGAGTGATGTTAGCGAATGCGCCTTGACCAGCAACGATGATTTCTTGACACGTACCCATACCGAACCAGAAGTATGAGTTCAATACGTGGTGTAGACCTACAGGGATTAGTGCACGGTTAAGAGTACCGTAAACGAATTGGCCAACAGCACCAGACGTTGATACCGCGTGAGCTAGTGCATCTAGACCAGATTGAATACCAGGCCAAACCACACCAGACACAGCACCTGCAACAAGTGCAAATAGACCGGCCATGATAGGTACTAAACGTTTACCCGCGAAGAAAGCCAGCCACTCAGGAAGGCGTGTTGCATGGAAAGCGTTGTAAGAGTGACCTGCGATGATACCTGCGAAGATACCGCCGAAGAATGACATGTTAACGTCTGCGTTAATTGTCGTTGCTGTTGCTGTTAGTACGAAGTAAGCAACTGCACCAGCAAGACCCGCTGCGCCGTTACCGTCTTTAGAAAGACCAATCGCGATACCTAGACCAAATAGCAATGGTAGGTTACCGAAGATAGCACCACCAGCTTCTGCCATGAATGGAATATCAAGTAGATCGCCTTGACCTAAACGTAAAAGAAGCGCCGCAATCGGAAGCGTTGCGATTGGTAGCATTAACGCCTTACCAAGCTTCTGTGCATATCCTAGAATATTCACCAGTTGTTTCCCCCTATAGGATTTTTTAGAATTCGTTTGAGAAACTTATTTTAGTCGCTCAATTTAGTCCTATTCAGTGTATTCAATTAATTTTGCTCCGCAAATTAAAACCTTACCATTTGTGATCGTAATCACCAGTTTTTACCAAATCCAGAGGTTTTTGCTAGCGAGATCATAAAACTTATTTTATCATTCAAAAAAATGAACGTTTATAGATAAAATCTAAACCTAATCATTAGACAAAATGATGCTATCTCTGGGTTTACACTGTCCAATAAACAATCATTAAAAGTGAACCTAAATGTATATCTATAATTAATTGTTCATATATTTTTCAACAACTTAAATCGCTTCCCATCTTGAAGCCGTTTGCCCATAAAAGATAAATCGTTACGTAAATGATGCTCGCAAACTAAGTCCACATTTAGGTAACGAACAAATTTTAAAGATCTCACGAAATAAGGATTAGCTGACTATGTACGCGCTAAGTAACTGTAAAATTTACACTGGTAGTGATGTTCTAACCGATCATGCTGTTGTAATCGAAAACGAACTGATCAAAAAAGTCTGTCCTATCTCTGAATTACCAGAAGGAATCGAAGTTCGCGACCTAAACGGAGCAAACCTAAGCCCAGGCTTCATTGACCTACAATTGAATGGTTGTGGCGGTGTAATGCTTAACGATGAGATCACTGCAGACACAATGCAGATCATGCACAAAGCAAACCTTAAATCTGGCTGTACTAGCTTCCTGCCAACGCTAATCACTTCTTCTGACGAAGACATGCGCGCGGTTATTACCGCAGCTCGTGAATATCACAACCAATACCAAAACCAATCTCTTGGCCTACACCTTGAAGGTCCGTATTTAAACGTTGCGAAAAAAGGCATTCACAGCGTCGATCACATTCGTAAATCAGACAGCGAAATGATTGAGCTTATCTGTGAGAACAATGACCTTGTTGCAAAAGTAACATTGGCTCCAGAACTCAACGACCCAGAACACATTGAGCGTCTGCGCAAAGCTGGTGTGGTTGTTTCGATTGGTCACACGAATGCAACGTATGCAGAAGCGCGTCAAGGTTTCGAATCAGGTATCACTTTTGCCACTCATCTATTCAATGCAATGACTCCTATGGTTGGTCGTGAGCCTGGCGTTGTTGGCGCGATTTACGACACGCCTGAGGTTTATGCTGGCATTATTGCCGATGGCTTCCACGTTGATTACGCAAACATCAGAATTGCGCATAAAATCAAGGGAGAAAAGTTGGTATTAGTGACGGATGCCACAGCTCCTGCAGGTGCTGACATGGAATACTTTATTTTTGTCGGTAAGAAAGTATATTACCGTGATGGTAAGTGTGTTGATGAAAACGGCACACTGGGCGGCTCAGCTCTGACTATGATTGAAGCAGTTCAGAATACAGTTGAGCACGCCGGTATCGCTTTAGACGAAGCTCTTCGCATGGCTACGCTATACCCAGCTACGGCTATCGGTGTAGAAAGCAAGCTAGGTCGAATCAAAAAAGGCATGGTTGCAAACCTAGCTGTATTTGACCGAGACTTTAACGTTAAAGCGACTGTTGTTAACGGACAATACGAGCACAATTAAGTATGAATGGCGGACAAATAGGTAACGTAGACTTAGTTAAACAACTAAACAGTGCGGCGGTATACCGACTAATAGACCAACAAGGGCCTATCAGTCGTATACAAGTGGCTGATGTAAGCCAACTCGCACCGGCAAGTGTTACAAAAATTACCCGCCAACTTTTAGAGCGCGGCCTAATTAAAGAGGTTGCGCAGCAAGCGTCTACTGGCGGTAGACGCGCTATCTCCCTAACCACAGAAGTAGAGCCTTTTCACTCTGTCGCTGTGCGCTTAGGCCGAGACTACATTCAAATAAGCCTGCATGACCTTGGCGGTCGTGAGTTGGCTTTCCAACAGCAAGACCTGAATTACTCAGACCAATCAGACCTCACCCAAGGCTTGGTCAATAACTTGAAGGCTTTCATTGCTGAACACCAACCAAAGATCGACCAACTGATTGCCATTGGTGTCACTCTTCCTGGCTTGGTTAACCCAACGACAGGTGTGGTTGAGTACATGCCAAATACAGACATCGATAACCTTGCGTTAAGCGACATTATTCGCGATACATTCCATGTTGCTTGTTTTGTTGGTAATGACGTTCGAGGAATGGCACTTGCTGAGCACTACTTCGGTGCAAGTAAAGACAGCCAAGATTCTATTTTGGTTAGCGTTCACCGTGGTACTGGTGCTGGAATTATTGTTAATGGTCAAGTTTTCCTTGGCCATAACCGCAACGTGGGTGAAATTGGTCATATCCAAATTGATCCACTTGGCGAGCAATGCCAATGCGGTAATTTCGGTTGTCTTGAAACCGTAGCGGCAAACCCTGCCATTGTTGAACGTGTCCAAAAGCTAATTAAGCAAGGTTATGAGTCCTCGCTAACAGAGATTGAACACATTACCATTCAAGATGTATGTGACCATGCTATCAATGGCGACGAACTGGCTAAGCAAAGTTTGGTTCGAGTAGGTAATCAACTGGGCAAAGCTATCGCAATGACGATTAACTTGTTTAATCCTCAGAAAGTTATCATTGCTGGTGATATTACAAAGGCACAAGAGATTGTTTTCCCTGCAATTAAGCGCAATGTAGAGAATCAGTCGTTAACGGCTTTCCATAGCGGCCTGCCTATTGTAGCATCACAGATCGATAAACATCCTACGATGGGAGCTTTTGCCATGATTAAGCGCGCCATGCTCAACGGTGTGTTACTTCAAAAGCTTCTTGAAGACTAAAGAAAAACAACTCTGATTTTCCGCGGGCCGTGTTTGTATAAACACGGCCCGTTTTTTTAAGCTAGGGAACTACTACTACAAGTTATGGAACTTATATTAATATCCACTGCGTTTATTGCAGGATTTATTGCTTTAAAGTGTCACCTTCCCCCATTGGTCGGCTTTTTGGTCGCTGGTTTTGGGCTCTTTGCTCTGGGTTTTGAAACCAATGAAACCATCATTACCTTGGCTGACCTTGGTGTCACCCTGCTTCTATTTACGATTGGCTTAAAGCTCGATATCAAAACCCTGCTCTCTAAAGAGATCTGGGCTGGCGCAACAATCCACAACCTTTTATCCACTCTGTTTTTTGCGGTCGCCCTGTTTGGTTTTAAATTCCTAGGTATTTCCTCGTTGGCAGCCATGTCAATAGAACAGATTGTTCTACTCGGTTTTGCCCTTTCATTCTCTAGTACCGTATTCGCAGTTAAGTCTCTGCAAGAGAAAGGGGAAATGAATGCGACCTATGGAACATTAGCGATCGGTATTCTGGTCATGCAGGATATCTTTGCCGTGGTCTTCTTAACGGCATCGACAGGCAAAATTCCAGAGTGGTATGCCATCGCACTGTTCGCTTTGCCATTCTGTCGTCCATTGTTCTACAAAGTCCTCGACTGGGTTGGTCACGGCGAAATGTTGGTGCTGTTCGGCATTTTCTTCGCATTGGTCGTCGGTGCAGGCTTGTTCCAGTTTGTAGGGGTTAAACCAGATCTAGGTGCTCTGATCTTAGGTATGTTGTTAGCCGGTCACCCAAAAGCTTCAGAGCTGTCGAAATCGCTGTTTAACCTCAAAGAGCTTTTCCTTGTCTGCTTCTTCTTGAATATTGGATTATCCGAGCAACCTACCATTCAAGGCTTTATGCTCGCCATCTTATTTTTACTGTTGCTGCCAGTGAAAGGCGTGCTTTACTTCTTGGTACTCAACCGCTTCAAATTCCGTGTTCGAACCTCTCTACTCGCCTCTCTATCATTATTTAACTACAGTGAATTTGGTCTTATCGTCGGTGGTCTTGCCTTTAAGATGGGGTGGATGTCTGGCGATATATTAGTGGCGGTGGCAATTGCGGTTTCGTTGTCGTTCTTAATCGCTGCTCCTTTAAACAAAGCGGGTCATAAGCTTTATCAACAGTCAGGTAAGTGGCTCAAAGAGCACGCTGCTGAAAAGCTTCACCAACGTGATAAACGAATTGATCCTGGTCGCGCACAAGTGCTTATTCTTGGTATGGGCCGCATTGGTACCGGCGCCTACGATGAATTGCGTTCTCGCTATGGCAAGGTTAGCTTAGGTGTCGAAGTTCGTGAAGAAGCCGCACATAACCATAGAAGCCTTGGAAGAAACGTTATTTCTGGCGATGCAACTGACCCAGATTTCTGGGAGCGTATCTTAGATACAGCAAACGTGAAGCTAGTGATCTTGGCGATGCCTCATCACCAAGGTAATCAAACAGCCTTAGAACAGCTAAAATCACGTAATTTTAAAGGTCAAATCGCAGCCATTGCTGAATACTCCGACCAGCTAGAAACATTGAAAGAGAATGGTGTCGATGCAGCATTCAACATCTACAGTGAAGCTGGTAGTGGTTTTGCTCGACACGTATGTGAGCAATTAAACCCTAACATCAATAAGATCTAATCCTAAACATTGTCTAGTTAACCTCTCAAAATTGCTGTTCTTTTGCACTTTTGAGAGGTTTTTGTTTAAAAAACCAACCGCAATTAGACGCAACTCAACAAAACCACCTTAAAATTAGATAATTTCTAACATAAACCCCTTTATATTATTTTTTTGCTCACATTCGGTTGCTTTTTTTAGCCAGAATGGCAAATTGAATACAGTTGATTTAGAAATTATTTAAAAGGAAGTTCTATGTGTTCAGTATTTGGCATTCTCGACATTAAAAGTGATGCCGCAGCACTTCGCCCTATTGCTTTAGAAATGTCTAAAAAGCTTCGTCACCGTGGCCCAGACTGGTCTGGTATCTATGCTGGTGAAAAAGCAATTCTTGCTCACGAGCGTTTGGCTATCGTTGGTCTTAACAGTGGTGCACAACCACTATACAGCCAAGATAAAAAGCACATTCTTGCAGTGAACGGTGAAATTTATAACCACAAAGAACTTCGTGCACGCTATGAAGATAAGTACCAGTTCCAGACTGATTCTGACTGTGAAGTTATCCTAGCGTTATACCAAGAAATGGGCGCGGACCTTTTAGAAGAACTTAACGGTATTTTCGCATTCGTTTTATACGACGAAGAGAAAGACGAGTACCTAGTCGGCCGTGACCATATTGGTATCATCCCGCTTTACCAAGGCTACGACGAGCACGGCAACTACTACATTGCTTCAGAGATGAAAGCACTCGTTGAAGTATGCAAGACGATCAGTGAGTTCCCTCCTGGTAGCTTCTATTCTTCGAAAGATGCAGAGCCTCAACGCTACTACATCCGCGATTGGAATGAATACGCTGCGGTACAAGGTAACAGCACAAGTAAAGAAGAACTGACTGAAGCGCTAGAAGCTGCAGTTAAACGTCAACTAATGACAGATGTACCTTATGGTGTACTTCTATCTGGTGGTCTTGATTCTTCAATCACTTCAGCAGTAGCTAAACGTTTTGCTGCAATGCGTATCGAAGACGATGAGCAATCAGAAGCTTGGTGGCCACAACTACACTCATTCGCAGTAGGTCTAGAAAACGCGCCTGACCTTATCGCTGCTCGTGAAGTTGCTGATAAGATTGGTACCGTACACCACGAGATGACTTACACCATTCAGGAAGGCTTAGATGCAATCCGTGATGTTATCTATCACATTGAAACTTACGATGTAACGACGATTCGTGCTTCAACGCCGATGTACTTGCTTGCTCGTAAGATCAAGGCAATGGGTATCAAAATGGTACTGTCTGGTGAAGGTGCTGATGAGATCTTTGGTGGCTACCTGTACTTCCATAAAGCGCCAAACGCAAAAGAGTTCCACGAAGAAACCGTGCGTAAACTTCTTGCTCTAAGCATGTTTGACTGTGCTCGCGCCAACAAATCTCTTGCAGCATGGGGTGTTGAAGGTCGTGTTCCATTCTTGGACAAAGAGTTCATCGATGTAGCAATGCGTTTGAACCCTGAAGATAAGATGTGTGGTAACGGTAAAATGGAGAAACACATTCTACGTGAGTGTTTTGAAGACTACCTACCAGATTCAATTGCATGGCGTCAAAAAGAGCAGTTCTCTGATGGTGTTGGCTACGATTGGATTGACACATTAAAAGCAACGGCTGAAGAAAAAGTAACGGATCAACAAATGGAAGCTGCGAAGTTCCGTTTCCCTTACAACACGCCAACAACCAAAGAAGGTTATGCTTACCGTGAAATTTTTGAGGAGCTATTCCCTCTAGAATCAGCGGCAGAATGTGTACCTGGTGGTCCTTCAGTTGCTTGTTCATCAGCGAAAGCGATTGAATGGGATGAGTCATTCAAAAACTGTGTCGACCCATCAGGCCGTGCAGTACAAGCCGTTCACAACGATGCTTACAACGCTTAGCGCGTTTTGAACAAACCCTAAAGACTAAAAAAGGCGCATTATGCGCCTTTTTGTTTTAAGCCTATTTTTTGCTTTGTATTACTGCACTTATGCGTGAGCTTGTAGTGCTTCGTTCTCAATACTGATCGGAACCACTTTGCTGATCATTTTTACCAGCATAATAGATCGAGCTTCACCATCTTTCTGATGGAAAATAGCTTCAACCCCAGCAAACTGACCACTATTGATCTTGACCACTTGCCCTGATTCAAACTCAACACAGCACTCTTCAGGTTCATCTTCGCAACACTTCTCAAACTCTTTCAGTTCATACACTAAGTCGCCTTGGACTTCATGTGGCCTTGCGCCAAACTTAATAAAGTCGACAACGCCACGAGTCGAACGAACAGTAGTAAAACTTGGACCCTGTTCGTAGTCAAAACGTACAAAGATGTAAGATGGGAATAGCGGTTCTTTGACCTGCTTCTCTTTCCCTCTCACGACCTTCTTGACATCGATTTGAGGATAAAAGCACTCTACCCCCTGGTTTTCTAGGTGCTGTTGAGCGCGTTTTTGATCACCACGCTTACAGTAAAGTAAATACCAACGTTTCATTTTACTAGCCATTTTCTATTTTGGGACATATTACCACAAGCCTAAAACCGTTAATCACCGTTAATAAAATGAATCCTGATAAGCAATAAATTATGCGTAACAGACCAACTTATCAACAAAAAGCCATAGGGACAAAAAGTGGTTAAGCATTGTACAGGGAACATTTACAGATAAAAAGACGCATTATTGTAAGGCTATGTATGCGACACACAAAAGGAACGCGACACCATTTAAATACAGAAACCATCCAACAAACCAATCAATTGGACGGTTAGCATTCGATAATTCTTTTAAAAAGAACACTATGCGCTCAACTCAAAACTGGAAAATTAGTTTGCAGCACGCATTGTCTGGGCAACATTCCCAATAAAACCCCATATTTTCATGAGCTTATAAAAAAATAGTTATCGTGACCATAAAAGACGCCTATTGCAGATGGTTATTCCACTCTGTATACATAAGGAACTATAAAATCTTTTAATACCTAAAATTAGTAAAACTTATGCCAAGCAATCACAACATCTTTGGCCACCCTAGAGGCCTATTTCTACTTTTTAGCACAGAGCTATGGGAACGTTTCTCCTACTATGCAATGCGTGCGATCCTTGTTTTATTTCTTACCGATACCACTATCAATGGTGGCCTTGGTTGGTCAACAAAAGATGCCCTCGATCTTTATGGTATCTATACCGGTTTAGTCTATATCACGCCATTAATCGGCGGCTGGCTTGCCGATAACTACTTAGGACAACGTAAATCGATCCTAGTGGGCGGTGTATTAATGGCATTAGGCCAATTTACGCTTGCTCTTCCTAACGGCGCTATTGGCTTAGACCAAGTAAATGCTCTTTATCTAGGTTTAGCACTGCTTATCAGTGGTAACGGTATGTTTAAACCAAACATCTCGACCATGGTTGGCGACCTATACCAAGAAGGCGATAACCGACGTGACGGCGCTTTCACCATTTTCTACATGGGCATCAACTTAGGCGCGCTACTGGGTGGCTTAATTTCAGGTGCTGCAGTCGATTCATTCGGCTGGAAAGCTGGCTTCTTAGCCGCTGGTATCGGTATGGTTATTAGCTTAGTTATGCAGTTGACGATGGCTCAGTCATGGTTAGGCAACATTGGCTCAGTACCTGCAGCTGCACGAGCGAAAGCGCTGAACAAATCGAAAGAGAAAACACCACTGACCAAAGAAGAGTTCGACAGACTAAAAGTTATTCTGGTTATGGGTCTGTTCGTAATCGTTTTCTGGGCTGGCTTTGAACAAGCTGGCGGTTTGATGAACATCTACACTCAACAATATACGGACCGTATGATTGGTGGCTTTGAAGTTCCTGCAGCTTGGTTCCAATCTCTGAACCCATTCTTCATCATTACACTTGCACCAATCATTGCTGCATTTTGGGTCAAGCTTGGTAAGCGTGAACCAAACTCGCCAGTGAAATTTGCGATGGCGTTGTTTTTCTTAGCACTAGGCTTTGTGTGCATGATGGGCGCAGTAATGGAGCAAGGCGGCGACCTAACAGTGAAAACATCAATGCTGTGGCTAGTCGGTGCTTTCTTCTTCCATACCCTTGGTGAGCTTTGTCTATCTCCTATTGGCCTGTCGTTGGTCACTAAGTTAGCTCCGCTTCGTCTAGCATCGTTAATGATGGGGGCATGGTTTGGTTTCAATGCTGTCGCAAACTACGTAGCTGGCCTTGTGGGTTCTCACGTTGGTGAGCTTGGCGCAATGTCTATCTTCGGTGGTATCGCAATTACAGCGACAATAAGTGGCGTCTTACTGCTTCTTTGTGCTGGCAAGCTTGTATCATGGATGCATGGTGTAGAAACCAACATGACGCTTGAAGCAGAACCAAAAGCAGAAACTTCGGTCGCTTAATATCTAGATCTATTTCAAGAAGAAACATCAAGATCAAAAAGGGCTGCTCAATGAGCAGCCCTTTTGTTATCTATTCAATCGACATATCAGTTAGCGATGAAGCGCCACTAGTTCAGCCATCATGTCGATGTGTGAGTCTCTGTCGTTGAGACACATAATGTAGCTAAAGTCTGAGCCACCAGCATTAATGAACGTCTCTTTACACTGGTCAGAAATCTCTTCCAACGTTTCCAAACAGTCAACCGAGAACGCAGGAGCCATGATATCAATCTTCTTGATGCCCTTACTCGGCAGTGATTCAAGTGTCTCGTCAGTGTAAGGCTTCAACCACTCTTCTCGACCAAATCGAGACTGGTATGTCATAGTAATATCGCCCGCAGATAAGCCTAACTCAGCAGCAAGTAATTTTGTCGTCGCTTCACAATGTTGAGGGTAGATGTCACCTTCATCAGCGAGTCGCTTCGGAATACCGTGGAAAGAACACACTAAATGATCACCTCTGCCATTTTTATCCCAATGACTACGAACACTTTCAGCCAATGCTTTTGCATAGCTTGGGTGCGCGTAGTAGTCGCGAATAAAGCGATAGCTCGGAATCACTGGCATCTGCTTAAAGGCTTTGGTTAAACCATCAGAAACAGCCGCTGTGGTTGTACCTGAGTACTGAGGATATAAAGGCAGGACGATAATATCTTCAACACCCTGCTCCATCAGTTGCTCGCCCCCCGTCTTAAGGCTTGGGTTGCCATAGGTCATACCCAGCGCTACGGGCATCTCTAATTTTTTCTGGAGCTTGTCGGCTTGTCTTTGAGAGTACACAAGCAATGGTGAGCCTTCATCCATCCAAACAGACTGATACAGTTTAGCCACTTTCGGTGCTCTAATCGGTAAGATCACCCCATGTAAAATAGGACACCAAAGCCAACGCGTTAGATTTACGACTCGCTTATCGTGTAAGAATTCACTCAAAAATCGACGAACGCCAGCCGGGGTCGCCGAATCTGGTGTTCCTAAGTTCACCAGTAAAACGCCCTGCTTTTTATTATTTTCCATAGATACCTGAGACCAATGTGTGATTTTCTGGAACGTAATATACTAATCGGCATAAGTTTAAGATCATTGTTATGCCACTAAATTTAAGAATAATCGTTCTTAACCTGGGTTATCACAACATCACCTTGAGCGTTAGCCTCGCGAATCTAAACAGTACCGCGTAAACAGTGCACAATCGAGTTTATCTAGATAAGTATATTACTAAAAATTGAAACAAAAAAAGCGACCTTAACGGTCGCTTCCAATATATCAAATTCTAAAACTGGCTGTTAGCCAATTATGCTAGTGCTTTCTCAAGTTCTGCACTAACTTCAGCAACTTGCTTAGTACCATCAAATTTAAGGTACTTAGTGTTACCTGCTTCTGCTTCCTTACCGTAGTAAGAAATAAGCGGAGCCGTTTGATCGTGGTATACGCCTAGACGTGCACGAACTGTTTCTTCTTTGTCGTCATCACGTACCACTAGCTCTTCGCCAGTGATGTCATCTTTACCTTCTTCTTTAGGTGGGTTGTACACACTGTGGTATGTACGACCAGAAGGAAGGTGAGCACGACGACCAGCCATACGCTCAACAATCACATCGTCAGCTACGTCGAATTCAACAACGTAATCAACAGCAATGCCCATTTCTTTTAGGCCATCCGCTTGTGGGATTGTGCGTGGGAAACCGTCTAGTAGGAAACCTTTCTCACAGTCATCTTGAGCGATACGCTCTTTGATTAGACCAAGGATAATTTCATCAGAAACTAGCTGACCAGCGTCGATTACTGATTTTGCTTGCTTACCAAGCTCAGTACCCGCTTTGATAGCAGCACGTAGCATGTCACCAGTTGAAATTTGAGGGATACCAAATTTGTTCATGATGAAGTTAGCTTGAGTACCTTTACCCGCGCCAGGAGCACCTAGAAGAATGATGCGCATGTTTAATCCTCTTATAAAAATTATGATTTATACCGAAGCTCACTATCCCGCCTTTCTGGTTTAATTTAGGTTAAACAAGAGAGGTTAGGTAACAACTGAGGCTAAGCACAACTGTAAACAGAAGCAAAACGGTAAGTTTCGGTATAACGTTTAAAAATCATACAACTGGAGACGATAGGTTCATAGCACCAGCTGATTAGGTCGAGCATTCTATCACATTAATATTCAATTTGGCTGAAATTAAGACTAAAGAATGTATCGACAGCGTTTGCGTTCGTCTTGTTAGCGACTTTAGCTACATTTCGATGAATTTAAGCGACGTTCATAAAAAAAGCCCGCATTAGCGAGCTTTTATTTATAATTATAGGCTTAGCCCAAAGTCGAAAGACTAACGTTTTGTTAGTAGCTCGTTGATTGCACCTAAGAATTGTGACGGATCTTCCATTGAGCCTTTTTCAGCCAGCATAGCTTGGCCAAGTAGTAACTCAACCCAACGGCCGAATGCTTGTTCGTCCGCTTCATCAGCCATCTGCTTAACTAACGCATGTTCAGGGTTAATCTCAAAGATGTACTTCACCTCAGGAGCAGCTTGACCCGCAGCTTCAAGAAGTTTAGCCATTTGAGTGCCCATCTCGAAATCATCGGTAACAACAACAGCAGGTGTAGTTGCTAACTTGAATGTCGTGCGAACCTCTTTAACACGATCACCTAGGTAAGATTGAGTGCGCTCAACAACAGATTTGAACTCTTCTTCTGCCTCTTTTTGCTTCTCTTTCTCTTCTTCGCCTTCGAACTTGCTTAGGTCTAAGCCCGCTTTGGTGATCGATTGGAACTGCTTACCATCAAAATCAGTCAGGTAGTTCATTACGTACTCATCAATACGATCGTACATTAGAACCACTTCGATACCTTTTGCTTTGAACTGCTCCAAATGCGGGCTGTTCTTAGCGGCAGCGTAGTTATCTGCTGTTAGGTAATAAATCTTGTCTTGACCTTCCTTCATACGTTCAACGTAAGACACTAGGCTGATAGCTTGGTCAGCAGAGTCAACTTCCGTTGACGAGAAACGAAGTAAACCAGCGATTTTTTCTTTGTTCGCCATGTCTTCCGCTGGGCCTTCTTTCAGTACAAGGCCAAACTCTTTCCAAAACTCTAGATACTTATCATTGTCATTCTTCGCCATGCGCTCAAGCATAGTCAGGACACGCTTGGTACATGCGCCACGAAGAGACTGAGTTACCTTATTATCTTGCAAGATTTCACGAGACACGTTCAGTGGTAGATCGTTTGAGTCAATCAAGCCGCGAACGAAACGCATGTAAGATGGCATGAACTGCTCTGCATCATCCATGATGAATACTCGCTGTACATAAAGCTTAAGGCCGCTCTTATGGTCACGATTCATCATATCCCAAGGTGCTTTAGCTGGGATGTAAAGTAGGCTTGTGTAGTCGTTCTTACCTTCAACTTTGTTATGGCTCCACGTTAGTGGATCAGCAAAGTCGTGAGATACGTGCTTGTAAAACTCTTGGTACTCTTCTTTCTCGATATCAGACTTGTTACGAGTCCAAAGCGCTTGAGCCTTGTTAATCTGTTCCCAATGTTTCTCTTCGGTGTCTTTACCTTCGTCATCTTTAACCGCAGTTAAGATAGAAACAGGGATACCGATGTGATCAGAGTATTTACCAATGACTTCACGCAGACGCCATTCATTTAGGAATTCTTTACCGTCTTCGCGCATATGAAGAATGATATCAGTACCACGAGACTCTTTAGTGATGTCTTCGATGGTGTAATCACCTTCCCCTGCAGAGTGCCACTGAACAGCTTCATTACTCGCTAGACCTGCTGCACGTGTGCGAACCGTTACCGCGTCTGCAACGATGAATGCAGAATAGAAACCAACACCAAATTGACCAATCAATTGAGAGTCTTTGCTTTGGTCTTCAGGCAGCTTTGAGAAAAAGTCTGCAGTACCCGATTTAGCAATCGTACCTAAATGCTCAATAACGTTGTCGCGGCTCATGCCGATGCCGTTATCAGAAATCGTTAAAGTATTGGTTTCAGCGCTAAAAGATAATTTTACGCCTAGGTCTGCATCACCTTGGTAAAGGTCACCGTTTGACAAGGCTTGGAAACGAAGCTTATCAGCCGCGTCAGATGCGTTAGAGATCAGCTCACGTAGGAAGATTTCTTTATTTGAATACAGTGAGTGAATCATTAGGTGAAGTAGTTGTTTTACTTCAGATTGAAAGCCACGAGTCTCTTTATTTTGCGTTGCTGTTTCGCTCATTTTTACTCCAAAACATCTATACTTTATGTTGAATACCATAGGGGCGTAACACTTGATGCCACTCTTATGTTCATTAACATGAGGATGACAAATGTAAATTCAAGGTCAAAAATCATAAAAACACTGTTTTTTTGATCTGTTTTTATTATCCTTGAGCCTGATAAATATAAAAGAACATAAAAGAAGCCATGATTTGGTGAAGAATTAACGGAACTTCACCTGAGATTTGTCTATTTCGCACTCAAAATCATCCAAAATAGAAGAATTCAATGAGCAATATCGGCACAAAGTTTATTCTCGCACAGCGGTTCGTATTCGATCCAAATAGCAATTCACTTGTTGACCAAATGAGCGACGGCGAAGTCGTGCGCCTTGGCAGCAATGAAAGCCGCATTCTCCTGATGCTGTCAGAAAGACCCAATGAAGTTATCACTCGTAATGAATTGCACGAGTATGTTTGGCGAGATCAAGGCTTTGAGGTTGATGACTCAAGCTTAACGCAAGCAGTTTCGACCCTGAGAAAGATGCTCAAGGACTCAACCAAATCTCCAGAATTCGTAAAAACGGTACCTAAACGCGGTTACCAATTTATTGCAACCGTTGAACGCTCTGCACCACTTTCATCAAATGATCAGCCAGCAGCGGCTGAAATTGCAGAAAATGACGTAGAACCTATCTTAACGTTTGCAACGCCTACAATGACCGAAGAAGCAATGACTGAAGCTGTCGAGCCCGAGTCAATTACAAAGTTTCAAGAAACCAAAGTTGAAGTGGAACCAGCAACAACACCAACTGCTACCCCGGTTAAAAGCACCAATAAGTGGTTAGCGTTTTCGTTATTGCTTGCGGCTTTCATCATGCCAATTCTGGTTTTAACGTTTACTAACCCAGCAGAGTCAGAATTCCGTACATTAACGGAAGTGGATGGTGTAAAGATTCAAACCCCAATCAATCACCCTGACCTCAGTAGTTGGCTACCAGCGATAGAGAAGTGTGTAATGCGTTACAACACCAATCACACTGGTATGTTGAAACCGACTGAGGTGATTGCAACAGGCGGACAAACCAACAACCTTGCCCTCAACTACATTCACCCGCAAGATTACTCTAGCGAAAATGTAACCCTAAGAATTTACGCAAACCAGTCGGATGTAAACGACATTTGTAACGGTGGTCAGTAACATGAAATTAAAAGTATCGATTATTTTACTGGTTCTATCTGCATTCTTAAGTGGTTGGTTATATTGGGGCAGCGACGCAAAAGTCGAGCGCTTGCTCACTCAGCATGAGTGGCAATCGAAAATGGTGACTCTGATTAGCGACAACAAGCAAGCTGATGCAATCGGCCCGCTGCGTAGAGTTGAACTATCATCGAATGCGAAATACCTACCAAATGGTACGTACCTGAGAATGTCAGTGGTTAGGCTGTACAGCACTCAAACTGCACCTGCGAATGTGATCAACATATCAGAAACAGGTCAGTGGGATATTAACGATAACTATTTACTGATTTCGCCAACGGAGTTTAAAGATGTAACTTCGGCTGAGCGCCAAGACTTTTCGGAAGAGCAACTCGAGCTTATCACTCAAGTGATTAAGATGGATGCAGAGCAAAGCCGACGCATTGATATTATTAATCAGAAAGCACTGCTGCTCACTAGCTTAAATCACGGTTCTACCGTTTTGTTCTCAAACTAAAACTGGTTCCAACTAAAACTCTGCAGTTATTTTTGTATAAAAATAGCTGAATACCATTAAACGGTAAACCAATAGATAAGGGGCATGATGCCCCTTTTTTTTGTTAGCCGTTGGTATCAAATTACGGATGTAGCATTTTAAGGATTAACTATGAATACGGATCAACCAAATCTGACGCCAGCTAAAGAGACAGCAACAAAAGCGACAATCGCAATACACTATTGCCGTCAGTGTAATTGGATGCTTCGTTCTAGTTGGTTATGCCAAGAGCTGCTGCATACCTTTAGCGAAGAAATTGAACAAGTGAGCTTGCATCCAGACACCGGAGGCAGGTTCGAAATCTTTTGTAATGGTGTGCAGATTTGGGAAAGAAAAGCAGATCAAGGTTTTCCAGAAGCGAAAGTTCTGAAGCAAAGAGTGCGAAACATCATTGCTCCAGACAGAGACCTCGGCCACGTAGACTCAAAGTGAGCCTTTTCTAACGCCGCCGATTGAGTTTATTTAAAGCTCGCCACTCACAATTACTTCACCTTCAAGGCTAATGACTTTAAAGGTATTATGTTCATAGATGCCATGGCTCGCTGCGTGACCATCTCGTGGGAATGTCACCGAACTAGGGTTAAAGATAAAGATATCATCTTGGTATTCGGCAACTGGAATATGGGTATGCCCATGGGCAATAATATCACCCGCCTTTAGTGCTGGTCGTTTAGTGGTGTTATACAAATGACCATGGGTTAGAAAGATACGCTGACCTGATTCCAATAACACCCATGAGTAATCCATCATCATTGGAAAAGACAACAGCATTTGATCCACTTCACTGTCGCAGTTACCACGAACGGCGATGATCTCTTGAGAAAACGCATTCAACTTCTCTGCAACCGCCGGTGGATTGTATCCTTCTGGAATCGGATTTCTTGGCCCATGATTCAGAATGTCACCCAATAGCACTAAATATTGCGCACCAGATGCTTGGTAGAGTTCTAATACCTTTTCTGTTGCTGGCAGCGAACCGTGTAGGTCTGAAGCAAAAAATAATTTCACACGTACTTCTCCATAAAATTTATGAGCCTATTGTACGTATCTAAATGCTACACGTCATCTCTCGCCATACCGTTGATCACGATATTATTGTAACTAACCATACCGACTATCTTGTTATCACGAACTACTGGCGCGCGACTGATACCAAAGCGTTCAAACAGGCGAGCGCAATACTTTACGTTCATCTTAGCAGATACGCTTAGCGCTGGCTTGGTCATGATTTCATAAACATTGGTTCGCTTCGGAGATCGATTTTTAGCCAACACTTTCTTTGCTATATCATTCATCAACACGATACCGTACTCGTCATCCTCGTGGCGTTTATCGACAATGATTGCCTTCACTTTGTGCTTTTTAGCCATCTCTATCGCTTCTAACACCGTAGTTAACCCATCGATAATCACATACGTATTGGCCATGACATCGCCTACTCGGATCTTTTCACTGGTACTCATAGCTCATCCTCCACAACCTTTGTTAACGTCTCAACTTGGTGCGCAACGCCTACTGCATCTTCCACATCTATCTGTACTGCAATACCCTGTCCCGATTCTTGGTCAAACTCCCCCACCTCACTAATTCTTTCAAGAATATGCCTTGCTAGATGCTCCTCAACGACAAACAGCAGCACATCTTTTTGCACCTCTAATGTTAATCCGAAGAAGGTGCGCTTTTGGTTTAAGCCCTGCCCTCTGGCATTATTAATCACGGTTGCTCCGGTTGCGCCCGCATCACGCGCGGCATCGAGCACAATGTCGGTTTTGCTCTCTTCTACAAACGCTAGGATAAGTTTAAAGCGCATCTTTGCTCTCCTTAGAGGTGTGTAAACGGTTTAACCATTGGGTTATTTGGGCGTAGCTCATCACCGAAATGATGGGGAACAAACTCGCAAAGGCGATTAAGCCGAAACCGTCTATTACTGGATTTCGTCCCGGTACAGTTGAAGCAAGCCCTAATCCAAGAGCCGTCACTAAAGGTACAGTCACGGTAGATGTCGTAACCCCGCCTGAATCGTAGGCCAATGGAATGATCAATTTGGGGGCGTAAAAGGTTTGAATCACCACAATGACATAGCCACAAATAATGTAGTAATGGATAGGATCGCCCGCAACAATACGGTAGCTACCCAATGAGATACCGATGGCAACGCCTAATGCCACAGCGATTCTCAGTCCGTTAACACTGATACTGCCACCGGATACTTGGTTTGCCTTAATCGCTACAGCAATCAAAGAAGGCTCGGCTATCGTGGTACTAAAACCAATACAAAACGCAAACAGGTAAACCCAGTAATAATCAAACCAAGCCAATGAAAGGCCAGAACTGATCTTAAACTCAGTCAAAAAGCTTGGTTCGGTGAGTTGCATTGCCATCGTCTCCCCTAGAGGGAATAACGCGAGCTCCAACCCCATCAAAAAGAGTGATAAGCCAAGAATGACGTAAAAGAAACCGATGAGCACTTTGGCAAGGTTATTGATAGGCTTACGCAGTACCGCTAACTGAAAACCGAAGATGATCACCGCAATCGGAATCACATCCATCACAGTGCCTAGAAAGGTGTCGATAAATTGCTGCACACTGATCATGTCACCACCATCCCGTACACCATGACAAACATCATCGGCAGCAGTGAAGCAAAGGCGATCAATCCAAAGCCATCAATCATCGGGTTTCGCCCTTTAATCGCCGAGGCTAAACCCACTCCCAATGCTGTCACTAACGGAACGGTGATCGTTGATGTTGTGACACCGCCAGAGTCGTACGCAATCCCAATAATGTTTTCCGGGGCAAATGCAGTGAGCACCACCACACCAATATAACCACCGATGATCATGTACTGAATTGGCCAACCTTTTAAGATCCGAAGTACTCCTAATAGAATGGCAATGCCGACCGATAACGCCACGGTGAAGCGCAGGCCATCGGCATATTGTTCCCTTTCATCTAAAGAGTTGGGAATAACACCACCTTCAGCTGCAACTTCTGCTGCTTCAGCAGCCACTGCGGTTAACGCGGGTTCGGCAATGGTGGTACCAAAACCTAAACAGAAAGCGAAGGTCAATAACCAGAACACGCTCCCTTTTCTGGCAAATGCTTGCGCCATCGATTCGCCAATCGGGAACAACCCCATTTCAAGGCCAAAGATAAAGAAAGTCAGCCCAAAGACCACCAACACTAAGCCAGTTAGAATAGACAAAAGATGAGGGAGTGGTTCTTGCAGGACGACAAGTTGGAAGAAAGCAATCACCGCCACGATCGGCAAGAGATCCCTTAGGCTACCTAACATGGCTCGAAACAAAGCAAGCACTGCCGTCATCGCAACTCCTTGTGACTGAAATTGTGTCTGGTTATTAATTACTAATAATCATGACAAATCCTTATCATTCCTTATGTGACAAATATTACGCAGTTGGTAACATATCGGAGTAAAGTGCATAAATGTGATAGCGGTATATACCCAAGTAACCTCAAGATGCGTGGCTCAGCGAGAGTTGCCTAGTTTGCAAACGAGCTAGGTGGATTTAATTTCACTCCTGAGTAAATTGCATAAGGCGTAAATTAGGTATCACACGATTGAAACCAACTGATCGTTATAGTGATTTTTTCGTATTGATTGGCGTTCAAAAACAAGCCATGTCTATAATTATGTTTAATAGGGAGATTGGTATGAAGATATTGTTAACGGGTGGTACGGGATTTATTGGTTCTGAATTGGTCAAAAGCTGGAATACTGACGACGTGACATTGTTGACGCGGAGCCCCGAAAAAGCGAAGCAAAACCTAAATCATCTGAACCAGAATAACCTTCATTACATTCAATCTCTTGATGAACTCAGCGATCTCAATGACTTCGATGTTGTGGTCAATCTTGCTGGCGAACCGATCGCTGACAAGCGTTGGAGTGCGGAGCAAAAAGAGAGGATCTGCAATAGCCGCTGGCACATTACCGAAAAACTGGTCGAGTTAATTCATGCCAGTAGCAACCCACCGGAGGCTTTTATTAGCGGCTCAGCCGTGGGTTACTATGGCGATCAACAGCAACACCCATTTGATGAATCACTACAAGTAGAAGACGAAAGTTTTCCTCACAAAGTCTGTGCTCATTGGGAAGAGATAGCCAAGAGAGCACAATCAGAAAGCACACGCGTGATACTACTACGAACAGGTATTGTACTTGGTGAAAATGGCGGTGCGCTCAAAAAGATGCTTATGCCGTACAAACTCGGAGTTGGTGGGCCGCTAGGTTCAGGCGAGCAATACATGCCTTGGATTCACATGCTGGATATGGTGAGAGCCATCAACCACTTATTGTCGATTCCTCATGCTCAAGGGGAATTTAATATGTGTGCCCCGCACCCCGTCACCAACAAACTTTTCAGCAGCACACTCGCCAAACAACTACGCCGACCGCATTTCTTGTTCACGCCTAAGTGGGCAATGTCGCTTCTGATGGGTGAATCTTCTTGTCTCCTCTTTGACAGCATTCGTTCTAAACCAAAGAAGCTCACTGAAATGGGATTTATCTTTAGTTACTCAAGAATCGAACCGGCACTAAAAAACTTGTTACAACATCAAGACTAATTCTTTACTCTAAAGCGATAGAGACTCTAATAAAGGATTAAGTGTGAACAAGTCGATTCTTATCACTGGTTGCTCAACAGGCATTGGCTATACATGTGCTCATGCACTTCAAAAACGCGGCTTTCATGTCATTGCATCTTGCCGTGACCCACAAGATGTTCAACGCCTTCAAGATGAAGGCCTCACTTGTATTCAATTAGATCTTTCCAACCAAGAGAGTATCGAGAATGGCGCCAAGCTTGCGATTGCACTCGCACCTAACGGATTGTATGGGTTATTCAATAACGGCGCTTACGGTCAAGCAGGCGCGCTAGAAGACTTACCGACCCAGGGGCTCAGGGAGCAATTCGAAACCAACTTCTTTGGTTGGCATCATCTTGTTTGTCAGATCCTCCCGCACATGCGCGAACGTGGTGAAGGCCGAATCGTGCAAAACAGTTCCGTATTAGGTTTTGCCGCAATGAAATATCGTGGCGCTTACAACGCTTCAAAGTTCGCGCTAGAAGGCTGGACAGATACGTTACGTTTAGAACTGCATGGCAGCGGTATTCATATCTCGTTATTGCAGCCAGGTCCAATAGAAACCCAATTTAGAAATAATGCCCTGAAAGCCTTCAATAAATGGATCACCATTGCTGGCAGCGCTCATCAAGAAGCTTATCAACAACAAAAAGACCGACTCGAAAAAGAATCATCGAACAACGCTTTTGTTCTTCCGCCTGAAAGTTGTGTTGAGCCAGTTTATCACGCACTCACCGCAGAGAAACCAAAGCTAAGATACCGAGTTACGACCCCGACTAAAGTGTTCGCGGTATTGAAAAGGATTCTGCCGAGTCGCTGGCTAGACCCTATTTTGAGAAAAGCTGCATAATTTTCTAACTTTGAATGCACAGTCGCAAACTTTAATGTAACGATGTAATTTTTCCGTAACAATAAGATGTCATGATTTATCCTATCTCATCAATTACTCTCAATTGGTGAATCTAATCTGGATATTTCATGACTTTAAACCGCCTTAATTGGGTAGGTGTGAGTGTGGCGATTACGTTGTTTATTCTGTTTTGAGTATCTCACGCAATATCTCACTGACCACCTCAATGATTACGCTATGCCTTCTATGTAGAGATAAACATCCTATCAACATCGAAGCATAGCGTTTTTTATTTTTGTCTCTTTTTATCTGAGATACCCCAGTTAGATCTTGAAGTTACCGACTTATCCCCCCATATTTGCAACGTATCCATAAACAAACCTCAAGGAACGTAAATGCAATCTCCGCATATTGTTGAACTTAATGAGCAGAACTTTCGTCAAGTATTAGAAGGTTCGATGCAGACCCCTGTACTCATCCAATTTTGGGCACCAATGAGCCAGGAGAGCGCCCAAGTCATTCCTGAACTGCAAACATTAACTCAGCAATACAATGGCGCTTTCACCCTAGCCCTATTGAACTGCGAGCAAGAGCAAGCCATTGCTAGCCAATTTGGGGTTCAAGCACTACCGACTATTGCACTGTTTGTTAACGGTCAGCCTGTCGATGGGCTTGGTGGCCCTCAGAGCTTAGAAGCCATTGTTGAAATGCTAAACAAGCACCTTCCTAGCCAAGATGAACTTGCATTACGTCAAGCTCTAGAGCAAATGCAAGCAGGTGAGCACACACAAGCACTGGCAGCAATGCAACAACTTCCAGCTACGCTAACAAGCAAAGGCGAAATAAAACTGGCGATTGCAGAGTGTTTGTTAGAAACGCAACAGTTTGATCTTGCTGAAACTCAACTAGCCACCATTCCTCTTGAGTACCAAGACAACTACTACAAAGGCTTAGTCGCGAAACTTGAACTTCACAAGCAAGCAGCAGACAGCCCTGAAATACAGGCATTAGAAACCGCTCTTCAGCAAGACCCGAGTGACGCTAAGACTGCCTCTAAGTTAGCATTGCAATATCACCAAGTGAACCGCAACGAAGAAGCGATGGAGCTGTTGTGGTCTTTCCTAGCAAAAGATCTAAATGCTTGCGATGGCGATATGAAAAAAGAGTTCATGGACATCTTAAGTGCGCTTGGGCAAGGAAACCCAGTTGCCAGTAAGTACCGTCGACAACTCTACTCTCTGCTTTACTAACAAAACCCTAACATCGTTAGATTAAACATCGAAAAGTGACAATTTAATCAATTAGTTTATTAAATGAAACAATATAAAATGGGCCATAAAATCAATATTTTATGGCCCATTTCTCGCTTATAAATTTGCTCAGAATTTAAATATGAGCCAGTATCAATAGTGAACTATCAAAAACTTAAACTTACAAAGGATTTTGTATGGCTATTGATACATTAATTACTATTGGCGTCTTTACTGTCGTCGCACTACTGTTCATTTTCGCTGGTGTCAAAACCGTTCCACAGGGCAACAACTGGACCGTAGAGCGCTTTGGCCGCTATACACAGACACTCAAACCAGGCCTAAACCTGATCATTCCATTTATCGATAAAGTCGGACAACGCATCAGTATGATGGAACGAGTTCTCGATATCCCAGCTCAAGAAGTCATCTCCAAAGATAATGCTAATGTCATGATTGATGCTGTCTGCTTCGTACAAGTTATCGATGCACCGAAAGCGGCTTATGAAGTAAATGACCTTGAGCATGCGATCCGTAATTTAACCCTCACCAATATCCGTACTGTACTTGGCTCTATGGAACTGGATGAAATGCTTAGCCAGCGTGACATGATCAATACCAAGCTGCTAAATATCGTGGATGAAGCAACTAACCCATGGGGCGTAAAAGTTACTCGTATCGAAATCAAAGATGTACAGCCCCCAGCTGATTTAACCGCCGCAATGAATGCCCAGATGAAAGCTGAGCGAAACAAACGTGCCGACATTTTATCGGCTGAAGGTGTAAGACAAGCTGAGATCCTAAAAGCGGAAGGTCATAAGCAATCAGAAATCTTAAAAGCGGAAGGTCAAAAGCAAGCAGCCATCCTGCAAGCAGAAGCTCGTGAGCGTGCAGCAGAAGCAGAAGCAAAAGCGACAGAAATGGTCTCGACAGCCATCGCTCAAGGTGACATGCAAGCGGTCAATTACTTTATTGCACAAGGTTACACCGACGCACTGAAGTCTATTGGCCAAGCTGAAAACGGCAAGATAATCATGCTACCACTCGAAGCGACTGGCCTAATGGGTTCTGTTGCAGGTATCGCAGAGATGTTTGCACAAAGCAACGACAAGGGTAGTAAGGACTAACTTATGTTCGAGTTACTAGAGCAAGTAAACCACTGGCATTGGTTAGCATTTGGTCTAGCGCTGCTAGCCCTAGAGCTGGTTGGTACTGCTGGTTACTTTTTGTGGATAGGCATATCTGCCATGTTGGTCGGAGCGCTATTAGGCGCGCTACCAATCGGTTGGCAGATGCAATGGTTGTCCTTTGCGAGTTTTTCACTTATCACCACTTGGTTGTGGTGGAGAAGACAACTATCTAATGACAGGCAGTCAGACGCAGGGCGAGAGCTAAATCAAAGAGAAAAACAACTTGTAGGGCAAACAACTCGAGTCGACACTGACATTCAAAAAGGCAAGTGTCGCATCCGTCTAGGTGATACTACGTGGTCAGCTGTTAGTGCTCAGGACTTAGAAGCAGGCACAGAGGTGATTGTCACTGCTGTAGATGGCATAGTATTAACGATTACTCCAACTAAAGAGTAATTCAAGCATTCCTTATTAAAGCCATAAGTAACCAAATTATGGCTTTTTCTCTACAAGTGAATCAATGATCGGGCAATGGCTATTTGAGTCACCTGGACATTGTTCAACCCACTCTTTCAATGTCTTCTGAATTGCCAATAGATCTTCAATTTTTTTGTTTACTTCTTCCAATTTACTAAGCGCTTTTGCTTTAACGTCGGCACTTTCTCGACAAGGATTGTCAGCTAATTCAACAAGCGCACGGCACTCATCAAGCGAAAAACCAGCGCTTCTTGCTTTCGCAACGATCCCAAGCTCTTTAATCTGCTTCTTATCATAACTTCTATAACCATTTTCCGAGCGGAAAGGCGCAGTGATAACCCCTTTGTCTTCGTAAAGACGAATAGATTTCGTTGATAAGTTAGTAAGTTTAGCCGCTTCACTTATGTTCATGATATTACTCTAATAACCAGTTGCACTTTATGCATTTATGAACCTTTACTGCCTTTGATGCAAGAAAAAATAATACGCCTAGAGTCCGTCAATACATAACAAATATAATTTGAGAAAATAAAGTCTTCTGTTTATAACCGTTTTGCTTTCAACAAAGAAAATACCTTCCATTTACGGACACTTCCAGACACCAAGAATCAATAAGTTACTGATTGATATGTTGAAATTAACTTTTGTTATTTTTCATTAAAAATTTTTATAGAACTTTGATCTTTCATCAACCGTATACATAATTGAGTATTAAGCATGACGTTTAAATGCGATTTATTTTAATTTTGGTAAGTTTAAAGGATGGCAAACATGAAACTTTTAACTTTAGCGTTAGCCTCAGTATTTATTTTTTTAGCCCCTAACTCGATTGCTCAAAACAGCGCGGGAAAAGTATTTGGTGCAGGTGTCCAGTGCACATTTAGTGACGGGGCAGTAAAACATCTCCCCCGAGAATTATGTAAGGCATATGGTGGTTCTCATCAATAAAGCTTCATTTGGTAGGTAGGGGTTAAAATACCTCAACCTACCTAACTCGGTAAAAATCAGCTCCAATAAATGCATCCCAACCTCTTTGCCACTCAGCTTTGATCATCACCTCTTGAGGCATATCCGCGCATTGATCTGTATACCTTGTCCCTGTAATCCCTTTTTCAAATGCTTTGAAGGGATCACAATACTCTGATTTTCCTTTTTCATAACCAGCAAGGTAAGCCGATTCATCAAACTCTACCTTTTCTTTGATACTTGCCAACGAGTCATTATCTATCGTATACCCGCGAGAGCCAAAGCGCTCACCTTGACCATACCAAAACTCAGAAGCTGTTTTCGGTGGAGAGGTGCATGCGGCTAAACTAAAAGCGATTAATGTAACGGCAATAATACGTTTCATAAATATCTCCTAAAAAGCAAAAAAGCTGGGCACTAGCCCAGCTTCAATTACCATGTCATCAACTTACTTTACAGAAAAAGGAATTGTTAACATAAGTTTAAAGTCTTCTTCATCTTGGAATAAGTTCGTGTAACCAGTCCAGTTTGGTGCATCGGTGTCGTTGTAGTAGTTAGTGTAGTAGAAACTAACGTTTGCGTCTTTCAAAGCACCCGCTTGAATTGCGTAGTTTGCAAAGAAGCTGTATGAGTACTCTGTTAGATCCTCGAACCCTTGAGCTTCAGAACCAAAGCCGTACGCGCCGTTCACACCAGCACTAAAGCCTTTACCACCGATATCAGAGAAATCACGAGCTGCTGATAGGAAGAAAGCAATTTCACCATCATGGTTAAAGTCAGAACGGTTATTCCACCAGATGTCATAAGCGCCATTTGAGCCACCATATTGACTAGTCAGACGGTAAGCCATATTACCAGCTAGAGCTGAATCAACTGATTCTGCTGCGGTATATGTAGCTTCAGCACGGTAAGAGTATTGACCTGAAGAAAACGCTGTTAGCATCGCAGCTTGGAATGCAGTGCTGTCATACTGCTCGTCATCATCAACTACATAAAGTTGTGGAGACCAGTATAAACCACCATCTGTGGTGCCCTTAACCTTAACATGGAAGTTCTTACGATCGCCGTCTGTCAATGCACCGTAACCAACATCAACTGAGATACCATTTTGCATAGCATAACGACCACCTATTGAGTATAGAGTACCCGCATCTTCGCCATTTGTAGTTTGGAATTCATACGTTTCTTTGAACCAAGGAGCTTTGTACTCATCAGCAACAACCAAGCCTAGAGATAGATCACCAAATGTCGCACCAACTTCACCACCCATGTAAGTACCAGGGGCAAAAGACCAGTTAACTCCTAGAGAACTTGGTACTGATGGTTGGAAATAACCAAGTTTAGCTGTAGCACTGTCACCAAACTTGAATTTAGCACTTGCTGTAGCAAACGAAACGCCGTTATCAGTACAGTCAGAATCCCAAGTACCTGAACAACCGCTATCAGAAGGGTTCTTATCATATGGGTTATCAACACCCCAAAAGTTCATCTCATGGTCTGGACCACCATTGTTCCACATGTCAAATGTTGAATAAATAACAACATCTGCACCAACAACACCACCAATATAACCAGAGTTAAAACCTAAATTAGCAAAAACTGAACCATGGTCTAGGTTAGTTACTTTTTTAGTATTGTTGCCATTCGCATCGACGTTACCACGATCACGAGCACGCATCATGAAATTAAGATTACCGCTAATTGTAGATTCAGAGAAGAACTCAGACACTTCACCAGAATACTCAGGACCGATTGGATCTTCGGCCATAGCTGGAGCAGCAGAAAGTGCACCTACCATTGCTGCAGTAATCGCAGATACTTTAAAAAATTTGTTTTCCATGGAATAAAACTCCTAAAAATGGATATAGCTGTTTGAATATTCCCCGCCTAAAGTTGGCCGCCGTAGAGAGAAATACCTTTTCTTGTTTGAGAACCCTAAACTCTGAATTCTCTATTTCCTTTCTGGTTATGCACATCGTGTGCATCCATGGCATTAAGACTAACTTCGCCCTCAAAAAGATCAATGAGAACTTAATTTTCATCTAAAAAAATATGAGTTGGTGCAAATTTAGTAGGTACTTAGTGATCCAGATCGATAAATTGTAAAGCTCACAACCAAAAATAACAAAAACAATAACTATCAATTACTTAAAGAAATACCACCCTTATAAACATAGAAGTGACTCGCATTTTCAATACAACCATCATGGTATTTCATTAATGTTGAGCAGCGTCACTGTCCTGATTTTGGAGTTCGTATAGGAACAAAATTCTCAACAATTAAAAAGACATCTAATTTGTAGCAGACACAAAAAAAGCACTCCCTTTAAAGGAGTGCTTTTGAGCTTTTTTTACCTTGGTTTACTTACGAAATAAGTGCAATTAGATCTTCTTCCGTTCTTATTTCGATACCTAAATCTTGTGCTTTAGTCAGTTTAGAACCAGCGGCTTCACCAGCGAATAAGATATCCGTTTTCTTAGATACGCTACCGGTTACTTTCGCACCCAGAGCTTGCAGTGCTGCTTTGGCTTCACTACGACCTAATTTAGATAATGATCCCGTCAATACAACCACCTTACCTTCTAATGGCAGTTCTTGATCATCTGCAGCTTCTTCGATTGCAGGCCAGTTAACACCTAGATCTAACAACTGTTCGACTACAGCTCTGTTTTTCTCTTGTGAAAAGAAGCTCGTGAGGTGACTTGCTACGATGTCACCAATATCTGACACTTCAACCAACTGTTCATGAGTGGCAGCTTGAACCAACTCCAGCGTCTTAAAGTGTTGAGCTAAGTTCATAGCCGTCGCTTCGCCCACTTCTCGAATCCCTAGAGAATAAAGGAAACGCGCTAATGTCGTGTCTTTAGCTTTATTAAGCGCACTCACTACATTCTGTGCCGATTTAGGCCCCATGCGGTCAAGAACCGTAATCACGCCAGCGCTTAACTTAAAGAGATCGGCTGGAGTTTCTACCATTTCACGGTCTACAAGCTGCTCGATCACTTTTACGCCAAGACCATCAACATCCAGAGCCTTTCTAGACACAAAGTGCTTAAGCGCTTCTTTACGCTGTGCCTGACACACCAAACCGCCTGTACAACGCGCTACAGCCTCGCCTTCAACGCGTTCTACTGCAGAGTTACATACAGGGCAAGCATCAGGGAAAACAATGTCTCTAGCCGTTTCAGGGCGACGATCGAGTACAACAGCCACAATTTGCGGAATAACGTCACCGGCACGACGGATAATCACGCTATCGCCTACCTTCACACCTAAACGAGCGATCTCATCGGCATTGTGTAAAGTGGCATTACTAACCGTCACGCCGCCTACGAAGATAGGTTCCAGTTTAGCCACCGGCGTAATAGCGCCAGTACGGCCCACCTGAAACTCAACGTCATTGAGCAGGGTAATCTCTTCTTGAGCTGGGAACTTATAAGCAATTGCCCAACGTGGTGCTCTAGCAACAAAGCCAAGCACTTCTTGAGCCGCGATATCGTCGACTTTGATAACAACGCCATCAATCTCGTAAGCCAACGCATCACGACGAGTCATAATATCTTGGTAATAGGCTTTCACGTCTTCAAGAGAGGTCAGTTGCTTAGTCTCAGGGCACATAGGTAAGCCCCAACCTTTAAGCTGTAAAAAGCGTTGATAGTGACTATTTGATAGCTCAGCGCCTTGTACAACACCGACACTGTATGCGTAGAAAGCCAATGGACGTTTCGCTGTAATACGAGAATCAAGCTGACGCAGGCTACCTGCAGCGGCATTGCGTGGGTTAACAAAAACTTTGTCGCCCTTCTTCAAAGCCATCTCATTCAATTTATCGAAGCCTGCTTTGGGCATAAACACTTCACCACGAACCTCAATGCGTTCTGGCCAACCTTCGCCTTGCAACTTAAGCGGAATAGAGCTGATCGTTCGTACGTTTTCTGTGATGTTTTCGCCAGTAGCGCCATCACCACGCGTTGCTGCCTGAACTAAGGTGCCATTTACATAGAGTAGGCTTACCGCTAAGCCATCAAGCTTAGGTTCACAACAGAAAGTCTTAAGGTTTGCGGTTGGCGCTCTATCAGACATTCGCTTATTGAACGCATCTAAATCTTCATCAGAGAAAGCATTGTCCAGAGAAAGCATTGGGATCTCATGAGTCACTTGAGTGAAACCATCGAGAGGCTGACCACCAACACGTTGGCTCGGAGAATCTACCGTCACTAGCTCCGGGTTCTCTTCTTCGATCTTTAGCAATTGCTGCATTAATCGATCGTACTCGACATCAGGGATCTCAGGGCTATCTTCTACGTAATAACGAACGGCATGATAGTGCAGAGTTTCTCTTAACTGCTCTAAGGTAACTTGAATCGATTCTTTCATATCATTCTCTGTCGTGATTGAAATATCAAAAAGGGCTCCCTTAGGAGCCCTTTTCTATAAATATAGATTATTTACAAGGCTAAACAATACGGCTAGGCATTCGTAGCCGTCATAAAGTCTCTGATTTGCTTACGGTAGTCTGACAAACGATTGGGCGTCATTAAATTACGTGACTCGTCCAAAACGTTTCCGCCCATATCATCAGCAATTTTCTGAGCTGCACTCAGCATTACATTGAAGTTCTGATCAGCTTGACCGTAACAAGGCAGCGTCATGAAGAACGAAATACCTTTCGTTGTAAAGTCGGCGGGATCATCATGTTCTAGAGTTCCCGGCTGCATCATGTTCGCAACACTGAAAATAACTTTGGGCTCATCGCTAGATTGTGCAAAGCAATGGTAGATAGACATCTCACCATAAGTTAGGCCGTTATTCTCCATACTACGGAAAAGTTCAGTCCCTACAAACGGGATCTCTCCAGCACAGTGAACATTAAGAACAATCACTTCTAAGCCAAGTTCTTCATCTGGCTTAGCTTCTTCAACAGGCGCGGCGCTTTGTGGAGCAACGACCTCTTTCGAAACAAGCGGTTCACTTAGCGTCAATGATTCACTAGGAACGAGTGGCTCGGTAACCGAATCAGAAGCTTCTTCAAACGAACCGTACTGCTCTTGAAAACCAGCATGACTTTCTTTTTGCTCGTCAGTCAATTCAAAGCTTGGAACCTCTGGTTCAGTGGCCTCTTGTATGTCTTCAGGTTCACTCTCGATCTGAACTGGTTCTTCTTTAACACTGAAAGAAGGAAGATCATTCAATTCGATGTCGTCTTCGATAACTTCTTTCGTTTGTGGCGCAGTAAGTGGATCTGAGTCAATCAGCGGATCAGTCTCAGATGGTGAGACTGCAAAATCCGGCTCTTTACGCTCTTTTCGGATTATCTCAAAATCATCTTCTGGGGCGAATGAACGGTTTGGGATCGTTTCTGCTTCATCTAAGCTGTCGTTATCAAGCTTACCAAGCGGCTTATCTCCAAACTTTGCTTTCCCTTCTTTTTTACTCGTCCATAGACCATGGAACAATAATGCGGCGATAGCTAATGCGCCAACAATAATGAGTACAAATCGCAATTCCTGCATTTTTCGCTCTCAGCTTTCTTAGTCGACTAGCTATAAACACGCTGTCACTAAGTTGGGTTAATTTGGCTAATCTCACTACTCTATCAAAAGTAGCCACTGTTTTAGAACAACTTAATACAATTAGTTCCTTACATGGTGTGATTTTCACCACGCTTTTTTTCTTAATTTCGGTCTAGTACACTAGGGATGTTTGCTATTTAACCAAATTCACATGTGACCTAATTTAAATATGACTATTGAATCTGTTCCCCGCTCAGGCTTTGGCTATTTTATTTTCGGAATAAAAATCGCTTTGTCGCCGAGCATTCGTAAGTTTGTACTAATGCCACTTATTGCTAACGTGTTACTCGTTGGTGGTGCCTTGTTTTATATCTTCTCCAACCTAAACACTTGGATTGAGGGCTGGATTGGCGCATTACCAAGCTTTTTGTCGTGGTTGTCATACATTCTATGGCCACTACTTGTGTTAACCGTCTTAGCCACGTTTTCGTATTTCTTTAGTACGCTCGCTAACTTCATTGCCGCACCTTTCAATGGGTTGCTGGCAGAAAAGGTAGAAGAGCTACTCAGTGGCAAAAAAGTGAATGACGATGGTTTGCTGGATGCACTCAAAGATACTCCACGTATTTTAGCGAGAGAATGGCGCAAGCTTGTCTACATTCTGCCAAAAGCGATAGGTTTATTCCTACTTTTGTTAATTCCAGCACTAGGACAAACCGTTGCGCCGTTTTTATGGTTCATTTTCACAGCATGGATGTTAGCGATTCAGTACGCCGACTACCCATTTGATAACCATAAAATCAAATTTGATGATATGAGAAACAATTTGAAACAAAAACAAGGTAAGAGCTATAGCTTCGGTGCACTTGTGTCTGTTTTCACGACGATTCCAATTTTAAATCTGATCGTCATGCCCGTTGCCGTCTGCGGCGCTACTGCAATGTGGGTTGCTGAGTTTAAAGACCAAGCTCTGCGTTCTCGTCTATAACCTTCATTCTCTCTTTAACAACGCCTATCTTTTTGAAGTTCTGAACACAATAAAGATAGGCGTGAACTCTGCTACATATCTATATGATATAACTTTTTAATCCTTTTACCTTTTTTTCAACTTGTTTAATCTAAATTCAAGCTAAACAAACATCGAAAGACACTAGACGGTAAAGTGATTGATATACTACGTTTAGTTCTGTCATTAAATGAAGGAATATCGCATGAGCAAGATCTACGAAGACAACACCCTAACGATTGGTAACACACCGCTAGTCCGCCTTAACAAAGTAAGCAAAGGCAACGTTCTAGCTAAGATTGAAGCTCGTAACCCAAGTTTCAGCGTTAAGTGTCGTATCGGTTCAAACATGATCTGGGAAGCAGAAAAAGCAGGAACTTTAAAACCAGGTATCGAGCTTGTTGAACCTACCAGTGGTAATACAGGTGTTGCTCTTGCATTCGTAGCAGCCGCTCGCGGTTACAAGCTAACGCTAACGATGCCTGAGTCAATGAGCCTAGAGCGTCGTAAGTTGCTTAAAGCACTAGGTGCAAACTTAGTACTGACTGAAGCACCAAAAGGCATGAACGGCGCGATAGCTAAAGCAGAAGAAATTGTCGCTTCAGACCCAGAAAAGTATCTGCTACTTCAGCAATTCAACAACCCAGCTAACCCACAAATTCACGAGAAGACAACTGGCCCTGAAATTTGGGAAGCAACAGATGGCGAAATCGATGTATTTGTCGCTGGCGTAGGTACCGGCGGTACGCTTACTGGTACAAGCCGTTACATTAAAGGCGAGAAAGGTAAAGCGATCACTTCAGTAGCGGTTGAACCAGCAGAATCTCCAGTGATTGCACAAGCGCTTGCTGGCGAAGAAATCAAACCAGCCCCACACAAAATCCAAGGTATTGGTGCAGGCTTTATCCCTGGAAACCTAGATTTAGACCTTATCGACCGTGTAGAGCCAGTAACTTCTGAAGAAGCGATTGAGATGGCTCAACGCCTAATGAAAGAGGAAGGTATTCTTGCGGGCATCTCATCTGGCGCAGCGGTAGTAGCGGCGAACAGAATCGCGGAACTACCTGAATTTGCAGGAAAAACCATTGTCACCGTACTGCCAAGCTCTGGCGAACGTTACCTAAGTACAGCCCTATTTGCAGGCATCTTTACGGAGAAAGAGAACCAACAATAATATGTGGTCAAATCAATTTTTCGTCCAAAAAAGCCCCGTTTAGGGGCTTTTTTGTTGATCCCTGCCCCACCTTTGGTAATATCGGGTCTGTTTTATTTTTCGCTTCAAAATAAAAGAAGCAATAAACAAATTCTGAAAGTCATGAGTACTCAACAAAAGACGACCATGGCTGGATAAAAATTTATAACCAGTCTAAGTTCTAACACGAACATGGCGTACTAGCCTCTAGCGCATTTGGGCTAAAGCAGTTAAGCTAATCTGGTTACAAACTTACAAAAAATAAATTAATTGGGGTATATAAAATGTACGAGAAGCAAGTAGAAATCACAGCAGAAAACGGCCTTCACACACGTCCAGCTGCACAGTTCGTTAAAGAAGCAAAATCTTTCGATGCTGACATCACAGTGACTTCTAACGGCAAAAGCGCTAGCGCTAAAAGCCTGTTCAAGCTACAAACTTTAGGCCTAGTAAAAGGTACTAACGTTACTATTTCAGCTGAAGGCCCTCAAGCTCAGCAAGCAGTAGACCACCTAGTTGCTCTTATGGATCAACTACACTAATACGGTCTCCTTCTTTCAAAGCCATTTTGCACAGCAAAGTGGCTTTGTTCGAAATAGATAGCGATAAGCGCGACATTAGTCGACGACTTAAAGTCACACATTCTCCCGTTTACAGTTGAACAACTAAGGTAAGGCTATGATTTCAGGCATCCTAGCATCTCCTGGTATTGCTTTCGGTAAAGCACTACTACTTCAAGAAGATGAAATTGTCCTAAACACTCAATCTATCTCAGACGATCAAGTTGAAGCAGAAGTTCAGCGTTTTTTTGACGCTCGTAACAAATCTTCTCAACAACTTGAAGTTGTAAAGCAAAAAGCACTTGAAACTTTTGGCGAAGAAAAAGAAGCAATCTTTGAAGGCCATATCATGCTGCTTGAAGATGAAGAGCTAGAAGAAGAGATTTTAGCACTCATCAAGAAAGACAAAATGCACGCAGACAACGCGATCTACACAGTGATCGAAGAGCAAGCTGTTGCACTTGAGTCACTTGATGATGAGTACCTAAAAGAACGTGCGACTGATATCCGTGATATCGGTACTCGCTTCGTTAAAAATGCACTAGGCATTAACATTGTGTCTCTAGCAGATATCAATGAACAAGTTATCCTAGTTGCTTACGACCTAACGCCATCTGAAACTGCACAAATCAACCTAGACTACGTTCTTGGTTTTGCTTGTGACATCGGCGGTCGTACATCTCATACTTCAATCATGGCACGTTCACTTGAGCTTCCAGCTATCGTTGGTACTAACGATATCACTAAGCAAGTTAAGAACGGCGACATGCTTGTGCTAGACGCGATGAACAATAAGATCATCATCAACCCTTCTGACGCTGAATTAGCAGAAGCTAAGAAAATCAAATCTGATTTTGAAGCAGAAGCGGCTGAACTAGCAAAACTTAAAGACCTACCAGCTATCACACTTGATAACCATCAAGTAGAAGTTTGCGGCAACATCGGTACAGTTAAAGACTGTGACGGTATCCTGCGTAACGGTGGCGAAGGTGTTGGTCTGTACCGTACTGAATTCCTATTCATGGACCGTACTGCACTTCCTACTGAAGAAGAGCAATACGTTGCTTACAAAGAAGTAGCTGAAGCAATGCACGGTGAGTCAGTGATTATCCGTACTATGGATATCGGTGGCGATAAAGATCTACCATACATGGATCTTCCACAAGAGATGAACCCTTTCCTAGGCTGGCGTGCAGTACGTATCAGCTTGGATCGTCGTGAAATCTTACGTGACCAACTACGCGGCATTCTTCGTGCATCTGCACACGGTAAGCTACGTATCATGTTCCCAATGATCATTTCTATCGAAGAGATCCGTGAACTGAAAAAAGCAATCGAAGAGTACAAAGTTGAACTTCGCGCTGAAGGTCATGCTTTCGATGAAGACATCGAAATTGGCGTAATGGTTGAGACTCCAGCAGCTGCTGCAATCGCACACCACCTTGCTAAAGAAGTGGCTTTCTTCTCTATCGGTACTAACGATCTAACGCAATACACTCTTGCAGTTGACCGTGGTAACGAGATGATTTCTCACCTTTACAACCCACTGTCTCCAGCGGTTCTTCTTGTAATCAAGCAAGTAATCGATGCTTCTCATAAAGAAGGCAAATGGACAGGTATGTGTGGCGAGCTAGCAGGCGATGAGCGTGCAACTCTACTTCTTCTTGGTATGGGTCTAGATGAGTTCTCTATGAGCGGTATCTCTATCCCTAAAGTTAAGAAAGTAATCCGTAACTCTAACTTCGCAGAAGTTAAAGCTATGGCTGACGAAGCGCTATCTCTACCTACAGCTGCAGAAATTGAAGCTTGCGTAGAAAAATTCATCGCTGAGAAAACTCAGTAATCACCAAGAGCTTAATAAAGTTAGACGGCTAAAAATAGTCGTCTAATTTGTTAGATTGGTATAGTATATTCTACAGAATAAAACTAAACGTTAGGAGCATGACACAATGGGTCTGTTTGACAAACTGAAAAAGCTTGTATCTGATGACAGCGCTGATGCTGGTGCAATCGAAATCATCGCACCTCTTTCTGGTGAAATCGTAAACATCGAAGACGTGCCAGATGTAGTTTTCGCTGAAAAAATCGTTGGTGACGGCATCGCTATCAAACCAGCTGGCGATAAAATGGTAGCTCCAGTTAACGGTACTATCGGTAAGATCTTCGAAACTAACCACGCATTCTCTATCGAGTCTGACGACGGTGTTGAGCTTTTCGTTCACTTCGGTATCGATACTGTTGAACTTAAAGGCGAAGGCTTCACTCGTGTTGCTGAAGAAGGTCAATCTGTTAAAGCTGGTGACACTATCATCACTTTCGACCTAGCGCTTCTAGAAGAGAAAGCGAAATCTACGCTTACTCCAGTTGTTATCTCTAACATGGACGAAATCAAGGAGCTGAACAAGCTTTCTGGTTCTGTAACTGTTGGCGAAACTCCAGTTCTTAAAGTAACTAAGTAATCTCGATTACTTAACTGCTTTAATTAAAACGCTACCTAAGGGTGGCGTTTTTTGTGCCTGCTATATTTGTTCAATACCTCAGATAGGCATTACTGACTATCACACCGAAACCCTTCTCCTAGCTCCCTCAACCAATGACAACTACACTGACCGTTTGTCCCCTGCTATCCGACCTAGTTTTTTACTAAACGTTGTTATGCGCTATTCAAGGCATTTCGCCTATACATCAAATTACACTTGTGAATTTTAACAAACAGGGATCTCTGATATCTCGTTCTACTCGATTCTGAGATGACGACTAAAGACTTCGATTCAGGTAGGCAATAAGTCAAATACCTCTCTATAGCCGTCATTCCCTACAGTGAGGAACGAACGTGATAGGGAATCTCGCTTTTGCTTCTATTAACCAGCATTGCACTTTTCCAAATACACCTTCGCCAAATTGCAGGCAATAAAAAACCCAGCCGAAGCTGGGTCTGTTTAGCGCTCATCTCTCACCACGAGCTAATTTGTGGAAGCCTAACGTTAACGTTTATGATTCAATAACGCTTAATAAGTCAACGTGGCTTTTTAATCGATTAACCTAGTAGGCTAAGTGCCGAGTTCGGAGCTTGCTTCGCTTGAGCAAGGATCGAGCTTGAAGCTTGAGAAAGGATCTGAGACTTAGTCATCTGAGTCGTTTCTTTCGCGAAATCGGTATCTTTAATACGGCTCTTAGATGCGTTAACGTTCTCGTTAATGTTGTCTAAGTTGCTGATAGCGTGGTCGAAACGGTTTTGGAAAGCACCCAGTTCAGCACGGTGGCTATCTACATACTTAAGTGCCGCATCGATTACTGCTACAGACTCTTGTGCGCCGCCAACTGATGTTACGTCGATAGTATCAACCGTTACATCTTTGCCAGGTTGCATGCCTAGTTCGCCAGCAAGGCTGCCAGAGAATGCCACTTCGCCTTCAACTTTGTTGTTACCAGTAAACATTTGTAGCTTACCGTCTTCAGTTACAGACGCTTTAACAGAGTCTTGTTGACCGTTGATGTACGTTGCTAGCTCTTCGATGTCATCGCCCGCTTTCGCAGACACATCGATTTCTTGTGCTTGGCCGAAGTTATCAGTGAACGACATTTTTAGGTCGTTTGCGCCAGCTTGAACGTTCCAGTCTTTGTCTTTTGCGTTCTCAGTTTGGTAGCTCTTACCACCCATCTGAGCGTTATCAGAGCGCATGTCTTTCAGTTGAAGCATTACCGCTTCACCGTTGTCCGCACCGATTTGGAATGATTTAGTACCGTGAGTACCGTTAAGCAGCTTGTTACCACCAAAAGACGTCGTTTCCGCGATACGGTTTAGTTCGTCGTTCAGTGCTGTTACTTCTTCTTGAATCGCTACACGCTCAGATTTTGAGTTTGAGCCGTTTGAAGATTGTAGAGACAAATCACGCATACGTTGCAGGATGTTCGTTGTCTCGTTCATTGCACCTTCAGCAGTTTGTGCAATAGAGATACCGTCGTTCGCGTTACGTACAGCAACATCAAGACCACGACTCTGAACGTTCAAACGGTTCGATATTTGTAGGCCCGCAGCGTCATCTTTCGCGCTGTTGATTTTAGAGCCTGAAGCTAGACGCTCCATTGATGTTTGTTGTGCGCTGTTTGCGTTGTTTAGGTAACGTTGCGCTGTCATCGCTGAAACGTTTGTATTTACATTCACTGCCATGGTGACTTCTCCAATTGATTTTCCGGTATAGCGGTTTCCGACGTCTCGGAAAACCAAGTAGTTATCTCTAAGTTACTATTAATAACGGCGTGAATGCTGAAACCTTTAGGAAAAAAACAACAAAATTAACGAAATAGAGAGAAAGGGGAAGAAAGCGTGACTGGCAGTGAAATTATCAAAAAAAGATGAGAAAAACACTAAAGTTGTCGATAAGTCGGTCGAGCGAAAAGTTGTGCTTTTATTAACCAAAGGGCTTTAGTTAAGCTGAATTGCCTTTATAAGATTCGAAGTGATTTATTAACCTAACAAGGTTAAGGCAAGATTGGGCGCTTGCTTAGCTTGAGCCAAAATAGTGGTACTGACTTGTTGCAGTATTTGTTGCTTGAGCATTTGAGTGGTTTCTTTAGCGTAGTCGGTATCTTTGATTCGGCTGTTGGATGTCGCCAAGTTCTCATGAACATTTTCAAGGTTATTGATGGCATGATCAAAACGATTTTGCATTGCCCCTAGTTCAGAACGATGACTATCAACATACTTCATCGCTGTATCCAAAATAGAGACAGCACGCTGCGCGCCACCTACATCAGTGACATTGATGTCATCGACTGATTCGTAATAACCCGCCGACATCGAAAGCTCACTGGCTAACGAACCTGAGAAAGAGATCGTGCCTGCAGTGTCTTCGCCAGACATATAGATCTGAAGCTGTCCTTCATCATTGACGGAAGCAGAGACGAGATCCGTTTGACCATTAATATAAGTCGCCAACTCTTCAATATCATCGCCCGCTTTCGCGTTGATGGTGATCTCTTGTGGTTGACCAAAACGGTCGGTAAACGACATCGTCATATCATTCTGGTTGGATTTGACTGCCCACGCGTCACTTGCCATGCCATTGGCGACATAGCTAAAACCACCCATGTTGATGTCATCGGTACGCATATTTTTCAAACCTATCTGCACCGCTTCACCAGAACTGCCACCGATTTGAAATGAAGAACTACCAAAGCTACCGTTAAGGAGTTTTTTACCACCAAACGAGGTGGTTTCAGCAATTCGATTCAACTCATCATTTAGAGCTGTCACTTCTTCTTGAATAGCGGTCCTTTCCGACTGGCTATTCGAGCCATTACTCGCCTGCAGTGACAAATCTCGCATACGCTGCATGATATTGGTGGTTTCATTCATCGCTCCTTCTGCTGTCTGCATAATGGAGATACCATCGTTAGCATTACGAACAGCAACATCAATGCCACTCATCTGTGCTTCTAATCGATTCGAGATTTGTAAGCCAGCCGCATCGTCTTTTGCACTATTAATACGGCTCCCTGAAGCTAAGCGCTCCAAAGATTGATTCAGCATGTTATTAGCATTAGAGAGGTTTCTCTGAGCTACTAAAGCTGAGACATTTGTATTAACAGTTATAGCCATAGACCTTCACTTACAAAAATATGAATAAAACTCACGATTGCTCTTATATCGACCCGTTCATCTAAAGCTTTAATAAAAAAAGGAGCCCTGAGGCTCCCGTTCTTTACTGCATACGAGGTGATTTACTTAATCGTTAATGCACTCAACATGTCAGTCGAAGGCGCAAAGTAGTAAGCGCCTGTCACTGCTTTAGTAAAGCGAAGCAGTTGGTCTGTTTTACCATCTGTTACGCCGTACATGTTCTCTAGCATCGCATCGAAGTTATGACGAACATTACAGTAAGCAATGAACAGTAAGCCGTGATCGCCCGTAGCGGTACCGTAAGGTAGGCTGTGACGAACAATCTTAAGACCCTTGCCTTCTTCTTTGATATCTACGCGACCAACGTGAGACGCCGCTGGAACATCATCTAGCTCGATAGAGTCCGGTTTAGTGCGGCCAACCACTTTCTCTTGTGCTGAGACATTCAATCGATTCCAAGCCGGCAGGTTGTGCACAAAACGCTGCACCATCACATAACTACCACCAGCGAATTCACCTTCAGGAACAATCGCTACTTCAGCGCGCTGTGCGTCTTTTGGGTTTTCAGTGCCATCAACGAAATCAGTCATGTCACGAGAATCTAGGAAGCGGTAACCGTAGGTTTCATCAACTACTTCAACGTCCACAGCTACTTCAGATAGCAATTTACGTAAGATAAAGAAGTGCAGGTCATGTCGATTTGAATGGCAGTGAATCAGAACATCAGACAATGTGCTCGGTGCAGTGACATCACCTTCACCAAGCGCAGGGAAATCAATCAAATCAGAGGGAGCAGCTTGCTCGAACTTATCCCAAAAAGCTTTTGAAAACGCAACCGATGCCGTTAAGTTTGCGTCTGGTTGAGTTTGGTTTAGTTCGTCGATTAAACTCGGAAGCTTTTGAAGTTCCGCTAATACGTTAGCAGCGTTCTCATTCACTTTTAGTTGAACATAAAGAGCGAAAGGCCCTGCTTCTGGCAAGATAGCACTTTGAATTTTAGGCTGCTCATTTGAGGTGTTAAGCATAGATTAATCCTTTCATTTTTAGCTTCTTAGTATAATTGTGAATGGGGCAAATGTTTTGATGAAAATCAGTCTTCGTGCTCAACCACTTTAAAGCAATCCCTGGCGGCATGGCTATTGGTTAGATAAAGCGCTAACCATAGGAGCAACAATAGGGTGATAGCATTAGACCAACGGAACCATCCGTTATCTAAATAGATTAAATAAAGTGTATGGGTTCCTTGTGCCAAGATAGCCATCATGGAGACCCAACGTCCCCATGAAACCACTTTATTAAGGCGCTTTCTATCTGGTGATCTGAGTCCAAACAACCACATGAGTAACAAGCTCGGAATACTCAATGCAATCCCAACATAAAACATTTGATGATCTGGATAGATGATTTCGAGGATATCAGTGCCCGACTCTCGGCTTGCACCTGCAACAATGAAAACGACCAAAGCTTTCGCCAGAAATAGCCAACCTAACCATAATAGGATTGGGGCTTTTAAAAAGCCGTGCTTGTCGTATTGTTCTATGGAGTACCGCACAAATCTCACTTTCACTTATTTTCAAACCAACACTTTAACGCAAATCATTCATACTTAACTAGGTTTGCGTTATCTTATTGGTTAATCCGTTTTAATTATCGAACTCAGTATGAAAAAGAAAACTAATACACCATCTGTTGAATCTCAACAAGAAGCACTGAAGATAGCCAAAGCGACGCAAAAGCCAGCTCAAACCAAAGAACAAACCAAGTTGATTGCTCAAGGTATCGAGAAAGGCATCGCACTCTATAAAAAGCAGCAGAAAGAACGTGGCCGCCAAGCCGATAAAGCTAAAAAGCGCGTACAGAAAGAGAAGCAGACTCTACAAGCGAACCAAGACCAAGAACAGAATGTCGACTCGAATAATGAAACAACATCAAATCACGCCAGTAAATTGCCGTGGTTATTATTGTTCGCAAGCTGGATAGGCTTCGCGATTTATTTGATGAAATAACAGGATAAGCGTATGAAAAAGGAATTAGTCGCTTTGGCTATGAGTAGCGTGTTACTCGGTTGCACGACACCGACATCAACGCCTCATAGCGAAGCTGCCAACGTGCAAATGGATTACCATGGCGTGATTAATATCGATAAATGTCAGTATAAAGGGGAAGTCACTGGCAGCGAGGGCCATTGGTATAGTTACCTGTTTTACCCAAATGACACCTTGATTCAGGGCGCGATGAATGAGCTCAAGTCAAATACGATTGAGCTAGGTGCAGATACCGTGATATTTACACTTCCCCAAGACTTTTCCACTTCCGTGACTATGTTGGGCACTGCCTATTTGTGTAAGTAGTTAGAAACTGTGTAAGTAGGTAGAAATATAGTTAGACAGCTCAGCGCTCAAATGAGCGAGAGGCTACCTCTTCTATTTCTACTTCTACTTCTACTGCAAAAAAGAAAGCCAGCTTTCGCTGGCTTATGCACTAAATCCAAGGCTTATTGCTATATCGCCTTTACGCTGGATAACCCATTGACTGTCAAATGGACCCCAGTCGGATAACTGGTAATAGCCATCATTATGACGTCGCCCATCTTGAACAAACATAAGTTCGATACCGATCCCCGGTAACGCCTTGAGTACATCTTGAATAGTACGACGAGGCCAACCCGTTTTTTCGATGAGTTTAGGCACATTTGGCCTATCAAGGCTTTCCACTAACAATGCTAAATATAGCCGCCTTGCAAAAACAGGACTCAACTCCATTGACACCTCCTATATATGTGCAACTCAATTATTTCTTTTTTCGCTGACAACATGTTGAGGTTGATCAATAAGTCTCCAATAGTGACATTTTCTTACTGTTTTTTTTCACTCTATGAAATATTCCTCACTCTATTTTGTCTGAATTGCAGCTTCCTGATAGGATTCAACTCATAACAACGAAATAAAATCACCCAAAGGAAGAACAATGACTATCACTATGTTTGGCATTCCGAACTGCGACACCATTAAAAAAGCAAAGAAATGGCTCGAAGCTGAAGGAATCAAGTTCGAATTTCACGATTATCGCAAACAAGGCATCACTGAAGAGTTGGTTACGACCTTCTGTTCAGAACTTGGCTGGGAACTTGTATTGAACAAACGTGGTACGACTTATCGCCAACTTTCACAAGAACAGAAAGATACATTAACGGAAGACAAAGCCGTGACTCTGCTTGTTGAACAACCAGCAATGATTAAGCGACCAATACTAAAAGTAGACGGTAAGCTTCATATCGGATTTAAAGCAGACCAATACGCCTCTATTTTTGCTTAGAGCACTGTATTTAGATAGACAGACTACTGGACGTTGATCATTAAATCAGCGCCCTAAAAATTAATGACTAGACGTTTTATTTAAACAAGGAATTCAAGGATGACAGATAGCCCAACTTTGGCTCTGGCAAAAGACCTCATTAGCCGCCAATCAGTAACCCCTGAAGATGCAGGCTGCCAAGATTTAATGATTGAACGCTTAAAAGCACTCGGCTTCGAAATCGAAGTGATGGTATTTGAAGATACGACGAACTTTTGGGCTCGCCGTGGTACAGAGGCGCCTCTATTTGCCTTTGCAGGCCACACCGATGTTGTACCTGCAGGCCCGATTGAACAGTGGCACACCAAGCCATTCGAACCGACTATCGTAGATGGTTTCCTACACGGTCGCGGCGCGGCAGACATGAAAGGCTCTTTGGCTTCAATGATCGTTGCTGTAGAGCAGTTCATTGCTAAACACCCAGACCACACAGGCTCAATCGGTTTCCTTATCACGTCAGATGAAGAAGGCCCTTTCATCAACGGTACAGTCCGTGTTGTTGAAGCACTAATGGCCCGTGGTGAAAACATCGATATGTGTATTGTTGGTGAACCATCAAGTACTGAGTATGTTGGTGACGTTGTGAAGAACGGCCGTCGTGGTTCTATTACTGGCGATCTCACGATTAAAGGCACACAAGGTCATGTTGCCTACCCTCACCTAGCGAACAATCCAGTACACAGCTCTCTACTTGCGATCAACGAACTGGCAACGACCGAGTGGGACAAAGGTAATGACTACTTCCCACCAACCAGCTTCCAGATCCCAAATGTAAGTGCGGGCACGGGTGCGTCAAACGTCATTCCTGGTGAATTTAATGTTCAGTTTAATCTTCGCTTTAGTACAGAATTAAACAACGACATCATCGTTGAACGAATCACAAAGACGCTCGACAAGTATGATTTCGAATACGATTTGAAATGGACATTCAATGGCGACCCGTTCTTAACAGACGCAGGCTCACTGCTTGATGCTATTGTTGATGCCGTTGGCCACGTTAATGACGTAAAACCAGCACTACTGACTACAGGTGGTACATCTGACGGACGCTTTATTGCGCGCATGAAAGGGCAAGTCGTAGAGCTAGGTCCGGTTAATGCAACCATTCACAAGGTTAACGAATGCGTGAAAGTGGCTGACTTAGAGAAGCTAACCGACATGTATGAGAGAACATTAGTGAACCTGTTCGCTAAATAGTTTTTTCATCAGCGATTGATAGCATCTAATTATTGAGAGACGCGTTATGACACCAGAGCAGCTTACCGGGCAATCAGATTCTCATCTGGAACCTAACCTGATTGGCACCAAGACATTCTTGGTTCACTGTGATGTCAAAGATGACCTAAACAGTTTGATTGAAGCTGCTCAACTCGCTGGCTTTAAAATGGAGATTGCCAGTGGCTTTCGCGACTATGAAAGGCAATCTCTAATTTGGAACCGTAAGTTTTCTGGTGAAGCACCAATATTAGACTCAGAAAGCCAACTACTGGATGCCTCAACACTCAGTGAACAGCAAAAGTTGTCAGCGATACTGAGGTGGTCTGCACTGCCTGGGGCGAGTCGTCACCATTGGGGTTGTGACTTTGATGTCTTTGCTCGTAATCACTTACCTGAAGGCACACAGCTGCAACTGGAACCATGGGAATACCTTATTGGCCACCAGCAAGCGTTTTACCAATGGCTTTATGCCAATGCATCTCAATTTGGGTTCTTCTTTCCGTACAGCCAAGACCTCGGCGGTGTGGCGATAGAACCTTGGCATATCAGCCATCGAAAAGTATCGGAGTTGTGTTTATCACAGTTATCTCCCTCTTTACTTGGCAAGCAACTCCAATCTAAGCCAATATTAGGGTATGAGATTATTATGGAGCAGCTAGACGAGATCTATGCGCGCTTCGTGGCGAATATCAGTCATTAGGAGCGCATATGTTGGAGTGGCTTACAAACCCTTGGGTGATCATCATCATCGTGGTTAGTGTTGTGGTGGGTAATATTGCTGCGCTCAAACAGACCGCCAATATGGATCTGACAGGTCGTAACAAAACAGAGAAAGACTTAGACAAGCTCAATCAATTGGATAAACAGAACCAAGAGAAAGCTCAAAAAGATGAGTCTACGGACAACAAAGACGCTTAATTTTGTAGCTCTAAGGAGCCAATCTAATTTGCTAATAATCCGCTGACGACTAATCAACGAATACAAAAAAGAGGACACAATGTGTCCTCTTTTTTATTGGCTTTAGCTAACCACAGGGCTGATATGACTTACTCTGTGGTTTTTCAGCTATGCTCACTCAGCTTACTTACTCTGCATCAGCTTCTTTGTCATCTTTGGTTTGGTCAGCAACATGTGCTAATACCGGTACCATTGACTTCAGTAGCTCTTCTTCTACTGGCTTACCTGATGCATCCGTTACGTTAATTGACGTACGGTTACCAAGATCACCAAACAAGAAGGTGTAAGTGCCTGGAGCCAAATCAATGGGTTGTAGGCCAATTGTCTCCCAGAATTCATCATCTGGCGCAGCATACTTAGCTTTTACAGTACCTTGAGACTGGTTACGCTCTTCAAGCTCAAAGCCCATCGTCGGTAGCAAGGTAGGCAAACGCTGCCACAATACATTGTATGGAGTACGAGCAATGATCACTGGGAAGCCACTACGGTCGGCACCCATTGAGATTGGAATGCGTTTAACCAGCTCTTGTGCTTTCAACGCTGCTTCAGCACGAAGGTTTTCATCGTATTTTGCCATCACTAGGTTCGTTAAGAACGCGTTATAACGCTCCTTATTGGTTGCCGATACCGGCTTCTCTTCAGAGCCTTCACGCCAATCGATAAGGTTGATCTTGAAGCCATGGCGGTTGTTCGCTTGGAAACGAGAGATAGAGTAGCGACTGCCGATCTCTACTTCTTCATCTTCAGAAACCCAAGTAACCCAATCGGTCTCAATATCGTTTTCTGACTGTTCACGAATACCAATGCCACGTTGTGCCAGCATATCTACAGCCGTTTGCCACACGCGGTCTGCCTCTTCAGCACGAAGAAGCCATAGTGTCACTTCACCATTCTGACGTTCAGCTCGAGCACCAGGGATCAGCTCAAGAACCTGTTGCGGCGGACGAATATCCACTTCACGGCCTGTACCACCACTGAACTCACCGCTTGGGATGTCAAAATTTGGATAGAACTGAGGTTGAGCATCTTCAGGCAGCTGCCATTGTGAAAACTCAGGTGTTTCTAAGTATTCGAAATCATCTTTGGCTTGGCGACGTTGAGTCGGGCTGCCAGAACATGCTGTAAGAACGAAAACAGCCAGTGATCCAATCACTAGCTGGTGAGAATACTTCATTTATACTCCTAAATGCCGAAGGTTCACTTCGGCATCACTTCATACGTTTTTAGTAAATGCACGCTTCAGTCATTGCTTGAGCAACAACGGGTTGAGCTGGCTTTGACAATTCAGTCAACGGTAGACGTAAGCCACCTTCAGCAATCAGACCCATTTTATGAACCGCCCATTTTACGGGAATAGGGTTGGACTCAACGAACAAATTCTTATGTAGAGGCATTAAACGCTCATTGATCGCTTCTGCTTCTTCAAACTTGCCTTCTTTCGCTAACTTGAACATGGTTGCCATATCAGCGGCTGCAACATTGTTTGTTACAGAGATCACGCCATCGCCACCACGCTTAACAAATTCTAGACCTGTTAAGTCATCACCACTTAGTAAGATAAAATCTTCGCCACAAAGTTCACGGTGAATTGCAATTCTGTCGAGATCACCCGTCGCATCTTTAAGTGCAACGATGTTTTCGATCTCAGCAAGGCGAGCAACCGTTTCAGGTAACAAGTCTACAGCAGTACGACCTGGTACATTGTATAGGATTTGTGGAACGTCACTGACTTCAGCAATCGCTTTGTAGTGTTGGTACAAACCTTCTTGAGTCGGTTTGTTGTAGTAAGGCGTTACGCTCAGGCAACCAGCAATACCAGAACCATTCAGCAAACGGCTGAATAGAACAGATTCGTGAGTTGCATTTGCACCTGTACCAGCGATAACGGGAATACGACCATCAGCAAATTCAACGATCTTATTGACGACTTTGACATGCTCTTCAATAGTGAGTGTTGAAGACTCACCTGTTGTGCCAACCGCAACCAGACCATCACTACCTGCAGCAACATGGTGCTCAACTAACTTTTTAAGGCTGTCGAAATCCACTTCACCATCTGTATTAAATGGCGTAACTAGCGCAACGATACTTCCTGAAAACATGTCTATCTCCCTTAATTTATTCTTTTTGCATGTTACTGTAAGCCAATCAATAAACACAAGACATTAAAGTGGCTTACCGGCAACATCTGCATTAAATATTGTCGTATGTTTGAGGTAAAACGACTTCTAACGGCGTTCTACCGAGAATTTGGGTAACCTGCGTTCAATCTAGCGGATAGCACAGCACTGGATGTCAGTAGCAAGTAAGCTGTGCTCTCACCACTCAATCTCATTTTTTAACGCTCTCGATATTCTTATCATTGGTTGCATGTTAGAAGCAAGGTGCCTCATAAAAAGCCCCGTACGCACGCTTATTCCACGAGCTAACTGTGCTAACATGCATGAATCAATGGAATATAAAGAGACGTGATTTTATGACTCAACATCTAGTAATCACAGCTGTGGGCACAGATCGCCCAGGTGTATGCAACCAAGTGGTTCATTTAGTCACCCAATCAGGCTGTAACATTATTGATAGCCGTATCGCTCTATTTGGCGAAGAATTTACGCTTATCATGCTACTGTCTGGAAAGGCAAACAACATCACCCGCGTTGAAACCACCCTGCCCTTGCTTGGACAAGAGCACGACTTGATTACGATTATGAAGCGAACCTCAACTCATGATGTTATTGAGAACTCTTACACAGTAGAGGTGTTCGTTGAGTCAGACGATAAAATCGGCCTTACCGAGCAGTTCACTCAGTTCTTTGCTGACCGCAACATAGGACTCGACTCGCTGAGCGCCCGAACCATCAATAAATCTAAAGTTCAGCTCGACAACGACCAATTCCATATCTCTATTACCGCTTCTGTGCAATCAGAATGTAATTTGATGCAGCTACAAGAAGAATTTGACGCGCTGTGTCAGAGCCTATCCGTACAAGGCTCGCTCAACTTTATCAAAAACAGTTTTTAAAAAGGAAATATCATGAATACGCTAACGGCTGGTGTTCCAGCACCTGCTTTTTCTCTTCCTGATCAAGATGGCAATATCGTATCTCTTGGTGACTTCAAAGGTAAAAAAGTCCTTTTCTATTTTTACCCAAAAGCAATGACTCCAGGTTGTATTGTGCAAGCTGAAGGTCTGCGTGATATCAAAGCACAACTTGATGACCTAAATGTGGTTGTTCTAGGTGTGAGTGTTGATCCAGTAAAACGCCTACCAAATTTCGTCGAGAAGAAATCTCTAAACTTCACACTGCTATCAGATGAAGACCACAGCGTTGCTGAGCAGTTTGGTGTTTGGGGAGAGAAGAAATTCATGGGCAAAGTGTACGACGGTCTGCACCGTATTAGCTTCCTAATTGATGAAGAAGGTCAGATTGAACACGTCTTCAACAAGTTCAAGACTAAGACTCACCACGAAGTGGTTCTAGGCTACTTCAATCCAGAAGCTTAATGCTGTTTCTAGTGAATTGATGACCTAATTTCATACCTAGATGATCTAAGTTCACAATTGACTAATCCAAATACAAAAAGGCCGAATATCATGGATATTCGGCCTTTTTAATACTTACTCAACTGTATTGATCTTCAATTACGATTGATGCTCGGGGTCATCGTCGAGAGCATGACTCGGTAAAGCATTCCAAACCGCTTTTACCAGCGTAGCAAGCGGGATAGCAAAGAACACGCCCCAGAATCCCCACAGTCCGCCAAACACCAATACCGCAACAATAATCGCGACTGGGTGCAGATTCACTGCTTCAGAGAACAAAACCGGAACGAGCACGTTGCCATCTAGCGCTTGGATAATACCGTAAGCCAATAACAGCCAGTAGAACTGAGGCTCTAATCCCCACTGGAACAGGCCAACAATCGCAACTGGAACGGTCACAGCTGCCGCACCGATATAAGGAATCAGTACCGAGAAGCCCACCGCGACAGCCAGCAGAGCTGAATAACGTAAATCTAGAATCGCAAAGGTCACGTAGCTGACACCACCGACGATCAAGATCTCAAGTACCTTGCCGCGAATATAGTTCGAGATTTGTTGGTTCATCTCAACCCAAACCTTGGTCGCTAGACGACGATTTTTCGGTAGCACACCACTCGCCATGCTGATCATCTCTTCTTTATCTTTTAGTAAGAAGAAGATCAACAGTGGCACAAGAATCAAGTAAACCGCAAGCGTAGCCAAGCTCACAAGGGAAGCTAAAGAACCTTTAACAACACTTTCACCAAAACCTAATGCTTTATTTTTCGCGTTAGACACAATCGATTCAACGATCTGCAAGTTTGCTAACTCAGGATAGCGCTCAGGAATGGTCGCGATGAACTTCTGTAAGCCGCCATACATACTTGGAATATCATTGATGAGATTACCCACTTGCTCCCAAATGGTAGGCACTAAGCCAAACAGCGCCAGCAACATCAGGCTAAAGAACATCATGATGACTAGCATCACCGATGGCGTTCTTGGAACACCGAGTCTTTGGAGTTGGGTAACCGGCCACTCAAGCAAATAAGCCAATACAATAGCCACCAACAATGGCGCGATGAGATGACCAAAGAAGTAGATCGTAATAAAGCCGAAGAGAATGATGGCAACCAAACTGACAGCATGGGGATCAGAGAAACGTCGTTTATACCAACGATTGACCATTTCAAGCATCTGACTGCAATTCCTTTTTAGTGACGAGGAGATGATAGTAATTAGAGCAAACCTCAGTGATGACGTCATAGGCTTGCTTAGACAAAAAAGTAACAATATCTTTCATTGAGCTGTTATCAGAGACATAAATTGACAATGATTGCCCTACTTCTAACTTTACACTGTGACGCTTGGCTAATAATAGTGCCATTGGACAGCGCTCTTGGCGTAAATCTAGAATATTAGGTGTCATTCTTGAGCTCGATGCTTATTATAAGGGTCGTATTGTAATCTGTTTTTGAAAACGCGCCATCATTCATTCATCTTCCTTCATGATAGCGCACGCACTCGGCAAAGGTTACATCAGATAAAGAACCAATTTGCATTGCACTTGTCTTACTGTCAGAAGAAACGGAGTATTACTGACTAATATGTTTAAACGCGCTCGCTCAATCGCTTGCTTATGCATCGCAGCTACATTAAGCACCCCAACGTTGGCGAATACCAACAGTTTGGAGCTACCCGATATCGGCACCGCTGCTGGCGGCACCCTCACTATCGACCAAGAACTTATCTATGGTGATGCCTACATGCGCATCATCAGAAGCAGCCAGCCTATCGTAAACGACCCGGTTCTCAACCAGTACATTGATACGCTTGGCCATCGTCTTGTCGCAAGCGCGAATGATGTCAAGACACCTTTCCAGTTCTTTATGATCCGAGACCGCAACATCAACGCCTTTGCATTCTTTGGTGGTTATGTTGCTTTGCACTCAGGTCTGTTCCTGCATGCACAATCTGAAAGTGAGTTGGCTTCAGTATTAGCGCACGAAATCGCGCACGTTACCCAACGTCACTTAGCGCGTAGTATGGAAGATCAAGCGCGTCGTTCTCCAGCAACCATCGCAGCGCTAGCAGCCTCTGTATTATTGGCCATTGCAGCACCTGAAGCAGGTATCGCAGCTCTAACTGCCACAACCGCTGGTAACATGCAGAGCCAGATCAACTACACCCGTAGTAATGAAAAAGAAGCTGACCGCTTTGGTATCAATACACTGGCGAAAGCAGGGTTCGATGTGAATGCGATGCCGCGTTTCTTCGGTCGTTTGGCTGATGAATACCGCTATGCAAGCACACCACCCCCAATGTTGCTGACTCACCCATTACCAGAAGATCGAATCACCGATTCACGCGCTCGCGCTCGCAGCTATCCGCCACTTAAACTGGCTCCATCACTGGATTACCATCTAGCAAGAGCTCGCATTGTCGCGCGCTATGCGGGCATTAATAACGATGCTGCTCTAGATTGGTTTGAACGTAAGCTGAAGAAAGCACCTAAAGCCTTGGTTCCATCATTAGAGTATGGCCAAGCACTGGTTTACTTAGATTCTAAAAAATTAGATAAAGCTGAGCCGATTCTGACCAAGCTCATCAACAGCGATCCAACCAACCTGTTTTATCTAGATGCCATTTCAGACCTCCATATTGAACAGAAAAAGCCTGAGATTGCGATTAAAGAACTCGAATCAGCACTGGTTCGCCAACCAAACAACCCTGTTCTAACCATTAACTACGCCAATGCGCTGATTGAAAATGAAGACCTACAGGAAGCCGTTCGCGTGTTGCAACGTTACACGCACGATAACCCGAACGACACCAACGGCTGGCACCTACTTTCAAAAGTAAATACAAGCCTTGGTAATAGCGACGAAGAACTGGCTGCTCGTGCAGAGATCTTGGCACTGCAAGCCAACTGGAACAAAGCGATTCAGTACTATACGCAGGCTAGTCAAATCGCAGAGCTCGGCAGCCTAAAACAAGCACGTTACGACGCCCGAATTGATCAACTAATGATTCAGCGTGAACGCTTCTTGTCGTTACAGTAAGTGTATTTATTGGCAGCGGTTCGTTGTCAGAAGAAAAAGAAAGCTCAACGTTACATAGTAAAGAAGCCACTCAAGTGGCTTCAACTGAACAATTGCTTCAACTGAACAATTAAATCAAAAATAATAATGAGGAAGAACCATGTCCGTCGTGATTTATCACAACCCACGCTGCTCAAAGAGCCGTCAAACTCTAGAACTGCTTGAAACAAACGGCGTACAGCCAGAAGTTATCAAATACCTAGATACGCCTTTAACTATCGAGCAACTTAAAGTGCTTTTCACGCAGCTTGGTTTTGACAGTGTTCGCGAAATGATGCGCACCAAAGAAGCGGATTACAAAGAGGCAAATCTTGGCGATGCATCGGTTACCGATGAAGATCTATTCTCAGCAATGGCGACAAATCCAAAACTGTTTGAACGCCCTGTTGTTGTTGCGAACAACAAAGCAAAGATTGGTCGTCCACCAGAGCAAGTGCTAGAGATTCTGTAAGCCGATATGAGCATCAACATTCTTGTTCTCTACTACAGCCGCCACGGCAACACACGAGCGCTAGCAAGGCAAATTGCACGAGGGGTTGAATCTATCCCTAACTGCGAAGCCATGCTAAGAACCGTGAACGACGTATACACAGCAGAAGAGCAGCCTGATTCGCGTTATCAGCCGACCGATCCTATCGCGACATTGCAAGAGCTCCGTTCTTGCGATGGTTTAGCACTAGGCAGTCCGGTTTGGTTTGGCAACATGGCTGGACCTATGAAGCACTTTTGGGACAGCACAACATCACTGTGGATTAATGGCGATCTGATCGATAAGCCAGCTTGCGTGTTTACCTCTTCTTCATCACTGCATGGCGGGCAAGAGACCACACAACAAAGCATGATGTTGCCACTGCTTCACCATGGCATGTTAGTGGTGGGTATCCCCTACTCAGAACCTGCGCTGCACACCACTCAAACTGGTGGCACACCCTATGGTGCGAGTAGTACCGGAGAGAGCGCTTCATTAAGCAAAGATGAAATTGAGTTGGCGCAAAACCTAGGCAAACGCCTAGCGCGCATCGCAATAAACCAGAAGGGAATTTCTCAATGATGTATATGCCAGAGAAGGCGATGTCTCCCACAACCAAGCTATTCCGCTACCTTGCTTTAGCGGGCAACTTGTCGCTTTTATTCTGGGTGATTGCTTGGCAGATGACACTTTCGCCGCACCCTCATCTAAGTAATGTAACGCTTGCGATCGCTTGGGCTATACCGCTGTTACTGCCATTACCGGGCATTCTTGCAGGTAAACCTTATACGCATGCTTGGGCGAACTTTGTCTTAATGCTCTACTTCCTACACGCATTAACTATTTTGTATGTAGACGGTGGCGAGCGCTTATTAGCGGCTGTAGAACTGCTTCTGACGACTCTAGGCTTCGCGGGCAATATCTTATTTACTCGCTTTCGAGCCAAAGAATTAGGCATCAAACTTAAGCGCCTTTCTGAAGTAGAAAAGACCGAGAAAGCTAAGTTCGAGCAGTAACCTGGATTAGGTTGTCCTGATCTAGTATCAATAGAAAAAAGTGACAACAAACAAAAAGCCCTGCGAGATTTCTCTTGCAGGGCTTTTTTCATGAATTCATTTCAATCGGTCATGTCAGAAGACAATCACTAGCGAACCCATTCGTATACTAGGCTTGGCTTAGCATGTACTGGCGCAACAACTGTTAGCTCTTCCGAGCCAGACATATTCGTTAGCTTAGCATCCGCTTCAGTTGATAACTCACTACCTTTGATGACTTGAACACTTGGGTCAGCTTCGTTAGCCGTCGCTTCTGCGCCATCGTCCAGGGTCGTATCAGTAACAGCTGCTGAATCATCGCCTACAGACATGGTGTTGTCTTGCGTTTTAAATTCAGGGCTCACTTCAGGTTCAATATAAGATTCTTCAACCTTTGCGACTTGGCGAATGCTTTCCACTTCTTGCTCAAACTCTTGTTGAGTCGACAATAAGTGAATTCGGAAAGTTACTTCGTTATTCTGAATTTTCAAAATATCTAAGCTTGCCACCGAGTTTAAACGCTTAAGTGCATTCTCCAATTGGAAGAAGTCTTGTGCGTTATTCAGGCTAATAAATTGCGTTAAAATCGACTCTGATGATTCACTTGCTACTGTCACCGCACTTTTACCTGCGTAGTAGTTACTGATTTGGTCGACAAGTTTCTTAGAAGTCGTCGCGCTGTTGCCCGATAGCGAACCACTGACTGGCGATTTTGGTGCACTCGTCAATTGGTTTGGCTTTTGATCGTATAGAGTCCAACGTAGACCTGAAGATTGAGCTTTTATCACCAGAACAGCATCAACCGGGTAACGCTGACTCGCTTTACTGATCGGTGTAACAAAGCTACCCCAAAGATCAGAGGTCGCAATACCCGTAATGTCATCAAAATCACCCACTGGTAGCGTTAGAGGCAAACCTCGCTCTTTTGCGTTGGCTTGTAAACCTGCCGCTAATTGTGAGTTGGAGTGTTCCCACACAATATTCTTGTCGTAGTTCTGTTCTTCCACCAGCCAAACAAGGATATTTGAGCGAGTATCAGGCCAGTACGGCAATTGTGCTTGAGTCAGTAGCGAACGGATTTGAGCGCCGTTAAAACGCATGCGCAATGTTGATTGGTCATTGCTTTCACCAAAACTCATTTGAGACATGTACTGCGAACTCTTACGCATCGCCTTTTGAATCGTCTCATTCGAAGCGACATCAGTTTGACCAGTCGCACGTATCAATACCTGCTCCATGCCGGTATTTCTTGCCACTTGTTCTGGCTGTTTGTTTTCAGCGTTAATCGCAACTTCAGCACTAAAGATATCTACTTGAGTTAAGGCATAACTCGGAGAGGCTAATAGTCCCATCAACAACAATGCTATGTAGCGCATACTGATCCTAATATTCAAATCTTGTGCCTAGATGATAAGCAACTATGGATTGAGGGGCAAGGTCGATAGCGCCCACTGTGTTTAATAACCACAAAATATCACCTGGCCATGATAAATCGCTCACTTATAAACTGAATTTTTCGAGCTTTGACGAATATAAAATATCACTAAGATAAATAAATTTGATCTATTTGGTGTGGCAATCGATTGCTAAGTGATAGAATCCCGCGAATTTTATTTTTCACTTTTCATATAACGACCATTTTTAAGGACATAACATGAAGAATGCTCTGCAAGGTGCACAAATGCTGTTTGTAGCTTTTGGTGCGCTTGTATTAGTGCCGCTACTGACTGGACTCGATCCCAACGTTGCACTCTTTGGCGCGGGTATCGGTACCCTTTTATTCCAACTTATTACACGCCGTTCAGTGCCAATCTTCTTAGCGTCTTCTTTTGCATTCATCGCGCCTATCATGTTTGGTATTCAAACTTGGGGTGTCGGTGCAACTATGGGCGGCCTAATGGCAGCAGGTGTCGTGTATGTATTAATGGGCGCATTGATTAAAGTGCGTGGCGTAGCCTTCATCCATAAACTGCTTCCACCCGTGGTGGTTGGCCCTGTGATCATGGTTATCGGCTTAGGTCTTGCGCCTGTTGCAGTAAACATGGCGCTAGGTAAAACCGGCGATGGTGCGGTTCAACTTATCGATGCAGACGCCGCGTTATGGATCTCGTCTATTTCATTGCTAGTGACGATTGTCATCAGTGTTTTCTCGAAAGGCTTCCTTAAATTATTGCCTATCTTTGGTGGCATTGTTGCGGGTTACGTAACGAGCTTGGTATACGGTGTCGTTGATTTTACCCCCGTAGCTCAAGCAGCTTGGTTAGCGCTACCAAACTTCACTGCACCAGAGTTCAACATCAACGCTATCTTCTTTATGGTGTTTGTGGCAATTGCACCTGCTGTTGAGCACGTGGGCGACATGCTTGCTATCTCGAACGTAACCGGTAAAGACTACCTTAAGAAACCAGGCTTACACCGCACTATTACTGGTGATGGTGTGGCAACGATTGCCGCTTCTATGCTGGGCGCGCCACCCAATACAACCTACAGTGAAGTAACGGGTGCTGTAATGCTGACTAAAGCATTCAACCCAGTGATCATGACTTGGGCAGCAGTGACAGCGATTGTTCTGGCTCTAGTAGGTAAGCTAGGCGCTCTTCTGCAAACGATCCCAGTTCCTGTGATGGGCGGCATCATGATTCTACTATTTGGTTCTATCGCAACCGTAGGCTTGAATACTCTAATTCAGAATAAAGTAGACCTACATAAATCACGCAACCTTGTGATTGTGGGTATTACGTTAGTCTTCGGTATTGGCGGCATGGCATTTGGCATCGGTGACTTTAGCCTACAGGGCGTAAGCTTATGCGGTATCGTGGCAATCCTACTTAACCTAGTCCTTCCTGAAGAATTAGGCGACAACACCGTAGTAGACAAAGCTCAAATCGATTAATTTATCGGTAAGGCTAGATTCAAAAGAATCACAACCTAACAAGATCAAAAAAGGGAGAGCATCGAATGCTCTCCCTTTTATTTATACGGCTAATTAAGCAGGTTCAGTTAAGTTTAAAAACTCTTTAAATTAACTTAAACCGAAACTGAATTACTTAGTACCGAAGATCTTATCACCAGCATCGCCAAGACCAGGAACAATGTAGCCCTTGTCGTTTAGCTTCTCATCGATTGCAGCCGTGTACAGCTCAACATCTGGGTGCGCTTTTTCTAGAGCAGCGATACCTTCAGGAGCAGCAACAAGCACAAGAATCTTAAAGTGCTTACAACCTTTCTCTTTCATAAGGTCGATAGTCGCGATCATAGAACCACCCGTCGCAAGCATTGGATCTACCACTAGAGCAATACGCTCGTCGATGTTAGATGCAAGCTTGTTGAAGTATGGTACTGGCTCAAGTGTTTCTTCGTCACGGTAAATACCAACAACGCTGATGCGTGCACTTGGGATGTGCTCTAAAACGCCGTCCATCATGCCTAGACCAGCACGTAGGATTGGCACTACAGTTACTTTTTTACCTTTGATTTGGTCAACTTCTACTGGACCGTTCCAACCGTTAATCGTCACACGCTCAGTTTCAAAATCTGATGTCGCTTCGTATGTTAGAAGGCTACCCACTTCTGTCGCTAGCTCACGAAAACGCTTAGTGCTAATGTCACCTTCACGCATCAGGCCAATTTTATGTTTTACTAGCGGGTGTTTCACTTCAACAACTTTCATTTCCAACTCCGGCAATATTTAAACAAACCTGTAGATTATACACGAACTGTGGGGTTATTTCAGAATCTTTATTCTAATAAAAAAAACGCGCAAACGTTTGCTCTTGGTAATCAAGCCCTGTTAGAATAGCGCCGTTTTCACATCCAACTTAAGTTCGAGGACTATCCCGTGAGTGGTAATACTTCTTCTCTAAGCTACAAAGACGCTGGTGTTGATATCGACGCAGGTAATGCACTAGTAGACCGTATCAAAGGTGCTGTTAAACGCACTCGTCGCCCTGAAGTAATGGGCGGTATTGGTGGCTTTGGCGCCCTATGTGAACTTCCAACGAAATACAAAGAGCCAGTACTTGTTTCAGGTACTGATGGTGTTGGTACTAAACTTCGCCTTGCTTTGGATCTGAAAAAACACGACACCATTGGTATCGATCTAGTGGCAATGTGTGTGAACGACTTAATCGTTCAAGGTGGTGAGCCGTTATTCTTCCTAGACTACTACGCAACAGGTAAGCTAGATGTAGATACAGCTGCAGACGTTGTTTCTGGTATCGCTGAAGGTTGTGTTCAAGCTGGCTGTGCACTAATCGGTGGTGAAACGGCTGAAATGCCTGGCATGTACGAAGGCGATGACTACGATGTTGCTGGCTTCTGTGTTGGTGTCGTAGAAAAAGCTGACATCATCGATGGCACTAAAGTAGCTGCAGGTGACGCACTTATCGCTGTTGGTTCAAGTGGTCCACACTCAAACGGTTACTCTTTAATTCGTAAAGTTCTAGAAGTTTCTGGTGCTGATAAAAGTGAAGAGCTAGAAGGTCGTACTATTGGTGAGCACCTACTAGAACCGACTAAGATTTACATCAAATCGGCACTTAAGATGATTGCTGAGCATGACATTCATGCTATCTCGCACATCACAGGTGGTGGTTTCTGGGAAAACATCCCACGCGTACTTCCTGAAGGCACTAAAGCAGTGATTGACGGAAAAAGCTGGGAATGGCCTGCTATCTTCAACTGGCTACAAGAGAAAGGGAACGTGGAAACATTTGAAATGTACCGCACTTTCAACTGTGGTGTAGGCCTAGTTGTTGCTCTACCTAAAGATCAAGCAGACGCTGCTGTTGAACTACTGAAAGCTGAAGGCGAAAACGCTTGGGTTATCGGTGAGATCGCAAACTCTGAAGCTGGCGAAGAGCAAGTAGAAATCAAATAAGTGATACGCTCACTTACTTAGTTAATCAATGAGGACCTTATGGTCCTCATTTTGCTATTTAGCCCGCAGAAAACCTTAGTTTATGTAGGTACATTGTAAATACTTCGGTTAACCAATCGCATGACCCACTCTATGAAGAACAGCCATTCTATGAATAACAGTCACTCTAAGAAAAACATCGTCGTTTTACTCTCAGGAAGCGGAAGTAACTTGCAAGCCATTTTGGATGCCTGTAACAGCCACACGATTGACGCCTCTGTTAAGGCCGTTTTCTCAAATAAAGCGGATGCTTTTGGTCTAGAGCGTGCAAAATCAGCAGGTGTTGACGCTCACTCGGTGAATCCAAAAGAATTTAACTCCCGTGAAGAGTTTGATCATGAATTGATGGTTCAGATCGATGCGTACCAACCCGATCTAATCGTACTCGCTGGCTATATGCGTATTCTGAGTTCAGAGTTTGTTCGCCATTACGCGGGGAAAATGATCAATATCCACCCTTCTCTGTTACCTAAGTACCCAGGCCTACACACCCACCAGCGTGCCATTGATGCGCAAGACAAAGAACACGGCACCAGCGTTCACTTTGTTACCGAAGAACTCGATGGTGGCCCTGTGATCTTACAGGCTAAGGTGCCAGTATTTGGAGATGATGATGCTGACATGTTAGCAAGTCGAGTGCTGACTCAAGAACACTGCATTTACCCTATGGTCTGTAAATGGTTTGCCGAAGATCGCTTATCGATGGTAAACGGGCAAGCTGTCTTAGACGGTAAAGTATTAGGCAATCACGGTTACGCAGAAGAGTAATTCGTATAACGGTTCTCGCAAAGTAAATCACTGAAGAGCAGCCCTTAAAAATCAGAAAACAAAAAGGCCGCTTACTGACTTATTAGTTCAGTAAGCGGCCTTACTTTTGTTCGGATCAAAAATGATACTATTCGGAACGTTTAGCTCAATGGCTCAGTTGGTGCTTGGCTTGCAACCTTTTTAGGTGCATAAGCAACACCTTCCAATGCTTTGTGGTTATTGCCGATCAGCTCACCAAAATGAAACAACGCGTATTCGCCCGGCTTCATTCTAAACCACTCTTCATTGCATGTTAGAGGCTGAGTTGCTACCACCGTGACCACATCATTCGGCGTGGTCTCTTCTTGGAAGTTTATCTCAACATCTTCATCAATCAGGCTCGCATTACCAAAAGGCGCGCGTCTTGTTATCCAGTACAAATGATTCGTACAGTAGGTCATCACGTACTCGCCATCACTGAGTAACATGTTGAAGACGCCTTTCTCTCTTAGCTGGTCACAACACTCAGCGACAAAGCGAAACATACCTTCCATGTCTTGAGGTGGCTCAGGAAAACGGTCTTCTAGTTGTTTCACTAACCAACAGAAAGACAGTTCACTGTCCGTCTCACCGACCGGTCTGAAACGACCACTAACCAGATCATCGTAATCCGTTAATTGGCCATTATGTGCGAAGGTCCAGTATCGTCCCCAAAGCTCACGGGTAAATGGGTGAGTATTTTCTAGATTAACGCCACCACGATTGGCTTGACGGATATGACTGACAACAGCTTGACTTTTAATTGGGTAGTTTTGAACCAACTCAGCGATCTTGGATTCACAACTAGGGTTAGGATCTTTAAACGTACGGAAACCCTTTCCTTCATAGAAAGTAATACCCCAGCCATCGCGGTGCGGGCCGGTATTGCCTCCACGCTGCATAAGACCAGTAAAGCTAAAACAAATATCAGTTGGCACATTCGCGCTCATACCGAGCAATTCACACATGGTTTAATCTACTCCCTATCAAAACCAATGGAGCCTAAGTTGGGCCCCAAATGTCTTTAAAACTATTATTCCATTTCTTTTTCAACAAGCTGAATCACAATGTGGATGATCTTAATGTGAATCTCTTGGATGCGGTCAGCGTAACCAAAATGTGGAACTCGAATTTCGATATCGGCACAACCTGCCATTTTACCGCCATCTTTACCGGTTAGCGCAATGGTTTTCATGCCTTTAGCTTGAGCAGCTTCAATCGCTTTCAAAATGTTGGCAGAGTTACCTGAAGTCGATAAACCAAACAACACGTCCCCCTTACGACCTACCGCTTCTACATAACGAGAAAATACGTGGTCGTAGCCAAAGTCGTTACTTACACAAGATAAATGGCTAGGATCTGAAATCGCAATACCAGCGTAACCTGGACGATTTTCACGGTATCGGCCAGTCAGCTCTTCCGCGAAGTGCATCGCGTCACAGTGTGAGCCACCATTACCACAAGAAAGTACTTTACCTTCTTGCTTAAATGAATCTGCAATCAGTTTTGCGGCAGCTTCAATTTGGGCAATGTTATGGTCATCACTCAAGAACTTGTTAAGAACGTCAGCAGCTTCGTTCAATTCACTTTTGATTAGGTCATGGTACATAAGGCTTATCTCTTATATTTTTTTACGCAACTTAAAGTACGTGAAATGAGAGCTGAGGGTTTTTCCCTCTATTACCTGAGTTTACCCACAAACATGAAATAGTGTCGACACTTAAGCCCAAAGATTGCCACCTTTATTAGCCTGTCACTGCCGATCCGCCCAAATATTCGCCACCAACCTCTCACAATTAGAACTTTAACTCTATTGAGATCACTTTTTATCCACTTTAGAGTTTTACAAATATTTAATATTTTGTTTACACTTGACTGGTTAGACCTCTTACCTAAACTTAATAACAATAAGTGATCTCTGAAAAGGAAATCGATCATGAACATATTGCTCTCCCTACTCGGCATGACAGCTGTCTTAAGCGTCTGTCTTTACCATAGAGTTAGCCTAGTACGCGCATTAATCGTATTAACCGGCGCAATGGTAGCATTAACACTGTTTGGCGGCGTAGCTGTCACTGGCTGGCTTTGTTATCTCTTAGCCATTGCGATTTTTGCTGTACCGGCAATTCGTCAGACACTGATCAGTCAAAAAGCGCTTTCTTTGTTTAAGAAAGTACTGCCTGCAATGTCTCAGACAGAAAAGGAAGCATTAGAAGCGGGTACTGTATGGTGGGAAGCAGAGCTGTTCAAAGGCAAGCCTGAATGGAAGAAACTTCAAAACATCGCTGACCCGAAGCTGTCTGAAGCTGAGCAAGCATTTTTAGATGGTCCAGTAAATACAGTGTGCGAAATGGTCAATGATTACCAAGTAACGCATGAGCTGGCTGATTTGCCACCAGAAGTATGGCAATACCTGAAAGACCATAAATTCTTCGCAATGATCATCAAGAAAAAGTATGGCGGTTTAGAATTCTCAGCTTACGCTCAATCTTTAGTGCTACAAAAGCTAACGGGCGTTTCTAGCGTATTGTCATCAACCGTTGGTGTACCTAACTCGTTAGGCCCAGGTGAGCTATTGCAGCACTACGGTACAGAAGAACAAAGAAACCACTACCTACCCCGCTTAGCGGAAGGTAAAGAGATCCCTTGTTTTGCCCTAACTAGCCCAGAAGCAGGCTCAGATGCAGGTTCAATCCCCGATTACGGCATCGTATGCAAAGGTCAATGGCAAGGCGAAGAAGTTCTAGGTATGCGCCTCACTTGGAACAAGCGCTACATTACCCTTGCACCTGTCGCAACAGTATTGGGACTTGCGTTTAAATTACGAGATCCAGACGGCCTACTTGGTGACAAGCAAGAGCTCGGTATCACTTGCGCGCTTATCCCTACAGATTTAAAAGGCGTGAAGATTGGTAATCGTCACTCCCCACTTAACGTACCGTTCCAAAATGGCCCAACCCAAGGTGATGCTCTCTTCGTTCCTATCGATTTCATCATTGGTGGCCAGAAAATGGCCGGCCAAGGCTGGCGTATGCTGGTTGAGTGTCTATCTGTTGGTCGTGGTATCACACTGCCTTCAAACTCAACGGGCGGCATTAAATCGGCCGCGCTGGCAACCGGTGCTTACGCTCGTATTCGTCGCCAGTTCAAACAACCTATTGGTCGTATGGAAGGGGTTGAAGAGCCGCTTGCACGCCTAGCAGGTAATGCCTACGTAATGGATGCAGCGAGTAACCTAACGGTTGCAGGTATCGATCTTGGCGAAAAGCCTTCGGTTATCTCAGCAATTGTGAAGTACCACTGTACTCACCGTGGCCAACGCAGCATCATCGATGCGATGGATATCGTCGGTGGTAAAGGTATTTGCTTAGGCCCATCAAACTTCTTAGCTCGTAGCTACCAAGGCGCGCCAATCGCGATTACCGTGGAAGGTGCCAACATCCTAACTCGTTCGATGATCATCTATGGTCAAGGTGCAATTCGTTGTCATCCTTACGTACTGAATGAAATGGAAGCCGCTTATTCTGAAAGCAGCGATGCGCTTGATAAGTTTGATTCAGCGTTAGCAGGACACGTTAGCTTTACGATGAGCAACCTAGTCCGCAGTGTGTGGTTTGGTTTAACTGATGGTCGAGGCTCAAACACGCCAACACCATCTAATAAAGCGGACAAACAAACTCAACGCTACTACCAAAAATTGAACCGCTACAGTGCCAACTTAGCGCTACTTTCTGACATTTCAATGGCCGTTTTGGGTGGTTCACTGAAACGCAGAGAGCGCCTATCAGCAAGATTAGGCGATATCCTAAGCCAACTGTACCTAGGTTCAGCAACACTTAAGCGCTTCGAAAGTGAAGGCAGCCACGCTGAAGACTTGCCGTTAGTACATTGGGGTATGCAAGATAGTTTACGTCAGACTGAAGTTGCGATTGATGAGTTCCTAGCGAACTTCCCTAATCCTGTGATTGGCCGTTTACTTCGTGTTGTGTTGATGCCATTCGGTCGCATTCGTCGTGCACCAAACGACAAACTGGATAGCCAAGTCGCGCACATTCTACAAACGCCAAGCGAAACACGTTCTCGTATCGGCCGTGGCCAGTACTTGGAAGCGACTGAATACAACCCAGTAGGTAAGATTGAAAAAGCGTTAGAAGTGATTCTTCAAGCAGAACCTCTATTCAACAAAGTCTGCAAAGAGACGCACCAAAAGCGCGCTTTCTTACGACTAGACCTTGTTGCTCAATTAGGGTTAGAGAAAGGCATCTTAACGCAAGAAGAGGCAAATTTGCTGATTAGCGCAGAGGAACATAGACTGTACACGATTAACGTTGACGACTTCTCTCCAGAGGAGCTTGCAGCAAAGTCTCAGTACCCAGACCAATCGATTGATAACGTCGCTTAAGGTTAGAAAAAGAAACAAAAACGGGACTCCTATGAGCCCCGTTTTTTTTGTTCATGACATCGTTGTCACAAATTTTAATACTTACATTCTCGAGGCTTACTTTCTCGAGATTTGTTCTCTCGAAGTTTGCTCTCTCAAGACAACTCTAATGATATAGGCGAGTTACTTAGGAGCCTTAAGCTGCATCTCTGGTTGAGCTTTTTTCTTCGCCTTTACCCGACGAACCACAAACCAAATCAATAAACCTAATAGAATCGCGACCACATTACCCACCGCAATAATGATCATACTGCGCTGTCTGTCATCTTCTCGCTTCTGAAGTATCATCAACTCTGCTGCGATACGCTTTTGCTCAGCAAGCGCTTCTTCTTGCAGGCGTCGTGACTCCGCTAAGTCGATATCTTCAACAACGCTGTACGAGTGCTCAGTAATGGGAAAGATCAATGGACGTTGGCTTGAGGCATCAGTGGCGTAAACCATCCCCGACCAGTTATAAATCCCCAAATCGCCATTATAAGGCACCTCTAAAGCGACTTTCATTGCATCGACTTCAGCTTGGCCCTGCTTATACATTTGGTATTCATCCGGAGCCTTGTGTTCAACATGAACCGCTAACGAACTCGGCGCAATCATGCCCGGCTCCCCTGAAACGACAATCGTATGAGGCTGCCCCTCTTTTCGAGACTGAATGAAGGTTGTAGTGATCGGTGTTGGGTACACCAAAACTTCTTGCTCTTGCGCTCGCAGGAACACACCATTGCCAGAAGTAATACGCGCGCGGTATTTACCTGGCTCAATATCAATCGGCAACGACACAGTGAAAACGCCATCTCCGGCTTTTTCATCAAGACCACTGCCATCGTCGGCAAACTCGCCCATCACAACCGGAATTGGGCGCGCCTCTCTCACTAAAGACTCTTCATTTTCAACGAACTTAGTAAAAGTGACCTTAAGTTTCACGCGATCTAAAAAATCACGCAGCACAAGAGGCTTGCCGTCAGAGGTCAAACGAGCCGTAAATTTAATGTGTTCGGTTTGATACAGTTTGTCTGGGAAGTCATTGGCATCCAAAACAAGGTGAGACAATAGCTTGATGTTGTTCTTAGGTGAGACCTTACCAACCGCTTGCCAAGGTCCTGGCATCGGTTTGTCGATAGAGATAATGTCCATGGATGATTCTTCGTACCAACGGACATTATCAGCATTGCGCCAAGAGTAGTATTTCTTGCCATCCGGACGAACCAAAACGACAGGTTTAGAGTTATCGGCTCGATAAATCACAAAGGTAACTTGTTCAATACTGGGATCAACTCGAAAACGGTTGTCCAATAAACTCATTACGGATTCTGTTGCCGCATGTAAGCTAAAGCTTAACAGCAATAAGTAACCAGTAGCCAATACCCTTAACATAGTTTCTCCCTACTGACGCCAGAGGCAGCTTCCGCTTTTCTCGACGAGATCTAAACGACTTTGATGCGCTTCTACTTCATCGGCCGTAGCTCGTAAAACCTTTAGGGATTTTCGACCACTTTCTGCTCTTCGTATACTTTCACCTTCACCTTCCTTTTGGCCGGCGTTAAATTGCAGCGAAGTTTGCCCACCCGTCATCAATAAATAGACGTCGGCTAGGATCTCCGCATCGAGCAATGCGCCGTGGAGAGTACGGTGCGAGTTATCAATACCGTAACGATCACATAAGATATCTAGGTTGTTTCTTTTGCCTGGAAATATCTTCTTCGCCATGGCCAAGGTATCGGTAACTTTACAGTAGTCATCCGTTTTACCTATCGCAGGGTTGAGCTTCTCAAATTCATAGTCCATAAAACCCGTATCGAAGGGCGCGTTATGAGCTACCAGCTCAGCACCTTTGATAAAGTCGAGAAACTCTTTATGTATGTCTTGGTATTCTGGCTTATCAATCAAGAATTCATCGGTAATACCGTGAACGCCAATCGCCTCTTCTTGAATCGCACGATCGGGCTTTATATAGACGTGGAAGTGACGCCCGGTCAGCCTACGGTTGATGATCTCTACCGCACCAATTTCAACGATGCGATGCCCCATATAGTGAGGGCCACCTTCTGTATTCATACCGGTGGTTTCGGTATCGAGTACAATGATGCGCTTATTTTCGTCCGAACTGTTTTTTTCGTTCGTGTTTTGTTCTGGAGTGCTACTGGTATTCATAAGGATAACTGTGTCAGACTATGCCGATAATGTGCTTGAGGTAATAGTATCAAATCATGACGAAACAAGTTGAAATTTTCACTGACGGTTCTTGTTTAGGCAACCCAGGTCCTGGTGGCTATGGCATCGTACTTCGCTATAAAAAAGTAGAAAAGACACTAGCCGAAGGCTTTACACTAACGACCAACAACCGTATGGAAATGCTCGCAGCTGTCATCGCTCTCCAAGCACTCAAGGAACCTTGCTCTGTAATTCTGACCACGGATAGCCAATACGTTCGCCAAGGCATCACACAGTGGATCCACAACTGGAAAAAGCGTGACTGGAAAACCGCCGACAAGAAACCGGTTAAAAACGCAGACCTGTGGCAAAGGCTCGATAAAGAAACTGCTCGTCATAGTGTTGATTGGCGCTGGGTTAAAGGACACGCTGGGCACCGAGAAAATGAAATGTGTGATGATTTAGCGCGAAATGCAGCGGAGAATCCGACTCAAGAAGATACGGGCTATCAACCAAGCTAACCGTCTTTTAAATGAGATGCAGATTTCAGAAACAGATTCATACTTTCCAAACCTGATTGATAGTTTCCTAACCTGATTGATAGCTTCTTAAACTAGTTGATAATTGATTAACCTAATTAATAGATGAAAAGCCGACTACTAGTCGGCTTTTTCTGTTTTCAACGGATATGAAGCTTTAGCTGAATCCATGGTACGACGCGTATTGGTCCTAAAGCTTGCTCCAACCGGAGAGAAACGTCGCTTAAGGTGCCAATGTGGCTTGATAGGCTTAAGTGGGTAAGTTCGTTTACGAGCAACAATAAAGTATTGGCTACCAGCAAAGGAAGCACAGCCGCCTAAACTATTCTCCAACCACGTCCACATCGCCTGATACTTACTCATCGGAAATAGTGCATAGGTATCGCAGTGAATCACTTCGTAGTTCAATACACCTAACCAGTCTTTAATTCGGTTTGGCGTGTACATACGTCCACTCCAAGGCAAGCTGTTCTTTCGCCAAGGCAGTAAACTTGCGAGTCCGGTAATACTAAACGGATTGAAGCCAGTAATGATGATATAACCATCGTCCATCATCACTCGGTCGACTTCTCTCAATAATCGATGCGGGTCATTGCTATAATCTAACTGATGACTCAGCACCACAACATCAAAGCTTTTCTCCAAAAAGGGTAAATTATAGACATCCGCTATCACATTATGTAATGGGTTCTGGATATCTAGGTTTACTTGATGTTGAATGTTGCATGTGCAGCTAGAAATCTCACTACTGAGACCGCCAAGCTTGAGCATATGGTAACCAAATAGCTTTGGGCACCACTCATCGAGTCGAGTTTGAATAGATTCTCTCAACCAGTCCCCATTGTGCAATTGTGCCCAAGTGTAAGGACGCTCAAACTTCTTTCTGCTACGTGCTGGCTTCATCAATAACCTGTCTCACTTATTCTGTCTCACTAAAAGTGACTGGAGAATCAATAATGTTACATATCAAAAGCATACCTGCATTTAACGACAATTACATCTGGCTGATTCAAAATAGCGATCGTCGTTGTGCTGTCGTCGACCCTGGTGATGCGGCTCCAGTATTAGAGTACTTAGCACATCATGAGCTAACTTTAGATGCAATCTTGATTACACACCACCACCATGATCACATTGGTGGCGTTCCAGAACTAGTCAGACAGTTTCCAAGCATAGATGTTGTGGGTCCAAGGAATGAACCAATCCCGACCTTAACTCACCCCGTTGATGATGGTGACCAATTAGAATTGTTTGGTGAAGTATTTTTAGTACTCGGGCTCAGTGGCCACACCGCTGGTCACATTGGTTATGTGGGCGATGCCAAACTATTTTGTGGCGATGTGCTGTTTTCAGCAGGCTGCGGTCGAATCATGGAAGGCACGCCACAGCAAATGTTTGATGCACTGAACAAGATCACAGCACTTCCTCAAGAAACCGAGGTTTACTGTGCTCATGAATACACCGCCGCGAACATCGCTTTCGCATTAGCGGTTGAGCCTGACAACCAACATTTGCAGCAATATCGCGACCAAGTGAACCGACTGCGAGCTCAGAATAAGTCGACCATCCCCACAAATTTGAGACAAGAGAAGTTTGTGAACCCTTTCTTGCGCTATACCGAGCCAAGTGTAGTGAAATCAGTATCTAATCGTACTGAGCAGACCGATCCTTTATCGGTATTTACCGCTTTACGTGCGTGGAAGAACGAATTTTAACAAATACAGACTTGTCACTCATAGGGGGTGGCAAGTATTATCACCGGCCGTTAATTAAAAAGGCTGTAACATGCGAGTTAAGTACAGCTGGGCTTTGGTATTACTACTTTCTGGTTGCCAATTAACTCAGTCAGAGAATCCAGACCAAGCTTCCGAGCAAACCAACACATCTCCTACTAAAGAAGTTTCTCAAGCGAACGCTTCATCAGAAGCAACAGCCAAAGAAGATCAAAAAGTTGAAGCACCTGTCGTTACTCCACAAACACAAGAAGATGTTTGGAAACGTATTGCGATGCAACTTGAAATGGAAGTACCCGACCAAAAGAAGGTTGATTACTACCGAACTTGGTATTTAAAGCACCCTAGTCATCTAAAAACCGTCTCACAACGTGCTGAACCTTTCCTTTATCTGATCACAACTAAGATTGAAGAAAAAGGCTTACCACTAGAATTGGCACTATTACCCGTTGTAGAAAGTTCTTTCGATGCGTTTGCCTACTCTCATGGCAGCGCTGCAGGTCTATGGCAATTCATTTCTGGCACAGGCAAAGACTACGGGCTTGAACAGAACTTTTGGTATGATGGCCGCCGCGATGTTGCCGCTTCTACCGACGCCGCATTGGACTTCCTCTCAGACCTTAACCGACGTTTCGATGGCGACTGGAACCATGCCATTGCTGCCTATAATAGTGGCGGCGGTCGTGTAAACAGTGCTATCCGCAAGAACAAGAAACTGGGTAAGCCAATCGACTTCTTCTCTTTGGACTTGCCAAAAGAGACCAGCAGCTACGTACCTAAACTGCTTGCTCTAGCTGATGTGATTGCCAACCAAGAAAAGTATGGCATCGATATCCCTGCGATTCCAAACAAGCCAGTACTGGCCCTGGTTAACCCAAACGAACAGCTTGATTTAGCGATTGCTGCAAGCTACGCAGGTATTCCAGTCAAAGAGCTGCAAGGCTACAACCCGGCTTACAACCAGTGGGCGACAGCACCTGAAAAGCATCAGCAATTATTGCTTCCCCTAGGCTCTGTTGAAAAGTTCAACAAAGAAGTGGCGGCCAATAAAGGCAAAGGCATGAAGTTGGTGCGTTACAAGGTTCAGTCTGGTGACAGCATTAGCGTACTAGCAAGTAAATATAACACCACCAGCAAAGTGATCCGCTCTGCAAACGGTTTGAGCAACAACAATATTCGTATTGGACAGCACTTACTTATCCCAACATCCACCAAAGACGACAAGACATACGCACTAAGCGCTTCAAATCGCCTAGCAAGCACACAGTCGAAGAGTCGTGGTCAATATAAGCTTAGTCATACCGTAAAAAGTGGTGACAGCCTATGGACGATTGCACGCGCAAATAAGGTATCTCACCAATCACTGGCTAAGTGGAATGGTATGGGGCCACGCGACACGCTTCGAATTGGTCAAGAACTGGTCATTTGGAAGAATAGTTCCGACGGTGCCATCATCCGAACTGTCTTTTATAACGTAAGATCAGGTGACACAGTCAGCGGTATTGCATCAAAGTTCAAAGTAAAAAGCGCAGATGTTGTAAAATGGAACGCTTTGCAGAACAAGAAATACTTACAGCCAGGACAAAAACTGAAGCTGTATGTTGATGTAACTAAGGTAAGTGTATGAACCCGTCAAGTAACCCACTCGTCATGCTGTTGGATATATTCCGTTCACCAACAGCTTGTTTCTTAGCGCTTTATCAGCGAAGTGCTTGGGGATGGCAACCCTACGTCGTATTAATGCTCAGCCCGTTTTTATTCTGGGGTGCTTATTTTTCGAATGTAGATTTTGCATGGTTAAGTGCAGAATTGTCACAACAACTGGCTCAAACGAACCCTGACCAATTGGCGTTACTTGACAGTAATACCTTACTCGCGAGTGAAATCATCAGCGATGTGTTTGGCCGTACGTTAACCATCATTCTGTTGGCATTCTGGTTTAACCTAGCAACCAAACCAAGCCAGCATCAACATAGCTTTTGGCGATGGTTTGCAGCGGCATCGGTTGTGATATTCCCGGCTGTTTTAGGTGATGTAGCAAGCTACGCAAGCCTGATACTCAAGCATGGACAAGTGATGAGCTACGCTGCTGACTTGAACAGCTTAAACGGCTTAATCAAGTTACCACTGACCAATGATTGGTCGCAGTTTGCCAGCTCTTTACCACTGTTATTACCATGGTATATCGTGTTGGGTTATGCAGCCGTATTAACGTGGACTGAGTTTGAGCGTGGGCAAGCGCTTGTGATTTCAGGCTTACCATGGGTTGGTTATTACCTAATCTGGGCGCTCTACATTTTAATCTTTTAAGTTGAAGAGATAAGGCTAGCGAAGACTCTCTAGCCTATTTGTTCCGTTAGATTAACCAAGGTAACCACCGTGCGAATGGTAAAGCTCCAATGACTAATAGCTAATCACTATTTAGCCTTAAAGGTGACTCGCATAGGGTTATGATCAGAAGCGTCCGTAATGGGCGCTTTTGCATTTTCTACCTCTAGCCCTCGATAGAACACATGGTCGAGCACCAATCCTGTCATAAACTGAGTTCGGTTATCCGGTTCAAAGGCAACCTCCGTCAAACCGACCTGTTCCAACGCGCCTTTCAATACCGCAAAGCGAGCCTCACTCCAGCTATTAAAATCCCCAGCAAAAATAACAGGCCCACGATACTTTTGCAGATTGTCAGTTAAGCTCTTCAGCTGAGCCTCGTAATCTTCCGTACCAAAGGTAAAATTCACAGCATGGATATTAATAACCGCCAGTTGTTCGCCGTTACTAAGTTGGTAACGAGACCAAAGCGCCGATTTAGGCAATTGAAGCCAAGGCTCTTCATGAGTATAAGCACAAGCTTCGATCGGTAAATGCGTCGCTAAGTTAAGTACACCAGCACTTTGTTCAAAGGCTTCAAACGCATTCACACGAGTGCTTCCCCACTGGCCGCTTGTCACCCATTGGCGAAGCTCTACTGTCATACTCGCTTCTTGCAGCAATACAAGATCGCTTCCTGCCGTCAATTTGTTCAGTTCACTCTGCCAATTACTGCGATTTTGCTTGTAGATATTCCACACGGTAATGCTTAGTCCATCAGACACGTCAATCGCTTTCGGTGCGGAGTTTTGGTAGCAACTGTAGATGTCGTTACTGGTACTTTGAGAGGAAGTGATCAGGTTGGGCTTATTCGGGATCACGAAGATAAAATGAAAACTAACGACAGCAAGCGTTATCAATACGGCGATAACAATGATGGTTTTCTTAAACATACAGCACCCTACCAGAAATGAAAAAGGAGCGATAAACGCTCCTTTTTGGGTAATAGTTTTTTTATACGGCGTCTTCGTCTTCTTCGCCAGTACGAATACGTACCACACGTTCAACGTCAGTAATGAAGATCTTACCGTCGCCGATTTTACCGGTTTGAGCCGTTTCGATAATGGTATCAACACACTGGTCAGCCACTTCGTCGGTCACAACGATTTCCAATTTCACTTTAGGTAAAAAGTCGACCATGTACTCTGCGCCGCGATATAGCTCAGTATGACCTTTCTGGCGTCCAAAACCTTTAACTTCAGATACTGTCATACCCGTAATACCCACTTCTGCAAGTGCTTCACGTACATCATCAAGTTTGAATGGCTTGATAATGGCTTCAATCTTTTTCATGTTCATCCCTTAAACTGTGCGAATAGCTCATTATCGGTTAGCTATAGTAAACATTCAATGAAAAAAGCCAGAGCTTTAAAGCTCTGGCTCGAAATTTATCATCTTGTTTAATCAGCGCTTTGAGAAGGTTTTACTTAAGGCTTGCGTAGTAAGCGGCTAGATTAGCGATATCTTCATCACTCAGCATAGAAGCTTGAGCCTGCATCACAGCGGCCAAGCCACCATTGCGCTGTTTTGTTTTGTAAGCGTTGATCGATGAAACGATGTACTGCTCGTTTTGTCCTTTCAGGTTTGGGTAACCTGGGATCATAGCGATACCATCGGCGCCATGACAAGCCGCACAGATTGCTGCTTTAGCTTGGCCCGCAGCAACATCACCCGCCAGAGCGTTACCACTCAATAGTCCAAGTCCGAGAACTAATCCTAGTGTAATTTTCTTCATTGCATATTCCATTAATTATTTTTATTAAAGTGACGGTGAATTGTGACACAAACTTTTTCTACTTGCTCCAAAGCGCTTCACAATCTTGACCTTCGTAGTTTTTATCTACGAATAAGCCTAAAACAGCGATCACTCGATCGCCATCCATTAATATCGGCGTTCTGCGTCTTAACCAACTGGGTACTTGGTATTCCTGAAACAGCTTCTTGAGTTTTCTACTATGCCCGCGCCCAACAGGGTGAGCCGAAAGTCCTTCAGGGTTAAAGATCACTCTTAGTGTTGCGTTTGTATCCGACAAACTAAAGCTTTGCACATCACGGTGGTTCGATGCGCCATCACTCAGTGCTGAATTTAAGCGTAGCTCCCCTAAGCCATCGGGTAGCGTCAAACTCTCTCCCATTGAAAGATGGCTTTGCCAGTCGGATAGGTCTTTAGTCTCTCTCACCAAATAGAGCTGATGATTAAAGCGTCGAACTTCGGCATCATTCAACACCAGCTTAGGGTTGGCGTCCGCCTGAGCGCATGCGACTTCATCCCAAATAAGCTTGAGCTGCTTTTGACTCGGCATCGGTTGATTACAATGACTCAACCACATTCTTATCAGTCGCGCTCGTAACAAGTCTGAATGTTGGAATAACGCCTCAATGATTAAGCTCTGGCTATCTTCCAAAGCTTGCTGGAAGTGTGATTCAAGCAACTCATCGAGCAGCAACTCTTGCTCTGCGCAAAGCTGAGCACTGCGACTGACCGCCTCTCGAAAATTGGGCCAGCGCTCAGTCAGCGTTGGCGTTACTTGATGGCGAATAAAATTGCGGTCAAAGCGAACGTCTTGATTACTCTCATCTTCGACCCAAGTTAAACCCATGTCGTGCGCCGACGCTTCAATGTCTGATCGAGTCACTGAAAGTAGCGGTCGAACGATAAACGCTTCGCTAAACGACATCACTTTCGCCATTGAAGAAAGCCCTTTAGGGCCACTTCCCCGCTTCAACGCTAACAAGAAAGTCTCAAGTTGATCATCGATGTGTTGACCTGTAACAAGCACATCGCCCTGTCTGATGTGCTGCTGAAAAGCTTGGTATCGAGCATCTCTAGCCAGCTTTTCAACGCTTTCACCACTGTTGATATCCAACGAGACTCGGTCTACAGCTAACGAAACTGACAAAGCATCACACCATGTTTGGCACTGCTCTGCCCAGTGATCAGCGTTCTTGCTTAAACCGTGGTGAACGTGCACCGCGCAGCACTCAATGCCATGCGTTTGCGCGTACTGCGCTGCTAACTCTAACAAGACTCGAGAATCAACACCGCCACTGAAAGCCACGATCAATCGACTAGGCTTGAGTGCGCTTTGATGAAGTACAGATGTGAAGGTTTCGATTAAGTGAGTCATGAGCGAGTGAACCATGAGAGTAGGTTTGAGGGGATAATATTTTAATAATAAAAAAGGGTTGGCACTGAGTCCAACCCTTTCATCATCTTGTTACTTGAAGCTGCCTCATTTCAAGGCACGCTTATCAGCAGTAACCGTAGCTCATTAGGCGTTGGTAACGACGCTCAAGTAGTGCTTCGTTATCAAACTGCTCTAGCTCTTCTAGCTGTTTAACTAGCATGTCTTTCATGTTCTGAGCCGTTTGTACTGGATCGCGGTGCGCGCCACCTAGAGGCTCAGGAATGATTTCGTCGATAAGCTCAAGATCTTTCAGACGAGGAGCAACTAGGCCCATCGCTTCAGCAGCTTGTGGTGCTTTATCTGAATCACGCCACAAGATTGAAGCACAACCTTCTGGAGATATTACTGAGTACGTAGAGTACTGAAGCATGTTCACGTAGTCGCCAACACCAATAGCTAGTGCACCACCTGAACCGCCTTCACCCACAACGTTACAGATAACTGGCACAGATAGGCCAGCCATAACTTTAAGGTTCTTTGCGATCGCTTCAGATTGACCACGTTCTTCAGCACCAACACCTGGGTATGCACCCGCTGTGTCGATGAAAGTAATGATTGGCATGTTGAAACGCTCTGCCGTTTCCATTAGGCGAAGTGCCTTACGGTAACCTTCTGGCTTTGGCATACCAAAGTTACGAATCACTTTTTCTTTAGTCTCACGACCTTTCTGGTGACCAATAACCATAACAGGACGACCATTTAGACGAGCCATACCACCCACAATTGCTTTGTCGTCAGCGAAAGCGCGATCGCCCGCCATCTCTTCAAATTCTGTGAAGGCATGCTCCAGGTAATCTTTGGTGTACGGACGTTGCGGGTGACGAGCAAGTTGAGCTACTTGCCATGCACCTAGGTCACTAAAGATTTTCTGTTTAAGCTCTAAGCTTTTTTTCTCTAGTTGTTCAATTTCTTTGTCTAGATCTACCGCTGTGTCACCACCGTGACGTGAAACGTCACGTAGCGCTTCGATTTTTGCTTCAAGTTCAGCGATAGGCTTTTCAAATTCTAGAAAGTTCAGGCTCATCTATGAATCCTTGTTGATTCAGCTCCACAATCATGGAGCTAAATTTTAGTTAAATTCGAGTTCTACTTGGCTATTTCCAAGCAGCTGTTTTAATTCGTCTAGTAATGTATCACTTGGCGTCACACGCCATTCTGTGCCCAATGTTAACCGCGCTCTAGCGTCGGCACGCTGGTAGTATACATTGACTGGGACCGTTCCGGCTCTATAAGGTTCTAAGATTTGACTAAAGCGTTCAAAAAATTGACCATTAATTTGGGATTGGTCGATAGATATCGACACCCCACGAGCATATTTCTCACGGGCGCTTCCTAAGTCCATGACCTCGCGCGCGGACATTTTAAGCCCACCATTGAAATCATCAAAGCTGACCTGTCCAGAAACGACCACTATTTTATCTTTTTCGAGCAATTCAGCGTAGCGATCGAGCGCATCCGAGAACAACATCACTTCCATTCGCCCCGATCGGTCGTCGAGGGTCATCAAACCAATTCGAGTTCCGCGCTTCGTGGTCATTACCCTAGCAGCAATGACCAAACCTGCAATCGTTAAAGACTGATCACGACGCGTCGGCGTCGCATCTTTCAAGCGACAGCTGGTGTATTTCGCGAGCTCTTTAATGTACGCATTAACCGGGTGACCCGTTAAATACAAACCTAACGTCTCACGCTCACCTTCAAGCCAAACCTTTTCAGGCCACTTCGGTACTTGGGTATACTTGTGTTCCACCTCTTCCGGAGCGTCAGTCAACACGCCAAACATATCCGATTGACCAAAAGACTCAGCGTGGTGATGTTGGCTTGCCGCCTTAACCGCATCTTTCAATGAGGCCATCATCGCTGCTCGGTGAGGACCTAATCTATCTAAGGCGCCCGACAGAATCAACTTTTCGATAACACGCTTGTTCACTTTTTTCAGATCAAGTCGTGCACAGAAGTCGAACAAGTCTTTAAAGTAACCGCCTTTGTTACGCGCTTCAATAATGGCTTCAATTGGGCCTTCACCCACCCCTTTAATCGCACCGATGCCATAAACAATCGCACCATCTTCATCCACATTAAAACGGTATAAACCGGAATTAATATCGGGTGGAAGAAGCTTGAGCTTCATACGGAAACATTCATCAACAAGGCCAATAACCTTCTCGGTGTTATCCATATCCGCGGTCATTACTGCCGCCATGAATTCTGCAGGGTAATGCGTTTTAAGCCATAGCGTTTGATAAGAAACCAGTGCGTATGCAGCCGAGTGAGATTTGTTAAAGCCGTAGCCCGCAAACTTCTCTACCAAGTCAAAGATCTTCATGGACAGTTCGCCATCAACACCATTGGCTTCAGCACCTTCTTTGAAGGTACCGCGCTGTTTTGCCATCTCTTCAGGCTTTTTCTTACCCATCGCACGACGCAACATATCCGCTCCACCAAGCGTATAACCCGCAAGGATCTGAGCGATTTGCATTACTTGTTCTTGATACAGGATGATGCCGTACGTAGGTTCTAGTGTTTCTTTTAACGACTCGTGTTGCCACGTTTCATCAGGGTAAGATACAGCCTCTCGTCCGTGTTTACGGTCGATAAAGTTATCTACCATGCCTGATTGCAGAGGGCCCGGACGGAACAAGGCCACCAATGCGATGATATCTTCAAAAGAGTCGGGTTGTAGACGCTTGATCAGATCTTTCATACCGCGTGATTCCAGTTGGAATACCGCCGTCGTTTCAGAATTTTGTAATAGGTTAAATGACGCTTGGTCATCTAGAGGAATCGATTCAATACGAACCGGCTCTTTACCCTCTTTCTTCAAGCGTGGGTTTACGAGGCCTAACGCCCAATCGATGATGGTCAGGGTACGTAGACCCAAAAAGTCGAATTTAACCAAACCGGCGGTTTCAACGTCATTCTTATCGAATTGCGTTACTGGGAAGTTACCTTCTGCATCGGCATAGATGGGTGCAAAGTCAGTGATCGTGGTGGGTGAGATAACAACACCACCCGCGTGCTTACCGGCATTTCGCGTACAACCCTCAAGAATTCGACACTTATCAATCAGTTCGCGTACTTCTTCATCACCGTCGTAGAGTTCTGGCAATGCTGGCTCAGCAAGGAAGGCCTTCTCTAGCGTCATGCCCGGATCAGGCGGAACCAGCTTAGAAATACGGTCAACGAAACCAAACGGGTGGCCCAATACACGGCCAACGTCACGAATTACCGCTTTTGCCGCCATAGTACCAAAGGTGATGATCTGAGAAACGGCATCACGACCGTACATCTCGGCTACGTGGTCAATAACTTGGTCGCGTTTATCCATGCAGAAGTCGATATCGAAATCGGGCATAGATACACGTTCTGGGTTCAAGAAACGTTCGAACAGCAAGTCATATTCAAGTGGATCAAGATCGGTGATATCCAATGCGTAAGCCACCAAAGAACCGGCACCAGAACCACGGCCTGGGCCTACTGGTACGTCGTTATCTTTTGACCACTGGATGAACTCCATTACGATCAAGAAGTAACCCGGGAACCCCATGTTGTTGACAACTTCAAGTTCAATCTTAAGTCGCTCATCGTATTCAGGTCTGCGTTCAGCTCGAATTTTCTCATCAGGGAATAGAAACGCTAAACGACGCTCAAGGCCTTCTTCTGATTTTTTAATCAAGAAGTCTTCAATCGCCAAACCTTCCGTTGGGAAGTTAGGTAAGAAGTATTCGCCCAGTCGAACTGTTACGTTACAACGCTTAGCAATCTCGACACTGTTTTCCAGTGCTTCAGGGATGTCTGAGAACAACTCACACATCTCTTCTTCACTACGCAAGTATTGTTGTGAGCTGTAGTTTTTCGGTCGACGTGGATCAACCATAGTGAAACCATCATGAATCGCCACACGAATTTCATGGGCGTCAAACAAGTCTTCAGATATGAAAACCACTTCGTTGGTCGCGACAACAGGCAGGTCTTCTTGTTCAGCAAGCTCTAGCGCAAAGTGCAGATACGACTCTTCATCCGGGCGCCCAGTACGAATGAGCTCCAGATAAAAACGGTCTGCGAAATGTGTTTTGTAAAACTCAACGCTGCTTGTAACCAACTCTCGATTGCCTTTCAGCAACGCCTTACCAATCTCACCCTCTTTTGCTCCCGATAGAAGAATCAGGCCTTCGGCATGTTCAATCAGCCACTCTTTATCAATAACTGGCTGATGTTGTACATGACCACGAAGGTAAGCTTTTGAAATCAATAATGTTAGGTTGTTGTAACCTTTATTATTCGCTGCAATAACAGTGAGTTTGGTCAATTCATCGCCAAAATCCGGAGACTGCATCAAGAAGTCAGCACCAATAATTGGCTTAACCCCACACCCATGGGCAGTACCGTAAAATTTCACCAAGCCACATAGGTTAGTAAAGTCGGTCAATGCTAGAGCAGGCATACCCATTTCAGCGACTTTCTTTACTAATGGTGGCACCTTAGATAGGCCATCCACCATCGAAAAATCACTGTGTACGCGTAGGTGAACAAATTTTGGATCTGACATTATTTTTCCTGAGTTCTAGGTTTAGGCCTAGGATTACAACTGTGTGTATTCTATTTTTTTCTACCGCAAATAAGCAACTTTATTCGATGCCTTGCTCCGGTCAACATGAGTCTAAGCAATATAAAGCCCTAATCAATATAAAGCTCTAACCAATACTAAGCCCTAATCAATATACAGCCTTAGCCGACGAGCTTTAATCGAGACCTAAAATGCGCTTTACTGGCTTAAAGCTTTTGCGGTAATGCTCGGTTACGCCATGTTTTTCAATCGCTTCGAAATGCGCTTTGGTCGGATAACCTTTATGTTTAGCAAAACCAAACTCTGGATGAAGTTTATCAAGTTCTTCCATCTCTTGGTCACGAACAACTTTAGCGATGATAGATGCCGCACTGATTTCAGCAACTCGCAAGTCCCCTTTTACAATAGCAAGACCATCCATCGGCAGTTCAGGAACGCGGTTTCCATCGATTAGTGCCATATCAGGTTGAACGCTTAGCCCTGCGATCGCTCGCTGCATAGCAATCATGGTCGCTTGCAGAATATTCCACTCATCAATTTCTTGCGGGGAACAACGACCAACAGACCAAGCCAAGGCTTTCTCTTTGATTTCAGGAAACAGAGCCAGACGCTTCTTCTCAGACAGTTTCTTTGAGTCGTTCAAACCTTCGATTGGATTATTAGGATCGAGGATAACCGCAGCTGTAACAACATCGCCAACTAACGGCCCGCGCCCTACCTCATCAACACCAGCAAATAACGGGTAGCCTTGAGGATACTCAAAAGGAGGAAGCTCTTTTTTCTCTTTTACTGCCATAATTCTTCTCTTAATGTTCTGTAAACAAGCACTTTATGATTCAACACATGGTCGATCTATCAATTTCAATACCGCATTAGCGGCTTGTTTATCCGCGTCTTTACGAATCCAATGATGCATCTCGGTAAAGCGTTCGATTAATGCGCTGTTATCAGCGGATAGCATCTTATCGACAGACGGAAACAAGAAGTCTGGGTGACACTCTTCAAGAATATGCTCTTTCACAATCTCTTCGCCAGCCAAAATGTTCGGCAACGATACGAACTCAGTAATCGATAATTTCTTAACAATATAACCCGTCAGTTTATTTACTTTGTAGCCAACGACCATTGGGCGTTTCAACAACATGCATTCGAGAGCAACAGTACCCGAAGCTAACAGAACAGAATCAGCAGCGGTAATCACGTTGGTGGCGGTATCTTCTACCAATGTAAATTCAAGTTCAGGTGCCGTCGATTGCCAAATTTCAGTGAACTGCTTTTTACGTTGCTCATTAACGAGCGCAACAACAAAGTTGATATCAGGGTATTTTTGCTTAATACGCTGGCAAGTCTCAATAAAGGGTTGAGCAATCAAACTCATCTCACCACCGCGACTACCCGGTAATACGGCTAACCAAGGCTTATCTTGATCTAAACCTAAAAGCTCGCGAGCTTCTTTTTTATTCGGTTCTAGTGGAATGGTGTCTGCCAATGTATGGCCAACAAATTCACAAGCAACATTATATTTATCGTAGAATGCCTTTTCGAACGGCAAGAAAGCCAGTACCAAGTCGGTTGCTTTGTCGATTTTAAAGATACGCTTTGGACGCCATGCCCATACTGAAGGGCTGACATAATGAACGGTCTTAATACCCGCGTTCTTAAGATCCAATTCAAGTCTTAGGTTGAAATCTGGCGCATCGATACCAACGAAGACATCTGGCGGGTTTTGAGTGAAATACTTAACCAGTTCCGCTTTCACTTTTAACAAACGAGGTAAACGACCAAGCACTTCTACAAGCCCCATCACGGCAAGCTCTTCCATTTCGAAAAGAGACTCACAACCAAGCGCTTTCATTTTTGGTCCACCAATACCCACGAATTCAGCATTCGGATATTGTGATTTGACCGCTTTAATAAAACCCTCGCCAAGCGTGTCACCCGAGAGTTCTCCGACGACGATACCTACGCGTAGAGGTTCATTCGAAACAAAGTCCGAGCTATTGGTTGCTGCTTCTTGCTGTGCCATAGTTTTCCAATTCCCTTGTTGCCTAAAACAAAAAAGACCGCCCAATGAGTAGCGATCTTTTTGTTATACCAATCTGATTAAGTCATTATTGTCGTACTTGCGCTGATTGGTAAACAATCATATCAAGTATTAACGAATAATACCGCGCTCAGAGTTCTCTAGCATTTCTAGCATAGGAGTAACCGAAGTAAACTCTTTCGCCATTTCAACTAAAGCCGCTTTCGCTTCTTCAAGTGTTTTACCTGAACGGTATAACTCTTTGTACGCTTTCTGTAGTGCACGAATTTCTGGTTTCTCAAATCCGTTACGCTTCAGGCCCACTAGGTTAAGACCAAATGGAGCCGCATGGTTACCCTGTGCAAGCACGTACGGCAGTACATCTTGTACAACAGCAGAACAACCGCCAATGTAGGCGTAAGCACCTATTGAACAGAACGGGTGAATCGCAGATAGCGCCATTACACCAGCGTAGTCACCCACTGTTACGTGACCGCCAAGAATAGCGTTGTTACCAATGTGAGTATGGTTACCAACAATAACATCGTGTGCTACGTGAGCATTAACACAAAGTAAGTTGTCATCACCGATCACTGTGGTTGCTTTGTCTTGAGTTGTACCACGGTGGATTTGAACCGCCTCACGAATCACGTTGCGATCACCGATCACAACTGTTGTCTCTTCGCCACCGTATTTCTTATCTTGGTTCTCTTCACCGATAACTGCGTGTGGGAAGATGCGGTTTTCTTTACCGATGGTCGTGTGACCTTTGATCACCACATGCGACATCACTTCAGTGTCGTCACCAATTGTCACGTTACCAGCAATGTAAGTGAAAGGCCCAACCGTCACGTTAGCACCGATAGTTACATCACCTTCGATTACTGCTGCCGGGTGAATTTTTGCTGTTTCATGAATCATATTAAAACTCTCTACGAGCACATTTAAGTTCAGCTGAACATACAACTACGCCGTCAACTTTAGCAACGCCGTTAAACGATGCAATACCACGACGCTCTTTTAAGAATTCAACTTCGATAATCAGTTGGTCACCTGGCACTACTGGCTTGCGGAATTTAGCTTTATCTACACTTGCAAAGTAGTAAAGCTCGTTACCAGAAGGGGCACCAAATGATTTAAATGCTAGAAGACCAGTTGCTTGCGCCATTGCTTCTAAGATCAACACGCCTGGGAATACAGGCAGTTGAGGGAAGTGGCCTGTGAACTGAGGTTCGTTAACAGAGACATTCTTAATCGCAGTCAGTGTTTTTTCTTTTTCAAAGCTAGTCACACGATCAACCATTAAGAATGGGTAGCGATGAGGTAATAGTTCCTGAATTTCAGTAATGTTCATCGTTGTCTGTTCAGTAGTCAAAGTCGTATTCCTATGTATATTCTTTATTTAATTAGAAGGATTATAAACGAAAAAGACTCGCTGTACGCGAGCCTTTTATTAGAAATGCTGGAATTATGATTCCGCGCTCTTCTCGATAAGTTTTTCAACGGTTTTCAAACGCTTGTTCATTTCATCAATACGATGTACACGCGTTGCTGTTTTACGCCAATCTTTGTTTGGCTGTAAAGGAATACCCGAAGAGTACATGCCTTTCTCAGTGATACTGCGCATTACCATCCCCATACCGGTGATTGTAACGCCGCCAACGATTTCAATATGACCATTAATCACACAACCGCCACCAATAATACAGTACTTACCTATCGTCGTGCTGCCTGCGATAATAGTACCACCGGCAATAGCAGAACCATATCCGATGTGAACATTGTGAGCAATTTGAAGCTGGTTATCTAAGATAACGTTATCTTCAATGATTGTGTCATCTAATGCGCCACGGTCGATGGTTGTACACGCGCCAATTTCTACACGGTTACCAATGCGAACTGAACCGACTTGTGGAATCTTAACCCACTCACCTTTCTCGTTCGCATAACCAAAGCCATCAGAGCCAATGACAGTGCTTGATTGAATCAAACACGCGTCACCAATCACGACTTCATGGTAAACACTTACATTAGCCCATAGCTTAGTGCCTGTGCCAATATTTGCATTTTTACCAATAAAACAACCAGCTCCGATGATCACATCATCACCAAGTACCACACCAGACTCAATCACAGCGTTCGCACCGATAGACACATTTTGTCCAATGGTTGCATCGCTTGAAATTGAAGCAGAATCAGCGATAGCCGCTGCGGGTGCAGGAGTAGTATCAAGCGCTTGAGCAACTTTAGCAAAAGCAACGTAAGGGTCGCTGACCACAATCACGTTGGTCTTACACAGTTCGCGCTCACTCTCTTTAACCATAATAGCGGATGCTTTACAGTCACCAAGGTGCTTGCTGTACTTCACGTTCGAAAGGAACGTAATGTTTCCTTCTTGCGCTTTATCCATAGGAGCAACTGCTGAAACGGTAACCGTACCGTCTCCGTGTAGCTCTCCCCCGGTAATCGTTGCCAATTCGGCTAAAGTCAGGTTCTTCATAAACTTATTTCAGTGATTTAATTACTTGCTCAGAGATGTTGTATTCCGGCTTGCCGTACTGCAGAGCTTGAATATCAACAATCATGTCGTAGCCTTCTTTCTCTGCAACTTTAGTTACAGCATCTTGAATCACTTTGAATAGCTTCTGCTTCTCTTGTGCTTCACGACGTTGGCTTGCTTTTTCTAGTGCTTGAGCTTTGATTTTGTACTTACTGTCTAGTTGACCGACTTCGATACGAAGCTTCTCAACTTCGTCAGGACCTAGTAGTTCACCATCACGCTTAAGCTTTTCAATCTTAGTTTTTGCTTCTGCTTGAATGCTCTGCAGCTCAGCAGCTTTATCTTTGAACTCTTCCTGCATTTTTTGAAGAACAACTTCGCGCTGAGGTAGAGCCTGGAATACTTGTGCAGTGTTTACATAACCCACTTTTTGCGCAGCTTCAGCAGCTGTTGCAAAGAAAGAAGAGCTAAGAACTACAAGGCCTAAACCTGCTGCTTTAATCATATTTTTCAAAATATTGTCCTTTAAATATTAGAAAGTTCTACCAATGGTAAATGTGAAGAATTCCTCATCATCACCTTCGTAAATTTTAACGGGTTTCGCTAGAGAGAAAACCAATGGGCCCATCGGCGACATCCATTGAAGGGCTGCACCATAAGATGAACGGTAATTTGTTGGATCAGAGTAATCGTAGTAATACTGGCTGCCACTGTTAGGTGCACCACGGTCTACGAACTCGGTATCCCATACACTTGCCATGTCAAAGAAGACACTGGTTCGAATCTGGCTACGTGCTTCATCAGAAGCAAACGGCGTAGGTACAATTAACTCTAAACTTGCCAAGGCAACCGCATTACCACCAACCGAATCATCGGTTGCTGAGCTGTACGTTGGGTTGTTACCCGTACTGCTCCCGTAAACGGCTTTTGGACCCGCTGAGTTAGAGCCAAAGCCACGCAACGTTGTAAAGCCACCCGCGTAGTAGTTCTCGTAGAATGGGAACAAGTTATCATTACCATCCGTTTGACCGTAACCATTACCATAGCCTAATCGGCCACGCATCAAAAGTGTGAACTCATGCTTTTTGGTCAGCGGGATGTAATGTTTTACATCGTACTGAGCTTTGAAGTACTTAGCGTCAGAGCCTGGTACAGTCATTTTAGCGAAAGCACGTTGGTGGTTACCCTCGGTTGGGAAGAAACCACGGTTAAGGTTGTTACGAGTCCAAGAGATATTGATATCGAAGTCATCAGTTAAGATGTTTTCGTCACCATATTGGTCAATACTTCTCGCGAACTGTTCCACTTGGATATAAGTCGGAACGTTACCGATCTTGTTGTGCGTATAGCCAACACCAAATTCGATACGGTTCAGCTCATCCATAGGGAAGCCCCATGTAAGGCTGGTACCGTAACTTTGGTTGGTATAGTCGACAATACCCGCTTCAGAGGCTTCGAATTCGTTGTAGAAGATCTTACCGCCTAAGCTCACACCATCAAGGTTCCAGTATGGGTCACGGTAGTCCAAGCTCACGTTCTTTTGGTAATCGTTCATCATGGCGCTTACGCCAACACGGTTACCAGAACCAGCAAAGTTGTCTTGTTGTAGACCAACTTGGAAGCTGACACCTGATTCGGTACCGTAACCAACACCAAAGTTGATGCTGCCTGAGTTCGCTTCCTTAACGTTGTAAACCAAGTCAACTTGGTCTTCACTGCCAGGAACACGCACTGTTTGTACATCAACCGTTTCAAAAAAACCTAAACGGTTAAGGCGGCTCTTACCAGTGTCAATTGACTTAGAGTTAAGCCAGCTGCCTTCCATTTGACGCATTTCACGACGTAGTACTTCATCTTTGGTCGAGTTATTACCCGTAAATCGAATATCACGAACGTAGATACGGCTGCCCGCTTCTACATTAATAACCAATGACACTTCTTTGGTCTCATCGTCAAATTCAGGAATAGTACGTACTTGTGGGTACGCATAACCAGACTCACCAAGAATACGCTTTACGCCCTCTTCTAGTGATGTAACAGAAGAGCCGTTGTACGTATCACCGTCTTCAAATGGTACTAATGCTTCAAAATCAGCCTCACGACCAATCAGCTCACCGCGAAACGCGACATCTTTAACGGTGTAGGCTTCGCCTTCATCAATACCAAGCGTGATGTAAACGCCTTTCTTATCTGGAGAGATCGCTACTTGTGTAGAATCCACCTTAAATTTAAGGTAACCACGGTCAAGGTAGTACGATTTCAACGCTTCGATATCACCCGCTAATACTTGCTTCTGGTATTTTTCATCCGCAAGGAAATTCCACCATGCAACATCAACATTCAGGTTGAAACGGCTCAGTAGCTCAGCATCAGAAAAGACTTCATTACCAATAAAGTTGATTTGCTGAATCTTAGCGGATACGCCTTCAGTAAATACAAACTTAAGGTCAGAACGGTTACGTGGCAAAGGTGTCACAACCGCTTTTACTGTCGCGTTGTACTTACCAACACTGTAGTAAAAATCTTCAAGGCCTTTCTCGATGTTACTCAGCGTTGTGCGGTCAAGGGCTTCACCTTCACGAACACCAGATGCATCTAGGTTCTGCTGAAGTTGCTCTTCTTTGATCGCTTTGTTCCCTGAAAATGAAATGCTTGCGATGGTCGGTCGTTCTTTTACTTGAACAACTAAAACACCTTCATCGCGAAGGACCTTAACATCCTCAAAGTTACCTGAAGCATACAGTGCACGAATGATCTCAGATACATCGCCTTCATCCACTTCATCGCCAATACGCACTGGCATCTTCAGTAGAGCTGCACCAAGTGCAACACGCTGTAAACCTTCGATCTTGATATCTTGAACTACAAAGTTTTGTGCTCCGTTCGCAGCCACACTAGTGGCCAATAGACTTGCGAACAGAATTTGCTTAATCGCCATACTTATTCTAATTATTCCTTGCTACTACCAATGCCTGTGAGAAACCATTCACAGACGAGTAAAATCATTAAATATTGCCAGAGCCATCAAAGAGAAGAGGATTGCACCTCCCACTCTGTATCCCATTTCCTGAATTTTTTCAGGGACAGGTTTACGAGTAATGGCCTCAATAGCGAAAAAGAGCAAATGTCCGCCATCAAGCATAGGCAGCGGAACCAAATTAATAATACCCAAATTGACACTAATCAGAGCCAAAAAGCCTAAGAAGTAAACCAAACCGTAATCGGCGGTTGTACCTGCGCCTTTAGCAATTGAAATCGGGCCACTCAAGTTGTTTAAGCCGACATCGCCAACGATGAGCTTCTTGAGCATTGTCAGTGTCAAACCAATGATTTGACCTGTTTTATCAAATGCTTTTCCTACAGACTCAATTACACCAAATTGTAACTCAAAGCGATAATCTTCTGGCCATTCTGCGACTTCTGGAGCAATACCCGCATAGCCGATTATTGAACCATCAGAAAGCTCTCGACTTTTTGGCGTCATAGACAACGACTGTTCAAAACCATTACGCAGTACAATAAGGTTCATGGATTTCATCGGGTTCGAGCGAATTAACTCAACAACCGACTGCCACTGTTCAATTGGCTGCCCATTAATTTCAACAATTTTGTCACCAGCTTCTAGCCCCGCAGAGTATGCAGCGCCATCATCAATAACTTGAGCAAGCACTGTTGATATCTCTGGAGAGTACGGTCTAAAACCAAGCGTTGTCATTGCAGACTCAGTTTCTGGGTTGAACGACCAGTCTGAAATATCCAATGTCACCTGTTGCTCAAAGCCGATATCGTCTTGAGAAGAAACCGTTACTGTCATGGATTGATCACCAATATGTGATATCAAACCCATATTGACTGATTCCCAATCTGCGGTTTTGATTCCTGAAATAGATTTAAGTTCCATTCCAGTTTCAATTCCGGCTTGTGCAACAATAGATTGCGGGGTGACCTCACCGATCACCGGTTTAACCGCAGGCACGCCAATCAAAAATACCAGCCAATACGCAAACACCGCAAAGATAAAGTTAAATGCTGGGCCTGCACCGACTATCGCCGTGCGTTTCCACAATGGCTTCTTGTCAAAAGCGTATTGCTGCTCTTCTTCAGAAAGGTCGTCAACACGCCCATCGAGCATCTTAACGTAGCCGCCCAGCGGAATCACTGACAAGCTGTATTCAGTACCATCACGGCCGATCTTGCTCCAGATTGATTTACCAAAACCAATCGAGAATTTTTCTACTTTCACACCACAACGACGAGCAACCCAGAAGTGTCCAAACTCATGAACAGCAACCAGAATACCAAGCGCTACAATAAAAGATGCGAAGTTCCACAGAATTCCACTCATGCTAGCTGCTCTTTAATAAATTGAATGGCTATTTGACGAGACATATTATCGAGCTCAAGAAGGCTTTCCAAGCTATCTAAGCCCTCAGAGCTATATTGTTCACATACTTTGCTCATAACATGCTCATTAATGACAGCAATATCGGTAAACTTAACCCGATTGTTCAAAAAGGCATCGACTGCAATTTCATTGGCAGCATTAATTGCTGTTGTTGCATGCTGCCCTAGGTAGCACGCTTCAATTGCTAATCTTAAACATGGGTAACGGCTAAAATCGGGTTCTAGAAAAGTAAGCTCGCCCACTTTGGTGAAATCCAGAGGCTTAACGCCGGCTTCTGTACGCTCAGGATAAGACATCGTCAAAGCGATTGGCGTCGCCATATCGGGTTCACCCATTTGAGCAAGTACCGAGCCATCCTTGTACTGGACCATTGAATGAATCACAGACTGAGGATGAATAATGACTTTTAACTGTTCTTGAGAAGCATTAAATAGCCACTTAGCTTCAATATACTCAAGACCTTTATTCATCATGGTCGCAGAGTCAACAGAGATCTTAGGGCCCATAGACCAGTTAGGGTGTGCAATAGCGCGAGCCGGTGTTACCGAATCTAACTCAGCAACATCCGTATAGCGGAAAGGACCGCCAGAACCCGTCAAGAGAATATGGTTGATACCGTTCTCTTCCAGATTACAACGACCTAGATGGGTTTGTACATTTTGCGGTAGGCATTGGAAGATAGCATTATGCTCACTGTCTACAGGAAGTAGTTCAGCACCGTACTTTTCCACGGCGTCTATAAACAACTGCCCTGACATCACCAAGGCTTCTTTATTAGCAAGCAAAATACGCTTACCAGCCTTAACCGCAGCCATCGTAGGAAGTAAACCTGCCGCTCCCACAATCGCAGCCATTACCGTGTCCACTTCCTCTAGAGAAGCAACCTGACACATGCCTTCTGGGCCTGAAAGTACTGTAACGTTAGGGTAATTAGCGGACAGTATTTCAGTCAGCTGAGATGCTGCATCAGGGCAAGCCATAGCAATATAGCTTGGTTGCCACTTTTCAACTAACGCCAACATCTTTTCGACATTCGACCCGGCAGCCAGTGCCACGACCGAATAGAGATCTGGGTTTTGTTCAACGACTTTTAGTGTACTTGCACCAATTGAGCCGGTAGCGCCAAGGATAGTTAGATTTCGCATCACATATGACCGTAGAAATGAAATAAAGGGCAGAATCACTGCCCTTTATTATTAGAATGCTAAATAAAGCAAAGCAAAGACAGGGAATGCAGCCGTTAAGCTATCTATTCTATCAAGTATACCACCATGACCAGGAATCAGATTACTGCTGTCTTTCACCCCTGAAACACGCTTAAACATGCTTTCAACAAGGTCACCAAGAACAGAGATAACGACAGTCACAAGGGTAATTACAATCATGTGAAGAGGACTTGTGAATTGGATATCAAATAAGTCAGCAAAAATCCAAGCTATGATCACTGCTGTAATAATGCCACCAATAAGACCTTCAATCGTCTTATTAGGGCTTACCGCTGGTGCCATTTTACGCTTACCAAAACTCTTTCCTGAAAAATAAGCACCGCTGTCAGCTGCCCAAACGAGCAAACAAACAAACATCACCAATTTTGCACCGTGGTAAGGATCAACATCAATACCGTTAGCGCGCAGAATAACCACACTCCAAAAAAATGGCAGCAGAGTCAGCACGCCAAATGCGTGACGAAGGAGAGAAGAATCTTTCCATGCGGGCATAGACTTAGGGTAAGTCACCGCCATACCACTCGCTATTACCCACCAAATAGAGCCAATCGTTAGAATGGTGTAGTGAGCGCTAGATAAATGATTAAGGCTAAATGCATCAAAAGGGATAAAAGCAAAACTTGCAGCACTGACTACAACCGTTGGAATCAGCGCTAAATAACGCGATTTGCTTTCAACAAACTGAGTCCACTCCCAAAAGCCCAATAGCGAGATTACTGCTAGTGAAAGAATAAACGTGGGAAGTGATAACTCGAAAATACCTAGAATAACTAGGGGAGCTAAAATCAACGCCGTAATAATTCGTTGTTTCAAACCAAAAAATCCTTATTAACTGTCCATCAGAGCTTTAATTTGCTCACCAGTGCATCCAAAACGACGCTCGCGGTTTACAAACCAAGTCACAGCTTCTACTAAGCTGTCTTCATTAAAGTCTGGCCAGAATTGTTCAGTGAAATACATTTCGGCGTAAGCCAATTGCCAAAGCATAAAGTTACTAATGCGGCACTCGCCACTGGTGCGGATAAGTAGGTCAACTTCAGGAATATCTGCCATAGTCAGGTGCTGTGTAATCATAGCTTCATCAATGTCATCTACATTAATATCGCCAGACTTTACCTGTTGAGCAATTGAGGTCATTGCCTGCTGGATATCCCACTTACCGCCATAATTAGCAGCAATATTAATAACCATACCCGTATTGGTACTAGTCAAAGCTTCTGCTTCTTCTATCTTCTTTTGGAGTCGATCATTGAAACGACTTTTATCACCAATAACACGCAATTGTAGATTATTTTTATGAAGTTTTTTTACTTCACTCGACAGCACTGAAATAAACAGTTCCATCAAGATACCGACTTCTTCTTCAGGACGACGCCAGTTTTCGCTACTAAACGCAAAAAGTGTAACGGCCTTAATGCCAAGTCTGGCAGATGAAGAGATGGTTTTACGAACGGCTCGAACACCGTTTTTATGACCAAAGACGCGAGGCTTGCCCTGAGCTTTTGCCCAGCGGCCATTACCATCCATAATGATAGCAATGTGTTTAGGAAGAGAGTCTGTGAACGCTTGAGAATTATGCATAAAAGAGTGAATCAAATTCTAATAGTCGAACAGAGTAGCATAAAAAAACGCTGAACCGTGAGTACAGCGTTTTTCCGGAAAGAAAAGAATATGGAAAATTAAACTTCCATCAACTCTTTTTCTTTAGTTGCTAGAACTTCATCTACGTTCTTAACCGCAATGTCAGTTAGCTTTTGAATTTCGTCTTGTGCTCTACGATCTTCATCTTCAGAGATTTCTTTGTCTTTCAGAAGTGCTTTTAGATCGCCATTCGCGTCGCGACGGATATTACGGATAGCAACACGGCCACCTTCAGCTTCACCACGAACGATTTTAACGAGGTCTTTACGACGCTCTTCCGTTAACGCTGGAAGTGGTACACGAATAACCGTGCCAGCAGACATAGGATTTAGGCCTAGGTCAGATGTCAGGATTGCTTTTTCAACTAAAGGAGTCAGTGTTTTATCAAACACTGTAATTGCTAGTGTACGTGCATCTTCTGCAATAACGTTAGCAACTTGAGCCAAAGGCGTTGGTGCACCGTAGTACTCTACAGTAAGACCAGACAGTAGGCTTGGGTGAGCACGGCCTGTACGAATCTTTTGCAGGCTATTTTTAAGTGCATCTACACTTTTATCCATACGCTCTTGAGCGTCTTTTTTGATTTCGTTAATCACAATTTCACCTTGATTATGTTCTTTCTTCAAGAAAGCTTTTTATTTGGAGTGATAAGGATAAGCTTACCAAAGCATAACACCTCAGTAAGCCCGAAAAATTAGTCAGCGTCGCTGATTAATGTACCTTCAGTTTCACCCATAACCACGCGACGTAATGCGCCTGGTTTATTCATGTTAAATACACGGATTGGCATTTTGTGATCACGTGCTAGCGTAAATGCAGCCAAATCCATCACTTTAAGTTCTTTTTCAAGAATAGTGTTGTAAGACAACGTATCATACAGCTCTGCGTCTGGGTTTGCTACTGGGTCAGCAGTAAATACGCCATCTACCTTTGTCGCTTTTAGAACTACGTCAGCTTCAATTTCGATACCACGTAGACACGCAGCAGAATCTGTAGTGAAGAATGGGTTACCAGTACCAGCAGAGAAGATCACAACACGACCTTGACGTAGTTGGCTGATTGCATCTGCCCAGTTGTAGTCGTCACATACACCTTTAAGAGGGATAGCTGACATTACACGTGCATTTACGTAAGCACGATGCAGGGCGTCACGCATTGCAAGGCCGTTCATTACCGTTGCTAGCATACCCATGTGGTCACCAACAACGCGGTTCATACCTGCTTCAGCAAGGCCTGCACCACGGAAAAGGTTACCGCCACCGATAACAACGCCTACTTGAACACCTAGTTCAACCAATTCTTTTACTTCTTGAGCCATACGATCAAGGACCGTCGCGTCAATACCAAAACCTTCTTCGCCTTGTAGTGCTTCGCCGCTAAGTTTTAACAGAATACGTTGATACGCCGGTTTAGGGTTCGTAGTCATGGAGTTTACCTTCCAAAGAGTTGATGATTAACAGTCATGGATAAAAACTGAAGAGCTCAGTTTGCATTCATAACAGCTAACAGCCGAAAAATAATTCACTATTCATAAAAAGACCGCAGCATTTGCCACGGTCTTTTTCAATCAATACACTAAGGATTAACCTTGTTGTACCGCTGCAACTTCGTCTGCGAAGCTCATTTCAGCCGCTTTCTCGATACCTTCACCAACTTCTAAACGAACGAAGGTAGTAACTGATGCGCCTTTCTCTTTAAGAATGTCAGCAACAGTTTTCTTAGGTTCCATGATGAAAGCTTGACCAGTAAGAGATACTTCGCCCGTGAATTTCTTCATACGGCCGATAACCATTTTCTCAGCGATCTCTTGTGGTTTGCCTTCGTTCATAGCGATTTCAACTTGAACAGCTTTTTCTTTTTCTACTACGTCAGCAGGTACGTCAGATGGGTTAACGTACTCAGGCTTAGAAGCAGCAACGTGCATAGCGATGTGCTTAAGCGTTTCAGCTTCGCCTTCACCAGCAACAACAACACCGATTTTCTCGCCGTGACGGTAAGAAGCAAGTGCAACACCTTCGATTAGCTCAACGCGACGGATGCTGATGTTTTCACCGATTTTAGTTACTAGCGCAATACGTGCGTCTTCAAACTTAGCTTGAAGTGCAACGATATCTAAACGCTCTGCTAGAGCAGCTTCAGCAACTTCGTTAGCGAATGCAAGGAAACCTGCATCTTTAGCTACGAAATCAGTTTGGCAGTTAACTTCAAGAAGAGCAGCAACGCCAGCGTCTTCTTTAATAACGATTGTGCCTTCTGCAGCAACGTTACCAGCTTTTTTAGCTGCTTTCGCTGCGCCAGATTTACGCATATTTTCAATTGCTAGCTCGATGTCGCCTTCAGCAGCAACAAGCGCTTTTTTACATTCCATCATGCCCGCAGCTGTGCGTTCACGAAGTTCTTTAACTAGAGCTGCAGTTACAGTTGCCATTCTCTATTCCTCAGTTAATTCTAAAAAAGATAAAAAACAGGGGCCTCATTAAATGGCCCCTGATATTGACTGTATTTAGCTTGCTTCAAATATCAATATGACACCTGAATATGAACTAAATATGGCTCAGAGCCGCTATTATTCAGCTTCTACGAAACCGTCTTTTTCAGCAGCAGCAGCGATAACAACGTCTTTGTTACGGCCTTCTTTAACCGCGTCAGCAGCAGCGTTAAGGTAAAGCTGTACTGCACGGATTGCATCGTCATTACCAGGAATGATGAAGTCAATGCCGTCTGGGTTAGAGTTAGTATCAACTACAGCGTAAACTGGGATACCTAGGTTGTTAGCTTCTTTAACTGCGATGTGTTCGTGATCAGCATCGATTACGAATAGAGCGTCAGGTAGGCCGCCCATGTTCTTGATACCACCAAGAGATTTCTCTAGCTTCTCCATTTCGCGAGTACGCATTAGAGCTTCTTTCTTAGTAAGCTTGTCGAAAGTACCGTCTTGAGCTTGCGCTTCAAGTTCTTTCAGACGCTTGATAGACTGACGAACAGTTTTGTAGTTCGTTAGCATACCGCCTAACCAGCGGTTGTTAACGTAGAACTGGTTGCTGTTGATAGCAGCTTCTTTAACAGCTTCAGATGCAGCACGCTTAGTACCAACAAAAAGAACTTTACCTTTCTTCTCGCCAACTTTAGCAATTTCAGCTAGAGCTTCGTTGAACATTGGTACAGTTTTTTCTAAGTTGATGATATGAACTTTGCTACGAGCACCAAAGATGAATGGCTTCATTTTTGGGTTCCAGTAACGAGTTTGGTGACCGAAGTGAACACCAGCTTTAAGCATATCGCGCATTGATACAGTTGCCATTTTAAAATCCTCTATGGGGTTAGGCCTCCACACTCCCCATGAATCCGACCCCTAACAACTAACCACTTTTCAGCCGTTATCTGTGTTGTTGAGGCACCCCGGAACATGTGTCGGAATGTGTGTGATTTAAAGAAATAAGTTAGTGGACACAAAGCTTGTTTCGCCAAATGGAGAAAACAGTCCTGATGTCCGGCGCGCTTTATACCATATTTTGTCTATCTATGGCTAGAAAAAAATCTAAAAATGGCGACTGCTATACTGATCTTTGACACTGTATTTCTCTTATAAAGAGTATCAATAACACAAGAGACAAACCGTCTAAATTTGAACACTATTCAATCATGCTTAGTAATGTCCACCAGCATTATATGGGTATCAGAATGTTGCGCTAAAATGCTGCACTGCTAGAATAGCCCCAATATGCACACTTAGGTGCTACCAAATTTAAGAGATATGCAATGGCTGTAAAAATTAAAACTGCTGAAGAAATTGAAAAAATGCGCGTTGCCGGCAAGCTGGCTTCAGAAATTCTAGAGATGATTGAACCTCACATCCAAGTGGGTACAACGACAGAAGAGCTAAACCAAATCTGTCATGAGTACGCTCTAGAAAGAGGCGCATACTCAGCACCACTTGATTACCACGGTTTCCCTAAGTCAATCTGTACTTCTATCAACCACATCGTGTGTCACGGTATTCCAGCATCACAAGATGAGACGGGTAGCACAGGTCAATTCAAACCTGCAGTACTAAAAGATGGCGACATTCTAAACGTTGATATCACTGTGATTGTTCCTGATGACGAAAATGCTGATCTAAGTGTTCGTCCACAAGGCTACCACGGTGACACATCTAAGATGTTCCTTGTGGGTGAAGTTTCTCCAGCAAACAAACGTCTGTGTATGGTTGCTCAAGAAGCACTTTACGAAGGCATGCGTCAGGTTAAACCAGGTGTTCAACTTGGCCAAATCGGTACTGCTATTGAGAAGTACATCAAAACAAACAACAAGAACAACCCACGCGCTAAATTCTCTATTGTAAAAGATTACTGTGGCCACGGTATTGGTTCTGAGTTCCACGAAGATCCACAAGTCGTTCACTACAAAAACAGTGACCGTACCGTACTGAAAGCAGGCATGTGTTTCACTATCGAGCCAATGATTAATGCGGGTAAGTTTGGTTGTCGTCTAGATGACGAAGATAGCTGGACAGTGTACACAGCAGACAGCAAGAACTCAGCTCAGTGGGAACACACTCTAGTTGTAACGGATACTGGTTGTGAGGTACTAACACTACGCAGCGACGATACGATTCCACGTATCATGAAGAACGCTTAGTTCAACAAGCTGAATACCTCAGACTTTTAAAAATATCCTCGCATGTCGAGGATATTTTTTTATCCGCTCAATTTCGATTTTCCATCAGCTTCTGTTAAATTGTTTACTATTCTCATTTGCTTGCACGGATAGCAGACTATGCCTTATCAATGTCCCCTTACGTTCAATGACGAACAAATTGAAATCTGCGAAATAAAAAATCAGCTCGAAATCTTCACGCAGTATCAAAAAAATGAATTTCTGAATCATCATCCAGTCACCGATTTGGTGCTGCTTCGTTCCGAATACATGGATTTGCTTCTCAATCGTTTATGGGAGCATTTTGGATTCAACAAACTGCCTCATATTTCACTTGTTGCGGTGGGAGGCTATGGCCGTGGTGAACTACACCCTTTGTCCGATATTGATATCCTCATTGTCTCGCAAAAAACACTGCCACCCGCACTGGGTGAAAAAGTCAGTCAATTCATTACCCTACTCTGGGACTTAAAACTCGAAGTCGGCCACGCGGTGCGTACCATTGCAGAGTGTCTTGAGATCGGCACCGATGATTTAACCGTTGCCACTAACCTGCAAGAATCGCGCTTACTGTGTGGCAGTGAAGACACCTTCCAAGAGCTGAAGCTAAAGATTCATTCCGATTCATTTTGGCCAAGTGAGACGTTTTACAAAGCCAAGATTCAAGAACAGAGAGAGCGTCATGCTCGCTACCACGACACCACCTATAATTTAGAACCGGACATAAAATCGACTCCGGGAGGGCTCAGAGACATCCACACCCTGAGCTGGGTTGCGCGTCGACATTTTGGTGCAACGTCTTTATTGGAGATGAGTAAATACGGCTTTCTAACCGATGCTGAATATCGTGAGTTGGTCGAGTGCCAAGATTTCTTGTGGCGTGTTCGCTTTGCACTGCACATTGAACTGCGCCGTTACGACAACCGTCTCACATTTGCCCATCAAGCTCAGGTAGCGGAACACCTAGGTTACAGTGGTGAAGGCAACCGTGGCGTCGAGATGATGATGAAAGAGTTCTATCGAACACTTCGCCGCGTAGCTGAGCTCAATAAGATGCTGCTTAAGTTGTTCGATCAAGCGATCATCAATGGCGGTCAAACACAAGAAGCCGAGATTCTCGACAACGACTTCCAACGTCGAGGTTCATTGATCGAAGCACGTAAGCCGGCTCTATTCCAAGCGAGACCAGAAACGATTCTCGATATGTTTATCCATATCGCGAATGACTCTTCTATCGAAGGGGTAAGCCCACCAACATTGCGACAACTGCGAACCGCACGTCGCCGATTGAATCGCTTCTTGCATACCATTCCTGAAGCTCGTGACAAGTTCATGGATTTGGTTCGCCACCCAAATGCACTGCACAAAGCCTTTAGTTTGATGCACAAATTGGGCGTGCTATCGGCCTATTTACCACAGTGGAGCCAAATTGTTGGTCAAATGCAGTTTGATCTGTTTCACGTTTACACCGTGGATGAACACAGTATTCGCCTACTCAAACACATCAACCGCTTTGGCCAAATCGAGAACCACGATAAACACCCTATCTGTTGTGAAGTGTATCCACGAGTTCAAAAGAAAGAGCTGTTGATTCTGGCGGCTATCTTCCACGACATAGGTAAAGGCCGCGGCGGAGACCACTCAGAAATTGGCGCTGTTGAAGCTTACTCTTTCTGTATTGAGCACGGACTATCAAAGCCAGAAGCCAAACAAGTCGCGTGGCTAGTACAAAACCACCTGTTAATGTCAGTGACCGCTCAACGCCGTGATATCTACGATCCGGACGTAATCACAGAGTTCGCCAAGAAAGTACGCGACGAAGAGTCGTTAGAACTGCTGGTGTGTCTAACGGTAGCCGATATCTGTGCAACCAACCCAGAACTATGGAACAGTTGGAAACGTACCCTACTCGCAGAACTGTTCCATTCTACGCAGCGAGCACTGCGTCGCGGCTTGGAAAACCCAGTCGATGTCAGAGACCGTATTCGTCATAACCAGCAAATGGCATCTGCACTGCTGCGTAAAGAAGGCTTCACGGCTCGTGAGATTGAGGTTTTGTGGCAGCGTTTCAAAGCTGATTATTTCTTGCGTCATACACACACTCAAATCGCATGGCACTGTGAACACTTACTTCGCTTAGAAGATCCGAGTCAACCTTTAGTGCTTATCAGCCAAAAAGCGACACGTGGCGGCACAGAGGTATTCGTTTACTGTAAAGACCAAGCGGCACTTTTTGCGACCGTGGTTGCCGAGCTCGACAGACGCAACTTTAACGTTCACGACGCACAAGTCATGGTCAGTAAAGATGGCCACGTTTTGGATACCTTTATCGTACTGGATCAGCACGGCGAAGCGATTGATGAAGCAAGACACAAAGCCGTCGCTAAGCATCTAACTCATGTTCTGGCTGATGGCCGCCCAACTAAGATTAAGACTCGTCGTACGCCACGTAACTTGCAGCATTTCAAGGTAAAAACCTTAGTTGAGTTCCTACCAACCAAGAGTAAGAAACGCACCTTGATGGAGTTAAGAGCTCTTGATACGCCGGGGTTGTTGGCTCAAGTCGGTGCAACCTTTGCAGAATTAGACATTAACTTGCACGGTGCGAAAATCACCACCATAGGTGAGAGAGCTGAAGATTTGTTTATTCTGACCAGTGACGCGGGAGGCAGACTGTCTGAAGAACAGGAACAAGCACTAAGAGAAAGGTTAACTGAGCATGTTTCAGAACTCGCACCTTAGAAAGCTAATTTAGTGCTAGAAGTAAGTTATGACTAGGAAACAAGTTTAGCTCTAGGAATAGCTTTAATAGCCAAATAAGTGTGGGCAAAGATAGAGAGCGATCTTGCCCACAACTTACAATCAATTCACAGATATCAACTATCTAGCTCGTCGTTAGGCTGCTACATTGATCAAGTCAATTACATAAAAGTATTACATTCATAACCTAGAGGTCGCTTATGTATCCAAACCTCACTGGCTTAGGTATCCACGAACCTAAACAGATTGAACGTTACTCCCTTCGCCAAGAAGCTCATAAAGATATCCTGAAGATTTACTTTCGTAAGCAGAAAGGTGAACTGTTCGCGAAAAGCGTTAAGTTTAAGTACCCACGACAAGTAAAAAGTGTGCTTGTTAGCGGCGGCAATAATCAATACAAAGAAGTGACAGAGATTAACCGCAACCTCACTCTTGTGATTGATGAGCTCAACAAGATCACCAAACCGACGCCAACCGCTGAGGTCGATGTGAAGCAGAAGATCCTTACCGACTTACGCCACTTAGAGAAGGTTGTATCAAGTAAGATCGCAGAGATCGAAGCCGATCTAGAAAAGCTGAAATGATCCCGCGATGAGCGACTAACTAACATTAGTTTTACCGCTAAGATTGCATAGACACAAAAAGGGCTGATATCACTATCAGCCCTTTATTTTTATTCTATTTTCTATGTTTACTAGACGCCTGGTCTTTACTTAGACGACCGTGCTTCAGCATTCACCAAGCTGGTATCCCACTCAAAGGTTTCAAATAACCTTAACCACGTTTCATCTAGGCTGGCCTTCATTACTAATTCTTTCTTTGTAAAAGGATGAATGAAACGCAACTCAGAAGCGTGCAACAACAAACGGTGTGAATCTAAATCATCACGGAACAATCGGTTATGTTTACCATCACCATGTGAAGTATCGCCTACAATCGGGTGTCTTAGGTGAGCCATATGACGACGCAGTTGATGTTTACGTCCTGTCTTTGGCATCATCTCAACTAAGCAATAACGACTGGTAGGAAAACGGCCTGTTGAATACGGCACTTCGACTTTCGCTAACGGCTCGTAAACGGTGACGGCTTCTTGTGGTTCTTTGTCTTCTTTTGCAAACTTGTCTGCGATCTTATCCAACTCGACCTTGAGTGCGTAGTCGAGCGTATCACCTTCTTCTATCCAACCACGAACAATCGTATGATAGGTTTTTTGCATCTCATGGTTAGCGAACATCGGCATCACCTGTGAAGCAACCTCGCTCGACAACGCAAACACCAACACGCCAGATGTCGGTCTGTCTAAGCGATGCAATGGAAATACATGCTGACCAATTTGATCTCGCAGTGTCTGCATAACAAATTGAGTCTCGTGTTTATCGAGCCATGAGCGGTGTACTAGCATGCCGGCTGGCTTATTCACCGCGACAAAGTACTCATCTTGATAAATGATCTCTAACATTACGCACACACCTCATCAATACTCTGAATCGTCACTAGCAGTTCAGCTTTATCTGCCTCATTTTTCCATACCTCACCAAAATAAGGATGAATCGCAAAGCCTCTCGGTAGGCTCATTTGTGCATCCATCATTGCGTTGATCTTTACGATAAAGATCCACTGCAACCACTCTTCTGGCTGTAGCGAGTCAATCGCAAAAGGCTCAACGCTCGCCAGAGCTTCATCCGAAGGTGAAACATCGCTCCATAGGGAACATTGGCGCATTTGTTGTTCTAATTGTTGAAGTAAAAGAGGTAACTTTGTGGCTGCTGTCATTTTTCACCAAGTTATTTATCTAGTGACCTTGAAATTGGGGCATAGAGTACCATCTATTTAGGAAAGAAAGTTAGGAGCTTTATTACTATGGAAACGATTCACACGCTCACTCAGTTGCTAAAGAATAGCGGTTGCCAATACGATATCTACGACCTCGGTCGCCGTATCCAGAAGATCGACAACACCCTATTCTCTGATGTTGAGCAGGGGAAACAGCCATACCCGTTTCCACTTCAGAAACAAGCTCACTTAGCCATTAGCTACTGGAACGAACACAAACAGCCATGGATTTGGTTTCTAAAATTCAAGCTAGACGAAAGAGGCCTACTGCATCAAGGCGATGTAGGTAATTTTCTTAAGTTTGTTATCGAAGCAATGGGCACGCGTTTGAACGGTGATATCAGCGAAGAGCAACAACAAAAGCTGTCAAACAACCCTTATACCTTCAAACCTTCTGAAGACAAAATGGCCGTATTCCATAGCCAAGTAAGAGCAGGTTTAGACCTTGCCACGAGCCAATATTACGAGCACGCTCAGCATTACTTCACTGGCGAGCTAGGCTGGGATAACTGGAAAACGGTTGGACTACAAGGCATCACCGATATGTGTGCGCGTTTAGGCAGCCAACAAAACGGTGTCTCTATTCGCAAAGCCATCAATAAGCTGCCATCAGAACCGCTATACGCGACGCTAGGTGCGCTTGAGCATACACAAATCAATGACAAACTCGCGCAACGCTTACAAGAGCTTGCAGAGAATGAGATCGCTAGTAAAGAGCCTGATTTGTTCTTACTTTCAGCCTTGGTTCGTGCCCTTTCCGGTGCAGAACAAGGGATCGCGAATAACATCATTAACCAAGTTCTGGCTAGCCCACGCTTGAGCCACCAAGAAGTGTTGATTGGTTTAGCGGGTCGCAGCTGGCATGCGCTACAAGACCCCGCGATAGCTGAGCAATTCTTGCTACGTCTCGCACAAACGGGCAATCAAAACCTGTTCAATCAGTTATTTGCAGATTTAGTGATGATTCCGACACTAAGAATGGTATTTTTACCCTTGTTGAATTCGAACCCATCACCTGAGCTCGCCAACGCATTGATTGAGTTACAACAAGCGGCTAAGTCTCAATAGTAGGGTAAATCAATACCGGATTAACTGAAGCACATGCTGGCTCAAGTAACGGACCAGTTCAATAGCTCGTAAAAACAAGCCCAATAGCTCGTAAGAGCATGCTCAAAACACGATTGGAATAGAGAGATAAAAGGAAGTATGGATTAAATGATAGATAACTTATTGGCTATTTTGATGCTGTGCTTCTTTTGCTTTTTCTTTTGGCAGCAGCGCAGGCAATCAGAGCTTGCGAAAACTGCCATTGCGAGAAAATGTAAAGAGCTCGACTTGCAACTATTAAGCGTTGCCTTCAGTGGTCATAAATTTAAGATGCGCCATGAGCTAACCACCATTTGGCGCTGGCACACTGTGTACCAATTTGAGTTTTCGGCATTGGGTGATGACCTGTACCAAGGAAAACTGACCATGGTGGGTTTCCGCTCTATGCGGTTTGAGCTACAGCCTCATAGAATGTAACGTCGCAATACGCGGTATAACTATATTCATGATAAGGGCCAAACTGATCTTGTTTGGTCTCTTTAAATGCAAAGCCTAACTTTTCGAGTAACTTAATCGATGGGTTATGACCGACATTAACGGTCGCAACCACATTCGTTAAGTGCTCTTCAAAACACACCAAACTGAAGAAAGGTTTTAGCACTTCGCTAGCAAGGCCTTGATTCCAAAACTCCTTGTCTAGAATAAATCCCAGTTCATGCTTCCCTTCCTCAGACGAAACAAACAAATGTCCGAGGTATTCGCGGGTTTGGTTATGGATAATGGCACGACAAAAACCGACGTTGTCGTTCAATATTTCTTGAAATAGGTGTTTTGCAGAGGCAATCGAATGCGGCCCGTTCATTTCAGCACGATTAATTGGGCAGCAATTCAACTTGATAAAGTCGTGTTGTAGCTGTTCGGTATAAGGTACCAACAGCGTTCTTGAGGTTGCTATCGTCATAAAACACTCCTTGTGTTGACCATTAGCAGAAAAGCAGATGTTGCGCTCTTAGATGAAAAAGCTCTCGATTAAAAAGAGCCCCTAGATAGAGAAAAGCCTCAGATAAAGAAAAGCCCCGACACCGAAGTGTCAGGGCTAGGGTCTTACTCGCAGCAGTCCGGCTACTAATAAATGCTCCATGCATCATCCATAATAGTGGCTGTAATCCTTCAGCTCTTTCCTTTACTTCGCCGTCCTAGCGGTGTCCAATCATCCTGAAAGCTAACAATCCTAGTTAGCGCACATCACTTGTTCCGTGAGCGGTGTCCTTTACATCGTCCTGATGCTAATCCAACCCTTTAAATCCTAAAGGTGTCCATTGTCATTCCGTTGCAGCTAACTTCCTGTTAACTGGCTGTATCCCTACAATGTCCTTACGCTCCATGCTTGACTACTCAATCCTAAGTAACCAAATCTTCATCCTGAAGATAACCAAATCCTTGGTGCTTTCCTGTTCCGTGTCAGAATCCTTCCGACAAGGTTTAATTTACGCGATTTAGGATTTTGGACAATAGATTTGCATCACACTTTCAATTCAATAAAGTTGTTAATTATATAAAACAATTAAAATTCAAAAGCTTAGCCATATGCACTTAAATCTCTCTAGTGATGTATTCGTGTTATCTCACAGCCTTTGTAAGAGATCTCTCACAAGCTATGGGCGGTTTTATGATTCGCTATCATTCACCGGAGCGAGTAAAATGACCAAAGACTAAAAATGGAGGTCAACATGCTGACAAAAGATGTGTCTGAAGAGTTGAAATCAGTGCTTGAAGGACTGCAAGCACAAGGGAAAGAGCCGACAGTTGCTTTAGTTAAAGCTCGTATGAGCACATCTGTGCCGATGCCTGCTTTGATCACAACTATCAAGAGCTGGAAAAGTGCGAATCGCGTACCTAAAGTGGAAGTCGCGACACAAGAAGAGCCGGCACTTGATCGTGTTAGCCAACTGGAAAAGCAAGTCCTTGAACTTACCGCTCGCGTTGCCACGCTTGAAGCCAAATTAACTGAGTAATAAGTTAACTGAGCAATAAGTTAACTGGCCAATAAGGCAACTGAGCAATAAGGCAACTGAGCAATAAGGCAACTGAGCAATAAGTTGACCGATAAATAAGCTAACAGAGAAATAGAACACTATGAAGATATGGGTTGATGCGGACGCTTGTCCAAAGGTTATCCGTGAAACAATCGTACGCGCAGCTGAACGCACAGGGGTGGAATGTACCTTTGTCGCGAACCATTTGGTTCCCGTTCCTAAACGCAATAACATTCACTCAATTCAAGTGCCAAGCGGGTTTGATATTGCAGATGATGAAATCGTAAAACGCACTGAACCCGGCGATCTCGTGATTACCTCTGACATCCCTCTGGCTGATGAAGTGATCACCAAAGGTGCGCTTGCTTTAAGCTCTCGCGGCGAGCTTTACACCAAAGAGACCATTAAAGCGCGTCTCAACATTCGTGACTTTATGGATACTATGCGTTCAAGCGGCATCCAAACTGGCGGACCAAGCACCCTTTCTCAAACCGACCGTCGTGAGTTCGCAAACCACCTCGATCGCCTGTTAGCTAAACGCTAGCCACAGCCTTTCTAATGACGACAACTTTAGAAGTCGTCATTTAGTCGCTATAGCCCCGATGAAATTTTAATCGACATACTCCGTTCTTGATATTTATTACAATAACGGAGTATTGCTTATGATTCGCCAAATAGCCCTCTCACTATCCATTCTTTTTGGTAACACCCAACTTTCTTTTGCTGATGAAAGCTTTGCCGATGAGCACTTTGCTGATCAAGAGTACGGAATCATCGGAGGCAGCATCACCTATGGTGAAAGTGTTTTCTCGACTAAAAGTGCCCCTCAATTTGGCGCGACACCCAACCTATTCTATTCAGGACCGAAAGGCTTTATCGATGGTAGCTTAGCCAATTGGCAACTGCTCCCTTATGTGGGGCTATCTGGAAATTGGCGCTTTGCTGAGGTGTCAGACACTTTTGTGGACCTACCTAATGGCATTCAAGACAGAGATGGTAATGGAGAGCTGGGGATAACGTTAGGTACGGTAGGCGCACGACTTACCTACTTACACGATGTGACTTCAGAACATAGCGGCTACGAAGTTCAGCTTCACTTAGGCAGAACATTAGAAACCTGGACGCAGCCATTCACCATTACGCCCTACCTAGAGATCGATTATCGTGACAAGAAACTGTCCAATCACCTTTATGGTATTTCTAACACCGAAGCTTCTGCCTCAGGGTTAAACCAGTTTGATGCAGGGTCAACGTTTGTTTATCAAGCGGGGTTAATCGGGCTCTATGAGTTCACGCCAACTTGGATTGGTATCGCTCGAGCAGACTTAATTCATCACGACAGCGACAGCGCGTTGATACAACGAGATTTAGGCTGGTCATTTGAACTAGGCGTTACCTATCGGTTTGCGGGGTTGTAAGTTTACTGACTAAAACAAAAAGAGCCTACATCAATGCAGGCTCTTTGGTATCTCGTCTTTTATTCAGTTGATAAGCGAATCGAAATGTTCGCCTATCACCGTTCACTAAGGCGTGTAGTACGTTGCAGCGCCTGGACCTACTGGTAGACCAAATACGAATACCCATAGGTAGAACAAGATGCTCCAACCGAACATGAATACCATTGAGTAAGGCAACATGGTCGCGATCAGTGTACCGATACCTAGGTTCTTCATGTAGCGAGTTGCTACGGCAAGGATAAGACCGAAGTAGCTCATCATTGGTGTAATGATGTTCGTTGTTGAATCACCGATACGGTAAGCCGCTTGAATCGTTTCAGGTGCGTAGCCTACTAGCATTAGCATTGGAACGAAGATTGGCGCTGTTACTGCCCACTGTGCAGAAGCTGAACCGATCATCAGGTTAATGAAGCCACACATTAGGATGAATGCGAAGAACAACATTGGACCCGTTAGGCCAATATCCTGAAGGAATGTTGCGCCACCTACAGCGACTACTTGACCAAAGTTCGTCCACTTAAAGAAAGCAACAAACTGCGCAGCAAAGAATACAAGAACAATGTACATGCCCATTGAAGACATAGACGTTGCCATTGCATTAATCACATCACGGTCATTCTTCATTGAACCAGTAACTTTGCCGTAAACAAAGCCAGGAATAGCAAAGAATACAAAGATAAACGCGACGATGCTTTTCAGGAATGGAGAACCTGAAATCGTACCTGCCTCTGAACGCAAAACACCGTCAGCAGGAACCACAGTCCAAGCTAAAAGTGCACTCACGATTAATACAGCAACACCCGCTAGCTTAAGGCCTTTCTTCTCAATTGCAGTAAGCTTACCCATTGAGTCATTTGAAAGATCTTCAGATGCGTCTTCATCGTTATATTTACCTAACTTAGGTTCAACAATCTTCTCTGTTACCAATGCACCGGCAATCGAGATAAAGAAGGTCGAAACAAACATGAAGTACCAGTTTGATTCAGGGCCAACAGAGTAAGAAGGATCAAGCATTTGTGCCGCTGTTTCTGTAATACCAGAAAGCAGTGGATCAACCGTACCAATAAGTAGGTTTGCAGAATAACCACCAGATACACCAGCAAATGCTGCCGCTAGACCTGCTAATGGGTGACGACCCAATGAGTGGAAAAGCATTGCTGCAAGAGGGATAAGTACTACGTAACCTAGCTCTGAAGCCGTGTTAGAGATAATACCGGCAAATACCACGGTTACAGTAACCATGCGCTGAGATGCGCCCATTACCATGCCGCGCATTGCCGCAGATAATAGACCTGAGTGTTCAGCTATCGCAACACCTAGCATTGCAACAAGCACAGTACCAAGTGGCGCAAAGCCAACAAAGTTCGAAACTAGATTCGTTACGATGAGTTGTAAGCCTTCAGCATTAAGTAAGCTTACAACGTGGATCATGCCATCAGCAGCACGACCGCTAGCACCTTCTGGGCGAGGATCCATTACAGATACTTCGAAGTAACCAGCAATTCCTGAAGAGACTAGGATTGCGACACAGAAGATTGCGAAAAGAGTGATTGGGTGGGGTAAAAGGTTCCCCAAATATTCAACGCCATCGAGAAAGCGGGTAAAAATTGGTTTCTTTGGCGAGTTGTTTTTTATTGAAGCTGATGAACTCATCAGTTCCCTCCTTGTAGTGATTCCTGTGCAATTGTGACAAAAATGTTCAAATTGCCAGCGCAGAGTACGCGACAAAATTATCAATTAGAAATTCAAAATGTTACAAAATGTGTAACAAATGACTACTTTTAACTCTATAAGAACAATTAATTAGCAAATAAATCTACATTAAATACAAAAACTAGATTTATAATTCACAAGAACACATTCACTACAAAAATAACTGGCGATATAACTCATTGATTCATTTGAAAATAAAACACAGCATACGCTAATTTAACACGCAATATTCTGCAAGGTTCCTCTCGAAGGAAAAGAAAAACAGACAAATGAATGAAGTTTGACTTTCCCCTCGTTTTTACACTCGTGTCACATCAATTTGACTGACTATTTTTGAACCGCTTTGAATCTCGGGTTGGATTTACAGATGACATAGTGACGGCCTCTGCGCTTTACTATTTGGCAATCTGGATGACGGCTTTTCGCACTTTTAAGTGATTTTACAACTTTCATTCTATTTCGCTCCCTTACCTAATTGACCAAAGCGACGAGTAAAGTTAGCAACACGTCCCTCTTTATGTAGCACTCGCTGTTTACCCGTATAGAAAGGGTGCGACTTTGCAGACACTTCAATCGTGAAATAAGGGTAAGTATTGCCATCTTCCCATTCGATAGTACGTTCTGTTTTCAACGTTGAGCCAATCAAGAAGTACTCATCAACACTGGTGTCGTGGAACACCACTGTGCGGTAGTCAGGGTGGATATTCGGTTTCATTGTATTTCCCTAAACATTTAAATTGATACGTTATAACATATCAAATGATAATTATTATCAAAAGAAAAACAAGCGATTTTATGATATTTTTCCGCCATAGATCGTAATTAGAGAACGTCCACTCATGTACTCCATTGAACCTATTGGCTTTATAGAGTCTCCCTATAAAGAGAAGTTCGCGGTACCCAGGCAGCCTAGATTGGTGCCAACATCCACCTCAAGAGTCAGGTTGGTTGACGCAGCAAACTGCCTTGAGTCTGTTCGAGATATTGAGCAATTTAGCCATGTGTGGTTGTTGTTTTTGTTCGATAAGAACCTTGAAGCAGGCTGGAAACCAACCGTGAGACCACCTCGCCTTGGCGGGAATGAACGTATTGGTGTCTTCGCGTCTCGTGCCACCTTTAGGCCGAATGGAATTGGCATGTCCGCGGTTAAGCTCAAAGGTGTATCTCAAGAAAAGGGACAAACTTGGTTGGACTTGGGCAGTGTTGATCTCGTTGATGGCACACCTATCATCGACATCAAACCTTATATCCCCTACTCGGATTCAATTCCCGATGCACGAGGAGGGTTTGCCTCCGATGAACCTGAAGTGTTAGATGTGAACTTCTCGCAGCAAGCCCAAAGTAAGCTGTCTGGTCACCCACAGGCGCGCCATATCATTCAGGTGATCAAAGAAGTGCTAGGCCAAGATCCACGACCCGCCTATAAGAAAGGCAAGCCAGACAGTAAAGAATATGCGGTAAATTTGTTCGATCTTAACGTGAAATTCGTTGTTGAAACGCTTTTCATCAATGTTACCGACATTGAACGCTTTTGAGATCCCAAATAGGCTGATATTATATGCGGCTATATCAGATTTGCTGTGGTCACAAACGACAGCAAGTTTTCTTTTATCAATGATGAAACGGATACCATAGAATGCGTACCAGTAACTACCTTCTTTCTACTCTGAAAGAGACTCCAAACGACGCAGAAGTTATCAGCCACCAGCTGATGCTACGTGCAGGTATGATCCGTAAGCTAGCTTCAGGTTTATATACTTGGCTACCTACTGGTCTACGTGTACTGCGTAAAGTCGAAAATATCGTTCGCCAAGAGATCGATAATGCAGGTGCCGTTGAAATCTTGATGCCCGTAGTTCAACCGTTTGAGCTTTGGGAAGAGACTGGCCGTTCTGAAAAGATGGGTCCTGAGCTACTTCGTTTCACAGACCGTCACTCTCGTCCTTTCGTTCTTAGCCCAACAGCTGAAGAAGTAGTGACGAGCCTAGTACGTAACGAGATCAGCTCTTACAAACAGCTACCTCTAAACCTGTACCAAATCCAGACTAAATTCCGTGATGAACGCCGCCCTCGTTTTGGCGTAATGCGTGCACGTGAATTCTCTATGATGGATGCGTACAGCTTTGATATCGACAAAGAAGGCTTAGAAAAATCTTACCAAGCGATGCACGATGCTTACTGTAAAGCATTCGACCGCATGGGCCTTGAATACCGTCCAGTATTAGCAGACTCTGGCGCAATCGGCGGCAGCGGCTCTCAAGAGTTCCACGTTCTTGCTGAAAGCGGCGAAGACCTAATCGCATTCTCTTCTGAATCTGATTACGCAGCGAACATCGAGAAAGCAGAAGCACTAGCTCCTACTGAAGAAGTTGCAGCGCCTACTCAAGAGATGGAACTGGTTGATACGCCAAACGCAAAAACAATCGCAGAGCTTGTAGAGCAGCACGGTCTAGCAATCGAGAAGACAGTTAAGACTCTATTCGTTAAAGCTTCTGATGAAGTAGATGCAGACATCATCGCACTGATCATCCGTGGTGATCACGAGCTTAACGAAGTGAAAGCAGAGAATCTTCCACAAATTGCTTCTCCACTCGAGATGGCTTCTGAAGAAGAAATCCGTGCAATTGTTGGTGCAGGTCCTGGTTCACTAGGTCCTGTTGGCCTAGAGCTACCATTCATCGTTGACCGCTCTGTAGCTGTAATGAGTGACTTCGGCGCTGGCGCAAACGTAGACGGTAAGCACTACTTTGGCATCAACTGGGGTCGTGACGTAGAGCTTGCTCAAGTTGAAGACCTACGTAACGTTGTTGAAGGCGACCTAAGCCCATGTGGTCAAGGTACTATCCAGCTTAAGCGCGGTATCGAAGTTGGTCACATCTTCCAACTAGGTAATACTTACTCTAAAGCAATGAACTGTAACGTGCTTGGTCCTGATGGTAAGAGTGTAATCTTAGAAATGGGTTGTTACGGTATCGGTGTTTCACGTGTTGTTGCTTCAGCTATCGAACAAAACCACGATAAATTCGGTATCACTTGGCCAGATGCACTAGCACCGTTCCAAGTTGCTATCGTACCAATGAACATGCACAAATCTGAGCGCGTTAAAGAAGCCGCTGAGAAGCTATACGCTGAATTAACGGCTATGGGTATCGAAGTACTATTCGATGACCGTAAAGAGCGCCCAGGTGTTATGTTTAAAGATATCGAGCTAGTGGGTATCCCTCACACTATCGTTATCGGCGATCGCAGCATGGACGAAGGTAACTTCGAATACAAAAACCGTCGTACTGGTGATAAAGAAGTTATCGCAATGGACACGGTTATCGAGCACCTTAAAGCTCAACTAGCTTAGTAATTAAGTAACTGAATAAGTCTGTATTGACTAAATAATTGGTTACTCGCTAGATAAACATTGAAAGGCTGCCATTAGGTGGCCTTTTTTGTGCCTGTCATTTCGCTTCAAACTCCCTTCTATTTATCAGTAGAGTAAATAACGTAAGTTAATCCCCTGTTCATCTTTAAATCCGTATATTGGTGTCATCAACTTTTTGGACATGCTCACCATTGGAGGTATCGATGGATATCAAAAGCTTACTGAACCAAGCACTTAAATCAGATCTCGTTAAACAAGGCACTCAGAAACTTTCACAAGGGTCTTCAAGTTTAAGTGGCCTAACTCAAGGCAGCAATGGCAAGAGTATCAACAAAAGCACGCTCGGAGCCTTCGGTGCAGGCGCAGTTGGCGGAGGACTCTTAGGTGCGTTAATGGGCTCGAAGAAAACCAAGAAAATGGGTAAGAAAGCCGCTGGTATTGGTGGCGCAGCAGCACTTGGCGCTCTCGCTTACAAAGTCTATAACGACTATCAGTCTAAACAAGGCCAAACACCGAATGCCGAACAAGCTCAATTTGATGAGAACGACTCAAACCATAGTGTGCTGATTCTAAGATCTATGATTGCTGCGTCCAAAGCCGATGGTCATGTCGATGAGGAGGAGATGGCAAAGATCGAGCAAGCGGTCGAAAATATGGGCGCGGACTATCAACTGACTAAACTGGTCTCTGAAGAACTGCACAAGCCACTCGACCCAAGTGAGATTGCTCAGCTCGCAACTTCACCTCAACAAGCGAGTGAGATCTACTTAGCCTCTTTGATTGTGGCTGACGAGCAGAATTTTATGGAGAAGGCCTACCTCAAAGAGTTAGCTAAGCAACTCAACCTTGCAGATGAAGTTACTTATCAACTTGAACAGCAAATATCTGGTTAAGCGGTCAATATTAGGCTAATCAATAAATATCATGCTAAGCCGCAAATACACGCTAAGTAGCAGACTAGCAAAGTGATACGCTGAGCATTAACAGAATGAGATATTGAGCAAGAACAAACTAACTCTGAACTTAACCAGATCCACTTTGTTTTTGCTTATCTCTATGTGTATATTGAGATCAGTTATCATTTGGTTAGGTATAAAAATGAAAGTATACGATTGTTGTGATTTGGTGCGTGAACTGTATTCTCAAATTGGCAGTGGCGACCAAGGCTATATCCCTAAAGCGATCACCTGCGCGGTAAAAACATTGAATGACCTTGCTGCAGATGAATCTCTTCCTAAAGAAGCACGTGATCGCGCTGCATTTGCCGCAGCCAATCTGCTGATCTCAGATTTCGAGGACTAATATGAACCTCGCTAATTTTGAAAAGATGGATCCAGTGATGTTGATGAGTATCGTCAACATGAAACTGCGTGACGACTTCGGTGGTGACTTGGATCGAGTGGTCAACTTCTACGAAATCGACAAAGCAGCATTGATCGCTAAACTTGCGTCTGCTGGTTTTGAGTTCCTTCCAGAAGCCAAACAGTTTCGATAGTCATTAAAAACAAACTTGATTTTGAAAGGCCAACCTCAGTGTTTAATGCCGTTCGGATAAGCATTATTGCTTGAACCTGAACGGATATTTGGCTGGGACAAAGAGGACTGAACGTGGAAACGTTCGGTCCTTTCTTTTATCTGGAAGAATGAAGTGACTCAAACTGTCTCTCATCCTTTTCAGTTTTACAGGTAGAGTTCCGTCTGGACTTAAAGCTAACCAACGTAATTGCGCATCAATAAGGTTAATTGCGGCGGTAAAACTGACCCTAGTCGCTCGAACCCCGGCTTCTGAGGCTATCTTAACCATCTCTAATCGCACTAAGTTATAGGCAAGTAATACGCCCCAAAGCTCTTGCTTCACACCGGCAGAAAAACGACTTCGTAAAGTGACGTGACTTTGCAGTTGAGTCTGTTTAATTTCACCATAACCTTCTTCTATCTCCCAGCGTTGCCAATAAATACGCAGCAGGCTTTCTAGCGAGTATCTACTAGGGTCTGTAAGTGAAGTAATAAAACCTTTTATCTCACCTTTTGGCTCTTGATATAGGATTAGTCTGGCTTCCCAACGTGCGGGTAAATTCGGATTCTGCCGTTGAGCTTGAGGAGAGATGGGCATTGAGATGAGCATGTCGTTCTCCGCATATTTCTCCAACACTTCATAGCGTAGCTTACGTTTTGCAGGCATTAACCAGTGAGCATTTTCCGCACTCTCTTGCCACGACAACAAGAGGTCTGCCGAGAAATAACAACGATCAAATAAGGTCAATGAATGTGCGGGGATATCATTGAATAGACGCTTAGCTAAGGTCGTTTCACCGACATGACAGCCATCAAAAGCCGCACCCATAATCATTCGTGTTTCTGTTGACATCAAAGCGACTAAACGAAGTTGAGGATAAGGTTTCAATTTTTTAGAGATGAACCCAAATTCTTCAGCGTTCTCTGGGGAATCTTGGCACCTAAATGTTGTTCCATCGACAGCAAGAACATTAAGCTCTAAGTCCTTATCTTGTTGAAGGATATCTCCGTTCCAAGCCTTTACCGTTGTGTGAAACAGAGCCGCTAACGGACTCTCATCTAGACGTCGGCGTGAATCAGTTAGGACACTGGGCGCAACACGAGACCAGCTATCTTCAGGTTTAGGCTGAAGTGCAATGTCTAATGAACTGCATACCTCTTTGATAGACATGTTGCGTTGCAGCCCCATCCAAATAACTAACCAGACAGCTTGCTGAGCGGGAAGTCGGCGTCGTCTTATGCTCGCTTTATTGGTTTCAAGAAGAGCTTGTTCTATCCACTCAATCTGAATGGCGTCGACGACAGATTCATAATTGTCGGCATCTTCAATGGTCTCGTGTGCCATTGCTAATTCTTGTTCAAGCATAAAAAATCCCCATCAACGTTGTTGATGGGGATTATCTGCTAACTGCAAGATCGTTCAAGTCTTCTTAAACGATCGGCATTAAACCTCAGTGTTGGTCTTTTTTATTGGTGATACGTATTGGATAAACATGTAGTTAACCAGTTATAAATTATCTGTCTACATCTATACTTTTATATCTTAGAGTCAACGAACGCTCCTTGAACCGAAGCGTATTGTTGTATAGGCTACCTCAAATAGCATATAAAACTCATCACCCAATCTGATGATAGCGAAGGATTAACAATGAAAAGACTCGGACTTTTGGCAGTTTTCGCTGCAACACTGACTGCAGGTTGCGCTTCAAATACACAGCAAGACAACTTTCGTGAAGCCTCTTTTGAGCTGTGTAATACCGAAGTCGATATCTACTCAGTAAGCCATGATGAGCGAATTCGTATCGTCTGTTCTGATGGTTCTAAATTCGCTTTGAACAGCGAAGATACACTAGAAGTAATGCGTGATATCAACATCGACTACTGCGATGGCGAAGGCTTAGGCAAATTCAACGAGAGCCGCAGCTACTACTCGTTTAGATGTAAGTCAGGTACTTTACTGAGCATCAAAAAGTAAAACCGATACCAACAAACAGCAAAGGGTTGATGTGCAAACATCAGCCCTTTTTAGTACCCGCTCCTTATTACTCAGACAGCTAATCTTCAAACGTAAAAAAGGCTCCTATCGAGGAGCCTTTCAAATCGTATTTTTCAAAGTAGTCGTTTGAAATTCTAGGAGAGCACGCGGAGCTTACGGATGTAAGTGAGCATGCTCAACAACGACTTTATTACTTACGAATACAAAAAAGGCTCCCAACAGGAGCCTTTCAAATCGTATTTTTCAATCAAATAGCTTTAGTTCAAGGAAAAGGCGCGGAGTTTACGAATGTAAATGAGCACCTTTGACACAGAAATTAAGCTATTTGAGCCAGAAAAAATTAAGCGTAAACTGGTAGACGCTTACAGATATTTAATACTTTTGCTTTAGTTGCTTCGATAACAGACTCATCACCCATGTTATCTAGGATGTCACACATCCAACCTGCTAGCTCTTTCGCGTCTGCTTCTGAGAAACCACGACGAGTGATAGAAGGAGAACCGATACGGATACCTGAAGTAACGAACGGGCTACGTGGATCGTTTGGTACTGAGTTCTTGTTCACTGTGATGTTAGCTGAACCTAGTGCTGCATCTGCTTCTTTACCTGTGATGTCTTTGTCGATTAGGTCAACTAGGAACAGGTGGTTCTCTGTAGAACCTGAAACGATGTTGTAACCGCGTGCTAGGAATTCAGCCACCATTGCTTTTGCGTTAGCAACAACGCGAGCTTGGTATTCTTTGAACTCTGGCTCTAGAGCTTCTTTGAACGCTACTGCTTTACCAGCGATAACGTGCATTAGAGGACCGCCTTGGCCGCCAGGGAATACTGCTGAGTTTAGCTTCTTGTAAAGATCTTCACCTTCGTTAGAAAGGATAAGACCACCACGAGGACCAGCAAGCGTTTTGTGCGTTGTTGTTGTAACAACGTGAGCGTGTGGAACTGGGTTCGGGTAAACGCCTGCAGCGATTAGACCCGCAACGTGAGCCATATCTACGAAGAAGTAAGCACCTACTTTGTCAGCGATTTCACGCATGCGCGCCCAATCACAAACTTGAGAGTAAGCTGAGAAACCACCGATGATCATCTTAGGTTTGTGCTCGATAGCTAGCGCTTCCATCTCTTCGTAATCGATTTGACCTGCTTCATCGATACCGTAAGGGATGATGTTGTAAAGCTTACCAGAGAAGTTTACTGGAGAACCGTGAGTTAGGTGACCACCGTGCGCTAGGCTCATACCTAGAACAGTATCGCCAGCATTCAGTAGTGCCATGTATACAGCGTTGTTTGCTTGAGAACCTGAGTGAGGTTGTACGTTCGCGTATTGAGCGCCAAACAGTTCACATGCACGTTCGATTGCTAGAGTTTCAACTTTATCTACGAACTCACAACCACCGTAGTAACGCTTACCAGGGTAGCCTTCAGCGTATTTGTTTGTAAGTTGAGAACCTTGAGCTTCCATTACACGTGGGCTTGTGTAGTTTTCTGAAGCGATAAGTTCGATGTGCTCTTCCTGACGAAGAGTTTCTTCTTGGATAGCTGCGAATAGGTCCGCATCGTAATCAGCAATGTTCATGTCACGCTTAAGCATCTGTATCTCCTGACTCAGATTGTACTGAAAGTTTCAAAAAAACCACACAACGACCGAAAGCAAACGTTTCCGTCACCGTTTTGATGTGACGCATTCTACATAATTTGATCTAGGTCATAAAGAGCTAATTGCAATTTTATCATGCAGTTTTTTCATAATCACATATAAGATTCATCATGGTTATTAAGCTTATCCAACCAAAGATGACGCTTACTGTCAATTTTACGCTTTACACCCTGTAAAACGCAGATTACATAGGTTTACCTTAATTTTGCCCCTCAAGCTACCGAAAGCTAAGGTTTTTCTCTACTATGCACGCCTTTATTGGTTAGGTAATTATTAAAACGATGGAAAAACACTCACGTAAAGAAGATTGGGTAGCTATTCTCACTGGCACGTTTTTAGTGGCGTTAGGCGTCTTCTTTTTACAGTCAGCGAACCTGCTTACCGGTGGTACTACTGGCTTGGCTCTGCTTTTGAGTCAATTCTTACCTGTAACCTTCGGTATTTTGTACTTTGTGGCCAACTGTCCATTCTATTTATTAGCGTGGAAACGATTTGGCCGTAGCTTTGCCATTAGCAGTGCAATTGCTGGTGCGTTAGTTTCTGTGTTTGCCGATCATTTATACCTAGTTATCTCACTAGAAGTTCATAACGAGATCTACTGTGCTGTTGCCGGTGGCTTATTAATGGGCTTAGGTATGTTAATCCTATTCCGTCATCGCTCAAGCTTGGGTGGCTTCAACGTATTATGTTTGTTCATCCAAGACCGCTACGGCATCTCTGTAGGTAAAACTCAGATGGGCATTGATGCCTGTATTCTGTTTGCTTCTTGCTTCTTCGTATCGCCTTGGGTAATTGCCGTTTCGGTATTGGGCACCGCAGTATTGAACATCGTATTGGCAATGAACCACAAGCCTACTCGTTACTCGGTGAATTACGCGTCTTAATACCCATCCCCCTATGAATTACTAGCTGTTTTTAGTAACAAAAACAGCTAGAATTTAGGTTTTATAAACCGTCGCCTTTTCTATGCAAGATTACCTCTCCAGCGCCAAAGACCAACAAGCCTCTATTTATATTGAAGGCTTGGAGTTCAACCCCAACACACGAGTCTTAAGCTGCGACGAGCAGGTCATTGATTTAGAGCCTCGTTCTATCGAGCTCTTAGAGTTATTTCTTACCAGCGTTGGTCAACCGCTCGCCGCCGAGCACATCATTGAATCTGTCTGGCAAAGCAACTTCATTTCCAAAAATGTTCTGACCAACCGAATCAGTACGTTACGTTCAGTACTTCAAAAACACCTGCCTGATAGCGACGCAACCAAAATACTAGTGACTTACCCACGTAAAGGCTATTTTCTAAACCCAAACTCGGTTAGTTTTGCCGCGACCTCCCCTGAAACTGCACCGAATGATGCAGAACTGGAATCTCCAGTCAGTCAAGAAGGGAATAGATCTAATCCAGTTAACCCTTGGTTAATCGTGGTGTCTTTGGCTTTGCTGATCAGCACTGCGGTAATGGGTTACATGCTTTGGCAATCTCCCACTCGCGCTTCAGAAATTGAACGTGACCAACGCTTGATTCCTAAGGTCGAGCTTCTCCTGAACCGATTGGATGCCATTGGTGAGAATTCCAGAAAATACCGAAAAGTCGTAAAAGCATTATTACTTCAACAGCAGATTGAATACGCCTACACCGATCTTGCTAACCAAGATGCGCCAAGCTACTTCCTTGACCCTATTGATAGCTCTCCCTTCTTTCCGGGCGCAAAGAACATGCGTACCAGTGATTACCTGCTTAACATTCAGCTCAAAGATCAAGAAGTGGACAAACGCCTTATCGCAAAGATAAGCCTGATTTACCCAAACTCAGGGAAGCTCGCATTTGGTGGTGTTTACTCTATTGATGTCAATAATATCAGCAGCAGCCTTATGGAGATCAACCGAGAGCTAGCTAACTACTTTGCACTGCCAGCACCATTACCGCCAGAATGGTCAGTCGACAATGCCGAAGTCAGCGAATTGCTAAGTGGAAAAGCCATAGCGCTGGATGACATCAAGCTCAATACCATGACGTCGACTCTGATTGCGCGTCAACTTGCGCTATTTGAAACAGATCAGAAGAAGCTCGTCGCGTTCACTAACCTTGTTCAAACTCGTTTTAACCGACTACCAGACGAACTGAAGCTGTGGCTTGGTATCATTCATTTCAAACTAAGAGACCTGCAAACCGCAAAAGAGCTTCTGACCAATACCTCAGGCAACTCTACGATCGAAAATGCGTTGGTTTATATGATGGTTTCTCATATCGCTTATAAGCAAGACAACATGGAGAAGTTTCGCCTGAACTACATGGAGTCTCTAGTTGCCTTATTGAGAGTGGTTCCATCCGAAGATCTATTCGCCCGGCTATCCAAACCAGAATCAAAATCGACCTGCCTGCAACCTTGGAAGAGCTTGAAGCTAAGCATTAAAGACCCACTTATCATAAAACAGTGGGAAAGCTTAATGCTGAATTACTGCACAGCTGTTGGGCAACAGATCTCAAATCAAAACAAAAAACCATTTAAAATAAATAACTTAAACATAAATTAAGATCTTATGTGACTTCGTTTTTTGCCCTGTTTACTCCTCAAACAATAGCATTCCTAAAAACATCGGGCCCACCAAGGGCTTCCAACTTTAGGAATGTTCAACATGAAAAAAACAATGACGCTGCTAGCAACCTCTCTCTTTGCTCTCTATGGTTGTGGCGGCGGAGGCGGCTCTTCTTCTGGTTCAACAGATGGTAACAAAGGTCCAAACAATCAGGTTGATTACCCAATTGCGTGCTCTGAATTTGCCCCTAAATCAGAAACAACATTAGGCTACTCATTTACCACAGATGGTCAGACTGAAGGCTTGATGACAATGAGCTTCACACCTGTAAGCGGTGCGCTCATTATTACAGGGCTAGAAGAAGAGACTGGTAATGAAGCAGTTGTTCAAGTTATCAATGACCTCATCAATAACGGCATTACCGAGTTCTATGTTTCTGAAGACATCATCATAAATGTTGAAGGTACCCAAGAAGACGGCAGTATTTATTTTGCAGGCCCCGACCGCAGTCTGCACGAGATCACCAACGCTTACTTCATTGGTAGCCAATACATCACGAGAATGATGTACAGCAGCCCAATGTTCCGTTTGAAAGGAACAGACGTAAGAGAGAGCAACCCGATCATTGATATCAGTGAGGAAACCGTTTCGTTGCAAGTCACGTTAGATGGCGAAGCAGTCGCTAACATGCTGAATGACTTTGAAGACCACTCGTGGGTAGCAAGCCTTCCAACTGACGCCTCGTGCTTAGTTACATGGCAACAACAGATTGAAGAAACAGGTGTGCGTAAAAGTTTTAAGATCTCTGATAAATCAATCGAAGCTGCGAACCTAACAGAGAAAAACACCTACTACATCAACTGTGAAGGGATGGATTCGACAGAATTTGGCACATCATCAGAGCGCTGGTTCAACCCTAGCATCGGCTTGATTGAACAGATTGAATTGATGTCTGTAGAGCAATCTACTATTGAAGAATCAGCAGCGATACTGACCTCAATTAGCTAGCCTTGACTTAGATTCACTAAACCTAAGCTTAACCGCGAGCAAACCGCAAACAATAAAAAAGGCTTTGGGGAGCACTCCAAAGCCTTTGTTCAAACCTAAACCTTTAGGGGGAACTGAGAATTAGGTTTATTGAAATAGTAACGAAGCTAATCTTCAATCAAGAGAATACGAGTCTCGTAAGGTCGTAGCACTTGGTGATGAGACGTAACTAAACTCTCGCTCACTTGATAATTGGATAACAGGCTCTTAGCCTTCATCATCTCAAAACGCTCAGGTAAAACGCATTCAGCCTCTTTACCATAGTAGTTGTTAATGCACAGCAGAGTTTGTCCTTCACTCTCACGAACATACGCAAAAATGGATGGATGCTCAGGCAGTAGGTCTTGATAGCTACCATGAGTAATCACCGGTACTCGTTTACGTAACTCAATCAAAGCCTTGTAGAAGTAAAATACAGAATCTTTATCTTCCAACGCTTGCTCAGCGTTGATCTCAGCGTAGTTATTCGCAACATCTAACCATGGCTGTGATAGCGAAAAACCAGCGTAAGGCTCGCTGTTCCATTGCATTGGTGTACGAGAGTTATCACGAGATTTCTGCGCTAAAATCGCCATCATATCTTCATGAGTAACACCGTCACGGTTAACCATGATGTCATACATATTGGTACTCTCTACATCACGATACTGGCTGATCTCGGTGTAACCTGGGTTGGTCATACCAATCTCTTCACCTTGATAGATATACGGCGTGCCTTGCATCATGTGGACTGACGCAGCAAGCATCTTGGCTGATTCAACGCGATATTGCTGGTCGTTACCTAAGCGGCTCACGACTCTTGGTTGGTCGTGGTTACACCAGAATAGTGCACCCCAACCTTTTCCGTTCAAGCCAGTTTGCCAGTGGTTAAAGATTGACTTGAGCTGTAAGAAATCGAAGGGAGCATTGGTCCACTTCTCACCATTGGTGTAATCGACCTTAAGGTGGTGGAAGTTAAACACCATCGATAGCTCGCTGTTATCAATGTTTGAATATTGCTGACAATGCTCCAACGTGGTTGAAGACATCTCACCTACGGTCACGCTACCGTATTTCTGGAATACCGCTTCGCTGATCTCTTTTAGATATTCGTGCACACGTGGGCCATCGGTATAGAAACGACGACCATCACCAATATCATCATTAGAGAAATCTTGCTGCTTTGAAATCAGGTTAATGACATCGAGGCGGAAACCATCGACGCCCTTCTCTGCCCAGAAGCTGATAACGTCTTTTACTTCTTCGCGTACAACCGGGTTCTCCCAGTTGAGGTCGGCCTGTTCTTTCGCAAATAGATGTAAGAAATACTGACCAGTGGCTTCATCCATTTCCCATGCATTACCACCGAACTTAGACTGCCAGTTGGTTGGTGCTTGACCGCTTACTGGGTCTTTCCAGATGTAATAATCACGGTATGGACTGTTTTTGTCACCCAGTGCAGACTGAAACCATGCATGCTCTGTTGAAGTATGGTTTACCACGATATCCATCACGATACGGATGCCACGTTGATGCGCTTCAGACAGTAACAAGTCGAAGTCTTCCATGGTGCCGAATTGAGGGTTAATCGCGTAGTAGTCTGAAATATCGTAGCCATTATCGATCATAGGAGATGCGTAAACTGGGGTTAGCCAAATCGCATCCACGCTCAAGTTTTTGAGGTAATCCAGTTTCGAAATGATCCCTTTGATATCGCCAGTACCTTTACTGCCACTGTCACAAAAGCTCTTTGGGTAGATTTGATAGATGGTTGCGGTTTTCCACCAGCTTTCATCATGTTCAGTCATCGCCATCTCTAACACTCACTTACCTGAAAATATAAAATAAAAATCACCATGTGAATCATGGTCGAATAGCCGTTATAACTAAAAGAAAAAGCTATAAATAAGAGAAAAAGCGATGACTTACTTGAAGTCATCGCTTGTTAAATGCATTACGCGTTGGCGGTTTCTAGCTCGCCTTTCATCTGTGCTCGTTTATAGAAAAACAATGTCAGCGTTATCGGCAGTACAACCGCCACCAGCATCGCGACTAAGTAAATCGACCAATATTGAGGTTGAATCGATAAGATACCCGGCAAACCACCAACACCGATACCATTCGCCATCACACCTGCACTACCACAGATTGCAGCCGCTGCGGCACTGCCGATCATTGCGCTCAGCATTGGGAATTTGTATTTAAGGTTGATGCCGTACATCGCAGGTTCCGTTACACCTAGGTAAGCAGAGATTGCTGCTGGTACCGAGATGTCTCGTTCACCTTCACGCTTACTCAAAATAATAATACCAACTACAGCAGATGCTTGTGCAATGTTTGATAGCGCAATCAAAGGCCAGATTGGTGTGCCACCTAAGTCTTGCATCAGTTGTAGATCCACAGCGTTGGTTGTGTGGTGAATACCTGTAATAACCAAAGGTGCGTATAGGAAGCCAAAGACCACTGAACCAAGAATCGCGAAGTCGCCGGTCATTGCCACTTTGGCAGCGAATGCCACACCATCACCTAACATACGACCGAATGGGCCAATGAAAGCGTGCGCTAGAATCACAGACAAGATGATCGAGACAAATGGCACGACAACCAGGTACAGATAAGAAGGAACAATCCGCTTAAGGTTGGTCTCAATGAAAGCCAGAGCCACACCCGCTAACATTGCAGGGATCACCTGAGCTTGATAGCCGACTTTCTCAATCACGAACAAACCAAAGTCCCACACCTCAGGCACCGATTTACCTATCATGTAAGCGTTCATCAATTGTGGAGAAACCAAGGTCACACCGAGAGTGATACCCAGAATTGGCGTTCCGCCGAGTTTCTTAACAGTTGCCCAACACACACCAACCGGTAGGAAGAAGAAAATAGCTTCGCCGATCAACCATAAGAATGAGTGAACGGTTGCCCAGAATTGGCTGATCTCAACCAAGGTTTTGCCGTCGAACATGCGAATGTCGCCAATCACATTACGGAAACCAAGAATCAAACCACCAGTAATAATGGCAGGTAGCAGTGGTACGAAAATTTCAGCTAAATGGGAGATACCACGCTCAAGGAAATTCATGTTTTGACGAGCAGCCAACTTCGCCTCATCTTTTGATGATGCATCTTTACCAGTTTGCTCAATCAGAAGTGCGTACACCTCATCAACCTCGGTGCCAATCACGACTTGGAATTGACCTGCGTTCGTAAAGCAGCCTTTTACCAGTTTAAGCTTCTCTAATTCTGCTTTGTTCGCTTGTTCCGTATCGTTCAATACAAAACGCAGTCGAGTTAGACAATGGCTGACACTCGCAATATTCTCTTTGCCACCGACTAACTCGATAAGACGCGCAACGTCTTGCTTCGCTATCTTACTCATACTACCCCACCCTGGTTTCATTCAATTACTCTTCTAAACCATGCAGCTATAACCACTCGATTTAGATCGATGGGAACATTCCCAATTACGGGTATTATAATGCCCTCATGAATAATGAATTAAAATGGGAACAGTCCCATTAATTGAAAGAGATCACACTCTAATTTTAATCTAAGCGGTTCAATTTCGCTTGATTGAGTGAATTATAGAATAGGAGATTGAGTGTGATGAGAGATCTCTGTATTGCCTAAAAGCTGAGAGATCAATAGATTAGCAGCTAATTTCCCCGCAGATTGATATCCAGGATCAATGCTAAATACTCGAGGGAACAAGAAAGAGAGAAGATCATTGCCACCAACGCCAGTCACCACCACATCTTCACGTTGTAACTCTTGCAGACGTTTGATTACGCCAAGAGCCAGTGTATCACTCGCACAGACAATCGCTTGAGTCGCAGGAGCAAGCACCTCATCCACCAACTGATAAGCGCTTTCATGATGAAGTTGACCAGTACGATAGTTCGCAATTGAACCTGTATTTTCACACCACTCGAGATAAGCCTTAAGACGCAGTTCGCCGGTTGATTTGTCACTAGGATCAACGCCAATGAAGCCAACCTCAGAGATCCCCTGATCTGCTAAATGCGTTAACGCACTATTGATCACCTGTTGGTTATCATAGTTAATCGACGTCACGTTCTCGGTATCCAGAGCAATCACCACCGCTTTGTGTTCCCAAGCTTCAATCGCAGGAATATCACAGTCAGTAAAACCGAATACAATGATGCCGTCTACATTGCGACGCTTGAGAACCTGCAGATGCTCATTGGCTTTTTCTCTATCAAGCTGACTTTCCATGATCACCACATCGTAATCCGCTCGATACAATTCGGCCAGCATCGTACTTACCGCTTTGTTTTCAGAAGGAGAGTCCAGACGAGAAATGATTACGCCGATGACTTTTTGACTGCCACCGCGCATAGACTGTGCAGACTTTGAAGGCGAGTACCCAGATTCTTGAATTACTCTTTCCACCCTTTCACGGGTTTCAGGTTTCACTTTTGGATCATTGGTCAGAACGCGAGATACGGTTGACTTACCAACACCGGACAGCTTAGCAATATCGAGAATAGTGAGTTTTTTGCTCATAAAAAGTCTAACGTTAAAGGGAAGAGAGGAAAAAGCGAGGGCATACCCCCTCACTTAACTGTTTGTAAATCCTAGAAGTTAACTATGACTTACTTTCGGCAATTTTTATAGACGACACGACCAAGTTCTAGACGTGCGTTGTCACCTTTAGTGCGTAAGGTGACGCTATTGATCAGTTCAGAGGTTCCATCATCTAAGATGTACTTCGTTCCTGAACCTGCCGCTATTTGAGTTAGGCGATATTCATTCTCAGGCAAACGTAATACCGCTTTTTCATTACCAAGGTAAGCGACCTTAAATGAAGCGTCAGACTCACATTGATAAGTCACGAATTGATCGTCCGAGACTGCACCATCAAGCGCCGCGGATTTAGAACACCCGACTAACGCTACCGTACATAGAGATGCTGCCAACAATGCTTTCATACTGCGTTCCTCATCTTTATATAGTTAACGGCGCTGATATCTTATTTATGGGTTAGCACCCCAGTTGACTGGTTAGAACCCACGTAATAAGTAAGCCTGTTAACGATAGGAAAATGTATCAGCCTTTTAGGAAAGCTGGTACATCTTTAATGCTATCTAGCACGACACTGGCAAGTGCCTCACCCTTTTCAGTCACGGGTTTACCGGTTCTCACCAATACTCTGGTACCAACACCAGCGGCTTCTGCGGCCATCATGTCTTCAGCTTTATCGCCAATCATGACAGAGTTAGCCATATCAATTTTAAGAAAATCACGCGCCGAAATGAACATACCAGGTTTAGGCTTGCGACATTCACAATCTTGCTTGTAGTCGCCAATGCCGTGTTCAGGGTGATGAGGACAGTAATAGATACCATCTAACTCAACGCCATTATCGACAAAGTTCCAATCCATCCACTGCGTCAAAGAAAGAAAACGATCTTCGCTAAACTTGCCACGTGCTATACCAGATTGGTTGGTCACAAGTACCAATAAATAGCCCATATCTTTAAACGCTTTTGCCGCTTCAAACACACCATCGATGTATTCAAAGTCATGCTCATCATGTACGTAGCCATGATCAACGTTAATCACACCATCACGATCTAAAAAAACAGCCGGTTTAGACAAAATTCAGTTCTCTATCAACTCTCTATTAATCATTAATTATTACACGCTTTATTTGCTTCATCACTATCTATTTAGTTTTGCGTTCGTTAACGATTTGTTTCTACCTTAGCAACACAATCGACGTTTAGCCGTCTAGACGTAAAAATATCTATTGACTTAGATCATAGAACACCATAGCATCGTCTGTAAATCGAGCGAGCTATCGACATATTATTCTGTTCCACCTGCACGGGTTTCTCTATGATTAAAGTGAATCAAGTCAACAAGGTTTTTTATCAAGGCACTAAAGAAATCAATGCCTTAATCGATATCAACCTTCACATACCTCAAGGTCAAATCTTTGGAGTTATCGGCTCTTCAGGTGCAGGCAAAAGTACCCTGATCCGTTGTGTAAATATGTTGGAAGCCCCGACCTCAGGTGAAGTGATTGTTGACGGTATTGACCTGACAAAACTCAGCAAATCAGAACTCAGCGAAGCTCGCCGTAACATCGGCATGATCTTCCAACACTTCAATCTGCTGTCTTCTCGTACTGTATTTAACAACGTAGCACTGCCTTTAGAGCTTGCTGGTAGAGATAAAGCTGCGATTGAAGCGAAAGTGAGTGAACTACTTGAGCTTGTCGGTCTATCGGATAAGCGTGATACCTACCCTGCGAACTTAAGTGGTGGTCAAAAGCAGCGTGTCGCGATTGCTCGTGCGCTAGCGTCAGACCCAAAAGTACTGCTATGTGATGAAGCGACCAGTGCGTTGGATCCAGCAACGACTCAATCTATTCTTGAGCTGCTACGTGAAATTAACCGTAAGTTGAGTATCACTATCCTACTGATTACTCATGAAATGGATGTGGTTAAAAGCATCTGTCACGAAGTCGCGATCATTGGTGATGGTGAGCTAGTAGAGAAAGGCACTGTGGGTGAAATATTCGCACACCCTAAAACAGAGCTGGCACATCAGTTCATTCGTTCAACGCTCGATCTAACGATTCCTGAAGATTACCAAGCACGTTTGCAAGATACTCGCGTAAACAGCAGCTATCCACTGGTACGCCTTGAGTTTACAGGTGCAACGGTCGATGCTCCGTTGATGACGCAAATCGCACGCAAATTCAACATCGACGTTAGCATCTTAAGCTCTGACCTTGATTACGCCGGCGGCGTGAAGTTCGGCATGATGGTTGCTGAATTGTTCGGTAATGAAGCAGATGATAATGCTGCTATCCAATTCCTACGCGACAACAATGTAAAAGTAGAGGTGCTTGGCTATGTCCTTTAGTTTCAACGAGATTGCTGACTGGATCAGCCTTAACGGTAACCTTCTATTAGGCGCAACAGGTGAAACTCTTTACATGGTTGCTGTTGCAGGCATCGTTGGTTTCGCTGTCGGAATCCCATTAGGCGTGATTCTACACACGACTAAAAAAGGTGGTCTGTTAGAGAACACCAAGCTAAACAAAATTCTTGGTGCGGTTGTCAACGTAGGCCGTTCCGTGCCCTTCTTAGTACTGATGGTTGCAATCATCCCACTGACTAAGATGTTGATTGGTACCTTCATCGGTACAACAGCAGCGATTGTTCCACTAACGATTGGCGCTATCCCATTCGTTGCTCGACTTATCGAAAGTGCGCTACTTGAAGTACCAACAGGTCTAGTAGAAGCAGCTCAATCAATGGGCGCAACACCAACACAAATCATCAATAAGGTTCTGCTTCCTGAAGCACTTCCGACTATCATCAACTCAGTAACGATTACGTTAGTGACTCTGGTGAGCTACTCAGCAATGGCCGGAACTGTAGGCGGTGGTGGCCTAGGTGATGTCGCGATTCGTTACGGATTCCACCGCTACGATGTGACCATCATGGCAGTGACAGTAGTAATGTTGATTGTGCTGGTACAAATTATTCAATCAATCGGTGATTCATTGGTTCGCCGCGTTGACCACAGATAAAGACTCAGCGTTAAAACGCAAACTATCTAAGACAAGAGTCGTCTGAACCAAATTAAATAGATTTATTAAAAGGAGATTATTATGAAATTTAGCCTTAAAGGTTTACTGACTATCGCAGCGGCAGCTTCAGCGCTAGTACTAGCAGGTTGTGGCGAGAAAGAAGTGGATACTTCTAAAATCAAAGTTGGCGTAATGGCAGGTGCTGAAGCACAAGTTGCAGAAGTAGCGGCTAAAGTAGCAAAAGAGCAGTACGGCCTAGATGTTGAGTTAGTGACTTTCACAGATTACGTAACACCTAACGCAGCGCTAGATGACGGTTCGATCGATATCAATGCATTCCAACACGCACCGTACTTAGATCAGCAAGTGGCTGACCGTGGTTACAAGCTAACAATCGCTGGTAACACGTTTGTTTACCCAATTGCAGGTTACTCTAAAGAAGTTAAATCGGTAGATGAAATCCAAGACGGCGCTCGTATTGCAGTACCAAACGATCCAACTAACCTAGGTCGCTCTCTACTTCTTCTTGAGCAACAAGGTCTACTTGAACTTCGTGAAGGCGCTGGTCTTCTAGCAACCGTTCGTGACATTGTGGGTAACCCTAAGAATCTAACGATTGTTGAACTAGACGCAGCTCAACTGCCACGTTCTCTTGATGATGTTGCACTGTCTATCATCAACACAACTTACGCGAGCTCTATCAACCTGACTCCGCAAAAAGACGGCATCTTCGTTGAAGACAAAGACTCTCCATATGTAAACCTAATCGTTTCTCGTGAAGAAAATCTAAACGCTGAAAATGTACAGAACTTCGTAAAAGCTTACCAAACTGAAGAAGTGTACAACGCAGCTTCTGATATCTTCCAAGGTGGCGTAGTTAAAGGTTGGTAATCAACTAAACGACAGCAACCTATAGATACCCGAAGGGGCTGACATAACGTCAGCCCCTTTTTTAATGGTTATGATTTACAAGAAAGTTCGACTTACCACCAAGCTTCCACTTGCATACCAACGCTCATTTCACTGTTTTTACCTTCACCGAAGGCATTGTCATTTTCAGCATCGTTTAGGTAAGTCGCAAAGATACGGAATTCAGGACGAGACCAGAAACCCACTTGTGGAACCCAGGCCTGAGCGATTGTAAATTTACCACCCGCCCCATCTTTGTTATCGATAGTTTCAACAAAGCCACCAATTTCAAGAATGGTACGCATACGCTTGTCCCACTTGTAAAGCGGGCGAATTACCGCACTGAAAGAATCATCATCACTGTTATTAGCGCCAACACCGGTTGATGCTGCATAACGTACTGTGTGGCCAAACTCGATGTTCTCGCCAATCGCAAGCACGCCCCAGTTAATCAATCGGAAACCCTCGGCGTCATTATTGTTTGCATCACGTACGATGCCCTTACCGGTACCAAAGGTTGTCATCTGCTCGGCATAGCCAGAGTTAGCAACCTGTAGAATCGTTTTGTTGAAGCCACCAGTAAGATTTTGATTCAAACTTGCCGTTAACATTACGCTGTCATCCGCATCGATCGTTTGACCTTGTTTTTCATTGGCGAAGTTCATATCAATACCGACCTCAAGATCCGCATTGTTCCACAGTGGAATCCCGGCATAGCGCACGTCTGCAATCATGGCTGTGGTTTCTTTGCCATCAAATACATCACCCGTAACGGTGTCTTGAATCAAAGCTACCGATAATTTACCTGGGCCCATATTGATGTGTTCAACACCAGCACCAATACCACTGACATCCCAGTAGTAGTTGTCAACGATGTGCACATCATGACGCTGGTAGTAACGTTCACCCGCCCAAATTCCAATGTCCTTATCTTCAAAAAGCCCCACAGCCTGAACATTCAATTGCACCACATCAACGCTTTTATCCGCCGCGTTTTCATCTTGGCCTTGCCAGTACGACAACATGGAATCAACTAAAAATGAAACGTCGTCCTCTGCATACACCTCTTTCTTAAAACCAAACTCACCATACAGGTCATTTTCGTTGCCGAGTCGGCCAACTTTACTCACCTCCCACTTGCTGTTTGAGCCGCCTTCATTACTCAGGCCAACGCCTCCGCGCATGTAACCATTGAACTCCAATGGCGTGGTTTCATCAGCGTATAAATTAGGGGCAAGTAAAGCAGTAGAGAGTGCAGCAGCAATAGGTAACAGTTTCATCGTCCATTCCTTTCAGATCTAGAATCAGGTTATTTTTATAAATGGGAACATTCCCATGGGATCGATCCCATTTATATTGAGAAGAATATAAATTGAAAGAGAACTGATTGATTATTGTGATCAGGCTAACTATTGAGGTAACTAAAAGTTGATGGGTGTTGGATTATTTCTATGAATACGTTGGAGCTACAGAAAGAGGGGAATATCACGTTCTGTACCTACTTGGGGGGGAACAGTAGCGAACAATTAGGGAGTAATAAAGATTGGGAAAAGATAGCTTGTGAGTCGCGAAATCGAGTAAGAAAACAAGATGATAAACGATTGATATAAAGGGGAAATCGATATCGGAGCACTTAAGCAATACTCCGATATCTAAAATACGACGTTTAAATAACCACAGAAGGGTTACTTCAGGTGATCCCAAGAGATGTTTGACACCAATCGACAGTCATCACACTTGAAATAGAAAATATCGTGAATAGGCGTATCAAGCAGCCATTCGCCACCACATTGTGGGCATTTACGCTCTTTTTCAGCTTTTAAGCTAATGCCGCCCACACGGTATAAGTAGTAATACGTTGGGATCTTAGTGAGGTACTCAATGCGCCCTCTCAAGCCCCAGCCGCGTTTGAACAATACGCTTTTGGTATCGCTAATCTCGGTCAGCGTTGCATGTTCAGCACGGCAACCCCCGCCCATTTGTACTTCATCACAGGCTTGCCATTCAGTCTGCCATTTCAACACGGCTTTATGGTCACCATTGAAGGTTGGCGGGTTGCGGTACAAAGGGATCGGCAACAAGCTATCGCCACTACGCAGCGGCGAACAGGTATGCACGAATGTCGTGTATAACACCTGCCAACTTGGCGTTTCATCTTCTGCCACTTCTTCTGAGTTCAGATCTCGACCAAGCAGACGCATCTTAGGTGCTAATAAACTCGCAGCTGATAAGCGTTCAAAACAGACCTTTACGAAATCTGAATGATTACGTGGGTGCAAGCTGTCTTGCTCTGGGCACACAACGCGAACATAGAATTCGCCGTCGCCCATCACGATTGGAAACTCACGGCCTAGCACTTGTCCATTGTAACGAAGTGCATCCATCAAGCCATTAACTGCCTTATCGACAGCGCTGACCGTTGTGTTATCAAAACACTCAAATTGAAGCTCTAGTACGTACATCTATTTACTATATGTGGTTCTATTAATAGCATCATTATAACGACTATTTATACTATTGTACTTAGCTTAATAATACGGATGACCCCGAATTAAATAAATATTCGCTTATAGCTTAATCCTACTGCCTGGAGCTCTAGAGCAGCCAGTTAAAAACGCATATCATCTTCAGGCAAGTAGAAAACCAATTGATTGGCTTTCTACTCTGTTCAACACAAGTTAAACCACGTTTTTACGTAAAAGTTTGTTGTTGGAACAACTGCTCTACAATTTCATTGGATGTTGTCATAGCGCTCATATCGAAGCCTGATAAATCCAAGTTGGTCATCTCAACTGCAACAGATTGGCCAGATTCCGCTTCGATCGCTAACTCAATACTACTATCCGCAGTTAATGAAGCTGTAACATGCTCTAGTAGCATTTCCATATTAGTAACATCATCTCCAGTCAGGTCAAGAAGGTCTGTGAGGTCAATATTGTCATCACCAAAAGTGAAATCAGTAATAGTATCGCGTGACAAACCATCCACTGAGTCTTGCTCAAAAACAAAAGCGTCTTTGCCCTCTCCCCCCGTCAAAATGTCATTACCTAAGCCACCAATGAGTACATCATCACCTTCACCGCCAAGTAAAAAGTCATCCCCTTGGTTACCATGTAAGGTATCACTGCCTTGCTGGCCGAGTAGTATATCAATACTTTCAGAACCAAGAATCGTATTACCCAACTCATCGCCAGAAAGTGTCACACTCTCTTGAATGACAGGGACTGCTCCTTTTTCGGTTAGAATTAAACTAAATACATTGTCACTGTTTTGCCCTTTACCGTCCGTAACCTCAAAAGCAAAATTCATATTTATTTGCTGACCATTCGACAAGTTAAAGTTCTCGTCTTGGGTAAAGTTATAACTTCCATTTGAGTATACTTCCAAGACACCAAACTCTGTTGTCACACTCAGAAGACCATTTTCACTAGCAACAGAAGAGGTCACATTGGGCGGTGTATCAAAGCCCATAAACTCGGTATTCATCAATCTAAAGTCATTAGTTTGAGTAGACACCTGTAGCGTATCACCATCGGGATCGAAACTACCCGACAATAACTCACCAGCAATAGGCTCCGGCGTGTAATGTTTAAGCAGTTGTCCTAAACTTTCTCCAGAGTCTACATATACGACAGTATCAGTAATGCCATTCATTGCATCCGCAACATTTTCGTCACCACGCGTCGCAATACCAATACCATAAACAGAAGCTTGGTTATCTTGAACATATTGCTCCCAGCGGTCACTTAGGTCATCAGCAACCACAGCCCCGTCTCTAGGGTTCGGAGCTCCATCTGACATGAAGAAGATAGAATCATGGCTCTCGATTGGCTGCTCTTTAAGTAAAAGATCCCAATCCAGTTCACCTTGATCGTTTAGGCCATCCTGCCACGGGAAACGATTAGAACTATCACTTGGTGCCATGACAGCTTCCAAGGCATCATTGTAATCGGTGTTCATTCCTCTATTGTCGATCCAGCACCACTCATTCACATACTTATTGACATCCGTCAGGTAAGTCATGTCCGTGAGCTCACGCCCATTCAGCTCTGGCGGACGTGTCATCTCAAGAACGTCACCAAGTTCAAACCAACTTTGCTCTTCAGTTTCACCTGCAAATTTAACCAAGCGAATGTAGCTATTTGAAGCTCCACCTTGTTGTATTAGATCTTCAACCATTTCATGTAGAGCTTCTGCTGCCTTATACGCTCTTGACTCTGTACGTGAAGCAAGAACTTCATCCGGTAAGCCACTATCTCTATACGTATTCGTCCCATCAAAAGTCCGAGTCATACTGCTAGAAACATCGAACACAACTGTGATCTTATTGATAGGTTGCTCTTCTACTTCAGCAAAACCAACTACTGCAGTGTTCTCCGGCGCCCTATTTTCAAAGACATTCAGAGTAACTGTAGTTTGATCTAAGTCGCTGCCATCACTTGCTTCTACGAACAATTCATGAGCTGAAAAAAGATCAAAATCTAAAGCGTCTGAATCTTTTAACCAAATCTCTCCCGTATTACTGTCTATGCGGAATTTGTCACTATCATCCCCTTTAAGGGTATAAGTGATCGTATCGTTGTCAGGGTCAAATGCTGCAACTTTACCAACCAAAATTCCGCTCTCATGCTCAGCAACGTCAAAACTAATGGTGTCGGTGGTTGCTAAACCGTGTCCATCAGAGCCTCGAATCTGATCTTCATCGTTTGGAGAAATAAATTCTGGGGCACCGTCTTTGATATTTATTGTAATATCGTTAGTTGCAATATCACCATCAGCATCAATGACTTTGAATGCAAAGCTTTCACTTTGATCACCATCGACATTATTCGCTTTATAGTCATACCAACCATTTTCAAAATTAATCGTTAACTGGCCAAAGTTCGTTTCTACTTCAAGCAGAGAATGTTCTGAAACTTGAGAAGATATCCCATTAACATCCGTTTTCGATACTGTGCCTGTTTGTTTATCAAACTGGTAGTTTTCACCTTTGATTTCAATAGAATTAACCCATTGAATTTCACCGCCAACTTGAGAAAAAACATCACTTTGAACTTCACCAGGAACGGTAGTCACTAAAACATTCTCTACATTTGACTCGTCAACAACCAATGCAGAACCAGAACTAGTCGCCACTGGTTTGAGATAATTCAAAGAAGCACTATCACCAATACCAAGCGCCCAAATATTATTAAAGGTATGCCCATTAGCTGACATTCCATTTTCCATCGCTAATTCTAGAATCAATTTTTCTTCGGCATCTGTCGGAGCCACTCGGCCAGCTAACAAGTCATCATAATGTGATTGGCTACTAAAATGCGCCGGGTCTAAGTCATCCATTAAGCTTGTTCGAGCTTGAGAGGAATAGAAATCTTGACGAGTCCAGCCACTGAAATCTGAAGGCTGCCCATCAGAGATAAAGTACAACTGGGTATTAGAACCCGCGACTTGGCTAGAGAAACTATCAGCTGAAACGATATCTTCAACCTGCTCAATCGCTTCATAATAAGGTGTCCAACCAGATGGAGATACAGTAGCAAAGAAATCTGTAATGTCTTGCTCTGACTCGATCCAACTAGAGATTTTACCGCTTGGAGAACCAGAGTGAGTAGCAATTTGGAACTTCACATCTCCCAGTTCATGGTATTTCTCAAACATACTTTTTATTGAAGTTTGTGCTAGATCCCATCTTGTCGTTTGCACACCATTTGAATCCAGAACGGTATCCTTCATAGAGTCAGATGCATCTAGTGCAATCACGACCGAGTTAGACTGAGGTTGCACATCTTTTATCGTATGTTGATGAACTCCAGCTTCAGGAACAACATCAACCACTTCAATATTTAGCTGTGCTTGCTCCACTTGATGACCGACATCTAGCGTGATATTTAACTCAAGCATCAATGAATCATTACCCTGTTCTAGATGATCAAGTGCCGCATGTTGCGATACTTGATACTCACCAGTAGCCTGATCAATCTTTGCCGAAAGCACATCAACTCGATGACCATTAACCTCAGTAAACGCACTAAATTCTGTTTGGTCTTGAGAAAGTTCAAACTGGACTACCAAACCGTTACTCGTTAAACCAAAAAGATCTTGTGTACTATCGAATCGATACTCCGCTTCTTCCGCTGAACCAAGATCTGCATCAAGTTCACCTTCGACAAATACGGTCTGATTCGCACCTAAGTCAGATTCTTCAAGAGTAACTGATTCATTATCAAGTGAAATAGATTCTCCGATTATGGTAACGGTGACGCTGGCTGTATCCTGCAACCCATCCTCATCTTGAATAGTGTACTCAAACTCTACAGTTTTAACTTCACCTGCACTTAATGATTGCTCTGTTAACGGTAAGCTATCTAGGTACTTTTCGGCATCAAAAACAAATTGACCGTTTTGAAGCGTTATATAGTCCGCCTGTGGGTAATCAACAATAGTTAACTCATCGTTTTCTGGATCACTATCATTGGTGAGCACATCTAAAGTTAATAGGCCAGTTCCGTGTGTGTGGTAATTACTATCGAAAGACGTTAAATCAGCAGACACTTCAGTAACGAAATATTCGGAACCTTTAGGGTCAACAACCCCATCTTTATAGCCAATTGCAGACAATTCAATCGTATCAAAGTAGCGTCCGGAGGCATCAATAGAAACTAATTGGCTACCACCACGATTTCCTTCAAATACGCCTGTTGCAATTAATTCACCCTCAAAATAGGCTTTCCATACGCCTTGCTCAATACCCGGTTCCCAGCTTCCATTATTTGTATCTGTCCATAAGTTTTTAACTTCAACTTGTGCATGATTAGCAAGTTGATTATTAGCAAAAGTGAAACTCATCGCTTCACTCTTCTGAGTTGCATCATCGTAACCAATTTGGCCAGATTGAACACGATCAGAAGGGTTATCAAGTTCAGAATGCACACCGTATTTATTGTCACCATCCCCGGTGTAATCTGCCAGAGTTGCATCTGCAACTTTTTCTCGAGTCACACTGTCAATCACATAGACATCGACTTTGATATCGTTGCTGGTTATCCAGTTCGATGAATCTAATGTTTTGGTTTCAGTCGTGATGCCTTTGTCATCTAGAGCAGTCGGACCTTCATTAACGTCACCGACTTTTATATGTACTTGAGCGGTGTCTGTCTCTCCGGACTCATCGGCAACGAGCACATCTACACTGTAGCTTTCATTGTCTTCGTAGTTGAGTGATACACCAGATTTCAATGAAATCTCACCAGATGCAGCATCAATCTGAAAGAGGTCGGTATGATTGCTAAGAGAATAGGTCAATTGACTTGCGCTATCGACATCAAATGCCCCGACCTGACCAACAGTTTGACCTTGGCTATTTTCAGGCACAGAGAATGAATAAACATCATCATCAACGAGTCCCAAACTGTTTAGGCCATGCGAGTCGTTGTTGCCACTGACAAATTCAGGTTTATCGTCTGTTCCAGTGATGGTCACTGCAATCTCATGCGTGCTGCCATCCGCAGTTTCTACCGTGAAGGTGCGAATAATTGGAGTCGAGTCGGCGTCCAGCGCTTGAACATCCGCGTGGTCATTGTTGAGCGTGTACGTCCACTCCCCGTCCGCATCGATACTGAAGGTGCCGTAATTGCCATCTTGAATATCAGTCTGCGCGGTAAACACCGCTTCGTCCAAATCCGGGTCGTCAACATTAAGGTTGCCGCCCGCGGTCAGCGTTACGTCTTCTTGCACTGCGCCTTTATCATCACCCGGAATACTTGGGGTAATAACCGCCGCGTCGTCGGAGCCCGTGATGGTCACTGCAATCTCATGCGTGCTGCCATCTGCAGTTTTTACCGTGAAGGTACGAGTGATTGGATCTGAGTCGGCGTCCAGCGCTTGAACATCCGCGTGGTCATTGTTGAGTGTGTACGTCCACTCCCCGTCCGCGTCGATACTGAACGAACCGTAGTTGCCATCTTGAACATCGGTCTGCGCGGTAAACACCGCTTCGCCTAAATCCGGGTCGTCGACATTGAGGTTGCCGCCGGTCGTTAGCGTCACGTCTTCTTGCACTGCGCCTTTATCATCACCCGGAATGCTTGGCGTGATAACCGCCGCGTCGTCTGAACCCGTGATGGTCACTGCAATCTCATGCGTGCTGCCATCCGCAGTTTCTACCGTGAAAGTGCGAACGATGAGATCAGAGTCGGCGTCTAGCGCTTGGACATCCGCGTGGTCATTATTGAGCACATAGGTCCACTTACCGTCTGCATCGATACTGAAGGTGCCGTAGTTACCATCTTGAACATCAGTTTGCGCGGTAAACACCGCTTCGTCCAAATCCGGATCGTCAACATTGAGGTTACCGCCGGTCGTCAGCGTCACGTCTTCTTGCACTGCGCCTTTATCGTCACCCGGAATGCTTGGCGTGATAACCGCCGCGTCGTCTGAGCCCGTGATGGTCACTGCAATCTCATGCGTGCTGCCATCCGCAGTTTCTACCGTGAAAGTGCGAACGATGGGATCAGAGTCGGCGTCCAGCGCTTGAACATCCGCGTGGTCATTATTGAGCACATAGGTCCACTTACCGTCTGCATCGATACTGAAGGTGCCGTAGTTACCATCTTGAACATCAGTTTGCGCGGTAAACACCGCTTCGTCCAAATCCGGATCGTCAACATTGAGGTTACCGCCGGTCGTCAGCGTCACGTCTTCTTGCACTGCGCCTTTATCATCACCCGGAATGCTTGGCGTGATAACCGCCGCGTCGTCTGAGCCCGTGATGGTCACTGCAATCTCATGCGTGCTGCCATCCGCAGTTTCTACCGTGAAGGTGCGAATAATTGGAGTCGAGTCTGAATCTAGCGCTTGGACATCCACGTGGTCATTGTTGAGTGTGTACGTCCACTCACCGTCCGCATCGATACTGAACGTGCCGTAGTTCCCATCTTGAACATCGCTCTGCGCGGTAAACACCGCTTCGTCCAAATCCGGATCGTCAACATTGAGGTTGCCGCCGGTCGTCAGCGTCACGTCTTCTTGCACTGCGCCTTTATCATCACCCGGAATGCTTGGCGTGATAATCGCCGCATCGTCGGAGCCCGTGATGGTTACTTGAATTTCATGGGTGCTGCCATCCGCAGTCGCGACCGTGAAGGTGCGAATAATTGGAGTAGAATCTGAATCTAGCGCTTGGACATCCGCGTGGTCATTGTTGAGTGTGTACGTCCACTCACCGTCCGCATCGATACTGAACGTGCCGTAGTTACCATCTTGAACATCGCTCTGCGCGGTAAACACCGCTTCGTCCAAATCCGGATCGTCAACATTGAGGTTGCCGCCGGTCGTCAGCGTCACGTCTTCTTGCACTGCGCCTTTATCATCACCCGGAATGCTTGGCGTGATAATCGCCGCATCGTCGGAGCCCGTGATGGTTACTTGAATTTCATGGGTGCTGCCATCCGCAGTCGCGACCGTGAAGGTGCGAACAATTGGAGTAGAGTCTGAATCTAGCGCTTGGACATCCGCGTGGTCATTGTTGAGCACATAGGTCCATTCACCGTCCGCATCGATACTGAACGAACCGTAGTTCCCATCTTGAACATCGGTCTGCGCGGTAAACACCGCTTCGTCCAAATCTGGATCGTCGACATTGAGGTTACCACCGGTCGTCAGCGTCACGTCTTCTTGCACTGCGCCTTTATCGTCACCCGGAATGCTTGGCGTGATAACCGCCGCGTCGTCTGAACCCGTGATGGTCACGGCAATCTCATGCGTGCTGCCATCCGCAGTCGCGACCGTGAAGGTGCGAACAATTGGAGTAGAGTCTGAATCTAGCGCTTGGACATCCGCGTGGTCATTGTTGAGCACATAGGTCCATTCACCGTCCGCATCGATACTGAAGGTGCCGTAGTTACCATCTTGAATATCGCTCTGCGCGGTAAACACCGCTTCGTCCAAATCCGGATCGTCAACATTAAGGTTGCCGCCCGCGGTCAGCGTCACGTCTTCTTGCACCGCGCCTTTATCATCACCCGGAATGCTTGGCGTGATAACCGCTGCGTCGTCGGAGCCCGTGATGGTCACTGCAATCTCATGCGTGCTGCCATCCGCAGTTTCTACCGTGAAAGTGCTAACGATTGGAGTAGAGTCGGCGTCCAGCGCTTGAACATCCGCGTGGTCATTGTTGAGAACATAGGTCCACTTACCGTCTGCATCGATACTGAACGTGCCGTAGTGACCATCTTGAATATCGGTCTGCGCGGTAAACACCGCTTCGCCTAAATCCGGATCGTCAACATTGAGATTGCCGCCCGTCGTCAGCGTCACGTCTTCTTGCACTGCGCCAATATCATCACCCGGAATGCTTGGCGTGATTACCGCCGCGTCGTCTGAGCCAGTGATGGTCACTGCAATCTCATGCGTGCTGCCATCTGCAGTTTCTACCGTGAAAGTGCGAACGATGGGATCAGAGTCGGCGTCTAGCGCTTGAACATCCGCGTGGTCATTGTTGAGCACATAGGTCCACTCACCGTCTGCATCGATACTGAACGTGCCGTAGTGACCATCTTGAATATCGGTCTGCGCGGTAAACACCGCTTCGCCTAAATCTGGATCGTCAACATTGAGATTGCCGCCCGTGGTCAGCGTCATGTCTTCTTGCACCGCGCCTTTATCATCACCCGGAATGCTTGGCTTGATTACCGCCGCGTCGTCTGAGCCAGTGATGGTCACTGCAATCTCATGCGTGCTGCCATCTGCAGTTTCTACCGTGAAAGTGCGAACGATGGGATCAGAGTCGGCGTCTAGCGCTTGAACATCCGCGTGGTCATTGTTGAGCACATAGGTCCACTCACCGTCCGCATCGATACTGAACGTGCCGTAGTGACCATCTTGAATATCGGTCTGCGCGGTAAACACCGCTTCGCCTAAATCTGGATCGTCAACATTGAGATTGCCGCCCGTGGTCAGCGTCACGTCTTCTTGCACTGCGCCTTTATCATCGCCCGGAATGCTTGGCGTGATAACCGCTGCGTCGTCTGAGCCAGTGATGGTCACTGCAATCTCATGCGTGCTGCCATCTGCAGTTTCTACCGTGAAGGTACGAGTGATTGGATCTGAGTCGGCGTCCAGCGCTTGAACATCCGCGTGGTCATTGTTGAGTGTGTACGTCCACTCACCGTCCGCATCGATACTGAACGAACCGTAGTTGCCATCTTGAATATCGGTCTGCGCGGTAAACACCGCTTCGTCTAAATCTGGATCGTCGACACTTAAATTACCGCCGGTAGTCAGCGTCACGTCTTCTTGCACCGCGCCGTCATCACTTCCACTAATAATAGCGGATACTGATTCAGAAATAACATCAATAGAAGAATTCAAAACAGTGTTCAAAGTGACTTGTTGAGCTTCATTTACCCCCTTGGTCTCAAAGAACGTTTTCGCTAAAACTTCCACGCCATCTCTTTCAATACTTCCAGAAGTTATCAAACTAGATCCACTGACATTTCCAGACGCGGTAGCAAATTCACTCCCTAATAAAGTAGGGTCTAAGCCGTCTTCGAGAGCATTGAATAACGCAATAACATCTGGTGATATGTCAATATTTTCGTGTTGATCAACAAACGTAATTTCAGGTTCTTTATTGCCTTCAAACGTTTCGACAATAATTTCACCAGGAAACAACTGCTGCCCAGGTTCGACTACTTTAATTTTACCATCTAAACCTATAACAACATACGTTTCTACTGCTAACTTCATTCTGTCGACCACTGCTCATATCCCCTAGAAATCATCGATTAGATTCATCAATCAAACCCAACACAACAAGCTCATTTATTGACAAGAAAAATAATTGGGTAATTTATCATCAAACGGCCCATATAAAACACGCACTTTTATGGGCTTAAATTTTCATGTTTTAAATTTGTTTTATTTTTATTCAAACAATAATATTTTATTAAAACATTCAAAATTGAAGAAGTGATATATATTTTTCGATTAAAAATAAGTTTATAGCCAGTAATAACCTAAGAATATTGAATGACATTCTTTAAGCATTGTCATTCATTCTAAATCAATAAAAACAAATAATGATTTAAATATTATTAACAAATTGGAGAATTTCCTTGAAGCTAATTTACTGTAGCTTACTGTGCAGTGGACTTTTATTACCACTACCTTCTTGGGCACAGTCTTTAGAGCAAGCGGTATCACAAACCTTTGCTACAAATCCAGAAATTAAAAGTGCGTTTAATGAATATATAAGCAAACGCTATTTAATTGATGCATCTACAGGAGCCTATAAACCGAGTTTGGATTTAGATGCAGGAGTAGGATATGAAGCAATTAATCCGTCTTCTGAAATCGCTCGCGGATCAACTGAAATGACACGTAGAGAAGCATCACTTACGCTAAATCAGTTGATATGGGATGGTTCAAAAACTCTGAATGATATTGATCGTGTCTCTGCAGATGCTGAGTCAGTTCGACTCCAGCTATTATCGAATGCACAAAATACAGCACTCGACGTAGTCAGAGTTTATATTGAGACTATTGAAGGCTTTGAGATTCTCGCTCTATCAGAGAGTAATCTCGCAACACACGAAAAAATATACGTGGACATAAAAAAGCGCACTGATTCGGGTATCAGTTCAACTGCAGATCTCACGCAAATTGAAGCTCGCCTAGCAAAAGCACACAGTAATTTAATCGCAGCTGAAAACAACTTGATTGACTCACAGACCACTTTCATACGCCTTGTTGGAGAAGCTCCTCAGTCCCTTGTTTTTCCTCGAGCCGATAAAAACTTTATCCCATTAACGTTAGAGCTAGCTCAAGAGCAAGCCTATGAATCTCATCCTGTTATTAAAATATCACAAGTGGATGTTGAGTCTGCAAAATTCCAATATAAACAAAGTCAATCGAACTACTTCCCAACACTTTCTTTTGAAGCTAAGCAGAGCTGGAAAGTGGATGCTGGAGGAATAAAAGGTAGTAGCGATGAAACAACAGCGATGATACGACTTAATTATAATCTTTATAATGGAGGTCGAGATTCAGCAAAGAGCTCAGAAATGGCTTACCAATTAAACAAAGCCAAAGATTTACGAGAGAGAGCATATCGATCAGTTAAAGAAGAGCTACAACTTTCTTGGAGCGCTTTAGAAATGACATCTCAACAAAAAGTGTTCCTTGCAGATCATGTGGACTCGGCTTCTGAAACAGTAATTGCTTACGAAAAACAATACTTAATAGGCAAACGTACTTTGCTCGATCTTTTGAATACTGAAAATGAACTTTTCGAGTCACGAAAAGGTTACGTTGAAGCAAAATACTCCGAGCAATACGCTAAATATAGAGTCCTTACTTCTACAGGCAACCTATTGAATGCATTGAGAGTTAACTTACCAACAGAGTGGACAGATAAGGTGGATTACTAATGTACAAACAAACCATTTTTTGGTCTTTTCTATTTTTTACTTTCAACATTCAAGCAAGTGATGAAATTAGTTACATCCCAACCCCGACTATAAGTCAAGTTGCAGACCAGTTTGACCAAGATAGTGATGGGGTCATCAATGAAAGAGACCTTTGCCCAGACACCCCTCAATTTGCTGAGATAGACAATGATGGATGTGGAAGCCTTGTTGAGACAGAGGATTCATATGTTATTCGAATCTTATTCAATAATGACTCCGATATAATAAATTCAATTTATGATCAGCAAATCAAAGGTATGGTTAACTTCTTAAAGCAGTATTCGAATACCGCAATTGAAATTCAAGGTTACGCCAGTAACGTCGGAAATCACCAATACAACATGACTCTTTCGACACGTAGAGCTAAACAAGTTCGTAACAAAATAATAAATTTGGGCATAAAAGAAAGTCGAATAAGGATTGTAGGCTTTGGTGATACTCAACTGAGTTCAATAGGTATTGATGAAATAAGCCATGCTCTAAATCGAAAGGTTACAGCTACGGTCGTAGGGCATAAAGGTGAAGTAAAAGAAGAGTGGAATATATTTACAACTCTTCCAAAAGCACATTAACACGATAAGATGGGATGCAGTGCATCCCATCCTCGTCTCAATATTGAGACTTTATAATAACAACCAAAAAACAACCACCTATTATTTATAAATAGTTATATTATTAGCCCGAAAATAAAAAGGGAAATAATGGTGTGTTAAAATTAGCAATCACTTCACGCCAATATAATACTAATAAAGTTTCATACATTACCAGAATCATCAAATAATGCTTATAACAACATCGTTAATAGCGTATGTACACCATATTCCCAACTCTATATTTAGATTAGCTCAACTATATCCACAGAACTCGATTTACTTAAAAGCCCAAACACATTATATAGCGATAGAAATATGACTGAAACATGCCTTCGCAGGCTAAACCAATTGTTGGGCCACTACGATCATTCAGTCCTTTATGAGGTTAACTTAGATGAACTGGAAAACGTGTTTGCCACCTCCCGACGTAACACATCCAACATTCTAAAAATTTTAGGGGATTACAATTGGATTTTCTGGCAACCAGGTATAGGGAGAGGGAAAAGTAGCACCATCCAAATAACAGTCTCAATGTATCAAGCAATCTATCAGACCGTTAGCAGTGAAATCGAATCAAGCAACTTTGACGTTATTGCTAAGATTCTACATACCTATCAAGAAGTTGCGGCCAATGCTTTAAATCAAGCAATGCTTGAATCCAATAGAAATAAAGAAGAATCAAATTCTCTAGTGATCACTCAATATCCTTGGGTTAATGAACTAAATCCAACTTTGACTTACCGGTTTTCAGAGCTACAAATAGCTCGAAGTCTTTACGACACCTTACTCATAGTTAATGTACACGGGAAATTGGAGACTCAACTAGCCTATGATTACAGGGTAGATGGCAAACGTATCTACCTCTGGATCAGACCAGAAGTAATTTGCCATGATGGATTGCCTTTGACTATAGATGATGTGGTCTTTAGCCTTAGAGAACTAAAAAATACACAAGGTCCAGTTAGTCTATTATTCAAGCAAGTTGAAGATATCTATTTTTCAGAGTCTGAAAGAGCCGTTTGCATTCAACTAGAAAGTGAAAATCCACTTTTCCTATATTGTCTTGCTACAGCGAATGCTTCAGTTTGTACTAGTCGCAGCCTTTCCTTCTCTAAGAAGAGAAATATACCCATCGGTACCGGTCCATTCTCACTATCTTGTTGGGATAAAGATAAGGTCGTACTAAGAAAGAACCCACATTACTTTGCTAAAAACGCATTGCTTCAAGAAATAACGCTTTCACACCAAGGCAGCCAACTTGAGCACTTTGTAAGTTTCAATCATCCAGCCCTCGAAACAGAAAAGCATCTAATCCAAGCCTTTTCATACTTAGCTTATAATATGCGTGAAAGTAGTGATATTTCACCCCACACGATCGATAACCTTTTTAAGTACCTAAAATCAATTCGAAACCAATTTAGCGCCAGTGAAAACTTACACCCGATGACACTAAATGAGTCTTCTTCATGCTCTATAAACCCGATTTCGACACCTATATTAAGTGGAAAGTTGGTCTTAACGCACCCGAAATGGACAATTAAGTATCTTGAGCACCTTTCTAACTGGTTAATTAAAAAAATTTCCGAGACAGGTATAATCGTGGATGTCGTTATCTTACCCAATGCGAGCACACCAGAAATGCTTAGAGATCAAGCCGATCTCTTATTTGTAGAAGAGGTTATAGAACAACCCCTAGAGTTCGGTCTTTATGAATGGCTGTTAGCCAGCACTGCCATTCGATTTATTTACCCTTATGAACAACTTTTAGAACACACATCTGACCTTCATAAGCAATTAGCAAATGAAGACCAACTACCGCAATTAGTCACGCGGTTTAATCAACTATGTTCTGAAAGCTCTTTACTCCCACTTTTTTGGGGACAAGAAGAAGTAGTTCAAGCGAAACAAGTTAATGGGCTTTACATAAACAAGTCGGGATACAGTGATTTTTATAAGCTTTGGATCAATAACTAACCAATAGTGTAAATATCATCGTCAACCTAGGCTTAGGTTGACGTTCCTAGTCTTTTGGTATCATAGAAAGTCTTCATTAGAAGAGCTCACTTGATTCTATTTATACCGCTGGTTGTAGCTTTTCTAAAAATTCTGCCAATGTCTCGGCTAATACATCACGATTTTTGGTGCCTAAGCGCTCTAGGATCACGTTACCCGTCAGATTACAGATAGAGATAACATCTAGCTCTGCATCGGTCGCGGCAATGAAAACCGTGGGTTTTAGCTTTAAACGACGCTGAGTGACTAAGTGACCCAAAATGTTTTCTTGCAGGCATTCGAAGTCTTCATCACTCCAAATCTGTAACAGAGTCAATTCGTTACCATCGAAGGTCGCGTTCATATCTGCGCTGAATTGTGCACCGTAGAAAGTTTTAATGTCTTCATGCAGAGTCAACTCAATACCGGTTTCAACGTTGGTGAAATCCGCGAATTGCTCACGTGGATAGTGCTTCCACAACACGGCGTCGCCACTCTTTTCTTCTACGCATGGCGATACGATGTCCACCAACTCCTCATTACGAGGTAAGCTTTGGTGTTGCTGCTGCCACGCGTCAACGTATCGCTGACTAAAAGAAAGTAGTGCGTCTTGAGCACGTTGAGTCATGAAAATCTCCTAAACACAAAATAATAAATAGAATCCGAGCCCTTTCCGCGCCGATTAAGCGATGACTTAATGACAGGGTAATGGGGATTCAGTAAAATCGACCCCATTCTAATCGAATTTGAAACGAAAGTATGAGCAAATATTCTGACGCAAAAGAGCTAGCGGGTTTAACCCTTGGCCAAAAAACTGAGTACTCTAACCAATACGATGCAAGTTTATTGCAGCCAGTACCTCGTAGCCTTAATCGCGATGATCTTGCGCTAAACGGCGAGCTGCCTTTTGTTGGTCATGATATTTGGACGATGTACGAGCTTTCGTGGCTAAACATCAACGGCCTACCACAAGTAGCGGTGGGTGAAGTTTTCATCCCAGCCACCAGCCAAAATTTAATTGAATCAAAATCTTTCAAACTGTACCTAAACAGCTATAACCAGACTCAATTCGAAAACTGGGCTCAAGTCACTGAGCGCCTGACCCAAGATTTGTCTGCATGTGCAGGCGAACCTGTGATTGTGAATGTAAACTCAGTAACCGACTACACTAACCAACCTATCGTGACGATGGAAGGTGACTGTATCGACAACCAAGATATCCAAATCACCAGCTATGATTTTGAAGCGTCACTGCTTGAAGGTGCAGCTGGCGAACAAAAAGTAGAAGAAACTCTGCATAGCCACCTGTTGAAGTCGAACTGCTTGATCACCAACCAACCGGATTGGGGCAGCGTTGAGATCGCATATTCAGGCAAGCAAATTGACCGTGAAGCTCTGCTACGCTATTTAGTTTCTTTCCGTGAGCACAATGAATTCCACGAACAATGCGTTGAGCGTATCTTCACTGATATCATGAAATACTGTGCGCCATCGAAGCTAACCGTGTTTGCACGTTACACGCGTCGTGGTGGTCTGGATATCAATCCATACCGTTCAACAGAGCAAGATAGACCAAGCCACAATAAGCGTATGGCTCGCCAATAATCAGGCGTGAACCACCCACACTTATTTGAACCTACCAAATCTTTAAAGGGACATTGAAATGCGTTGGTTATACGTTGTTAGTCTATTTATTTTAAGCTTAAGCACATCGGTCAATGCGTCGGTTTATTCGTCGGCGCTACTCAATGAAGCCAATAACTTGGTTGAGATCGAGCCGAGCCAAGCAAAACAAATGGCCAACAGCTACCTAACGCTTCGTGTCCTTTCTGATCAACGTGAGAAAAGCCCTTCAGCAATTTCTCGCGAAGAGACAGACTCTTCAATTAGAACGCCAAACAGCAGTATCGATGCGTATAAAATCTTAGCCAAGGCGGAATACAACCTAGGCAACATTCGTATTGCGATTAAAAACATCGACAAAGCCTCTGAGCTCGCAAAAACCTATAAGCTTAATTACTTAAAGCTGGACCTTCAGATCCTAAAAGTTCGTTTACTTTGGCTGAGTGACAGAAAGTCAGCCACAGCAACAGTAGAGCTGACAAGTATTGAAGCAAACCTAGAATCGGTGAATAAAACCTTACGTTTAACAGAAGGTATTACCTATCGTTTGATCATGCTGAAAGCTGATATCGCCTCTTATGACAATAAGGTCGACGAAGCCGAGAAGTTCTACCAAGAAGCGAAAACCTACCTCGATCAGCGTTACTCAGAAAAAGTTACCATCGACTACCACATCTCGGTCGGTGAATTTTATCTAACACATAAAGAGTACAACCACGCACTCTCTGAGTTGTTGTATGGCTACTGGAAATCAGTAGAAGGTAACCTGAGTTCACGCTTAGCCAAGGTCAATCGCCTGCTTGCACAGCTTTTCTTTGAGCGCCAAGTCTTAGACAAGGCATTAGAACATCTATCTCAAGCTGCTGATTTTTACGATAACTTTGAAAACTCTCCCATATTAGCTCAAGTACTTAAAAAGATGGGTGATGTGTACTTCTTACAAGGTAAATATAACCTTGCTCTTGTGCATTTTTTCAACGTCCTTGACCACGAAAGTACCGACAGAGATATCCACCAAGTCATCGATATTCGTCTAAGTCTATCGGCAACTTACTTACGCCTCTATAACTACCCTCTAGCTGAGCAGTACTTAACCCGTGCCCTTGAACTGCTTGAGTACACCGACATTCCAAAACTGGAAGGTCGTGCTGCGCTATTATCAGCAGGATTGGCTTACCACCTGCAAGAGAGCGAAGATGTGATAAAGCATGCGACACGTGCACTTGAGATATCACGCCAGGTAGAGAATATGCGCCTGTCGCAACGCTCATACTATTTACTCTCCTTGGGTTATGAACAGGCAGGTCGTCCACAGCAAGCATTGGCAAATCTCAAGCAATACAACAGCCTTGTCTCTTTAGAGCAGCAAAAACTCAACCGTGTTGGGGAAGACGCATTCCGCCAACAAAAAGAGTTTGCCGAACAAACCCTGCACTATGCTGGCCAAGAACAAGAGCTAGAGAAATACAAACTAGAACATCGTAAGTTCCAAAAGATTTCGTTTGCCCTATTCTTGTTCAGCATTGTCTTATTCTTCTTTGTGCTGCGCCGAGGCTACCTCATTCAAACCTTAGCCAAAGAGGTCGATTCACTGCGTACCGACCTCTTTACGCATTCGCGTTCTAAGCTTCCTAATCTAAGAATGCTGAATGCGAAACTCTCAAATTCATTGGAACAAACCAGCCAAACCTTTGAGCAGTGGCAGCTTGGTGAATTGATTCATGAACCGCTCAACGACCGTTTACGCTTCGTGATGATTGACTTACCTTTCCTACGTAATATGTACACGCAGAACGGTTACAAAGCAGGCCTAGAACTCGAAGATGCTTTTGGTGAATTCCTCAAATCTAAGCTTGAAGGCCCAGCTCGTGTCTACCATTTCTCGGATGCGAACCTGCTTTATATCGAGCCCAACGCTGACCGTGATTTATCACCTGAAGCTCTGTTCAGGAAGATTCAATCTTGGGTTAATAACTTCGAACCCGAGCGAAACATCAACCGAACAGTCCGTATGGGCATCGCTGACTACCCGTTCCTGCCACGCGCTTACACTGCAATTAACGACCAAGAACTACTCGATGTGTTATTGATGTCGACGAATCTAGCGCGTGAGATCAGTCTCAAAGAGCGCAGCAGTCAATGGGTATACTTAAAAGCTATCGATAATGCGCCCGCAGCGAGCCTTGCAACTGGTAACATAAGAGAAGCGTGTAAACATGCGATTAATCAAGGGTTAATAAAGATACAATCGTCATACCAGAATGAGGACAACATCAAAAAAATGCTAAAAGATGACTGATTTGCGAGCGGTTAAGAGCGGCAAGCCGTGACCTTATTTTTAGTTTTGTTATTATCGATGCAACGGAATTTCATCAAAATGATCGAGCTCGGTCTACGCGGCGCTAATTAATACATCTATGGGCATTCTTGAAAAAGACATTCAGGCGCAACTCCACCAGCTGAAACTTCAGTTGGAGCAGGTCCGTTTGACGCAAAGAGACACCTCGTTCAAATTTATTAGAGAACAAAAAGTTCTAAAGCGTATCGTCACATCTTTAAGTGACGCATGTGTTGGCAGTAACAGCCATTTAGATGAAAACCTCATTGCCCTTCGGGAAGAGCTAGAAAAGCAAAAAGACATTAGCTCGATGATCCCAAAGCTGGCAGTATTAGAAAGGATGCTTAAGCAGAAAACGTTGGCTATGGATAAACAGAACGGATATCTGGACGATAGCATTAAGCACAGTGGGGAAACGCTGCAACGCATAACAGGCCTTCCAGCGCAGCTTAAACGCGACCTACGAAACTTACTTAGCTTCTCCGAATGCAATGGCAGTCAGAAAGTCGACCATGCCATGAAACTTCTCGGTATTTATGAGCGTGCCATTAAGATTATGGCGAATAACTCACGCACTCATTTTGCCGACGTTACGCATTCTCCAGAACAGGAACTCCTTTCCGACCTATCAAACGAATTACAACATCTGATCACTGAACTCGATTTCGAGGGTGAATCGGGTGACTTGCTTACCGATATTCGAGCGAAACTGCTACTGGGTGTTTCCACACAAAATCTGCTTGAGCTGACACTTCAGATCCTCAAACTGGTAATTGAAGGCACCAACCTAGAGCGTAAGAAGTCTGAACAATTTATCGATCAGCTAAACTCCTCGCTGGCCTCCAGTATCAAAACGGCAGACCAAAATGCCGATCAGAGCCAAAGTTACTTTGAGCACCGCCAAGGCCTTAACTCTGAGTTAAGTGAACTTGTCATTAAGAGCCAGAACTCTGTAGAGAAAGCGAAGGAAATTGATAGTTTAAAGCGAACGATTAATCCGCTACTCACTGAAATCGCGTCTCTTTCAGAAAGACTGAATCACGCAGAACAGAAAGAACAAGCTCTAATAGAGAGAATGAGTTATGGGAAGACTCAGTTAGATTCACTCTATGAAGTCACCCAAGATTACCGCAAGCGCTTAGAAGATCAGGCTCAGCGTATGCTACTTGACCCGCTCACTAAAGTTTACAATCGCACCGCCTTTACTGATCGCTTAGAGCTTGAGTATCGCCGTTGGATTCGTGCACAACACTCACTGCGCGTAGTGCTGCTCGACATAGACAACTTCAAAGCCATCAACGACAGCTTTGGTTATACCGCGGGTGATAAGGCACTTAAAATCATCGCGAGAACAATTACTAAAGAAGCAGGCACAACCGATACCGTGGCTCGCTTTTCTGGAGAAGAGTTTGTCTTGCTGTTGCCAGAACAAACCGATGAATATTGCCACCAAGTGATTCAAAACATCCAAGCTCAAGTAAGCCGCCTACCCTTTAAGTTCCGTGACCAACAAATCACAATTACCTTGTGTGCGGCAAGTACTCAGTTTAAAGAGTCTGATACGCCTGAAGAAGTATTAGAGAGACTGAATAAGACGCTAAACAAAGCAAAGCAACGCGGTACCAACCAACTTGTTTGGAACTAAGCCAGCCTTAGATTTAATTTATTTCATTTTTTCAAATACTTATCACATACCATTTCCCTCAATGTTTGCTAAGCTAATGATTAACATTCGCTTAACAAGCATTCTTGGCAAGCAATGCTGTATATACGCTCTTAATTTATTTTATATTAGCTCTTAAGCATCTATACATCTGCTACTAAGCACCCATGTATATACCGTTAAGCACCTGCATATAGACTGTTAAGCAAGATTATATAATCCATTAAGCAACGCTGTCGTAACGGTTTCGTCTGGTTAACTCTCTCACCTTTAACCAAACACTTTCAACGTTTGCTTCTCACTCTCGAGCCAGAGGGTCACTTCAACGTCCCCCTGCTCTTTTCAACAAGGAGGCACTATGATCACTCATATCAGCCCTGCCGGTAGCATGGATTTACTCTCTCAACTTGAAGTTGAGCGTCTTAAGAAAACCGCGTCTAGTGATCTGTACCAACTGTATCGTAACTGTACGTTAGCGGTACTTAACTCGGGTAGCCACACCGACAACTCCAAAGAGTTGCTCGACAAGTATCAATCGTTTGATGTTGAAGTCGTGCGACGTGAGCGTGGTATCAAGCTCGAACTGAGCAACCCACCAGAGCATGCCTTTGTCGATGGTGAAATCATCAAGGGTATCCAAGAGCACCTATTCTCAGTGCTGCGTGACATTGTCTACGTCAACATGCATCTTGCAGACAACCAAAGACTCAACCTGACTAATGCTACTCATATTACCAACCTCGTATTTGGTATTTTGAGAAATGCAGGCGCACTTACGCCGGGCATCGAACCTAACCTGATCGTGTGTTGGGGTGGTCACTCAATTAATGCCACTGAATACCAATACACTCGCGAAGTAGGTAATGAACTTGGCCTACGTGAACTCAACATCTGTACGGGTTGTGGACCAGGTGCAATGGAAGGGCCAATGAAAGGCGCGGCGATTGGTCACGCTAAGCAGCGCTATACTGATCATCGTTACTTGGGGCTTACCGAGCCTTCAATCATTGCTGCAGAGCCACCAAATCCGATAGTGAACGAACTGGTGATCATGCCAGATATCGAGAAGCGTCTTGAGGCATTCGTTCGTATGGCGCATGGCATCATTATTTTCCCTGGTGGCCCCGGTACGGCTGAAGAGTTGCTGTATATCTTAGGGATCATGATGCACCCAAATAACGTCGACCAACCCATGCCGATTGTATTAACGGGTTCAAAAGAGAGTGAAGCTTACTTCCGCTCTATCGATAAGTTCATCGGTGAAACCCTCGGGGAAGAGGCTCAGAAACACTACGAAATCGTAATTGATGATCCAGCACGCGCTGCGAAAATCATGAAACAAGCGATGCCAGATGTACGCTCTCACCGTAAAGAGACCGGCGATGCTTATAGCTATAACTGGTCACTGCATATTGAGCCTGAGTTCCAACTGCCCTTCGATCCGACACATGAGTCTATGGCGGCACTTGATCTTCATATGGACCAGAAAACAGAAAGCCTTGCGGCTAATTTACGCAAAGCGTTTTCTGGCATTGTGGCCGGTAACGTCAAAGCCGAAGGTATTCTAGAGATAGAGAAACACGGCCCATTCCTGATTGATGGCGACAAAGAGCTGATGACCAAAATGGACCAACTGCTGAATGACTTTGTTGAACAACATCGCATGAAACTGCCGGGTGGCACTGACTACGTTCCTTGCTATAAAATTATGCCTAGCAGCGAATAACGACAAGTGATTGATAACAGGCCATAAGCATAAAGCTAAACAAGTCATGACGTTTACGTCGCCAACGTTTCAACTCACCAAGTGATACGTTACTATAAGGGGCTAGCAGCCCCTTATTTATTGCCTATTTAGTGGAAACTTATGTCTATCCATCTTGTTATTATCGATGCTTTGAATCTCATCCGACGCGTTCACTCTGTTCAGCCGGACCCAACCGATATTGCAAGAACCATCACCACCACAGCTCGTACTCTTAATCGCATCCTAAAAGAATCAAAGCCAACCCATATCATTGCGGTATTTGATCATCATTTACAAGATCGAGGCTGGCGTGCAGAAGTCCTTCCTGCCTACAAGCAAAACCGCAAGCCGATGCCTGAACCATTAATGAAAGGCCTTGATGCTATCCAACAAGCTTGGTGGGAATTAGGGATTGATTCACTGCTATCTGATGGTGATGAAGCGGATGATCTAGTCGCTACGCTCGCTAAGAAAGTGGCCGATCACGGAGAAACGGTCACCATCATCTCTACGGATAAGGGCTACTGCCAACTGTTAGCACCAACGCTACAGATCCGTGATTACTTTCAGCACCGTTGGTTAGATAAACCCTTTATCGAAGCGGAATTTGGCGTAAAACCTGAACAGCTCGCAGATTACTGGGGATTAACGGGCGTCAGCTCAAGCCAAGTGCCGGGGATTCCTGGAGTTGGACCAAAAGCGGCCAAAGAGATATTAACAACGTATCCAGATATAGAAACGGCATTCCTAGCTGAAGACTTACCGAAAAAGTATCGCAAGAAATTCGATGAGCATATTGAATCGGCTCGCGTATGTAAGCTCGTTTCAGCACTCAAAACAGACATCGATTTGGGCTTCAATCTGCAAGATATTCGCTACGAAGCGGTGTCTTAATCCGACGTTACAAATTCAGTCGCTAAAAGCTAGAAATAGATCGCTTATAGATCAATCCATTAGAAACACCGTCATTCGAAAGCAGAAAAGCCTTAGTCTAAACTAAGGCTTTTTGTGGTTTCATTTTAATACGAAACATTTCACTTATACTGATAACTCTCTATTTCTAGAGTGACTTGCAGTAAAGAGTGGATTAGAAGCTATAAGCGATTGAGGCTTTGAAGTTACGACCTGCTTCGTAGCTGGTGTACTTATCTGAACCCCAAGAGATACCAAAGCCAGTATGCTCTGCGTACTTCTTATCAAGTAGATTATCGACACCAAGATTCACTTCTAGATCTTTAGCAAACGTAGGTGTGTAAGCCGCCCAGATGTTATGCGTTGCGAAACCTGCGCGTTTAATTTCATCACCATCTTCATCCGTGTAATCATTACCCGGAACAAAACGTGAATCCCAACCAAACACAAACTCACTGTTTATGCTGTAGTTAAAACCAGCCTTAAAGTTATGAATACCGGTTTTATTCATGTGGCTTGTCTTGCCATTTTTCAGGCTCTTTTGCTCGCCATCTGAGTACGAATGGTTAGCGTAAACACTTAACGCATCTAACTCATAGCTTAATACCGTTTCAACACCCCACACTTCAACATCATACTGGTTAGCTAATGTTGAGTTGTTCTTGGTTGGGTGCATTTGATTATCAAGATTGTAGGTGTAAGCCGTGAAACCTAAGATAGCGTAATCAGCCGCAAGCAAACGTGTTAACTCGTAATCAAAGCCCGCTTCATAGTTGTTACCCGTCATCGCCTTGGTATCAGACTGGTCAACATCAGGAGCTGCTTTCATCGTTAACGTTTCTGGTAGTGATGCACCTTTAAATAGACGACCGTAACCAACACGAAGTTTTAAGTTATCCGTAGTTTGGTATTCACCCTTGAACTTTGGAGACAGCTGATCAAAATCACCCGTGTAAACACCGCCCAACTTGTGAACGTCGTAACGAAGACCCGTGGTTAAGCGGAAATCGCTGAACTCATACATATCTTGCACGTAAAGGCCGTAAGCGGTAACCGTGCCGCCATCCATGCCGTACTTCTTGGTTTCGCCTTGCTTTGAACCGCTTTGGTAAACGCCATCGCCAGCATCAATCCATTGTTCAGCTTTGTAACCATCAAGACCGTAAGTAAGCTCATGCTCACCAACCCAAGAAATGTTACGAATGTCACCACCGATGGTTGTCACGTTGTATTCACGATCTGGAATAGCAATTTTACCGTCTTTAATCCAGTCGCCGTTCGCGTCTTTGTCCCAAGCAGTATCAACAAGCGCATCACGCTCCATGTACTGACGGTTGTAGTAAACATTGGTTTTCAGATGTACCAGATCACTACCCGTATCGTATTCATGTTGCAGAGTCACTGTATCGCGATTTAGTGAGTGGTAGTTGTGTTCATCATCAGCATACAGTGCACCTGCCTTCTCACCAGAAAGTTGACGCTTACCGCCATCGTTGTAACGGTTGAAGGTCAGTTTAAATTCATTGGCATCGTTCGGGATGAAAACAACCTTAGCCATACCAGATTTAAGCTCGCCCTGCTTTGATGTTACAGCTTCCTGATCAGGAATGTGCAGATCACCATCTTCTGAGTAGTTTGCAATACCCATAAACTGTAGCTTGTCGTTCACTTTTGCATACACAGCGACATTGGTTGCGAAACGCTCATAAGCCGTTTGATAGCTCGTTTTTACTCGTGCACCGACACTTTCGCCCGGCTTAAGAAGATCGCTAGGATCTTTGGTTTCGTAGCTAAATGAACCGTTAATCGCACCAGAACCCGAAAGTGCTGAGTTACCGCCGAGTTCAATTTCAGCACGCTTTAGCATCGCAGGGTCAATCGCCTGATCGCCCGAGTGGTGAAATAGCTGACCTTCTTGACGAGCACCATCAATGGTCACAACAGCAAATTTGTCTTCCATACCACGTACATAGACTTTACGTGAGTAGCGTGCGTTTCCGTCTACCGTTACGCTAGGCATGGTGTTTAGAACATCTTTGATGTCCGATGCTTGTTTCTTTTCAAGGATATCTGAATTTATTTCTGTCTGAACAAGTTGATCAAGAGCGGAACCGATAACGACAACGGTTTCTGTTTCGTCTGCAGCAAGGGCAGTAAATGAAGTCAAGGCAACCGTAACGGCCACTGATAATGCTTTAAGTTTCATATTGTGTTTTTATAGTTTATAGAATCAAGTAAGGAGGCGTGAATATTACACACTTTGAATGATAATTCTTATCATTTACATTCTTTACTTACATTCACTTACTTTTAATAAAATCACTTTTGGCTAAGATGTTCTTGTTGTAAAACTGACTAGTTTTGCCACTGAATTATTAAATAAACCCTTCTTCGTATCATCCCTGAATTAGGTAGCCGTAAGTCTCGATCTCTTACGGCTTTTTTAGGCTTCAATCGCAGAAGTTAATTACAAATCAGCGACGATAACCAAACCGTTTGCCAAAAACGTCACCGTTCACATAACCAAACTGCAGATACAAAAAATGCCCCTTAAAGGAGCATTTTCTTTATCACTGACACACTAATGTAAATATTAGTACGGCGAGATATTCGAAAGCGACTGAATATGCACCGTGATCTCTTCGCGATCGTGGTAAAGGTGCTTCGCCTGCATCTTGAATTTAACTTTGTTATCAATCAGGAACTGTTTCAGGTTCTCGATATCCTGCAGTACTTCATCGTAACGGCCTTTCATTGGCAGTTTAAGGTTGAACAATGCTTCTTTCGCCCAGCCTTTGATGATCCACTCACCCATTAAGTGAGCAACACGAGCTGGCTTCTCAACCATGTCACAGATAATCCAAGTCACGTTCTTACGGTCAGGTTCGAATTTAAAGCCATCTACCATATGGTGCTTGATTTGACCCGTTTCCATTAGGCTTTCCGCCATCATGCCGTTGTCAACACAGTGAACGAACATAGAACGCTTAACCAGTTGGTAAGTCCAACCACCTGGACACGCGCCTAAATCTACGCCCCACATACCTGGAGCAAGACGCTCATCCCACTCATCACGAGGGATGAATACGTGGAACGCTTCTTCTAGCTTCAATGTAGAACGGCTTGGCGCATCTGATGGGAACTTCAAACGAGGAATGCCCATAAAGAACTGTGAGTTGTTAGTTGGGTAAGAGTAACCCACTAAGCAGTGACCCGGAGCGATAAAACATAAGTGAAGCACAGGCTTCTTAACATTGTCTTTCGCAGTCATCAGGCCTTTACCACGCATAGCTTGACGCATTGGCACGGTAAACTTACGGCAGAACTTCAAAAGCTCTTTCGCTTCATTGGTGTCTGGCGTTTCAATACGGATATCGCCACAACGTGGGAAACCTTCTTTCTCAGAAAGCGCCTCAAGAATTGGAGAGATACGATCATCAGTCGGAAGATCTTTGATTTCAGCTGCTACCGCGATCATTTGACGAGCAAAGATCAGCGATTGGAAGTCGATCTCTTTAACCAATTTATCGGCTTCGCCTGCTTGATAACATTCAAACAATACAAAGCCTGTATTGTTCTTTAAGCGAGGAAAACCAAACACTTCCAGTTGTGTTGCCTTGTCTTGAATTTCGCCAGCACATTCTTTTTCAAAACCAGAGCGACAATAAAGTAGTACGTGTTTCACTGAGTTACCTCTTTTATATTCAAAGCAGCGAAGGAGAAGACTCCCCAACCAATGATAAATAGTAGACCACCAAACGGAGTGATAGGGCCAAACCATTTTATTCCTGTCAGTGCCAAGCCATAAAGGCTGCCACTAAAACAAAGGATGCCGATGATAAAGCAAATTGCCGCAATGAAAAAATATTTTTGTGATTTAACGCCAAGTTTCATCTGCAGCAGAGCGCCACACGCCAATATCGCTAAAGTATGGATAAACTGATACTGAACACCCGTCTCAAACACGCCTAGCAGATATTCTGGCAAGATAGCTTTCAACCCGTGAGCCGCGAAGGCACCAAGCATCACAGCAATCGCACCAGAGATACCTGCAAACGTGAGTAAATACTTACTTCTCATTGAGTACCTCTTTGATAAACGCTGACAGCTTCTCAACGGTTAAGGCAATATTCTGCTGCTCTGTGTAACCAGAGCTCTTACGAGGCTTAAAGCTGTGATCACCGTCTGGGATAAATTCAACACGAATAGAATCCGACAGGTCGAAATCAGCAAACTCTTCACGCTTACCAAAGGTATCGCGCTCACCCTGCAAAATAAGACATGGCTTTTGTAACTCAGCTAAGTGCTCACCTTTGTACTTCTCTGGCTTACCTGGAGGGTGGAAAGGAAAGCCTAAACAGGCCATCGCTGCCACCTTATCAACTTCAGACAAATGGCTCGCCATACGCCCTCCCATCGATTTACCGCCAATCACAAGCTTATCGGCATCGCACTGCTTAATGATGTCTTGGTAAGCTTCAAGCAGCTTAGGGGCTCTGTCAGGTGGACGACGCTTGCCATCTTCAGCACGTTTAATCATGTAAGGGAAATTAAAACGAATCACTTGTATCCCTTTAAAGGCTAACCCTTTTGCTACCGACTGCATGAATTCATGGTCCATACCTGCGCCAGCACCATGTGCAAAGACAAAGGTGATTGGATTGTCTTCACCATCAATGATGACGTTATTCATCGAGTAAATCCTCTTGTTCACTTTGCGCTTTCGCCAGCATCCAATCGCGGAAGGTGGCGATACGGCCCATATCGGCTTGTTTCTCATGACAAACCACATAGAAGGCATTCTTGCTCACCAACACTTCGTCAAAAGGCGCAATCAAACGACCCGCTTCGATTTCAGGTTGCGCCAACACGTTGTTACCCAGTGCAATACCTTGGCCGTGAGCTGCCGCCTGCAACACCATGGTTGAGTGACTAAAGATAGGGCCGTGATTCACGTTAACCCCATCGATGCCATTTTGCTTAGCGAACTGCTTCCAATCCTTTCGAGAAGTATCATGTAATAGCGTATGACATGCTAAATCGCTTAGAGATTCTAATGGTTTGGTACCAAGCAACACTGAAGGTGAGCAAAGAGGGATCAAGTATTCTTGATAAAGCTTATCGGCTCTAAGCCCCGACCAATTGCCTCGACCATAATAAATAGCTACGTCTACGTCATCGGTCAGCGAGCCTTCATCCATATCAACGGCTTTAATTCGTACGTCGATATCAGGTTCTTGCTGATTAAAGTCTGCAAGCCTTGGCACTAACCATTGAATGGCAAAGCTTGGCGGTAAGCTGATGGTCAATGCGCCCTTCTCACTTCGCTCAAGCACTTTATCCGTCGCTTCAGCCAGTGATGTAAAAATATCTTTGATGTCTAAGAAGTAGCTCTGACCTTCTTCAGTCAGCAGCAAAGAGCGATTTCTTCGACGAAACAGCTTCAAAGACAAGAATTCTTCAAGCGCTTTAATCTGGTGACTCACTGCAGCTTGAGTAACAAACAACTCTTCTGCAGCGCGCGTAAAACTCAAGTGTCGAGCAGCGGCTTCAAACACTCTTAGCGAGTTTAATGGGGGTAATCGACGAGACATAGGTACTCTCTAAATAAGCATTAGTTTTTTTTATCTGAAACATTATAATTTGTCCATTGCCTAGCGGCCAGAGAAATTCTATATTTCATCCCGCAGCAGCTAGCCTGAACGGCTTGATTCTCTCTAGAATCAATTGGTTTAGCTCCTGCGATGTTGTGTTTGCAAACTCGTTCTTTTCGAGTTGGGTAGAGTTCTACCAAATGTTTTGTTGCAGTTCTATACTGAAACGAGACATGTACTTCCTGTATTTATTTTGACCTGTCTGTCAAATTTGTTTACACCGCCTTATGGGCGGTGTTTTTTTATGTGCAAAGAAAAATAACAACAAGTTTATCAATAGCTGTGCTAATTAATCTTTGTTATTTTTCATCGTTAATCACAGAATCAGACACCCACTCAAATAATCAACTGAACACATACAAATAGAACCATTGAATAGCACTAAAAAGTAACAGAGTTCCTCAGATACTCACACTTCTTCGGTCACCTACAAGCCAACTCAAACCCCATCATTTCAATCTCAGAATATCAATCTCAGAATATCAAGACAGAGCATGATGATAACTCGACAAACTCGCGCCTCTTACTGCCTACTGTAAAACATTCACAATAGAAAATAAAAAAGCCGCTTACTTTTCAGTAAACGGCTTTGCAAAATATTCGGCTACTCTATACCACTATGGGCGGTAAACCTTCACGTTATGGAAGCCTTGCTCTTTTAAATAAAGTGCCTGTAGACGGCTCATTACACCGCGGTCACAGTACAGCAAGTACTCTTTTGCTTGGTCCAAGTCGCCAAACTGAGTCGAAAGCTTGAAGAACGGGATATGTTTAATTTCAACACCATCGATCTCTAGTGGGCTTTCGTCTTCTTCGTCTGGGCTACGGATATCAAGAACGATAGCGTGCTCAGCAACAGCTTGAACTTGTTCAACTTCCGGCGCTTGCTCTTGGCTCTCTTTCTCGATGTCACGGATATCCATAACTCGAGCGTTCTCGATCACTTGCTCCAGCACTTCAAAGTTAAACTTAGCTTCTTCTGCTTCTAATTTGCCTTTCTTCGCTTTCACTGTTGGCTTCTTAGAAATAACACCACAGTACTCAGGCATTACTTTCGCAAAGTCTTCGGTGCCAATCTTACGAGACAGGTCGATGATGTCTTCTTTGTCCCAGTTAATAAGCGGACGAAGGATCAAAGTATCGGTCACGTTGTCAATGTGGCGAAGGTTAGTTAGCGTTTGGCTAGAAACCTGACCTAATGCTTCACCGGTTACTAGGGCTTCTATACCGAAGCGTTCTGCAACCATACCACCAGCACGCATGAACATACGCTTAAGAACCACGCCCATTTGGCCATCTTCAACGTTCTCAAGAATCTCTGCGACTACCGGTTCAAAATCGATAGAGATGAACTTCACCTTTGCCGATGAGCCGTATTTATCCCATAGATAGTGAGAAACTTGCTTAACACCAATTTCGTGCGCAGGGCCACCTAGGTTAAAGAAGCAGTAATGCACTTTAGAACCACGTTTGATGTGTAAGTAGCTTGAAACGCCAGAATCGAAACCGCCAGAGATCAAGCTCAGTAAATCTTCTTGAGTACCTAGAGGGAATCCGCCTAGGCCTTTATGACGTTCAATAACTTGGTTTAGCTTTTCGTTCTCGACTTCAACTTTAACGGTAATATCTGGATTTTTCAGTTTTACTTTTGCTGATTCAACCGCTTGGTTTAAACCACCACCTACGTAGCGTTCTAGCTCGATAGAAGTAAAGTCATGTTTACCACGACGCTTGGCTCGCACAGAGAAAGTCTTGCCTTCAATAAGAGCACCGCTTCGTTCAAGAACTTGCTCGTAAATATTGTGCAGGTCTTTAAATTCTGATTGCTGAACCTCAAGGGAGTGATGAATACCCGGAGTTTGCGTCAATACTTCGAGTGTTTCTTTAAAGTACTTGTCGCTCTCAGACGTCACTTCGATGTAGTCACGGCGGTTGAAGACAGCCACAGACTCAGTACGACGCTGAAGAATAGTACGAATATTACGTTCTAGAATCTTTGTGAAGCGCTTACGCACCGATTCACTTTTAATAAAAATTTCCGGATGAGGCTTAACAATAAATTTCATAGTACTTTCACGCCAATAAGGTTCACAAATTTTAGTAGGTTCATCACCACGTAAAAGGTCATTTCACATAGTTATTGAAGCAATAATAGATCAATATTAAATCTAAGGGCGCGAATTATACATGAGAAAGTGAAGCAAGGAAAAGAGTGGTTGCTTTAACCCGATAATTAAACCGCCTGTTATTAAAAGTAGCAGGTTTCAAAACGACATAAATACCGCTGAGAGCATCATTGAAGACCAGAAAACAAAAAGCCCAACCTCATCATAAGGTTGGGCTTTCGATGCTATCTGCTGACTAACGTATGTGTACCTGAAGACTAATCGCGGTCTCTCTGCCTATTACTGACCAATAACAGGTACTTCATCACTGTAAAGCGGCTCACCCTGCATAATGCTGATTTCAACACGGCGGTTGAGGCTACGCTGCCATTCAGTATCGTTCGGCTCTACTGGCTCTGTGTCGGCCATACCGCGCACTCTCAAGCGTTGATGAGAGAAGCCACGCACCTTTTCCATCTCTTGAGCCACAGACACCGCACGCTGCGATGATAAGTCCCAATTAGAACGATAAAGCTCTGAATCAAGTCTCTGGTTATCGGTGTGACCAGAAATACGAACAATGCCCGGTACATCTTTTACCAATTCAGCCACCTGTCTAACCAATGGTCGAAACTTAGGTTGTAGGAAAGCAGAACCCGATGGGAATGCACCCTTCTCACGAATTCGAATCACAATCTGCTGGCCAAGGTTTTCCACCTCAATCGCGCCTTGGTCGATCTCTCGCTCCAACGCTTTCTTGATACTTTCCATCAAGGTTTCCATCTCTTGCGATTGAGCTTCGGCTTGCTGTTGCTGTTGGTCTGACTCAGAGTTTTGATTGTCGTGAGTTGAAACCTCTGGCGACTTGCCTCCCGTCATCTTGCCTTGGTCACGCATTGTGCCGCCAGCACGCTCAGATTCACCTTCATGAAACTCAAGCGTTTGCTGCGTAATATCAATCGTCTGCTGCATGATCACATCAATCGGTGTCGGCTCTGGGCGACCAGGACGGAACTCTTGTGCAATGATGCTGGTGCCTTTAGGAATGTCTTTCACTTCCAAGCGGTTTTGCACACCAAACGCAAATTTCATCGAGCCAGCGATCTGTTTGAACTTCAGTACGTCCATCTCAGAGAATGAGAGCAGCAGTACGAAGAAACACATCAGCAGTGACATCAAGTCAGCAAATGTCCCCATCCATTGAGGTAACCCCGGAGGAGGACATTTACATGGATTGTCTTCATCCATCTTCAAATCCTCTTACGCGGGTTCACCATCAATCGTGCGCTTACCTTCATTGAGGTAGCTCTTGAGGTAACCATCGATAACTCGTGGGTTCTGACCATCTTGAATCGCTAATACACCATCCATAACCAAACGACGGTTGAGTGTCTCTTGATCACGACGCAGCGCAAGCTTGTCCGCAATTGGGAAGAACACCATGTTCGAAAGAATTGCACCGTAGAGGGTCGTTAAAAGTGCTACCGCCATCGCAGGGCCGATCGCTTTTGGATCATCCATGTTAGAAAGCATGGCAACTAAGCCAACCAAGGTACCAATCATACCCATCGCGGGTGCTACATCACCAAATGCAGAGAACACCTTCGCGCCCTGCTCATGACGCTCTGTGGTTAATGCGATGTCTTTTTGCAGTGCAGCACGCACCACATCACCATCATGGCCATCTACTAATAGGTCGATGCCCTTTTGCATGAAACTGTTGCTGATTTCCATTTCTTCAAGTGCCAAGAAGCCACCCTTACGTGCTGCATCCGCCATCTCTACCACTTTAGCGATAAGATCTTCAGGCTCATCGGCCTTAAACATAAATGCTTTGCCAGCGATTTTGGTTGCTCCAAAGAATTGTCCCATGGTGAACTTCATTAGAACAACAAACGTTGAACCACCCACCACGATCAAAATGGATGTCGTGTCATAGAACATCCCGAGGCTTCCACCTAGGATCATTGCCATGATTACAAAGGCAAATCCACCAATCAAACCTATTAGGGTTGCTAAATCCACTGAGCACTCCTCATGCTTTTTTGTAGCTCTACGTCGACGATAATCTTTTTATCGGCCAGACTATAAGATCTTTTAGTAAATTCTTGGCCTAAATATCACACTTTTCGTTTTTGAATCACAATTATTGGCTTACTTTGCTCTTATCCTTAGCGCATAAACTCGATAAAGCTAAGGTTATTCAACCAAAGTGAGTTCAAGCCCCTTAAAAACGAACTTTCTAGCAAAATTTCTTGGTTACATTTGACCATCTCAGCGGCCTAGGGTAACGTTCGTTCATATTTCCAAACGCAGATTTATTATGGCTACTAAGAAACCTGAAAATATGAGCTTTGAAGCGGCTATCGAAGAGCTTGATGGCTTGGTTGATCAACTAGAAAATGGTGATCTAGCTTTAGATGATGCGCTGAAAAAGTTCGAACGAGGCATCTCCCTCGCTCGTGCTGGTCAAAGTAAACTAAACGATGCTGAACAGCGTGTTAGCATCTTACTGCAAAATGATGAAAATGCAGAACTTAGTGACTTTAACCCACAACCAGAATAACGAATTGTATGAGATCCCCTATGATCGAGACTTTATTGTCTTATCAAGCACGTAATAACGAGCAACTGAACCTTTGGCTTGATCGCCTGCCACACCAAAATCAGAACCTTATCAACGCGATGCGTTATGGGTTACTTTTAGGCGGCAAACGCGCACGTCCATTTCTTGTCTACATTACAGGGGAAATGCTCGGCTGTACCGCTGAAGAACTCGATACTCCAGCTTCTGCAATCGAATGTATTCATGCCTATTCTCTGATTCACGACGACCTTCCAGCAATGGATGACGATGAACTTCGTCGTGGCCATCAGACTTGTCACATCAAATACGATGAAGCAACGGCAATTTTAACTGGCGATGCCCTACAAACTCTCGCGTTTACTATACTTGCGGAAGGCACATTAAGTGCTGACGGGGAAAGCAATCGCGTTCGAATGATTCAACGCCTAGCTGAAGCGTCTGGTGCACAAGGTATGTGCATTGGACAAGCTCTTGATATTGAAGCTGAAAACCGCTCTGTCACGCTAGAAGAGTTAGAAGAAGTTCACCGTAACAAGACTGGCGCTCTAATGAAGAGTGCGATTCGTTTAGGTGCTCTGGCTGCTGGCGAAAAAGCGTTTGAAGTGATGCCTCAATTAGATAAGTACGCCGATGCAATCGGGTTAGCCTTCCAAGTTCAGGATGATATTTTAGATATCATTAGCGATACCGAAACTTTGGGTAAACCACAGGGCTCTGACCAAGATTTGAACAAAAGCACCTACCCTTCTTTGTTAGGTTTAGAGGGCGCTCAAGAAAAAGCGCAAACTCTGCTACAGGAAGCGCTTCAAGCTTTGGCTGCAATCCCATACAATACCCAGTCACTCGAAGAGTTCGCCCGATACGTCATCGAGCGCAAGAACTAAGACAATAAGCGCGCATTACCTATGACTCTTGATATATCAAAGTACCCAACTCTTGCTTTGGCTGATAAGCCAGAGGATTTGCGTCTACTTCCAAAAGAGACGCTTACACAGCTTTGTGATGAATTACGTACCTATCTTCTTAACTCGGTGAGCCAGTCAAGTGGTCACTTAGCGTCAGGCTTAGGTACAGTAGAGCTAACCGTTGCTCTGCACTATGTGTATAACACGCCTTTTGACCAATTGGTTTGGGATGTTGGCCACCAAGCCTACCCACACAAGATTCTTACAGGTCGTCGCGACCGCTTGTCGACTATCCGTCAAAAAGATGGACTGCACCCATTCCCATGGCGTCAAGAGAGCGAATACGACACCCTATCGGTTGGCCACTCTTCAACATCGATCAGCGCCGGACTTGGTATGGCGATCAGTGCGAAGAAAGAAGGTAAGAACCGTAAAGTCGTCAGTGTCATTGGTGATGGCGCGATTACCGCAGGTATGGCCTTCGAAGCCATGAACCACGCGGGCGATATTCACAATGACATGCTGGTTATCCTTAACGATAACGAGATGTCGATCTCTGAAAACGTAGGTGCTCTGAACAACCATCTAGCTCAAGTTCTTTCTGGCAGTCTTTACACGTCAATTCGTGAGGGTGGCAAGAAAGTGCTATCAGGCGTTCCGCCGATTAAAGAGCTCGTTCGTCGTACAGAAGAACATTTAAAAGGCATGGTTGTCCCCGGCACCATGTTTGAAGAGTTAGGCTTTAACTACATTGGTCCAATTGATGGTCATGATGTCAATGAGCTGATTAAAACGCTGAAGAACATGAGAGATCTTAAAGGTCCTCAGTTCCTGCATATCATGACGAAGAAAGGCAAAGGCTACGAGCCAGCTGAGAAAGATCCAATTGGCTACCATGGCGTACCTAAATTCGATCCTGCACATTCAAGTCTACCTAAGAGCACCAGCTCTAAACCAACTTTCTCTAAGATTTTTGGCGACTTCCTGTGTGATATGGCCGCTCAAGATCCTAAGCTAATGGCGATAACGCCAGCAATGCGTGAAGGTTCTGGTATGGTGCGTTTCTCGAAAGAGTATCCAGAACAGTACTTCGATGTAGCAATTGCTGAGCAACACGCTGTGACACTAGCAACTGGTATGGCGATTGCGGGTGATAAACCGATTGTGGCTATCTACTCAACTTTCCTACAACGTGGCTACGATCAACTGATCCACGATGTGGCAATCATGGATCTACCGGTTATGTTCGCTATTGACCGTGCAGGCCTTGTCGGTGCCGATGGTCAAACACACCAAGGTGCGTTCGACTTAAGCTTTATGCGCTGCATTCCAAACATGGTGATCATGGCACCAAGCGACGAAAACGAATGTCGCCAAATGCTATACACTGGCCACCAGCACACAGGCCCAAGTGCCGTTCGTTACCCTCGTGGTAATGGCATGGGTACAGAGATTCAAAGTGAGTTTACTGCGCTAGAGATTGGTAAAGGCCGTATCGTTCGCGAAAGTGCAAAAGTAAAAGATGGCTCGAAAGTCGCTATTCTGAGCTTTGGTACTTTCCTTGAAAGTGCACTTCAAACCGCAGACGCTATCGATGCGACAGTTGCAGACATGCGTTTTGTGAAACCGCTAGATGAAGCCCTGATCAAGCAACTTGCTGCTGACCACGATGTACTAGTGACTATCGAAGAAAACGCGATTGCAGGTGGTGCGGGGGCGGGTGTGATTGAATTCTTGATGCAAGAGAAGCTGCTAATGCCGGTATTGAACCTTGGCCTACCAGACAAGTTCATTGCTCAAGGTACTCAAGGTGAGCTGCATGAAGAGCTTGGCTTAGATGCGAAAGGTATTGAGAAGTCTATCTCCGACTACCTTGCCAAATAGCTTTCACAAGCAAACAGCATAAGCGACAAAACAAAAAAGGTTGGCCCTAGGGTCAACCTTTTTAGTATCTGCTAACTGATAAACTATTCGTTGTTTAGCTGTTAGTTATTAGCAATTAAGCCTGCTTAGCAACAAGGCTTAAGCACTGGCGCGTCATAGTTCTCTGGTTCGTCAGAGTAGATAGCAACGTTGAAGTTCTCAACCAAGCCTGTCTCTTCAACACACTGCTCTTGGAAGAACTGTTGAATCTCACGACGTTGACAGTGTGCTTCGAATGCTTCGTTGTCCGCCCAGATCTCATTGAATGCAATAGGGAAACTCTCACCCTCTGCAAATGGGCTCTGAATGTGACGAGTCACTGTATATTGGATACAACCGTCTTCACGCATTGTGTTTGGCTCTAGTGATTTAAGAACTTCAAACAACTCGTTCAATTTGCCTTCTTTAGGCTGAAATTGAGCAACACAGTAAACCTTCTTAGACATTGTAAATCCTTGTTTTTATGTATTATTGTTCGTTCTTTAGATATTGATTCTTAAACGAGCCAACCTGAAAAATGAGCCACTGCATACAGCGAAATCGCCGCCATAATACCCGCCACGATATCATCAATCATGATACCTAAGCCGCCGTGAACTCGCTTGTCTAACCAACCAATTGGCCAAGGCTTTACCATATCGAAAAAACGAAACAGAACAAAGCCGGCGAATAGCCATTTCCAATCATTAACAGGAATACCCAACAACGGCACTAGGCCCATGGTGATCCAAAAGCCCGCAAACTCATCCCATACAATAGAGCCGTGATCGTGCACGCCCATGTCATCAGACGTCACTTGGCATATTTTGATACCAATAATGCAGCTCACAACCACAAGAATGACATAAATAGGGAAAGGTAACTGAACCAGCAATAGATAAAATGGGATCGACGCAAGCGTGCCCATGGTGCCGGGAATAATCGGCGATAAGCCACTACCAAAACCCGTTGCCAATAAGTGCCAAGGGTTTTTAAGAGAAATAAGAGAAAGTGGGTTTGTCATCAATTAACCTTAAAGTGATCGTAACCAGTTAAGTTCCAACTCAGTGGTTCACCATTATTGTGTAATTCAAAATATTCTACAGGTCTTATCTGGCCAATGCAGGTGACTTTTGTTCCAGTGTGTGACAAAGCACTTTCCAATGAACCTTTATTCTCTTCCGGCACAGTAAAACACAGTTCGTACTCTTCACCACTGGTCAACGCATACTGTTGAGCCGAAGCAATATCAGATGCGAACTGGCGTAGTTCTGGAGAAATTGGCAGCGTACTCACATCAATGCTCGCACCAACCTGAGAACGCTTAAGGATATGTTTTAAATCAGCAATAACACCGTCAGAGATATCAATAGCAGACGAAGCAAGGTTCACGAGCGCTTGACCAGCCAATACTCGAGGAACGCTCAGATAGTGCCTTTCTTCAAGCTCGAGAGCGTAAGGTTTGACTTTGTTCTGTTCAGGATCAAGCAATACTTCTAGGCCGGCTTTGCTATCACCTAGGTTACCCGTGACGTAAATCCAGTCGCCCACTTTAGCGCCATCTCTACGCAGTGCTCGACCTTCTGGCACAAAACCTTGTACAGTCAATGTCAGACTTAATGGCCCCTTGGTTGTATCACCGCCAATTAACTGAATACCAAAGTAGTCAGCGAGCTTGAAGAAGGAGTCACAGAAGGGAGCAAGCCATTCTTCATCGACTTCTGGCATAGTTAACGCAAATGAAACCCAAGCAGGTGTCGCGCCCATAGCCGCAAGATCACTGATGTTCGAAGCTAACGCTTTATGCGCCACCCATGCAGGATTCGCTTCGGCTAAAAAGTGCGTACCTGCAACTAAAGTGTCGGTGCTGATCGCTATCTCAACATTGCCCGGCGCTTTGACCAAAGCACAGTCATCGCCCGCAGCCAGATGTACGTCTTTACGTTGTGGTTGTCGATTTACAAAATATTTTTCAATCAGGTTAAATTCGCCAGACATCACATGCCCTATCTTTAGTCTTCATACAAATCACCGTAATTATTGAGATTACAGAAATTTAGTTACAAAAAAGGCCAGCATAAAAGCTGACCTTTAGATTCAATATACGAACGTCTTATTTCTTACGAACGTGTGGTGCAGCTTTATCAAGCACACCGTTAACAAACTTATGGCTGTCTTCTGCTGCAAATACTTTTGCAAGCTCGATAGCTTCGTTGATAACCACTTTGTATGGTACATCTTCGCGACGAGTCATCTCGTACATAGCTAAACGTAGAAGCGCTAGTTCCATCAAATCCAGATCTTGCATAGGGCGAGATACGAATGGACGAAGCTTGCTATCAAGTTCCATGTGGCTAAGAGCAACACCAGTCAGTAAGTCGCGGAAGTATGCAACGTCTGTTTCTGGCATAGCTAGAGCAGGTTCTGCGGCATGATGCTCTTCTTCATCATACTTACCACCAGATAAGAACTGTTCTTCAACGGTAGCAATATTTTCTTTAGTAATTTGCCAAGAATAAATTGCTTGTAGAGCAAATTGACGTGCGTTACGACGTGCGGCTGGTTTCACACTGGCCCCCATTAGGAATCGATTTCAGAAAGAACGTTGATCATCTCAAGTGCGCTAAGTGCGGCTTCTGCACCCTTATTACCAGCCTTGGTTCCTGCGCGTTCAATAGCTTGATCGATCGTATCAACAGTAAGAACACCAAACGCGACTGGAAGTGAAAACTCCAGAGACACTTGTGCCAAACCTTTATTACATTCACTACAAACATAGTCAAAGTGAGGTGTACCGCCACGGATTACTGTACCAAGAGATACAATCGCATCGAACTTACCTGTTTTTGCAACGCGTTGCGCTACAAGTGGAAGTTCTACTGCACCAGGGCAACGAACAACAGTGATGTTGTCTTCGCTTACTTGTCCATGACGCTTTAAAGTATCGATTGCACCAGAAAGTAAACTTTCGTTAATAAAACTGTTGAAACGAGCAATAACGATAGCAATTTTTGCATTTGGCGCTGGGAAGCCACCCTCGATCACTTTCATAAGCCTTCCTTTAACTATTTTCATCAAGTGAGAATCGCCGGATTCTAGCACAAAACTGTGAGCAATATCTAATGCTAATTTAGAAGAACAGACACCGGAGATGTAAAGATGATAACGCAGCACGGCTCTCAACCATATAGGAGCAACCAGTAGTCAAGCTCGTGTATTTAACACGTTTTGAATCGGACTTAACTACTTTGCTCTTTTGGCAAAACGAATCACCAAAAGAGCCACTGGAATCATCGGTAAATTATGTTGCTATAAACAGAGATATATCGACTTACTCGCAAACATACTCAACAACGTTAAGACCAAAGCCACCTAATGCGTGGTAACGCTTGGTGCTTGAAGAAAGCAGACGCATATCATGAACACCAAGGTCTTGTAGAATCTGAGAACCCACACCAACACGACGCGAGGTACCTTGCTTTTTAGCCATGGTTGGCTGCTCGTTCTTATCTTGAGCTTCGAATGTCTTCACTTTGTGAATCAAAGAATCAGACGACTCTTCGTTACCCAGAATAACCAACACACCGCCTTCGTCGCCAATGCGCTTCATCGCTTTATCTAGCGACCAGCTGCGCTCAGTACCACGGTCTGAATGAAGCAGATCGGTGAACGTGTCATGCAGGTGAACACGCACTAAAGGAGCGCCTACAGACAAGTCGCCTTTTTGCATTGCGTAGTGGATCTGGTTATCAATCGTGTCACGGTAAGTCACAAGCTCAAAATCACCAAACTCTGTTGGCAAATGACATTGTGCTACGCGTTCAATCGTCGTTTCTGTGTTGTTGCGGTATTCAATCAAGTCAGCAATGGTGCCTAATTTGATATCGTGTTTTTCAGCGAAGACTTCAAGATCAGGGCGACGTGCCATGGTGCCGTCGTCATTTAGGATCTCAACGATAACAGATGCTGGCTCACAACCTGCTAGACGAGCTAAATCACAACCTGCTTCAGTGTGGCCTGCGCGTGTTAGAACACCACCTTCTTGAGCTGTCAGTGGGAAGATATGACCAGGTTGAACTAAGTCAGCCGCTTTCGCATCTTTTGCCACAGCCGCTTGAACGGTAACAGCGCGGTCTGACGCAGAAATACCCGTTGTTACGCCCTCAGCAGCTTCAATTGAAACCGTAAAGTTTGTCGTGTACTGAGCGTTGTTGTCTTGAACCATAGGCGCTAGACCCATGCGATTTGAACGCTCTTTGGTCAACGTTAGGCAGATTAAGCCACGGCCATACATCGCCATGAAGTTAATCGCTTCTGGCGTGACATGTTCTGCTGCCATGATCAGATCGCCTTCATTCTCGCGATCTTCATCATCCATCAGGATAACCATTTTTCCTAGGCGAATGTCTTCAATAATTTCTTGAGGAGTACTAATTGGCATTGTTCTATATCCTTTGAAATGGTTCTGCTTCCTAGAACCGACACTATTTAAACCTGATGATATTGCTTCGCTTTACAAAGTCTCGCTTAACACACTTTGTACCAACGATTAGGCAAAACCATTCTGCTGTAAGAATTCCATCGTTAATCGAGATTCAGGCTCAGACTCTTGCTGCTGGCCTTGCAGTAGACGCTCCATATAACGCGCTAATACATCGACTTCTAGATTCACTTTACGACCAACATTGAATTGATCAATGGTGGTTTCTGAAGAGGTGTGAGGAACGATAGTCAACTTAAAGGCATTCTTGCGTAAATCATTCACAGTCAGGCTAATACCATCAACAGTGACTGAACCTTTTTGAGCTACGTACTTTGAGATCTCTGCAGGCATTTCTACCCAGAACTCAATCGCACGACCGACTTGGTTACGCTCAACAATCTCACCCACGCCATCAACGTGACCCGATACGATATGACCACCGAAACGCGTGGTCGGTAACATTGCTTTCTCTAGGTTGACCTTGTCGCCGGCTTGGTAATCCACAAAACCCGTTTTTTTCAGGGTCTCAAGCGAAAGGTCTGCACTGTAGCTGTGATCGTTATACTCAACGACCGTCAAACACACACCATTGGTCGCGATACTGTCGCCTAACTTAACGTCAGCCATATCAAGATTACCAACATTAACCGTTACGGTGATGTCTTCTCCGCGGGGAGTGATTGCACTCAATGTACCTACGGCTTCTACAATTCCTGTAAACATTTTAAAACTCTTTTTGTTGTCAACAACACGTATGTAGTTGGAGTAACTATTTCTACTGTGGTTTCGTCACGATTTATTTCGCGACTATTGGTTAGCCGCAATTGATTTCGCAATAATAGGCTTCGCGACAATGCGAATATCCACACCAACCTGTCGAACATCTTTGATTTCTAGGTCAATCACATCAGACATTGAAGTGAGCCCTAATGCGCCCATCAAACCTCGTCCGTCACTGCCCATAAGTTTAGGCGCTAAATAGAGGATTAGCTCATCCACTAGCCGTGCTTCAATCAAGCTCTTGGCCAATGTCGCGCCCGCTTCGACCCAAATATGATCAATATGGTTCGCTGGCAATTGACGCATCAGATCGTGCAAATCGAGCTGACCTACCTCTGTGGTTCCGACTTCAATATCAGCAGACGCTTCAGCGACTCTCAATACCGATGTTGGAGTTTGGAATAACTTGAGCTCAGGACGCAGTTGATTTTGACGATCAAGAATCACGCGAATCGGCTGACGCAGCTCGTCTTCAGCGTAATGACCTTTGATACTGCTTGGCAACTCTGCCCAACGAACATTCAACGACGCGTTGTCTTCAATCACCGTCTGGCTAGTTGATAGCACAGCGCCTGATTTTGCTCGGTAGTTCTGAACATCACGACGCGCTTCTGGCGATGTGATCCACTGGCTTTGACCATTTTCCAATGCCGTTTGCCCATCAAGGCTAGCGGCCATCTTTAACTGAACGAATGGCATGCCCGTTTGCATACGCTTGATAAATGCAGGGTTCAAGTCGAGAGCATCTTGCTCTAATAAACCGATTTCAACCTCAATACCCGCATCGCGTAGCATTTTGATACCACGACCTGCAACTTTTGGGTTTGGGTCCTGCATGGCACAAATCACTTTGGCTACTTGAGCCTGAATCAAACCTTCAGCACAAGGTGGCGTTCGACCATAGTGCGAGCAAGGCTCTAGCGTGACATAAGCAGTCGCACCTTTTGCCTTATCGCCAGCCATTCGCATGGCATGTACTTCAGCATGAGGTTCACCGGCTTTGGCGTGAAAACCTTCACCAACGATCTGACCGTCGGTTTGCACGATGACACAACCCACATTCGGGTTTGGCGCAGTGGTGTAAATGCCGCGTTTTGCTAACTGAATAGCACGCGACATCATTTTAAAATCTAGGGGAGTAAAGTTTGACATGATTGAAGAGTTAATCCTCTAATTTAGCGATTTCTTCGCCAAACTCTCGGATGTCTTCAAAGCTGCGGTAAACAGAGGCAAAACGAATGTACGCCACTTTATCCAATTCTTTCAATTGGCCCATCACAAGATTACCAATCATCTCGCTTGGTACTTCACGCTCACCAGTTGCACGGAGTTGTGACTTAATCGTACTGATCGCAAGTTCAATCGCATCAGCACTCACTGGGCGTTTTTCTAGGGCGCGCTGTACACCACCCACCATTTTATCTTCATTAAATGGTTCGCGGTTTCCATTCGACTTTATGACTTTCGGCATCACAAGTTCTGCCGATTCGAAAGTCGTAAAACGTTCACTACATGCAAGGCATTGACGGCGACGACGAACCTGATGGCCATCGGCTACCAGTCTTGAATCGATTACTTTAGTGTCGTTCTCTGAACAAAAAGGACAATGCATATCACCTCCAAATAATTGAATATCAGTGTAACGGAATTGCCAAACGTTAGGAAAGAAAAAGGGCCAATTAAGGCCCTTTTGTGTGGTGATTCATTGATTATTGCTACTCGATCGCCATTTCAAAAATGAGCTGAGGAGTAAAATTAACGACCAGCGTTAACCGCGAACTAAATAGTTCGCTTTACCTACCCATTTGTAGCTTGTCAGTTCTTCTAAGCCCATTGGGCCGCGAGCGTGCAGCTTCTGGGTTGATACTGCGACTTCAGCGCCTAAACCAAACTGTGCGCCATCAGTAAAACGTGTTGATGCATTCACATAAACCGCCGCAGAACCGACAGAGTTAATAAAGCGCTCTGAGCTCTCTAGGCTGTTGGTCATGATCGCATCTGAGTGACTCGCGTTGTGTACACGCATGTGGTCAATCGCTTCTGCCACATCCACTACCACTTTTACGCCTAGCGTGTAGCTTAGCCACTCAGTGTCAAAGTCACCTTCAACTGCATCACGTTGGTCTTCAAAACCTGCTAGCAGTGATTTTGCACTGGCGTCAGCAACCAAGGTTACCTTACCTGCTAAACGCTGTGTCAGCTTAGCAAGGAAAGCCTCAGCAACCGCTTCATGCACTAGCAGCGTATCCAATGAGTTACATGCAGATGGACGTTGAACTTTCGAGTTTTCAACCACATCAACAGACTTCTCAAGATCAGCGCTCTCATCAACAAAGATATGGCTGATACCGAAACCACCGATGATAACTGGAATAGTACTGTTCTCTTTACACATCTTGTGCAGGCCAGCACCGCCACGAGGAATAATCATATCCACGTAGTCATCCAGTTTAAGCAGTTGAGAGACAAGTTCACGATCAGGTTTTTCAATGTACTGAACTGAAGCGGCAGGAAGCTCAGCTTTCTCTAATGCAGACTGGATAACTTTAACCAGTTCCATGTTCGAGAAGAACGTCTCTTTACCACCACGTAGAATACTTGCGTTACCTGTCTTCAAACACAGAGCTGCAATATCGATAGTTACGTTCGGACGCGCTTCATAGATAACACCAACCACACCAAGTGGCACACGGCGGCGAGAGAGTGACATACCGTTTTCCAGTACCTTACTGTCCATTTCGCTGCCTATTGGGTCATTCAGGCTAATCACGTTACGCACATCATTAGCGATGCCGATTAAGCGCTCTTCATTAAGAAGTAGACGATCAAGCAGTGCGTCGGTTAAACCCGCTTCGCGACCTAATTCGATATCTTTCGCGTTCGCTTCTAAAATCGTTGCTGCGTTTGCTTCTAGCTCATCAGCGATAATCGCCAATGCTTTATTCTTTTGCGCCGTAGATGCGGTCGCTAGGTGGAAAGCAGCGTCTTTTGCTGCAATACCCATGTTAGTTAAATCCACGTTTAACTCTCCCTAAATTCTGTCTGTCTTTGGATGTAAAAAGGCGATTCGCCTTATCATCACAAGCTACTCTTGGATTACAACCAGGTCGTCACGGTGAATGACTTCTGACCCATAATCGTATCCAAGAATGTCGCCAATATCTTTACTGTGCTTGCCTGCAATTTTTGCTAGGTCTTGGCTTGAATAACTGGCGATACCACGCGCAATTACTTTGCCTTTACTGTCTGTGACTTGGGTGACTTCACCACGAGAGAATTCGCCTTTAACTCGAACAACCCCTTTCGCCAACAAGCTACTGCCTTTAGTGTTAACGGCATTCACCGCTCCATCGTCGACTACGATGTCACCAGCAGAAGCTGGGCCCGCTAGAATCCAACGTTTACGGTTTTCAAGCGCTTCAGCTAAAGGCAAGAAACGTGTGCCTTGTGGGTTGTCACTCAATGAATCAAACACCACATTTTCAGCACTGCCCGCAGCAATAATCACTTCAATACCCGCACGACGAGCAATATCAGCTGCCTGCAGTTTTGTCGCCATGCCGCCAGTACCTAACGTAGTACCACTTCCGCCTGCGATCTTACGCAGTGTGTCATCAATAGTTTTCACTTCTTTGATGAGCTCAGCATTTGGGTCTTTACGAGGGTCTGCGGTAAACAGGCCTTTTTGGTCAGTGAGTAACAAAAGCTTATCAGCGCCACATAAAATACCAACCAGTGCCGACAAGTTATCGTTGTCGCCCACTTTAATTTCATTAGTGGCTACTGCGTCGTTTTCGTTTACTACCGGAATAATATCGTGCTCAACGAGCGCGTTGATCGTGTCACGTGCATTAAGAAAACGCTCGCGATCATCGAGATCAGCACGAGTCAGTAGCATCTGGCCAATTTTAAGGCCATAGATAGCAAACAAAGACTCCCAAACTTGAATCAACTGACTTTGCCCAACTGCCGCAAGCAATTGTTTGCTCGCCATTGAGTTGGGAAGTGCGGGGTAACCAAGGTGCTCACGTCCGGCCGCAATTGCGCCAGACGAAACCATAACCACAGAGTGGCCTTGTTTTTTTAATTCAGCACATTGACGAACCAGCTCAACCATGTGAGCGCGGTCTAATGCCAATGTTCCACCAGTTAAGACACTGGTACCCAGTTTAACAACGACAGTTTTACGCTGTGTTGTTGTCCCGCTTTGATGATTTGTTGTCATGAAGTCTTTTATGAATAAAACAAATAAGAGGTGATGTTTTAGCAATCAACAGGGGAATTCACAAGCAGAAAAGGTGCGAAATCGCACCTTTTTGCTTTATAGAGAAGAGTAACCTTCAAAATCAGACGAATTCGACAGACTCTTCGTCTAACTGAACGCCGATTTCAAATTTCTTTTGAAGTTCGTCAACCAGCTTTTGGTGAAAGGCTTCTTGAGTTCGAGACACCTCAGCGACCGCCTTTTTAGGTAATGGCAAAGGATCCCAGTTACCATCAATGTTGTATTTACCCGTGTTGTACTTCGCCGAGAATCCTTCTTCCGACTTATCCAACTCTAACCACCAGCCCCAGAACTCACGCTCTTCTGGTGACTTTTTATCGTTCACACACACAGACAAGCAATCAAAAATGTAGTGACCATCTTCTGATTGCGGCTCCCTCAAGTAAGGCCCAATAGCCTTTAAAACGTTTAATAAGCGATAATGCGTAGGTTGTTGTGTCACTTCTGACATATTGAATCTCCATTTCAATGTTAAGAATGACGTTACTCAGACTGCAATACGTAGAAAGCACGCAGTTGGATTTTATAAATTTTCTCTGAGTATCAGGTACTTACTTTGTACACTTTTCATGCTTAACTAATTTCGGAGAAATGTCATCTAAATAATTCATCCTCAAGCCACTTTATCGCTAATTCGAGGGATTGCTCATACCCCTGTGTAATTGATTTGGTTTTGATTTTCTTCGCTTTGCCGTAATCACTGTAAATAGCAACCAGTTGATTATCCAGATGCGGTGAAACAGGGTCACCTTCCAAAGCCAATGCCAAAATAGGAACACTGGTTTTACTGTTAGCCAACAAGCCTTGCACCTTCAATGACCAAGCCATCAGTTGCCCAGAAAGGCTATTGATATCCACCGCCCCTTTACCAAGACGCGAAGCCAATACATCCAAGTGCATCTTAGGCATCTGCTTTAGTTTGTCGGCATGAACAAAGATATCGTGGATCGGAGCCCCTAAAGAGATACAGGCTTTGAGTTTATGTTGCTCAAGGAACGACAACCTCACCATCGCGTTACCACCGAATCTGAACCCAAACAGACCGACTTTATGATGGTCCACCCATGGAATGTTAGGCAGTTCATTCAACACGGCTTGGTGCAGGCAAGAAGAGTCTTCGGTTAGTGGCCAATGCGAACTGTGCCCTATCGACGGCATATCAATCGTTAGCATCGCAATATTTTTCGGTGCTAGGTAATCTCTAAACAAACGCCACATGTCAGTTTGCAGGCTATCTAAACCTGCACTCACGATCACGACAGGTTGTGGTTTGTCTGTTTTGGTTAGATGTAAGTTCGCCTTAATCTTTTTGTTTTGATACGGCACTTCGATTTGTTTGACGATCAATTTGGTGTGTTTGATCGCTTCAGAATACGCCGCATTCGCTAATACCTGTGCCTGAGCAGCAAGGTTATCGTTCTTTAGATGTGGGTAGCCCGCAATGCTGAAACACAACGATGCTGAAAACAACTCTTCAGCCATCTCTTCGCCGCTCTTTTCATTCGAGCGATTTTGGTGCTGCATGCCCAGCTTGGTCCACTCGTATGCCCAGTTACCGCTGCGGTAGCCCATCACGGTATCTAACCACTCATCAGTGGTACGAGAATTATCGGATGACGCGATGCGTGCCAATACCGCTTCTTGCTCAATTGGGTTAACGCCTTGCCATACCCACTGAAGACGTCTTAGGTTTCGATACCAAGATGAGTTCTGCTCTTCACGCTTTTTATCCAGCAGTTCTTCAGAACTTGGCATGTAGCGAGTAAGCATTGAGGTCTCTTTGGCCTGCTTGTGCTTTACAAACAAGGTTTCCGAAAGGTTCGAGCTCGTTTCTTCTGATTCAGACATTGGGATACTTAATAAGAAATGGTTGTTACTAATCATATAAAAAAAAATGACCCTATAAAGGGTCATTTCTCAAAAAACTAAGTTTACACTTATTTTGACTTGCGATTTACCGGCTCAACGAAGCTTAGGCTAGTATCCCAAGGTTGCTCAATCCATGTGTCTTGAGCGATATCCACGATGTACTCGTCTAGTAAATCAGCACCAGATGGCTTAGCACATACAGCGATCAATTTCGCTTTAGGGTACATTTCGCGAAGCTTGCGTGCAGTATCACCACTATCAACAAGATCTTCAACGATTAGGAAGCCTTCGCCGTCACCTTCAGGTGCTTTAACGACTGTCATATCACGTTGGTGATCGTGGTCGTAGCTAGAAATACAAATCGTATCTACGTGACGAATACCCAGTTCGCGAGCCAAGATTGCACCAGGAACCAAACCACCACGGCTTACTGCCCAGATGCCTTTCCACTGCTCTGCTGGCATTTGCTTTTCAGCAAGTTGACGGCAGTAAGTCTGCATGTTGTCCCAAGTGATAACGAATTTGTTGCTCATAGTATAAAACCTAATAATTTTGTCATGTTATTAGAGGCTATGCCTTACATAGCCTCTTCAGCGATTAAGCAGAAATCTAGACGATTAAGCGAAAATGTATTTAAGAATAAAGATAACCGACATTACCCACACAGCAGGTGAAACGTCGCGACCTTTACCACTTAGCAGCTTAATTGCAGCGTAAGCGATGAAACCTAGTGAGATACCCTCAGCGATAGAGTACGTCAGCGGCATAAGCAGACATGTTACCACGACTGGTGCGGCTTCCGTAAGATCACGCCAATCAATGCCAACTAGGCCAGACATCATCAGAATTGCTACATAGAAAAGTGCACCTGATGTTGCGTAAGCCGGAATCATACCTGCAAGTGGCGAGAAGAAAAGAGCCAGTAGGAATAAGATACCAACAACAACAGCAGTTAGACCGGTACGACCGCCTTCAGCAACACCCGCAACACTCTCAACATAAGAAGTTGTGTTTGATGTACCTAGCAATGCACCAATAGATGTTGCTGTAGAGTCAGCAAGCAGTGCTTTGTTCAAGCGCGGTAGTTTACCGTCTTCTTTGATTAGGTTTGCTTTCGTTGCAACACCAACCAAGGTACCCGCGGTATCGAACAAATCGACGAACAAGAATGCGAATACAACTGAAATCATACCGATTTCAAATACAGCAGAGAAATCAAGCTGCATGAATGTAGGAGCAAGGCTTGGTGGTGTCGACATGATGCCGCCGTATTGAACGTCACCGATCGCAATACCAATCGCTGTGATAGCGAGAATCGCGATCATTACTGCGCCTTTCACACCACGGTGTACAAGAGCAATAGTAATGAAGAAACCAAGCGCACCTAACATTGGCGCAATCGCAGTGATATCGCCCAGTGAAACTTTAGTCGCTGGGTTAGAAACAACGATGCCTGCATTGCTAAGCGCGATAAACGCAAGGAAAAGGCCGATACCCGCAGAGATACCAACACGCAGAGACATAGGGATCGAGTTAATAATCCATTCACGAATCTTAAAGATACTTAAGAAGATGAAGATCACGCCTGATACGAAAACCGCTGCCAGAGCAACTTGCCACGTATAACCCATACCCATTACAACAGCGTAGGTAAAGAATGCGTTCAAGCCCATGCCTGGTGCTTGAGCAATTGGGTAATTAGCAACAAAGCCCATGATGAAACAGCCAATAGCAGCCGCTAAACAGGTTGCTACAAATACAGCGCCATGGTCCATACCAGCATCAGCTAGAATCATTGGGTTTACAAAAATGATGTAAGCCATTGTTAGGAAGGTGGTTAGACCTGCGATGATTTCAGTGCGCACATTGGTGCCATTTTCACTGAGTTTGAATAGCTTTTCGAACATTATCGAATCCTATAAGGGTAAAAAGTAAACGGTTGCGTAAACGATTGGCTGTGGATTATAAAGTTATCAAATAACAAATTCCAGATAGAATTAAGGCTCTAATCGATATTTATCAGAATGCCGTATGAAACAAAGCGATTACAAATGAGGAATAACAAGAATAATAACCATTAAAAACAATAGATTAAATGAAATAAAGGCGATGTGATTACTTGGTTATTTTTTCAACCGTCGGTTATTTCCATTGAGAATGTAGCCATCATATTCTCAATTTAAACCCACAAGAGTTGTGTATTTTTCAACAGGATCAGTAATAAGACGCAAATTGATATTTTGGCGTTTAAAAAACAACCACTCAGAACAGCAAAGAAAGTGACAAGCGAAAGCGGTTTGGAAAAGTAGCAGGCAAAAAAAACGCCACTCAAAACTGAGTGGCGGTAGAATCTGTCAACCAAAAGGGCTGTAAAAGAATTCCAATATATAGGGGTGAACAAAACTGTTCGAGTTACATGCTTACGGTATTAGTAACCAAAGCTTGTAGGGTATGCAAAGTTGCTAGTGTAAACAGAGCTGTTAATCCAGAACATTGCAGATGGTAAACCTTTCATAACTATCACCTTAATAAATCAATAAAAAACGAATTTGATTTCTCGGTTCCTTGGAGGCGATAAAACGGACTCATCCTTTGAGCATTTACTCTTCATCTCAGAAGTTGGTTATTAATATACCCTAAAGAAAAAAGATTACAAGTATTTTTTGCTATGCGTCACACTTTTGGCCATTTGTGGTTATTTTGAAAACTTATTTCTGTAATTAAATTACAGAATAGAATTAAACAAACGTTTGCCTGCGCCATTTATAAGCATCAAGTCTCTTAATTATGATCAGGTGGACAAGATCGCTTTCAAAATTTGAGGTATTTGAGGTTTATAACCGCTACTCGTCAAAACGCTCAAGTGGTATGCTGTTGCCATCAAAACAGACCCATATTTTAGATTTTTATTCTAAGTTTTTACCTATATAAATCCTAAATATATGGTTATCAAATAAAAAAGGAGTCATCCGTGTCTGAATTCCATTCTGAGATCAGTAAATTGTCCCCTGCCCCTATTTGGCAGTTTTTCGATAAAATTTGTTCAATCCCGCACCCTTCGAAACATGAAGAGGAGCTTGCTCAATACATTATTGCGTGGGCAACAGAGCAAGGCTTAGATGTACGTCGCGACCCAACGGGCAACGTATTCATCAAAAAGCCAGCAACGCCGGGTATGGAAAACAAAAAAGGTGTCGTGCTACAAGCTCACATCGATATGGTTCCACAAAAGAACGAAGACACTGATCACGACTTTACAAAAGATCCAATCCAGCCATACATCGATGGCGAATGGGTTACAGCAAAAGGCACAACGCTTGGTGCTGATAACGGCATGGGAATGGCTTCTTGCTTAGCCGTTCTTGCTTCAAACGAAATCCAACATGGCCCTATCGAAGTTCTACTCACTGTAGATGAAGAAGCAGGCATGACTGGCGCGTTCGGTCTTGAAGCGGGTTGGTTAGAAGGCGATATCCTTCTTAATACTGACTCAGAGCAAGAAGGCGAAGTGTACATGGGTTGTGCGGGCGGTATCGACGGCGCAATGACATTTGAAATTGCACGTAATGCGATTCCAGCTGACTTCGTAACACGCAAGCTAACGCTAAAAGGCCTAAAAGGCGGTCACTCTGGTTGTGACATCCACACCGGTCGTGCAAACGCAAACAAACTGATTGCTCGCTTCCTAGCGGGTCACGCAAAAGAGCTAGACCTTCGCATCGTAGAATTCAAAGGTGGTAGCCTTCGTAATGCGATCCCTCGTGAGGGCTTCGTAACGGTTGCGGTTCCTGCTGCAAACCAAGAGAAATTAGCTTCGCTATACAACTACTACACTGAGCTGCTTTCAACAGAGCTAGGTAAAGTAGAAGACAGCATCGTGACTTTCAATGAAGAAGCTTCTGTAGAAATGGGCGCACTAGCGTCAGCAGACCAAGCTCGCTTTATCGCGGCACTTAACGCATGTCCAAACGGCGTGATTCGTATGAGTGACGAGATTGAAGGTGTTGTTGAAACGTCTCTAAACGTAGGTGTTATCACAACAGAAGAAGATTCAATCACAGTACTTTGCTTGATCCGTTCTCTTATCGACTCTGGTCGTAGCCAAGTAGAAAGTATGCTTCACTCTGTTGCTGAACTAGCAGGCGCTAACATCGCGTTCTCTGGTGCTTACCCAGGTTGGAAACCAGACGCAGATTCAGAGATCATGCATATCTTCCGCGACATGTACGAAGGCATCTACGGTCACAAGCCAAACATCATGGTTATCCATGCTGGCCTTGAGTGTGGTCTGTTCAAAGAACCTTACCCGAACATGGATATGGTTTCTTTCGGCCCAACGATCAAGTTCCCACACTCTCCTGATGAGAAAGTGAAGATCGACACAGTTGAGCTGTTCTGGAACCAAATGGTTGCATTACTTGCTGCGATCCCAGAAAAAGCATAAATCGATTCGCTAGTGTTTTTCAGTAAATGGTGTTTTCCAAGAAATGGGCTCTTCAATAAATAGCACTTTTCAGTAAACACCGTTTATTAAGAACAAAATAAAACAGGTACTCAATGAGTACCTGTTTTTGTATCTAATCTTTGTCACTGCTACTTGTGACTAAATAAATAATTAAGCGCGTGAAGCCGCGTAGCTTTCTAGCTCATCAATTGAAGTTTGTGCCACTACTTCGCCGTCGATGAAGTACGTCACCATCTCGCCTTCACGAACACCGATTAACGTCGCACGCTCACCAGACTGGTAAGTGATGTCCATTTGGATTGTGTTTTCGTCGATCTGCTGCATTTGACCTTTCTCAATCATATCGGCACTCGTGATCGGGCCTACTGGCGCTTCAGTCAGTGACTTATCAAGCTGATCGTTGATATCAAGGTAAGTATCAGTCTTAGTATCAAAGATGTGCGGAGCACCTGTTAGTGGGTTGCTACCCGTCCAGAACTCTAGTGAGTTGAATACTAGGTAATCGGCAGCAACCGTTAGACCATACGCAGGTGCAAGTAGTATGTTCAAACCACCACGAGCGTAACGGTTATCAACAGCCTTCACGTTAAACTTCATTAGATAACCGGTTACTGCGTTACTACCCACACAACCAGATAGAGCAACAGATACCACTGCTAGTGCTACAACTTTTGAAATTGTTTTTTTCATTTTGATCTCGATATTTGAATTTGGCCGCCAAAAAATGGCGATGGATAATACCAACCAACCGAACAATAAATATCAGCGTTAAATCAATGTATTGTCAGGAAATTCACAATTCTAAACCCCTTCTAACTAGCTAAATCAAAAACAGAAACCAATTAAGAAACGCCTCCATAAAAAAGTTTTGTCGTCACCGTAAAGCGATTGATTCGTACTAAAAATCAACGATTGATACATTCCGTGTTAGCGAATTATCACCATGTTGAGAACAACCTAAATGGCAAGACTAAAACCTAATCAACCCTTCGAATTACTTGGTTATACTGTTCAGCCAGGACAGAGAATGGAGATTGAACTGCAAGCGGCTCAGCTTTACACGCATTCTCCACTTTCAATCCCGATTGAAATTATTCATGGTCGCCAAGCGGGCCCAACACTGATGGTAAACGCGGCGATCCACGGAGATGAACTAAACGGTGTTGAGATTGCACGACAACTGACCAATGCGATTGATCCAAAAAAACTGAAAGGAACACTACTTGTTGTGCCTATCGTTAACGTATTTGGTTTTATCCATAAGTCTCGTTACCTACCAGACCGTCGTGACCTGAACCGTTGCTTCCCTGGAAGTGAGAAAGGATCACTGACATCACGCATCGCTCACACCTTCTTTGAGAACGTAGCGAAGCACTGTGATTACATTCTGGATCTTCACACGGGTGCGATTCACCGTACTAACTTGCCACAGATCCGTGCAAACCTGTCGAACCCTGAAACACTGCGCATCGCAAAAGCGTTCGCAACACCCGTGATCATAGATTCTCCACTGCGTGATGGTTCATTGCGCAGCGAAGCGGAAAAGCTAGGTATTCCTGTATTAACTTACGAAGGTGGTGAAGCGCTGCGTTTTGATCACCTAGCGATTCGTGCGGGTTACCTTGGCGTACATCAAGTGATGAAAGAAATCGGCATGCTGCGCCCTAACCGTAAGAAGTTACCAGAGCCAGTATTGAGTAAATCGACCAGTTGGATCCGCGCTGAATCAGACGGCATTTTGCGTAATATGGTAAGGCTTGGCGAACAAGTTGAAGCAGGACAAACCCTGGCTTACATCAGTTCTCCATTGGGTCACCAAGAAGGCCAAGTAATCACCACTAAAGGCGGTATCGTGATTGGTCAACAAACTCTACCGTTGGTAAACGAAGGTGACGCAGTATTCCACATTGCTTACTTCAAGCAAGATGATGATGAAGTGGGACAGTCTGTAGAGAGTTATATTGAAGAAGTCGCGGAAGACGATTGGCTGACAGCGCTAAACAACTAGGACCGAATTCGGGTAATTAGTGAATCAGATACTTAGCCACCAGCCATGAGTGGTTACGTGATCCAGACTAATACGCCACAAATGAAAAAGCCCCGATAAACTTTTAACTAGAAAGAGAAAAGCTATATCGGGGCTTTTTTTACTTGTCCCTTATCTTAAAATTAAGGGACCTGTAAATTAATTGTGCACTGGATTACTCAGCGTCTTCTTGCTCTTCTTCACGAGCTTTTGCGCGTGCTTCACGTGCTTGCTCAGCTTTAAGCTCTTTAGTGTGACGTAGTTCGTCACGCTCTTTACGCTGCTCTGATTTACGCTCGTTACGTTCAGCTTGGTTTGAAATGAAAGATGCTAGCTCTTTCTCTGCCCACTCTTGTGCTAGAGCTTCAGTTTCGAAACCAGACTCACGCTTAGATACTGTTGTGCTGCGAGATGTTACTTGACGAGTAATCTCTGCACACCAACCGTTGCGTTTTTCTGTAAGGCGGATATCAAATTTTTTGTTCTTAGACATGTTCTATTTTTTCCTAAGGGAGATCATTAAGGGATCGGTCACTTTGATAACTCCATCTAAGTGAGCATCTTTTAACACCATCCCTTGGTAAGCGCGGTATTAGAGCACAAATCAATGAATATTGCTGCAAATATTTGCAGCGGATCACACTCCCATGCTGCAAATCGTTTGCGCCGGATTTCAATGGGTTCGTAACTCTCGATTCATCATCAACTTCTGTGCAATTTTATCGACAACAATGAAATGAACTATGCTCAAACAGAGATAAATGAAAGAGATAACCTGCAGGCTCAGGTTTACAGACTCTACTGTCTCGCCTACTCCGCCCATAATTAAAATAGCTAAGGAGTTGCTATGGATAGCTTCATCAAACATTTACCCAAGGTTGAGCTGCATTTACATATTGAAGGCACGCTAGAACCTGAGCTGATGTTCCAACTGGCCAAGCGCAATAACGTGTCGATTCCCTTTGATAACCCAGACCAAGTAAGAGACGCGTACCAATTCCACAATCTTCAGTCTTTTCTCGATATCTATTATCAAGGCGCTAACGTACTGATTCATGAACAGGATTTCTATGACCTGACTTGGGCTTATCTACTCAAGTGTCAACAAGATAATGTGGTTCATACTGAGATCTTTTTTGACCCTCAAACCCACACCGAACGTGGTATTGCCTTTGAAGTCATCATAAGTGGGATTACTCAAGCTTTGAATCAAGCCGAGCAAGAACTAGGGATCAGCAGCCAGCTGATCATGTGCTTTCTGCGCCATCTTGATGAAGACAGCGCTTTTGAAACACTCCAACAAGCCCTTCCCTACAAAGATAAGATCATTGCCGTCGGGCTGGATTCGTCGGAAAAAGGAAACCCGCCGGAGAAGTTTAAGCATGTATTCCAAGAGGCGATCAACCAAGGGTTCCTGACCGTCGCGCACGCCGGAGAGGAAGGCCCTGCGCAAAATATTAGTGACGCGCTGAGCTTGTTGGGCATCACCCGTATTGATCATGGCGTTCGCTGTGTAGAAGATGAAGACTTGATGGAACAGCTAATCGCTAAACGCACACCGCTGACCGTATGCCCGCTATCGAATACCAAGCTAAAGGTCTTCAACACCATGCGAGAACACAATATCGTCGAGTTGCTGAGAAAAGGATTGTGCGTCACCATCAATTCCGATGATCCGGCTTACTTCGGCGGCTATATGAATGATAACTTCCTCGCCGTCGCCAATGCTCATCCACTGACGAAAAACGAATTAGCGCAATTCAGTATTAATGCTGTCGAAGCGAGTTTCATCTCGCCTCACGCCAAAGAAGATCTCATTGCACAAGTGCGCCAATATCTTGCCGAGAATACTCACTAAGAGAATGGATCTTTGAGAATGGAGCTTTGCTGCGATCAAAAAAGGGAAGCTCAGTGCTTCCCTTTCAAAATGGGTTCGAAAATCAATAGGCTTAGCCTGGGTGACCATCCACTCTTGGCGTTAAAAGCATCATGCCGAACTTCCAGATAAACAACCCGAATGCTAACGTCCATAAACCCGCGCTGATGTTCACCATCTCAAATAAATACGCAGGGAAGAAAGTCACACCTACGCTGCGAACCAAAGCCGCGATAAAAATAGCCGAGAACGCTAACGCCATACTTGGCCCTTTATAGATTGCACGACCCGTGTGCCCCATTGTCACGCGCGTAATCATCGCAAGAATTAACCCACTCAAACCGCCAATTGCAAACAAGTGCAGCATGTTGTGGCTCGCGAACGGGTTGTCTAATAAACCACGTAGCAGCAAGCTTAAAGGGATGCATAGGTAAGCCGCATGCAGCGACCACACCAAGGGTTCAGATAACGTAGTCCAAGGCTTCCAGCGGATAAAGCGCACCAACTGAGTCACACCTGCAAATACCATCAACTCATTGCCGACTTGAGCAAAGGTCAATGGGAAGAAGCTCAATACAAATAAGCCAACCAAAGGTAGATTCGCTAACCATTCTAACCAAACTAGTGGTTGTGCTTTTTCAAAATCGAAGCGACGTGCCGTGAAGAACGGAATCACTCGCCCACCCATCACTGATAGCAGCAAGGTAAACCACCATAACATTGCGTGCCATACTGCAGACGATGGGAATGGAGGCATACCTTTAACGGTCGCGTAACTAGCAAAGTTCGCCACGATAGCCAATATAAACAGCGGCACAAAGAATAGATTCTTCCAGCCTTTCGATTTAACAACTCGGAAACCAATTTCGTAAGCGGCGAAGATTAAGAACAACGCCTCAACCGATGAGATCAGCCATAACGGTGCGGGGGTCCAAAACAGAATACGAGGTGCTAACCACAAACCAACCAGTGCGGCTAATCGATAGTGTTTGGTTCCATTGACACCCGTCCACGTTTGCACCGCAGTTAACACAAAACCGACCACAATCGCCATGGCAAAGCCAAACAGCATTTCATGTACGTGCCACCAAAGCGCCGGTACTTTTAGCATTTCTGGCTGACCGTTTTGGAACATGATGACCCAAGCCACAATCGCGATCACAGCATAGAGACTGCCTAAAAAGAAGAAAGGTCTAAAACCTAATCGAAGATATGCAGGAATCGCATCTTCTACACTTTTATCTGTGATATTTAACAAACTCGTTCCTCATTTCAGATAACAAGCCAAGAGTGGCTTCTGGGAATTGCTATTTCATAGTCAAATTCATGATGCAGTAATCATCACTGCAATATTGCCTAACACAATGCATGAAACGCGCCAAAGGTATAAAGCCAATAAAAACAATCAACAAGGAGTCATTAGGCTTCAAAAAAGTGTCAATTAAACACACCCCATAAAAGTCATTTAGACTCATGAGTGTGTAAAATAAAAAACTACTGACATTTGATGAAGCCAAACATATAGTAAGACTAGTCTCAAATACAAAAGAACAGACAGGGAACGCGATGTATATTTTTGGTTATGGTAGCTTGATCAACTCCTCTTCTCGTCAACTCACAGGTCAAACAGGGCAAGCGATTCCTGCGATAGTGCATGGCCTAGTTCGTCATTGGAGTAAGATCGATGACAGCTATGTGTTGTCACCTTTGATCGTGAATCTCGGTGAGGGACAAGTGAATGGAGTTTTACTTGAGGTGGATGATATTGCGCTGACTGAGTTTGATCGCCGTGAGCGTGGTTATCACCGAATCGAATTAAAGGCCTCTCAGATAGAAAGCCAAAATAAGTTTAAACAGGATCAATCGATCTGGGTTTACATCAAAGACGAGATTCAAGCACCTTGCGAAAACAGCCCTATCGTTCAAACCTATGTCGATACGGTATTAGCAGGATGTTTAGAAGTGTCTGAAAGCTTTGCGGCGCACTTTGTTCAACACACACAAGGTTGGCATCACCCATTAGAAAATGATCGCCACCAGCCTAAATACGGCAATCTTGCTGGGGTTTCAGATCACCACCACAGTGTGATTGATGGCTTGATACTGACTGTTCGAAGCTAGTTGATGTACGTTATTAATGGATATACGTTGTTAATGGATGTACATAGTTAATTGATCTACACAGTTAATTAATCTACATCGTTAATTAATCTACATCGTTAATTAATCTACATCGCCAGTTAATCTAGGTTGGTGAGCTCGATCGTTCACCAACCTAAAGCGATCTTAAACGACACGAATACCTGCAGGCATCGCACGTTCCGGGGTCAGCAATACACTTTCAGATTCATCTTCCGTTTCGGCACATAACAACATGCACTCAGAAGTGTGGCCTCTCATCTTCGCCTTCGCTAGATTACACAAAACAACAACCTGCTTACCCATCAACTCTTCTTCGGTGTAGTAAGGCACTAGGCTGGTCACCGTTTGTAGCGTCTTCTCGCCGATATCCACTTGCACGATGTAAAGCTTGTCTGCGTTTTCATGACGCACAACCTCAATGATCTTACCCACACGCATTTCTAACTTAGCAAAGTCACCATAAGAGACAGTATCCATTTCTCACTTCCTATATTGATTTATTTTCACTCATTAAATCATTTACTAAAATTAAGTAAAATGTAAATGTTTACACTAGCATTAAGCCTAATAATTACAAGCGGTAAAGATCTCATTACTGGAAGTAAAATGAGAGTTTCGTTGCCTTGCACTCATTGTCGGTGTTAAATAGATGCAGCAATGTATAGAGGTTAAAAATGGCAACAATTAAAGATGTCGCAAGGGAAGCAGGTGTTTCTGTTGCAACCGTATCTCGAGTCGTGAATAAGTCTCCGAAGGCAAGTGCGAACTCAATTGAATCCGTCACCAAAGCGATGTCTAAACTCGGCTATCGCCCGAATGCCAATGCTCGCGCGCTGGTAAGCCAGAGCACCAATACCGTCGGTGTGTTGGTTGGTGATATCTCCGATCCTTTTTTTGGCACGCTGGTTAAGGCTGTCGATAATGTCGCTCGTGAGAACGGAAAGCATATCCTCGTCGGTAATGGCTCACACGATCGTGAAGAAGAAAGACAAGCGATTGAGTTACTGATCAATAGCCGTTGCGACGCCTTAGTGATCCATTCAAAAGGCCTGACAGACGAAGAACTGATTGCCTATGCAAAAGAAGTCAAAGGCTTAGTGCTGATCAATCGCTATATTGCTGAGATTGCCAACCGTTGTATTTTCTTGGACAACAAGAAAGGCGCGTATCTTGCGACTGAATATCTGATCCGTCATGGTCATAAAAATATTGCCTGTATCGCTTCATCGCACAGCATTGAAGATGCAGATGAGCGTGTACAAGGTTACTTGTCAGCACTCTCGGATTACAAAATAGCGTTATCTGACAGCTATATTGAGTACTCAGCTCCCACCAGTGAAGGGGGTGAATACGCGATGACTAACCTATTAACCAAGTCTCTGCCGATCACAGGCATTGTTGCGTACAACGATTACATGGCGGCAGGTGCTTTGTCTGTCCTAGATGAAAACGGTATTCAAGCGCCGGACAAAATGTCGATCATCGGTTTCGATGATGGCTTGATTGCACGCTATGTTCATCCAAAGCTAACCACCATTCGCTACCCGATTCAGATGATGGCAGAGAAAGCGACACGACTCGCGTTGCACTTAGCCAAAGGTGAAAACACCTCAACGGAGCCAATGATGTTCTCTCCGACTTTGGTGCGCCGTAATTCGGTAGAGAAAATCTAAGTTCTGGTCAACTCACCAAACAACAAACAAAAAAAAGCCCTAACAGAATCTCTTCTGTTAGGGCTTTCCTACCTTACTCGGATACCCAACAATCGCGCTTAATAAACCGCACTCTTGTTGAGCGCCACTTTTGCTCATCCCCCAAGAACAACGCGATAACTCACATCGTTCTATTCACAAACAAAAGCAATTGGCATAACCGTTTTGAGCTAGAGCGTACTAGTTTGAAGAATCCCCCGAAAATTCAAACTGGTAACAGGTACGGTAGTTATATTCTTGTTCAGGCTTGAGAATACAACTGTCCTGCTTCCACTCTGGGTGGTTAGGAGAGTCAGGTAAGAACTGGGTTTCTAACGCCAATCCAGCGTAGTCTTCATAGCTGCCACCACTTCGGTTTGGTGTACCACCAAGCCAGTTTCCGGTGTATAGCTGCATCGCAGGTTTAGTTGAAAATACTTTTAGTGTGACGAGCGCATCCGGTGACGTTACGGTAGCGGCGCATTGAGTGCGCTTACAGCCGTCAGCCAATAAGAAAGAGTGGTCGTAACCCTTTGCTGCTTTCTGCTGTTCATCACCCAACAAACGCTCTGAGATCATCATAGGCTGATTGAAGTCGAAGCTAGTCGATTTCACCGATTTAAGATTGCCTAGTGGAATACCTACCGAGTTGGTCGGTAAGAACTGATTGGCGTTGATGCTCACAATGTGTGACAAACAATCGTGCCCGGCTTCTGCACCAAGTAGGTTGAAGTACGCATGATTCGTTAGGTTGACCACGGTTGGCTTGTCTGTGGTTGCAGAGTAATTAATTGAAACTCGATTGTCTTCGGTAATGTCATAACGCACCGACACATTCAAATTCCCCGGAAATCCTTGGTCGCCATCAGCAGACTCTAGAGTGAACACCACTGACGTTTCGCTTTGCTCGGCAATATTCCAACGACGTTTATCAAAACCGTTCGGACCACCATGTAAAGTATTGCCCGCTTGGTTGGTTTCCAGCTTGTAGTTTTGACCATCAATTTTGAAACGACCATTGGCTATGCGGTTAGCATAACGACCAACAGTTGTACCCATATAGCTGGCTTGTTTATCGAAGTTCTCCATTGAGTTAACACCCAACAAAACCTCTCTTTTATTTCCCTTTACTGGCAGGATACAGCTCAACCATGTTGCACCAATGTCCATGAATGTCACTTCCATGCCACGCGTATTTGATAGCGTCACTAACTGAGCGGGTTGGCCATCATAGGCTGGAGTTTGTGTCATGGATTGATGCAGGTTTTGCTCTTGTGTCATTCTAAATTCCTTCTAGTGCCAGTAAAAAGCCTCTACCTGAAATAAAGGCTTTAGCATTTGGCCTACCATGATCTTTTTAGTTGGTAAGCTCTATATTAAGTCTCGAAGCGTTTAGATTACTTCAACTAAGCCTGCTCCGTCTTTCGCTTGGCACACATAAATAGATTCTTTTAGACCCGTCGCCGCTTGATATTTCTGCTCAACGGTTGCTTTAATTTCATTAACCAATGCAGGTGGAACCAATGCCACAATACAACCACCGAAACCACCGCCAGTCATACGCACACCACCTTGGTCACCAATCACGTGTTTTACCAGCTCAACTAAGGTGTCGACTTCTTTGACTGTAATTTCAAAATCATCACGCATTGACGCATGTGATTCAGCCATCAATTCGCCCATGCGTTTCATATCATGAGTACGCAGAGCTTGAGCCGCTTCAACGGTACGGTCATTTTCGGTTATCACGTGACGCGCACGTTTCGCAACCATCTCATCCAACTCAGACTCTTTCGCTTTGAACTGTTCAATAGTCACATCACGAAGTGCAGGAACACCAAAGATGCGCGCCGCTTCTTCACACTGTTCACGACGCGTGTTGTATTCGCTGTCGACCAAGCCGCGTTTCTTGTTTGAGTTGATGATAACCACAGCCATATCTTCTGGCATTGAAACCGCTTGAGTTTCTAGGCTACGACAATCCAAAAGCATCGCGTGATTTGCGCGACCTTCTGCAGAGATCATTTGGTCCATGATGCCGCAATTACAGCCCACAAATTCGTTTTCGGCTTGCTGACCATTTAGCGCCACTTCGGCTTGGCTGATCTCTAGGTTGTAAAGCACCTTGAATGTCTGACCGATGACCACTTCCAGTGCCGCAGAAGAACTTAAACCTGCACCTTGAGGCACGTTGCCCGTTACAGAGATGTCTGCACCTGTAAATTCAAAACCACGACCTTTTAAGCACTTCACCACACCACGAATGTAGTTAGCCCACATCTTATCTTGTTGGAAGGTGATCTCTTGAGTTAAGTCGAACTCATCTACTGCATTTCCGTAGTCCACTGATACTACGCGCACGATGTTGTCGTCACGCTTAGCCGCTGCGACTACCGTTTGGTAGTTAATGGCACACGGTAGAACAAAACCATCGTTGTAGTCAGTGTGCTCGCCGATCAGGTTCACACGACCTGGCGCTTGGATAATATGAGTCGCTTGGTAACCAAGGACTTGCTCAAAAGATGCTTTCACGTTTTGGATTAGGTCAGACATAAGTAAACTCTCTGGTTAAACTCTTTGTTCAATTGGTTATGGCCCCTTTACGGCACCACTTTAATTCTTTTAGATCCCCTACCGCGTTCGTCTCTCACGGTAGGGAATGACAACATCAGCTTCTCACCTGCCGTCATTCCAGAATCGAGGGACGAGATATCAGGAATCTCGCTCGTTATCTACGAAACAGGCGATTACTGCTCTTTGTAGTGAACGTCACTCAAATCACGCAGACGCTGTGCCGCTTGTTCTGCGGTTAAATCACGCTGAGACTCAGCCAACATTTCGTAGCCGACCATGAATTTACGAACCGAAGCACTGCGCAACAGTGGCGGGTAGAACAACGCATGTAGCTGCCAATGGTCGATGTCAGTACCTTCTTCGAAGAACGGCGCATAGTGCCAGCCCATTGAGTAAGGGAATGAGCATTGGAATAAGTTGTCGTAACGGCTCGTCAGCTTCTTGATCGCAAGCGCTAAATCATCACGCTGCTCGTCAGTCAGTTCACTCATACGGCGGATGTGTGCTTTTGGCAGCAACATGGTTTCAAATGGCCACGCTGCCCAGTAAGGCACCACTGCAATCCAATGTTCAGTTTCAACCACAGTGCGAGACCCGTCTTTCATTTCAGCTTCAACGTAATCCACTAAAAGATTAGAACCTTGCTGTTCAAAGTACTCTTTTAACAGTTTTTCTTTGCGTTCAATCTCGTTGGGTAAAAAGCTGTTTGCCCAGATTTGACCGTGTGGGTGTGGCTGAGAGCAGCCCATGGTCTCACCTTTATTTTCAAACGCTTGAACCCACAGGTAGTCTTTACCTAGCTCTTCAATCTGTTCATTCCAGGTATCGATAACACCACGGATCTTGTTTACCGGAAGCTCCGGCAGCGTTTTGCTGTGGTCCGGAGAGAAACAGATCACGCGGCTCAACCCACGTACACCTTGAGTCTTGAATAGAGGGTTATCAGACTCTGGAGCATCAGGTGAGTCAGGCATCAACGCCGCGAAATCATTACTGAATACATAAGTGCCGTCGTAATCTGGGTTTTCATCGCCCGAAATACGCGTATTGGTTGGGCACAAGAAACACTCTTTCTCATACGCAGGAAGCTGCGCAGTCGATGGTTTTTCATCTTGTCCACTCCAAGGACGCTTTGCTCGGTGCGGTGATACTAAGATCCACTGACCCGTTAATGGGTTATAACGACGGTGCGGATGGTCTACTGGGTTAAATTCAACTTTTGACATGTTTAGATTGCTCTCAAATTTTGTGTCTTGGTCAATTCCACCAAGATGAATAATTCTTCTACAAGGAGATTCCCTATCACGCTCGCTCCTCGCTGTAGGGAATGACGTGTGATCTCGTTGTGCTATTTGCGCAAAGGCAACCGCTTCATAGCCTTATGCTCATCCGTCATTCCAGAATCGAGGTACGAGATATCTGGAATCTCTCTTCATCTGCATTCCCCAAAGAAATTGGAGTTGCAGCTAACAACGCTGCGACTTCAATTACGAAGGGGAATAGCCGTTCGGGTTATTCGACTGCCAATTCCACGTATCTGCCGTCATCTCCATCACGCTACGCGTCGCCTTCCAGCCAAGCTCGCGCTCTGCTTTTTCAGTGCTTGCCCAGCATTCAGCAATATCACCAGCGCGGCGTGGGCAAAGTTCATAAGGAACTGGCTTACCCGATGCTTGTGCGAAGGCTTCAACCATCTCGAGTACGCTTGAGCCTTTGCCCGTGCCTAGGTTGTAAATGTGTAAACCCGCCTTCTCGCCAACCGCTTTCAATGCGGCTACGTGTCCGTCCGCTAAATCCATAACATGAATATAGTCGCGAACGCCTGTGCCATCGACTGTTGGGTAATCGTTTCCAAAAACAGCCAATTTGTCGCGACGACCTACCGCTACTTGAGCAATAAACGGCATCAGATTGTTTGGGATACCTTGTGGGTCTTCACCCATAGTGCCTGATGAATGGGCGCCAACTGGGTTGAAGTAACGCAGTAATGTCACACTCCAATCGTTCTCAGCGTTGAACAAATCACTCAAACATTCTTCGACCATGTACTTACTGCGACCATAAGGATTAGTTGTTGCACCCGTTGGAGAGCTTTCAGTAATTGGCACCACTTCTGGATCACCGTAAACGGTAGCCGAAGAGCTAAATACAATGCTCTTCACACCCGCTTTCTTCATGCTGCGAGCTAACACTAATGATCCATTGACGTTGTTATCGTAGTACTCCAAAGGCTTGGACACCGACTCCCCAACCGCTTTCAGGCCAGCAAAGTGAATCACAGCTTGGATATCGTTTTCTGAAAAAACGCTATCTAGAAAAGATTGATCACGAATGTCGCCAAGATAAAAAGTTGGTCGCTTACCGGTCAATGATTCGATTCGCTCCAGTACTAGCTCTTTACTGTTGCAAAGGTTATCAACAATGATTGGCTCCATACCCGCCTGTATCATTTGAATACATGTATGACTTCCGATGTAACCCATGCCGCCCGTAACCAGTACTTTCACAATCAACCTCTCTTTGTCGTCATTCTTGGACTAACTCGAACTGACATTCAGCTCAGTAGCACCGTATGCCAGAAATAGTAGCAGCCATTTTGACTATAATTCTGTGATCAAAACCACGAAGTGTAAACGTTTACACTAACTCATATCATTGTGACTGAACGTGACATAGGGAGAACCTATAAACAAACACATCTAATTCATTGAATTTTAATAAGATAATTATAGATAGTTAGATTTGAGACATCATAGAGGAGTTGAGCATTTATTTTACTAAAAGTTAATGCAATGACTTCCAGTTTGATTACAATAGGTCTGTAGAATAAAGAGGTGCATTGCTTTTTTACTAAATACCAATTTCAAAGCAGCGCAATGTTCCAATAACAGGAAGTGAGTATGGCAACGTTAAAAGATATCGCGACTGAAGCACATGTTTCATTGGCTACAGTTTCAAGGGTTCTCAATGAAGATCCAACATTAAGCGTCAAGGAAGAGACCAAAAGGCGTATCTTTGAAATTGCAGAGAAGTTGGAATACAAAACCAGCAGCTCACGAAAAGCCGTTAGCAGTAAAAAACAAAATCATCACTTCCTTGCTCTGTATAACTACAAGCAAGAAGCTGAAGTGAATGACCCTTACTATCTATCGATTCGCCACGGGATTGAAACCCAATGTGACAAGATGGAAGTTAAACTAACCAACTGTTATGAAAGTAAAATACACGTAAATTCAGCACCTATTACTGGTGTATTGTTGGTGGGAAGAATGACACCGGAGGTTATCGAACAAGCCAAAAAGCTAAGCGATAATATCTGTTATGTCGATTTCACTGATCACTCTGAACCTTATGACTCTGTCGATATCGACCTGGCTTTGATCAGCAAAGAGATCACCAACTTCTTTATCAACCAAGGCTATCAACGCATTGGTTTTATTGGCGGACAAGATAACGTCAACACTCCTGATATTCGCGAAGTCGCCTTTGCTGAATACGGTAGCCTTAAGAATGTTGTCAGCGAGCAAGACATCTATCGTGGAGACTTCTCTAGTTCTTCAGGTTATAAGCTTGCAAAACAGATGCTAGCGACGGGCGACTACCCTAAAGCCATGTTTATTGCGTCAGATTCCATCGCAATTGGTGTTTTACGAGCCGTTCATGAGCACGGATTAAACATTCCTGAAGATATTGCGTTGATTAGTGTAAATGACATCCCAACAGCTAAATTTACCTTCCCATCTTTATCGACTGTTCGTATTCACTCTGAACTAATGGGAATTCAAGGCGTTAACCTGTTGATTGAGAAAGTACGCGACGGCCGTACTATCCCACTACGTGTCTATGTACCAAGCAAATTAAAGCTGCGTGACACGACAAAATAGTTAGAAATATCAAATAGATAAATCAAGGCCACCTTTACTTACGGTGGCCTTTTTTGTACCCATCACATACGCCTATATACACATACCAGTCTCTTTAGACTGCTTCATAAAACAGCCAATAGCATTCTTTTAAGTGGATCACACAGCACTGTAAAAAGACCATAAAAAACGTGATGGAGTTAAAGTAAAACGTTTTCACTAATTTCATTTAGTAAAAGTTTTACTAATAATTACCTCAGTCCAAAAATACTCGTATTCACTACGACCCAATTACGCATAAGAACGTCGGTCAGCAAATTGCATTTAGGCCGAGAGAGAGGCAACGTGAACAACTGGGAAAACTTCCTGAACTTACATGAGAACCGTATGGCACCGCGTGCATATTTCTTCTCATACGCATCAGAAAAGAATGCAAAAACGTTTCAGCGTGAACTTAGCAGCCACTTCCAACTATTGAGTGGCCAATGGAATTTCAGCTATTTCACCAATCCACTATTGGTTCCTGAAGAGTTCTACTCTCAAGAAATGAAAGACTGGGGCTACATTACGGTTCCAAACATGTGGCAAATGGAAGGCCACGGCGATCTTCAATACACAGATGAAGGTTTCCCATTCCCAATTGATGTACCTTTCGTACCATCAGACAACCCAACCGGTGCATACCAACGCTCTTTCTTCCTTGGCGAAAGCTGGGACGAGAAGCAAACCATCATCAAATTTGATGGCGTAGAGACTTACTTCGAAGTTTACGTAAACGGCGAGTACGTGGGTTTCAGCAAAGGCAGCCGCCTCACCGCTGAATTCGATATCTCTAACCATGTAAAAGCAGGCAACAACCTACTTTCTATTCGTGTGATGCAGTGGGCCGATTCAACCTACATTGAAGACCAAGACATGTGGTGGACGGGCGGTATCTTCCGTGACGTTTACCTAGTGGGCAAAGAACAGGCGCACGTTCAAGACGTTACCGTTCGTACTGACTTCGACGACGCTTACCAAAGCGCTACTCTGTCGTGCAAAGTGGAACTAGAAAACCTAGCAGCAGCGGTAAACGCAACCCTTGAGTACGCATTGCTTGATGGCAGCCAAGTTATCTCGCAAGGCTCTGTAGATAGCTTAGCCATTCCTAATACATTGACTGGCGGCAATGCGAATACTCAATTCTCTATTGATGTGGTTAACCCTGTTCAATGGAACGCTGAAAACCCTTACCTATACCAACTGTTGCTTACGCTGAAAGACGCTGACGGCAAGGTGCTGGAAGTGATTCCACAACGCGTTGGTTTCCGTGATATTAAAGTTCGTGATGGTCTGTTCTACATCAACAACAAGTACGTGATGCTGCACGGTGTGAACCGTCACGACAACGACCACCTGAAAGGTCGTGCTGTTGGCATGGATCGCGTCGAGAAAGACTTAGTACTGATGAAGCAACACAACATCAACTCAGTACGTACAGCGCACTACCCGAACGACCCACGCTTCTACGAACTGTGTGATATCTACGGCCTATTCGTGATGGGCGAAACTGATGTCGAAACACACGGTTTTGCCAACGTTGGCGACCTAAGCCGCATCACTAACGATGCTGCATGGGAAGCGGTGTTTGTTGAACGTATCGAACGTCATATTCACGCTCAAAAGAACCACCCTTCTATCATCATGTGGTCACTGGGTAACGAGTCTGGCTACGGTTGCAACATCCGTTCTATGTACGATGCAGCAAAAGCGATTGATGACACCCGTCTAGTTCACTATGAAGAAGACCGCGATGCTGAAGTGGTCGACATCATTTCGACCATGTACTCACGTGCTCAACTGATGAATGCCTTCGGTGAATTCCCACACGAAAAGCCACGCATCATCTGCGAATACGCACACGCAATGGGTAACGGCCCAGGCGGTTTAACCGAATACCAAAACGTTTTCTACAAGCATGATGCCATTCAAGGTCACTACGTTTGGGAATGGTGTGATCACGGTATTCTGGCGCGTGATGAAGCAGGCACAGAGTTCTACAAGTACGGCGGTGACTACGGTGACTACCCGAATAACTACAACTTCTGCATGGATGGTTTGATCTACCCAGACCAAACTCCAGGCCCAGGCTTGAAAGAGTACAAGCAAGTGATTGCCCCAGTGAAGCTTCGCGATTTCGATGCACAAACGGGCACCTTCACAGTAGACAACAAGCTTTGGTTCTCAAACATTGATGATTACACCATCACGGCGGAAATCCGCGCTGAGGGTGAAACCATTGCGGTACAGCACATCAAGATTGAAGAGCTGGCTGAGAACTCTAGCCGTGAACTGACGCTTAATTTGCCAGAGCTTGATGAGCGTGAAGTGTTTGTGAACTTTACAGTTCGTAAGGATTCTCGTACTTCATACAGCGAAACGAACCACGACATTGCGGTTTATCAGTTCCAAGTGAAAGAGAACACTGCACAACTTGACGCCTTCACTAACAATAATGCGACAGCACTGAATGTTGAAGAATCTCGCTTAGCCTACCTAATCAAAGGCCACAACTTTGCTCTGAACTTCTCGAAAGTGAACGGCAAACTGACGTCATGGTTAGTGAATGGCGAGGAACTGATTAAGTCTGAGCCTAAGCTGAACTTCTTCAAGCCAATGATTGATAACCATAAGCAAGAGCACGATGGTTACTGGGAGCCTGCACACCTACAGATCATGCAAGAGCACTTCCGCACGCTAAACGTTGAGCAAGTTAACGACAAGGTAGAGATCACCACCACCAGCATCGTTGCTCCACCAGTATTTGATTTCGGCATGCGTTGTGAGTATCGCTACCAAATCAGTGCTGAAGGTCAACTGAACGTTGAGCTAAGTGGCGAACGTTACGGTGATTACCCTCACGTGATTCCAGTGATTGGTTTCGACATGGGCATTAACGGCGACTTCGACCAAGTTCAATACTACGGCCGCGGTCCTGAAGAGAACTACCAAGACAGCAAGCAAGCCAACATGATTGATGTTTACCAATCAACCGTGGCTGACATGTTCGAGAACTACCCGTTCCCACAAAACAACGGCAACCGCCAACACGTTCGTTGGGCTGCGCTTTCAAGCCGCGCGGGTAATGGTATTGCAGTAAAACCACAGCAAGAAATCAACTTCAGCGCATGGTTCTACACCAACCAAAACCTACATCAAGCACAACACACCATTGAGCTAGAGAAGAGCGGTTACATCACACTAAACCTAGACCACCAAGTGATGGGCTTAGGCTCAAATTCTTGGGGCAGCGAAGTGCTCGACTCTTACCGAGTTTACATGGACGAGTTCCGCTACGGCTTAACTCTGATTCCATTCCAAGCAGGCGATTGCGACGCGCAGCACCTAATCAATCACAACTTTGGCGATGAGTTTTTTACGGCGAATCCACCGAAAGCTCAACCACAACAGAACGAGGCATAAGCGATGATCGTTTTAGACAACCTAGAGCAATTTAAAGTCGTTTACCGCGACGGTCGTAAATGGCAACGCTGTGTAGAAGCGATTGAAAACATCGGCAACATCAAAGATGGCGTGATGTATTCCATTGGTGACTCACTGGCTTACATGATTGAAGACGGTGTGGCTCGAAATACAGAAAGCTTCACCGGTAACCGTCGTTACTTCGACGTGCATTACTACCTAGAAGGTCGTGAAACGGTTGAGTTTGCAGATAAATCTCAACTTGAACAGACCCAAGCTTACAGCGATGAGACTGACCGAGAACACCTAATAGGTAACGGCGAGACTTGCGAGTTAGCTGAAGGCCAAGTAGCGATCTTTGATAACAGCAAAGCCTACCGATTCCACGGTGATAACCGAGTTCGTAAAGTGGTGCTGAAAGTGACTATCGAAGACGGTTACTTCCTTAATAAGTAAGTAACTGAAGCTAAACAAACGAAAGCAACAACAAGATCTATTCACAGTGTGTACCGAGCCTTGCCGTTCAAGGCTCAGTCACACTGCACAACGCCTTTACGCTTCTTCCCTACAAGGAAGCCTAAAGAAATAACGACTATAATTACGTGACCCTTGGAGGACACTATGTCTGAATCTGTACGCGGTAAGTTAGGTAAATTTGCCTTGCTCTCCATGACATTTGCAGCGGTATTTAACGTTCGCAACATTGTAAATAACAACATCGAATTGGGATTGAGTTCTGCTCCTATCTTTTTGCTTGCGACCCTTATTTACTTCATTCCATTCGTGTTCATTATTGCTGAATTCGTATCAGCAAATAAAAACTCTGAGTCAGGCATGTATGACTGGCTTAAACAACCGCTGGGTTCAAAAGCGGCCTACTTAGGTTCATTCCTATATTGGTTCGTGAACCTATTCTGGTTTGTATCATTACTGCCCAACGTTATCGCATACGCGTCTTACGCGATGCTTGGCTACGAGTACGCCTTCTCTCCGATAGTGACTTCGGCAATCTCAATAGGTCTGTTTGCAGCAGCGACACACATCTCGACCAAAGGTGCGAGCTGGTTAGGTAAAATTGCAGAGATCGTTGCATACGGTGTATTTGCACTGTTCGCGGTTTACGTTATCGGCGCCATGATGGCACTCGGTGGTAACCATGAGCCGGTAGAGCCAATCACGCTTGAAGCCATGACACCAACCATCAACTGGGCAACGTTAGGCATTATGTGTTGGATCTTCCAAGCAGCCGGTGGTGCAGAAACCGCAGCCGCTTACCTAAACGATGTTAAAGGTGGTCATAAGTCTTTCATCAAGGTGATCATCAGCGCGGGTATCGCTATCGGTATCATGTACGCAGTCGGTTCTCTATTAGTGAACGTATTCGTTGCACGTGATGAACTCACTTATGCTGGCGGCATGGTTGAAATCTTCACTGGTATGGCGAACTACTTCGACATTTCACAATCTCTAACGGGTCGCTTCGTCGGTATCATTCTGTTCGTCGCTATGTTCGGTTCGATGATGATGTGGACAGCAGCGCCAGTAAAAATTCACTTCTCTGAAATCCCTAAAGGTGTTTACGGTGAGAAAACGACTGAGCTTAACGAACACGGCGTGCCTGTTCGCGCAGCATGGTGGCAATTCGCTTTCGTATTCCTAATGCTAGTGGTTAACGGCTTCGGTTCTGAGTCTGTACAAGACATGATGAACACAGCAATCAACCTAACAGCAGGTACCGCAATGTTACCGCCTATCTTCATCATGGTGGCGTACTTTGTATTCCGCTTGAAGCATGACGATACACCACGTGACTTCCGCATGGGTACTCGAGTTCAAGGTATGTCTGTTGTGTCAGTACTTATCGGTATTTTTGTTGTAAGCATGACGGCATCAGCATTCCCAACGGGTGTAGACTTAATGCAAGCGTTCTTCGTCAACGTATTTATGACGGCTGTATTCTCAGCTATCGCTTGGTGGTGGATCTCTCGCTTTGAAAAGAAGCAAGCAGGTAAAGATGCAAAGCTAGAAGCGGCTAAACAATCGTAATACTTAGCAGCATTAGAACTAATTTCAAAAGCGCCTGTCATGGCGTTTTTTTGTTTTAAATCAGATAATTAAAAACCAACACCCGAAAATAAAAACGCCATTCCGTCAAGGATTTACTTCACGAAAAACGTTAATTAAATCGTAATAAAACCCGAACAAAAACAAAGGTAAAACATTAACTAAATTTATTTACTCAAGGTCACATATTTGATCAATTTTGATTAACTTCCCGCCGCTTAATCTTTAATCTTCTTGCTGAAGAGACGAACGAGTTCATATTTAAAAACGACAAAAAGCCCCTACAAGCCTTAAAAATCGTCGTTCATGAAACAAACAATCTCTTTGATGAACCTCTTAACCTTTAACTCTTTGTTTTGGTAATAACTTTACTGAAAAGTAAGAAAGAAAAGCACTAAGAAGTCCGATCGTAAATCTATAAAAACAACAATGAGCCAACCCTGACAAAACAAAGCGGGTGTTTGCCAAACCAACATAACAATAAAAGTGCGGCCTAGAGCCTCCCTCTCTAGGACCAAGTTATAACGATCATCAACGTGATTCACCGGAGAACATCATGTCCGAAAATAAACGCAGTACGATAGGCAAGTTTGCCCTACTGTCTATGACCTTCGCGGCGGTATACAGCTTCAACAACATCATTAACAACAACATCGAGATAGGCCTTTCCTCGGCGCCGATGTTCTTTCTAGCCACCATCTTTTACTTTGTGCCTTTTTGTTTGATCGTCGCAGAGTTTGTGTCACTGAATAAAAACTCTGAAGCGGGCGTTTATTCTTGGGTTAAAAGCTCTCTAGGCGGCCGCTGGGCGTTTATTTCGGCTTATACCTACTGGTTTGTTAACCTGTTCTTCTTCACCTCTCTGCTGCCTAGAATCATCGCCTATGCGTCGTATGCGTTCTTAGGGTTTGAGTACATATTCACGCCAATCACCACGGCGATCCTCAGCACCATTTTATTTGCGATTGCTACGCACATTTCAAACAATGGCGCGAAACTACTAGGCCCCATCACCTCACTAACATCGTCGCTTATGTTGTTGCTAACAATGTCTTACATCTTGTTGTCTGGCGGTGCTTTGATCGGTGGTATCGAGCCAGCAGACCCAATCACCATTGAAGCGATGACACCAAGCTTTAACTGGGCATTCCTTGGGGTAATAACTTGGATCTTTATGGCGGCTGGCGGTGCAGAATCGGTCGCGGTTTACGTTAACGACATCAAAGGCGGTCACAAGTCTTTCGTTAAGGTGATCATCATTGCCGGTATCTTCATTGGTGCGCTTTACTCGGTGGGCTCTGTGCTTGCGAACGTTTTCGTTGCTCGTGAAGAACTGAAGTTTACTGGCGGTTCAGTGCAGGTATTCGAAGGGCTAGCACGACACTTTGGGTTGTCTGAAATCCTAATGAATCGCTTTGTGGGCGTGGTTTCATTCACGGCGATGCTAGGCTCTCTACTGATGTGGACAGCGACACCCGTTAAGATTTTCTTCTCTGAAATCCCTAAAGGTATCTTCGGTGAGAAAACGGTCGCTCTAAACAAACAAGGCGTTCCAGAGCGTGCGGCTTGGATTCAGTTCTTGATTGTGATTCCACTGATGTTCATTCCGACACTGGCGTCCGATACGGTTCAAGATCTGATGAGTACCATTATCAACATGACAGCTGCAGCATCGATGTTGCCACCGCTATTCATCATGATCGCGTACCTTAATTTACGTTTGAAGTTGGATCACTTACCTCGTGATTTCAGAATGGGTTCACGTATGACAGGCATTACCGTGGTCTCGATTCTGATCGGCATTTTCACTGTTGGCTTCTTTGCGTCAACCTTCCCAACAGGTGCTGACATCATGACCATCATCTTCTACAACGTGGGCGGGATTGTTATCTTCCTTGGCTACGCGTGGTGGAAGTACGGAAAATATGAAAAAAGCTTATCTCCAGAAGAGAAAAAACTAGAAGCAAAACCTGAACCGGCGAACGCTTAGTTTTCCCTGCACTCTGATTTAAACTTCAGGCACTCTGACTTAAACTTCAGGCACTCGCATTTAAACTTCAGGCACTCACATTTGGTGAGTGCCTTTTTATTTGTCGGTACATTTCCACTAACCATCTCGATTAAATCAAAGCCATTCAAGAATCAAAACATTCGAACCAACAATCTAACCACCCATCAAACAATTCACCTCCCGAATACTTACAACCCTAGCCATACCTCTGCAAATTCAACTGAAAGTCAAAATAAAAACAAAGTAAATATTTACTAAAAATAGATCACACTTTTAAACTTAATTAATTTTAAACATCAAAATTATCATTAATATTGGTTTTGCGATCGTAAGTAACCTGACCAATACGCCTTGAAGAGCACCCCATATTAGAAGTCAGAACTGCTTGCGAACCTTCATTTATAACCCCGACACAGAAGTGATTAAAATGAAAAGTAGTTTTACTAAAAACACTCTTATTACAAGCTGTATTCTTGCTGCCTTAAGTACCACTGCCCACGCGGAAGAGTCCGCGGCAAACCACAGTGATACTCAGCCCCCTCAGACAGAAACTGAAACCCTATTTAACTTTTATGGTGAGCTTGGCCTTGGTGGTCACGTGGCACTCGAAGGTGATGATAAAGGCCGCTACGCAGACGGTACTTACATTGAAGCTGGCTTGGCTATCGAGCACGGTAATTGGTTTGGTCTTGCTTATATGGAAGGCTGGACAGTACAAGCCGACGACGAAGGCAATGCTTGGGCAACGGGCCACGGCTGGGGCGGCTTTGAAGGTGGTTTCAACCGCTTTTACGCTGGCTACCGCACAGATAACAAAACAGAATTAATGATTGGTCGTATGGACTCTTCATTAGATGACGTTCAATGGTGGGGTGACCCTACGGTTGAATACGGCTACGCGATCTCAAACACGCGAGACGTGCACCTTGGTGTGAAGATTCAAAACCTAGAAGGCAAGCTTCGCTACAGCGTTTCTTTCGCGCCAGAGTCTGACTTCTCTGAAGACGATGCTCTTGTTCACTTCGGTAAATACGACAGCTTCGCAGACCAATGGAAAGATAAGAACGCCATGGTCAATGGTTACCTCCAATACGATCTGACCGACGACTTAACCCTAATGGGTGGCGGTGAAGTTCGTAACAACGATGGTGGTGAACTATTGCTATTGGGTGCTGAGTACAAAAACTTCGCCACTCGTGTTTGGCATGATACCGATAAAGGCAACCAAGAGTCTTTCGGTAGCGAGTCTGGTATTCAAACCAGTGCATGGTACGAAGCGGCACAAGGCGTTTACCTATCTGCAGCCTACAACTACGCAAACTTTGACGGTGACAATGGCGACAAAGAGATCACCTCTTACATCAATGCTGGCGTTTGGTACGAATACGGAAACGGCGCATTTGCGACTGCGTTCGACAGCCGCTTTGGCGTAGGCAGCGACACTGAAATCGGCGACGCGCAAGTGTTCGCAATGCAATACTTCTACTGGTAATAACAGGAACTCATCATGAAACTGAATAAATCATTCGCAGCTCTCGCTATCGGTGCAGCCCTTGTCGTTACTGGTTGTGCTTCAAACTCAATCTCTGGCTCTGGCTCTGACACAGAACAACTGCAAGCCAACGAATTTAAGAACGTTATCGACCGTACTGGCTCACCTGAATACATGCGTGACTACGACTTCGATGACCACCAACGCTTTAACCCATTCTTCGACCTAGGTGCATGGCACGGTCACCTGCTGCCAGACAGTGCAGAAGGCATGGGCGGCTTCCCTGGTACTGCGCTGCTTACCGAAGAATACATCAACTTCATGGCTGATAACTTCGACCGCCTAAGCGTGTTCAAAGACGGCAAAAAAGTGGCTTTCACTATGGAAGCTTACAGCCTACCGGGCGCATTGGTTCAGACGCTAAAATCTGACGATGTGACCGTAGAAATGACGATGCGTTTTGCTTCAAGCCGTACCTCTCTGCTAGAAACCAAAATCACTACCGACTCACCGGTTGAATTGGTGTGGGATGGTGAACTGCTAGAAAAGACGCACGCCAAAGAAGGCGTGGCACAAACCGACAAAACAATCGCTGAAACTTACCCTGAGTATGACCGTCAAATCGTCGCAACCGACGATGGCTTAAAAGTGACCTTCGGTAAGGTTCGTTCGACATGGGATCTACTGACTTCTGGTGAGTCTGAATACCAAGTTCACAAGTCGATTCCAACGAAAACCACGGTTGACGGTTTAGCGTTTACTTCAACGGCAAACATTGAAGCATCGACGACTATCTACACCACATACTCGCATGTTCTAACGGCAGAAGAAGCGCAAGCGGAACAGCCTGAAATCAAAAAGATCATGGCAAACCCTACCGACTTCTTAGCGGCATCAGCAGAACGTTGGGAAGGCTATCTTGAGATGGGTTTAACCAACCCGAACGCGACACCAGAGCAAGAGCGTGTTGCGGTTAAAGCGATGGAAACCCTAAACGGTAACTGGCGTGGCGCTGCAGGTGCGATGGAGTTTGACTCTGTGACACCATCCGTGACGGCGCGTTGGTTCTCGGGCAACCAAACTTGGCCTTGGGACACATGGAAGCAAGCCTACGCAATGGCTCACTTCAACCCAGATGTAGCGAAAGATAACATCCGCGCGATGTTCGCTTACCAAATTCAGGCTGACGATGCCGTTCGTCCTTGGGATGAAGGTTACGTGCCCGATCTACTCGCTTACAACCTAAGTCCAGAACGTGGCGGCGATGGCGGTAACTGGAATGAACGTAATACCAAACCAAGCCTAGCAGCATGGGCAGTAATGGAAGTCTATAAGACCACCAGCGATGAAGCTTGGCTCGAAGAGATGTATCCAAAGCTCGTGGCGTACCACGATTGGTGGCTGCGCAACCGTGACAACAACGGCAACGGCGTACCTGAATACGGCGCAGCACGTGATAAAGCACACAACACACCGGAAGGTGAAATGTACTTCACCGTGGTTCGTGGCGATAAACACGAGACAGTTATAGGCCAAGCTGCACTGGATAAAGTGATTGCTGAAGGTAACTACGATTACATCGAAAGCCCAGCACAAACAGCCGCGTCTTGGGAGTCAGGTCGTGACGATGCAGCCGCATTTGGTTTCATCGATAAAGATCAGCTAGACGCGTATGTAGCGAATGGCGGCAAGCGCAGCGATTGGGATGTTGAGTTCGCTCAAAACCGCGCTGAAGACGGCACACTACTGGGCTACTCACTACTGCAAGAATCTGTCGACCAAGCAAGCTACATGTACAGCGATAACAAGTACCTAGCAGAAATGGCTGACATTCTTGGTAAAGACTCAGAAGCGAAAGAGTTCCGTGAAAAAGCTGAGCATCTATCGAACTACATCAACACCTGTATGTTCGACGAAGGCACTAACTTCTTCTACGACATTCGTATCGAAGACAAACCACTAGCGAATGGCTGTGCAGGTAAACCGATTGTAGAGCGTGGTAAAGGCCCTGAAGGTTGGTCACCATTGTTCAACGCTGCTGCCACTCAAGCTAACGCTGATGCAGTTGTCTCTGTAATGAAAGATACAGAAGAGTTCAATACCTACGTTCCACTAGGCACAGCAGCGCTTTCTAGTCCTGCATTTGGTCCAGACATTTACTGGCGTGGACGTGTATGGGTGGATCAATTCTACTTCGGCCTAAAAGGCATGGATAGCTACGGCTACCGTGACGATGCGATTGAAATGGCAGGTGCGTTCTTTGACCACGCCGATGGATTAGTTCAAGACGGTCCAATCCGTGAAAACTACAACCCACTAACCGGCGAACAACAAGGCGCACCAAACTTCTCTTGGAGTGCGGCTCACTTGTACATGCTTTACAACGATTTCTTTACTGACGCAGAGTAAATCGAACCTTTTTACCTGTCCTCTGAGATTCATTAATACACCGGCTCAATAAGATACGGCGATTTAACAAATTTCAGGCTTTGGCACTCAGCGTTATGTTGAGTGCCTTTTTTATATCTGAAGCCAAATAATCGAACAAACAAGCATTTAGACTATTTGGCCTACTATGATCCTTTTACTCCATTCGCTGTACTTTGACCGTTCTCACCACAATAGAAGCGCACCTGATAATGGTAATGCTCTTTCAATAGTTTGTATTCATCATGAACACTTGGTGTCCATGAGTCGTCACCGCCAACCCCCATATGGAAGCCATCCACATAAACAAACAGCTGTTCTTGTTCGGTTAAGTCACAAGTATGTTTTGCCTTCTGTAGCTGCTGTAACCCAAAACGACTGACTGAGAAATGGAAGTCTCCTTGCAATTCGAATGCGCCCACTTTTGCCTCACGAACATCGCAACGCAAGCCACAATCAGAAGGGAAAATATACGGGGTATGCATTTGTTCAATGTTCTGCTGATATCGCCCCATATGGGCTGACATTTTTCGATCTGGGTAGTTTTCGTGTGGCCCACGACCAAACCATTCCACCCCATCAGGCACATGCTTCAAAGCAAACTCAAAACCGACTCGAGGCAGAGATGGCAAACCTTTCGCCGCTTGAACATCCACATCTAACTTAACCTCACCATCGGTAAATAATTGGTACCGCCAAGTCGACAACAAACGAACCTGACCTTCCACTGTGTGAGCAATGATTGCCGTCACCGACACCCCGTTTTTCTGAGTGATGGATGAAAATTCGATACATTCTGGAGTGAGCCTATCTAACCTCATCGCCTGCCAGCGTGCTATCCATGAATTAGGGTCGACGCGGTTTGCTTCACTGACACCGATATCGTTGTCCAATGGTGCACGATAAAAGTTATCTCGAAGACCACTCGCAAGCTGTTCCACCCCTTTGATTTTCCAGCTCTCTAGTGTCCCAGATAATCTGTCAAACTCTACTTGATAAGTATCACCACTCACCGTCAGCAGCGCATCGGTTTCAGTCACTTTCGGTGGAAGTTGAGATAGGTTGGCATCCAACATCAATTGCGGCTGAGTAGGTAAGCTAAACTGTTCAGTCGCCGTCACATGACCTTTATCCGCCCATGCCGTATTGGTGTTTAATACCACTTCGAGATTAAGGTAATTAAGCGCATTGACCGTATGAGGAATAGTCACACCATTAAGCTCTATCTGGACACTCTCGCCCGCACCAACCATCAATTCGATACAACCATCGCTCGTCACCACACCATTCTGGGTAACCGTCCAATTCAACGTTTCAATCCTGCTGGTCACAAATAGGTGTTCGCTGTGTACCTCAATCACCAGTGGTGATGCAGAAACCAGCTTGAACTGATAAAACTGTTGCGCCTTTTTCACTTCATGCAGCGTTGGATGCACCGTTCGATCTGGGAATACCAAACCATTAATGCAGAACTGGCGATCATTAATCTCGTCGTCGAAATCACCACCGTATCCCCAATACGGCTTGCCTCTCGAATCGGTTTTTGTGATCCCTTGATCGACCCAATCCCAGATAAATCCGCCCTGTAATCTTGGGTTGTCTCTAAACGCCTGCCAGTATTTATCAAAGCTACCTAGACTGTTCCCCATTGCATGGGCGTACTCACAGAGAATCAGAGGACGTTGCTCGTTTGGCAGAGCGATCGCTTTGCGAATACCCACGCGAGGTGTCACTTCAGGTTGACTCTCAACAACAGGTAAATCCCAATCAACCCGCGCATACATAGGACATAAAATATCGGTCGCTGCTGTATCTGCCCCGCCACCTTCATACTGAACGGGACGTGTTGGATCCGTTTGTTTCACCCATTGATACATCGCATGGTGATTACGACCAATCCCCGACTCATTACCCAACGACCAAATGATCACGCTGGCGTGGTTTTTATCGCGCTCCACTAACCTTGTCATTCGTCTCATGTACGCATTCAACCACGACGAATCATTAGACAGTCGACACATCGGAAACTGACCATGGGTTTCCACATTCGCTTCATCAACCAAATACAGGCCATACTCATCACACAATTCATACCACAATGGGTGATTCGGATAATGAGCAGTTCTAACGGCATTGAAGTTATTTTGTTTGAGCAGTTTGATGTCTTGAATCATCCCTTCACGAGTCATGGTGTGACCCAATTCAGGGTAATGTTCATGGCGATTCACACCACGAATCAGCAACGGCTTACCGTTAACTTTGAGCAAACTATCGGTAATTTCAACACATCGAAATCCGACATCGTAAGCCTCACAATCGACAAGCTCATCATGTTCATTGAGCAATGACACCACACAACGATACAGATAAGGTGATTCGGCACTCCACTTGTTCGGGTTCACCACTGAAATACGATGTTCAGCGACTTCAGACCAAGGCCCTTTCTCATCCACAACTCGCTCACCAAAGCCCACGATTTGAGGTTCACAAACCAACTGTCCTTGAGCATCATAAAGTTCAGCTCTCAGCTTATCGAAGCCTTCTACATCATTGCTGTGCTTGGTTATTTGCGTAGAAATATTTAAAACCGCATCGCGATAGCAAGCATCTAGCTGAGTCTCAATACCAACATCCTCGATTGCGACCTTGGACTTTCTCAATAAAGTCACATCACGGAATATGCCGCTGAGCCACCACATATCTTGGTCTTCGAGATAAGAACCATCAGACCAACGCAGCACCATGACTGCGAGCGTGTTCTCACCCACTTGCAAGTATTCAGATACATCAAATTCCGCCGGTAATCGACTGTCTTGCGAATAGCCAACCCACTTGCCGTTACACCACAGATGGAACGCTGAGTTAACGCCATCAAAGGTGAGCCTATGGGTATCTAATAGCTCCGGTTCTGTGCAGTTAAAATGCGTTCGGTAGAGCCCTGTCGGATTATCGCTAGGGACGAAGGGAGGGTTATCAGCGAAAGGATACTTCACATTGGTATAGATCGGTTTATCAAAGCCTTGCATCTGCCAGTTGCTTGGCACTGTGATCGACTTCCATGAGGAATCATCAAAATGTTCAGAGACAAACTCTTCGCAGACCAACTCAGGCGAATCGAACAGCTGAAACTTCCAAACCCCATTGAGAGACAAGGTGCGTGACGAGTTCTTCCCCACAGCCTCAGCCAACGAGGTGTAACCATTCAAAGGAGCATGAGCCTCAACAACGTTATGATGAGTGATGTGTTGGTTTTCCCATTCACGGGCAGAGATGATTTGAGAGAAAGTTCTCATTGAGTGTTCCTTACGATAAACCGTTCAAAGTGAATCATTGCAAGTGATACTCAGTGCTCCATAACATTCAAACATGACGAACACCAACGAATCAGCACTGGCAATAATCCCTAAAGAGACAAAAGAAAAGCCGCAGCCAGAACCGCTGCGGCTATTGAGATATTACTTAAAGGTACGCTTGCTCACCTTATCGAGTTTCTTTAAGATTTTTTCGATTCGGTCAGGGTGAACCATAAACTCTTGGAAACCTTTCATGCCCTCTTTGGCCATCGCAGGATCGGTATCACGGTCATAGAACTGAGCCGTACCATCGGTAGAAGCAAGCATTGCTACACCTTTATCTAAGAACGGATCTGACTTGGCTTTGGCTTTATTGTTGGTCGGGATTTGTAACAGCATCTCATTGATCAGCTGTTGGTTTTCAGCGCGAGCAACAAACTCTAAGAACTTACGAGCATCTTCCTTATTTTTTGCTTTAGAAGGAATGTGTAACGTATCCATTGGCGCGTCTTCTGACATCGGAATACTTGGGTCGATGACAGGAAATTGGAAGAAATCCATCTTGCCATCTAACTCAGCAGGGAAGTTAGGCGTGATGAAGTTCCCCATGAGGTACATCGCCGCTTTACCGTTGTACAAGAAAGGTTGAGCTTCTTGCCAAGAATAAGAGGCGTGATTTTCTAGATAGTAACCAGGCTCAACAAGCTCAGCCCAGTTAGCGAACGTTTTCTTCACACGTTCGTCAGAATAAGGCACCTTGCCTTCCATCAACTGAATATGGAAATCCAAGCCGTTGGTACGCATGTTGATGTAATCAAACCAACCCGCAGCAGTCCACAAGTACTTAGTACCAATCGCAAACGGTGCTACACCATTTTCTTTCAGCGTTGCCGATGCCGATTTCAGATCATCCCATGTTTTAGGTTCAGCAATTCCATACTGTTCAAAGATGTCTTTTCGGTAGTAGATACCCCATTGGTAATACGTGTATGGCACACCAAATTGCTTGCCATTTACCGTCATTGCAGGTGCGGCTGACGCGAAGTCTTGCTTCATGTTGTTGTCAGTCCAAATATCACTCACATCTTCAAACAGGCCGCGGTCAACAAAGGCTTTCATTCGGTTACCCGCATACCAAAAAACCACGTCCGGCGGCGAAGTGACCAACCAATTACGAATCGTTGTTTTATACGACTCGTGATCGTACAAATTGTACTTAACCGTAATATCTGGGTTTTCTTTTTCAAAGCGGTTAATGATCTCACCCCACGCCTCTTTCGGCGCTGGATCAGAAGCATCAGAGTTGATGACTAAGGTGCCAGCAAACGATGTTGCAGACATGGAGGCAGCGAGCACTGCAGAGGCAGCGATATGTTTCACGTATTTCATATTGAGGTCCTTGTTATGGAGCTAAGCTCTCTAAGTCCAATTCTTATTGTTTTCTCTCGTAGGGTGGTTCGTGTTTTAGTTTCTCTTCAATGATTCATCCATTCGGGATGTCGGTAGCAATAACGGCTTATAACAGCCGATATTGCTAGGTTCGTGTATCGATTCTTATCTCTTTATTTACCCTTTGGTCGCACCTAATGTCAGGCCTGCGATAAAGTGCTTTTGCATGGTAAAGAACAGCACTACCGGTGGGATAGCCGCGACCACTGCACCCGCCGACATAAACTGCCAAGACGCCAGCCATTGGCCTTGAAGTGAGCTCAACCCCGCAGTCACAGGGCGAACGTCATCACTCTGAACCAGTACTAGTGCCCAGAAGAAATCGTTCCAAATAAAGGTAAACACCAACACGGCTAACGCCGCTAAAGCTGGGCGAACCAAAGGGAGTACGACATGCCAGAATATTTTCCATTCACTCACCCCTTCAACACGCGCCGCTTCGATCAAGGCATCAGGGATCCCGACGATAAAGTTACGCATGAACAAGGTACAAAAGCCGGCTTGAAAAGCGATATGGAAGAAAATCAGCGCCCAATGGGTATCGTAAAGGCCAAGTCCAATCGTTAGATCACGCACTGGAATCATCAAAATTTGGAACGGAACAAAGTTGCCCGCGATAAACATCGCAAAGATCCAAACGTTGGCTTTGAAGTTGTATTTCGCCAAGGCATACCCAGCCAGAGTCGAGAGTGCGACAGCCCCTGCGACCGCTGGCAATGTGATGATCAAGCTATTGATTAGGTACTGCCCCATCGAGGTCGAGGTAAAAACTTGGGTGTAGTTCTCTATGAATTGAATCTCGCTCGGCCAGCCCCAGTAATTACCTTTGTTGATGTCATCCATTGAACGAATCGACGTCATCATCACGGCGATTAGCGGTAATAACCACATCACGATCGAGATAGGTAACGCGACTCGGTAGCTGATATTAGTAAAGCGACCGGCTTTTTGAATTGGTTGCGGAAACATTATTTTTCACTCCTTAACATGCGCCACAAGAAGTAAGCGATATAGATATCCATAATCAGAAACAGCACCACAGAAACCGCTGCACCGTAACCCATTCGATAGTTAAAGATAGACTCTTCATACATTTGATACGCCAGTACCGTCGAGCTGCCCCAAGGTCCACCCGCCGTCATGGTTGCCACTAAATCGAAAGAACGCAGGGCACCAATCACGGTCACGACCACGGCGATAAAAGTCGCCGGTCTTAGTTGAGGAAGCACCACATACCAGAGCATGCGCCACTTCTTTGCACCATCCAGTCGCGCCGCTTCTAATTGCTCTGGGTCGAGGTTATTCAACCCCGTGAGATACAAGATCATGCAGTAAGAGATTTGTGGCCATAGACCTGCGGCAATGATCCCGTAGGTCACATAGTCTTCGTCAGCGAGTATGGAAATAGGCTCAAAACCGAACGCACCCAATACCATATTGAAAAGGCCAAATGAGGGATCATAGAACCAGGAGAACACTAGACCAACCACGACTTGAGAGATAACAAAGGGGAAGAAAAATAAGGATTTTACGACACGAATGCCTTTCACTTGTTGGTTTAAGAAAAGGGCAATCGCTAAGCCACACGGTGGCGCGAGCATAAAGAAGATCAACCAAAGGAAGTTATTCGTTAACGAAGTATAAAAAGCATCTGAGTCAAATAGCTCACGATAGTTCTCAAGCCCCACCCACTCTTTTTCACCTAGCCCGTCCCACTCAAAGAAGCTCAGCCAGATACTGTCCAAGATGGGGTAGATAACATAGAGAGAGAAGATAGCGATGGCTGGCGCCAAGAACAGCCAAGGCGACACCTTAGAACTAATGCGCCTTTTCTTTTTCGCCGATGGGATGCGATTTTCTGGGTATATCGTTTTCACAGATTGCTCCATTTCCCGAAATTCCTTGTATTAAAAGCTTCATTTACTATTTGATTAATTTCCACCTAGATTTCTAAATTCAATCTAGCAACTCAGCATTTATGGTAATTACGTTCAAATATTAGGCTTATTGATAATATTACGCACAGTTATGTTTTATTTTTGTAAACGTTTCCACAAAAATCAGTATAGATCGCCAAATTTATATGACCACGATCAATAAATCATGCGAGGCACCTAACAAATTTCTGATGAAAGCGTATGTTTTAAAGGCAAAGAGATGCAGTCCAACGAAGCAAGGAGAGAGCATGGCTGATATCAGCTTAAAACAGGTCATCAAACGATATGGTGATGTTCAAACGATCCATGGTGTTGATCTAGAAATAAGTAACGGCGAATTCGTAGTATTCGTTGGACCGTCTGGTTGCGGCAAATCAACTCTCTTACGCTTAGTTGCTGGCTTGGAAGAGATTACTGAAGGTGAGATCCATATTGGCGATGATCTGGTTAACGATGTCGATCCTGCCGAGCGTGGTGTGGCGATGGTATTCCAATCCTACGCCCTTTATCCGCATATGACGGTTGAAGAAAACATGGGCTTTGGCCTGAAAATGAACGGGGTAGCTAAAGAAGTCGTCGAGAAACAAGTCACCAGTGCAGCGAAAACGCTTCAACTAGATCCTTTATTGAAGCGTAAACCTAAAGAACTGTCAGGTGGACAGCGTCAGCGTGTTGCTATTGGTCGAGCGATTGTTCGCAACCCAAGAGTGTTCTTATTCGACGAGCCTTTATCAAACTTAGATGCTGAACTTCGTGTCGATATGCGGTTACAAATCGCCAAACTACACCAAGATCTGCAAAATACCATGATTTATGTCACGCACGATCAGGTCGAAGCAATGACGCTCGCTGACAAGATCGTGGTACTAAGAGACGGTCGAGTAGAACAAGTCGGTTCACCTCTCGAACTGTATCATTCTCCACAAAATGAGTTCGTGGCTGGCTTTATTGGCTCTCCGAAAATGAACTTCTTACCGTGTATCGTGAACAGCACCTCAGAAACTCATGCCCAACTGACCGTCAATGGACTTAATAAAATGACTCTACCATTGCCAAGTGATGGCCTTGCCGAAGGACAAAAATTGACTCTTGGTATTCGACCAGAACATTTGGAGATCAATGGCGAGTCAGATATCACGATTGAGTTCCAGAGCGAAGTGGTAGAACGATTGGGCAATAGTACCTATATGTTTGGCCAATCATGTGGCGTTGATAGCTTTAAGGTCCACCTACCTGGCGATCAGGAAGTCGCACGCTATCAGTCTCTCAATTTAAATTTCGCATCAAAAGATTGCCATCTGTTTGATGCTGAAGGTCAGCGTATTAACTAGACTTTAAAAACGGTAGAGCTAGCTCGATGTCGCTAGCTTTACCACTTCATTTCAAACTCATTTCTTGTGCCACTTTTAAGTAGTTAAACGCTTCCACTTTCTTCCTCTTTACCTTATGAAACACCTCTCAAAAGTTTCATAACTCACACCTAAATGTTGGCCTCAGAAGACTTATTCGAACTTTATTTACCCTTAATAGCTATCCGGACATTAATTTGATAGTCGTTTACTCAATAATGGCTAAACTATAGTGTCGCTTACCCCTTTCTGAGAAAACCCAAATGCCTAATGCTGATTCCACCCTAAATAAACGCATGGGAATCGTTGCGCTCACCTGGCCAATTTTTATCGAAGTTCTTCTAAGAACCGCACTCAACACCAGTGATGTATTCATGTTGTCGGGGTACTCAGACAAAGCCGTGTCTGCCGTTGGGGTTATCTCTCAGATATCCTTTTTTCTGATCATCGTCTCAACCATGGTCAGCAGCGGTACAGGCATCCTAATCGCACAATACAACGGTGCCTCTCGCACTCAAGAGAGCGCTCATGTGGGCGTGGCGAGTATTATCTTGGCCATTATTACCGGTGTGTTACTCAGTATTATTGCGATTCTTGGTGCTGAATATTTTATTCCGCTCTACCAACTGGAAGCTCAAGTCGAACAGTACGCTCAAGAGTATCTGTTTATCAGTGGTGCTCTCACCTTTAATGTCACGATAGGTGTCGTTCTCACCACGATTCTACGCAGCCATGGCTATTCAAAATCACCGATGGTCATCAACATGATTGCAGGTGTTATCAACATCTTCGGCAACTACTGCGCACTTTACCAACCTTTCGGGTTGCCAGTGTACGGCGTACAAGGGGTTGCAACAGCGACAGTCATTAGCCAAGTGATCGGCTTATTGATATTAATCGGTGTCGTAAGAAACAGAGGCATTGACCTACCGATGAAACAGTTCAAATCTGTGCCTAAAGCTATCTATCAAAAAATCATGAAGATCGGCTCTATGAATGCTGGAGAAGTACTCTCTTACAACATGGCGCAAATCAGTATTACCTTCTTTGTGGTTCAGATGGGAACGTCTTCATTGGCCGCATTTACTTACGCACAAAACATCGCACGTCTCTCTTTTGCCTTTGCCTTAGCCATCGGCCAAGGTAGCCAAATCCAAACGGGTTATTACATTGGTAAAGGTTGGATAGATGAGATAGCCAACCGTGTACAACGCTATTTTGTGGTTGGTTTCATCGCCTCTATCAGCATTACCTGCGTGGTCTATATTTTCCGATTCGAGATTTTGGATCTCTTCACTCAAGATCCAGAGATCATCGCACTGACTGCCGCACTCATCGCAGGCTCGATACTTTTAGAAGGTGGTCGCGTGTTTAATCTGATTTTCATTTCTTGCTTAAAAGCCGCAGGCGATATTAAGTTCCCGATCAAAATGGGCATTCTTAGCATGTGGGGCATTGGCGTTGCGATGAGCTATTTACTTGGTGTGCATTGGGGTTATGGCGTATTTGGTGCTTGGATGGCAATCGCGATGGACGAATGGTTCCGCGGATTGATTATGGTTCGTCGCTGGCGAGCGAAGAAATGGACTCGATTCTCTTTGTAGATCATTTAGAGCCTTGCTGATTACCACTCGAGCTATGTGTTAGAACCCATGTTAATACTGTGCCCAGAAACACTCTGGGTACACTCAATAAGGTACTTGTACCTAACTCAAAATGACAGCCCCCACCTAATGTTACTTTCAGATAACCCGAGTTGCCCTCCATTAGTTATAAATTCATCAAAAGCGCACTACTATTACCTTACTCGTTAACTATGTCGTTAATGACCGAATGCTAAGCACGCACTGCTACTAATAAGCACAAAGCCACTGGCATGATAGGAGAACAAGATTATGTCTTATTACTCAGTACTAGAAGTTACGCCAACCACTGACGCTTGGGTCGCTGATTACATCGAACCAGCAACCAGACTCGTCACAAAATATGGCGGTAAATATCTAGCTCGCACTGCTAGCCACGAAAACGTAGAAGGTAACGCTGAGCAGCCTGCATTGCGTGTCATCATTGAGTGGCCATCAAAGCAAGCTGCCGTTGATTTCATTAATGACGCGGAATATGCCCCACACTTAGCTGCACGCACTGCAGGTTCAGTTAGCCACCATGCGCTTATCGAAGGTAAAGACGACCTAGCGTAATCGAGAGTCCAATTTCCGATTAATATTTAGATATAAAAAGACCCCCAATAATTGGTGTCCAACTATTGGGGGTCAGTTCATAGCGCGGCTTTTTTTATTCACTTTATAGTAATTAGCCTATGGCGAACCTTTTACTCAAAATCTATAAACTATTAAATAATATCAGATAGTTAAAAGCCAATTTAAGTAATTAAACCGGAGCTTCAATGCCCTTCTGACGCTTTGCTAATCGGCCAAAAATACCGACTAACATTACAATGCCGCACACACCGTACACCTGCATGATGGTTGGATCATCCGAGACAAAACCAACATCAGAGAACATCACGTAAGCACCTAATACCATGTAGAGAATGATAGCCGAAGCTTCGAAACGGAACTTCCAAGGTGTGACATCGATATTTTCATTCACAGGCATCACGTAATCATCTTCACGTGGCATAAAGTAGCCAATGATGAACATCAGCGCTGTACATACAACAAACAGAATCGCCAATTGGTGTAAGAAGTGAATAGGTGTTTTGAACACTAACTGCATCGCAGCGTATGAACTTACAAATACCACCAATGCCACTTTAGCCGCTAGAGCTGGCACACGTTTAGAGATGTAACCCACAAACACGATAGTGAAGATTGGCACACTGAAGAAGCCCGCTACCATTTGTAGGTATTGGAACAAACCTTCTGGTGCGTACATGATGAACGGTGCAATGCACACAGAGATAATCGCGATCACAACGCCAAAGATACGGCCTTTACCCACCAGCTCTTCATCTGTTTTACCTTGGCCAAACAAAGGTTTGTAGACATTCAATGCAAATAGAGTGGTCGAACTGTTAAGCACACCATTAAATGTACTTAGGATGGCACCAAACATAACCGCGACAAAGAAGCCAACCAACGGCTTAGGCAAAACTTCGTTAACCAAGCGCGTGTACATAGTGTCTGGATTACCGGCATCTGCACCAAACATGTGGAATGCGATGATGCCTGGAATAATTAGGAACAGTGGAGAGATAACCTTAATCGCACCAGCAAGAATCACCCCTTTCTGACCTTCTTTTAAGTTCTTAGCACCCAACGCACGCTGGATGATTGATTGATCCGTACCCCAGTAGTAAAGGTTCACAAGTAGAAGACCTGTAAACAAGGTTGAGAACGGCAGTGGATCAGTATCTGTACCAACCGATTGCAGTTTCTCTGGCGCTGCATAAAGCAGAATATCCAAGCCAGCACCAAAGCTGCCCTCGCCCAACACCATCAAACCAAACACGGGGATCATCATGCCGCCAACAATCAGGCCTACGCCATTAATCGTATCCGCAATCACAACCGCTTTTAGGCCGCCATAAATCGCGTAAAAGAAGCCAAGTAGACCAATCGTCGCCGAAATAAGGGCTATTGAACTAAACTCTGAAATATTTAGCAGAGCTTGAACATCAAAGATCTCCCCTAAAACAACGGCACCGGCATAAAGTGTGGTTGGCAAGATATTGATGACGTACTGGCACAAGAAAAGTAACGTCACAAACTTCTTCACCGACATGTCGTAACGGCTCTCTAAGAAGTCTGGAATCGTCGTTATCCCTTGCTTCAGGTAACGCGGTACCAGCATCAGAGCGATGATTACTAAAGTGACACCAGAGGCCACTTCCCACCCCATGACACTCATGTTGTGGGTATAAGCTTGTGCACTCATACCAACAAAGCTAGTCGCGCTTAAGTTGGTTAAAATTAGGGAGCTGGCAATCAAACCACCGGTTAAGCTTCTTCCGCCGAGAAAGAAGCCGTCTTGTGAGGTGTTCTTGTCATTTTTAACTTTGTTGTAGGTAAACGCGACAACAAAACCAGTAAATAACAAGAATGACAGCAGAACTGTAATAGACATTTTGTTTTCCTTAAGTTTAGTTATTGCGGCAGCAATTCCTCGCTGCCGATTATATTTTTATATTTAGAATTTTATTTGTAGGGGAGCTCAGAGTTAACGCTTCATATCTTTTTCAGATGAACAATCAAGGCTGACTCTGGGTCTAGAATCGGTAAGGTCAATCCAATTTCCTTGAGGTTATCGCCACTCAGGGTCAACGTTTTGTCGAGCCATTGGGGGCGCTGTTTCATCAACTGGAAACTGGTTTTTGGCATGTCCACTAACTTCACTTGATACATCGCGTTGTCTTCCACACAGCTAATACGAAGTGGCGAAGGCAGAGCATATTCAGGCATCGCCAATTGGCACACGGTGATCAGCATTTCATCGTCATTTTCAACGCCATAAATATTCTGATTTTTGTCCGAAGGATCCATTCGGAAACTACGACCAGAATGCAAAACATGACGAAATTGCTTATGCAGTGAGATGTAATGTGAGAATGCTTGTTTCTCTTCCGGTGACTCTTTAACAGGGTCAAGCTCAACACCCATGTGCCCCATGAGTGCAGTTACACCACGCATATTGATGCTGTGACGACGGTTGGTTGAGTGGCATTCTGCTGGGCCAATGTGCGCCCCCATCACTTCTGGTGGGAAGAAGTAACTCATGCCTTTCTGAATGGCTTGGCGCTCTAAAGCATCATTACAATCCGATGCCCAGAAACGATGGGTTCGTTTTAGAATTTCAAAATCGATACGGCCGCCGCCCGAAGAACAAGATTCAATCTCGACTTCTGGGTGCGCTAAATTCAACTCATCAACAAGGCGGTATAGCGCTTTAGTTTGACCATGCACAGCAGCTTTACCTTGATGCCCAGGTTGAACCAACTCTCGGTTCATGTCCCATTTAAGGTAAGTGATGTTGTATCGAGTCAAAAGCGCATTGAGGCGTTCATACAAGTAGTTAAAACACGCTTCATTTTGTAGGTCTAACACATACTGCCAACGGCCAGATGGTTGATGATACCCTTGTAAACCAAGCACCCAATCAGGATGATTTCGGTAAAGATTAGAATCTTGGCTTACCATTTCAGGTTCAACCCAAAGGCCAAACTCCATACCCTGTTGGTTTACATGTTCAATCACAGGCTCTAAGCCATTTGGATATTTCACCTCATCCAAATACCAGTCGCCCAGTGCCGTGCGTTCACCATCACGCCCCACAAACCAACCATCATCAATAATGAAACGCTCAACGCCCATCACGCCCGCTTCTGTTGCCATCTTCATGATGTAGTCAGGCTTGTGATCAAAATAGATCCCTTCCCATGTGTTTAAATGAACGGGACGAGGTTTATCGGTTGGGAATTTAATAATGTTGTCGCGAACAAATTGTTGAAAGCGTTGCGCGATGCCATTTAAACCTGAGTTGCTGTAACAGCCATAGAGCCAAGGTGTCTGATAAGTAGCCTCTGGTTCTAGAATCGATTCACCCGCTAGCAATAACTCTCCCGCTTGAACAAAGCGGCGGCCATCACTACGAACATCCGCGCGCATTTGGTGGTTACCGCTCCAACCCAAATGAAATCCCCACACCAAACCGTTCTGCTCTGAGAACCCTTGAGTGCCTGCAAACATGCCAGGGAAGTTTTCATGTGAAGTACGACCGCGACGGTTCTCTTGCATGAAGCCGCCGTGTTCAAAACGCTGACGTTGCGTTTGAAATTCATGACACCAACGGCCATGGAACGTCATGAGTTCGTTGGCATGATTCGGCAATGGCAACGTAGAAGAAAGCTTATTCAGGTAGTATTTATTGCTGCCTTTATTGGTGACGGTTACACGCTTTTGGACGACGTCAGATTCGGAATCCAGCTTAATCTCTACCTTAAGGTTCAGTTGAGCAACCTTGTCTTCAAGGAAAAAACACGCCTCTTGATCTTGAGCATCGTAACGAACGGTCTTAAAGACAGGAGCCCAATCACGCCCTTCTCTGTGACCTTCAATGCCTGGAGCGTTAAAGTGTCCACTGCCTAACTCAGGGCAAAGAGAAAGTGGCACATCCACATCAAGTCGAGCTTGAGAAATCGGTCTTTCTGTCGAAAGCAGAAGATCTTCATCAATACTTGCGATCTTTGCCCCCCAATGCAAAACCTCTGGAACACGCCCTGATTTAATGATCAAACTATGGTTTTTACTCTTTAAGTGAATAAATTCGTTCATTACTAATCTCTATTGTTTTCGTAAACATAATATAGAAATAATAGTGAACCCATCACGCCAGATTAGTATCCAAAACCCACAAAATCGTGATGTAAATTGGCTTTAATATTCGAAAAATTTGCACAAGATCGACTGTTTCCGGAAACATTTTTAATGTTTTAAAAGACATTTATTTGAGAGTGAGCAGAGTTTAGTTTGGTAAATTTCGGTAGGCTTATTTCACTCTAAAATATTCGATGAGCAGAGCGATGAGTATCACCTTCAAAGACGTAGCAAAACTGGCAGGGGTATCTACCCAGACAGTATCTCGAGTAACCAATGGCTCACAAGACGTCGCGGAATCCACCCGCAACAAGGTTAACGCCGCCATAAAGCAACTGGGTTATGTACCCAATAAAGGTGCTCAAATGCTCAGTCGAGCCAAGTCCACCAGCGTTGGTTTAGTCACGCTCGATATGGCACTGCATGGCGCAGCAATGATCGCCAATGGCGTGCGAATGCAGGCTCATGATATGGGTTATGGCGTCGCTTTCTCTGTTGTTTCCGAGCCTAATCTCGCGAACACCCGTGAGGCTATTCGTGAACTGATGGCTCAACAGGTCGACAGCATTATTCTGAATGTGCCTTTAGAGAGTGCCGATGCAGAATGGTTAGTGGAACAATATCAGCACCTCAACCTTATCTTCATTGATGTTCCCTCTAACAGCCAAGTGAACTATGTTTGCGGTGATCATGCGGAAGGAGCAAAACTGGCGGCTCAACATCTACTTGAGAGCGGACGAACGGACTTCCTGTTAATCACTGGTCCGAACGAATCCAGCGCCTCAAAGATTCGTCACCAAAGTTGGTTAGCCGCGTTATCAGATGCAGAGAGTAAGGTGCAGTATCAATATCAAGGAAACTGGCAAGCAGAAAGTGGTTATCTTGGTGTTCGAGAAGCTGTCGCTAAACAAGCCGTATTTGATGCCGTGTTAGTGGCAAGTGACCAGATGGCATTAGGGGTTTTACGCGCGCTGCAAGAGCTGCAGATTCCAGTCCCTGACAAGGTTGCTGTCGTCGGCTTTGATGGCATCGAGGACAGTGCGTTTTTTAATCCACCACTGACCACCATCAAACAGGACTTCACCACGATTGGCCGACAAGCAGTGGTACTTGCAGAGAAGCTCAACGCCAACTCACAAGATGCTTTACTGCAGCACCATATCGAAACGGCATTACTCCCAAGAGAAAGCAGCCAACCTAAGGTGACGGCTCACTATGAAAAACAAGAGATCGAGCAACTGCTAAAAAGGATTCAGACCCTTTTGCCAGAATCGACATAAAAGAAAAAGCGCTAGGGGGAGCTAGCGCTTTAAGACCAACTAAGTCCGTTTAGCCTGGTAGTTTTTTAAGCTATATCATGAGGATATAACCATTTTTTTACTTAGGTAAATCAAAAAGCCTATTCTTTACGACTGCTTTGAGTCGTAAATTAAGTATAGTCACGTTCTGGTAATTAACCGGATTTTTTTAGCGATAATTTGGACAAACTTAACGTCAAATCGCAGCTCATAAATTTACTCACTAATCACAGATGAAATAGCTTTAGCAATCAACTTTCTAAGTAATTTATTTTTATCATCTAGATGCTTTGCCTTGCGATAGACAAGCTGTATATCAAAATCCGGAACATCGATAGGTGGTTTCACCGCCAGTAAAGTATCTTCGGTATCAATATCATTACGCGCCACGAGCCGAGGAACAATACACAACAACTCTCGACCACGAATTAATCTTTTTACTGTCAAGAAGTTACTTGAAGATATAGCGACTTTTCGACTGAAACCTAGCTCAGCCAATCGAATATCAACACCCGTTTTTAGAGCCCCTGCAGGAGAAACCAATGCATGTTCTACAGACACAAACTGATCTAAAGACATTGGTTGTTCAATAGATAAAACCGACTGATCGAACAAACACACGTGTTGCTCTGTATACAAATGCTTTGTTCGATAAGGCTTTGGTACCTCACCAAAGCTGCCTATCGCAATGTCTAGCTTAGCCTCTTCAAATACCTGCTGGTAATTGGTTCGATTAACGTTAAGAAATGCAACTTGAGAGTTTGGCGAAGCTTGTTTAATAAAATCGAAGATCATTGGGCCAAACATCTGTTCCGCGTAATCGGTAAGCCCTATTTTCCAGCTGCCTCTATAACTATCAACTTCAAACCTTTTGGACAACAGAACTTCAGATTGAATAGTATTAAGCAACGCATCGACGGTGCTTGATAATTCAATGGCTCGGTCGGTCGCTTCCATCTTGCTACCGACACGCTCAAACAAAGGGTCATCAAACAGCTTTCTCAGTCTTTGTAAGCTATGACTCATCGCAGATTGGCTGACATAACAACGCTCAGCAGCCTTACTCACGCTATTCGTCTTATACAAAGCCTGCAGTGCAATCAATAAGTTAAGGTCAATTCCTTTCCAGTTAAAATCAGCCACAAATCAATCCCATTTCATTCATAATTATAATTAAAACAATTAATTTGAATCATAGTTCAACTCCACCTAAATTACGCTAAACATTTATCTGGAATCGATCATGCTTTCAATTTTTAAAACCTTTTTCTGGCTTGGCTGGATTAGCTTCGGTGGACCAGCGGCACACATTGGCTACTTCCGTAAAACCTTTGTTGAGAAACTGAATTGGTTATCCGACGAAGAGTACGGGCAAATTGTCGCCCTCAGTCAATTTCTGCCGGGTCCAGGCTCAAGTCAGGTTGGCTTCGCGGTTGGTTACAAAAAAGGTGGCTTAACCGGTGCGATTGCCGCATTTGTCGGCTTCACCTCCCCTTCAGTCATCCTAATGTTGATATTGGCCTTAGTGAGCAACCAGTTGTTAGAAGCGCCGCTTTTCATTTCAATCATCCACGGACTTAAGCTACTCGCGGTCGTGGTTGTAGCTGACGCCACTTTCGGCATGTACAAAAACTTTTGCCAATCAAAGGTAGCAACAGCACTGTGTGTGATCACCGCGATTGTTCTACTTTTGATTCCTGGGATCTGGCCTCAAGTCTTAGTGCTCCTATTTGCAGCAATCATTGGCAGCAAATTTTTAACCTCACACGAATTAAAAACAGCACCTTCGACGCACAAGATATCGTTAACACCACTCGTGATTTTCGTTGCTTTACTGGTTGGTCTGCCTCTATTCAGTGCTTACTCTCAAGGCATTGAAGTATTTGGCTTGTTCTACCAAGCAGGCAGCTTGGTATTCGGTGGCGGTCACGTGGTTCTTCCGTTGTTACAGAATGGCATTGGTGACCAACTGTCTCAAGATGCCTTCCTAACAGGCTATGCCGCAGCGCAAGCCGTACCGGGCCCGATGTTTACGTTAGCCACTTACCTAGGTTATGTATTAATGCCATCAGCACCGATCACAGGGGCACTGCTCGCAACGATTGCGGTGTTCTTACCGGGCTTCTTGCTGCTACTGGGCGTACTGAAGAACTGGCAGGCAATTGCGAGTAAGCCTCTAGTAGCTGGGGCGCTTACAGGTGTGAATGCGGCTGTAGTCGGCTTATTACTTGCGGCTCTATACCAACCCATCTTCACAAGTGCAGTGAGTAGCGGCTTAGACTTCGCTCTGATCATTGTTGGTGTTTGGCTATTGAAAACCGTGAAGATGCCGATTGTAGGTTTAGTGGGGATCTTCATGTTATTGGGTGCGATTACCGGTCTCGCAATCTAAGTAATAATTGAGAGTAAGAGGTAGGGGAGCTAGTCGCCTACTTCTTACTTTAATCAAAATCGTCATCACAGCAGCAGCTATACAATTGCAACTCCACCTAGCACTTCAAGCACTCGAGTGCAGCTCCCTTGGCCAAAAACCTCAGCCTAATTATTTATCGTCCTTAAATCTTAAAATAGAGAGTATTCTCATCTCTCGCCTACCTCGTGATACGTTATCGAGTATCAAACCGCAGAAAAAAGACATCACAGCGATCAAAGCTATTGAGCTAGACAAAACAGCTGTAGGTAGCCTTGCCACTAAACCCGTGTCAACGAATTCAACAATAACGGGAATACCTAAGCTCAATGAAATAAGACCAAGCAATATCGAGAGCACGCCAAAGAAAAACATTGGTTTTACATCTCTCAATAAGAACAAGATAAAGTTGAGGATCTTGAAGCCATCACTCAAGGTGTTCAGTTTGCTAGCGGTTCCTTCCGGCCTAGATTGGTACTGAGTTGAGACTTCTTTAATGGACATATTATGGTGTAACGCATGCACGGTGAGTTCTGTTTCTATTTGGAAGCCATCGCTGAAGATAGGTGCGGTTTTGACAAATCGATGGCTCATAATTCGATAGCCAGAAAATACATCATTCAATTGTGCATTGAATGCTAAGTTAATCAGTGATGAAAACATCTTGTTGCCAAGGATATGTCCTTTAGGATATGCACCAGAAGAGCGCTCGCGACTTCCAATAATCATATCGAGCTTTTCATTATTTAATTGCTCGATCAACACCGGGCACACTGACGCATCGTAAGTGTCATCGCCATCAGCCATCACATAAACATCAGCCTCAACATCAGAGAACATCCGCCTCACGACTTCCCCTTTACCTTGGCGAAGCTCATGTCGCACAATCGCCCCTGCTTGTAACGCCTCGTTGACCGTGTTGTCGGTTGAATTGTTGTCGTAAACATAAATGGATGCATCAGGTAAGGCTTTTTGAAAAGAGGTAACCGTTTCGCCAATGGCTCCGGCTTCGTTATAACATGGGAGTAATATTGCTACTTTCTGTTTATTCATGCTCACTCCTTACTTTAAAAACTCGGTAACCATCCTCAATTCCATCGTATGTAACATCTAGCCAAGCAGGAATGTTATCTCCATAAAGCCTTCTAATTAAAGAGTCCTCGCTTCCAGAATTCTTGAGGAGAGATAAGTGAGGATCATTACCGATCAATATATAATCAACCTTTTTATCTACTATTTTTTTTCTTGCCAGAAACATGTTCTCTTCCAGCATCACTTCGATTAAAAATTGGTTGCCCACAATATTTCTATGATAAGGAGCAGCAATTATACTGTTGTTCGTTTTAGCTAATACAGGTGCGCCAGTTTCTATTCCAGAAAGGATAGTATGTGAATTGATACCGTTATCTTTTAGTACATTAAAGATACTTGGTGACTTGTATTCATCATCAAAGGTAGTGGTAATTTCCCCTGTTGGAGACAATGCAATAATGAAAAATGCTACCGATAACGGAGATCCAGAAAAAATAATGATGATTTTTAATATTGTGGATCTGACATATTCAGATAGTTTAATAATAAAATATGCTTGAAAAGGTGCAGCTAAAACAAAGCACAACCTTATTACTCTAACCTGCCAAAATATCGCAAGAGCTAAATTAAACATGAATATGAGATACAGTACTGTACAGTGGTGATTTTTAATTCTTAAAACTGGGTATAGAATAGCGGGTACCAATAGTAAGGCATAGTTATCAACAGAAAAGAAACCTTTAATTTCTATGTAATCAACTACAGATTTAGCCTCGGTGACCTGATCTAGCCAGTACAGCTTAAGTATCGGTGGGTAATCAATAAACAAAGCACTGGTCAGTGAGGGATAAAGGATCACAACCGGAAATAAACACAACAAACCAAGGGAAACAAACAATAATATTCTTTGTTTTAAGCTCATGTCATCATTAGTCAATCGATTGTAAATATTAACAAACACCCAGCCACTAAGAAAAAGAATAATGAGAATGAATGATATTTCATCATATTTTAAAACAAAAAACTCATCGTAAGGTCTATTTAATAAAACAGCAAAAATAGAAAAAATAGTACAAGTTACGTATAGATTGGAGATGTAACTAAACCATCCGTTATGAAAAAAGCTGCAATGAACCGTATAAATGACAAAGAAAGCCATAAATAACAATATATTCTCCATTCCTGTCCACAACGATAAAGACAGAAAAGCAGATTGAGCGTAAACACGCCATGATTGTTTAAGATTGTGAATAGTAATAGGTGTTAAAGACAGAAACAGTGTTGCTAATATAAGTTGAATATTGTGATGATCAATAGAACCGGGTAAGAAATGAATAATTGAAGGGGAAGAAATAGCGAACATCATGCTTATGAAGCGATACTTACCTCCAAAGTAATGCTCACATAAATAAAAACATGACAGTGCGTAAAACAACAAATAAAACAATGGGACAATAGAAATTGAGATTGCATACGCAATACTGTCATCAACCATAAATAGCAATGGGAAAGCGACTAAAGATAGTATTAGGTCAGGAAATCGAGACCAATGAATAATAATACCATCAGCGGCATTGAAGTTGCTCATCGGCTCTAGATACCAATGGCCGTTCTTCATCCACTCTTGAAACTGAACAAAACGCATATAGTCGTCATTGTCATTCAAGTTGAGTATTGAAACGCTTTCCCACTTATAAAGAAATATCACTGTGGCACAAACTAGCCAAAGAGCAGAAATTGCAATGATATCTTTATTAAAGCTTTCGCTTTTAGGCAATATGAATATCCTTTTCATTGAGCCAAAATCAAATCCCTATTGCTCCATCTCTCTCACTTCCGCTAGTGCTCTGTTTAAGTTTTCATTAGCCACTTTATAGTAAGATGATTTTTTATTGATAGCTTGTTGTAAATAAGGAACTGCCTGGTCGGGCTTTCCTTGTAATATCAAGAAGTAGCCGACATTATTTAACGCCTCCGGAGCTTCCATATGCCTCATGAATACGTTGGTTGCTTTTTTTATATCCCCAGATGCTAAATAAATAAGCGCTAGGTTATTTTGAGCTTTTTCATTATTCGGATCCAACTCTAAAGCTGAACGCGTGTATTGATAGGCTTCCTTGTAGTTACCGTACATGTAATGAGAATAGCCCATATTCAACAAAGCTTTGACTGAACTTTTATCTATCGTCAGTGACTTTTTAAAGTACTCTTGTGCAATCTGATGCTTACCATCAACATCTTCCAGTACACCAATCCCCATATAAGCCAATGCAGGAGACATACTATCGACCTTCAAACTGGCCACTTCACTTTGGCTCAATGCTTGGTAGTTCTGGATAGTTTCACTGCTTTTTAAACGAACTTGGTCTGAATTAATCGCTTTAAAAAAATAACTCCGTCCTTCATCGGTACGACGTTGTTTGGTGTATAGAACGCCTAACTGCTCCAAAACTTCAGTGTGGGCGGGGTTAAAATCTAGCGCTGCAAGGTAAGCTTTCTCGGCCAACGCATAGTTACCGCGAGACGAATGTATTTGGCCAATAGTGAACAGAGTTTTATCGTGAAACTCTTTTTCAGGGAAAGACAAAGAGCGTATGTATTCATACAACGCCAAGTCTATATTGCTGTCTCGCAGAGCAATGTCACCGCGCATAATTGCTTCTTTTTCATTTAGCGGTGGATCATCACTAGTCAAACTATCGATTGGTTTACCCGAATACAATTCGGCATCAAATTGGTTGGTTGGTTCATCAGAAGATGCACAACCAAGTAGCAAAATTGGCAATAGTAGTAGAAGAAACTTATTGTATAACATCATAAACTTGCTCCCGGCGCACTTAATGCGTCCATTACGATCAAGAGTCCAGGGCCAAGTGCAACAATGAAAAAACAAGGCCAAATAAATATCAACATGGGGAATAACATTTTAGTCGGTATTTTCGCCGCGATTTCTTCAGCGGCTTGCTGACGCTTATCTCTAAAATCTTCAGTATAGTCACGGAGCGTTTGCGCTAAACTTCCGCCCATTCTCGATGCATGAGAAAGCAAAGAAACCAAGCCTTCCAATTCGACTAAACCGGTTCGTTCGATAAGCTGCCTAAGCGCATCAGGCATAGTGACGCCCGCTTGAATTTTAGCAAACACAGTCTCTAGTTCATCCGCAAGTTCAGGCTGAGAGATATAAAGCTCTGATGCAACACGTCCAAGAGCTGCATTAAAGCCAAGCCCTGATTCAGTACATACCACAAGAAGATCAAGCGCATCAGGGACGCCGTTTCTGATTTTTTTCTGACGCTCTTTTTGTAGCTTACTGAGAATAATATTAGGTGTGAATGTGCCAAGAAAAACACAGGTCATGATGAGTAATTTATTATACTCTCCACCTAACGCTATGTAATAAACCATAAAGCCCGCGACGATACCTATTAAGCTAGATAAAACCTTCAACGCATAGAAAACCGATAACGAGCTCTTCTCATGAAACCCTGCATGCATCAACTTTTCTGAGTAAGTTTCATTATCTTTTTTATTACCTTTACTTATAAAAGGGCTTAATGATTCTAACGTATTCGAGAAGTCGTATGGTTTTCTGCCAGTAGGTGCCCCGTCTTCTGATATCTGTCTCAGTTTCTTGTCCAAAGGAGAACGAGCTCCTAAAAATAGAAATCCAAGCGTTAGCGTTAACAAGACTGTTGTAAGCAAAATCATCGAATAGATAACCATCTGAGAGCTAACTCCAAAGTCTGCTAACATCTGCTTCCAAACTTCAATATTTAATAATTCCATAGGTTATATCTCTATGCTGATGATCTTTTTAATCCACAAGGCTCCGATAGCCAAAAGAACAATACCGACACTCACCATGGATAGGCCGCGGGGATCTTTATAGAGTGGCTCGATATACTCAGGACTAGCGACCCTTAATGCGAAAAACAAACCAAAAGGAGATAATGTTAAGATCCATGCGGATAAACGACTTTCAGCAGAGAGCGTTCTGACTTTCCTTTCCAGTTTAAAACGCGCTCTAAGTACTTCAGATACCTTTTGCAGATTCTCAGAGAGATTACCCCCAGTCTCTTTTTGCAACATTACAGCACTAGAAAATGCCAACATTGAGACGGTTGGTACTCGTTCTGTCATCTGTAGAATCGCCAAGCGTAAGTCATAACCATAGTTAAGTAGGTTATAAGTATTTTTAAATTCAATACCGATTGGATCTGGAAGTTCTTCGCCAACTTCATTGAATGATTGGACGAGCGGTTGTCCAGCTTGCAATGCGCGTCGAATAATATCTAAAGCCTCAGGAAGTTGTTCCTCAAATCGAGCCATTCGGTAAGTCACTCGATTTTGCACAAATAGATAAGCGATAACCCAAACAAAAATGAACGCCCCCACACTGATGAACCATACTTGGTTGGTCATTATCGATATCAACGTGAGCAACACACCACAAAGAGAAACAATGAGTAAAAAGCGGCTCAATGCCAATTTAAAGCCGGCTAGTTCTAGCATTTTCTTTAAGCCAGCAAAATATGGAATGACGATTAATTTGCGGTCTACTGGAGATAATTCTTTGTTATAGTGTTCTTTGAGTAATGATAAACTCTCTGCATCGATATTACGTTGCGTCTCTTTTAAGCGGCGAGACAACTCTTTGTGCTTCGCTTTTTTCCCTGCTGCAGGGAGCAACAAAGCTTGAGAGATAAAAAGCACCGCAATGAATAATAGACCTAATGAAACGCTTACATTGTCCATAATCTCTCCTTAACCTTTGGTCTCACTAAAGAGCTCGAAAGGCAGATCGAGTCCACGTTTGACTAACTGGTCATGGTATTGAGGAACGACCCCCGTTGCCGTGAAATAACCGATAATATTGCCGTCTTCATCAATACCTTTACGCTGAAAACGGAATATTTCCGACATCGTGATCACCTCACCTTCCATGCCGTTGATCTCTTGGATACTCACCATCCGACGCTTACCATCTTCTTGGCGCTCCATTTGAACAACAAGGTGTATAGCCGAAGCTATTTGAGCACGTAAATTTTTGGTTGATATGTTCCACCCTGCCATCGAGAACATGTTTTCGACACGACTTAAGGCATCACGAGGGGTATTCGCGTGAATGGTAGCAAGAGATCCATCATGACCGGTATTCATCGCCGCTAGCATGTCAACGGCTTCACTACCCCGCACCTCCCCAACCACGATTCGGTCTGGTCGCATACGCAAGGTATTTTTAACCAATTCACGCTGGCTGATTTCTCCCTTTCCTTCTAGGTTCGAAGGACGGGTTTCGAGGCGAATGACATGTGGTTGTTGCAGTTGTAATTCTGCCGAGTCTTCTATGGTAATAATTCGTTGGTCTCGCGGAATGAAACCAGAAAAGATATTCAGTGTGGTTGTTTTCCCTGACCCCGTCCCTCCTGAAATCAAGATATTCAGCTCACCTTTCACCGCAGCCTCCACAAATTTAGCCATCTGAGGCGAGACTGAGTCGTAACCAATTAAGTTATCCATCGTCAGACGATCGACAGCAAAACGACGGATCGAAACTGAAGGGCCATCGAGTGCGAGAGGCGGGATAATCGCATTCACACGGGAGCCATCAACTAAGCGGGCATCTACCATAGGTGATGCTTCATCTATCCGACGACCAACCTGGCTGACGATACGGTCAATAATGTTTCTTAAATGGCGGTCATCAAGAAAAGTATAGGGCGTTTTTTCGAGTTTCCCCCTTCGCTCAACGTAGACACTTTTTGGGCCGTTGACCAATATATCCGACACAGTTTGATCAGCTAATAAGGGCTCCAACGGGCCAAGGCCAAAAACTTCATCTTCTATCTGTTTGATGACCCGTTTACGACCTTCTGCGCTGAGTGCATGACTACCATCATCAGCCATCAACTGAACGATAGCTTCATGCAAATCTAGCTTAGCGCGCTCTTTCTCCAAGCTAGAAAGTAATCCTAAGTCTAACGTTTCAAGCAACTGCTTGTGAAAGAAGTGTTTGATTGATAATTCTTGCTCCAGTACTTTTCGAGCTTCATCGATCGCTTTCTCCTTTTCAACGCTCGCTTCTGTCCGAGAGTGACTGGACGTCTCAGCACTTGATAAACGTTCAACAGGATTGGCATCTTCTGAATCATGCGAAATCTGTTCTACTTTTTTTTCAAACTCTGGATTTACATTTTTTCGTTTAAAGAACATCACAATCCCTCGTGTTTACTTTTCATCAACCCATTATGAAAACAACTTTTTCAGCCACCCTTTCTCTTCCTGCTCTGGTGGTGAGAGAACATGAGATAAGTCGATGATAGAGCGAGTAATAGAGCTTTTCTTCCTAGACTGAACTAACGGCTGCCCCAAATTGGCACTCTCTAGCGCGACTTTAAAATCGTTAGGCATAAGATGTATGTCGTGGTTGCCCACTGCCTGCTCAATGTCTTTTAGCTTAATTGAATGTCGCTTTTCATAACGGTTGAGAATGACCTCTATTGAGTCACTTTGTAAGCCGTACTCAAACTTCAGAGACTTAATTAGTCGGCTCGTGTTTTTTACTGACACTAAGCTCTGTTGCAAAACCAAAAGTACTTTAGTCGCAGGTGATATTGCTGATGCAAACACGTGATCTAAGCCTCTAGACAGGTCAATGATCACATAAGGGTAGAAACGACGCAGAATTGGAAGTAATCTGCCAATTTTCTGAGCCTGCTCGAAGTCATCAGCGTTATTTTCATGTTTAAAGCTTAGAACATGGAGGCCTGATTCGTGTTTATTTACCAAAGAGCCCAAAGACATTTCATCCAAATCATTCGAACTGTTGATCGCATCAGAAACGCTATAAGTCGGCACTATGTTCAAATAGTCTGGAATCACGCCAAACTGAAGATCGATATCGAGTAAAAGAACTTCATTAGGGTGTTGAGTGGCCATCTCAATGGCAGTATTTAGCGCCAAGGTGGTTGCCCCCATCCCTCCTTTGGTATTCAAAAACAAGATAAACTCTCCGTAACTGGAGTTCTCAAGCTTTTCGGAAGCGGTTTTCTTCAATAATGGAAGTAAGTCCGATAGAGTCACATTATGAGACAGAAAATCTGATGCCCCTAAGCGAAGTGCGATTTTTAATGATCCATTATCACTTTCATCACCGAGCACAACTAAAGACAAATCCTTGTCTTCTAAAGACAAATCATACCCTTGTAACTCAACCATTTTTTGAGCCCAATTCCCATTAGCTTCAACAAAAATAAGCTCTGGGACATCTGCACTTTTTAGGTATTCTTCACTCATTGCCGCAAGAGAAAACGAGGTCACATGAACATTTCGGCATTTTTTTAGTTCTTGACTCATATGCGAATGAAAGCCGTCAGTACTGTAGACTAACCAGACCTTTAGATTCGTTCTTAAACGCGTCATATCTTTATCGTTTTCATTCGGCGTTATTTTGATCGCTTCCCCCATACATTCATCTCCTTTTAAATAACCTCTTATGGGCATCTATTCCATATGTTAGTGCTAGTTTCAGTTTCAGGCCTCACCACACCCAAACTTTCTGCGGGTAGTATTGTTTCAAACGCAGGGGCAGCAAGAAATCCATTCTCTCCTAGAAAGCTTAGGTTACTGATTAACTGAATGCCATAACCCGTAGCCCTAGCACGCACAAATTTAATGCTGCCAAAGTTTGCTTCAAAATCAGAAGCAACCTCTCCCCCGCTCGCGTCTAAGTAAGCCACTTCTAAGTTCGCATTAGTAAATCCAACAAGAGGAATATCATCCACCACCATTCCCGCAATATTATCTCTATCTAGGACGTAACATACCGTCGCTAACCTAGCAGCCTTCCTAGTCGCTTCACTGACCATTTGCAGCGAAAATATATAGGCACCTAACGCTAAAATGAGAAAGAGCAACAGAAAAATTAATGATGAGACCAAAGTGAACTCAATAATGGCAAGCCCTTTGGTTCGTCTTTTAAGTCTTATCATCACAGCACCCTCATCACTGAAGTCACACTTAATGGAACAGCAAAATTCTCATTCGAAAAAGGAATAGACAAGAAGAGTGGAACATAGTCATACGTCACACTAACTCTGACATAACTATCGCCTGAAGGCGGGGTTACGGTCACATCCGATGTCGTTAATGAAGATAATACAGCGGTCCCTGCACTGTTCTGACCATAGACCACGACATTCTGAATTTCAGACGTCGGTGCGATGGTTCCACCAATGGTTCCATACACTTCACTAACCGCATAACGAGCGCCATTTTGCACTGACTTCGATATCACATTGTAGTGAACAAGAATATTGCCAAGCTCTAGAACTAAGACTAGAAAAAACAGTAAAACGGGAGTCGCAATGACCATCTCTACGGCAGCAAATCCCTGTTGAAATTGATTAGATTGCTTCATGATCAAGATTCCCCACTATCGGGGTCCTTATACAGAACAATCTTATAAGTCCCTTCTGTTGTCGACGTTGTACTACCTGATCCACCTGCAACACTGCAAGAGTGGATAAACTCACCAAAAACGGCGGGTGTACCTGAGTTGTTAGTTGGTGCTTTTTGTAACAAGAAAAAACAGCCAATCTTGTGCACGGTAAAGTCAGTTGCACCACCACTTTTACCAGAGCAATCCACCATAGGAATGGGTAAAATACGACGCCAAGCGACACCATTAGATGCACACCCAGAACCACCGTTTGCGATGCAGGCGTTGGTATCTGACTCATATTGAGCATAGGTATAACTTCCGTCAGAATCGATCTCTCCCGTACCGGCATCAATCGTTATTTCATTGGTAGGTTCTGTAGTTACATAATCTGAAGGGTAATCGGATGCCGATAAGCCACCACCATAATCTCCAAAACGAGTATTCAAACCATCGCCTGTAGGGCCAACTGTACCACCTGGTTTGGTTGTTATGTCTTCACCAATTTTGATTGGTTGGTCATAACTACCACCTAAACCTTCTTTAACTGTTTTACCACCAGAGCCGAAATCCAATAGGTGATAATTACCATTACCCATTTCAGATAGTTTGTTATCCCCTACTTTAAGAGCATGAACGGTGCCGACTTCATAGCCAAATACATTAACTATCTCTTCACCTGTCACATCGTGATAGCCATCTTCTGGATCAATATCGTTATCCGAAGTGCCATCACCAATACACACACCAATGGGTACAACGTTATTAACTACATCTTGACCTGAGCTGGGGCCAGCAACGGCACTTGCTGATACTGCCTTATCAAGGCCAAACATATGAATGAAAAATTCATCCATCTCTAGTGCATCTACGCGAACTCGCACATAAACATCTTCATTTGCACCGAACGTCGCCGTGCCAGTAAAATCCTGTGGGTCATTCGAATAATCAATGCTTATAGAAGCGGTCGAGAAATCAATTTCTTGGTTCCCTGTTGAAGCCGCCATGGCATTGAGCGCCGTACCGACTTCTGCGTCCACCGCGTCTTTATCTTTGCTGTTGTCTAATATGGTTGCGGCAGCCAGCGCTGCAGAATCAACTGCATTTTGTAAGCGCGTTTTATTTACAACCATATGGTTTATGTCTACAGCTAGCGCTGAGACAGCTAGAAAAACCAACAAAGCAGCAGTAATCATCACCGCAACTAAGCCTTGTTGTTTTTTAGGGCTTTGTGATACTCGATACAACATATGAGTACCTCCAGATTTAGTTAAAATCTTCTAAGATCTGGCTACTACTTCCGGACAGATCGTTTTCACCTCTGCCAACATATCTGTCGTAACCAGTCTGCATCCGCTCCCCTGTACCATCAGGTACTTCGAGTAAATTCTCTTGGGTAGCATTAGGGTTATACGTTTGCTCTGTTTTCACTAGTGCTACCGAATGCCCTAAACGAGCATCGTTCGCACAGCCAACTAATAACATTGCGAGAAAGATCATCATTATTTTAGTCATATCTATCCCCTTATAAATCGTGCCCAAATGAGCCTTCGCTACCACCATCGGTCGGTGATATATCCTGTGAAGCTTGAGATTGCTCTGAATCAGATTCAGACGGTTCAGCTATGTAAGCGCTTCGGCCTAACAAGTAATATTCCAGATCATTAGGATCAACAAAGGCATCAGTTGGCAGTGTTACCTTACTTCTATCCACCGGTTTGGCGAGTCGAGGCGTAACAAGAATGACCAGCTCAGTTTCTCCAGACACATACTCTTGACTATTAAAGAGCTGACCTAAAATAGGCACATCACCAATACCCGGCATTTTGTTGCTGACATCTCTGACATTCTCACTGAGTAAACCCGCAATACCGATTGTTTGGCCATCGGCTAACTCAAGCGTCGACGAAGCACTTCGTCTAGTAATTGGAGGGATAAGATAGGTCGCATTGGTAGTTCCAGGATCAATAGTTAACGAACTACTATTAGCTATTTCACTGACATCAACAGCCAAATTCAGATTGATTTTTTTATCACTAAGCACTGTCGGGATAAACTTTAAACCTACCCCATATTCTTTGTATTCTATGGTAATACCGTCGTCGTCAGGTACTGGAATGGGGAACTCACCACCGGCTAAAAACTCAGCCTTGGAACCGCTTAGTGCGGTTAAATTTGGTTCAGCTAAAACTTTCGCCACACCGTTTTGTTTCGCAACATCCAATGCGAAAGTAAACAAGGTATTACTATCAATGAAAGACCCTAAAATACCGTAATCAGTAGAGGTTGGGATATCGAAGATTGGGGTTGCTCCTAACACACCCGCAGGTACTGAAGACGCTCCCCAAGAAAAATTCGAACCACTTGTTTGGAAGAAATGAAAATTCGCATCAAACTTTCTGACCAAGCTTCTCTGAACCTCTGCAACCGTCACCTCTAACATGACTTGTTGAGCACCACCAATAGACATTAGGTTAATAACACCTGTCGCTGCAGCTTGTTCACTGCCGCTTTCTTTTGATTCGTCAGCAGCCTGCCCCGATGAATAAGTTTCCGCGATTCGCATCGCCACATTCATTTGTTGCTGGTTACTGACCTGACCACTTAGCAGTAAGCGATTCTGCGCACTGTGCACTTCAATAGTTTCATCAGGAAGGAACTCATATAATTTAGCTTTGAGGCTATTAAGATCATGAGTAACCTCGATGTTAATAGACTCGATCAACTGACCTCGTGAATCCCAAGCCATTAGGTTTGTCGCACCTAATTTTTTGCCGATTAAGAACAATTCATTTGATTTTAAAATTACAATATCTAAGACTTCAGGATCACCAAGAGAAACCTTCGCCGCTTTTCCCGACAGCACTACATGCGTAGATTTATGATGTGGAACCGTGACTGTTTTTCCTGTCTGCAATGCCGCAACACTGGCCGTCGAAAAACAAATCAGGCTCAAAACACACGCAATTAATATTTTCATATTTCACCTCAATCCTTGACGCGCACATTAGATGTTTCTGTACCTTTGATAATGGTGACACTTGGTCTAGGCACATATCGACGAACCACTTTTTTCTCTACTTCGTGTGGGTTTCTCAAGGTCAGCTGAATACTGCCTTTGCTTTTAGCCGTGAGAAGTTTCTCGGCCTCTTTCGGCGTCATCTCAAGAGTTACCGCTCGTACAATAATCGGACTGTTTTCTTTCGTTTTAGCCGTTTGGTCTACAGCCAAAACCTTAATATCTTTAAGAACGGTTTGAGTCGCTGCAGAATTTTTTCCGTAAGAAACGGTATTGAGAATATCAACCTTATTACCCGGTAATAAGAACCCCGCCACACCAATAACATCATCAACACGTATCGTTACCGCACGTTTATTTTCAGGGATAAGAGCGGCAAGTGTTGACCCTTCTCCTGGTACAGTAAATCGTAACTTGTGAAGCACCTCTCCGGCATAGATAGTATTCGCAACAACCTTGCCAATCAGATCCGCTTTATCTGAATAGTTATTTTCATTAATCCAATCAACTTCCATCAACCTGGTGGTTAAAAACTGATCCTCGATAATGGTTCCGGCTTCAATTTCTTGTGATGCGACAACAACGGGGTGACGCTCGACCGTTTCAACTTCAACGGTTGGCTGAACTTGATCATCCATCCACTGCTTAGCAAAAAATACAGCCGCTAAGCCGAATACTACGGACAGTAAAAACAGTAGGAAAACTTGACTCTTATTCATTATTCTCTTCCTCGTGTCCATCAGAGGTAAAATAGACTTCCCATGCCATGGAAAGAATATCGAATGTGATAACAGGTGGGAGTTGCTCAAACGAAAGAATGTCTTTGCTTATACCAACGAGATCTTTCGGCAAACAGGGGAAAAGTGGCACCTTAAGAAGCGTGTGCATTTGAGACAAACGCTCAAAGAAACCATCTTGAAGCTCCATCTCTTTTTCAGCGACGACGCTCATCCATAAAGCTTCATAATCTCGCTGATTCAGCGGCTTGAATTCAATTTTGTAACCTAAACGACGTAGAAATGCAGGGTCGCTTATTTTCTTGGGATTTAGATTGGTAGAAAAGGCAAGCGTTAGAACAAACGGCATCGTGATTTGCTGGCCATTAGGTAGCGATAAATAATCAAAGGAATATTCCATTGGTACAATCCAACGATTAAGCAAAGCATCGACAGGCATGGGCTGACGACCCAGGTCATCAATGATAAAAATCCCATTATTTGCCATCATTTGTACAGGCGCTAACCAAACACGACTGTTCTCAGAATGATTGACTTCAAGCATATCCATAGTGAGCTCTCCACCCACCTGAATATTCGGCCTTTCACAATTAAGCCAACGCTTGTCGTATTGATCTTTGAGGGAGATACTTTGATCGCTGCCGTTACTATCTAACGGTTTATGATGTTGTGCAGAAAACACCTTGATAATGTTACCTAAGGCATAGACTGCATAAGGAATGAAAACAGACGTATGCAGCGCATTGACAATACGTGAAGCTACAAATGTTTTACCCGTCCCCGCATGCCCATACAGCAACAAAGCTCGTCCCGAATTTATTGCTGGCCCCAATACCGAAATCATTTTGTCGACACCATATACATCATTCAGTGCAGCTTCGACATGTGGCCGAGTCACTAGCTCTGCTCTTAGATCCTGCTGCTTTACCACATCACTATATTGAGTAAGTGAAACGGGGGCAGGACCTAAATAAGCATCACGTTTAAAGGCAAGATCAGCTTCTTCAAGTCCTTTCTCAGAAAGGGAATAGCGGACGTGACTATGAGATGCAGATGAGAGAGAAAGGTTCGAGGTTGGTTGAAAAACTTCAATCAATGACTTTGTTCTCAACACAGCCAACGCACTTTCAACAATATGTGTCACAACACATAAATAGTTAGAAAGATCTAAAACATCCGACTTGGGGTAGGCTGACAGGTGCTTCAACACAAGGTTTTCTATAACAACTTCAGGAACACCCAACATATCAATAGATGTAGGAACGGCTGGGGCTGAAATTTGAGGCTTCAAAGTTGTTGGATCAGTACGCCCTATAATATCCATATATTATTCCTCTCCATGAAGCTAACCAACAACAGATTTAAGTAAAGTAGCTATACATCGCCAATCCCATGACAACAGAGGGTGCAAAAGGCATCGTCACCTTATTTGAATACCTAGCGTGCAAACTCGCACTTTCATCCAATACTGGTGTCACTCCACCAAGCACGATCAGCTTATTTTCAAAATAGCCTTTAATACTAAGACTGTTCGAGTTGGAAAAGTTATATAGCAGGTAGAAAGTCCCGATCACTCCAGAAGAAAGTAAGATAAAGTACGACGCATCAAGTAATTTCCCCCACCCAAGATACATCCCCACAATACCTAATAGCTTCACATCTCCTGCAGACATAGCTCTTACAAAATATAAGAGTAATCCAAAACAAAAAAACACCACAAATCCAACGAAGGACATTAAAAAAACATCAAAGGTGTAATTGCGGTTAAACATTGATAAAAAATACACAAACAAAAACAGTATCAATATTTTGTTTGGTATACGATGCTTCTCAACATCGTATACCGAAACTGCAATTAGCAATGCCCAAAAAACTGAAGGCTCATTAATCATATATTTAATTCATACACTCAAAATAATGCTCTGGATTTTACTAAGTAAGGCTGTTGCCATCCCAGAAAAAACCAACCCTATCGCAATAACAAGTAAGGCAGCAGCGATAATATAGGAAACCGAAGTAAGCCCTCTTTGCTGCCTCACTCCTTTCCGATCATAAACCACCAACGATTGTATTCAGTTTGGCTGCCAGAGTATTCCCTAAACCAGAAAATACGGTTGTCATACCTAATACTAATAATGCTGCACCGATTACGTACTCGATAACAGTCAACCCTTCTTCATCTTTCATGAATTCTTTACAATTATTCAAAAACTTATCCATGAGAACCTCTCCTTGATTTACGTATCAGGCTTTGTTTACCTGTAAACTAAATCTAGAGGTGAGAGATATATTCGGTTAGGATTTTTTTGCCATTCACTTGCACTTTTTTGTGGTACTTCTAATCTAATTGTTACGTATAGTAATTTAGCTAATTTTAAAGCCACATTTAAATATGAAATAGAGTTGGTATTTATATGAAAGTAGTAACACCTTTATTATCAGATAAGGATAGTGATTTTAACGCTGTTATTATCAATAAAATAAGCCACTACTTTCCTATTGAAAACTTTGGACAAGATATATCTATAATCAGTAACTTAGATGTAAGGTTAGTGTTTTTCATATTGAATAAGCCAGATAAACTTCAACTACTTACAATGGCTTTATCTATTTGCGAGAACCTAAATAAAAGAATAGTCATTATTTGCTCAGACCCGTTACCTAATATCGTTCGAAATCATAAGAATATATTTTTTATTATCGAAACAAACAGTAAACATCTGACCAGTAAGTTCGAAGAACTACAACGTAAAACGCAACATATCTTCGAGCCTCACTTTGATCTCGACCGAGATACAAACAACAACAATCAATTACCTGCAAAGTTGTTTACCTCTGAAGTCGTTAACTTTGTTATGGACAACATCAACAAAGAAATCAGAGAAACAGAAATCGCAGAAAAGTGTCATTGTTCAACAACCTACTTTTCTAAGAAGTTTCATCTACACTTTGGGGTAAGCTTTAGAGACTTTGTGTGCGATAAACGAATCCTGTTAGCCAAAAAGTTAATCGAAGCCGATACCGAATCAAAAATAGCTGTTATTTCTTACCAATGTGGATACAAGGATGTGTCGTATTTTTCAAGAATCTTTAAGAAAAGGACCGGAGTAACACCCGCAAGTTACAGACGTGCCTGCACGGATAACAGAAAACGCTAATTTTACTCCCTAAAAGAAAAAATCATGGTACATTTAACATGATTTTAACAAAAATAACTTAGCGAAAAACATGGAGTTAGACAATGATTCAGCCTAACGAGTTTAGCCAAGAAAAAGCAACAGCTCTCCCTACACCCAATGACATGATTTTAAAATGGGCAGAAGAACGCCCAGATGAAGTCTATTTAAAACAAATCATTAACCGCCAATTTGTTGAGTTCACTTATAAAGAAGTGGCCGACAAAGCACTAAAACTGGCGTCAGCATTAGAAGGACTCGGAGCCCAACCCGGCGATCGAGTCGCTATCGTTTCAAAAAACTGTGCAGAGTGGTTTATCTGTGACCTTGCCATGATGTTAGGAGATTTTGTCAGCGTCCCAATCTTTCCAACAGCGGGTGCAGACACAATTCAATACTGTATTGAACACAGTGAAAGTAAGATTGTAATTGCAGGTAAGCTTGATGATCCTAAAGCCACTCAAAAAGTACTCGATGATAATCCGAGTCTAATTAGTATCTCGTTACCCTACGATACTGCCGCTAAGTGCCAGCACACTTTTGAGCAACTTATCGAGACACATGAACCCTCAACCAAAAGACCTCAGCATCACGATGATAAGCTGATGTCGCTTGTTTATACTTCGGGTACGTCTGGGTTACCGAAAGGCGCAATGCTCACGTATGGTGCCTTTACATGGTCAGTTCAGAGATTAATCGATCACATTGGTATCCAACCTGGCGATCGCCTGTTTTCTTATCTGCCGCTTGCCCATATAACCGAACGAGTGTACATCTTTGGTTCTTCAGTGATGGGTGGGGTGGTTACTGCTTTCCCTGAATCTTTAGACACATTTATTGATGATGTAAAAATGCATCGTCCAACTTTGTTTATTTCAGTTCCTCGTTTATGGACTCTATTCCAACAACGAATCCAAGATAAACTTCCACAGAAAAAACTGAACTTCTTACTTAAAATTCCGTTCGTGAATAACCTAATTAAGAAGAAACTGGCTGATGGTCTGGGGTTAGACCAAGCTCGCGTTCTTGGCTGTGGCTCAGCTCCAGTATCACCAGCTCTACTTGCATGGTATGAGAGTGTTGGCCTACACATTACCGAAGCTTGGGGAATGACTGAGTCTTTCGCCTACAGCACGATTAACCACCCGTTTAGAGCCGACAAAATTGGTACTGTAGGTAACGCTGGTCCGGGCATTGAACTCAAAATTGCAGAAGACGAAGAGATTTTAGTTCGAAGCAAAGGCATGTTCTCTGGTTATTACAAAAATGACATTGCAACTCAAGAATCTTTTAACTCAGAAGGTTGGCTTCATACGGGCGATATTGGTGATATCGACAGCGAGGGCTATTTAACGATTCGTGGGCGTAAGAAAGATACCTTTAAAACCGCGAAAGGCAAGTTTGTCGCTCCTGTACCAATCGAAAATAAACTCTTTGAGTACAGTCGTGTAGAAATGATGTGTTTGATAGGCTTAGGCTTACCTGGCCCTATCCTGCTCGTAGTACCGCATGACTTCCCTAATTTTGATCGGGCTCGTTACGAAAGAACAAGCAAACGCGTCATTGAAAAAATGAACGAACAGCTAGCTTCGCATGAGAAGATTAAAGGCGTACTGATGATTAAGGAACCATGGAGCATCGACAATGGTGTTCTTACTCCGACTCTCAAGATAAAGCGACATATCCTTGAGCAGAAATACCATGAAGTCGGTCATAACTGGCCGAAAGATAAATTGGTAGTTTGGGAAGAGTAATCAAAATCGAGAAGGAGCCAGTACGGCTCCTTTTTTGTAAGCTCAACTTATAGGTATTTAGTGTAATCAGCCGCATCATTGCTCCCATTGTCCAGACCGATGTCCTCCTTCATTCGACTGCTCAGCGATTCCGAAGTAATAACTTGTCTCGATTTAGCCGTCTTACTCATCTTGGTTTTATCATTAACTTTAAGCATCTGATTAACAAATCTGCCGACCCAACAGGTTATTGTTTTCATTTTACCTCTCTTGTATTCCTTGTTTATTTGTCGCTATTATGAAAACAACCTGTTCGATAATCGAACAACCATTATTAACAAGAACTATAAGCTGAGATTATGGACAATAGACTGCGTCACCTTTCAGGCCTCCGTTACTTTGAAGTTGCAGCACGCTTGAGCAATTACAGCAAAGCGGCTGAAGAGCTGTTCGTCACTCAAGCAGCCGTCAGCCAGAAGATACGACAGTTAGAAGAACAGGTTGGATGTAAGCTCTTTATTCGTAAGGGGCGCGCAATGACTTTGACGCATGAAGGGCACACACTTTTTAGACATGTCTCTGATGGATTTCAAGAGGTTCTGCTGGGGTTAAACAAGATCCAATCAGAACCTATTCAAGGGCTGCTTGTTGTTAGAAGTCCCCCCTCTTTTGCTTCTCGTTGGTTACTGCCTAGGCTGTGGAAGTTCTCGGTAAAGCACCCAGAAATCCCAATTAAGGTGCTAACAGGGTCTGATACCCCAAATTTAAAACATGGCGAGATTGATGTGGCTATTCTGCAGGGCGAGGATCTATGCGTTGAAGAAGGCTTGACTCTTGAGATGCTAATCAACGAACCGGTTTACCCTTTTTGTTCCCCTGAACTCGCAAACTCTTTGAACTTCACATCACCTGAACAACTCCTCAAATGTTGGTTGATTCAGTTTGATAGCGGTTGTTTCCCGTGGGAGGAATGGTTTAGGCAAGCAAACATATCGACTCAAAGCAGCACCATTCAGTGGATGGAAGTCGGTACCTTTGATATGGGGTTAACCACGGTCATGGCGGGACATGGGGTTTGCTTGGCAACAGACAGCTTGGCTGGTGACTTCATCGAACGCGGCTTGCTAGTGAAGCCCTTTGATATAGGCATGACACCCGGTGTTCAAGTCAACCTATGCTTTGATCCTAACTCCCCGAGAGAAGAGCGTATTGCGGCGTTTACTGAGTGGCTGCATGAAGAGGTTTCTGATATCTCAAAGATCTAGCATTGGTTTTGGCGTAACTCCTCCTAAGAAGAAAGAGTTACGTCTGATCACCTGAATCACTCCCAAAATGCTTTTCTCACCTCTTCATTAGCCTGGCCTCGGGTAATACCAACATCTTCAAGTAAATGATCTGACAGTTCAGCTAGGTGCTTTCTCGTTCTACGGTTCTGAAAATACAGTTTAAATTTAGAATAGTATTTCTTAACTGATAATGATGAAAAGAATGCTTGATGACTATTTTTTCCCGCAGTTATTGTATTCATAACCTTTCTCCTGTTGATCTTTCGCTTTGTTATGGTCAATAATCGACCAACAGAGCAACATCGACAAACGATAGATACTGACATTCAGTTAAGGAAAACTAATGTGAGAGAACGCACCCCACCATTCCAAGGGATCTACTATTTTTATACTGCGGCTGAAACTGGCAGTTTTAAGCTCGCAGCTGAAAAGCTGTTTGTCACGGCAGCCGCCGTCAGCCAACAAATTCGCCAACTTGAAGAATGGCTAGGCGCAGACTTGTTTATTCGCCAGCACCGAAAAATAGTACTCACTCACGAAGGTGAAGTACTTTACCTGCAAGCAAAGAAAGGCTTTGCCCACATTCAAGATGGTGTGAGGCGAATTAACCAAGACCCAAACCCTACTCAACTTTCTATTTCAACCGTGCCATCATTTGCCCAACACTGGTTGGTACCTAGAATTGGCGACTTTCGCGATCGTCACCCAGATCTATCCATGTTGATTGAACCGACCAACAAGCTCGTGACGTTTGAAGATTCTAATGTCGATGTCTGCGTTCGGTATGGTCACGGTAACTACCCAAATATCGAGTCTCGTTGGTTAATGGACGAGGTGGTTTACCCAGTTTGTCACCCGATTTATCAAGAGAAGCATGGGATCCATGACATTGACGATCTACACAAAGCTGAATTGATTGAAGATCGATGGCCAGATATGGATTGGAATCTATGGCTAGACATTGTTGGAGCGAAGGCAGGACGCTCATCATTGCAATTTGATGGCTCGCATTTTGTTTTAGAAGGTGCATTATCCGTACAAGGCGTTGCTCTTGTGAAGCACAGTTTGGTGTATAGGTATTTGCAGGAAAAGAAACTCGTTCGAATCGGTAACTTAGCACTCAAGCCTAAATACAATTACTTCTTATGCGCCCCCGCTGGCTACTTTCATCGAGAAAAGATAAAGCGTTTTGAGGCTTGGATGCAAAATCAGGTTCGGCTGTTTGGGAATAGAGGTCGAGAAGAACTTTCTATTATCGATACAGATTACCAACTTAAATGGTCTGATAATTCATAAAGCGAAACTGATATACTGAGCTCAAATAAATGGCGAGAACATCTCATGACACAAGACAATAATCCACTTCACGGTATCACTCTACAGAAGCTACTGACTGAATTGGTTGAACATTACGGTTGGGAAGAGTTGAGTTACATGGTGAACATCAACTGCTTTAAAAAAGATCCAAGCATTAAATCTAGCTTAAAGTTTTTGCGTAAAACAGATTGGGCTCGAGTGAAGGTTGAGTCGATTTACATTGAGTTAAAACAGAACTCTTAAGTCTTAGTCTTAGTCTTAGTCTTAGTCTTAGTCTTAGTCTTAGTCTTCCAAGAGTAAGATAACAAAAAGCCCCGCAAGCTTTCACTTGCGGGGCTTTTTTAGTTAATTTAGAAAAGAGCTAATTACTTACCAGCTTCTTTTTCTGCTTTAACTTTAGCGATTACTTCTTCTGCCACGTTCATTGGACATGGAGAGTACTGTGCGAATTCCATAGAGAATTGGCCACGGCCTGAAGTAATTGTACGTAGGTGACCGATGTAACCAAACATTTCTGAAAGTGGTACGTCAGCTTTAATACGAACGCCAGTTACGCCAGCTTGTTGATCTTTGATCATGCCACGACGACGGTTAAGGTCACCGATAACATCACCAACGTGATCTTCTGGAGTAAATACGTCAACGTTCATGATTGGCTCAAGAAGTTGCGCGCCAGCTTTAGGCATAGATTGACGGAATGCACCTTTCGCTGCGATTTCAAATGCGATTGCAGATGAATCGACTGCGTGGAAACCACCATCGTAAAGTTCAACTTCAACGTCTAGCGTAGGGAAGCCAGCTAGTACGCCGTTTTCCATCATGCCGCCAAAGCCTTTCTCAACAGCAGGCCAGAATTCTTTAGGTACGTTACCGCCAACAACTTTTGAAGAGAACGTAAAGCCAGAACCAGGTTCGCCAGGCTTGATACGGTAATCGATCTTACCGAATTGACCAGAACCACCAGACTGTTTCTTATGCGTGTAGCTATCTTCAATTGCTTGAGTGATAGTTTCACGGTAAGCAACTTGAGGAGCACCAACTGTTAGGTCAACGCCGTAAGTACGCTTAAGGATATCTACCTTGATGTCTAGGTGAAGCTCACCCATACCTTTCAGGATAGTTTCGCCAGTTTCTTCGTCAGTTTCAACTTGGAAAGATGGATCTTCTGCAACCATTTTACCGATAGCGATACCCATTTTCTCAGAACCGCCTTTATCTTTTGGAGATACAGCGATAGAGATTACTGGAGTTGGGAATACCATTGGCTCAAGCGTTACTTGATCTTTAGGATCACATAGAGTGTGACCTGTTTGCACGTTCTTCATACCAACGATCGCAATGATGTCACCAGCTTGTGCGCTAGTTAGTTCGTTACGGTCATCAGCTTGCATCTCAACCATACGGCCAACACGCTCAGTTTTACCTGTGAATGAGTTAAGAATCGTGTCGCCTTTGTTCAATTTACCAGAGTAAATACGAACGAAAGTTAGAGCACCGAAACGGTCATCCATGATTTTGAATGCAAGCGCTTTAAACGTTTCTTCAGTAGAAACGATAGCGTGGTTGCCAGTTTCTTCGCCGTTCTCGTCCATTAGAGGTTGAGGATCAACTTCAGTTGGAGAAGGTAGGTAATCTACAACAGCGTCAAGAATGATTTGAACACCCTTGTTCTTGAATGCAGAACCACAGTAAGTTGGGAAGAACGCTAGGTCACGAGTACCTTTACGGATACAACGCTTGATGTCTTCGATAGAAGGCTCTTCACCTTCCATGTAAGCTTCCATTAGGTCATCGTCTTGCTCTACAGCAGTTTCGATTAGCTCTTCACGGTATTGCTCTACGTCATCTACCATGTCCGCTGGAACATCTAGAATTTCGTAGTTTTCAGGAAGACCAGTGTCATCCCAAACGTATGCTTTACGGCTTAGAAGGTCTACAACACCCACGAATTCATCTTCGCGGCCGATTGGTAGAACCATAACTAGAGGAGTTGCGCCTAGAACGTTTTTAACTTGGTCAACAACGTTGTAGAAATCTGCACCCATACGGTCTAGTTTGTTAACGAAGATCAGACGAGATACTTCTGATTCGTTAGCGTAGCGCCAGTTAGTTTCTGATTGTGGTTCAACACCACCAGAACCACAGAATACACCGATACCGCCATCAAGTACTTTAAGAGAACGGTATACTTCAACTGTGAAGTCAACGTGTCCAGGAGTATCGATAACGTTTAGACGGTGACCGTTCCAGAAACAGCTTACAGCTGCTGATTGGATAGTAATTCCGCGCTCAGCTTCCTGTTCCATGAAGTCAGTAGTTGATTCGCCATCATGTACTTCACCAGTCTTGTGGATCTGACCAGTTAGCTTAAGGATACGCTCAGTGGTAGTTGTTTTACCCGCATCAACGTGCGCGAAAATACCAATGTTTCTGTATTTCGATAAATCTGCCATTGTCTTACTCTGTTAATAGGATATAAAATGCGCGCAGAGTATATCACAATCTGTGAAGACTGATAGCTTTGCATGCATTTGGGACTAAAAAACTTTGCCTTTTTCTAACATATAGAAAAAGGCAATCTGTAGAAACAATCTAAATGATTGTTAAGTTTAGTGCTAACTTAAAGCGAAAATAGCGTTTAAGTTAGACTGAATTTCTGCTGTATAGAGTAGCTGAAGTGAGCTCAATTACAACTCATCAAAAGCATTAATTGCTTCTGATAATTTTTTCACACCGTGGATCTGCATTCCTGGAATGCCCCCTTTTGGCATGTTGGCCGCCGGAACAATCGCTCTCTTAAAGCCATGTTTAAATGCCTCATTTAAGCGCTCTTGCCCGCTCGGTACAGGTCGAATCTCACCCGCGAGGCCTACTTCCCCAAATACCACCACATCTTTTGGCAATGCACGGTCTCTGAAACTCGAAAGTAAAGCGATCACTAATGCAAGATCGGCACTGGTTTCGGTTACTTTAACACCACCGACGACATTCACAAACACATCTTGGTCAGCCATTTGTAAGCCGCCATGTTTATGCAGCACGGCTAATAACAGTGAAAGCCTATTTTGCTCTAGACCAACAGCAACACGACGTGGATTAGCGAGCTGGGAATAGTCCACCAGCGCTTGGATTTCAACAAGAAGTGGACGTGTCCCTTCCCACACAACCATGACCGAACTGCCCGAGGTTTCTTCTTCACCGCGAGACAAGAAAATAGCCGATGGGTTGCTGACTTCTTTAAGACCTTGGCCTGTCATTGCAAACACACCCAACTCATTGACCGCACCAAAACGGTTCTTGTGACTGCGCAGCGTTCTAAAGCGGCTATCGGTTCCGCCATCTAACAGCACGGAACAGTCAATAATGTGTTCCAGTACTTTTGGCCCCGCTAATGTGCCGTCTTTAGTTACGTGTCCCACCAAGAACACCGCAACGTTGTTCTGTTTCGCATAGCGCGTTAATGCGGTTGCTGACTCACGAACTTGAGCAACACTCCCTGGCGATGATTGAACATCAGCGACATGCATAACTTGGATTGAGTCGATAACCATGATCTTAGGTTGCTCTTTTTCGGCAACCTGACAGATCTTATCAACATTGGTTTCAGAGAGCATTTTGAGATGTTCTTTCGGTAAACCGAGTCGAGAGGCTCGCATCGCGACTTGTTGCAGTGATTCTTCACCTGTGACATAAAGTGTTGGCAACTGAGAAGAGAGCTGACACATGGTCTGCAGTAACAGTGTTGATTTACCGGCACCTGGGTTACCACCAATCAGAATTGCAGCGCCAGGTACGACACCACCACCGAGAACGCGGTCGAGTTCTTTGAAGCCACTGCTAAAGCGAGGGACTTCTTGCAGGTTAATTTCCGATAATGTCTGAACGCTCGATTCTGTTGCCCCACCCGCGTAACCACCACTGAGTCGTTCATTACGCGCAACTTGAGGTGAAGCCGCTAACCTAACTTCGGTAATCGTGTTCCAAGCACCACATGCATTGCACTGCCCCTGCCAACGTGGAAAGTCAGCACCACAGTCATTACACACATAAGCTCGTTTTGCCTTAGCCATAAAACCTCAATAATTTACTCAGTTACACAATGATGTTGTCAATTTGTGACTTATTTGACCGTACGGGTGAAAATAAAAGTTGCAGTCATACCACTTATACTTAAAGATCGATTTAAACTAGTCGATAACATAAACGTACCGTCCATTCTAACAAGAAAAGTATGCAGCAATCTGAAATTCTATCTGTAGCAGAGCGACTCATCCCAGCCTACCACGCTGAGGATTTCGACTTCCTTCTTTCTCAAATGACAGAAGGTGAATCCCCGTCTCTGAAATTGCTCGTTAAAATGGAACTGAATCGTATCATGGCTCCGTGCACAAAGAGCATTGATTTACGCGGACGTATTGACACTGAATGCCGTCAATTTACGTTAGATGGTCGTAAACACTGGCTTGATGATATTGCTTTGAACGCGTATCAACGTGGTACTAAAAAATTTAAAGGCTATACAGAGGGCGCGTGGGAGTTAGTGATGACTCCGCGAACTCAGCCACTTCGTAATATCGTTAAAACCTCGTCTCAACATAATCAAGATCTCACTAACGCTAATAGCCCATATGAAGCGGAAGCCATTAACCTCGGTTACGACTTAAAGCGTCAAGAAAACAGACTCAAGATTAGCTCACAGGTTGAGATCACCACATCTAAAGGCCAAAGCCTACACGGTGTGACGGTTGATATTTCCCCGTCGGGTGCAAAATTCAAGGTACCAAGCGCCTTTAAGTACAACCTCGGTGAGATCATCAGCGTTAAGTTCACAGAGCTTATCGAAAAGTCGCAAGAAAACGATGTTTACCAAGCGGTCGAATTCCGCGTTCTGGGCATTGATGAGTCTTACGAGAATAACGCCGTCAAATTTTTAAGAACCATCAAGGTAAGCAATAACAATATTGTAGCCCGCTTGCTTGATGAGTCTTTGAATAGCTCAAGCAAGAAAACCAGCCATGAGAATCAAGATAGAATCATTCGAACTCGTACTCGAGGTATCGAACACACCTATCTCAAGCACACCTGTAATCTTCCTCTTTTCTTTAGCGGCAGTGAACTAAAGCTTGCTCTACTTACGGATAACAACCATCCGCTGTGGCAATACTGGCACGATGAGCGAAACCAACAAGCTCTGGGTACCCTGTTCAATGAACAACGAATGAACTTGCTGGCTAAACCTGGCGTAAAGGGAACCAGTAACGTTATTTACTCGTTTACTCATGAGCATCAAGACAAGACCTTGTTCTACTCAATGATGCTTCCTGAAGCCTCTCGAGAGCAAAGACAGTTGTTCTGGCACATCGGGGGGAAACGTAAAAGCTGGAAGGCGTTCAAGTTCTCGGTGTTCGAACTTTCAGACACTGAGAGACAAGCCTTAGCCAAGCACTCGGATACGTTAGCTCAAAGCTCAGCACAACTGACGCATTGTGGAATCTTGCAAGAGATTGGCGATCACGAAAGTGCGGCTGACTATCTATTGAGTGAAAAACCACGTATTCCAAGCAGTGAACTGAACCGCTTCCGTCATCCGCGCTCTGTAGTGGGGAATATTCAAAGTATCTACTTCGACTCTCAAACTCGTCGCAAAGAACCGAGGTATCAATTTAAGTCACCGTTACAGCTCACCTCACAAGATGGCGCCGCGGCTAACGGACATACCTTAGATATCTCAAAACGTGGACTCAGCATTGCTCTTGAGCATCCGATGGTACTCAAGATTAATGACCCGGTATTAGTAAACTTCAATGAACTGCAGCTCTACGACAAAAACCTGCCATTAAGCACCGTGCCTTACCACGTGATTCGAGTCAGCCCGAATGGTCGCAACGTGCAGTTGGTTATCGCCGAGAACACGAAGACAATGCGTACTATCGCCTTTCTCAATGGGCTTATCGATCAAAACCAAAGCAAGTTGATTAAGAAGAAAGAGATACTGCCAACACATTCTCTGCTCGAGTCTCTACACAACATTTTGCTGAGCAAGATGGTCAGCAACCCAATATTCATTGATAAACCGGGCTCAACACTGCGTTGTAAGATCATTGGCGTAAACTTCCCTCTGAATAAACACTTAGCACTGCTCGCTAAGCTTGGTCACAACCAAAAGTTCTCACTCGAACCTATTTTCAAAGGGCACTCTAACTCGCTGTTGGCTGAACCACTGAAAAGAATTGAAGGTGCTGAACCTAAACACCATGATATCTATATTGCTGCGGTTAAGTTTGGCGACAAGATCCAATCCGTACACACGAAGTTGGTCAAAGACTTCGCCTCGGCAAAGGAACGCATCTTATTCATCAAGAAAGCTCAGCATTTAGGTGACGTGTATGTACTACGAGTCACTACTGCACCTATTTTTAATCCGCTAACGAGTTTATTTCAATCTGATTTAGAAGAGCTCTCACGCATCAGCATGCACCAAGCCAAGAAGCTAGAGAATGAGGTCACGGCTTTTATTGGTTATGGTGAGATAGAAGATATTACCGATGAAGTGTTGATTCGATTGGAGCTAACACGCTAACTTCGAACAGTGTCTTAACTTAAGCATGAAAATAGAAAAAGCAGGCTGATAGCCTGCTTTTTTTGTGTCTGAGCCACTATAGCTAAATAAGATACATAGCCAATAGCACTTAGGTAGAACCCCTAAGGCTTCGCTTGCCAGCTGATTTTTTGCTGCTTAGCTAGTACACCCGACAAGATGCAAAGTACCCCGCCTAAACCGGCATAACGCACAGCAGTTTGAGCTTGTTGCTCTACTTTTGGTTTCGCATGGTAGGCGATGCCTAAACCTGCAGAACCCATCATAACCAAGTCATTAGCACCATCACCAACGGCAACAGTGTTATGCAGTTCCAATTCGTACTCTTCAGCTAACTCTACCAAGATATCCGCTTTAGTCTGCGCCGAAACAACATCGCCTAAGACTTCACCCGTCAATTTACCATTAATGATTTCAAGCGTGTTTGACTGAGCGTGGTCAAGATCAAGCGTATCTTTCAGATAGTCAGAGAAGTAAGTAAAGCCACCTGAAGCAATTGCCGTCTTCCAACCAAGCTTATTCAGAGTATTCACTAGCTCAACCAAGTCTGGCATGAATGGCAATGATTGACGCACTTGCTCCAAAATAGATTCATCCGCACCTTTCAGTGCACCTACTCGTTGACGTAGGCTCTGTTCAAAGTCGAGCTCACCTTGCATTGCTCGCTCTGTGATTTCAGAGACTAATTCCCCCACTCCAGCTAGCTTTGCAATCTCATCGATACATTCAATTTGAATCGCTGTGGAATCCATATCCATTACAATCAAACCTGGCTTAGATAGGTCTGGGACCTCGCTAAGGCAAGCATAATCAAGCTTTAAGGCCTGTAGGATTTCTTCGTGCGCTGGTGTTAGGTTGCCTGACATCAAAGCCACTTCATAATGCCCTACCTTCCACGTATCAAGAATGGTGTTGTAAGTGCCTGTGAAAAAATCGATGTCATCGAATGATTGTGGTGATAGATACTCACCGAATACAATCCAGTTGGCTTTGGCTTTAGCGAGTTGAGAAGCGAAACGAGTCTCGGGGAGTCGAGTTAATAATGTTGTATGCCTTTTTATCGGCAGATATTTCTGAGCGTCCATGTGTATGATTCCTAATTAACTATGCTAAACGTTAACCTATTGCAATTTGAAAACGCAAGTCTCAATATGTCTTAATCATAACATTTGTTTATTTCAGGCTTCGTGAAACATGAATGAATCATTGTTCTCAATACGTAACGCTTTACGAATGCTAGCCCTCATTTTGCTGGCTACTATGTTCGTTGTAACGATTAAAAATACAGTCGTGATCAGTAAAGGTAACGAGAAGATCCAAGCAAAGCAGCTAGAAACGCTGACTAAGTTGCTTATCTCTCAGGCATCACTTTCTGCCAGTAAAGCGATCACACAACAAGACCAAGAGCGACTGCTTGATCTCACCAATCAGCTGTCTCAAGATCGCTTGGTATTCGATACCACGATATACGATGCAGAGGGGATTCGACTGGCTTCGAGTGAAAAAGCACTCTCAGTACGCGAAGTTCTAGGCTTAGATACGCCACTTTCAACAGCAAGTATCGGCAGACAGCAATTAGTTGAACCTATCTACTCTCCAGAGAAAGCGATCATTGGATTCATTCGTGTGACCTTTGAAACGGGTAAGATGACGGCGATTTCTGATCACCATTATCGTAAAAGTGATCGCTACATGATCGGCATGGTGTTGATGGGGTTTGTCAGTGGCGTGCTGTTTGTCATGCTCATTCGTAGAAGAAAAACCAAGTCTGGTGAGAACTTGCTGCTTAAGAATGCAAACTCATGAGCTTTGTTATAAGGTCTTGGGTCTTGGAATCACGAAATAAAAACCTCGGATTAGGCAAGATGAATTATTTCGATTGAAATCACATAGCCTTCAGAATCCAAGAAATAGCGATCAGTAATACATCATTACCAATAAAAAGCCCCGACGCTCAGGCAGCGACGGGGCTTTTTGTTATCTGTTAATTTGGCTAGCGATATTTATTCGAGAGCTAGAAACAACTTAAACCACAAAGTAACTCTTACTCTTGATCACCAAGAAGCACAGAGTCTAGTGCGATAACCATCATGTCGTTGAAGGTCGTTTGACGCTCATCTGATGTGGTTTGCTCACCAGTTTTGATGTGATCAGAAACAGTACAAATAGTCAGAGCTTTTGCGCCGTATTCAGCACACACACCATAGATACCTGCAGCTTCCATCTCGACGCCAACAATGCCGTATTTGTCCATCACTTCGAACATCTCTGGATCTGGCGTGTAGAACAACTCTGCCGAGAACAGGTTACCCACTTTTACGTCTACACCACGCGCTTTTGCTGCATCTTCTGCCGCACGCACCATTTTGTAATCTGCGATAGCCGCGAAGTCATGACCTTTAAAGCGAATACGGTTCACTTTTGAGTCAGTACACGCGCCCATGCCAATCACCACATCACGCACTTTGATATCTTCACTCACTGCACCACAACTGCCGACACGAATGATCTTTTTCACACCAAAGTCTTTGATCAGCTCAGTCGCGTAAATAGAACAAGATGGAATGCCCATACCGTGCCCCATAACCGAAACCTTACGACCTTTGTAAGTACCCGTGTAACCAAACATATTACGAACATCACACACCTGAACCACTTCTTCTAAGAAGGTTTCAGCGATGTATTTAGCGCGTAGCGGATCGCCTGGCATTAGAACTACGTCAGCGAAATCACCCATTTCAGCATTAATATGTGGAGTAGCCATTGAAAATATCCTTAATCTCAAAACAAAAAAGAAGAGAGAGGTTTCCCTCTCTCTTAGTTAACCATTATAGAAAGCTTGTACCGTATCCCATTGGCGATGTGCCAAAGTATGACGCTAAGCTTTGACCGATATCAGCGAAGGTATCACGACGGCCTAGAGAGCCTGCTGGAACCTTGTTACCGTAAACAATCACAGGGATATGTTCACGAGTATGGTCTGAACCCGGCCATGTTGGGTCACAACCGTGGTCTGCTGTTAGGATAAGCACGTCATCTTCTTTCATCATATCGATGATTTCATTGATGCGGCCATCGAAGTACTCTAGCGCAGCTGCGTAACCTGCAACATCACGACGGTGGCCGTATGCTGAGTCGAAATCAACGAAGTTAGTGAACACGATAGTGTTGTCGCCCGCTTCAGTGATCGCTTCTTTGGTTGCTTCAAATAGCGCTGGAATACCTGTTGCTTTGGTTTTCTGAGTGATACCACAACCTGCGTAAATATCAGAGATCTTACCGATTGAGTGAACGTTGCCGCCCTTCTCATCAACCAGCTTCTGAAGTACCGTCGCCGCTGGTGGCTCAACAGAAAGGTCACGACGGTTACCAGTACGTTCGAATTGACCTTTACCTGCGCCAATAAACGGACGAGCGATAACACGACCAATGTTGTAGTCAGCTAGCTCTTCACGAGCAATCTGACAAAGATCTAATAGGTTTTGTAGGCCGAATGTCTCTTCATGACATGCGATCTGGAAAACAGAGTCTGCAGAAGTGTAGAAGATTGGCAGGCCAGTCTTCATGTGTTCTTCACCTAGGTTATCTAGGATTTCTGTACCCGATGAGTGGCAGTTACCTAAGAAGTCAGATAGACCAGCACGCTCAAGGATGCGATCAGTCAGTTCTTTTGGAAAGCTGTTCTCTTTGTCGGTGAAGTAGCCCCAGTCAAACAATACCGGCACACCTGCGATTTCCCAGTGACCTGATGGCGTGTCTTTACCAGAAGACAGCTCAGCAGCATGACCGTAAGCGCCAATGATCTCAGCGTCTGCGTCCATACCAGGAGCAAAGCGACCTGTCGACTCTTTGTGAGCCATCGCTAAACCTAGCTTAGACAGGTTTGGCAGCGTTAGTGGACCTTTACGATCCGCGTTATCTGCAAGGCCTTGATCACAATGGTCAGCAATGTGACCCATTGTATCCGAACCTACATCGCCGAATGTGTCAGCATCCGCTGTTTCACCGATACCGAATGAATCTAAAACTAAAATAAATGCTCTTTTCATTTTCTTCACCAACTTATTGCTCTTTGCACCAGAACTCTGTTTATCGGTATACACGAGGTATACCGATACCTTTTATTTACACGTCTTCAGAACGAATCTGACGGTAAACATCTGGCGTTGCTGTATATTCTCCACCCACAGTGATTGCATTTTGTAATGCCGTCGCAGCTTCTTGCCACTGTTGTTCATTGCGAGCATGAATCATTGCTAATGGTTTATCGTCGCTTGCTACTTCGCCAAGACGAATGAAGCTATCAAAACCGACTGCATAATCAATGCTGTCTGTTGCTACGCGGCGACCACCGCCCATACCAACGACAGCCATACCAATTGCACGCGTATCCATCGCTGATACTACACCGCTTTCGAGTGCGTACACTGGTTTAACAATTTCTGCTTTTTCTAGGTAGTTATCGTAGTTCGTTACGAAATCTACTGGACCACCAAGGCCCGCTACCATCTTACCGAAGCACTCTGCTGCTTTACCGTTATCCAGTACAGCCATCAGTTTTTCACGCGCTTCATCTGAATCTTTTGCTAGGTTACCCAGCACCAACATTTCCGCACACGACGCTAGCGTGATTTCCAACAAACGTGGATTACGGTATTCGCCTGTTAGGAATTGAACCGCTTCACGGACTTCAACTGCGTTACCCGCTGAAGAAGCCAGAACTTGGTTCATGTCCGTTAGGATTGCTGTTGTTTTAGTGCCTGCACCGTTTGCTACTGCAACGATAGATTTTGCTAACTCTTCAGATGCTTCATACGTTGGCATGAATGCGCCTGAACCGACTTTTACGTCCATTACTAGAGAATCAAGACCAGCGGCCAGTTTCTTAGATAGGATTGAAGCGGTGATCAGTGAGATGTTGTCTACTGTTGCTGTGATATCACGAGTCGCATAAACACGCTTGTCAGCCGGTGCTAGGTCGCCCGTTTGACCGATGATAGCCACGCCAGCTTCTTTGGTTACGGCACCAAACACATCGTTGGTTGGTGTAATGTTGTAACCAGGGATAGATTCTAGCTTGTCTAGTGTACCGCCAGTGTGGCCTAAACCACGACCAGAGATCATTGGAACGAAACCGCCACATGCTGCCACCATAGGGCCAAGCATCAAAGAAGTTACGTCGCCAACACCACCAGTAGAGTGTTTATCAACGATTGGGCCATCAAAGTTCATGTGGCTCCAGTCAATTACCATGCCTGAATCACGCATTGCACATGTTAGTGCGATACGTTCTGGCATCGTCATTTCATTAAAAAAGATAGCCATTGCGAATGCGGCAATTTGGCCTTCAGAAACCGTGTTTTTAGCGACACCTTGGATGAAAAAGTTAATTTCTTCTGTGGTCAGTACTTCGTTATCACGTTTTCTGCGAATAATTTCTTGAGGTAGATACATTAGTGCCTCCCAAACTCTAGTGAGTATGGTGTGTAGGGAAAGAGGTAATATGGAGTGACTTAACGCCACTCCATCAAACAGACTTAATTTTTATATACCCGAATGGGTAAATTAGTATGCTGCTGGATCAGCAGTCTGGTCTGTCACTTCTAATGTATTAAGAAGGTTAGTTAGTAGGCTTGAAGCACCAAAACGGTAGTGCATGTTGTCTGCCCATTCAGCGCCTAGTAGCTCATCAGCCATTGCTAGGTAAGCTTGAGCATCTTCAGCTGTACGTACGCCACCAGCTGGTTTGAAACCAACAGTTTTAGCCACGCCCATGTCACGAATAACTTCAAGCATCATGCGCGCGAATTCAGGAGTCGCGTTTACTGGCACTTTACCTGTTGAAGTTTTGATGAAGTCTGCACCTGCTTCGATACAGATCTGAGAAGCTTTCTTGATCAGTGCTTCTTCTTTTAGCTCACCAGTTTCGATGATCACTTTAAGCGTGATGTCACCACAAGCGGCTTTACATTGCTTAACTAGCTCAAAGCCAACTTCTTCGTTGCCAGCAATAAGAGCACGGTATGGGAATACTACGTCAACTTCGTCTGCGCCGTACGCTACCGCTGCTTTCGTTTCTGCAACAGCAATTTCGATGTCGTCATTACCATGAGGGAAGTTAGTTACAGTCGCGATGCGTACTTCTGGAGTACCTTGCTCACGCAACGCCTTCTTAGCGGCTGGGATGAAGCGAGGGTAAATACAGATTGCAGCGGTGTTACCAACTGCAGTCTTCGCGTCATGACAAAGCGCCACTACTTTTTCAGTAGTATCGTCATCATTTAGCGTCGTTAGGTCCATAAGTTTAAGTGCACGTAGAGCTGCTGCTTTTAAATCGCTCATTTCTATCTCCGATCAATATATTCAAATAGTTAACTACTTCGCCACCCATCCAGTATAGATGGATATTTTAGTAATGCTCAGTAGTCACAAATGAACGGACTTGGTTCCCTGAAGACTTGATAACTTTCGCTATCAATTGCAATCCTTGTCACCGCACAGTACCAGTTTGGTCTATGGCACAACAAATCAGTCATGTTGTGTCTAACATCTATAGCGTATCGCTAAGTTTGGCTTAATCCCAGAAGAATAACCTTTAGATAAATCCAAGCAGTTACTTTCTTGCCAACAAGAGACATCCTGTCCCTTAAGCTTATACATTATAGGTATCCATCAATAAATTGTAGTGCTCCTTAGAACGCAAACGGTTTGTATCTCAAAAAAACATTCTAGACCCATTTTCGACTCCAAGCATTCACTCATGCTAATGCTCAAAATCACTAGGCCCAAAAACAAAAAAGCCCCGCAGCAATTTCTTGCTACGGGGCGATATTATTATGGCGTCTATATATCGATTTCTAACTGATTAGAAAGACAGGAAGAAGCCAGCAATTGTTGCTGCCATCAGGTTAGATAGAGTACCAGCTACAACCGCTTTAACACCCATACGTGCGATGTCGTGACGACGGTTTGGAGCAATACCACCTAGACCACCTAGAAGAATCGCAATTGAAGAAAGGTTTGCGAAACCACATAGAGCGAACGAGATAATTGCTTGAGTCTTAACAGACATTACTTGACCAGTCGCTTCAACGATTTGAGCGTTGTCACCGATGTATGGTACGAAGTTTAGGTATGCAACGAATTCGTTAACAACTGTCTTCTGACCAATGAAAGAACCAGCAATAGTTGCTTCTTCCCATGGAACACCAATGATGAATGCTAACGGTGCGAAGATCCAACCTAGAAGAAGTTCTAGAGTTAGGTTTTCCATACCGAACCAACCACCGATGCCACCTAGGATACCGTTGATAAGAGCGATTAGACCGATGAATGCTAGTAGCATTGCACCAACGTTAAGTGCTAGTTGTAGACCAACTGACGCACCGCCAGCAGCTGCATCGATAACGTTAGCAGGCTTGTCGTCGCCACCGTCGATGTCTGAACCTAGGTTCTCGTCAACTTCATCAGTTTCAGGCTTGATGATTTTAGCGAATAGTAGACCACCAGGTGCTGCCATGAATGACGCTGCTACTAGGTACTCTAGAGGTACACCCATAGATGCGTAACCCGCTAGTACACCACCAGCAACAGATGCTAAACCACCACACATTACTGCGAATAGTTCAGAGTTAGTCATTTTAGGAACAAATGGACGAACTACTAGAGGTGCTTCTGTTTGACCAACGAAAATGTTTGCTGCTGCAGACATTGACTCGGCGCGAGAAGTACCTAGAGCTTTCTGAAGACCACCACCAAGAACCTTGATTACAACTTGCATCGCACCAATGTAGTAAAGTACAGAGATAAGAGCAGAGAAGAAGATTAGTGTTGGTAGAACTTGGAATGCAAAGATGAAACCGATACCGTCAACTGAGAAGTTAACAAGGCTACCAAATAGGAAGCCAGTACCATCTTTACCGTAGTCGATCACGTTTGCTACACCAGCAGAGAAACCTGCAAGTAGATCACGACCCCAAGGGATGTAAAGTACGAATGCACCAAGTGCGAATTGGATAGCGAAAGCGCCACCCACTGTTCTGATATTAATTGCTTTGCGGTTGTCGGATAGTAGTACTGCGATTGCAATCAGTGCAACCATTCCGACGAGGCTCATAAACAGGCTCATAGTTTATGACTTCCTTATTAGTTATTTATTGGCGTGTTACAAAATGGGGCTATAAAGCGGAGGCAATTATACTCATGCGACCACTAATAAAGTAATGCCGTCCTCACACTTTCGTACAAGATTCATGTACCATTCACACGCAAATGTGAACCAAATCACAAGCTCAGTGCAATTTACGCAAACGATAAACAAAAACCTTCGATTTCATTCACATATACCGAATGCACGATGGCTATTTTGCCAAATTTGCGCTGCAACCGATTGCTTTGACTCTTTTCTAAGCAAAAATAGTTCATTTAAGATCGTAACTAAATGTTTGGAATGATTAACATTTCCTTGATTACCATACGTGGGCATATCCGGTGCATCCGTTTCTAATACCAGGTATTCAAGAGGTAGTTTTGCGATGGTTGTGCGTGTTTTTTGTGCTCTTGGGTAAGTAATCGTTCCACCGACACCAATATAGAAACCGAGCTTGATCCACGCCAAAGCTTGCTGTTCACTCCCTGAAAAACCGTGAATCACCCCGCCAAAAGTGAACTTGTGCTGCTTTGATAATTCAATGAGTCGGTTATAAGACTTCCTCTCATGGATGATCAAAGGCAGCTCAAATGCCTTCGCTAGCTCCATTTGTTGGATGAAAAAGCGTTCTTGTTTCTCCCGCTCGACATCGACAAAAAAGTCGAGACCACACTCTCCTATCGCAACGCATTGACGGCTTTTTGATGAGAGTAATTGGCGAAGCTCTGAGAATTGCTCGTCATTGGCTTGATCTAAAAAGTAAGGGTGGAAACCTAAGGCGTAGTAAACATTAGGGTAAGATTTGGCGATTTTATCGAGCTTCGACCAGTTACTTTGGCCAATAGAAGGAATAAGAATCTTCTCGACTTGAGCTTGTTTCGCTTCTTTAAGATAGCTATCAATACTTTGATCCAGTGTATAACCTTGCTCAAAAGCCTCAAAATCCGCATGGCAATGAGTATCAAACAGCGGAAGATTACTTATTTTCTGTGTCATCTTCCCTACTCTCTGTTTGTTTCCCTTGGGGATCACGACGATAAGCAACACAACTGCGCTTGTTCTCAGGCGTTAATCCAAGCTCTTCACACCACTTATCGTATTTCTTAACCCAAATTTTTATCCAACTGAACATAATTGCCTCTAACCTCAGCCTCTAAACCTTAAATAAAACGCATTAAAAAACGCCTATTGCAGAACAATAGACGTTTTTGTTTAACTCGAATAGAGCGCGGAGAAATTAGTGCTCGCGCGTCGCTCGGAACTGAACGTCAGGGAAACGTTCAGAAGCTAGGTTCAAGTTCACCATTGTAGGTGCGATGTAAGACAGGTTATCACCACCATCTAACGCTAGGTTAGCTTGGTTCTTACGTTTGAACTCTTCTAGTTTCTTCACGTCATCACATTCAACCCAGCGAGCTGTTGCAACGTTAACACCTTCGTAGATAGCTTCTACGTTGTATTCCGCTTTCAAGCGCGCTACAACTACGTCAAACTGAAGTACACCAACCGCACCAACGATCAAATCGTTGTTCTGCATAGGACGGAATACTTGTACTGCGCCCTCTTCAGAAAGCTGAACCAAACCTTTTAGAAGTTGCTTCTGCTTTAGTGGATCGCGTAGACGAATACGACGGAATAGCTCAGGCGCGAAGTTTGGAATACCAGCGAACTTCAAGCTTTCGCCCTGAGTAAAGGTATCACCAATCTGGATTGTGCCATGGTTATGCAAGCCAATGATGTCACCAGCATACGCTTTTTCAGCTCGCGCACGGTCGCCCGCCATGAAAGTTACCGCATCCGAAATACTTACGTTCTTGCCAGTACGAACATGATTCATCTTCATACCTTGGTTGTAAGTACCCGAAACGATGCGCATGAATGCGATACGGTCACGGTGTTTTGGATCCATGTTTGCTTGGATCTTAAAGACGAAGCCAGAGAACTTCTCTTCTGTCGCTTCAACATCACGCTCGTTAGCTTGACGAGTTTGAGGGCCCGGAGCCCACTTAGTCAAACCATCTAGCATGTGGTCAACACCAAAGTTGCCCAATGCTGTACCGAAGTAAACAGGCGTTAGTTCACCAGCAAGGAACAAATCGAGATCAAACTCAGGACATGCGCCAATAACCAATTCAAGCTCTTCACGAACACTGCTCGCCAGATCTTCGCCAACAGCTTCGTCTAGTTCAGGGTTATCTAGACCTTTAATGATGCGAACTTCTTGGATCTCATGGCCGTGGCCAGATTCGTACAAGATCGTTTCATCACGATGTATGTGATAAACACCTTTAAACTCTTTACCACAACCGATTGGCCATGAGATTGGAGCACAAGCCATACCTAGCTCGCTTTCCACTTCATCAAGTACTTCCATTGGGTCACGAACGTCACGGTCAAGTTTGTTCATAAACGTTACGATTGGAGTATCACGTAGACGCGTTACTTCCATCAGTTTACGAGTACGATCCTCGACACCTTTCGCAGCATCGATAACCATCAAACAAGAGTCAACCGCTGTTAGTGTACGGTACGTATCTTCCGAGAAATCTTCGTGTCCTGGAGTATCGAGTAGGTTTACTAGGCAATCATTGTATGGGAATTGCATTACCGACGTGGTTACCGAAATACCACGTTCTTTTTCCATCTCCATCCAGTCAGATTTAGCGTGCTGGTTAGAGCCACGACCTTTTACGGTACCCGCTTTTTGAATTGCGTTTCCGAATAAAAGAACTTTTTCAGTAATCGTGGTTTTACCCGCATCCGGGTGAGAGATAATTGCAAACGTTCTACGTTTGCTCACTTCTTGTTGGAAAGACATAGTCGCCCTTTGCTGATCTAAAGCGTAAAAAGGGCAAGTAGATAATACTTGCCCTTGAATTCTGTGTGCGGATTATACAGAAAGCGAGTCACTTTCTAAAGGGTCAGTTTACACCCTATTTTGTGGCTAATTCTATGGTTAGTTATCTAGTCGGCTAAAAGACGTAACACGCCCTAACTAAACGACATAAAAAGATAGCTCATAATGATCGCATCTTCGTTGCCTTGCTTGGTTGGGTAATAGTTACGGCGGCGGTCGACTTCATTAAAGCCAGCTTTCTCGTAAAGATTGAACGCATTCACATTACTTTCGCGAACTTCCAGCCAAGCACTTTCCGCGTCAGCTTGTTCACACATATCGAGAAAGTGCTCAACCAAAGCCTTGCCGTAACCTTTACCTTGCTGCTTAGGGTCAACCGCTATCGTCAGCAAAGTAACCTCACCGACAATGTTCTGAGCATAGAAATAGCCGACAACCTTTCCATCGACTTCTAAAACACGATGGCTGCCTCCACGACTATTAAGATCACGGATCATATTTTCAGACCAAGGATGAGAATGCGCGGTCTGCTCAATTTGCCAAATTGCGTCTAGGTGTTGTTCTGAAGTGGGTAAAAGTTGATTAGTCATAAGCACAAATTTGTTGCCATAAGTCGCGGCGATGTTGGTTATTACCGTTAATGTCAGACAGTAATGGAGATTGAAGTGTTTTTGCCTTCAGTTCATGGGCAGATTCGCAACCAGCAAACCATACCCATTCAACCGAACCTAAATCCACAACAGACAAGTGTTGTGGTTGAAGGTGTAAAGCTTGAGATAAGTCGAGCTTGATACTTTTAAGTACGCGTTCAAACATCACGGCGAGATCTTCCTGAGGTTTTTCAGGCGAAACCAGTAGCAACTTGCAGTCGCTCGATAGTGGAATCAATTCAGATTCGTAGCCAACCAAACGCTCTGGGTGACTAAGCTCCCATTGGCTGATGCCCATCTCTTGCAAGTATTGTGCGTGTGTTTGTGACATATCTAGCGGTGTAACCTTAGGTTTGTTGGTATTGCTCTTCTTAGAGCGAACTGAAAAGGAGCTCATTGGGGCTGATACTAACAAAAAATAAAGGAGCATCAAGCTCCTTTATTTAGACTAAATCAGTTTGTATCGGATTACGTGGTAAATCAGCTTATAAGTCGTTGAACTCTGGGCTGTAAGCAATCTCACCAGAATGCCCAGCAAACACACCTTCTACCAACTCAATCGCTTGGAAAGCACCTTCAGGTACATCCCAAACACAACTCAGGCCAAACTCGCTCGCAGCCTTAAAACCAAAGCGGCCGTAGTAAGCAGGATCACCAAGCACAACACAGGCTGGGTAACCGAAATCTACCAATGTAGAAAATGCGTCTTCAACCAGTGATTTGGCAATACCTTGATTGCGGTACTCTTCTTTCACTGCGAGAGGCGCAAGTCCCTGCCAGTTATGATCGTCACCATGGAGAGTGATAGGACTAAACATCAGGTGACCAACCACCTCACCGTCATCTGAACAAGCCACCAGCGATAGCGTTAAATGGCTATTCTCACGCAAGCTCATAACCAAATTAGCTTCTGCATCTGTTTCAAAAACAGATTTCAATAAACGATCAATGACAAGTATATCTGCCGGTGCTTCAGTTCGAATAAGCATTCATTACCTCACTTTGTGTATCTGGGGATTGTACTCCCTTCTGCACAAAATCAGCTAATTGATTTAACAAAGTTTTCATAGGAGTCGGCAATACGTCTAAATCTACGCTATCCATCAAGTTTTTGACTTCTAAACCAAGCTCTGTATCGCCCTCAATAGACAGTCTACGTTGAAAGAAAAGCGTATCTGGGTCTTCTTTACGCCCGGCAATCAGCACAAGATCGTTAAGGTTTCCGCTAAAGCTTACATCTTCAACAACCTCGTTATCAGCTACAACTAGTTGCTCATTTTGATAGCTAATACACCAACTTAACCCCATATCTTTTATTGAGACTTTAAGCCACTTGTCTTCTAAGAATTCAAAGTCACCGTCCTCTAAAGCTTCCTTAAAGACATTCTTAAGCGCCTCCAATAAGGCTCTTTTTTGTACTGTTTTAGGCAATAACTGGACTGGAGATCGCAAAATTGATGCGGCATTTTGAACTAGTTGAGTGCGAATCTTGTTTATCACGTGACTTATCCGTAACTTTGTCAATAATATGGAATGCATCATAGATGATGTTGAAATCTCAGTTACTGTTATGTATCAAATTAACTTCGGTTTGATACTCGACCTTTAATATCCTGAAAATCACAGTTATAGTAACTCAGGTCATGAGAATTACAGCGGATCGCTGCACTCACAGGTAAATATCGATAGCCACACAAAAAGTAATAAATATTTATCGATAGTGAATATTCAAGCTCTTGGAGAATTGGTAGTACTTTGATGCCTCCCCAGCAACTACAACATTGGTTTACCCAGCTAACAGCAAACAGTCCGTTCTTTTTTGCGGTACTTGACGCCCAACATAACTATTTTATGGTTAATGAGCGTTACTGCGATATTGCTGGTTTGAGTAAAACCGAGCTTGCTGGCATGAATGACCGCCAAACATTAGGTGAGCAATTCTACCAACACCTTAAGCCTTACTATGAGCGTGCATTCAATGGTGAAACGATTGAGGCCGAAGTCACGCTCAACGAAACTGACCTCGATACCAGCCTTCATTTCAGCCTATCTCCGCTGACGAATGGCAACAAAACCGACTACATTGTCTTTCATGCCTTCGACACATCAGAAAACCAAGTACTTGCCCGTTCTTTAGAAGAATCCGAAGCGAAATTCCACAAGCTATCTCACCTACTCCCTGACGGATTACTGTTAGTTGAAAGTGACTACATCTTGTCATCAAACCCAGCAGCAGCACGCTTGCTCGGCTTTAACTCCACCACCGAGTTAATTGGCGAAGAGTTAGGACGATTATTCATCGATGAACAAACCAAAACAGTCTTCAATAATAACCTCAGTTCTATTATTTCCGAGTCTGGTTTGGTTTGCTTAACGGGTGCCCGATGCGGCTTTGAACGTAAAGTTCAACTCAACATCGACTCCACCACTATTCTTGGAAGTAACACTCAGCTTGTGCTTATCCAAGATGCACAAGAGACCACAAAGCAGTATACGCCTGCAAACAGTGAAGATGCCTACATCGATGCACTGACCAAGCTCTACAACCGAGTTGGGTTCACCAAACGTCTTGAGCAGTTCATTCAAAACGATACGCCAGTTGTGATGCTCTACTTAGATATTGATAACTTTAAGAATATCAATGATTCACTAGGTCATCATATTGGCGATAAAGTGATTAAAGAGGTTGCTTCACGCCTAAAACGTTTACTGCCTCGTCAGGCCGTTATTGGTCATTTAGGCGGGGATGAGTTTGGTATTATCCTGCCAGAACCTGAACATCAGCGAACGCCTGAAATGCTCGCTGAAAAGATCATTTCCCTGATCAATCAACCCTTCGATCTTCACCACTTTAGTAAGCGCTTAGCCTGCTCGATTGGCAGCGTGAGCTTTCCTCAAGATGGCACCGATGCTCGTATCTTGCTGCAAAATGCAGACACCGCAATGTATGAAGCGAAAGATCGTGGACGTAACCGCCTGATCAAGTTCAACGAACAGATGAACAAAGAAGCGCGTATGCGATTGTGGTTGGAGATAGAGCTACAAAAAGCACTGCAACAGAATGGACTTGAGGTTTGGTATCAACCTAAGGTTAACGCGCGTGATTTCACCATCAACGGTGCAGAAGCGTTAGTGCGCTGGAAGCACCCAGTAGAAGGCTACATCAGCCCTGCCGCATTTATCCCAGTTGCGGAACGTGCTGGTCTTATCGAACAGCTTGGTCGTGTAGTAATGCGTGAAGTATTTGCGACGGTTAAGCGTTGGAAGATGCAAGGTATCTTGCCAGGTAGAGTGGCGATCAACTTGTCTCCAGAGCAATTTGGTAACCCGAAACTGATTGATTACGTTGAAAAGTTACTTCGTTCAACAGAGCTTGACCCTAGTGCTATTACGTTTGAGCTGACAGAAAGCGCGGTGATGAGTGATAGTGAACACACACTTCAAATGCTTAACGCTATAAAGAAACTCGGCTTTGCTTTATCTATCGATGATTTTGGTACGGGCTACTCTTCTCTGTCTTATTTGGCTCGATTCCCAATTGATGAGCTTAAGATTGACCGTGCTTTCATTTCTGATATCGATACGCTACCAAAGCAAATCACTGTAATTGAAAACATCATCAACCTGGGTAAATCTCTCGATTTAACGGTAGTGGCAGAAGGCGTCGAAACCAGTGAACAAGCGACCCTGCTTTCTAACCTCAACTGCAGTTCAATTCAAGGATTCCACTTCTATCGCCCACAACCGAAACAAGACGTCGAAGAGCTGTTTGCCCAAAATCGTCGCCATAAGAACTAGTACACGATTCAACTATCCCCCGGTCAAAAGCCACACCAAAGCACAAAAGCCTTACTAGTCAGTACCCCAAACGGAGTAAAAGCAGATTTATCCATCTAAACCTGCCTTACATCAATTCCGTCATTCATAATTCTTCATAAAATACTCGCTTCAATTTCATTCTACTGGTAGTGAGCAAATGGAACTCTTATGCCCAGCGGGTAACTTACCTGCTTTGAAAACCGCTATTGATTGTGGTGCGGATGCTGTCTATATCGGATTCAAAGACGATACCAATGCCCGACACTTTGCAGGCCTTAACTTTGCGGGTAAAAAGCTCGATCGTGCTGTGCAATATGTGCATGACCGCAACAAGAAAATTCACGTTGCCTTAAATACTTTTGCTCACCCAAATGGCTTCGAACGCTGGACAAATGCCGTAGACAACGCCGCAGCACTAGGTATTGATGCGCTGATCATTGCTGATATCGCAGTGCTTGAGTACGCAGCAAACAAATATCCAGAACTAGAATTGCATCTATCGGTTCAAGCTTCTGCGACCAATGCGGCTGCAATCGACTTCTACCACAAGAACTTCAATGTAAAGCGTGTGGTATTGCCTCGCGTATTGTCGATTCATCAGGTCAAACAGCTTTCTCGTAACATCACCTCTGACGTTGACCTTGAAGTATTCGCTTTTGGTAGCTTGTGCATCATGGCGGAAGGTCGTTGTTACCTCTCTTCATATATGACCGGCGAATCACCCAATACCGTTGGTGCTTGTTCTCCAGCAAAATACGTTCGCTGGCAAGAAACAGAAACAGGTCTAGAGTCACGCTTGAATGAGATTCTTATCGACAAGTACGTAGCTGGCGAAAACGCGGGCTACCCAACGCTGTGTAAAGGCCGCTTTGAAGCAGAAATCGATGGTGAGCGTAAACGCTATCACGCACTTGAAGAGCCAACCAGCCTCAACACACTGTCTATGCTGCCTGAGCTATTTGCTGCCAACGTTGCCTCAGTGAAAATTGAAGGTCGCCAACGTAGCCCGGCTTATGTCGAGCAAGTGACTCGTACTTGGCGCGCAGCTATCGACCGCTACTTAGCGAACCCAGAACAATACCAAGTGGAACAAGCTTGGAATGCGACACTGGCGAATGTATCTGAAGGTACACAAACCACGCTTGGCGCTTATCACCGTAAATGGCAATAGAGCCAAATGGAGAACTCAATGAAATACGCATTAGGCCCTCTTCTTTATTTTTGGCCAAAACAAGACGTTGAAAGCTTCTATGAACAAGCGAAATCAAGCTCTGCTGATATCATCTATCTAGGTGAAGCCGTGTGTTCAAAGCGTCGTGAGATTAAAGCAAAACACTGGATGGATATTGCTAAAGAGCTGTCGGCTTCAGGTAAGCAAGTCGTACTTTCCACCATGGCATTGCTAGAAGCACCAAGCGAAGTCAACATCATGAAGAAGTACATTGATAACGGTGACTTTGCGATTGAAGCCAACGACGTCTCTGCGATTCAATTAGCAAGCGAAAGCAAAGTGCCTTTTGTGGTTGGCCCGGCGGTTAACACCTACAACGCACGTACTCTGAACCTGTTCTTGAAACAAGGTATGACGCGTTGGTGTATGCCTGTTGAGCTTTCTCGCGAATGGCTAAGCAACGTAATGACACAGTGCGAAGAGCTTAATATCCGTAATAAGTTCGAAGTAGAAGTATTTAGCCACGGCTACCTACCGCTTGCTTACTCAGCACGATGCTTTACCGCTCGCGCAGAAAACAAAGCCAAAGACGATTGCGAAACCTGCTGCATCAAATACCCTACTGGCCTGCAAGTCGATAGCCAAGAAGGCCAGTCTGTCTTTAACCTTAACGGTATTCAAACTCAATCCGGTTACTGCTACAACCTAGTCAATGATCTACCGAGCATGCATGACTTGGTTGATGTGGTTCGCTTAAGCCCATTGGGCATCGATACCTTCTCTGAAATCAATAACTTCAGAGCGAACGAACAAGGTAAAAATCCAAAGACCATTGAAAGCCGCCAATGCAACGGTTATTGGCATCAGCTTGCGGGTTTAGACGTTAAGAACATCTAGTTCTTCGAATTGAACTAGCCAGCAACACATACAAAAAAGGTCTAGCATTCGCTAGACCTTTTTTATTCAGCTCAAGAAAAGCGACCTATGCTGTCGCTGTTTCTAGCGGCGCATCGTCGAGCTTCTTTACGTCTTTATAGAGCATAATCATAACCACTACGCTTAGCGCGATATTAGACAGTGGATAGGCAATCCAAATCCCCGGCACACCGTACAATTTAGGCATGATGTACAAGAAAGGTAATTGGATAAGCATATTCCCTATCGTCACAAACATCGCTTTACTGCCTTTGTTCACCGCCTGATAGTAAGCACCCGCTACCACCAAGAAGCCATCAAGCGCCAGTGCAAACATGTGCAGTCGGATACCCAACACTGTGTACTCGACTAGCTGAGGTTCATCCGAACTAAACACAGAAACGAACTCACGTGGGAATGCGTTCAGCAGCAATACAAACGCGACACCGATCAAGACTGAACTCACCATCGCAATCTTAAGTAACTTACGAATATTGGCTTGATTACGCGCACCATGGTTGTAACTCACTAATGGCTGCATGCCGTTGGCAATACCTTCCGCCGTGAGATAATAAACCGTCACTATGTAGCCCAAAATAGCGTAAGCACCAATCATCAGCTGGTCGCCATATTGAGAGAACAAGGCATTGTGCAGCGCCACCATCATTGAACCATAAGCGTACATAAAGAAGCTCGATGTACCAATGGCGAAGATTTCAGGAATCACCGATAACTTCAGTCTCAGTTCATTCCAACGTAAGCGTAGGTTTGCTCGACGTGAGAAAAAGTAAGCCAACCCCAAACCCGTTACCACAAACTGAGCAATTGCGGTTGCCAATGCAGCACCCTTCAATTCCCAACCAAGCTGCGCGATAAATAGGTAATCCAATACAATATTAATCACCGCACCGACAATCATCAGTATGGTGGCCAAGTTAGGACTGTCATCGTTACGCAGTAAAAACGGCATCGCGATAGAGCCTAAAGTGAAGACACTAGCGCCAATCAGAATATGTAAGTATTGCAGGCCTAGTTCATATACTCGCCCTTCAGCACCCTGCCAAAGCAAGAAGTTATCGGCAAACAGAAACAACAATCCAGAAACAATGGGGGTTATCGCCAACAACAATGTTAGACCGGTTGCTAAGATCTGCTTAGCGCCTTTGGTGTCTTTTTCTCCTTGGCGGATCGAGACAAGCGCACCCGTCCCCACTCCCACGAGCATACCAATACCGAGGATCGACCCAATAACAGGCCACGCGACGTTAATGCCCGCAAGTCCATCGGCCCCTACATAACGGCCAATGAAAATACCATCCACCACTTGGTAAAGGCCATTAACTAACATGGCCGCTACCGTAGGAATTGTGTATCGCCAGAATTGACGACTAATTGAGTTACTCATTTCTTACTCTACTTTCTTCAGTGAGTCGCATATCAATGGGATATGACTCGTAAAACTAGTTAACAAGGCTAACTAAATATCTAAATTATTTATTTCAAAGCCTTGTTTAATAATAGGTTCAGCTGGTGGGATTCTTGCTCAGACAAGCGACTTTCCAGTACCTGTGCCATGACCTGATAGATTTTACTTTCTTCTTCCAAACCGACTTCAGCCTTTTGGGTCAAAATCACCAGCTTTGATCTCGCATCTTCAAGAGACGCTTTGCGCTCAACTAGACCTTTTCTTTCTAGCCTTTGAACCATAGTCGTCGCAGAAGGTTTTGTCACCTGCATCTCAATAGCGAGGTCTGTTAGTCGAATAGGCTCTAACGATGCTTGAATGACCTTCAAATAATCGTACTCATTGAAACTCAACTGGCAGATAGGATCTTCATTAACTTGAGTTCGCCATATCTTAGAAGCAAAGCGTTCAATTTTTTCTAGATTTTGGTCCAGCATAGATTTCCAACCACAGAATTTATATTTAGTTAGCAAGGCTAACTATTTTAATCTTGTTTAAATAAAATGCAATCAAAAACGAGCCCCCCCCCCCCCTTGTTTATAAAAAGGAGCATAAAAAAGGAGCATAAAAAAACCGCTGACAGGCAGCGGCTTTTCGGAATCAAAATGTATCGCTTACTTAGCGTTAGCTTCTTCTTCGGCCTCAGCCAACTTAACTTGCGCTAAATGCTCGGCTTTAAGCGTAGTGAAGATACGGCTTAACTCTAAGAAAGAGTAACGGTGTTCTACGTATTCATACACGTTAAAAGAAACCGCTAACTTGTACAAAGAGATCGCATTCGCGTAATCACCATTCATGTGGTGACGTTTAGCAAGGTAGAAGTACGTTTCAGTCAGACGTTGGGCTAGGAGCGTGTTGTCGCGAGTCCCCGTAAGGATAGCTTTGAAAGCCTGCTCTTCGGTAATATCATCAAGCATGATCGCAACTAATACCCAACCCCACTGCTCATCACGACTCTCGTAACGCTTTTGCAAATCAAGCTTTGCTTGTTCTGGTGTGAGTTCATGCTGAATGATGTAAAGCCACAGAGCGCGAAACGGATCGCTAGGATCATCGGCGTAGTGCTTCATCATCTCTTCGTTCGCTAAGTCATAGCGCTCGCCATAGTAGAGTGCGATAGAGCGATTTCGTTCTGCATATGAGTTTGCAGGATCAAGCTCTAACGTAGAATCAAAAGATTCATAAGCGGCATCAAACTCCCCTACTTGCGTAAAGTAAACACCCAAAAGGTTGAAGATATCAGGTTGGGCGGGGTTCAATGAAAGAGACTGATTGAAATCAAGACGCGCTAAATCACGCAGGCCAACGCTGTCGTAGTAATTACCACGCTCGAACAACATTTTAGCTCGAACTTCATCGTTCAAATCTGGGCGCTGTAATAACTGACTAAGACGCGCTATTTGCACTTCTTGCTGAACACTTGGTTGAAGCGGTACAGCCATTGGTGGATAAACCCAACGTGAGGTGTTATCTGATGTTGTCGCACAACCAGTTAGTACAAGCAGTAAACACATACTCGCGGTTTGAAACCATTTCACAAATAATTACTCCTGTTATGACCGCAATAAAAAAGGGGAGCGATATGCTCCCCTTTATAACATGCTTTTTTACCAATGGGTTAGAAATCACTAAAAAGCGATATTCCCATCGATAGGCTGAGAATTACTCAGCAGCAGGTGCTTCGCCTTCTGCTGGCGTTTCAACTGCTTCTTTCATGCTCAGACGTACACGGCCTTGACGGTCAATTTCAAGAACCTTAACTGGTACTTCTTGACCTTCAGTTAGGTAGTCAGACACTTTCTCAACACGCTTGTCAGCGATTTGAGAGATGTGTACTAGACCATCTTTACCTGGAAGGATAGTAACGAATGCACCGAAGTCAGCTAGACGAGCAACTTTACCTTGGTAAATGCGGCCAACTTCAACTTCAGCAGTGATCTCTTCGATACGGCGGATAGCTTCTTGAGCAGCTGCGCCTTCAGTAGCAGCAATCTTGATTGTGCCATCGTCTTCGATTTCGATTGTAGTACCTGTTTCTTCACAAAGAGCACGGATAACTGCGCCGCCTTTACCGATAACATCTTTGATCTTATCAGAGCTGATTTTCATTGTGTGGATACGTGGAGCGAATTCAGAGATATCTTCACGAGCACCAGAGATAGCTTCATCCATTACAGAAAGGATGTGCTTACGTGCACCTTGCGCTTGGTTAAGAGCAATTTGCATGATCTCTTTAGTGATACCTTCGATCTTGATATCCATCTGAAGAGCAGTGATACCAGCGTTAGTACCTGCTACTTTAAAGTCCATGTCACCTAGGTGATCTTCATCGCCAAGGATGTCAGAAAGAACAACGAAATCGTCGCCTTCTTTAACAAGACCCATTGCGATACCCGCAACAGAAGCTTTGATTGGCACACCAGCATCCATAAGTGCTAGAGATGTACCACATACAGAAGCCATTGAAGAAGAACCGTTAGATTCAGTGATTTCCGATACAACACGAACTGTGTATGGGAATTCGTCAACAGAAGGCATTACTGCTTGGATACCACGTTTAGCAAGCTTACCGTGACCAATTTCACGACGCTTAGGAGAACCAACGAAACCAGTTTCACCTACACAGTATGGAGGGAAGTTGTAGTGTAGAAGGAAGTTATCTTTCTTCTCACCCATTAGGCTGTCGATGATTTGAGCATCACGTTGTGTACCAAGCGTTGCAGTAACAAGTGCTTGAGTTTCACCACGAGTGAATAGAGAAGAACCGTGTGTACGTGGAAGAACACCAGTACGTACGTCTAGCGCACGAACCATGTCTTTTTCACGGCCATCGATACGTGGGTTGCCAGCAATGATGCGGCTACGTACTACGTTTTTCTCTAGAGAACCAAGCATGCCGCGGATTTCGCGCTCATCTAGGTTTTCGTCTTGTGCAATTAGAGCTTCAACAGTGTCGCTCTTGATTGCGCCAACTTGCTCGTAACGAGCCATTTTCTCAGTGATCTGGTACGCGTCAGATAGACGTGTTTCAGCTTGCTCAGCAACTTTAGCTTTAAGCTCAGTGTTAACTGCTGGCGCTTCCCAGTTCCAAGATGGAGTTGCAACTTCAGCAGCAAACTCGTTGATTGCTTTGATTACAACTTGTTGTTGGTCGTGACCGTAAACAACAGCTGAAAGCATTTCTTCTTCAGATAGGTTATCTGCTTCAGATTCAACCATAAGTACTGCGCCTTCTGTACCAGACACAACTAGGTCTAGTTTAGAGTTTTCAAGCTCAGTATTTGATGGGTTAAGAACAAGTTCGCCGTCGATGTGACCAACACGTGCAGCACCGATAGGACCATTGAATGGCGCACCAGAGATAGCAAGCGCAGCAGACGTTGCGATCATAGTGACCATGTCTGGGTTTACGTCAGGGTTGATAGAAACAACCGTAGCGATAACTTGAACTTCGTTTTTAAACGCACTTGGGAAAAGTGGACGAATTGGACGGTCAATCAGACGAGCTGTTAGCGTTTCGCCTTCAGAAGGACGACCTTCACGCTTGAAGAAACCACCAGGGATTTTACCCGCAGCGTATGTACGCTCTTGGTAGTTAACTGTTAGAGGGAAGAAATCTTGGCCTGCAACAGCTTCTTTCTTAGCAACAACAGAAACGAATACTGATGTATCGTCCATAGTCGCCATTACAGCAGCAGTAGCTTGACGTGCCATTACGCCCGTTTCTAGAGTAACGGTGTGGTTACCGTACTGGAACGATTTTACAACTGGTTTTTCAAACATTGTATATCCTTAGCTCTAAAGTCATGACTTTAGATTAAGTGAAGATTGACTCAAGATATTACCAATCGCGACTAGTGAAAAGAGACTTGGGAATGATGCTTCTTTGTATGAGTTCATACGCCGAATTAAGACCAAATCCGCCTTTGAATAGTCGCGACCTATTGGCCGACATCTGTGACTGTAACGTCTTGAGAGGTTGATTGCCCAGCGTTGAAAACGCATAGGCGGGCGTAGTATAAACTATTTTTATTAGGAGAGATATTTCCTATCAGAAAAAGCCAGATGATATTCTGTGCATCCGGCCAAGCATTTTCTTACGGGTACAAAAAAAGGAGCATAAATGCTCCTTTTCTTCAAACTGTCTTTGCAGACATCGCTATTAGCGACGTAGGCCTAGACGCTTGATTAGATCTTGGTAACGAGTAAGGTTTTTGCCTTTCAAGTAATCAAGAAGCTTACGACGGCTAGAAACCATACGTAATAGACCACGACGGCTGTGGTGATCGTGTTTGTGCGCTTTGAAGTGACCTTGTAGGTGGTTGATAGAAGCAGTAAGTAGTGCTACTTGTACTTCTGGTGAACCTGTGTCGCCTTCAGATTGTGCGTATTCTGCAACGATTGCTGCTTTAGTTTCTGCATTCAGAGACATAAATCTCTCCTGATAAGAGTAAGTTTATATTTGTAGCAGCCAATCTCTGATTCAGCCGCTACGCGAGCCGAGGATTATAGGGAAGTTTACGAGTTGGTGCAATAACAATCGAACTCATGAAAAACGAAAAAAGCGAACCACCTAAATTAGGCGTTCGCTTTCTGTCTTATTTGCTCGCTTTTCACGACTCAGCGCTAAGATCAGACACTATGTAAGCGCTAAGCTTGTGGCTCTTCATCTCTGAAAACAACCAAACGCTTCGGTGCAACTCGGCCATCTTCAGCAATTTGAGCAACGCCAACAAACAGCTTCTCTTCACCGCTTGTCATGCGAACGGTACCTTCAGCAGGAGCGCCTGCGACTTGAACGGGCATACCGTGCTGAACAAGATCAGTCAGTTCCGCATTCAGGTTAACTTCAGGTAAGTCTTCTACAGCCGTGTCCATTGGCATTAGCAATGGATCAAGCAACTCTTTAGGTGCAATCTCTTGCGCTTGTGCTTGCTCTAGAATTTCGTTCAGCTGTTCCAAGGTAACCATGCGTTCATACGGGTACTTTGCAACACCAGTACGACGAAGCATTGTCACGTGAGCACCACAACCTAACATTTCACCAAGATCGTCGGTAATTGTGCGGATGTAAGTACCTTTAGAACAATGCACTTCCATCTCAACTTCATCACCTTCAAAGCGAAGTAGCTCAATGGAATACACAGTGATCTTGCGAGACTCACGAGGCACCTCGATACCTGCACGTGCATATTCATACAAAGGCTTACCTTGATACTTCAATGCAGAGAACATTGATGGAATCTGGTCGGTTTCACCTTTGAAGCTTGCAATGCAGCGTTCAAGTTGCTCTTGAGTCACGTTGATTTCACGCGTTTCAACCACTTCACCATCAGAATCTGAGGTGTTGGTACGCTCACCAAGCTTCGCGACAACAACGTAGCGCTTATCAGAATCTAGAAGAAACTGAGAGAACTTCGTTGCTTCACCAAGACAAATTGGCAGCATGCCAGTCGCAAGAGGATCCAGAGCACCGGTGTGCCCTGCCTTCTCTGCAAAGTAAATACGCTTTACTTTTTGCAGTGCATCATTAGATGAAATGCCTGTTGGCTTATCTAACAGAATTACCCCGTTTATAGGGCGACCTTTACGACGGCGAGCCATTACTCTTCATCCTTAGACTGAGTTTCGTCAGTGCGGCCAGATTCTTCTTGCTTACGCTTGTCATCGTTCAGAACTTCACTTACAAGGTTAGACATACGCATGCCTTCTACCAATGTGTTGTCGTAAGTAAAACGAACTTCAGGCGTTAGACGGTGACGAATACGCTTGCCAAGAGCCATACGAACTGGCACTTCATGCTCTTTAAGAGCAGCAAGACATGATTCAGGTGTTTGCTCACCGATACATAGGAAAGTCACGAACACTTTTGCGTATGCAAGGTCACGAGACACTTCTACATCTGAAATAGTTACCATACCAATGCGTGAGTCACGAACTTCACGTTGGAGGATAAGTGCGAGCTCTTTTTGAAGCTGCTGAGACACACGTTGTGTGCGGCTAAATTCTTTTGACATTTTCTTTTCTCACTTAGAAAGATGGGGGGCTTGGTAATTACCAGCCCCCCATGGTGTATTCAACAACCGATTACTTAGTACCTTTACAGGTAATGTTAGTAACCTTAGTCAATATGTCGAGTCGTACTGACTGATTAGTCTAGAGTACGTTTAACTTCAACAATTTCGAATACTTCGATCTGGTCACCAACGCGAACGTCGTTGTAGTTCTTAACGCCGATACCACACTCGTAACCATTTTTAACTTCTTGAACGTCATCTTTAAAGCGACGAAGTGACTCTAGTTCACCTTCGTAGATAACAACGTTTTCGCGAAGTACGCGGATTGGGCTGCTACGCTTAATCGTACCTTCAGTAACGATACAACCAGCGATTGCACCAAGTTTAGGCGACTTAAATACGTCACGAACTTGAGCAAGACCAATGATCTCTTGACGGAATTCAGGAGCAAGCATACCGCCCATTGCCTGTTTAACTTCGTCGATCAGTTGGTAAATGATTGAGTAGTAACGTAGATCTAGGTTTTCATTCTGAACCGTACCACGCGCAGTTGCGTCAGCACGAACGTTGAAACCAAGGATGATAGCGTTAGAAGCGGCTGCAAGAGTTGCATCAGTTTCCGTAATACCACCAACACCAGAACCTACGATGTTAACTTTAACTTCGTCAGTTGACAGTTTCAGTAGAGAGTCAGCAATTGCTTCTACAGAACCTTGAACGTCAGCTTTAAGTACAACGTTAAGTTCAGCAACTTCACCAGCCGTCATGTTCGCGAACATGTTCTCTAGTTTCGCTTTTTGTTGGCGAGCTAGTTTAACATCACGGAATTTACCTTGACGGTAGTTCGCAACTTCACGCGCTTTACGCTCATCACGTACAACCGTTGCTTCATCACCTGAAGCAGGAACGCCAGAAAGACCTAGAATTTCTACAGGGATAGATGGACCTGCAGTTTCGATGTCTTTACCGTTTTCATCGCGCATTGCACGAACACGGCCGTACTCTTGACCACAAAGAACGATATCGCCTTTGTTAAGAGTACCAGACTGTACTAGTACTGTTGCAACTGGACCGCGACCTTTATCAAGACGAGATTCAACAACAACACCAGATGCCATGCCTTCTTTAACTGCTGTAAGCTCAAGAACTTCAGACTGAAGAAGGATAGCTTCTAGAAGACCATCGATGTTTGTACCCTGTTTTGCAGAGATGTGAACGAAGATGTTCTCACCGCCCCATTCTTCAGGGATAACGTCGTATTGAGCTAGCTCATTCTTAACGTTGTCTGGGTTTGCACCCTCTTTGTCGATCTTGTTCACAGCAACAATCAGAGGAACGCCTGCCGCTTTCGCGTGCTGGATTGCTTCGATTGTTTGTGGCATTACGCCATCATCAGCGGCAACAACAAGTACAACGATATCTGTCGCTTGAGCACCACGAGCACGCATAGCTGTAAACGCCGCGTGTCCAGGAGTATCAAGGAACGTGATCATGCCGTTGTCAGTATCTACGTGGTAAGCACCAATGTGCTGTGTGATACCGCCAGCTTCGCCAGACGCAACGTGTGCTTTACGAATGTAATCAAGTGTAGAAGTTTTACCGTGGTCAACGTGACCCATGATAGTAACAACAGGAGCACGACCTTCTGCGACAGCATCGCTATCACGGTCAGCTAGCACTGCTTCTTCTAGTTCGTTTTCTTTACGTAGGATAACCTTGTGACCCATTTCTTCAGCAACAAGTTGTGCTGTTTCTTGGTCGATCACTTGGTTGATAGTCGCCATAGCGCCCATCTTCATCATTACTTTGATAACTTCAGTTGCTTTAACTGACATTTTGCTAGCCAGTTCAGAAACAACGATAGTTTCGCCAATAGCAACATCAGATTTAGCAACAGTTGCTGACTTATCGAAGCCTTGCTGCATTGAAGTTGGTTTAGCAAGCTTACCTTTACCGCCACGACCACGTTGGTTACGACCACCACGATTGTTGCCAGGTTGAGCTGCTGGAGCAGGTTTCTTCTTGCGACGACGAGGAGCTTTCTCATCTTTTTTATCAGCCGCATCTTCTGCTTCACGAGCATAAGTAGAAGTAGTCACATGGTAATCCGCAGATTTCTCTTGCTCTTTCTTCTTCTTCTCTTCTTCAGACCAACGTTCTTGGTTCTCTTCTGCTAACTTACGAGCTTCCTCAACAAGCTTAGCTGCTTCAGCTTCGGCTTTACGAGTTGCTTCTTGCTCTTGACGAGTTTTAAGTTCATCCGCTTCTTTTTTCGCTTGTGCGTTAGCGTCTGCATTTTTTGAATTCATGTCTTTTTTAGCCTTTTCAGCTTGTGCGCGTTGAGCCTTCTCTTCAGAATCACGTTTTGCATCCGCTTCACGTGTTACTTTTTCTTCGGCTTCGCGCTGTGCTTTCTCTGCAGCATCACGTTTCGCTTGCTCTTCAGCATCGCGTTGTGCTTTCTCTTCCACTTCACGATTAGCTACTTCCTCAGCTTCACGTTTCGCTTCATCTTCAATAGTGCTGCGCTTCACGTAAGTACGCTTTTTACGTACCTCTACTTGAACATCCTTACTCTTACCGCCTCCAGCGGCAACACTTAGCGTGCTGCGGGTCTTGCGTTGAAGAGTTAAACGAGTCGGTTCTGTTTCGCCTGAAGTATCGCCATGCTCCTTTTTAAGGTGCGTTAGCAATGTTTGCTTCTCTGAATCAGTCACTTGATCCGACCCTGCTTTCTTCATTCCTGCATCAGCAAGTTGTTCAATTAAGCGGTCAACTGGCGTACCAATCTCTTCACTCAGTGCTTTAACTGTTAATTGTGTCATACCGCTTTCTCTCCTTGCTGAATTATTCTTCGTCGCCGAACCAACAGATGTTACGCGCAGCCATAATCAGCTCGCCTGCTCGCTCTGCAGTTAGGTCTTCGATGCCTTCTAGTTCATCAACGCCTTGGTCAGCTAGGTCTTCCAATGTCGCAACGCCTTTTGCTGCTAGCTTGTAAGCCATTTCACGCTCAAGACCTTCAAGTGCAAGTAAGTCTTCAGCAGGCTCAACACCGTCGAAAGTCTCTTCTTTCGCTAGCGCTAGAGTAGTCAGTGCGTCTTTCGCGCGGTTACGTAGTTCTTCAACGATACCTTCGTCTAGACCGTCTACTTCAAGAAGCTCGTTCACAGGAACGTATGCCACTTCTTCAAGTGTAGAGAAGCCTTCTTCAACAAGCATTTGAGCAAAGTCTTCTTCAATGTCTAGGTGCTTCATGAAGTTTTCAATAGAAGCAACGGCTTCTTCTTGGTGCTTCTTCTCTAGATCAGCAACAGTCATTACATTCAGTTCCCAACCCGTTAGTTGAGAAGCTAGACGTACGTTTTGACCGCTACGGCCAATCGCTTGTGCCAGGTTATCGGCTTCAACAGCGATGTCCATAGAGTGTGCATCTTCATCAACGATGATTGAAGCAACATCAGCAGGCGCCATTGCGTTAATAACGAACTGAGCTGGGTTATCGTCCCAAAGAACGATATCGATACGCTCACCGCCAAGATCATTAGAAACAGCTTGTACACGTGCACCACGCATGCCAACACACGCACCAACAGGGTCAATACGTTTGTCGTTTGTTTTCACAGCGATTTTAGCACGAGAACCAGCGTCACGTGCAGCACCTTTAAGTTCAATTAGCTCTTCACCAATCTCAGGCACTTCAACGCGGAATAGTTCAGCTAGCATTTCTGGCTTCGAACGAGTAACGAAAAGCTGGAAACCGCGAGCTTCTGGTTTAACTGCGTAAAGAAGACCACGAACACGGTCACCTGGACGGAAGTTTTCACGAGGAAGTTGGTCGTCACGAAGGATTACCGCTTCAGCGTTGTTACCTAGGTCTAGAATAACTGTGTCACGGTTAACTTTCTTAACTGCGCCAGTTACGAGCTCGCCTTCGTTGTCAATAAACTGTTCAACGATTTGAGCACGTTCTGCTTCACGTACTTTCTGTACGATAACTTGCTTAGCCGTTTGAGTCGTAATACGGTCAAACGTTACTGATTCGATATCATCTTCAATGAAACCGCCAAGTTCGATCTCTGGATCATCGTACTTTGCAGCTTCAATAGAGATTTCTTTTGTTGGGAATTCAACTTCCTCAACAGCTTCCCAACGGCGGAAAGTTTCGAAATTACCCGTTTTACGGTCAATTTCTACACGAACTTCAATTTCTAATTCGCTTTTCTTTTTTGTTGCCGTTGCAAGCGCGATTTCAAGCGCTTCAAAAATACGCTCACGAGGAACTGCTTTCTCATTTGAAACAGCTTCTACTACCGCCAAAATTTCTTTGTTCATTAATCTAGCCTCTTAAGCTCTTCTCACTAGGAGAACTAAAATTTAGGGATCAGGTTAGCTTTCGCAATATTGCTCAGGACGAATTCTTCTTCTTGTCCTTCAACCAATACTTTCACTGTCTCGCCTTCGATAGATTGGATATCACCTTTCCATTTACGACGGTTGCCGACAGCCATTTTCAAAACGATGCTTACCTCGTGACCAATAAATTGTTGGTAATGCTCTGCTTTGAACAGTGGTCTCTCTAAACCTGGTGAAGACACTTCAAGGTTATAAGCCACTGAAATTGGATCTTCAACGTCCATTACGGCACTTACTTGGTGACTAACCTCAGAGCAATCATCTACATTGATACCATTTGGTGAATCGATGTAAATACGTAGCGTTGAGTGCTCACCAGCACGAATAAATTCTAATCCAACTAACTCATAACCTGATGCTGCTACTGGAGCGTCAAGCATTTCAGTAAGTTGTCTCTCTAAACCAGTCATTTAACCACTCCAGAAACAAAAAAAGGGCTCAAAGCCCAATTTAAATTCCAAGCAAACATTATCATCTAAAGGCATTTACAAATGCTTAGATAACAAAAAACCCCGTATAAGCCGGGGTTTTTGTTGCTGGACCCTTATATGTTAAGTGTCATCACATTCGATATCACACTTAACTCACAGTGAGGTTCACACTGTGCAAACTTGCTACCAATACAAGCTATATAATAGCATTGAAATTGGTTGCGGGAGCCGGATTTGAACCGACGACCTTCGGGTTATGAGCCCGACGAGCTACCAAACTGCTCCATCCCGCGTCCGACTTGTGAGCATTATACGCCCAACAAGATGTTTTACAAGTTTGTAAACATGGTGCCGAGAGAGGGACTCGAACCCTCACACCCTAAGGCACTAGCACCTCATGCTAGCGTGTCTACCAATTTCACCATCTCGGCATCAAATCTTTGCAGCTTATTGTGGAATTTCGTCGCCTTGCGTCGGAACTTCACTCACTGCATCTTCAGCTTGCTGAATTACCTGACCTTGAGTCGGGTCAATCCATTGTGACTCAGTTTTATGTGTAGACATATTACCAAGCACTAAGCTAAGGATAAAAAATGTAGTTGCAAAAACTGCAGTCATTCGGGTAAGGAAATTTCCTGAGCCACCAGCACCAAACACAGTGTTTGAAGCGCCAGCACCGAAAGAGGCTCCCATATCTGCGCCTTTACCTTGTTGAATCAACACTAGGCCAATTACACCAAGCGCTGCCAACAGGTAAATCACAAGTAGAACTGTAAACATTTTTCCACCTATGTTCCTAATTGTTGAGCCAGCGCCGTTCAAAAAACTATTTTCAAGAACAAGGCTAGCGACCTCCTAACTGAAGGCCGAGCAATACTAGCGAATGCGACGATGGCTGACAAGGGGAATTTGCTAAAAAATAAGCCTTTACCAAGCGAATGGTTAAAAAAAGGTCAAAAGCGACACAAAACTCATTTACGTCTCTTTTGACCGTTATATAAGTCAATCACTTCTAATCACAGGCGCTATTCGTTTCGCCGGTTAAGTAAAAGGTTAAATTAGCAGTTTGCTTTTACTGCATCTGCAATCTTAAGCGCAGACGCTTGAACAAGCTCTGCGTCTTCGCCTTCAACCATGACACGCAGTAGTGGCTCGGTACCAGACTTACGTAATAGCACACGACCTTTCTCGCCAAGCTCAGCTTCTACTTCTACAACCGCCGCTTTCACCGCTTCTGCTTCGAGTGGATTTGAGTCACCGCTGAAACGAACGTTTTCTAGAACTTGAGGATATAACGTCATACCTTGAGAAAGTTCATTCAGTGTCATTTCACTGTCGACAACTGAAGCCAATACTTGCAAGGCAGCAACGATAGCATCACCTGTCGTCACTTTATCTAATAGGATAACGTGACCCGAATTTTCTGCACCGATCTTCCAGCCTTTAGCAAGAAGTTGCTCCATGACGTAACGGTCACCAACAGCAGCACGAACAAACGGAATACCTAACTGCTTAAGGCCGTTTTCCATACCAAGGTTGGTCATTAGTGTACCAACAACGCCACCTTTCAACTCACCACGACGCAACGCATCACGAGCAATGATGTAAGCGATTTGGTCACCATCAACCTTATTACCTAGCTCATCAACCATGATGATGCGGTCACCGTCACCATCAAAGCCTAGGCCTAACGCTGCTTTTTCTTCAAGTACTTTAGCTTGCAGAGCACGCACATCTGTCGCACCCACTTCGTGGTTGATGTTAGTACCATTTGGTTCAACACCCATTGCAATCACTTCAGCACCCAACTCTTTAAATACCGCTGGCGCAATGTGGTAAGTCGCACCATGTGCGCAATCCACCACAATTTTCATGCCCGCTAACGTCATTTTGTGTGGGAATGTACTTTTACAAAATTCGATATAACGGCCAGCTGCATCATTTAAACGTACAGCTTTACCCAATGCAGAAGATTCCACGCACTCGATATCTTTATCTAGTTCAGCTTCGATAGCCAACTCAATGTCATCCGACAATTTAGTGCCTTCAGAAGAGAAGAACTTAATGCCGTTGTCATAGAAAGGGTTATGCGATGCAGAGATAACGATACCAGCTTCAGCACGGAAAGTTTGTGTTAAGTAAGCAACAGCAGGTGTTGGCATTGGGCCAGTAAACGTAGCCTGAAGACCCGCAGCAGCAAGGCCAGCTTCTAACGCAGACTCAAGCATATAGCCAGAGATACGAGTATCTTTACCAATGATCACTTTCTTGGTGCCCTGCTTCGCAAGAACACGACCTGCAGCCCAGCCAAGCTTCAGAACAAAATCAGGTGTAATCGGGTATTGGCCAACTTTGCCACGTACACCATCTGTGCCGAAGTAACGTCTTTTATCAGACATATTGATTTTCCTTAATTATTATTAGTGATTGTTATTCATCACTTCGATTATCTTCATCGCTTCCAATGTATCTTCAACATCGTGAACGCGAATAATTTGTGCGCCTTTCATTGCAGCGATAGTCGCGCAAGTGACACTGGCTACCATGCAATCTGCTGGGGCCTTGTCCAGTAGCTTAAAGATCATCGATTTTCTCGACATCCCAGCTAAAACTGGCAACCCAAGCGTATGAAATTTTTCAAGGTGCGCTAATAGGTGGTAATTGTGTTCAATGGTTTTACCAAAACCAAAACCAGGGTCCAGAATCAGCTGTTCTTTTGAGATTCCTACAGCCTCACAAGCTTCCACTCTTTCTTGTAAGAATGCTTCAACATCCATTAGAACATCGTCGTAAACTGGGCTAGCTTGCATGGTTCTTGGTTGGCCTTTCATGTGCATCAGGCAAACAGGAACATTAGCCTCAGCGGCAGCTTGTAGGGCACCTGGCTCTTGTAAAGCGCGTACATCATTGATCAAATCAGCACCCGCTTCAACAGCTTGGCGCATCACTTCCGCTTTGCTGGTATCAATAGAAATCCAAACATCAAACTTGGTACGAATCGCTTTAATTGCAGGAATAACTCGAGCGAGCTCTTCCTCTAAGGAAACGTCCGGTGCTCCAGGACGAGTCGATTCACCACCAATATCAATAATGCTAACGCCGGCTTGAATCATTCGTTCAGCTTGCAGCAATGCATTGTCTAATGAGTTGAATTTTCCGCCATCAGAGAAAGAATCAGGGGTGACATTGAGGATACCCATTACATGTGGGCGGTCTAAAACGAGCGTTTTATTGTTTGCTTTTAATATCATGAAAGGCAGGTCTTAAAGAGTAAAAAACACCTTGGGCTATAAACAGAAAAACCCTGAGCGTACTCAGGGTTTTAATTTATAGCTTAGCGATTAAGAATCTTTGTTTTTAGTATCATCTGATTCAGATTTAACTTCTTCAACTTTCGATTCTTCTGGGTCTGCTTTAGCTTGTTCTTCTGATTTAGCTTCAGCTTCAGGCTTGGCTTCTTCCTTTGCAGGTTCTGCTTTTGCTTCATCACCCCAACCAGCAGGCTCGCGAATCTCGTCTTTACGTTCCATCAAGTCATCAATCTGACCTGCATCAATCGTTTCAAACTTCATCAGCGCATCTTTCATCGAATGCATGAGATCCATGTTCTCTTCAAGAATCTGCTTCGCACGAGCATAGTTACGGTCGATAAGAATACGAATTTCTTCATCGATAAGTCGAGTTGTATCGTCAGAAACATGTTTCGCTTGGCTCATGCCACGACCTAGGAAAACTTCGCCTTCTTCTTCAGCATATAGAAGAGGACCTAGTTTTTCAGAGAAGCCCCACTGCGTTACCATCTTGCGAGCAATATCAGTTGCACGTTCGATATCGTTAGACGCACCAGTCGAAACCTTGTCTTTACCGTAGATAAGTTCTTCAGCAAGACGACCACCGTACAAGCTAGAGATCATTGACTCTAGGTGTTGGCGAGACATGCTTACGCGATCTTGCTCAGGTAGATACATAGTCACACCAAGTGCACGACCACGTGGAATGATTGACACCTTGTACACTGGATCGTGTTCAGGTACCAAACGACCAACAATTGCGTGGCCTGCTTCGTGGTAAGCTGTTGACTCTTTCACTTCTTCAGACATCACCATTGAACGGCGCTCTGCACCCATCATGATCTTATCTTTCGCAAGTTCAAACTCAACCATCGATACATTGCGTTTGTTACCACGAGCTGCAAATAGCGCCGCCTCGTTCACAAGGTTCGCAAGATCTGCACCAGAGAAACCTGGAGTACCACGAGCAATCAGAGATGGTTCAACATCACCTGATAGTGGAACTTTGCGCATGTGCACTTTAAGAATCTGTTCACGACCACGTACATCAGGTAGACCAACCACAACTTGACGGTCAAAACGACCAGGACGAAGTAATGCAGGGTCTAGCACGTCGGGACGGTTAGTCGCAGCGATAACAATAATACCTTCGTTACCTTCGAAGCCATCCATCTCAACCAGCATTTGGTTAAGTGTTTGCTCACGTTCATCGTGACCACCACCAACACCAGCGCCACGTTGACGACCTACAGCATCGATTTCATCGATAAAGATGATACAAGGTGCTGCTTTCTTCGCTTGCTCGAACATGTCACGCACACGAGATGCACCAACACCAACAAACATTTCAACGAAATCAGAACCTGAGATAGTAAAGAACGGTACTTTCGCTTCACCAGCAATTGCTTTTGCAAGCAATGTCTTACCAGTACCAGGAGGACCGACCAACAGGATACCTGTCGGGATCTTACCACCCAGTTTTTGGAAGCGACTTGGGTCACGAAGGTAATCCACAAGCTCTTTCACGTCTTCTTTTGCTTCGTCACAACCAGCAACATCCGCAAACATCGTTTTGATTTGTTCTTCGCTCATCATTCGAGCTTTGCTCTTACCAAAAGACATCGCGCCTTTACCGCCGCCGCCGCCTTGCATTTGACGCATGAAGAAAATCCACACACCAATCAGTAAGATCATTGGGAACCATGAGATGAAGATAGTGCCAAGCAGGCTCTGCTCTTCAGGTGGTGTACCCTGAACTTTTACGTTTTGATTAATTAAGTCATCAAGTAGCTTTTGATCATAAACAGGCATGTAAGTTACATACTTAGAGCCACCACCACGACGTGTGAAAGTGATTTCGCTGTTATTGAACTGTGCGTCTTGAATCTGGCCTTGGCCAACTTCCTGTACAAACGTGGTGTAATCTACTGCTCTGCCGTTACTTTCCCCAGGGCCAAAGCTCTGGAAGACCGACATCAACACAACCGCGATAACAAGCCACAGAATTAAATTTTTTGCCATGTCACTCAAGGTGTAAGCCTCTCGATAACTAATTGTAATTAAAGGTAGGGTACTACAGTTTGTAACCTGTAGCCATGTTGTTAACTCTCACTCTTGGAAGAGAATCGTTAACCTTTGTAACCAGTTGCTACGATAAACACTTCACGAGATCGAGCTCGAGAAGAGTCGGGTTTTCTCACTTTGACTGTTTTAAACATCTCACGGACGTCCTTAACATATTGGTCAAACCCTTCGCCTTGGAATACTTTTACAACAAAACTACCATTGGTAGCTAGAACTTGTCGACACATATCCAAAGCTAATTCAACTAAATACATAGCTCTCGGCTGATCCACAGAATTGTTGCCTGCTATATTAGGTGCCATATCAGACATCACGACATCAACCATGTTTGGTTGTATACGTTCCAACAAGGCATCTAGCACAGCTTCTTCGCGGAAATCACCTTGTAAAAAGCTCACTCCAGCAATCGGATCCATAGGTAGCAAGTCACAAGCAATGATTTGACCGTTGTCTCCGATAATCTTAGCAGCATATTGAGACCAACCGCCAGGCGCTGCGCCCAAATCCACAATGGTCATCCCAGGAGTCAGCAATTTATCTTTCGTTTGAATCTCTTCCATTTTGAAATAAGCACGCGAACGATAGCCTCTTTTTCTTGCTTCATTTGCATACTTGTCGTCGAAGTGTTCCTTCAACCAACGGCCTGAACTGGCCGAGTGTTTCTGTTTGCTCATTGGATACCTAAATTGGAGGAAAGTACTAATTGCTGAATAAATTATAGTCTTCAGCTTTAGATGGCGTTAAAATAGGTTTTTTCAACCCTAATACTAAATAAAATTGGCCGCGTAATGAACCTAAGTACCAAACAAAAGCAGCATCTAAAGGGCCTAGCTCACAGTTTAAAACCTGTAGTGCTAATGGGCGCAAATGGACTTACTGAAGCTGTTCTAGCGGAAATCGAATTAGCTCTAGACCACCACGAACTGATCAAGATTAAAGTTGCATCAGAAGACCGTGAGACTAAGCAACTGATTATCGATGCAATTGTACGTGAATCTAAAGCTGAGAAAGTACAGACTATCGGTAAAGTTCTAGTACTGTTCCGTCAGTCAGAAGCACGTAAAATCGAGATTCCACGCAAATAAGCTAGTTTGACATCAAGCTAGCTCCACAATAAGAAAGCCACCGTGCTTATCTTTTAGTGTAGCGTGAGAAACGAAAAAGGTCGCATTAGCGACCTTTTTACTTATTAGAACCAAAGTAAATTCAATTAGATGTATTCTACTTTGTCGATTTCGAAATCTTTATCACCGCCAGGTGTAGAGATAATAACCTCGTCACCTTCCATCTTACCAATAAGGCCACGAGCGATCGGTGATTTCACCGAAATGCGGCCAGTTTTGATTTCAGCTTCATCTTCAGAAACGATTTGGTAACGGAACTCTTCATCAGTATCTACGTCAATCAAAGTAACCGTAGTACCAAAGATAACCTTGCCTGTGTTATCCATTTGAGTTACGTCGATGATCTGAGCTAGCGATAGCTTGTATTCGATATCTCGAATTTGAGCTTCACAAATACCCTGCTCTTCACGAGCGGCGTGATATTCAGCGTTCTCTTTCAAGTCACCGAGTTCACGAGCTTCACCTATAGCTGCTGAAATAATAGGACGTAGCTTAAGTAGGCGATCTAATTCGTCACGTAGCTTCTGAGCGCCACGTACTGTCATTGGAACCTTTTCCATTTTTTACCTCTATGCCAAAGCTTTCTTTGGCCAACATAAATACACCCAACGCATTTATTGGGTGATAGAAACAAAACGATTTGGCTTAGTGTAAACAAACTTTATGGCTAAATCACCTTTATTCCACTTTGCGTTATAAAAGCTTTATCTAGGTCTAAATTACAGACATCACAAAAATGAATAATAACTCCCCCATCAATAAGTAGGGAGTTAAATACCTAAAAAAACAAAAAACAAACAAAATAAACACAGATCACACTTTTATAAAAAACACTTTAAAACATACACTTAAACAACAAGAGATATAATAAAACAGTGTTCATTTTTTAGTTTTATATCATTTTACTAACTAACTATGGAACTTTAGAGGTAAAAAGTAACCCATGGATTGCACTGGCATTTTTCAGACTTCTGTTCTAATCATGATTATGAAGCCTGATTAATACAGGCAATACACAAAAGGGTTCAAATCCTTGATAAAACTTCTATGGACAGTAATTAGGAATTAATAACATGAACAAGACTATGATCGCGCTTGCTGTATCGGCTGCAGCTCTTGCTACTAACGCAGTAGCAGCGGACGGTAAACAAGCTGGTGGTATCGACGGTACTTCTGTATACAGCTCAAATGGCACTTCTCTTGAAATCGGTGGTCGTGCTGAAGCTCGTCTATCTATGAAAGATGGCAAAGCTGAAGACAAAACACGTGTACGTCTTAACTTCCTAGGTAAAGTTGAAATCCAAGACGGCTTATATGGTGTTGGTTTCTACGAAGGCGAATACGAAGCTAACGATAGCAGCGCAACTAACAGCGACTCTATTGACCACCGCTACACTTACGCTGGTATCGGCGGTACATTCGGTGAAGTAACTTACGGTAAAAACGACGGTGCGCTAGGCGTAATCACAGACTTTACTGATATCATGTCTTACCACGGTAACTCAGCAGCAGACAAACTTGCAGCAGCAGACCGTACTGACAACATGCTTTCTTACAAAGGTCAATTCCAAGACCTAAGCGTTAAAGCAAGCTACCGCTTTGCTGACCGTTCTGAAACTAACGGAGAGTTCAACGACAACGGTGAAGATGGTTACTCTCTATCTGGTATCTACGCAATCGGCGATTCTGGCTTTAAGCTAGGTGCTGGTTACGCTGATCAAGACCTAGAAAACGAGTACATGCTAGCAGCATCTTTCCGCACTGAAGCTCTATACTTTGCTGGTGTATTCACAGATGGTGAGAAAGCTACTACTTCCGGTCTTCTAAACAAAACTGTAGATTACACAGGTTACGAATTCGCAACTGCGTACACGCTAGACAAAACTGCGTTTACTCTAACGTACAACAACGCAGAAACTAACGATGAGACTTCTGCTGATAACGTTGCTATCGATGCGACTTACTACTTCAAGCCTAACTTCCGTACTTACATCTCGTACAACTTCAACCTAATCTCTGAAGGCGACAAGATTGGCGGTACTTCTCTAGTAAACGGCACAGCATCTAAAGCACAAGCTGAAGACGAGCTAGCTCTAGGTCTACGTTACGACTTCTAATTCTAATTCTAATTCTAATTGTTTAATTGTTTAATTGTTTAATTGTTTAATTAGTTAATTGAGAATCAAAACGCCCGCTATCTAGCGGGCGTTTTTTATATCTGTATACTGAAAACATCAGCCATCCAAGAAATCTTCTATGCGCCTTCTATCCACACTACTTGTATGTAGTTTTTCCATTAGCGCTTTCTCAGTTAACGCTTTCGCTTACCCCCCTCTAGATAAACTGCCTGATGGCAGTAGCACAAGTGTAATTTTGGAATCCCTGAGAGGCGATTCAAACAAAATGAATTCCAACAGTGATGGCTTCTACCCGCCCGCCAGTACTTTAAAGCTGGTGACAGCCCTGGCTGCTAAGTTGGAGTTAGGGGATGACTTTCACTACACGACCAGCATTGCCCGTTCTGGGAATGACTCAATCATTTCATTTAGTGGCGACCCGACCCTACAACGAGAACAGCTTAAAAGCCTTTTGGCTCAATACGCAAAATCTCAATCCAGAACCATCAAGGGCAACTTATACCTAGATAACTCGACTTTTACGGGCTATCAGCGAGCCGTTGGCTGGCCTTGGGACATTCTAGGGGTTTGTTACAGCGCGCCTTCGAGTGCGATGACCTTAGACAGCAACTGCGCACAAGCCTCTATTTATACAAAAGATAATGGCAGCACTCGTGTCTATATTCCCGCTCACTATCCGATAGACGTGACAACCACCGCAGCCACCGTAACTCGATCAGGGCAGAAGGCGACACAATGCGACTTAGAGCTCATTACCACTCCAGACAACGCTTACAAGCTCTCTGGTTGCTTAGTAGAGCGTAAGAAGCCACTACCACTCAAGTTTGCGATTCAAAACCCCGAGCTTTATACCTATCAAGTCGTGGGCTCGCTTCTTAAAGAGCTGAAAATCCAAGTTAATGGCGATATGATTATTGGTAAAAAAGCTAAAGCAGATAAAACCAAGTTAGTCGCGAGCCACCATTCAGAAAAGCTTCCTGAACTGCTCGATACCATGCTGAAGAAATCAGACAATCTAATAGCAGACAACCTAACCAAAACACTGGGTGCAACGTTTTATGTCCAACCGGGCAGCTTCAATAACGGCACAGAAGCAATAAAGCAGATATTACTGACCAAGGCCAACATTGATCTAAGCAAAGCTCAGTTGGTCGATGGCTCAGGATTATCGAGAAATAATCGTATGACCTCGCAAACCATGGCTCAGGTTCTGCGTTACATCTGGGATAACGACAAACAGATCAACCTAATTGAGGCAATGCCAACATCAGGTACTAATGGCACGCTTAAATACCGTCAAAGCATGAGGAAAGCACCAATCCAAGGTAATATTATTGCGAAAAGTGGGTCTTTGTACGGTAGCTACAACATGGCAGGTTTTGGTTTAGACAAAGCGGGCAATCCAAACTCTCTGTTTGTACAGTTTGTCCGTGATTACTTTCCGGAAGAGCAAGATCCAGAAAAACCTGTAGAAGCACCAATCACCCAGTTTGAACGTGCTTTCTACAAAGATGTGGTCGAATTCAGTCAAACACAAAGCAAATCTAAGTAATGTTTAGCTCTCTGTAAGCTTCTACTTAAACAATAAAAATGGCGCTGAAGATTTAAGATCTTCAGCGCCATTTTTATCCCTAAGGTGTTTTTCTTCGAAAGTGTTTTTTTTTCCAGAATATTTATTTAAGGGCGTTAAGCAATGCCCAAGAATGAATTCACTACCGTGAAGTAAATCCACATCCCCGAAATATCGACTACTGAAGCCAAGACAGGGCTCACCAGCACCGCAGGATCTAACTTGAATAACCGAGCAACAATCGGCAATCCAGCGCCAAGTACGGTTGATATTGTCACTTGAATAAACAGAGCGACAGCAATCGCGTAAGCAATCATATTAATGTCGTAACCACCCGTTGATTGGTTGTCACTGAACAGTAAGATGCGGCCTATCATCACCAAGGCAATCGCAAGTGCTAAGCAAATCGCGACTCTAAATTCTTTCCAAAGAACGTTCGCCCACTGGCGTTTCTTCAATTCCCCTGTGGCTAAAGCTCTAATGACCAAAGTCGCAGCTTGTGTTCCTGTGTTGCCACCCGCAGCGGCGATTACCGGCATATAAATCGCAAGAAGTACTAGCTGGCTAAGGATATCTTCATACTGAGCAATGATAAGCCCAGAGACAATACCCAGTAACGCCAAGGCAATAATCCAACCGATACGTTGCCTTACATGGCTTAGCACTCCAGTCGAAAGGTAACCTTGTTGCGGTTCAACCTCTGAGTAGATCAGCCCTAGTTGGTGAGCTAGATGTCGAGAGCGCTTCTCAAAGCCCTGCTCTTCTAGCTCACTAAGTAAAGTCTGAATCGTACTAAGAGAACATTGCCCCAGAACTAACACCGCATCTTCAAGCGGCATTCTGTTCAAAAGGTTAATTTGTTGCTCACGTCCGTACTGTTGAAAGGCATTAGATACAGCTTGGATGTCTTGCTCTGTGTACAAAGCTTCGATAGATAAAAAAGTGTTGTTCATTACCGTCATGGCGAATCTCCCGATTGGCAAAGGTAACGACCATCAAAACAAATAGCATAAGTTTATAGATTTATAGATTTATAGATTTATAGATTTATAGATTTATGCGCACCAAGAGCTGAAAGCTACTGGTGTGTCTACTTGTTAGAATCTAGTGTGTGGAAAAGAATGAGGGGGAAAAACAAAGATACCCTACCCGAACGGCAGGACAATAGATCAATACCGAGACGGGTTATTCTTCTCCATTCAAACTAGGAGGATGGTCGGTATTGTTCATAAAAATCTCCAGAATTACTGTCAATATGACAGCGCGCATAGTGTAGCAATAGCCGTTCAAAAACTTCGTCAAATTCCTGTCAATAAATAGGAGTCAATAATTAGGGGCAATAAAAAAGGCATCCGTAGATGCCTTTTCGTTAAATCATTGAGATTTAATATTACTTGATAGTAATACGAGCAAACTTACGCTTACCTACTTGGTAAACTGCAGTACCAGCTTCAGGTACGAATTTGCTATCTTCAATCTTCTCGCCTTCAAGCTTAGCAGCACCTTGCTTGATCATACGCATCGCATCAGAAGTAGAGTTTACAAGACCCGCTTCTTTTAGAACGTTCGCAATCGGTAGGCCGGCTTCGAATTCAAATTCAGGCATTTCATCAGGAACTTGGTTCTTAGCAAAACGGTTAACGAACTCTTGCTCAGCGGCTTCAGCATCTGCTTCACTGTGGAAACGAGCAATGATCTCTTTCGCTAGAAGTACTTTAACGTCACGAGGGTTTTTGCCCGCCTCAACGCCAGCTTTCAGTTCCGCAACTTCTTCAAGTGGACGGAAAGACAGTAGCTCGTAGTAGCTCCACATTAGATCGTCAGAGATAGACATGATCTTACCAAACATCTCGCTTGGTGCTTCGCTAATACCGATGTAGTTGTGCGCAGACTTAGACATCTTCTTAACGCCGTCTAGACCTACAAGTAATGGCATCATCAGTACCGCTTGTGGTTTTTGACCTGCTGCTTTTTGCAGTTCACGACCCATTAGAAGGTTAAACTTCTGGTCAGTACCACCAAGCTCAACATCACTCTCTAGTGCAACAGAGTCGTGACCTTGTAGAAGTGGGTACATGAATTCGTGGATTGCGATCGGTTGACCACCAGCGTAACGCTTTTTAAAGTCATCACGCTCAAGCATACGAGCAACAGTTTGGTTAGAAGCAAGACGAATCATGCCTTCTGCACCAAGCTCAGATAACCACTCAGAGTTGAAACGAATTTGCGTTTTCGCAGGATCTAGAATCTTGAATACTTGCTCTTTGTAAGTTTCAGCATTCTTCAATACGTCTTCACGGCTTAGCGGTGGACGCGTTGAGTTCTTACCTGATGGATCACCAACCATTGCAGTGAAATCACCAATAAGGAATGTCACTTCATGACCAAGCTCTTGGAAAGCACGAAGCTTGTTAAAGATAACCGTATGGCCTAGGTGGATATCTGGAGCAGTTGGATCGGCACCCAGCTTAATGCGTAAAGGACGACCTTCTTTTAGTTTCGCAATCAGTTCGTCTTCTGGAATCAGTTCTTCTACGCCACGTTTGATCTCGGCTAGTGCAGCTTCAATACTCGCCATTCTTGTTCACTCCCACAGATTTGGCAAAAATATAATAATTAGACATCTTACTTGAATAGCGATGTATTTTGAAACCAGTTACACTATTCCGTCGTCGATTTTCATAATATTTACAGAACGAACCGGAACATGTTGTCTATTTTTGCACGCCTTCCTATTTTGCACCGGGCTTTTATCGCATTTTTTAGTGCCGTAATTTTCGTCGCGATCTTCTTACTCCCCGATGTCAGCAGTTTACGTGACGATACGGGCGCTTTAGTGGTGGGGAAACATTACCCACTGACTATCAATGCATCTGCACTTGTTAGCTCGAGTGACGCACCGCCGACGGCAGTGCTTAATTGGGAGAAATACACCGTTCGTTCTGGCGAAAGCACCTCTGTTTTATTCGAACGCATTGGCCTCTCATACCGCTTGCTGATCACGCTACTCAATACCAATAATGATATTAAGAAGCAACTGTCTGACCTAAGACCTGGCGATGTATTGCAGTTTGGTTTTGATGAAAACAACGACCTTATTCAGTTAAAACGACAACTTAGTGCGTTTGAAAGCTTCAACATCACTAAGTCTGGCGATTCGTTTACCTCTAGCATCGACAAGAAAGAAGTTGCCTACCAATACAATTACGCTGAAGCCAACATCACGTCTAACTTCTGGAATGCAGGCGTTAGCGCAGGTTTAACCGCAAACCAAATCATGGAACTCGCCGGTATCTTCGGTTGGGATATCGACTTTGCATTGGATATTCGTAAGAACGACAGCTTCAAAATCTTGTACCAAGAGAAAGTGGTTGAAGGTGAGGTGGTTGGTCGCGGTAAGATCATGGCAGCCGTATTCAAAAACCAAGGCGATTCATTTACCGCGGTATTGGATGATAAGAGCGGCAACTACTTCGATGAAAATGGTCGAGCAATGAAGAAAGCGTTCTTGCGCTCACCAATTGATTTTCGTCGCGTAACATCGAACTTTAATCCTACCAGGAGACACCCAGTAACCGGTAAGGTTCGAGCTCACCGCGGTACTGACTACGCAGCCCCTGTTGGCACACCTATCTGGGCAGCTGGTGACGGTATTGTTCAGAAATCGGGTTACAACCAATTCAATGGTAACTACGTGTTTATCCGCCACAGCAACACCTACATCACCAAGTACCTGCACATGAAGCGACGTATGGTGAAAACAGGTCAGCGCGTAAAACAAGGCCAAACCATTGGTACTTTGGGTGGCACAGGCCGTGTGACTGGCCCGCACTTACATTATGAATTCTTGGTTAATGGCGTACATAAAAATGCGCGTACCGTGAAATTACCGCAATCTAAGTCGTTAACAGGTAAAGCAAAAGCAACATTTATTGCGAACTCAGAAATTCGATTGAGTAACCTAGAGCGATACGGCCAGTTACTAGCAACTAATTAGGTTACTAGCGACTAATTAGACTAATAGCCATATAAACCAACGAAAAGAGCGCCCACCAAGACGCTCTTTTTATGTCCGTCGAACTAGGACTTATCTTTAACCGTCGTTACTTGGGAGCACATCGGGCTTCTTATCTCGCCCTAGCATCAGCAAACAAGGCGTCAGCACCAAAGTTAGTACTGTAGCAAAGGCCAAACCTCCCGCAATGGCTGTAGCAAGTTGCGACCACCATTGCGTGCTCGGCGCGCCGAATTCTATCTTTTGATTAATCAGATCGATGTTCATTTCTAACACCATCGGCATCAAGCCTAAAATGGTGGTAACCGTAGTTAGCATTACTGGCCTTAAACGCTGAACACCCGTCCTGAGAATCGCATCTCGCTTGTCCAAGCCGCGTTTTATCAGTTGGTTATAGGTATCAATCAGCACAATATTGTTGTTTACCACAATTCCTGCCAACGCTATCACTCCAATACCGGACATCACAATGCCAAACGGACGCTGGAAGATAAGCAAACCAACAAACACACCAACCGTTGAGAACAGCACCGCACTAAGAATCAAAAACGCTTGATAGAAGCTATTGAACTGAGTAATCAAAATCAAAGCCATCACCGCCAATGCAACTAAGAAAGCACTTTGTAAGAAGGCTGACGAGTTTTCTTGTTCTTCATTTTGACCACGAATACGAAACTCGACACTACTTGATAAGCCTAACTCACTTAACGCTTGCTCAATCTTTGGCAGTTCGAGTGCAAGGTTATAGCCCTCTTCCATATCCGCCATGATGTTCACGACACGCTTACCATCAAGACGCTTTATCGTGTCCTGCTTATGGTCTGGCACAATCTGAGCAAAGTTAGTGATCGGCACCAAGCCTGCTGGTGTTTTAACTCTTAGTTGGTCAAAGCGCCCAATATCTCTTTTATCGCTTGGATAGCGCACCAAGATATCGACCTCTTCTGAAGAATCATCTGGGAGGTAATCGCCAATCTTTAGCCCGTTAGTGACGAATTGAACGGTATTCCCCACCAAGGTCGCATCAGCCGAAAAACGCGCAGCATCATCTCTGCGAATATCCACTTTCCAATCGATGCCATCTTTACTCGCGGTATCACTTATATTGGTCAGTGCCTGATTGCCATCCGCCCAGTTTCTTACAATTTTTGCAGCCTGATTCAGCTGCTCTGGTGTTCTTGCCGAGAGCTCAATCACTAAGTCATTCTCAACCGGAGGCCCTGCATCTGGAAACTTATATTCAATCTCGACCCCTGCGTATTGATCGGTGTACACCTTTAATTCTTCAATGATCGCCTTAACACTGCGACGGTATTGCCAATCAACAGGGGTAATCGAGATCAAACCAATCTGATCATCACCACCCGTACGCGTATAAACGGTATCGAACTCATCATGATTGAGCATCATCAACTCAATATCACGCATGATGACATCTTTCTCTTGGATAGACAGATCACCATGGGAGCGAACTTTGACGTTAAAGAATGGCGGATCCACTTCTGGGAAGAACTCTGCGCCTAGACCTGCCTTTGAGTAAGTAAATCCAACCGCAACTGCAAGTAATATCGCACTGAACAGAATCTTAAAGGGGTGCTTAATCGCAATCGACAACGTGTGATAGTACGCTTTGGTTAAGCCTGTCGCTTGTGAAAAATCACCATTATGCAGTGCCACCATTCGAGCTTGGCTTTTGGGCGATACATATTGAGGTTTACCAATCAAACCACCGAGTACAGGCACAAACAACAACGCCATAATCAATGAAGCGGTTAAGGTTGCAATCAACGTTAATGGCAGGAACTTCATGAATTCGCCCGTTACATCCGGCCAAAACAGTAACGGAGCAAATGCAGCCAAGGTTGTAGCCGTTGATGCCGTTATTGGCCACGCCATCCGTTTCGCTGCATCTCGGTAAGCAGCTTTACGCCCTTCACCTTCTTGCATTCGCCTGTCGGCAAACTCGGTAACAACAATTGCGCCATCGACCAACATACCAACCGCCATGATCAACGAGAACAGCACCACGATGTTGACGGTTAGACCAAACACAGACAACACCAACAATCCCGTGAGGAACGATCCAGGAATTGAAATTCCGACCAATAGCGCGGTTCGAACACCAAGAATGGCGATGATAACGATCACCACTAAAATGATGGCGGACAAGATATTGTTTTGAAGATCGTTGAGCATGATCTTCACATCTTTAGATTCATCCCAGGTGTATTTAACTAATAAGTTATTTGGCCATTCCGCTTGTTGTTGAGCACCAGCCATAACCGCTTTAACTAACTCTACGGTTTCGATGATATTTTCACCTGCACGCTTCTTGATATCCAAGACCACCGCAGATTTACCATCTAAACGGGCAAAGCTTTCAGGATCTCGAAACGCTCGACGAACCGTGGCCACATCGCCAAAAGTGACCACCTGCTTGCCATCAACTTTGATTGGCAACTCAAGTACGTCTTTTAAGGAGTTAAACACCGAAGGGACTTTGACCGAAAAACGCCCGTAGCCTGTATCAACAAAGCCTGCGGCCACCACTCGGTTATTCAAAGCAATCAGATTATAGATGTCCGCTTGATCTAGGCTGTAACTCTCCATCAATAATGGATCAACGATGATTTCTACTATGTCATCGCGATCGCCTGCAATATCGACTTCAAGGATCTGACGATAGCTTTCGAGTTTATCTCCGAGCTCTCGAGCGATTTGTACTATGGTGCGCTCAGGCACGGTACCAAACAGAACCACTGACAACACAGGCTGCTCAGAAGCGAGGGTAACTTCATTTACAGTCGGCTCATCGCTATCTTCTGGCAATTTGGGCTTAGCCAGATCAACCGCGTCACGAACATCAGCCATCGCTTTAGTAAGATCGACGCCAACATTAAACTCTAACACCACAGAGGCGTGCCCTTCTGCTGCGGTTGCTGTCATCTCTTTTACGCCTTCGATTGACCTAAGCTCTTGCTCAATAGGTCGAACTAATAAACGTTCTGCATCCGTTGGCGAGATCCCTTGGTGCCCGACCGAAACATAGATAATTGGGATGGTAATATCTGGGCTCGATTCCTTAGGTATCGTGATATAGGTGACGACACCGGCGACAAGGATTAACGCTAAAAGGGAGAGCATTGTTCGAGCTCGAGACAAGGCTGCATCAATAATTGAATACATCGGCTATCTCCTACTCAGCAATTACATTAGAGAGTTCAGCGCCTTGCTCAACAGCAATCACAGAATCACCATCACGAACAAAACCTTGGCCGACTGTGATGATATCGACGCGTTGTCCGAGTCCTGTGAGCCAAACTCCATCTTGCTCTGCCTTTACTAGCTGAATGCCTACAAATTTCACGGTTGGTGAGTCATCGACTGAAACCAAAGTTTTGACCCCAAGGTTACCTGCCTCATCCAGCGCCAGCATGGCAGGTGTAATCTTGATTGCATCTCTTGTTTCTAGGTTGAGGGTTACTTCTGCACTGACACCTGCAGGTAATAGGCCTTTGGAATTATCGATTTCAATCTCTATTGGGAAGGTATTAGTAGCAGCAGAAGAGATACGAGAAACATAACGTAAAAGGCCTTCCGCTTCTTCTCGCCCTAACAAACGAACCAAAGCAGATTGATTGACTAACAAGTGTTGGATATGACGCTCACTGACATCGGCCTCAATAACCAAAGGATCGAGGTCAATCACACCTGCGACAGGGTCGCCAACGCCAACGAAATCGCCCAGTTCCACCATCAAGTCTTGAACCACACCAGAGAAAGGTGATGTGATTACTGTGTTCTTTAGAGCCAATTCCGCATTGCGTTTCATGGCCTTTGCTTCCGTTAGTGAAGCCTCTGCGGTGGTATAGGCTATCTCGCCTTGCAACCCTCTTTTCTTCAAAGACTGTGCTGCTTTGAATTCTTTTTGCTTCAAACGATATAACGCAGATGCTCGCTCCAACTGGATCTCTAAATCGCCTTTATCAATCTGCGCAATGGCTTGTCCAACTTTAACCGCATCGCCCTTAACAACGTTCAATCTAACAACCTTGCCCGCCACTTCAGCCCCCAAACGAGCATGTCTATCGGGTGCCGTTCGACCATAGAGATCAATCGTTTTAAAGGTCGGTGATGAAGTAAATGTTTGAAAAGAGACCTTCGCCAACGGAATTTCTGTCACTTTTTTCTCAGACGACTCTTCCGCTTGCCCTACGCCTAAACCAAGCCAAATCGACAACAGCACAACTAGAATCAGAGAAACCAACCACGGCTGCTTCAGTTTCTGAAAAAGTGGAGAGTTAGAAAATAGAGTGGGCATAGCAAATCCTTTTGTCCGATGTTATTAAGGCGCGCTAATTAGCTTAACACTGTCATATGCAACATCCTGATGCACTGCGGTAACCTTAACAGACCCACACCCAACGAAGTTGGACTCTATCGACAGTTTAAAAAATATGGCGTTTACTATAAGGCAGCTGGATAAAATAAAGATTACACATTCCCACCCTAAATACCTCTTAGTGTGTATGGCTAGAACAGGTCGAATTACTGTCTGTTTTATATGATGTATTTCTTAAAAACAAAAACGCCGAGCATGAGCTCAGCGTTTAAAATATTTTTAATGTAGCTCTCAGTTCAAGCTACCTTTCAGTTCACGTTAGACGCTAAATGATGCACCACAACCACATGTTGTTGTCGCGTTCGGGTTGTTCACAAAGAAACGAGCGCCTTCTAGGCCTTCAGTGTAATCAACCATGCCACCCATTAAGTACTGTAGGCTCATTGGGTCAACAACCAGCGTAACACCGCTGTTTACAATAGTAGTGTCGCCATCATTTACTTTTTCATCAAATGTGAAGCCGTATTGGAAACCACTACAACCGCCACCTGTAATGTATACACGCAGTTTTAGTTCTGGGTTTTCTTCTTCAGCAATTAGCGTTTGTACGCGTGTAGCTGCTGCATCAGAAAAAGACAATGGGATATTTACTTCGCTCACGACAACCTCTCTTACCTGTGTCAAAAACAACATGATACAAATCTAATTCGAGACCATAGTTGTTGAGTATTTTCTTATATTCTGGTGATTATCTAATACCTGACTGAAACGTTCAAGTATTCACCACAGGATCGTTCCTTTTACTGTCGTAAACTCGCCCATATCTGACAATTAAAACGTGTAACCACACAAAACAACCAGATTCGGGGGATTATATCGGCGAAAGCATTCCTAGTTGGATTCTGGATAGGTACAATGCGTGCCAATTGGTCCGACAGTCAAAAGAGGATATATCAATGACCAAATCAGCAGAACTGTATCAAAAGGCACAGCAAACTATTCCAGGTGGCGTTAACTCTCCAGTGCGCGCTTTTAACGGTGTAGGTGGTTCTCCAATCTTCGTTGATAGAGCTGACGGCCCACTTCTTTTTGATGCTGATGGGAAAGCATATATCGATTACGTTGGCTCTTGGGGCCCAATGATCCTTGGTCACAACCACGCAGTTATCCGTGAAGCTGTCATTGATGCAGCGCAACGCGGCCTTAGCTTCGGTGCTCCAACCGAAACTGAAATCAAAATGGCTGAACTTGTCTCTGAGATGGTTCCATCAATGGAACAGCTACGTATGGTGAGCTCAGGTACAGAAGCAACAATGAGTGCGATTCGTCTTGCTCGTGGCTTTACTGGTCGTGACAAAATTCTTAAGTTTGAAGGCTGTTACCACGGTCACGCAGACAGCCTACTGGTAAAAGCAGGTTCTGGTGCACTGACTTTAGGTCAACCAAGCTCTCCTGGCGTACCAGCTGATTTTGCGAAACTAACGCTAACAGCAACCTTCAACAATCTAGATTCAGTACGTGAAATCTTCGCAGCAAACAAAGGCGAGATCGCTTGTATCATCGTTGAGCCTGTAGCGGGTAACATGAATTGTATCCCTCCAGTAGAAGGCTTCCACGAAGGCCTACGTGAAATCTGTGACCAAGAAGGTGCGTTGCTAATCTTTGATGAAGTAATGACCGGTTTCCGCGTTGCTGAAGGTTGTGCTCAGGCTTACTACAACATCAAGCCAGACCTAACGTGTCTTGGTAAAGTGATTGGCGGCGGCATGCCTGTGGGTGCTTTCGGTGGTCGTAAAGACGTGATGCAATACATCGCGCCAACGGGCCCTGTTTACCAAGCGGGTACGCTTTCAGGTAACCCTGTTGCTATGGCAGCTGGCTACGCTTGTTTGAACCTTCTAAGAGAAGAAGGCAACGAAAAGCGTCTAGCATCAAAAACTAAGCAACTGGCTAATGGCTTCAAGCAACTTGCAGACAAGCACGGCATTCCAATGCTAGTCCACCAAGTTGGCGGTATGTTTGGTTTCTTCTTCACAGATCAAGAAACTGTGACGTGCTACGAAGATGTAACTAAGTGTGATGTCGAACGCTTCAAGCGCTTCTTCCACCTAATGTTAGATCACGGTGTTTACCTTGCACCTTCAGCATTCGAAGCAAGCTTTACTTCTCTTGCTCATGGTTCAAAAGAACTGGATGCAACACTAGAAGCTGCTGATCGCTCTCTTGCGATCATTGCTGCTGAAAGTAAATAGTCGAAAGCACTTTATAAGTTGCTAACCAATTGAATTTAGGGCTGCATTAGATGCAGCCCTTTTTAATACATCACGCTCGCTAACCACAAATATTGCAGCTTATTTACTGTTCGATTAAGGCTAAAACTGAACCAAAAACGCCTAACGTTCCCAGAAAAGAAAAACCAACAACATCAAGGTGCCAAGGAACATTCTGAACCAAGGGATCTCTTTTTTTGTTTGCTGTTCTTCATCTTGGCATTTCTTATCTTTATTACAGCATCCCATTATCAAAACTCCTCATTGCTAACTCTCTGTTTTGCAGCCATTATAAACTCAGAACGCAAATATAGAGACCATTAACGTGTCAGAAAAACTCAAAATCAATACCAGCCACTGGGTGATCATCATTGCCCTACTTGCGGCGGCTTATGCTTGTTACTTGCTTATAGAGCCGTACGTAAACTCAATCGTGATGGCCTTTATCATTTCACTATTGATGTTCCCGATCCATGAGTGGCTTGAAAAAAAGCTCCCGAATAAAGAAAACATCGTCTCTCTGCTGTCTTGTGTGATTCTGACTTTCATTATTGTTATCCCTTTATTGGCAGTATTCGCAGCAATTGTTCAGCAAGGCTCTCTGTTCTCTCAGAACACCTACCAATGGGTGACCCACGGCGGTATTCAGACTTTATTTGCACACCCATTAGTGGTCAAAGCGCTGTCATTTGTGAATAACTACTTGCCTTTCGACAACATTGAGCCTCAAGCCATCGCACAGAAAGTCGGTGAGTTCGCGACCAGCTTTGGTTCAAAACTGGTTGGTATCAGTGCAAAAATCCTTGGTGATGCGACCAATTTCTTGATGGATTTCTTCTTGATGCTGTTTGTTCTGTTCTTCCTACTAAGAGATCACGACAAAATCATCAGTGTGGTTCGTCATATTCTGCCACTATCTCGTAGTCAAGAAGACAAGCTTCTAACCGAGATTGAGCAAGTATCGAAATCAGCTGTAATGGGTTCATTCTTAACCGCAATAGCACAAGGTTTTGCGGGCGGTTTAGGTATGTGGATTGCCGGTTTCCCAGGCCTATTCTGGGGCACCATGATGGGCTTTGCCTCTTTCATCCCAGTTGTGGGTACCGCATTAATCTGGATCCCAGCAGCAACTTACTTGTTCCTAACTGGTGATACCACATGGGCGATTTTCCTAACGGTTTACTGTGTAGCGATTGTTGGTTCTATTGATAACCTGCTTCGTCCGCTGCTGATGCAAGGCAGTGCAGGCATGAATACCCTGATGATCTTCTTCTCACTGTTAGGTGGTATTCAATTGTTTGGCCTAATTGGTCTTATCTACGGCCCACTAATCTTTGCGATTACCATTGTCCTATTCAACATCTATGATGAAGAGTTTAAAGACTTTTTAAATCAGCAAGACAAGAGTTAACGAACTTGACGTCAACTTGATTGGCGAACCCGTATTAAACACTTCAAGCTTTGGGCGGATTATGCGAAAATCCGCCCTCATTTTTTGCTAACGATTCAATAGAGTGTCCTATGTCAGCTTATATTGCCCCAAGCCAGATTGCTCAACGCCAACTCGCCTACTTTGAAGGCAAACATGTTTTAGTTGCTGGTGAGGCAGAAGACTTATTCCCTGTTGAATTAGCGAAACATTGTGAATCAGTCACCGTGTTTACCTCTAATTACAGCTACTACCGTCAATTAGAAGGCTGCAACACCATCCAACGTTTTTATGGTGCGGAGTTTACCGAAGAAACCAAAGCCGACTTAGTGATGCTGTACTGGCCAAAGGCTAAAGCAGAAGCGGAATTTCTATTGGCGATGTTATTTGCCAAGCTAGGTAAAGATACCGAGATTGTCGTAGTTGGCGAGAATCGTTCTGGTGTTAAAAGTATCGAGAAGATGTTCGCTCCTTACGGCAAAGTCGTGAAATACGATTCGGCGCGCCGTTGCTCTTTCTACTGGGGTCAATGCTTCGAGCAACCACAAGCCTTTAACCTGCAAGACTGGTTTAAAACCTATACGGTTAACATTGATGAGCAATCACTGACTGTAAAAAGCCTTCCAGGTGTGTTTAGTCACGGCCAATTTGATGTAGGTAGCCAACTGCTACTTGATACTCTGCCAAAGCTGAAAGGTAAGGTACTGGATTTCGGTTGTGGTGCAGGTGTATTAGGCGCGGTAATGGCATCTCGTCACCCTGATATCGAGCTAGAAATGTGCGACATCAGTGCATTTGCCGTGGCATCAAGCCAAGCTACGTTAGAAGCGAACGGTTTAACGGGAAATGTCTTCGCCTCAGATGTCTATTCCGACACATCAAAAGACTACCAATTCATCATCAGTAACCCACCATTCCATTCTGGTTTGGATACAAGCTACAGCGCGACTGAGACCTTACTTGCTCAGGCTCCTAAGCATTTGAAACGTTCTGGCGAGATGATTATTGTTGCGAACAGTTTCTTAAAATACGTTCCAATTATTGAACAAGCGTTTGGAAAATGCGCGACTCTAAATAAGACCACTAAATTCGCGATCTACCACGCAAACAAATAGCCTATCTAGCACAGCGCAGGGTCATTATCTGCGCTGTCTGTTCATATTTCTATCAAAACTCTATAAAAATGAGCTTTTGCACACGCTTTAAATACCACTTACTTGTCAAAGTAAAAAAACTCGTTAATTTCGTTAAATTGGAACCCGTTAATTCTATTCTCTGTACTTGTTTTCAGCCCTTTTAGCAGTACATCAAAGGAAAGTAGTACCCAATTTATGTTTAGATTCTATCGTAAGCAGAAGTTTAAGCGCCTTCAAAATACCCTAATGCTGGCATTTCTTGTCCTCAGTATTACCCCAGTGACACTTATCGCGATATTTTTCCTCCAGTCGCACAGTCAGGATCTTCAGGAACAAAGTACTTCGCACCTTGTTTCGGTCCGTGATACTAAGCAACAGCAAATTGTCGATTACCTACAAGCTCAAGAGTCCCAAGTCATGGGTTTTGTTCGCTCAGAATTAGCCAATGCCAGTGGCGGGCGATTCTATGGTTTAATCAATGCGTTTCAACGCTTAGGGTTAGATATTGACGAAGCGCGCAGTAATGCGCAGCAGCGTTACATTCAAGGCTCTGGCGATCAAATCAAGACATCGATTCTTCCAGAATCTAGTAGCTTTATTGGCAGCGAACGTTATCGACTGCTTCACAAGCGCTACCATAACTCATATCAAGAATTGCTTAAGCGTTCAGACTTTGATGACATTCTATTAGTCGACATTAACGGTAACGTCGCTTACTCAATCTTTAAGCGTGATGATTACGGCACTAACTTGCTAACAGGTAAGTACAAAGATTCAAACCTAGGCGTTACCTTTCAACGCTTAGCAAAAGACGTAAAAGACAAACGTAAATCCAACGAGGACTATACACCGGTTATCGTTTCTGACTTTAAAGATGAGAACGGTAAGCAGACGGCTTGGTTAGGTGCGCCTATTGTTCAACAAGGCTACCTGCACAGTTACGCCATGTTTAGGCTGCCAATCAATGGGATTACGAAGCTAATTGCGGATCTCAACAAGAGTTCAAATATTCAAACACTGCTTGTGGGGGATGATCACCTGCCACGCAGCCTCGCCCATTCGCAAGAGTCGATTAATTTAAGCTTAGACGTTGTCGACAAAGCATTGGCTGGCGAAACAGCCGTTGGTACGTTCAACAACACTCAAGATCAAGCGATCATCGCAGCATATACCCCAATTGAGCTGAAATACGCAACATGGGCTCTTGTCGTAGAGCTGCCAGAAAAAGAGGCGTTTGCCCGTATTCATCAGTTAGAGAAAATTTTCGTGATCGTGATGCTCACAGCGATCATTCTTGTGTTTGTCGCATCGCATTATCTGTCCAATTTCATCACTTCTCCTCTCCTCAAGCTCACATGGGCTGCCGAGAAAGTCTCTGCAGGTGATCTTGATGAAACCATGATCAATACCGAACGCAAAGATGAAATAGGCCGACTCGCGGTTAGCTTCGAAAGAATGCAGCGATCGATCCGTGAAAAAATGCAGCTCATCAAGAGCCAAAACGGTGAGCTTGAGGACAACCTTAAGACCATTCAAAAGCAAAACGAAGAGTTGCAACTGGCGAACAAACTTAAAGATGAATTCTTAGCCACCACCTCACACGAATTGAGAACGCCATTGCATGGCATGGTTGGCATCGCTGAAGCGCTAATATCTGGTGCTAACGGCCCTATTCCTGCCAACCAGAAGTACCAACTGGATATCATCATCAATAGTGGCCAGAGGTTGGCGACACTGGTTGATGACCTGCTTGATTATCACAAGATGCGCTATGGCAGCTTGGATATTAAGAAGTCTGCTGTTGATTTATCTGCAGCCACCAGCTTAGTGCTTGAGTTATCTCATCACCTGTTAGGTAACAAGCCAATCCGCATCATTAACCAAGTGCCAAGTGATTTAGGGCTCGTTTCATCGGATCCTCAACGACTTGAGCAAGTGATGTATAACTTGGTTGGCAATGCCATCAAGTACACATCAGAAGGTAAGATTGTTATCTCAGCAAGCGTCATCGACGACAACATTCGAGTACAAGTTGTTGATACCGGCCAAGGTATACCTGCTGAATATCTTGAACACATCTTTGAGCCATTGATTCAAGCTGGCCAAGACGCAAGTAACTATCGCCAAGGTGCCGGCCTTGGGTTATCCATCAGTCGTCAGTTAATTGAGTTGATGGGTGGTTCACTGTACGTAAGTAGCCAGCCGATGCTTGGCACTACATTCAGCTTCACATTACCTTTAGCTACCCAAGAAGAACTGGATAGCTACAGTGAGTCAGGGAGCTACTCACACTTCCAAGCGCCGGATTTAATTGATAACACTCAGCAAGAAAACAGCGCTATCAGTGAAAACCCAGATGGCCCGTTATTGGTTATCGCCGATGATGAGCCGGTGAACCTGCGCGTATTAGACAGCTTCTTGAAGCTAGAAGGTTATCGAGTTCGCACCGCCTGTGACGGCCCTGAGACCATTGAACTGATTGAAAAAGAGAAACCAGAGTTACTTCTGCTCGACATCATGATGCCAGGTATGAGCGGCTATCAGGTTTGTGAAGCACTGCGTAAGCAATACGATCATGCACAATTGCCAATCATCATGCTAACGGCACTCAACCAAGCGGAAGACCGGGTTCGCGGTTTCGAAGCGGGTGCCAATGACTATTTATCCAAGCCTTTCAACAAACAAGAACTGGCGGCTCGAATTACTGCGCACCTATCAGCAAGCAAAGCTGAGCAAAGACGTCTTGAGAATGATCAGCTGCAACTAGAACTTAAACACAGGGCCATGGTTGAAGCTAACCTACTAGAAACTCAAGGCCGCTTGTTGGAACAGTTGGAGTCAGCCCCTGAAGCCATCATCTGTATTCGTGATGACCAACGTATTCGCTTTGCCAACGAAGCGGCTGCTAAGCTGTTTAGACGTGGGCAAGAACAACTCAAGCGCTCAATGGCCGACGAGATCATCGCGCCTAAATACCTGAAGGTGGAACAAGCTCACTACTGTGGTGATATTGATATCTATATAGACGACACACGTCAGCGTATTCCAAGTGATATCCTTAAGCTACCTGAAGGCTCAGGGCTCGACACCATGTATATCTTCAATGTCGGTGGTGGCGTTAACTCAAACCGAGTCAATAACCTTGAAACAGCGGTTGAGGCACTTTCAAGCTACGCCTTTGAAGGTGACAAAGATAAGCTTCAACAACTGAAGGAGCTTGGCGGTGAATTTACTCGCCTTGCTGATAAGGCAACTGGTGAGGGTAAAAACAAGCAAGAGCTGATGCGTGAAGTACTAGTCGATGTCATGACCAATGCCATTACCTACTGGGAGTCTGTTACTGGGGAGACCAAGTTTGCTTTCGCAGAAAAGAGTGGCTTATGGCGAGTCTACTTAGACCGCAGTACCCTACAAACTAGAACGCTAGACAAATACCTACGAGTAGAAACTCTACCGAAAACACCTCGCTGGCGAACGGTACTGAGCTCTATCGAATTCATACTTGAGCACTGTAAAGAACAAACACCAGAAAGAACTCATATCGAGATGCTAAGGGATAAACTACAGAAACTACTGACCAGTTAAACCCTGAAGTAAGATCACGATACTGTAAATAATGGAGCCCACTTAGCGTGGGCTTTTTTGTACGCCTAACAATCACAAAAAGTAGAATCCCAACGCTTGCAACGCACTTTTTTTACGTCTTTAAACAAGGAGAAATTCACGCCAATTACGCACAGTGCGTGCTCGTAACCGTCAGTACTTTTCGTTCTATTCTCAATCATATCTGACCGTTATCTGACTCTTTGTTGCAGTTTGAGAAGCGAGTCACAACAGAACGGCAGATTTAATTTTCTAGGGAAATTTAACGTAAAAGCGGCAAGTGACCAAGATCTACAATTACAAAACCCTAGCCTAAAGCTTTATAATAAAAAGCCCAGGTAGTTAGTGACCACTTACACCCAGCCGATACAGCAAAACCAAATGCGAGTCACATCACCTTAACAATTGCGCACAAAAAACCACCAAAGCACCCCATTTTGACGTTAATGACGTGGGATTGCTTGTTTTTAACGTTTTTGACGGGAAACGAGTTTGATTAATTCATCGATAAGGTGTTTTCTTACTCCTGCCAAAGGCCTACAGGCCACTCTTACCACTTCTCAGAATCAACGATGAATCTGGAGCAATGAAGAAGAGGTAGGCCTTTAACTAGAGTGTGTATCTACTAAACAATTTAGCGACAGATAACATTCAATCCATTAGTGAAATGAAAGCAAATAGTAAGGAACAGCTATGCTTGCCAATATAAAAAAAACAGCAATAGCAACAGCAATTATTGCAACTGCTACAACAGGTTTTGCATCAGTAGCAACAGCTGCAGAACGCAGTGAGTTGACTATTCACCCGAAAGAGTACACTACATTTGTACGTAACTTTAACCCGTACCTTGGTGCTACTAACCTACATACTACAACCGACTTCCTTTATGAGCCGCTAGTAGTATTCAACGAAATGCACGGTAACACTCCAGTGTTCCGTCTAGCTGAAAACTTCACAATGTCAGATGATCTGATGAGCGTAGTTTTCGACATTCGTAAGGGTGTTAAATGGTCTGACGGAGAAACTTTCTCTGCTGATGATGTTGTTTTTTCTTTCAACCTTGTAAAAGAGAAACCAGAGCTTGACCAATCTGGCATCAACTCTTGGGTAACTTCTGTAGAAAAACTGAACGACTACCAAGTTAAGTTCAGCCTAACAGAAGCTAACTCGAACGTACCTTACGAGATTGCTAAAGTACCAGTAGTACCTAAGCACATCTGGAAAGACGTGAAAGATCCATCAACGTTTACCAATGAGAATCCAGTAGGTTCTGGTCCGTTTACAGAAATCGATACGTTTACAGCTCAGCTATACATCCAGTGTGCTAACCCGAACTACTGGGATGCAGACAACCTAGATGTTGACTGTCTACGTGTTCCACAAATTGCGAACAACGACCAGTTCCTAGGTAAAGTTGTAAACAGTGAAATGGACTGGACGTCTTCTTTCGTTCCAGATATCGATCGTACATACGCTGCAGCTAGCCCTAAACACCACTACTGGTACCCGCCAGCAGGTACACAGGCATTCATAGTTAACTTCAAGCACCCTGATGCTGCGAAGCATGAAGCATTGAGCAACGTTGAATTCCGTCGCGCTTTCTCTATGGCTCTTGACCGTCAAACTATCATCGATATCGCATTCTACGGTGGCGGTACTGTGAACGATTTCGCATCGGGTCTTGGCTACGCATTTGAAGCTTGGTCTGATGAAAAAACTCATGACAAGTATAAAGGCTTCAACACTTACAACGCTGAAGGCGCGAAGAAGCTTCTTGCTGACGCTGGCTTCAAAGATGTAAACAAAGATGGTTTTGTTGATACTCCATCAGGCAAGTCTTTCGAACTAATGATTCAATCGCCAAACGGCTGGACTGACTTCAACAACACAGTTCAACTAGCGGTAGAACAGCTAAACGAAATCGGTATTAAAGCGAAAGCTCGTACACCTGACTTCTCTGTTTACAACCAAGCAATGCTTGAAGGTACATACGACGTAGCATACACAAACTACTTCCACGGTGCGGATCCATACACGTACTGGAACAGTGCTTACAACTCATCACTTCAATCTGGTGATGGTATGCCTCGTTTCGCGATGCACTTCTATCAAAACGACAAGCTAGATGGTCTTCTAAACAGCTTCTACAAAACAGCTGATAAGAACGAGCAGCTAGATATTGCACACGGTATCCAGCAAATCATCGCTGCAGACCAAGTGACAATCCCAGTGATGTCTGGTGCTTACATGTACCAATACAACACGACTCGCTTCACTGGTTGGTGGAACGAAGAAAATCCAAAAGGCCGTCCAAACATTTGGGCTGGTATTCCAGAGCGTCTACTTCATGTACTGGACCTAAAACCAGTTAAATAAGTAATCGTTCAATCTTTGCGGCGTAACTTCTTACGCCGCTTATAAAAATCCCCACACTATCAATTGAAAGTATGGCGCTAGTCGTCAGGGGATTTTTCGTTCCAAATTTCGCTAGGAGCGACCTGAATCCAGAAACAGGGAAACAATCTGGGTGAGTAAGGTGTGAGTTATGGGTTATTTTTTAAGACGTTTGTCATTTTATTTTGTCGCGCTATTAGTTGCAGCGACGTTAAACTTTATTATTCCAAGAGCAATGCCTGGTGACCCAGTTACCATGATGTTTGCGAACGCTTCTGTACAAGTTACTCCTGAGCGTATTGCGGCAATGAAAGAACTATTAGGCTTCGTTGATGGTGGCTTACTGGTTCAATACGGCGCATACATGAAGAACATTCTAAGCTGGGAGCTTGGTACATCAATTCAATTCTACCCACTTTCAGTAAATACACTGTTAGGTGGCGCATTCGGTTGGTCGCTATTCTTAGCAGGCACTGCCGTTATTCTTTCTTTCTCGATTGGCTCAATCCTAGGTATTTTTGCAGCGTGGAAACGTGGCAGTAAATACGATGCCTTTGTTACTCCAGGGATGCTTATTCTACAAGCCGTTCCTCAAGTTGTTATTGCCATGCTTGCGCTATTTACCTTCGCAATTGGTTTGAAGTGGTTCCCAACTGGCTACGCCTATACCGCTGGTACGATACCTGACTGGACAAGTTGGGCATTCATCAAAGACGTTGCTTACCACGCTTTCTTACCTCTGGTATGTGCTTCGGTTGTTCAAATTGGTGGCTTTCTAGTAAACATGCGTAACAACATGATCAACCTACTCGCAGAAGACTACATCACCATGGCGAAAGGCAAAGGCCTTAGCGAAAACCGAGTGGTATTCAATTACGCAGCTCGTAACGCGATGCTACCAAGTGTGACAGCACTTTCGATGTCTCTAGGTATGGCAATCGGCGGTCAGTTAATTATCGAAATCATCTTTAACTACCCAGGTCTTGGTAGCGTACTTTTCAACGCAATTAACGCTCGTGACTACCAAGTATTGCAAGGCCAACTGCTTATCATGACGCTATTCATGCTGTTCTTTAACCTTGTTGCAGACATGCTTTACGTTGTTCTTGACCCTCGTCTTCGTAAGGGTGGTAAATAATCATGAAAGATATTCTAAAACTCATTTGGCGCAATCCGATGGCCCTAACCGGTGTCATCATCCTAAGTATTTTTATTCTTGGTGCTATTGCGGCTCCATTGATCACCAAACATGTACCCGACAAGCGTACAGGTAACCCACACGAGTACCCTGGCTTCGTCGTTAAGTCTGCACAAACGAATCCTGATGGCTGGGTTGCTCAAAACCTAGCAGACGACCGTCGCACACTTATCATGTCTAAGAAGGCAGATCACGTACTGGGGACAACTCGTATGGGTCGTGATGTTTGGTCACAAGTGGTATACGGCGCACGTGTATCTCTGGCTGTAGGTTTTGGTGCGGGCCTTACCGTATGTTTACTCGCAACGGTTATCGGTGTTTCCGCAGGCTACTTTGGCGGCCGTGTCGATGACATCTTGACAGCCGCAATGAACATCATGCTGGTTATTCCTCAATACCCATTACTGTTCGTCGTTGCAGCCTTTATCGGTGAGGCAGGGCCACTCACCATAACCTTAGTTATCGGCTTTATGTCCTGGGCTTGGGGCGCGCGTGTTGTTCGTTCCCAAACGTTAGCACTGCGTGAAAAAGAGTTTGTAAAAGCCGCTGAAGTTTTGGGTGAATCTTCATTCCGTATCATCTTCGTAGAGATTCTTCCAAACCTTATCTCTATCGTTGGCGCGAGCTTCATCGGTTCGGTGATGTACGCAATCATGATGGAAGCTACGATTTCGTTCCTAGGTCTTGGTGACCCGAACACAATCAGCTGGGGCATCATGCTTTACAACGTTCAAACCTCTTCATCAATGCTGATTGGCGCTTGGTGGGAACTGTTGGCTCCTTGTATCGCATTAACACTACTTGTAACTGGCCTTGCTCTGCTTAACTTCGCGGTCGATGAAATTGCCAACCCGCAACTGCGTTCTCACAAAGGCATGAAGCGTTGGAAAAAACTAGCGGCTCAAGATAAAGAAGAACGTGAACCAGAACTACCACCACAAAATGCACTTTGGAGCGGAGATAAATAATCATGTCTGAAGCACTAATTTCAATCCGCAACTTATGCGTGGATTACATCACAGAGTCTGGCGATGTTCGCGCGTGTAATAACGTAAGTTTTGACATCGCTCCGGGTGAAGTATTCGGCTTAGCTGGTGAATCTGGCTGTGGTAAATCAACCGTTGCTTTCTCTCTTATGCGTCTTCATAAGCCGCCCGCTTACATCAGTGGTGGTGAAGTCATCTTCAATGGTGAGAACATCCTTGAATACAGTGACGAACGCATGCAAGCGTTCCGCTGGAGCGAGATGTCGATGGTATTCCAGAGTGCGATGAACGCACTCAACCCTGTACTTCCAATGGAAGAACAGTTCTGTGATGTGATTATGCATCACACCAACATGACTCGTGAACAAGCTAAGCAACGCGCTGAAGGTCTACTTGAAATCGTCGATATTCACCCGAGCCGATTGAGTGACTACCCTCACCAATTCTCTGGCGGCATGCGTCAACGCTTAGTTATTGCTATCGCTTTAGCATTGAATCCAAAGCTGATCATTATGGATGAGCCAACGACCGCGCTTGATGTGGTTGTTCAACGCGAAATCCTACAAAAGATCTATGCACTAAAAGAAGAGTTTGGTTTCTCAATTCTGTTCATCACCCATGACTTGTCATTGATGGTCGAGTTCTCTGACCGTATCGGCATCATGTACTCCGGTGAGCTTATCGAGGTCGCGAACTCTCAAGATATTCTAGAAAACCCTTACCACCCTTACACCAAAGGGCTGGGTAGTTCTTTCCCTCCACTAACAGGGCCAAAGACAAAACTAGCGGGTATTCCGGGCAACCCTCTGAACCTCCTAGAGATTCCTGAAGGGTGTCGTTTCCAAGCTCGATGTGACCGTGTACATGAAGCTTGTACTAAGGTGCCAACCAAGCTGCGCTCTATCGACCCGGGACACTTGTCTAACTGCCACCTGTACGGTGACCCAATAGTACAAAGAAAGCTATAGCTTGCACGCTGAATCAGCGTGGATAACGAATAAGGCGGCTCGACCGTCGAAAAGCAAGCAAAGCGAACAAGGATTCTGGAGACAATTATGAGCAAAGATTTCGGTCAATTATTGGTAGAAGGCAAGAATGTCGTAAAAGACTTCCCAATAAGCAGTACCACCATTCAAACCCCAATGATGCGTGCGATTAACGACGTGTCATTCAAGATGTACAAAAGCCGTGGCCTAGCGGTGGTTGGTGAGTCTGGTTCAGGCAAATCAACAACAGCAAAAATGATCGCAAAAATGTACGCGCCTTCGGGCGGTACGATCGAATACAAAGGTCGCGATATCCAAGAGATCTCAAGCAGAAAAGATCTCATGCACTACCGTGAAGGTGTGCAGATGGTATGGCAAGACCCGTTTGGTTCACTGAACCCAACACACAATATCTTCCACCACATCGCTCGCCCTTTGTTGATCCACAAAAAAGTATCTCCGGGCAACAAGAAAGAGTTACAGGAACGTGTATACGATCTTCTAGAGCAAGTGGGGTTAGTACCACCGCAAGCGACAGCAGAAAAGTACCCTCACCAACTCTCAGGTGGCCAGCGTCAACGTGTCAACCTTGCACGTAACATCGCGGTAGGTGCGGAAGTTGTTCTCGCAGATGAGCCAACCTCAATGCTTGATGTATCGATTCGTGCTGGTGTCTTGAACCTAATGGAAGAGATGAAGTTTGAGAAGCAAATGTCTCTACTTTACATCACTCACGACATCGCAACGGCTCGCTACATCGCTGAAGACCTTTCCGTAATGTACGTTGGACACATGGTGGAATGGGGCGATACCGATGACGTTATTGCTAACCCTCAACACCCTTACACTCAGCTATTGGTTTCGGCAGTTCCAGATCCTAAGAAATCGATCCACGACCAACTCGCAGGTAACAAAGGGGAGATCCCACTTTGGACACCAGTATCAGCAGGTTGCCCATTTGCAGGACGTTGTACTCACGCGATGGACAAGTGTAAAGAACAGCTGCCAGGAGTTACACAGTTAGCTGATAACCACTTTGTACGTTGTTACCTACACGAAAGCTAAGCAATAAAGTCCAAGTTAGGGTCTGCGGACCCTAACTATTTATATCCAAAACATTCAAGTACCTAGCCAATAGAAACTAGGACTGTCGGAGAATATTGATGCTGTTATTGACCAACCATATTGGCTATGAGTCCACAGGCCCAAAGCAAGCTATCTTACAAACAAAGAAAGCTCGTCTATCGAGCACTACGGCTTTACTCGTCTGTGCAGACAATCATATGACTGTCGGAAGTTTTGATGTGGTTAAACAAGGCCGCGTAGCAAATTGGCATCAAGGGCAATTCTTCACTATCGATTTCAGTTCAGTTACTGAATCTGGTCGCTACTACCTACGTTTTGACAACCTGCGTTCAGAAGTATTTGAGATTGGTAGCAACCTATTAATGAACCACACATTCTCTGATGTGCTTCATTACTTTAAGTCACAACGCTGTGGCGGTATTTTCGACAAAAAAGATCGACAAGCACAAATTCTAGGTACCGACAGATACGTCGATGTCCACGGAGGATGGTATGACGCATCAGGAGATGTCAGTAAGTATTTTAGCCACCTGTCTTATGGTAACTACCTAAACCCACAACAAATTCCAATGGTCGTTTGGAGCATGCTAAAAAGTGTACGCTTGACTAGCCATAACCCAGACTTCCCAAAATTCTCCATGACTCGTTTAACGGAAGAGGCTCTGTTCGGTGCCGACTTCTTAGTGCGTATGCAAGACGCAGACGGATACTTCTATATGACGGTATTCGACAAATGGAGCAAAGATATCAATCAGCGCGACATCTGCGCTTATGCGACTCAAGAAGGCCATAAATCAACAGACTTACAAGCTGGCTACCGACAAGGCGCAGGTGTTGCTATTGCAGCACTGGCTGCTGCATCTGAGCTTGAAACATCTGGCAGTTACTCGAGCCACACCTACCTTGAAACGGCTGTTAAGGGTTACTGGCACCTAAAAGAGTACAACCTCCAGTACCTAAACGATGGTGAAGAGAACATCATTGATGAGTATTGCGCCCTACTCGCAGCCAATGAGCTGTATCGCGTAACTCAAGACCAGCAATACCTAATAGAAGCAAGAACTTGGGCGACTCGTTTAATCTCTCGCCAACAGTCAGATAATTCATTTGATCACTTCTGGTCTGCAAATTCTGATGGCTCTCGCCCATACTTTCATGCAGCAGAAGCTGGCCTTCCGGTGATTGCGCTATGCGAATACATCGACAACGAAACCAATGCTGAACTAAAAGAACAGGCTCGCACAGCTGTTGAGCAAGCTTGCCAATTCGAAATCAACATTACCGACAAAGTCATCAACCCATTTGGCTATCCAAGACAGTACGTTAAGTCTGTCGATGGTGATAAGCGCGATGCCTTCTTTGTCGCTCAACAAAACGAAACAGGCTACTGGTGGCAAGGTGAAAACGCACGTCTTGGTTCAATTGCGACCATGGCGTACTTAGTTCAACCACACATTCAAGATACCGATCTTCAAAAGCGCTTAATCCAGCTTTCACAAAACAGCCTTGATTGGATTTTAGGATTGAATCCTTACCACATGTGCATGCTCGATGGTCACGGTCATAACAACCCAGACTATCTACCACAGCTTGGTTTCTTTAATGCGAAAGGCGGGATCTGCAACGGCATCACGGCGGGCTTTGACGATGAACAAGACATCGCATTCAATCCACTAGCTCAAAAAGACGACATGCTTCAAAACTGGCGCTGGGGTGAGCAATGGATCCCTCACGGCGCTTGGTTCCTATTGGCAACGGCTTCGCAATTCAACTTCCTAGCACAAAGTAAGGAGCAATAATCATGACTCTTTACTACGTAGGTATTGATGGTGGAGGCACTTCTTGTCGAGCTCGAATTCGCGATGACCAAGGCAAGCTGGTTGGTGAAGCAAAGAGTGGCAGTGCCAACATTCTATTGGGTGTTGATGTTGCAATGAACTCTATCGTTGATGCCATCACCAAAGCCGCACAACAAAGCCAACTCGACTCTAACGATTTTTCTAATATGCATGTTGGTTTGGCGCTAGCTGGCGCAGAGCAAAAATCAGCATGGCTCGACTTCATGGTACAAGCTCACCCTTTCGCAAGTATGACACTCAATACAGACGCTTACGGCGCTTGCATTGGTGCTCACAACGGCCAAGACGGTGCAATCATGATTGGTGGCACAGGTTCATGTGGTATCTACCTAAACAAAGGCGAACAACATGTGGTTGGCGGTCGTGAATTCCCAATTTCGGACCAAGGCGGAGGCGCAGTGATGGGCCTTCGTTTAATTCAGCAAGTTCTACTCGCTGAAGATGGTATTCGCAACAAAACCGCGCTGACCAAACACGTTATGAATCATTTCAATAATGATGTTGATGCGATCGTGGCGTGGTCAAAAGGCGCGATTCCAAAAGATTACGGTCAATTTTCTCCAGTTATTTTTCAATTGGCTAATGAAGGAGATGAGCTGGCTATCGAGATGCTCAAGCAAACCGCTGCTGATATCGAAATGTTTGTCTTAGCACTACACCGAAAAGGCGCTGACAAGGTGTGCTTAATGGGAAGTATCGCTGAGCGTATTCTCAACTGGCTATCACCACCAGTACAACAATGGATCGTTAAACCTCAATTCGACGCTATCGAAGGCGCATTGATGTTTGCCGGAAAATCACAACACAACTTGTATCAACAGGCTTAGCAGGGGAGTTATATGAATTATCGCATCGACTTAGCTGTTCTTTCTGAACAAAAAAATAACTGCCGATTCGGCCTTACGGTACATAACTTAAGTGACCTCGACGTACAAGATTGGTCACTGCATTTTGCCTTTGACCGATTCATCCTTCCTGAGAGTTTGTCGCAAGGTGAATTGACTCAAGTAGGAAGCTTTTGCTCGTTCAAATCAAATTCGCCAGTGTTAAAAGCCAATAACCATTTCTACCTTGAATTCAGTATTCAAAGCGCACCATTCCGCTTCTATTCTGATGGCCTTAACGATGCCTTTATCCAGTCACATCATGATGGGGAAACATCGGTACTGCCTGTCGCGATATCACCCATTGTTTTGGCTTCGCCATACCGTGAACGCAATCAAATTCCTGAAGTAAGCGCAGCTCAAGTGGCATTGATTCCTCAGCCGAATCAGATCGAATTTCAGCAAGGTAGTTTCGCGCTAAGTAACTTCGCGCTAAATAACGACTGCAGAATTGAGGTTCAATCTCATCTTGCTAATAAGGCAGTCTCTTGGTTTCAGCAACAATTGCTCTCGACCTTTGAGTTGTCTCTTTCGAACGCGCTTTCAGCTGAACTTTCAAAAGACGAAAGTTGCGACATGCTATTTCGCAGCAACCCGACATTAGATGAAGCCGAATACAAGCTCACCATCACTGAACAACAGATTATTGCTGAATCAGGCAGCCAGTCTGGCTTCACACACGCCGTGGCAAGCTTGATTCAATTGGTTCGACAACTGGATGCCGAGAGTTTTTCTATACCATGTTGCAAAATCGCCGATCAACCTCGTTTCAAGTACCGAGGCATGATGTTGGATTGCGCTCGTCACTTCCACTCAGTGTATCAAGTGAAGCGTTTAATCAACCAATTGGCGCAGTACAAATTCAACGTTTTTCATTGGCATCTAACCGATGATGAAGGCTGGAGAATTGAGATCAAGAGCCTGCCTCAGCTAACGGAAATTGGCGCTTGGCGTGGTCCTGACCATGCATTAGAACCGCAATACACCCACATTGCGGATAACTATGGCGGCTTCTACACGCAGCAACAGATTCGCGAAGTGATTGAATACGCAGAGCAACGCAGCATCACGGTTATTCCTGAAATCGATATCCCAGGACACTGTCGCGCCGCAATCAAATCACTGCCAGACATGCTGGTAGAGCAAGCTGATATCACTCAATACAAGAGCATTCAGCACTACAACGACAACGTGCTAAACCCAGGTTTACCAGGCACTTACCAATTTCTAGATGCCGTTATTGAAGAAGTGGCAGAGCTGTTCCCTAGCGAATTGATCCACATGGGCGCAGATGAAGTGCCACCAGGAGTGTGGAGCAACAGCCCTGCTGCTCAAGCTCTGATGAAAGAGCATCAATATAAAGACAGCAAAGACTTGCAAGGTCACCTATTCCGTTATGCCGAGAACAAACTCAAGCAACTTGGCAAGCGCATGGTGGGCTGGGAAGAAGCGCAACACGGCGACAAAGTCAGTAAAGAGACCATCATCTACTCGTGGCTCAGTGAAGAAGCTGCAGTGAATTGTGCTCGCCAAGGCTTTGATGTGGTGCTGCAACCTGCACAGTTTACCTATCTCGACATGACCCAAGATTATGCACCGGAAGAACCGGGCGTAGATTGGGCTGCCGTTATCCCATTAGAACAAGCTTACACCTACGAAGCACTTGCTGAGATATCCGACACCGACCCAATTCGTAAGCGGATCCGCGGAATTCAGTGTGCTCTATGGTGTGAGATCGTCACCAACCAAAAGCGTATGGATTACATGGTATTCCCAAGAATTAGCGCTTTAGCTGAAGGATGTTGGACACATAAAAACAACCGAAATTGGCTAGATTACCTATCTCGCCTAAAAGGGCATCTGCCATTACTCGACAGACTCAATGTTGATTATCGCAACCCTTGGAAAGCTCAATAAAACACAACCAAAGCAACGCTCACATCGAGCGGTTGCTGACTCAAGTTAAGTTACTAACTCAAATTAAGGTGCTCAGTCAGATAAGACTCAGCATCACTATTTAAAAATTAGCTGCATAGATGCAGTTTGTTAAAAAGGAAATGACAATGAAATACGGCTATTTCGATAACGACAATCGCGAATACGTCATCACTCGCCCTGATGTACCAGCACCTTGGACAAACTATCTAGGTACTGAAAAGTTTTGTACCGTGATTTCGCACAATGCGGGCGGTTACTCGTTCTATAATTCTCCGGAATACAACCGTGTTACTAAATTCCGTCCAAACGGCACCTTCGACCGTCCAGGGCACTATGTTTACCTGCGTGATGATGAGACGGGCGATTACTGGTCTATCTCTTGGCAGCCTGTGGCAAAGAGCCTAGATGAAGCGAACTACGAAGCTCGTCATGGTCTGTCATACTCAAAATTCAAGTGTGAATACAGTGGTATTACAGCAACCAAAACGTTATTCGTTCCTAAGGGTGAAGATGCGGAAGTTTGGGATGTAGTACTGAAGAACAACACTGACAAACCAAGAACCATCAGCACATTCTCGTTCGTTGAGTTCTCTTTCAGCCACATTCAATCAGACAACCAGAACCATCAGATGTCTTTGTACTCTGCGGGCACGTCTTACCAAGAAGGTGTTCTGGAATACGACTTGTACTACAACACTAACGACTTTGAAGGCTTCTACTACCTAGCTTCAACTTTCTCACCAGATAGCTACGACGGTCAGCGTGACAACTTCCTTGGCATGTACCGAGATGAAGCAAACCCAATTGCGGTTGAAAATGGCAAGTGTTCTAACAGCGCTCAAACCTGTTACAACCATTGTGGTTCTCTGCACAAGCAATTTACGATTCAACCGGGTGAAGAAGTTCGCTTTGCGTATGTATTAGGTATCGGTAAAGGCAACGGTGAACGCCTACGCGAGAAGTACCAAGATACAGCCAACGTAGATGCAGCTTTCCAAGGTATCAAAGATCACTGGGACGAGCGTTGCAACAAATTCCAGGTTAAGTCGCCAAACGAAGGCTTAGACGCCATGATCAACACGTGGACGCTATACCAAGCGGAAACCTGTGTGGTTTGGTCGCGCTTTGCATCCTTCATTGAAGTCGGTGGCCGTACTGGCCTTGGTTACCGTGATACGGCGCAAGACGCGATCTCAGTGCCTCATGCCAACCCACAAATGACCAAGAAGCGCATTATCGACCTGCTTCGTGGCCAAGTGAAAGCAGGCTACGGTCTACACTTGTTCGATCCAGACTGGTTTGATCCCGAGAAAGCTGACGTTGAACCTTCAAAATCACCAACGGTTGTTCCAACACCGTCAGATGACGACAAGATCCACGGCATTGACGATACCTGTTCTGATGATCACCTATGGATCGTTCCAACCATCATCAAATACGTAATGGAAACGGGTGAACACGATTTCTTTGATGAAGTGATTCCATACGCAGATGGTGGCGAAGCAACGGTTTACGAGCACATGAAAGCGGCGCTGAATTTCTCTGCAGAATACGTAGGGCAAACCGGTATCTGTAAAGGTCTTCGCGCAGACTGGAATGACTGTTTGAACCTAGGTGGTGGTGAATCTTCAATGGTTTCATTCCTACACTTCTGGGCGCTACAAGAATTCTTAGACCTAGCTAAGTTCCGTAATAACGATGCTGACGTTACTAAATACACTGAAATGGCAGCGAACGTTCGCGAAGCGTGTGAAACGCACCTTTGGGATGACGAGGGTGGCTGGTACATCCGTGGTCTGACTAAAAATGGCGACAAGATCGGTACCGCTCAACAAGCTGAAGGTCGTGTGCACCTTGAGTCAAACACGCTAGCGGTTCTATCTGGCGCGGTATCTCAAGAGCGTGGCGAGAAAGCGATGGACGCTGTCGATGAGAACCTTTTCTCTGAATACGGCCTACACCTAAACTCTCCTTCATTCGCAACACCAAACGACGATATCGGCTTTGTAACTCGCGTTTACCAAGGCGTTAAAGAGAATGGTGCAATCTTCTCTCACCCGAATCCATGGGCTTGGGTAGCAGAAGCGAAGCTAGGTCGTGGTGACCGTGCTATGAAGTTCTACGACGCACTTAACCCGTACAATCAAAACGACATGATTGAAACGCGTTACGCAGAACCATACTCGTACGTGCAGTTCATCATGGGTAAAGATCACCAAGACCACGGCCGTGCAAACCACCCTTGGTTAACGGGTACGTCGGGTTGGGCCTACTTCGCGGTAACCAACTTCATTCTTGGTGTTCGTACAGGCTTTGAAGGCTTAACAGTTGATCCATGTATCCCGACTGATTGGCCAGAGTTCGAGGTTACTCGTCAATGGCGTGGCGCGACTTACAACATCACAGTGCAGAACCCGAATGCAGTAAGCAAAGGCGTTGCCTCTATCACTATCAATGATGAGTCAGTTGAAGGCGCAATCCCGGTACAAGCAGAAGGCAGCGTGAACGAAGTTATCGTTGTACTCGGCTAATCACTTAATTTGATGAACAGCTCCTATCTCAAGTCTTTACTGGCTTGAGATAGTGAGACTAAAAGGATTTTCTAATGATTAAATTTGGTACTGGCGGCTGGCGCGCGTTTATTGGTGAAGAGTTCACTAGAGAAAACGTCCGCTTAGTGGCACAAGCACTCTCTAACATCATCAATAATGAAGATGCAGCGAAAAACGGCTTCGTTATCGGCTATGACCGCCGCTTCCTTTCAGATAAAGCCGCGTGCTGGTTTGCTGAAGTATTGGCAGCCAACAACATCAAAGTGAGCTTTATCGACAAGTTCGTTCCGACTCCTATCGTGATGTTCCAAGCGAAAGAGATGGGGTGTGTCTACTCAGCCTGTATTACCGCTTCTCACAACCCTGCTGATTACAACGGAATCAAGGTTTTCATTGAAGGTGGCCGTGATGCTGATGAGATCATCACAGAGAAGATTGAACAGCAAATCGCAACACTGACCAACGAAGACGTTATCCGAGTCGATTTTGAACAAGCATTAAACGACAAAGAAATCGAGATCATCAACCCAATGAACGCCTTTGTTGACTCGATTATCAACGCTATTGATATCGAATCGATTAAGAAAGCGAACCTACGTGTACTGATTGACCCAATGTTTGGCGTGGCGAAAAACGCACTGCAAACCGTGTTAATCAGCGCTCGCTGTGATGTCGACGTGATCAACGATGGTAAGAACCCAGATTTCGGTGGTCTCATGCCATCTCCTAATGCAGCTACGCTCTACCGCTTGAAGCATTTGGTAGCAGCAGAAGGCTATGACATTGGTATTGGTACCGATGGCGATGCCGACCGTTTAGGCATCATCGATGAGAAAGGTCACTTCATTCACCCTAACGAAGTGTTACTGCTTCTTTACTACTACTTATTGGAATACAAAGGCTGGAAAGGCTCTGTCGTGCGTAACATCGCCACCACACATCTGCTCGACAAAGTAGCGGCAGACCATGGTGAGAAGAGCTTTGAGGTTCCTGTAGGCTTTAAGCATATCAGCTCTCAAATGGAAGCCGATGATTCACTAATTGGCGGTGAAAGCTCTGGCGGTTTAACTATTCGAGGTCACATCAAAGGTAAGGATGGCGTGTTCGCATCGAGCTTACTGGTTGAGATGATCAGTGTGACAGGTAAGAAACTCTCTGAGCTGCTTGATGAAATCTACTCTAAGTATGGCTATGCGTATACGGCAGAAGGCGATTGCAAGTTTAAACCTTCAGAGAAGGAAGCGCTCTACACCAAGATCTACGTCGAAAAACAACTGCCTGAATTTGAATACGAAATTGAAAAAGTCAGCTATGAAGATGGTGCCAAGGTGTACTTCAAGAATGGCGGCTGGGTGATTGCTCGTTTCTCAGGAACTGAACCATTGCTACGAATCTTCGCAGAAATGGAAGATAAAGACACTGCAGAACATGTTCTTCAAAAAGTGAAAGACTTCCTCTCTCTATAGGCTTATAGAGCGCAGCAGTCTTGTATGGGACTTAACAAATCACTGCCTTGTTAACCCCCTATAGATGAAGAACTTTTGCCCAGTACTTTCGATTAAAGTGCTGGGCTTTTTTATAGTTCATCACGAATTATCGGTACTATGAGTTGTACCTAATTAGAACGCCAATACGCCTTTGGTATCCACTTTTACGTTGACCGGCATACCAACTTCAAGCGCTTCTGACGAGGTTGCCAATAGCTTTTGACCATGTGCTTCAATAACATAACGACAGTGGTCGCCCATAAATTGCTGCTCTAGTACTGAAATAGCACTGTCTTGTTCGTAACTAGCTTGGATATGCTGTGGTCTTAAAAGAAGCTCACACGCACTGCCAAATTCAATCTCCGTTTGTGGTTTAGCTTCAACCACACCCAAGCTGGTTTCAAACTCCAGCTCTGAAATACGCTGTGCATTGAGGTAACTGCCGCCGCCCAAAAAGTCTGCAACAAACTTACTCGAAGGGTGGAAATAAAGCTCCGATGCCGAACCATACTGTTCAATCACACCATGGTTCATTACTGCCATCTTATCTGCAAACGCGAACGCCTCTTCACGACTGTGAGTCACAAAAATAGCCGTCACACCCTGCTTCTTAAATATTTTACGAATCTGAGAGATCAACTCATGGCGAACCTGAGTATCGATGTTTGAGAAAGGTTCATCCAATAACAATAAATCTGGCTTGTATGCTAAAGAACGAGCAATCGCTACGCGCTGCTGTTGACCACCAGAAAGTTGATGTGGGTATCGGTCACCGAATTCATCTAAATGAACCAGCTCCAACATCTCTTGGACTTTCTCTTTCTTTTGCTGATCAGAGAGATCTTTAAGGCCAAAACCGACATTCTGGTTTACCGTCAGGTGCGGAAACAGGGCGTAATCTTGGAAAATCATACCGATGTTTCGTTGCTCTGGTGGCAACCAATTATCACCATCATCAATGGTTTGACAGTTCAAGCTCATGATTCCGCTACTTAATGGAAGCAGGCCTGCAACCGCCTTAAGCAAAGTTGTTTTTCCGCAGCCACTGGCACCAAGAAGACAAACAATTTCACCATGCTCAACTTCTAACGAGAGCGATTCCAAGATGGTTTGCGACTCATATTTGCAAGTCAGATCTTTAATTGATAATGCACAACTCATTAGTGTTTCTGCTCCAAAGAACGGTTAACGATGATCAGAGGAATTAAACCCACCAACACCAATAATACAGCAGGCATTGCCGCCAACTCTAGGTGCTCATCTGAGGCATAGTTATAAACATAGGTCGCCAATGTTTCGAAGTTGAAAGGACGTAACAGCAATGCCGCATTTAGCTCTTTCATTGATTCGATAAACACCAGTAAACCTGCGATCAACGCGCCGCGTTTAATCAAAGGCAAATGGACACGACGTAACATCTGGTTGGTATTACAACCCATGGTTTTAGAAGCCATATCCAATGAAGGAGATACTTTACTCAAGCTACTTTCGATACTGCCGATCGCCACTGCAGAAAAACGCACGACCATTGCAAAGATAAGCGCAAACATGGAACCAGAGAAGATCAAACCAGGTCGTCCCCACTCCATCACTTTAGCAATGTCATTGACCAAGTGATCCATAAACAATACAGGTACCATCACGCCAATCGCTAATACGGTGCCTGGGACGGCATAGCCCATCGAAGCAATACGCATGTAAGCCTGATTTTTCTTACCTGGGCTAACACGCTGATTAAAATTCACAATCATCGCAATGATAACGCCAATAATCGCCGCGACTACTGACACATAAAGGCTGTTAACCGCATACTCTCTGAATTCAGGCGTCCAACTTTGCGCAAAGTATTTGTAGGCATAGATCATCAACTGGCCAAGAGGGAACAAGAATGCAACGCACACTAATCCCCAACACCAGAACAGTGCCAACCATTTTTTCCAACCGGACAGGTCGTAGCGAAAGTCTTCACGACTGCTGAATTGATTCTGGAACAGTTTCTGTTTACGACGGCTATAGCGCTCTGAACTCAACAGTAGGATCACGATAACCAGCATAATTGCCGATATTTTCGCTGCAGCCGTTAAACTTGAGTAACCTAACCAGGTATCGTAAACCGCTGTCGTTAAGGTGTTGACTGCAAAGTAACTCACGGTACCAAAGTCACCGATGGTTTCCATTGCGACAAGCGATAGACCTACCGCCATAGAAGGACGAACAAGCGGTAAAGAGATACGACGAAAGCTTTCCCAAGGTGAGCATTTTAGCAACCGAGCGGATTGTAATAAGGAGACGTTTTGCTCCATAAAGGCCGCGCGGCACAACAAGTAAACATAAGGGTAAAGAACGAGGGACAGAACAATAATGGCACCCGATAAGGTTCTAATATCCGGGAACCAATACTCACCGGGCCCCCACCCAGTCAGATCTCGCAGTAGCACTTGAACAGGGCCTGCAAAGTCGAACCAATCGGTAAAGATATACCCGACAATATAGCCTGGCATAGCTAATGGCAGTACCAGTGCCCACTGTAAAACACGCTCACCCGGCACACGGCACATTGCCATAATCCAAGCAGACGGAATACCAAAAACTAAAGACAGGAACATGGTTCCTATGACTAAAACCACCGTATTGTAAGCATAGGTGGGCATCACTGTGGACATCAGATGAGAAAATAGCTCATCTGTTTCTCCAACAGCCGTCGTAAAAATCGCTAAGATCGGTAAAACCAGCAATACTGCAATAATGCCGCTACTGGTGTTCCATAAATAATTCTTTTCTTTCATCGCCTAACTACAACGAGGCTTAATGAAACACAAATGCATTTGCAAATACATCTCATATCCTTTTAATGGTGGGGTTATTTATACCCATATACTGTAACGACTTCAAGGTGAGATGCTAATAACTCAAGGGATCAACGACGAGCTTTGTATCAAAAAGTGATTTTCCAAAAACAAACAACCCCAAGTGACCGAAAATGGCGACTTGAGGTTGTCATTTTACTTGGGCCGAAGCCTACAGTAATAAATTAAAGATCGAACTTAACTTCATCTAATAACTTGATTGCTGCTGCGTGGTGGTCAGCGATCTGGTCTAGAGAAATTGTATCAGCTTTGAATTCACCCCATGAAGCAACAAGCTCAGAAGGTTTAACGTCTGCTTTCACTGGGTATTCGTAGTTCACTTCTGCGTACATGCTTTGCGCTGTGTTACCAGATAGGAATTCCATTAGCTTAACGGCATTCTCTTCGTTTGGAGAGTATTTAGCCATTGCCATACCAGAGATATTCACGTGAGTACCTGTTGTCTCTTGGTTAGGGAAGTTAATGTAAACAGAGTCAGCCCAAGCTTTTTGCTCTTTATCGTTAACCATCTTACCTAGGTAGTAGCTGTTGCCAAGAGCAACATCACATAGACCTTCTTTAATCGCTTTAACTTGTGCGCGATCGTTGCCTTGAGGCTTACGTGCTAGGTTTGCTTTTACGCCTTCTAGCCACTCTTTCGTTTCAGCTTCACCTTTGTGAGCGATCATCGAAGATACTAGAGAAACATTGTATGGGTGCTTACCGCTACGAGTACAGATTTTGCCTTTAAATTCAGGCTTAGTTAGATCTTCGTAAGTGAACTCTTCGCCTAGACGACCAACACGGTCACGTGAAGAATAAACGCTACGCGTACGAGTTGTTAGAGCAAACCACTCGTTAGCAGTATCTTGGTACTGAGCAGGGATGTTCTTTTCAAGTACATCACTTTCAACAGACTGAACTAGACCTTGTTTAGTTAGTTCAGATAAACGACTGATATCGACAGTTAATACAACGTCAGCTGGGCTGTATTCACCCTCTTGAGCTAACTTCTCTGCTAAACCTTTTTTAGCAAACTTAACGTTTACTTTAATGCCAGTCTCTTTCGTGAATTCCTTGAACATAGGCTCAACTAGGAAAGGTTGACGGTAAGAGTATACGTTCACTTCTTCCGCAGCCATTGCTGTCGGGGCAATCACACTACACGCTAGAGCTGAAAGTGTTAGCAGTTTTTTCATTGTAAAATCCTTTATATCGAAATGATAATCTATATCAGTTGCGTTATTATATTCATCAGTAACATAATTACAATGATGTCCGACAAAAAATTCGTCTACTCAGCACCATCAAGCTCGCACTTTTGTAACAATGTATTTCAAGAGATATTCATATCATCTCCTATTCAAAATACTCGCTCACTCTCTCTTGAAAGATCATTGTTGCTTAGACATAAATAACAAGAAACCCCATAACCAATGGTTATGGGGTTTCTTAAACTAGCTTACTCTTTGTCTACATTAAGCTTTATTCTTTGATTACTTGACTGATACAAATTCAGGGTAAGCGCCAACACCACAATCGTGCATGTCCATACCTTCTAGTTCTTCATCTTCGGTTACACGGATACCAATTGTTGCTTTAAGCACTGCCCATACCGCTAGGCTAGCTCCGAATACCCATGCAAAGATTACTGCTGCACCCAATAGTTGAGCACCAAACGTTGCAGCCGCGTTGCTTAGAGGCACAGCCATTAGACCGAAGAAGCCACATACACCGTGAACTGAGATAGCACCCACTGGATCATCAATCTTCACTTTATCTAGAGCAATGATGCTGAATACAACCAAGGCACCAGATACCGAACCAATCGCTACAGAAAATAAAGGTGATGGTGATAGAGGGTCTGCAGTGATTGCTACTAGGCCAGCTAACGCACCGTTAAGAATCATTGTTAAGTCTGCTTTACCCCAAGTTGTTTTACATACTAGTAATGCTGCGATTGCGCCAGCTGCTGCTGCTGCGTTGGTGTTAAGGAAGATCTGGCCAACCGCTGTCGCGTTTTCAAAGTCTGAAACCATTAGCTGAGAACCGCCGTTGAAGCCGAACCAACCAAACCATAAGATGAACGTACCTAATGTTGCTAACGGCATGTTTGAACCAGGGATTGGGTAGATTTCACCATTTTTACCGTATTTACCTCGACGAGCACCGAGTAACAATACGCCAGCAAGCGCAGCCGAAGCACCAGCCATATGCACGATACCTGAACCTGCGAAATCACTGAAACCTGCTTCTGATAGGAAGCCTCCACCCCAAGTCCAGTAACCTTCCATTGGGTAGATAAACGCTGTTAGAACCACAGAGAAGATAAGGAATGACCAAAGCTTCATACGCTCGGCCACTGCGCCCGAAACGACCGACATTGCCGTTGCAACGAACACAACTTGGAAGAAGAAGTCAGATTCTAGTGAATGGTCTGCGCCTTCACCTTGAGTACCAATTAAAGTACCAAATGAAGGCAACCAACCACCTTCACCGTTATCTACGTACATAATGTTGTAGCCAACCACTAAGAAAGTCGTACAAGCAATAGCGTATAAACAGATGTTCTTGGTTAAAATTTCTGTGGTGTTCTTTGAACGAACTAGGCCAGCTTCAAGCATTGCGAAGCCTGCTGCCATCCACATGACCAACGCACCTGAAATGAGGAAGAAAAAAGTGTCTAGTGCGTAACGTAGTTCCATTACTGTTGTCGTAAGTTCCATATTAAAGTCTCCAGTCCTTGTAATTCTTTAAAGTGCTTCAGCATCCATTTCACCAGTACGAATACGTACGGCTTGGCTTAGGTCATACACAAAAATTTTGCCATCACCGATTTTTCCGGTATGTGCTGCTTGGCTAATCGCTTCAACAACTCGGTCAACGTTTTCAGCTTGGGTAGCAATCTCTAGCTTCACTTTTGGTAGGAAATCCACTTGGTACTCCGCACCACGATACAATTCAGTGTGTCCCTTCTGACGACCAAAACCTTTCACTTCAGAAACTGTCATACCTTCAATACCCACATCAGAGAGCGCTTCGCGTACATCGTCTAATTTGAATGGCTTAACAATGGCATTTATTAATTTCATATTCGTTCCTTAAATTCTTCACTTAATCCGTTAATTCTCTTATTACAATCCAAGTAGCGTGCCAAAACTTTAAGTCATTGATTTTAAATAATATGTAAATGATAAGGTCATAAAAACGAAAAAAGCCGCACCAATATGGTGCGGCCTTTTCACTATCTTAATGCGTTGCGCTATTGTTGCTCCAGTTTTGGGCAACCAAGCCTTCAAAGCTCTAAATGACTTAAGAATAGGGGCTAACTAGCGAGTAGAAAGTTAGACCTTAATAGCCTAAAAAGTCCATCCAGCGTTCGATAAGTCGCTCGAAATCATCGATTCCACAGCTTGCTTGGCTTTCACAGTTATAGAAGTCGAATTCACTGCCCTCTTCCATCTCTTGCTCATGCGCTAACACGTTTTCCTGAATCGTTACGTCATCTTCATTGATAGCAAGGCTGATCTCTTTGCCAAGCAGCGTCACTTCATTACTCAGATCCTGTCGAGATTGTTCAATCAACGCCATCACGTGATCCAGTTTCTGCTTATCTTTCCCGATCTCTTCTTGAAGCCAGCGGCCAACAATTTCATGACCCATGCTGCACTTTACATAGTACTCGCCCATTAAAGTGTTTCGTGTAAATTCAAATTCCATAAAGGCTCCGCGCACTAATGACAGATAGGGTAAAAAATGAGGCGAGAGTATATAGCGAAGTCATCAAGAGATCGAGTCGCTCGTAAACTAACATTCAGACATAAAAAAACGCCTACCGAAGTAGACGCTCTATCATTTGGGTTCCTCTAAATAGTTGGAGTTGCAGCTAGGCGACAAGTACGTTCATCCCTATGAGCATAGAAGCTCTATGTGATTAGGGGGAACGTACGCAGTCAACAACGCTGCAGCTACAAATATAACGAGGAACTAAGCTGGCTCTTGGAAGATAACGGTATCTGCTTTCTCCGTGTACTGACCCATTTTATGGAAGTTCAGGTAACGGTATGTATCAGCAGCGGTTGCATTAATCTTCTCAGCGTACTCTAGGTACTCTTCTTTCGTTGGGATACGACCAAGAATCGCACCAACAGCAGAAAGCTCAGCAGAAGCTAGGTAAACGTTCGCACCATTACCCAAACGGTTCGGGAAGTTACGCGTTGACGTCGACATAACCGTCGAAGCATCAGCAACACGAGCTTGGTTACCCATACATAGTGAACAGCCAGGAGTTTCGATACGTACCCCAGCACGACCGAAGATGCCGTAGTAGCCTTCTTCTGTCAGTTGGTCTTTATCCATCTTCGTTGGCGGAGCAACCCATAGGCGAGTATTTAGTGAGCCGTTAAACTCTTCTAACATCTTACCTGCAGCACGGAAGTGACCAATGTTGGTCATACAAGAACCGATGAACACTTCTTGAATCTCTGTCCCTTGAACATCAGAAAGAAGACGAGCATCATCTGGATCGTTTGGCGCACATAGGATTGGTTGGTCAATATCAGCAAGATCAATCTCGATAACATGCGCGTATTCCGCATCTGAATCAGCAGATAGCAACTCAGGATTCGCTACCCACTCTTCCATTGCCGTAATACGACGCTCAATCGTACGAACATCACCGTAACCTTCAGCAATCATCCACTTAAGCATAACGATATTCGAGTTCAGGTACTCATCGATAGACTCTTGAGATAGCTTAACGGTACAACCTGCAGCTGAACGCTCAGCAGATGCATCAGAAAGCTCAAATGCTTGCTCTACAGACAGGTGTTCAACACCTTCAATTTCTAGTACACGACCAGAGAATTCGTTGATCTTACCTGCTTTCTCTACCGTTAGTAGACCTTGCTTGATACCGTAAAGCGGAATTGCATGTACTAGGTCACGTAGTGTGATACCCGGTTGCATTTCGCCTTTAAAGCGAACCAAGATAGATTCAGGCATATCAAGAGGCATAACACCTGTTGCCGCCGCAAATGCGACCAAGCCAGAACCCGCAGGGAATGAAATACCAAGAGGGAAACGAGTATGCGAGTCACCACCTGTACCTACAGTATCAGGAAGAAGCATACGGTTTAGCCATGAGTGAATAACACCATCACCCGGACGAAGTGAAACACCCGCACGGTTCATGATGAAATCAGGTAGCGTATGGTGAGTGTTTACATCAACCGGTTTAGGGTATGCAGATGTGTGACAGAAAGACTGCATTACAAGGTCTGCTGAGAAACCAAGACACGCCAGATCTTTAAGTTCATCACGAGTCATAGGACCCGTAGTATCTTGAGAACCCACTGTCGTCATTTTAGGTTCACAGTACTGACCAGCACGTACACCTTCAACGCCACACGCTTTACCTACCATCTTCTGAGCTAGCGTGTAGCCTTTATCAGAAGCTAATGGATCGATTGGTTTAGCAAACAGGTCTGTTTCAGCTAGGCCTAGAGCATCACGAGCACGACCTGTTAGGCCACGACCAATGATCAGTGGAATACGGCCACCAGCACGAACTTCGTCTAGCAAAACTTTGCCTAGTTCAAAGTTTGAAATCACAGAACCGTTCTTGTGAACAACACCTTCGTACGGGTAGATATCAATGATATCGCCCATGTTCATGTCTTGTACGTTCAGTTCAATGGGTAGTGCGCCTGAATCTTCCATTGTGTTGTAGAAGATTGGTGCAATTTTACCACCAAGACAAACACCGCCAGTACGCTTGTTTGGTACAAATGGGATATCTTCGCCCATAAACCAAAGCACTGAGTTCGTTGCCGATTTACGTGAAGAACCTGTACCAACAACATCACCAACGTAAGCCAGTTGAATGCCGTCTTTTTGCATTTCTTCAATCTGTTTGATTGGACCAACATTACCCTGTTCGTCAGGAGTAATGCCATCACGTTCCATTTTCAGCATCGCTTTCGCGTGTACTGGGATATCAGGACGTGACCATGCATCAGGCGCTGGAGATAGGTCATCGGTATTCGTTTCACCAGTGACTTTAAATACTTTAACGGTAATTTTTTCCGCTACTTTGTCTTTAGCTGTAAACCATTCAGCATCAGCCCAAGATTGAAGCACTTGTTGTGCTGAAGCATTACCTGCTTTCGCTTTCTCTTCTACGTCGTAGAACGCATCGAACATAAGTAAAGTATGAGACAGGGCTTTAACAGCGATTGGAGCAAGTTCAGCGTCATCTAGTAGAGATACTAGAGATTCGATGTTGTAACCGCCTTGCATAGTACCAAGCAGTTGTGCAGCTTTTGCTTTGCTTACTAGTGGAGACGTCACTTCACCTTTAGTGATAGCCGTAAGAAAGCCCGCTTTTACATAAGCAGCTTCATCTACACCCGGTGGAATGCGGTTTTCTAGTAGGTCAAGAATGATTTCTTCTTCACCTTGAGGTGGATTCTTCAGAAGTTCAACTAGGCCAGCTACCTGCTCAGCATCTAGTGGTTTTGGAACAACTCCCTCGGCAGCACGTTCTTCGACGTGTTTACGGTAGGCTTCAAGCACGACTTTTTTCCTCTCATTGCGGTTCACTTCTTACCTTCATAATTGTTAGTAAAATAAAGAAGTGAACATCCTTGGAAACTTGGCTCTCCATTGCCATTTTTGTCATTCAATTTGTATTGATGAGCGGCGTCATAGAGGCCAAACTGTGGGCGATAGAATAGCAAATTTAACGTTAAATTAAAATCTTATCATTTTGACCAACATAGCAAGTTAAGACGAAAGTCCCACTATTTTTGCCTAATTACGCAGTTAAACGGCTACTCTACGCATGATTATTTGTAGGAAGTACCGACAATCAAATAGACCGAATCATAGTTATCTTCAGTTCGGCCATAAGCCAAAATGATCGGTCCTATTGGCGAATCGACACCTGCAAAAACAGAACCTGCGGTGTACATTGGTGCTTCATCAATGGTTAAATCATTGTTCGACCAAACACCACCATGTTCTATGGATGCACCTACGTAGAACGGTGATTTAAAGAGGCCGAAGTCATTTTCAAACCACTTATAACGATAGATAAGGCTGGTGTAGGCCAGGTTCTGACCTATCATACTATTCCTTGGAATACCTGACAGGTTTAAGAAACCGCCAAGCTCTTTGGGATCAATAGGAAAAATCGAGTTCTTACTCTCTACAATACCGTAATCAAGCTTTGCGACTAAAGTATGCTTCTCAATACTCTTTGCTGCCATGAAATTAGCCGAAAACTCATAAACCGTATCGCTTTCAGACCCTAGATCCGGGGTATCTCCAGACGTGTTGTCCTCAAAGTCATCATGGGAAACAAGATATTCTAAATCGACAAAGTAACCTTCCGTTGGCAAACTAAAATTATCTAAAGTATCGAGTCGATAACTAATAAACCCGCCTATACGTGTATACGCTCCGTTACCAAAAGATGGTAGCGAAGAAACCTCCAAACCCCCATCAGTATAACGAGCACCAAATTTCAGTTCTTGCCACAACGTCGGTTGATAGCCTAATGCTAATTCACCGACATATTCACTATAAGTCAGTGGGACATAGTCTGTAGTCGCCTCTAATGTCGGCTCTCCAACCTCCCCCTCAACCACGGACAAGTTTCTGTTTTCCTTACTGTAAACAATCGATGCAGAAGTGAACAGTTTTTGACTCGAAAAGAAGGGCGAGTAAAGTTCCGCTTCAATTCGTTTGTCAGTACCCATCTCGACGTTAGTTCTTAGCTCTGCACCATGCTTATTAATATCGGTAAAGTTGGCTGAGACACCGATCGAGTACTGACTGGTAGTAGAGAAATCATCTTCAAGAAAGAATCGAAAGTTGAGGTAGTTTGGGCCCCAAGACTTTTCGTTCACATCGACTTGAAGTTGGTCTTCACCGTCAACGTTGTCAAATTCATAAGTGACCAACTCAAATCTATCCAGTGCATAGAGATCTTTCACTTTAGATTCGATTTCACTGGTTTTCAAAACCTCACCAGAATCAAGGTTTAAGCGGTTTTCGATCAACTTATCTGAATAGTGGGTGTTGTTGTTGATGACCACCCTATCGACGACAGTTTGATCGCCATGTTTCAGCTGCTTTCGAGCTTGTTGCTTATGCTCGATATACTTCTGATAGTCCGCGTTAGAAAGTGACAGCTTAGAAAGCTCATCAGTATGCTGCTTAGCGGCTTCATAGCCCGCGAGGAAAGCCGATGGCATTTTATCAAAGTCAGTCGTCTCCATTTGCCCAACATCAGGACGCAGGAAAACATCATCATCAGTCAGTGTTTCAGCTTGCTCTTGAGTGCTGCGTTGGACCAAATAATTAGAGAGTTGGTCAGCTGCCGCTAGAAAATTCGTGAAGTCTTCTTTGCCTTTGTAATTGGTACTGATATCCACCGCAATGACGATGTCCGCGCCCATCGCTCTAGCAACGTCGACTGGCATATTATTGGTGACACCACCATCAACCAGCATTCGGCCATCTAATTCATAAGGGGGAAGCGCGCCGGGAACTGACATACTGGCCATCATCGCATCAACAAGGTGACCATGGTCGATGACCACTTCTTCAAGCTCAATAATGTCGGTTGCGACTGAACGGTAGGGAATAGCAAGATGGTCAAAAGAGTCGAGTGGAGATAGGTTACCTGTGGTCTCACGCAGAATACGCAACATATTCTGACCTTGAACCACACCTTTCCTAGCTTTGATTTCGCCCCAACCTAAACCGAGATCGGTGTTCAGTTGGTAGCGGTCTTCATATTCTTTGTCACGCACTCGGCGATCACTACGGTTAACGCGATCACGATAGCCGCGATTCCAATCAACCGTATAAATAAAACTTTCAATCTCATCAGCACTCATCCCTGTCGCATAAAGCCCACCAACGTAAGAACCCATGCTGGTACCGGTAATGTAATCGACCGGAATTTGCATCTCTTCTAGCGCTTTAAGTACACCAATGTGAGCCGCTCCTTTGGCTCCTCCACCAGCAAGCACAACAGCAACGGTTGGTCTTTTATGAGCTTGTCCAGCTTGCTGAGATTGTTCCACCGGTGTCACAGTCGATGCAAACAGCTGAAAACTGATCACAGTACCGACAATGCCTAAGCCGCTCACTATCCAACGAGAAATCATTCTTTAAACTATCCTTGTCATTCTTTTCTTTTACGACTTTACCACTGAAAAAGCTTTTTTAGCCACTGTTTTGGTTGACTTTCACAACCCTTTTTAATGTTTCCATTCTCATCCCAAACCGGCAGTTTAACCGTACCGTCACAGTCAAACTCTAAAGCCCCTTGAGAAGTTCGAGTAAAACTTGCCGTCGTAATGCCATTCGGCCAAGGCAACAGTAACTGCTCTGGAGTTCGATGTTTCAGATAATCGGCATAGACACGTAGCGCACCACTAGAGCCCGTGAGTTTAGTCGGCTTATTATCATCGCGCCCTAGCCAGATGGTAGTGACTTCGCGACCATCAACACCCACGAACCAACTGTCTCGGCTGTCATTACTGGTGCCCGTTTTACCGGCTAATCCTGCCCATGCAAACTGACCTTGCAGGAAACGCCCCGTACCTTCAGACACACCACGTTTCATGGCATAAGTTGTCAACCAAGCTGCTTGCTGGTCAACGCTTTGTGATACACGAGGGATCGACTGATATAGAACCTCACCATCGTTGTCAACAACTGAACGAAGCGCAGACAAAGGTGCGATACGGCCAGAGTTGGTGATGGTTTGGTACATCTGCGCTACCTGAAATGGGGTCAATGAGAATGAACCCAAAAACATCGATGGCACTGGACGAATTTCGTTTTTATCGACACCCAGTTTTCCAATCGTATCCGAAACGCTATCAATACCTAACTGCATGCCCAAACGAACCGTTGGTACGTTGTAAGACTTAGAAAGCGCCACATACAAGGGCACATCGCCACGGAACTTACGATCGAAGTTTCTCGGGCTCCACACGCTGCCTTTACTGCCTTTCAAGCTCAGTGGCGTGTCCTTCAATGTTGTCGCCAACGTGTACTTCTGGGGTTGATCTAGTGCGGTTAAGTAGATTGCAGGCTTAACCAAGGAACCAATAGGACGACTCGCATTCAAAGCACGGTTAAAGCCATCGTAACCAGTACGCTTACCACCGACCATCGCACGAATTTCACCAGTATTTCTATCCACGGCAATAGCAGCAGCCTCTAGCTTGTTACCTGCCGTTTTAGATAAATCAGGCACTTTACGAGCAATCGACTTTTCTAGCTTATCTTGGGACACCGGATCCAGAGAGGTAAAGACTCGAATGCCTTTCTGAGCTTCAAATCGGTCACCGACATATCTCTTAAGCTCAATGTTTACTTGCTGGAAGTAAGCGGGCTGACGGCTCGCAATACGTGGGTTATCTTGAATATCCAAGTCTCGGCTTGCGGCTTCTTCGTACTGTTTCGGCGTCAATATGTCTTGTTGCATCAGCAAACGTAGAACCAAATCACGTCGAGTCTTCGCTCGCTCAGGGTAACGAACCGGGTTGTAATACGAAGGTCCTTTGACCATGCCGACCAGCAGTGCTAGTTGATCGATTCGGAGTTCTTGAATCGGTTGCCCGAAGTACAAGCGAGATGCTAATCCAAAGCCATGAATCGCTTGCCCACCATTTTGCCCAAGATAAACCTCGTTTAAGTAGGCTTCTAAGATGCGATCTTTGCTGTAACGATGATCCAAGATAAGTGCAATGTAGGCTTCGCGAACCTTGCGCCACAATGTGCGCTCGCTAGATAAGAACAGGTTTTTTGCCAATTGTTGCGTCAACGTACTGCCACCTTGTACGGTTCGCCCTGCTTTTACATTGACCACCATTGCACGAGCGATTGCCAGTGGCGATACCCCATCGTGCTGATAGAAATTTCGGTCTTCGGTTGCCAGCAATGCATCAACCATCACCTCAGGGAACTGATTACGTTTTAAGAACAGACGCTGCTCATCGCTGCTTTTTTCAAGCATGCCAAGCATTTTCGGTTCAACACGCAGATACCCCATGTCGCCTTTCTTCTCTAGCGACTGAATACGAGTTAACTCGTTACCGTTGAAATGCAGCATCACATGACGATCCGCTTCCGGTCCATCGACAAACTCGAACGGGCGACGAATCATTTCAATCTTGGTTGAGGAAGAAGAGTATTCGCCAGGGTGACGAGGGGCGTTCACCTTACGATAATTGAGTACATCCAGCTCATTCTTAACCTGCACCAAACTCACCTGAGTTCCCGGAGACAGGTCCAGCACTCGCGCATAAACCACGGTTGGCAAATCAAACAACTGACCTTCAAAACGCTGCTTGACCACTGAATCAAGATAAATACCGACGAACAACAGCAATGCAGCAAGTGCCAAGCCGGCTTTCCAAGAAATGCCCCACAGGATCTTCAACCAACCTCTCTTGCCAGGCGGCTTAGCTTTAGGTTTAGTCTTTTTCGCTGCTGCTCTTGGCTTTCTAGGCTTGGCTTTGGTCGCTGGTGACTTCTTTGCTGGCGCTTTTTTAGGTGGTGCCTTTTTTGGCGTTAACATTTTGGTCATCATCGATTCAACTGTCGTTTAGTTTTAGTGGTTGCTACATGATTAGCAGGGTCATCTGGCCAAGGATGTTTTGGGTAACGGCCTTTCATTTCTTTTTGTACTTCTTTGTACGCGCCAGCCCAAAAGCCAGCTAAATCTTGAGTAATTTGTAGTGGTCGCTGAGCTGGAGAAAGTAGCTCAAGCACCACTTTTTTACGCCCTTGCGCGATCAATGGCGAGTCTTGTTCACCAAAGACTTCCTGCATTCGTACTGAGATCACTGGCTCAGACTGATACTGGTAGCGAATTGCTTTTTTACTGCCCGTCGGCATCAGATAGTCGGTAGGCAGCCATTGATCAATTTCTTGATTCAACGGCCAACCAAGGTATGCCGACAGTGCTTGTTCAATCGATACATTCGACAGCCCTTTGGCAGACTTAATGCCATTTAAATACGGCGACAGCCACTCATCAAGATGTTCAACTAAACTCGCATCATCCATCGCTGGCCAATCATGCTCAGGCATCCAAAGTTCTGCACAGCGTACCCGCTCAACCAGCTGTTTAGCCGAAGGGGTCCAATGTAAGCGATCCAGCCCGCATCGAGCGATATAATTGAGTAGCGCTTTGCTCGCCTGATTCGCATCAGGCTCTGGTAAAGCTTTGGTGCTGATAATCAACTTGCCCAAAGACACTCGCTGCTCTGCCACTAAGCGGCCACGTTTTTCATCCCAATCGGCGTAATCGGAACGCACAAACAGTTTTGGGAATTCAGCTTCTAGCTGCGAAATATCAACGGCAGTGGCTAAGAAAATCTGACTGGCTCGCCCTGTACTGCGCATCAAATCAATTACTACGATATAGTCATTGTTCGCCAATGGATCATCGTCACGAACCTCAGCCCCGTGGCCATTCGCAAGAAGGAAAGCACTGCTGGTTGCGCTTCTCACTTGTGCAATTCGGTCTGGGAAGGCAAAACAAAGCACTAATGGTAGCAATGATTCGTCAACTTGTGACAAATCTAAGTGATGTTTGAGTTTGCTGGCGAGACTTTTCGCTCGCTGCATCACAACGCTATTTTTTGAGTGTTTTCTTTGCTTCAGTCGATGCAACGAATGCTGAATATCCGTCACATTGCGCTCTGGCTCTTCAAGTAAAGCGGCAGCAACAATCGCGACATTCAGTAGTTCTTGGCTGCTTTGTTGCGCTTTAACCAACATACTGGCGATGCGAGGTTCAAGTCCTAAGCGTTGAGCCTGTTTTCCTAGTGCCGTAAATTGACCATTACCGTCTAACAGTTCCAGGTTTTGTAAGAGTTGCTTGGCTTGTTCTGTTGAAGCTTTCGGTGGAATGTCTAACCATTGCAATTCATCAGCACTTGCGGCTCCCCATTGTGTCAATTCAGACACCAACGAAGACAAATCAGAATGAAGAATCTCAGGTTCTGGCACAGCAGGTTGCTGCATCAACTGTGTTTCACTGTACAAGCGAACACACAAGCCCTCTTCGATTCGCCCTGCACGACCCGCTCTTTGTTCAGCTGAAGATTGCGAGATTTTCACTTGCTCGAGCTTAGTAATACCGGTTTTCAGATCGAACTTTGCCACACGTTCAAGCCCGGAATCGACCACCAGTCGAATGCCTTCAATCGTTAAAGAAGTCTCAGCAATATTGGTCGCTAACACCACTTTTCGACGCCCTTTCTCTGATGGCGCGATCGCTTTTTGTTGTTGAGGAAAGCTGAGCTGACCGTACAAAGGACACACATCGATATCGCTGGCGAGTTGTTCTAGTTGAGATTCGACTTGTTTTATCTCCGAGACACCCGGCAAGAAAGCCAAAAGTGAGCCTGACTGTTTCTCCATCAGAGAACGAATCACGTTGGCCATATTAGGGGCTAAATATTCATTCGAGCCTAATGGCTGATAACGGAAGTCGACCGGGAAAGTTCGCCCTTGTGATTCAACATACTTGGCATCAGGCAACAAAGATTGCAGCGCGTGTTGATCTAAGGTTGCCGACATCACCACCACTTTTAGATCATCACGCAGTGCTTCTTGGATCTCCAAACTAAAGGCCAGCGCGGTATCTGCATGGATACTGCGCTCATGAAACTCATCAAAGATCACCATATCAACCCCAGTCAATTCAGGGTCGGTTTGGATCATTCTCGTCATAATCCCTTCGGTTACGATTTCCAAGCGAGTCGCACTGCTGGTTTTAGATTCACCACGAACTCTAAAACCTATGCTCTCTCCCACTTTTTCTCCCAATTGGTTGGCTAAGTAAGTTGCGATATTCCTTGCCGCCAAACGCCTCGGTTCAAGCATAATGATTTTGCCTTGAACGGCGTTGGTCTTAACTAACTGTAAAGGGAAGAATGTTGACTTACCCGCACCGGGAGCGGCCTTTAGAATAAGTTGAGTGTGTGTTTCTACGCCAGCGAGCAGATCTGGCATCACAGCTTCTATGGGCAGTTGTGGCAATGGGAGAACCTTGTGGTGTAATGTTGGCAACATTGTACATAAAAACCTACCTGTCTAAATAAGTAATATGCACTTCAATCCTCCATTAGAGCCAGCGACTCTTATTAAACGCTATAAACGTTTTCTCACTGACATCCAACTTCCAGACGGCAGCGAACGTACTATTCATTGCGCTAACACAGGAGCAATGACGGGATGTGCGACCCCTGGCAATACGGTGTGGTACTCAACCTCAGATAATGTAAAAAGAAAATACCCAAACAGCTGGGAGATCTCAGAAACAGACAAAGGTCACCGTATTTGTGTAAATACTGCGCGAGCAAACCAGTTGGCAGTGGAAGCAATTGAAAATAATACTATAGTTGAACTCTTAGGCTATAACGCGTTACGAACCGAAGTGAAATATGGCAGTGAGAATAGTCGAATTGATATTCTGCTTGAAGATAACGAAAAGCCGCCTTGCTATATCGAAGTAAAAAGCGTCACTTTGCTCGACGAACAACAAACGTCCACTAAGCAACAAATATCAACTAAGCAAAAAACGTCAACCAAAGGACAAGGCTTTTTCCCTGATGCGGTCACCACTAGAGGCCAGAAACATCTGCGTGAACTCACAGAAATGGTCGAATCTGGAAATAGAGCCGTACTTTTATTCACTGTTTTGCATTCAGGTATTGAAAAAGTGTCTGCGGCACACCATATAGACGCCAAATATTCGTTATTACTTAAACAAGCACAAGACGCTGGTGTTGAAGTGCTTTGCTATAAAGCAGAGCTCAGCAGTACTCAAATACAACTAAAACAAGCTGTTGAATTTATCAATAGCTAAGCAAAAATGCTGAACTATTCACATTGATTGCAAGTTTGAACAAGAGTATTTGCCACCATTCGTTCTTTCTGCTATAGATACCCGCCTTAAAATTAGCTGCTTTGCAGTTGACTAGGTGTAAATAGGAGATGCTGTATGCCAGAATCTAAGAAAAAAGCGCTAGGCATCCTAGCCATCGCAGGTGTTGAACCGTACCAAGCAAAGCCAGGTGAAGAATACATGTCACCTGAGCAAACGGAACATTTTACAAAAATTTTAGCAGCTTGGCGCAACCAGCTCAGGGAAGAAGTTGATCGTACTGTGCACCACATGCAGGACGAAGCAGCAAATTTTCCAGACCCAGTTGACCGTGCTTCTCAAGAAGAAGAATTCAGCCTAGAGTTACGTAACCGTGACCGTGAGCGCCGTCTTATCAAGAAAATTGAGAAGACACTAGACAAGATCGAAGAAGACGATTTCGGCTTCTGTGACTCTTGCGGTGTCGAGATTGGCATTCGTCGTCTTGAAGCTCGTCCAACTGCTGACCTTTGTATTGACTGTAAAACACTTGCAGAGATCAAAGAGAAACAGATGCAAGGTTAATTCTTGCGGATGTAAAAAAGGGAGCTTTGGCTCCCTTTTTTGTTTGTTATCCAAGCTGAATATTTCAAGATTTTGATAGTAAATCAACAGCTTTGACTTGTTTGTACGTATTAATACGATGACTAAACGAACCAAAGTAATAGATAAACGTCTTAAGAATCGGCTACTGCGGTACCATCAAGATTAGGTTTTTCACTTATGAATTATATCGGGCGCTTTGCACCATCACCGTCAGGTCCTCTTCATTTTGGATCACTAGTTGCTGCTCTTGGTAGCTACTTTCAAGCGAAATCTAACCAAGGACAATGGTTAGTTCGCATGGAAGACCTCGACCCACCAAGAGAAATGGCCGGCGCTGCAGACCTCATTCTTAAGACGCTTGAGGCTTACCATCTATTTTGGGATGGTGAAGTCGTCTATCAAAGCCAGCGTCATGGCTTGTATCAAGCTCAAATCGATCAATGGGTCGCTGACAATCAAGCCTACTACTGCCAATGCACACGCAAGCAGGTAAAGTCTCTGGGTGGTTTTTATAATGGTCACTGCCGAGACGCAGGTTTGATTGATTCAGGCGAACAAGCCGTGCGCTTGTGCATGGACTTTCCAGTCGAGTCTTTTGACGATGTTCGTCACAGTACGATTCAAATCCCTAAAGCATTGGCTGAAGAAGATTTTATTATCAAACGCAGAGATGGATTGTTTGCCTATAACTTGGCGGTTGTCCTTGATGACATCGATCAAGGGGTAACAGAAGTCGTAAGAGGCGCTGACCTGATAGAGCCTACAGGCCGACAAATCAGTTTGTATAAGACACTCAAGCAAAAAACCGTGAGTTACTTGCACTTACCATTGGCAACCGATGGCTTGGGGAATAAACTGTCAAAACAGAACCATGCCACCGCGATCGATCTCGACAACCCAAAACCAACGCTGCTCGACGCTATGCGATTCTTAGGTTTTGGTATCCCGCATGCCCTCTGTGAGGCTTCAATGGATGAGATTTTGTTATGGGGAACTCAGCAATGGAACGTCAGCCAGTTACCTGATAGTTTACAAAAAGAGCACAGCGATTAGCTCAAAACTAACGGTAAATAGCAAAAACGACACATAAAAATGCCATAACCAACTGCAGTGGTTAAGCAGACGATGTTCTCAAATGGCTCGCGCTAAGCTATCATTAGCCGCAATTAAACTCTGCACTACCACTTTGGACTAAGAGAAAAACAAAGTTGGCGATACCTACTTTGTTCTAAACTAATGAATACAAACGACAATACCCCAAGCGAACAACGCGGATTCCACGAATTAGCTCTGAATATATATACTCGTCAAGAGCACAATATTTCACGCAAGCAGATCAGCGACAACGCACTAAAAGTGCTATATCGCCTGAATGGTGCGGGTTTTGACGCATTTCTAGTCGGTGGTGGTGTTCGCGATATCTTATTAGGCTCACAGCCAAAAGATTTTGATATTGCGACCAACGCAACACCAGAACAAATCAAAAACCTCTTCAGAAACTGTCGCCTTATCGGTCGCCGTTTCCGCTTAGCACATATCATGTTTGGTCGTGACATCATTGAAGTGGCAACTTTCCGTGGCCACCACCAAGAGCCATCGAAAAACGTATCTGCGCAATCTGATGAAGGCATGCTGCTACGCGATAACGTGTACGGCAATGTTGATGAAGATGCAGAGCGTCGTGACTTCACTATTAATGCGATGTACTACAACATTGCAGACTACAGCATTCACGATTACGCGGGTGGTGTGGAAGATTTAGAAGATAAGCTGATCCGCCTAATTGGCGATCCAGAAACTCGCTACCGTGAAGACCCGGTACGTATGCTTCGCGCGATGCGTTTCGCCGCTAAACTGGATTTCGATATTGAAGAAGACACAGCAGACCCTATCGAAGAGCTGGCACACCTGCTAAAAGATATCCCAGCAGCGCGCCTTTACGAAGAGTCTCTGAAATTACTTCAATCAGGTCACGGTTTAGAAACCTATCACCTAATGCGTGAATACAATCTGTTCCAACAGATGTTCCCTGCAATTGCAGAGCACTTCACTGAAGGTTACGACTCTCATACAGAGCAGATGCTTGACTTAGTACTCGACTCAACCGATCTTCGTATCGAAGATGGCAAGCGAGTAAACCCTGCATTTATGTTTGCAGCGATTCTTTGGTACCCAATGAACAAGCTTGCAGACAAGCTTGTCGCTGAGCAGGGTATGGCGCATTACGATGCGATCATGGAAGCGAGCAACATCATTCTTGACCAACAAGTTAAGTCTATTGCTATTCCTCGTCGTCACACGGCGACCGTTCGTGAAGTTTGGCAACTGCAATTACGACTGCCTCGTCGTAACGGTAAACGTGCTGTTCGTCTTATGGAACTGAATAAGTTCCGTGCTGGTTACGACTTCCTAGAAATGCGTGGCGAGATTGAGGGTGGCGAAACCAAAGAACTAGCAAAATGGTGGGAGCGTTATCAGACCGCAGGCCGCAACATGCGTCAAGCGATGGCTAACGACGTTGCAGCACCATCAAAATCAGGCCATCGTCGCCGTAAGACTTACCGAAACAAAAAGAGTAAGCAGTCCGAATGATAACGGCTTATATTGCGGTCGGCAGCAACCTTGCCGACCCAGTTAGCCAAGCAAATTTGGCTATCGAAACGCTAAAAAGCCTACCGCGAACAACGTTTATTGCGACCTCTCAGCTATATAGTAGCACTCCAATGGGGCCGCAAAACCAACCTGACTACATCAACGCGGTAGTATCAATCCAAACCGAATTAACGCCAATTGAACTGCTTGATTGCACTCAAAAGATCGAGCTAGAGCAAGGGCGCGTCCGTAAAGACGAGCGTTGGGGGCCAAGAACTTTGGATCTCGACATTGTGTTATACGGCAATGAGGTGATCGATTCAGAGCGCTTAATCGTTCCTCATTACGGAATGAAAGAACGAGAGTTTGTACTTTACCCGCTTGCTGAAATCGCACCAAGTTTACAACTCCCTGATGGGACTGAGCTGACAGAACTACTCAAAATAGTTGATAAGAACGGGCTCAATGTTTGGCAATAATAGCCAAGCGCATTAAGGAAAACCAATGAAAAAAGTAACCATTAACGACCTGATCAAATGCAAACGTGAAGGCCGTAAATTCGCGACGTCGACAGCTTATGATGCGAGCTTTGCTCAGTTATTCGAAAGCCAAGAAATGCCAGTTCTGCTTGTCGGTGACTCACTGGGTATGGTTCTACAAGGCCATAACGACACATTACCAGTAACCGTTGAAGACATTGCTTACCATACTCGCTCAGTGCGCGTAGGTAGCCCAAACTGTCTTCTTATGGCTGACATGCCTTTCATGAGCTACGCAACGCCAGAGCAAGCCTCTGAGAGCGCAGCAACCTTGATGCGTGCTGGTGCGAACATGGTAAAAATCGAAGGCGGAAGCTGGTTGGTTGATACTGTGAAGATGCTAACAGAACGTGCAGTACCAGTATGTGCACACTTAGGCTTAACGCCTCAGTCTGTGAACATTTTTGGTGGTTACAAAGTGCAAGGTCGTGACGACGAGCAAGCCGACAAAATGGTTGCTGACGCTCTAGCACTGCAAAACGCAGGTGCTCAAATCGTTCTCCTTGAATGTGTGCCCGCTTCATTGGCAAAAAGAATTACAGAAGCTTGTGACGTACCCGTTATCGGTATCGGCGCAGGTAATGTTACCGATGGTCAGATCTTGGTTATGCATGACATGTTCGGTATTTCTGCGAACTACATGCCGAAATTCTCTAAGAATTTCCTAGCTGAAACAGGTGATATGCGTACAGCCGTCGCTCTATACAAAGAAGAAGTAGAGAGCGCACGTTTCCCTGATGATGCTCATACAATCGCTTAGGAGTAACTATGCAAACTTTTGCTGAAATAGCGGCTCTTCGTGAGCAGATTAAACAGTTTAAGCGTGATGGACGTACGGTTGCTTTTGTCCCGACAATGGGAAACCTGCATGAAGGTCACCTGACTCTGGTCAAGAAAGCTCGTGAACTGGCTGATATTGTTGTGGTAAGCATCTTTGTTAACCCGATGCAGTTTGATCGTACTGATGACTTGAACAACTATCCTCGTACGTTAGAAGCTGATTTAAGTAAGTTAACAGCCGAAGGTGTTGAGCTCGTGTTTACACCGACACCAGAAGTCATGTACCCAGATGGATTAGATAAACAGACGTTTGTTGAAGTTCCAGGCATATCTCACATGCTTGAAGGCGCGTCTCGTCCAGGTCACTTCCGCGGCGTATCAACGATTGTCGCTAAACTGTTTAATATCGTTCAGCCAAACTTTGCATGCTTCGGTGAGAAAGACTTTCAGCAACTTGCTGTTATTCGCCAGATGACAACAGATTTAGCGTTAGACATTGAAGTTGTCGGTGTAGCGACCGTTCGTGAAATGGATGGCTTGGCTATGAGCTCTCGCAATAGCAACCTAACGATTGACGAGCGTCAACGAGCTCCAGTTCTAGCGCGCACTATGCGTTGGATCAGTAGCGCTATTCGTGGTGGCCGCGATGATTACGCGTCAGTGATTGAAGATGCGACTGACCAGCTACGCGCAGCTGACTTACAACCGGATGAGATCTTTATCTGTGATGCGAAAACGCTGCAAGCGATCACGTCAGAAACGACTCAAGCTGTGATTCTGATGTCAGCTTTCCTAGGTAAGACGCGTCTTATCGATAACCAAGTTCTAGATTTGGTTACGGAAACAAAAGAAGAATTAAAAGAAGAAACGGCTGAATAGTCGGCTTCTGCTCTTAACGCAAAACAAGAACACCAAACGCAAAACATAAAAAAGGTCGATGTTATATCGACCTTTTTCTTTACCTGTTACTTAGATTAATCAAAGGTTAGCTACGTAAGCCAATCCCCTTAGTCACTAGGTAGTGTGCAACGCCATACAGCGCTACGATAAACACACCCAATACACCAAACGACGTTACAATCCCCACATCAGACACGCCTAAGAAGCCATATCTGAACGCGTTAACCATGTACACAATTGGGTTCAGTTTCGACACACCTTGCCAAAATTCAGGCAATAGACTGATCGAGTAAAACACACCACCAAGGTACGTCATCGGCGTTAAAATAAAGGTCGGGATAATAGAGATATCGTCAAACGTGCGTGCAAATACAGCGTTGATTAAGCCACCCAGAGCGAACACAACCGACGTTAGAAATACTGTCGCAATAATCACGCCCCAATGGTCAACTTGCAGGTCGACAAAGAAAAGCGATACGAAGGTGACTATGGTACCCACTAACAAGCCACGCACCACACCGCCCATTACGAAACCAGCAATGATCACGTAGTTAGGAACTGGCGCTACAAGCAGCTCTTCAATGTTCTTCTGGAATTTGGCACTAAAAAACGACGAAGCAACGTTGGAATATGAGTTAGTGATCACCGACATCATGATCAGGCCGGGAACAATGTATTCCATGTAACTAAAGCCGTTCATTTCACCAATACGCGCACCAATCAAGTTGCCAAAGATGATGAAATACAGCGTCATGGTAATCGCTGGCGGGACAAGCGTTTGCACCCAGATACGAGTAAAGCGATTGATCTCTTTGGTCAACAAGCTACAGAAAGCGGTCCAATATAGGCTGTACATATTATTTACTCCCCTCACGGACAATACTCACAAATAGCTCTTCTAAACGGTTTGCTTTGTTACGCATAGAGAGGACTTTCACCTGCTGTTCACTCAATTGAGCAAAGATGGTATTCAAACCTAGGTTCTTGTCGATTTCGATTTCTAGCGAACCATTAACCATCACTTGGCTATTCACACCTTCAAGTTTAGGTTCAGTGGCGCCCTCTTCAAGATCAAGAATAAAGGTCTCTGCACTCAACTTACCCAGCAGCGACTTCATTGTTGTATTCTCGATCAGCTCACCACGGTTGATGATACCAATGTTACGACACAACATTTCCGCTTCTTCTAGGTAGTGCGTCGTCAAGATAATGGTAATACCCTGCTTCTCATTGATCTCTTTCAGGAACCCCCACATTGAACGACGCAGTTCAATATCAACGCCCGCCGTTGGCTCATCAAGAATCAACAAATGAGGCTCATGCATCAGCGCACGTGCGATCATCAAACGACGCTTCATACCACCAGACAAGTTACGTGCACGTTCGCCACGCTTTTCCCACAAATCGAGCTGAGATAAGTATTTTTTCGCTCGCTCTTTCGCCAGTGCTTTTGGCACACCGTAATAACCCGCTTGTTGTAGTACGATCTGCTCAACGGTTTCGAACGGGTTAAAGTTAAACTCTTGAGGCACTAGACCTAAGTTCTGTTTCGCCAACTCCAGATCGGTATCAATGTCGTAGCCGAACACTTTAACCTTGCCTGAAGTTTTGTTAACCAGTGAAGAGATAACACCAATGGTGGTTGATTTACCTGCACCATTTGGACCAAGCAGAGCGTAAAAATCGCCTTTTTCTACTTGTAAACTAACGCCTTTAAGAGCCTCAAAGCCCCCTGCATAAGTTTTTCTTAATTGCTCAATTTCTAATGCATACATAGAGATAGACTGCCATTTGCTATAGATAAGATGTTGATGACCGAGCTTGAGGAAGAGAGTAATGCTTAAAACGAGCTAGCAGAAAACTAACCCAAACTTGTTTACTCGGCCATTTTGCAAACAAGTTTATCGTTGATTAACGATTAATACAAATACCGAGTGAGGGTTTCTTTCGAAAGCGAACAAGAATATTGGCTATGTGAAGACCAATTCAGTGTTCAGCAAATATAAAAATGCCGTTAAGTTATTCACTTAACGGCATTAATCACCAATACTAGATTTGGCGTCTATAACTAATTCATGTCAGATTATTGCTGAAAATTAGACTGACTCAAATTGATGTTCATCTCTATCAACATAGCTTGTTGCAGCTGTCAGAGCTTCATATCTGAATCGGTAAGTGTTGGATTCCGGCACAAGATCAAGCACGTGGAATTTCTCTAGCTGCTGACGAGTATTCTCATTCGGACACAGCAAGTACACTTCACACTGCGCATCCAACGCATCTTTAATCGCATTTTCTAGTGCAAGCCCAACCGTCACATCAATCATAGGCACATCTGTCAGATCTAGAATCATCGCTTCGTAATCAGAGATACTAGAGTGCTGACGTGAAATCGCCTTTGAAACACTGAATATCATTGGCCCAGAAAGGTAAAAGAACAGCACTTTACCATTGGCACTATCCAGTAGCTGACGTTCGCTATCGGTCAATGGGATATCGTCTTCATCATCACCATCACTGATCGCCTTAACTTGTCTGGCTTGCTCTCGGCTCAATCTTTCAATAATCAGGATGTTCGAGATAAAAACACCCAGTCCGACAGCAATAATCAAGTCAACAAACACAGTCAACAGCATCACGCCGTACATTACGCCCATGCCGGCATAACTCACCTTGTGTGCTCGCTGGATAAAGCTCCAGTCAAGAATATTGAAACCAACATACATCGCAATGCCAGCCAATACCGCCATAGGGATCGGTTCGGTTAAGCCACCAGCAACCAATACCACCAATGCCAAAACTAAGGCTCGAATAACACCAGAAAGTGGAGAGCGAGCACCCACCTGAATATTGGTTACGGTACCCATGGTTGCGCCCGCACCGGGTAGCGCACCAAACAAACCAGAGATCATATTCGCGATGCCTTGGCCACGAAGTTCTTTATCTGAATCATGTTCTTTACGAGTCAGTGAATCTCCGATAACCGCAGTCAGAAGCGTATCAATACAACCCAACGTACCCAGCACCAAGGCATCAATAACCATGGTCGTAAATTGTTCAGAACTGATTGTCGGAATAACGAGAGAGGGTAAACCAGCAGGGATCTCACCAATACGGCGAATAGAGTCGGTATCGAAAATAATGACGGATAAAAGGGTGACAGCAACCAAAGCAACCAGTTGAGCGGGCACATACTTACGATATTTAGCCGGAAAGCCAAACAGAATACCGAGTGTTAATGCCCCTAAAAACAGTTCGCTTATTTTCAGATGGGCTAACGTATCAGGTAATGCGGAAAGCGTGCCCATCACCCCGCCAGATGGAGCCGCATGTCCTAACAATGGTGATAACTGCAAGATAATCAGAATAACGCCGATACCCGACATAAACCCAGAAATCACGCTATATGGCATCAAAGTAACGTATTTTCCGAGCTTTAAGGTACCAAGTAATATCTGAAAAGCACCCGCCATCATGACTACGGTAAAAGTCATTGCCATTCCGGTTTCAGGATATTTGGCCACCATGCTTGTCATCACAGCTGTCATGATCACCGTCATCGGCCCGGTAGGCTCTGATATCAAACTGCTTGAGCCGCCAAACAGTGCGGCAAATAGGCCAACCATGATGGCGCCCCAAAGGCCAGCTTCCGCGCCCGCACCAGACGCAACACCAAATGCCAACGCTAAAGGCAATGAAATGATGGCTGTGGTTACACCGCCAAACATGTCTCCTTTGAGACTGATATCCGCAAAACGACTTCCAAACAAAACACACCTTCCTGATGATGAAAATGACAAACCTTATCACTTTAACAAATGAGTTAATCAGACAGAAAGTGTTAATTCAATCACATTATTCATGACTTATAACCAGATAGTAGTTTCTGTGCTAAGTTAATGATCTTAACGACTAGAACACGTCAGATGAGTACGTGTTGACGCAGTTTTTACGGGATTGAATTTGTAACATTGTGTATAGTTACAATTCTTAATGAAGGGATGTAAGACGCAAAATGCCAGAGATTAAACAGCTTTTTGAAAACAACTCTAAATGGTCTGAAGAAATTCGATCTCAAAGACCTGAGTATTTTACAACGCTTGAAGAAGGGCAAAGCCCTGGCTTTCTATGGATTGGCTGCTCTGATAGCCGAGTACCGGCCGAGCGTCTCACTGGTTTGTATTCTGGCGAACTGTTTGTTCATCGAAATGTAGCAAACCAAGTGGTTCATACCGATCTCAACTGCTTATCCGTTGTGCAATACGCCGTTGACGTACTCAAAGTTAAACACATCATTGTATGCGGTCACTATGGCTGTGGTGGTGTTAATGCAGCGATTGATAACCCTAAACTTGGCCTTATCAACAACTGGCTACTCCACATTCGCGATAACTACCTTAAGTACCGTAAGCAAATTGAATCTCTACCTCGTGAACAATGGGGTGACAAGTTGTGCGAAATTAACGTTGCAGAGCAAGTCTACAACCTTGGTAACTCAACCATCATGCAAACCGCATGGGAACGTGGACAAGATATTGAAATCCACGGCGTAGTTTATGGTATTGGTAACGGCAAGCTACAAGACCTTGGCGTTCGTTGTTCAAGTAATGACACGTTAGAAAATAGTCACTTAGAAGCGCTTGAAAAAATCCTATCGTCTCCAACTCTTGGTTAACCTTTAACGTCTAACCAGTAGATATAATAAAGGCTCGCATTGTGCGAGCCTTTATTGTTTTTCTTCCAGAGCAGTGATTACTCTTGAGGTACTACTTTACCGATGTACGGTAGGTGACGATATTTTTGTGCGTAGTCGATACCAACACCAACAACGAACTCGTCAGGAATCTCAAAACCAATCCACTTTGTATCGACAATCACTTCACGGCGAGAAGGCTTGTCTAATAACGTGCAGATTTCGATAGATTTAGGGCCACGTAGGCTCAAAATCTCTTTCACTTTAGTCAGTGTGTTACCTGTATCGATAATGTCTTCTACAAGCAGAACATCTTTACCTTGGATATCATCATCAAGGTCTTTCAAAATACGAACGTCACGTGAGCTTTCCATGCCGTTGCCGTAGCTAGACGCGGTCATGAAATCAACTTGGTGAGTTAAATCGATAGCACGAGCAAGATCCGCCATAAAGACAAAAGATCCACGTAATAAGCCAACTAAAACTAGATCTTCACTGCCTTTATAGTGCTCCGTGATCTGCTTGCCTAGTACGTTCACTCGATCCTGAACTTCTTGCTCAGAGATCATGACTTCAACTGTATGCTTCATACTGCTCTCATTTTATTTGGTGATTGCGACGAATGTTGACAGTTTCGTCAGTTGTGTCGCTCAATTTTGTGAGTAAGTCTAGCACTGCTCAAATACCCACACCACCTTATGGTTCTAATTTACTGTGAGATTCTCAATTAAATGTGCGCTGATGCCCTATCCAATACTCGCTTCCTTTCACATCAATCCTGATCACGCTTTATGTATCAAGTTTGATGTAACTGTCTATAAAACAAGCTCAAAGGATTGACCATTCGCATATGCACCATTACACTCATCTTGGCTTAAATAATAATAAAATCATTAATATAAAAATTTCGTTGGCAAGGAAAATAAAATGGACTCAATATCTAAGAGACCTAGAACTAGGCTTTCACCTTTAAAAAGAAAACTTCAATTGATGGAAATCGCTCTTGAGGTATTCTCTCGCCGCGGTATCGGTCGTGGTGGACACGCTGATATTGCAGACATCGCTCAGGTGTCTGTAGCAACCGTATTTAACTACTTCCCGACCCGTGAAGATTTGGTTGATGAAGTACTAAATCACGTTGTACGCCAATTCTCTAACTTCCTTTCAGACAATATCGATCTGGATATTCACGCAAAACAAAACCTACATAATATTGCGACTGAAATGGTGACGTTAGTGGCTCACGATAGCCATTGGTTGAACGTATGGTTTGAATGGAGCGCTTCGACTCGTGATGAAGTATGGCCTCTATTCGTAACCACCAACCGCACTAACCAAATGTTAGTACAAAACATGTTTAGTAAAGCGATCGAACGCGGCGAAGTTTGCGACGATCACGATCCTAAACATCTAGCGAACCTATTCCACGGCATCTGCTACTCACTGTTCATTCAAGCGAAACGTGTAGAAACGCCAGAAGAGCTTTCAAGCTTAACGGATAGTTACTTGAACATGCTGTGCATTTATAAGTAGATTCGAGTAAATAATTTAAGGGTTGGCCTAATCGGTCAACCCTTTTTTGTCGTATATAATCGCTCTTCGCATCCCGAGCGCAGCGTACTCGCATCTCGGAGTGAAACGTTCCTGTTCCTTACTTCAGATATAAAAAAACCGCTGACGAATCAGCGGCTTTTAAAAACATTAGCGAGTGGCTAAAGAAGAATTACTTCTTCTTTTTTACTGCTTTTTTGTTTGGAAGGTCTGTGATTGAACCTTCGAATACTTCCGCAGCTAGACCAACAGACTCGTGTAGAGTTGGGTGAGCGTGGATAGTAAGAGCGATATCTTCTGCATCACAACCCATTTCGATTGCTAGGCCGATTTCGCCAAGAAGTTCACCACCGTTAGTACCAACAACAGCACCACCGATTACGCGATGAGTATCTTTATCGAAGATCATCTTAGTCATACCGTCAGCACAGTCTGAAGCGATTGCACGACCAGAAGCAGCCCAAGGGAAAGTAGCAACTTCGTAGTTCAGGCCTTCCGCTTTCGCTTCTTTCTCAGTCTTACCTACCCAAGCAACTTCTGGCTCAGTGTACGCAATTGATGGAATTACTTTAGGATCGAAGTAGTGCTTCTTACCAGAGATAACTTCAGCAGCTACGTGACCTTCATGCACACCTTTGTGAGCAAGCATTGGTTGACCAACAACGTCACCGATCGCGTGGATGTGAGGAACGTTAGTACGCATTTGCTTATCAACATTGATGAAACCACGCTCATCAACTTCGATACCCGCTTTTTCAGCGTCGATAAGTGCACCGTTTGGAACACGACCGATAGCAACAAGAACAGCATCGTAGCGCTCAGCTTCAGCTGGTGCTTTTTTGCCTTCCATTGAAACGTAGATACCGTCTTCTTTCGCTTCAACAGCAGTCACTTTAGTTTCAAGCATTAGCTTGAACTTGTTCTTGATGCGTTTAGTGAAGACTTTAACGATGTCTTTATCCGCAGCAGGGATAACTTGATCGAACATCTCAACAACTTCAACTTTAGAACCTAGAGAGTGGTAAACCGTACCCATCTCAAGACCGATGATACCGCCGCCCATGATAAGCAGTTTTTCTGGTACTTCGTTTAGTTCTAGTGCATCCGTAGAATCCCAAATACGTGGGTCTTCATGTGGGATGAAAGGAAGTTTGATTGGGCGAGAACCCGCTGCAATGATTGCATTATCAAAGTTAATTGTTGTCGTTTCTTCGCCAACAACTTCGATGCTGTTAGGACCAGTAAACTTACCGAAACCGTTAACAACAGTAACATTACGCATCTTAGCCATACCGCCAAGACCGCCAGTCAGTTGATCAACTACTTTGTCTTTCCAGATACGAACTTTGTTGATGTCCGTTTGTGGCTCGCCGAATACAACGCCGTGCTCTGCCATCGCTTTTGCTTCTTCAATTACTTTAGATACGTGAAGAAGTGCTTTTGATGGAATACAACCAACGTTTAGACATACACCACCAAGAGTGCTGTAACGTTCAACTAGTACTGTTTCTAGACCTAAATCCGCACAACGGAATGCCGCTGAGTAGCCAGCAGGACCTGAACCAAGTACAACAACTTGGGCTTTAATTTCTTTGCTCATTGTGACCTCTTGTAGTCATTATCCCTAACAGGCTGAGTAGATGTTCTTAAAATTATTGGGCTTTCAAACAGGAAACATTTTACAGAGATGTTAACAGTGTGAAAGTAGCTTTAAGTTAGCCTGTGAGCTAGACAACAATTCCCCCGCAGTTTATGAGAAATGCCGGAAACTGTTCTCTAAAAATAGTCTTTATATAAAGAATTAAGGTGACCCGAAAGTCACCTTAATAATTACTTTCTCAATTACAGTACTAGACGACGAATGTCAGATAGTGCGCTGTTTAGGAAAGTAATGAAGCGTGCACCTTCAGCACCATCGATCACGCGGTGATCGTATGATAGAGACAGTGGAAGCTGTAGACGTGGTTGGAACTCTTTACCATTCCAAACTGGCTTAATCTCAGACTTAGATACACCTAGGATACCTACTTCTGGAGCATTTACGATTGGAGTAAATGCAGTACCGCCAATACCACCAAGGCTAGAGATTGTGAAACAACCGCCTTGCATGTCTGCTGCTGTTAGCTTACCAGAGCGTGCTTTCTTAGAAACAACCATTAGTTCTTCAGATAGCTCGTAAATACCTTTCTTGTTCACGTCTTTGAAAACAGGAACAACTAGGCCGTTTGGTGTATCAACTGCGATACCCACGTTTACGTACTTCTTAAGAATGATGCTTTCGCCATCGTCAGAAAGAGACGAGTTGAATGCAGGGAATGCTTCTAGCGCTTTAGCAACAGCTTTCATGATGAACACAAGTGGAGTGATCTTCATGCCAGTGTCTTTCTTCGCTTCGATTGCATTCTGTTCTTTACGGAATGCTTCTAGCTCAGTGATGTCTGCATTGTCCCACTGTGTAACGTGCGGGATCATTACCCAGTTACGGTGCAGGTTAGCGCCAGAGATCTTCTTAATCTTAGAAAGCTTCTGAACTTCAGTTTCGCCGAACTTGCTGAAGTCAACTTTTGGCCACGGTAGTAGACCAAGAGCAGAACCGTCGCCGCCTTTGCCAGATGCTGCAGCACCAGACTCTAGACGCTTAAGTGCATCTTTAACGTAAGACTGAACGTCTTCTTTAAGGACACGGCTCTTACGACCAGTACCTTTAACCTTAGAAAGGTTAACGCCAAATTCGCGAGCAAGACGACGAACAACTGGAGAAGCGTGCGCGTAGTCACCGTTCTCTTGGAAGTCGCCAGCTGCTGGAGCTACTGCTTCTGCTTTAGGAGCAGGTGCGGCTGCCGGAGCTGCTGCTTGTGCTGGAGCTGAAGCCGCTACTGCTACTGGAGCTGCGCCTTCAACAACGAAAGTCATGATTGAAGAGCCTGTTGACACTTTGTCGCCAGCTGCAATCTTGATTTCTTTTACTGTACCAGCGAATGGTGCAGGCACTTCCATTGAAGCTTTGTCGCCTTCAACAGTAATTAGAGATTGCTCTTCTTCTACTGTATCGCCAACCGCTACCATGATTTCAGTAACTTCTACTTCGTCGCCACCGATATCAGGAACGTTCACTTCTTTCTCAGCAGATGCTGCTGGAGCCGCTGCAACTGGTGCTGCCGCTGGAGCAGGAGCTGCTGCAACTGGAGCGCCAGAACCTGCCACTTCAAATACCATTACTAGAGAACCAGTAGATACTGAATCACCAGAAGCGATCTTGATTTCTTTAACGATACCAGCGAATGGTGCAGGAACTTCCATTGAAGCCTTGTCACCTTCAACAGTAAGAAGAGATTGCTCTTCTTCTACTGCGTCGCCAATAGCTACCATGATTTCAGTTACTTCAACTTCATCACCGCCGATATCAGGAACGTGAACTTCTTTAAGCTCAGCTGCTGCAGGAGCAGCTGCAACTGGTGCCGCCGCTTCAACTGCTGGCGCAGCCGGTGCTGCTGCAGCACCTTCCGCTTCGAAGATCATGATAAGAGAACCAGTAGAAACAGAATCACCTTCTGAAATCTTGATTTCTTTAACGATACCCGCTTGAGACGCAGGAACTTCCATTGAAGCTTTGTCGCCTTCAACAGTGATCAGTGACTGCTCTTCTTCAACCTTGTCGCCAACGTTTACAAGAATCTCAGTTACTTCAACCTCGTCAGCACCGATGTCTGGTACATTAATTTCGATTGTCATTGTATTTACCTACCTTAATGCCAGTCTTATGCGTATTGCGGGTTAGTTTTTTCAGTGTCGATATCGAACTTAGCAATTGCTTGTGCAACTACAGACTTCTCGATATCACCACGTTTAGCCAGTTCAGTTAGAGCTGCAACTACGATGTAGCCAGCGTTAACTTCGAAGTGACGACGTAGGTTTGCACGGCTGTCAGAACGGCCGAAACCATCTGTACCAAGTACTTTGTAAGACTCAGTTGGCATGTACGCACGTACTTGCTCAGCGTAGTTCTTCATGTAGTCAGTCACTGCGATTGCAGGTTCTTTACCAAGAACAGTCGTGATGTACGGTACTTTCTCTTCAGCTTCTGGGTGAAGCATGTTGTCACGCTCTACCGCTTGGCCGTCACGAGTTAGTTCGTTGAACGACGTTACAGAGAATACGTCAGATGCTACGCCGTACTCTTCGCTTAGAATTTCAGCGGCTTTACGCGCTTCGTTCATGATAGTACCAGAGCTCATTAGTTGAACTTTGCCCTTAGCACCAGCGTGAGATTCAAGTTTGTAGATACCCTTACGAATGCCTTCTTCAGCGCCTTCTGGCATTGCTGGCATTGCGTAGTTCTCGTTCATTACTGTTAGGTAGTAGTAAACGTTCTCTTGGTTCTCACCGTACATGCGACGGATACCGTCTTGCATGATTACCGCTAGTTCGTAAGCAAACGTTGGGTCGTAAGAGATACAGTTAGGGATCGTGTTCGCTTGAATGTGCGAGTGACCATCTTCGTGCTGTAGACCTTCACCATTCAGTGTTGTACGACCTGCAGTAGCACCTAGTAGGAAGCCACGAGCTTGTTGGTCGCCTGCTAACCAAGCCATGTCGCCAATACGTTGGAAACCGAACATTGAGTAGTAGATGTAGAACGGGATCATCGGTAGATCATTTGTGCTGTATGAAGTTGCAGCAGCAACCCATGAAGCCATAGAACCTAGTTCGTTGATACCTTCTTGAAGAACTTGACCAGACGTTGCTTCTTTGTAGTAAGAAACGATGCCTTTATCTTCAGGTGTGTATTCTTGACCGTGTGGGTTGTAGATACCAACCTGACGGAATAGACCTTCCATACCGAATGTACGAGCTTCATCACAGATGATAGGAACAATGTTCTTACCAATGTTCTTATCTTTAAGAAGGATGTTTAGCGTACGTACATAAGCCATAGTTGTAGAGATATCACGCTTCTGCTCACCTAGTAGAGGTGCGAATGCGTCTAGCTCAGGAACCTTGAACTCTTGAGTAAACTTAGGAAGACGTGCAGGCGTGTAACCGTGAAGAGCGTTACGACGAGCGTGCATGTATTCGTACTCAGGCGTGCCTTCTTCTAACTTCAGGTAAGGAAGCTCTGTGATTTTCTCATCAGAAAGAAGGTCTTCTAGGCCTAGGCGATCACGTAGGTGTTGAACATGAGTCATGTCCATTTTCTTAACACCGTGTGCAATGTTCTTACCTTCAGCCGCATCACCCATGCCGTAACCTTTAACAGTTTTAGCTAGGATTACAGTTGGCTTACCGTTTGTCTCTTGTGCATTGTTGAATGCAGCAAACAGTTTAGAAGAATCGTGACCACCACGCTTAAGAGCGAAGATTTCGTCATCAGTCATGTCTGCAACTAGTGCAGCTGTTTCTGGGTACCTACCAAAGAAGTGCTCACGTACGTATGCGCCATCTTTAGATTTGAATGTCTGGTAGTCACCATCGATAGTTTCGTTCATTAGTTGAAGAAGCTTACCAGTCGTGTCTTTAGCCAGTAGTGAATCCCAGTTGCTACCCCAGATAACTTTAACAACGTTCCAACCTGCGCCTTTAAATAGGCCTTCAAGTTCTTGGATGATGCTACCGTTACCCATTACAGGGCCGTCTAGACGCTGTAGGTTACAGTTGATTAGGAAACATAGGTTGTCTAGCTTCTCACGCGCAGCGAAAGAGATAGCACCACGTGATTCTGGCTCATCCATCTCACCGTCACCTAGGAACGCGTATACGCGTTGCGCTGAAGTTTCTTTCAGGCCACGGCCATCAAGGTACTTAAGGAAGCGCGCTTGGTAGATCGCAGAGATCGGACCAAGACCCATAGATACAGTAGGGAACTGCCAGAACTCAGGCATCAGTTTCGGGTGCGGGTAAGAAGGGATACCTTTACCATCAACTTCTTGACGGAAGTTATCTAGCTGTTCTTCAGTTAGACGACCTTCAACGAATGCACGAGAGTAGATACCTGGAGAGATGTGACCTTGGTAATAAACTAGATCGCCACCGTCTGTCTCGTTTGGAGCACGGAAGAAGTGGTTGAAACATACTTCGTAGAACGCTGCAGCTGACTGGTAAGAAGCCATGTGACCACCAAGGTCTAGGTCTTTCTTAGAAGCACGCAATACAATCATGATTGCGTTCCAGCGAATAATCGAACGAATACGACGCTCAAGAGTTACGTCACCAGGGTAAGCTGGCTCTTGTGCTGCTGGAATTGTGTTGATGTAGTTTGTGTTGATGCCTGTAGCCATATCAACACCATCTAAACGCGCTTTATCTAGAACTTGTTCTAGTAAAAACTGTGCACGTTCTACACCTTCTTCACGTACTACTGACTCAAGAGCTTCTAACCAATCTTGAGTTTCCAGAGCATCAACGTCATGCTTCATGTCAGACATGGCGATCTATCCTTTTTGTTAGTTGGATTCTACTAAACACGTAAATAGCCGAAGTATTACGGCTATTTACCCTGTTGAATTCGACGTAAAGAACGTTCGCGGCGCGATTCTTCTTTGGTCAAATCCATCAATGTTTCTTCGATGTAAGCTAAATGAGAATGTGACATTTCACGCGCCTGTTCTGGCTGCCCTGAAACGATCGCATCTACAATGTTAGCTCGATGTATACTCACTTTCTCCACAACGTCTTTACGACGATGCAACAGCTTTAAATTTTCTAAGACATTTTGTTCGAGTAACGGAGCCAAACTACGAACAATGTGTAATAACACCACATTGTGCGCTGCCTCTGTTAAAGCAATAAGAAAAGCCATCACTGCTGCAGATTCGGCTTCAATATCACCCTTATCTTGCGCGCCGCGAATTTTTTCTTGGCATGCTTGAATTCGAGCAAAGTCTTCATCAGTGCCACGCAATGCCGCAAAGTAAGCCGAAATCCCTTCCATCGCATGACGCGATTCCAACAAGTCTAGTTGGGTTTCAGAATGGGACGACAACAAATTAAGCAAAGGATCTGAAAAGCTTTTCCAGATATTTTCGCTAACAAACGTACCTCCACCTTGACGGCGAGTAAGCAAGCGTTTTGCTTCTAAACGTTGTATCGCTTCTCGGATTGAAGGACGAGACACATCGAACTGTTTCGCTAGTTCGCGCTCAGGCGGCAACTGCTGCCCTGGAGCCAGTGTTCCTTCCACTATCAACCTTTCTAACTCTTGTTCGATGACGTCCGAGAGTTTTGGCTGACGAATCCTTTGATAAGCCATAGTTTGTTGTTCTTCTTTTTCTTCGCTGACAATTGGTAATACCAATTTTAAGTTGGGCAGAAATTAACATAATTAAAACGCCACTGTCCAGTGCAAAATTGACCTGCATCATAGAACACAGCATGAATTAACCATGATTTAACAAATGAAATTTAAAACAGCAACCAAATTGGTCTTACCATTTACAGGGGTAATACTTTTGGGGAGGTTTCGTGCTAGAAAGTTTCAGGATAAAAATGAATTGTTTCAGAAAGATTAGTGCCACTTGTTTAAAAATCAAACCAAGCGCACATTTAGGATGGAAATTCTGTTCATAAGTTTTAATAAATTAGCGTTTGATAAGCTCGTCACACTCTCGATTTATTGATGCTCTCCTCTCCACCACTTTCTTTACATAGCAACAACAAAAATTCACAAGTCATTATGCCAGGCGTTGACTATTCAACGCCTAACAGCAGTAAGGCTATCTATAGTTGAGGCTTAGCCCTTGAGCTTTTCTTTAAATTTCTGCCAGTCGAAAACCAAGCCAGGATCGGTTTTGCGCAGAGGCGCAATATATTGGTGGCCTGTGATTCGTTCAGTGGTAATTTGAGGGAAGCTCGATACCAGTGTTTCCGTTAATTGGGTAAGCGCTTGATACTGCTGCTCGGTGTAAGCCACAAAGTCACTGCCTTCCAGTTCAATACCAATCGAATAGTCATTACACCTTTCACGGCCGGCAAAGCTGGACTGGCCAGCATGCCAAGCTCTATCAAGGAACGAAACAAACTGCACAACCTCACCATCACGACGAATCAAGCAGTGTGCAGACACACCCATTTGGTGAATCACCTGAAAAAATGGATGCTCTTCTGGGTCAAGTTTGCCCGTAAAAAACTGTTCGATGTAAGGCCCACCAAATTGCCCCGGAGGTAAACTAATGTTGTGAACCACCAGCAGAGAGATATCGTCGACGCTAGGTCTAACATCAAAATACGGGGAAGGAACATGCCGAGCGTTGTCATACCATCCGTTGAAGCTGATCGTCATCTTGGTCTCACTTTCTTTTCTGCTAGCACAATAAGATGTGACCTTACCCATAGAGCAGTCACGCTAGCCTCTTTAATTTGAAGTTAAGCAAGAGTATCATTCCATTCCCACTCCCTTTCAAGATTAGATTTGCGATGAAAAACACACATAACAGCCACCAACGCCTTGACTACTTAAAAGAGCAACTGCCTCTCGAGATCACTCGCTCAGTGGCTGAGACCATCAAAGAAGATCTAGGCGGAACTTTAGATCCAGCGGCTGATATCACGGCAAGTCTAATCCCAGCAGACGCAATCAACAGCGCAACCATCATTACGCGTGAGCACGGTGTGTTCTGTGGTAAAGCTTGGGCTGATGAAGTGTTTAAACAGTTGGGCGGTGAAGTCACTATCGAGTGGAACGTAGAAGATGGCGACAAAGTTGAACCAAACCAAACGCTTTGTAGCTTAACTGGCCCAGCACGTGCACTATTAACCGGTGAGCGTAATGCAATGAACTTCATTCAAACGCTATCGGGTTGTGCGACTACAACAGCAATCTACGCAGACAAAGTTAAGCACACAGAATGCCGCTTGCTAGACACTCGTAAAACAATTCCAGGCCTGCGCAGCGCACTAAAATACGCTGTTGCTTGTGGTGGCGGTTTCAACCACCGTATTGGCGTTTTTGATGCTTACCTAATCAAAGAAAACCACATCATCGCCTGTGGTGGTATTGAAAAAGCTATCTCGACAGCAAAAGAGCTTAACCCGGGTAAACCTGTGGAAGTTGAAACTGAAAGCCTAGAAGAGCTAGAGCAAGCGATCAGCGCTGGCGCAGACATCATCATGCTAGACAACTTCACCACAGACATGATGCGTGAAGCGGTTAAAATCAATGCGGGCCGCGCTGCATTAGAAAACTCAGGTAACGTCACTCTCGACACTATCGCAGAGTTCGCTGAAACGGGTGTTGATTACATCTCGGTAGGTGCACTGACTAAGCATCTAAAAGCGATGGACCTATCCATGAGATTTAAAGCGTAATTAACTGAATAGTAAATATATTTCCGTCAAAGGCATTGTTGATAACAGTGCTTTTTTATTACCTAAATTATCAGTATTTCAATCACTTATTTAAGTTGGTCGCATAATTTTGCGCGCCATATGAAACACCACACTAATAAACACGAAACCACTCGCGGCCAAACCTGAACACCATTCCACTTCCCCATCTCGACTTCTATTCTTTCCATCAACCAGTGCTTGCGCTGAAACAAACTAAACAATGGAATAGAACAATGAAAAACAAAAACAAAAGAACAAATCAGAAAGGCTTTACGCTGATTGAATTGATGATTGTAGTGGCTGTGATTGGAGTACTGTCAGCAATAGCAATGCCCCAATATCAAAAATATGTAGCCAAATCTGAAGTAGCCTCTGCTCTTGCTACTCTTACTGGTATTAAAACAAACGTAGAAGCTCATACGGTAGAGAATGGGCTCTTCCCTAGTGGTAGCAATGAAGAAACACCAAGCAAACTTGGAAGCCCTGAAATGCCACTCGGAACTGTTGGATTTTCACGAACAGATAACACTGACGGAGGCGCTATTACCTTTACTTTCGGTAATTCGGTTAGTGATGGAGTAAGTAGTTTAGTTTCTACTAAAAAATTCACTCTTACGCGTACAGCTGTTACAGGTGCATGGGAATGCAAGTCCCCAACAGGAAACGATAATATTCCTTCTGAGTTACTCCCTAAGACTTGTAAGTAATGCTAACGAATCTCCCAACCGTTCTCCGTCAGGCTGACTTACTTAGCCTGACTCAGGAACAAGCCGTTGCGGAACATGTACATGCTTCCGGTGTTTCTACGCCTGAAGCTTTGCTCGTTCTTGATTTCTTCACCGGCGATTCCTTAGCAAATAACATCAAAACCATTTTCGGTTTACCGTTAGTACAACTAGCCAGTACTGACTACGAGACCTTGTGTGAGCAATTAGGGCTTCGTGAGCTTATAACCAAGTATCGCGCTATCCCAATATCTGTTTCTAGCTCCACTCTCACACTTGCCTCGGCCGACCCGACCGACTTACAAGCTGAAGATGACTTTCGATTCGCGACCGGATTGCAGATTGAGTTAGTTGTCGCTAACTACTCTGAACTAGAAGGTGCAATACGAAAGCTGTATGGCCGTTCTATTTCCGGGCAAGATTCGAAACGTAAAGAGATCACCCAAGATGAGCTAGCCAACCTTGTTGAGATATCTGACGACGAGATAACTTCGATTGAAGACCTCAGCCAAGATGACTCCCCTGTCAGTCGCTTTATCAATCAGATTCTAGTCGATGCAGCACGTAAAGGCGCATCGGATATCCACTTCGAACCTTATGAAGAAAACTACCGCGTACGTCTACGTTGCGATGGCATCCTTGTCGAGATCCAACAGCCCGCTTCTCACTTAAGTCGTCGTCTATCGGCTCGCCTGAAGATTCTCGCCAAACTCGATATCGCCGAGCGTCGTTTGCCTCAAGATGGTCGTATTAAATTACGTTTAAACGACGAACTGGCGATTGATATGCGTGTATCTACACTGCCAACATTATGGGGAGAAAAGATCGTTCTTCGTCTTTTAGACAGCAGCGCTGCCAATCTCGATATCGATAAGCTCGGTTACAGCGAGGATCAAAAAGCACTCTACCTTAATGCATTGAAACGCCCGCAAGGTATGATCTTAATGACCGGTCCAACCGGCAGCGGTAAAACGGTTTCTCTCTATACTGGCCTTCGCGTACTCAACACCACTGAACGCAACATCTCAACAGCCGAAGACCCTGTTGAAATCAACCTGTGTGGCATCAATCAGGTACAAGTGACGCCTAAGATCGGCTTTGGATTTGCTGAGGCGCTGCGATCATTTTTACGACAAGATCCTGATGTGGTGATGGTCGGAGAGATCCGAGATTTAGAAACCGCAGAGATCGCGATAAAAGCCTCGCAAACAGGCCACTTAGTGCTTTCGACACTTCACACCAATTCTGCAGCAGAAACCGTGACTCGCCTCTCTCATATGGGGATAGAACCTTTCAACCTCGCTTCATCATTAAGCCTGATTATCGCCCAACGACTGGCAAGACGATTGTGCGACCACTGTAAAGCCGCTGATGACTCACCTGATATATTTCTACGCCACTCTATTCCCAATAGCCAAATCATCTACAAAGCCAACTCACAAGGGTGTAATGAGTGTAATCAGGGATACTCGGGGCGAGTCGGTATCTATGAAGTCATGCCGTTTAGCGACCAACTGAAAAATAGCCTGATAGACAAACCGAACGCGTTAGCCATTGAAAACTTGGCACGTCGAGAAGGCATGAGAACTTTACAAGAATCTGGGCTAGATAAACTGCTTGAAGGCACCACCAGCTATCAAGAGCTACAACGTGTTCTATACCTATAATTCACGGAGCGAAAATGAGTAGTAAAAGCAAACAATCACAACTAAAAAACTACCATTGGAAGGGAATTAATAGTTCTGGCAAGAAAGTATCAGGGCAGAGCTTAGCGCTCACCGAATTAGAAGTGCGGGAGAAGCTCAAAGAACAACACATTCAGATTAAGAAAATCAAAAAGAAAAGCATCTCAGCAATCACTCGTTTAACCCATCGAGTCAAAGCCAAAGACATCACTATTTTGACTCGCCAACTGGCTACCATGTTGGCGACTGGTGTGCCGATCGTGCAAGCCATCAAGCTGGTGTCAGACAATCACCGCAAAGCAGAAATGAAATCGATTTTATCGCACATCTGCAAAGGTGTAGAAGCCGGCACGCCAATCTCAAAAGCGATGCGAACCGCAAGCCGCCACTTTGATGACCTCTATACCGACTTGGTCGCGACAGGCGAACTTTCTGGCAACCTTGCACAAGTCTTCGAACGCTTGGCGACCTATCGTGAAAAGAGTGAGCAACTAAAATCCAAAGTTATAAAGGCACTCATCTATCCTGCAATGGTTGTTGCGGTCGCTCTTACCGTTTCCTACTTAATGCTGACCATGGTCATTCCGGAATTTGAATCGATGTTTTCAGGCTTTGGAGCAGACTTACCTTGGTTCACCCAGCAAGTGCTTTATCTTTCCCATTGGATGCAGGCTTACAGTTTCTATACTGCCATCGGTATTGGTTTATTAATTCTGTCTTTTCAGCAACTGCGTCAGCGCTCCTACTCGATTCGACTTTCAACCAGTCGCCTTGGCTTACGCTTTCCTATCTTGGGTGCTGTCATCACCAAGGCATCGATTGCAAAGTTCAGCCGAACACTTTCAACCAGTTTCAGTTCAGGAATTCCTATTTTAACCAGCCTTAAAACAACGGCTAAAACCGCAGGCAACCTGCATTATGAATCGGCCATCATCGAGGTTCACCGTGAAACTGCCGCAGGCATGCCGATGTACATTGCAATGCGCAATACCAATGCCTTCCCAGAGATGGTTTTGCAGATGGTGATGATTGGTGAAGAATCAGGAAATCTTGATGATATGCTCAATAAAGTCGCTTCCATTTACGAATTCGAAGTAGACAACACCGTCGATAACCTAGGTAAGATTCTAGAGCCACTGATCATCGTATTTTTAGGCACCGTAGTTGGTGGACTTGTTGTCGCGATGTACTTACCGATCTTTAATCTTATGAGTGTGTTAGGATAGTTAAAAGCAACTAAACACCCATGAGCAGCCAACCTCTGCTCACCTTGATTAAGTGGTAAAGGACACTATGGAAGTATTTCACTACTATCCTTGGCTATTCCCCGTATTAGCTTTCATTTTTAGCCTTCTTATCGGCAGCTTCCTCAACGTAGTCATACACCGTTTACCGATAATGATGGAACGAGAGTGGCAACAAGAGTGCTCGGAGTATTTCTCTCAATATAAAATTCCAGCACCAGAGGGAAAGTTTAATCTCAGCATTCCTCGTTCTACCTGCCCGAAATGTAAAACCCAATTAAGAATCATCGACAATATTCCAGTATTAAGTTGGTTGTTCTTAAAGGGCAAGTGCCATAGCTGTGCTAACCCAATCAGCGCTCGTTACCCATTGGTCGAACTGCTTACTGCGATACTTTGTACCGTAGTCGCGAGCCACTTTGGTTTCAGTTACTACGCCATTGCTTTGATTTTTTTCACGTTTGCATTGATTACCGCAACCTTTATCGATCTCGATACTATGCTGTTGCCTGATCAAATTACCTTGCCTTTAGTTTGGTCTGGTATCGCGTTAGCTCTGTTTAATATCAGCCCAGTATCTCTTCAAGATTCCGTAATTGGCGCAATGGCAGGCTACCTAGCACTTTGGTCGGTTTATTGGCTGTTCAAGCTGTTAACAGGCAAAGAAGGCATGGGTTACGGCGACTTCAAACTTCTGGCTGCACTTGGCGCCTGGCTTGGCTGGCAGCACCTACCAATGATCATTCTTTTGTCGTCGCTGGTCGGTTTAGTTTTCGGCTTGATTCAACTTCGCTTGAAACAGCAAGGCATAGATAAAGCCTTTCCCTTTGGACCTTACCTTGCGATTGCGGGTTGGGTGAGTTTGATGTGGGGCAGCGACATCATGGGCTGGTATTTCACTTCTGTACTAGGAATTTGACCATGGCAATCATTATCGGATTAAGCGGTGGTATCGCCAGTGGAAAAACCACCGTTGCTAACCTCTTCAATGAGCATTTTAATATTGATATTGTCGATGCTGATATCGTTGCACGCGAAGTCGTTGCAGTGGGCAGTGACGGCTTAAAGCAAATTACCGACCATTTTGGTGAGGCTATCTTACTTGAAGATGGAGCACTCAACCGAAGTAAGCTGCGTGAGTTAATCTTCTCGGATCCCACAGAGAAACAATGGCTCAATGACCTGCTTCATCCCATGATCCGTAACAAAATTGACAGTGACCTGTCTAAAGTCACATCCCCTTATGGTTTATTAGTCGCACCGCTATTGGTTGAAAACCAAATGCAAGGTATGGCCGATCGCGTATTAATCGTTGATGTGCCAACAGAAGTGCAAATAGAGCGTACGATGAGTCGTGATAATGTTTCTAGGGAACAAGTTGCATCAATTTTAAAATCACAGGCTTCAAGAGAACAACGCTTAGCAGTTGCAGATGACGTGATTAAAAACCATACTAAAAACCAAGAACTTTTGCCTCAAATCACAGATTTACATCAAAAGTATCTGGCAATCAGTACTGTAGATGGGTCAGAATAGAATAATGTTGAATGAAGGTTTGCTCGATGATCACCCACAAATTTGAACATCCTCTAAATGAGAAAACACGCATCTACTTAAGAGTTGAATCACTCTTGAGGCAGCTGCACTTGTCTTCTACATTTTCCGATGCTCAACAGTATCAACTCTTTTTCCGTTCCATCTTTGATCTGATTGAAATCTTCGAACAGATCCAACTTAAGAGTGAACTTGCAAAAGATATTGAGAAGCAGCGTGTAACCTACAAAAGCTGGTTAGATGTTGAAGGTGTCGATCAAGAGATGCTAACTTCACTACTCAACGATATTAGTAACATCTATCGTGAACTGATGCAGGCGGAGCGTTTTGGGCAGTCACTTAAAGAAGATCGCTTCTTGAGTGCCATACGTCAACGCTTTAATTTGCCAGGTGGCTCATGCTGCTTTGATTTACCCGCACTGCATTATTGGCTGCATCTTCCTCTCGATAAGAGAATGCGAGATGCCAAAGCTTGGATGGATAGCCTACAGCCTCTGTATGAAGCTCTAACACTATGGTTAAAGCTCACCAGAGAGACTGGTCACTTTAAAGAGCAAATTGCTCGCGCTGGCTTCTTCCAGAGCGATGCTGATGAAGCGAATATCCTTCGCCTTTCTATTCCAATGCAATACGGTGCCTACCCGATGATCTCTGGGCATAAAAACCGTTTTGCCGTTAAGTTCATGAGCTTTGAAACAGGACAAGCCTGCACTCAAGACATCGAATTTGAATTGGCTGTCTGCAGCTAATTAATTTCCTTTTATAGTTTGGCTTGAGCCCTCACTCGAGCCTAAACTCTTTCTTACAATACCCTCTAATTAAGAATCACTATGTCGAAAAAAATCACCATCGTTAAATGCCCTCAATGTAATGCCGACGTTGAATGGGGCGAACAAAGCCCACACCGCCCGTTTTGCAGTAAGCAATGTCAGATGATTGATTTCGGTGAATGGGCAGACGAAGAGAACAGCATCGCTGGCGCACCAGACATGTCAGATAGCGATGGTTGGTCGGAAGACCCACACTAAGCGAGTAACGAGTAACGAGTAACGAGTAACGAGTAACGAGTAACGAGTAACGAGTAACGAGTAAATTTTGAAGGGTTGGCGTTTAACGTCAATCCTTTTTTATTGCCTATAGCATGGTACGAATAGAGATTCCCTAATCCTCCCTTCGTCAGTCTAGGGAATGACGGTTCAATGTGAGTTTTGTTTTAGTCCGTCATCCCCAAGAGCGAGGAACGAGTGAGTTCGGGATCTCTTACCTGTGAAACTCTAAATAGCAGACACAAAAAAGCGGAGCCAAATGGCTCCGCTTTTATCGATAGAATGCAAAAAGAATTACTTCTTAGTAAGCTTCTCTTTAATACGAGCTGACTTACCAGAACGCTCACGTAGGTAGTACAACTTGGCACGACGTACTGCACCACGGCGTTTAACTTCGATGCTATCAACCATTGGAGAGTGAGTTTGGAACGCACGCTCTACGCCTTCACCGTTCGAAATCTTACGAACTGTGAATGCAGAGTGTAGACCACGGTTACGAATAGCGATTACAACGCCTTCGAAAGCCTGTAGACGCTCACGGTCACCTTCTTTTACCTTAACCTGAACTACAACAGTGTCACCTGGTGCGAATTTAGGAAGGTCTGATTTTAGTTGCTCTTCTTCAAGAGCCTTGATGATGTTGCTCATTTGTATAAATTCCTAGAATAAACTGATACTAAATTTAATAGGTTACTGCTTGCTTTTCGTTAAGAGCGTTGCTCTTTAATGAATTCAGCCAGTAATTGTTCCTGTTCGTCAGTCAGAGCTAGGTTTTCCAGGAGCTCTGGTCTTCTTAGCCAAGTTCGGCCCAACGATTGTTTTAATCGCCAGCGACGAATGTCCTTATGGTTTCCAGACTTGAGTACCGATGGCACATCTTTATCGTCTAGCACCTCAGGGCGCGTATAATGGGGACAATCTAGCAAACCATTTGCAAAAGAATCTTCTTCTGCTGAAGCGAAATCTCCAAGTACACCCGGAACAAACCGAGAGACTGAATCAATCAACGTCATGGCTGGCAGTTCGCCACCCGTCATCACAAAATCGCCAATCGACCATTCTTCGTCGACTTCAGATTGAATAATGCGCTCATCTACCCCTTCATAGCGACCACAAATAAGAAGCAAGTTCTCGTTTGTTGCCAACTCTTCAACACCTTTCTGGTCGAGTTTACGACCTTGAGGTGAAAGATAGATTACTTTCGTCTTTCCCGGTGCTGCTTGCTTGGCAGTTTGGATAGCATCGCGCAAAGGCTGAACCATCATTAACATGCCAGGACCACCACCGTAAGGTCTATCATCAACAGTGCGATGTTTATCATGAGTGAAATCGCGAGGATTCCATGTCTCAATAGATAAAAGACCTTTTTTAACCGCTTGACCTGTTACTCCAAAATCAGTAACAGAACGGAACATTTCAGGAAACAGGCTAATAATGCCAACCCACATGTGTTCTCTCGCTCTGTAATTTGGAGTTAGAATCCAGGATCCCAGTCAACTTCGATCCGGCGAGCTTCGCGATCAACTTTCTTGATCACTTGCTCTTCAAGGTACGGTACTAACCGTTCCTTTTGGCCAAAAGCATCTTTAAGATTTGCTTTAATTACTAGAACATCGTTCGAGCCAGTTTCTAATAGGTCAGTGACCTCACCAAGGTCGTAACCTTTAGTGGTAAAAACTTGCATACCGAACAATTCGCGCCAGTAGAATTCATCTTCTGACAATTCAGGTAACGAAGCAGGGTCAATAGCAATTTCAAAGTTAGTCATCAGTTGCGCGTCTTCACGAACATCTAATCCCGCTAGCTTACATACATAACCTTGGCCATGACGTTTCCAGCTCTCAACTTTGTACTCAACCCACTTACCCTTTTGGTTTAAATACCAAGGGCTGTAATCAAATATGCTTTCAGCATTGTCTGTGTAGGAGAACACTTTAAGCCAGCCACGAATACCATAGGTAGACCCAAGTTTACCCATGACAATTCTATTATTTTGCTCGCTCATCGTTTCTTTACCCTTCATCGACATAAGCTATTTCTCTTTAAAAAAGAATTAAGCCGCTTTTTGAGCGTCTTTAACTAGCTTAGCTACACGATCAGATAGAGATGCGCCTTGACCAACCCAGTGGTTAACACGATCTAGGTCTAGACGTAGACCTTCTTCTTGACCTTGAGCAGTAGGGTTAAAGAAACCTACTTTCTCGATGAAACGGCCAGTTACAGAGTTACGGCTATCCGCAACTACGATTTGATAAAATGGGCGCTTCTTTGCACCGTGACGTGCCAAACGAATGGTTACCATGTCGTCCTCTTTGCTTTCTTAATAAAATAATTAACCCCAAGTATAAGTAAATAGCTTGGGGTCTCGTGCCAAATTAAAGCCCCGGAATTTTACTCTTATTCCGGTGCAATGCAAGGGCTTTAGCTATTTTTTCACCAACATAGCAACCGGACACTTTCTGTGACACGGCTAACACTATGAAAAGTAACGTAGCTAAAGCTTACATTTGTAGATTATCGACCAAACGGGTTAAAACCACCACCCATTCCGCCCATACCTCCACCGCCGCCCATCATGCCTTGCATGTTGCGCATCATGCCTTTCATTCCACCTTTCTGCATTTTCTTCATCATCTTCTGCATTTGAGTGAACTGTTTAAGCATACGGTTTACATCTTGTACCTGCGTACCAGAACCTGCAGCAATACGCTTTTTGCGTGAGCCTTTGATTAGGTCTGGACGCTGACGTTCTTTCATTGTCATAGAGTTGATGATCGCTTCCATTTGCTTGAACATCTTGTCATCAACTTTATCTTTAACGTTGTCTGGTAGCTGAGACATACCTGGAAGCTTATCCATCATGCCCATCATGCCGCCCATGTTTTTCATCTGACCAAGCTGCTCACGGAAGTCTTCAAGGTCAAAGCCTTTCTTCTCTTTGAACTTCTTAGCCAGTTTCTCTGCTTTCTCGGTATCAACGTTTTTCTGTAGGTCTTCAATAAGAGACAGTACGTCGCCCATACCTAAGATACGAGAAGCAACACGATCTGGGTGGAATGGCTCTAGTGCGTCAGTCTTTTCACCAACACCTAAGAATTTAATCGGCTTGCCAGTGATATGACGAACAGACAGTGCAGCACCACCTCGCGCATCACCATCAACTTTCGTCAAGATAACACCGGTTAGTGGTAGCGTATCACCAAAAGCTTTTGCAGTGTTCGCAGCATCTTGACCAGTCATTGCATCAACAACGAACAGAGTCTCTACTGGTTTAATCGCAGTATGAAGCTCTTTGATCTCGCCCATCATCTCTTCATCGATAGCCAAACGACCAGCAGTATCGACAATTAGCACGTCGTAGAATTTCTTCTTCGCATGGTCGATTGCAGCGTTTGCAATATCAAGAGGCTTTTGATCAGCTGAAGATGGGAAGAAGTCGACGCCAACATCGCTTGCTAACGTTTCAAGCTGTTTGATTGCCGCTGGACGGTAAACGTCGGCAGACACAACCAAAACTTTCTTCTTGTCACGCTCAGTCAGGAGCTTAGATAGCTTACCTACCGATGTGGTTTTACCCGCACCTTGTAGACCTGCCATTAAAATAACAGCTGGCGGCTGTGCTGCTAGGTCAAGAGCCTCGTTAGACTCACCCATCACCGCTTCAAGCTCAGCTTGAACGATCTTAATGAATTCTTGACCAGGTGTTAGAGATTTAGAAACCTCAACACCCACAGCGCCTTCTTTTACGCGCTTAACAAAATCGCGGACAACGGGCAGTGCAACGTCGGCTTCAAGTAGCGCCATACGTACTTCACGCAGCGTCTCTTTTATATTGTCTTCGGTCAGACGACCTTTACCGCTGATGTTCTTCAGCGTTTTGGATAGACGATCCGTTAAATTATCAAACATAGTTTTCTCTTCGCTCAAAACTGCGACTATTACTGTGAGTATACATTAGCGCGGATTAGAGTCATACCCGTTGTAGAGCGTTAATCATCCACGCTTGTGATGTGAGACATTATTCACTTGGAATTGAATGAGGTTCACCATAGCCCCAAAGAGCGATGCGAGGTATAATTCGCCAATTAGTAATCATTTAAATGGATACCATGGACAGTCTTATTGCGATCGCAGCGGCCTTTCTTTATACAATGGCGATTTCCACGATCATTCCAGGTCTCGTGCACCAAACAGGAATCCGCGTAAAAACGGTGTTTATCAGCGCATTACTTGCTTTAGCTTTCCATGCTTGGTTGCTTGGCGATTTAATTTTTAATGCCAGTGGCCAAAACCTCAGTATCTTGAACGTTGCTTCATTGATCAGTTTAATCATCTCTTTGGTCATGAGCGGTGCGATGCTCAAAACCCGTTTGTGGTTCATCTTGCCGGTTGTTTATAGCTTCGCAGCTCTAAATCTAATGGCTGCCACTTTTCTTTCAAGCACGTTCATCAAACATCTAGAGAATGACCCAAAGCTGCTACTGCACATCTCTTTGGCTTTGTTCTCATACGCGACGTTGACTATCGGTGCGCTATACGCCCTACAACTTGCGTGGCTAGATCACAAACTTAAAAAGAAAAAAGCGTTAGTAATAAACCCTAACCTACCTCCTTTAATGATGGTGGAAAGACAGCTTTTCAAGATCATTCTGATCGGTAATGGCTTATTAACAGGTACTTTATTGACAGGCCTTATCTTCGTACAAGATATGTTTGCTCAAGGAAAAGCACACAAAGCTGTATTGTCTTTTATTGCTTGGGTTATCTACTCCATCCTTCTATGGGGTCACTATCAGAAAGGTTGGCGTGGACAAAAAGTCACTTGGTTCGCACTTGCCGGTGCCAGCATGCTCACATTAGCCTACTTCGGTAGCCGCTTCGTTCAGGAAATCATCCTGAATTAGTCTGTAAAATGAAGGCAATGTCTCACACACCTTGCCTTTAAAATATTGAGTCCGTTAGATTCAATTGACATCTCGACCATGTTCGGTCATAAATTAATCAAGATACACAAATAGGAAAAGAATAGTTTTGGACGACATATCAACGGGTATCTTATTTGCGCTACTCGCGTGTCTCATTGTAATTTCTGGTTATTTCTCTGGTTCCGAAACGGGCATGATGTCCTTGAACCGCTACCGTTTAAAGCACTTGGCCAATACGGGTCATAAAGGTGCCAAACGCGTAGAAAAACTTCTGAACCGCCCAGACAGATTGATCGGCCTCATTCTCATCGGCAACAATCTCGTCAACATTCTTGCGTCTGCGATCGCGACTATTCTTGGTATGCGCATCTACGGGGATATCGGCGTAGCGATTGCTACCGGTGTCCTGACTCTCGTGATCCTCGTGTTTGCCGAGGTAACCCCAAAAACGATCGCTTCCCTGTTTCCAGAGCGTGTCTCTTACGCCAGTAGTATCCTTTTAATGATACTGATGAAGGTACTGTCACCATTGGTGATATTGGTGAACTTCATTACCAACGGTTTTATTCGTATCTTAGGTGTTAAAGCCCGCCACGATGCGACCGACCACTTAAGCTCTGAAGAGCTGAGAACCGTGGTAAATGAAGCGGGAAGCCTAATACCTCAACGCCACCAAGATATGTTGGTATCTATTTTAGATTTAGAACACGTGACCGTGAACGACATCATGGTGCCTCGAAATGAAATCACTGGCATCGACATCAATGATGACTGGAAATCTATCGTTCGCCAATTAACTCACTCCCCTCATGGGCGTATTGTGCTATATCGTGACCAGATAGATGAAGTGGTTGGCATGCTTAGGTTACGAGAAGCTTACCGCTTGATGCTTGAAAAGAACGAATTCAATAAAGAGACACTGTTGCGTGCTGCGGATGAGATCTACTTTATTCCTGAAGCGACACCACTCAATATCCAACTACTTAAGTTTCAGCGCAATAAACAGCGCATAGGTTTGATTGTGGATGAGTATGGCGATATCAACGGCTTGGTTACCCTTGAAGATATTCTAGAAGAAATCGTTGGTGAGTTTACGACCTCAATTGCACCAAGCTTATCTGAAGAGATCACACCGCAAAGCGATGGCAGCTTCTTGATTGAAGGCAGCGCCAATATCCGTGACATAAACAAAGGCTTGCAGTGGACACTACCTACAAACGGCCCAAGAACACTTAATGGTTTAATACTGGAACACCTTGAAGACATTCCAGAAAGTCACCTGAGTGTTCAGGTTGCGAGTCATCCAATGGAAATTGTCGAACTCGAAGAGAACCGTATCAAGCTCGTTCGCGTGTTCCCGCAGATCGTTAACGGATAAAAGTGGTTTGCTGGACTGGGATAACTAAGTGAGTAATCACAAGCTCACTGCGACAACTGCCTAACCCTAAAATATGTCTCGTCCTAAAATACGTTGACGAAAAAGGCCCGGTTCATTGAACCGGGCCTTTTAGTATCTAACTCGCTCTGTCTCTAGAGTGAAATGTATCTAGAGTGAAGCGTATTCAAGGTGAACTAACAATGACTAGTCGATCTTAAGCTCTTGAAGCATCGACTCTGGCAGTGCCAGTTCATCATTTTTGTTTACAGAGATACCGGCAGCGATGATCGCATTAGCGATATCTTTAGCTTCATCCAAAGAGTGCATTGCCGCGGTACCACATTGGTACTCGTTCAGCTCAGGGATCTTATTTTGATTCTCAACTTTCAGCACATCTTGCATTGCAGCCAACCAACCGTCTGCTACTTGCTGCTCTGAAGGCGTACCAATTAGGCTCATGTAGAAACCAGTACGACAGCCCATTGGTGAAATATCGATAATCTCTACATCTGAACCGTTCAATTGATTACGCATAAATCCTGCGTAAAGGTGCTCTAGAGTATGGATACCTTTCTCAGATAGGATGTCTTTGTTTGGCGCAGTAAAACGCAGGTCAAACACAGTGATGGTATCCCCTTTTGGGGTTTGCATTGTTTTAGCTACACGAACTGCAGGTGCGTTCATGCGCGTGTGATCAACAGTGAAACTATCTAATAAAGGCATTGCTCTTCTCCATGACGGTTGGCTTTAGAAAAACCAACTTCTATTGTCTTCTAGTTCTTTACGACACTGTTTAAGCTGCCATCCATAATCTTTTGCTTGCTGTTCGACTTTGCGCGCCACCTTAATCAACGATGGTTTGCTATTGTATGACTTGCGCTTATAGCCACCACGACCTTCATGATAAGCCAGGTATTGGTTATACGGATCCCATAGTGAGATACCAAGCTGACGACGCGTCTCGCTGGTGTACCAACCGATGAACATCAATGCATCATCAAAATTGGTTCTTGAGCCACCGTTATTGGTCGCCTTTTGGAAATCTTCCCAAGCAGGGTCTTGAGCTTGTGCATAACCGTAGGCACTACTCACGCGTCCCCACGGAATAAAGCCAAGAATGTAATCTTTAGGTGGGCGCGCATCATGACGATAGCTACTCTCTTGTTTCACAAAAGCCATCGCTACGTTGATCGGCGTACCCCACTCTTCTTGCATATCGAGTGCATCTTCATACCACGACGGGTGTTCTCTGAAGATGCTACACAAGTTATCTTGCTGCTTTGGCGGTGGCGTTGCACATCCAACCAATAGGCTAGAGACAACACCAACAGTCACTACTGGCAACCATTTTCCACTTACGCGTTTAGGCTGGCCTAATAAGGCTTGCTTCCTTTCCACCAAAGTCTCGCTATGCTTTTAAATACGAAAAATAATCCGTTAAGAAGCTGTCAAAATCTTGAGTGCTTGCTTCTTCACTTTGTTGCTGAGCAATCACAGAGCGTTGAACTTCCGCTTCCATCAACTCAGCTGAGTAAACTTTATATTGGTGTGCTTTGTGTTGCTGAGCGTACGTTTTTCCTAACGCACAACCCACTTTACCCAAGCCACCTAATTTTTTGGTCTCTTCTAGCAACTGGCCAGAAATAGTCAGCTCTGGGTTATCGATCCAAGTTTCAAGCGTATCGCACGTTTCTTGGTATGCACGACCACCTTGCTCAGCATCCATCAACTCAGCGATAACACGAAGATCTTTGAATACGCGTTTAGCCCAATCTTGTAGAGACAGTCTCTCGCCATCACAACCAATCTTGAGTTCTAAACCAACCTGACGACCTTCTAAGATCACCTTGTTCCAGTTATCGCGCCAGCATTCAAGTTCGCAGTTATCCATCTCAGCAGAGTCAGATAGAACACTCCAAGTTAAGAATAGATCGAGGAAGCGAACTTGTTGCTCATTGATACCAATTGAGCTGAATGGGTTTACGTCCAAAGAACGAACTTCGATGTACTCAACACCAGCACGAGCCAGTGCTTCCGATGGTTTTTCACCACTTTTCGCCACGCGCTTAGGGCGAATTGGCGCATAAAGCTCGTTCTCGATTTGAAGAACGTTACTATTCAATTGACGGTATTCACCATCAACCTTAGTGCCAATCTCAGCAAACTCTTCTGATGGCGTGCGAATCGCTTGGTTCAGACCTTCAAGGTACTGGTCTAGGCTGTTGAAGCCAATCTTTAATACGCTTTGAGCACTATTGGTGTAGCCAAGATCACTCAGGCGAAGTGCCGTTGCTTTTGGCAGATACAGTGTCTCGCCAACCTTCTCAAAAGGTAGCTTTGTCTCTCTTCCTTTGATGAAAGAAGGACATAGTGCAGGTGAAGCACCGAAGAAATATGGGATTAACCAACCAAAACGGTAATAATTACGAATCAAACCAAAGTACGCATCTGACTTAGCTTCACAACGCGTTTCTTCTGTTTGCTCTCCAAACAGGCTATCCCAAAAACTTTCTGGGAAAGAGAAGTTGAAGTGAACACCAGAAATAATCTGCATCAGGCTACCGTAACGGCGCTTTAGGCCTTCACGATATAGCGTCTTCATTTTGCCGTTGTTAGAGGTGCCGTATTGCGCTAGCTGAATGTAATCTTCACTGCCTACGTAACAAGGCATAGAAAGCGGCCACATCTTTTCGCCATCTAACTTGGTTTGTGTGAAGTGATGGATATCAGACAACTGATTCAAAAGCGTCGGAACGTCGTTAGAAACAGGCGTAATAAACTCCAGTAGCGACTCAGAAAAATCGGTCGTTACCCATCCGTTCATCAACGCAGATCCCAAAGCCTTTGGGTGCGGCCCAGTCGCAAGATGCCCATCTTCCGTGTAGCGTAACGTTTCCCTTTCAACACCACGACCAAATTGAGAGAAGGTCTTAGGGTTGGTTGCAACTTGCTTTAGTCGCGCAGCAAAATCAGTCAAAATTCAGTTCACTTATCTTATATCGTTCTGATTAGAACTATCATAAATTAGGTTGGAGGAGAAAAATAGAGTCTTTTCCCTCCCCCTTTAATGTGTACTCTAACGAATGATTTCAAGCTCTTCTATTGGAATATCTAACTTTTCTAGTTGAGGACGAAGCGAAGTCGCGTCGCCAACAACAATTATTTGATAATCATTCGGGTCAAACCATTTCTTCGATAGCTCGTTTAAGGTCTCTTTTGAAACCGTTTCAACTATCTGATTACGCTGTTGTAGGTAATCTTCATCAAGGCTCAATGCAACAATATTACTCAACAATCCAGCCTTTTGACTTGGCGTTTCGTATTTAAGCGCATCTTGTTGACCGACGGCAAGGCGCATAAATTTCACCTCTTCGTCAGTTAATCCACTCTGACTAAATTCATTTAGCTCGGCGATAAACTCTTGAATCGATGGAACCGTCGCATTGGCTCTCACTTGAGCACTAAATACTACCGCACCAGTTTCACGAGTACTCGCGAAGTAACCGCTCGCACCGTAAGTGTAGGCTTTGTCCTCACGTAGATTCTGGTTGATACGGCTATTGAAGTTACCGGCTAAGTTAAAGTTGGCTAACTGGCTCAAATACAACTCACCCGTCGCGTCGAAAGGTAAACCTTTACGCACTAAACGAACAATACTTTGCGGTGCACCCGGTTTATCAACTAAATACAGGTGCTGTCCTGAAAGCTCTTTGATGATCTGAGGACGCGTTAGTGGTGCCGCATCGCCTTGCCACTGTTCAAAGAATTGTAGCTGTTTTCCCACCTCTTTCTTCGAGATGTCTCCCACAACAACAATATTGGCACCTTCCGGTGTGTAGTGTTGTGCATAGAATTTTTTCACATCATCTAAGGTTAGATCCGATAGAGACGCCTTGGTGCCATCGCTTGCTCGAGCAAAAATACTGTCACCAAATAGCACTTCACGGGTTGCTTGAGAAGCCATCCAGCTTGGTTGTTGATGCTGATAGACAACACCTTCAAGCATCTGCTTCTTAACACGTTCAAAGTCTTGCTCATCAAACTTAGGCTCAAACAGAACCTCTTGTACGATCGCTAAGGTTTGAGGCAGGTTTTTCTCTAGCGTTGAAACCGAGATATCCGTGGTATAACTGCCTGCGCCAATGCTAACGCTACTGCCAAGCTTATCTAAGGTCGCCTGTAGTTCTTCAACCGTTCGTTTAGTCGACCCCTCTTCCATCATCGAAGCCGTTAGGTTCGCTAAGCCTTCTTGACCTTTACGAACATAGCGTTCGCCTGCAGGCAGTTGAATTTGCAGCTGTACTGTCGGCGTTTCACTGGTCACGGTACCAATCAAGTCAGTGCCGTTTGCAAAGTGCATGCGGTACAACTCAGGCATGGTCGCTTCAACACCAAAGTTCACTTCTGGCATCACGCTGCGATCAAATGTGTTTGGCGCCTTTCTGAAATCCAGTTGGTCTTCCGTCACCTTGCTGTATTCAGGAAGGGTACGTGCAGGTGTGGTAAAGGTAGCCTCACGAACCGCTAAGTCGAGTTTTTTCTTAGGAACCACACTCAACGTAACCTTGTGCTTGCCTTCGATGAAATCTTGGTATGCCTTACTTACGCTTTCTGGAGTAACCGCTCGAATTTGATCGAGTTGCGATTCAATGCGATCCGGCTGACCATAGAAGGTTTGGTTAGACGCAAGCTGTGAAACCTTGCCTTTAACACTTTGCAGTGCAAAAACTGCATCCGCTTCTGCCATACCAGTGATCTGGTCTAAACGCTCTTGTTCAACGCCCTCTTTCGAGAATTGATCTAAGGTATCCATCAGCTCTTTGTTCAGAACCGTCAAATCGCCTTTTTCACCTGAATTACCCATCGCATACACATACATGGTACATGCAAGCTCAGCACAATCATGGAAAGATCCTGCGCTCACTGCTTTTTGCGTTTTTACGAGGTTTTGATACAAGTAACTGTTGGTGCCAGAACCTAACACGTTGGACAGTGCATTCAATGAAGCCTGCGTCTCTTCACCACGATACGTTGTTGGCCAACCAACAAGCACCATCGGCTGACGAATATTATCTTTTAAGGTGATGTACTTGTCTTCAGTCAGCACTGCAGGTTGCTTCTCTGCCGCCTTAACTTCAGGTCCTTGAGGGATAGGGCCAAAGTACTTGTTAACCCACTCTAGCGTGTCATCAACGTCGATATCACCACCGATCGTTAACACGGCATTGTTTGGGCCATACCAACGTAAGAAAAATGCCTTAAGGTCATTCACATCAACACGATCTAAGTCTTCAACATAACCGATAGGTTGCCACGAGTAAGGGTGACCTTCTGGATACAGTGCTTCTCCCATGCGCTCCCACATCAAACCGTAAGGGCGGTTTTCATAGCTTTGCGCTCGCTCATTCTTAACCGTGCCTCTTTGCACCTCAAATTTCTTTTGAGAAACCGCATCTAACAAGAAACCCATTCTGTCTGATTCTAACCACAACATTTTTTCAAGTTGGTTAGAAGGAACGGTTTCAAAGTAGTTAGTTCGGTCACGATTGGTGGTGCCATTTAACGAACCACCTGCTTCGGTGATAATCTTGAAGTGCTGTTGATCACCGACGTTCTCTGAGCCTTGGAACATCATGTGTTCAAAGAAGTGAGCAAAGCCTGATTTGCCAATCTGTTCACGAGCAGAACCCACATGATAGGTCACATCAACATGAACAAGTGGATCAGAATCATCAGGAGAAAGAATAACGGTCAAGCCATTTTCAAGCTGATACTTCGCATAAGGAATCACGACTTTATCTTTAGAAGGCTTAACCTCTTCTAACAGAGTGACGCCTTCCTGTAACGAGGAAAAGAAGGGTGTTGAGCTAGGTACATTGTAAGAACAGCCAGCAATGGCGATAAGAGAAAATGTACCAAGTAAAACCTTTTTCATAGGTTCTCCTTAGAAAAAACCGAAGTAGATAGCAGCAAGTAAGCTGTAGCGAGCGGCTTTGCCAATCGCTATCAAAATAACGCTAGGGATAAATTTCATTCTCAGCCAACCCGCAGCCAGACACAAAGGATCACCAATGATGGGTAACCAACTGAATAACAGTGTCCAGTAACCATAACGGCTCAGCCAAGCCATAGCCTTATGACCATGCTTTTCAGATTGAGTTCGATTAGGCAACCATAAACCAATCCAATAGTTGGTCAGGCCCCCCAAAGTATTACCGAGTGTCGCCAGAAGAATGATCGATGATGTTGAGAACTGATCTAAGCTCAAGGCTGCCACAAGGCTCGCTTCTGATCCCCCGGGCAATAATGTGGCACTCAAGAAGCCACTAATAAAGAGTACCCACAGCGCCGAGTCAGAGAACCACAGCGCTATGTTTTCAAACAGAGAATTAAAAAACTCTAGCACTGCATATCAACCTTCTTGCATTTTAAGTAGTAACTTGCCTCTGGTGTGTCCGGTTTCAACCTGTAGATGAGCTGACTGCGCTTCGTCTAACTGGTAGATACCTTGAATTTCTGTTTTGAGCAATCCGACACTGACCATGTACAGCATAGTGTCCATTTGCTCTGGGTTTGGCTCAACCAGCATGCCTGATGCAGTAAAGCCTAATAATGTTGCTTTTTCGCAGATCAATTCTGCAGATAAAGTTGGGACTGTCACCACTCTTGCGCCATCTTTTAGACACTTCAATGCATCGAGTGCGGTATCGCCACCGACCAAATCAATCAGCACATCAACATCAGAGACTCTTTCCGATGCCGGAGCAAACTTATAGTTAATCGCATGAGCGCCTAGCGTTGCTAAGTAATCAAGATTCGCTTCGCTACAAGTTGTATAAACCTCGGCTTTCGCTGCCACGGCGATTTGAACCGCTAGATGACCAACGCCGCCAGCACCCGCTAAGATAAGTACGCGATCGCCCTCTTTCACTTCAGCTTTGTTGAGTGCTTGGGCTGCCGTTTGGCTGGCTAGTGGTAATGCAGCAGCCGCTTCTAGAGTCACCGAATCAGGAACCATGCTTAATGCCGCTTCTGGGACACACACATATTGGCTGTAACCGCCACCTTGCAGTGGGAAACCAATAAAGCCTGCCACGTTGTCGCCAACCGTAAAGCGCTCAGCCTGATCCCCTAGGGTGACAATTTGCCCTGAAATGTCGTAACCAGGTACCCAAGGCAGGTTATCTTTGTTCTGTGCTGCAGCCCAACCAAGGCCAGCACGGGTTTTGACATCAATCGGATTAATGCCTGAAAAAGAAACTTTAACCACGACCTCCCCGGCTTTAGGCTCAGGAATAGCACTGGTTTGAATACTGAGGTTTTCGACGCCGCCGAATTGAGTAATCGCTATCTGTTTATTTTCCATTTCCACATTTCCTTGATTGATAAAAGCCCTAATGAGCAAGCACCCTAATTGATAAAAAGAAAGGGATGCGAAAGCATCCCTTTGACTATAAACCATTTAATAAGGCTAAGTTAACCGCTCATTCGTAAATTGACGACCAATTAACGTAACGATACGTGACCTAGGAACCTACTAACCCACTAGAGCTAATAGAATACCCGCCGCAACCGCACTACCAAGTACACCAGCCACGTTCGGGCCCATCGCATGCATCAACAAGAAGTTTTGAGGGTTTGCCTCAAGGCCAACCTTGTTTACAACACGAGCCGCCATCGGAACCGCTGATACACCGGCCGCGCCAATCAATGGGTTGATGTCTTCTTTAGAGAAGCGATTAAGCAACTTCGCCATTAACACGCCACCCGCCGTACCAATACTGAACGCCACCGCACCTAAACCTAAAATACCCAGCGTCTCTAAGTTCAAGAACGTGTCCGCTTGAAGCTTAGAACCGACACCTAGGCCAAGGAAAATAGTTACGACGTTAATCAGTTCGTTTTGAGCTGTTTTTGAAAGGCGATCAACCACACCCGCTTCACGCATTAAGTTACCCAAGCAGAACATACCTACTAGAGGTGTTGCTGAAGGTAGGAACAGAATCGTCATCAGTAGTACAGCAAGCGGGAAAAGGATCTTCTCGGCTTTACCAACGTGACGTAACTGCGCCATCTTAATCTTGCGTTCTTCCGGCGTCGTTAGCGCTTTCATGATAGGTGGCTGAATAATAGGAACTAAAGCCATGTAGCTATAAGCCGCAACTGCAATGGCACCTAGTAGGTCAGGAGATAACTTACTCGCCAAGAAGATCGCGGTTGGGCCATCGGCACCACCAATGATCGCAATTGACGAAGCATCTGCCATTGAGAATTCCATTCCTGGAACATAGTTCAGCAAGATCGCACCAAATAGCGTTGCGAAGATACCAAACTGAGCCGCAGCCCCCAGCCATAACGTTTTAGGGTTAGCAATCAACGCACCGAAGTCCGTCATTGCACCAACACCCATAAAGATCAGCAGTGGGAAAATACCCGTTTCAATACCAATGTAGTAAACGTAGTAAAGCAAACCACCGGGATCAGTAAACCCAGCATTTGGAATATTTGCTAATACAGCACCAAAACCAATCGGTAATAAAAGTAACGGTTCAAATCCTTTACGAATTGCCAAAAACAACAATAAGCAACCTACCAGCATCATACAAATCTGGCCGAACTCAAAGTTAGCAATCCCTGTTTCAGACCATAAGGTCATCAATCCTTCCATGGTACTCCCTTACGCTAAGCTTAGTAGTGGAGCGCCTACAGTAACTGCATCGCCTTCTTTAACATTCAATTCCTGAACGATACCACCACGAGCAGCACGAACTTCCGTTTCCATTTTCATCGCTTCCAAGATCAGTAGCACATCGCCTTCAGCCACTTCAGCACCAGGCTGAACGATAACTTTGAAGATGTTGCCTGCTAATGGAGCTGGAACCGCTTCTGCATCAGAAGCCGCAGCTGGTGCTGCTTGAGACGCTTGTGCTGGTTTCACTGATGGAGATACTGATGTCAGTTCGCCTTGAGGGCCAACTTCAACATCATAAACTTGGCCATCAACCTTCACACTGTAGCTTTCAATGCTACCTGCAACAGGCTGTGGTGCCGCAGCAGGAGCTGCCGTTTCTGCAGTTGGTGCAGGTTCAAATGCTTCAGGGTTACGACGGTTCTTAAGGAACTTAAGGCCGACTTGTGGGAAAAGTGCGTATGTCAGCACATCATCAACGGTATCTTCAGCGAGAGAAATACCATCTGATTTCGCTTTCTCTAAAAGGTCTGTCGTTAACGTATCCATTTCAGACTTAAGTAAATCAGCAGGACGACACGTAATTGGCTCTGCACCATCTAACACTTTCGCTTGCAGTTCAGCATCAACCTCAGCAGGCGCTTGACCGTATTCACCTTTCAGTAGACCAGCAGTCTCTTTAGTGATGCTCTTGTAGCGCTCACCCGTTAAAACGTTGATAACCGCTTGAGTACCAACAATCTGAGAAGTAGGTGTTACCAAAGGAATGTAACCCAGCTCTTTACGTACGCGAGGGATCTCTTCGAGCACTTCGTCCATACGATCGGCTGCGCCCTGTTCTTTAAGCTGGCCTTCCATGTTGGTTAACATGCCGCCAGGAACCTGAGCAATCAAGATACGTGAATCAACACCTTTTAGCTGACCTTCCCATTTCGCGTACTTTTTACGTACATCACGGAAGTAAGCCGCGATGGGTTCGATCTGATCAAGCTTAAGATTGGTATCACGCTCTGTACCTTCTAACATCGCAACAACCGTTTCGGTTGGCGTGTGACCGTAAGTACAGCTCATTGAAGAAATAGCGGTGTCTAGAATGTCGATACCCGCTTCAACGGCTTTAACCGCTGTTGCAGTCGATAGACCTGTTGTCGCGTGGCTATGCAACGCTAGAGGAACGTCACACGATGATTTGATACGTGTAATCAGTTCTTCGGCTTCATAGGGCTTTAATAAACCTGACATATCTTTGATACATAGTGAGTGACAACCTAGATCCTCTAGGCGTTTAGCCAAATCAACCCAAGTATCTGAGTTGTGAACCGGACTGGTTGTGTAAGACAACGTACCTTGAGCGTGACCACCAACATCAATCGTTGCTTTCACTGCTGTTTCAAAGTTACGTACGTCATTCATCGCATCAAAAATACGGAATACGTCCATGCCGTTCTTATGGGCACGTTCAACAAATTTTTCTACTACATCATCCGCGTAGTGACGGTAACCCAATAAATTTTGACCACGCAGTAGCATCTGCATTGGTGTGTTTGGCATCGCTTTTTTCAGCTCACGCAAACGCTCCCACGGATCTTCTCCTAGAAAACGAATACACGAATCAAACGTTGCGCCGCCCCAAGTCTCTAAAGACCAGTAACCGACTTTATCCAGTTCTGCCGCAATTGGCAGCATATCTTCGATACGCATACGAGTAGCAAATAGTGACTGGTGCGCGTCACGAAGTACCACATCTGTGATAGCTAGTGGTTTAGACATGCTCATAAACTCCTTTTTAATCCTTTAAATGCTACTTAGCAGTAGACGCACGGTATTGATGAACCGCGGCCGAAATTGCTGCCACTACCTGTGGACTAACAGCTGAAGGGTTTGATTGTGATTTTTTAATTTTTTTAGGTGCTGCGATCGGCTCTGGTACTTCTTCTGGTACCAGTTTTGACATCAACCGAACGAGGTAAACTAGAATAGTTAGGAAAATAAAGACAACGGACATCCCCGTTATCATTAGAGTCGCCGCATCTCCTAGCAGGCTTCCAATATTAGTCATGTTGCTTCCTTTCTTCGTCATCCTGACATACGTGCAGGATTTCAGCGAATAGTGATCCCGACCCATGGATTATCTCGATTGGTAAAAGTTTGTCAATTTTGTTTAAGGTTCTGTTACGGATAACGCACACATAAGGTTAATTATTCGCCTATCAGATCACATAAATCTGTCAAATACGTCATTTATAGATATTTAAACTGTGACTTAAACGGGGCTTTTCTTAGAAATGATATGAGAAAGGTGGAATAACAAAGAAGCAATCAAGAATTACTTTAAATACAACAAGTTAAACAACGACAAAATTTAACATTATCGCAACAAATTTGCAGCAGACATAAAAAAAGCCTCGTATAAACGAGGCTTTCTTTAATAAGGTGGTGCGCCCTGGAGGATTCGAACCTCCGACCGCCTGGTTCGTAGCCAGGTACTCTATCCAGCTGAGCTAAGGGCGCAACGGTTTCGATATTAAGCCGTTAGTTAAGGCAATAAAGCAAAACTAAACGTTCAACATCAGGATTACTAAAAACCCTAAAAGTGGTGCGCCCTGGAGGATTCGAACCTCCGACCGCCTGGTTCGTAGCCAGGTACTCTATCCAGCTGAGCTAAGGGCGCAACGGTTTCGATATTCAGCTTTCAGTTAAGGCAATAAAGCAAAACTAAACGTTCAACATCAGGATTAATGAAAACCCTAAATAGTGGTGCGCCCTGGAGGATTCGAACCTCCGACCGCCTGGTTCGTAGCCAGGTACTCTATCCAGCTGAGCTAAGGGCGCAACGGTTTCGATATTAAATTGTTAGTTAAAGCAATAAAGCAGTTAAGGCAATAAAGCAAAACTAAACGTTCAACATCAGGATTAGTGAAAACCCTAAAAGTGGTGCGCCCTGGAGGATTCGAACCTCCGACCGCCTGGTTCGTAGCCAGGTACTCTATCCAGCTGAGCTAAGGGCGCAACGGTTTCGATATTAAGCTTTTAGTTAAGGCAATAAAGCAAAACTAAACGTTCAACATCAGGGTTAATAAAAACCCTAAATAGTGGTGCGCCCTGGAGGATTCGAACCTCCGACCGCCTGGTTCGTAGCCAGGTACTCTATCCAGCTGAGCTAAGGGCGCAACGGTTTCGATATTAAGCTTTCAGTTAAGGCAATAAAGCAAAACTAAACGTTCAACATCAGGATTAATGAAAACCCTAAATAGTGGTGCGCCCTGGAGGATTCGAACCTCCGACCGCCTGGTTCGTAGCCAGGTACTCTATCCAGCTGAGCTAAGGGCGCAACGGTTTCGATATTAAGCTTTCAGTCAAGGCAATAAAGCAAAACTAAACGTTCAACATCAGGATTAATGAAAACCCTAAATAGTGGTGCGCCCTGGAGGATTCGAACCTCCGACCGCCTGGTTCGTAGCCAGGTACTCTATCCAGCTGAGCTAAGGGCGCACGGTATCTTCAAGTGAAGAAGTTGTGAAATATATCACATTCTTGTTTCTACGAAACAAAAAAAAGGCCATAGGCCTGTAATGAATGGCGGTGAGGGAGGGATTCGAACCCTCGATGCGGCTACAAACCACATACTCCCTTAGCAGGGGAGCGCCTTCGGCCACTCGGCCACCTCACCTAATTCATTATTCTTATCCATTACTTCTTAACAAAGTAATCTAAAGAATGGTGCGCCCTGGAGGATTCGAACCTCCGACCGCCTGGTTCGTAGCCAGGTACTCTATCCAGCTGAGCTAAGGGCGCACATTGTTACTTCTGTGTTTGCTTGCAAATTCAAACGTGCAAGAAATGGCGGTGAGGGAGGGATTCGAACCCTCGATGCGGCTATAAACCACATACTCCCTTAGCAGGGGAGCGCCTTCGGCCTCTCGGCCACCTCACCGTCTTGCGGAGGCACATATTACGTTTTACCGAAAATATGTCAAACACTTTATTGAAAAAAACCGGACAAAAACATTCAACCGTTTGCAATTTAATCAAAGCGCTTGCAAATTGAACTTATAACATCCAATTAGCGCTTTTTCCCTTAAAAATTAAGGTGAAAGATTGGCAATAATTAACAGCGGAAAACAATTATCTAATTTATCTCGCAGTAAGTGTAACTGCTGATTGCACCATACTACGGGATGCTCTATTTCGCCATAGGGTAAGTCAGTAAAACTTGAACTATGGCAAACAAATATCATGATGCTTCAATAAGAGTTAACTCTGGTGGCTTGGCTTTTCTATATCAAGCACTCCATCCAGCATCTAAAACTAAACCAACTAGTGAATCAACCTATTGCTAAGTTGTGATTATGTGCACCCCAAGATCAAAAAAGGCTAGCAACAATGCTAGCCCCTCTTCTACGCAAAAGTATTAGTAGTTGCCAGATGCAACGTTACCATTACCTTTTTCAGCTTGAATGCGCATGTAGATCTCTTCACGGTGAACAGATACTTCTTTAGGTGCGTTAACACCAATACGTACTTGGTTACCTTTAACGCCTAGTACAGTAACTGTTACTTCATCACCAATCATCAGTGTTTCGCCAACACGGCGAGTCAAAATTAGCATTCTTTGCTCCTTGAGTAATCTCTAAATTTATCTAGCTACGAGAGCATTATCCAACAAAAGTTATATTTTCGTAAACTATCGATTGAGTTTATTTAACCAAAATGCACTTCTTTTTTAAGATAACCCTGTGTTTCACGCGCTACGATGTATGCATTGTGTAATATGTTAGCAGCTATATCGACTTGCGTTGGTGATATCACCAAAGTTAAAGACTGCTGCTGCAATAAGTGATGTTGTACATCAATTTCGCCTTCAGACAACAATCCATGTGAACTGACCACAATTTCTTGCGTTCGGCTTCCTACCACAGTTAACAAACTAACATATTCACTATTACGGATTTTTTCAGCAAAAACTAGTTTTAATTTAGCACTTATGTCCGGTTTGATAATGAGCGCTGCCCGTTCTGTTTCCTCGATCACACTACAGACTTCGATCCCTAACAACTGGCAATGCGACATGAGAGACGGTAAATCTTGATTCAAACACTCGATGCGAACCATATCTCTTTGAATGGCTATCCCAGCAATATCATTCAAACAATCATTACCCGCGATGAGAGTGCCCTCGCCTTCTTCAAAACTCGAAAGTACTCTCAGTGGTACATTGTGTCGCCACGCATACTGAACACATGGAAGGTGCAAAACCTTAGCGCCTCTGCGAGCCATTTCTTCCATAGAGGGAAAGTCTAAGGTATCTAATTTTTTAGATTGCTTAACCACTCTAGGGTCGCAGGAATATACGCCATCAACGTCGGTATAGATCTGACACTCTTTAGCTTGAAGCGCGCCCGCTAATGCAACGGCCGTAGTATCTGAACCACCTCGCCCTAAGGTTGTGATATCACCTTTCGCGTTAACGCCTTGAAAACCTGCAACAATGACAATCTGGTCATCATCTAACAGCGCTCTAATAGGAGCGGTATCAATACGCTCAATCGTCGCATTATTATGATTAGAATCGGTGTGTATCTTGGCTTGATAGCCGGTCATCGATGTCGCTTCATAACCCAACTTGTGCAACGTCATCGCCAACAAAGCCATGGAAACTTGTTCTCCAGCCGTTAACAGCACATCCAACTCTCTAGCATTTGGCACGCTATCAACTTGTGAAGCTAAGTTAACTAACCGATTTGTTTCACCTGACATAGCAGAAACGACAACCAAGATCTGGTTCCCTTCATTTTTCGCTTCAATGATTTTTTCTGCTACATGATGGATCCGCTCTATTGAACCCACCGACGTTCCACCAAATTTCTGCACGATAAGAGGCATTTTCACCCGTCCTCACCTTCCCAAGACCAATGTCTATATATGACAAAAAAACACATACTCCGCGTCAGGGCGAAGCAATAAAAAATTAACCAAGGAGTCTAACGCCACCATTAGACTTCTTGGTTAATCTCAATCAAACCTTGTTTAAACACACTTCCAATAGGCAAAATAAAAGATGCCCAATCAACTGATTGGGCATCTTTGTATCAATTACTTAAGCTTAAAGACGCTCTTCTAGCCAAGTACGCACAGATTTAAGCGCTTCTGGCAGTGCTTCAACGTCTGTACCGCCCGCTTGAGCCATATCTGGACGACCGCCGCCTTTACCGCCAACTTGCTCCGCAACCATCTTAACGAGGTCACCCGCTTTTACTTTGCCGATAAGGTCTTTGGTTACGCCAGCAATCAAGCCAACTTTACCATCTGCGATATTCGCAATCAGGATGATGCCGCTACCTACTTGGTTTTTAGCGTTATCAACCATAGTACGTAGGTTCTTGTTGTCTGCGCCTTCAATTGCAGCAACCAAAACTTTAGTACCAGAGATGTCTTCTACTTTACCCATGATATTTGCGCTTTCTGCAGCAGCCATCTTTTCTTTAAGCAGTTGGATTTCTTTCTCTAGCGATTTTGCTTTCTTAGCTGATTCAGCCAATTTCTCTTCGTAAGCGTTAGCCTGAGCTTCTACTGCATCTAGAGCAGCTTCACCCGTTACCGCTTCAATACGACGAATACCCGCAGCAATACCACCTTCAGAAGTGATCTTGAATAGGCCGATATCACCCGTGTTGCTTGCGTGGATACCACCACAAAGTTCAGTCGAGAAATCGCCCATAGATAGAACGCGAACTTCATCATCGTACTTCTCGCCAAACAGTGCCATTGCACCTTTTTCTTTCGCTGACTCGATGTCCATGATGTTGGTTTCAATCACGTGGTTCTTACGAACTTGTACGTTAACCAAACGCTCTACTTCTTTAATCTGTGCCGGTGTTACCGCTTCAAGGTTAGAAAAGTCAAAACGTAGGTTGTCTGGCTTAACTAAAGAACCTTTTTGTGCAACGTGCTCACCTAGAACTTCGCGCAGTGCAGAGTGAAGTAAGTGAGTTGCAGAGTGGTTTAGTGAGATAGCAGCACGACGCTCAGCGTCAACCGTTGCTTCTACTTTATCGCCTTGAGCAAATACACCTTCAACTAGCTCACCGTGGTGCGCAAATGCGTTACCTAGCTTCTGAGTGTCTTGTACTTTGAATAGACCAGATGCTGTTTTTAGCGTACCAGCGTCACCACATTGACCGCCTGACTCTGCGTAGAATGGTGTCTCTTCAAGGATGATGATTGCTTTGTCGCCAGCCGATAGTGAAGATACTTCTTCGCCGTCAACGAATAACGCAGAGATTTCACCCGCACCTTCAGTCGCTGTGTAACCACAGAACTCAGTGTTCGTGTCTACTTTGATCGTCGCGTTGTAATCAGTACCGAATTGGCCTGCTTCACGTGCACGCTTACGCTGTGCTTCCATCGCCTTCTCAAAGCCTTCTTCATCGATAGTAAAGTCGCGTTCACGAGCTACATCGTTAGTAAGGTCAGCTGGGAAGCCGTATGTATCGTAAAGTTTGAAGACTGTTTCACCGTCAAGCTCTTTGCCTTCAAGTGCGTCTAATGCGTCGTTAAGGATAACCATGCCACGCTCTAGCGTGCGACCAAAGTTCTCTTCTTCGATGCGAAGTACTTTTTCAACAAGCTCTTGCTGTTTCTTAAGCTCTTCAGCCGCAGAACCCATCACTTCAGCCAGTACACCCACAAGTTTGTGGAAGAACACGCCTTGTGCACCAATCTTGTTACCGTGACGAACTGCACGACGAATAATACGACGTAGAACGTAGCCACGACCTTCGTTTGAAGGCATTACGCCATCAGCGATTAGGAATGAACAAGAACGGATGTGGTCAGCAATAACGCGCAGCGATTGGTTAGATAGGTCGTCGTGACCTACTACTTCTGCTGTCGCCTTGATTAGCTTTTGGAATACATCAATTTCGTAGTTAGAGTGAACGCCCTGCATGATTGCAGAGATACGCTCAATACCCATACCAGTATCTACAGCTGGCTTAGGTAGCGGTTCCATAGTGCCGTCAGCGTGACGGTTGAACTGCATGAATACGTTGTTCCAGATCTCGATGAAACGGTCACCATCTTCTTCAGGTGTACCAGGACGGCCGCCCCAAATGTGCTCACCGTGATCGTAGAAGATTTCAGTACATGGACCACAAGGACCTGTGTCACCCATTGTCCAGAAGTTATCAGATTCAAACTTCTTGCCGCCTTCTTTGTCGCCGATACGAACAATCTTGTCAGCTGGAATGCCCACTTTCTTGTTCCAGATATCGAACGCTTCGTCATCTGTCTCGTAAACCGTTACTAACAGACGCTCTTTCGGCAAACCTAGTGTTTCAGTCAGGAATTCCCAAGCAAACCCAATCGCTTCTTCTTTGAAGTAATCGCCAAAGCTGAAATTGCCTAGCATTTCGAAGAATGTGTGGTGACGAGCCGTGAAACCTACGTTTTCAAGGTCATTGTGTTTACCACCCGCACGTACACAACGCTGAGCCGTAGTTGCTCGAGAGTAGGCACGCTTTTCGGCGCCTAGGAAGCAATCTTTGAATTGGTTCATACCTGCGTTAGTGAACAGCAGGGTTGGATCGTTATGTGGAACTAACGATGAACTGTCTACGATTTGGTGTTCTTTGCTCTCAAAGAACTTAAGGAACGCGTTGCGAACCTCATCAGTGCTCATGTACATGCAGCTCTTCCTGAAAATAGTCGAGTTAGAATTTTGCCGTATTGTAGATCATGGTTAAGGCTTCGACTAGTTTTCTTGTAGAAAAGACACCCTTGGGCAGGATTTTAGTTGGAAATCGATAAAATGAAGAATATTCCACTAGCTCAGATAGGGAACAAACAAAAAATTGGCAAGCTACCTCAAACAACCAAATAGATCTAGCAAGGCGCTGCAAGGATGGGGACAGATACTTTGACAAAAAAAGCCCCGCATAAAATATGCGAGGCTTCCTATTCTTTCAAAGCGGATGTTCATTTCAAACACCCGCTCTATAAACCGTTAGCTTATAGCTCTTCGTTTTCTTCTTCTTTCTCTGCGCCTTTTTCTTCAAGAACAGCAGGAGTCAGTAGCAATTCGCGAAGCTTAGTGTCAAGTTCCAGAGCGATCTCTGGGTTTTCACGTAGGTGCTTACAAGAGTTTGATTTACCTTGGCCGATCTTGTCGCCTTTGTAGCTGTACCAAGCGCCCGCTTTCTCTACTAGCTTATTCTTAACACCTAAATCGATAAGCTCACCTTCGCGGTTGAAGCCTTTGCCGTAAAGGATTTGAGTTTCAGCTTGTTTGAATGGTGCAGCAATCTTGTTCTTAACAACCTTGATACGAGTCTCGTTACCAACAACTTCATCACCATCTTTGATTGCACCAGTACGGCGAATATCAAGACGAACAGATGCGTAGAACTTAAGTGCATTACCACCTGTTGTTGTTTCTGGGTTACCGAACATTACACCAATTTTCATACGAATTTGGTTAATGAAGATAGCCATACAGTTAGACTGTTTAAGGTTACCTGTCAGCTTACGCATTGCTTGAGAAAGCATACGCGCTTGAAGACCCATGTGGCTATCGCCCATTTCGCCTTCGATCTCTGCTTTAGGTGTTAGTGCAGCAACCGAGTCAATAACAAGAACATCGATAGCACCTGAACGAGCCAGTGCATCACAGATTTCTAGAGCTTGTTCACCGGTATCAGGTTGAGATACAAGCAAAGCATCGATATCAACACCCAACTTTTGAGCGTAGATAGGGTCAAGTGCGTGTTCCGCATCCACGAATGCACACGTTTTACCCACTCTCTGCGCTGCAGCAATAAGCTCAAGCGTTAGCGTTGTTTTACCTGATGATTCTGGACCGTAAACTTCAACGATACGTCCCATCGGTAAGCCACCAGCACCTAGTGCGATATCTAGAGATAGAGAACCTGTAGAAATAGTTTCTACGTCCATTGTGCGGTTATCACCAAGACGCATGATAGAACCTTTACCAAATTGCTTTTCAATCTGACCAAGGGCTGCAGCTAACGCTTTTTGTTTATTCTCGTCCATTTCTATCTCCACATAATCGGTTGTTTCAACAAGCGACTTAGAATCTATTTCTAACCCACAAAGGGGTGACTAATTGGCTTTTATTATACTGTTGATTCATACAGTGTCCATACCTGTATGAAAATAATTTGTACAAATGTTACTTGTCTTCCATTGATAGGTAATCATAAATAACTTGTAAGGCATGGTGCGTAGCTTGTTGGCGTACTTGTGATCTATCGCCTGTAAATACATGCGTTCCTACTTTGTTCCACCCATTTACTGCTTTCCAAGCAAAACACACAGTCCCTACCGGTTTCTCTTCCGTGCCGCCGCCCGGGCCAGCAATACCGCTGATAGACACAGAAATAGTACCGTTTGAATGTTGCAGTGCCCCGTGAGCCATTTCTATAACCACTGGCTCACTCACAGCACCAAACTCAACTAAGGTTTCAAGCTGAACACCGATCATCTCTTGTTTCGCTTCATTACTATAGGTCACGAAAGCACGGTCAAACCAAGCCGAGCTACCAGCAATATCCGTTACCGCGCTTGCAACGCCACCGCCAGTGCAAGATTCAGCCGTCACTAATACATGTTTATGCTTCGCAAGTAAGTGTCCGAGTTTTTCACTAAGAGCTTGAGTCGTCTGCATCTTTGGCTTCCCTTAATCTAGATGTATATCATTTGGATTTGCATCTTTTCGCATGTGTCGCTTTTCGCACGAAACGCTTTCACGTATCCTAAGCCGCAATAGAAATAAACGAAAGAAGTTAACTGTGAAAGCCGATCAAAAACATACTCCTATGATGCAGCAGTACCTAAAACTAAAAGCAGAAAATCCAGAAATTTTGCTGTTCTACCGCATGGGAGATTTCTACGAGCTTTTCTACGATGACGCTAAGAAAGCCTCTCAACTCCTCGATATTTCACTAACTAAACGTGGCTCTTCAAACGGTGAGCCTATCCCTATGGCGGGCGTTCCATACCATGCCGTGGAAGGTTATCTTGCGAAGTTAGTGCAGTTGGGCGAGTCCGTAGCAATTTGTGAGCAGATTGGTAATCCAGCAACTTCAAAGGGCCCGGTTGATCGCGCTGTCGTAAGAATTGTGACACCAGGGACAGTAACGGATGAAGCATTGCTTTCTGAGCGTGTTGATAACCTTATAGCCTCCATTTACCACCACAATGGTAAATTTGGCTACGCGACGCTTGATATTACTTCTGGTCGATTCCAACTATGTGAGCCGGAAACCGAAGAAGCAATGGCGGCAGAGCTACAAAGAACGTCACCACGTGAACTGCTATTCCCTGAAGATTTCGAACCTGTAAATTTGATGGCAAGTCGTAATGGCAATCGCCGTCGCCCGGTATGGGAATTTGAATTAGATACAGCGAAGCAGCAACTGAATCAACAATTTGGTACTCGTGACTTAGTTGGTTTTGGTGTTGAAAGCGCAAAACTAGGTTTATGCGCTGCGGGTTGTCTGATCCAATACGTTAAAGATACGCAACGTACTGCCCTTCCGCATATCCGTTCACTCACAATGGATAAGCAAGATCATTCTGTGATCCTTGATGCGGCTACTCGCCGTAATTTGGAGATCACCCAAAATCTTAGTGGCGGCACCGATAACACCCTATCTGAAGTGCTTGACCACACCGCGACGGCTATGGGCAGCCGCATGCTTAAGCGTTGGTTACATCAACCAATGCGCAATATCTCTGCACTCGATCAGCGCTTAGATGCGATTGGTGAGATGAAAGATTTGGCTCTATTCACAGAGCTACAGCCAACCTTAAAGCAGATTGGTGATATCGAACGTATTCTCGCTCGATTAGCACTTCGCTCTGCTCGCCCTCGCGATATGGCGCGTCTTCGCCAAGCGATGGAATATTTGCCAGAGCTTGCTGAAACACTGACGCAGCTGAAGCATCCATACCTGACTCAGCTTGCTCAGTATGCTTCGCCTGTGGATGAAGTATCAGAGCTGCTTGAGCGTGCGATCAAAGAGAACCCACCCGTGGTTATCCGCGATGGTGGTGTGATAGCAGAAGGCTACAACGCCGAGCTAGATGAATGGCGCGACCTTGCTGCAGGTGCAACCGAGTTTCTAGATAAGCTTGAGCAAGAAGAGCGTGAACGTCACGGTATCGACACGCTAAAAGTTGGCTACAACAACGTCCACGGTTTCTTCATTCAGGTAAGCCGCGGACAAAGCCATCTTGTGCCACCACACTATGTTCGCCGCCAAACGCTGAAAAATGCAGAACGTTACATTATTCCTGAGCTGAAAGAGCACGAAGACAAAGTTCTCAGCTCTAAATCGAAAGCCCTAGCTATCGAGAAGAAGTTGTGGGAAGAGTTGTTTGATTTGTTATTGCCTTATCTAGAGCGACTACAAAACATTGCATCTTCAGTCTCCCAGCTTGATGTTCTACAGAACTTAGCTGAACGTGCAGACACCCTTGATTACTGTCGTCCAACCATGACAGAGTCTGCTGGTGTACAAATTCAGGCTGGTCGTCACCCCGTTGTTGAACAAGTGATGGACGAACCCTTTATTGCTAACCCTATCGACCTCAACGATCAACGTAAGATGCTGATCATCACTGGTCCAAACATGGGTGGTAAGTCGACCTACATGCGTCAGACCGCACTCATTGCGCTGATGGCTCATATCGGTTGTTATGTACCAGCAGAAAGCGCGACGATTGGCTCTATCGACCGTATCTTTACTCGTATTGGCGCATCCGATGATTTGGCTTCGGGTCGTTCAACCTTCATGGTTGAGATGACAGAAACCGCAAACATTCTGCACAACGCGACACCAAATAGCCTTGTGCTAATGGACGAAATCGGTCGTGGTACCAGTACTTACGATGGTCTATCTCTAGCTTGGGCAAGTGCGGAATGGCTAGCGAATCAAATCAATGCGATGACACTATTTGCAACGCACTACTTTGAGCTAACTGAACTACCAAACCAAATACCAACCTTAGCGAACGTACACTTAGATGCGGTTGAACATGGCGACAGCATTGCCTTTATGCACGCAGTTCAAGAAGGTGCAGCAAGTAAATCTTACGGCCTTGCGGTTGCTGGATTGGCTGGTGTACCTAAAGCGGTAATCAAAAATGCACGCGCGAAGCTGACTCAGTTAGAGGCATTGAGTATCGACTCTCCGACATCAAAGCCAAGCGGCGTTGATATCGCTAACCAACTGAGCCTGATACCTGAACCGAGTGAAGTAGAACAAGCACTTGCGAATGTTGATCCAGATGATCTGACACCTCGCCAAGCATTAGAAGAGCTCTACCGTTTGAAGAAGTTGCTTTAGTCTCTTTCCAAGTAGCTTGTTATTGTCATTCTGTACTGTCGCTTGAATCGGCAGCATAAAATACAAAAACCACAAACAAAAAAACGCTGACTTAAAGTCAGCGTTTTTATTTGTCTTCTATTCAAAGAAACATCATCAGTTCATTTAGTCGTTTTCTACATTGAACAGATTTTCCATATTCAGACCTTGCTTGATAAGAATCTCACGTAGACGGCGAAGGCCTTCAACTTGGATTTGACGAACACGTTCGCGAGTCAGGCTAATTTCACGGCCTACTTCTTCTAGTGTTGACGGTTCGTAACCCAGTAGTCCAAAGCGACGTGCAAGCACCTCTTTCTGCTTAGGATTCAGTTCATCAAGCCAGAAAATCAACGAGTTCTTGATATCGCTATCTTGAGTTGAAACCTCAGGATCTGAATTGTTGATGTCTGGAATAATATCCAACAGTGCTTTCTCACCGTCACCACCAATTGGCGTATCAACAGAGCTCACTCTTTCGTTTAGACGAAGCATCTTGCTCACATCACCAACAGGCTTATCTAGCTTAGAAGCAATCTCTTCTGCCGTTGGTTCATGGTCAAGCTTTTGTGATAGCTCTCTTGCGGTACGCAGGTAGATGTTCAGCTCTTTCACAACATGGATTGGCAAACGGATAGTGCGAGTCTGATTCATTAACGCACGTTCAATGGTTTGACGAATCCACCATGTCGCGTAAGTTGAGAAGCGGAAACCACGTTCTGGGTCAAATTTCTCTACGGCGCGAATCAAACCTAGGTTGCCTTCTTCAATAAGATCAAGAAGTGCAAGACCACGGTTACTATAGCGACGTGAAATTTTTACCACTAAACGCAGGTTACTTTCGATCATGCGTTTACGTGCTGCTTCATCACCGCGCAGAGCTCGACGTGCATAAAGCACTTCTTCTTCAGCGGTTAGTAGTGGTGAGAAACCGATTTCGCCTAGATAAAGCTGAGTAGCATCTAAACTTTTAGACGTAACTTCAACTTCTTCTTTCGCTTCGGTTTTCTTTTTGACTGTTCGTTTTGCTTTTCCAAGAGCTTCCGGTTCCGTGGTTGCTTGGTTAAGATCGAACTCTTCTTTGGTTACTGCATTGCTTATACTCATAACGCCTCCCCCTGGCGAAATTAGCATGACATCACAACTTGATATGTCGCTAAATGACTATGTCACTCCATACAATACGTAATTTTTGCATATTGTATTTAAGGTAAATATCGTTTTGGATTAACCGATTTACCTTGGTAACGAATCTCAAAGTGCAGCCTAACACTGCTGGCTCCAGAGCTTCCCATAGTTGCAATCTTCTGCCCTGGTTTCACACTTTGCCCTTCAGATACTAATAGTCGGTCGTTATGCGCGTATGCACTTAAGTAATTATCATTGTGCTTCACAATCACTAGATTGCCGTAGCCTCGTAGTGCATTACCCGAATAAACAACCGTTCCCCCTGCAGTAGATACTATTGGCTGACCTCGCTGTCCTGCTATGTCGATGCCTTTATTTCCTTGTTCGCCTACAGAGAAATTCTTGATTACTCTCCCTTTAGTTGGCCATAACCATTTGGATACTTTATCACTTGTTGGTTTGGTGGACGGTGTAACATTCTGTTTACCTTTAGAACCAACATACTCCTTTGATTTGGATTGTTCAACCTTCTTTGGTGGATCTTTTTTCACCACTTTGGTGGTAGTTTGAGCTGGAGCAGGTTTAGAGTTTTTACTCTTCTGTGGCGTAGTTTTCGGTTTACTTGCTGTCGATGACGTAGTGGATGCCGCGACAGGCGCAGCAACGGCTGCAACCGCTACTGTTGATTTACCATACGCTGGCGCATTGTAACTCGGGCGCCACAACTTAAGCTTCTGCCCCGGGTGGATAGTGTAAGGAGCAGCGAGTTTGTTATAACCGATTAGGTCTTTAACGTCTTTATTGGTGACATAAGCAATGAAGTAAAGGGTGTCGCCTTTTTTTACTTCATAGTAACTGCCGCGATAACTACCACGATCAATCGATGAGTAATTCTTGTTTAGGCTTGAAACGGGCGCAGGTGAATTCGCCGCACACCCAACAAGTGCACAACTAAGCAATAAAGTACTTCCTTTTAACAACTTCGAACGCATCGACTCTCTATCCACCTACACCATTAGTCTTTTATTAAGCTAGCTCACCAGGGACGAGAGGTACAAATCTCACCATCTCGATAACACTCGATAAAAACTCGTCACCATGGCGAACAATCTTCAACAATTGCTGTTCGTCATCACCGACAGGAATCAATAAGCGACCACCATCTTTCAGCTGTTGCAAAAGCGCTTGAGGAATCGACTCTGCGGCAGCAGTTACGATAATCGCATCAAAAGGGGCTTTCGAAGACCACCCTTGCCAGCCATCACCGTGCTTGGTTGAAATATTGTAGAAATCGAGCTGTTTAAGACGACGCTTGGCATCCCATTGCAATGATTTAATTCTTTCAACCGAATACACATGATCAACCAGTTGAGCCAAGACCGCCGTTTGATAACCTGAGCCGGTTCCGATTTCTAAAACACGGCTATCTTGCTGTAATTCTAGCAACTCTGTCATCTTAGCAACAATGTACGGCTGAGAAATCGTCTGGCCCTGTCCGATAGGAAGCGCATTATTATCATAAGCTTGATGATACATCGCCTGTGATAAAAAGCTCTCTCTCGGCAGTTGATAAATAGCATCAAGAACCTTTTGATCCTGAATGCCATTTTCAATCAGAAAAGTAATTAAGCGCTCTGCATGCGGATTACTCACTTACTTCTCCTCTAACCATGTAGTCATCGCACCCAACGACTCGTGGGCAGTCAGGTCAACTTGTAATGGTGTTACCGATACAAAGCCATGCTCGATAGCGTAAAAATCCGTGCCTTCACCGGCATCTTGCTCTTTTCCCGGAGGACCAAGCCAATAGATATCATGACCTCGTGGGTCTTTTTGCTTAATCATATCTTCAGCATGATGACGAGCACCTAAGCGTGTCACCTGAGTACCAGACAACTGCTCTAAAGCTAAATCAGGGATATTGACGTTTAACAGGCGATTGGTTGGGATTGGGTTTGCTAAATGTTGTTCGACGATACGACGAGCAATGGCCGCCGCTGTCTTAAAATGTTTTTTACCCACCAGAGAAAACGCCACCGATTGAACGCCTAAAAAGTGCCCTTCCATTGCGGCTGCCACTGTGCCTGAATAAAGCACATCGTCACCCAAGTTAGCACCATGATTAATACCCGTTAATACCAGATCAGGCATATCATTCTTTAGCAGTTCATTTAACGCAAAATGTACGCAGTCGGTCGGTGTTCCTTGTACCGAATATGTATTTTCGGTAATTTCTTGAACACGTAAAGGCTGTTCTAAAGTTAATGAATTTGAAGCGCCCGAGCGATTACGGTCAGGTGCAACAATGATAATTTCAGCAAGATCACGTAATTCATTGGCCAGCTCATGAATACCTTGAGCGTGCACACCATCATCGTTGCTGAGTAAAATCTTCATCTTGTATCCTTTCTTTTGTTCCAATGCCAAGTCACTTAATTTCCGATATCAAGTGACTTCGCTCCAAGCAGAATCGTTATTGCTCGTAGCTTCTCTCTACGTGAACTTCTTCAACCAATTCACGAACAATAGCGGTTGCGAAACAACCTGCATCGAGAGAGAACTTAAGGGTGACATTGTCTTCGTTCACTTCCCACGCTAAACCCATCGGCTTCAGCGAAGCTTCACGGCGATCATGGCGCATACGGTTGCCACAAATAAGAGCCATTAGATCCGGTTCAGCATCAAGGTGTTTCTGCTCTAAAGCTTGAGAAGCATCCGTCGTCGGTAACGCATTATCTCCTGCTAAAGCAACAGTAATAAACGCAGAGCCGTTCGCGATGTCTTGGTTTACCGCTTCGATGTTATCCGCTGTTACCGCTAATTGAGCGCCGTCTTTCACGACAATATCGCCAACCAATGCCGACGCAAACGCATCTTGCTCAATACGGTCAGAAAGAATTAAGTTGTAAATCCAAGAACGAGCCGCAGAAAGATACAAGCTGCGCTTATTCTGATTACGCGTACGAACGTTTTCACGACCCCAACGACGAGCTTCAGATAAGTTGTTACCTTCATTACCAAAGCGCTGAGCACCGAAGTAATTTGGCACGCCCACTTGAGCGACTTTTTCTAAACGCTTCACCACATCATCACAATCCGTTACTTCAGACAAAGTTAGCTCGAATTGGTTGCCAACTAAATCGCCTGGACGTAACTTTTTGTTGTGACGTGCTGTCGCCAAGATCTCAATGCTTGGGTATTGTGCGAGAAAAGCAGAAAAGTCAGGTTCACCCTTTGGTAAGTGCACGCTTAACCACTGCTCAGTCACAGCATGACGGTCTTTCAAACCAGCCCAGCTAACATCTTTCGACTTAACACCACACGCTTTAGCCAGTTCGTTTGCTACGAAGCTCGTGTTCTCACCAGTTTTACGAATACGCACCATTAAGTGCTCGCCTTCACCAGTAAACTCAAAACCCAAGTCTTCATTAACGACAAAGTGTTCGGCTTTTGCTTTTAGTTTTGCTTTCGCAGTTGGTTTACCGTTTAGGTAAGCCAATGAAGATAAAATATCTGACATGCTGTTCTTTTCGTGTTGGTGCTTACGCACTTTTAGTAATTAGGACCACCGCTTCACATGCGATGCCCTCTTTGCGACCTGTAAAACCTAAACGCTCGGTAGTCGTGGCTTTTACATTCACATTGCTAATGCTTGTTTCTAAATCTTGAGCAATGGCTTGGCACATAGAGTCTATATGAGGAGCCATCTTTGGAGCTTGCGCCATGATAGTAATATCCGCATTACCAATCACATAACCTTGCTCTTTTACTCGACGGTAAACATCTTTAAGCAATTCGCGGCTATCTGCGCCTTTCCACTCATCATCCGTATCAGGGAAATGACGACCAATATCACCGGCTGCAATTGAACCCAGTAAAGCATCGCATAATGCGTGCAGGGCAACATCACCGTCTGAGTGTGCGATAAGACCCTGTTCATAAGGGACACTCACGCCACCAATAATTACCGGGCCTTCACCGCCAAATTTGTGTACATCAAAGCCATGGCCAATACGAATCATCATTATTCCTTATTCTGACTTAAATAGAACTCAGCCAAAGCTAAATCTTCAGGCTGAGTAATCTTAAAATTATCTGAACGCCCACCAATCAATGCTGGTGATAAACCTTTCCACTCAAACGCAGAGGCCTCATCGGTAATCGAAACGCCTTGCTGCAAGGCCTCACTCAAGACTTTCCGTAAAGGCTTAGATCGAAACATCTGAGGGGTAAGCGCATGCCAAAGATCGACGCGATCGACCGTGTGTTCAATTTGTCCTTGAGCACCACGCTTCATTGTATCGCGGACCGGCGCAGCTAAAATCGCGCCCACATCATGGGTCATAGCCCCAGAGATCAGTTTGTCGATATCGCTCAATTGGATACAAGGCCTAGCGGCATCATGCACCATCACCCAATCACTGAGTTGCTGTTGGGCAATATAGTCCAGAGCAGAAAGCACTGAATCGGCTCTTTCCGTTCCGCCGGAAACTCTGATCACCTGTGGATTAAGGTTAAGCGGTAATTCAGAGTAGTAAGGGTCATCGTCGCTGACCGCTACCACAATTTTAGACACTTGAGGGTGAGACAACAGTTTCTCAACCGTGTGCTCTAAAATCGTTTTACCGTGAATTTGAAGATATTGCTTGGGACGGTCTGCCTTCATTCGGCTGCCGACGCCCGCAGCGGGGACCACTGCAATAACGCTTTGAAGTTGGTTCGACATTAATGAGATTCCTCACCAATAATACGATAAAACGTTTCGCCTTCTTTCACCATTCCCAGCTCATGACGTGCGCGCTCTTCTATCGCGTCTAAGCCTTGGCGTAGATCGTCGATTTCCGCAAACATCTCAGCATTGCGAAGATGAAGCTTTTCATTTACTTGCTGCTGAACTTGGATTTCGTTGTTCACACCGTAGTAATCAGAAATACCATTTTTACCGAGCCACAGTGTGTGTTGTAGCCAGCCAAACACTATGAGCAGTACTAAAGCAAAAATTCGCATAACACCTTTCGCCGGTTGAAAAAGAAGGAACTAGAATAAGGCACATATATACCATAATGCGCTTATTGGTGCGAGATATGTGGTGTCAGGGAATCAATAAGTCGGGGAATTATTGTTATGCGAAACCCAAGATCAGATTCCCTATGTCTTCCTTCGTCAGTCTAGGGAATGACAAATTATGAGTATAAAAAGTGAGATAAAGAGCCTAGAGCTTCTTCATTTCACTTTTCTACAGACAAAAAAATGCCCCGCATAAGCGAGGCATTTAAAGTTTAGATTAACAATTCCGTTGGTTTAAAACCAAGAGTGAATTATTGACCTTTAACTTCTTTAAGACCGTTGAAAGGAGCTTTAGAACCTAGAGCTTCTTCGATACGGATAAGTTGGTTGTACTTAGCAACACGGTCAGAACGGCTCATAGAACCAGTTTTGATTTGACCTGCAGCTGTACCTACCGCTAGATCAGCGATAGTTGCATCTTCAGTTTCGCCAGAACGGTGAGAGATTACTGCAGTGTAGCCAGCGTCTTTAGCCATCTTGATAGCAGCTAGAGTCTCTGTTAGAGAACCGATTTGGTTGAACTTGATAAGGATAGAGTTAGCTACGCCTTTCTCGATACCTTCAGCAAGAATCTTAGTGTTTGTAACGAACAGATCGTCACCAACGATTTGAAGCTTGTCGCCTAGAAGTTCAGTTTGGTGCTTGAAGCCATCCCAATCTGACTCGTCAAGACCGTCTTCGATAGAAACGATTGGGAAGTTGTTAGCTAGTTCAGCTAGGTAGTGGTTGAACTCTTCAGAAGTGAAAGTTTTACCTTCGCCCTTCATGTTGTAGATGCCAGCTTCTTTGTCGAAGAACTCAGATGCTGCACAGTCCATAGCAAGAGTAACGTCTTTACCTAGTTCGTAACCAGCAGCTGCAACAGCTTCTGCGATAACTTCTAGAGCTTCAGCGTTAGATTTAAGGTTAGGAGCGAAACCACCTTCATCACCAACTGCAGTGCTGTAGCCTTTAGACTTAAGAACTTTAGCTAGGTTGTGGAATACTTCAGCGCCGATACGCAGACCTTCTTTAAGAGTTTTAGCGCCAACTGGTTGGATCATGAACTCTTGGATGTCAACGTTGTTATCAGCGTGCTCGCCACCGTTGATGATGTTCATCATAGGTAGAGGCATAGAGAACTGACCAGCAGTACCGTTTAGCTCAGCAATGTGCTCGTATAGAGGCATGCCTTTAGCAGCAGCAGCCGCTTTTGCGTTCGCTAGAGAAACAGCAAGGATAGCGTTAGCGCCAAACTTAGACTTGTTCTCAGTACCGTCTAGATCAAGCATAACTTGGTCAACGTCAGCTTGTGCTTTAGCATCTTTACCAACTAGAGCGTCAGCGATTGGGCCGTTTACAGCTTCAATTGCTTTAAGAACACCTTTACCTAGGAAACGTGATTTGTCGCCGTCACGTAGCTCAAGAGCTTCGCGAGAACCAGTAGATGCGCCAGATGGAGCAGCAGCCATACCTACGAAACCGCCTTCTAGGTGTACTTCAGCTTCTACAGTTGGGTTACCACGTGAATCGATGATTTCACGACCTAGAACTTTAACGATCTTAGACATTGAATGTTTCCTTCTCGTTGAATATATAAATGTCAAATTTAAAGGTAGCAGCACAACTTACGCAGCTACCTGGATTCCTTTTTACTTTTCTAATTCGCCGCGCTGGAATTCACCAGCCGCTTTAACGAAACCTGCAAACAATGGGTGACCATCGCGAGGTGTTGAAGTGAACTCTGGGTGGAACTGAGCAGCAACGAACCATGGGTGGTTCGGGTTCTCAATAACTTCAACCAGTTTCTTGTCCGCAGATAGACCCGATACTTTTAGGCCCGCTTTTTCGATTTGTGGACGAAGATTGTTGTTCACTTCGTAACGGTGACGGTGACGTTCATGGATCGTCGCGCTACCGTATAATTCGTAAGCTTTCGTCCCTTTCGCTAGGTGACAAAGCTGTGAACCAAGACGCATTGTGCCGCCTAGGTCAGATTTTTCAGTACGCTCTTCAACTTTACCTTCGCCGTCAATCCACTCAGTGATTAGGCCAACAACAGGGTATTTAGTTTCTTTGCAGAATTCAGAAGAGTGTGCCCCTTCCATTTTCGCAACGTTACGAGCGTACTCAATAAGAGCAACTTGCATACCTAGACAGATACCTAAGTAAGGTACTTTGTTTTCACGAGCGTATTGTGCAGCAAGGATCTTACCTTCCACACCACGATCGCCAAAGCCACCAGGAACTAGGATTGCATCTAGGCCTTGTAGAACTTCAGTGCCTTTAGACTCAACATCTTGTGAATCTACATATTTAATTGTGACACTTAGGCGATTTTTCAAGCCTGCGTGTTTCAGCGCTTCATTTACTGATTTGTATGCGTCAGGCAGTTCAATGTACTTACCAACCATACCAATCGTCACTTCACCTGTTGGGTTAGCTTCTTCGTAAATTACTTGTTCCCACTCAGACAGATCAGCTTCTGGTGCATTGATACCGAAACGCGTACATACAAGATCATCAATGCCTTGAGCACGGATTAATTGTGGGATCTTGTAGATTGAATCTACGTCTTTCATAGAGATAACGGCTTTTTCTTGTACATTACAGAAAAGAGCAATTTTCTTACGTTCGTTTGCTGGGATAACACGATCAGAACGACAAACTAGGATGTCAGGTTGAATACCGATAGACAGTAGCTCTTTTACAGAGTGTTGCGTTGGCTTAGTTTTCACTTCACCCGCAGCTGCTAGGTATGGCACTAGAGTAAGGTGCATGAACATTGCGCGTTCACGGCCTAGTTCTACTGCTAGCTGACGAATCGCTTCCATGAATGGTAGAGATTCGATATCACCTACAGTACCACCAACTTCAACAAGCGCGATATCGTGGCCTTTAGCACCAGAGATTACGCGTTCTTTGATAGAGTTAGTAATGTGAGGAATAACCTGGATTGTTGCACCTAGGTAGTCACCACGACGTTCATTACGTAGAACGTCAGCATAAACACGACCTGCTGTGAAGTTGTTACGCTTAGTCATCTTGGTGCGAATGAATCGCTCATAGTGACCAAGGTCAAGGTCAGTTTCAGCGCCATCTTCCGTAACGAACACTTCACCGTGCTGAGTCGGGCTCATAGTGCCTGGATCAACGTTGATGTAAGGGTCAAGCTTCATCATAGTCACTTTAAGACCACGAGCTTCTAAAATAGCCGCAAGAGATGCTGCTGCAATACCTTTACCTAGAGAGGATACAACCCCGCCAGTAACAAAAATGTAATTTGTCGTCATGTTTAACCTGAAATTGGTTGAATGAGGGAAATGGATTACTTCTGGACGGGATGAAAATATACCAGAAGCCCCTTATCGCCACAACGTGAAATCTATCACACTGCAATTTTTTATTTTTTGCTTCAAATCAATTCATGATAAAAGCTTTGATGATCTTTTCTCCGCCACTTTGACTTCATCCCACATGGAATCAAGCTGTTGTAGAGAAAAGTCGGTCAAAATTTTATCTTGCTGACGAACTTTTTGTTCCACACCTTTAAAGCGGCGTGAAAATTTCAGATTGGCTTTATTGAGAGCCGTTTCTGGATTTTTACCCAAATGTCGCACTAAATTGACGGTAGCAAACAACAAATCACCCAGTTCTTCTTCAACTAAATCTTCGTTTGGCGTTACTTGAAGTGCTTCTTCTAGCACCTCATCAACTTCCTCTAAAACCTTATCGGCGACCGGGCCGATAGAGTCCCAATCGAAGCCAAATTTCGCGACTTGCTTTTGAATCTTTGTAGCACGCGAAAGTGCAGGTAGAGAGTTTGGTATTGAGTCTAGAATACTTTCTTGAGTTTTGCCTGCCTGTGCTTTTTCTTTGGCTTTTTCAGCTTCCCAGTTCGCATTAATTTCTTCATCACTGGCAAATTCCGTATCAGAGAACACATGCGGATGGCGGCGCGTTAGCTTCTCATTGATACCGTCGACCACATCAGAGAACTCAAACAAGCCCTGCTCTTTCGCCAGTTGGCTGTAGAAGATCACCTGAAACAGCAGGTCGCCCAACTCTTCTTGTAGATTTGGCCAGTCTTTGTTGTGAATCGCGTCCACCACCTCGTAGGTCTCTTCGATAGTATGCGGCACAATTGTTTCAAAATTTTGTTTCAAATCCCAAGGACAGCCACCTTCAGGATCGCGCAGCTTAGCCATAATCTGTTCAAGTTGTTCAATCGGGTGATTCATCGTTTTCTTCCTATTCACTGTCTTTGATTTTTAAATTTAAAGCTTTTGCGAAAACTAAAAAAGGTGAGTAGCCAAAACCACTCACCTTTGTTGATACTGTCTAATTCTCTAAATTACGCATCTTTCACTAAGCAGTTGTTACTTTAACAAGGCAACAAGCTTTCGCGATTCCTGAGCATAGCTCGCCTATGTGATGGAACAAGAAAGCGCAGTTAACGCAGTAAAAGTGACTAATGCAACGTGAAAGTTAGCCGAGGCGTTTTACACTCATGACATCTTTGATTTGCTCTACTCGACTTGTCACTCGACTCAGAATCTCAATGTTGGTCACTTCCAAATCGAAATCCATCACCGACAGCTGACGTTTATAGTCAATACGGCTCTTCATTGTCGTCACACTGACTTTTTCGTTCAAGAACAGGGATGTTATGTCTTTCAACAAGCCGGTACGTTCTAGCGCCTCTACACGCAGCGTTAAGATATACGAGCCTACGAAACCATCGCCCCACACAGTATCGATGATACGTTCGGGGGCATGTAGGTTAAGTTCACTTAACTGTTCGCAATCGCTACGGTGCACTGAAATACCGCGACCTTGAGTTATGTAACCTTTGATCACATCGCCTGGGATTGGCTGGCAGCAACGAGCTAAGTGCGTCATTAGGTTATCGACACCTTCAACAACGACAGCATCCTTTTTCGGACGACTCTGATGAGCGGGCTTATTGTCAGACTCAAGCAACTTTTCGAGCGCTTTTTTATCTTCTTCTTCCGCTGTCGGCTTGTTGACCAAAGCATTGATGTGATTAACGACTTGGTTGATACGCATATCGCCGCTACCAATACCCGCATAGAGCTCATCTGGAGTATTGACGTTGAATCGTTTCAGCGCGTATTGCTCGGCATCTTTCAGCGTCGCTCCGACTCTGCCTAGCTCGACTTCTAGAATATCTCGTCCGGCTTCAAGGTTTTTCTCACGACTCTGAGCACGGAACCAGGCGTTAATTTTTGCACGAGCTCGACTCGAATGAACAAAGCCTGTGGTCGGGTTTAACCAATCACGTGATGGGTTCGGTTCTTTTTGAGTGATGATCTCAACTTGATCGCCCATCGCCAGTTTATGAGTAAACGGGACGATTCGACCGGCTACTTTGGCACCGATACAACGGTGTCCAACCATCGAGTGGATGTGGTAAGCAAAATCCAACGGTGTTGCACCCATTGGTAAATCGACTACATCACCACGAGGTGTAAAAGCATAAACACGGTCATCAAAGACTTGGCTACGCACTTCATCCAGCATTTCACCAGAATCCGACATCTCTTCTTGCCAGTCGATAAGCTTACGAAGCCAGGTGATTTTCTCATCGTAGCCACTGCGTACGCCGCTTGAAGCACCTTCTTTGTACTTCCAGTGCGCCGCAACGCCTAATTCAGAGTCTTCATGCATCTGCTTGGTACGAATCTGAATTTCAATGGTCTTGCCTTCAGGGCCAAGAACTACGGTATGAATCGATTGATAACCGTTGGGTTTAGGGTTTGCCACATAGTCATCAAATTCACTTGGGAGGTGTTTATATTTGGTGTGAACCACACCTAAACCGGCATAACAGTCTTGCAGTTGGTCTGCGATAATACGCACCGCACGCACGTCAAAAAGCTCATCAAACTCTAAGCCTTTTTTCTGCATTTTACGCCAAATACTGTAGATGTGTTTTGGTCGACCGCTGACTTCAGCATTGATGCTTGAGCGGTTCATTTCTGACGTTAAATCGTCAACAAAGTCAGTGATGTATTGTTCGCGCACGATACGGCGCTCAGACAACTGTTTAGCAATCTGCTTATAGATATCTGGTTGTTGGTAGCGGAAAGCGTAGTCTTCAATTTCCCACTTTAGCTGACCAATACCTAAACGGTTTGCTAGAGGAGCATAAATGTTGGCACACTCTTTTGCTGCCGCACGGCGCACAGCATCAGGGGCCTTTTTCACTTCGATTAGGTTACAAATTCGCTCTGCTAGTTTGATGACGACGCAACGGAAGTCATCCACCATCGCAAGCAGCATTCGTCGAACATTATCGACTTGACCCGAGGCAGCACTGCCTTCAAGGGTGACGTTTAGCTGGCCCAAAGCCGCCATTTCTTCCACGCCATCAATCAGTTTTACGGTTTCCTTTCCGTAACTTTCTTCAAACGCTTCACGCTCAAAAACACCGCTTGATACGACAGGGAAGAGTTGCGCTGCCACTAAAGTTGCGCGATCCATAGACAAGGTGACCAAGATCTCGATCATCTCGCGCCCACGCCAAAGCAAAAGCTCGCCTTGCTCGTGATCTTTTAATAGCTCTTCGCAGTGACGATAAACTTTGGTCAGTTTATTCGAGGTTTTTGCGTCTTGATTCAATGACGCAATCCAATTATCTAGCTCAAACTGTTCGCTTGGGTTTAAATGTGCGCTTCGTACCGCAACCATCATGCCTTCCTAGTTATTATGTTTTATACCCAATTCAATATGACTAACTGATTCCAAGTTAGTTCGACTCATATTGATATCAGCGCAGGCTTCCCTGCACCTTTGTGATTCATTTTTAAGCCTTGTTTAAGGGCCTCTAAGCCTTGATAAAGAGAGCCATCGATTCTAGATGACTGGTGTGTGGGAACATGTCCAACATACCAAGCTTGGCTAGTTGATAGCCTTGTTTTTCTAAGCTCTCTGAATCTCTAGCTAGAGTAGCAGGATTACACGAAACATAAACCACACGCTTCGCACCTAACCCTGAAATTTGATCAACGATCCCACTCGCTCCAGCACGTGCTGGATCAAGTAAGATTTTATCAAATCTTTCTTTTGCCCAAGGCTGTGAAGACAGCTCTTCTTCAAGGTTCGCTTGGTAGAATTCTGTATTACTCAATTGATTCAAAGTCGCGTTAGACGTGGCCTGTTGAACCATTTCATCGACACCTTCAACACCCACTACAAACGCAGATTGTTGTGCAATAGGCAAACTGAAGTTCCCTAAGCCACAAAACAGGTCGAGCACTCGCTCATCGGCTTGAGGCTCTAGCCACTCAATCGCTTGAGCAACCATTTGCTGGTTCACTTTCTGGTTAACTTGGATAAAGTGGTTTGGCTCAAAAGGTAAAGTCACGCCTGTTTCGCTATAAGCTGGCGCATCACCGACTAAACGAACGAGCTTGTCCGTTTCAGGCATAGTATACAACGTGGCACCTTCCGCTTTAGCGAGTGCAATCAATGCTTGCTCATCTTTCTCAACCAAAGGCTTAAGGTGACGCAGGACCATCACAGGGCCAGTATCGCCCAACACCAATTCAACGTGTCCTAAAGACGTAAGGTTGCTGAAAGTATTGAGTAAACTTTTCAGTTTTGGCAGCAATACATTAAGGCGAGGATCCAGCACGGCACAATCGGTGATGTTTTCTATCTGCTTACTTTGTTTCTTACGGAAACCGAACTGAAGCTGCTGTGTCTTCTTATCAACAAATAGGCTGATACGCGCGCGACGTCGATAACCGGTATCATCACCCACAATCGGCTCAACAACTTCGGTGTTAGCCGTTTGGTATTGGCCCATCAGGTGCGTCAAAGATTGCGATTTATGCTCAACCTGAGAAGCGTAACCAAGATGTTGAAGGTGACAGCCACCACACTGATTAAAGTGCTTACAGAATGGCTTTAAACGCAGCTCACTCGGTTTAAGTAATTTGATGAGTTTTGCTCGCGAAAACTTACTTTTGCTCTCAGTAAGTTGAATAACCACCTGCTCACCGGGCAATGCGCCATCAATGAAAACAGGTTTATTCTTCTGATAAGCGATGCCAGCGCCATTGTGATCCATTCGTTCAACCAAAACCGATTGATGCTTGGTCTCGAGTTGAGTTTTCTTTTTTGGTTGGAAAAAACGTGCCATTGCTTGTGCCTAATGTATCTTTTAATAAGTAATTGGTATCCAGGACTCACTATTATGTCTTGGAATCATTGTCGAACGTCACGGCTTTGATTAAGCTTACCGTTCACTTAACCGCCATTGTGTGCGTTATTTTCCCATATCCAGACCTCGATGTAATTAAAGAACATGACCAGATATGGCTTAAGAGCCCGTGTAATTACCTTAACTCTAGCTCCAACCTTGATTATTGGGTTGCTATTGAGTGCATTTTTCTCATTTAACCGCTATCAAGACCTTGAGGGCCAAGTGGTTAATACTGGTACTAGCATCATTGAACCGCTGGCAATTGCTAGTGAGTCAGGCATGAAGCTCGAAAGTCGAGAGTCTGTTCGTCAGCTTATTAGCTATGCGCATCGAAAAAACTCTAAGCTAGTGCGCAGTATTGCGGTGTTTGATGAACGTCATGAGTTGTTTGTAACCTCAAACTTCCACCCTGATTTTGAAAGCCTGACCTATCCGAAAGATAAACCCATCCCGCATTTAAGCTCATCGAACCTGCTCGATAATACGCTGATTCTTCGGACACCAATCATCGCTGAAGGTCAATACATCAACTCAGCCAATGGGCAGTCTCAAGCCAACCAAGCGATCGGCTATATTGCAATAGAGTTAGACTTGTCGTCACTTCGATTGCAGCAGTATCAAGAAGTGTTCTCTGCCTTCTTGGTGTTGATTTTGGGGCTGGGACTTTCTGGTGTATTTGCTTTTCGCTTGATGCATGACGTCACCCAACCGATCACACACATGAAAAACATGGTCGACCGAATTCGTCGTGGTCATCTCGATGTGCGTATCGAAGGCAAAATGCACGGTGAGCTAGACTCACTGAAAAACGGTATCAACGCGATGGCGGTATCGCTATCAGAATATCACGTCGAGATGCAGCACAGTATCGACCAGGCTACGTCTGATCTGCGTGAAACCCTAGAGCAATTAGAGATTCAAAACGTTGAGTTAGACATTGCGAAAAAACGCGCTCAAGAAGCGGCTCGTGTTAAATCTGAGTTCTTGGCTAACATGTCTCACGAATTGAGAACACCGCTTAACGGTGTGATTGGCTTTACTCGTCAAATGCTTAAGACTCATCTATCGACCAGTCAAACAGATTACTTGCAAACCATTGAACGTTCAGCAAATAATCTACTCAGTATCATCAACGATATTCTTGATTTCTCGAAACTGGAAGCTGGTAAATTAGCGCTCGAGAACATCCCATTCGAGTTCCAAGCTAGCCTTGAAGAGGTTGTGAACCTTCAAGCGACCAACGCCCATGAGAAAGGCCTAGAGTTAACTCTTAAGATAGACCCGAAAGTGCCACCAGGCGTTGTTGGTGACCCGCTGCGTATTCAGCAGATCCTAACCAACCTCGTTGGTAACTCAATCAAGTTTACTGAACGTGGCAACATTGATATCAGTGTTGAACTTCGTTCACAAAGCGAAGACAGCATCGAGTTGCAATTCATGGTTCGCGATACAGGTATTGGTATCTCTGAGCGTCAACAAGCTCAGCTATTCCAAGCCTTCAGCCAAGCCGACGCAAGCATCTCTCGTCGTTATGGCGGTACGGGGCTAGGCCTAGTTATCACCCAAAAACTGGTCAGCCAAATGGGTGGTGAGATCAGCCTAACCAGTCGCCTACACCAAGGTTCAACCTTCTGGTTTACTTTGAGACTATCAACGACTGATATGCCGATGACTGAGCTGATTGAGACTCAGTGCCTGCAAGACAAGCAGCTGCTGCTTATCGAGCCAAACATGCAAGCGGCGTCGATTACTCAGCAAATATTAACCCAAGAAGGCTTAGTGGTAACGTATCGTTCGGTAATGCCTGACGAGTCGACCTCGTATGACTACGTTCTACTCAACCTAGCCGCGAACCAAGAGTATCAATTTGATACCGTGAGTGGTTGGGCGATTGGCGCGAAGAAAATCGCTCAGAACGTGATTATTGGTACGCCGAGTACTGAGCTAGCTTTGGGTGAACAATTGATGAAAGAGGTTGATGTCCAATGCATCACCAAGCCTCTCTCTCGTAAGAAACTTCTACAAACTCTGATCTCTAATCAAGCACCAACCTTGATTGCACCAGCGATTGAAACGCACTCGGAAGAGAAGCTGCCGCTCACTGTATTGGCGGTCGACGACAATCCTGCAAACCTTAAATTGATCACCGCGCTACTAAAAGAGCGTGTAGAGACGGTCATCAGTTGCCCCAGCGGACAGAAGGCCATAGACAAGGCGAAGGAGACCCCATTTGATATCATCTTCATGGATATCCAAATGCCGCAAATGGATGGTGTGACGGCCTGTAAGAATATAAAAGAGCTAGCGAATAATGCGAATACCCCCGTCATTGCCGTCACAGCACACGCGATGGTTGGCGAACGGGACCGTCTGCTTGAAGCCGGCATGGATGACTACCTAACCAAACCGATTGAAGAGCACGTGTTACAGCAGGTTCTGATTCATTGGAGCCCTACCTCTGAGGTTGAGCACATTGAAAAAATAGACCCAGCCCACCCGGCAGTCTCTGCGGAAGTAGACAACAGCTCAGTTTCAGATTCTGAGGCTAACGTGCATAAGAATATCATCATTGATTGGCAAGCAGCTATGAAGCAAGCCGCCAACAAAGAAGACCTCGCACGCGATATGCTACAAATGCTAGTCGACTTCATTCCTGAGGTTTATGAAGCCGCAGAGAAAGCGATAGAAGACAGTGACTACCCCGTTGAAGCGCTGACACACATCATCCACAAGATGCATGGCAGCAGCTCATACAGCGGTGTACCAAGGCTGAAGTCGGTGTGTGCGACGATAGAGAAAGAGCTGCGTTCTGGCACTTCCGTTGAAGACATTGAACCTGAACTTTTTGAACTTCAGGATGAATTAGATAAGGTTCAAGCAACCGCGATTCATTATTTGAAACCAGCCAAGACTTAGCGAACATTTCTTACTCACAAATATTCGTCAAACGGTTTACCAGCCAATAAAAAAGCAGAGCTCATGAGCTCTGCTTTTTTCTGTCTAGAACCTAGAGCACCAGATATAATACCAATCACAGTAAGTAAGTGATCAAAAATAGCGTAGGAAAAAAGCTTGAGGACAAGGCAGGATTTTTCGATAAGTAGTTATTCTACAATCAAAAATTCTAACGAAGTTATCGAGTTTTTTAACAAGCTAGGGTGAACAGTTATTTACTACGATTGGTATAAAGTAACGGTAATCTATTTACGACTCGAGTAGTACCGTCGCCACCGCATAATGGCGCTCATCTGAGATAGTCAGATGAATCGACTTTGTACCACTCGCTTCTGCGATTTCACGCGCCTTTTTATGTAGGCTTAGAACTGGCTTGCCATGCTCATCGTTTGAAATCTCGAAATCGTGAAAGGTCACACCAAGCGCGATACCCGTGCCCAACGCCTTAGATGCCGCTTCTTTTGCAGCAAAGCGTTTTGCAAGGTAACGCCCTTTTTGCTTCAGTTGCTGAAATACTTCAAACTCAGAGTCGGTCAAAATACGCTGAGCAAAAGCGTCGCCACTTCGTGACAGTGCCTTTTCAACACGTTCGATTTCTGCGATATCTGTACCTAATCCAACAACAGCCATGTTTACCCTACTACCAAACTTCTATCTATTAACTTTATCGATTCTACTGATTAACCACTTAACGCTTACTACTAAACTAATGACGAGTTAAAGAACTAAGCGTTGTTGCGTGCTGTTTCCATCACGGCTTTCATGTCTGCAACGGCTTTATTCAAACCATCAAAGACTGCGCGTCCCATGATCGAGTGACCGATGTTCAACTCGTAGATCTCAGGAAGTGCCGCAATCGGCGCTACGTTGTGATAAGTCAGACCATGACCAGCATTCACTGTGATACCAAGATCGTCTGCGTAGCTTGCGCCTGCAGCAATCTTTTTAAGCTCATCTTGCTGATCTTCTTCTGTTTTCGCATCAGCGTAATGACCAGTATGAAGCTCAATGAACGGTGCGCCACACGCTTTTGCTGCATCGATTTGCTCACGATCTGCATCGATAAACAGAGATACTTTGATACCCGCTGCCGACAGTTTTTCCGTCGCTGCTTTGATCTTTTCAAGTTGACCAACCACGTCCAAGCCGCCTTCCGTCGTCAGCTCTTCACGCTTTTCTGGAACCAGACAAACGAACTCAGGATTAGTATCGAGTGCAATTTGAACCATCTCGTCCGTCACTGCCATCTCTAAGTTCATGCGAGTCTGGATTGTCTCAGCAAGAATACGTACATCGCGATCAACAATATGACGGCGATCTTCGCGCAGGTGAATGGTAATGCCGTCAGCACCCGCACGTTCAGCAATTTCAGCTGCGTGTACTGGATCTGGGTATTTAGTACCACGTGCATTACGTAGTGTAGCAATATGGTCGATATTAACGCCTAAAAGGATTGAGCTCATTTTCCAATACTCCGTGCTCTAGAGAGGGCTATTGTTGGCATAAATAGCTCTCTACTTTTTAATGGTTTGCCGCCAAGATACGGCTTTAAGGCTATGCGTGTAAAGCGTTTTGCTGCTTTTAACTGCTCTTTAGTGATAAACCTACGTTCACTAATTGCGATAAGTTCATCGCCCATAAATGTCAGGTTATCTCGACGTACAGAAGCGATGAAACCTTTCTGCTCTCGATAGCGATAAGTCATGCTTGGATCGATCGCTTCACCAGTACCAGCACAATGCAAAAAGTCGACGCCATACCCCATAGCGGAAAGCAGAGCCAATTCAAAACGACGTAGCGCTGGCTCAGGGTTCTCATTATGAGCGAGTTCTGTTAAAGCATGAAGATAGTCGTGAAAAAATGCGGGCATGGCCACTTCAGCCATCAACACACGGCCAACTAGCTCATTGACATACATAGCGGAATACAGATTAATACCGGCAAGAGGAAGCCCCAAGCTGATGGGTTCAGCTTGGCGTAACGTTTTCATTGAACCATTGCCAGACCACTTAAGCAGCAGAGGCGTAAAAGGTTGCAATGCACCTTTCAAATTAGAACGCTTACTCCTTGCACCTTTAGACATCAACGTCACCCTTCCGTACTCTTCACTGAAGACGTCCAGAATTAGGCTCGACTCACTGTATGGTCGACGGTGCAACACAAAGCATCGCTGTAACCCTTCGCTCAATCACTTACCCTTCTTACAGATACAAAAAGAGAGAGTTCGCACTCTCTCTTGTATTTATATTCAATTCAACTTTCTTAATATCAGAAAGTGACGTTCAATATATTATAGATCGTCGATGTAGCCTAACGAGCGAAGTGCACGCTCATCGTCAGCCCAACCAGACTTAACTTTAACCCAAGTCTCTAGGTAAACCTTACGACCGAATAGTTCTTCCATATCGATACGAGCTTCACGACCAATCGTTTTGATCTTCTCGCCCGCTTTACCAATCACCATCTTCTTCTGACCAGTACGTTCAACAAGAATCAAAGCGTTGATGTGGAAGCCATCGTTATCAGGGTTGTAATCGAAACGCTCGATTTCAACCGTTACTGAGTAAGGTAGCTCTTCGCCTGTGAATCGCATCAGTTTTTCACGGATGATTTCAGAGGCCATAAAGCGCTGTGAACGATCCGTTACGTACTCTTCAGGGAAGTGATGCGTCGCTTTAGGTAAAGAGTTACGAACGTGCTTACGCAGTACATCGATATTCTTACCTTGCTTCGCCGAGATTGGTACAACATCAAGGAATTCCATCTTCTTAGACACTTCCATCATGTGCTGCATCACGTCTGTACGGTCTTGAACGTTGTCTACCTTGTTAATACAAAGTACGACTGGGAAATCTGTTTTTCTCAGCTTGTTCAGTACCATTTCATCGTCGTCAGTCCAGTGAGTACCGTCAACAAGGAAAAATACTAGGTTCACATCGCTCAGTGAGCTGTTCGCCGCACGGTTCATCAAACGGTTGATTGCACGCTTTTCTTCGATATGAAGTCCAGGAGTATCAACGTAGATCGCTTGGTAATCACCTTCAGTTTCTACACCCATAATACGGTGACGTGTCGTCTGAGGTTTACGTGATGTGATCGAGATTTTCTGACCCAAAATATGGTTCAGAAGCGTCGATTTACCTACGTTTGGTCGACCCACGATAGCGATGAAGCCACAGTGTTGGTTTTCCGGTAGGCCCGTTTTTTTGCTATCAGATGAAAAGAATGCATCGATATCGAAATCTTGATTGTTATCAGACATTGCTTAGTTGCTCTAATGCTGTTTCAGCAGCCGCTTGTTCTGCCTTGCGGCGGCTAGTGCCTTTACCGATAACAGGTTTATCCACACCTGCCACTTCACACTCAACCGTAAACTCTTGGTTGTGTGCTTCACCTTTAATATTAGTCACTGTGTAGACAGGTAGGGGATTTCTTCGACCTTGTAAAAACTCTTGTAAGCGAGTTTTCGGATCTTTTTGAGATACACCAGGCTGAATAGACTCTAGGCGAGATTGGTACCAGCTTAAAATAATGCGGCGAACAACCTCGGTATCACTATCTAAATAGACAGCACCGATGATCGCTTCTACTGCATCCGCTAGAATAGAATCACGACGGAAACCGCCACTCTTCAACTCACCTGGACCTAATTTTAAGTAATCTCCTAGTTCGAATTCACGACCTAGTTCTGCCAATGTATGACCACGTACTAATGTTGCGCGCATGCGGCTCATATCACCTTCGTTTACCTTAGGGAAACGGTGGTAAAGATCATCAGCGATAACAAAACTTAAAATTGAATCGCCCAGAAACTCAAGACGTTCGTTGTGTTTACCTGCGGCGCTACGGTGAGTCAGCGCCAGATGGATAAGATCGGCATCATTAAACTGATAGCCAATCTTTCTCTCTAGTTTATCAATTGGAGAATTCATGCTCTCTCGATGTGTTATGTGATCGATTAGTGAATCCCACCGATGCGATTAAAACGCACACCAGTAGGAATCCATGTTGGAAGTACACTGTCTGAACCGCGTTCGAATTCGAAGCTGATCCAAATAGCAACGGCCTTACCAACAAGGTTTGCTTCAGGGACAAAGCCCCAGTAACGGCTGTCAGCACTGTTGTCACGGTTATCACCCATAACAAAGTATTGGCCTTCTGGAACGATCCACTCGTTAACACCATTGCGAGGTTGATATGCTTGCACACGATCACGACGTAATGGGTTAACTAAAATTTGGTGCTCCACATCACCCAGCTGTTCATTCAGCTGAATCAGAGGCACACCATCTTGAATAAATTGGCTTTCTTCAACGTGACTTAACTTCACTGGTTTACAGCTACTGCCACCCTTCGCTTGAATGCAGACTTCTTTATTGCTGCTGTAGCGAATGGTATCACCCGGCATACCAACAACACGCTTAATGTAGTCGATATTCGGCTGAGGTGGGTATTTGAATACGATTGAATCACCACGTTCTGGTTTGCCCGTTTCGACCAGTTGAGTGCGCCATACCGGGTCTTTTAGACCGTATGCGTACTTCTCTACTAAGATGAAATCACCAACCAATAGTGTTGGCATCATCGAACCAGATGGGATTTGAAACGGTTCATAAATAAATGAACGCAAAACCAAAACAAATGCAATTACAGGGAAAATGGACACACTGTTCTCAACCCACCAAGGCTGAGCCGTAACTTTTGCGCTGGTTGCAGCGTCTAGGCCATTCGATTGTGCTTCAACGTCAGCCAGTTTTTGTTGGCGTTTCTTCGCCCACACAAACTTTTCCAACGCCCATACAATGCCGGTCACTAGAGTTACGATCACTAAAATAAGCGAAAATGTATTAGCCATTGATATCCCTTAAATTTCATTTCTTTAAAAATAACGAAAGTGAAAGAGTATAACCCTTTCACTCTGCTTAATATTTCTAATCTGTATCAATCATGCTGACTAAATGCTGGGGAGATTACGCAGGAAAAATCGTTTAGTTCGAGGCGCAAAGTGCAGTGACTAGTGGGCCTAATTGCAATCTTTGCAACAAAGAAATAAACGATTTTAACCAGTAATGTTCAGCAGATAGTTAGTGCGATTGATACCTAGTCTTTACCAACATGAAGAATCGCTAAGAATGCTTCTTGAGGCAGTTCAACGTTACCGATCTGCTTCATACGCTTCTTACCTTCTTTTTGTTTCTTAAGAAGTTTCTTCTTACGACTGATATCACCACCGTAACATTTTGCGATTACGTTCTTACGCAGTTGTTTCACTGTAGAACGAGCAATGATGTGGTTACCAATCGCTGCTTGAATCGCGATATCAAACATTTGACGAGGGATGAATTCTTTCATCTTCTCAACCAGTAGACGACCGCGAGACTGTGCAATGTCTTTGTGCGTAATGATTGCTAGTGCATCAACCGTTTCGCCATTAAGCAATACGTCTACACGAACCATGTTCGACATTTCAAAACGTTGGAAGTTGTAATCCAGTGACGCATAGCCACGAGATGTTGATTTCAAACGGTCGAAGAAGTCTAAAACCACTTCTGCCATTGGCAGGTCGTACGTCACAGCAACTTGCTTACCGTGATAAACCATATCCACTTGAACACCACGTTTTTCTACACATAAGGTAATTACGTTACCTAGGTAGTCTGACGGTACAAGGATATTACAACGTGCGATAGGCTCACGAATCTCTTCTACATCATTAGTTGCAGGCAGTTTAGCCGGACTATCAACGTAAAGAATGCTGCCATCCGTTTTTACAACTTCGTACACTACGGTTGGTGCCGTTGTGATTAGGTCTAGGTCGTATTCACGCTCTAAACGCTCTTGAATGATCTCCATGTGAAGCATTCCTAAGAAGCCACAACGGAAACCAAAGCCAAGTGCTGCTGAACTTTCTGGTTCGTAGAACAGTGATGCATCGTTCAGGCTTAATTTGCCTAGTGCGTCACGGAAGTTTTCGTAGTCATCAGACGATACTGGGAATAGACCTGCATATACCTGAGGCTTCACTTTTTGGAAACCAGGTAGACGTTCTGTGCTGCCGCCTTTTGCAAGCGTCAACGTATCACCAACAGGTGCGCCAAGGATGTCTTTAATACCACAAACAACCCAACCAACTTCGCCAGTATTTAGCTCTGTTGTGTCGATTTGCTTAGGTGTGAAGATACCTAGACGGTCAACACCCCAAACTTGGTCTGTCGACATTACTTTAATCTTGTCGTTCTTCTTCAGCTTACCGTTCTTGATACGAACCAAAGAAACAACGCCTAAGTAGTTATCGAACCAAGAGTCAATGATCAACGCTTGTAGTGGCGCGTCTGGATCACCTTCCGGTGGTGGGATAGCTGTTACGATGTTTTCAAGAACGTCATCAACACCGATACCGGTTTTTGCAGAACAACGCGTCGCTTCCATCGCATCGATACCAACGATCTCTTCGATTTCTTCAGCAACACGCTCAGGTTCAGCAGCAGGTAGGTCAATCTTGTTCAAGATTGGCACTACTTCCAGTTCCATTTCGATAGCGGTGTAACAGTTTGCTAGAGTTTGTGCTTCAACACCTTGACCAGCATCCACAACCAATAGCGCGCCTTCACAAGCGGCTAGAGAACGAGATACTTCGTAAGAGAAATCTACGTGTCCTGGAGTGTCGATAAAGTTAAGTTGGTAAGTTTCACCATCTTTCGCTTTGTAATCTAAAGTCACACTCTGCGCTTTAATTGTAATACCACGCTCGCGTTCTATATCCATAGAATCGAGGACTTGAGCTGCCATCTCACGTTCACTTAACCCTCCACAAACTTGGATTAAGCGGTCAGAAAGGGTCGACTTACCGTGGTCGATGTGGGCGATAATCGAAAAATTACGAATGTGCTTCATAGGCTTGGTGTGACTAAACTCTTTGAATAGGGATAATAAGAAAGCCGCGACGCGTCCAATCTACAGTCAGCATTGGTGGCGGCATTTCAATCAAGTTGGCAGATTCTACCCAATTTAAGGGCAAGAAGCATCATAAATTAGACGAGAGGCTCACCTAGGATTCGAATCAAGACGACTTCTTGCTTGGATTTGTCTTCCATTGGTTTGGCTAACCGCTTCGCTAAGGCAATACCACCAGCAGTAAACAGCGCTGCACTTAAGATAACAATGCCCTCGCCCCCTTGGAGTAAGGGTTGCAACAAGAGTTGTCCAAAACCAGCACCAATCATCAACATGAAAAGTGGAATGAGGTAAACAATCGCCGCAGACTGCAGTAAGCTTTTTTCTGGAAAGCCAATTTCCACGATCTGTCCGGCTTTAACTAAACTTTTGGTTTTAAGCTGCCAAAACAAGGATTTATTGCCAACGGCCTTGGTCACAATACCCGTTCCGCAGCTTTTTTGAGATGAACAACTGCTGCAACTGGTTTGTTGTTCGCAGCTCAGTTGAACAAAGTATTGTTGACCGCTTTGTTCAACCGAGCTAACGGTTGCCAGCGCCGTCATCATTGCGCTGGTACCGGTTTATTGAACGTAACTGATTGCGCAATACGTTTGGCGGTTGCTGGCGGAATATCACCCACCACAGAGATCTCTTTGTCACCAATCACTAAGCTGTGTAACGTTCTGCGTCCTTGGCGTACCAACTGCCCTTTCAATGAATGTTCGTCTTTATCGGCGATATAAACTGAAAAGCTAAACAACCCATCACTGAAAAGTTGGCTTTCAACCATTTTATCGGTCGCAGCCATTGGATAACGACTAAGCTCTTTTGACTTAAATCCTTCAGGAATCCAAGAGGCTTGCCAGTTAGTTTCACTCACTAAGCCTTCCGGCAGCGATAAGACTTTCGGCAGTTGAGCGCTATTCAAGCCCCCCATTGCCTCTGCAATCTTATCGTTCACCACGTAAGAGATAGTACGGTACTGTTCAAGCACTTCGCCGTCACGATCCAACAGATCGGCACGCAAAGGAAGACTCGTTTTTTCATCTACCCAAACGACGTAAGAGTAACGAAGGCCATCTTTCGGCACCACGCGCAATACTTGCGTAGTACTTCCAGCTTCACGAGCACGACCCACTTTAACGAAATCGTAATAGTCGTTGAGCGCGTCAATATCTCGATTAATCATCGGAATAACAGGTGCAACCATACTGCCAGATTGAATGGTAAACGGTTCTGTACCCGGTTCAATATAACTGACTTCATCACCACGTCGAATAACTTCACGGATAGGCCCGCTCAAGTAAACAAGGTGTGCAAGTTGTTGGTCGTCGTTAACCGCATGGCGATAAACAAGAGGTTCAATACTGCTCTTCTTGATCAAAATGTAGGAGAGTTCGTAATTTAGATGCTGACTGGCCTCGTTCATCTGATGTAACAACGCCTTTGCAGTGGGTTCCTCTGCAAAGGCTGTTGGAGACATCAAGCTGAACAGTGTCAGTGCACTGACCAGGATTTTCTTCATTCAATGTCCGATTCTAGATGTGCATCTTGCATTGGCGATGCATCACTGTTTAATCTTAGCTGCAGCTCATAATCCTCTAGCATTGCATGAACGCGTTTACGCTGCTCTTGCAAGTTAGCTTCAGATGCTGGCTTCTCAACAGAGTCACGCGTTAAGCTTACTGGTTCCGCAGAACCCGCAAATGGAATCGTCTGGAGTACAGGCAACTGCTCTGGCGCAGCAGGGTCGCTGCCACCATATTGTTGAACACCTAATACAACGACTAGTGAGACACACGCTGCCACGGCAACTTGTCCAAACTGTTGTAACCACGCCGGAAGCTGACGCTTCGCTTGCTGAGGTTTAGGCTGCTCTTCAATTGGAGCAACAGTTGGTTCAACATGCACTTGGTGCAAGTTCGGCATTGCACTATGTGCAGGCTCATTATCAAGCGCTGCCGCAACACTGTTAGCAATGTTCCACTCTGGAGTTTCTGGCGCATCCCCACGCATAACATCACCAATTAGATGGTAACTCTGCCAGGTATCCATGCTTTCTTGATCAGATTCGAGATCTACAATGAGAGCTTTATCGATCGTTTCACCATCCATGAGTGCCGAAAGCTTTTCTTTATCAGCCATTATTTTCACCATAATTATTACAAGTTCTAGCGTTGCAAAAGAGGCTTAATTTTCTTTTCCACCGCTTCACGAGCTCGGAAAATACGCGAACGTACGGTTCCTACAGGGCAATCCATTACTTCTGCAATCTCTTCGTAGCTCAAACCTTCGAGCTCACGCAACGTCATTGCAGTTTTTAAGTCTTCTGGTAGCGCTTCAATCGCTCCAAAAACAACTTGTTTCAATTCGTTTGACAGCGTTAAGTTCTCAGGGTTCGATATTTCTTTTAACGCGCTGCCTGTTTCGTAATATTCTGCATCTTCTGCATCTACATCTGTTGCTGGCGGCCTACGGCTCTGGGCAACGATATGATTTTTAGCGGTGTTCACGGCAATTCGGTACAACCATGTATAGAAGGCACTCTCGCCACGAAAGTTAGGTATCGCGCGGTAAGCTTTAATAAAAGCTTCTTGTGCTACATCAGGTACATCACCGGAATTATTCACGTATCGAGAGATAAGATTACAAACTTTATTTTGGTACTTAACCACTAGTAAGTTAAAAGCCTGCTTATCTCCACTCTGAACTCGCTCAATCAACACTTGATCGGTTAGCTGCTCGTTCATTCGAGCGGGTACTCCTATTGTTATAACCCTTACCTTCACAGATATGGGTACTAATTATGCGAAATGTAGTATTGACACCACCGTCTACAAGAGCACTATTGTGACTAAGCCAAATACCGAAAGTTCCAACTTTCTTAAAATTATTTGCCATTATTGTTTCACAATGTGATGTAATAAAAATAGCTATCCCTATCAATTTGGGGAAACTTGAGCAAAAGCAATGGTATTGAGCAATTAAATATTTCTAGATAGCTGTCTATACATTGATTTTGTGTAGCGTTTTAGGATGACTCTGGAGAGATTATAACAGTCTTAGCCAAACTCCTAAAACAAGACAACGTCAATTGAGAGTGGACAACTCGACTATAGCCCGGGATTTAATAAGTTTTATGAACGCAAACCGTGAACATCAGTGTGATGTATTAGTGGTAGGAAGTGGTGCGGCAGGCTTGTCATTAGCCTTACGTGTAGCAGAACATGCAAAAGTAATTGTATTAAGCAAAGGACCACGCAGCGAAGGATCGACGTATTACGCACAAGGTGGTATCGCCGCGGTGTTCGATGAGTCGGACAGTATTGAGTCTCATGTAGAAGATACTCAAATTGCTGGGGCTGGGTTATGCGAAGAAGATACAGTTCAATTCATTGCTGAAAATGCTAAAGAGTGTGTGCAATGGCTGATTGATGGTGGTGTTCCATTTGATAAAGATGAGAACAGCACGGAAGGCCAACCAAAATATCACCTCACTCGTGAGGGTGGCCACAGTCACCGCCGAATTCTGCACGCTGCCGATGCAACTGGCATGGCAATGCAAACCTCACTGCAAGATAACGTCAACAATCACCCAAACATCGAGATCTTCGAGCGTCACAATGCGCTAGATTTGATCACAGAAGATAAGGTTGGTGGTTCGAAAGACAAGGTTATCGGTGCCTACATTTGGAACCGTAACCAAGAACACGTTGAAACCGTGCGCGCTAAATTTGTTGTGTTAGCAACAGGCGGCGCTTCAAAAGTTTACCAATACACCTCTAACCCAGATGTCTCTTCAGGTGATGGTATTGCTATTGCTTGGCGTGCGGGTTGCCGTGTAGCCAACCTTGAGTTCAACCAGTTCCACCCGACTTGCTTGTTCCACCCAGAAGCGCGTAACTTCCTACTGACGGAAGCACTACGTGGTGAAGGTGCCTACCTGCGTCGTCCAGACGGTTCCCGCTTCATGAAGGACTTCGACGAGCGTGGTGAACTGGCTCCGCGTGATGTGGTTGCTCGTGCGATTGACTTCGAAATGAAGCGCCTAGGTGCTGACTGCATGTATGTTGATATCAGCCACAAGCCTGAAGACTTCATCACAACGCATTTCCCAATGATCCATACGCGTTTGATGGATTTAGGGATTGATATGACCAAAGAGCCGATCCCGATCGTACCTGCTGCGCACTATACCTGCGGTGGTGTAATGGTTAATAAGCAAGGTCAAACCGACTTAACTAACTTATATGCGATTGGTGAAGTGAGTTACACCGGCTTACACGGTGCGAACCGCATGGCGTCAAACTCACTGCTTGAATGTGTTGTTTATGCTTGGGCAGCAGCAAAAGATATCGTTGAAAACATCGACCAATCTCAACTGTGCGCTGAACTGCCTGCATGGGACGAAAGCCAAGTCACCAACAGTGATGAAGAAGTGATCATTCAGCACAACTGGCACGAGCTAAGGCTGTTCATGTGGGATTACATGGGTATTGTTCGAACGGATAAACGTCTAGAACGTGCAATGCGCCGTATTCAGATGCTGCAGCAAGAAACTCATGAGTACTACAGCTACTTTAAGGTTTCGAACAACCTATTAGAACTGCGTAACTTGCTACAAGTAGCTGAGCTAATGGTTCGCTGTGCGATGCAACGTAAAGAGAGCCGCGGCTTACACTACACGTTGGATTACCCAGAACTTGCAAAAGACAGTGGCCCAACGATTCTGACGCCAGAGAGAAACCAGTCGTAATCATTATTTGAAAGCTATTAGCTAATCAACTAAACGCAATCAAACGAAAAGGAGCCTAGTGCTCCTTTTTCTTTTATCTCGCGTTCTCATTTGCCTCGTGCGATCGTTGTAAGTTCACCAGAAAGTGGCGATATTCACGCTCACGACAACTATCACGCCAAAGCATTACCGAATGCCCACATTCGAATTTTAGTTTGACGAAAAACTGTGCCCAGATCTTATCAACAGACTTAAGTGTGTAGGATTGGTCATTGAGTCGAATCTCGCCATCTTCTTTATAATCAAAGCATCCATGTGCTGTATTCAAGATTACATGATTGGCTTTAAACAAACTGAACATTAAAGCTAAACAATAGAGGGCAACAACGAGCGGGATAGAAGAAAAGACGATGAAAAACAAAAGGCACCCAGAAACAGTGCCTTTTGCAAATAATGCGGAATATGAAGGTTTAAGCTGAAGCTTAACGAACCTTGCTGAGGTTATGCGCGACAATTTTATCAACCATTGAAGCATGGCCTAGATTTTCACTGCGCCCATGTCCCATAACCCAAGTAAACAAATCTGGGTCATCACACTCAAGTAGAGAAACAAACTCACGCTGTTCCTGCTCTTGCAATGAATCAAAACACTCTTCAAAAAATGGCATGATGACTACATCAAGTTCTAACATGCCACGACGGCAACCCCATTTAATTCGTGCTTTCTGCTCTGCAGTGTACATTGGCTATCCTCACCTATAATTTTTCTTTCTCGGAGTGTAACAAGTCATACGCTCTGCAACTACTATGTGAGTCACAGTCCCTATCTAAGCTCACAAAAAAACCTAGGCTGACAAAGAAACAGAACCGGATTAACATAGAGCCAAATAAAATTCTTAGGAAAGATAAAATGGATTGGAAAAACACATTTCAGCCGCTCGCTCATACGCAAAATGAATCGCTTCCAGAACTGATGATGACACACGTGTCGGATTGGAGCGCAATCACCATGATAGGCGATGACAAAAAGTCGTACCTACAAGGTCAAGTAACGTGCGATGTCGTCACTCTTCCTAATGATGAATCTACATTAGGCGCGCATTGTGATGCGAAAGGAAAGGTTTGGAGTATCTTTCGTTTGTTCCACCACAATGGTGGTTACGCACTTATGCAGCCGAAATCGGCAATTGAAGTCGAGTTAGTTGAAATCAAGAAATACGCCGTGTTCTCTAAAATTGATATCGAGCAGACGTCTGACGTTGTTATCGGAATCATGGGCACTTCAGCGAACCAATACGTTGATTCGATTGCAGAGGGTCAAGGTAAAGTGCGTGCTATCTCTGGTGGTACAGCCGTTCAAGTCTCAGACAACCGTTGGGCTCTACTTGTTACTCAAGAAGCAGCCGAAGCCTTGGTATCAGGCAGCTCAGCTGAAAAAGTATCGGAAGCGCTTTGGCAGTATCATGAAATTCTTGATGCTCAGCCTAACCTATCAAAAGCAGAGCAAAACGAGCACATCCCTCAAGCCCTTAACCTACAAGCCATTGGCGGTATCAGCTTTTCAAAGGGCTGCTACACAGGTCAAGAAACGGTTGCTCGTGCCAAGTACCGTGGCATGAACAAGCGTGAGATGCGCATTGTTTCTGGAACAACTTCAGATGTGCTGTCTCTAGAGAATACGATTGAACTTGAACGTAGCGTGGGTGAGAACTGGCGTGGTGCAGGCCGACTATTAAACGTCTATCAATTTGCTAATAACCAAGCGATTGGTTTGATGGTACTGCCAAACAACCTTGATGACGATGTTCAGCTTCGACTGACCGCGCAGCCTGATCAAACATGGAATATCCTGCCACTGCCTTACAGCCTTGACGACGAGTAACCACGTGGAAACACTGATTACACAATGGCTGGATCAACAGCAGGTGAACTATCGCCTGCTGATGCAAAGTAAACCAACCACCAGCATCGAAGAAACAGCTCAAGAGCGAGGCATCGACGCCTCTCAAATGGTGAAGTGTATTTTGCTCAAGGATATGGGCAACCAATATGCGTTGGCCTGTACTGCTGGTGATCGCTCTGTCGACCCCAAGAAAGTACGCTCGGTACTGAATTGCCGTCGAATGACCTGTGTATCACTCGCTGATGTTGAAACGATCACAGGCTTTAAGGCTGGGTGTGTTGGCCCTCTTGCTCTAAAGAGATACATGCCGATCATTTTTGATCCTTCAATTCAAAAAAACTCGACGGTTACTATTAGCTCGGGTGAACGAATGGCTGGTGTTGCGCTGGATCCCAATGATCTTATGGCCCTTTGCGCACCAATCGTTGCTGACATCAGTCGATGATCTTTTCGATCGCGTCATCGTTCGCAAACTTCAGTACAACTTTTCATTGAATACATTTTTAGTGTGAAGTTCGTCATAAGAAGAACACGCCAATAATAAATAGTTACTCAAAATAAAAGCATAAGTAGTCACAAAGGCAAATTTACGTTATTGTGAATTTACTGACTAGCTTTTAAGCAAATCAGTACAAGTGAATCCACTGAGTAACATCAGTATCCACTTTTGTGTAATGCATCTGTGACTATTCGCCCGTTTTAGACGGGCTTTTTTTTGTCAAAAATTTACAATTTGATTACACAAACAAAAAAATCCCGCCTATTCTTATACTTGTAACATTATCACTGCTTAATACCGGACAGGAAAGTTCACAGCAGTTCACTACTCAGTATTATTTTGGGGAGGAGCTCACGTAAAAATAGATATTTACTGAAGAAAGTGCTTAGAACAGCACAAATATCTAATTCACGTCAACTCTACTGCATATTACTCCATGCTTATCACAATTATTATCTCGGAGTTTTTCTATAATATGCAGGCTAGGTAAATATAAGGATAATTAAAATGAGACTGTTTAAGCGCTATACACCGAGTATGATTGCTAAACATGTAAGTCGACTTTTCAAAGGACGAATCTACATTTACGGCGTAGGAAAATTTGAGTTTGATAACGGTAAACTCGTGCTGCCAGACCGAGCAGAAAGGCGTCACTTTCAAACGGTAAAAGAAATAAATAGTGAAATCATGAAACTGCGCTGCGCATACGCATGACCTGATTCTCTACAGAATTAAAAACAAAAAGGGTTGGCATAATGCCAACCCTTTTTTCGTGTTCAGATTGAGTCAATGGCAATCAGCTCCAGCTGCTGACCATCAACAACGCCTCACCCGTGCGCGACTATTGATTTGCGATTGTTGATTATTGGTGCGTAACTGGACGCTTGGCTAGATCAGGAAGATTGCCTGACAAACCCAGTGCTCGCTTCATGATTTCATCTTTCGCACCCGGTAATTGACCCGCGAGCTTCATACCGATACCACGAATCAGCTTCTTGGCTGGGTTATCGCCTTCAAACAGATCTTTAAAGCCCTGCATTGAAGCAATCATTTTCGCCGCCTCTGCTTTTCTCCAGCGCTCGTAGCCGCGAAGATTACGCTTGGTGCCAATGTCTTCACCCGCAGCCCATAGCTTTAACAACTCTTGCGCTAAGCTTGCTGCATCTAATAGGCCAAGGTTCACGCCCTGCCCTGCTAATGGGTGAATGGTATGAGCAGCATCACCAACCAAAGCCACACGCTCTACCGCAAAGTCACGCGCATAACGCATGCGCAGTGGGAAGGCAAAACGGTCACCAACCACTTCGCACAATCCAAGCTTCGAGTCGAACTCTGCCGTTAGCTGCTTATTAAAATCAGCATCCGACATGGATGCCAGCTTCTCGGCACGATTAGGCTCGGTAGACCAAACAATCGAGCTCATGTTGCTTGGTTGCATTGGTAGGAATGCCAATGGACCTTGAGGCGTGAATATTTGACGAGCAACGCTGTGGTGCGGCTCTGTGGTTTTAATGTTCGCGACAATCGCACTGTGTCCATAATCCCAATGTGTTAATGGGATATCTTGCTGCTTACGAACCCAAGAGTTTGCGCCGTCCGCTCCAACAACCAACTTAGCGGTCAGTGCTTGGCCATTATCTAGCGTTAGCCATGCTTCGCTTTCACCAATCGCCATCGTTTTGCACGTCGCGGGCATGTACAGGCTGACATTATCTTGCTTCTTCACCTGATCAAGCAGTGCGAGTTGAATCACACGGTTCTCAACAATATGACCGAGATTCGGCTGAGCCAAACGTGTCGAGTCAAATTCAATACGAGCAAAGCTATCTTGTTCCCACACCTCCATCGCTTGGTAAGGTGCAGCACGTCTTTGTTCAATGCCTTGCCATGCGCCTAGGTTACGAAGAATCACTTCACTAGAGCGGCTCAATGCCGACACACGCACATCAGGCAATTCGCTAAGCCCTTCACTGGGTGCCCTGCCTTCAATGACGGCAATTCTTAGGTCACTGTCTTTCAACGCAGCAGCAAGCGCTAGGCCAACCATGCCCCCACCAACAATCGCGATATCAACACTTTGCATCATTATTTTTCTACCTTATCTTTCTACTAGGCCAAGCGTATGACGCAAAAGTGGACCTTTAAGTGGTGGAAGGTTATCAATTACGGCTAACCCAAGATTACGCCCAATGCGAGCGGTCAAAAAATCGTTTGAGAATAAATGGACTAGGCTTGATGTCAGCGTAATCGTCGTGTCTCTATCTTGTTCTCTACGCTTTCTAAAGTTAACAAGACCAGTGTAACGCCCAACATCATCGAGTTGGGTACACAACTCTTCCGCCAAGGAAGCCACATCACGAATGCCAAGATTAAAACCTTGTCCTGCAATTGGGTGAAGCGTTTGAGCGGCATTACCAATAATCGCAAATCGATGAGAGATATTTTGCTGACGATGACGAAGAATCAGTGGGTAACTGGCACGCTTGCCTACCTTCTCGAGTCGGCCAAGTCGCCAACCAAAGTCATTCTGCAACTGCTCAAGAAATTCGTTGTCGTTTAGGGTCATCACTTTTTGCGCTTGCTCCGGTGACAAACACCAAACTAGCGACAAACGGTTGTCACTCATCGGTAATAAAGCGACTGGCCCATGATGAGTAAAACGCTCAAATGCTCGACCTTGATGAGGTTCGCTCGCCACGATATTGGCAATCACAGCAACTTGTTCAAAGTCATGCTCACTCAATGAGATATTGAGTTGTTGGCAACAGGTTGAGATAGCGCCATCGGCAGCAACCAATAACTTAGTTGTTACTGTTTGCCCATTTGTCAGTTCAATCGTCGTTTGCAACTCTTTACGTTCGACTTTACTAACAGACTCAGGGCAAAGCATCGTAATTGCAGCTTCGGACTCAAGCTTCTGCTGATAGATTCGACCCACATCCGCCAACTCCACCACGTAGCCAAGCGCATCAACAGCAAGCTCTTCACTGTAAATGTCCGTCATCCCGGCATGCCCTCTATCCGATACATGAATATCTTTAATCGGGGTTGCTACCGGAGCGATAGATTGCCACAAATGCAAAGAATCAAGGATCTGTACCGTGCCATAAGACAAAGCGATCGAACGAGAATCAAAACCAGGGTGAGCTTGATGATCAACCTGATAAGGCTCTACTACCGCGATCGACAGTGAACCTTGACTAAGGTGATTCAGAGCAAGAGCTAAGGTCGCCCCTGCCATTGCGCCACCAGCAATTACAACATCATACTGAGCCATTATAACCTCAAACCGACAAGCGGATTAATGAATGGTTGGAGCCGCATCTTCAGATGGGCGAGCACCGAATTCAGCATGAATCGTTAGTGCACACGCTTTTACGTGTTCAATAACGTGCTCTAGAAGCTGTGCTTGCTCTTCCATATCATCGTCTTCGTCAATGCCTAGCTTGGCCATCTCTTCAAGATCAGCCAAAGCTTCTTTGGTACCGTCAGACGCTTTATTCAATTGAGCGCCAACCAAGCCTAAACCAGAAATAAAGTGGTTAATCCAATCAGACACACCGTCCGCAAGATCAAACAGGCTTGCGCTTGCGTCTTCGTCCGGCAACAACATAGACAGCTCCATGCCTGAACCTGTGATTTCGCTGGTCGTTACTTTTAATGTCGCTTCCGCTAGCGTTAATGCGCGATCTGGCCAGCCCATACCTTCATTGGTGTAATCAAAGATCAGTGGTTGCCAGCTTTTATCTGCCAGGTTTAAGCCTCCGCTCAACATACCTGTTAATAAACCATGCATCTCAGCAGGGTTTACGGCTAGGCTTGCCGATTGAAGTTCAGTCGCAACCGTTAGGTAGTCAGGTAAAGTAGTTTCGCTCATCAGATAGCTCGCTCAGTTATTCTTTATATCGATAGTATAATCGTACCACTTCACCCCAATTCTGATAAGCATCGATCCTGAGCAATTGAAGGATGACTGACTACCAATTGTTCAATTTGCTGAATTACTGTGTGCTCAAGCTCTCATTTACAAACAGTCACTCTGAAAAGCTTGAATCTTAATAGCGGTTTACCTATAGTTTCTCCCTCAGAGGAGATTGCTTCCTCATCGGTACTTGCACTTTTTCTTTGTAAAAATATGATAAAGGGCAACAGCCTTAAATAGTGCGTTAAAGAGTTCATCCATCATGAGTAATCAAGCGGTAGACGTTGAAATATTAGGAAAACTGACTCGAGTGAATTGTCCCCCAGGGCAAGAAGAGTCATTGATTGCAGCGGCGGCCGATCTTGATAATCGATTGAAAGAGATGGCTGAACGTACTAAGGTAACCAATGAAGTGAAGCTGCTAACGATCGCAGCTCTGAACATTTGCTATGAATTACAAACCAAGAAGTTTGAAGCAAATGATGAACAAAACGCACTGACCGAGCGAATGGAACAGCTCACGACATCACTTTCAGATGTCCTCAGTAAAGTTAAGCACGGACAGCAATAGCGTACACAAAATTTACCCTGGAGTGTTTGTCAGAGGATTCACGTCCCCGAGCCGATAAGCAATCCCTAAGGGTTAGTACTTGAGTGCTATTGAGCATGCTCGGTCCGCCGAGAAGCCTACGGTAATCATTGCTGATCCGCCTTGAACTCGCTGGTTCAAGGGCCATCTATTCTCAACGGCACTTTGGGGTATCCCTTCTTATGAAGACGCTCACACGCAGCGAATTTCGCAAACAGATCCGTATCAAACGCAATGCCTTATCTGGCGACCAACAAACTCAATCCAGTATAGACTTAGTTAAGCAGTGCATGCAGCTTGATGAGATTCAGTCTGCACAACATATTGCCCTCTATATCTCTATCGATGGCGAACTCGATACCCAGCCTTTAATTGAATGGTTATGGGCGCAAGGCAAGCAAACTTATTTACCAGTATTACACCCCTTCTCTGCCGGACATCTGCTGTTTCTACATTACTCTCCAACCACACCCACTGTTTTGAATAAGTACGGCATTGTCGAACCTCAGCTCAATCAAATGCTGGTTAAACCTTGTCAGCAACTCGATCTCATTCTGACTCCCCTTGTGGGCTTTGACTCTCAAGGGCATCGCTTAGGCATGGGCGGCGGATATTACGATCGCACCTTGGCTCGATGGTTTGAGACTGGTGAAGGCGCAACGCCAATTGGTTTGGCTCATGATTGCCAGCATGTCGATACACTGCCAATTGAAGAATGGGACATTCCGTTACCTAAAATCGTGACTCCGAGTAAAACTTGGCAATGGGAAAACAGCCATTAAAGCGCTATAATCGCGCCGCAAACGTTAACCTCGATATCCAAACGTTAACCCAATATCCAAACGTTAACTTCAATACGCGAACGATTAATTCAAAGCGCAAGACCTTATTCAGGAGAATGGCATGACTCAAGATGAAATGAAAAAAGCAGCTGGCTGGGCAGCACTTCAATATGTTGAAGAAGGCAGCATTGTAGGTGTAGGTACTGGCTCTACAGTAAATCACTTCATCGACGCACTAGGCACAATGAAAGAAAAAATCAAAGGTGCGGTTTCAAGCTCTGTAGCCTCTACTGAAAAACTAGAAGCACTAGAAATCAAAGTATTTGAGTGTAATGACGTATTCAAGTTAGACATCTATGTTGATGGCGCAGATGAGATCAACGGCTCACGCGACATGATCAAAGGTGGCGGTGCAGCTTTGACTCGTGAAAAAATCGTAGCGGCTATCTCTGATAAGTTTATTTGCATTGTTGACGGTACTAAAGCGGTTGATGTGTTGGGTAAATTTCCACTGCCTGTTGAAGTTATCCCAATGGCACGTTCATATGTTGCACGTGAACTAGTAAAGCTTGGTGGTGACCCAGTTTACCGCGAAGGTTGCACAACCGATAATGGCAACATGATCCTAGATGTATACGGCATGGCGATCGAAAACCCGAAACAATTAGAAGATATCATCAACGGTATCGCTGGTGTGGTGACGGTTGGTCTATTTGCTCACCGTGGTGCTGATGTGGTTATCACAGGCACACCTGAAGGTGCAAAAATTGAAGAATAAATAATAGAAGATTGAGTTTTTCTGTTACTTCATTACATACGGTGCCCAAGGGCGCCGTTTTTTTGCTTTTCGCCTGTAAAATTATGTCTTATTCCGTAATTTTCTTACCCAAAACATTTTTTTTTTGTTACTTTATTGTTCAGAAGACGCACAGGGAAAACGTTTGTCTCCTGACAAAGTGGTGAATAAGTTCCTCTTTTAGCCGTTTTGTAGCACGTGCGCCGCATTTGCCCAACCTTTCCATTTTAAGGACGAGAACAATGGCCAAAGTTTCACTGGAAAAAGAAAAAATTAAAATTCTACTTCTAGAGGGTCTTCACCCTTCTTCTGTAGAAGTACTGCAAGCCGCTGGTTACACAAACATTGAATACCATAAAGGCTCCCTACCTGAAGATGAACTTCTTGAAGCAGTGAAAGATGCTCATTTCATTGGTATCCGTTCTCGCACCAACATCTCCCAAGAAGTTATTGATGCAGCTGAAAAGTTAGTTGCAGTCGGTTGTTTCTGTATTGGTACTAACCAAGTTAACCTTCAAGCGGCAGCAAAACGCGGTATCCCTGTTTTCAATGCACCGTTCTCAAACACTCGAAGCGTTGCTGAGCTGGTTCTTGGTCAAGTTCTATTGCTACTACGCGGTATCCCAGAGAAGAATGCTCTTGCTCACCGTGGTATCTGGAAAAAGAGTGCTGACAACTCTTACGAGGCTCGTGGTAAGCGTTTAGGTATTATTGGCTACGGTCACATTGGTACTCAGCTGGGTATTATTGCTGAAAACCTGGGTATGCGAGTTTACTTTTACGATATCGAAAACAAGCTGTCTTTGGGTAACGCAACTCAAGTTCACACTATGACTGACTTGCTGAACAAGTGTGACGTGATCTCTTTGCACGTACCTGAAACCAATGAAACGAAGAACATGATGGGTAAAGAAGAGTTCGAGCGCATGAAGCCTGGTTCTATCTTTATCAATGCAGCACGTGGCACGGTAGTCGATATCCCAGCTCTGTGCGGCGCCCTAGATTCTGGTCACCTTTCAGGTGCAGCAATCGATGTATTCCCAACGGAACCAAAAACCAATGCTGACCCATTTGAGTCACCATTGATGCAGTTCGATAACGTGATCCTAACGCCTCACGTGGGTGGTTCAACTCAGGAAGCACAAGAGAACATCGGTGTTGAAGTAGCAGGTAAGCTTGCAAAATACTCTGATAATGGCTCAACGCTATCAAGTGTTAACTTCCCTGAAGTATCATTACCACTGCATACGGGTGCTTCTCGCCTGCTGCACATTCACGAAAACCGCCCGGGTATCCTAACTCAAATTAACACCATCTTCGCAGAGGAAGGGATTAACATTGCAGGTCAGTACTTACAAACTGCAGCAGATATGGGTTATGTGGTTATCGACGTGGAAGCGAATCGTTCAGAAGAAGCTCTGCTTAAACTGAAAGAGATCGAAGGCACAATTCGTGCTCGTCTACTTCACTAATCATCGAATTAGATCATAAGTAAAAATAGAAAAGGCTCTCGTAATGAGAGCCTTTTTAGTATTTGGCCTACTGTAGGTAAATAGATCATGATGATCTAATCCCTCCTGAGGTATGTTCACTACTCTTCTAGTTGATAGATCACATTCACTCGATCACGAATGGTGATCGTCGAATCTTCATAAGAATTCGACTCGGTTCTCGCATCCATCGCCATTGAACGCATCAATACAGGCTGAGAAGATTGTGCGTTGTAATCTACGCGCCATACATCACCTAACTCGCGCTCAAAACCACTCGCCAATGATTTAGCTTTTGATGTCGCATCTTTAATGGCCTCCAAGCGCGCTTGCTCCTGATACTTAGCTTGGTCACGAACCTGAAGTTGGATATTATCGATCTGGTTAATACCCTGCCCAATGGCAATATCCATGTAGTCATTTAAGTTGGCTAGCTCATTCACTTGAACAGTCACATTACGTGATGCACGGTAACCAACCAGTTCAGGTTTACCATTTTTCGGGTAATGATATTGAGGAGATAAATACAGGTTAGAGCTGTGTACATTCGCCTCATCAACACCCGCTTGATGTAGCTTATTTAGAAAGCCAGTCACCACTTTATCAACTGTGTTTTTAGCCTGCTCAGCAGTCATCGTCGATTCCACGACTCTAACAGAAAATGTCGCCATATCTGGTGTCGCGATCACTTCACCATAGCCTGTCGTTGAAATATGCGGAAAAGATGGCGAGTCAGCCAATGATGGAAAACTCACAGCACTCAATGCTGCAGTAAGAGTAAGAGACGTTGCTAACATCTTTGGTACAAACTTCATTAGGTAGACCTATGCTGAACAAATGTTCTTTTATCATAGAGCAATTTGTCACATAACCAATCCCGCGACAGGACTTCTAACACAACTTTGACGCTGCAAAAACCAACAGCTTACTGAGGTAAGTGGTTGTGGGCATAATTTAATATCGCTTGAGAGATCTCTTTTAATACCCCGCTCTCTAATTGCCAATGGTGCCAATAGATTCGATAGGACAACAAAAAGCCGGGCGTAATATCAATCAAAGCACCAGACTCTAGCTCCTCGATAATCTGCAATCGAGGAATCAAACAATAGGCAACGCCCGACAATGCCAAGCGTACAAATGCTTCTGAGCTGCCGACAGTATGATTGATCACGCTATCTCTCGGGACGTTAAAATGATCATGCAAAAACTTCTTATGCAGATCATCGTATTGGTCGTACGAAACCGCTGGGGCTTTGGTTAGTGTTGAATAGTTCACTCCATCAGAGAAGTAACGTTGATGGAAGCTAGGGTTCGCCACACACACATAATCCATTCTTCCAAGATAGTCCGCACTGCAACCCGGAATAGGTTGAGGTTCGAGGCTGATTGCCCCAGCAACCTCACCACTTTTAATCTTCTCAATGGTTCTTGATTCACCATGAATCGCGAGGTTCAACTCAACTTGACGTGAATTCATCACATCAGATAACGCAGGAAGTAACCATGTCGCCAAGCTATCAGCATTGGTCGCAATAGACAGAGAAAGAGGCTGAGTTCCCTCTTCGTTCATCAACTCTGGGACAAGCTCGTGCTCTAACAAGCGAACACGACGATACAAACCCAACAGTTTTTTTCCTGCTGGTGTTGGCCTTGGTGGGCTCTCTCTTACCAGAGCAGGCTGTGCTAACCATTTTTCCAGTTGTTTGATGCGTTGAGACACCGCAGACTGGGAGATATATAACTGCTCGGCTGCCCTTTCAAAACTGCGTTGTTTCACCACAGCATCCAGTGCTTCTATCCATTTATAATCCAATCCACGCATCAACTTGCTTCCTTTTTGACCTGATTACCGCTCACATTAGCAACTCTAATAATAGATTAAAATCATTAATTATACTTATTTAAGGGGTCGGAGTATCTTCGCCATATAGCACGTAAATATCGTTAAATAAGTGGAGGTTGAAATGAATTTTTGGGTTTTATTACAAGGTTTTGGTCTAGGGGCGAGCATGATCATCCCTATTGGCGCTCAGAACGCGTACGTCTTAAATCAAGGGATTAAACGCAATCACCACCTAACCACAGCGACGATTTGTAGCCTACTCGATACCTTGTTCATTTCATTGGGTATCTTTGGTGGCGGAGCGATCCTGTCGCAAAATGAATTACTGCTCACCTCAGTGACACTGGGTGGTATCGCATTCCTAACCGTTTATGGTTTATTGTCATTGCGCAGTGCGTTCAGAACACGTACTAGTGATGAATCAAAGGGTGAGATACTGGCTCGTGGCAAGCGCACCGTTGTTTTAGGTGCATTGGCAGTAACCGTATTAAACCCGCATCTTTATTTAGATACTGTAGTGATTCTTGGATCCATAGGCGGGCAGTTTGAAGGCAACGATAGAATAGCTTTTGCTATGGGGACTATCTTAGCTTCATTCGTGTGGTTTTACTCTTTGTCATTAGGCGCTGCAAAGCTAGGCCCAACTCTATCGAAACCCAAAGTTAAGAAAGGCATCGATATCGCGGTAGCAACCATGATGTTCGCTATTGCCCTTGTGCTCGCCAATGGACTCATTGAGCAGTACGGCTAAATCCGTTCATATTGAGTCATCCACAAACTTAACTCATCAAAAAAAAGGCGGATAACCTAAGTTATCCGCCTTTCCTTATAAAAGCTTATAGCTAAAAAAACTAACTAGAGATTAAGCTTCTACTTTATTCATGTGTACATCCATTTGCGGGAATGGGATTTCGATACCTTCATTATCCAAGCCTTCTTTGATTGCTTGCATCAGGTCGAAGTAAACATTCCAGTATTCTGCAGTGCTAACCCATGGACGAACGACAAAGTTAACTGAAGAATCCGCTAGTGTGTGAACACCAACTTGAACGCCAGGCTCTTTCAGTACACGCTCATCAGATTCACAGATCTTAGTCAGTAGCGCTTTTGTTTTTTGAAGATCGGCATTGTAAGAAACACCAATCATTAGATCAATACGGCGCGTATCATGACGAGAGTAGTTAGTAATTGGGCTACCAATAACGCTGCCGTTAGGTACTACAACCATTTTGTTGTCTGGTGTTGTTAGAACGGTTTGGAAGATCTGAATTGAATCAACTGAACCCGCTACCCCACCAATTTCCACGTAGTCACCAGACTTGAATGGACGGAATGCCACGATAAGTACACCCGCAGCAAAGTTAGATAGTGAGCCTTGTAGTGCAAGACCAACAGCCAAACCAGCCGCACCAATAACAGCGACTACAGATGCAGTTTGAACGCCTAAACGACCAAGTGCAGCAATTAAAACAATAACAAATAACAAGTAACGAACTAAACCATGGACGAATTCCACAACTGCTCGGTCCATTTTCTTCTTCTGAAGAACCTTAGACACGCTATTCGCTACTGCTTTAACAATAAGATTACCAATAAATAGAATTATCAGTGCTGAGATAATGTTTACACCGTATTGAATAAACAGATCTGAGTTATTTGTTAACCACTGCTCTGCGTGAGACAAACCATCCACAATTGGAGTCTCAAGCGCTGTCGAACTATCAGCCATAATGTGCATCCTCTATATAATATGCTATGAGCTAAACTGCCTTAAGCCAAACCTACCCAACAACAAAATAAACCGTACAACTCATGTTAAGTCGTTGTGTTAAAAGTAAATTAAAGCCAAGTCCTTTTTTATAAACTGAACCAAGTTCAATTTTTCGGCACGATATCCTATCTTTGACAGATTGCAAAGTCATATTTATGTAAGCTTTTGAATTAATAAAACTTACCAATAAACACAAATACCGATAACTAAAAGACTACGAAATTTATTCACCGCACGCTAGGTTTTTCACATATTTAGTACAAGTTTTTATCAGACATAAAAAAACCCGCTCAATGAGCGGGTTTTTAAAACTTAAAGAGTACTTAATTCAAAGAATTACAGTACGTCTACAGCGTTAAGGTCAGCGAATGCTTTCTCAAGACGAGTAACCATTGAAGACTGACCAGCACGTAGCCATACGCGTGGATCGTAGAACTTCTTGTTTGGAGCAGCTTCGCCAGTTGGGTTACCGATTTGACCCTGTAGGAAATCACGGTTCTCAGCTTCGTAAGTACGAACGCCATCCCATGAAGCCCACTGAGTATCAGTATCGATGTTCATTTTGATAACGCCGTAACCGATAGACTCTTGGATTTCTGCTTCAGAAGAACCAGAACCACCGTGGAATACGAAGTTAAGAGCGTCAGCTGCAATGCCAAACTTCTCAGCACAGTATGCTTGAGAGTCACGCAGGATAGTTGGAGTAAGTACAACGTTACCAGCTTGGTAAACACCGTGTACGTTACCGAAAGAAGCTGCGATAGTGAAACGTGGGCTAACCGCGTTTAGTTTCTCGTATGCGTATGCAACATCTTCAGGAGAAGTGTAAAGCTCAGATGCGTCCATATCAGAATTATCAACGCCGTCTTCTTCACCACCAGTACAACCAAGTTCAATCTCGATTGTCATGTTTAGTTTAGCCATGCGAGCTAGGTAAGCTGCACATGTTTCGATGTTCTCTTCTAGAGACTCTTCAGAAAGATCTAGCATGTGAGAAGAGAATAGTGGCTTACCAGTTTGTGCGAAGAACTCTTCACCAGCGTCTAGTAGACCGTCGATCCATGGAAGAAGTTTCTTAGCAGCGTGGTCAGTATGAAGAATAACTGGAACACCGTAAGATTCTGCTACTGCGTGAACGTATTTTGCACCAGCTACAGCGCCAAGAATTTGTGCGCCTTGACCTTCAAGTTTAACGCCTTTACCAGCGAAGAAACCAGCACCGCCGTTAGAGAACTGAACAACAACTGGCGCTTTTGCTTTAGCAGCAGCTTCAAGAACAGCGTTGATAGTATCAGTGTTGATTACGTTTACTGCAGGAAGAGCAAATTTGTTTGCTTTTGCTACTTCAAATACTTTCTGTACGTCATCGCCAGAAATTACACCAGGTTTTACAAAATCGAAGATCTTAGACATGGAAATAGTCCTATTTATTCTATCGTTTTAAGATTAAAAAACTTAAGTTTAAAAATTTGCAATCGTTTGCTCACAACTTATGCCATTCTAGCAAAAAAGTGTGATATGCAGCAAACGTTAAAAGGCGAGATTCACATCTCGCCTTTCTAAATCAATTACGCTTTAGCACGCTCTTCAAGCATTGCTACTGCAGGAAGTACTTTACCTTCAACAAACTCAAGGAAAGCGCCGCCGCCAGTAGAGATGTAAGAAACATCTGCTTTGATACCGAACTTGTCGATAGCTGCTAGTGTGTCACCACCGCCTGCTACTGAGAAACCTTCAGAGTCAGCGATTGCTTTAGAAATACCCGCAGTACCCGCTTCGAAGTTTTTGAACTCGAATACGCCTACAGGGCCGTTCCAAAGAATCGTTTTTGCGTTGCCGATGATTTCAGCTAGAGCTGCAGTTGAATCTGGGCCAAGGTCGAAGATCATGTCGTCGTCTTGAACTTCAGAAACGTGCTTAATTTCAGCTTCTGCGTTTTCGTCGAATGCTTTAGCACATGCAACGTCAGTCGCTACTGGGATAGCACACTCTTTCATTAGCTTCTTAGCCGTTTCAACTAGGTCAGCTTCGTATAGAGACTTACCTACGTTGTGGCCTTCAGCAGCGATGAACGTGTTCGCGATACCACCACCAACAACAAGTTGGTCAGCGATTTTAGAAAGAGATTCTAGAACAGTTAGTTTAGTAGAAACTTTAGAACCACCAACGATAGCCACTAGTGGGCGAGCTGGATTGTCCATTGCTTTACCAAGAGCTTCAAGCTCAGCAGCTAGAAGAGGACCAGCACATGCTACAGGAGCGTAAGTACCAACGCCGTGTGTAGAAGCTTGAGCACGGTGAGCTGTACCGAATGCGTCCATCACGAAGATGTCACATAGTGCAGCGTACTGCTTAGAAAGTGCTTCTTCGTTCTTCTTCTCGCCTTTGTTAAAGCGAACGTTTTCAAGAACAGTTAGTTCACCAGCGTTTAGCTCAAGACCATTTACGTAATCTTTTGCTAGTTTAACGTCGCAGTCTAGTGCGTCGTTTAGGTAGTTAACTACAGGAGCTAGAGAGAACTCTTCGTTGTATTCGCCTTCAGTAGGACGACCAAGGTGAGAAGTAACCATAACTTTTGCGCCAGCTTCTAGGCAAAGTTTGATAGTTGGTAGAGATGCAAGGATACGTGCATCTGAAGTTACTTTACCGTCTTTTACTGGTACGTTTAGGTCAGCACGGATGAATACGCGTTTACCTGCAAGTTCCAGGTCAGTCATCTTGATCACAGACATGATTTGTCCTCTCAAATTTAAATAAAAATAAAGTTTTGGAAACTCAGCAACCCTGCTAAGCCTATAAATTATTCAACTGGTAATTCTTTAACTACTCATAATATGTGGACACTTAGTATTTATTTCAAGCTAAAAAATAAATAATCCACACATTTGCTTCTAGGTCTTACTTCTTGCCTTCAGAAGCTTGCATTGCAAGAACCGTATCCAGCATCCGGTTCGCAAAGCCCCATTCATTGTCACACCACACAAGCATTTTTACTAAGTGGCCGTTGCTCACTCGAGTTTGTGAACCATCAACAATTGCGCTATGGGGATCGTGATTAAAGTCGATGGAAACGAGCGGCGCTTCAGTATAGTCAACTATATTGTGTAATGTACACTGGGATGCATTAACAATGGTTTGATTTACGTCATTAACTTTCACATTTGCATTAATTGTGACACTTAAATCCATCGCAGTGACGTTTACCGTCGGCACACGCACAGATATAGCTTCAAATTTGTTAGAAAATTTCGGGAAGATTCTTTCAATACCTTTATGCAATTTGGTATCGACAGGAATGATGGATTGGCTTGCAGCTCGAGTACGACGCAAATCGCTGTGGTATGCATCAATAACTTGCTGATCATTCATTGAAGAGTGAATGGTCGTGATGGTACCAGACTCAATACCAAAGGCATCATCCAGCACCTTAATGATAGGGACAATACAGTTGGTGGTACATGAACCATTGGAAACGATTCGATGATCGGCTTCGATAGTCTCGTGATTCACACCATAGATAATGGTGTTATCAAGGTCATTAGCACCCGGATGCGAGAACAGCACCTTTTTCGCTCCAGCAGCGATGTGTGCTAAGCCGTCATCTCGGCAACCGTAAACACCGGTACAATCGAGAACAATATCGACTTCAAGGTCACGCCAAGGCAGCAGTTCAATATCAGCCAGGTGTAAGATACGAATGGTATCAAACTCTCCTTTATCTTCAGCACCAATGCCATGATGAACATAGATGTGCTCTTGATCGTTTGAGATTTTCTTGCCGAAGCGGCCGTGACTGGTGTCGTATTGCAATAGGTGAGCCATAGCGTCAGGCTGAGCAAGCTCATTGACCGCTACTACTTTGATTTGTTGGCTTTTGCCACTTTCATAGACAGCGCGCAATACATTGCGCCCTATTCGTCCAAATCCATTTATCGCGACTTTTAGCATAGTTCCGTACATCTAACCAAAATTTCGTGCAACAGATGATAACTGAATCCTACCTAAAAGGCATTACTTGAATAACTCAGCTTACTTATGACAGATTGATCTGTTGCTTGTAAGCCTTAGTCTAAGTGATAACAAACCCCAGATACAAAAAAACCGAGCTTAAAGCTCGGTTTTTTCTTTCATTTTACTGTTAGCACTAGGCTAGCAATCAATGATTAAGCAAGAAGTTCTTTCGCTGTGTTTACTACGTTTTCAGTAGTGAAACCGAACATCTTGAATAGCTCGCCTGCTGGTGCAGATTCGCCAAACGTTGTCATGCCGATGATCTTGCCACCGAAGCCAACGTACTTGTACCAGAAGTCAGCAATGCCAGCTTCAACAGCGATACGAGCTGTAACGTCAGATGGAAGTACAGACTCACGGTATTCAGCGTCTTGCTTATCGAATGCGTCAGTTGCAGGCATAGATACTACGCGTACTTTCTTGCCTTCAGCTGTTAGTTCAGCAGCAGCGCTAACCGCTAGTTCAACTTCAGAACCCGTTGCGATGATGATTAGCTCTGGCTTGCCAGCACAATCTTTCAGGATGTAACCACCCTTCGCGATGTTTGCTACTTGCTCAGCGTCACGATCTTGTTGTGCAAGGTTTTGACGAGAGAAGATAAGTGCAGAAGGACCATCTTTACGCTCGATTGCCAGTTTCCAAGCAACAGCAGACTCAACTTGGTCACATGGACGCCATGTGCTCATGTTTGGAGTCAGACGTAGAGATGCGATTTGCTCAACAGGTTGGTGAGTAGGACCATCTTCGCCTAGGCCGATCGAATCGTGCGTGTAAACTTGGATGTTCTGAATTTTCATCAGAGCAGCCATACGCATTGCGTTACGTGCGTATTCCATGAACATTAGGAACGTTGCGCCGTATGGTACGAAACCACCGTGCAGAGCGATACCGTTCATGATAGCCGTCATACCGAATTCACGTACACCGTAGTGGATGTAGTTACCAGAGAAGTCATTTGCTTCAAGCGACTTAGAGCCAGACCACATAGTCAGGTTAGAAGGCGCAAGGTCAGCAGAGCCGCCCATGAATTCAGGTAGCATAGCACCGAACGCTTCTAGAGCATTTTGAGAGGCTTTACGTGATGCGATGTTTGCTGGGTTAGCTTGAAGATCAGCAATGATTGCGTTTGCTTTCTCTTCCCATTCAGCTGGTAGTTCGCCGTTTGTACGACGTTTGAATTCTACTGCTAGCTCTGGGTGAGCCGCTGCGTATGCGTCAAATTTAGCATTCCACGCTGCTTCTTTCGCTGCGCCCGCTTCTTTCGCATTCCACTCAGCTGCGATATCAGCTGGAATTTCGAAAGGACCGTGCTCCCAACCAAGCGCCGCTTTAGTTGCTGTAATTTCATCAGCACCTAGTGGAGCACCGTGACAGTCGTGCGTACCCGCTTTGTTTGGAGAACCAAAACCGATGATAGTTTTAGTACAGATAAGTGTTGGACGAGGATCCGCTTTAGCCGCTTCAATCGCAGCGTTGATAGCATCAGAATCGTGACCATCTACCGCTGGGATTACGTGCCAGCCGTAAGCTTCAAAACGCTTAGGAGTATCGTCAGAGAACCAACCTTCAACTTCGCCATCGATAGAAATACCGTTGTCATCCCAGAAAGCAACCAGCTTACCAAGACCTAGCGTACCGGCTAGAGAACATGCTTCGTGAGAGATACCTTCCATCAGACAGCCATCACCCATGAAAGCATAAGTGAAGTGATCGACGATGTCGTGGCCTTCTTTGTTGAACTGTGCAGCCAATGATTTTTCAGCCATCGCCATACCAACAGCGTTGGTGATGCCTTGACCTAGAGGACCCGTCGTTGTTTCGATACCAGGAGCGTAACCGTACTCTGGGTGACCTGGAGTCTTAGAGTGCAGTTGACGGAAGTTTTTCAGGTCTTCAATTGAAAGCTCGTAACCTGCAAGATGAAGCAGAGAGTAAATCAACATTGAACCATGGCCGTTAGACAGAATAAAACGGTCTCGGTCAGCCCACTCTGGGTTTGCTGGGTTGTGGTTCAAGTGACCACGCCAAAGAACTTCAGCGATGTCAGCCATACCCATAGGTGCGCCAGGGTGGCCTGAATTTGCTTGTTGAACGCCATCCATGCTAAGTGCGCGAATTGCATTGGCTAGATCTTTACGAGAAGGCATGTCTGCTCCTGAGTACATAAGCGATTTAAAAAGAGATTGATGCTAAAGTTTTCATTTTTATTAGCGCGGGTATTCTCTCAAACGACTTTAGCGACTGCAAACGTTTTACTGGCATTTTAACGGTCATTTTTCGCAATTTTCGAACATTTACATCACTTAGCAATGTGTTATCCCGACCGATACGCAAACGTTTAGTTATGACATATCATAAAAAAGAGCTTGTAATTCGACCGCTGGAATTTAGAATAGCCGTCTAGATGTAGAAACACCTACAAAATATACTGTATTTAATGGCGGCGCTTCCTAGCTTGCGACGCCTGAAATTATTTGCATTTAACTATTTGCAACTAAAAACTAAACTAAAAGTGGAGCTCTCATGGCTAAGCACCTATTCACTTCTGAATCTGTTTCAGAAGGCCATCCAGATAAAATTGCAGACCAAATCTCTGATGCTGTTCTTGATGCCATCTTGGAACAAGATCCAAAAGCACGTGTTGCTTGTGAGACTTACGTAAAAACCGGCATGGTTATGGTTGGCGGTGAAGTAACAACGTCTGCATGGGTTGATATCGAAGAAATCACTCGTGAAACAGTTCGTGAAATTGGTTACGTTCATTCTGATATGGGCTTTGACGCTGACTCTTGTGCAGTACTAAACACAATCGGTAAGCAGTCTCCAGACATCAACCAAGGTGTTGATAAAGCCGATCCTAAAGATCAAGGCGCAGGCGACCAAGGCATCATGTTTGGTTACGCGACTAACGAAACACCAATCCTAATGCCAGCTCCAATTACTTACTCTCACCTTCTTGTTAAGAAGCAAGCTGAAGTACGTAAGAGCGGCAAGCTTGACTTCCTTCGCCCAGATGCGAAATCTCAAGTTACGTTCCAATATGACCAAGGTAAGATTGTTGGTATCGACGCAGTTGTTCTTTCAACTCAACACTGTGATTCAGTAACAACACCTGACCTACGTGAAGCGGTAATGGAAGAGATCATCAAGCCAGTACTTCCTGCTGAGTGGATCAACAAAGACACTAACTTCTTCATCAACCCAACAGGCCGCTTCGTAATCGGTGGCCCAATGGGTGACTGTGGTCTAACCGGTCGTAAGATCATCGTTGATACCTACGGCGGCGCAGCTCGTCACGGTGGCGGTGCATTCTCTGGTAAAGATCCATCAAAAGTTGACCGTTCTGCAGCTTACGCAGCGCGTTACGTTGCGAAAAACATCGTTGCTGCTGGCATGGCTGACCGTTGTGAGATTCAACTGTCTTACGCTATCGGTGTTGCAGATCCAACATCTATCATGGTTGAAACGTTTGGTACTGAGAAAGTAGCTCACGAGATCATCATTGAAGCTGTTCGTCAAAACTTCGACCTACGTCCATACGGTCTTCAAGAAATGCTGAACCTTCTTCAGCCTATCTACAAAAAGACGGCTGCATACGGTCACTTCGGTCGCGAAGAGTTCCCTTGGGAAGCGACGGACAAAGCAGCAATCCTTGCGGACTTCGCTGGCCTAAAATAATTTAGCCACTGCGATTTGTTTCTTTAAAGCCCTTACTTCTTAGTAAGGGCTTTATTTTTATGTACTTACCGAACTTTCACTCGCCATTCTCTTATCTAACGCCCTTCTTTACCGTTAACCACTTAGTATAAAAATCCGCTGATAATTTGTGTTTTCTAACACTACTGACAATAGTTAAGGTAACTCCTAGGCGATCAAGCTCACATTTAACTTAAATTAATTCAGTCTGATAACGCTCGTTAAATGTAGGCAAGAACAATAACTGGGATGACAAAGAGCTGTTTAGCTCAACACCATAACGCTCTCGTAAGCGACACCTCTGAGCCTTGTGGAATTATAACTAGGACGTTATTTAACTAGGGGGATCTATGCCTCGTACCGTGCACCCATCCGAACTAAACGATAAGAAACACAAGGTCAGCGATCAGGATTACGCTCGCACCATTCCTTGTAATCAAGTAAGCATATCAGCCCCATTCCACTGGTTATCGCTTGCACTGCATGACTTAGTGAAAATGCCAATAATCAGCGCATTTTACGGATTGTGTTTCATGGCTGCGGCCATCGCCATCGTGCAACTAGTCCAATGGCAAGGAACACACCTAGTCGTCATGCCAAGCTTGATAGTCTATATGTTGATAGGACCCTTTCTTGCTCTTGGCCTATATGACGCAAGCTGGGAAAGAGAGAAAGGACATTCCCCAAGCTTGTTCCACTCAATGAAAGCAATTACTCGCAACTCCACCCACCAATGGGCCTTTGCGATTGTGTTAATGGTTGCAATGATCTTTTGGATGCGGATTGCTGCGTTATTGCATGCGCTCTACCCTTCCGTACAAGGAGCACCATTAAGCGAGTTTGCACCATTCCTGATTACGGGTTCGGTGATTGGATTGGTTATCGCTAGCCTGATATTTAGCATCTCAGCATTTTCGATTCCATTGATGATGGAAAGACGTGTAGATGTAATGAGTGCCATTTTTACTAGCTTCAACGCTGTTAAATCAAACATCCCTGCGATGGTCGTTTGGGCTGGTATCATTGGCGCTGGTATCTTAGTCGGCTTTGCGACCTACGGTGTCGGTATGATTGTAACGATGCCATTGCTTGGTTACGGAACATGGCATGCTTACCACGAAATCATCAAGAAGAAACATCACGTTTAAATCGTTTCACGATCGATGAGCAATGTTATGATGAGGCCTTAGCTTAAACGCTGAGGCTTTTTTTGGAGTTAACAACGCTTGTCTTACACCCCGCAACAACATCGAGTAAATAAGAAACTGGGCGAATGCCTAGCTATCGCTAATCAACATTTTTCTCGTGAATTTCCATGCCCAACCGTCACTTACAAGTTAAGAGGAAAGGCAGCGGGAAAAGCCTACCTTCAGTTAAACGAGATTAAACTCAACCAAGTGCTATTCAGCGAAAATGAAGACGCCTTTATTAACGAAGTCGTACCTCATGAACTCGCACATCTGATCACACATCAGGTATTCGGACGAGTTAGGCCTCACGGGAATGAGTGGAAATACGTGATGGAAAAGGTATTCAATGTACCGGCCAGAACGACTCACAGCTTAGAAATCACCTCAGTGCAGGGCAAAACTTTTGAGTATCGCTGTGATTGCACCACTTATCCCCTGTCGATAAGACGACACAATAAAGTCATCCGCAACCAATCAACTTATCGTTGCCAACAATGCCAGCAAACCTTAGCTTTTACCGGCCTTCAATTGAGCTAAGTCTTGATCTCACAAGTTAACGCGAATAAATGTAATAGAGAGAACTAACATTTGAGTGCTAGACTGTTGTTTATCATACTTTCATCAGTCTTTTTCCATGCAAAAAACCACTCAAAAAGCATTTGGCCTATCGGTGTCTTTCTACCTATCAATAGTATTTGGCCTACTGGTAACCCAAAGCGTTTTCGCCGCTCCACCAAGTTCGTTCTCCAAAGCCAAAAAAGAAGCCGTGAAGATTTATCTCGATCACCCGACTTCATTTTATTGTGGTTGTGACATTACATGGAAGGACAAAAAGAAAGGTATCCCCGACCTCGACGGCTGTGGTTATCAAGTGAGAAAACAGCAAAAACGCGCTTCCCGTATTGAGTGGGAACACGTGGTTCCAGCTTGGCAATTTGGCCACCAGCGTCAGTGCTGGCAAGATGGCGGACGTAAGAACTGCACTCGCAATGACAAAATATTCAAATCGATGGAAGCCGATCTTCACAACTTGACTCCGGCAATTGGCGAGGTTAACGGTGATCGATCCAATTACAATTTCAGTCAATGGAATGGAATGGATGGCGTGAGCTATGGTCAGTGTGAAATGCAGGTCAACTTCAAACAGCGTAAGGTTATGCCGCCAGACAGAGCAAAAGGTTCTATCGCGCGTACTTATCTTTACATGAGCCAAGAGTATGGTTTCAAGCTCTCTAAGCAGCAAACTAACCTGATGATGGCGTGGAACAAGCAATTCCCTGTTGATAAGTGGGAATGTACTCGTGATGAGCGAATCTATGCCATCCAGGGGAATCACAACCCATTTGTTTTCCCTGCTTGTAGATAACACGACTCAGTCAACCTACATCTCCAATTGCCTCCATCTCAAACAAGAGTTTCAGAATTGCCCCTGAAACTCTTGCTCTACCCTTGTTTTTTCAACTAAAAGCATCCATGTTAGGCAGAGACAAAATACCCAAATGAACATATTTATAGGTTTACCAGCATGAGAATCCCTCGCATCCATCACCCAAAACGCATTCATCAGTTAGGTTCACTCGCTTTAGACGAAGATGCCGCGGGTCATGTTGGTCGAGTCCTTCGTATGAAAGAAGGTCAAGATGTTCTTCTATTTGATGGCAGTGGCGCTGAATTCCCTGCGACAATTGCTGAAGTATCAAAAAAGAACGTCACAGTTAATGTTACTGAACGTATCGAGCGCAGCAGCGAATCTCCGTTAGACTTACATTTAGGCCAAGTGATTTCACGTGGCGACAAAATGGAATTCACGATTCAGAAATCGGTTGAGCTTGGTGTGAACACCATTACCCCGCTGATTTCAGAGCGCTGTGGCGTTAAGCTTGATACTAAACGCTTCGAGAAAAAGCTTGCACAGTGGCAAAAGATTGCTATCGCAGCATGTGAACAATCTGGCCGTAATACGGTTCCAGTTATTCGCCCAATCATGCAACTTGAAGAGTGGTGCAGCGAACCGAGCGAAGCGTTAAAACTAAACCTGCACCCTCGTGCAAAATACTCAATCAATACCCTTCCAGAGCCGATCAGTAAGGTGCGCCTATTGATCGGTCCTGAAGGTGGACTGTCAGCTGAAGAAATCGGTATGACAGAACAATACAAATTTGAAGAGACGCTACTTGGCCCACGTGTACTTCGTACCGAGACAGCAGCTCTAACCGCAATTACTGCCTTACAAGTCCGTTTTGGCGATCTAGGCTAGGAGAAAAAAATGATCAAACTTGGCATCGTAATGGATCCAATTTCATCCATTAACATCAAAAAAGACTCTAGCTTTGCCATGATGCTTGAAGCTCAGCGTCGTGGTTACGAAATCCATTACATGGAAATGGATGATCTACATTTAGATCAAGGCGTAGCCATTGCTGACACTAAGGTTGTTGAACTAAAAGAAGATCCAAACGGTTGGTACGAGTTCAAATCAGAACAGACTATCGCGCTATCCGATTTAGATGCGGTACTAATGCGTAAAGATCCTCCGTTTGATACTGAGTACATCTACGCAACTTACATTCTTGAGCGTGCTGAAGAGAACGGCGCACTGATCGTCAACAAACCACAAAGCCTACGTGACTGTAACGAGAAGTTGTTCACGGCATGGTTCCCTGAACTGACACCGACCACCATCGTGACTCGTAAAGCTGAAAAAATTAAAGCGTTCCGAGAAGAACACGGTGACGTGATTCTAAAACCACTTGATGGCATGGGCGGCGCGTCTATCTTCCGAGTGAAAGAAGGCGATCCAAACGTATCAGTGATCATTGAGACTTTAACTAACCACGGTCAGAACTACGCAATGGCACAAACTTTTGTTCCAGACATCAGCAATGGTGATAAGCGTATTCTTGTGGTTGACGGTGAGCCAATGCCTTACTGTCTAGCTCGTATTCCTGCAAAAGGGGAAACTCGAGGTAACCTTGCTGCTGGCGGTACAGGTGAAGCTCGTCCTCTAAGTGAAACAGACTGGGCTATCGCAAGAGCAGTTGCTCCTGCACTGAAAGAGAAAGGCTTAATCTTTGTTGGGCTTGATGTTATCGGCGACAAGCTGACTGAAATTAACGTGACTAGCCCTACTTGTATCCGTGAAATTGAAGCCGCTTTTGATATTTCAGTTACAGGTAAATTAATGGATGCAATTGAGCGTCGCGTTAACGCTAAATAGCCTAAACTAAAGAAAGCCTTAGCTATTCGAAAACACAGAAATATCTAGGCAAAGAATCAATGAGCGGCATTACGCCGCTCTTTTTCCTTTACTGGGAACACACTGGCAGGAGGCTCTATGAATTTAACGAACCACTTTCTGGTTGCTATGCCCGGAATGAAAGACCCATACTTTCAAAATTCGGTGATTTACCTTTGTGAGCACAATGACGAAGGCGCGATGGGTTTGATGATCAACGCCCCTATTGATGTCACTGTCGGTAGCATGCTTAAGCAAGTTGAGGTTGATTCTGATCAGCCAAAACCCAACCAAGCAAGTCTTGATAAGCCTGTATTGAATGGTGGACCGGTCGCAGAAGACCGTGGGTTTATTTTGCACAAACCTAAAGGCAGCTATCAATCCAGTATCAGCATGACGGATCAAATCTCAGTGACAACCTCAAAAGATATCTTGATGGTGTTAGGTACAGAAGATGAACCGATGAATTATCTAGTCGCACTTGGTTATGCAGGGTGGGAACCCGGGCAACTGGAAACCGAACTGACCGAGAACTCATGGTTAACTGTTGAAGCCGATCCGAAGGTCATCTTCGATACACCGATTTCTGACCGCTGGAAAGTCGCCGTGCAGATGTTAGGCATTAATGCGGCTCAGCTTTCAGCAGACGCTGGCCACGCCTAGCCCGACTCAGATCAATAAAATAAACAGACACTCTCAAACACAGATTAATTTGGAAACCCCATGTCACGAACAATTATGGCATTTGACTACGGTACAAAAAGTATCGGCAGTGCGATAGGACAAGAGATCACAGGTACAGCTAGCCCTTTAAAAGCCTTTAAAGCGAAAGATGGCATCCCAAACTGGGATGATATCGAGAAGCAAATTAAGGAGTGGCAGCCGAATCTGATTGTGGTTGGATTGCCAACCGATCTTCATGGCAAAGATCTAGCAGCCATTACACCAAGGGCGAAGAAGTTTGCCAATCGCCTAAAGGGGCGCTTTGGTGTCGATGTTGAGCTACATGATGAAAGACTCTCGACCACAGAAGCAAGGGCCGACCTTTTTGAAATGGGTGGCTACAAAGCACTAAGCAAAGGCAATGTCGATAACCAATCCGCAGTTGTGATTCTAGAAAGTTGGTTTGAAGCACAATATTCTTAGTTAAAACTAAGTGATTAACATTTGAGCTAATTTATGATCCCACACGAATTTCACGCCGTAGTGTCAGTGCAATTCATAATAAGGACGTGGGAGTTCATATGAAAATTTTTCTAGTCATCTTCGCTTCTCTAGCAATCACAGCATGTAGCTCTATGAGCGGAGGCTCAGCAGGTTATACCGGTGAACAATATCCGACAAAAATCAAATTAGAGAAGGAACGAGGATATTCTGGTAACAACAATAGTTACGGCAACCACTAATATATCCAGACCAAAAAAAACCGCCTTCACAGCGGTTTTTTTAGTATTCAGCATCAATCTAACCCATATCAATCTTCACGCCAGCCAAAGCACCTGTTCCGTAGTCATCATCACCACGTCTGGTTTTTAGCATTAAGCGTAAGTCATTCGCAGAATCAGCACTGTGGAATGCGTCTTCTTCACTGATCTTGCCTGCAAGCACCAAGTCATACAACGCTTGGTCAAAGGTCTGCATACCAATCTCTTTCGATTTAGCCATCGTCGCTTTTAGTTCATGCAACTCACCACGACGAATCAAGTCAGACACTCGCGGGCTGTTGAGTAGAATTTCAAACACGCCATGGCGACCGCTGCCATTCTTATCTCGGATTAATTGCTGAGCGACCACACCACGCAGGTTCATCGACAGATCAAACAAGAATTGCTCTTTTTGCTCTTTCGGCACCAAGTGAAGAATACGTTCTAACGCTTGGTTGGCATTATTGGCGTGCAGCGTTGCCATACACAAGTGGCCAGTCTCAGCGAAAGTCATCGCATATTCCATGGTTTCACGGCTACGGATTTCGCCAATCAAAATCATATCAGGAGCTTGGCGCAAAGAGTTCTTAAGCGCGACTTCGTAACTCTCGGTGTCGAGCCCAACCTCACGTTGTGTCACGATGCACTTTTTATGTTCGTGTACGAATTCAATTGGATCTTCAACCGTCAAAATATGCCCTGAGCGATTGGTATTGCGATAGCCTGTCATTGCAGCCATCGAGGTTGATTTACCAGAACCTGTTGCCCCAACCACCAGCACAAGTCCGCGCTTAGCGATTGAAAGGTCTTGCAGCACATCAGGAAGCTTTAATTGCTCAAAGGTTGGGATGTTAGTCTCGATACGTCGAATGACCGCTCCAGGTAGCTCTCGTTGAAAGAATGCACTGACACGAAAACGACCAAAGTCACGTACGATGGCAAAATTAGCCTCTCGCGTTTGCTGATATTCATCGCGTCGGTCTTGATCCATCATCGCATCAAGTAACTGAGCAACCTGAGCCGCATTCAATTTCTCGCCTTGAGGTCGCAGTTCACCATCGACACGAAACAGGATAGGCGCATCAACGGTGATATAAAGATCCGATGCTTTTTGAGATAGCATCCCTTCAAGGATTTGATTCAATTCCATTTTGTTCACCTTGATTAAAACATTGAGGTTTCAATTTCGATCTTTTTCTCGACCTCTTCTGAATCAACCAGACCTTGAGCCATCAACTGCTTCGCATTTTGCTCCATGGTCTGCATACCGTGTGCCGCCCCCGTTTGAATAATCGAATACATCTGCGCGACCTTATCTTCACGGATCAAGTTTCTGATCGCAGGTGTCGCCATCATGATTTCATGACAAGCCACACGACCGCCACCAACACGCTTCAACAGCTTCTGGGCAATCACCGAACGTAACGATTCAGACAACATTGAACGCACCATGTCTTTGTCGCTACCCGGGAATACATCGATAATACGGTCTATGGTTTTTGCCGCAGAGCTCGTGTGCAAAGTACCAAAAACTAAGTGACCCGTTTCTGCTGCAGTTAGCGCTAAGCTGATAGTCTCTTGGTCACGAAGTTCGCCGACAAGGATTACGTCTGGATCTTCACGCAACGCACTACGCAATGCCGCTTTGAAGCTGTGAGTATCGCGATGCACTTCTCGTTGGTTGATTAGGCATTTGTTGTTGGTATGAACAAATTCGATCGGGTCTTCAATCGTCAATATATGCTTATTATGGTTACGGTTAACGTAATCCACCATCGCAGCCAAAGTTGTCGACTTACCTGAACCAGTCGGCCCTGTGACCAATACTAGCCCTTTTTCATAATTAGATATTCTTTCAAATATCTCAGGAGCCCCTAGCTGTTCAAGGGTGGGAATCTCTACTGGAATGGTACGGAACACAGCAGAGCAGCCACGAGATTGGTTAAAAGCATTAACACGGAAGCGACCAACGTTGGGTAATTCAAAAGAGAAGTCGACTTCCAGTTTTTCTTCGAACTCACCGCGTTGTGAATCACTCATGATCTCAAAAACCAAACGATGCACATCAGCATGGCTCAAAGCTGGTATTCCAAGCTTCCTTACTTCACCATCTATACGTACCATTGGAGATACACCCGCAGAAAGATGTAGATCTGACGCGTTATGCTTTACACTAAAATCTAGTAACTCAGTGATATCCATTTATTTTCCCTTAAGTAAAGTCAGCTATGAGTAGTATTCAACAAAATATCGAACAAATCACCTCACAGATACGTAGTGCTGAGCAAAAGTGCGGACGAGCTCCAGAGTCCGTGCAACTTTTAGCCGTCAGCAAAACTAAGCCTATTGATGCGATTCTAGAAGCCGCACTCGGAGGCCAAGTTGCCTTTGGTGAAAACTATGTACAAGAAGGTGTTGATAAAGTAAAACACTTTTCAGAACAACATTCTAACCTAAATTTAGAGTGGCATTTTATTGGCCCAATTCAATCCAATAAAACCCGCCCAATCGCAGAAAGCTTCCAATGGGTACATTCTGTTGAACGCGATAAGATCGCACAAAGACTTAGTGATCAACGACCAAGCGAACTTCCACCTTTGCAAGTTTTGATTCAGGTAAACACCAGTGGTGAAGAATCCAAGTCTGGAACGTCAGAAGAAACAGTTTTTGCACTCGCGGAGTTGATTTCGTCGCTCCCTAACCTCACTTTAAGAGGATTGATGTCGATTCCTGCAAACGTATCTGACTATCAATCTCAGCTTAATGCATTTTCTCAACTGGCGGAGCTTAAAGATAAGCTAGCCGCAAAGTATCCAAACATAGATACCCTTTCGATGGGTATGAGTGGTGATATGGATGCAGCAGTTGAGGCTGGCAGCACTATGGTTCGCATTGGAACGGCTATCTTCGGTGCTCGTGATTACGCGAAATAGCACAGCACGTAACAAGAAATAGCTACAACAAGCAACAACAAGTGGCAACGAAAAATACAGTATTGATACCGCTTCGCTTTAACCGCGCAGCGACACGCTCAGGATTTTATATATGGAACATAAGAACATCGCCTTTATTGGGGCGGGAAATATGGTTCGCTCGATTGTAGCGGGCTTAGTGGCGAGTGGTTACCCAGCGCAAAAGATTACTGCAACAGCGCCTTCAGACACCAGAAGGCTGCCGTTAGAGCAAGAGTACGGCATCAATACCACCAGCGATAATATTGCCGCAGCAGAACAAGCAGACGTTGTTGTGTTATCCGTGAAGCCACAAATGATGGTTGATGTATGTAAACCCTTACAAGGTATCGACTTCAGCAACAAACTGGTTATCTCAATTGCCGCGGGTATTAATGCGAATCGACTCAATGAGATGTTAAACTGCCAGCTGAACCTTGTGCGTGTGATGCCAAACACGCCATCACTACTTGGTAAAGGGATGAGCGGCCTTTATGCTGACTCAACGGTTAGTCAGGGCGATAAAGAGTTCGCTTCTCAGCTAATGCAAGCCGTAGGTGAGGTAAGCTGGGTTGAACAAGAGTCTGGTATCAACAACATCATTGCAGCGGCGGGGAGTGCTCCGGCTTACTTCTTCCTGTTTATGGAAGCGATGCAAGCTGAAGCAATTAACCAAGGTTTTGACCAAGAAACCGCTCGTAAATTAGTGCAGCAATCTGCATTAGGCGCGGCAGAGATGGTGGTAGCGAATCCAAATACTGAATTATCAACACTGCGTGAGCAAGTGACTTCAAAAGGCGGAACGACCGCAGAAGCATTGCGCACGTTTAACGACCATCAACTATCAGACATCGTAGCGAAAGCCATGCAAGCGGCGGTTGCTCGAGCTGAAGAGATGGAAAAACTGTTTTAATACTCGTTACAGTACAAAAGCATTGTGCCGTTCGGGTGATACCTAGCGGCAAGTAAATCCGAAAAAGGAAACAATATGAATTCGATGAGCTTTCTGATCTCGACCGTTTTTGATCTTTACATCATGGTTGTGATCTTGCGTATCTGGCTACAAGCATCACGTGCAGATTTCTACAACCCATTCTCACAATTTATCGTAAAAGCGACACAACCGGTTGTTGCCCCGCTACGCCGAGTGATTCCATCAATAGGCAGCCTTGACCTTGCGACGGTTGTCTTCGCTTATGTGCTGTGTGTACTTAAGTTCGTCGCTCTAAACTTGATTATCTCTGGCGGTGCGGCTGTATTTGATATCAGCTTCCTGATCTTTGGCGCACTCTCTCTGCTCAAAGCGGCTGGTGGTTTGATTTTCTGGGTTCTGCTAATCCGTGCAATCCTGAGCTGGGTTAGCCAAGGCCGTAGCCCAATCGAATACGTATTCCATCAGTTAACAGAACCAATGCTAACGCCAATTCGCCGTATCCTTCCTGATATGGGTGGCTTCGACCTAAGTGTGCTTGTTCTGTTCATTGTTCTGCAATTTGCGAACTTCCTAATGGGCGACATGATCGGTCCTATTTGGTATCAGCTATAATTCAAGTACGAACATCAGGTACTTTGACGATGCCAAAAGCAGTTTGGGCCGAAGAAGACGATATTCTTCTTCGGCTCTATATCCAACCCAAAGCAAGCCGAGACAAGATTGTCGGCTTGCACGGAGAGGAACTGAAAATTGCCATTACTGCACCACCGGTTGATGGCAAAGCAAATGCTCACTTAGCGAAATACCTTGCGAAACAATTTAAGGTCGCGAAAGGGCAAATTAAGATAGAAAAGGGAGAGCTCGGTCGGCATAAGCAAGTTCGAATATGCTCACCAAGTCAGATCCCAACTGAAGTCAAAGCCATCCTATGATGGCTTTTTGCTATTTATTGGAGTCATTATGCGTCTATGGATAACAGCACTACTCACCGCTCTAATTGCCCTACCAAGCTCGGCAGGACAGTTTAAAAGTATCAAGGATGTCGAGGTTCATTACTCGGCTTTCAATTCCACGTTTTTAACTGCACAGGTCGCTAAGCAATATAAGCTGAAACGAAACGGATACTCAGCGATTCTAAACATCAGCGTGCTAGACAACGCTTCCCTAGGCAAGCCTGCAACAACGGCTAAAATTACGGGAACAGCACGAAACCTAGTAGGTAACACTCGCACGCTTAACTTCCGTGAAATAAAGGAAGGCGATGCGATTTATTACCTTGCAGAGTTCCCTATCACTCACGAAGAAAACATCACTTTTAATATTGATGTTAACGCAGGTTTGAAAGGCACTGGACCACTGCGTTTCACACAAAAATTCTATATAGAAGAGTAGCTTCAAAGCTCACTTTTCTAGTCATTAACTTATTAGAGCCACATCCCCATGAGTAAGATTGTTTTAGCAACAGGCAACCAAGGTAAAGTTCGCGAGATGGCAGATATTCTGTCTGAGTTTGGTTTTGACGTTGTCGCGCAAAGTGAATTTAACGTTTCAGAAGTCGCTGAAACAGGAACGACTTTCATTGAAAATGCCATCATCAAAGCTCGCCACGCAGCGAAAGAAACAGGGCTGCCAGCCATTGCTGACGACTCAGGTTTAGAGGTTGATTACTTAAATGGTGCTCCGGGCATCTACTCAGCGCGTTACTCAGGTGAAGGGGCAACCGATAAGCAGAACATCGAAAAATTGCTAAACGCGATGCAAGGTGTCGAAACTGAAAAGCGTACTGCGCGTTTCCACTGTGTATTGGTACTAATGCGTCACGAAAACGATCCAACACCATTGGTGTGTCACGGTAAATGGGAAGGTCGCATTCTGACTGAAGAACACGGTGAGAATGGCTTTGGCTACGATCCTGTCTTCTTTGTACCAGAAGATAACTGCGCCTCAGCAGAACTTGAATCTTCACGTAAGAAGCAACTATCACACCGTGGTAAAGCACTTGCGTCACTATTCAAGACTCTCAAGGAGCAAGCTCTGTAATGCACAATGCAGCGCTAATACCACCCGCACTTAGCCTCTATGTACACATCCCATGGTGTGTACAAAAGTGTCCGTATTGTGATTTTAACTCTCACGCTCTCAAAGCCGAGATTCCTGAAAAAGAGTACATCGATGCACTGCTTGAGGATCTCGATACCGATATCGAAAAATACCAACTCAATGGCGCACCTCGCCCATTGCACTCGATCTTTATTGGTGGCGGTACCCCAAGCCTGTTTTCTCCTGAAGGAATTGGCCGATTGTTACAAGGCATTGAACAGCGCATCCCGTTCAAACCTGAAATAGAAATCACCATGGAAGCCAACCCGGGAACTATCGAAGCTGAGCGTTTTGCAGGTTACCAAAAGGCAGGCATTACTCGAATCTCGGTGGGTGTGCAAAGTTTTGAGCAAGAGAAACTGGAAATACTTGGGCGTATTCATGGTCAAGATGAAGCGGTCAACGCAGCTCATTTAGCACATAAGATTGGATTGAATAGTTTCAACTTAGACTTAATGCACGGCTTACCCGATCAGAATATTGAACAAGCGTTGGCTGATTTGGATAAAGCGATCGAACTCGACCCTCCGCACTTATCTTGGTATCAGCTAACAATAGAACCTAACACCATGTTCTATTACAAAACGCCAACGCTGCCTGATGATGATGACCTTTGGGATATCTTCGACCTAGGCCATAAAAAGCTCGCGGACGCAGGGTATGTACAATATGAAATTTCAGGCTACAGCAAGCCGGGATATCAGTGCCAACATAACCTTAACTACTGGCGCTTTGGTGACTATCTAGGTATTGGCTGTGGCTCTCATGGCAAGCTAAGCTTTGCAGATGGACGCATTGTTCGCACCACTAAGGTTAAGCACCCGAGAGGCTATTTAGCGGCTTACCAGAACATGGTGAAACCGTACCTATCCGATGAGTTTGAAGTGCCGAATGAAGACCGACCTTTTGAGTTCTTTATGAACCGCTTTAGGTTAATGGAAGCGTGTCCAAAACAAGATTTCATCGATACGACTGGGCTTGGCTTCGACTCGATTCAAGAAACGATTGAATGGGCAAAAGAGCTAGGCTACTTGAATGAAACCGACACTCACTGGCAGATCACTGAAAAAGGGAAGTTATTCCTAAATGATTTGCTGGAAGCCTTTATGGCAGAAGAAGACGAATAGATCGAGATTCGAGAAGCATTGCGTAAGGGTTGGCTTTAGGGTCAACCCTTTTTGTTTTATAGCCCTCTCTCGGAGCGAAGCGTTCTATAGGACAAAGTCCGTGCTCGAATCTCGCATCTTTCTTCTAAAAAATAGAACGACCAATACGCTCAGAGAGTAATTCTAAAGCCTGAGTTCCCGCTAGTGAATTACCCGATGCGTCCAGTTCTGGAGACCACACCGCGATCGTCATTTCGCCAGGAACAATCGCAATAATCCCGCCACCGACACCAGACTTTCCGGGCATTCCAACACGATAGGCAAACTCTCCCGCCCCATCATACAAGCCACATGTCGCAAGCAAAGCATTCAGCTGTTTGGTTTGAACTGGCGTGATGATCTCTTTCTTGGTCTGAACTGACACACCTTTGTTTGCCAAATAGCTAAAGGTCTTCGCCAAGTCAACACAGGTCATTTTAAGCGCACAAGCATGAAAATAATTGTTGAGTACGGGAATAACATCGTTCTCAAAATTACCAAATGAACGCATCAAATAAGCGATGGCAGCATTGCGATCGCTGTGCATCATTTCAGAAGCTGCCACAACCTTGTCATACACAATATGAGTATCACCGGATAGCTGACGTACAAATTCTAATAAACGGTGCCTTGGTGCAGATAGACGGCTTTGCAATAAGTCAGCAACGATAATCGCACCTGCGTTAATAAACGGGTTACGAGGGATGCCGTGTTCCATCTCAAGCTGAATCATCGAGTTAAAGGCTTGTCCTGAAGGCTCCTTCCCTACTCGTTGCCAAATCTCTTCCGGCTTATACAACACCATCGCTAACGTCAGGCTTAAAGCTTTAGAGATTGATTGCACGGAAAAGGCTTCATCGGCATCGCCAGCTTGAATGACTTCACCTTCATTGGTGTATACCGCAATCGCCAGTTTCTGATTCGATACGCGAGCCAATGCAGGAATATAATCAGCGACCTTTCCCTGACCAATTAAAGGGCGAACTTCATCTAAAATCTCGGCCAAAATAGCTTGAGTTGGTTTCATGTTTGCTTACTTCTTTATTGTTATTTTTGTAGGGGGTGTGACATTACTTTCTGTCCTTAAACCTTTATCGCAATAAAAGCCTAAGGACAAAAAAGCCAACATTACAATAATGTTGGCTTTAATCAATCCCATAAAGTGTAGGGTTTAATCCTAAGTCGGATTCACCTTCACTTAATTTGATTCAGAATTACTTAGTACGCTTAAACTTAATGTCCCAAACACCATGACCTAAACGGTGGCCACGCGCTTCAAACTTAGTTAGCGGACGCTCGTCTGGACGAGGAATGTAATCCCCATCTTCAGCGATATTCTTGAAGCCTGGAGCTACGTTCATCACTTCAATCATATGTTCTGCGTAGTTTTCCCAGTCTGTTGCCATGTGGAAAATACCAGTATCAAGTTGCAGCTTACCGCGAACCATCTCTGCAAACTCAGCCTTAACGATACGACGCTTATGGTGACGAGCTTTGTGCCATGGGTCAGGGAAGAACAGTTGCAGTGTATACAGGCTGCTGTCTGGAATCATGTGCTCAAATACTTCTACTGCATCGTGACACATTACGCGTAAATTCGTTACACCCGCATCGCGAGCTGTACCTAAACACGCACCAACACCTGGGCTATGAACTTCAATACCTAAGAAGTTTTTCTCAGGCGCATTCTTTGCCATTTCAACCAGTGATGCACCCATACCGAAGCCAATTTCTAGTACAACAGGGTTGTCGTTACCAAACACTTCTTTCCAATTAAGAAGTTCTGGGTTGTAGTCGATACCCATTGTTGGCCAACATTCGTTCATCGCGTTTTCTTGGCCTTTTGTTAAGCGGCCTTCGCGGCGAACAAAACTACGGATCTTACGAACCAGTTTGCCGTCTTCAGTATATTCGTTAGTGGTCACTTCACTCATTGATTTTTGCCTGCACATTGATTAATCAAAGCGGGGATTATCCAAAGAATTGCCTCCGGTGCAAGTCTTTCCGTGGATAAATTCCCACACAATTTGTCTGTTTTACATCCAACCGTAAGTGTGGTGCAATTTCACTCCTAATAATAGCAAAGCATAGAGCATGTCGTGACTCCTTTCGCAACCGCCATATTAAAGTGGTATGACGCCTTTGGGCGTAAAGAATTACCTTGGCAACAAAACAAAACCGCCTACACCGTTTGGCTATCTGAAATCATGCTTCAGCAGACTCAAGTCGCCACGGTGATTCCATACTACCAGCGCTTCTTAGAACGCTTTCCAACGGTTATTGACCTAGCGAACGCCGAACAAGATGAGGTGCTGCACTTATGGACAGGGCTTGGCTATTACGCGCGAGCTCGTAACTTGCACAAGGCTGCCAAGATTGTTGCCGAGCAATACGGTGGTGAATTTCCACTTTCTATCGAAGAAATGAACGCGCTACCGGGTATTGGACGCTCTACTGCCGCTGCAGTGCTATCCTCTGTGCATAAACTTCCTCATGCAATTCTTGATGGCAACGTCAAGCGTACCTTGGCGAGAAGCTTCGCTGTAGAGGGTTGGCCGGGGCAAAAGAAAGTCGAGAACCAGTTGTGGGAACACGCAGAAACACACACTCCGCAACAAGATGTCGATAAGTACAATCAAGCCATGATGGATATGGGTGCGATGGTTTGTACTCGTAGCAAGCCCAAATGTACGTTGTGCCCGATTGAAAGCATGTGCGAAGCTAAGAAGCTCGATCGACAGCTCGATTTCCCAGGCAAGAAACCGAAGAAAGAAAAACCAATAAAAGAAACATGGTTTGTGATTCTGTACCACGATAATCAAGTATGGCTCGAACAACGCCCTCAGTCTGGTATCTGGGGAGGACTGTTCTGTTTCCCTCAAAATGAAAACGCAGAGATCGAACATCAATTAGATCTTCGTTCGATCAAAGATAGTGAAACCGATTCGATCAAGACCATGATTGCGTTTCGACATACTTTCAGCCACTACCATTTAGATATCACACCTGTATTAGTAAAATTAGATAAACAACCAGATTTGATAATGGAAGGGACTAAAGGTCTCTGGTATAACTTATCAAAACCGGAAGAAATTGGCCTAGCCGCTCCTGTAAAGCAGCTTATTGAGAGCCTACCCTTTGAACTGAACGACGACGTTTGAATCAACGAACGCGATAAGAGGAACCACTATGAGCCGCACTGTATTTTGTGCTCGCCTTCAAAAAGATGCTGAAGGCCTAGATTTTCAACTTTACCCAGGTGACTTAGGTAAGCGTATCTTTGACAACATCTCTAAAGAAGCTTGGGGACAATGGCAAAGCAAGCAAACCATGCTTATCAATGAGAAGAAGCTAAACATGATGGATCCTGAACATCGTAAACTTCTTGAAACTGAGATGGTTAACTTCCTTTTCGAAGGTAAAGATGTCGTTATTGATGGCTACACTCCACCAAGCGAATAAGACATTTATTTAAGCAAATTTTAATGACATCATGGTTAACGCTGCGATGTCATTTTTGTATGAGGAACTATGAAAAAGCTAAGTTACTTCCTAACAGCCATGTTGTTAACTGGCTGCAGTCGTGAATTTGTCGAAAGCCTTTATGATGTTAATTACGAACCAACCAACCGATTTGTCAGTAATTTAGCGGAGCTACCCGGTCAATTTGAAAAAGACACTGGGGCGTTAGATTCTTTAATTAATAGCTTTTCTGGCAATATCCAAAAACGTTGGGGCAGCAGTGAAGTAAAGATGGCGGGCAAGAGTAACTATGTGAAATACATAGATAATTACTTGAGCCGTTCAGAAGTAAACTTTAGCCAAGGTCTAATCACAGTTGAAACCGTATCCTCAACGGATCCTAAAAAGCACCTCAAAAATGCAATAATGACGACACTTTTAACGCCAGATGATCCTGCGAATGTCGATCTATTCTCTTCCAAAAGCATCAAGTTAGAAGGCCAACCTTTCCTCTATAACCAAGTCGTTGATCAGGATAAGAAGCCAATCCAATGGACATGGCGCGCTAATAAGTTTGCTGATTACCTGATCGCCAATAACTTAAAAACTAAGGAAGTCGACTTTAAAAAAGCGTATTACGTCGAAATTCCAATGGTGGCCGATCACGCCAGCAAACGAAGCTATAAGTACGCAGATATCGTTCGTCGCGCATCTCAACGTTATGACATTCCTGAAGACTTGATTTACGCGATCATCAAAACAGAAAGTAGTTTCAACCCATACGCCGTGAGCTGGGCGAATGCTTATGGACTTATGCAGGTAGTCCCAAAAACTGCAGGTCGAGATGTCTTTAAGCTTGTCAAAAAGAAACCTGGCGAGCCGAGCCCTGAGTATTTATTCAATCCAGAAAACAACATTGATGCGGGAACTGCGTACTTTTACATCCTTAAAAATCGTTATTTGAAGGACGTGCAACACCCAACCACACTCGAATACAGTATGATCTCAGCATACAACGGTGGCACTGGTGGGGTACTCAATACCTTCAGTAAGGACAGAAAACGGGCAATGCGTGACTTAAACTCATTGCAACCTAGTCAAGCTTACTGGGCACTTACAAAGAAACACCCAAACAAAGAGTCGCGTAGATACTTAGAAAAAGTAACAAAATTCAAGAAAGATTTTAACCAAGGTAAAACGTAAGCCTCACTTTTGAATAAAAAAACAACTAACGAACGTTTTTTTTAATTATTTTCAAAAAAGGTGTTGACGGTTATGCAGAAAATCCGTTTAATAGCGCTCCGTTGCCCGGATAGCTCAGTCGGTAGAGCAGAGGATTGAAAATCCTCGTGTCGGTGGTTCGATTCCGCCTCCGGGCACCACAATTTGATTTGTTGGTGTCATTACTCTTTAACAGGGAGTAGCAACACGAACAAAAGCATAAAGAATTTAGTGTGCCGACTTAGCTCAGTAGGTAGAGCAACTGACTTGTAATCAGTAGGTCACCAGTTCGACTCCGGTAGTCGGCACCATTCTTTTGCCTCGATAGCTCAGTCGGTAGAGCAGCGGATTGAAAATCCGCGTGTCGGTGGTTCGATTCCGCCTCGAGGCACCATTATTTGGTACTTAACAAATAATGGTCTTTATAGACCTGATGTTGAGACAAGTAATTCCCCTTTAGTTCAGTTGGTAGAACGGCGGACTGTTAATCCGTATGTCGCAAGTTCAAGTCTTGCAAGGGGAGCCATTTTCAAGAACTTCATTTTATATGAGGTTTTAATTAGAGAGTTTACTCTCTAAAGCAAAGAATTTAGTGTGCCGACTTAGCTCAGTAGGTAGAGCAACTGACTTGTAATCAGTAGGTCACCAGTTCGACTCCGGTAGTCGGCACCATTCTTTTGCCTCGATAGCTCAGTCGGTAGAGCAGCGGATTGAAAATCCGCGTGTCGGTGGTTCGATTCCGCCTCGAGGCACCATTATTTGGTGCTTAACAAATAATGGTCTTTATGGATTATTTATACCTAAAAGAACATTGTTAAACACAAATAATTCCCCTTTAGTTCAGTTGGTAGAACGGCGGACTGTTAATCCGTATGTCGCAAGTTCAAGTCTTGCAAGGGGAGCCACATTCAAGAAAGCCAAGTCGAAAGACTTGGCTTTTTTTCGTTTGAGCAAAAGCTAACTCTATTCAGTATTGCCGCCAGCCCAACATCAAGCCTTAATCCCCCCCCCCCATAAAGTTAAAGACATCCCCTTTTCGATATCGATAGCACCAATCCTTGAATTCGTTCAAACCCTCTCGATACAAACTAAACCACCTCTGAAATTAAGCACCTTTAGCCGCTTATCGTCACTTAAAAATAAACAACACATCAATCTGTTACTTTTTTTTCTTCGGAAATTTAATCTCTATCATATTTTGATATCTTTCTAATATCTGCCTTACAACACTTAGATTAAGATTCGATGAATTATATCTAATACTGATTATTGAATCGCTACGCAGGAAAATATGAAATTAAAAACGCAAGCTTACTTACTATCGGGCATCATCTTGGTTGCTCTACTAGCGTTAACTGCTACAGGCTTATGGACCTTAAGAGTTGCTAGCAACATGGACAACAAAGCTCGCGTAACAGAGCTGTTTAAGAGCGCATACAGCATTCTTACTGAAGTCGAAAAAATGGCGATTGATGGCACACTAGAAGAACAGCAAGCTAAACAACTTGCGACTCGCCTACTACGTAACAACATCTATAAAGACAATGAATATGTCTACGTCGCAGATGAGAACATGAGGTTTATCGCGACACCATTAGATCCTCAACTACACGGAACCAGCTTTAACGACTTTAAAGATGGCGACGGCAATAGTGTTGGCCAGCTAATCCAAAGAGTACTTGGCAATCGTACTGGCCAGATCATTGAGTACACCTGGACACAAAAGCTTCCAGACGGAACGATTGAAGAAAAACTGTCTATTGCAGAGAAGACTCCGCATTGGGGTTGGGTTGTAGGCACCGGTATCGGCTTCAATGAAGTTAACGCTCGTTTCTGGTCTACCGCTCAATGGCAGCTGTTCCTTTGTGTCGTGATTGCTGGTCTTATCCTATCGAGCTTGATTGCATCCATTAAGCGCATGCTAGCGCTTCTTGGTGGCGAGCCAAACGATGTAAGAGAAGCGGTACAAGCCGTCGCAGAAGGCCGCATTCAAACCTCTTTCGAAAATCAAGCAATCGACGGCAGTATTTACCACGCCGTACAACAAATGAGTAAGTCGTTAGCCGAGCTAGTCTCAAACCTTAATGCATCAATGCTGGCATTAAGAGGTGAGTTACAGCGCGTGGAAGATCGTGCAGGTTCTATAGCTCAGCTGACCGAGACTCAGCAACAGTCGACTGAGATGATCGCGACAGCTATGACGGAAATGGCCTCTTCAGCCAACAATGTTGCTGATTCAGCGGGTGATACTGCGCGTAATACTGACGAAGCTGATAAACAGAGCCAACATACTCAGCAGCTAATTCACAACACGGTAGATAACATTCAAGGTCTAGCAGGCCAACTAGGAACGGCCAGTGAAGCCGTCGCTAACCTAGATAGCGATGTACATAACATCGTTAAGGTCTTAGACGTCATCGGTGATATTGCAGAACAAACTAACCTTCTAGCGCTAAATGCGGCAATTGAAGCTGCGCGCGCTGGTGAACAAGGCCGCGGATTTGCGGTTGTGGCTGATGAGGTTCGTAACCTTGCAGGTCGAACACAATCAAGCACCAAAGAAATCCAGCTAATGATCAATAACCTTCAAGAAGGCTCTCGTAACGCAATAAAAACTATGGAAGTGTGTGCGACGACCAGTGAAAGCACCGTAACAGAGTCCCAGAATGCCTCTGAAGCTCTACAACAGATTGTTATCGCATTAGAGTCTATTTCATCGATGAGTCATCAAATCGCGACAGCCGCCGCTGAGCAGACTCAGGTGAGTGACGATATTTCGAAGCGTATCAATATGATCGAAGAAAGTGGCAACCAACTGAGTAATGTGGTGACAGAAAGTCATAACAGCACTCAAACTCTCGCCTCCCTTTCTAACGAATTAGAAGCTTGGGTTAATAGGTTTGAAGTAAAACACTAAACTCTCGAGTAAATTCTTAAATATAAAAGCACGTTTTCATACGTGCTTTTTTTGTTTCGGTGCCTATTCCGTCCAGTTAACCGTAGTTTCAGTATCTTTTAGAGCATGCTAGACCTAGGTTTTTAGCCCCAAACGAACAAAAACAATCCACTAAGTATAGAAAAACATCAAACGATACTTTTTTTGCAATTTAATGTTGACCCAGAACGCGAAAACACGTTTAATACACCTCGTCGCCCGGATAGCTCAGTCGGTAGAGCAGAGGATTGAAAATCCTCGTGTCGGTGGTTCGATTCCGCCTCCGGGCACCACAATTTATTTGTTGGTGTCCTAGACAACAACAGTAAAGCACAAAGAAATATTATGTGCCGACTTAGCTCAGTAGGTAGAGCAACTGACTTGTAATCAGTAGGTCACCAGTTCGATTCCGGTAGTCGGCACCATTTCTTTAAAGCTTTAAGAATAATTCCCCTTTAGTTCAGTTGGTAGAACGGCGGACTGTTAATCCGTATGTCGCAAGTTCAAGTCTTGCAAGGGGAGCCAAGTTAATCATCAAGCATAGGCTTTTTGATTCATGATGCCGACTTAGCTCAGTAGGTAGAGCAACTGACTTGTAATCAGTAGGTCACCAGTTCGATTCCGGTAGTCGGCACCATTCTCTTGATTAGAGACTAAATAATCAATTCCCCTTTAGTTCAGTTGGTAGAACGGCGGACTGTTAATCCGTATGTCGCAAGTTCAAGTCTTGCAAGGGGAGCCAATTAAAAGAAGCCGCATCATTGATGCGGCTTTTTTGCATCTAAAGATCCTAACTTTTCAATACAACTACCCTCACCTTTCAAATACCATATTCAATTCAGAAACCAACCGTTTTTATATCCTTCCAAAGCTACAAATCTTCGCTACTTAATACTCTTCAAAATCTCCCAACAACAAACGACACATTCACGTAAGAGTCAGTCACAGTACGTTGCTACTCATTTTATTGATGAGGAGATCGGTTGAAAAAATCAATGCTAAGTTTGGAGGTGAGAAAGCTAAATAACGGTTCAAATAAGCGTTAGAAAGCTCTGTAAGGCGCTTCAATCCAAATTGACACACAGGTCACTCTTTATCAAAACTATCCACTACAATAGCGCCCATAGAGGCTGGCATTGAAATAACAATCACTCTTTTGATCGATACGACGGGATCACTCAATAGAGGTAATTTGTCTAGGCAAGTCAGTACCAAAGCAACGACCATTGCCGTCATGACGTAAGCAATAACTATTCTGAAAATAAACACCGGCAACCGTGCGACAATATCTTTCTGAAATACACTCTCATACGTATAGAAGCCGAGGAACACAGCTGATAGTAAAAATAACAGCAATAGATTAGCGCTCGGTAAAGTCTCTCCTAACTTCCACGCTTCTTCAGAAAAAGAAATCGGCACGGCCAAAGCAAAAGATCCTACAAAGATCTGGCTCGCATCTTCAAAGTTAAAGCTTAATTTCATAGTTCGACCCATTAGGTTTTAAGGCTTTATCTATTTTTAAAATAATCACAAAATTATACGCCGCTGTTTCTATTCTTACCAAGCAACAGAAATGACACTTCTTAGCTTAAGATTAGTCGTAATACCTTAAACATAGCTTGAACTAACCAGCAAGAAATCAATATGTTCAGAGTAAAAACGGTGAAAACAACTAGTTCATATCGAGTCAACAAGCACATCAGAATCGAAGAGAGACCGGTAAACATCCTAAGATACCAGTGCCTAGAACCAAAGAATTTCAATCAGTTGGGTGAAAAATATCACGGCACGGATCGAGGGATACTCTATTTCTTAGCTTATATATCCTTCTGGCATCACTTGGGGAGCTCAACCTAGCGACTCTCACCTTCAAACTGACTCTAGTTCGATTTCACCCTTTAAAATGCTTCGAACAAAGTGCTTAATGCTATAGAGAGTGGTTTAAGCTCAATGCATAACAAGAGCTATTAAGTCTACTCATTAAGGACTCTAGCGTTCTTAGCGAAATCCTCCATACACATCAGGCTACCCTCTAGATTCACTGATAGGCCAGAAGTCAGGTTTCCTAGACGAAGGGCTGTTAGCTAATACTTGAGGGAGACTCCAAGCACTGAGCAAGCAGGATGAGTTGTAATGCTCGTATAGTTTCAGGTATTGAATGGGGGCGCTGAGTCAGAACAGTCTCATTAACCTAACTTACAACGTCGTATGGCTCGAGTATTTGATCAGTAAGCTTAAAGAGTTGCATGCGTTTGAAGCCTTTCTTGTGTCAAACCACAATTGGAATCAGAAATGATGTGATTCTAGTCGTAGGATTGGGATTTCTGATAAATGACGGAATAATAGGGACGCGTTGGCTAGGAGTTATGGGGTACGGGAAATCTTATGTGGAAGTCATTAGATGGAGGGGCGAAACACTATAATTTAGATGTAAAAAAGCCCCGCTATTGCTAGCGAGGCTTCTAAATAAATGGCGGAGTGGACGGGACTCGAACCCGCGACCCCCGGCGTGACAGGCCGGTATTCTAACCAACTGAACTACCACTCCGCAGTGTCTATTCAGCATAATGCAATTTAAGCCTGACGATGTCCTACTCTCACATGGGGAAGCCCCACACTACCATCGGCGCTATTGTGTTTCACTTCTGAGTTCGGCATGGAATCAGGTGGGTCCACAATGCTATGGTCGTCAAACAAATTCTGTTGTCAACTTGATGAATCAAATCAACTAAATAATGGTGCTGATACCCAGACTCGAACTGGGGACCTCACCCTTACCAAGGGTGCGCTCTACCGGGCTGAGCTATATCAGCAATTCAGGAATCGTTTAAAGACGATTCTGAAAACTTTTTGTCTTCACTTTTTAAAAGTGAAAATAAATTTAGAGCCTGGCGATGTCCTACTCTCACATGGGGAAACCCCACACTACCATCGGCGCTATTGTGTTTCACTTCTGAGTTCGGCATGGAATCAGGTGGGTCCACAATGCTATGGTCGCCAAGCAAATTTTAAAATTCGGAAAGCTTATCTAAAAGTATCTCTTCAAACGCATTCAAGGTCTGGTACATCTGAGTCCACAAAACCCCTTGGGTGTTGTATGGTTAAGCCTCACGGGCAATTAGTACAGGTTAGCTCAATGCCTCGCAGCACTTACACACCCTGCCTATCAACGTCGTAGTCTACGACAACCCTTTAGGACACTTATAGTGCCAGGGAAAACTCATCTCAAGGCTCGCTTCCCGCTTAGATGCTTTCAGCGGTTATCGATTCCGAACTTAGCTACCGGGCAATGCCATTGGCATGACAACCCGAACACCAGAGGTTCGTCCACTCCGGTCCTCTCGTACTAGGAGCAGCCCCTTTCAATTTTCCAACGCCCACGGCAGATAGGGACCGAACTGTCTCACGACGTTCTAAACCCAGCTCGCGTACCACTTTAAATGGCGAACAGCCATACCCTTGGGACCGACTTCAGCCCCAGGATGTGATGAGCCGACATCGAGGTGCCAAACACCGCCGTCGATATGAACTCTTGGGCGGTATCAGCCTGTTATCCCCGGAGTACCTTTTATCCGTTGAGCGATGGCCCTTCCATTCAGAACCACCGGATCACTATGACCTGCTTTCGCACCTGCTCGAATTGTCATTCTCGCAGTCAAGCGGGCTTATGCCATTGCACTAACCACACGATGTCCAACCGTGTTTAGCCCACCTTCGTGCTCCTCCGTTACTCTTTGGGAGGAGACCGCCCCAGTCAAACTACCCACCAGGCACTGTCCGTAATCCCGATTCAGGGACCAACGTTAGAACATCAAAACTACAAGGGTGGTATTTCAAGGACGACTCCATCACATCTAGCGACGCAATTTCATAGTCTCCCACCTATCCTACACATGTAGGTTCAATGTTCAGTGCCAAGCTGTAGTAAAGGTTCACGGGGTCTTTCCGTCTAGCCGCGGGTACACTGCATCTTCACAGCGATTTCAATTTCACTGAGTCTCGGGTGGAGACAGCGTGGCCATCATTACGCCATTCGTGCAGGTCGGAACTTACCCGACAAGGAATTTCGCTACCTTAGGACCGTTATAGTTACGGCCGCCGTTTACCGGGGCTTCGATCAAGAGCTTCGACCGAAGTCTAACCCCATCAATTAACCTTCCGGCACCGGGCAGGCGTCACACCGTATACGTCATCTTACGATTTTGCACAGTGCTGTGTTTTTAATAAACAGTTGCAGCCACCTGGTATCTGCGACTCTCGTCTGCTCCATCCGCAAGGGACTTCACTGATAAGAGCGTACCTTCTCCCGAAGTTACGGTACCATTTTGCCTAGTTCCTTCACCCGAGTTCTCTCAAGCGCCTTGGTATTCTCTACCCGACCACCTGTGTCGGTTTGGGGTACGATTCCTTACAATCTGAAGCTTAGAGGCTTTTCCTGGAAGCATGGCATCAATGACTTCACTACCGTAGTAGCTCGACATCGTATCTCAGCGTTAAGAAAGTCCGGATTTACCTAAACTTTCCGCCTACGTACTTGAACCTGGACAACCGTCGCCAGGCCCACCTAGCCTTCTCCGTCCCCCCATCGCAATTGTAAGAAGTACGGGAATATTAACCCGTTTCCCATCGACTACGCCTTTCGGCCTCGCCTTAGGAGTCGACTTACCCTGCCCCGATTAACGTTGGACAGGAACCCTTGGTCTTCCGGCGAGGGAGTTTTTCACTCCCTTTATCGTTACTCATGTCAGCATTCGCACTTCTGATACCTCCAGCAGCCCTTACAGACCACCTTCAACGGCTTACAGAACGCTCCCCTACCCCACATACCCTAAGGTACGTAGCCGCAGCTTCGGTGTATAGCTTAGCCCCGTTACATCTTCCGCGCAGGCCGACTCGACCAGTGAGCTATTACGCTTTCTTTAAATGATGGCTGCTTCTAAGCCAACATCCTGGCTGTCTGAGCCTTCCCACATCGTTTCCCACTTAGCTATACTTTGGGACCTTAGCTGGCGGTCTGGGTTGTTTCCCTCTCCACGACGGACGTTAGCACCCGCCGTGTGTCTCCCGGATAGTACTTACTGGTATTCGGAGTTTGCAAAGGGTTGGTAAGTCGGGATGACCCCCTAGCCTTAACAGTGCTCTACCCCCAGTAGTATTCGTCCGAGGCGCTACCTAAATAGCTTTCGGGGAGAACCAGCTATCTCCAGGTTTGATTGGCCTTTCACCCCTAGCCACAAGTCATCCGCTAATTTTTCAACATTAGTCGGTTCGGTCCTCCAGTTGATGTTACTCAACCTTCAACCTGCCCATGGCTAGATCACCTGGTTTCGGGTCTAATCCTAGCAACTGTACGCCCAGTTAAGACTCGGTTTCCCTACGGCTCCCCTAAACGGTTAACCTTGCTACTAAAATTAAGTCGCTGACCCATTATACAAAAGGTACGCAGTCACACCACGAAGGTGCTCCTACTGCTTGTACGTACACGGTTTCAGGTTCTATTTCACTCCCCTCACAGGGGTTCTTTTCGCCTTTCCCTCACGGTACTGGTTCACTATCGGTCAGTCAGTAGTATTTAGCCTTGGAGGATGGTCCCCCCATATTCAGACAGGATATCACGTGTCCCGCCCTACTCGTTTTCACTGATTATGATGTGTCGGTTACGGGGCTATCACCCTTTATTGCGAGACTTTCCAGACTCTTCACCTGCATCATTAAAAGCTTAAGGGCTAATCCAATTTCGCTCGCCGCTACTTTCGGAATCTCGGTTGATTTCTCTTCCTCGGGGTACTTAGATGTTTCAGTTCCCCCGGTTTGCCTCCTGTTGCTATGTATTCACAACAGGATACTTGCTTATGCAAGTGGGTTTCCCCATTCAGGAATCCCAGACTCAAAAGGTTATTACTACCTAATCTGGGCTTATCGCAAGTTATTACGCCTTTCATCGCCTCTGACTGCCAAGGCATCCACCGTGTACGCTTAGTCACTTAACCATACAACCCGAAAGGGTTTCTATTTGCTTTCACTTTATAAAGTGAAGACAAATAAGCGTATGGCAACTAACCAAGGTTTTTGGTTGTCATCAAGAAGGGTTAATTCTTGATAACTGTTTGCCGGACTCAATTGTGAATCAATGTAAACATTGATTCGAATACAAGACACTTGAATGTGTTTGTTGTGTTCATCTAATGAAAGATAAACATTGAGAACTTTTAAATTTGATTGAATTACTCGTAAGTAAATCAATCAGTCAGCTTTCCAAATTGTTAAAGAGCTTGATTCAAACTAATGAACCATTTTTAAATATTTTCAGATAAAAACACTTAAAGATGGTGGAGCTATGCGGGATCGAACCGCAGACCTCCTGCGTGCAAGGCAGGCGCTCTCCCAGCTGAGCTATAGCCCCATCTTTGTTTCTAATCGATATTGGTGGGTCTGAGTGGACTCGAACCACCGACCTCCCGCTTATCAGGCGAGCGCTCTAACCAGCTGAGCTACAGACCCAATATCGTCTCTTTTACTTTCTAAACCTAATCAATCTGTGTGGACACTCATCGTGGTATCTTCGTATAAGGAGGTGATCCAGCCCCAGGTTCCCCTAGGGCTACCTTGTTACGACTTCACCCCAGTCATGAACCACAAAGTGGTGAGCGTCCTCCCCGAAAGGTTAAACTACCCACTTCTTTTGCAGCCCACTCCCATGGTGTGACGGGCGGTGTGTACAAGGCCCGGGAACGTATTCACCGTGACATTCTGATTCACGATTACTAGCGATTCCGACTTCATGGAGTCGAGTTGCAGACTCCAATCCGGACTACGACGCACTTTTTGGGATTCGCTCACTATCGCTAGCTTGCTGCCCTCTGTATGCGCCATTGTAGCACGTGTGTAGCCCTACTCGTAAGGGCCATGATGACTTGACGTCGTCCCCACCTTCCTCCGGTTTATCACCGGCAGTCTCCCTGGAGTTCCCGACATTACTCGCTGGCAAACAAGGATAAGGGTTGCGCTCGTTGCGGGACTTAACCCAACATTTCACAACACGAGCTGACGACAGCCATGCAGCACCTGTCTCAGAGTTCCCGAAGGCACACCTGCGTCTCCGCTGGCTTCTCTGGATGTCAAGAGTAGGTAAGGTTCTTCGCGTTGCATCGAATTAAACCACATGCTCCACCGCTTGTGCGGGCCCCCGTCAATTCATTTGAGTTTTAATCTTGCGACCGTACTCCCCAGGCGGTCTACTTAACGCGTTAGCTCCGAAAGCCACGGCTCAAGGCCACAACCTCCAAGTAGACATCGTTTACGGCGTGGACTACCAGGGTATCTAATCCTGTTTGCTCCCCACGCTTTCGCATCTGAGTGTCAGTGTCTGTCCAGGGGGCCGCCTTCGCCACTGGTATTCCTTCAGATCTCTACGCATTTCACCGCTACACCTGAAATTCTACCCCCCTCTACAGCACTCTAGTTCACCAGTTTCAAATGCAGTTCCGAGGTTGAGCCCCGGGCTTTCACATCTGACTTAATGAACCACCTGCATGCGCTTTACGCCCAGTAATTCCGATTAACGCTCGCACCCTCCGTATTACCGCGGCTGCTGGCACGGAGTTAGCCGGTGCTTCTTCTGTTGCTAACGTCAAGATGCGCAGCTATTAACTACACACCCTTCCTCACAACTGAAAGTACTTTACAACCCGAAGGCCTTCTTCATACACGCGGCATGGCTGCATCAGGCTTTCGCCCATTGTGCAATATTCCCCACTGCTGCCTCCCGTAGGAGTCTGGACCGTGTCTCAGTTCCAGTGTGGCTGATCATCCTCTCAGACCAGCTAGGGATCGTCGCCTTGGTGAGCCATTACCTCACCAACTAGCTAATCCCACCTAGGCATATCTTGACGCGAGAGGCCCGAAGGTCCCCCTCTTTGGCCCGTAGGCATTATGCGGTATTAGCCATCGTTTCCAATGGTTATCCCCCACATCAAGGCAATTTCCTAGGCATTACTCACCCGTCCGCCGCTCGACGCCCATTAACGCACCCGAAGGATTGTTAGTGTCGTTTCCGCTCGACTTGCATGTGTTAGGCCTGCCGCCAGCGTTCAATCTGAGCCATGATCAAACTCTTCAATTTAAGATTTTGTGACTCAATGAATACTGACTTCAAAACTAATATTTACCGCTCTTTCGAAAAAGAACAGAAACATGTAATTCTAAAGCTATTACCATTCCAACAGAATGGTAATGAATTGACTGTGCCAAAATTAAGTAAACTTAATTTTGTATTGGTCACTCAGTTCATTGAAATCAAATTTGTTACCGAAGTAACTGTTTTATCCAAAGGATAAAACGTTTTGATATTCATCAACGAGTGCCCACACAGATTGATAGGTTTAAATTGTTAAAGAGCGTGTTCTCTAAAAAGAGAACGCTTTCAGTGCCTTAGCACTTAAGCAGGACGCGTATAATACGCTTTCTACTTTGAAAGTCAACATAAAACTCTAAGAAACTTAGAACTCTATGGTGACTTGTCTATTAAATAGACAAAGTCGAAATTAAAGCCTGGCGATGTCCTACTCTCACATGGGGAAACCCCACACTACCATCGGCGCTATTGTGTTTCACTTCTGAGTTCGGCATGGAATCAGGTGGGTCCACAATGCTATGGTCGCCAAGCAAATTTTAAAATTAGGAAAACTGATTTAAAAGTATTTCTCTTCAAACGCATTCAAGGTCTGGTACATCTGAGTCCACAAAACCCCTTGGGTGTTGTATGGTTAAGCCTCACGGGCAATTAGTACAGGTTAGCTCAATGCCTCGCAGCACTTACACACCCTGCCTATCAACGTCGTAGTCTACGACAACCCTTTAGGACACTTATAGTGCCAGGGAAAACTCATCTCAAGGCTCGCTTCCCGCTTAGATGCTTTCAGCGGTTATCGATTCCGAACTTAGCTACCGGGCAATGCCATTGGCATGACAACCCGAACACCAGAGGTTCGTCCACTCCGGTCCTCTCGTACTAGGAGCAGCCCCTTTCAATTTTCCAACGCCCACGGCAGATAGGGACCGAACTGTCTCACGACGTTCTAAACCCAGCTCGCGTACCACTTTAAATGGCGAACAGCCATACCCTTGGGACCGACTTCAGCCCCAGGATGTGATGAGCCGACATCGAGGTGCCAAACACCGCCGTCGATATGAACTCTTGGGCGGTATCAGCCTGTTATCCCCGGAGTACCTTTTATCCGTTGAGCGATGGCCCTTCCATTCAGAACCACCGGATCACTATGACCTGCTTTCGCACCTGCTCGAATTGTCATTCTCGCAGTCAAGCGGGCTTATGCCATTGCACTAACCACACGATGTCCAACCGTGTTTAGCCCACCTTCGTGCTCCTCCGTTACTCTTTGGGAGGAGACCGCCCCAGTCAAACTACCCACCAGGCACTGTCCGTAATCCCGATTCAGGGACCGACGTTAGAACATCAAAACTACAAGGGTGGTATTTCAAGGACGACTCCATCACATCTAGCGACGCAATTTCATAGTCTCCCACCTATCCTACACATGTAGGTTCAATGTTCAGTGCCAAGCTGTAGTAAAGGTTCACGGGGTCTTTCCGTCTAGCCGCGGGTACACTGCATCTTCACAGCGATTTCAATTTCACTGAGTCTCGGGTGGAGACAGCGTGGCCATCATTACGCCATTCGTGCAGGTCGGAACTTACCCGACAAGGAATTTCGCTACCTTAGGACCGTTATAGTTACGGCCGCCGTTTACCGGGGCTTCGATCAAGAGCTTCGTACCGAAGACTAACCCCATCAATTAACCTTCCGGCACCGGGCAGGCGTCACACCGTATACGTCATCTTACGATTTTGCACAGTGCTGTGTTTTTAATAAACAGTTGCAGCCACCTGGTATCTGCGACTCTCGTCTGCTCCATCCGCAAGGGACTTCACTGATAAGAGCGTACCTTCTCCCGAAGTTACGGTACCATTTTGCCTAGTTCCTTCACCCGAGTTCTCTCAAGCGCCTTGGTATTCTCTACCCGACCACCTGTGTCGGTTTGGGGTACGATTCCTTACAATCTGAAGCTTAGAGGCTTTTCCTGGAAGCATGGCATCAATGACTTCACTACCGTAGTAGCTCGACATCGTATCTCAGCGTTAAGAAAGTCCGGATTTACCTAAACTTTCCGCCTACATACTTGAACCTGGACAACCGTCGCCAGGCCCACCTAGCCTTCTCCGTCCCCCCATCGCAATTGTAAGAAGTACGGGAATATTAACCCGTTTCCCATCGACTACGCCTTTCGGCCTCGCCTTAGGAGTCGACTTACCCTGCCCCGATTAACGTTGGACAGGAACCCTTGGTCTTCCGGCGAGGGAGTTTTTCACTCCCTTTATCGTTACTCATGTCAGCATTCGCACTTCTGATACCTCCAGCAGCCCTTACAGACCACCTTCAACGGCTTACAGAACGCTCCCCTACCCCACATACCCTAAGGTACGTAGCCGCAGCTTCGGTGTATAGCTTAGCCCCGTTACATCTTCCGCGCAGGCCGACTCGACCAGTGAGCTATTACGCTTTCTTTAAATGATGGCTGCTTCTAAGCCAACATCCTGGCTGTCTGAGCCTTCCCACATCGTTTCCCACTTAGCTATACTTTGGGACCTTAGCTGGCGGTCTGGGTTGTTTCCCTCTCCACGACGGACGTTAGCACCCGCCGTGTGTCTCCCGGATAGTACTTACTGGTATTCGGAGTTTGCAAAGGGTTGGTAAGTCGGGATGACCCCCTAGCCTTAACAGTGCTCTACCCCCAGTAGTATTCGTCCGAGGCGCTACCTAAATAGCTTTCGGGGAGAACCAGCTATCTCCAGGTTTGATTGGCCTTTCACCCCTAGCCACAAGTCATCCGCTAATTTTTCAACATTAGTCGGTTCGGTCCTCCAGTTGATGTTACTCAACCTTCAACCTGCCCATGGCTAGATCACCTGGTTTCGGGTCTAATCCTAGCAACTGTACGCCCAGTTAAGACTCGGTTTCCCTACGGCTCCCCTAAACGGTTAACCTTGCTACTAAAATTAAGTCGCTGACCCATTATACAAAAGGTACGCAGTCACACCACGAAGGTGCTCCTACTGCTTGTACGTACACGGTTTCAGGTTCTATTTCACTCCCCTCACAGGGGTTCTTTTCGCCTTTCCCTCACGGTACTGGTTCACTATCGGTCAGTCAGTAGTATTTAGCCTTGGAGGATGGTCCCCCCATATTCAGACAGGATATCACGTGTCCCGCCCTACTCGTTTTCACTGATTATGAGATGTCGATTACGGGGCTATCACCCTTTATTGCGGCACTTTCCAGAGCCTTCATCTGTCTCATTAAAAGCTTAAGGGCTAATCCAATTTCGCTCGCCGCTACTTTCGGAATCTCGGTTGATTTCTCTTCCTCGGGGTACTTAGATGTTTCAGTTCCCCCGGTTTGCCTCCTGTTGCTATGTATTCACAACAGGATACTTGCTTATGCAAGTGGGTTTCCCCATTCAGGAATCCCAGACTCAAAAGGTTATTACTACCTAATCTGGGCTTATCGCAAGTTATTACGCCTTTCATCGCCTCTGACTGCCAAGGCATCCACCGTGTACGCTTAGTCACTTAACCATACAACCCGAAAGGGTCTTAGCGTATGGCAACTAACCAAGGTTTTTGGTTGTCATCAAGAAGGGTTAATTCTTGATAACTGTTTGCCGGACTCAATTGTGAATCAAACTAAAGTTTGATTCGAATACAAGACACTTGAATGTGTTTGTTGTGTTTATCTAATGAAAGATAAACATTGAGAACTTTTAAATTTGATTGAATTACTCGTAAGTAATCAATCAGTCAGCTTTCCAAATTGTTAAAGAGCTGATTCATAATGAACCATTTTTAAATACTCTGATAAAAGAATACTTAAAGATGGTACCTAGGGGATCGAACCCTGTTACCGCCGTGTATTAAGGGCGGTGTCAACAGGCCTCTAGACGAACGTGGTACAACTAGTATCTCTTTTACTTTCTAAACCTAATCAATCTGTGTGGACACTCATCGTGACTATCTTCGTATAAGGAGGTGATCCAGCCCCAGGTTCCCCTAGGGCTACCTTGTTACGACTTCACCCCAGTCATGAACCACAAAGTGGTGAGCGTCCTCCCCGAAAGGTTAAACTACCCACTTCTTTTGCAGCCCACTCCCATGGTGTGACGGGCGGTGTGTACAAGGCCCGGGAACGTATTCACCGTGACATTCTGATTCACGATTACTAGCGATTCCGACTTCATGGAGTCGAGTTGCAGACTCCAATCCGGACTACGACGCACTTTTTTGGGATTCGCTCACTATCGCTAGCTTGCTGCCCTCTGTATGCGCCATTGTAGCACGTGTGTAGCCCTACTCGTAAGGGCCATGATGACTTGACGTCGTCCCCACCTTCCTCCGGTTTATCACCGGCAGTCTCCCTGGAGTTCCCGACATTACTCGCTGGCAAACAAGGATAAGGGTTGCGCTCGTTGCGGGACTTAACCCAACATTTCACAACACGAGCTGACGACAGCCATGCAGCACCTGTCTCAGAGCTCCCGAAGGCACACCTGCGTCTCCGCTGGCTTCTCTGGATGTCAAGAGTAGGTAAGGTTCTTCGCGTTGCATCGAATTAAACCACATGCTCCACCGCTTGTGCGGGCCCCCCGTCAATTCATTTGAGTTTTAATCTTGCGACCGTACTCCCCAGGCGGTCTACTTAACGCGTTAGCTCCGAAAGCCACGGCTCAAGGCCACAACCTCCAAGTAGACATCGTTTACGGCGTGGACTACCAGGGTATCTAATCCTGTTTGCTCCCCACGCTTTCGCATCTGAGTGTCAGTGTCTGTCCAGGGGGCCGCCTTCGCCACTGGTATTCCTTCAGATCTCTACGCATTTCACCGCTACACCTGAAATTCTACCCCCCTCTACAGCACTCTAGTTCACCAGTTTCAAATGCAGTTCCGAGGTTGAGCCCCGGGCTTTCACATCTGACTTAATGAACCACCTGCATGCGCTTTACGCCCAGTAATTCCGATTAACGCTCGCACCCTCCGTATTACCGCGGCTGCTGGCACGGAGTTAGCCGGTGCTTCTTCTGTTGCTAACGTCAAGAGATAGCGCTATTAACACTACCCCCTTCCTCACAACTGAAAGTACTTTACAACCCGAAGGCCTTCTTCATACACGCGGCATGGCTGCATCAGGCTTTCGCCCATTGTGCAATATTCCCCACTGCTGCCTCCCGTAGGAGTCTGGACCGTGTCTCAGTTCCAGTGTGGCTGATCATCCTCTCAGACCAGCTAGGGATCGTCGCCTTGGTGAGCCATTACCTCACCAACTAGCTAATCCCACCTAGGCATATCTTGACGCGAGAGGTCCGAAGATCCCCCTCTTTGGCCCGTAGGCATTATGCGGTATTAGCCATCGTTTCCAATGGTTATCCCCCACATCAAGGCAATTTCCTAGGTATTACTCACCCGTCCGCCGCTCGACGCCCAACAAATCCTCCGAAGATTCAATATTGTCGTTTCCGCTCGACTTGCATGTGTTAGGCCTGCCGCCAGCGTTCAATCTGAGCCATGATCAAACTCTTCAATTTAAGATTTTGTGACTCAACGAATACTGACTTCAAAACTAATATTTACCGAAGTAAACATGTAATTCTAAAGCTATTACCATTCCAACAGAATGGTAATGAATTGACTGTGCCAAAATTAAGTAAACTTAACTTTGTATTGGTCACTCAGTTCATTGAAATCAAGTTTGTTACCGAAGTAACTGTTACTACCTAAGTAATAACGTTTTGATATTCATCAACGAGTGCCCACACAGATTGATAGGTTTAAATTGTTAAAGAGCGTGCTCTCTAAAAAGAGAACGCTTTCAGTGCCTTAGCACTTAAGCAGGACGCGTATAATACGCTTTCCACTTTGAAAGTCAACATAAAACTCTAAGAAAACTTAGAACTCTATGGTGACTTGTCTATTAAATAGACAAAGTCGAAATTAAAGCCTGGCGATGTCCTACTCTCACATGGGGAAGCCCCACACTACCATCGGCGCTATTGTGTTTCACTTCTGAGTTCGGCATGGAATCAGGTGGGTCCACAATGCTATGGTCGCCAAGCAAATTTTAAAATTCGGAAAGCTGCTTCTCTATTTAATAGAACTTTAAAAGTATTTCTCTTCAAACGCATTCAAGGTCTGGTACATCTGAGTCCACAAAACCCCTTGGGTGTTGTATGGTTAAGCCTCACGGGCAATTAGTACAGGTTAGCTCAATGCCTCGCAGCACTTACACACCCTGCCTATCAACGTCGTAGTCTACGACAACCCTTTAGGACACTTATAGTGCCAGGGAAAACTCATCTCAAGGCTCGCTTCCCGCTTAGATGCTTTCAGCGGTTATCGATTCCGAACTTAGCTACCGGGCAATGCCATTGGCATGACAACCCGAACACCAGAGGTTCGTCCACTCCGGTCCTCTCGTACTAGGAGCAGCCCCTTTCAATTTTCCAACGCCCACGGCAGATAGGGACCGAACTGTCTCACGACGTTCTAAACCCAGCTCGCGTACCACTTTAAATGGCGAACAGCCATACCCTTGGGACCGACTTCAGCCCCAGGATGTGATGAGCCGACATCGAGGTGCCAAACACCGCCGTCGATATGAACTCTTGGGCGGTATCAGCCTGTTATCCCCGGAGTACCTTTTATCCGTTGAGCGATGGCCCTTCCATTCAGAACCACCGGATCACTATGACCTGCTTTCGCACCTGCTCGAATTGTCATTCTCGCAGTCAAGCGGCTTATGCCATTGCACTAACCACACGATGTCCAACCGTGTTTAGCCCACCTTCGTGCTCCTCCGTTACTCTTTGGGAGGAGACCGCCCCAGTCAAACTACCCACCAGGCACTGTCCGTAATCCCGATTCAGGGACCAACGTTAGAACATCAAAACTACAAGGGTGGTATTTCAAGGACGACTCCATCACATCTAGCGACGCAATTTCATAGTCTCCCACCTATCCTACACATGTAGGTTCAATGTTCAGTGCCAAGCTGTAGTAAAGGTTCACGGGGTCTTTCCGTCTAGCCGCGGGTACACTGCATCTTCACAGCGATTTCAATTTCACTGAGTCTCGGGTGGAGACAGCGTGGCCATCATTACGCCATTCGTGCAGGTCGGAACTTACCCGACAAGGAATTTCGCTACCTTAGGACCGTTATAGTTACGGCCGCCGTTTACCGGGGCTTCGATCAAGAGCTTCGTCCGAAGACTAACCCCATCAATTAACCTTCCGGCACCGGGCAGGCGTCACACCGTATACGTCATCTTACGATTTTGCACAGTGCTGTGTTTTTAATAAACAGTTGCAGCCACCTGGTATCTGCGACTCTCGTCTGCTCCATCCGCAAGGGACTTCACTGATAAGAGCGTACCTTCTCCCGAAGTTACGGTACCATTTTGCCTAGTTCCTTCACCCGAGTTCTCTCAAGCGCCTTGGTATTCTCTACCCGACCACCTGTGTCGGTTTGGGGTACGATTCCTTACAATCTGAAGCTTAGAGGCTTTTCCTGGAAGCATGGCATCAATGACTTCACTACCGTAGTAGCTCGACATCGTATCTCAGCGTTAAGAAAGTCCGGATTTACCTAAACTTTCCGCCTACATACTTGAACCTGGACAACCGTCGCCAGGCCCACCTAGCCTTCTCCGTCCCCCCATCGCAATTGTAAGAAGTACGGGAATATTAACCCGTTTCCCATCGACTACGCCTTTCGGCCTCGCCTTAGGAGTCGACTTACCCTGCCCCGATTAACGTTGGACAGGAACCCTTGGTCTTCCGGCGAGGGAGTTTTTCACTCCCTTTATCGTTACTCATGTCAGCATTCGCACTTCTGATACCTCCAGCAGCCCTTACAGACCACCTTCAACGGCTTACAGAACGCTCCCCTACCCCACATACCCTAAGGTACGTAGCCGCAGCTTCGGTGTATAGCTTAGCCCCGTTACATCTTCCGCGCAGGCCGACTCGACCAGTGAGCTATTACGCTTTCTTTAAATGATGGCTGCTTCTAAGCCAACATCCTGGCTGTCTGAGCCTTCCCACATCGTTTCCCACTTAGCTATACTTTGGGACCTTAGCTGGCGGTCTGGGTTGTTTCCCTCTCCACGACGGACGTTAGCACCCGCCGTGTGTCTCCCGGATAGTACTTACTGGTATTCGGAGTTTGCAAAGGGTTGGTAAGTCGGGATGACCCCCTAGCCTTAACAGTGCTCTACCCCCAGTAGTATTCGTCCGAGGCGCTACCTAAATAGCTTTCGGGGAGAACCAGCTATCTCCAGGTTTGATTGGCCTTTCACCCCTAGCCACAAGTCATCCGCTAATTTTTCAACATTAGTCGGTTCGGTCCTCCAGTTGATGTTACTCAACCTTCAACCTGCCCATGGCTAGATCACCTGGTTTCGGGTCTAATCCTAGCAACTGTACGCCCAGTTAAGACTCGGTTTCCCTACGGCTCCCCTAAACGGTTAACCTTGCTACTAAAATTAAGTCGCTGACCCATTATACAAAAGGTACGCAGTCACACCACGAAGGTGCTCCTACTGCTTGTACGTACACGGTTTCAGGTTCTATTTCACTCCCCTCACAGGGGTTCTTTTCGCCTTTCCCTCACGGTACTGGTTCACTATCGGTCAGTCAGTAGTATTTAGCCTTGGAGGATGGTCCCCCCATATTCAGACAGGATATCACGTGTCCCGCCCTACTCGTTTTCACTGATTATGATGTGTCGGTTACGGGGCTATCACCCTTTATTGCGAGACTTTCCAGACTCTTCACCTGCATCATTAAAAGCTTAAGGGCTAATCCAATTTCGCTCGCCGCTACTTTCGGAATCTCGGTTGATTTCTCTTCCTCGGGGTACTTAGATGTTTCAGTTCCCCCGGTTTGCCTCCTGTTGCTATGTATTCACAACAGGATACTTGCTTATGCAAGTGGGTTTCCCCATTCAGGAATCCCAGACTCAAAAGGTTATTACTACCTAATCTGGGCTTATCGCAAGTTATTACGCCTTTCATCGCCTCTGACTGCCAAGGCATCCACCGTGTACGCTTAGTCACTTAACCATACAACCCGAAAGGGTCTTAGCGTATGGCAACTAACCAAGGTTTTTGGTTGTCATCAAGAAGGGTTAATTCCTGATAACTGTTTGCCGGACTCAATTGTGAATCAAACTAAAGTTTGATTCGAATACAAGACACTTGAATGTGTTTGTTGTGTTTACCTAATGAAAGATAAACATTGAGAACTTTTAAATTTGATTGAATTACTCGTAAGTAATCAATCAGTCAGCTTTCCAAATTGTTAAAGAGCATAAAGCAAAAAGCTTTAATCAATAACTTACGTTATTAATTAAAGCTCTGGCTTTAACTAAATCTAAACCATCAATCTGTGTGGACACTCATCGTGACTATCTTCGTATAAGGAGGTGATCCAGCCCCAGGTTCCCCTAGGGCTACCTTGTTACGACTTCACCCCAGTCATGAACCACAAAGTGGTGAGCGTCCTCCCCGAAAGGTTAAACTACCCACTTCTTTTGCAGCCCACTCCCATGGTGTGACGGGCGGTGTGTACAAGGCCCGGGAACGTATTCACCGTGACATTCTGATTCACGATTACTAGCGATTCCGACTTCATGGAGTCGAGTTGCAGACTCCAATCCGGACTACGACGCACTTTTTGGGATTCGCTCACTATCGCTAGCTTGCTGCCCTCTGTATGCGCCATTGTAGCACGTGTGTAGCCCTACTCGTAAGGGCCATGATGACTTGACGTCGTCCCCACCTTCCTCCGGTTTATCACCGGCAGTCTCCCTGGAGTTCCCGACATTACTCGCTGGCAAACAAGGATAAGGGTTGCGCTCGTTGCGGGACTTAACCCAACATTTCACAACACGAGCTGACGACAGCCATGCAGCACCTGTCTCAGAGCTCCCGAAGGCACACCTGTGTCTCCACTGGCTTCTCTGGATGTCAAGAGTAGGTAAGGTTCTTCGCGTTGCATCGAATTAAACCACATGCTCCACCGCTTGTGCGGGCCCCCGTCAATTCATTTGAGTTTTAATCTTGCGACCGTACTCCCCAGGCGGTCTACTTAACGCGTTAGCTCCGAAAGCCACGGCTCAAGGCCACAACCTCCAAGTAGACATCGTTTACGGCGTGGACTACCAGGGTATCTAATCCTGTTTGCTCCCCACGCTTTCGCATCTGAGTGTCAGTGTCTGTCCAGGGGGCCGCCTTCGCCACTGGTATTCCTTCAGATCTCTACGCATTTCACCGCTACACCTGAAATTCTACCCCCCTCTACAGCACTCTAGTTCACCAGTTTCAAATGCAGTTCCGAGGTTGAGCCCCGGGCTTTCACATCTGACTTAATGAACCACCTGCATGCGCTTTACGCCCAGTAATTCCGATTAACGCTCGCACCCTCCGTATTACCGCGGCTGCTGGCACGGAGTTAGCCGGTGCTTCTTCTGTTGCTAACGTCAAGAGATAACGCTATTAACGTTACCCCCTTCCTCACAACTGAAAGTACTTTACAACCCGAAGGCCTTCTTCATACACGCGGCATGGCTGCATCAGGCTTTCGCCCATTGTGCAATATTCCCCACTGCTGCCTCCCGTAGGAGTCTGGACCGTGTCTCAGTTCCAGTGTGGCTGATCATCCTCTCAGACCAGCTAGGGATCGTCGCCTTGGTGAGCCATTACCTCACCAACTAGCTAATCCCACCTAGGCATATCTTGACGCGAGAGGTCCGAAGATCCCCCTCTTTGGCCCGTAGGCATTATGCGGTATTAGCCATCGTTTCCAATGGTTATCCCCCACATCAAGGCAATTTCCTAGGCATTACTCACCCGTCCGCCGCTCGACGCCCAACAAATCCTCCGAAGATTCAATGTTGTCGTTTCCGCTCGACTTGCATGTGTTAGGCCTGCCGCCAGCGTTCAATCTGAGCCATGATCAAACTCTTCAATTTAAGATTTTGTCGGCTCAATGAATACTGACTTCAAAACTACAAAAAGTAATTCTAAAGCTATTATCTTTCCAACAGAAAGATAATGAATTGACTGTGCCAAATACTTTCTTTCTACAAGAGAAAGTAGTTATTCGTATTGGTCACTCAGTTCATTGAAACCAAAGTTGATTCCGAGGAATCTGTTTTACTTCTCTTAATTAAAAGGGAAGATAAAACGTTTTGATATTCATCAACGAGTGCCCACACAGATTGATAGGTTTAAATTGTTAAAGAGCTTCTCTTCGTTGTGACTTACATCACTTCGGAAGAGGCGGCCATTCTAGCGTTTTAATTCTCAGTGTCAAACACTTTTGAAAATTAATTTCTACTTTTAAAAAGTAGAAGCGAATAATCGCTTAAAGCTAGTTGCCTTACTAACATTCTTCGCTGAAGCCTTGTGGCGTCTACCGTGTCAGTGAGGCGGCATTATAGAGATGTTCCTCACATTGGCAAGTGTTTATTAAAGAAAAATGTAAAAATAACGGTTAGATGACGAATAAACACTCAAAGCCTTATTTATGCAAGTTTAACTACAAAGTACCTACAGAATAACCACAGACTTATCCACAATTGCTCTAATTTTCATCCTAGAAAACAAAAAAGCTGCCTTATGGCAGCTTTTTAAATGGCAATGAGTCTAAATCCCAGAGCCATATTGCTCTCCATCGTCTTCATGGAGACCACATTCTCGTTTTAGACCATTAAAACGGGTTTCTTCTTCAGTCATACCCGGTTCCCATTTCTTAGTCGTATGAGTATCCCCAACAGAAAGGTACCCCTGCTCGCGAAGTGGGTGGTAACTGAGACCATGATCTTCTAAGTAATAATGAACATCTTTATTTGTCCAATCAATTACTGGCAAGAACTTAAACACACCATTTTGGATAGATAAGATAGGCAAGTTTGCACGCGATTGAGATTGCTCTCTTCTCAACCCAGAAAACCAAGTGCCCGCCTCGAGCTCATCCAGCGCTCTTCTCATCGGTTCAACTTTATTAAGCTTGTTGTACTTCTCTATCCCTTCTATACCTTGATCCCAAAGTTTGCCATATTGCGCTTCTTGCCAATTAGGGCTCTGCTGAGAACGAAAGACTTGAAGGTTTAGAGTCAACTTCTGACTTAACTCATCGATAAAGCGATACGTTTCCGGGAATAGATACCCAGTGTCCGTAAGAATAACCGGAATATCGGGTTTTGCTTGAGTCACTAAGTGCAGCATCAACGCCGCTTGGATTCCGAAACTAGAAGACACAACATGTGTCCCTTCTAAATGTTCTAGTGCCCACTTAACTCTTTCTAATGCGGTTAGCTGCTCTAACTCAGCATTGATTTGTCCAAGACGAAGTATTTGCTCCGTCTTAGTCAATGCGAGTAGCTCTGCTAACTTCAGTTTTGAAGCGACAGAATTATGCATGCAGATCCCTCTTTGAAATGATCACCTCTTCGATGATGCCAGCTCGGATTGTAAAATCACCGAACCCTTCATTGTCGTTACGTTCCGTAGCCCAACGTCCCACCAGCGAATCAATCTCTTCTAAGATCTGAGCAGAAGTGATGTTCTCTTTATACATCTTCGGGATACGAGTTCCGGCTTTGTTGCCACCTAAGTGCATGTTGTAACGCCCCGGCGCCTTACCGACTAAACCCAACTCAGCCAACATTGCACGACCACAGCCGTTTGGACAACCCGTGATGCGAAGGATGATGTTATCTTCTTCTGGTAATCCGTGTTTCTTCAGAATGTCTTCAACATCCGTTACAAACTCAGGAAGAAAACGCTCAGCTTCTGCCATTGCTAAAGGACATGTTGGGAATGCCACACAAGCCATTGAGTTTTTACGCTGCTCGGAAACGGCATCATCCATCAGACCGTATTGACGTGCCAGTTTTTCAATTTTTGCCTTTTGGCTCTTAGGTACACCGGCAACAATGAGGTTTTGGTTCGCTGTCATTCGGAAGTCACCTTTGTGGACCTTCGCTATTTCAGCAACACCTGTTTTCAGCGCTTTCCCAGGGAAATCAAGTAAACGACCATTTTCGATGAATAACGCTAAGTGGTGCTTACCATCAATGCCTTCCGCCCAACCGATACGGTCGCCACGGCCAGTAAACTCATAAGGACGGCTTTCAGAAAACTCAACGCCTGCACGTTTTTCTACTTCTGCTTTGAATACATCAATACCAACACGGTCTAATGTGTATTTGGTTTTTGCGTTCTTACGGTTCGAACGGTTACCCCAATCACGCTGAGTTGTTACCACCGCCGCTGCTACATCTAACGTTTTATCTAATGGCACAAAACCGAAATCGTCAGCTTTACGTGCATAAGTAGAAGTATCGCCGTGCGTCATTGCAAGACCACCGCCCACTAATACGTTAAAGCCCACCAGCTTTCCGTCTTTAGCAATCGCGATGAAGTTAAGATCGTTAGCATGAACATCTACGTCATTTTGCGGAGGAATTACAACCGTCGTCTTGAACTTACGTGGTAAGTAGTTGCTACCTAAGATAGGTTCTTCGTCCGTTGTTGCTAGCTTTTCACCATCTAACCAGATTTCTGCATAAGCACGAGTCTTAGGTAATAGATGTTCACTGATCTTTTTCGCCCACTCGTAGGCTTCTTGATGGAGCTCAGACTCAACCGGGTTTGTGGTACACAAAACATTTCGGTTTACGTCACCCGCCGTCGCAATGGAATCAATACCAATACTGTTTAGTGTTTGGTGCATTAACTTAATGTTCGGCTTCAACACACCGTGAAACTGGAAAGTTTGACGAGTTGTGAGACGGATAGAACCATAAGAGGTGCTTTCATCTGCGAATTTATCAATCGCGAGCCACTGCTTCGGAGTGATGATCCCGCCAGGCATACGAGCACGCAGCATGACATTATGTAAAGGTTCTAACTTTTGCTTGGTACGTTCGTTACGAATATCACGGTCGTCTTGTTGATACATACCGTGGAAGCGGATCAACTGAAAGTTATCAGCAGTAAAGCCACCCGTAATTCTGTCTTGGAGATCTTGTTCAATCGTACCGCGAAGATTTTTACTTTCACGCTTAAGACGTTCATTGTCAGCCAAAGGTCCCAGTACTTGACCTAGCACTTCTTGCTCGATTACTTGCTTGCTCATTAGTACACATCCCTTTGGTAACGTTTCGCTTTACGTAAGTCATTAATATATTGTTCAGCTTGCTCGCGGCTCTGATTGCCATGTTTTTCCGCAATTGTAACTAACGCTTCATGAACATCTTTCGCCATTCGAGTCGCATCGCCACATACATAAAGGTACGCGCCCTCTTGAAGCCATTGCCAAACCTGAGCCGCTTGTTCGATTAAGCGATCTTGAACATAAACCTTTTCTTTTTGGTCACGACTAAAGGCAACATCAAGCTTGGTTAGCGCACCAGACTTAAGGTACTTCTGCCATTCAACTTGATATAAGAAATCTTGAGTGAAAGTTCGGTCACCAAAGAACAGCCAGCTTTTGCCTTCAGCATCATTGTTTTCACGCTCTTGAACAAAACTGCGGAACGGTGCGATACCGGTACCCGGGCCGACCATGATGATTGGTGTATTGTCGTCTTGTGGTAATTTGAAGTTATTGTTGTTCTCAACAAACACCTTCACTTCACCACCTTCTTCAAGACGTTGAGCTAAGAAGCTAGAAGCTCCGCCTAAACGAGACTCTTCGCCTTTTTGATATTCAACGAGACCAACTGTTAAGTGAACCTCTTCATCTACTTCTGCTTGGCTTGATGCAATAGAATAGAGACGCGGTGTCAGCTTACGCAGTAGACCAATCAATTCATCAGCCGATAGCTTAGTTTTCTTCTCAGCTAAAACATCGACAACTTGAGTATTACCCGCGTATTCACGAAGCTTGTCTTTATCTTCCACCAGCTTGATTAACTTCTTGCTGCCCGAAAGCTCAGCAAACTTAGTCACAAGTTGAGGATTTGAAGATGTAATCTCGAATTTACTGACGAGTGCGCTGTGGATAGATAAGTTGTCACCATCGACATCAACACTTTCGATACCAGACAACCCAACCTTAGAAAGGATCTGATTAGCGAGCTCTGAACTGTTTTCAAACCATACGCCTAGCGCATCACCCGGTTGGTAAGTAATACCCGACTCATCAAGATCAATCTCGATGTGACGAACATCTTTGCCCGAATCACGACCAGTGATCTTTTGGCTCGTCAATAGTGTCGCGGTATATGGATTTTGTTTAGTGTATTGCGAATGACCGGCAGCCGCTTGACCTACTGGTAATTGGACCACATCGGCTTCAGTACCTGTCGATAGCGTCTCTTTTACTTGCTCTAATGCTTTAGCGCGCCATTCCGTTGCTGATTCTTCGTAATCAACATCACAATCAAGACGGTCGACAAACGATTTAGCACCAAGCTTAGCGAGGAAATTATCGAAATCTTTAGCCGTTTGGCAGAAGAACTCATAGCTTGAGTCACCTAAACCAATCACACCGTATTGTAGGTTTGATAATTTTGGCGCTTTCTTCGATTGTAGGAATTCATGCAACTCAATAGCGTTATCAGGGGCTTCGCCCTCACCATTGGTTGAAGCCACAAAAATGACGTGTGTCTCTTTGGCTAGGTTCTTACCTTTATAATCACTTGCATCGAAAAGCTCGACAGCAATACCTAAGGCTTTAGCTTCTGCCTCAAGCGATTCAGCGACGCCTTTAGCATTACCTGTTTGAGATGCGAAGATAATGCTGAGCTTACCCGCTGGCTTAGCCGCTACTGCAGCAGCCGCTTGAGCGATTGGCGCAGCTGCACCGACAGGCTGAGCTTGGCTCACTCCCCAAAGGTAACCACTGACCCATGCCAGTTGTTGTGAAGATAACTCAGAAACAGTGTGTTGAAGATGACCCAATTGTTGGTCATTAAGTGGTGCTGCTAGCCCAGGTAACTCATTAGCCCCAGACTGTGCATTATTATTTTGTGAAGACTCTTTCTTATTTAAAGACATGGTCACGACATCCCTAATCATTGCGTGACGATAGATTAACCACTCCTTTTAATAACAAGAAAGAATAGAAAAGTATGTTTTATAACTTTTTGGAAGTAAAAACCGATTGAAACGTAAATTGACTTACTGGTTTTCAATACGCACTTGCTGAAAGCCAACCGCCATTGCCGATTTAGATGCTAGGTCTAAATCCGCGTAATGGCACTCTTCACCATGAACATCAGTAAGCAGAACAAAGCCACCTCCCATATGGCGAAACTCCACAACCCAAGACCCTTCTTGAATTGAGGGCTCTATGATCGCTTCAACTAACAGGTTTTCTCTATATAAATTTCGTAATTCATTGAGTGTCATATTCCATCCCTTGCTTTGACCTCACAACATAGACCTTATAAGAATAGACGCTAATTAGCTCTCTGTATAAAGGATGGTCGAAAGTGATGAATGTGCTAACTAATTCCAGAAGGATATAACCAATAGATATAAAAAAACGCCACTTAATAAAGTGGCGTTCTCAAAATTCGTTCTAAATTTGCTTTATATGGCCTAGAAGCGCACTTCAGCGCCAGCAAACCAGCCATCAACCATGACAAACTCTTTGCCAACCTCTGAAGAGAAGAACTCTTCCGAATCAAGGTCGATCACGCGGTAACCACCACGCAGTGCTACTTCAGTTTCTGCTACAGGAATTCGGTACTGAACACCCGCCATCAAATCCGTGCTCTTAATACCACTGCTATCACCGAACTCCATCGTACCAATGATATCGAAATTGGTCTCAGGAACGTTGATCTCTGCGTTACCGTAGAAGCTCCAAGTGAATTCATCAAAGCTTGTTTGAGTGCCATTTTGAGGCTCGATGTAATTCGAGTTTGAATACTGAGTAAACGTCACACCCGCATCGAAGTTCATCAGCTTGTGATCTAACAACGTGTAATAGAAGGTGTAGTCGTACTTATCGAAAGCCAATGAATCTGCATCAACAGAAGTATAGCGAAAGCTAGCGTTTGGTAGCATCGGGGCATTATGCTCAAATGCGAAATACAACGAAGGTGAGTTAGAATCATCATCTTGTCTAACTTCGTTTAGCTTTGTACTTCCCCACCACATATCGGCACCGACTTTAGCCGTGTAAGAAAACTCTTCTTCAGCAGACACTGCCGAGCTTAAAGATAGCATTCCCACTAAAGCAATTAATGGCATTTTATTCATTTGAGATAGCTCCAATTCCATATCGTTGTGCTAATTGTATGCACATTCATAGATTATTGGGGAAAATTCTATCACACATCTTAAATTCTCAAACGATAAACCGCTGACGATCAAAGATTTGACGACACCATGACCTTAGTAACGTCTTTGGTTAGAACTGTGTACAAAGTTTTTGAAAAACCAGATACCCAATGCAATTACAATTAACCAAGGCAGCAACTTAAACACAACCCCCATCATACCCAAGACCAACATGACGACTAACGCGATTCCGGTTGCAGCCAATACCGTCATAAACGTGATACCAGTGACAAGTAGAGTTGCGACGAAAATAAGAACAAAGATTAATTCAAACATAATGGTCTCCCTAATGAGTTAATGACCTATCTTTCCTACCTTCTAACATTGCAGCTTCCATACCAAGTTAGTAAAACCAATAAAACCCTTACTTATCAGGTAAATAAAAAGCCACACATCTAAATGCGTGGCTTTTAAAGAAACTATCAATGGCAAATTTAGCCTCTAGTGGCGAATTTAACCTTAAGTTTTAAGCTTTAGTTTTTAAGCTTAGGTTTTTAAGCTTGGTTTTTTAACCTTAAGTTTCTAACCTTGGGCTTTTAAGCTCGAACTTTTAACCTCGAGGGAGGTTATACGTTTAGTTCTTTAGGGATCTTAGCCAATGCTGTCTGCATCACTTCGATACCTGCACCTTTCTTATGTGCGTTTTCACTGATGTAACGACGCCATTGTCTTGCGCCCGGCATGCTTTGGAACAAACCAAGCATATGACGAGAGATGTGTCCTAAGCTTGCACCATTTGAAAGCTCACGCTCAATGTACGGGTACATTTCTTCAACCACTTGTGAGCGCTTCTTGATTGGCGTGTCTAAACCAAAGATCTGCTGATCAACTTCAGCCAAGATAAACGGGCTATGGTAAGCCTCACGACCGATCATCACACCATCAAGGTGTTGCAAGTGCTCTTTAGTTTGCTCAAGAGTAGTAACGCCACCATTCACGGCAATCACAAGATCAGAGAAATCTTTCTTGATTTGGTATGCACGATCATAATCTAGCGGTGGAATCTCTCGGTTCTCTTTCGGGCTAAGGCCACTCAACCATGCTTTACGCGCATGAATAGTAAATTGCTCACAGCCGCCTTTTTCAGAAACCGTCGAAACAAACTTAGTTAAGAACTCATAAGAGTCTTGGTCGTCGATACCAATACGCGTTTTCACGGTAATTGGAATATCAGTGACTTCTTTCATCGCCGACACACAATCCGCCACCAGCTCAGGCTCAGCCATTAGGCAAGCACCAAAGCGACCATTCTGAACTCGGTCGGAAGGGCAACCGACATTAAGGTTGATTTCATCATAGCCACGCTCACCAGCAAGCTTGGCACACGCCGCCAGATCAACCGGGTTTGAACCGCCGAGTTGAAGTGCAAGAGGATGTTCTTGCTCGTTATATTCTAGAAAGTCGCCCTTACCATGTAAGATCGCACCCGTTGTTATCATTTCCGTGTACAGAAGCGTCTGCTGAGAAAGCAAACGGTGAAAGTAACGACAGTGGCGGTCAGTCCAATCCAACATGGGTGCAACGGATAAGCGGTTAGCCGCGTATTTACTGGTATTGTCAGGTTTCATAAAACGTTACTCAAAATCTATACACTGCATATATATACAGAAACTCGCTAGTTCTGCCGCAAACTCACCCGTTCAGTACGCCTATAGTACGTATTGATGAAGTGAAACGAAGGCATCTAGCATTAAAAAGAACACTTCAAAGCGGTGAATCACGCTTCACAGTGGACATTGTAGTCAAAAATAATTGGGCGATTATACACAGGGAATCGAAAACATTCAGGAACAAAGACGAACTTATTTTCCCTTACAACTCACGAAGTGTTAGTGCAGGTTTGCAGCGAGTAAGAAACGAATTGGGTATTGAGGATTTGAGGTATCACGACCTACGAAGAGAGGGAGCGAGTCGCTTGTTCGAAAAAGGCTATTCGATTGAAGAGGTAGCTCAAGTTACTGGACATAGAAACTTGAATGTTTTGTGGCAGATATACACACAAATTTTTCCACATAAGCTACACAATAAAAAAGATCAGTCCATAAAATAAGCGCTTGATATAAAATTAATTGCTCAATATATTCACCTTCAAATAAACCTTACAATAATAAATGGTATAAAAATAAATGAGCCAAGACATAAAGTTAAGCTGGACTGAAGGATTGAAAGTTAACAAGGTATTTTTCCCTGAAGATAAATTAGACAGGGCAAAATATGCAACCTTTCTAACCAAGCTTCTTGCTTCACAAGGCTATGACAAAGCTAGAGAGGAAGATGAACAAAAACAAAACTATGTCCTGAATTTAAACTCTGAATGGGGTTCAGGAAAAACATACTTCCTGAAACGCTGGTCTGAAGATGTTAAAGAATTTTACCCTACTGTCTATATTGATGCTTGGCAAAAGGATTACTCTGATGACCCATTAATGACGGTAATCTCATCCATAATAGAGCAACTAAGGAAGCAAGCAGGAAAAGATAAAGATGCACCTGAGTTCAAAGTACCTAGAAAACTAATTGGTCTATTAAAGTCAGCCGCTCCAGGTATCGGTAGAGGTTTGTTCAAACGCTATGTTGGAATTGACCCAACTATGATTATGAACGCTGATGAGGATGAGGACGCTATTGGACCAATCAAAGGTGATGATGGCAAAGATGTTCTAGACGATGATGGTAAACCAATTGATATGAGCTTCGCCGCGTCCGAGGCCGTCAAGCACTTAATTGATGAGCATGATGCTAAAAGTGCCGCAATAGATAGCCTAAAGAAAAGCGTATTCGAGTGGGTTGAAGCTGTCGTCGGGCTAAAGAAAAAAAGCTTACCTGCTTTTATCTTTATCGATGAACTAGATCGCTGTAGACCAAGCTATGCAGTAGAGATGCTAGAAACTATTAAGCATATCTTTAACATAGAAGGAATTGTTTTTGTGGTTGCTACCGATACTGACCAATTACAACATGCCGTAAAAGCTGTCTATGGTGAGGGCTTTAACGCTAAAATTTATCTCGGTCGCTTCTTTAACAGCCGCTATAGCTTGAAGTCCCCGAACCTAGAAAACTTCCTTGAAGTGCACTGTGATTATAGCAAACTGTCTGGAACCTACTTTAGAGACTTGAACATTGAAGTTCTTCCCTTCAATGATGATGCAAACACCACCCTAAAAAACATATCTGTGATGTTGGATTCTTTAAAGGTTTCTGCAAGAACTGCAATACAAATTACGGATAGAGTTATAGCTACTATCTCTAACATGCCTAGAGGTTCAAAAGTTGATATTTTAATGTTAACTACATTATTATGCATACAAGAAAAAGACAGCAACCTCTTCGATGAGATCATAAGTGGCACATTTCAAAGAAAGTACCAAAAGGGTGACACCGAAAAGACAATCTACTTAGATACTTTTTTCGAGTCTTATATATCCGAACGTTCTCAAAATCGACTTTTAGAGATGTACTTTAGTCCTTCAGAATTAGTATCAGAGTATTCAGTTAATCGCTACCAACCCCTAAGAAGAAACCCTTACAGGGATGGTTGCTACCGACTAACTGTAATTGAATACCTAAAAGAAATTTTTTCTCCCCATTTTAATTCGTCGACCAACTCGATAAATCACACTATGTGGATAGGACAAAATACTTCACGCTCACAAGAGCAAACACCTACAGGAAAGATATTCAATACTCTACTGGAGAAGTATTCTAATACTCCATCAAATTCAGACAAAATTCTGTATGAATCAACAGCGCTTTGGCTGAAGTTCTTCTATATAGAAAAAAAATTCGAAACCATTGACATAGATGAATACAAGGATTTCGTTGAGTTAGCATCGCCGCTCGATTGGATGGGGCAAGAAGAATTGCCAGAAATTAGTTAACCTGCTTTGTAAAGCCCCACTTATGTGGGGCTTTTATTTTCCAACCGAGTCAAACGCTCATCCATCTTTTCCATCATTAAACGCAACCACTTAACATCGGTTTTAAGTGTAATGCCTACACCTACCCCGCTAGACAAGGCACTAACAACGGCAACAATTATTGTCTGATACTCTGCCATTACTTAAACTCATTGCGTAGGGTTTCCCATAGGCCAAATACTATTGGAGCACTTGCGCCAATAATGCCACCGAATTGAACACCATCTGCCGATAAACTCGCGGTGATAAGTTCAGGGTGACCAGCTACCAAAGCCGCTCCCGCACCCAGTAACGCTAAACCTTTCTTAGTCGATGACAAGCTAATGTCGATTGAGAGCTTTTTATTAAAAGCACCTTATTGCACATTTTTTTATAAACATATTCACCAGATCTCTAATTCAGCCTCATTAATCAGTTATGCCTTGAGTCACACTGTCATTTTGAGTTACCTTGTCTTATTCAAAGTCGTGGGTCACAATACGCTCTGTACCTGACTTTAATAGAAATCATTGGCTCCCAAAACGTAGTAACCTAGAAATAGGGTTTGAATAGGGATGTCCGATTGAATGGTGAAAAATTTGGACCACACATTAATAGAGCAAGTTGAAGGGATATGCGCATCTCGAGGCGTTAGATTAACACCTCAGAGAAAGCGAGTGTTTGAGCTCATTTTCTCTAATAAAAAAGCCTCTAGCGCTTATGAATTATTAGAGCAGTTGAAAGTCAGTGAACCGCAAGCCAAGCCTCCTACAGTTTATCGTGCTTTGGATTTCTTGTTGGAACAAGGTTTCATTCACCGAGTTGAATCAACCAATAGCTTCATATGTTGCTGTTCTTGCAATGCAAACAAACATTTCTCCCAACTACTGATCTGCGATAAATGTGGCACTGTGATAGAATTGCAAGACGATGCGCTTGTCACTCTACTCGCTAGTAACGCTGAGAAGCATGGCTTTCAATTGACCAATCATGTCATTGAATCGCATGGCATTTGCCAATCTTGCTCCTCCGAGATGAAAGAATAAGATTATAGAAGAACATTATGCGCGCTGAATTTGTAAACCCGTTTTTAGCTTCTTTGATGAATGTACTAAAAACGATGGCTTCTCTAGAATTGAAGCCACAAAAACCAAGAGTTAAGAAAGATGAGATCGCTCGTGGTGATGTATCCGGCCTAATTGGTATGGTTGGCACACAATCTCGTGGCTCAATGTCGATCACTTTTGATGAAGGTCTTGCCCTAGAAATCATGGAAAACATGTTGGGTGAACGACCAAATGGCTTGAACGAAGAAGTGACCGATATGGTGGGTGAAATCACTAATATGGTGACTGGTGGTGCAAAACGTATTCTTGCAGAAAGCGGCTTTGATTTCGACATGGCAACGCCAATCGTCGTATCAGGTAAAGGCCACACCATTCGTCATAAGTGTGAAGGAGCTATTATCATCATGCCTTTCACATCTCAGTGGGGTAACGCCTTCATCGAGATCTGTTTCGAATAGAGACAATCGAGTAAATAAAAAAACGAAAGGCTGACGTACATACGTCAGCCTTTTTTATTGCCGTAAAATCAACGGACATAAAAAACGCCAACCGAAAGGTTGGCGTTTACAGTTATTACTTGGTGTTACTTAAACAGTCTTAAGCTTTAAGCGCTTTAAATGCGTTGATTAGACCGTTAGTTGAGCTGTCGTGAGATGTTACTTGAGCATCGTCAGCAAGCTCTGGAAGAATTTGGTTTGCTAGTTGCTTACCAAGTTCTACACCCCATTGGTCGAAGCTGAAGATGTTCCAGATAACGCCTTGAACAAAGATCTTGTGCTCGTACATCGCGATTAGGTTACCTAAAGAGCGAGGGTTGATTTGCTTAACAAGAATAGAGTTCGTTGGACGGTTACCTTCAAATACTTTGAAAGGTACAAGCTCAGCCACTTCTTCAGCTGTTTTGCCAGCCGCTAGGAATTCAGCTTCCACTGTCTCTTTTGTCTTACCGAATGCTAGTGCTTCAGTTTGAGCAAAGAAGTTAGACATTAGCTTCTGGTGGTGATCAGATGCCGGGTTGTGGCTGATAGCAGGGGCAATAAAGTCTGATGGGATCAGCTTAGTGCCTTGGTGAATCAGTTGGTAGAAAGCGTGTTGGCCGTTAGTACCAGGTTCACCCCAGATGATAGGACCTGTTTGGTATTCTACTGGGTTGCCTTCACGGTCAACAAACTTACCGTTTGATTCCATGTTACCTTGCTGGAAGTAAGCAGCAAAACGGTGCATGTACTGATCGTAAGGTAGAATCGCTTCTGACTCAGCGCCATGGAAGTTGTTGTACCAAACACCAATAAGAGCAAGGATCACTGGAATGTTGCTTTCAAACTCAGTTGAAGCAAAGTGGTTATCCATCTCGTGTGCGCCGTCTAGTAGCTCAGCGAAGTTATCGAAGCCGATAGAAAGAGAGATAGAAAGGCCGATTGCAGACCATAGTGAGTAACGACCACCAACCCAGTCCCAGAATTCGAACATGTTGTCAGTATCAATACCAAACTCAGCAACTGAAGTTGCGTTAGTTGATAGCGCTGCGAAGTGCTTAGCTACGTGTGCGTCATCACCTGCTTCAGCCAGGAACCAATCACGAGCAGAGTGTGCATTCGTCATTGTTTCTTGAGTCGTAAATGTCTTAGATGCTACTAGGAACAACGTTGTTTCTGGGTTAAGAGGCTTAAGTGTCTCAACAATGTGAGTGCCATCTACGTTAGAAACGAAGTGCATGTTCAGGCGAGTTTTGTATGGCGTAAGTGCTTCAGTCACCATGTATGGACCAAGGTCCGAACCGCCGATACCGATGTTAACTACATCTGTGATCTCTTTACCTGTGTAACCTTTCCACTCACCAGAAACGATGCGGTGCGTGAACAGTTCCATTTTTGCTAGTACTGCGTTCACTGCTGGCATTACGTCTTTGCCATCAACCATTACTGGGTTGTCGCTACGGTTACGTAGAGCAGTGTGAAGTACTGAACGACCTTCAGTCTTGTTGATTGCATCACCGCCGAACATTGCTTCGATTGCAGACTTAACTTCAGTCTCGTTCGCAAGAGCAAATAGGTGCTGCATCGTTTCAGCATCGATAAGGTTCTTAGAGTAATCCACTAAGATGTCAGAACCGAAACGAGTAGAAAAGCTCTCGAAACGCTTTGCATCTTGAGCAAACAGCTCTTTCATATCCATATCTTGAGCAGACTCAAAATGTGCAGTTAGAGCTTTCCACGCTTGTGTTTGCGTTGGGTTGATATTTTTCAACATGGTATCTATCCCGATGTTACTGTAGGTTTTATTCTAAACGTCACCTGGGTGATGAATAGAACCCCCGATTAGGCGAAAGTTTATATTTTTCTGTGATGACCAAACCGCGTCACCACTGAAAGATTCTTTGTAATTTTTTTTCACGACGTATTATGCCGCATATGAAGAGCTGTACCTTGAGATAAATCAGGATTCGATTTCCTGATACAAGAATCGGTACAGACTCTAGCTCTAACATAATTAAATGTGAGCGATACCTGATAAATTCAAGTTCAAAAGATAGCGTTAAACCACTTTTTTTCCAAATACATTATAAAGGATGGCGTATGTGGATTCAGAAGACTATACACCTAAATGCACGAAAGCGTGGATTTCATCTCATTACTGATGAAATTGAACAACAGATACACGATATCAATTCTCTATCTGTTGGTTTATTACATCTTTTTATCCAACATACCTCTGCCAGCCTCACGCTAAACGAGAACGCTGATCCTACCGTCCGTGACGATATGGAGTCACACTTTAATAAGTTTGTACCTGAGCGAGCACCCTACTACAGACACACCTATGAAGGCGATGATGACATGCCAGCCCACATTAAAGCATCGACACTTGGCACCAGTGTGACAATACCAATTAGCAGTGGTCGTTTAGCTTTAGGAACATGGCAGGGCATTTACTTAGGAGAACACCGAGATTGTGGTGGAAGCCGTACGGTTATTGCGACCATTCAAGGTGAATAACCTTAAGTAGCCAGCTATAAAATATTATTAAAAACATAATGATAGAAAACAAAAAAGGGTGACACAGTTATGTGCCACCCTTTTAAAATATGAGATATTCGAGTTAGTAAAACCAGATTAGAAAGGCTGGTTTATCATGACCCTAAAGGTCCCTTCATCACCACCTCGAGCTAACTCAGCACGAACAACAATACCCTCTACTTGGAAACGAACCGCGCCGCCTAGGCTCCATTTCATATCCGAGTGCAGTGTTTTTATATCGTACTCATCCGCAACGCGCCCGACTTCGGCAAACGCGACCCATTGCCACCAAGGCAAATCGTAGTAGTTAATCAGTGGGATATCACCCAAAGGTTGCCAATCAGGAATTACTCGGTACTCAGCAGAGTAATGAACCGCAGAACGTCCGTGGTAGCGACCTCCGGTATAGCCTCGTAAGCGATATAAACCACCCAATCGAGCTTGTTCAGTTTCCGGTGGACGAGCACAATCTTGCCCAGAGCAGTTATCCCAGGTTGGCGTATCAGCAGTATAAAAATCGAGCGCCACGACTTGTTGGTCGAACAGGTCACCTAAAGGGCCTAATGCGAAGTACTGACTGTTTTGGAACGTCCACTTCAACCATAAATCATCGTTAGACCAGCTTTCTGCGCCAGTCGTGAATTCAAGGTTAGTATGAGAGCCTGTGGTTGGGTTACGCGTGCTATCACGGTTATCCCAATCCAATGCCAGACTAAAGCCTGTCGCCTCTTCAGTATTATTTAAACCTTCTAGCTCACGAGCCGTATAAAAAGGCGTGAAGATAATCGAACTGACACCCGACTCGACGGGCGAAGCAAAACTCACATCTTTGATTGGCTGAAAAGCCCCTAACAAGCCATGTTCTGCAACATTGCCCCAAGGTAGCAAATACTTGAATTCAAACTGATAGTTTTGCTCTAAGCCATCGGCAATGGTTTTATCATCAATAGATGAATCGTTGTCGCCTTGAGAGCCAATGTAATAAGGATTGTCGTTGAAGCGCGCTTGGTACATCTGAGTACTGAACAAAACATTCTCAGACAAAGCGTAGTTAAAGGCCGATAGAAAACCGACGTAACTGTCTTTGTCTGAATAAAGCGCCATACCAAACAGAGCGGCTTGAGGTTGCCAAACGCCCTTTGCGACACCCGCAACCCCAAAGGTATTGCCCAAAGTTTCAGTACTAAAATAGAAAGGGACAAAGGCTGAATCTTTTTCTTCGCTCAAGACAGAAGAAGAAAAGCTGACACTGGCTAACGCCAAGACTGACGTTAGCCAGTGTCGAGTAGTTCGCTTGAACATCATTTAGTTTACAAGATCCATAGCTACTTCACATACTCCATCGCAACACGCGAAGTCAGCTTAGTGACTAGCTCGTACGCGATAGTGCCGATATGTTCTGCTACTTCTTCTGAAGGTAAATCTTTACCCCATAATGTCGCTTCATCACCGACTTTATCTGCAGCATCAGGGCCAAGGTCAACCGTTAGCATGTCCATTGACACACGTCCTGCGATCGGTACTTTTCGTCCATTAACGAACACTGGAGTGCCGTTAGGAGCCATGCGTGGATAACCATCACCGTAACCAATCGCGATCACGCCAACCTTGGTATCACGTTCACTGGTCCAGTTAGCGCCATAACCTACGCTTTCACCCGCTTTAACATCACGAACCGCAATCAGATGTGAGGTCAGAGTCATCACAGGCTTAAAGCCAAGTTCTTGCGCTGATTTATCAGCAAAAGGCGAAACACCGTAAGAGATGATTCCCGGACGAACCCAATCAAGGTGGCTATTAGGCCAAGCCAATAGACCCGCAGAGGCAGCAAGTGAACGCTCACCTTCACAGCCGTCAGTGAGAGATAAGAAAAGCTCAGTCTGTTCAACGGTGGTTGCTCTATCAAGTTCATCAGCACAACCAAAGTGGCTCATGTAACGTAGAGGTTTGGCAACATTCGCACATTGATGCAAACGCTCAACAAAGTTTTGGTATTGCTCAGGGCGAACACCTAATCGGTGCATGCCACTGTCGACTTTAAGCCATACCACAACGGGTGTTTCCAAATCTGCATTCTCAAGCGCGCTTAATTGCTCTTCACAATGCACCACAGTTTGAATGTTATTGGTCACCAGGATGGGTAAATCACCCGAAGAGTAAAACCCTTCCAGCAACAAAATGGGTTTAACAATACCACCAGCTCGCAGTTGTAAGGCTTCTTCAATACGCGCCACACCAAAAGCATCTGAGTTCTTAGAGTGCTTGGCGATATGCAGTAAGCCGTGCCCGTAGCCATTGGCTTTCACAACCGACATAACTTTACACTGTGGAGCCTTCGATTTTATCTGATTCAAGTTATGTTCGAGCGCGTTTAAGTCAATGCTTGCCGTCGCTGCTTTCATGTAAGTCATTAGCGATTACTCATCATCAAATGCAGGGCCTGCATAGTTATCAAATCGGGAGTGTTGACCTTGGAATGTCAAACGAACCGAACCGATCGGACCGTTACGTTGCTTACCAAGGATGATCTCTGCGATGCCTTTCAATGAACTGTCTGGGTTATAAACCTCATCACGATAGATGAACATGATCAAATCGGCATCTTGCTCGATAGAACCTGATTCACGCAAATCCGAGTTAACTGGGCGTTTATCAGCACGTTGCTCTAGGGAACGGTTAAGCTGAGAAAGTGCGACAACCGGAACGTTCAGTTCTTTCGCCAACGCTTTCAATGAGCGAGAAATCTCGGCAATTTCAAGAGTACGGTTATCTGATAATGAAGGAACACGCATTAATTGAAGGTAATCTATCATGATCATAGAGATACCATCATGCTCACGAGCAATACGTCGAGCACGCGAACGCACCTCTGTTGGTGTTAAGCCCGAGCTGTCATCGATATACATATTCTTCTTATCCATCAGAATACCCATACTCGACGAAATACGAGCCCAATCTTCATCGTCTAATTGACCGGTACGAATCTTGGTTTGGTCGACACGAGAAAGTGACGCTAACATACGCATCATCAGCTGTTCGGCTGGCATCTCAAGAGAGAAGATTAACACGGGCTTATCTTGCTTCATCGCCGCGTTTTCACACAAGTTCATCGCAAAGGTGGTTTTACCCATCGATGGACGCGCAGCAACAATGATTAAGTCAGAACCCTGCAAGCCTGCAGTTTTCTTGTTGAGGTCGTTAAAGCCAGTATCGACACCTGTCACACCATCTTGTGGCGATTTATATAAGATTTCGATACGTTCTAGCGTCTTCTCGAGAATGCTATCAACGTTTTGTGGGCCTTCGTTTTCACTTGCTCGGCCTTCTGCAATCGCGAAGACTTTACTTTCAGCCAGATCAACCAGCTCTTCCGATGTACGACCTTGAGGGTCATAACCAGAATCGGCGATCTCATTCGCCACACCGATCAAGCTACGAACCAGTGCTCGCTGTGCCACGATATCTGCATACGCATTAATGTTAGCGGCACTTGGGGTGTTTTTGGCTAAGTCAGCAAGGTAAGCAAAGCCACCTACGTCTTCTAGCTGCTCACGAAGCTCTAAATGTTCAGAGAGTGTAATCAGGTCCAGAGGAGAACTTTCTTCAAGGATATCCTTTACCGCTTCAAAGATCAGACGGTGAGGACGGCTATAAAAGTCTTTGGCCACAACCTTTTCAGCAACTGTATCCCAGCGTTCGTTATCCAATAACAAACCGCCAATAACAGATTGCTCAGCTTCTAATGAATGTGGTGGGACTTTGATGGCGTCCACCTGATCGTTGGCTGATTTCTGACTTTTGGTATCCACTATGACTACACTCAATAACTAATAATGATCGTTCATTATACCCAAGAACACTCATTTGTAATCCGTTCCTAAGCGTTTGTTTTATTCTTCAGGAAGAATTTACCTATTGCTGACGGAATTAACCAAGGGTAGCATTACGATCCTGCCATTCACTCACTGTATAACTAGAGGTATGCGTGTCCAAATTATTGGCTCTGAGCACTGGTCTTCTAAGCTCTGGTCTTCTAAGCACCAGCCTTCTGAGCTCTCCGTTGGCCTTAGCTGATGATGATGCTAAAGCCTCTGTCGATGCAATCCTCGACTCTATAGTAGTTTCAGAACCTACTGTTGAGCCGATCGTCGTTGCACCGACACCTGAAAAAGATATGGATATCGCACCAAGTGATACGAGTGACACAGAACTGCCGAACCCACTCAAGACGGAAGTCGAATTTGGGTATCAGTCGCATACTGGTAATTCTGATTCACGATCGCTAAATGCCCGCCTAAACGGTGAGTATACGGCTGGCCGTCATAGAACCAGTGGCGAGTGGAAATACTACAACCTCTACAAAGACGGTGAAGAAGATAAAAGGCAATCGACTTACTCAGCTCAGAGTGACTACAAGTTAAGCCCTAAAACCTACCTCTACGGCAGCTTTAAAGGTGTCGATTCACGATACAGTGCTTACTTTAAAGACTACACAATCTCTAGTGGTTTGGGTTATCAGTTCTCGAACACTGAAGAGTTTGTGTTGGAAGTCGAAGTCGGACCGGGTTTTCGTTACCAAGAACCGAATCTCGATGAATTGGACGACGATGACATCATCTTCCCAGAGATTGTTGAAGAGGCGATTTTCCGTGGCAATGTGAATACATCATGGCAGGTGTTGAAGAATTTGCAGCTCAAGGCTGATGTGACGTTAGTATCTGGCCACAGTAACCTGAAATTTGATACTGAATTAGAAGCGATCAACGATATTACTGACAATATCGCACTGAAGATTGCTCACTCTCGTCAATACCACGATAAAGTGCCTCACGGATTAAGCAAAGAAGACTCTGTGCTGTCGATTAACCTGCTCTTTCAGTTCTAATCTCAAGAGCAATTCTAATCTCAAGAGCAATTCTAATCTCAAGAGTAGTTCTAGTCTCAAGAGTAGTTCTAGTCTCAAGAACTATTCTAATCTCAAGAGCAGTTCTAGTCTCAAGAACTATTCTAATCTCAAGAGCAGTTCTAATCTTAAGGCCACTTCTAACCTGAGAACAGCCTGTTCAGCAATAACAGCTTTTGGATCACTGTAAGCTTTTTACTTACCATAACCCCTTCGCTATGTTTTTCTATATTTCAGACATAAAAAAACACCAGCCGAAGCTGGTGTTTAAAACTTTCAAAAGAAAGAATTCGTCTTGGTACTGAAATTACTCAGCTGCAACGATAGCGATTTTCGCAGTAGCAAAAACTTCAGAGTGAAGTTGGATGCTTACTTCGAATTCGCCGATGTTACGTAGAGCGCCTTCAGGTAGGCGTACTTCGCTCTTAACTACTGCAACACCAGCTGCTGTAATAGCATCTGCGATGTCACGAGTACCGATAGAACCGAATAGTTTGCCTTCGTCACCAGCTTTAGAAGCGATTGTAACGCCTTCTAGAGTGTTAACTGTCTCTGCGCGAGCTTCTGCAGCAGCTAGTTGCTCAGCAACTTTAGCTTCTAGTTCAGCACGGCGAGTTTCGAACATAGCAACGTTGTCTTTAGTTGCCATAACTACTTTACCCTGTGGGATAAGGAAGTTACGAGCGTAACCAGATTTAACGTTTACTTGGTCGCCAAGGCCACCTAGGTTACCGATTTTATCAAGTAGAATAACTTGCATTATCTTAGTCCTCTTAAACTATTGTTAACTATTACCGATTACTGATGCTTGTCAGTGTACGGTAGTAGAGCTAGGTAACGAGAACGCTTGATAGCGCGAGCTAGCTGACGTTGGTATTTAGCACTTGTACCAGTGATACGGCTAGGTACAATTTTACCAGCTTCAGTGATGTAGTTTTTTAGAGTTGCTACGTCTTTGTAGTCAATCTCTTGTACGCCTTCTGCAGTAAAACGGCAGAATTTACGACGACGGAAGAAACGAGCCATGGGCTATCTCCTGATCTAAATTTAATAATGCGGTATTAACACAGGCTTATAAATAAGCGTAAGCAAATGCTTGTAGTGAAAATACCTAAACGAGTTGAATAAAATTTAATGACCTAAAAGGCCAAAAAAGAATTACTCAGCAGCAGCTTCTGGCTTAGCTTCTTCTTCACGACGTGGTGCACGTTCTTCACGGTCATCACGACGAGGAGCACGCTCTGCACGCTCTTCTTTTTGCTTAAGCATGATAGATTGCTCAGTCACAGCGCCTTTAGTGCGCATGATCATGTTACGTAGAACTGCATCGTTAAAACGGAAAGCAGTTTCTAGCTCGTCCATCACTTCTTGGCCAGCTTCAACGTTCATAAGAACGTAGTGAGCTTTGTGAAGTTTGTTGATTGGGTAAGCCATTTGACGGCGGCCCCAGTCTTCTAGACGGTGGATAGTACCGCCAGCTTCAGTGATTGAACCAGTGTAACGCTCGATCATGCCAGCAACTTGCTCGCTTTGATCAGGGTGAACCATGAATACGATTTCATAATGACGCATTTGGTTGCTCCTTACGGATTATTAGCTTCCACGAAAGGCTCGGTCGTCCAAGGGAAGCAAGGAACTAAAGAAAAATGACCGAGTTTTAAGGACGGCAAATATTATAGAAAGAACCCGGTATTGGCAAGCGGTATTTGGCTAATAATGAAACAGTTTTTCTTTCGCCATCTAGCCATCTGACAAACCAAACGATTCCGTCATAACAGCCTAAAAAGAAACGCCCACCAGCAAGTGGTGAGCGCTAATAAATTCAGATACTTAGAGTCGTTTTGCCTTTTGACTCAGCTTAACGCTATTGAGCTAGGCGCTGACGTACCGCTTCGAACAGACAGATGCCTGATGCTACCGAAACGTTGAGGCTCGACACGCTGCCTGACATTGGAATCTTAATTAGGTCATCACAGGTTTCACGCGTTAAACGACGCATGCCGTCACCTTCTGCGCCCATCACAACGGCAAGAGGACCCGTTAGCTTCGCTTGATAGATATCATGCGTTGCTTCACCTGCGGTACCCACGAACCATACACCCTGCTCTTGCAGTGCACGCATTGTACGAGCTAGGTTGGTTACGCGTACTAGAGGAACGGTTTCAGCTGCGCCACAAGCAACCTTACTTACGGTTGCCGTTAGCGGCGAAGAGCGATCTTTAGGTACGATAACAGCCGCTACACCCGCAGCATCCGCGTTACGTAGACAAGCACCTAGGTTATGAGGGTCTGTTACGCCATCTAGAACCAACAACAGAGGCTGTTCGTGCTGCGCTAGGATATCATCTAGGTGAGTTTCATTAAGCTGCTTAGCAGGCTTCACCTTAGCAATAAGACCTTGGTGATTTGCACCCTGTGCTTTTTCATCAAGCGGCTTACGGCCCATTTGTTGAATCGACACACCAAATTGCTGCAGTTGATTCAGTAATGGAAGAAGACGATCGTCTTGACGACCTTTAAGCACGTACGCTTCAATAAAGCGCGCTGGATCTTTTTCTAGTACGGCTTTCACCGCGTGAATACCGTAAATAAATTCGTTACTCATTGTCTCTGGTTACTCTTATTGCTCAGAGATGAATGACATCAAACCCGATGCACCCACCCCTGTGTTGTTTATTTCGAGAGTATGCGTCTTGCGCCTGATACTCTCGCATTAAAGTCTTTTCGCGTTAAAGTCATGTCACATTAAACTAGCGCTGTGCTAAACCTAATTAGCAAAGCGCCTTATTAAGCTTAAGACTTATTAACCTTAAGGCTTATAAACTTAAGACTTATCAGCCTTTGGCTTACGACTTGCGGTACGCTTTTTCTTAGCTCGCGCCTTCGCAGCACCGGTTTTATTCGCTGACTTCTTCTTAGCTGAACTTTCAGAGCTACCGTCTGGTCGCTTAGTAGGTTCAACTAAAGGCGTCGCAGGTACACCCGGCTTATTACTCTTCACCGCTGAACGCTTCTTGCTTTTCGCCTTTTTCATCGCTTCAGCTGCACGCTTCTTGGCTGTTTTACCTTTACCACGAGGCTGACGATCGGTGTCTTCTAAATCAAAGTCGATTTGGCGAGTTTCTAGATTAACCGCAGAAACCTTCACTTTAACCGAATCACCTAAGCGGTAGATGTTACCTGAGCTTTCACCGACTAAACGCTGACCAACAGCATCAAATTGGTAGTAATCATTCGCTAGCGCTGAGATATGTACCAAGCCATCAATGTGCAGTTCAGTGAGACGAACAAAGAAACCGAAGCCAGTCACGTTAGCAATTACGCCATCCATCACTTCGCCGACATGGTCTTGCATGTACTCACACTTCAGCCAGTCGTTCACTTCACGCGTAGCATCATCAGCACGACGCTCAGTCATTGAACACTGCTCGCCGTAGAAGTCCATATCATCGAAAGTGTAGTGGTAACCACCCGTTGGCGTCCAACGCTCACTCTGACGGCCTTCTTCTTTCGCAATAAGGTACTTAATCGCGCGGTGCAATAGCAAATCTGGGTAACGACGAATTGGCGAGGTAAAGTGAGCATAGCGTTTAAGAGCTAAACCAAAGTGACCTGCGTTGTCCGCGTTGTATACCGCTTGCTTCATCGAGCGCAGTAGCATGGTTTGGATTAACTCACGATCTTCACGCTCATTAATCTGTTGCATCAGTTGTGCATAGTCTACTGGTGATGGCGACAGGCCACCTTCCAGCGTTAAACCTAGCTCACTAAGGAAGCTCTTAAAGCCCGTTAAGCGCTCTTCTCCCGGAGTATCGTGAACACGGTATAATGCAGGTTCTTTCGCTTTTTCTACGTAAGACGCCGATGCGATATTCGCAAGAATCATACACTCTTCGATGATCTTGTGTGCATCGTTACGGATGACGGGCTCAATACGGTCAATCTTACGATCCGCATTGAAGATAAACTTAGTTTCTACCGTTTCAAACTCAATCGCACCACGCTCATCACGCGTTTTCTTAAGCACCTTGTACATCTTATGAAGCTCTTCAAGATGTGGTACTTCAGGCTCGTAACGCTCACGAAGTTCTTCATTGCCATCTAAGATAGCGCCAACTTTGTTGTAAGTCAGACGGGCATGAGAGTTCATTACCGCTTCGTAGTGCTTGTAACCCGACAGTTTACCTTTGTCTGAGATAGTCATCTCACACACCATACATAAACGGTCGACTTGAGGGTTCAATGAACATAGGCCATTAGAAAGGACTTCTGGCAGCATTGGCACAACTTGTGACGGGAAGTATACCGAGTTACCACGGTTAATCGCTTCTTTGTCTAGCGCGGTATCTGGGCGAACGTAGTAACTTACGTCAGCAATCGCTACCCACAGGCGCCAGCCTCCGCCTTTCTTCGCTTCACAGTAAACCGCATCATCGAAGTCACGCGCATCTTCACCATCAATGGTAACCAATGGCAGTTTGCGTAGATCAACACGTCCTTCTTTTGCTTCTTCAGGAACATGCTCACCGAGGTTTACGATTTGCTTATCTACCGCTTCAGGCCACTCTTGTGGGATCTGGTGAGTACGGATCGCGATCTGCGTTTCCATACCCGGAGCCATGTTTTCACCAAGAACTTCGGTCACTTTACCCATCATGTTACGAGAACGACCACCACGATCCGTAATTTCAATCACAACCACATTACCCATTCGAGCACCGCCTTTATGCTCGGTAGGGATCTGGATGTCGTGACTAATACGAGAATCATCAGCAACCACGTAAGAATGGCCGTATTCTAGGAAGAAGCGGCCAACAAGTGGCGTTTTGCGCTCTTCAAGAACACGAACCAAACGACCTTCACGACGACCACGTTTACTGTTGTCAGTAGGCTGAGCCAGTACGTAATCACCGTGCATGATGGTTTTCATCTGGTGATGCGGCAACACGATATCATTGTCTTTACCCACACTGCCGTCTGGGCGAACCCAACCATGACCGTCTTTATGACCAATCACATAGCCTTTAATCAATTCCATCTTCTCAGGCAATGCATAGCACTGACGACGGGTAAAGATAAGCTGTCCATCACGTTCCATTGCACGTAAACGACGACGCAGCCCTTCATATTGTTCCTCTCCAGCCAAACCCAAAGCTTCGAATAGATCGTTACGGTTCATTGGGATATTCGCGTCTGTTAGAAACGAAATAATGAACTCTCGGCTTGGTACTGGGTTTTCGTAATTTTTCGACTCTCGGTCTGCAAAAGGATCAACAGTGGTTGTCGCTGTCGTGTTTTCTGACATTGGTGTGTTTTTTGACATAGGCGGGCCTGCTTAAGCAAGGAATGTATATACCCCTAGTATATCTGATGCTAGGGGTAAGCTACAGATATGCTTTGGAAAAGCCTAAAATAACCTAAGATTGATACATATCTTCACTTTGTGAAACATCGCTTCATAGAGGCGGACTATCATCAAAATTTCAAGCAAACGATAAAACAAACGTTTGCGCCATGAATGAAATACACTATTATCCCGACACTTTACCAACTCCTGTTCTGAGTATTGATATGAAACTAAAACGCACCCTATTGGCTTCAGCAATGGCAAGCCTCGCTCTATTTCCATTTGCGAGTTCAGCAATGGAAAAAGCTGACCTGATGATTACCGATGCAATGGTTCTAACCATGAACCAAGACAAAACGGTTTATGAGAGCGGTACTGTTGTCGTAAAAGACAACAAAATCATTGCCGTTGGTGATGCTTCACTAGAGAAGCAGTACCAAGCGAAACAAGTGTTAGACGTGGATGGCGATATCGTCATGCCGGGTCTCATCAATACTCATACTCACGTATCGATGACGGTTTTCCGCTCGTTGGCCGATGATGTGCCTGACCGTCTTCACCGTTATATCTTCCCTCTAGAGAAGAAACTGGTATCGCGAGACATGGTACGCATTGGCGCTAATCTCGGTAACGTTGAAATGGTAAAAGGCGGTGTCACGACTTACGCCGACATGTACTACTTTGAAGATGAAGTTGCGAAAACTGTCGATAAGATCGGTATGCGTGCCATTCTTGGTGAAACCGTGATTAAGTTCCCAGTCGCTGATGCGGCTAATGCGGAAGAAGGCATCCAATACGCGCTGAATTTCATTGAAGAATACAAAGACCACCCGCGTATCACACCCGCGTTTGCACCACACGCGCCTTACACCAACACCACTGAGGTTCTGCAGAAGATCTCTAAGCTCTCTCTAGAGCTCGATGTACCAGTAATGATTCACCTAGCAGAATCACACCGTGAAGAAGAGAAAATCGCCGAGCGTTCAGATGGGCTATCACCGGTTCAATACATGGACAGCATTGGCGCACTCAACAAAAACTTGGTGGGTGCACACATGATCCTTGTTGACGATCATGATATCGAGCTGGTGAAAAAATCCGATATGGGTGTGGCTCACAACATGAGTGCTAACATCAAGTCAGCAAAAGGCGTATCTCCTGCGCTTAAGATGTATGACGAAAACGTTCGTATTGGTTTAGGTACTGATGGCCCGATGTCTGGTAACACACTGAGCACCATTGATGAATTCAACCAAGTCGCTAAAGTTCACAAGCTGGTTAATAAAGATCGTGCCGCAATGCCACCGATCAAAGTGATCGACATGGCAACAATGGGCGCAGCAAAAGCGCTACACATGGAAGATAAGATCGGTTCTCTTGAAGCCGGCAAACTCGCTGACATCATAGTGATCGATACGAAAGCGCCAAACATGGTTCCAGTCTACAACCCATACTCGGCATTAGTTTACTCGGCTAACTCGGGTAACGTTCGCCACACCATCGTTGACGGTAAGATCATCATGCAAGACCGCGACATGCTAACCGTCGATGAAGATAAGATTCGCCAAGAAGCACTCGATTTCACTAAAGTCGTTCGTAAGACAGTGATTGAATCTGGTGAAGTTGTTCAATAACGCCACCGAGTGAGATAAACGGTTTACCGTTAAGATCAAAAAAGGCCTCATAGGTATTTACCTACGAGGCCTTTTTAATACGGTATCTTTCTATATCAAGATAGATGGTTAACGAGTGCAGTCGTTCACCATCTAACCTTAATTAATATTCGTAATTACCAGAACACGTCTCGACGTTTTGCTCGAGCGATAATATTGTCCGGCATTCTCTGTTCCAGACCGCTTCGAAGCACGGTGATGCGTTTGTGTTGCCTATCATCCGCAGTCACCGAGTTGTATAACCAGCGGTAAGCATCTTCATAATCTAACGGGCTACCGTAATCACGCAGCAAGAGTTCCGCTAGGTGAATACTCGCACTTAGGTTACCCATAGAGGCCGCTTCACGTAAATACGGAATCGCGCGCTCTTTGTCTTGTTGAACCAAGGTTCCACGAGAATAATAACGACCTAGCTGCTCTAGTGCAGCCGGTAAACCTTGATGCGCCGCGTTTTCCATATAGTAAATGCCAAGCTCGACATCTTGTGGAACACACACGCCCCAAGCCAACATATCACCGTATAAAAACTCATAAGAAGGTAAGCTAATACGCGTTGCACGAGCAACGATATCTTCAACTAACTGGCACTTATCAGCTTTCACTCGCTCTAGGTGTTGATTATTCTCGATTAAATTAATCAGTTCAGCTTCTGTATATATTGGAACGGGCTCTCCCACGTCAGTCAAATTTGCATGACTCAAGGGTGAGCTCAGCGCCATTATCAATGAAGCTGCTACAATTCGTAGCTTCATACCTGCACTCTATTATCTGTCGCTAAAGTTATCTATTGAGGGCCGCAGAGGATTTCTACACGCACAAAACAGGGTGAACTTCACTTTCCATGATATCTGTATCGGCAATAACCCTGACGGCTTTAGACAAAACTTGCCGCTAATGGGCAATATTTTGCCTGATGACGCTTAAAAGATCACCATCAAAGAGTGCGTGGCTAAATTGCAGGTATTAAAAAGCCGACTTAATAAAGTCGGCTTTTAGAAAACTATTTCATTATCAGAGCACTTTAATTACCACAGCACGGTTAGTGCCTGGTAATAATCACTCAGCGGGCATTATGCGCCGTATGGGTGAACCTTGATGATAGTTTCGTTACGATCTGGGCCAGTTGATACGATATCAATTGGAACGCCAGTTAAGTCTTCGATACGCTTGATGTAATCTAGAGCAGCTTGTGGAAGCGCGTCGATAGATTTAGCACCAAATGTGTTTTCAGACCAACCAGGCATTGTTTCGTAGATTGGCGTCGCTTCTTCGAATGACTCAGCAGCCATTGGAGAAACTTCTAGGATAGAACCATCTTTCATCTTGTAACCAGTACAGATTTTTAGTTCTTCTAGGCCATCTAGAACGTCTAGTTTAGTTAGACAGATACCAGATAGAGAGTTGATTTGGATTGCACGACGCATAGCAACAGCATCGAACCAACCAGTACGGCGTAGACGACCAGTCGTTGCGCCAAACTCGTGACCAACATCGCCTAGGTGCTTACCAACTGGGTCTTGTTTTTCAAGGCCATCGTATAGCTCAGTAGGGAATGGACCTGAACCAACACGAGTACAGTAAGCCTTAGTAATACCAAGGATGTAACCGATGTGACGAGGACCAAAACCAGAACCTGCAGCAACACCACCAGCAGTCGTGTTAGAAGACGTTACGTATGGGTAAGTACCGTGGTCGATATCTAGTAGCGTACCTTGAGCACCTTCGAACATGATCTTGTCGCCGCGCTTACGTGCTGCGTCTAGTTCGTCAGTTACGTCGATAACCATCGCAGTTAACATGTCTGCGTAGCTCATCGCTTGCTCAAGAACTTCTTCGTAGCTTACTGTTTCAGCTTTGTAGAAGTGCTCTAGTTGGAAGTTGTGGAATTCCATAACTTCTTTTAGCTTCTCAGCAAATGCTTCTTTATCGAAAAGGTCGCCAACGCGTAAACCGCGACGAGCAACTTTATCTTCGTAAGCAGGACCGATACCACGACCCGTTGTACCGATAGCTTTAGCGCCACGAGCGATTTCACGCGCGTTGTCGATTGCAATGTGGTACGGAAGAATTAGAGGACAAGCTTCAGAGATGAAAAGACGCTCACGTACTGGGATACCGCGATCTTCAAGAGGTTTCATTTCTTTAAGAAGTGCGTCAGGCGATAATACTACACCGTTGCCAATAACACATTTAACGTTATTGCGTAGGATACCTGATGGAATTAAGTGAAGAACGGTTTTTTCACCGTCAATTACAAGTGTGTGACCTGCATTGTGACCGCCTTGGTAGCGAACCACGTATTTTGCATCTTCAGTTAAAAGGTCAACGATTTTACCTTTACCTTCATCACCCCATTGGGTGCCTAGAACGACTACGTTATTTCCCATCTTTCCAATTTCTGTTGCTAATTAAAAATGGATTCTAGCACCGAATCACATTTCTTGCAGTCATTTTTTGTTCATAATTGTTAAAGCTAACGACAAGCAAATTTGCAATGACACCGCGAAGATCCGTAAAGATGCTGATATTATTATCTTTTTACAGGCAAAAGGCAGCAACATGTCTAATTCTATCTGGCTCGCAATCGGGCTTGTTCTTATCGTTGAAGGGCTGGGGCCCTTGATTGCACCCAATGGCTGGAGAAACATGGTTGCTCAATTAAGCCAACAGCCAGACACGCAACTGCGCCGAATTGGCGGTTGCCTTGTGGTTGCCGGCGTCGTTATCGCTTTCATGACCTACCGCTAGGCTTTCTCAAAGCACGACTCTGTCACTCGATTTCCCTCGAGGACGCAATGGCGAATATTCAGTCTTTAGTCTTTAGTCTTTAGTCTTTAAAGAATAGAAAACAAAAAGGCTCCCATAATGGGAGCCTTTTAAGTTTTAACGTATTTTGCTTATTGAGCTAAGCATCCGCTAACGCATCAGCTTATTTTGCTGGAGCGCCGCTTGCTTGATTCATGTATTGGAAGAAGTCAGTCTTCGGATCCAGTACTAGAATGTCGCTCTTATCGCTAAATGATGTCTCATAAGCTTGCAATGAACGCATGAAGCCATAGAACTCAGGATCTTTACTGTACACATCAGAGTAAATCTTCGCTGCTTCTGCATCTGCATCACCACGAGTGATTCGAGCTGTACGGTCAGCTTCTGCAAGAACTGTTGCTACTTCTAGCTCAGCTTGAGCACGGATAACTTCTGCTTTCTCACGACCTTGAGAACGGTGTCTACGAGCAACCGATTCACGTTCTGCACGCATACGGCGGTAGATAGATTCACTGATTTCGTCAGGAAGGTTAATCTTCTTCATTCGGAAATCAACAACTTCAACACCTAAATCAGCCATCGCGCTTTCTGACGTTCCAGACAAAACGTTTTCCATGATCTTATCGCGTTCGCCATCAACTTCTAGCGCTTCTGCAGCCGCTACCGTTGTGACAACTTCGCTATCAGCAGAGTCTGGCAGGATGTCCTTATTACGAGGGCCTGACACGATCTGCTTAATTTCACGAGCACCAATTTCAGAACGAAGAACATCTGTCACTTTACGCTCAAGAAGTGCTTCTGCCGTCATGATATTACCGCCGCCAGTACTCAGATAAAAACGTCCAAAATCAGCAATACGCCATTTTGCGTAGGTATCAATTAGAACGTCTTTTTTCTCAGATGTTACGAAACGGTCAGAACGACCATCCATCGTTTGAATACGAGCATCAAGTACTTTTACGCGATCAAACATAGGCAGTTTAAAGTGCAAGCCTGGTTCATAGATTCGTGATACGCCGTTGTCATCGAGAACTCGACCAAAACGAATTACCATGCCACGCTCGCCTTCTTGAATCACAAATAGTGACATCAATAGAAGGGCAATCGTCACAACTAATACAGGGATCATTAATTTACGCATTATTAGTATCTCCCTTGACGTGAACTGTCTGAACGAGTTTGAGTGCTAGACTTTGGATCCGCTTGAGTTTCTAACTCAATTTGATCGTAAGTTGATGATGCTTTTGCAGGGCGAGTGCCCGACTGAGAACCACCTTGTGCGCCTAGCTTATCAATTGGTAGGTATAGCAAGTTACCGCTTGATTCAGAATCAATCAGGACTTTCGATGTGCTTGAGTACACTTTTTCCATTGTATCAAGGTACATACGGTTACGTGTTACTTCAGGAGCAGCTTGGTATTCAGGTAAAAGCTTCTCAAACTGAGCAACTTGACCTAGAGCACCATTAACTGTGCGCTCTGAGTAACCCACCGCTTCTTTCTTCAAACGCTCAGCACGACCTGTTGCTTTTGGAAGAATGTCATTTCGGTAAGCTTCAGCTTCACGCTCAAAACGCTCTTCATCCTCTCGAGCCGCGATAGCATCATCAAATGCATCTTTAACTTGCTCAGGTGGACGTGCTGACTGGAAGTTCACGTCAACAATCAGAATACCCATGTCGTAGCTATCAATAATACGGTTCAACGTTTCTTGAGTGCTTTGACGAATCTGCTGACGACCACTTGTTAGGATACTATCCATTAGTGAGTCACCAATTACCGCACGAAGCGCAGAATCAGTTGCTTGACGTAAGCTATCGTCCGCATCCGTTACACGATACAAGTACTTGTATGGGTCAGAAACACGGTATTGAACGCCCATTTCAACCGTCACAACGTTTTCATCTTTCGTTAGCATGGTGCCAGAAGCACGTAGAGAACGAATCGCTTGAACGTTAACCAGTTGCTCATCTTTGATTTCATCGATGAAGCGTGGGTGCCAGTTAAGACCCGGTTCTTCGATACGGTCGAATTGACCCAGTCGAAGTACAACGGCTCTTTCTGCTTCGCCAACGGTGTAGAAACCAGCGAAGAACCAGATAGCAATCGCAATGACAGCAATGACACCAAAGCCAATCGCACCGCCACCACCAATAGATGGCCCGTTACCGTTGCCACCTTTTTTACCAAACTTGCCACCTAACTTTTGACTTAGTTTACTAAACACTTCGTCTAAGTCTGGCGGTCCTTGATCTCGGCCGCCGCGATTATTGTTCTTACCCCAAGGGTCATTATCGCGGCCGTTATTATCGCCGTTGTTATTATTTCCAGGCTCATTCCACGCCATTAGAAAGCTCCATCATTTGATATGACGTTATACTGTAGCAGTCTCTTTGGTAACGATAAAGTCACCTAAGAGCGCCCCTTCTCTTTTTTCAAGTTTAGACCAATCTATTTGTTGCATTCGGATATCTATCAACAAGTTACCATTTTCATCATACTCTTCCTGTTGAATACATTTCATCTCGAAGAATAAGCTGCGAATACGGCCTTGATGTTGATGTGGAATACACAACCGGAATTGAACCATTTGACTCGCTAAACGCTCAGTTAAAGCCTCAAACAGCAGTTCAATCCCTTCTCCTTCCATTGCAGAAACCCAAACAGCGCGTGGTGCGCCCTCTTCGTCTCTTTCAATTCGAGGTTTTTGGTCTTCCATGCAGTCAATTTTGTTCATGACTACAAGGGTTGGCACTTCATGAGCATCGATTTCTTCTAATACTTCATGAACAGCCTGAATGTTCTCACGAAAGCGGTCATCACTGGCATCAACAACATGTAACAAAATGTCAGCTTCCTGCGTCTCTTGTAACGTAGCCTTGAACGCAGCGACCAAGTCGTGTGGTAGATGACGGATAAAACCTACGGTATCTGCGAGAATTGCAGGCCCGACATCTGCCAATTCAATCTTACGTAGTGTTGGGTCTAGAGTTGCAAACAGTTGGTCTGCCGCATAAACACCTGCACTAGTGATTTGATTGAAAAGTGTTGATTTCCCTGCGTTGGTATAACCAACCAAAGAAATTGTTGGGATTTCAGCTCGATTACGAGCACGTCGTCCTTGTTCACGCTGCTTAGCCACTTTCGCTAAACGACGTAATATCGCTTTTATACGGTCACGCAACAAACGTCGATCGGTTTCCAGTTGAGTTTCACCTGGACCACGAAGACCAATACCACCTTTCTGCCTTTCAAGGTGAGTCCAACCACGAATCAATCGGGTAGAGATATGACGAAGCTGAGCGAGCTCAACTTGTAGCTTACCTTCATGAGTTCGCGCACGTTGTGCAAAGATATCTAAGATCAAACCCGTGCGATCAATCACACGACATTTACACAATTGCTCGAGGTTTCGCTCTTGGGCAGGAGAGAGAGAGTGGTTAAAAATCACAATTTCAGCACCGGTCAGCTGAACGGCTTGAGCGATTTCTAGGGCTTTACCTTCTCCAACGTAGTATTTAGGGAGTGGGGATTGTCGGCTACCAGTAATCACTTGTAGCGTTTCTACCCCCGCTGAGGAGACCAGCATTTCACATTCGCTTAGGTCTTCCCATTCTCCCTCTTGCGTGAAGTTGATATGAACAAGTACGGCTCGCTCGCCGGATTCATAACGGTCAAACAAGCAACCAACTCCTTATTACAGCGCAAGCTGTATCAATTGAACGATTAATCTTCAGTCTTCTCTGGACGATCAGATGGCGCACGCTGTTGCTCGCCGCTGTGGTGACTAACTGCACGAGCAGGAACCACAGTAGAAATCGCATGCTTGTAAACCATTTGGTTTACTGTGTTCTTCAATAAGATCACGAATTGATCGAAAGACTCGATCTGACCTTGCAGCTTGATGCCGTTAACAAGATAGATAGAGACTGGAATGCGCTCACGACGGAGTGCATTTAGGAATGGGTCTTGTAGCGATTGCCCCTTAGCCATTTTATTTTCCTTATTTATATTTTGTTGTAATTATTTAGCTAGTGGTGCACAAAAAGGTGCGGCCTTTGCATCTGAGCTAAACGAATAAAAAAACTCCGTTGTTATTGAAAGGCTGTGATTTTTAAAAGCCTCAATAACTGATCCTTTTCAGAGTATATTCACGCAAAAGCGATCACATTATACACAGCAATACTAATCAGATGCTATTGCATCTGAAAGAGTTTCTAACGCCTGTTCAATGTTTTCGCTATCCAACCAAGTTAAATCATCCCAACTGCGTAACCAGGTGATTTGTCGCTTGGCCAATTGACGGGTTGCGCAGACACCACGGAAAACCGCTTCGTCTAAATCGCAATTCCCATCTAAATAATCCCACATCTGCCTATAACCAACGCATCGGATCGATGGCAGTTCAGGGTGAAGATCGTCTCTGGCATATAACGCCTTCATCTCATCTTCAAACCCCGCCTCTATCATCTTCTCAAAGCGAAGTTCAATGCGGCGATGGAGCTCTTTCCTTTCCTTGGGAGCTATTGCAAATTGTTTTACACGAAATGGCAGGCTATCGCCTTTCGTTTGAGTTAGCTCTGTTAATGTTTTACCCGAAATTCGGTAAACTTCCAATGCCCTTGAAAGCCTTTGTGGATCATTTGGGTGTATTCTTTCAGCGGATACGGGATCTATCTCTCTTAATTGATCATGCAATGCCTGCCAACCCTGTTCAATAGACTCCGCTTCAATCTGCTTACGAATCTCTTGATCCGCGGCCGGTAATGGCGATAAGCCTTCCAACAATGCCTTGTAGTACAGCATTGTGCCACCAACCAGTAACGGGATTTTTCCCTCCGCTACAATCTTATTCATTTCATTGATCGCATCACGACGAAAATCTGCCGCAGAATACGCTTCGCTTGGATCGAGAATATCAATCAAACGATGGGGCGCGAGCGCGAGCTCTCCTGCATCCGGTTTAGCGGTGCCGATATCCATGTCTTTGTAGATCAATGCTGAGTCGACACTGATGATCTCTACTGGGTACTTCTGACGTAAGCGGATAGCTAAATCTGTTTTTCCTGATGCCGTAGGGCCCATTAAAAACAACGCTAAAGGTAATTTTTCAGTCATGATATTTTGTATTTGTTTCTCTGTTAGAGCGCTTTATAAAAAAGGGCTTCGTATCGCGATACATTCAGTTGCAAAGATAAATGCCATCGCGAAAAAGTTAAACCGTAAACGCGGCTATGGTCGCTGAAAAGTCGATAGGATTTACAAACTCTGGATCATCTAATGGAAGTAGACCATGCCAAAGCTGTTCAAGTTCCCCAACTAGTTGAACCGCCTCAGATAAAGTGTAGTCGCTTTTTACTTGTGCCGTTTGAATCCCGATCCAGTTGACCAATGATGGCAACATATCGTTAAAAACAGTAGCAGCGTGATTATCGACAATCTGAGCGTTTAATGAAGCCGCGTAAGATAACAGATCTGGGATCAAAATTTGTAAGTTTTGCTGCCTCAAAGGAGAAGGCACGCCCATCACCATTACCGCTTCACTGTTTCGCGCCTTAAGCTCAATCCCCAATAACGCCAGTGTTTGGCTCAACGCCTTAGCAACCTCGACAAGTTCACTACCAAGCTTAATCGATAAAGGCACCAATAGCGGTTGGCTTTTTAACGCCCCTTCTCGAGTATCAAGTTGGCCAATCACACGTAGCAATTCCGCTTTGGCTAAAGACACCAATACGCTGCCGTTTTTGTTTCCCATTACCAAATATTGGCGTTCCACTACCGAGACGGCTTTGCCTAAGTCCGTCACAGGAGCTCTTGGTTTTGAATGAACAGGATTCTGTTGATCAGGCTTAGCTTCTTTATTTTCGATATTTTCGATATTTTCTATGTTGTCTCTGGTTTCTACTGGTGCCACATGCTCTTGAGGAGATGATGGAACAACAACTTGACCACCAAAATCTGGCGTTTTCAGAAGCTCTTTATAGGCTTTCACTTCTCGCTTAGAGGGCGCGGGTTCACCGTGATGCTGGTTTGGCTCTTTCTCTTTTTTAGGTTCAGGTCGGGACTCGATCCACTCTTGACGAGGAGACCCGGTAAAACTGGTTTCGCGAGCCGACGAGCCTGTGTTAGCTGAACTAATGTTAGTAGACGAATCTAAGTTGGTTGAAGAGCCCCTGCTAGGCGATGCACCAATGCTAGATGATGAACCTCGGTTGGCTGTTGAGCTATAGCTCTGCCCAGCATCATTAACGCTGTGTTGAGGTTGATCATAAGCGCGCTCAGACTCTGCTTTTCTCGGGTAGGCTGGCGTTTGCTCAATAGCATGTCGCTCACTATCAGAGACTTGGGTTTGATCCGAACGGCTAAGCATTGTGCTTTCAGGCTCTGAGAAACTGGCCACTTCACCGATACCAGAGTTCGAGCTATCTTGCTGATGATGAATCACTTCTGACTGATGAAACGCAGACTGCTTAATCGGTGCTGCATCAATTTGTTTACTTTGGGCTAGTCCATCACTCAGTGCTTGATAAATAAAGTCATGTACAAGACGAGCTTGATGGAAGCGCACTTCGTGTTTTGCAGGGTGAACATTCACGTCCACCTGATGTGGGTCTAGCTCAATGAACAACACATACGTCGCAAATTGGTCTGGGCGCAGGCTGGTTTCGTAGCTTTGACGAATCGCATGATTGATCAGCTTGTCACGCATCATACGACCATTCACATAGCAGTATTGCAGATCGCTTTGTTGTCTTGCTCCTTCTGGCGTGGTGATCCAGCCATGAAGTTTTAGGCCTTGATGCTCAAGTTCGATCTTAAGCATATGACGAACAAAAGGATTGCCACATACCGCAGCGATTCGCTTTTCTGCTTGAACTTGTGTTTTGGCAGCGCGGTACTGACGAATCATTTTACCGTTATGGCGAAGGTTAATCGTCACATCAAAGCGACTCAATGCGATGCGTTTAAGCAGCTCATCGATATGTGTGAATTCAGTTTTCTCGGTGCGTAAAAACTTGCGGCGTGCTGGCGTATTGAAGAACAGGTCCAACACCTCAACCGAAGTACCAATAGGATGCGCCGCAGGCTGCAGTTTCACCTGCATATCCCGACCTTCACTGTGCGCAGCCCAAGCTTGATCTTGAGTCGCAGGGCGTGAAGTCATGGTTAAGCGCGCAACAGAGCTAATACTCGCGAGCGCTTCACCACGAAAACCAAGGCTAACGATCGCCTCAAGGTCATCAAGGGTATGGATCTTGGAGGTAGCATGACGACTCAGCGCCAAGGCAAGCTCATCTTTAACGATGCCCTTGCCGTTGTCACGAACGCGGATCATCTTAGCGCCACCTTTCTCGATATCAATATCGATACGTGTGGCACCCGAATCCAAACTGTTCTCAACTAGCTCTTTTACAACAGAAGCTGGTCTTTCTACCACTTCACCCGCTGCGATTTGGTTAGCTAATCGAGCTGGCAGTATTTTGATCGTCATATTTATAGCTACCTTACTGCCATTGATGGAAACATGTCTGCGTTAAAAAGCTTATTTGTGCGGAATAATCAACACCTGCCCCACCGCTAGGCTGTCAGATCGTAGCTTATTCGCTTGGCGAATACTGTTAACACTCACGCCGTATTTCGAAGCAATCTTGCCAAGGTAATCACCTCTTGCGACTTTATGTTTACGCAGAGGGACATCTTTCACTTCAACCGTAATACGTAGCTTCTGACCCACTCTAACGGTTTCAGACTTCAAGCGGTTCTCACGTTTGATATCTGCCACCCGTACTTTGTAACGGCTGGCTATCTTGCCTAGGTACTCTCCAGACTTAACCGTGTGAGTGATGGTCTTAGTTTTCACTGCGCTGCTTGATGATGAGCCTGAAGCACTGCTTGGGATCTTAAGCACTTGGCCGATCGCTAGGCTGCTCGATTTCAGATTGTTGAATTTCATCAACGTCTGTGTCGAGGTGCCATATTTACTCGCAATCACCGATAGAGACTCACCACGAGACACTTTATGCTGGCTCACGCTACCCGTTGACGACGTTGCGTTAGACAAGATAATCCCTTCAGGTGGGTTAGCCTTCAAATACTTAACGACCGCTTTGGTCACTGCTCGTGCCAATTTATCTTGGTGCGAACGTTGGAAGAGCAGCTTCTCTTCGGTCGGATTCGAAATAAAGCCCGTCTCGACCAAGACCGATGGTATCTGTGGTGAACGTAATACCGCCAAACTGGTATTGATTGGTTTACTGTTATGAAGCTTAGCAACCTTACCCATCTCAGACAGAATCGTGGTTGCAAGCTTATAGCCCTCTTTCTGTGAGTGGCTGAACTGCAAATCAAGCAGAGTTTGGTTTACGTTCTTATCATCAATATTGCCAGTGAAAGCCGCACCGCTACCACCGAGTAATTCAGACTGCTTCTCTTTGTTCTCGATCCATCGAGAGATCTCGGTATTTGCGCGTCGAGTATTCAACACAAACACCGAACCACCTCTTGGTTGAGGGGTTGTAAAAGCATCCGCGTGAATAGAGATAAACAGATGAGCTTCGTTTTCACGAGCAATCGCAACACGTCGGTTAAGGTTTACAAAGTAGTCGGCGTTACGGGTCATGCGAGTTTTGATCCCAGGAACCGCATTCAACTGTGCAGCAAGCTTACGAGAAATACTCAGAGTCGCATTCTTTTCATACTTACGACTTGGACCAATAGAGCCTGGATCCTCACCACCGTGACCAGGGTCAATCACGATCAGAATGTCTTTCTGACGTTTAACCTGATTAATATTTTTGCTCACCGTTGGTTTACTCGGCTTCGACGTCGTTGTCCCCTTACTTGCCGCACCATGAGGTAGATCGATCACCAGACGATGTCCGTACTGACCACCAGGAGTCGGGCTAAGTTTAAACAACTCCGCTGTAGAGGACTTCTTCAACTCAAAAACCAAGCGATAGGTATTTTTGTCTGGCGGTGAACTCTTACGAATCTTAGATAGAACGGGGCTATCTTTCACCACAACCGGTAACTTAGTTGCAAGGTTGGTATGTTTTAAATCGACCACTAAACGACTCGGGCTACTCAAGGTGAAATAGCTAAAGTCCGCTTCTGATTTTAAGTCGATAACCACACGAGTTTCTTCTGGAGAAGGCCAAACCCTTAAACTTTTCAGTGAGTTTGCAGAAACAAGTGAAGAAAACAGTATAGAAAAAACAGCAGCCATCATGGCTACTGCTGAAATAAGGCGTCTAGAAATCAACATAACTCCAACTGACTAAGTAAGCGCTGTCCGTATTCACTATTAGCGGTTAAAGAAACAATACGGTGATCGTCTTGGTAACGAATATCAATGTCCAAATCGGCTTCTGGTAGCATCCCATAGCCTTTCTCAGGCCATTCAACCAAACAGATAGCATCTGGTGTGAAGTAATCACGAATCCCCATGAACTCCAATTCTTCAGGATCGGCTAAGCGATAAAGATCGAAGTGATATACCTGCCAATCGGCAAGTTGATAAGGTTCAACTAGAGTATACGTTGGGCTCTTTACATTTCCTTGATGGCCAAGTGCTTTTACAAAGCCACGACTGAAGGTCGTTTTACCTGCGCCAAGATCACCATGCAGATAAATAGTCGTCTGCTGTGAGCAAAGATTAGAAAGCTCCGTCCCTAATTGAATCGTTGCTTGTTCATCTTTCAAAGTAAATTGTTTCGTGCTCATGAATACGTTCTCTAAAAATCGATCGTTGACTATATAAAAATCAAAAGAACAAGAATAGTAAACCGTGATGCTTTTAGTAGACAAGCACTCAAGTGTAAGTTCTATGAAAAATACTGATCAAAACACGTCAGTTCTGGTCAATATCACTAAGATCCGTTAAGATCCGCCCCCATTTTTGCCGAACCTAATTTTAATTAGCCTTATCTCTAATTGTAAAACAGAGAAAATAAGAATTAAGAATGAAGCCATGAATCTAGACCATCTTGCTGAAAAAATTAAAATCTGGGGAAAAGAGCTCGGCTTTCAAAAAGTTGGCATCTGCGATGTTGATTTAAGTGAACACGAAGCCCCTCTTCAAGCATGGCTAGATGCTGGCAACCACGGCGAAATGGATTGGATGGCTCGACATGGAATGATGCGCGCACGTCCTGATGAACTTCATCCAGGCACCATTCGAGTGATCAGCGCCCGAATGAACTACCTACCACCAGAAGCTCAGTTTGCCTCTAACCTAAGCGATACCACTCAAGGCTATATCAGCCGTTATTCTTTAGGCCGCGATTATCACAAATTGTTCCGTAACCACTTGAAAAAGCTGGGACAAAGGATCGAAAAAGAGGTCGAAGGTTTAGACTCACGTCCTTTCGTGGATTCAGCGCCTATTTTGGAAAGACCGCTCGCTCAAAAAGCGGGGCTGGGTTGGACAGGTAAACACTCGTTAATTCTCGATAAAGACGCGGGCTCTTGGTTCTTCCTAGGAGAATTGTTAGTTAACATTCCTCTTCCAACAGATGAACCCAGTGTCGATGAGTGCGGCAAATGCACCGCATGTATCACTTCTTGCCCAACGGGTGCCATTATTGCTGATGGCGTAGTGGATGCTCGAAAATGTATTTCGTACTTAACCATTGAATACGATGGTGTGATCCCGGAAGAATTTAGAGACGCCATTGGTAACCGTATTTATGGTTGTGATGACTGTCAGTTAGTTTGCCCGTGGAACCGTCATGCCGAACTCACAGAGCAAACAGACTTTCATCGTAGAGAAGATTTCCAAGAAGCCGATCTGGTTTCACTTTCAAGTTGGGACGAAGCCACCTTCCTAAAGAAAATGGAAGGCTCAGCAATAAGACGTATCGGCCACACCCAGTGGTTACGCAATATCTTTGTTGCTATGGGCAATGCGCCATTTCAACAACGCATTGTTGAAACACTAGAATCTCATCAAGGCAAAAACGAAATGCTAGATGTGCATATTGAATGGGCTTTGAATAAACAACTACAACAGTTACCCAACGCTAGCGGTGTGCAAAGAAGTAGCAGTAAAATCTCCACCAAAAAGCACAGACTGATACGTATTGTTGAGAAAGGACTGCCAAGAGACGCCTAGCCCTTTAGGCATCAACGATTGGCTAGCTAACCTACCTAAATAGTCCAACATTTAAGACAACCCGTTGCACATAATTTTAGAACAATGTTTGACCTTGTTCTCAATTTTAGCAATGTGGAAAAAATTCAGAACTCTCGTAAACTTCCGACACTCTCACAAAGTTAAACACAGTACCGATAAATGATTAAGATCAAAAAACAACAAGTTAACGATCTTTTATCAAATTCAAGATAAACACTCAAAGTTATAAAAAACAACAAGTTACGATCGCCACAATTCAGCTAATATATTGAAAACAAGAAAGATCTTTTGGGGATATGTAAAGAATTAAGTCTGAAATAACTTTATCAACCAAGTTATCCACACCTAACATTTTGTGGATAAGTCTGTTTATAGATATGAAAAACCTCAAGTATCTGCTTCAGAGACCTGATGTTTACTAGCATTCCAGTTGCTAAGAAAAATTTAAGACAAAAAAATATCCACCATGATGGAGGATTATTTGCTTTTTGGGGGGATTATGCTTCGCAGCATTAAAGAAAGAGCGTGACCTTTAAGGTCGCCTTTAAACTCTGTGATCTAAAGAAAAACACGGTGGCTTAAAGAATCTTAATAGCTTTTTAGAAGAAAGCTGGAGCGATACATCGGGTTCGAACCGATGACCTCAACCTTGGCAAGGTTGCGCTCTACCAACTGAGCTAGTATCGCATTAGTTAATCGTTAATACTGTCTGCTAAGAAGCTAAGCGCTTACTGAAAGGCAGTGTACAACGTGTAACTGTAATGTGGTTGCGGGAGCCGGATTTGAACCGACGACCTTCGGGTTATGAGCCCGACGAGCTACCAAACTGCTCCATCCCGCGTCCGGATGTTTCTCTTTTCGCTTCATTAACGTTAAGTACAATGAAACTAAACCATTTTCATCTTCAGCATAAAGCGTGAGATAGAATTTGGAGCGATACATCGGGTTCGAACCGATGACCTCAACCTTGGCAAGGTTGCGCTCTACCAACTGAGCTAGTATCGCATTAGTTAACCGTTAATACTGTCTGCTAAGAAGCTAAGCGCTTACTGAAAGGCAGTGTACAACGTGTAACTGTAATGTGGTTGCGGGAGCCGGATTTGAACCGACGACCTTCGGGTTATGAGCCCGACGAGCTACCAAACTGCTCCATCCCGCGTCCGGATGCATTATTTGAGTTAATGACTCTATATTCCCAACATCAATCCTAAGAAAGAAATTGGAGCGATACATCGGGTTCGAACCGATGACCTCAACCTTGGCAAGGTTGCGCTCTACCAGCTGAGCTAGTATCGCTTAGTTAACCGTTAAACTTGTCTGCTAGAAACTAAGTTCTTACTGCAAAGAAGCTATCAACGTTTAGCTGTAATGTGGTTGCGGGAGCCGGATTTGAACCGACGACCTTCGGGTTATGAGCCCGACGAGCTACCAAACTGCTCCATCCCGCGTCCGGATGTTTCTCTTTTCGCATCATTACCGTTTAAGACAATGAGACTAAACCATTTTCATTCTGAGTACTTTCTCTAGGAGATGACTTCTAAGAACTGAATTTGGAGCGATACATCGGGTTCGAACCGATGGCCTCAACCTTGGCAAGGTTGCGCTCTACCAACTGAGCTAGTATCGCATAAGCTAACCGTTCATCTTGTCTGCTAAGAAGCATCAAGCCAACGTTCAACTGTAATGTGGTTGCGGGAGCCGGATTTGAACCGACGACCTTCGGGTTATGAGCCCGACGAGCTACCAAACTGCTCCATCCCGCGTCCGGATGCATTATTTAAGTTAATGACTCTATATTCCCAACATCAATCCTAAGAAAGAAATTGGAGCGATACATCGGGTTCGAACCGATGACCTCAACCTTGGCAAGGTTGCGCTCTACCAGCTGAGCTAGTATCGCTTAGTTAACCGTTAAACTTGTCTGCTAGAAACTAAGTTCTTACTGCAAAGAAGTGATCAACGTTTAGCTGTAATGTGGTTGCGGGAGCCGGATTTGAACCGACGACCTTCGGGTTATGAGCCCGACGAGCTACCAAACTGCTCCATCCCGCGTCCGGATGCATTATTTAAGTTAATGACTCTATATTCCCAACATCAATCCTAAGAAAGAAATTGGAGCGATACATCGGGTTCGAACCGATGACCTCAACCTTGGCAAGGTTGCGCTCTACCAGCTGAGCTAGTATCGCTTAGTTAACCGTTAAACTTGTCTGCTAGAAGCTAAGTTCTTACTGCAAAGAAGCTATCAACGTTTAGCTGTAATGTGGTTGCGGGAGCCGGATTTGAACCGACGACCTTCGGGTTATGAGCCCGACGAGCTACCAAACTGCTCCATCCCGCGTCCGGATGCATTATTTAAGTTAATGACTCTATATTCCCAACATCAATCCTAAGAAAGAAATTGGAGCGATACATCGGGTTCGAACCGATGACCTCAACCTTGGCAAGGTTGCGCTCTACCAACTGAGCTAGTATCGCATAAGCTAACCGTTCATCTTTTCTGCTCAAAACTAAGTTTTTACTGCAAAGAAGCTATCAACGTCTAACTGTAATGTGGTTGCGGGAGCCGGATTTGAACCGACGACCTTCGGGTTATGAGCCCGACGAGCTACCAAACTGCTCCATCCCGCGTCCGGATGCATTATTTAAGTTAATGACTCTATATTCCCAACATCAATCCTAAGAAAGAAATTGGAGCGATACATCGGGTTCGAACCGATGACCTCAACCTTGGCAAGGTTGCGCTCTACCAACTGAGCTAGTATCGCATTAGCTAATCGCTGCTCTTACTGCCTTGGCAATAAATGGCGCTTAACTGTAATGTGGTTGCGGGAGCCGGATTTGAACCGACGACCTTCGGGTTATGAGCCCGACGAGCTACCAAACTGCTCCATCCCGCGTCCGGATGCATTGTTTAAGTCAATGAGTCTATTTCCCAACATCAATCCTAAGAAAGAAATTGGAGCGATACATCGGGTTCGAACCGATGACCTCAACCTTGGCAAGGTTGCGCTCTACCAACTGAGCTAGTATCGCAATCTGAAACGTCTTTCGTCGTTCAGGGCTGCGAATTATAAGAGCATTTTTTTGTGATGCAAGTCCTTAATGCAAAATTACGAAAGTTTTTACTCAACTGCTGTAAAAGCACGCAGATTTGCAAAAAAATCAGCTCTTATGTCCCTGAAAAGTTAGATAAACGTGATCATTTGATCTGATTAGATGTTAATAATCGTTTTTCGGTAGTACTGCAGTTCAGCGATCGACTCACGAATATCATCCAACGCAAGGTGACTTCCCGACTTTGAAAAACCATCGAGTACTTCGGGTTTCCAGCGACGAGTCAGCTCTTTCAGGGTACTTACATCGACATAACGGTAATGGAAGTACTCTTCCAACTCTGGCATGTGTTTGTATAAGAAACGGCGATCTTGGCCAATGCTGTTACCACAAATCGGTGATTTGCCTTTTGGTACCCACTTCTCAAGAAACTCAATCGTTTGTTGAATAGCCTCTTGCTCTGAAACCGTGCTTTCTTGAATTCGTTTCACTAGGCCGCTGCCGGTGTGGGTGGTTGTACACCACTCGTCCATCTTGTCCAATTCACTCTGAGGTTGGTGAATAGCCAAAACAGGTCCTTCAGCCAGGATGTTAAGCTCACTATCAGTAACGATAGTAGCAATTTCAATGATTTTATGAGTTTCAGGATCAAGTCCCGTCATCTCTAGATCAACCCAAATCAGGTTCTGATCGCTAAAGGACATAAGGCGTCGCCTATTTGTTTATGTATAAAAGAGGTACTATACCCAAATAACTATACTCAAACTAGCTTTAGGGCCATCGAAATCAATGGTACCAACAACATTCCGTTTGAGTCCTCAATCATCAAGTTAGATGTGTTAAGTGAAAAATTGTGGCTAAAAAAAAGAAGTTAACCAAAGGTCAAGTGCGTCGTGTACGTAGCAACCAGAACAAGCGACTCAAGAAAGAAGATTCTATCCAGTGGGATGAGAACATGCTTGGCGGAACAAAAAGCGGACTCGTAATTACGCGCTTTGGCCAACATGCCGATATCGAAGATCTTGAAACCAACGAAGTTCACCGTTGTAACTTACGCCGCAGTATTGAAACGTTAGTTTCTGGAGACAAAGTCATTTGGCGCGCAGGGCTTGAATCAATGGCCGGCATCTCTGGTGTTGTAGAAGCCGTTGAGCCAAGAACATCAATGCTAACTCGCCCTGATTACTACGACGGCCTAAAACCGGTTGCTGCTAACGTTGACCAAATGGTTATCGTTTCAGCTGTACTGCCAGAGCTATCACTTAATATCATCGACCGTTACTTGATCGCCTCTGAAACGGTGAATATTGCCCCTTTAGTTGTGCTCAATAAAGTCGACTTGCTGACAGAACAACAAATTAGCGAATACCGCGAAACGCTGAAAATATACGAGAAAATCGGCTATAAAGTCATGTTCGTCAGTAAAGAGTCGGGTTACGGCATCAAAGAGTTGGAAGCCGAACTGAAAGATCGTATCAACATTTTCGTTGGTCAATCTGGCGTAGGTAAATCCAGCGTAGTGAATGCACTCATGCCAACATTAGACATTGAAGAAGGCGCGGTTTCTGAAAACTCAGGACTGGGTCAACACACTACGACTGCAGCGCGTTTGTATCACTTCCCTTCTGGTGGTGATCTTATCGATTCTCCAGGGGTACGTGAATTCGGCCTATGGCATTTAGAACCCGATGAAGTCACTGATGCTTTCATTGAATTCAAACCATACCTAGGTGGTTGTAAATTCCGTGACTGTAAACACAATGACGATCCTGGATGCCTTCTACGTGAAGCCGTTGAAGACGGTAAAATTAGCCGCTTACGTTTTGCTAGCTACCATCGCATTATTGAAACAATGGCTGACAACAAAGATAACCGTCAGTACTCACGCAGCAAGAAAGCCGATCTCTAATCGCGTTTTTGTGAACAAATGTGTGCATTTACTGACAATTGGCGCGAATTTAAGTAACATCTCGCGCCCTAAACCGTCATCGACAGATTTAATTGAAAAACAATTAGCATTGGAAAATTAATACAATGGATAAGATTAAAGTTGGATTGCAGTACTGGATCCCACAACATGGATTAACTCGCCTAGTCGGCAAACTTGCGTCTGCTAAAGCGGGCGGCTTAACGACAGCGATCATCAACTGGTTCATCAAGCAATACAAAGTGAACATGGATGAAGCTCTGCATAGCGATCCAAAACACTTTAAAACATTCAATGAATTCTTCGTGCGTGAATTGAAAGAAGGCATGCGTCCTATCGCTGAAGGTGAGTCTGTTATTGTTCACCCTGCAGATGCACGTGTAAGCCAATTTGGCCCAATTACTGACGGTCAACTGATTCAAGCTAAAAACCATAACTACTCAGCTCGTGAGCTATTGGGTGGTGATGCTGCTCTAGCGGATGAATTTAAAGACGGCGAATTCGCAACGCTTTACTTGTCGCCAAGTGATTACCATCGCGTGCACATGCCATGTGACGGCACACTGCGTCAGATGATCTACGTTCCGGGTGACCTTTTCTCAGTTAACCCGTTAACGGCAGAGAACGTTCCAAACCTATTCGCACGTAACGAGCGTGTGGTTTGTATCTTTGATACTGAGTTTGGCCCAATGGCACAAGTGCTGGTTGGCGCAACTATCGTTGGCAGCATCGAGCAAGTATGGGCTGGCACCATTACTCCACCTCGTGGTAACTCAGTTTACAAATGGGATTACCCTGCACAAGGTGATACAGCTGTCGTCTTGAAGAAAGGCGAAGAGATGGGTCGCTTTAAGCTTGGTTCAACGGTTATCAACCTGTTCGCTAAAGACGCAATCAAGTTTGACGAAACGATGCAAAATGGTGAGAAAACCGTTCTAGGCACCCCTTTCGCGCATATTGCGGGCAAAGACGTTGAGACTGAAGCTGTTGATTCAACAGAGAACACAGACCAAGTCTAACTCTCTGAGTTAACTTAGTAAGCTTTAAGGGCGCGTTAGTTTTCTATTTTTAGAGAATAACGCGCCTTTTTCTTATCTAGTTCGAGACATTTCCCTTAAAGATTTCAACAAATCTAACTACCGATAACCTTATTCTCAACGAGCAGTACGTCGAATTACCAAGAAAAAAGATTGACCAAAAACAAAACAACTGTCGAAACCTTAAACAACTTTCCGATTTTACAACCCGTCTCCAAGTACCAAAAAACCAGATAACTTACTCTATTTGAAGATATTTTATTCATAGGGTCTTTGTACATGCCTAAACTCAATGTTGGCGTTCTGGCCAAGCTGTTGATTTGTTTTGCGATTCCCTTGGGCGTGTTATTCATGCCGATAGATTCAATACCAATCGATGATCTCACGCTGATTCAACACCGCTTGTTGGCAATATTCTTGTTGGCTGCTCTACTGTGGGTGCTTGAACCTGTTCCGGTATTCGCCACTTCCATTTTGATCATAGCACTTGAACTGGTGATGATTTCTGACAAAGGCTTACACCTATTTAGAAATCCACCAGCGGGACACGATCTCGGTGAGTTAATCAAATATACCGACATATTCGGTGCATTTTCGTCACCAATCATCATCCTCTTCATGGGTGGTTTCGCTCTTGCGATATCCGCATCCAAATACGAACTCGACAACAACTTAGCGCGAGTATTACTCAAACCATTTGGTACAGAACCACGCTTCATTATGCTCGGCTTAATGCTGATCACCGCCGTGTTCTCAATGTTCATGTCAAATACCGCAACGACGGTAATGATGCTCGCACTGCTAGGTCCAATCGTGGCGTCAGCACCAAAAGGCGACATGGGCATCAAGGCGTTGGTGTTGTGTATTCCAATTGCTGCTAACACCGGTGGTATCGCGACACCAATCGGTACACCACCCAATGCCATCGCACTGCAATACCTGACGGGTGAGAACAGTATCGACTTCCTTAGCTGGATGATGATGGGCTTACCCTTTGTGATCATCCAACTGACCATCGCTTGGTTTCTCCTACAAAAACTCTTCCCTTCTAAAGAAAGAAATATGGTGCTCAAGCTTGATGGTCAATTTAGAAAAAGTTGGCGAGCGATTGTGGTTTACATCACCTTCGCTGCGACAATCTTATTGTGGATGACCACCAAACTGCACGGCATGAACACTTATGTGGTGTCTATCATTCCATTGGCGGTGTTCACTCTCACCGGCATCATGGGCAAAGAAGAGCTCAAGCTGATTAACTGGGATGTGTTGTGGCTAGTAGCCGGTGGTATTGCGATTGGTATAGGACTCGATAAAACAGGCTTAGCCGTGGCACTCGCACACGCGATTGATTATGAGTCGCTCTCACCAACAGCGGTAGTGCTAACGTTATCCATCGTATGCTGGTTAATGGCGAACTTCATGTCAAACACCGCAACGGCCAACTTACTGATGCCGATCGCCGCTGCGATTGGTGCATCAATGGAAAGCTTGGTTGCGATCGGAGGCCTGCAAGGACTACTGGTTGTGGTCGCTTTCTCTGCATCGCTAGGTATGATTTTACCCGTATCGACACCACCAAACTCGTTGGCCTACTCGACCGGGCTTATCGAAAGTAAAGACATGGCGAAGATGGGGATTATCTTAGGGATTGTCGGCTTGCTGATGGTCTACCTCGCACTGTTTATTATCACCTAGCACGTTAGCTTATTATCACCTAGCACGTTAGCTTTTCACTACAACCCTCCAGATAGCAATCATGATTTCGCTATCTGGAGGGTTTATCAGTTTTTAATCGATAGATAATTGTGATTCTACTTCACGGTTTATTAAAAATAACGATAAGTCATTTTAAATTTTTGATTTTAAACACATTTACCAACATCAAGACAACGGCACTATACACGCATCAGAGACACACCAATTCACCATCAAGTACGTCACTGTAATTAGGTTTTTGTCTAATAGAGAGGAATAGACCTTGAGACATACTATTAAGTTTAAAATTCAGATCGCGATTGCGGTCATTATCGCCGTCGTGAGTGGCGCTCAAGCCTGGATATCAGTTAATCAGCTCACTCAAGAAACCGAGGTCGCGATTAACCAAGAAATGAAAAATGTCAGTGTTGGCACCACCAATTACATTGCCGATTGGCTCTCAATCCGCAGTGATATGATGCTTGCCAATGAATCGACTATTTCAAGTAGTAGCAACTCTGATCGCGAGTTATTAATCACCAAGCAAGCCGGACAATTCTTGTCTGTTTATGCAGGATTCAGCGATGGCACGATCGCCTATGGCGACAAAGGTGAAGATTGGCCAACAGGCTACGACCCGCGCACTCGCCCTTGGTATAAAGATGCAAACGCAACATCAGACCTCATCATTACCGAACCTTATCAGGACTTTGACGGCAGCATTGTCATCAGCTTTGCGAAAGCATTCAATGGCGATAGACAAGGTGTTCTCGCGGCCGATCTAACCGTAACCAGCATTATCGATACGGTTCTCAATGTAAAACTGGATAACGATGGCTTTGCGTTTTTAGTCGACGGCAATAACAACATTGTGGCCTACAGTGATGAAGAACTGAGTCAAAAACCACTGACCAGTTTGAATCCAGAACTCACAACCAACAAGGTGTCACAACTGCTCCAAGACCAAATGATCACCACTCTCACTTGGCCGGGTCAAGGCGATAAGCTGGTCTATATTGCCAATGTCCCGAACACCGATTGGTCGTTAGGTATTGTTATCGATAAAGAAATGGCGTTTTCTGCAGTATCCGATGCCATTCAATTCATCACGCTGACCTCTTTGGTGTTGTACATCATCATTTCAATTGCGAGCACAATGGTGATCAACCGCCTACTTTCTCCATTACAAACCTTGTCTGAAGCCTTAACTCAGCTCGCTCAAGGCAGAGGTGACCTCACTCAGCGCATTGATATCACACGTATGGATGAGATTGGCAAACTTGCCGAGCTCGTGAACCAGTTCTTAAGCCAGATGCAAAGCATGTTGAAGGGCGTAATAGAGCACAGCCACGATTTAAACAACCATGCAGAGAAAGCCAATCAACTGGCGACCCAATCTTCGATTAGCGTTGAGAATCAACAAAACGATATCAACCAAATTGCGACCGCGATTCATGAGATGTCCGCCACCGCAGCCGAAGTGGCTAGCCATGCCGAATTAACGGCATCCGCTTCTCAAGCATCCGCTACCGCTTGTAACGAAGGCCAAGAGGTCATCCAACAAAACCGCGATGCGATTACTGGCTTGGCGACTCAAGTTGAAGACGCCGCCAATGTGATTCGTGAATTAGAGAGCAATGCTCAAAGCATCAACCAGATCCTCTCCACCATTCAAGGCATTGCCGAACAGACTAACCTGTTGGCATTGAATGCGGCGATTGAAGCTGCTCGTGCAGGTGAACAAGGTCGTGGATTTGCGGTTGTGGCCGATGAAGTGCGCGTGCTCAGCCAAAGAACGCATGGCTCGACCGAAGAAATCCGCGTGATGATTGATACGCTGCAGAAGAATACCGAACATGCCGTTGAAAGCATGACCACCAGCACTCAACTGGCAGAGAACAGTGTTGGCTTCGCAGAACAAGCCCATGGCAGCCTGACTAAAATCACGCAAGCGATCACTGAAATCAACGACATGGCGCTGCAAATAGCCAGTGCTGCAGAAGAGCAACGCGCGGTCAGCGAAGACATCAGTCGTAATACGCAAGGAATCAAAGACGCCTCCGACGATTTGGCACAACAAGCGGAAAGCAGTCGCAATAGCTCAAATGAAATGAGCAGCGCTGCTGAGTCGATGCGCCAAGATGTAGAGCGCTTTAAGGTATAGCGCTTTGAGGTATAGCGCTTTGAGATATAGCGCGCCTCAAGCAAAGTAAGTTGAACCACGCCAGCAAGCGACAGCTGACATATACTAATAACTGAAACAAAGTCGTTCTTTCATAAGAATCACTTTGTTCTCAGTTCGGTTTGATGCATATTGATGAGCTAATTTATCCCAGACACAAGGATGTTATTCAGATGGGATTCGAATGGTTAGCTCTAGCTGCCGCTTTTCTTTGGGCGATTGCGAGCCTAATGTCAGTAAAGCCTGCTCAACACTTAGGTTCTTTCGCCTATAGCCGCTGGCGAATGGGTTGTACCGCGATCATCTTATCAAGCATGGCTTGGTTTACTGGTGGTTGGTCAAGTGTGGAAGCTGACTTAGTCACGCCGATGATGCTGTCAGGCCTGATTGGCATCTTCATTGGTGATACCGCCCTATTTGCTTGTTTGAACCGAATGGGACCGCGCCAAGCGGGTTTGCTGTTCTCTTGTCACGCCGTGTTCTCGGCGATTCTTGGTTACTTCCTGTTTAGCGAAAGCATGACTTCGGTGGAGCTTATTGGCTCGGCGTTGGTGTTTAGTGGTGTATTAACTGCGATATTCTTTGGTCGTCGTGGCCAAGCGAACAACCAACTCGAAACCATTAAGGGCACGGTGTGGATTGGTGTTGCGTTGGGAATCACCGCCGCGATCTGCCAAGCATTGGGCGGCATTATTGCCAAACCCGTGATGCAAACTAGCATTGACCCAATAGCCGCCTCTGCCATTCGAATGATCACCGCCTTTGTTGCTCACTCACTTTTTCGTTTAACGGGCGCCAAACTTTCACGCGCACTTAACCCAATGAATAAGCAGATATTCGCGATTACCGCGGTTAACGGCTTTTTGGCAATGGCGGTGGGAATGACGCTGATCTTGTACGCGTTGCAAGAAGGCAATGTCGGTATGGTCGCACTGTTATCTTCAACCACGCCCATCATGTTGTTACCAATACTCTGGCTTTACACCAAGCAGAGACCAAATGCCTACGCTTGGATAGGTGCCATTGTTGCCGTAGTGGGTACTGGGATTCTGGTTAGCTAGTAGGCACCGGTATTTTGGTCAGATAGAGCACCGGCATTCTGGTTAGCTAGTGAAGCGGATTGAAAGCTGAGAGTTAATGGTTAACCGTTAATAGCTAAGGACTACTAACTCTCAGTAAAAACAAAAGCAAAAAGCTAAGAGCGTGGGAAAGGAAAAGCCGTCACATCATCGATGTGGTCGTAGCCGAGCGCCAGCATGATCAGACGATCGATACCTAGAGCAACACCGGCACAGTCTGGTAAGCCCGCTTTTAATGCCTCAATCAAGTGATGGTCAATCGGTTGAGGCGATAAGCCCATCTCAATACGTTTGGCATTATCATCTTCAAAGCGCTGAAGTTGTTCTTGTGGTTTATCGAGTTCATGGAAGCCGTTTGCCAATTCAATCCCTTTGAAGTACACCTCAAAGCGATCCGCCACTCGTGGATCATTCGGGTTAATCTTAGCTAACGCTGCTTGTGATGCTGGGAAGTCATAAACAAACGCAGGCACTTGCTGCCCTATCTTAGCTTCAACCCCAATACTAAACAGCAGCTGCAATAACGTGTCGCGGTCTTGTTCTGGATCTGCAATGTCGCTGAGCCCAAGTTTCGCTGCTGCTTGCTTTAGCGTATCCATCGAATCTTCCAGTGGACACACACCCAACACATCAATAAAGGCTTGTTGGTAAGTCATTCGCTGTGCTGAGCCTGATTTAAGCACCTGCTGTAACAGCAAATCCATTTCATCCATCAAGTCATGATGATCAAAGCCAACGCGATACCACTCCAACATAGTGAACTCAGGGTTGTGATAACGGCCATTTTCTTCGTTACGGAAAGACTTACAAATTTGGTAGATACAGCCACTGCCCGCCGCTAACAGTCGTTTCATATGAAACTCTGGGCTCGTCATAAAGAACAGTGGCTGGCCGTGCGCATAACCCGGCCCTACGAATTCAGTTTTGAACGTATGCAAATGCACATCCGTCACCGTGGCGTGACTCATTGCCGGCGTATCCACTTCCATCACGTTTCTTTCTATGAAGAACTGGCGAATTTGATTAAGGATATCAGCACGTTGCTTTAATTGCTTAATGGTTGCGGCGGGTTGCCATGTAGAGTGCATTATTAAGTTCCATATCACTGAATTCTAGGCGACGAAAATTACCACCTTTCGTCTCTTTTGTAAGCTTCTATCTGTCTATTGATGAAAGCAAAATGTTGTTTTAATGAAGCCAGAAAATTACGTTCTACAATACAATTATCAATACAGCTTTCACATCAACATTGATAACGAAAATCATACTCAACAAGCCGTTAACACCCGCCCTGTGGGTTAATCGTTATCAACAATTCATTGCCGTGATTGCAGTCACATAACCTATAATTTCTATGCCTCCATATGCATTACCGACCTAAAAACCCAAATGCATCAATTTTTGAAATGCCTTCCTCTCTTACACTGAACCTACCACTTAAGGCTTAGGGGTGCTAAATGGTTCCTACGATTTAGAACCTCCTAAATAAGCTTTTTATAATAACAAGCGGAATACTCCGCATCACACTGGAGAATAACTGTGAAGACAATTACCACAGATATCGCAGTCATCGGCGCAGGCGGCGCTGGTCTTCGTACAGCTATCGCTGCGGCTGAAGCTAATCCTGAATTGGAAGTAGCACTGATTTCTAAAGTTTACCCAATGCGTTCGCACACGGTAGCAGCAGAAGGCGGTTCAGCAGCAGTAATTAAAGACGAAGATAGCCTAGATAACCACTTCAACGATACTGTTGGCGGTGGCGACTGGCTATGTGAACAGGATGTTGTTGAATACTTTGTTGAAAACTCGACTCGCGAAATGATCCAAATGGAACAATGGGGCTGCCCATGGAGTCGTAAAGAAAACGGTGAAGTAAACGTACGCCGATTCGGCGGTATGAAAGTAGAGAGAACGTGGTTCGCAGCGGATAAAACCGGCTTCCACATGCTTCATACTCTGTTCCAGACTTCGATGAAGTACGACACAATCAAACGATTTGATGAGTACTTTGTGGTGGATTTGATCGTTGAAGATGGCGAAGTACAAGGCCTAATCGCGATTCATATGTCTGAAGGTGAGCTTGTTACGATTAAAGCGAAATCTGTTGTATTAGCAACTGGTGGCGCAGGTCGTGTTTACCACTGTAATACTAACGGCGGCATCGTAACTGGCGACGGCATGGCAATGGCTTATCGCCACGGTGTACCACTGCGTGATATGGAGTTCGTTCAATACCACCCAACAGGCCTACCGGGCACTGGCATCTTGATGACCGAAGGTTGTCGTGGTGAAGGCGGTATCATCGTCAACAAGAACGGCTACCGTTACCTACAAGATTACGGCATGGGCCCTGAAACTCCAGTGGGCGAGCCGAAAAACAAATACATGGAACTGGGTCCTCGTGACAAAGTTTCTCAAGCATTCTGGCACGAGCAGCAGAAAGGCAACACCATCAAGCACCCACTTGGTGATGTCGTACACCTTGACCTTCGCCACCTTGGTGAAGAGTACCTGCAAGAGCGTCTTCCGTTCATCTGTGAGCTTGCAAAAGCGTACGTAAACGTAGACCCAGCAAAAGAGCCAATCCCAATTCGCCCTACCGTTCACTACACCATGGGTGGTATTGAAACTAACGGTACGTGTGAAACTCGCATTAAAGGCCTATTCGCCGTTGGTGAATGTGCTTCAGTTGGCCTACACGGTGCAAACCGCCTAGGGTCTAACTCTCTGGCTGAGTTCGTCGTATTTGGCCGCGTAGCCGGTGAACAAGCCGTGAAACGTGCCGCTGAATTCAAAGGCTGGAACGAAGAAGCTATCGCTAAGCAAATCAAAGCGGTTGAAGATCGTATCGCGGGCATCTTGGCTCAAGAAGGCGATGAGAACTGGGCTGACATCCGTACTGAAATGGGTCACACCATGGAAGCGGGTTGTGGTATCTACCGTCAAGAAGACTTGATGCAAGAAACCATCGACAAAATCACTGAACTGAAAGCGCGCTACAAGAAGATCAGCATTAAAGACAAAGGCAAAGTGTTCAACACTGACCTACTTTACGCTATCGAAGTGGGCTACGGTCTTGAAGTTGCTGAAGCAATGGTTCACTCAGCGATCCTTCGTAAAGAATCTCGCGGTGCACACCAACGTCTAGACGACAACTGCACAGAACGTGATGACGTGAACTTCCTGAAACACTCTCTATCTTTTTACAACGAAGATGCAGCACCAACCATCGACTACAGCGGCGTTAAGATTACTAAATCTCAACCTAAAGCTCGTCTGTACGGTGAAGCAGCCGAGAAAGCCGCTGCCGCTGAAAAAGCAGCAGAAGAGAATGCGAAGAAGAGCGAAGAGGAGCAAGCATAATGTCAGCGAATCGAATCCAAAAAATTGAAATCCTGCGTTATGACCCTGAGCACGATGCAGAACCTCACTTTCAAACCTTTGAAGTTCCGTTTGATGAAACCATGTCAGTACTTGATGCGATCGGTTACATCAAAGATAACCTAGATAAAGACCTGTCTTACCGTTGGTCTTGTCGTATGGCGATTTGTGGTTCTTGCGGCATCATGGTTGATGGCGTGCCAAAACTGGCATGTAAAAGCTTCTTACGTGACTACCCGAATGGCTTCAAGATTGAGCCTTTGGCTAACTTCCCAATCGAGAAAGATTTGATTGTCGACATGACGCCGTTCATCGAGCGCCTTGAAGCAATCAAGCCTTACATCATTGGTAACGACCGCAAGCCAGAAGATGGCACTAACATCCAAACTCCAGAGCAAATGGCGAAGTACAAACAGTTCGCTGGCTGCATCAACTGTGGTTTGTGTTACGCAGCGTGTCCTCAGTTTGGTCTAAACCCTGAGTTCATCGGCCCTGCGGCACTTGCTCTTGCTCACCGCTACAACCTAGATAGCCGTGACAATGGTAAAGCAGAACGTATGAAGCTTATCAATGGCGACAATGGCGCTTGGGGCTGTACGTTTGTAGGTTACTGTTCTGACGTATGTCCGAAGAAAGTAGACCCAGCGGCTGCAGTAAACCAAGGTAAAGTTGAGTCTTCAATGGACTTCGTTATCTCGATGTTTAAACCTGATGGCGAACCGGTTAAAGCGACGGAGGAAGCGTAATATGAGCAATCGTAAACCTTATGTTCGTGAAATGAAGAGAACGTGGTGGAGCAACCATCCGTTCTACCGTTTCTACATGCTACGTGAAGCGACTGTACTGCCTTTGATTCTATTCACTCTGTTCCTAACCTTCGGTTTGGGTTCGCTAGTGAAAGGGCCTGAAGCGTGGGAAGGTTGGTTGAGCTTTATGGCTAACCCTGTCGTTGTTGGTATCAACATCGTGGCACTGCTAGGCAGCTTACTGCACGCTCAGACCTTCTTCAGCATGATGCCTCAAGTAATGCCAATCCGCCTTAGAGGCAAATTGGTAGATAAAAGAATCATCGTACTGACCCAGTGGGCAGCGGTGGCATTTATTTCTTTAATCGTTCTTATGGTGGTGTAAGGAGCTTCGTTATGAACACAAATTACAAAATGAAACCTGTTAACCACGATCCGAAACGCTCTGATGAGCCAATCTGGTGGGGCCTATTCGGCGCTGGCGGTACTTGGTTCGCGATGATCACACCAATCACGATTTTAGTGCTGGGTATCTTAGTGCCAATGGGCATTATCGATGCGGATGCAATGAGCTACGAGCGTGTGTCTGAGTTTGCCACCAGCATTATCGGTGCGTTATTCATCATCGGTACGCTAGCTCTGCCAATGTGGCACGCAATGCACCGTCTTCACCACGGCATGCACGACCTTAAGTTCCACGTCGGCGTTGCAGGTAAAGTGGGCTGCTACTTCGTTGCAGGCCTAATCAGTGCACTGTCTGTTATCTTCATCTTCATGATCTAACAGTTAAGAGCAGATTCGGGATTCGAGTAAACGAGTATCGAAGAGCTTAAGAGCAGATGCGGGATTCGAGTAATCGAGATTCGAAGAGCTAAAAGCAGATACGGGATTCGAGTAATCGAGATTCGAAGAGCTTAAGAGCAGAAAAGCGAAAGCAGAGCTAGGTTATCCAGCTCTGCTTTTTTGTTGTTTGTTGAATATCTTATATCTCTGACTCGGCTCTGATCTTCCTGCTTTTCGTATCTCTCATCCCGCTTACTTTAATCTGCTCTTCCCGCTTTTCGTATCTCACATCTCGTTTACTCAAACCTGCCCTTCCCGCTCTTCGTATCCCGCATCTCGTTTACTCGCATCTGCTCTTCAAGCTCTTCGTATCTCACATCCCGTTTACTCGCATCTGCTCTTCAAGCTCTTCGTATCCCGCATCCCGCTTACTCGTATCTGCTCTTCAAGCTCTTCGCATCCCGCATCTCGATTACTCGCATCTGCTCTTCTGTTTTTCCTGACCGCCAGATACAAAAAAGGCCGCTCATAAGCGACCTTTTCTATTTCACTGAGCCATCCTAAACAAGATGGACACAATCAAATTATTTTACACGACCAACGTATTCGCCAGTACGAGTATCAACTTTAACAACTTCACCGATAGCGATGAATAGAGGTACACGAACAACCGCGCCTGTTGCTAGAGTTGCAGGTTTACCACCCGTACCCTGTGTATCGCCTTTCAGGCCAGGATCAGTTTCAGTTACTGGGATCTCAACAAAGTTTGGCGGAGTAACAGTGATAGGGTTATCATTCCACAACGTTAGAGTACAAACGTCATTTTCAACTAACCATTTTGCTGAATCAGCGACTGCTTTTACGTCTGCTGCGATTTGCTCAAATGTTTCGTTGTTCATGAAGTGGTAGAATTCGCCATCGTTGTATAGGTAGCCTAGTTCAACGTCAACAACATCTGCAAGCTCGAAGCTTTCGCCTGACTTGAATGTTTTCTCTAACACTTTGCCTGACAGCAGTTTACGAAGTTTTACACGGTTAAACGCTTGGCCTTTACCTGGCTTAACGTATTCATTGTCGATAATTGCGCAAGGCTCATTATCTAACATGAATTTTAAACCGCCTTTGAATTCATTGGTGCTTACTGACGCCATGATTTTCTCTTCCACATCTTTGAGTTAATTTCAATGCCGCATATCATAACCCGAAAAGTCGAATCTGTTGAGCAAAACTGGCTCAAACAACTATCGAATGCGATCTCTGACCCGACAAAACTGCTTGAGGCATTGGAAATAGACCCAACACCGTGGCAAGCAGGCTTCGCTGCTCGTGAATTATTTGCACTTCGGGTACCCCTTAGCTTTGTCGAACGAATGGAAAAAGGCAACCCACACGATCCATTACTACGACAGGTTTTACCGCTAAACGAAGAGTTCGAGGTTCATCAAGGCTATTCCGCGGATCCATTGGAAGAGCAAGAAAACGCGATCCCGGGGTTGCTGCACAAATACAAAAATCGTGCACTGATGATTGTAAAAGGAGGTTGCGCGATTAACTGCCGTTACTGCTTCCGTCGTCACTTCCCTTATCAAGATAACAAGGGCTCGAAGTCTGTTTGGCAAACCAGTCTCGACTATGTAACCCAACATCCCGAGATAAACGAAGTGATCTTATCCGGTGGCGACCCGTTGATGGCCAAAGACAGCGAACTCGAATGGCTGATCAATGCCATCGAACAGATTCCGCATGTAAAAACCGTTCGAATTCATAGCCGATTACCGGTTGTGATCCCAGCTCGAGTGACGGATGAACTGTGCCAACTGTTAGCTAACACTCGCCTCAATGTGGTGATGGTCAGCCATATTAATCATGCCAACGAGATTAACTTAGAGCTCAAGCAAGCCTTTCATAAGCTAAAGCAAACTGGGGCCACTCTGCTCAATCAAGGCGTGATGCTAAAAGGTGTAAACAACAGCGCTAACTCATTGAAAGAATTAAGCGAAAAGCTATTCGACGCCGGTGTTTTACCTTACTATATGCATGTACTTGATAAAGTTCAGGGCGCCGCTCATTTCTATATTTCAGATGAAGAAGCCAAGCGTCACTTTAAGGGATTAATCTCTGAGGTTTCTGGCTACCTCGTACCTAAGTTAACTCGTGAAATTGGCGGACGCAGCAGCAAGACGCCACTCGATCTACATATTGAATAAAGAAGTTGCCGAAATGAAGACGTATCCGAAAAACAAGCCATCCTCACACAGAGGTTTTACTATGATCGAGTTGGTCATCGTAATTGTTATTTTAGGCATTATTTCAGTGACTGCGGCGTCGAAATTTCTCAATCTACAGAGTGATGCTCGTATTTCAGCCCTTCAAGGTTTGAGAGGCGGTATGCAAAGTGCTGCTGACATGGTTTACCCGATTGCAATTCAGCAAGGTTTAGAAAAGTTAAGCGCTGCTAAAATTACAATCGAAGGTGACAACATAGAACTTGCATATGGATACCCAGCGGCAGACTCAGCAAATGCTTGGAGTCTGTTGATTGAAAGTACTTTCGCAGATTCCATATTTAATGCGAATGATCCTGCTGAATGGTATTTCCATAATACTTCTAAAGAAATACCATGGATTCGTTTCATGACCAAAAGTAAGAAGAAATCTTCGGAAGACTGCTTCTTACTTTACAACGAAGCAACCTCTTCTTCTGCGCCTAGCTTTGAATTAACAACAAACGGCTGCTAGCTTTTAAGTCACCTCTATCAGTCGTTAAGACAAAAATTTTTTGTTCGATCGTCCGGTCTATTATTAGCATACTCGGCTCTATTCTAAATTTTTAGGAGGGGTGATATGTCACAATTTATAGAACAAACTCTCAACCTTGCCCCCTTTAGCTGGGCAGGTCTTGCGGCATGTATGCTGTGTGGATCGTTGATAGGAATCGAAAGGCAAACACGCGGTAAACCCGTCGGAATCCGAACGTCGATTCTGATCATCAGTGGTACCTATTTCTTCCTCACCATGGCGATTAGCCTATCCCCCAACACGCTCGATCAAGCTCGTGTGCTCGGTCAGATCATTACGGGGGTTGGATTCCTTGGTGCAGGGGTCATGATGACATTGGATGGCAAGATTCATGGTGTGACTTCAGCTGCGATTATCTGGGTACTCGCTGCATTAGGGATGATGATTGCCTTAGGCCATCTCTCTCAGTCTGTCATCATCACGCTAATGGCGCTGGTTATCCTGCTTGGCGTCGACAAGGTGGAAAATAGCTTCCAGAGCCTGCGTCGTGGTGTGCATCAGAAGTGGATGAGAAAAGGCCGCGTGAAGAAGTAACCTCAACCTGAAACAGACATTAAAAAGGCCTAGTCACACGACTAGGCCTTTGTGTATCCAACTAATTAATACACCTGAATACACACCTGGTTCTTACCTGCAGCCTTGGCCTTATAGAGCTGCTCATCCGACGAACGAATACTCTGGTTTTCCCACAAGTGCCCGACACTGTCGAACTTATACAGAGAGTAGAGCGTCGCGCCACCAGACACTGAGATATTCACCTTGTCACCTGTTGGGCATCGATAACTTTGCAGGCTAATGTCGTTTTGAATTCGTTCAAAGATCGACGAAAGCAACTCCGAAGATTCACCCGTGATCGCGACAACAAACTCTTCACCACCAAACCGTGCCACGATATCTTGTTGTCTAACGCTGTTCAGCATCAACTGAGCAACATGGCAAATCACCTCGTCCCCCACTTTATGGCCATGCTGATCATTAACCACTTTGAAATCATCGATATCAAACACACCAACACCAATAATCGGCTGTTCATCCTGAGCCAGTAATCGAGCTTCAAAGCCACGTCGATTCAGTAAGCCCGTTAATGGATCGCGCATTGCTAGGTCATTCAAACGCTGGTGTTCTTGTCTTGTATAAAAACGCCATAGCCATAAAACCGAGAGCAAATACAAAACCAACAGTATCGAAAGCTGAATCTTCTCCATCGCCAATACATGCAGAAAGTGCTCGATCTTATCTTCTTCAATGCTCAGGTATAGCTGGGTGTTAATGTCATCAACATACAGAGGCTTGGAATAAGTAAAGTCCATAAACCCGTACTTGTTTGCGCCTCGAGTACTGGTGACTTTATAACCATGGGTAGGGTTCGATACGAGGTTAGAGACATAGCCATCGACACCCAATACCCCTTTAAACTCGCCATTAACGTAGATCCCTTTGGTTAAGGTCACCACTTTCTTACCTGTTAAGTAATCATCGTATTGACCGGTATACACTACCTGATCTTGCCCCTGAGCTAAGCCAAAGCGAATCGTATTAATCCAATATGGTCGGCTATTTACGACAGAGTCGAACGTATCGCCTTTCATATATTGGGCAATATCGGAGGGAGAAGAGATAATAAACTTCTCTTTTGAAATAAAGTAAATCGCAGAGATGGTCTCTATGGTATTGGCAAAATAAGCCATGGTCGGCGCGATAAACAGGCGCTTCCCCGCCTCGGTATAAAGGTCCGATTTCGGGTCGCACATCTCGCGAGGGCCAGAGAACATAAAGTCAAAGCGAGGGGCATGCTGCTCTTCACTGGTGAAATAGCACGTTTCATCTTCGATCTTTTTCTCATGCGAGAATACGTAGGTGTCACCATGCAGTGGGTAGAGCGCAGTGATGTTGTACTCAAGTGCATTAATGATCTGTGTGAGCTCCGCTAAAGAGCGTGTCACGCCTTGGTTTTCGATTCCATACTGTTTATCTGATTCTTCCGCTGAATCAACGAGCAACAAGCTCAAAACTACTAAAAAACTGGCGGTTAGACTTAAAAAAGCCTTTTTAAAATCGACGGTATGGGGATTAATCAAAGCATATAAATCATCGTTGAGAATTTATCGCACATTGTACTTATAAGTAAAAATACTGCAATAGCAAATATAAAACAGAATGCTTATTGAGTCATTTGAGATATGTGAGTTAGGAATGGAATGGAAAGCAATGACGCCTAAGCTCAAGGGCTTAGGCGTTAATAGGTTTAAACATTGAAAGCTTTAAGCCTTACTAAAAAAAGCAACTCGCCAATAGGGAGTTGAAAGGCTCACTACAATTTACTTAGCAAAGTTCACAATCGGGAAGCACGGGAAGAAACCGTTATCAGCACAGTTGATCAAGCCAATTTGCACGCCTTCGATTTTGTTGGTTTTGTTGAAGATACCAACCTGAACCGTCGACACTTCTGAAAGGTTCGCAGCACCCACATCAACCATAGTGTTGCCTTCAGAGTAGTTTACGAAGCTCACGTTCGCGCCTTTCACATCATTAGTGATGTTCACTGCACCCAAGTTCAAACCTGTCGTTTTTCCTGGGTTCCAGTTGAATATACCCAAAGAAGCACCGGTCATTTCTTGGTTTACTTTATGCGCACCAAAAATACCCAGGTTCACACCCGTCGTGGTTTGTGTTTCTGACATACCCACAACCGCAAGGTCGACACCTTTAACGTCGTTCACTTGTCCGTGAAGCAAAGCCAAGCGTACACCGCCAACCGCATCTGAATCCGGAGCATTGAAGCCGTTGATCGTTGAAAACATAACAGGCGAAGAAGCAAATGCTGCCGGTGCCATTACTGCTGCAGACACAGCAAGTACTGAAAGTAATTTTTTCATTGGGGAGTCTCCACTGACTTATTGTTGACTTGATTAATCCATTTTCAATCAAGCATTTATTATCCTTTATTCAACAGCTATCCATGTTAGATCAATGTCATAACTGTACTGTTGAATATAAGACGCAAAATCATAAAGAGCAATGGAAAAGCAGATCAAAGGAAGATGCGGGATGCGAGTAAACGAGATGCGAAGAGCAAAGGCAGAGATAAAAGCAGAAACGACATGACAAGAACTAAAGGCAGGAGACCTGATGCTTAACTATTCTAGTGACTTGATTAAAGCTCCTAACATGCGTCCGATATGAACCGACGGTTCTCTCGTATCAAAGTCGCTAATATTTCAAGCGAACCAGAAAAATGCTTTCACTCTTTCAGAGTAATATTTGCAACCGCAATGGAGCGAACTGGTATACACGAGTAAAAAGCGGCATACATTGTTAGTCATGAAGGGGGCAAAACCATGACTTACGGTTATTATTCTAAAGGATTCACACTCCCGCAACTAAAAGCAGCATACGATCAATGTGTCGAACAGATTATTTGGCGAACATTCCCAATAGGACCTACCTAGAGGAAAAATTGCAAAAAACAAAACCCATCCTAAATACATGCTCTGGGATGGATTTTCTATTTGTCACATGGGTATAACCTAGCTCCATAAGCTACTAAGTTTTAACTTCTAATATCACGCTTGTTTTCTTTAAGGATGCTAAGTACCCGGCTTATTTTTTTACACTGTGAAACTAAACTCCCTTCAATATACCTATAACTCAAATATGAAAGGAGCAAGGTCAATACTGTATAAGTAGAAAACAATAGTAAATCATTGTTATAATAGTCTTTAGTACTAAAAATATAGCTACAAATTGGAATAGATATTGCTGCATGGATTAAATATGTAGAATAGGAATAATCGCCTAACTTTTTAAACGGTAAAAAAATATAACTCTCAAATAATTTACCGTTACACATGAGAAGCGCAACCACCAATAAAACAATAGCAGTTATTTTATAGAGTTGAGCACCTCCATAGATAAAGAAACCACAAGAGAAAGACAACAACAGCAATGATATAAGGTTATTAGTCTTGAATAAGCCTTTAGTATAGCCAAGTCCAATAATAATCCCCCAACCAAACTCACGAATATATTGAGATTCAAAAAAGAAACTATAGGCATCAAACGGCCATAATTGACGAGAAAACAACAATAAAACAACTACAGGTATAAACCAATACTTCCTGAAAATTAGCATACTAGACATGCATATTATATAGAATGACACTTCAAATAACAAAGTCCAACCAACTGTTAAGTATGGATAAGCTCCAAGAGAGGGTGATGGGTTTTCATGATGTATGAACAATAAGGACTTTATCAGCGATGACACTGTCCATCCTGAAGTTATAGCATCTGGTATAAAAAATGAGAGAATAACCATTACTAATGTATAGAACCAATAAGGGGGTATCACTCGTAACAATCTATTTATTATAAACTTTTTTGCATTTAGCATTCGCTGTGCGCTTAAAAATATAATAAAGCCACTGATAACAAAGAATATATCAACCCCAAGCTTTCCATAATGCATAAGAAAATAGCCTATATTTCTTCCGAATATACTTTTCGACATATCCCAGGAAAAAAACAGTTGACTATAGTGATGATAAACAACAAGCCAAGCCGCCACTCCTCTTAGGATCTGGAGTGATAATATTTGTTGATTTTTCTTGTCCAAAGCAGACACCTTTAATACATCATTATGGTTAGTAAAAAGGTTAATCATACCCTAAATTAAGATGCTGTAAATTAAATATATACTTCGTTTTTACAACCATCTTTTACTAATAGATAAACACTTGAAAGACTAACATCAAGTACTTTCGCTATTTCTTATTTACTCGTACCACTAGCTATAAGCTCCAAGCTTACTTAGATCTAACAATCGGTTTACGCCTTTTGAATTTGCAATAGCAATGCCTTCAGCTTGCCTTTCAAGTACCAACTGCTGCTCAAGCTAGCAACCGCATCAATCATCAATCATCAATTGATCTGTCGGTGATTGTTTATTGATGTCAAGGTTCAGTACCACCAGCGATACTCCCTTTTGCTCCAAATAATCGACTACTTCCAACAGATGTTTTGTGTTTATTGCCAACCGACAAAGCTTGGTTACTGTTATTGCGTCCCCTTCTCACACACAATACAGCCTTGTAGTGAACTGTAGACAGTCTACCTTTGCTCCTGACTCTTTTTCTCTGAGCACCTTGTCACATGCTTTCAAGGCAGGAATAATCTTGCGAAAAAGACGCTTACGCTTAAAGGGCTTAGCGGAATTCACAAAAGAAAATGGCGGTGGTATCAGGCTTTAAGTTGTGATGAGAAGAAGTACGGAAAATTCGATTCAGCTAGCTAGGGGCGATATGATATTTGACGATTACTTTCAGAACTATTCGCGAGAGGAGCTGCATACCTACATTTTCATGGATTGAAACTTAGAGAATCCTAAACGAGCCAATTAATCAGAGGACTTTATGTTTGATGAAATTCAAGAGACGCAATGGCACTCAGGACAGCTAGTACAAGAGAAAGGATGGAATTGCCATCAAAAAAGGGATGCCAGCGTCTTCAAACTAACATCCCTCAGTGTCTACATTGGTGTCCATGTTCGATTTTAAGTCATTATTTAATAATACCTTAAATCAACATAGGCGACTTACATCATGCCGCCCATACCACCCATACCGCCCATGCCACCCATATCAGGCATTGCAGGGCCAGAATCTTGTGGCTTATCAGTGATCATCGCTTCTGTTGTGATCATAAGACCAGCAACCGATGCTGCGAACTGAAGTGCAGAACGAGTTACCTTAGTTGGATCTAGGATACCCATTGCAATCATGTCACCGTATTCGCCAGTAGCTGCGTTGTAACCGTAGTTACCTTCACCAGCGCGAACGTTGTTAGCAACAACAGATTCTTCATCACCAGCATTGGTCGTGATTTGACGGATAGGCGCTTCCATTGCACGTAGTGCAACGCGGATACCTACGTTTTGCTCTTCGTTGTCGCCTTCAAGGCCAGCAACTTTAGACGCTGCGCGGATAAGTGCAACACCACCACCAGCAACCACACCTTCTTCAACAGCAGCGCGAGTTGCGTGAAGTGCATCTTCTACGCGGTCTTTCTTCTCTTTCATCTCAACTTCAGTCGCAGCGCCAACTTTGATTACTGCAACACCGCCAGCTAGCTTAGCTACGCGCTCTTGAAGTTTTTCTTTATCGTAGTCAGACGTTGCATCTTCGATTTGTTGACGAATTTGAGAAACACGACCTTTGATCATCTCTTCATTACCCGCACCATCGATGATGGTTGAGTTTTCTTTAGTGATCGTAATACGCTTAGCTTGACCTAGGTCTTCTAGCGTTACTTTCTCAAGGTCTAGGCCAATCTCTTCAGAGATAACCGTGCCGCCCGTTAGGATAGCGATGTCTTGCAGCATAGATTTACGACGGTCGCCGAAACCAGGTGCTTTAACAGCCGCTACTTTAACGATGCCACGCATGTTGTTCACAACAAGAGTTGCTAGCGCTTCGCCTTCTACATCTTCAGCGATGATAAGAAGTGGACGAGATGCCTTAGCAACCGCTTCTAGAGTCGGAAGAAGTTCACGGATGTTCGACACTTTCTTGTCGATAAGAAGAATGAACGGGCTATCTAGATCAACAGAACCTGCTTCTTGGTTGTTGATGAAGTAAGGAGATAGGTAACCGCGGTCGAACTGCATACCTTCAACTACGTCTAGCTCGTCTTGCAGAGCCTGACCTTCTTCAACCGTGATTACACCATCACGACCTACTTTTTCCATCGCTTCAGCAATGATGTTACCTACTGTCGAATCAGAGTTCGCAGAGATAGTACCTACTTGCGCGATAGCTTTCGTGTCTGAACAAGGAACAGATAGGTTCTTGAGCTCTTCAACAGCTGCGATAACCGCTTTGTCGATGCCGCGCTTAAGATCCATTGGGTTCATGCCAGCAGCAACCGCTTTTAGGCCTTCAGCGATAATAGACTGAGCCAATACTGTCGCTGTTGTTGTTCCGTCGCCCGCCGCGTCATTCGCTTGCGAAGCCACTTCTTTAACCATTTGTGCGCCCATGTTTTGGAACTTGTCTTCAAGTTCGATTTCACGTGCAACTGAAACACCATCTTTAGTGATCGTTGGTGCGCCAAATGATTTGTCTAGAACAACATTACGGCCTTTAGGACCTAGCGTTACTTTTACTGCGTCAGCCAGAACGTTTACACCTTCTAGCATTTTAATACGTGCGTCGTTACCAAATTTAACGTCTTTAGCAGCCATCTTAATTTCCTTTAAAATTCTTTATTAAATCAGTTCAATGTGTGGCGCGGATTACTCAACGATCGCCATGATGTCGTTTTCAGACATGATCAGAACTTCTTTGCCGTCGATCTTTTCAGTTTTAGTGCCGTAGCCTTCAGAAAAGATAACAGTATCGCCAACTTTAACGTCCAATGGTTGTACTGAACCATTTTCTAAAATGCGGCCTTTGCCAACAGCTAGAATAGTACCGCGAGTTGATTTTTCAGCGGCAGAACCAGTTAGAACGATGCCACCAGCAGATTTAGATTCAACTTCTTGGCGCTCAACGATAACTCGGTCGTGTAGAGGACGGATATTCATCGGTCGGATCTCCTGATAATTTCCATTTAATTTGATAGTTGCCACGATTGGCATGGGGTTACCCAATATGTTGGGGCGATGTGGAAGAACCCAAGGGGGGAGGTGGACTTTTTGTGAGGAAACTCAAACAACAAGGAGTGAGAAAAGAAAAATGGCCAGTGATAACACTAGCCATTAGAAACTTAGTCTTCTTTTCTAAACACAAAACGTATTAGAACGATCGCAACCCCAAACATACCACCTAACAATGTTCCAAATATAACTATCAAAGCACGTTTAGGTTTATCACGAGTTATCGGTTTTTCAACATTATCTAAGTAACGGAACGTTTGAAACTCAGCATTTCGATCAATTTCAAGATTCTTCAACATATCCAGTTTTGCATTTATTTGTTGAAGACGAGGCTCAATAACACTTAAATTTTTAACTGACTCCAGGGCTTTAACTTTTGCATCTAAGCCCTTAGCACCGAGATCGATGCTAAATAGCTCACTCTCATTGCCTGTTTGAATTGGTCTATCGACTCCTGCAGACTTGGCAATTTGGGCTGCATATTTTGTTCGCTCAGTTTCAACTAACAACTTAGTACTTGCCTGGCTTTCTAAAATTCTTTTTTGTTGAATCAGCTCATTATGCTTGCTATTCACTATAGCGCGTAAGTTATTAAATGCATCTTCACGAGCTTTTAACTCTGTAGTCAAAATGTAAGCTGTTAACAAGTCGAAACTACTTTCCTTAGTCGTTGTTTGAAAACTAATAGTATATGGTGAATTAAGCTCCTTTTTGTCGACTTTAGAAGCAGAAATACTATCAAACCATTTAGCATATAAGATTCTAACTTCATCCGGTGTCATATTAGAACTATCAACTAGCATAGAGTTTTTAAACTCCTGAAACTCAGCACTATTACCTAAGAAATCTCTCTTATTATCCGCAGAGTTAAAGATATTCATAAAACGCTGAAACAATACCTTAGGGTCAACTAAACTATCCAGTTCTTTACTGACAAGGACGGTGCCATCCTCTTGATAGATATCGAAAATAGGTTGAAACTGCTTCACTTGTTGCTGATATGCAGCTAAATTTTGGGGTTGACCCTTTGTGATCTTTGCATTGGAAGACCACAACTCTTGAGCTAACAAAGCAAAAGTAATACTACTAGCAGTAAATAAAGCAGTCACCAATATGACAATTAACTTGCCGTCCCACAAGGCCTTAAAAAGCTCTATCAAATCAATCTTATCGCCCGTTGTATCCATCGATGGGTCTTGCGGGGAGTGTGCTTGTGTATGCTGCTTCACTGTAAATCTCTCAAAACATCTAAATTAATAACGGCAGAATGCTATCACACCGTATGCTGTTAGTATTGTGTGATTTGTAAACTTTATGAAAGCGATCTTCAGACTACTCACAATTCACTGTATTCTACTCATATTCTAGTTCAATCGGCGTTTTGCATGCAAGATAAGCACGGGCTATTAACTGCCCCAATTGAGAGTACATTGCGTACCATGACCATACCGACCATATTCGGTATGGTGTCGATCTTGATGTTTAACCTCGTCGATACTTTCTTTATCTCATTGTTGGGTACTCAAGCCCTTGCTGCGGTGAGCTTTACCTTCCCAATCACCTTTGCGATTAACTGCATCACCATGGGGATAGGTATCGGCCTTTCGACATGTATTGGGCGGTTGCTTGGCCAAGGCTGCGCGCAAAACGCAGCAAGGTTTACCTGTCATGGATTATTACTCGCATTACTTCTGGTCTGTTGCGCTTCCGCCGTTGGCATTATCTCACTCGAACCCCTATTTACTTTGTTGGGTGCCGAAACAGAGTTACTGCCTCTGATATCCGAGTACATGCTGATCTGGTATGTCACCATTCCCCTATTAGTGATCCCAATGGCAGGCAACAGTGCCATTCGTGCCAGTGGCGATACCAAAACGCCCGCTAAAATCATGATGCTGGCAGGGTTAATCAACGGCGTTCTCGACCCTTTGCTCATTTTTGGATACGGCCCCTTCCCTGAATTAGGGATTCAAGGTGCTGCAATTGCCAGTGGTTTCAGTTGGTTTGGCGCTCTGTGTTGCTCGCTGTACATCTTGATTAAACGAGAGAAGCTTCTGGCTTTACCGAATATCAAAAACATCCTTAGCGATTGGCATCAAATACTCACCATCGGCACTCCTGCTGCGCTGTCCAACGCGCTCAATCCATTAGCCGGCGCCATTATTATGATGATGTTGGCCAAACAAGGAACTGAAGCCGTTGCTGCTTATGGCGCTGCCCAGCGTATTGAATCCATTCTTATCATTGTGTTGATGTCTCTGACCTCGGCCCTTACGCCTTTCATGGCGCAGAACTTTGGCGCAAACAACCCTCAACGCAGCTTTAAGGCATTGTTTCTGAGTATGCGTTTTGCTGTGATGTTCCAAGGTTTGATTTTCTTGATGATGGTACCACTGAGCATCCCCTTAGCCGCTCTATTCTCTCAAGAAGAATCCGTACGAGGCATTTTGTGGCATTACTTGTTGGTCGTTCCCTTTAGCTATGGGTTCCAAGGTATTGTGATGATGCTGATCAGCGGCATGAATGCCATGCATCAACCACTCAAAGCCTTTCAATGGAGCTTCATGCGTTTGTTTGTCTTTACCTTGCCGTTCGCTTGGATCGGCAGCCAAATCGATAGTGTCGAAGGGCTGTTTATAGGCTTAGCCTTGGGGAACGTCATGGGTGGTATTTCAGGGTATTGCTTTGCACTTCGTGTTAGGGGTAAAGCAGATGCGGGATGCGAAAAGATATAAGAGCAGATTCGAGATTCGAAGATCTTGAGAGCAGAAAGAGACTAAAAGAAGGAAGATGACATGGAAGACACCACTTACAAAATGCTTTATGACGCACCAATTGGCAAGATGATCATTGTGAGTAATGGTGTGTCGCTTATTGAAATTGACCATGTAAATCATGAAGAGCCAATGACTAGCAATCCAGATGACCTTTGCCAACTGGCAGCGAAACAGTTAGATGAGTACTTTGCAGGTCAACGAATAGAATTCGATTTGCCATTAAGAGCGATAAAAGGCACTGACTTTCAAAAAGCAGCTTGGCAGGCTTTAACAACCATTCCTTATGGCGAAGCCATCAGTTACGGTGAGCAAGCAAAGAGAATGGACAACCCAAAAGCCGTAAGAGCTGTGGGTGGCGCAAATGGCAAGAATCCATTTAGTATTGTTGTTCCCTGCCACCGAGTGATTGGTGCGAATGGGACATTAACCGGCTACACCGGTGGCATGAACCGCAAAGAATGGTTGTTGGATTTTGAGCGTTCAGTTTTGAAAGCAAGATGAGAGTAGCGAGTGACGAGATGCGAAAATATATAACAGCCCTCATTCTGTTAGTGACCCGCTTACTCGCATCATGCACCAGCCCTTAAGCTCTTCGATACTCGCTTACTCGTATCTCGCATCTATAAAAAAGCCCGCACTTTGAAGTACGGGCTTTCAAAATCGTTAAAGCTCAACGTGAACCGCTGAGCCAAACAATTACTTAACGATCACATCACCTGACATCTCAGCCGGGATTGCGATACCAGACAGAGAAAGCATCGTTGGTGCTAGGTCAGACAGCTTACCGCCTTCTTTGAACTCAACGTTTTTGCTGCCCACGTAGATAAGTGGCACTGGTAGATTAGTGTGCGCTGTGTGGATACCGCCCGTTTCTGGGTTTACCATCATTTCCGCGTTACCGTGGTCTGCAGTGATAAGCAGTTGACCGTCTGCTTCTTTGATTGCTTCAACCACTTTACCAAGACATTCGTCTAGTGACTCTACGGCTTTAACCGCTGCATCGTAAACGCCAGTGTGGCCAACCATGTCACAGTTAGGGAAGTTACACACGATAGCGTCGTATTTGCCGCTTTTGATAGCTGCAACTAGCTTTTCAGTTAGCTCTGGTGCGCTCATTTCTGGCTGTAGATCGTACGTTGCTACTTTTGGAGACGCAACAAGCTGACGCTCTTCGCCTTCAAACTCGTCTTCTTTACCGCCGTTGAAGAAGAAAGTCACGTGCGCGTATTTCTCTGTTTCAGAGATACGTAGCTGCGTTTTGCCTTCTTTCGATAGCCACTCACCGTAGGTGTTCTCTAGAGAAGCCGGTGGGAATGCACATAGAAGTGGGATGTCTGCCGCATATTGAGTCAGCATCACGAAATCGATCGTTGGGAATACGTTACGAGCAAAACCGTCGAAATCAGGCACGAATGCACGCGTAATTTCACGGGCACGGTCGGCACGGTAGTTCATGAAGATAACCGCATCGCCATCAACGATAGCGGCTGATTCTTCGCCTTCCGCTTTGATTTCAGTCGCTTTCACGAACTCATCGTTTTCGTCACGAGCGTAAGCTGCTTCTAAGCCAGCAACCGCTGTATCAAACGTGAATTCACCTTTCGCTTCGGTAAGCAGGTCGTAAGATTCTTGAACGCGATCCCAGTTGTTATCACGGTCCATTGCGTAGTAGCGACCAATAAGCGAAGCCACACGGCCTTTGCCTAGCTTAGCAAACAACTCTTGGAAACGAGCTAATGTGTTTTCTGCGCTACGAGGCGGCGTATCACGACCGTCTAGGAATGCGTGTAGGTAGATTTTCTCTGCGCCACGCTCTGCTGCCATTTCAACAGCTGCGTAGATGTGATCTTCATGAGAGTGAACGCCACCTGGAGACATAAGACCCATGATGTGCACGGCTTTGTCTGCTTTAACTGCTTTATCAACAGCATTCACTAGCGCTTCAGTTTGAGCGAACTCGCCGTCTGCGATTGATTTAGTAATGCGCGTTAAATCTTGGTATACCACGCGACCCGCACCAATGTTGGTGTGACCCACTTCAGAGTTACCCATTTGGCCATCAGGTAGGCCTACATCTAAGCCAGAAGCCGAGATTAGCGTGTTAGGTTGGTTAGCAATAAGACCGTCTAAAACTGGAGTCTTAGCGTTCGCGATAGCGTTGTCTTGGTTGTCTTCACGGTAACCGTAACCGTCAAGGATCACTAGAGCCATTGGCTTCTTAGCTGACATAGGACTGACCTCGTTCAATTCAAAATAAATCGGTATAAAAACAAATTAGCGTAATTTTACTACAGTTTACAGTCAAAACTGTAGCGGAAGATCAAGAAACGTCGCAGGTAGGCGGATCGGATGTGAAAAAAAATGTCATTTTGTGTTTAAGGCACCTACAAAGCTTAAGTAATAATACTGGCCAAAGCATCGTAGCCACCATTCTTAATTAACATTCAATTACATACTAAAACCGAATATCACACTCAAAACACGCCCAACAAAACATACTCAACCAAGTGTACATATTGATAGTTTTAGCGTAAGATACACGCAAATAAACTCCTACAAAAAATTGGCTAGAGTTCATCATGTTATTAGAGCTATCATTTGTTGGCTTTTTCTCCTTTTCCTCACTCTTTTTGATGCGAAAAGTGGCGAAAGCCGTCGGCTTAGTGGATAAACCCAACGAAAGAAAGCTGCACAATGGTGCGATCCCACTGGTAGGCGGTATTGCTATCAGTTTATCGATAGGCCAGTTTATCGTCACGCACCCCGATGTGATTCCCCATAGCCAGCTCTTTTTAGCCTCTATCGCCGCGCTGATTTTTATCGGCGCGCTTGATGACAAATTCGATATCAGTTTCAAGATTCGCCTTGTGGCTCAAGCGTCCCTCTCCATTTGTATGATGTATTTCGCCGATATCCGACTAGAGCACATTGGTAACCTCTTTGGAACCGGAGAACTGCACTTAGGGTTCCTGAGCCCTGTAATCACGGTACTTGCAGTGATTGGTGCTATTAATGCGTTCAATATGGTCGATGGCATTGATGGCCTGTTAGGTGGCCTTGCGATTGTGACATTTGCGGGTATCGCCATTTTGCTTAAAATCGACAGTCAACACGGCTTAGCTTACTTGTGTGCTGTATTCATTGCCGCGACTATTCCCTATATTTTAATGAATCTCGGTATTCTTGGGCGAGAGCGTAGAGTTTTCATGGGTGATGCTGGCAGCATGATGATTGGCTTTACTGTGATTTGGTTACTTCTGGGCGCAAGCCAAGATCCATCAGAAGCCATGATGCGACCGATTACTGCATTATGGCTAATTGCTGTCCCGCTGATGGACATGGCCGCCATCATGTTCAGACGCGTACGACGCGGTGACTCCCCTTTCAAGCCCGACCGTGAACACCTACACCATATTTTCCAACGCCTTGGTTTTACATCGCGTCAAACGCTCGCCATCATTTGTGCCATCGCAAGTAGCTTTGCTGGCTTCGGTATCTACGGTGAATTCCTAGAGATCGCTGAATCGACCATGTTCATCCTGTTTATGATGTGTTTTGCTTCATACACTGTAGCCATGAGCTATGTTTGGCGTATCACAAGCTGGATTAGAAGTTGGCGTAACCTTCCAGAAAAAGTCTACTAGTGATTAGAAGTGTATTAATGGCTTAGGTTTTCAATTGAAGATGATTGAGAGCAAAAGTGCTTACATCTAAAACTTCTTAAGCTAAACGCAAAAAGGGCCCAATCTCGACATGAAATTGGGCCCTTTTTCTATGTTTGTCTTAGTTTGAGCTATTGTAACTTAACTGCTTTAACTCTTTAACTCTTTAACTCTTTAACTCTTTAACTCTTTAACTCTCTGATTTACCCAGCTAAGCACTGCGATAGTAGACTTGTCCGTTAACGACACATCAAACTATTTCGCTTCTAACTTCTTCCACTTTCTTACAATCTTGGCCATCTTAAATGAGTGCGTCATCGCGTAAGTGTGCAATAAGAAACACGCAACAATGGTGTAGAACATAATGTATTCTGGTACTTGGAAGTATTCGCCTAATAAGCCCAGCGTTGAATAGGCCAATTGCACCAAGCAAATCACCACTAGCGACTCGCGTGGTGTGAAACCGATGCGCTGCATGATGTGGTGAAAATGCTCGCGGTCAGGGTAGAACGGAGAATGCCCCTTACGAATCCGACGGATCATAATGGCCATCATATCAATCAAAGGCACCGCGATTAACCACAAGGCGGTCACAGGTCTAATCATATACTTGGCCTCCTCGTGTTGCGTTCCGCCAATTAACACCCAGATGACAATGAAGCCGATCATCATGCTGCCGGCATCGCCCATAAACACTTTACGCAGTTTGCCAAAATACCCTAAATTAAACAGAACAAAGGGTAATAAGATCACCACCATCACCGCCATAAAAAAGGCGTAAAACTCGAGTTCATAAGCGAAGAACACCACACCTAACGATGCAAATACCACCATGCTTAAGCCACCTAGCAGCCCATCAATACCATCGACCATGTTAAAGGCGTTAATGGCAGCAATCACGGCAATTACAGTAACAATACTGTCGACCACTATTGGGAAATCTAGCACGCCTAAGCCGAACACATCACCAACATGAGAGAGGGTTAATCCAGAATAATGCATGATGATCAGCGCTAAGATGGCTTGCACGCCCATTCGGAGCTTAAAGCTGATATCAAAACGGTCGTCAGCCACTCCAATCAATACCAGTGCCGTTAAGCACGCTGCCGCTATCTCTACATTCTTGAACTCAGCTGCATTCACGTAAAGGAAGTACAACACAGTGATGCAGAGAGAGATCCCACCCACCAAAGGAACCACACCTTCATGATGTTTTCTGGCATTTGGTTTATCGACTAAGCCAACGGCATAGCCCACTTTACGCATACAGTACAACACCGAAAAGGAAAGAAAGAAGAACAGGGAAAGTTCGACAATGTATTCAAACAGTGACATGGGTTTAAGCCTTGGGGAGAATTGAGGTGATTATGAGATTATGAATTAAATTGAATAGATAACATCTAAAGGTGTTTCAACCCAATATTAAGTTGAGACGATTACCCTCTTTAGCCAACATGCTTTTCAAAAACAGAGACCATATCCGCCGCCATAATATCTCGGCTAAACTTAGGGGCAGCTTCTATACTGCTGGTTCGTACTTGCTGGTACAGTTCTTGGTCTTCATGTAGTTTTAAGATTGCAGCAGTAATTTGATCTACACTTTCACTTTCGACTACCAGACCTGAATTTGTCTCGCGAATAATAGCGGTGGCTTCACCCTCTGGCACGCTCATTATCGTTGGTATCCCCATACCCATGCATTCAAAGATTTTAGAGGGTATAACGGTTTTAAATAGCTCGCTATTAACTAAGGGAACCAATGAAACGTCGCAAAGAGACCATAACTTAGGCATCATCTCTTTTGGCTGTCGATCAATGAGCACTACATTCTTAAGGCCTTTTTGCTGGATTAGGTCAACGACTTTTTGTCTAGCTGCCCCGCCTCCGGCAAAAACAATGCGAATATTATCATCATGTTGCAATCTCTCCGCCACAGATACTATATGCTCGAGCCCATGAGCCATGCCGTGAGTACCTATATAACCTGCGACAAACTTACCTTCTAACCCATACTGTTTTGCAAGCTCAGTATCTTTGTCCTGTGGTCCATATTTAGATAAGTCGACACCATTAAGAACGACTTCAATCTTGCTTCCACCAACTCCACGCTCAATGAGCTCCTTTTTGAATGCGTGAGTCACTGACACAATTGCGTCCGCTCGCTTATAAAGAAACATCTCTATTTTTTCGAGTAGGCGAATTGCTTTGCTGTCTTTCATCGCACCAACAGCTGTAATCGAGGCTGGCCATATATCACGTAGTTCGAAAACAAATGGCTTTCTACGAATTGCAGAAAGTGCCCATCCGGCGCAAACACAGAAGAACTGAGGTGACGTCGCTACGATAACATCCGGTTTCTTCTGAAACAGCCCTGCGATGAAGCCCGTTACCATGAATGACATGTAATCCAGAATACGTTTTACAAAACCTTCATTCGCAGTGATGAACGTTTTTACACGAACAACATTTATGCCATCAAGATCTTGAGTTTGATACCAGCGATTTTTAAACCCATCAAATACCTTACCCTCAGGAAAGTTTGGTGCACACGTAATCACCGTCACTTTATGACCTGCTTTCACCCAGCGGATAGCATGTTCATAAGTTCTGGTTGCTGGCGCATTGCCTTCTGGTGGGAAATTATCTGTCAAAAATAGAATATACATTTAAGCTCTTTTAAGGCTTTAGCCAATTTAATTATTTTGCAAAATAAAAAACCGAAAATAAATTTATTCATGGCTCTTTTTAAAAATTAAAATCGTATTTTTGAAAAAAACACGAATTTAAGAAAAAAATAAAGGAGAGACATATATACAATTGTTGGAATACCAAAGAGATTACCTATCGCACCTCCCATCAACCAAGGTAACATCACAATAGATATATAAGTAAGTAACATCGTATTCGTAATTAGGCTATCAGTGCTAAAAGACTTCCTTAGATATCTAACAGCCACACCTAAAACCGTACCTGTTATTAATGAAAAAACAAAATAAAAATACCTACCAAAATAATAAACACCCTCACCAAAGTTAGTAACTGTTAAATTAAACGCTCCAGACAAAGCTTCTTCTGGTTTAGGGTAAGTTAAATATCCCATCAAGCGTGTAATATTTATCTGAAGAAAGTCAACACTATTGACAGGATATCCGGTTAATAAAGAGCTCAGTTTATTACCGAATGCATATAATAGTGCCATCCACGCATCATCCCCACCATAAGGAAATATATTCCAAACTGCAACTGTCCCCTCAGAAGAAACTGATGTGGCTCGGGCCAATAAATATGAAAGGGCAACATCCATATCTAAACTCATGAAATAACTTGCAGAAACTAACATAAGTCCAAAAAAACAAGTCCCTACAAAAACAAGGTATCTAAATTTCAAAACTGGACTTAACTGAATTAATCCTGCGGAAGATATCAACAAAGCTGTATATTTAAACCCAGTTAACATACCAACAGAAATAGTCATTATATATACTAGTATCAGACGATTCCGTAAAAATCTAGACCTTGTAGAAAGTAAATATATGGCACTACACAAAGATATAATCCCAGCAGGTAAAAACATTGTGACAAAATTGTAAAAAAAGCCAAATGGGCCTAAGTTAGCTCGTAACTCCCCTCTGCCTATTTCACCATTTAACACAGCACCAGCCCCAAAGATCAACATTACACATATACAGAAAAGTATAATTCCCATACTTTGCGTATAAAGCCATTTAACTTTAAAATCGGAATAAAAACTTTCCGGTTGAAATTCTACTTGTCGGACCTTCCAAAAAGCAATAAAACAACAAACTGACAGTACAATAACTATGTGGATAAAATTACTTACCTTGATGTAATTGTCTATATCACCATATAAGTTAATCTGATGCTGAGAGAAGTTAAACAAACCAACAAACGGAAGCCATAAATATAGTAAAATAAAACCGAATAGTACTTTCATCGATAAAATTCTTTTCCAGAAATAATAGAAAACCCATGAGTTCTATAGTTTTCATTGCAGAATTTATCAAATATTGACAATGAATAACGAGAAAAAGCCTTCGGGTGGCCGATAGCTACAAAGTTTTTATGACCCTTATCAACATTAAAATTCAATGATTCTTGCAAATAACTAATTTTAAAACCATCTACTGAAGCTACAGAATAAGAAGAACGAATCAACAACTTGAAAATATCTTTTTTCCCCGCTCCTATGGGGCTTCCATCACCATAAATTTTGTGTTTCTTCATCTTAAACAACCTAATTAAAGCCAATTGCCAATAAAACATTGGACTAACTTTATATGAAGAAATTGGTAGTTCCACCATTCCGCCAGATTCTTCTTGTAATATATCATCAGAAAATACCCAAAAGTCTTTATCTGGTGCATGTCTATAATCAAACATATGTGTTTCTGAGTTATAATACCCTCCTTTGAAAACCGTACTATCAAGCCAGATATTATGCTTTTCAAACGCTTTTTTCAAATGAGAAAAAGGCTGAATACACCACCCCCCAGCCCTGTAGGCAAATACTGGACTATTGGTGAGTTCCTCTAGTACCTTTTTATAGTCACCAACAATTCGATCGACTTCCTCAGCAGAAAAGGCATTAAGAGTGAAGCGATTACACTTAAACAACCACTTACCGCCAGCATAAACCGCATCCTCCCAATGAGGATGGATATGCAATTGGACACTGTGACCTTCACCACACAGACTTTTTATCTGAGATGTTACGATTTTCAAGTCTCTTTTCAATACCTCATGCTCATCACAAAATTGATTCAGTTTAATCAAGTAACCAGCATCGACAAAAAACGTAGCCTTAATATCGTAACTATTTAGTATTTTTAATAACCTCTCCGTAGGCTCAATAATACTTTTCTCTAACGTGCCGCTATTAGACCCGAAAAATAATTCATAATCAAAAGTTAGAAAAATCTTCATTCTTCATCCTCAACTAACTGAGCTATAGGATCTGAATATTTCATTCCTTTAAAGAAAAAATAGCTCTTAACTGCAAAATTATATAATTTGAATTTAACTGGTGAAAAAATGACGTTAAAAGCATACCCCTTATCAAGCTCAGATCCAAATCGAGACTTAAAGCGTTGAATACCCTCGAATTTTGAACCAGGATCAACCCTCAATCTTGCTCCTACAAAATCATAATTTGATAAACCTAATGATTTCAAATGTAAGATAATACAATGCTGTAAAAAATTCACACTTCCTGTAAATGGCTGAGGTGAACTTCCTCCATATAGATAATAGCCACAGTTATCGTCATATAGAACAACTGCAGTACCTTGTAGTAAGTTGTCTTTATAAACAGCGGCTAAGAGCAAATTATCCGGAATATCACGTTGTAGATTTGTTAAAAAACTCAAAGATGGGAAATATGGTGAATTTTGACGTTCAAGTGTTTCTTTTATATTTCCATAAACAGTGTTAATAGAATCAGAAAAAACAACCTTAACTCCATCCTTTTCTGCTTTTCTAATCACATTTCGATGTTTTTTATGATAACCACCAATTAAGTCACTTTCGGACTGTTGTAAATTTAATAGGTAGCTACCCCAAGGGACTGTATTTATTTCCTTCGGTACTTTTTTAAAAACGCAATTTGATTGAGCTTTTCCAACAAAATCACATAATTTATTTTCTTCCAGGTATATCATCACAGCTCGAAGAAACAATGCTTCATCTTCATTCTCATTACCTGAAAAATTAATTGGTGTCGATGTGAAAATTAGCCGTTTGAACATTATCTTTTTATCGATAGTGTAAGGGATAATAAATACGTCTGATATCAACCAGCCAAAAATTGAAGATTTTGCTTTAAGGTAATCTTCTTTGGCAAATACGGGAAGTTCTCTGCCCAATTTAGATATAAATTCTGATTGTTTAGTTACATTTCTTACTTTTATTTTTGACATTATCAATCTCTGAAAGGAATATTTCGGGAGTATTCATTTTGGTTGAAAGGTTAACTAGATCTCCAATGTCACAATCCCACCAACAAGAATCTAATAACTGTTTAATTATTTCTGGAGAAAAACGATAGCCAATTAATTTAGCAGGAGCTCCAGCAACAATAGCATAGGGGGGAACATCTCTTGTAACAACACTCCCACCACCAATTATAGCTCCATGTCCTATAGTTACACCCGCAACAACTATCGCATTAGCATAAATAAGAACATCATGACCAATTTTAGTAAAACCTTTATCTTCATACTCATTATATAAGTCAGTGTTAATATAACCTCGGTTTGAAGAATAAAATATTGGGCTTGTTGAGACCAAGTTATGCGGGTGTGGACCGACTCCAATTTTTACATTATGGGATATTGAGCAATACTTACCTATCGATTTAGTATTTGCGTCAATCTGGGTATATTCATTTACAAATGTGTAGTCATCAATACTAACACCTGACTGTACCTTTACTTTCTCTCTTAATACAACCCCTTTACCTAGCCTTACATTCGGCAACACAAAGTTTGTATATATGGTGGCAGAAGGAAACATCACCTTCTTTAGGAAAAAAAAACAAAAGAAATAAGTATTTTTTTTAAAGCTATTTAACAAGTTAACACCTCAAAAAATTTCATTAATGCTAATTTTATTTTGCATTAATACTCTTTCATCAAGATCTTTCAGACATATATACCGTTCGGGATAACTCAACATATAATATTTCATCGGATTATCTTCCATAACATCAAAAATATATGTTTTTTGTTTATAATGAATCGAATCAAAATGACAAGAAGAATACACTGATATATGAGCAAGACTATTATATATATACTGTTCTGTTGTGAATTCTTTGTTAAGTAAAATGTTTATCGAAGGTAGACTCTCAGCATTACGAAAAAAATCATCCAATGCCTCTCCCCCTTCGTTAGGGTGAGGAAGGTATAATAATTCAAGATTATTATCAGATAAGATAGCTTCAGAATCACGAAAGAACACTAAGATTTCGTCGTAGAAACCACCCTGACCTGTAAATACGACAAATTTCTTTCCTGGCATCGTTAATTCAGAGTCAACCAAAGAGTACTTCAAACGACCCGTTATAGCTATTTGATTAGGTTTATAATAGCCCGCATTGATTAACTCCTCTTTCCAAAATTCATTATAAACGAAAACATTGTCTGGTGTCGGTAACAGTGCCGATTGGCATTTATAATTATATGCTCGATGCGTGCTGCCAATTAATCCGTGTTGGAGTTCAATTATTTCAACATTTAGACCTTTCAATATACTGACTAATTCTGTGTTTGAGTAGGCAGAAACCACATAACTCTTAGAGAGATTAAATGGGTATAAAAATGTTTTATACAGATAATAAGAGACTATAAATTTTGTATGCACCGCAATTAATTCTTCTTTGGTTACTACAAATCCGCATTTCTCAAGGTCACAATAAAAATCTTCTGGTATATCAAACTTAATAAAAAACTTATAAATTTTAGTGAAAATAACTTTCAAGGGAGCTAATAAATAGCTATAGATAACGACATCATGCTCTTTCAAATATGTATGATGTTGCATTAGATTTCTAGGGTGCTCTGCACTTAAAAGATAAATCAGTGGCTCGCAATTAAGTTCATTGCTTGGCAGATAAGAGTCCAACGACTTACCATTATCGGAAAACAATCCAGAGCCAGCACCAATGTATAAATTAGAAACTTTCGCTCGAAATATTAGTTTTATATAATGAAAAATCGACAGAAAAAATAGATAGATACCATTTTTACCCAAGTAACCTGCGGTAGATGCACTTCTAATACTATTTGGTAGCGACTTAGCATAGAGGTAATTCTTTATATTTATCCATGAAGTCGTATTTTTAAATCTAAATATTTCCGAGGTATCATGATTAACTTCAAGTGAGGATAACTTTTCTATCATAATCTTATTCAACCACGACTCTTTTTAAGGTAGGGCTAAGTGCCGTTAATATTTCATAGGTAATTGTATTATGGACTCTTGCTAGCCTAGATACATCATTAAACAGTGTGATAAATTCATCCTTACCTTCTATAGAGAAAGAGTCCATTGACACTCTTCCCATAATTTCTCTTCCGTCGTCTATTCGATACTTTTTACTTTCATTTAACCTAAAGAAACCATCGCCGTAGCCAATGTCATAACAAGAGACCGTAAGTTCATCATATACATTTATATAGGCAGTGCTTCCGTAACCAACAGTTTCATGCATAGCTATTTTACGTGTAGATATTTTTTCCGCGATTAGAGACATTACAGGTTTTAAATTCCCTTGCATTAGATCGATATCAATATAACCATAAGTACCTATCCCTACTCTGAATAAGCTGTACTCATTAACATCAACTTTGTGAGAGGCACATGTATTGGCACAATGCACTCTAAAAATAGTATTTATAGATTTGGATATTTTCTTCACACAATGTTTAAGAACTGTTTCCTGAAAAATAAATCTCTTGCTATTTTCGTCTGCTGATAAGAAATGAGTAAAAACGCCTTCTAAATTTAAATATTTATCCTTAATGATTTTAATTGCTTCATCTATCTCACAAGGTAATATGCCATTACGATGCATACCCGTATCAATTTTTAATTCAATATTAGAATTTTTTTTAACCCTATGTAATTGCTCAAGAGATAAAATAGCTACTCTTCTTGACCCTGTATACTCTATCTTTCCTGTCCCATATAAAATGAGAATACTATCAAAATCTAAGTACTCGATCATTGAAGCTTCAATATCATTTTTTACAAAAACATTGCTTATACCATAGTCTCTACAGAGCTGGGCAATTTCTACTATTCCATGGCCATATGCATTGTCTTTAAGGCCGACTGCCAGTTTTTCCTTCCCATCGACAAGAGAAGAAAAATAATCCAAATTATGAAACAGATTACTTTTATTAATTTCAATCCAAGCCATAAACATCTTCTACACTGTCTATTAAAAATAAAATCCTGTTCATTTTCATACAATTTGCGAGGACATCACTATTTATTTTATTACTTTTTACTAAACTCTGGATAATTTCAATGTCGATATAATCTGAGATGTGATTATATTTTTCTAATTCAAGAGCAACATAATCAGTGAAATCTTTTTTCTTTGCCCAGTTATTATAGTTCATCACGCCTTGTCCTTTTAATACATAGAAGGCTAAGCTAGATATTTTTTGTAATACATTGGGTTTATAAATATCAACGGCAGTTTTATGGTTCTGTTGTTTAATGTTGGCCAATTCAGGTAAACGGTCTCGAATAAAGCCCTCAAAAAGTTTACGATCATAAATATCATCTTCATTCCACGTTTCGACTACGTTAAGAAGAAAAGGTGTATAAGGTGTATAATTTTTTTTCTGGTTAATAATACTTTCAAATGCGCCGGACTTATTTTTTTGACCTAGAATTCCGATAGCATAGTTCATTAACTTTTCAGTCTCACTTGCACCTTTAAACTTAGTCAGATAAGTCTCAACACTACTCTTTATATCTTCAATTTCTTTTTTACTTATAACACCTTCTATTTCAAGGGGAAGCTTATCTTGCAAATCAAAGACATTCCCAAATAAGTAATTAAATCCCTTTTTAAGTTTATAATTATTAACTTTAAATTTTAAATCTGACTGTTGAGAGAATATGGTATCTAACAAATTTAACGTTCTATTTTTACTATAAAACGGCGAAGAACCAACTATAAAACCACTAGCACCTGTCAGTAACACATCAAAATTACATTTTTTAATCTCAGGAATTTTAAAAACTTGAGAAGAGCAAATCGGAGCATTGACGCAATCAAGATTATTTTTTTCTTCATAACTCAATTCATTAAAATCAAGTTTTCTGTGCTCGAGTTCGAAATATTCAACAACAAGATCTGAACTAGAGTGGTCATTAGATTTCCAGAAAATGTTTGGTTTTTCCTGACCAATTATAAAACTTTTCAATGGCATTTTTAGTTGCTTGGCATAGTGAGGAATAATCCTAGAATCCATTCCCCCACTAACACCAATGCCATATATCGTACTATCAATGTTTTTATTTTTTATATATTTAAAAGAACTCGTAAGCGCAGTATCTAATGCATCATATTTCTCATCTCTTGATAGTTCGTTTACAGACAATCTAAATTCCCAGTACTGCTCTATTGATAAACTCGAGTTTTCATATTTTGCCAAGATAGAATTTTCAAAAACACTTAAACCATTCAATATAGTTTTGTAGGTTGTTGATGCATTGAAGAATAATTGCGTTTTCATTTCAGTAATATCGACGTCGGCTAACAAATATTTATCATGATGTACTATCGACCAAAAGCTATTACTTATTGAAAATTCATTTTTCATACTATAATATGTCAACTCTCTTCCTGACTTGTCATTTAAGAAATATATTACATCAGAAATAGAATCATAAACAACTAATGAAAACTCCCCAACCACCTGTTCAGCTTTAATTTTATCTAAGTTAATGGATATTTCTATTAGCTGTTCTACTTCGCAAGAGAATACTTCTCCAGTAAGAAAATAGAAATATCTTTCTTTATAAACCGAATGTAATTCATTGATGAAATATTCGTTAATTCTTATTGAGCCTTCAAACTCATTTTTTGATATCAAAATACTCATTTACAACCCTTTTAAAAAACTCTATTTCAAATAAAACCAAGGTGAATGTAAGAACAAAAATCATCACCATCGCTTTGTAAAGCATATGATCTATCATTTGACAAATTAAAGATAAAATAAACAACGATATAATAAACGACATTGACTTAAAATTGTTAAATGTGAATTGAGTCTTATTTCTCACAATGATAATTAATATAACTGTTGTAACAAAGAAACCTAACAACGTACTTATCGCAGCCCCAACTAAACCAAAATATTTAGTCATGAAGAAACCCAAAATAGATGTAACTATTGCTCCTATTACAATTCCTATTGTTTTTAGCTTAACTAGTTTAGGTTCAAGGGACAATACATTCGTATTCAAGAAGTAGATACTTTTAATCGCGCCTAGAAAAGAAAGATAAATAATAACATCACTAGACTCGTAATAATCCTTGTCAAATAATAGTGTAACAAAAAATGGACTTAGTACGGATATTATCAAAGCTATAAAACTAGTGAAGTAAACAATGTAATCGCTCATTCTATATATATCTGAAAAACATTTATCACCAGACTCATATTTCCCAAAAAAAATAGGCGTGTATGCACTATTGATAGCTAAAGATATCAAACTAACTAACATCGCTATTTGATAGCCTACAAAATATACTCCTACAGCAGTTAAACTGATAAACTTTATAATAAAATACCGGTCAACAATAGAACTAACCAAACCAATCCCGTCGACTGGAACAATGGGAAGACAATAAGTCAACGATTCTTTAATATATTTTTTATTTAGTCCAAATCTAACCTTTTTGGATAAAAGAATAAGAAAGATAATTGCAAAAATTAAATTAGAAAATAGTAATGACAATATATAACCATCATGCTTCAAGTCTAAGTTAATGATAGTAAAGAGCATTAGTGATATTTGTATAGAAAAGTAACAATTAAATAGAACCATATACCTAAAAATATTCTGCATAGCTTTCAAAAGTGCGAAATATGCAATTATAATAGGTTGGAGCGAACCAATAATTAATGCGTATATTATATATGGATTAAAATCTATTTCACTGAAAAATAATTCAAAAAAATCCTTTCCGAAGATTAGCACAATAGACATCATGAATAGAGAGACCAAAGCCAACAAGGTAAAGTTTGTCCCTAAAAACTCCCTAAGCAACTCTTTATCATGCTTATACTTAAAGTAATAGCGAGTAATTGACGCCTGAATAGACAAAGAAAAAGCGATAATGAAGAAGGGGACTAGCATTAACACCGAAGCAACAACCCCATACTCATCAGGAGTCATATAGCGCGTAAAAACAGGTAACAATAGAAACAAAATGCCTTTCTGCACGCCTTCAACCATCGCGTAGGAAGCAGAAAAGCGCCACAATCTTTTCAGCATGACATTATCGCTTGAGCTATCTTAAAATCTATTTCTTCATCAATATCGACTGAACGAGTACGAGGCATAATCGAAGCAAAGGATGGCATGATTATCGTTGCACTTTGTTCTAAGAGTTTTTCCACCTTCCAGATATAAATTGCACCATTTAAACGATACTCTCTGTCAAGATCTTGGCTTCGCTTCCCTCCTTCTTTTATAAAGTTATCCATTGATAGTGAGTCATCAAGCCTGTTACACCATGCCGAGGGGTGATCAACCTCACACACAGATATAACGCTTGAAGCCCCTCTTAAATTATAAAGATTATAAGCACACTTGATATCCTCTTCATTCCGAAGTGGAGATGTTGGCTGTAAGAGAACGACATCGGTAAAGTATATGTTATTATCTTGGAACCAGTCTAAAGTATGCTTTATAACATCTATACTCTTTGCTGTATCACTAGCTAGGCTAACTGGACGGATAAAAGGAACTTTTGCACCATATATTGTTGATGTTTCAGCAATCTCCTGATCATCTGTACTTACTACTATTTCATCAAATATTTGACTATTTATAGCAGCCTCAATAGTCCAAGCTATTAACGGCTTCCCTGCTAATGGCATTACATTTTTTCTTGGTAGTCGCTTACTGCCACCTCGAGCAGGAATAAGCGCCAATACTTTTTTAATTTTGGTCATTAGAGCATCTCTAGGCTGTGAATATCAGCTTGAGCACGATTAAAATCATCCATACGACCTATATCTAACCAATATTCATGAATAGGGAACATCAGCACCTTTTGTCGCTCTTCCATATGTTGTTCAAGCAACGTAGGCATGTCAATTTTCTGATTTTTTTCTACAGATTGAATCACTCTTGGAGAAACCACATAAATGCCGGCATTAACAAAAAAACGCTGAATAGGCTTTTCGACCATACTGGTAATTTGGTTACCTTCACCATTAATCACACCATATGGGATTTGATAGTCATATTCACGTACACACATTGTTGCGTCTGCATCATTTTCTATATGGAAGTTCAATAAACGCTGGAAATCGACCTTGGTCAAGACATCTCCATTAATCATGATTAACGGCAGGTCTCTAGACATACTATCAGGTAATAAGCCAAGTGCCCCACCAGTGCCAAGAGGGGCGTCTTCGTGTACATATGAGATACTAACGCCTAAATCGCTACCATCACCAAAGTATTGGTGGATCTGTTCAGGCATATAATGGGTTGATATATAAAAGTTGTTAAAGCCTGCTTTAATAAAACTTTTGATCACGGTCTCTAGAATTGGCTTATCACCCACTTTTAACATTGGCTTAGGGCAGTTGTCTGTTAGTGGGCGTAAGCGAGTACCAAAACCTCCAGCCATAATAAAGACTGGGTTTTTATACCGATCTTTACTCAATGCACTATGGAGGGTTTCAAGACCAACAATTCTACCGTCCTGATCAATTAATGGGACAGACAAAATTTGCTTTTGCTCCATTAACTCAACAAGAGATTCTTTAGAAGCCCCAAACTTAGCCGTAATAGGGGAAGTGTTCATCACTTTCACCACGGAATCACTTAGCGTCAAATCATTAAGTAGACCGCGTCGAATATCCCCATCCGAGATCATTCCTAGCAATTTCTGCTTTTGATCAACAACGACAGCAACACGCAATGCTTCACTGTTAATGATTTCTAATGCCTGTTTGATTGTACTTGATTCAGGTATCAGCGTTTTTTGCCAACAATGACTCATATTCTACCTTTTCTCAGAATTTATTTTGATTGCAACTCTAGCAGGAAACACTATGGTATTTTCCTTTACCGATTGTGTCAGGGTTGCCCCTGCACCCACGACAGTACCACTAGCAATAGATATTCCCTGGATAACGGTAGAGCCTGCTCCAATATAGACATTGTCTTTTGTCTCTACTTGACCACACAGTGTCGCTTTAGGTGCAATATGGTTATATGTACCAACACTGCAGTCATGCTCCACTAAGGCACCTGTGTTGATGATACTGTGGCTTCCTACTGTTGCCCCTATTTGAATGATCGCCATAGGTAAAATCTGAGCGCCAGTTTCAATTTTAGAGAAAGGGGAAACGAGTGCGCTATCTGCAGTAACTGTCTCAAATCGATAACCCAAAGAAAGAAAATACTCATTAATCTTTTTCTTAAAGTTCGATTTCGGCATCATTCCGATACCGTTTACTAAACGAATTTTATCTTTATCGAATGTCAAAACATCTTCGTCATTTTTCAGATGTGTCATTCCTTTAAACACTGAACGTTGGCTTATGTCTTCTGGGCTTACGACCGCAAGAATTTCTCTTCCTTGATTAAGTAAGATTTCAGTGAGAATAGAGGCATGACCACCTCCGCCAATCATTACAATAGGAAGCAAAGACTCATCACTCAATGATCAGCTCTCCGACTTTGTAATTTTTACTCGCTTTGTTTCCGATCAACTCCCAGTAACGATATGGCGATAATCCTGAACCTGGGCGTTTAACTGTGAGGTTAGATTCGGTCAGCTCCTCGCCTTCTTTAATATCTCTTGCTGCTACTAAGCTTTTTCGAGCCACCGATTTGTTCTTCACCTCTGATACTGTCGGTGTTTTTACGCTAGAGCCCAAGGCGGTTTCAACTTGACGAATAGCTTTTACCATTGCCTCTAGCTCTTGTGGCTCAAGAGAGGCCTTATGATCAGGACCTTCCATATTCTTATCTAATGTAAAATGCTTCTCGATCAGAACGGCCCCACGGGCAACAGCTGCAATTGGAATCGTTATTCCTTCGCTATGATCTGAATAGCCAGCCTCGAGATCAAATGCTCGGCCGAGTGTATCCATTGCTTTTAGGTTGATTTCTTCCATTGGTGCAGGATATTCTGTCGTGCAATGAAGAATTGTTACTTTTTCTTTTAACGCTTTTTGACCAGCTTCTGATGCATAGGCCTCTTGAAAGCCCAACATACAAGGCTCCGCATTTTCACCTGCAGTATAACCGAAGGCAATAACCCCTAATGCTATCTCAATTTCAGACAGTGTCGCCATACCGGTAGAAACGATAAGATCACACCCTGTTCGAGCATGAGCTAAGACAAGAGGCGCATTCGTTAACTCACCAGAAGGTAGCTTTAAACGCGTCAAACCTAGGTCATTAACTAGAAAGTCTAAACTTTCAAAATCGAAGGCCGTAGATAAAAACTCAATCCCGAGAGAGTTACAGTATTTAACTAGTTTATGGTGAGCCTCGAACGAAAGCTCTAAGCGACTCAGCATAGCAAGTTGCGATTCTTGCTTTTGCGTATTCGTGACTTGGTAATCCGCTTGCTTAGCTTCTTCTGTTACTAAGTTTTTAGCTTTAAACGTTTGAAACTTTACGATATCTGAACCGGCTTTATAAGCTGCGTCAACCAAAGCAAAAGCTAAATCTTCTTGCCCATTATGGTTAACACCCGCTTCGGCAATAATCAATGTCATTACAATCTCACTCTACTTTCTTACTTAAGTCAGGTTCAATATTTACGTCAAAAAATGCTTTGCAAGGGTCAAAACGTAAATCTTTGATCATTTCTATGACTTGCTTACTACTGTCACCTTGACCATAAGGGTTCTCAATCATTTCACCTTTAACTTTGTACTTTCTATCTACTGCAAGTTTGATAGCAGTGCCGATTGATTCCTTAGTAGCACTAGCATCAAGAACACTTTTGGCCGCTAGGCGCCCTTTTTGTCTTGAACCAATATTGACCGTTGGAACATCAAAAGCCGGAACTTCAATAATACCACTCGACGAGTTTCCAATGACTGCAGCAGCGTGCTTGACTGAACTTAAATAGCGTATTTGCCCGAGGGAGGGGATTGCCAGCACGCGGCTTGGTTGTTTCGCTGCATAAGCCTCTAACATCGGAATGATTCGACGCCCGCCATCATCCGCATTGGGATAAGTCAGTATAATTTGGTGATTCGGGTATTCATCTAGTGCGTCTAACAAAGCTTGAAAGCTATCCTCTGGGGATTCATCTCCGAGAGTCACAGGATGGTAGGTGACTACAAAATAAGGACCTGTAAGATCAAAGTTCAGTGATTCACTCAACTCTGAAATCGTCATAAAAGAGCCTCTATTCAAGTGATCTAAGCCAATCGCACCAACGTTTTTTACTCGTTCTGGCGATTCACCTAATTGAATGACTCGATTTCGATATTCGTCTGTTGACGTGCCATGCAGGTAGCTCAATTTGGTAATAGCATGACGGATCGCATCATCGTAAGCGCCTTCGGTTATTTCCCCACCATGCAAATGTATAATAGGAATACGGAGTATCATGGCAGTTTGTGCTGCAGCTAGAGCTTCAAAACGATCTCCAAGAATGACAAGGACATCGGGTGCTAATCGTGACAATGCATCAGCAAAACCTAGAACGCCCAAACCCATACTTTTTGCCGTTCCTACCGGCGAGTCAGAAGACAGCAAAATCTCTATTTTCTCGTCGATCAGGAAGCCATCTTTTTCTATTTGCTTATAAGTATCACCAAATTCTGGAGATAGGTGCATACCAGAAACGAGCAACTGTAATGTTAGATCTGGGTCGCTTTGTATGTCTTTTAAAAGCCAAAAGAGCAGACCATACTCCGCTCTGGTACCAGTAAAGACCGCGACTTTTTTATGTGTCTGCATCGTGTATTAAACCTACTTAGCTTTTAATTTCCACCGGTGTACTTGGAAGGTTAATTAGGTGCGCTTCGATAAATTCAGAGTAAGTAAGATCACCGCGCATTGCATTTTCAAACATTGGTAACCTGTGCATGAGCTGCCAAATTGGGCGAGTCATCACACCTGCACTGTTTGTGCCCGCAAGGATCTCTTCTCTACTTTTTTTATCTGGGCAAATAATGGCATTTAACCAGTAATTCGACTCGGCATAATCTGGCTCAGTAACAAACTGAAAATCAGTCCCACTGAAAAGATTTTCGTAGCATTTTGCCAGTTGTCTTTTTTGCTTTAAGTACTGCTCAATAACTTCCATCTGTGCGCAACCCAATGCCGCGTTTAGATTAGGCATACGGTAGTTAAAGCCCGGTTCATCATGGAAAAACTCGTAGGGGTGAGGCACTTTCGCTGTCGTCGTGACATGCTTGGTTCGTGCTCCTAGCTCCTCGGTTTTACACAAGATCATACCGCCACCACCAGTTGTGATGATTTTATTGCCGTTGAAGCTGACCGCACTCACGTCACCCATTGTCCCTGTGTGCTTACCCTTATAAAAAGAACCTAGGCTTTCTGCAGCATCTTCGACTAAAACAAGGTTCCATTTGAGGCAAACTGCAACCAGCTCATCGAGCTCCACAGGGTGACCAAAGGTATGCATAGGGACAACCGCTTTAATTCGTTTGCCTGTCTGTTTATGAATGCAACCCGCTACGGTTATTTCGGCATGCTCACTTAAGAATGCATCCACCGCTTTAGGGCAAAGACCCAAACTTACTGGAGAAACATCCACAAAAATCGGCTCGGCGCCCATGTGATACAGTGCATTACAAGTCGCAACGAATGTCAGGGCTTGTGTTATAACGAGGTCGCCTCGTTGAACTTCAGCCATATACAAAGCCGCATGCAATGCCGCAGTACCATTGACAGTTGCTACTGCTTTAGCTGTACCAGTATACGCTTCAATCTTTCGCTCAAAATCATCAACAAACTTGCCAACGCTAGAAACAAAGGTACTGTCAATCGTTTCCATGACGTAGGCTCTTTCTTTGCCATTAAACGTTGGTGCGTGCAGCGGAATGAATTCGTCCGTTTTGTAGGTATCTCTAACAAATTCAACAATAGATGTCGCTTTCATTACTTACTCCGCTTACATCTTGCTATCGAGGTATTTACCGGTTTCTTTGTGCCCAAAATCAGGAATCATTGTAAAAAAGAGTTTTACAATTTGCTCCTTGGTCCAAGCTCGCTCGTCTTTCATCTCTGAAATACTGTTTTCAAACAAAGAAAGTAGCTCTTGCTCATAAAGAGGGTCGTTTTTAATAATGCCTAGATTTGTAAATCGAGACATATCCAATTCTTCTTTATCCGTGAAAAACTCTTCAAAATCTTTCTCGCCCGTTGTATCACTCGCAGTAAACAAACATGGCCATTTTCCTTGTTCAGGAAGTGTATGAGCTAATTGACGAGCTTCTTCTTCTGTTTCACAAAGATAAGGTTCATAGCCAAGTTGTTCTAAGTATTTCACTGCAATATCAGCAAACGAAATCAGATGAAGAGCTTCGCTCAACTTAGGGAAGAAAATGTCACGATTTTCACCAAAGATACAAGACATTAGACATAGCTCACCTGACTCTTGAGGTGTCACGAAGTAACGCTTGATATCGTTTGGAGCCACGATAGGTTGGCGTTTTTGAATACGCTGATTGAAACCATGCAATAGTGAACCATCTGAGAACGCAACATTGGCAAAGCGTGCTGTTGAGATCGCCATTTGTTCACTTTTTCGCATTAGGAACATTTCCATAATACGTTTAGAAGCGCCCATCATATTGACCGGGTTTGCCGCTTTATCTGTCGATACACAGAAGTATTTTTTCGCGCCAGCATCAATAGATTGTTGAATAGTTTTATCTGTATTAAAGACGTTTACATCGATCATTCGCATCAATGTATAAGGATCTTTCTCGCTTCTAACATGCTTAAGTGCGGATAAGTTCAACACATAATCAAACTTGCCATCTGCTTTGATGAACGCATCGTACTCTAGAGAGCCTATGTCCAAAGCGAATGTTTGGAAGTCTCCATTGATGTAACCAAATGAGCTACGAATATCACGAACCAGTTCAACCATGTTATTTTCGCTAATATCAACAACGTGTAATTTTTTAGGGTTTCGTTTAAAGATCTCTTTGGTCACAGCTTGGCCAATTGAGCCTGCACCGCCAAGCACAAGGAAGCGAGATTCTGAGACGATGCGCGATAATTCGGCTTCTTGATTTTCAATGTCTTGTGTAAATAATGCATCGGTACGACCGATTAAGGATAAGATTGAGCTCATTACCAAATCCCCTTGGTATCAACTAAATACGGTGAATTCAATGACTCAACTTTAAATTCTTTGTGGTCTACTAGCATTACATGAATATCCGCATTTATCTTTGCCTCTTCAAACCCCTGAAGCTCTACTTGCTCTAGTGTGCTAGGTAGTTCATGAATGTTCGGTTCAACAGCAATAACACGGCCTGTATGTAAAGAAGATATTTCTTTCACTATTTGCATCGCAGGGCTCTCACGTAAATCATCGATATCAGGTTTAAAAGCTAAGCCATAGCACGCAATAGTAATATCTTTTGCTGTCTTTTCAGAGTTCTCTTGTAGACAGTCTGCAATTGCCATTTTAGTTTTACCGACAACCCAACCAGGTTTGCTGTCATTAACTTTTCGTGCCGTATGAATCATCTGAGCTTCAACTGGTGTCTTTGAAACGATAAACCAAGGATCAACGGCAATACAGTGACCACCAACACCTGGACCTGGCTGGAGGATATTCACACGAGGGTGACGATTTGCTAATGCAATCAGTTCCCAAACATTTATATCTAACTTATCACAGATAACTGAAAGCTCATTTGCAAACGCAATTTGAACATCACGAGAGCTGTTTTCCGTCAGTTTCGCCATTTCTGCAGTTCGAGCATTAGTGATAACACATTCACCTTTGACAAATGTTTGATATAACTCTACTGAGCGTCGTGAGCATTTAGGTGTAAGACCGCCAATAACACGATCGTTTTCAACCAACTCACGAACCACATGACCCGGTAATACACGCTCAGGGCAATGTGCAACATTAATATCAGCGTCTTCCCCATGAGTTTGTGGAAAGGTCAAATCCGTGCGAGCTTGAGCTAACCAATCAGCCATTTGCTCTGTTGCGCCAACGGGTGACGTCGACTCTAGAATGACTAGATCGCCTTTTTTCAAGACAGGAGCAATAGCTTTGCTTGCAGCTTCAATGTAGGAAAGATCTGGAGCAGGTACTTCACCGTCATTACAAGGTAGGAAAGGGGTTGGCACAGCAATAAGGAAGGCATCAGCCGCTTCAGGTGCAGTCACCGCTTTTAGATAGCCCTCAGTTACCGCCGCGTTTACGATCATATCAAGCTCAGGCTCAACGATATGAATCTTTCCTTGATTGATAGTGTCGACAGCATGTTGATTTACATCAACACCAACGACTTGTTTTTTACGTGATGCAAACATTGCTGCCGTTGGCAGACCAATGTAGCCCAAACCTACAACGGATACTGTTTCGAAAGACATATATACTTCTCGTTAAATTATTTTGCTAGAACATCTAGAATTCGTTGGCACGCTTTACCATCACCATAAGGGTTATGGGCAAAACTCATCGCTTGATAAGCTTTTTCATCTAATAACAACTCACTCAGATTACTTGTTATTTCATGTACATCAGTACCCACCAACTTAACAGTTCCTGCTTCAACTGCTTCTGGCCTTTCTGTAGTATCACGCATCACTAATACAGGTTTACCCAGTGATGGAGCCTCTTCCTGAATACCACCGGAGTCAGTTAAGATGATATGAGCGCGGTTCATCAAGTATATAAATGGTAAATACTGCTGAGGTTCAATAAGGTAGATGTTTTCAATACCTGCAAGAATGCGATTGACAGGTTCGCGGACATTAGGGTTTAAATGCATAGGATAAACAATTTGAACTTCTGGATGCTTTTGTGCAGTCAAAGCTAGGGCTTCACAGATACGCTCAAAGCCGCCACCGAAACTTTCACGGCGATGGCCAGTTACCAAAATGAGCTTTTTGCTCTCATCTAGAAATGGGAACTGCGCAGAAAGTGTTGCGTTCAAATCACTATCAGAATCAATTTTGTCTTTTATCATCAATAGTGCGTCAATCACTGTGTTGCCGGTAACGCTAATATCTTCTGAATTAAAGTTTTCTTTTAGAAGATTCTCTTGTGAGGTTGCCGTGGGGGCAAAGTGATATTTGGTTAAAGCGCCCGTTAAGCGGCGGTTGCCTTCTTCTGGCCATGGTGAATAAATGTTACCGGTACGAAGGCCTGCTTCCACATGACCTACAGCGATTTGCTCATAGTAAGCCGCAAGGCTTGCAGCAAATGTCGTTGCAGTATCACCATGTACTAAAACCACATCAGGTTTGAATTCTTCTAAAACAGGTTTAAGCTCTAATAGAATACGAGCGGTCACTTCGTTGAGTGTTTGCCCCGCTTTCATCAGATTCAAATCGTAGTCAGGCGTGATTTCAAATAGTTCTAATACTTGGTCAAGCATTTCACGGTGCTGAGCGGTTACACAGCACTTAGCTTCAAAGCGATCATCGGCCGCTAAAGCATGAACAAGTGGTGCCATTTTGATGGCTTCTGGACGCGTGCCAAAAACCGTAAGGATTTTTTTCTTAGTCATTTTATGAAACTTCCAACCGACAGGTGAAATGAAAAGAGGTGATTTTTATAACTTTTGGTCTCAGCATTAAAATTACACTGAGACACTTTTTATTCATTTTGAGACAGTCGATTCTCGCCTATCCCTTATAAAACCTAGAATTTGCTTACTTTTTAAAAACCGCCCCAATAGGCCGCCAAAGCGGCCTTCAACCTTTAGGCTTACCGCATAACTTGCTAGCAAGTCGCATTTGGGTACGCTACCGCCCTTAGGTTTGGCTCCTACAGGCAATAGTCACAATTTGTTCGCTTTATGCGGTTTTCATACGGTTTTAATTTGCTGCGTATTCTAGCAAAGTAAGTGCATATTGACTAGTTTGGAATTTACCCTATTTGGACAAGCCTCTCACCACGCGTTAACCCAACGGAAGCATTGTACGTCTTGTAGATACTGAGTCCCTATGTGGTACCTGTTTTCTTGTGCTGCATCGCAATAGCGCTTTTCTATATCAATGAAAATGTTGCCGTTGCGGTACAGCGAGACGAAGCTTGGGTTATTGTTTACCGCCAATAACGCTTTAATCTCGGTGCGTGTTAGCCCTTGTGGGTAGTGGCTAACCAGCAGTTTCAAGAACTCGCCTATACGCCCTTCCACTCGCGCTATCTCTTTTTCTAAAATGGTTACTTTTTCTTCCGTTGTCAGTTTTTTTAGGCTGGTATCGTCCATTTGCCCTCTCCCTAATTCTACTTTTGTCTCTTGACGTTTTTGTCTGTATTCGCGCTTGGTCTGCCCTAGCCTTTGGTTTTCCTAAGCCTTTGGTTTTCCTAAGCCTTTGGTTTTCCTAAGCTCTTGGTTTTCAATAACTTTGGGCTGTGTGAGCAAGCGCTTCGCCTGTGAGTAATCGAATGGTCACTGCTTAGAATCCGTGCCGGGCGATTTAGCTTGAACTAGGGCCTTGATGCGCGCTTCGAACGGGTTGGTGGTGCTTTTGGCTTTGTAGTCCGCTAGTGCCTGAGAGACAGGTGTGGGGGTTTGAGATTTGCTTTCGGCTTGATTGCTTTTGATAGGCTGCGCTTGGTTTGAAGCAGCTGTAGGCGCATCTACTTTTATTGATCCTACGGCTTTTATCGATTGAGATTTCTTTGAGGGTTTCACCGTTTTTGTTTGCTTAGCCGCTTTAGCTTGTTTATCCGCTCTTGTTTGTTGGGTAAATGGCGATGAGTCTCGCTTCGTTTTGGCTTGGGCGCTTCTTCTTAGCCAGCCATTCACAAAGTGGCCAATGTGCTCAAAGGGTTTGCGCTTATCCGGGTTGATGTACAACCACGCTTGCATGGCATGCAGCTCTTGCAGCACATCTAACTTTGGGTAGGTGCGTTCTAATATGGTGGTGAACTCACGATAAATCGGCGCGCTGCCCTCTTTGGTGAGCAGGTGAATCACGGCTTCATTCTATTGGCTTATGGGAGTGGTGGTGGCTTGAGGTGTTGCTAGCTCTTTTTCAAGGGACAAGGGTGTTTCAAGATCTGGGGCTACTTCAAGGGCAGGAACTTGGTCAGGAGTCTTTCCTGTATCAAGAGTATTGTCTGTTGCAGCGCTCGGATCTGTTTTACAAGAAATGTCTGTTTTATGTTCTTTATGAAAGATTATGTGTGCCAGGTGATCACTCTCCGTGTTGGATCCTGAGTCACCCAGGTGGGTGTCTGAATGCTCGGTTTTCTGCACATGCTCTGTTGTCTTTGTACGTTCTGTCTTCTGTGCATTTTCTGGCAAGGCTGGCGGTAAGCCTGGTTGTTCTACATTGGCGTTATCTAGGTCGGTTTGATCATTTTGGTCTAGCTCTCTGTCTTCTTGATCGAGAGCTCTGGCTGCTTGGTCTAGATCGGCCTGCTGAATGTGGCTATCGCTGGGTAGGCGCAGCTGATAGATATTGCTGCGCTGGCGTCCTGAATCATCAAACCGCTTTATCCGCTTAACAAACCCTTGCCTTTCGAGTTCGTTGACGTGTCGTTTCACGGTTCTTACCGACACTTCGCAATATTGCGCCAAGTAATTTAGGGAAGGGAAACACACGCCACGCGCGTCTGCATTGTCGGCCAATTTTAATAACGCCAACTTGCTGATGGGCGAGCCGGTTTTTAATGGGATAAAAGAAAGAATAAGAGAAACACACATGGTTAACGCTCCTTGTTAAATGATCATTCGTACAGAAATCCATTGATATAAAGGGCATTAACAACACTTTTTGGCGCTTTAGGGGCGAAAGGCCTATGCGATAAGTTGTAAGAAAAGATGTTTGGTTAATCGCCTCGGATAGATATGCAACATCAACCTTATTAAGCAATGACTTTTCGAAGCACCTCTCACTTTTTTGTGTTCCTCTGTTTTCGTGTTATTCCCGCCAACCCCAATCAAGAATGTTGAAGTACATTGCCCTCCCCATGCAGCAATAAGGTGCTTAATGAAGGCGATAGTTTCTCTTTTTATTTCAGTGTATCAACCCGGTATGGCGAGCATCGAATGCCGACCTTATTCCCTCAACCAGTCGCGCCACCCACTGTTGCGTGATGACCAATATGTCGGCAAGAGCAGTGACGCTGGGGGTTATAAAAACAAGGCTGATGAGGACAAGGGTTATGAAGATAGGCATTTCGACGACCTGCGCTTTGAAGATCCCGATTTCGAAAGACCTGACTTTGAAGATGCTCGTTTTGAAAATCCCAGCTATGACGATATTTGTTGGATGATCAGCCGAGCACGGCGCAGGCAGCCACTGGGTTACTGCGTGATGTATTTACGTTATGTAAACCACCACTCTGGTTATGCCAAAACCGTAGCCACCAGTTTGCGACAACACATCGCATTGCACCCTAATTTAAAAGAATCGTTATCAATGTCTTTAATCGCCTATTTACAACAACACGAGGATTTATTTTGTCAAACACTCTACCAGCAACTGATCGAGTTCCACACCAGCCGTTAGAAGCGTCTGCTGATTCACAAAAACTGGCTGACTCAGAAGAGCGAAGTCCTTCGTTAGAGCCTTGTTTTTCACTCGCGCCCTACTCCTTCAGTCTGGTTTCGGTTTTACTCCGTTTGCCTCATTGCCCGGCATTCTCATTTATTACGGTGCATTGCAGCGCCACGCCACCACAGCAAGATGTAGACGTAGCCGAGATTCGTCGATGGCATAAAAAGAAAGGCTGGCGCGATGCGGGGTATCACTTTGTTATTCGTCGCAATGGGGATGTCGAACTTGGCAGGCCACTGTCGCAAACCGGTGCGCATGTGAAAGGACACAACAAGGGCAATATTGGGGTTTGTTTGGTCGGAGGCTGTAATGCTGAGCTGCAACCAGAAGACAACTTCACACTTGCGCAGCGTAAGGCGCTGTTTGGTTTGGTGGCAGCGTTACAAGAGCAGTTCTTGATTTCAGATGAGAATGTTAAGGGGCATAAAGATTGGGGTGTGAATAAGGCGTGTCCGGTTATGGCTTTAAGAGCTTAAGAGCAGATGCGGGATTCGAGTATCGAGATTCGAAAGGCTTAAGAGCTGATGAGAAAAGTGAGAACAATAAAGTGAGAGTGGTGCTTTTAGCTCCTCCCCTTTATCACGACTGTTACTTGGCAAGAAATATCCAATATAAGGGGAGGCAGGGAGGGGTTGGTTAGGCATTAGCTAGCAACCCCCTCTAACTCCCTCTTCTATTAACATCACCACTCACAATAGTCCGGTGTTCAAGAGGGAGGACAAAAAGCTAAGTCTTCGAATAATTTGAAGTGCAGATGTGGGATTCGAGCCAGCAGGATACTGAAGGCTTAAGAGCAGATTCCAGACACTTCGTTCCTCAGTTCTGGAATGACGAGAGAGGCGAGAAAGGTGCAATATAACCATCAATAAACCAAGGAGCAGTATGACATTGTTCGGAAGAATATTCGGGAGCCAGTCTTCTATTAACAAAGGATTAGATGCACTCACCAACACAGGAGATGCGATGTTTTTTACTGATGAAGAAAAAGCGAAGCACAAGCTGGCACTGCTTAAAGCGTATGAACCTTTTAAGTTGGTACAACGCTACATTGTGTTGTTGTTCACGATTCCTTATGTAGCATTGCATGTGATGGTGATTCTAGGTTGTATGCATGGTTACGATTGGAAGCCGTTGGGGGAAATGACCAATGAAGCGTTTGGTTATCCGGTGTTAGCGGCGATTGGTTTGTATTTAACGGGTGGGGTGGTGAAGAAGTAGAAGAGCAGATGCGAGTAGCGAGTAGCGAGTAAACGGGATGCGAAAAGCTAAAAGAGCAGGTTCGAGTGGTGCTTTTAGCTCCTCCCCTTTATCACGATTGTTACTTGGCAAAAAACATTAATATAAGGGGAGGCTGGGAGGGGTTGGTTAGGCATCGCTAGCAACCCCCTCTAACTCCCCCTTTTCTTAACACCATCACTCACAATAGTTCGGTGTTCAAGGGGGAGAACCAAAAGCGAAGTCTTCGAATGATTTAAAGTGCAGATGCGAGTGGATAAATAATAGATACGGGTAACGAGTAAACGAGATGCGAAGAGCTTAAAAGAATAGATGCGGGTAGCGGGTAAACGAGTAACAAAGAGATGAAGAGCGGATTCGAGTGGCGCTTTTCGTATCTCGCCACTCTAATCTCGTATCGACCTTTCAGCTCTTCGTTTACCCGATTACTCGCATCCCGTTACTGCTCTTATCTACTTCTTGTCGCTCGAATATGCGTAGTTGTAGTAACCGTAGCCGTAAGAGCTTGATGCTTTCTTCTCGATGGCGTTGAAGATAACGCCTTTCACTTCGATGCCCGATTGTTCGAAACGGTTACGAGCCACATCGATCTCTTTAATGGTATTTTGACCGTAACGCGCGACCATTAATGTGGTGCCAGCGAAGGCGCCGACAATACTTGGGTCGGTTACTGCAAGTACGGGTGGGGTATCGACAATCACCAAGTCATACTCTTTAGCTGCCCATTCCATTAGCTCCGCAAAGCGTGGGTGCATCAGCAACTCAGATGGGTTGGGTGGCACTTGGCCACGAGTAATAACGTCTAGGTTTTCTACTGGTGTGGTTTTAACGGATTGAGCGAACTCTTGCTTGCTGCTCAACACATCAGAAAGGCCGTTATCCCAATTCACGCCAAAGCTTTGTTGTAAGTAACCTTTACGCATATCGGCATCAATCAACAGTACTTTTTGGCCTGTTTTTGCGGCTACTGCGGCAAAGTTGGTCGAGATGAATGATTTACCAATGCCCGGTGCAGGGCCAGAGATCATCAAGACGTTGTTTTTCGCTTCTAGCATCGCAAAGTGCAAGCTGGTACGCAGGCCACGCAGTGCTTCAACCGAAAGATCCGCAGGGTTAGATTCGGCAAGCAGAGCTTGAGTCCCCTTGGTTTGCTGTTTCTTCGATTTAAAGCGGTTGGTTAGCTCAATTTGTAAATCTGATTTTGGCACCGCTGCATAAACAGGCAGGCCAATTTGTTCAATTTGGTCTGGGCTTTCAACGCCACGGTGGAACGCCGCTTTCACGAATACAAACGCCACACTCAACATACCACCCAGTAGCGTCGCCAATACAACAATCAGCGGTTTCTTCGGTTTAACGGCGCGAGCGTAAGCTTGTGCATCATCTAAGATACGAACGTTACCAACCGTACCGGCTTTAATAATGCTCAGTTCTTGAACCTTGTTTAACAGCTGGATGTAGATTTGTTGGTTTACTTCAACGTCACGTGTCATACGCAGTACTTCACGTTGTGTTTTTGGCAGCTTTTGTACTTGCTTGTTCAGGCGCTCTCGCTCACCCAATAATGTTTTTCGCTTATCAATCAGCGACTTATACGCCGGATGATCTTTAGTAAAACGCTGACTGATATCACTCTCTTTGAACGTTAGCTCGTTCAATTGCGCTTCAAGCTCTACCATTACCTTTAGGGTTGATTGTGCTTCTAAGCCTAAGTCGATCGATTCGTTCTTTTGGCGATAATTGTTCAGTACGTCTTCATAGCCAGTTAGCTCAGATTTAATACCCGGAAGGTGGCTCTCTAAGAACTGTAGGCTCTTCTCTGCTTCCGCTGAATTACGTTTCACGTTTTGTAAAAAGTAGATCTGGCTAATATGATTAAGGATTTCAGAAATCTGTTGCTTGTTTTCACCTTCAAAGCTTAACTTCAAAATACCAGTCTGCTTACCTTGCTCAGACAGAGACAAAGAAGCTTTCAACCATTCGATCGCTTCTAGTCGGCTACGTTGACCTATTGAGAATTCAAAATCGTTATGCGATTCAAAACCAGCCACAAACAAGCTGTAGTCATCGGCTGTTGCTAGCTCACCCACTTTGCCTTGCAAGATAACGCGTTCATCGTCACGAACCAGTTGGTAGGTGCCTTGCTCAGCATCGATAATCTGAATGGTGTGTGCGTAACCATTCGCGTAGCTTGGCAATGTAAAACGGCTTACTGAGATGTGGTTGATGTCACCAGTTAAGCGAGCAAACCCTTTACCTACAATGGGTGCATAGTTAGGAGATGTCACCGTCGTGAGGTTAAACTTATCCACCGTTTCGCCCAAGATCATACGAGATTTGATGATCTCCACTTCTGTCGTGGCAGAAGAATCCTGAGAGAACATGTCTCCCATATCGCCGACCATCGATGAAATACCGCCAGAGCTCTTCTCTTCAATTTGGATCAGGGCATCGGCTTTGTATATCGGCGTTGAAAGCAATGCAAACGCAATACCCAACACAGCAAAAGCGAATGTGGTCAGCATGATTAGCCATTTAGCGTCCAGCAGAATGCCAAGCAGTTTTCCTAAATCTATCTCATCAGAGTTATCTGTGTGTGATTGCTGAGATGGTTGTGTCGTCATCAGATTGCTACTTCCTAAACTAGTATTTTGAAGAGAAGTTAAAAACGGCTTATGTGCTTCTCTTTTATATGATTCTATTAATGGCTATATGTCACAGCTTTACTGGGTATACCTAAAGTTTAACAGGGCATCTCTAAAGCTTAACTGGCTATATAGAAAGCTTAACGAGCTTTAGCTAACGCTTAACTTTATTCTCTAAAGCTTTTTTGCCCAAGCTTGTGCCGCTTCGTCAATCAGCTTGTAAGCGTACTCAAAGGCTTCACGGCTTTGACGGTGCGGGTCGGGGATGTCTTTTTGGCCAATCCACTGACCAAACAGCATGGTTTTACCACGTGCCTCTGGTGAGATTTGAGTGAGCGCTTCTAAGTGGCCCTTCTCCATTACCAAGATCAAGTCATACTGAGCACAAAGCTGTGGTGTCACTTGCTGCGACTGGTGATTTTCAACATCGACCCCATTTTCAGCGGCAATTAAGATTGCGGTGTCGTCTGCTGGCTTGCCAATTAAACGGCTTTTTTCAGCGGCGATGCCAGCAGAGGCTACCTCTTTGTTAGGCAGTAATTTTTGAAGAACGCGCTCTCCCGTAGGGGAACGACAAATGTTACCCACGCAGACCACTAAAATTTTATTAAACATAATTGTCTCTAATTGTATTGGGCCTATAAGCATAAAAAATCAGGTTACACGCTAAATGCAACCTGATGATTAATATTCAGTTATTACCAATTACGAACGCGTAACATACCTTCGGTTAGGTCGTTGAAGCCTGAAATGGTTGGTACAAGCTGACCGATTACACGGTTCCAGCGGCTGATTGGCGCTGCCGTTACGTAGACAATGTCGTAAGGCTTTAAATCAAATTCAGTGCCAATCACTAAGGCTGATGCATCTTCCATATTCAGTTGGTAGACGTCCGCCATGCGTTCTGATTTATCATCAGAAGTTCGGATCACAAACACACCCGTTGCATCTGCCGTCAGCTGGTTAATACCACCTACGTTGCTGAGTGCTTCGGTTAGGCTCATCCCAACACGATCAATCTTGAGTAATTGAGGATCGTTCACCTCACCCATCACGAACACTTTTTGGTTGTCATTACGCGGTACGTGAACAATATCACCGGCTTGCAGTAAGCGGTTTTGGGTTAAGTCACCACGTTGCATTAAACCATAAAGCGAAAGGTTCTCTTCCACGCCATTGCGGGTTAATGAAACATTACGCCAATCCGCATCTTCAGATAAACCACCAGAGCGGTTCACGGCATCCAGTAATGTTAATGGGATATTGGTGATTGGCTGCTGGCCAGGTTTAGATACTTCACCAGTAATATAGGTTTTCTTAGATCGGAAAGCTGCTACGTTTACATCAACTTGAGGGCTTTCGATGTATTTCGCCAAACGTTCCGCTATATCAGAACGAATTTCACGAACCGTTTTTCCTGCAACTTCTACTGTACCAATGTACGGGTAGAAGATGGTGCCGTCAGCATGAACCCAGTTACCCGCTTCTGTGCTGCTACGGTAAGAGCCCGCAGGAATCGTCAGTTCAGGGTGATCCCAAATGGTGATATTTAAGATGTCACCGACACCGACTTGGTATTCATATTTGGCGATATCAACATCAAGTTCCGGGTTTGCTTGTGAAACCGACAATGTACTTGTTTGGTAAGTTGATACTAACTGTGCAGTCAGCGGATACACATTCACCACTTCTGAAATATCAGACTCTTGCTGTTCCTCAGAGGGCTGAATCACATTCTTACCACCGGTAGACAGGTGAGTACCTGGAGTCGTACACCCTACAAGCAATGCAGGTATAAGCGCGAAAAGGAGACGATTTTTATTGATCTTCATGTTTACCAAGTCATAGAAACGGAATGTGTCGTGATATCCCAAAGGACACCCAAAGGAAGTTAGAACAAACAATTTTATCAGCTACGCAGTATTTAAGAGAGTTAAGGAGAGCTATTACCGTGATCTCGCTTCCATCTTGATATCAAAGATAGGAATGCTACCGCCCCTTGATATTCCGCGACATCACACTGCGTAGTTAATTTTATCCTATCAATATGGAATTTGAATAGGCGTGTTTTATCTAAGGAACGTAGCAACAAAGTGCGCTGCATACGGTTAGTTTAATCCGTAAGCATTATCCACAAATTGTGGTTATTATCAACCTAGTTGAATGGTTAAAGAGTTAAAGAGCTTAAGAGCAGATACGGGATGCTTTTAGCTACTCCCCTTTATCGCAGCTGTTATTTGGCAGAAAATACCAACATAAGGGGAGGTTGGGAGGGGTTGGTAACACATAGATTAACATCCCCCTCTAACTCCCCCTATGATGGCCATCACCGCTCACAAACGAACGGCGTTCAAGGGGGAGAACCAAAAGATAGACTTTCGTAGGCTCAATTTCTCTCACCTACTTTAAAGCTCTTCAAGACCCGATTACCCGAACCTCGTTACTGCCCTTCCCCTGCTCTTCGCATCCCGTTTACTCGTTACCCGCATCTGCTTTCAAGCTACTTCACGCTACTTGGTCTTTGGAACCAAGGTGAGCGCGCATCGGTTTGATCGAACAAGTTGTATTGCTTATTCAACACTTGTCCGCCATCACGCGTGATCGGTAACCAGGTAAAGCCAGCGCGGCTTGAGCTTGGTTTCACTGTGACTAAATCAAACGGAATTGATACGTAGAAGCCTTTGGTATAGCTGCCTTCACCGTATTCTTCGGTTGTCATGTCGGTTAAGCTGACAAACGCACCGGCAATCACGCCGCTCTTGAACTGCTTAGAGAAGTCGACACGAGTACCGATATCACCGGCAAGGAATTTACCTACGCCGACTTTCAGCAAGGTATCGCTCAAGAAGTCCCATTGTGGGGTGTAGTAACCGGTAATAAAGCCAGTCGTGCCTTTATCAATCACTTTATACGTTCGGCTGCTGTCATCTGGGTTGACTTGGATCTCATCATCAAACGTGCCGAACCAGCTTTCAGGATCACGCTGACTTATCGCGGTCATGTCTGCACCAATGGCCCAGTTTTGGTTGAATGGGCGGTAAAGAATTTCACCACCTACGCCAGCAAACATGCTCTCTAGGTAACCACCATAGGCTTGGGTGTAGACACCGCTGCCGTAGTCTTCAAACCAAGTCAGTTGTAAACGGTCTAAGCGAACCGGGTCATCAACATAAGAGCGGAACAAGGTTCTTACTCTTGGCGTTTGGTCGGTGCCGTCTGATGGGATTTCGTAATTAAACTTGTCGTAGTTATCGACTAAGTTGACATAAAGCGAGCCCGACAGTTCGACATTGTTTAACGCCCAGAACGAAGCGTTGGTGTATAAGCCCAAACTGTACAAGTAGAAGTTTTCAGCCGAACCGAACGATTGAGCTAGGTTTGGTGAAATCGACACATCGAATCGCTCTCGCCCATCGTGATAGATAACGGATTTCTTGCGTTCTAATTCGTGAGTATTTGTTGCGTCACTGGTTTGAGCATTAAGGTAATGATTGTTAGCCGCCGCTTTGAATGCTTGTGCATCTACCGTTGTCTCGGTGAGTTCCATCGATTTATCGTTTTCGATGATTTTATAGGTATCGATGTAACTCGGTACCGCATTGGCAATCACGGTCGCACCACGTTCAAGGGCGATGTCTCTGTCTCGGTATTTAACCTGAGTGCCCTTTACTATAATGCTGTTATCGTCGACCAAGATTTGCGCTTGTTCATAGCCCGCGACGGTTTCAAGTTCTTCTGCAAGGGCCGCCATATCAATATCGTCAACCGTCTCGACATCGCTTGGGCGCAATTCTGCGGTTTCGGTATCTCGCCACACAGAATACATTTCATTGAAGTTAGTGGAGAGATCAAAACCAAGGGTTAAGGTATCGCCTCGCTCATAGCTCACTTTAGCCGAACCCCAATCAGTGAAACGGTACACAGCGCCGACGTTCCATGGCGTGTGTTGTGTCATGTCGACACCACCGCGCACAACCGGGAAGTCTTGAGAGTAATCATTGCCATCGTATTCAAGCTTCAAGGTTAGCGGCTTATACGGGGTTTGGTATTCAAAGCCGCCATAAATCGCCGCATCACCTTTAAACCAGCGTTCAAAGTCAACACTGCCGCCATTGCCTTTAAAATCAGACGGGCGTTCACAATACTTGTCACTGGCTTTACACAATGGGTTGGTGAAGTTGCCACTGGTGCCCATGTATCCCCAAGCCATGCCCAAAGTGAAATCAACAGGGCCAAAGCGTTTGGTGGCCGCAACAAATTCGCCATCAAATAAACCGGTACCACCAAAGTCACGTACACCGACCGATACTTCAGGTAAGTAATACCCTTCTTCGATTAAGCGCAGTTTAAAGTCGATGCCTTTATCTGTGTATTTGGTACAGCCACTGAATGAGTTTTGAGAACAATCTTGGTCTGCGCCTCCGCTATAGAGCAGGTCTTGTACTTGTGTATAACGAATGGTGGTTTCAAGCCAAGGCATCACCTGTAGGCTGACGTTATAAAAGTAGTATTCATTATTAAACGAAGCACTAAAGTTAAACTCGCCTTCTGGTGCCATTCGGCCTGTTGGCATTTGCATTAAGCCAACACCACCAAAGTTCATTTGTGACGTTCTGTATTCTGTGTCGTCAAATGATGATTTTTCTGCTCTGATCGAAGAGGAATCAATGGTTGTTTCTGCAAAAACAGAAGTGCTGTTCGTTATTAACAAGGCGCAGGTAACCGCTGTGCACACTGCCGATAGAGGGAATGATTTCTGTTTCAGCATTACAGGCCAACCTTATGACGTAGCAAATCGACGATATCTTGGTTCAACGTTGAGTATTCTGATGGCAAAGAGTAAAACGCCATAAATACGATGGCACCTGGTGCTAGGTAAACTGGCTGTTCGTTCCAGTAAGCGTATTGAATGGTTTGCACCACGCCATCTGGCTGAACAACATACGCCACGCTTTTATCTGCGGATTCACCAATAAAGCCGTTCGGCAATGCATCGAGATAATCATTCAACGTTCCATGCTCAATCAGATTCATTGTTACCGACTCTTTCATTGCCCCCATCAACTGAATGGACGTTGGTCGTTGTGGCAAGTACAGAGAAAAGGCTTGAGTTTGACTAGTAGATGCTCTTTTTATGGCAGTAGACGACAGCTTGTTAGTATGAGAACTTGAAACAAGCAGTGGATTCTTATCTGATTGAGAGATAACCGCATTACGATCTAACTCAATAAAAACTCGATTGAGGTATTGGAAAGAGGCTAACTGTTGCTTTACCAGTTTTGCTTCTGGTTCTTCTACCGAGAAAGCGTCAAGTTGGTTAAATACATTGCGCTTTTTGGCTTCGATATCTTTGTTAGCTTGGTTAACTTCAGTAGCTTTATTAGATTCATTAGCTTGAGTATTGGTTTTATCAAACAGTTGAGCCGAAAGGGGGAAGTAACCAATACTGCCGCTAGCATTTTCGTTAGAGCTAGCATTCGCATTAAAGCTAGCGTTCGCGTCGTCTAACACCTGAAGCAATCGAACGTTAGCTTTATACTCAAGCGTCACACCTTGAAGAGGAAGCTCAATTGTTGTCTTAATCGACGAAGAGCGTTCAGGCGTAACAAGATCAGAAGCCGCAGAAGCGTAGCTAACAGTGCACAGAGAGAACAGCGCGCCCAAAGCTAACAAGTTTCTCATCATTAACAGAGCTCTTACCGTTAATAAAGTTCTCACCAATGGCAACCGACGTCCCGTCATTTTTGATGCGTGACTCATATAATTCATCATTTTAGTTCATTACCCTGTTCGTTAATTACTTTGATAATGCTTAAGGACGGTTAGCTCAAGCCTTGTCATATCAGGGCCTAAATACTGTATGGTTTTGACCACTTTGCCTTTACTGTCGACCCAATATTCGTTGGTTATGTCTTGCTCTAACATTGGGAAGTTAATTTTTTCTTGGAACTTCTTGGTATCGATAGACGCTAACGGTGTTTCAACCGTTTCATTTCCCGCATACGTTCGGGTAATGTTCGCTTTATAGCCGAATCGATAGTTAGGTTGCCAGTCGTACACCGCTTGCCATTTTTGAGCTCCGGGGTTAGCTGACACATCAAACGCAGAAGAAGAATCTGGTGACGAGCTGTTTGCAGAAGAGAATGCATCCAACGGTTGGAATGCCAAACCAGAGAGGTTTTCATAAGGAAGCAATAGCGTTTGTACGATACGTCCATTTTCAGTGACAATCATCGCTTTGTCAGAAGACATCCACTTTAACTGCTCTGCGCCCGTTTGAGGGTTTTCACCGACGTAGGCCAAAACCATGAAGATTTTGCCTTGGTCGTTTACTTCTGCATAAATGCTGGAATAAGGTAAGGTTTGAATGTATTCCTTGGATAGCTCAACATCAGAGCTTCCAAAAAAGGCTTCATCAAAAGTAGAATTGACGTCTTGAAACTGCTGAGAACAACCAGCAAGAAAAAGACCAAGAGATACGATTAGAGGTTTAAGCATGGCGAGTTCTGCTTCCTAGCAATCTGGTTGCTGCTGTCTAATATCGAAAATTAATCAATTAGATATAAAAAAACCACTTTATGCTTTCACATAAAATGGTTTTAAACATACATTAACTAAAACATGTATTACTCAAAAATTATCGAGTAGTTGTTGTAGTTGTTGCACCGCTTTCGTTAGAAGCAACCGCTACAGCTGCTGCTGCCGCTACTGCTGCTGTCGCTACTGCAACTGTTGTTGCTGTGCCAGCTGCTGCTGCAGATGCACCAGTACCTGCTGCTGTGCCAGTGCTTGAACCAGCTGCCGCTGTTTCTTCTGCTGCAAATGCAGCACCTGAGAAGCTAACTGCTAATGCAGCTGCTAGAGCCATCTTTTTCATAATGATTTCCATTAATATAAACGTTTATATGTAGAGAGTGATTTTCACACCCTCAATCAGTTGCTCAGCTTAAACAACTGATTGATCATGATAGATAATAACCACAATCAAGTAAATGAGTAAATCATAAGCAATACCTTATAAAGCACTATTTATGAAATAACTTCACATAAATATGAGCGCAAAGCCAAAGCCAATGTTTGGTGTAGATAGCAACCCTATCAATGACTGTCTACATTCCAAGGAAGAACTCCCTCTTTCATGCCTAATCATTATTGATATGAGTACAATATAGCCAGTACAAGGGGAAGTTAGAAGAGGGTTGATTGTGCATAACTAGAAACTACACGCTCCGCTAAATAGAGCGCTTCGCTCCGATAACCGCAGAATTAAGGAACATTTCAGGCATACACACTCTATAGTCTCTTAGTCTCTTAGTCTCTTAGTCTCTTAGTCTCTTAGTCTCTTAGTCTAGACTCTAACGTATAACTTCTGCCTTCCAAAGCAAATCACCAATACCATCAACAGGAGTAAAGCCCGTCGGTGCATCAATTAATAATTGTCGAATAGTTGCATGATCAAAATTATGACAAGCCATATCTAAATCATTTAGTAATTGGGTATATTCATCTAAAGGTAAAAACTCTTCATGAGCTGTCATAATACGCTCATGAACCGTTTTCCCAACGTTATCTCCAATCAATAGCTCTTCATATAGTTTCTCACCTGGGCGAAGGCCAGTACATCGAATTTCAATATCACCATCAGGATTATTGTCGCTTTTTACTTCAAGGCCAGATAAATGAATAAGATTACGAGCAAGGTCGACTATCTTCACCGACTCTCCCATATCTAAAACAAACACATCTCCGCCTTTCCCCATCGCTCCAGCTTGAATAACTAATTGAGCAGCTTCAGGAATCGTCATAAAGTAACGAGTAATATCTTGATGAGTTAATGTAATTGGGCCGCCTTGTGCAATTTGCTTTTTAAATAAAGGAATAACAGAACCTGACGAACCTAGCACATTCCCAAAACGTACCATACAGAAACGCGTACCATTATTTTTTTCATTTTCAACTTGAGCTAAAGCTTGTAAACCAAGCTCAGCCATCCGCTTAGTTGTGCCCATTACGTTTGTAGGTCGCACAGCTTTATCAGTTGAAATTAAAACAAACGATTCAACCTGAGCTTCAATCGCAGCTTGGGCTGTATAATTTGTTCCAAAAATATTATTACGAACACCTTCAACCACATTATATTCAACTAGAGGAACATGTTTATAGGCTGCAGCATGATAAACAGTCTGAACCTTAAACGCCTTCATCGTTGCAGCAAGTCTATTTAACCGCTGAACAGAACCAAGTAAAGGAACTACATTTATCGATAACTTTTCATTTGCAATTATTTGTGATAACTCATGTTCTATCTGATACAAACTAAACTCAGAAAGTTCAAATAACACCAAGGTACTTGGTTTATTCAGAATTATTTGTCGACAAAGTTCAGAACCAATAGAACCACCTGCCCCAGTGACCATGACTACCTTATCTTTAATGTTAGCTTCCATTAATTTTGCTTGAGGCGTTACAGCAACACGTCCCAATAAATCATCAATAGAAACTTCTTTAAGCTGGCCAATAGAAAGTTTTCCATTAACCAAATCATCTAAATTAGGAATTGTCAGAACTTCAATATGCAACTTTGCTAAAGACTCAATAATTACTTTTTTCTGCACTTGAGAAGCTGAAGGGACCGCCAATAATATTGTTGATACACAGTGTTTTTTAATTAATCGCTCAAGGTATTTATGCCTATAAATAGTAATGCCTTGCATCGTGGTTTTATGCTTTCTTCTATCATCATCAATAAACGCGACAGGATGAAACTCTTTGCCTTGACGTAGTATATTAGCAAGCTGTAATCCAGCCGAACCAGCCCCATAGATAAGCACTTTCTTTTTTTGTTTACCTAATAAATCAGAGACTAAAACCCGAACGATTAACCTTGACCCACCACATAGCACAACTAAGTATGTTGCATATATAACAGGAATCGAACGTGGCATATACAGATAGTTAAAATAAGAGAAAACAACAATGAAAGCAGAAGAAAACAATGCAGAAATACAGATGCTCAATACCGCATGCAAACTTAAATAACGAAGGATCGCACGATATAAGCCACTTTTAGTAAAAACAAGCAATGTACATGGAATCAATATCGCTAACAGTTTCCAATAAGAGACTTGCTGTATGTAAGTTTCAATACCATCTAAACGTGTAGCAAATGCTGCCCAAAAAGCAAAGATAATAAATAAAACATCAACAACTACACTAACAAGACGTTTTAATGGTCTTGGCATACCCCAAATCGGTTGTAAAAATTGCATGATTATTCTCTTTATTATTTAACCGCATCACCAGAACCACTACCAGTAGCAGTCATAATAATATATTTAAAGTAGTCTTTTACGGTTAATGTATCTATCATTTTTTTATCTGTTTTAGCCAGTAATAGTGGTGTAGACATATCAATATTCTGAACTTGAGCTAAACCAGTAACACCAGGCAAAACATCATAGACTCTCAAAGCGTCACGTTCTTTAATCAGTTCTTCTTGGTTAAATAAATTGGGGCGAGGGCCAACTAAACTCATTTCTCCCTTTAAAACATTAATAAGTTGCGGTAATTCATCTATCTTTGTTTTGCGCAAAAATGCCCCTAATTTAGTAATAGATGCATTATTAGCCAAATGGCTCGCAACCGATTTTGTTTCAACAGACATAGTACGGAACTTAATCAAATTAAATGGCTTTTTATTACGCCCTACTCGCTCTTGAACAAAAATCGGTGAGCCGGTATCAAATAACCCTACAATAATAACTACCAATAAAATCGGCCATAAAAATAACAAGCCCAAAAAAGCAGCCAAAAAATCTAAAATACGTATCATTAAATATTCTCTAAAAGTAAATCCATTGCTTGTTGCATCGTATAAGGGGGAACCCATCTTAACACTTCTTGTGCATTTGATGAATCAACCTCTAGATTTCCAACAAGCTGCTCAACCATAACTTCCTTGCCAAGTAACTTGCCAGCTAGCCTCATACACCATACAGGGGTTGGTAATTGAATAACTCGTTTATTTAAACCTTTTGCGATTGCATTCGTAAAATCTTTGATAGATACAGCTTGCCCATCAGAAGCTAAAAAAGTATGTCCAGCAGCCTTTGAATCGTTTGCACAAGTAATCAATAAATTTGCGAGATTTTGAACCGAAATAAAATCACGCTTATTATTTACTAAACCAAATGGTAATACTGGTACTTTATTTATCAAACGTGTCAGAGAACCAAAGTTCCCTGGGGCATTAGGGCCATACACTAAAGTTGGTCTAACAATAACAACTTCTAATCCTGTTTCACCTGCAATTTCTTTTAGTCCAACTTCTGCATCATACTTTGATTGTGTTTGGGCTGAAAACAACCCTTTATTTTCATCAATAGAAGCCGTACTAACAAAAACAAATCGTCTCACACCACTCGCTGCTGCGTCCCTTGCTAATTTCAATGTACCTAACGTATTAGTCTCAAATATCACATCTAAATTATCTGATTTATTATGAGCGATACCCGCAAGGTGTATCACTACATCAACATTATCAAATGCATTATTCCAAGATGTATTCTGATTAATGTTCTCAACAATAAATGTCTCACAAAACAATTCCTTTTTATTTGACACTCGAGTCACACAACGATGAATACAATCCATTTTGTCTTGAAGTAATACCTGCTGCCCTATAAAACCTGTAGCACCAGATAATAAAATATTCATACTAATTAACCTTTAATACATCATTTAGGATTTTTTCTAATCGCGTAACCAATTTTTCTTTACTAAAAAACGAATTCGCATATTGTTTACCATTAAAACCTAAGGCATTTCTTTCAGGCAATGGCATCTCGCTAATTTTTTTAATATTTTCATATAGCGAGTAAGCATCACTTGCAGAACAACTTAAACCACAATTAGCAATATCGATCAGTTTTTTTCCTTCACCATCGAGCATTGCCAAAATAGGTAAAGACGACAACATATACGATTGTATCTTCCCTGGTATTGTACGTTCAAAAATATCATTTGGCTTTAAAGACACTAGTGCGACATCGGCTTTTGAGTAAAACGTAGGCATCATATCTAAAGGATGCTGTCCATGTAACACAAATAAGTCATCTAATTGGTGTTTTTTTATTTCAGATTGAAGCCAATTAAACTTACGGCCATCACCAACAATAGAAAAAACAACACTAACCTTATTTTCTTTTAAGATTCTAGCGCATTCAACAATAGACTCAAAATCCTGAGCATCTCCAACATTTCCAGCAAAAAGAATAGTCAATATAGACTCTTCCTTATCCCCTCCACAGGACATATTAAATTGGTCTTCAGCCCAATTAGGAAAAAGCTCTAATTTAGTATTATCGCTACTACGTCGACGAACTGCATCTAAATAAGATTCAGATTGACCCAAAATCACATCACAATGCTTGTATATCCATGAGACTAAGCGACCTACCATATTTAATGATTTTTTAGACTTAATCATCCCTACAGCCTCTAATGATTCAGGCCATAGATCTAAAGACCACATTACGATTGGAATATTTTTAATACATTTAAAAGAAATAGCAGGAATTGCAGCCGTTACAGGACTTAACTGACAAACAAGAATGACATCAAACTCTTCACCCTTTAGCTTTAGTGGACCATAGAGTGAACCCGACAACACAAACGACAGATAATTTATTAATAAATTTACACTGCCTTTTTTACGAGTATAAATAGGAGTCCGGATGATAGGCATATCATGAAAATAACTAAATGCTGCAGGCTCTTTTTTATACTCATCAAAAAGAGTCCCTGAAGGATAGTTCGGTTGACCGGTAAATACCGTTATTTCATGACCACGATCTTTTAGGGCTACACACAAATCATTAATTCTAAAATTTTCAGGCCAAAAGTACTGACTAACAACAAGAATTTTCACAAAATCTCCAGATAAAATTACGGGCTATTTAAGCCCATAATTTCTTTAATACTCTTTCCAAACAACACGCTTAACGTAATCTGTATAAGAATGAATTATTCTTACCATTTTATCAGACACGTTTGGCATACTATAATCATATACAGGACGTAGTAAGCGCTTATCTCCACTTGGTTGAGATTCTAATATTTGCAGTGCTTGCATTACACGCTCAACACTTAACCCTACCATCATAACTGATGCTTCTTCCATCCCTTCAGGACGTTCATGTGCCTCACGCAAGTTTAATGCTGGGAAGTTCATAATAGAAGATTCTTCATTAATAGTCCCACTGTCTGAGAGAACAGCCTTGGCATTTTTCTGAAGGTGGTTATAGTCGTGAAATCCTAGCGGCTTAAGCAATTGAATATTTTCATGAAATTCAATCCCTTGGGCTTCTATTCGATTACGAGTTCTAGGATGCGTTGAAACAATCACAGGTAAATTATAGTGCTCTGCAACGGTATTTAAAGTTTCAGCCAGTTTTGCCAATTGCTTTGGAGAGTCTACATTTTCTTCACGGTGAGCGCTCACCACAAAAAATTGACCCTTTTCAAGTTCTAAACGAGACAGTACATCTGAGCCATCAATTTGAGGCATATAGTGGCTTAATACCTCAAACATTGGGCTACCTGTTTTGATCACACGATCAGCTGGCAAACCTTCCGCAAGCAGGTAGTCTCGCGCAATAGAGCTATAGGTTAGGTTGATATCTGCCGTGTGATCAACAATGCGTCGGTTAGTCTCTTCTGGAACACGTTGGTCAAAACAACGGTTACCCGCTTCCATATGGAAAATAGGCACCTTCCGACGTTTAGCCGGAATAGCCGCAAGGCAAGAGTTAGTATCGCCTAATACCAACATTGCATCAGGTTTAATATCCTCTAAAGCTTGGTCTACTTTTATGATAACTTGACCAATCGTTTCTGCCGCATTCTTACCCGCAGCATCTAAAAAATAATCAGGCTTACGAACCCCTAGGTCATCAAAGAACACTTGGTTTAGCTCGAAGTCATAGTTTTGACCAGTATGTACAATAGTATGTTCACAGTGATCATCTAATTTAGCTAGTACACGAGATAAACGAATTATCTCTGGGCGAGTTCCGACAACACTTACTACATGTAGCTTTTTCATTTTCAAACCTTAAAATTAACAGTATCTGGCTTTTTAGGGTCAAATATTTCATTTGCCCAGAGCATTACGATTAACTCACTTTCGCCAATATTGGTTACATCATGAGACCAACCTGGGGCAGTTTCAACAATACGAGACTCTTCACCATTAACAATCAATTCATAAGAATCACCGGTGGTGATGTGCCGGAACTTAAATGATGCTTTACCACTAATAACTAAAAACTTCTCAGTTTTAGTATGGTGATAATGACCACCGCGAGTAATACCTTGGTGGGCAGTGAAGAATGAGAATTGACCAGAATCTTTGGTTTTAAGCATTTCAACAAAGGTACCGCGCTCATCACTATGACGAGTCACAGAGTAAGCAAACTGCTCCGGAGCAAGATAACTAACATAAGTTGAATACAGTGCACGAACAAAACCTCCACCCACTTCTGCAGAAATCATACTTCCACGGCTTTCTTTAAACTCCGTAAGTAATGAAGCAACTTCGCCAACCGTTGTTTGGTAAATAGGCTCAACGTGGCTGTATTGCTCATCGCTTTTAGTCAAATTACTTAACAAGTCAACAAATGACTGACAAACATCGTCAATATATACTAAGCTAAGTGCAGCTTCTGAGTTATTAATTGTTATGGGTAAATCATTAATAGTGTTGTAACAGAAGGTGGCAACAACAGAATTATAATTAGGGCGACACCATTTACCAAATACATTCGGTAAGCGATAAATATATGTCGCTGCACCTGTTTTTTTCTTGTATTCAGCAACAGCGAGCTCTGCTCCAGCTTTACTCTTACCGTATGGGTTTTCTAATTCAGCTTGGATTGAGGAGGTTAGAACGATCGGTGTTTCAAGCTTTGCTTCAATCAAGGTATTTATGATTTTCTGTGTTAGATCCGTATTGCCTTTTTTAAAGTCTTCATCATTTTTCGGGCGATTGATGCCCGCAAGGTGATAAATAAAATCAGCAGACTTCACCTTTTCTACAATGCTTGCGTCATTGTCATCAACAGTGATTTTTGCAATATTTGAAAAACCAGCTTCATTTAGAAATACGCATAGATTACGTCCAATAAACCCAGCAGCACCCGTAACTAGAATATTCATTTATACACCCTCTGGTACATTGATATTACCAGCTTCAATCTCCCGCATAAAATCAAGTTTACGTAGTAAAACTTTCATACCTTCAACGTCTAAGCGCTCAGTATTGTGCGAGTTATAATCCTCGATGGCTGACAGGTCTTTTTCACCCTCTTCAGTGTACTGTGCGTAGTTCAAGTCACGGTTATCCGCAGGAATTCGGTAGTAATCACCTTGGTCTTGAGCAACGAACATCTCTTCGCGGCTACATAAAGCTTCAAACAGTTTCTCACCATGGCGCGTACCTATCACACTAACTTTATGTTCAGGTTTACCAATCATTTCTAAAATTGCCTGTGTCAATACGTCAATTGTTGCAGCTGGTGCCTTTTGAACAAAAATATCTCCATTTACACCATGCTCAAACGCATGAATTACTAAATCAACAGCATCATCTAATGTCATCATAAAACGCGTCATTGATGGGTCAGTCAAAGTGATTGGTGTACCCTCAATTATTTGACGAATAAACAGAGGAATAACACTACCACGTGAAGCCATTACATTACCGTAACGAGTACTAGAGATAACTGTATTCGTACCTTCCAAGTTACGGCTCTTAGCAACAATCACTTTCTCCATCAATGCTTTAGAAATACCCATTGCGTTGATAGGGTATACCGCTTTATCTGTACTCAAACAAACAACACGGCTTACACGGTGAAAAATTGCTGCATCTAAAACATTTTCAGTACCAAGTACATTGGTTTTAACAGCCTCCAATGGATAAAACTCACAAGAAGGTACTTGCTTTAGTGCAGCTGCATGATAAACATAGTCGACACCACGCATTGCAGCCGAAATACTTTGTGGATCACGTACATCGCCAATATAAAACTTTAGTTTTTCATTGTTAAATGCTTTACGCATATCATCTTGCTTTTTCTCATCTCGAGAGAAAATCCGGATTTCTTTAATGTCACTATCTAAAAAGCGACGAAGTACAGCGTTACCGAATGAACCGGTACCACCAGTGATTAATAAAGTTTTATTGTTGAACATACATATTCCAAATAATGAGTATCATCAAATTGATTTACTGCAACGTTCCGCAGTTTCTATAAACCTTCTCGCATAATTTTCTAATGAGTATTCACCTATCACTAGCTCATTTGCCTTTCTACCCATACTTCTACAGAGGTCAGTATCGTCAAATAAACGTTGCAGAGAAAATTTTAATCTATCAACATTCACAAAATCAAGGTAGATCCCAGTCTCATCAGTGATGACTAGATCTAGTTCAGTCCCATCGGCAGGGCCACTAATTACAGGGAGTGAGTGCGCAAATGCATGATTAATTGCAAGACCACCAAGACCGGGTAAAACACAAAAGTCACCTAATAGAAAATAATTACTAAGCTTTGCGTGTTGAGCACCAACAAATGAGACTGATTCAATAATACCCAACTCAGAAGCTAAATTTTCTAAATTTTCACGTTCAGGTCCATCGCCAATTAACACCAAATGCATATGGCTTGGCTGTCTCGAACTCTGTAACTGGCTGAAAGCTGTTAACAATAAGTCAATTTTTTTCTGTATGAGCATTCGACCGCAATATACACTCACTCTATCTGAATCTTTAATAGATAACTCATCTCTTAAAGCTGCTAAGTCATATTCAGATATGGAACTAATATTATTGATAACATCTTGCTCATCTATTGTATTATGGCCAACAATAATGTTTTCACTTGGCACTCCCAGTGACTCATAATATTTTTTAGAATAAGTACCATACGAAAAAATGGCACTCGCCTTATTTGAACAGAATTTTTGTATTGCATCACCGACTTTAGATCTAATGTTATTATCGCGATGTGGAATTGCACCAAGTGACCACCAAATTACTGGATACTTTTTTCCAATAGATGAAATAAACAGTTGCATAGCGTTTCCAACACTACTCAAGCCATCGATAGCAATAACATCAGGTTTAAAAGACTCTATATTTTCAATCAAGTCGGAACTTGGACCAGGCACTCCTACAGAGTTGAACATATTTCCTATTAAGCCACGGTGGGACTTTACAATGGTAAAGTTCAAAACAGAGTGATCATATTTATATGCACTCTTAGACAATTCAGAAGATGCACAAAAAACAGACAGCTCAATGTTTTCTTGCTTACCTATATGATCAAATAGCGGAATATTATATGCACTGAGTGTATTTTGAATAATGAAAATTTTCACTAATTTACCTACTTATAACTCTACTTTACGTCAAGGGTAACAATACTCGATAAGTAGCTATCAAGTTGTTCGCAAATCGCGGTTAGTTCATACTTATCTGAAAACAAATTATAGGCCGCATTTCCGTAATTCATTAATTCATCTTCACTCATTTCAACAAACTGAGTTATTGCTGTATGTAATTCACGCTGGGTATCAGCTTTCATGACAATTCCAGCCTTATACTCATCCAACCAAGGCAGTTCAGCTTTTAAGTTTGTTATAACTGGCGTTGAAGTAGATAATGCCTCAACAGCCGCTAAGGGTGTTTCTTCGAAGATATTAGGTGAAATTACATAGACATCAGCGGTCTGGTAAGCAGCCCAACGATCATCTGCATACAAAGGTCCACATAGACGTACTTTTCTATCAGCATCGTTCTTAGCAATAATAGAACGAACATTATTTTCTACACCCTCGTCATTCCCTACTATTATCAGAGTGCATTGTTCATCATTTTTTGTAGCTTCAATGAACGACTCAACCAAAAGAGGAACCCCTTTGGTTGGGTGTAACCTTCCTAAAAACAAAAATAGCTTATGATCTGGTTCTATGTTAAATCTCTGACAAAATTCTTGTCTAACAATATTCACATCAGTTAAATGGGGAATACCAGATTTAGCAACAGCAAGTGGAAGAAGCCTAATTGCTTCCTCTTTTCCACCAAATTGTCGATAAACTGATAATTCGTTATTTGTTTGCCCTAATAGTAAAGCCGCACTTTTCACCATAGGAAACACGAACAATTTATCGTAAATAGACTTAATAAATCCAGCCCTTGATGGTAGAGACCCGAAGGAGTGCAATATAATGGGCACATTGAATTCTCTCGAAAACTTTAACGCAATAACATTTAACAAAGAGCGAGTTTGTGGTAAGTGAATAACATCTATATTATTAACGTTATCCACTAAATACTGGTATATTTCATTATAAGAAAAATCAAAATAGAAAGATCTTCGCCAGTCATTATATTTTTCAAAATAGTTTACGGTTACACCATCTTCAAAACCTGACCACTGTTCACCTTCTAATGGCTTATTTTCTTTTGGTGTATAAATGGTAACTCTGTGCCCCATTTTAGCTAAACCATTAGCATAGTCGGCCATGATTCTTGGGGGGCCACCATGGGTCCAATTGGGAGCGCAAACTAATGATAGTTGTAAGATATTCATATATTAGAACTCAGAATTAATCTAAAGGGACATAACTGTTAACGGCGTTAATAACAAAATTCACATCACTGTCTTTCATTACCGGACTCATTGGAATACTTACAATAGTGTCATGTATCAGCTCTGTAATCGGAAACGATTGTTCATTAAGATCGGAATAAGCCTCCTGCTTGTGAGGAGGGATAGGATAATGAATCAAAACTTCAATATTATTTTTATTCATGTGTTCAATAAATAGGTCCCTGTTATCACAACGTAATACAAACAGATGCCACACATGTGCTGATTCATCGCTGCAATATGGAAGAGTTACATGTTTATTATTTATCTCAGATAAATATCTAGACGCAATTTTCTTTCTTATATTGGTATCAGCAGTCAAACCCTTTAGCTTAACGGATAAAAATGCAGCTTGCAGTTCATCTAACCTGCTATTACAACCTTTATATTCATTCACATATTTTTTTGATGAACCATAATTTCGTAGTTTTTTTAAGCACTCTAAAAGCTTTGTGTCATTAGTGGTTATAGCTCCACCATCTCCAAGTGCCCCCAAGTTTTTACTAGGGTAAAAACTGAAACCAGCAGCATCAAATAAAGACCCTACAGGAGTTCCCTCATATAAAGCACCGTGAGCTTGAGCGCAGTCTTCTATTACTTTAAGGCCATGCTTAGTGGCAATTTCTTTTATTTCATTGGCTTTAGTAACTTGCCCATAAAGATGGACAGATAAAATAGCTTTGGTTTTATCTGTTATACTAGCCTGTATTAAACCAGGGTCTAGATTATAACTTCCCAATTCAGGTTCAATAAGAGTAGGAACGAGGCCATTTTCACTTATTGCCAGGATACTGGCGATATAAGTATTAGCAGGAACAATGACTTCATCTCCTTTTTGCATATAGCCCATTTCAATGTAGGCTCTAAAAATCAATGACAACGCATCTAACCCATTGGCAACACCTAATGCATGTTTGACTTGACAGAATTCTGCAAATTGCTTCTCAAAATTATCAACTTCTGGGCCAAGAACATACCAACCAGATTTGATCAAACGGGCAGAAGCCTCAATGAGTTGCGATGAATACTGCTCGTTCATTAACTGTAAATCTAAAAACTTAATCATTGCCAACTCCTTTAAAAAATTTCATTAAATCATGCAACGTTGTTGTTACAAAAGGCTAAAAACTGGTCATATTCTCTTAGATAATCAGATTCATCGTATAGGTCACTAGCCAGCATTAATAGTACGCAATCATCAGAAAAATCATACATTTCGTGCCAGACCAAAGGCTCGATCATCAATGCTTGTGTCGGGCTATCAATCAATACGTCTACCTTTTCGGTACCATTATCTAAAAGAAAACGACAAGACCCAGCTAAAACGATAGCTGCCTGAATGAGTTGTTTATGCGCATGAAAACCACGCCTAACACCAGATTTGGTTTCAAATATGCTATATACACGTTTTATGTCAAAGGGGATATGGCTGCCATATTCAGCGACAACTAAACCTCCACGCTCATCCCCCAACGATGGGAGATCAATTTTTAAAAAATCCATAAAAACCTCAAACAACTACGACAAATGTAAATATATGAAAGCATAGTTTCTTATAAACAATAACATTAACAAAATAGAGAATATTAAACTAGATGTGATATAAACTTGCTTTGAAAACACTCCAAACGACTTAGAAATAATGCTCACCATAGATGGAAATAATATTGCATAAAACGGTAACGAAAAAGATATAAACCTGTACCCCATTCCAATTGAATTAAAAAAAACAGATGTTAAAAATAAAACAATAATTGCATTCGCAAAAGCAATCTTTGAATGGTGGAATTTTTTGTATAATGCCAGTGTTAAAAAAAACATAACGGTATACTGAATAGGTGAAGAGAATTTAAATCCTTCACTATTATTGATATAATACTGAATTTTAGATGGCAAGTAACTATTAAAATATTCACCTAGTGGTACAAAAAACATAACACCAAAAATACTAGTAGCTAACACACCAAGAATAAAATAGCCCCTAACCTTAGTAAAGGGGATTAGCAATAGAACACTGGTAGACAAATGGGTCAATGGAACAATGATAAATGAAAGTAAATACTTCCAATTATGACGACTAAAAAACAACATGAGAATACAGAAGAAAGAGAGAGCTAGACCATGTCGAAGAACATTTGAAAAATATTCATAGAAGCGATAATCAGACAATAGGAAAATTAAAGAAAAAAGTGGACTGATCGATTTACTTAATACAAAATACAAAATTGGAAATGAAATGACAAAAGTAACCAAAAATTTAAATATAAAGAAACTGTGGAAAGAGACTTTCTCTAATAAATTTGCAACAATACCATAACCATAATCCAACCCACCTAAAATAGACGAACAATCTTTCCCATTTTCCACAAGACAACTAAAATGTTCACTATAAACAGGCGTATCATTTCTGTATTTATTTACGTCACTACGATTACTCGAAATTAACGATAACGCAATAGAAATAATTATAGTTATAGCAAAAATTAATATACTATATTTGCTAAATTTAATTGCACTCGTATTACTCAAAACTTTCGCTCATCCAATAAACATTATAATTAAAAATAGAATTACTCATTTATCTATAACCCAAAGAGATCTTTGCTTTCTGAAATACACAAAGCTTTTAGCCACTAAAGCAAGACCAAACACAAGCCAAAGTATCATAAATTCTTTAAAATATAACTTTGCAAAAAAAACATGCATTACAGACAAGACTAAACAGCAAGTTGAAACTAAATAAATAGATGCTCTAGGTAACTTTTTCCAAAAATAACATGATAACTCTGTACGAATAATCAAAAAGCACCAAAATGAGATAGCAGTTGCAGAAGCCGCGCCCTTTAAACCATAAGCCGGAACGAGAATGTAATTAAGAGAAATATTAATTAATAATGCTAAAACAGAACCAATCATGATAAATTTAGTTTTTTTCGCTAAGTTAATTCCCACAACAGTAACTTCTGATAAGGTATAAAATAATGGGTAAGCAACACAGGCAACAAGCAGGAACTCAACACTTGCGTACTCAGTAGGGAGTATATATGGTAGCAGCCACGATAAAAGACCGGCGAGAGAAAAGAGACTTCCGATGGCAAAAGTCATCCATCTTGTCACCGCATCCACATTTTCTAAACCTTTACCTTTTGCAGCCCACTCGTAAACCATTGGCGCCCATATTGTTGAAAAAACGCTCTGTAATACTAATACCACACCAGAAAAACTGATAGCTACAGAATATATACCTAATGAATCAAACCCCAGATAATGCTTAATAAAAACTCGATCTAATGAGGTCATACACCAGAAAGACAAACCGGATATAACCAAAGGTAAGGAAAACTTCAATAATTCGACTTGAAATGATTTATTGAACTTAGCTTTCATCGCTAATAGCCACTCTTTCCGTGTAACAATTACTGAAACTACTACAGCAAAGAGAACCCCCATTATCTGAGCCAATAATAACCAAATAAAGGCTTTTTCTGAAAGAAAATACGAATAATAGAGCAAAACCAATACTGTTATAAGTTTAATCGATATTTGAGTTATAGAAAACAACCATCCTTTACTTTCCATTCTCAAAATCATACTTGAGCTTCTATAAATAAAGAGAAGAATGGCGTAAGTAACAATAATAAGCATTGGAACTAGGCCTTCAACTCCAAACCATCCCTGAGACCAAGGAAATAACAAAACGAAAACCGACATAACTGCTGAAAGAAATATAAAACCAGGTAGAAAGGTTTGCATTAATAACCGGGGAGAATCGTCTTCATCATAATAAAAACGGACATATGCCTGATCTAATCCGAGAGATAAAACCAACAAGCAGAAGCTTGAAAACATTACGACAAAATTCATTTTTCCTATTATTTCAGGTGGAAAAATCCATGCCGTAAGTGGGACAGACAGCAAACTCAAAGCAGCCAGGCCAATTGGACCTATTGAGAATGATAATATTCGATTAAGTAGTGGCTTCTCCTTTATCATTTAATTTCCTATCCACGACGCTAATTGACTAACCAGTGTTTTTTTCGAGAAGGCACGACTGATAATGTCCCTATTATTTTTTAACGACAATTCAGGTAGCCTTACTATTTCTTCATCATTAATGTCTCCAAGCACAAGCCCTAAGCTTAAGAAATATTTCGCTGAAGAAACATTAAGGTTCATATACACAGTAACACCAAGGCCTAATAACGTAATGATATTCCCCATGGCTTGTTGGCGATTATGTGCAAATATTGCAATATCAATATTGGACTGCCATTCTCGGTATTCTTTTAGGGACATAAACTCAAACATAGGTACAAATGAATCACCATGGATTTTCTTACCAACACCCGAAATATGTTTCGCGTGAGTTTGATCTCCGTATGACAGCGGCACAAACAATGTATAGGAAGATGGGACCCCATGCTTTAAGCGATGTAAAATTTTTTCATGGTTGTTTTCTGGATCTGCTGAATTTCCCAACTGAATAGATAATGGAAGGGAGGATTCTTTTTTAGCCAATTGCAAACTATTGTCAAAACAGTTACTTTCGTACACTAGACAATATACATACTGACCTTTAGCCTTATATTTTTCTCGAACATGCACTAAGTCACCCTCTACGCAAGTAACCAATCTACCTATACGAGGCGCAATGATTCTTTTACAGAACTCAGAAGTATGATGCATTACCGATAGTAATAAGGGAGCATTTTTGCCGGGCGCATCAGGATATATATCCCCGCCCCACATGACCCATGAACACTTCTTTAGCAGCCAAGGCTGTGCCACTAATAACAAAATTGTCCCCAAATCAAATAAACCATGTAAAACAATTTCATCCGCTTGGTTCATTTCATAACCAATTTTGAAATTTCGTAGCAGCTTACCTTGAAGATACTCTAAGTCTTCACCCGCTTCGATTGGATAGTTATCCACATTTGACCCAAATGTAATAAAGCGATGTTTGTTTACAGTTAATTCATTACGAACAAGGCGTACAAAAGCAGGAATGAACTTATCCAAATAACACACATGAAGTATTTTTTTAGGCACTTGTACAAGCCCTATCAGAAAAAAAACAAGTAACTTCAGAAATGACCTTATCTACATCTTCTATAGTCATCCCATAATAAATAGGTAAGCGTAACAACCTTTCACTCTGACTGCTAGTATGTAAGTCATATCCAATGAAACTCGAATACTTCCCCCCTGCAGAAGAACTATGTAGAGGTATATAGTGAAATACTGCCATTATACCTTTAGATTTTAAGAATGAGATCAATGAAGAACGCGTATTAATATCCTTAACTTTAATATAAAACATATGCGCATTGTGATTAATTTCCACAGGGATACTAGGTAAATCAATAAAACCCAATTCATTCAGCTTCGTTAAGCCTGTATAGTAACGTCGCCATGTAGCTAATCTATTGTCATTAATCAAAGTGGCGATTTGCAACTGGCTCCAAAGATATGCGGCTTGAATTTCACTGGGTAAGTAACTGCTGCCTAAATCAACCCAAGAATATTTATCAACCATACCTCTAAAGAACAAACTTCTATTAGTTCCTTTTTCACGAATAATTTCAGCTCGTTCAGAAAACTTAGAATCATTTACAATCAATAATCCGCCTTCACCACCAGACGTATAATTTTTTGTCTCGTGAAAACTAAATGTACCTATATGACCAATAGTTCCTAAATATTTACCTTTATAAGTTGTCATCATCGCTTGGGCAGCATCTTCAACAACATATAATTGATTTTTAGCAGCTATGTCCATTATTGCATCCATTTCACACGCCACACCAGCATAGTGCACCACTACTATAGCTTTAGTTTTTGGTGTGATAGCTGCTTCAATCAACGATTCATCAATGTTCATTGTATCAGGTCGAATATCGACAAACACCACCTTTGCCCCTCTTAGCACAAATGCATTTGCCGTGCTCACAAAGGTGAAACTAGGCATGATGACTTCATCACCAGGTACGATATTTAAGAGAATAGCTGCCATTTCCAAGGCTTGTGTGCAATTAGGCGTCAATAAAGCTTTATCACAGCCAAGTACTTGCTCAAACCATTGATGACAAAGTTTCGTAAACTTCCCATCACCTGACATTTGGTCACTATGCATTGCTTCCAAAACATATTGGTCTTCATTACCTGTGTACGGTGGTTTGTTAAAATTAATCATTTTATATCCCTAACTTAGTCAATATAGAAGGCAATTCAGAAAAAGGGGTGTTTATGAAAGAATAGCCAAACCTTTCTGCGCTACTGGTAACCTCGCCATTAAAATTTTTATTCTTTTGAGTTTTTATAATTTGTACATCTTTCATGCTTTCAATTTTCGATAAACAATCGAACTCCTCCGAAGAAAAATAATACACTACCATGGAGCAATAGTCCGCATTGTCTAAATCATTACCTTCAGGAAAGTGAAAGTCAGTATTTACGGCTATATCGACGACTCCATTAGTGAAATCAAAACCAGTATTATTTTCGACCAAATAAGAGCCAATGAAATCCCCCCCCATACGCCCGCCAACCTCAATTATTTTAACCTCATCATTAGAGTCTAATTTAATTTCAGAGTGTGACGCACCATACCTGACTTCCAAACAATTTAAAGCATCTGTTACAACTTTACATATTAGCGACTTTTCCCTAACACTAATCCTGGCGGGTGATAAATGACCTCTTTCAATAAAACTAGGAGAGCCTGTTGTAAATTTTTCTGTAATTTGTAATATTTGATGTTTACCGGAATGAGAAATACTCTCAACACTAAACTCACGGCCATCAATAAATTCTTCAATAAGAATATCATTTACAAAAGAACACTCTTGGCTTTTTTTAATCGCATAATCCAATTCATCAAGAGAATTAATTAATGTAATTCCACGACTTCCAGAACGATCTATCGGCTTTACAATAGAGGGTATACTTAATTTACGATTATCAACCTCTTCTGTCGAAGATACTAATTGGAAAAGAGGTACTGGAAGGTTTGCATTGAACAATGCTTGCCTCATTAGATATTTATTCGTCGTTAGTTCGCTACACCTTGGTGAGTTTCCAACTAAATTTAATCTATTTGCAATAAAGTTAACGGTTATAATGGCAAGGTCAGACGCGATACTAACTACACCATCAATGCCAATCACTCGACATTTTTCTAAAATAGCTTCTTTATCTGTAATGCTTATTGGGTAAAAATAATCTGCTTCAAACTCTCCTACATCACCTGTTTCCCATGCAAAAACATGTGTCTCATAACCTTTACTCTTAGCTTTGAGTATTAAATCAAGTTGAAATTCATTTGCACCAATAATTGCTATTTTTTTATTCATTTAATCTTATTCCAAAAAGTTTCATCAATACAACTCAAATCCAAATTAACTTCTGGAGAGAATAAAATTCCTTCGTATTGCTCTACGCTTATTTCCACTTTATAATCAAGAATTTTAAAAATAGAATCCAATAGAATTATACAGCCAGCCCGAAATGACTTATCAAATGCATCCGTAATAGGAATGTCGGTTTTAAATATTGCTTGAGAAATTATTTCCCCGGTATCGACCCCCTCATCTACTTGATGACAAGTCACACCAGAAAACTTACACTTGTTTGAATACGCTTTTTCAATAGGTGCTACACCAATAACGCCACCGAATAACGGCAGTAAAGAGTAATGAAGGTTAATAAATTTGTCACGGAATAAATTAATCGTATCAGGGTCTATTATTTTATGCCAATTAGTGATTATAACATCTGGATTTATTGAGCTAATTATACGTTGTAGATTTTGAGGGTTAGCTCTTGAATATGTTATTTTATATGACTCTATTTCTATTTCTTCACAAAATGTTAACCCACCACAATCCCGATCAGACACACAGTAAAACTCAGCCTGAGATTGTGGCATTAGATTAAAGTAATTATGAACAAACTTTAAGTTACCACCATTACCCGAAACTAAAAACAGTATTTTTTTCATAAAACATGTCCTGTAATTTTTGTGATTCTTTAATGACTTTATCAGAAAAAACACTCTACGCTGGAGTAGAGTTCATCGAAGCACCTCAATCAATCGAGGGGTGGGGTAGACCATTAATGACCTAGAAGGAATACTTTTGAAGGCTTCTACGAACTATAATTTTTCATTAGTCATAATAAATTTTTCAAATATTGACCATAGCTATTTTTCATCATCGGCCTTGCTAATATCTCTACTTGTTCTTTAGTCAGCCAACCATTATTGAAAGCAATCTCCTCTAAACAAGCAATTTTATAACCTTGACGCCTTTCTATCGTTTCAACAAACATTGCCGAATCCAATAGTGATTCATGCGTACCAGTATCTAACCAAGCAAACCCTCGCCCTAACAGCTCAACATTTAACTTGCCTTTTTCAAGATAGGCTTGATTAACGCTTGTTATCTCAAGCTCTCCACGCTCCGATGGTTGTACTTGTTTTGCAATACTAACAACATCGTTATCATAGAAATACAAGCCTGTTACAGCAAATTTGGACTTTGGTTTGACTGGTTTCTCTTCAATTGATAACGCCTTCATATTTTCATCAAAATCAACAACACCAAACCGTTCAGGGTCTTGAACTTGATAGCCAAAAACTGTCGCTCCAGAAGTTTTAGAAGCAGCTTTTAATAGAAGTGGAGAGAAGCCATGTCCCCAGAAGAGGTTATCACCTAGTACTAAGCAAACAGAATCATCACCGATAAATTCTTCACCAATAATAAATGCCTGAGCTAAACCATCAGGACTCTCTTGAACCTCATAACTTAAATTAATACCAAAATCACTACCATCTCCTAGCAAGCGAACAAAAGCATCTTTATCGTCAGGAGTTGTAATAATTAGAATATCTTTAATGCCAGCAAGCATTAATACCGACAGTGGGTAGTAAATCATCGGTTTATCATAAACAGGTAATAACTGTTTAGAAACTCCTTTAGTAATAGGATATAGACGCGTTCCCGAACCACCAGCTAATACAATACCTTTCATTACTTTATATCTCCTGTTACTACACCTAGGCGCTCGCGTTGGTAACTACCATCTTGCACATTTTGACACCACTTAGAGTTATCTAAATACCATTGCACTGTCTTACGAAGGCCCGTTTCGAAAGTCTCCTTCGGTGTCCAACCTAATTCTCTTTGCATCTTAGATGAGTCAATAGCATAGCGACGATCATGACCTGGGCGATCTTGTACATATGTTATCTGCCCGGCATACTTAGTGTTTTTTGGAACTAACGTGTCAAGGATGTCACAAATAGTGTTTACAACTTCAAGATTCTGCTTTTCATTGTGACCACCAATATTGTAGGTCTCTCCTACTTTACCTTCGGACACTACCTTATAGAGCGCTCTAGCATGGTCTTCAACGAACAACCAGTCACGAATTTGGTCACCCTTTCCGTATATAGGAAGATCTTTTCCTTCCAACGCATTAAGAATAACCAGTGGGATCAATTTTTCAGGGAAATGATACGGGCCGTAGTTGTTTGAACAGTTAGTGACGATAGTTGGCAGGCCGTAAGTACGCAGCCATGCGCGAACTAAATGGTCACTTGATGCTTTTGAGGCAGAGTAAGGGCTAGATGGTTCATAGGATGTCGTCTCCAAGAACATTGGGAGCTCAGTCCCCTCAGGAACTTCATCAGGGTGAGAAAGGTCACCATAAACTTCATCTGTAGATATATGATGGAAGCGAAACTCTGCTTTAGCTTGATCTTCAAGTTTATTCCAGTACTCGCGCGTAGCTTCCAATAAAGTATATGTTCCAACTATATTCGTTTCAATAAATGCAGCAGGACCTGTGATAGAACGATCAACATGCGACTCTGCAGCTAAGTGCATTACCGCATCCGGTTTATGCTCAGCAAAAACACGGTCAAGTTCTGAACGATTACAAATATCTACTTGCTCGAATGCATAACGTTCATTTGAATCAACATCGACAAGTGACTCTAAGTTACCCGCATAAGTGAGCTTATCAACGTTTATAACGCTGTTCGATGTATTACTGATAACATGTCGAATAACTGCTGAGCCAATAAAGCCTGCACCACCAGTAACTAAAATTTTCATTATGCCCATACTCCCTTTGTATCCACAATAACGAGGTTCTCTGGTAGCTTTTGTAATTTCTTAAACTCTGAGTGATCAACTAACAAGACAGCTATGTCCGTTTTATTAATTGCTTCATCTAATTCAACTAGTTTTGCATTATTAGAAAATGAAGAAGAAAGTTTAGATATATTTGGTTCAATAAAACTAACTACTGAAGGGTGCTCTGCTGCAATTTTTTGCGCTATCGATAATGATGGGCTCTCTCGCAAATCATCAATATCAGGTTTGAATGCGAGACCAAAACAGCTAATACGTACGTCTGAAGCTGTTTTAGTCGGGTTTGCCTGTAGAAACTCTGCAACAGCTAGTTTTACTTTATTAATGACCCATTCAGGCTTTGCATCATTCACTTTTCGCGCTGTGTGTATAATTTGTGCTTCAACTGGTGTTTTTGAAACAATGAACCAGGGATCAACTGCGATACAATGACCACCTACGCCTGGCCCTGGTTGTAAGATATTGATTCGAGGATGACGATTAGCTAAAGATATTAATTCCCACACATCAATATCTAACTTATCGCAAATAACTGACAATTCATTCGCAAAAGCAATTTGCACATCACGACAACTATTTTCGGTTAGTTTGGCCATTTCTGCAGTACGTGCATTAGTAATAACACAGTCGCCCACAACAAAGTTTTTATATAGCTCCACTGAACGCTCTGAACAGCGTTTTGAAATACCACCAATTACTCGATCATTTTCAACTAGTTCACGAACAACATGACCAGGTAAAACACGCTCAGGACAATGTGCAATATTTACATCCGCATGTTCACCAACGCGTTGTGGAAAACTTAGATCAGCACGAGCTTCGGCCAGCCAGTCAGCCATCTGCTCAGTCGCACCAACAGGAGATGTTGATTCTAAAATAACTAAATCACCTTTTTTTAGAACAGGTGCAATTGCTTTGCTCGCAGCCTCAATATAACGAAGATCTGGCTCAGGAACTTCTCCTTTAGCACATTCTTTGAAAGGAGTAGGCACAGCAATTAAAAATGCATCTGCAGGCTCAGGTTTTGTAACCGCTTTTAGGTAGCCTTCAGTTACGGCTGCCTGCACTAGCATATCAAGATCAGGTTCAACAATGTGTATTTTACCTTGGTTAATAGTGTCCACTGCATGTTGGCTAACATCTACCCCAATCACTCTTAACTTTCTTGATGCAAACATTGCTGCGGTCGGTAGCCCGATGTAACCTAAGCCTACAACTGAAATTGTTTCAAAAGACATTATGCTTCCCTAAAGTTCTATTTTGCTAATTCGTTCAAAATTATTTTGCAAGCCTGCCCATCCCCGTATGGGTTGTGTGCAAAACTCATTGCTTCATATGCAGCTTTATCAGTCAATAAAATCTGTAAGTTCGCTGTAATCATATTTACATCAGTTCCAACTAATTTAACCGTACCCGCACCAACCGCTTCTGGCCGCTCGGTCGTATCGCGCATTACCAATACCGGCTTACCTAGAGAAGGGGCTTCTTCTTGAATACCACCCGAGTCGGTTAAAATGATATGCGCGCGACTCATTAAATAAATAAATGGCAGATACTGTTGAGGTTCAATAAGATGAATATTATCGATACCCGCTAATATACGATTGACGGGTTCACGGACATTTGGATTTAAATGCATCGGATATAGGATTTGCGTGTCTGGGTACGCTTTAGCGGTGATAGCAAGCGATTCACAGATGCGCTCAAAACCGCCACCAAAACTTTCACGGCGATGGCCGGTAACCAAAATTAACTTTTTGTTTTCATCTAAGAACGGGAATTGAGCAGAAAGCGTGGCGTTCAAATTTCTATCAGAATCAATTTTGCTCTTTACCATTAACAAAGCGTCAATTACGGTATTCCCCGTTACTAAAATATCTTCTTGATTAAAGTTCTCTTTTAAAAGGTTTTCTTTTGATGTTTGAGTTGGTGCAAAGTGATATTTGGTTAACGCGCCCGTTAATCGGCGATTACCTTCTTCAGGCCACGGTGAGTAAATGTTGCCGGTACGAAGACCAGCTTCCACATGACCTACTGCGATTTGCTCGTAGTAAGCAGCTAGGCTAGCGGCAAACGTCGTAGCAGTATCACCATGCACTAAAACCACATCAGGTTTAAAATCTTCTAGTACTGGTTTAAGCTCTAACAAAATACGCGCGGTGACTTCGTTGAGCGTTTGACCGACTTTCATTAAGTTCAAATCATAGTCTGGCGTGATTTCAAACAACTCTAAAACTTGATCAAGCATTTCACGGTGTTGAGCGGTTACACAGCACTTTGCTTCAAAGCGATCATCTGCCACTAGAGCATGAACAAGAGGTGCCATTTTGATGGCTTCTGGACGTGTGCCAAAAACCGTAAGGATTTTTTTCTTAGTCATCTTATGAAGTTTCCAACCGGCAGGTTAAATTAAATAATTGATTTTTATAGTGCTTAGTCTCGGTCAATTTTAAGACACTGAAACACTTTTTATTCATTTTAAGACAGTCGACTTTCGCCCATCCCTTATAAAGCCTAGATTTTGCTTACTTTAAAAAAACCGCCCTGATAGGCCACAAAACGACTTTTGTTCAACCTTTAGGTTTGCCATTCATTCGAATTTGGTTACGCTACCGCCCCTAGGTTTGGCTCCCAAAGGCAAGATGGTACTACTTTTAAGCAGTTCCATACGGTTCTAATTAGCATTCTAATGTCAATTTTAGCAACATACGTGTGTATTAACCAGCGTATTCCTTTGTCTAACTTGCCAGCCTGTGACCACTTACTCACCCAACGAAAACATTGCTCGTTTCGCAAGTACTGGGGTCCTATAAAGTAGCGTTTTTCTATATCAATAAATGTTACCGTTTCGGTAGAGCTATACGAAGCTTTGGTTATTGTTTACCGAAAATAACATTTTGATTTCTGTGCGTGTTAGTCCGTATGGCTAGTAACTCACCTGTAAGGCTGAGTGACGAGCGTGGGTTGTTGAGGAACCATTGGCTAGGTAGCCGGTACCACTTGTTCAGATGATATTGCTTGTTCGGACTTTATCGCTTGCACGGCTTGTTTAAGCTTCGCTGTTATTCTTGATTTAGCTGCCTTTATTGATGCTGAAAATCTTGTTGGTGTAGATGCCGCCTGTTTATCCGTCCTTGTTTGTTTAGATAATGGTGATAAACCTGGCTTTACGGCTTCTACGCAGCCAGTCGTTGACGAAGTAGCCAATATGCTCAAAGATTTACTCCGTATTCCTTGCTTTCCGGAGTTCTCTTTTACTACGGAGCATTACAGCGCTACACCGCCAAAGCAAGATATTGATGTGGCTGAGATTCGCCGATGACATAAAAGGAAAGGCTGGCGCGATGTGGGGTATCACTTTGTTATTCATCGCCATGGAGAGGTCGAACTTGGTAGGCCGCTGTCGCAAACCGAAGCGCATGTGAAAGGACAAAAAGCAGATGGAGGGGGCGGCAAGTGACGGTTAAGCAAGAGATAAATAGCTACGCTAGGCTGAGAAAAACAGTATGGCAAGATACTTCTTTCCTCAGTTCTGGAATCACGGAATAGTGGGATGCGAAAAGACCAAGAGGGGGGACGGGATTAGAGTGAACGAAATACGAAGTACTAAGAAAGAGAGGTAACACTGAGTTCCACAACGCCTTCCTCTGTATTCTCATATCCTTTCTCGCTATACTCCTGACCTATAGTTTTTCGCCCAATAACGAATAAGAGTTCAAGATATGCAAGAGTTAGTTCCATTTGTTCAAGAGAATATGATTTTAGCCGTCGTATGGATCGGCTTGGTTGTTGCCATCATTGCGAACGTTATCAAGACATCAAACGCAGCCTACAAAGAGATCACGGCAGCGCAAACCACACATATGATTAACCGTGAAAACGGCATTGTGGTTGATATTCGTACTAAGGATGAGTTCAAAAAGGGCCATATTACGGACGCAGTTCACATTTTGCCGTCAGATATCAAAGCAAATAGCTTTGGTAGCCTTGAAAGCCACAAAGCAGACCCAATCATCGTAGTATGCAAGACAGGTCAAACTGCTCAAGAAAGCGCTAACCTACTGGTTAAAGCAGGTTTCGAAAACGTAAGCGTACTGAAAAGCGGCTTAGTGGCTTGGAGCGAAGCTAACCTTCCTTTGGTTAAAGGTAAGAAATAGGTTAAAGGCAAGAAGCGGCTGACCGATAAACTAACTTTCAGGCTTTGTTCGATAAATATAATGAACAGAGTCTAATTTAAAATTTTTAAGGACAAGAAAATGGCTGAAGCAGCACAACAAGACGCACAACAAAACTTCGCAATCCAACGTATCTTCCTAAAAGACGTATCTTTCGAAGCGCCAAACTCTCCAGACATGTTTCAAAAAGAGTGGAACCCAGATGTAAAACTGGACCTAGACACTCAAAGCCGTGAACTTGGCGAAGGCGTTTACGAAGTCATCCTACGTCTAACTGTTACAGTTAAGAACGCAGAAGACACTGCATTCCTTTGTGAAGTTCAACAAGGCGGTATCTTCTCTGCAAGCGAAATGGAAGCTGGTCAACTGGCTCATTGCCTAGGTGCATTCTGCCCGAACATCCTGTTCCCATACGCTCGTGAAACGATTTCTAGCCTAGTGGTTAAAGGTACGTTCCCACAACTGAACCTAGCGCCAGTAAACTTTGATGCTTTGTTCATGAACTACCTACAAAACCAAGCTCAGCAAGCTGAACAAACTGAAGGCGAGCAAGCTTAGGTTTTCAAATAGAGCTTAGGTTTTCAAGTAGAGCTTAAGTTTCGAAATAGAACTACTCTGACTAATGCTCAAATCGCTTATTTTTAAGAAGCTGGGCTTTTATTAGATAGCTAGTTTTCGTTAAATAGTTAGCTTTTAAATGCACATCGCAGCTTCTGCGATGTGCATTTTTTATTTACACTGTATTTTGATAGAGAGCTTTTTCTTCTTAATTTAGAAAACATCTCAAGAACTCTTCGAATTCCCTCATTATTTTTAGGTGGAAGCATGACAGAAACAACTCGCCCGACTCACGCGACAGCCGCTTACGGTAAAGATAGCGCTTACGGTAAAGACATTGCGATGACAGTGATTGGCGCAGGTTCTTATGGGACATCTTTAGCGATCTCTCTAGCGCGTAACGGTGCCAATGTTGTTCTTTGGGGACATGACCCTGTTCATATGGCTCGCCTTGAATCTGAGCGTGCGAACAATGAGTTTCTACCAAATATCGCTTTTCCAGACAGCTTAATTATTGAGTCAGATATAGAAAAAGCCGTGACTTCAAGCCGAGACCTTTTGGTTGTCGTTCCAAGCCACGTGTTTGGTATCGTTTTAAATAGCCTTAAGCCTCACTTAACAGAGAACTCTCGTATCTGCTGGGCGACCAAAGGCTTAGAGCCAGAAACAGGTCGCCTACTTAAAGATGTCGCTCACGATGTACTTGGTGATGGTTACTCACTGGCTGTTCTATCAGGCCCTACTTTTGCCAAAGAGTTAGCGATGGGTATGCCAACGGCTATCTCTGTCGCTTCACCTGATGAAGTTTTCCTAGAAGAGCTGCAAGAGAAGATCCACTGCGGTAAAACATTCCGCGTATACGCAAACTCAGATTTCATTGGTATGCAGCTTGGCGGCGCAGTCAAGAATGTTATCGCAATTGGCGCAGGCATGTCGGATGGTATTGGCTTTGGTGCTAATGCTCGTACCGCACTTATCACTCGCGGCTTAGCTGAGATGAGCCGATTAGGTGCAGCTCTTGGCGCGCAACCAGAAACCTTCATGGGTATGGCTGGGTTGGGTGACTTAGTACTCACCTGTACTGATAACCAATCACGCAACCGCCGCTTTGGTTTGGCACTTGGCGCAGGCAAAGATGTCGATACCGCACAAGAAGAAATTGGCCAAGTCGTTGAAGGTTATCGCAACACCAAAGAAGTTTGGTTATTATCAGAACGCATGGGCGTTGAGATGCCAATTGTTGAACAAATTTATCAAGTGTTGTATCAAGGGAAAGATGCACACTTAGCAGCACAAGATTTACTTGCACGAGACAAGAAGTCAGAAAGATAGTAAGAGCAGATACGGGATATTGGTAACGCAAGAGCAGTAGAGAGATTCGGATAAACGAGATACGAAAGATGAAGAGCACATTCAAAGTTCGACGGATATGCTTTTCGTTACTCGCATCTCGCGACTCTAATCTGTACTTCTAAGCTCACTCGCATCTGCCCCTTAAAAATAATGGATGGTAAAATGAAACACTGTGAACAACAAAAAGTTTGGCAATGCATTGTGAAGGAAGCTCGACAGCAGTCGGAGCAAGAGCCTATGCTTGCGAGTTTTTATCATGCCACGATCATCAACCATGAAAGTTTAGGTGCAGCACTTAGCTACATCCTAGCAAACAAGCTAAAGACGGCTTCAATGCCAGCAATGGCGGTGCGTGAAGTGGTTGAACAAGCATTCAAGCAGGACCAATCTATTATTGATGCTGCCGCTTGTGATATCTGCGCGACGGTAAATCGAGATCCTGCGGTCGAGATGTACTCGATGCCTCTGCTTTATCTGAAAGGCTACCACGCCCTTCAAGGTTACCGAGTGGCTAACTGGTTGTGGAAGCAAGGCCGTATCGCACTTGCCACTTACTTACAAAACCAAATTTCTGTTGCATGCCAAGTGGATATTCACCCGGCAGCTCGTATCGGTAAAGCGATCATGCTCGACCACGCGACAGGCATTGTAATTGGTGAAACAGCCGTCGTTGAAAATGATGTATCGATTCTTCAAGACGTGACCCTTGGTGGTACCGGTAAAGAAGGTGGCGATCGTCACCCTAAAATCCGCGAAGGCGTAATGATTGGTGCCGGCGCTAAAATACTCGGCAACATTGAAGTGGGTGAAGGGGCGAAGATTGGTTCTTGCTCTGTGGTTCTACAAGCCGTACCACCTCATACAACAGTCGCTGGCGTTCCTGCAAAAATTGTCGGAAAACCGAAAACCGACAAACCCTCTTTGGATATGGATCAAGGGTTCAACGGTCGCTCTCAGAACTTCATCCATGGTGATGGGATTTAAAAGCAGATGCGGGATTCGATTCAGCGAAATTCGAAAAATTAAGAGCAGATGAATACAACTAAATGACGATAATGATGAAACAAATTCGAGCCATTAGCCGGACTCTTCTGATATCTACCAGCCTTTGCGCTGCTCTTTTATCTACATCGTCATTTGCCGCCTCTCAGGGGGAACTGAAAGGCGTATCGAGTGAAATCTCTCGCCAACAAAAAAACCTTTCCTCACAGCAGAAAAAACTCGATAGCCTACAGGCAAACCTCAAGAAACAAGAGCTGTCGATTGTGTCGCTTGAAAAAGCGATACTAGACAGTAAAAAGCAGCTCAATACGGCCAATGCAAATATTGCCAACTTAGACACCAAGATTAAAGCGCTTACGGCTCAGAAAAAAATCCATACCGACAAGTTAGAGCAACTGATTCAAACTTACTACATGACAAGTCGAGCTAAAGCGTCTTCTCACATCCTCAACACAGGTGTGGAAGAAGATCGCATCAGTCACTACTACCAACACCTTGCCAAAGCGCGCTCCGCAACAATCAAAACGATTGAACAGACGCAACTTGAACTAGAAGAGAGCCATAAGCAGCGTCAACTTGAGCAAGAACAGATAGCAACATTGTTAAAACAGCAAACCACCAAGCGCGATAAGTTATCTCAGACTCAAACGCAGCGTAAGAAAACGGTTGGCAGCATCAAGAAAAACATCTCGGGTGATAAGAGTTACTTGGCGGAGCTTCAGCGCAATGAAACTCGCCTAAAAGCTGAAATAGCGAAAGCGGAAAAAGCTGCTCGCGAGAGACGTAATGCAATCCCTATGGATGGGTTAGCCAAACGTAAAGGCAAACTGCCTTGGCCAATCAAAGACAAAGTTCTGCATAACTACGGCTCACGCCAAACGGGTCAAATAAACTGGAAAGGCATGGTGATCAACGCCAAGTACGGTCAGCAAGTTAAGTCTGTTTATTCAGGTACGGTGGTATTTGCAGAGTACTTGCGTGGTTATGGCTTAGTGGTACTACTTGACCACGGTAAAGGCGATATGACGCTCTATGGCTTTAACCAAGCACTTTTAAAGAAAGAAGGTGACAAGGTTAAAGCGGGCGAAGCCATCGCGCTTGCTGGTGACACTGGCGGCCAAACGCGTCCATCACTGTATTTTGAAATTCGAAGAAACAGCCAAGCTCAGAATCCAAAGAGTTGGTTAGTTCGATAAAGAGCAGATACGGGATTCGAGTAAACGAGATGCGAAGAGCTTAAAAGCAGATGCGGGATGCGAGCAACCGAGATGCTAAAGGATCGGGGCGAATGTTCCAGATACAGAAGGGTTAAGAGTAGGTTCGAGGAAAAGGTACTAATTAATCTTGAGCAACCCAAAAGAGTTAAGAGGCCTTGAACTAGTCACTTACAAAACTTCGTCATTCCAGAATTGAGGAACGAAATATCTGGAATCTCAGTCTCATATATTATTTGTCATGTTTAATTCACCACAACACAAAGATTCCCTATCACGCTCGTACCTCGCTGTAGGGAATGACGTCGCTATTTACAATGCGTGATGAAAAAATCGATACGAATAACATGTTAACCAAGAGCTTTAAAAAGCGAGTGCAGTAATCGTATTAATGAGTAACCACCGCTCTTCGTATCTCGAATCTCGGTTACTCAAATCTGCTCTTCCCCGTTCTTCGAATCTCGGTTACTCGCATCTGCTCTTTAGCTCTTCGAATCCCGCATCTCGCTTACTCGTCTCTTTCTATTTAGAGTTCAACGCCCTTACACCATCTTCCAATAATGTCAGCTGCTCAAAACCTTGGGCAGTCGCAATAGGCTTCACAGTAGCTATCATCTGTAGCATCCCTTGATGTACAACTTGCTCGGTAATTTGGGCTTTTGGAGACATCGCAGACTGATAAGCCAACCAACCTGATGCGATCAAGTGAAGAGAAGTGACCATCGACTTCATTTCCGTATCCGTTGCTTTGAGCAAGTTCAACTCAACGAAGGCTCTCATAATATCCACAAGATTCGTTTGCAGCTTTTCTTGAACGGCCATGTAATCAAGGTGGAGTTTTTCATCACGTGACAATATTTCAGGTAAGTTCGCATAGAAGAATCGGTACTTCCACATCAACGTGAAGATAGAATCTAAGTAGCGCTTTAGTAGCGTCAGGCTTTCTTGTTGCCCTTGAATCGGTGTGAACCTTTCAAGCAATTCTGTTGAATAGAGCGTAAAGATGTCACGTACAATTTCTTGTTTGTTACGGAAGTGGTAGTAGAGGTTACCAGGGCTAATCTCGATATGCTCAGCAATATGATTGGTCGTAATACTACGCTCGCCGTGCTCATTAAAAAGCTCTAGAGCAGCGTAAACAATCTTGTCACGTGTTTTCATCAGTTATTAGTATCCCTATCCGTTTAGTGGTTCAGTATATCGCCACTAAGCGGATAGATCGAGCTGATAACATCTGGTCTAATTAGCATTAGCTAAAATAAAACCAGATCAATCACTGCCAAACAGGTCTCGTGTGTACACCTTATCTGCAACGTCTGATATTTCATCGACCATTCTGTTGGATACAATCACATCTGATACGGCTTTAAACTCTTCGAGATCAGAATACACCTTCGAGTTAAAGAAATGCTCTTCTTCCAACACAGGTTCGAATACGACCACTTCAATACCTTTAGCTTTCAAACGCTTCATGATGCCTTGAATCGACGACGCACGGAAGTTGTCCGAGCCGGCCTTCATGATCAAGCGATAGACACCTACAATTTTAGGCGAGCGCTTAATAATGGACTCCGCAATAAAATCTTTACGGGTGCGGTTAGCGTCAACAATAGCGCCCACAATGTTGTTTGGTACATCTTGATAGTTAGCTAATAACTGCTTGGTGTCTTTCGGTAAGCAGTAACCACCGTAACCAAATGAAGGGTTGTTGTAATGATTGCCAATTCGAGGGTCTAAACCCACACCTTCGATGATCTGACGAGAATCCAAACCATGCGCTTCGGCGTAAGAGTCGAGCTCATTGAAATAAGAAACACGCATCGCCAAGTAGGTATTTGAGAAGAGCTTTACTGCTTCCGCTTCTGTGGAGTGAGTAAACAGTACGTCGATATTCTCTTTTTCTGCGCCTTCAACAAGAAGGTTTGCAAACACTTTCGCTCGCTCAGAACACTCACCAACAATAATGCGTGATGGGTGCAGGTTGTCGTACAGGGCTTTGCCTTCACGTAAAAATTCTGGCGAGAACATAATGTTTTCACAGTTTAAATCTTGCTTAACGCGCTCAGTATAACCAACAGGTACCGTTGATTTGATCACCATGACGGCATTGGGATTGATATCCATGACGTCTTTAATGACCGATTCTACAGAGCTGGTATCAAAATAATTATTTTTTGGATCATAATCGGTTGGAGTAGCAATGATGACAAACTCAGCATCTTTGTAAGCCGCTTTATCTGTTGTCGCCCTGAAGTTCAGCGTCTTATTTGATAGAAAGTGCTCAATCTCATTATCTACAATCGGCGACTGCTTATTATTCAGCATTGTCACTTTTTCATCGATGATATCTACCGCGACTACTTCATGATGTTGTGCTAACAGCATTGCGTTTGATAGACCCACATACCCAGTACCGGCTACTGCAATCTTCATGATAATACCTATAGTTTTGAGTAATTAACTCAACATAATTTATAACTTAGCTTGCCGTATCATACTCTGGTTGGGGAATTATTCCACTAGCCCGCTTTATCCATTCCTTGCTATACTCGTGACAGTTTTGTATTCAAAAGAGTTAGAAATTATGATTATCGTAACGGGTGGTGCTGGCATGATTGGCAGCAATATTGTTAAGGCGCTAAATGAAGCGGGCCACAACGATATTCTGGTCGTCGACAACTTAAAAGATGGTAAGAAATTTAAGAACCTTGTAGACCTAGACATCACTGATTACATGGATCGTGATGACTTTCTAACTCAGGTTATGGCTGGTGATGATTTCGGTCATATTGAAGCGGTTTTCCATGAAGGTGCATGCTCTGCGACCACTGAGTGGGATGGCAAATACATGATGCTCAACAACTATGAGTACTCAAAAGAGCTACTTCATTACTGTGTGGAGCGTGAAATTCCCTTCCTATATGCCTCTTCTGCTGCCACTTATGGCGAAACCGATACTTTTATCGAGGAGCGAGAGTACGAAGGTGCATTGAATGTCTACGGCTATTCAAAACAACAATTTGATAACTATGTTCGCCGATTAACCGCGGATGCTGCAGCGCATAACGAAACGCTTCCACAAATCGTTGGCTTCCGTTACTTCAATGTTTATGGTCCACGCGAGCAACACAAAGGCAGTATGGCATCAGTAGCATTTCACCTAAACAACCAAATGAACGCCGGTGAGAACCCGAAACTGTTCGCGGGTAGCGAAACCTTCAAGCGTGATTTTGTGTATGTTGGTGATGTAGCAGCAGTAAACCTTTGGTTCTTAGAAAATGGTGTTTCTGGCATATTTAACCTAGGCACCGGCAATGCTGAGTCGTTTGAAGAAGTCGCCAAGGCAGTTATCAAACACCATGGTAAAGGCGAAATCGAAACGATTCCTTTCCCTGAGCATTTAAAAGGCGCTTACCAAGAATTCACTCAAGCAGACCTAACGAAGCTTCGCGGTACAGGTTGCGATATCGAGTTTAAAGCAGTAGCCGATGGCGTTGCTGAGTACATGAAGATCGTAAACGCTTAACGGTATATTTCAGATTAGGACCAATAATACACCCTACTTTTAGCGTGTATTATTGGGAATGTCTAACGAATATAATCATTCCCAGAGTGACCGATATTAAGTTAACTCTCTGATTTAAATAATGTAGTGAATGAATGACCACACAACGCAATGATTTTGATCCAAAAGCTTACAATCCTGAGTTTGAATGGGGTTTTCTAGCTCCTAAATACTGGGGAACTTGGATTGCTGTTTTGTTATCGTCTTTAGTCTGCTTCTTACCTAATAGCATTCGTTTAGCATTAGCTAAGTTTATGGCTAAGCAAGCTGTAAAAATTAAGAATAAGGCTAACCGCCGGGCTCGAGTGAATCTTGAGATGTGCTTCCCTGAGCAATCTATCGAAGAGCGCGAAGGAACTCTCTATCAGTCATACGTTACTTCCATCTCATTTTTGATGGGATTTGCCTCACTGACACTCAAGAGTAAAACTTGGCTAGAGAATAACACTTCGATAAACGGCCTGAACAACCTAACCGATATTACAGACAGTGGCGATAATGTAATCTTGCTGGTGCCACACACATGGGCTATCGATATCCCAGCGGTATTATTAGCTTCACGCAATTTACCTGTATCTGCGATGGCGAAAGCACAAAAAAACAAACTCAGTGACTGGCTAATGCACCGACAGCGCGTGCAATACGGCGGTCGTGTTTATGATCGCAGTGGTGGTATCAAACCTTTCATCAAGTCAGTACGTGATGGGTACCTGGGTTACTATCTCCCTGATGAAGATCTTGGCCGTGAGCACAGTGTTTTCGTTGATTTCTTTGCTACTCAAAAAGCAACAATTTCAGGCCTTGGTCGACTATCGAAACTGAGTAAAGCTAAAATAGTTCCTTTGTTTGCTCAATGCGATAGCAGTACTGGCCAATACACCCTGGACTTCTACCCTGCTCTACCCTTCCCAACAGGAAGCGAAGAGGAGGACGCACGTATGATGAATCAATGTATTGAAGATTACGTGAGTAAGAATCCTGAACAATATATGTGGATCTTAAGGTTGCTTAAGACTCGTCCAGAAAACAACATAAACCCTTATAGATAATGATTAAATTGAAATATTTTCAGGAAAATGAAACGACTTTTAGCTTGGTATTACTTTCATGCATAACGGGCTATTTTATGTTCAAAACATCCTACCGTTATGTTGGGGATGTTTTCCAAACCATCATCTATTTAGGTACCTTGAGTGCATTATACATACACCGTGTTAATATAATTAATTTTAGAGTTATCCAACTATTTATTGCTTCTATCATCATACAGACTATAAGTTGGTATAGTTTATATTTATTGGATCCAGAATATACTAACGTTCTATCATTGACTTGGCTTGGCTATTTTTTTGTATTTTTCGTTATAGCATATTGGCTAAAAGGTGATAATAATAAAATAAATATAACCCTGTTTGCTTTCTCCATTGGTGTAATACTCACATGCCTACTACATTCGAATGATATCTACTCTGATTACTCCAAAATAACGAAAGGGATTAGAGTTGACTATAACTTCATGAACGCAAACCATTCGGGTGCACTTCTTGCTGCTTCTTTGATAATTATTACATATATCGCTTCTAAGGCAAAACTAAGTATTGGAAAACTAATACCATTATTGGTATTAGTATCTACCACTATTTTTCTTTTAATGGGAACACAATCTCGCTCTGCTTATGTTGCACTCGCAATCCCATTTATCATTTTATTTTTTTCCAGTTTTAAAAAAAATAAAGGCAACCTTGTTGTTGTTTTTATGATTTTATTAGCCACCCTAGTTAGCTTTATTTACTCGTCTCTTCCACGAGTAAACTATGAAGCGAAAGAATTTCAAGAGAAATACGATCAAAGTGTTGAAAATAACGTAAGACAAACTGAAGTTTTAATTGACAAAAACTCTCCGATCAAAGAAGTTGCAATTAAGGAAAAACCTCAAACTAACGAAGCTACAACACCTTTTTATTCAACAAAAAATCCGGTTAACAAATTAACATCTCGAGAAAAAATAATTCACAAGTTGGATGGATTTTCTGAGAATATACCTTACACCTCCGTTGGTATTAGGGTCCATTCCTGGATCGATACAATTAAGCAATTCCTCTTTAACCCTATCTTAGGGTTAGGGAATAATGCAAATACGTATATTTTAGACCATTCAAATCATACTGAAATGTATGAAAAATACAAAATCAGGCACCTACATAGTAGTTACATGGAGTTAATCGCTTCCTATGGTCTAGTTGGCATCATACTGTTGGTATATTTATATACTCATGTTTTTAAAATTGCTAGAAATAGAGGCTCTCGTGATATATTAGTTTTTGCCGTTTGCCTATATTCATTCTTAGGAGTTTTGAATTTATTTGAGTCATACCTCTTTGTTAAAAGCGGCGTATTAATTCACACTTTAGTTCTTGGTGTGTTATACAGCTATAATTTTAAAGGTGATATTGAAAATGAAGCAAAATAAAACAATTCACGCAATCTGGTTAGGAGGCACTCCGAACAGTTTCTCTAATGCATGCATCGATGATTGGGAAAAGCAGGGGTTTACTTATAAACTTTGGCTAGATGATAACCCTGTCGTAATCGACTTGATAAATGGCTGTGAATTTGCTCGAGAATGCTATAAAAGAGAACTCTATGCTTTCGTCACCGATTACTTACGCCTAAAAATATTGTCTTTAGAAGGTGGGCTTTATTTAGATACAGACGTAACAATTACCAAAGATCCCTTCCCACTATTTGATGAATTGTCTTTTTCTGCTGGGTGGGAAAGTGATAAATTCCTAGGAAATGCAATAATTTACGCCGATAAAAACTCAAAAATATTAGCGAAGCTTGTTCATTTCTATGAAAACGAAATAATGTCATCTTCGCTATATATGGGGCCTAAGGTTTTATCCTACAAGTTAACTCACGATGGTTTCCAAGAATTAGAACCATGTCGATTATATGAACAAGCTTATTTTTATGCATATGATGGAAAGAAACTATTAGATATAAATAATCATACACCTCGCTATATGACTCACTGGTATCAACACTCTTGGAAAAGTAATAAAGGTATTATTTTTTTAAAATCCAAACATAAAGGGGTTTGGGGAAAGCTGTATACTCAACAAAAATACCTTTTCAAAATTAAAAACAAGTTTAAATAAGATAAGTGAAAGGGGGATATAGAATCCCCTTCCTTACCTTGAATATGATTTATAACTAACCTATTAATCGGCTAAATCCCCATGAATTTAATATAAATTAAGTTGATGGTAAGCTTCAGTTATGCACATAGCCGAAAACTTATTATTAAATGGAACAGTATAATGTTGGCTGTGAGATAACATTTTATCCATATTTTCTGGCAGATCACTCTTTGTAGAAATTACGAGTTGGTTATCACCGACGATTTCATTGATACCACCCGAGCAATTCGTAGTAAGTACAGGTTTTTCCAAGGCTATTGCCTCTATCAATACCGTAGGTAAACCCTCGAAATCAGAGGTCAGCACTAAGCCTTTAGAATGCTTTAAATAAGGGTATGGGTTCGCTAAAAAACCTTTAAAAATGACACGGTCTTCAAGGCCTAGAGCTTTAACTTGTTGCTGAGCTTTCTCTAACAGGCCACCATTTCCAAGTAAGACAAGCTTGACTGATGTGTTAGTCATTTTTGAGAATGCATCAATCAAACGATCATGTCGCTTAGCTCGATTGAATCGTCCAATGTGTACAAGATATTCACCTAAACTCTCCACATCAACGGTTGCACTAGCTAAATGTTCAAGCTCTCCTGACTCTGTTGGGTTATAAATCACAGTATTTGAGAACTTAGATTCAAATGATGATTCGTACTCACGTTTTGAAGCTTCAGACACAAAAATCAGAGGGTGATTTTTATAAGTCGCGTTTATTTTTCTTTTTATTTGTTTTTTCTTAAGCCAACCTTTCCCTAGTAAAAACGCCGAATAGTATGAACTATGAATTACGTGATGTACTCGCAAGGTACTTTCAGACATGATCTTGTCAGCTAACAACATGTTACTGAGTACCAGAGCGTCTTTTGATATTTTGTCACTTATATATTGTTCGACAGATCTAGCTACGTTCTTCTTGTATGTAAGGCGTCTTAACCCCTTTTTAGAAACGTTACAGAAATCACTCACAAAATGTACACGATATCCGTTTATATCGTGTTCGATGGCTTTTTCTATACAGACAATATGGCATTGATAGCCCTGATATTTTTCCATAGCTTTGTAAAGGTTGAGTACAAACTTCTCGGCACCACCACCTCTTAGAGCTGATATTACAAAAACCATTTTTTTTATCAAAACATTGCCTCTAAGCGTTTATTTAAGTCTAAAAAACTTTCTTTCCATTGATTATAAATCTCAGCCTGCATCTCAGCTTCATCATCCGTTATTAAAGTCATTCTACGGCAAAAACCTTCAAATCCCATACCAGCACTAGAGTATACAGAGAAGACTACTGGTGAGCCTGAAGAAGCAAACACCAACAACTCCAGTGGGATTTTACTTTTTATAAAATTAGAATCTTGAAACGCATTTTTATACTTATCTTCATTTTCTCTTGGGTGCACTTTAAAAACATATGTTAATTTTTGAGCTTCAAGGTGCTCCACCATTCTTCGATAAACGGTGATATCATGCCCAAAGTCACTCATTCCAGAGATAGAGATAGGTTGAGTTGCAATAATCACATCAGGAATCACCACGTTTGAATTATCCAATTTAAAAATTGAATACAAGAAGGTGTTGACGTTATTAGGATCGATGAAGTCTATACGTTGTACTTTCTTTGCAATCTGGCTAGAGGCCAATTTAGGGTTAAGTAAATGGATAAACTTGCAGCGTCTATCATCTCCAATATAACGCCGGCCTTTTTTATTGGAAAGAAAACGGTCAGTGAGACTTAGCTCTGTACCTGTATAATTCGATAACCCGTCTTCTATAACCTCATAAAAAGGAAAAGCTAAACGTATTAATCTTGAAAGGCGGTTGCGATCATTGAATAAAAACAAACGAGTTTTTTCCTCTACAAATGCCTCACTCAACACCTCACTTTCATATAACTTATTAGCTGTTCTTTTTTTAAAAAAATCACTCTGATAATTAGCAACAGCAAAACATTTATGAATAAACCCCATACCACCACGATATATTTCTTTAAGAAGTTTTTTTCTCCCAATAAACTTCACGGTAATGGTACTGGGTAAGATAGATAAATCGAAGCTTTCAGGATCAAGTCCCTGTTGATCCGTAACAACTATTATTCTACTTTCCTGCTCTACCTCATTTAATGATTTCAATAAAGCAAATAGAAAGTGCCGTAATGTAGAACACAAATATAGGTTCATGACTATCTACTCAACAATCTATCAAAAAATTCCAAATGCTTCTTAACTGTCACTCGTGAACTGAAGCTTTCATCTAGGCGCTTCTTAGCCGCTTCACTCATTGCAGTGCACTTGGCCTTATCTTGTGCGAGCTTGTCCATCGCCTCACCTAACGCTTTAGCGTCACCGGTCGGGACAATATAACCAGTCTCACCATCTACAACGAGCTCAGGGGCACCACCAGTAGTTGTCACGACAGAAGTTGTGCCATTAGCCATGGCTTCGACAATCGTACGTGGTAGACCCTCCCCGCTGATCGATGGCTGAACTTGAAAGTCTGCCATACACATGATCGAAGGGATGTCAGTACGATGACCAATGTAGTGAATTCGCTCACTCATAGGGCTCGCTTTCATCTCATCAAAGTGAGGCTCATAGCCGCTGCCCGCTAAGATTAAGTGGAAGTTTGGTGCAGTAATGTATTTGGTCGCCTCAAGTAAAACAGATATACCTTTACTTGGCCTTACATGCGCTGCAGTAATCGCGACTACATCATCTTCATTCAAACCAAACTCGGAGCGCTCGGTTGGTGGCACTTTATACCAATCCAATTCATGCCCTTTGTATATGGTAACAACGTTATCTTTGTTCTTCCAAACGCGCTTCACCACATCTTGTCGAACCGCTTCAGAAACACAGACTATGCCATCTACACGAGGGTGAAGTTGCGTTAAATAAGCACTAGGGTCATGTCGATATAACCCTCCGGTTGTACCTCGATAAACGACTAACTTAACGTTAAAGCCAATACACGCAAACGCGGCATTGGGGATAGTCTTAGAGTTAAAAGCATAGCAGATGTCGTGATCATGCGTTTTTAGCTCGTGGCGAATTTTTTTAATGGTATCAAAACAAACTTTACGCTTTGGATAACCATCAACGACTCGAATGCCGTACTCTTCTAACTTTGAGACATGCTCAGACTCACCTTGGGTCATGATAGTGACTTGGTGACCTTGACGCGCAAGCTCAATAAAGATTGCGGCTTCAGGGCGTAAACTGTTCCATGCATGCAAGTAAGATGCACAAACTAAAATTTTCATCTATCGGTTCCTATTTGGCTTGGTCTTTTGAGCTGTCTTCTGAACGGTTTTCAAGAATCCACAAACCGACGTATTTATTGAAATTCACTTGAGCGTAGGTCATCGCCATAATGAAGCCGACACTACCATCCATAAAGCCGCGGCGAATAATATAAACAAGGAAAAATGTCCATGCCGCTCGTAACAAGGCCAAAAATAAGCCGTGTGATTTCTTGCCTTTACGATGGTATTTTTGGGAGCCAAGCCAAGCGTACTGCGCTGCTTTATCTAAACCATGGCCATAATCGCGATGGGTGTAATGAAGAAGAAACCCCTTCAATATCCCTGTCGAGCCTTGCTCTGGAACAACCGTCTCATGAACCTCATCAAGCGTATATCGAGAACCGTCTCTCTTGAACAACCTTAAGACTGCACGAGCGCTACGGCCATACTTGAGCGTTGTCCCATAAAGGGTCACTCCCCAAGGAAGTTTATAAGCAGTATGTTTGATTTGATCTTGTTTTAATAATTCAACAAGAGCCTTACTCATCTCTTCATCTAACGCTTCATCAGCATCGATTGATAACACCCAATCACATGTAGCTTTATCTAAAGCTCGTTGCTTTTGTTTACCAAAGCCCGGCCAGTCTGTGATGGTCACGTTGTCTGTGTATTTTTGGCATATCTCAACGGTTGCGTCTGTTGAACCACTGTCTAAAACGATCAGCTCATCGGCAATATCAACGACAGATTTAAGGCAAGTTTCAATTCGGTCTTCTTCATTCTTGGTGATAACAATGACAGACAGGGTATGTTTTCTCATTATTCAGCCCTAGAATTTCCAATAGTTTAATGATTTACGGATCTTAAAATTACGAATCCAATTTTTTGGTTTTCTATCTTGCCAGCCACTTTCCAACACATCGGTAATAGCATTCAGAACCCTAGCCGACGATTGTCCATCTAAATGCGGTGTAATTGACGGGCCGTAATTAGCGATAGCGTCATCTCTAGCTTCATCAGCTAGCATGGCTTGCTTAATAGCTGATTCTAACTGTTCAGCCTGAGCAATATTAATAAAGCTTGCTTGAGGGTCACGATTATTTACCGTGACAACAGGCTTATTGAGCAACAAGAATTCCTGAAATATCGATGAGTTGTCACACACCATAACATCAGCTCGATGTTGCATTTCAATCACTCGGTCATTATCGAAAAAGAGAAGGTTATCCCCTTCCAGTGCTTGATATTTTACTCGTGTCTCTTGCTTCATTTTAGGGTGTAATGTCACTAACCATTGCCACTGACTACTTTGGCTTAGTCGCTTTAACTCTTCATAAACCAGTTCAGCACACGATAAACTTGGCGAAAACGTCGAAGCAAACAGAATTTGAGGTCTCTCATGACTCTTCTCACCAGCTTGATAACTAAACAAGCTATCTAGCTTCAACCACCCAGTCTCTTTTACTTGAAAATAGCCGCGTTGCTTGGCTAACGGCTCAAGCGAACTTGTTCTTTCATGGCCTTCAGTGCAATACAAATCAAATAGACCACGCTCAGGGTATAAGTTCCCTCGTTTGCTCTCGTTTAAGCCATGAAATACTTGCACCTTCAATCCTGGAATAAACGCAGGAACGCGATCACCGGGCACTAGAACAGCCGAAGGGTTAAAAGAGACAGCTTCAGCTAAAGAGACGCTCTGTTCATGCTCTAGTAAAAGATGTTCAGAAGCCTCATCACCAACAAGCAACCACTTAACATCGTGGCCGAGCTGCTTCGCGTAATCATAAAAGGGACGAAGGATAGCAAATGAGTAATTTTGCTCGACGTAGAGCAAGAAACGATAGGTTTGATCGGTTTGCATAAGCGATGAGATAAAATTCACCATTTCCGTTTGAAAGTGCAACTAAGCATTTAATTATAACGCTCTTTACTTTCGAGATTGAAGAAAATACTCTTCTCAATACTGATTTTACCTTCTGGTGTCACTGTTCTTATGCTTATACGACTTTTCTACACTCTCATATTGTCACTAGCCTCTCCGCTACTGCTGTATGGGCTTTATAAGAGTAAACCAGGCAAACCAAGTTTTGGTCAGCGTTGGAAAGAACATTTCGGGATCACGCCGCAAACTCAAGGTAAAAGCCCTATCTGGATTCATGCCGTGTCGGTTGGTGAATCTATTGCTGCGATGCCTGTTATCAAACAATTGAAACAGCGAGATCCAAATCAAGCCATCATCGTTACCACGACAACCAGCACGGGTGCTGAGCAGATAGACAAGCTTGGTGATTTGGTCGAGCATCGCTACATGCCGATTGATTTTTCTTGGTGTATTCGAGGTTTTTTGAAAACAGTTCAGCCTAAACAGATGCTAATCATGGAAACAGAATTATGGCCAAACACACTGCACTGCGTCGCTAAAGCTGGTATCCCCATTTCGGTACTCAACGCTCGCCTATCCGAACGCTCGTGCCAGCGTTATGCTAAATTCCAAGCCGTTTTTGACCTCTTAGCCAAAAACCTGTCTCAAGTACTTTGCCAATACCCAAGTGATGCTGAACGCTTTGTGAGGTTGGGGCTAGATAAAGCATCTGTGCATGTAACAGGATCGCTCAAGTTTGATATTGAAGTTTCAGCTGAACAAGTATCGAAAGGTAAAGCGTTACGTGAACAAATTGGCTTTGAACGCAGTGTATGGATAGCGGCCAGCACTCACCAAGGTGAAGATGAAATTGTTTTAGATGCTCATAGGCAACTTCTAAAAGACAACCCTAATGCCTTGCTGATGATTGTGCCTCGTCACCCTGAGCGATTTAACCAAGTGTTTGAGCTAGCTAAACAGCGCGACTTCAACACTATCACTCGAACAAGTCAGCAGCCAATAACGTCTGAGGTTGAAGTCTATATTGCGGATACGATGGGAGAAATGTTGGTATTACTCGGCGGATCTGACGTGTGCTTTATGGGAGGAAGCCTTGTAGGCGATAAGGTAGGTGGTCACAATCTTCTAGAGCCTGCGGCCCTGCAGTTACCTTTACTCAATGGTCCTAGCTACTTTAACTTCAGCGAGATCACAGACAAACTGCTGGAAGCCAATGCCGTGGTTATTTGTCAAGATAGCTGTGACATTGCAAGCCAACTCAGAGAGCTGTTCACCCAACCTAAATTACGTAAAGATAAAGGCTTAGCCGCTTATCAAGTTGTTGAACAAAACCGAGGAGCGTTGGATAAAACCTTGGCATACATTCTTAATTAATAGCCATTCTTAGCTAACAACTATTTGACCTAATTAGCCTTGGTAGCCCTTTAACATCGGCTCCCAATCCGACTCTTGCCATTGAATCTGGCGCTTGTTCACTTCTTTTAAGAACGAGCGCTTTAAGCGATTCAAGTTGCCTTCTTTCCAGTCATCACCCGCTTGCTGACCACACTTATCAAAGTCAATAATCCACACCCTTTGCGAGTCATCAAGCAGGATATTATGAATGTTGAGATCGGTATGATTAACCCCAGTATCGTGCATCTTGCGTACCTCTTGGCCAATTCGACGATAAACATCCGCATCTATCGGGCCATTGGCCAAGACATCAACCAGATCTTTGGCATTGGGAATTCGTTCAGACATTAAGTCCGCTCGATAAAGTAGTCCGCTTTTAATGGCTCTAGCAGCAATGGGCTTCGGTACATTCACACCTGCGTTTGCCAATGCCTTGAGAACATTAAGCTCCATTGCACAGCGCGTGCTTTCCCAATCAGAGAAACAATATTGGTCTTCGACTAGCTTCCCAAACAATCCGCCACGGCGATAATGGCGCAATGCGGCCTGTATTCCATCAAGCTGAATGAACCATGTGGTACCGCGTCCTTGAGCACTGCCTGAAATGACGTCTTGTTGCTGCCAATATTCAGCCTCAAAGATCTGAGCGATATCGCCCTCTGGTACCTGAGCCAAAAGTTCAGGGTCGTACCAAATTGTTTGGTTCTTGGTGCTAATCGTTTCCATCTATGAGGCCTTTGGGTCGCTTTTCGTCATTGCTATTTTACAACTAATGCGAGTATCTGCATAATTCTGATGTTATTCACTTTTTTCGGGCACTTTATGTCACTGTTCTCAACTGCACCTCAATCTCTTTGCATACTTCGCCTCTCCGCGATTGGCGATGTTTGTCATGCTATTTCTGTGGTTCAAGCCATCCAGAAGCAGTGGCCTGAAACGAAAATCACTTGGATAACGGGCAAAATAGAAGCCATGCTGATCGGCGATCTACCCGGTATTGAGGTGATTGTTTTCGATAAGAAACAAGGCTTCAAAGGAATGCGTGAATTATGGCGCCAGCTATCTGATCGTAAATTTGATGCACTTCTGCATATGCAAGCCGCACTCAGAGCCAGCGTGCTATCTTGGGGAGTTAAAGCAAAGTGTAAAGTAGGTTTTGGTAAAAATCGTACTCGTGAAGCTCAATCACTCTTTACCAACCGCCATCTACCTATCTCGGACAAGTTTCATGTACTGGATAACTTTGCCGAATTTGCTCGCTACATTGGTGTACCCTTCGATAAGCCTCAATGGGATATCCCTTTAACACTTGAAGATGAACAACTAGCAATCAGTACCATGGCAGACAAACCGACCTTGGTTATCTCCCCTGCTGCGAGCAAAGATTCTCGCAACTGGCTAACAGAGCGATACGCTGCTATTGCTGACTATGCTGTCGAACAAGGCATGCAAGTGGTGCTATGTGGTTCTCCGGCACCAAGAGAAGTTAACCTGGGTAACGACATCGAAAAATTATGCCAGTCGCCAGTAACCAACTTGATTGGCAAAACGAACTTGAAGCAACTGACTGCCGTACTGAAACATGCAACGGTGGTATTGGCACCTGATACTGGCCCAGCTCACTTGGCAACCACGCAGTCAACTCCTGTAATAGGCTTGTACGCACACAGCGATCCTCGTAGAACAGGCCCTTACAACGATCTCGATATCGTAGTAAGTGTTTATCAACAGCATGTAGAAGCACAACAAGGTAAGCTAGTCGAAGACCTTCCATGGGGAACCCGTGCGAAGGGTGATGATTTGATGAAAGACATCACCGTCGATATGGTAAAACAGCAACTCAACAAAGCCTTAAACTCTCGCCAAACACTAAATTCAGACGAAGCACTGGACTCGAATAACACATTAAGCAAGGACAGCTGATATGAGCACACACGTTATTTACCCAGGGACTTTTGATCCCGTAACCAATGGCCATCTTGATATTATTATTCGTGCCGCAAGCATGTTTGACCATATCACCGTCGGGGTGGCAGCCAGCCCAAGTAAAAAGACCATGTTTGAATTAGATGAACGAGTTGAGCTACTACGTGATGCGGTGGCTCACCTGTCTAATGTATCTGTTGAAGGGTTTTCGGGGTTACTGGTCGATTTTGCTAAACAGCAACAAGCGAATGTGTTGGTGAGAGGCCTAAGAACAACCATGGATTTTGAATATGAGTTCGGGCTCACTAGCATGTACAGGAAGCTACTGCCTGGCCTTGAAAGTGTATTTTTAACGCCCTCAGAGGAGTATGCATTCCTCTCTTCGACAATAGTTCGAGAAGTGGCCATCCATGGTGGGGATATTCGTCAGTTTGTGCCACAAAAAGTGGCTGCAGAAATAAAACTCAAAACGACAAACTAATCCTCTCTTCTCCAAAAAATAACATAGCGCTCATTGAGCGCTATGTTTTAGTAGATGTAATACCAACCCTAAAAACTTCTCAGGACAGGGTTATGGTCTCAACAAAGGTTCCGAACTCAAGACCAGGGAGCTTGAAAAGTCGAGTATCAAAGCTACTTCGTGGTAGTCCTTCATTGAAATGAATCCGTTTTTCTCTAACGTTAGAGTGAATTACTCTTTCTACAGTTATAATCTCTTAGAAAAAGGAACAACCATTACAAAAAATCTAAGTGAGTGATAACATATCGCTCTTATATATGAATACATACAATTTATGAAAGCATACTGCATTACTTTAAAAGGCAATGATAGCCGACAAATATCAACAGCTAATGCTCTCAAAAGTGTTCAGGTTGATTTTGAGTTTTTTATTGGAGTGGATGCGCGAACCGATCAACACCCCCTACTAACAAGAATTCACGATAGAGCTTTTTTACACAATATGGGCAGGTCGCATGCAATTGGAGAAGTTGGATGCTATGCAAGCCATTACCTTATTTGGCAAAAATGTATAGAGCTCAATGAACCCATTTTAGTCTTCGAAGATCATGCCAATATTGATATCGACATATTTCGCAATACTCTGACTATCGCCGAGCAGCATATTAAGCAGTGTGGTTTTATTCGCTTACAAGACAGTAAGAACAAATTGCATTATCCTGTACGCCACTACAAAATCCAGAAACTTGTAAAATACTTAAAAGTTCCTCAAGGTACAGCTGCCTATGCTTTATCCCCTAACGCAGCAAGATCTTTTATTAAGCATAGCCAAGTTTTTAGTTACCCCGTAGATGTATTTTTGAGAAACACTTGGGCCCATAAACGCCCCATGTTTGGCGTTTCTATTGCGGGGTTACAACGTAGTAAACAGCCTTCCATTATTGGCGATCGTAAACATAAAGGTAAAAAAAATTACTTTATAGCCTTTATGAAGATTGTTAACAAAATAAAAAGCATGACGTTTAACCTGACAACCAATATTTGTCACCTTGTTGCCTTAGGTAAAGAATACAGACCAAAGTTATAAAGGTAGAAAAACGAAACACTGACTTTCCTCACCATAAACCAATTCCTTACTAACATAATTGTCCGTGAAGTCACTATTCATGGCGGGGATATTAGTCAGTTTGTGCCACAAAAAGTAGCAACCGAAATAAAACTCAAAACAGCTAAATAGTCCTCATGAACAGAAGAAAAATAGCGCTCATTGAGCGCTATTTTTAATGAAACCGTGACTTTTTAAAGCGAGTAATAGGCTTTATACCAATCCGCGAAAGCTTTTGCTCCTTCTTGGATCTTCACTTGAGGCTTATAGCCAACTGCTTCAAACAGATCGTCAGTATCAGCGTAAGTCGCGTACACATCACCTGGCTGCATTGGCATGAAGTTCTTTTTCGCTTCAACACCTAGAGCACCTTCTAATGCTTCTATGTAATCCATCAATTTAACGGGGCTACCATGGCCGATATTAAATACGCGATATGGTGCTGAACTGGTTGCAGGTGAGCCTTGCTCCACAGTCCAATCTGGCTGCTTAGCTGGAATACGGTCTTGAACACGAATAATACCTTCAACAATATCATCGATATAAGTGAAATCACGCATCATGTCGCCATTGTTATAGATGTCGATCTGTTTACCCGCCACAATTAAGTTCGCAAACTTAAACATCGCCATATCAGGGCGGCTCCAAGGTCCGTAAACGGTAAAGAAGCGCAGGCCTGTCGTCGGTACATCATATAAATGAGAGTAGGTATGCGCCATCAATTCATTCGATTTCTTAGTCGCGGCGTATAGTGAAATCGGGTGATCAACACTGTCTGCTGTATGGAATGGCATTTTTTGATTCAAGCCATAAACAGAGCTCGATGAAGCGTAAACTAGGTGTTCAACCTTGTTATGGCGACAGCCTTCAAGAATAGCTAAATGACCAACAAGGTTGCTATCGGCATACGCCATCGGGTTATCAATTGAGTAACGAACGCCAGCTTGTGCCGCTAAATGAATAACACGGTCAAACTTTTGCCCAGCAAACAGCGTTGCCATGCCTTCTCTATCAGCAAGATCCAGCTCGATAAAAGTCAGGTTTTCATGTTCAATGCGTTTTAGTCGGTCATGTTTTAAAGAGACTTGGTAGTAATCATTTAAGTTATCAATACCGATAACCTCATGTCCTGCCGCACATAGTCGCTCTGACACTGCGGAGCCGATAAAACCGGCAACGCCAGTTACTAAATATTTCATTCTACTATTCTCAATTCGTATCATTAATGTAATTGTAGCGACTAGCCCGCATATCTACTAGCAGTAAAAAGTTAACGTAAGTTCAGTTTTTTTAAACTTGGCACTCTTCACAAAAGAACGTATTCCTCTGCCCTATTTTTAACTCTTGAATTAGAGCTTCACAGTTAGGGCACTTTTCACCGGCTTTCCCATACACTTGTAGCTCTTGAGCAAAATACCCCGGCTTGCCATCCGCTTGTGCGAAATCTTTGAGTGTAGTACCGCCTTGTTTGATGGCGGTAGCGAGTACTTGTTTGATCTCTTTGGTTAACAAGGCCCATTCTTCTTTTGTCACTTTGCTTGCTGGCCGCAAAGGATGGATTCGTGAAGAAAACAGCGCTTCATTGGCGTAGATATTTCCCACGCCGACCACCACTTTGTTGTCCATAATGAACTGTTTGACGGCAACTTTACGCTTTTCTGCTTTTTCAGCAATGTAATCTGCGTTGAAGTCGTCAGTTAGTGGCTCAGGACCAGAACCCAGTAATACTGTATGTATTTCATCAGGCGCCGACCATAACCACGCACCAAAGCGACGCGGATCGTTGTAACGCAATATCTTGCCATTGGTTAACTTAAGATCCACGTGATCGTGCTTGGCCGCTGGAAAATCGGCATCTAACACGCGCAGTGAGCCAGACATCCCAAGGTGAACAATGGCTGTTCCGGTATCAGTTTCTATCAATAGGTACTTAGCTCGGCGTGAAATAGAGCGAATCACCTGCCCTTCTAATCGCTTAAGTTCTTGAGGGATATCCCAACGCAATTTAGGTGTACGAAAAGTCAGAGTTTTAATTTTCTCACCGACTAAATGAGGCGAGATCCCCATTCGGCTTACTTCAACTTCGGGTAATTCAGGCATAGTTAGTCGTCCGATTTAGGTGATTTTTCTGATATAGATAGCTTGTCTGACTTAAATGACTGGTCTGAGCCAAAACTTGGAAACAAGTAGCTCTCTTCAATAGACACCGCCAACCACTGATCATTCCAGTTTTTTAGCAGCCAGAACTGAGGCAGTTGATAATAGGTAATGCGTTGTGGTTCTTCTTGATCTTGATACCACACCTCGATGGTGTGCGGGGTATTCAGTTGTGGTGAGAGGTCGGTATAGGTTTGAGAATCGACTTCGGTACCCACAAGCTCTTTCCATCGCTGCGACAACTCTTGTGCACTGGTAGTTTGAGGAAGTGTTGTATCTTTAAATTGATAAACCCAGTGATCGTCTTCTAGCACAACTGACCAATTAGCAAAGTGCAAAGCTTGAAGCTCAGCTGCTGGATTTAAAAGAGAAGGATAAGGGCTGCTGACCGTAACTTCAGGTTCGGGCTCGATCAAATAAGCTTTGATCAATGTTGGAAGGTTTAACACCCCAATAAAAGCAATCACACTGAACATGAGTATGTTGTTCCATCGGCGTCCACGATATCTCATCTGATTCTGCTCATCTAACCTATTGAGTGTTCAGTATATCGTGAAAAAGGCGATACTTTCTATGTTGCGCTATTTTCTATCACATAAGCCCATCGGCAAGTGTAATGTCTGTGCGGTAGGTGCCAAATTGAGCCAATGAAACTTACGTCTATCAAAAACACTTAGTCTTCTCGAAAAAGCTTAGGCTTATCAAAAAACCTTAGACCTCTCAAAATAATGGGGCTTCCTAAATTTTGGGCATAAAAAAACCCAGCTATAAGCTGGGTTTTTAATTTATTCTTCTATAAAAGAAGAGACAAAGGGGCTATCAATTACTTGATTTTAGCTTCTTTGTACATAACGTGCTGGCGAACTACTGGATCAAACTTTTTGATCTCAAATTTGCCTGGCATGTTACGCTTGTTCTTGTCAGTTGTGTAGAAGTGACCAGTTCCAGCAGAAGATACTAGACGGATTTTCTCACGAATGCCTTTAGCCATTGCTTAATTCCTCTTAAACGTTTTCGCCACGTGCACGGATATCAACAAGAACAGCATCGATGCCTTTCTTATCAATAATACGCATGCCTTTAGCAGTTAGACGTAGTTTAACAAAACGTTTTTCGCTCTCTACCCAGAAACGGTGAGTTTGTAGGTTCGGCAGAAAACGACGCTTGGTAGCATTGCGTGCGTGTGAACGGTTATTACCCGTTACTGGACGCTTACCAGTTACTTGACATACTCGGGACATGAATGTCTCTCCAAATCGTTTCAGCTCGATATCAACCTTGGTGGCCGAACCTCTCTATCAATTCTGAAAATAGAGGTAAAAACCATAATGGAAAATCCATTCAAGGCTATCAAAGGTCGCGTATTATACTAACTTGACATGCATTGCTCAAGACCCGAACAGATCCTTTTTAAGGATTTCGTGATCTTTTTTTGAACAGGGCAGCTATTTGAGTAATCAGAGCTGATTTAAGGTTCTAAAATGTGGGCGGAATGATAGCAGATTTAACGCAACTAACAACCTAAAATGTGATTCAAATCCATCCGCGTTCTGCAAAAGAGATAACTTCGCCATCTCCAACCACAAAATGGTCGAGAATTCGGATGTCCACCAGCGCCAATGCGTCGGTTAATCTGCGTGTAATTCGCCTATCTGCTTGGCTTGGCTCCGCGACACCAGAAGGATGGTTGTGCGCTAGGATTAATGCTGCTGCATTATGATGAAGTGCCCGTTTCACTACTTCTCTAGGGTAAACTGATGCGGCATCGATGGTTCCTTCAAACATCACTTCATCCTTTATTACTCTATTTTGGTTATCTAGGAACAAGATATAGAAGGCTTCTCGCTGGCGATCGCGCAATATACTCGAAAGATACAACTTGGTATGGCTTGGGCTAGTGAGTGCATCCCCTCGAGATAAAGTCTCTGCCAAATAACGTTGCGTCATCTCTAAAACAGCCTGCAACTGGACATATTTCGCCTGCCCCATCCCTTTATGAGCACAAAACTCAGTCTCGGTTGCAGAAAAAAGTTGGCGCAGTGAACCAAAATCTTTGATCAACTTGTCAGAAAGCTCTAAAACATTCATTCCTTGTGTGCCCGTTCGAAGAAATATCGCTAACAACTCCGCATCACTTAGAGAATCTGGCCCTCGACTCAGTAACTTTTCTCTTGGCATCGACTCAACAGGCATCTTACTTATAGGCATATAAAGGCTATTTAGGGTCATGAATACGATCCGTCAGCTTAATGAGCTTGCAACCAGAGATCCTTTGATAAAGAGAAAAGGAAACGAGTCGCTAGCAAAACCGTGTAATTGATAAGTTTGATAACACCAATTTGATGAGCATCAAGTCTGTTCGAATTCTGCTTCTAGGCACTAATCCTTTGTTCTGATATCGTAAGTCCCAGAGAAATTAAGGAACAGAATCATGCAAACATTGGTTAATCAACTGGATAACGCTGACCTACAAGGCCTAGCTGGGAAAAAAATCCTACTTGGCATTAGTGGTGGTATCGCTGCGTATAAATGTGCCGAACTGACTCGACGCTTAATTGAACGTGGGGCGCAAGTACAAGTCGTGATGACGAATGCAGCCAAGGAGTTCATCACTCCTCTCACCATGCAAGCCGTCTCTGGAAGGCCAGTATCTGATAGTTTGCTTGATCCTGCTGCTGAGGCTTCCATGGGGCACATCGAGCTAGCGAAATGGGCTGACCTGGTATTATTAGCACCGGCAACCGCTGACCTGATTGCGCGCATGACCGCAGGCATGGGTAACGACCTACTGACCACTTTGCTTTTAGCAACCGATGCGCCAGTTGCGGTATCTCCGGCAATGAACCAACAGATGTACAGCCACCCTGCAACTCAAGAGAACATCGCGACGCTAAAACGTCGTGGCTGTGAAATCTGGGGCCCTGCCGCAGGCGAACAAGCGTGTGGTGATGTCGGCATGGGTCGTATGCTAGAACCAATGCAGCTCGTGCACCGTTGTGAAGACTTCTTCCAACCTAAGCCGCTTGCTGGCCGTTCGGTGTTGATTACTGCGGGTCCAACTCGTGAAGCCATCGACCCGGTGCGTTACATTACCAACCATAGCTCAGGCAAGATGGGCTATGCACTGGCTGAAGCGGCCGCTAAACAAGGCGCAACAGTGACTCTAATCAGTGGCCCTGTTTCACTTGCGACGCCAAACAAGGTCAATCGCATTGATATCGACAGCGCACAACAGATGTTTGATGCCGTTACTGCCAACGCAGCTCAACACGATATTTTCATCAGCTGCGCCGCGGTGGCCGATTACCGCCCTGAGACCATTGCAGACCAAAAGCTTAAAAAGGTCGATGGTAAAGACGACATGACCATTCAAATGGTTAAGAACCCAGACATTGTCGCTTCTGTCGCCTCAATGACGGAAGGTCGCCCATTTACTGTTGGCTTCGCTGCAGAAACTCAAGATGTTGAGAAGTACGCGCGCGGCAAACTGGAAAGAAAGAACCTCGATATGATTTGTGCTAATGATGTCTCTGTCGAAGGACAAGGATTCAACAGCAGCAGTAATGAATTGCACCTTTATTGGAAAGACGGTGATAAATCTCTGCCACTGGATAGCAAAGACACACTTGGTTTCCAGATCCTCGATCAGATCCAACAACTTATTGTCGAATAAATATACGATTTCGCTCTGACAATGTGCTGACACCTCTCGATTCTGTTGACCTAGGGCTCACAAAACTAGGAAACAGAATTGAATGGTGTTTATAATCCTGCTTCACTCAATCCTCATCTTTAGGAAAGGAAGTAAATAGATGGCTGGTACTCGAAAATCAAACCGTCGTGAAGAAATCCTACAAGCTCTCGCACAAATGTTGGAATCGACCGAAGGTGCTTCTCGTATCACAACGGTAAAGTTGGCCAAGCAAGTCGGCGTATCTGAAGCTGCGCTCTACCGCCACTTCCCAAGCAAAGCTCGCATGTTTGAAGGCCTAATTGAGTTCATTGAAGAAGCGTTGATGTCTCGAATCAACCGTATTCTCGATGAAGAAAAAGACACTCTTGAGCGTATCCGCCTCGTGATGCAACTAATCTTAGTCTTTTCTGAGCGCAACCCTGGTTTGACTCGTATTTTGTCGGGCCATGCCCTAATGTTTGAGAATGAGCGCCTGCGTGAACGCATCAATCAGCTTTTTGAGCGCATTGAGACTCAACTTCGACAAATCCTGCGTGAAAGGAAGCTTCGTGAAGGGAAATCATTCCCTGTTGATGAGAAGATCTTAGCGGCTCAACTGCTCGGTCAGGTTGAAGGCAGCTTGAATCGATTTGTACGTTCTGACTTCAAATATCAACCGACAGAAAACTTTGATGCTTATTGGGCACTGCTGAGCGCTCAGATTAAGTAGCAATCAAATTAAGTAGCAATCAAATCTTAAGTGATGGTTATGACGACGAAAACTTCTCCGACAAACAGTACGGCACAACACGTTATTACTAAGCCACCTTTTACTCTGGCACTACTCCACCCTAAATACTGGGGAGTGTGGTTCGGTTTTGGGCTATTGGCGCTTATCGTTAATGTTCTCCCTTACCGTATATTATTACTGCTAGGTCGTTCATTGGGCTCTCTTGGGGCTCGCTATGGTAAAAAGCGCGTAGCGGTCGCAACACGTAACTTGGAACTCGCCTTCCCAGATAAGCCTGCTGATGAAGTCGCGGCTATGGTCAGTGAAAACTTTAAAAATACCGGCATGGCACTGATCGAAACCGGTATTACCTGGTTTTGGCCGACGTGGCGTTTCAAAAGAATCCTAGTTGATAAAGACACCCAAACACTGCGCACTCACAAAGCCAACGGTAAAGGTGTTTTGTTGTGCTGTGTACATGCCTTGAATCTAGAGATCACTGCGCGAGCAATGGCCGTTCTTGGTATTTCTGGTTTAGGTGTTTATCGCCCGCATAACAACCCAGCTTACGAGTTCATTCAATACCGTGGTCCGTACTCAGAACGGCAACCGTCTTATCCACCGTAAAGACGTGAAGCGTATGATTCGAATCCTGCGTCAGGGTGAGATCCTTTTCTATCTGCCGGATCATGACTATGGCCGTAACAAGTCTGTGTTTGTGCCTTTCTTCGCAGTAGAAGATGCGTGTACCACAACAGGCACCAGTATTCTGGCTTACACTAGCCGATGTGCACTTGTTCCGGGGTCTGGTTTTAGAAATGCCGATGGTAAGTATGAAATCATGGCGGATGAGTCCATCGAAGATGACTATCCACGCAAAGATGAAAAAGCCGCGGCCGCTTATCTAAACCGTTATCTTGAGAAGATTATTTTGCGAGCGCCAGAGCAATGGATGTGGCTGCACAAGCGTTTCAAAACCATGGAAGACCCAGAAATTGAGCGCGGTATTCGTTATAAATAGATAAGAAAGCAGCTCATCTCAATAGAAAAGTAAAAGGCCCGAAAGAGTTATCTCTCTCGGGCCTTTTTGCTTTTTCGATTCTTAACCTAGAGCGCTAAACCATCAGGTTCAACTTCTTCAGTTTACGAATTAGATGCCGTATTGAGCGCGGTAACGCTTTTACTGACTCTAGGTGTGCTGCGTCTGTGCCTTTCTCTTCAAGGAAAGTCACCAAGTCTGTCAGGCTAACGATTGAGATAATCGCACAACCGAAGTCACGCTCTACTTCTTGAATCGCAGACAATTCGCCTTTGCCTTTCTCTTGACGGTCGATAGCAACAAGCACACCCGCTAAGTCAGCACCGTTTGCTTGGATGATTTCCATCGACTCACGGATCGCTGTACCAGCAGTGATCACGTCATCCACTAGCATGATGCGACCTTCAAGTTCGCTACCCACTAGGTTGCCACCTTCACCGTGGTTCTTCCGCTTCTTTACGGTTGAAGCAGTAAGGCGTGTCCAAATCGTGGTGATCAGCGAGTGCAACCGCTGTTGTCGTTGCAATTGGGATACCTTTGTACGCAGGGCCAAATAGTACGTCGAACTCAATGCCTGAATCTGCCAATGCTGCTGCGTAGAAGCGACCTAAGCGTGCTAGGTCACGACCTGTATTAAACAATCCAGCATTGAAGAAGTAAGGGCTCTTACGGCCAGACTTTAAAGTAAACTCACCAAACTTAAGTACTTCTTTCTCTAGTGCAAATTCAATAAATTCACGTTGATATGCTTTCATGTTTTTCCTCTACGTTTATCCAATAAAACTTAATTAACTTAAACTCTTCTTAGTATCTTCTTAGTAGTCGTGTTTTCCGCTAGGCAACAAGCTTACGAAACCCGTGAGCTTACGAGTAGTAAGTGATTCGGGTGAGTAAGCACAGTTAACAACGCGGAGGGCGCGAATACGAAGAAGATAAAAAAATAGCCCCCAATGTGGGAGCTATCTAGAAACTAGTCGGCCAACGCAGCTTTCTGCGCTTCGACGATATCGATAATGCCCTTATTCGCCAGGGCTAAAAGCTGCATCAGCTCTTCGTGGCTGAACGGTTTCGCCTTCTGCGGTGCCTTGAATCTCAATCATCTTACCGTCTTCCGTCATTACAACGTTCATGTCGGTATCAGCTGCTGAGTCTTCAACGTACTCAAGGTCACACAGTGCTTGTGCACCAACGATGCCCACTGAAACTGCCGCTACGTGGCCTTTCATTGGGTTCTTTTTCAGTTTACCGCTTGCAAGTAAGCTGTTGATAGCATCAGCCATTGCAACGCTTGCACCTGAGATAGAAGCAGTACGAGTACCGCCGTCTGCTTGGATAACATCACAATCGACAGTGATCATGATTTCACCCATTACTTTCAGGTCAACAACAGCACGTAGGCTGCGAGCGATCAGACGTTGGATTTCCATCGTACGACCACCTTGCTTGCCGCTCGCCGCTTCACGACGGTTACGAGTGTGCGTTGCACGTGGCAGCATGCCGTATTCAGCCGTTACCCAACCCTTTCCTTGGCCTTTTAACCAACGCGGTACGTTTTCTTCTACCGTCGCATTACATAGAACTTTAGTGTTACCGAACTCAACTAATACAGAACCTTCAGCATAAGCCGTGTAGTTACGAGTAATTTTAATTGGACGAATTTGATCTACAGCGCGGTCATTTGGACGCATTGGTATCTACCTTATTTAACAGTCTGAAGTGATTTACTATCGAAAGAGTGCATCACCTAAGAAAGGGGTGAGACAGTTTTGATTGGGGCAAGATTATATAGCAGTTTATCTTTCAAATCTATTTACCATTCAAAGCGACTTACGACTTAAAGCGACTTGCGACTCAAAGATACTTACCGTGAAAGGCTATTTATCGCGGAAAAGCGACAGGCTTCGGGTGCACCCCGTA